>NZ_CM128607.1:3085000-4176694 GCF_052908355.1 Rhizobium sp. PAMB 3182 | reverse complement strand
GCCCGTCGCGCTCGATCCGTTCGCCGGCGGAAAGCTCTTCTACGGCAGCCGTCTCCCCGGCGGCCATGTCGCCGGATCCGCCCACGGCTCCGGCGTCTGCCCCATCGCCTGCAGTACCCTCCGGTTCTCCATCCGGACCCACCGCAACGCCCGAAGCCGCTGCTTCAGCGGCAAGGTTGCCAGCAGTTCCGGATTGAGCACCATCGCCGTCTGTAGCTGACGGCGATGGATCAATTCCAGCTCCACCCGCATCTTCCGGATCTTGCCGACCAGGTCCTGCCGAACCTCCGGCGCCGTCTTGCTGCTGGCTGGCATGATCACTTGCCTCGAGGGGTTTCTGATCGCCTTCTCCAGCATTCTGTCCTGCATTCGGCGCATCCGTTCCGCCGTCGCCGCCACCGCTGTCGACGTCAGATCCCCGCCCAGCACTGTCAGCCTCGGCGGAAAGGGTTGCGTCCTCTCCGTCATTTGCGCGATCGTCTGCGCCTGTTTTGGCGTCGGCAATATCTCCGGCAGGATCGGAAGAGAGGCTGATATCGGTTGAAGTTGCCGTGCCTGCGGTATCTCCTGCTTCGGCTCCCCGCTCTTCGGGCAGCCGTTCGTCCGGATCACGCCGATCGGTTTCGCTTTCATCGTTCAGATCTCCTGCCCGTTCGGCTTCAGCGAGGTCGAGGCCATCAACCGGCGCCGGGTCAGCTGCAGAAGCGTCACCCGCCCCACCAGCAGGCTCGCCAGCTGCCGCTGAATGGTCTCCTGCAATTGCCACACCGTCGCCAGCCGCCGGCGTTCCTGCGCCGGATCCCGTTCCTGCGCCGGATCCCATTCGTTCGCCCACATTTGCCTGAGCAACTGGCGTTCCCGCACCGGATCCCATTCGTTCGTTTCCATCTGCCTGCTCCTTTTTCTTCTTCACCATGGTCTTGCTCCTTTCATGAGCCGTTAGCCGTCGCTCTCGATCATCCCGAGGGCGGCGAGATAGGTGTCGAGGATCGCCTGCTCCTCGAGGCGCTGATCCTTGTCCTTGCGGCGGATCGCGATGACCTGTTTCAGGATCTTGACGTCGTAGCCCATGCTCTTGGCCTCGCCGTAGACGTCCTTCTTGTCGTCGTTGATCGCCTTGTTTTCCTCCTCGAGCCGTTCGATCCGCTCGACGAAGGCCTTCAGCTGATCGCGGGCAATGCCGTGGACGTCGGCGCCCGAATTGCGCCCCGCGCCGGTCATGGTTCCACCTTCAGGATCTGGAAAATCGCCGCCAGCCAGATTGCGGTGGCAACCGCCATCAGCGCGATCAGCGCAAGCGCCATGAACACGTTGAACAGCGTCGCGCGCCGCGCGGCGCGCTCGCCCCGGACGAAGCAGACGCCGAACAATCCGTGCACCACGCGCAATTCATCGTCTCGATCGAGTTTTTCATTCATCATCAGTCTCCTGCATCATGTCGTTGAAATCCTTGCCGACGTGGCTCGAGATCGTCTCGATCGGCTTGCCATGGGCGGCGAGCGCCTCGAGCACGCTGTCGAACTGCTTGACCGCCGTCTTCTTTTCCCAGTCGTTGTCGCGCGCCACGATCACGGCCGAAACGCAGGGCAGCCACACCGGCGCCGATGCCATCAGGGAAAGCGAGCCGGCCGCCCAGACGCGCGCCTCGGGCAGCGCCAGCGCCAGCGACAGCCCGTCCTCGACGCCTTCGCAAAGCACGAGCGGCAGCGCCTGGCGCGCCGTTTCCGGCGGCTCGCCTTCCGGCCCGTGGGAAATCCGGATCATCGCCCCCTTGGCCTCGCCGAACATCAGCTTGGCGTTTTCGCTGGCGTCGACCTCCAGCTTGCGCGGCCCGAGCGGTGACAGAAACGTCATGTGCACGGCCGAGATCTGCCCCGCCGGCAGCCGCATGGCCGAAAGCACCGCCGGATAGGCCGGCCCGGGCTTCGCCTTGTAGCGCCGGCCGTTCTCGTTCGCCCAAAGCGCGCGCGGCCAGAATTCCTGTCCGCCGGCAAAGCGGAATGTCGCCATGTCGCGATGGACAATCCCGTCCAGCGGGCAGCCACGGGCGGCGAAATACGCCCGCCCCAGCGCCTCCGGCGTCGAGCGCGCGCCGTCCTGGTAGCCGGAAAGAAAAATCTCCTCGGCCGAGCGCATGCGCTTCAGCCGGCTTTCCTCGGCCAGCCGCGCCGCCTTGCGTTGCTCCTCCTCGGCCCGCCGGTGCATGTCGCGCCGCTGCTCGGGCGTCATGGTCCTGAGCCCGAGGAAATCGCGCGCCCAGGCCATGGCGCCCTTGAAGTCGGATCCGGTCAGATAGGCGACGAGCATGATAACGTCGCCCTTTTCGCCGGTGCGGTAATCCTTCCAGGCGCCGGTGTCGCGATCGAGCGCCACCTTGAATTCCGGGCTGCGGTCATGGTCCTGGGTGATCGGGTTGTGCGCCACCCACAAGCGCCCCTTGCGGCTCCCATCCGGCAGCAGCCGCCGGCAGACCTCCTCGATCCGGTCCTTCAGCCCCTGCTTGATCTCCGGAGTGTCGTTGATCATGGCGCAAACGCCTCCCCGATCGTGCCGAGCAGCGAGAGAAGCGGCGCCGGCATGTCGTCGTCCTCGTCGAACTCTTTCAGCCCCGCCGAAACGGCCGCCTTGCTCATGCCGGCCACGCGGCCGAGCGTCGCCTGGTCGATGTTGAGATGCACATTGCAGATGTAGAGGGCGCGGCGGCGAAGATGCGCGGCCTTCAGCCAGTCGGGATCGGCCGTCGCGCGGCGCGCCGGATCCGCCGACAGAATGAACTCCGGCGCAACCTCGGCATTGGCCGCCACCATGGCGATCACCAGCCGGAAGGTCGCGGCGATCGGCGCCTCGGCCGGGTCCAGGTCACCGCGCTTGATCCGCCCGATCGCCAGCTGCAGGCGTGAAATCAGCTTGCGCGTCACCGGCCGTTCCCCGGCGCGCAGGCTCCACAGATAGCGCGGCGCGCAGCCCGCCACGCGGCATATCTGGGCATCGGAAATCCTGTCGCGGTGCGCTTTCAGCATCAGCCTGTTGAAATCTTCGAATAGAGTGTCGTCGGACATTCGTTGCCTTTGAGAACCAAAGGCCGGACGCGAAACATTCCCGGCATGTCATGAAAAACGCCGGCGGCCGCCCCATGCGCCGCCGGCGGCAGTCGTCAGAAAACGATCGTCCAGTCGTCGGCCAGCATGTCCGTCTGGCTGGCAAGCCAGCCGACGACGATCGAGCCGTCGGCCGCCCGCATGTCGATATGCGGCAGAATGTCGATCTGCTCGGCACCTTCCGAGGCCCGGCCCAGTGCCGCACCGCCTCGCGCCTGGGCGGCGGTGATGACGGAGCCCGGCTGGATCGCCAGCCACATGCCCTTGCCGTTCCAGCCGGCGCGGGCAACCTTATGGCCGTCCTTCATCGCCTCGATCGCGTGGCCGAAGCTCATCGCCGTGATCGGCTGATAGGCCTTTTCGAACTGCGCTTTCGGCGTCCAGGTGATATAGCCGGCGCGGCCCGGCACGTTCGGTTCGCCGCCGTCGGTGTATTCGACGAGATAGCCCTCGTCGCTGCCATCCTCGTCGGGCGGCAGCGGCCAGCCGCGAAAATCGTCATAGGCCTTGCGCGTCATCGGCTCGGCCTTGATCCGTTTCGTTCCGTAAAATTCAGGCAACATCCGCTTGGTCCTTTCCTTGAGGTTGCGGTCACTTCCAGCCGGCGTAGACAAGGCACACGCCGACCGAAATCAGGAGGAACACCCAGAAGAGCGCCGCTAAGAACGCCAACGCGCCGCCGATCCCGGCGATCGCGAAGGCGGCGGCGGATATCAGCTTCAGGATGCCGGCAATGATGAGAATGAGCCCCGCGACGGACAGCATGTCAGAGCTCCGTCTTCGAGTGATCGGGCACGGGCGGCAGCTCTGGCGAAGGTTCCGGCTCCGGCGGCGCGGGCCGCGGGACTGGCGCATGGCCGGCAACCTCGTCCATCCTGCGGGAAACGGTCGCGACCATCGGCACGAGCTCGCGAAAGCGCTCGCTGCCCCGCTCTGTCCTCAGCATGGTGCAGACCAGCCGGATATAGGTCTCGCCCTCCGGAAAGGCATTCATCGTGCAGCGCCGGACGATGCTGTCCTGATACTTGAGCATCTGGGTATAGGGCATGCGCCGCAACACGTCTGCGATCGCCACCTCCCCCCGCGCATCGGCAAGCTTTTCCATCCATTCGACGAGCTGTAGGGTCATGCCGCGACACCCCGCTCATTGAGATCAGCAGTGTTGCCGGTCAGGCGCCAGCCTTGGCCCCAAAGCGTCTTGATCTGCACCGACGGCGGCAGCTTTTTGCGCAGTTTGCAGATGTAGACATCGATGACCTTCTCGCTGGGCGGCTCGCTGTCATTGCCATAGACCAGCGTCATGATGCTGTCGGCGGAAACGACCTTGCCGCAACGGCGCACCAGAACACGCAACAGATCCGTTTCCGTCTTGGTAAAGCCAAGGTCGGCGCGGAACGAAAGCTGCTCGCCTTCGATCGCAGACATGGTCTGCCGACGCGCTTCGTCGGCAACCTCTTCCAGCTCTGCCTGCCGCCGCCTCTCCTCGGCTTCCCTCTTTTCACGATCGATCCGGTCGCGTTCGCGATTGGCAGCCGCGACATGATCGGGCACGGCCGGCAGTCTCGGTCTTTTCAACGGATTGGTTTCATCGGCCCACGGCGGCAGCACGATTTCGACGGTCGCAATGTCGATCTTTTCGAATGTGCACGACTGCGCCTTCTCCGCCCGATCGACGAACTCGGCACGACGGCCGAGCCGCATTTGCCAGGCGGATGCATTGAAGGCGAAATTGCGCTCGCGCGGGATGATCTTCCCGTTCTTGTTCTTCTGCAGGCGGATCATGCCGAAGTCCGCATCCTTGCCGACCAGCAGAACAAACCGGTCGTCACGGGTGAACCCCAGACTGTCGAAAACCTCCGGCCTGATATAGACGTTCAGTTTTGCTGGCGCGCCGCGCATTTTCGTCAGCCCGGCGGAGATGCCTGTGTGATTGGAGGCCTTCGCAACCTCTTCAATTTCAACTTCTTCAAAGGCCATCCCTAGTTCCTCCCCTCCGGATCCTCGCCGAGCACGTCGGCCGACGGCATCACAATCCCGCCCGGCGAACGCGGCTGGTCGTCGCCCGTCTCGATCTTCGATGCCGCACCGCCCTTGTTCTGCTCGGCGATCCGGTCGAGCCGTTCGATCTCGGCGATGATCAGCGCGCCGGCCTTGACCAGGTCGCGGCGCTTGTCGGTGGGCTTCCACCATTTCAGATCCCAGGAGAGCGGCCAGAGCTTGGGGATCGCAAAGGCAGCCCCCTCTTTCCTCGCCAGCAGACGCGGCCGTGCGGCACTTTCGCAATAGGCGCCGGCGGCCAGCGCCAGTTCGCCCTTGCCGTGCCAGTCGTCATGCTCGGCCTTGAAGCCTTCATCCTCGATCTGCCGGCGGCGCTCGTCGAGAATATCGACCTCGGCGGCCGAAAGGATCGTGCCGTCGCTTCTGTGTTCGTCACTCATGCCATCTTCCTTTCCCGTTGCTCTTCCCGGAATTGCCGCAAGCCCTCGATCGTCAGATCGCCCAGGCCGGGCGCGACCTGGATGGCGACGAGGCCATTTGTGCGGGCGTAATCGCGAAACACCGCGCCCGGCCATTTCTGGTGGCGGACCTCGGCGGCCAGCAGCTCGACGAGCTTGGCGTGGAACGCCGCGTTTTCCTCGTAATCGGTCGGCGCCCGGCCGCCGGTGGCGATCAGATAGCTGTCGCTCATGCCGGCACCCCTTCCCGCTCGATCAGCGGGCCGGCGATATCGCGCGCCGCCTGCAGCGTGCGGGCAACGCTTGCCTCCGGCACATCGAGCAACCGGTGAATGTCGTAAGTGTCGAATTTTGCCGACCGCCAGAGCTCGATCGCGGCCTCGGCCTGTTCGTAGGAAAGCAGCGGCGCTTGGATCCGTTGGCGCATCATGCCGGCACCGCCGTCGGAATGTTCGTCAGATGCTTGCGGAACTGGTCGAGCTTCGTTTCGTCGACGGGGCGGAAGTAGTAGGCCGGGAAGAATAGTTCGGATGGCGTGTCACTGAATGGCAAAGTCGGATTGACGATTTCGGCCAGAACGATCGCCAACCCTTGCCGTATGAGCATCGTATCCCGGACCGTATAGATCGCTCCCTTGACCGGAAAACGATATGCGGCTTTGAACTGCTGAAACCAGTTCCACGCTTCGGCGCGGCGCATCTCGGCCTCAATATCGACGAGGCAAACCAACCGCTTGCCCGGCTGATAGTCGGCCCAGTTCATGCCGCACCGCCGATCTTGTCCAGCGCCTGCCGGCGCTCGTCGATCAGCGCGTCGAGCGCCGTCTTCAGCTTCAGCAAGGTCCGCTCGGACATGCCGCTTCGGCCGTTCTTGCGGGCGGTATAGGTCGTTTCGTGGACGCGGGCCCGGGCACACAGCTCCTTCTGGTCTATGCCAGCCTGCACGCGCGAAAACTCGATCTGTTCAAACATTCCAAATCACCTTGCAAATCAGAGTGCTTACTGTAATAAGCAGATTTGCTTATTCTGCAAGGTGTTTTTAAGTGACTGCGTTAGCACTTGCACAGTTTAATTTTGCGCGCATGGCATATGATCAGCGCGAAACAAAAGATTGGCTTAGAGAAATTGCCCGGCACATGAACCTGTCGCCGTCGCAGCTCGCCCTCAATTCGGGCATGGCCGCCTCGACCCTCACGCGCTACCTCAATGATAACTCCAACAGCGTGTCGATCACTCAGACGTCGCTGGAAAAGGTCGCCCTCTATTCGGGTTTCAAGATCGGGCAGTTCCCGGGCCGCACGCGCGGCCTGCAGGAGCCCGACGCCATCCCCTTCGGCCAGGACGGCGAAAGCAAGCCGAAATGGCTGGACGCCGCCGTCGCCGCCGCCAGGCAGGATCGCGCCGGCGTCGACGCATGGGTGATGAAGGGATCCGCGCTCGATGGCATCGGCATCCTGCCGGGTGACATCCTGATCGTCGACCAGAACCGCCGCGCCAAGGCCGGCGACATCGTGATCGCCCAGATCTCCGATTATTCGCTCGGCACCGCCGAGACCGTCGTCAGGCTCTACCAGACCCCGTTTCTGGTCAGCCACTCGCTGCGCCTCGGTCCGCAGCGACCCGAGCAGGTCGACGACGATCGCGTCGTCATCATGGGCACCTGCGTCGGCACAATCCGCAACCAGCATTAGTCTGTCGCAATCGGAACATTCACACTGAACTGAGCAGCGCTGCTGAATTCAGGATCGCACTGAACTCAGCAGCGCTGCAAATCACCGCCGTCGCACTGAACTGAGCAGCGCTGCAAATCACCCTTGCCGCACTGAACTCAGCAGCGCTGCTGATTGATGGATCCGCGCCCGGCAAACAGCCCATCACAGTCCAATCTCAGCAGCCGCACCCCAAAACGGACGGCGGGATCACAATGCTCGCTTACCGGGTGCCATAACGATCCTAAGCACCATTCAAAATTTACGCTTGCTCCTCTAAGCATTTTCGCTTATCGATATGCGTGCACGACCAATGTGGCTTAGAGAGGCACACCATGGCAGACACGCTATACATGAATGCGCAGGAGGTAGCGGACCAGCTCGACATCAGCCGGGCTTACCTCCTGCGCCGGCGCCATGCGCTCGCCAGGGAACACGGCATGCCGTCGCCCCTGCCGGCCGGCCAGCTCCGCTGGCACCGTCAGAGCGTCATGGACTGGATCGCCGGCTACGGCCGCGCGAAGACCACCGCAGCCCGCCGCTCGACAACTGTTCTGCGTATCCATGTCGAGCGGCAGGCGCTGGAAGAGCGCTATGCGCCGGGAGCGGCGGCATGAGAGCCCTTTCGCTTCTAAACAAATATCGTGACGTCGCCGGCGAACGCCAGATCTGGGGTTTCAACGGCGGCGACGACTGCGGTGCCTTCCTGATCCCCTCGCCGGTCGACAAGGCGCCCATGCGCGTTATCGCCTCGACGGATCCGCATTGGGAGCATGTCAGCGTTTCCCGCAAGAACCGCTGCCCGAACTGGCCGGAAATGTCCTTCATCAAGGAAACGTTTTTCCGTGACAGCGAGGCCTGCATGCAGCTGCACCCGCCGCGCGCGGACTACATCAACCACCATCCCTATTGCCTGCACATCTGGCGACCGCTGACTGCGCAGATCCCGCTACCGGAGACGTGGCGCGTCGGGCCAAGGGTAGGACAGACGATGGAGGATGTCGCCGCCGATGCGCGCGCAGCAAGGGAGGCGCAGTCATGACCCTCCCGCTCGCCGAAAACCCGGCCGTGCTCAACCCGGCGGCCACGCTCACCCGCTCGCAGCAGGATGCGCTGTCGGCGATCGCCATGTTCAAGCGCTCGACCAAGGCCCCCGGCGGCGTCGAGATCGGCGGCACGCTGCGCTGCTCGTCGAAGACGATCAAGGCCCTGCAGCGTTATCAGCTCATTCGCGGCAACGTGCCGTCGCTCGCCCCCACGCTCGCCGGCGAAATGGCGCTCGAGCGCCTGCAGGGAGGCCGCTGATGGCCGCCGCCCTGCGCACGATCGAGACCGAGGGCGACCGCCTCGAGCGCGAAGCCCGCGAAGCGCTCGAGGAGTTTGTCACCGCCGCCCGCGAAAGCGCCGCCGAGCGCGCCCGCATCAACGCGAACCTCCGGCGCTGGGATTTTCTCTTTACCGATCCAAAGGATCCGCCGCCGCCCCTCTAGGCGGATGCCCCGGCAGGGCCGCCCTCCGCCAGAACGGCGGCCCTGCCAACGATGTTCCCCAAGAACCACCGGACACCTCCCTTATCAAAAGGTCCGGTGAAACTCGAGCCCGGCGGCTCTGTATCGCGTGCCGCCGGGTTTTTTTGTCACCCGAGATAGACATGAGGAAAACGCGATGAACGAAACAGATCACCAGCTCCAGCGCGCCGCCGGCATGCTGACGGCCGCCGCCAACCCGAAGCGGCTGGCAATCCTGATGGAGATCGCCTTCGCCGGCGAGCGCAATGTCGGCGAGCTCTGCAAGACCACGGGCCTCGGCCAGTCGGCCACCAGTCAGCACCTGATCGTGCTGCGCGGCGAGCACCTGGTCAGCGCCCGACGCTCCGGACAGGAACGGTTCTACAGCCTCAACACCGGCAATCGCCGCGCCATGCAGCTCATCGCCTTCCTGTCGAACTGGACCGGAAAGGCGGTGGCGTGATGAAGACGCTGCAGGAAATCGCCATCGAGAAGCTACGCACCGTCCGCGAGTGCCCGTGCTGCGATGCATTACGCCTTGAAATCGACGAGGCCGACCCCCGTGATTGGCGCAGCCCGGACGACGTCTTTGCCATCCGTTTCGAATGCACAGGCGAAATGTCGGTCACACTTGATCACGAGATCACCAGCCGCCGCCCTTGCTGCTGGCCATTGTACAACAAGGCCGACAATCTCAACGACGAGGCAACGGAAGAATTCGAAGCGCAGGAGGGCGCGTAATGAGCGGGCTGCGTTTCTTCGAAGACACCATGCACGCGCTGATCGCCCGCGATCGCGAGCTTGCCGCCATCCATGATCGCGCCGCCACCTACAGCGCCGCATGCCAGCGGATCAGGCAGGCCAACCTGCCGCATTCCTCGGCCCGGCCGAACAGCCATTTCATCGCCGCCACGGAAGGCCAGTGCGCGGCGCGGATCATCCTGACAGGAAAGGCAGAAACGTGATGAAGCTATTCAGCGACGACAAGGGCAAGGGCGACGTCGTGATCATTCTCGACAACAAGGAGGGGCGCGCACTCTACGCGGCCCTGATGCAGGCCATACAGCCACCCAAAGACGGCAAGAAGATCAGCAAACAATCACAGGCCTATAAGGTCGCCTTCACGATCACGGAGGAACTATCGATATGGTGATGACGCACACCCCCGAAACCACCCGCGAGCTCGATGCGCGTTGGGAATTGATGACGCTCGACGAGCAGATGGCGACACTTCGCCAACGTAACGAGGCCGCAGCAGCGGCGCTTAGGCCCATGCTGCGACAGGGTGACAGGCTGCGCGCCTACCAGGCAAAGTGCAACGCCAGGGAGGCCCGCTTCATCTTCTCGCACTGGGATGGCAAGATGATCATTTCGCTCGGCCGCGCACAGATCCGGCCGAGCGCGGTCTACAGCGTCAACGGCGAAGTGATGAGGTTCTGACGATGACTGACGCCCCGAAAATCCCCCACGTCGCCTGGCGCAACGGCAAGCCCCGTTTCGCGCCGTCGCCCACGCTCCGGGCCATGGGCTACGAGAGCAAGGATCTGCGCCACGAGAACGGCCGCTGGTTTACCGCCGGCGAGGCGCTGGACTGGTCGCGCACGCTCGCCGCCAATCTCGAGCGGGCGCGCCGCGAAAGCCGCAAGCGCGCCCGCTCGCGGCCGGCGCCGGCCATCCTCGAAAAGCCGAAGGTCGCCCCCGTCCTGCCGCTGCGCCAACTCTTCGAGGATTTCCTCGACGAGCGCAAGCATCCGGGCATTGCGGATCGAGCAGCAAAGACGCGGTTGGACTACCGGCAAAAGGCCAATATCTTCCGAAACCACGCACCCGAGGTCTGGCAGTCGGAGGTCGAGGCGCTGACCAAGCCGATCTGCATCGGCCTCTACGAGGATCTGCGTATGCGCGTCGGCCTGCCCTCGGCCGTCGGCGCCATGCGCGTTCTCGGCATCGCCCTGCAATGGGCGATCGACCGTGGCCGCCTGCCGCTGATGCCGGTCAACCCGGCCCACAAGCTCAAGATGAAGGTGCCGCCACCACGCCTGCGCGTCGGCACGATCGACGAGATGAAGGCCATGATCGCCGCGGCCGATGCGATCGGCCTGCCATGGATGGGCGATTGCTTCGTGCTGGCGATCTGGACCGGCCAGCGCCAGGCCGACCGCCTGCAGCTCACCACGCACGCCAGGGTGCCGGGCCGGCTGATTTTTCGGCAGGAAAAGACCCGCGCCATCGTCTCGATCCCGGAAGCGCCGCTCGTCAAGGAACGTCTCAAAGCCGCCGCCGAGCGCCGCAAGCTGGCCGAGGTCGTCTCGCCCTTCGTCGTCCTCAACGAGGAGAAATGGCAGCCGGTCACGCCCGCCGTCTATCGCGCCCGCTACGAAAGCGTGCGGCGCCTCGCCGCCAAGACCCACCCGAGCCTGAAAGACTTCCGCGACCAGGATTTTCGTGATACCGCTGTCACCTGGCTCGCAAACTCAACCGCGACCCTGCCTGAAATCTGCGCCATCACCGGTCACTCGCTGGTGTCCGCGCACCAGGTCATGAAGCACTATCTCGCGCTCAACCCCGAGCTGGCAACCAGCGCGATCGCCAAGATGGTCGAATGGTACGAAGGCGAGACGACGACAAACACAGATGAGAGCAACAATTGACAATGTCGCACAGCGTTAACCATCCAAGTCATTGATTTTATTGACGCAAATGATAACTTTTAATCAGTAGGTCCAGGGTTCGAATCCCTGCGCGCTCACCATTCCAATTCATTTCTCAAGCTGTCGCGGGGGCGTCTTGTTTGAAATTCGGATGCTGAGGAGGCTTTCGAACAGCTTGGCACGCCATATGTTCAGGGCGGTCGTCATAGCGCATTCCGGTGCCTCGAATGAGGTAGCATTTCGCAGAACATGGAAGTCGCTGCAGAAATTTGCGCTGTTTCAATTCTTTCTGCGCCACAGCCAGTTCGTTGACAGACAGAGCTCGTTACAAACCCAGATCATGAGCATGTACTCAAGGTTTGCACCTGACCTGTATGGCCAGGCAAAAAGCCTCGAGCCATCCGCCATACAGGAGATCCTGAGGATACATCGACCCCTTCTGCTGATTGATTTCCACCAGGGGCATCCGGGCGTGACCAAAAGCCTGTGCGAGGCCGGTGTAGAGCATTATCGCATTGTGGCCGACCCTGTGTATGTGCGGATGAAGGCCCGCAGCATCGGCCTTGACGAGACGCTCATTCACGCCGTTGGAAGAAGCGCCGGAAGCCTGGTCTTCCTCCGGAATGCAGCAAGGAACAGACGCGTTGTTTGCTGCTCGATCGATTTCAAGCGGCACAACGAATATAAGTTTGTCAGCCCTGCGGTTCTAGAAGTCGCCCGCCTCACTGCGATCACCGTGGTTTTCCTCAAGTCCTATGTGGATGAAGAGGGGCAGATGCATCTGCTGCATTCTGCACCCATGCAAATCGAAAACTCGATTGCCGCAGCAAATGCGATGATCGAATTCTTCAATTCGACCCCGGGCGATCAAAGAACGATGAGCGTTGCGAAATATCGGAAGGGTCAGAACGGCACTTTCGCCTCGGCGCCTCTCGATCCCCGATAGAATCGGCACGTTGCAAAGCGCGATTCATTTTCAAATTCCAATCAAACATCAACGATCATCATGAACTGACCGCCACCAAATTCTTCGACGTTAATGGATAGATACTATTGACCAACTTCATATGATCATTCATCACCAAGCCGGTGGGATGTACGGCGGGGTGAGAACAGCAATTCATGATTGCGCTGGATGTCTATAAATTTCTCAATAGGACCATCGCCGAACGGCCGTCTGTTTTCACGGAGGAAGACGCGGCTCAGTCGCGGAATTTCGTTCTGTTCCAAGACAAAAACAGTCGAATCATCGTTGTTTTCGATCAGCACATTTGCCGATCGATCCTGGTCGGTAGTTCATTCATACAGCCTGGTATAGCCGATGCGGTCGACCGCATTTTGAAAGTCGAGGACGACAAGCCCAATACATTGGTCAATACCTTCCTTCGGAAAAACCCAATCCAGGCAGACGGCGAGACGCATGCTTGCAAGCGCAAAAGATACCTGGCCGCATTCTCGGAAGCCGAGAAGGCCGCATCCCCGATGCTCCCAGATATTGCACGCGGCGTGTTGGAGGCCGCGGCGAACCGCAATGACGGAGTCACTGCGGACGATCTGGTCGCGCCCTATGTCGACCGCGCGCTGGCCATCATCGTTGAGAGATGCCTGGGTCAGAGTCTCGACCCTGAACTCTGGAGTGGAAGTGCCGGGTGCATCATGGAGTTTTTCCACTCGCGATCAAAGCTGCTCAAAAAGGAGGAACAGGTTAGGGATTTGATCGACAAACTCGGTGGTTCAGGACGTCATGACATGCTCGATTTGGCGTTAAGCTATGTCCTGCAGGGACGCGATCCCCTGCTTGGTACGCTCACCGCATTTTCCCTCTACCTTGCGTCGCTTTCCCCATCCAAAAGAGCTGTGTGCTTGGAAAAATGCGATGTACGTCAGCTGTTCGCCACGACATCTCCCGTCAATTACATAGGCAGGACAGCCACGAAGTCGGTCAAGATTGGCAACCTTGACGTTCACGAAGGCGATCAAATAATCCTCATGCTTCCCTGGGCCGCCAACCAAGGCACTCCCGGCAGCGCTGTCGGACTGGCATTCGGAGCTGGAAAGCATATTTGTGCGGGCCAAGCGCTGGGGCTAAGAATGGCGACAGCCTGGCTATCGATACTTCAGGAAATGCATGGACGGATATCTTGGGACCGCATGCCGAAACCGGCCGTGTCACCATCGGTATTCCTGCAGTGGGAGGCAAGTAATGGGTATAAATGAACGCGATTTTGAAGAATTCATTGGCGAATATTTTCGCGCAACAGGCAGAAAAGCAGGCAGTTCTACTCGACTGAGAGACTCCTGCATGGATTCGCTCGATTTTGTCGAGTTCCTGATGGCCTTGGAAGAACGGTTTGAGATCAATATAGACCCGTCGTTAATCGACCAGGACAAGGAAATACTTCAAATATACGCCATCATTAAAGACGCTCAGAAAATCTCATGATGTCTAAATTTTTCTGATCACCTTCAACTGAGTTGAAAAAGTCGATCCCCGCCTGCAGCGATACATTGGCGTCCATGACGAAAGATGCCGGTGAATGACAGAGAATAATCATTCCATTCTCATCAATCAGCGTCTTCAGGAACACAACAGTTATGGACAGGCGGCCAGCAAGCTCAAGCATGGCCGGGCTCGCAAATCTTTGAATACCGGCGGATTTAAAGTCAATTGAACTACAGATTATATTTCGTTTCTGAGCCGCTTTTCTCAAGATCGCCAGACTGCTGATCGACCGTTCGACAAAATGGATAAGGGAGACATCCAATCCCATTGCCGTTAGCTTCGACCTCATGTCGCTCTCGCTGGCGACCACACGATAATGTGCGATTCCATGATCGCACAGACACTTCGTGACGCCCGGATAGCGTTGATGGAAATCGACAAGCATGATCGGCATGTCGCTCCTCAACATGCTTAGCAGTTCGTCAGGAATGGAAGACTTGGCCGCCCCATAAAGATTGGGTGCCAGGCTGCAGTACAGGCGAAGAAGCTCTCTTCTGATGGCACTCTCGGTCCGTGCACCGGCACCAAATGCCATCATGGAAGAAAACAGGCTTGAATTGTGGAGAAGTCTCCAGCTTTTCTCAAAAGCGATCCGGTTGTCAGACTTGCCCTGAGCGGCGATTGCGATGCGAAACGCGCCTACTGTCAGGCTCTTCATCAAGCGCCGCAATTTTCGTTCGAAATACACGGTCAACCCATCGTTCAGCATACACACCCGAACGACTATTACCGCATAGGCCTGCCCACAGGTAGCGGGATTTTACGCTCCCGCCCCTTCACGCTGACGGGCCAGGTCGGCGAGATCGGCAGCCTTCAGCTCGACGGACTCGCCGCAGCCGCAGGCGGACGTCTGGTTGGGGTTGCGGAAGGTGAAGCCGGAGCGCAGCGTCGTGACTTCATAGTCCATCTCGGTGCCGAGAAGGTAGAGGACGGCCGACGGGTCGATCCAGACGTTGGCGCCGTTGCGGCTGACCTTGTCGTCCTTCGGGTCCGGGTCGCGCACGAGGTCGACCGAATACTCCATCCCGGCGCAACCGCCCTTCTTGATGGAGACGCGGATGCCCATGGCGTCTGGTCCACTATTGCCGACGATCGCGTTCACACGCTCGGCGGCCGCATCGGTCAGGGTGATGACTTCGAATGCCATATTGGCTGCTCCTTCCACGACCGGGTTCAAGGCCCGGTGCTTCCGTTTCAAGATGTAGGCGTCGGCCGCCGGCGGATCAATACCAGCCGAGCGCGACCTGCGCCTCTTCCGACATACGGTCCGGCGACCATGGCGGATCGAACGTCATTTCCACTTCGACGCCCGAAACGCCCTCCACGGCGCTGACGGCGTTTTCCACCCAGCCCGGCATCTCGCCGGCGACCGGGCAGCCGGGGGCGGTCAAAGTCATGACGATCTTGACCATGCGATCGTCCTCGATGTCGACCTTGTAGATCAGGCCGAGTTCGAAGATGTCGGCCGGGATTTCCGGGTCATAGACCGTCTTCAGCGCCGCGATGATGTCATCGGAAAGGCGGGCGATCTCCTCGGAGGGGATCGCCGAGGTCACGATGCCGTCGCGGGCATCCCATTTTTCTTCCGTTCCGGTCTCACTCATCAAAATCACCTCAGGCGAAGAAATTGCGGGCATATTCGAGCGCCTCCGCCAGCGCGTCGACCTCCGCCCTTGTATTGTAGAGGCCAAACGAGGCCCGGCAAGTGGATGTCACGCCGAAGCGCTTCAGCAATGGCTGCGCGCAATGGGTGCCTGCCCTAACGGCAACACCGCGCCGGTCGATCACCATCGACACATCATGCGCGTGAATGCCTTCAAGCTCAAAGGAGAATATTCCCCCCTTGCCCGGCGCTGTGCCAAATATTTTCAGGGAATTGATCGCCGACAGCTGGCTCTGCGCATAGGCGGCAAGATCGGCCTCGTGCGCGGCAATCGCCGAACGGCCGATCGTTTCCATGTAATCGAGCGCATAGCCGAGACCGATCGCCTGCACGATTGGCGGCGTGCCGGCCTCGAACCGGTGCGGCGGATCATTGTAGCTCACGGCATCCTCGGACACGTCGAGGATCATCTCGCCGCCGCCCTGGAACGGCCGCATGGCGGCAAGCCGCTCCTTCTTGCCGTAGAGCACGCCGATGCCCGACGGACCGTAAAGCTTGTGGCCGGTCATCACATACCAGTCGCAGTCGATGTCGCGGACGTCGACCGGCATATGGACCGCACCCTGCGAACCGTCAATCAGCACGGGAATGCCGCGCTCATGGGCGATGCGGCAGATCTCCTTGACCGGGACGATGGTTCCGAGCGCATTCGACATATGCGTGATCGCGACGAGCTTCGTCTTTTCCGTCAGCGACTTCTCGAAATCCTCGATATGGAAGGCACCTTCATCGTCAACCGGCACCCAGACGAGCTTGGCGCCCTGCCGCTCGCGGATGAAATGCCAGGGCACGATGTTGGAATGGTGCTCCATGATCGAGATGACGATCTCGTCGCCTTCGCCGATATTCGGCATGCCATGGCCGTAGGCGACCGTATTGATCGCTTCCGTCGAGGACTTGGTGAAGACGATCTCGTCGACCGAGGACGCATTCAGGAAACGGCGCACCTTCTCGCGCGCCGCCTCATAGGCGTCCGTCGCGGCATTGGACAGGAAATGCAGTCCGCGGTGCACGTTCGCATATTCTTCCGAATAGGCGCGGGACACCGCATCGATCACGACCTTCGGCTTCTGTGCCGACGCGCCGCTGTCGAGATAGACCAGCGGCTTGCCGTAGACCGTCTTCGACAGGATCGGGAAATCCTTCCGGATCGCCTCGACGTCATAAGGTCCGCTCATGGGTGCCATCTGGTCCATCCTGCTTGTCGCTTCCTCAGGCTCGCTGTTCCAGCCAGCTATCGATGACGCCTTCCAGCGCCTCGACGATGGCTTCGTCTTCCAGTTCCTCGACGATCTCGGCGACGAAGGCCTTGATCAGCAGGCCGCGCGCCTTGGCTTCGGAAATACCGCGGGCCATGAGATAGAAGAGGTGCGTGTGGTCGATGTCGGCAACCGTCGCGCCATGGGCGCACTGCACGTCATCGGCAAAGATCTCGAGCTCGGGCTTGACCGAGAACTCGCCCTCGTCCGACATCAGCAGCGTGTTGCAGGCCATGCGCGCATCGGTCTTCTGCGCGTCCGGCGCAACGCGGATCTGGCCCTGGAAGATGCCCTTGGCATTGTCGAACACGACATTCCGGATCACTTCCGTCGAGGTGGTGTTCGGCAGATCGTGGCCGAGCGTCAGCGTGACGTCCGTATGGGTCGCATCGCCCAGCAGATTGACGCCGCGCAGCTTGAGGTCGGCGCCCTCGCCCGTCGTCACGCCGTGGATTTCCTGGCGCACCAGCTTGCCGCCGACATTCAGCACGAAAAGGAACAGCTTGGAATCCTTGCCGAGATCGATGTTGATCTGGCCGAGATGGGTGTCGTCCGCACCTTGCGCCTGCTGGATGATCCAGGTGACCTCTGCGCCGTCTTCGAGCTTGATGTCACTGACCGATGACACGAGTGCCGCCGCCGCTTCGTCCATCGGCATATGGCGCTCGATGACGGTCGCTTTCGCGCCGGCACCGAACGTCGCAACAATCCTGCCGTGAACCTGGCCGCCGGCATGCACCGACTGCAGTTCGATCGGCTCGCCGACATCCGCACCGGCGGAGACCTCGACGATGAGCCCGTCGCGGACGAAAGCGCCGTTAATTCGGCCGATGGCATCGTCGGCGTCAGAGACCGACAGGCCTTCGGCGGCCGTGCCGCTTGCCAGAGCCGTGGAATAGGCCTTGATCGACACGCCGTCGATCGCGCCGTCCAGGCTTGCCTTGCCCTGGACGATCGCTTGCACCGAGGCACCTGCGACAAGCGGTGCCAAGACATCGGCATGGACGTCACGGACGTTGGCCGGGATCGTCTTCAGCAGCGTCTTCAGGTCCGTGTAATGCCACGCCTCGATACGGCGGGTCGGCAGACCGGCGACCTTCAGCTCGTGCATCAGCCGGTCGCGCGTCGAGGTCACCGCCCCATCGCCCGGAAGCTGGCCGAACAGACCGGCATAGGCCTCGATCAGCGCCGTCTCGGCGGTCGTCAGCCTGGTCTGAGCTTGCATGTTCATAATCTCAATCCTTGTACCGTTTCCGCTCAGGCCTCACGCCGCCTCGATGATGTCGGCATAGCCGTTGGCTTCCAGTTCATGTGCCAGCGTCTTGTCGCCGGACTTGATGATCTGGCCCTTGTAGAGGACGTGAACGGTGTCCGGCACGATGTAGTCGAGCAGGCGCTGGTAGTGGGTGATGACGATCACGGCGCGGTCCGGGGACCTCAGCGCGTTGACGCCGTCGGCGACGATCTTCAGGGCATCGATGTCGAGGCCCGAATCGGTTTCGTCGAGCACGCAGAGCTTCGGCTCCAGAAGTGCCATCTGCAGGATTTCCGCGCGCTTCTTCTCACCGCCGGAGAAACCGACGTTGAGCGGACGGCGCAGCATTTCCGGCGCGATCTTGAGTTCAGCCGATGCTTCCTTGACGCGGCGCATGAACTCCGGCGTCGAAAGCTCGTCTTCGCCGCGCGCCTTGCGCTGCTCGTTCATCGCCACCTTGAGGAACTGCATGGTGGCGACACCGGGAATTTCGACCGGATACTGGAAGGCGAGGAAGATGCCCTTGGCGGCGCGTTCGGCCGGGTCCAGTTCGAGAATGCTCTCGCCGTTGTAGAGAATGTCGCCATCGGTGACTTCGTAGTCTTCGCGACCCGACAGGATGTAGGAGAGCGTCGACTTGCCGGAGCCGTTCGGGCCCATGATGGCAGCAACTTCACCGGCCTTCACCGTCAGGTTCAGGCCGCGGATGATTTCGGTGCCGTCCTCGGCGATCCGTGCGTGCAGGTTCTTGATTTCAAGCATGATTGTTTCCTGTCTTCATGCGCGAGCAGGCTCAGCGCGATCTTAAGGTCAAATTCACAAAGCGGTTCGAATGAAAGGGAGTATCGAGGCGGAGATGGCTCCGACCGCCAGCCCGACAACCAGGCGCATCATCCTTCCCGGAATTCTCTCCAGGAGCACGGCGAGACCGCCGCAGACAATCGCATAGTATGTCAGGCCGACCGGATCCATCAGCCCACGCTCCCCTCCAGCGAGATGCCGATCAGCTTCTGTGCTTCGACGGCAAACTCCATCGGCAGTTCCTGGATGACTTCGCGCACGAAGCCGTTGACGATCAGCGCGATCGCCGCTTCTTCCGGGATGCCACGCTGCAGGCAGTAGAATAGCTGGTCCTCGGAGATCTTCGACGTGGTCGCCTCGTGCTCGAACTGCGCCGTCGAGTTCTTCGCCTCGATGTAGGGCACCGTATGGGCGCCGCACTTGTCGCCGATCAGAAGCGAGTCGCACTGGGTGAAGTTGCGGGCGTTCTCCGCCTTGCGGTGGGCCGAGACCTGGCCGCGGTAGGTGTTCTGCGAGACGCCGGCGGAAATGCCCTTGGAGATGATGCGGCTCGACGTGTTCTTGCCGAGGTGGATCATCTTGGTTCCGCTGTCGACCTGCTGGTGACCGTTCGACACCGCGATCGAATAGAACTCGCCGCGCGAACCGTCGCCGCGCAGGATGCACGACGGATACTTCCAGGTGATCGCCGAACCGGTTTCCACCTGCGTCCAGGAGATCTTCGAGTTCTTGCCGCGGCAATCGCCGCGCTTGGTGACGAAGTTGTAGATGCCGCCCTTGCCGTCCTTGTCGCCCGGGAACCAGTTCTGGACGGTGGAGTACTTGATTTCGGCGTCATCCAACGCGACGAGCTCGACGACGGCCGCATGCAGCTGGTTTTCGTCGCGCTGCGGCGCCGTGCAGCCCTCGAGATAGGAGACGTAGGCTCCCTCCTCGGCGATGATCAGCGTGCGCTCGAACTGGCCGGTGTTCTTCTCGTTGATGCGGAAATAGGTGGAAAGCTCCATCGGGCAGCGAACGCCCTTCGGAACGTACACGAAGGAACCGTCGGTGAAGACCGCCGAATTCAGCGTCGCATAGTAGTTGTCGGAGACCGGCACGACCGTGCCGAGATACTTCTTCACCAGTTCCGGATGCTCGCGCATGGCTTCCGAGATCGACATGAAGATCACGCCGGCCTTCTTCAGCTCTTCCTTGAAGGTGGTCACGACCGAGACCGAATCGAACACGGCATCGACGGCGATCTTAGACTTCTGGACGCCGGCCAGGATTTCCTGCTCTCTAAGCGGAATGCCGAGCTTCTCGTAGGTCGCCAGCAGCTCCGGGTCCACTTCGTCGAGCGTCTTCGGGCCCGAGGCCGATTTCGGCGCGGAGTAGTAGTAGATGTCGTTGAAATCGATCTTCGGATAATTGACGCGCGCCCAGCTGGGCTCTTCCATCGTCAGCCAGCGTTGATAGGCGGCAAGGCGCCATTCCAGCATCCACTCCGGCTCCTGCTTCTTGGCGGAAATGAAGCGGATGACGTCTTCCGAAAGGCCCTTGGGGGCCTTGTCGACTTCGATAAATGTCTCAAAACCGTATTTGTACTGGTCGACATCGATCCGGCGCACCTGATCGATCGTTTCCTGAACGGCTACCATTCTCGTTCTCCAATCTCGCCGGGTCCAAGGTCCGGCAGCTTGTCAACGTTTGACGGCAGATGTGGTGATCTGCCCCCTTATCTATTGTTCCGATACCGAGATTTCACCCTCTTGGGTGGAAGAAATCTGGCAATTCTCAATTTTTTCCGCGCACCATCGTCAGGCCGCTTGTCCGGCCGGCTTGCGCCGCCCGGCGATTTTGCGAAAGGCGGCGAGCGCCGCGTCGACGTCCTCGCCGGTGGTCGTCGGACCGATGGAAAGGCGCAGGGCGCCGAGGCGCGCATCCTTTCCCATCGCCACGAGCACGTGGCTCTCGCCGACTTTTCCCGACGAGCAGGCCGATCCGGCCGAAAGCGCAATGCCCTCAAGGTCGAATGCAATCTGCCCCGTCTCCGACTTCAGTCCCGGTAAAGTAAAGAAGCTGGTATTGGCAACCCTTGTCTCGTCCTGGCCGTGAATGAGCACATCATTTGCCGCGTCCCGCATGCCGGCCTCGAGGCGATCGCGCATGGCCGCAATACGTTCGTTGCGGGCGCGAAGATCGATCGCATTTTCCCGTGCAGCGATACCGAAGCCGATGATCGCCGTGGAATTTTCAGTCCCCGAGCGGTGACCCTTTTCCTGGCCACCGCCGCGGATCAGCGGTGCCGGCATCAGGATTTCGCCACGCGACACCAATGCGCCCGCCCCCTTGGGACCGCCGATCTTGTGAGACGACAAGATCAGGAAATCGGCGCCGAGCGCCGCAATGTCGACCGGAATGCGACCAACGGCCTGTACCGCATCGACGACAAGTACGCCGCCATGGGCCTTGACGATCTCGCTCGCCTTCGCAACCGGCTGGACGATCCCTGTTTCATTGTTGACCAGCATCAGGGCGACGAGTGGCAAGCCTTCCGCCTTGTCGTGATCGGCAAGCAGCGCCGCAAGCGCGTCCAGATCGACCACGCCACCTGCCGTCACCGGAATTTCCGTCATCGCGGCCCTGGCAAAACGGCCGCCCTCGCGGATCGCCGGATGCTCGATTGCCGAAAAATAGAGCCGCCCGGCTTTCAGCGGCGTGCGCCCCATCCGGAAGTCCGGCGTCAGAACGAGATTGGCGGCTTCGGTCGCGCCGCTGGTAAAGGTCACATGCGCCGCTTGCGCCCCGACAAGCGCCGCCACGTCCCGTCGGGCCGCCTCGATCGCCGCCCGGACGGCCCGGCCTTCGCCGTGTACCGACGACGGATTGGCGAACTGGGAAAGCGCCGCAACGACGGCGTCACGCGCGGCCGGCAACATCGGCGCGGTGGCATTCCAGTCGAAATAATGACGCGCGGCGGCCATGGCTACACTTCCAGGGTTTAGACATTAACAGGCAAGACAGCGCATTTTTCTTGAATTTTCTGCAACGCTTGCCTTATGACACCTCGAAACCCGTCCTTGCGGCGGCAGAACAAGTTTCGAATGGTTCTAAACTAGCTTCTAGAAAAGTTGACTGATCTCGTCAAGTCAACTTTCGTCCGAGACGCCGGTTTTTGGATCGTGAATATGAAGCCGGAGTACAAATGCCTGAAGTAATTTTCAACGGCCCTGCCGGCCGTCTTGAAGGCCGCTATCAACCCTCCAAGGAAAAGAACGCCCCGATCGCAATCATCCTGCACCCGCACCCCCAGTTCGGCGGCACGATGAACAACCAGATCGTATACCAGCTGTTCTACATGTTCCAGAAGCGGGGCTTCACCACGCTCCGCTTCAACTTCCGTGGCATCGGCCGCAGCCAGGGCGAATTCGACCATGGCGCCGGCGAACTCTCGGACGCCGCCTCGGCGCTCGACTGGGTTCAGAGCCTGCATCCGGACTCGAAGAGCTGCTGGGTCGCCGGCTACTCCTTCGGCTCGTGGATCGGCATGCAGCTTCTGATGCGCCGGCCGGAAATCGAAGGCTTCATGTCGATCGCACCGCAGCCCAACAGCTACGACTTCTCGTTCCTGGCGCCCTGCCCCTCGTCCGGCCTGATCATCAACGGCACGGCTGACAAGGTTGCGCCGGAAAAGGACGTCATCGGCCTCGTTGAGAAGCTGAAGGCGCAGAAGGGCATCCTCATCACCCACCGCACGGTCGAAGGCGCCAACCACTTCTTCAAGGACCGGGTCGATCAGCTGATGGCCGAATGCGAGGACTATCTGGATCGCCGCCTCGACGGCGAACTGGTTCCGGAGCCGGCTGCCAAGCGCATTCGCTGAGCGGATTGCAAGACACGCGGCCGGCCGGGTTCATTTAGCCCGCGCCGGCCGCATGCATTTTCAGCCAGGCAACCTGCCTTGCCACCGAGACAGGTGCACTTTTCAAAAAACAATGCTAAAGCCGCGCTCGTTTTCAGCCAGAAGCGCGACACCAGTCACGAAAGAACCACGTCATGTCCGAGTTCAAGTCCGATTTCCTCCGCACTCTCTCCGAACGCGGCTTCATTCATCAGATTTCCGATGAAAGCGGTCTCGACGAGTTGCTCTGCAAGGAAAGCGTGACGGCCTATATCGGCTATGATCCGACGGCATCGAGCCTTCATGTCGGCCATCTGATGCAGATCATGATGCTGCACTGGTTCCAGGAAACCGGCCATCGCCCCGTCTCCCTGATGGGCGGCGGTACCGGCATGGTCGGCGATCCCTCCTTCAAGGATGAGGCCCGCCAGCTGATGACGCTTGAAACGATCGAGAACAATATTGCCTCGATCAAGCGCGTCTTCGCCAACTACCTTGACTACGACAAGGCCGGCAATGCGGCGCTGATGATCAACAACGCCGAATGGTTGCGCCCGCTGAACTACCTTGAATTCCTGCGCGATGTCGGCCGCCATTTCTCGGTCAACCGCATGCTGTCCTTCGACAGCGTCAAGACGCGCCTCGACCGCGAGCAGTCCCTGTCCTTCCTGGAATTCAACTACATGATCCTGCAGGCCTACGACTTCGTCGAGCTGAACAAGCGCTACGAATGCCGGCTGCAGATGGGTGGTTCGGATCAGTGGGGCAACATCGTCAATGGTATCGATCTCGGACACCGCCTCGGCACGCCGCAGCTTTACGCTTTGACGGCCCCGTTGCTGACGACGGCCTCTGGCGCGAAGATGGGCAAGTCGGCTTCCGGCGCGGTATGGCTGAACGCCGATCTGCTGCCGGTCTACGATTTCTGGCAATACTGGCGCAATACGGAAGATGCGGACGTCATCAAGTTCCTGAAGCTCTTCACGAAACTGCCGATGGACGAAATCGGCCGCCTGTCCAAGCTGGGCGGATCGGAACTGAACGACGTCAAGAAGATCCTTGCCACTGAAGTCACTGCCGTACTGCATGGCCGCGCCGCCGCCGAGGAAGCCGCCGAAACGGCCCGCAAGACCTTCGAGGAAGGTGCGCTTGCCGAAAACCTCCCGTCGGTCGAGGTTCCGTCGGCGGAACTTGACGGCGGCCTCGGCATCCTGACGCTGCTGGTGCGCGCAGGCCTCGCCGGCTCCAACGGGGAAGCCCGCCGCCACATCCAGGGCGGCGCGGTCCGCATCAACGACAATCCCGTCAGCGACGACCGGATGACTGTCGGCTCGCCGGACGTCACCGCGGACGGCGTGATCAAGGTGTCGCTCGGAAAGAAGAAGCACATTCTCGTCCGTCCGGCCTGATCAGGCCGACCCGGACGCCCGAACATTTCAACCCCGCCCCTTGAGGCGGGGTTTTTATTGGAACTCGAAGATCTGCCGGAAAATGCCCGGAGCGATGACCGACAGCGGATTGATCAGGAGGTCCGGGTGATCGAAGCTGCCGGTCAGCTTGAAGGTGATGCCAATCACGCCCTGATCGTTGCCGTTGCCGAGAATGAGCCCGATGATCGGCAGGCCGGTGAACAGCCGGTTGAGACCGTAGGCCGGCATGAAGGTGCCGGTCATCGACATCTGCCCCTTCTTGTCGCGCAGGACACCCTGGAAGGTGGCGCCGATCTGGTCTCCCCGCACGACGCCGTTCTCGATCGTCAGAACGCCCTTGTTCGAATTGATCCGGGCGAAAGCACGCTGGAAGCGCTCGCTGCTGACGTCGATGTTGCGCTTGACAGCGCTGTTGAGGCTCTGGCCATCCTTGCCGGTCGGCGTCGAGACGAGTTTCTGCAGGCGCTTCTCGTCCACGATCCGGAACTTGCGGATGTCGACCGCTCCGCTCCAGTTGTCCGTCCGCATGCCCCTGATCTTGATGTTGAGCAGACCTTCCTGCATTTGCCGGTAGAGATCGGCGAAGCGTGCCATGGCGCCCGCATCGCCGCTGGTGATCTGCACGAAGGGCCCGCTGGCATCCGAAGCGGTCTGGATGACGAACGCCGCCCCGGTATCGGTGACGGCCGATGCCGACACGGACTTTATCGTCGTTCCCTCGGCGGAATACTTGAAGTTTGCGGCGCTCAGCACTTCGCCGTTGAAGCCGATGAGCTTGCTGAGATTGGCGGTGATGCTGAGGCCGAATTCACCCTGCGCTGCCGTCTCCTCGCCCGTCTTCAGCTTCTGGAGCACGGAGCGCATGTCGGCGCTCTGGCCATCCACCCGCACGTCGTAACCGCCGCTGACCCGCTTGACCTTCAGCGCATAGCGATCGTCCTGGGAAAGCCGAACATTGTCGAAGTCGGCTGAAATCAGGCCCGACTTGCCGATGGTCAGATCGCCGGTGATGCGGAAACCGTCGCCGTTCAGATCGAAATCGCCGATCTCGCTGCGCGCACCATCCTGCTTCAGGTCGAAGGTCGCGATCGCCTTGATGCCTCGGCCCTTGATCCAGTCGATCCAGGGCAAGATCAGCGCCGCCTTCGTTATGTCGACGGAAACCGACTGCCGGCCTTCGGTGCTCTGGTCGACGTCGATCGTCAGCGGCCCGTCGATCAGCTCACCAAGTCCCGGCAGAATCCGGTTGCGGTCGTCATTGTTGAGCGTCAGCTCGATCTTCCGGCTTCGCTGGACCTTCGACGTCGACTCAACCGGCTCGATCGCCGTCAATTGCATCGGCGCGCCGTCGAGATTGCCCTTGGCATCCACCTTGGCCACCTCGGGCGTGATGTCCAGCGTTCCGTCCAGATTCGTCAGCCAGTGACCGCTGAACTCCTTCTCCAGATCGACGCCGTTCAAGGTCATGACGGTATGCCACTGTGGCGGCGGCGGATCCTGTTCCGGAATGAGGCCGAAGGTCGCGTCCACCTTGGCGCTGATCTTGCCGGAGAAATCCGACGGCACGAAACCGGTCCGCTCCAGCGCCCCGATGGGCTTGTAGGTGGCGAGTTCCGCCACCCCGTCTGCGGCACCGGACACGTTGATATGCATGTCCGCCATCAGCGGCTTTTCGTAGGTGTTGGCGATATTGAACTGGCCGCCGTCGAGGGATACCGACCGCCCGGACGGGAAATAGGACGTGCCGTGATCGATATCGACCGTCAATTTCGGACCGTTCAGGCTGAAGTGACCGGCCGTGTCCCGGATTGGCGGGATATTGCCGGCGACGTTCATCCGGACATTGTCCACGTCGAAACTGATTCTCAGTTCGTTCTCGTCGAGATCCAGCGGCTCCGGATAGATCGACATCCGCCCAGCGGGAATGAAGACGGCCAGAGACGCGTTGGTCACATTGCCGCCGAACAGGTTCTTGTGCACCCATTCACGCGCCTTGGACGCCATCCAGAACGGCCAGAGCTGCTTGACGACGGACGAATGCAGCCGCGCCGCGCGCATGCCGAAGGAAACCTGCGGAGACCCTTCGCCGAAGACCATCCGCAGCGAACCCGCCGCCGCGCCGCGGGCGCTGGAAATCACGATCTGGTCGGCGGCAAGTTCCATGGTCTGCGTCAGGAACTGGCCGGAGAATTTCGCATCGAACGGCACGGCCGCCTCACCCGCCGTTTCCGTATCCGCACTGGCCCCTGAGAAGAGAAAATCGAACCCGAAGCCGCTGCGGCCATCATCGTCCAGCCGGTCGAGATCGATCACCGCACCGCTGAACGGCAGGGACGTATCGCCGAACACGCCCTTCGAGGATTTCACCTCGAGAGAATGCTTCTCGTTGTCATAAGCGGCATTGATTGTCAGTTCCGGCACGTCGACGGGTGTCCAGCGCATGTAGAAGCGGCCATCATCGACCTTGGCGGACGCATTCACCGTCGCCTCGCCGCCGCTCTGGCCACGCTCCGCCGTCAGCTCCACGCTCAGCTTGCCCGTCGCTCCCTTGATGATCTCTCCCTGAGCGTCAAGCAGTGTCAGGAGTGGCCCGAGCGCGGCGCCTTCGAGGCTCGCCTTGAGACTTTCGGCCCGGCCTTTCGTGGTGTCGGCCAGAATGGACAGCGACGCCTCGTACCCGCCGATGTCGAACGTGCCATTGAGTTCCACGTCGCCCGGTTCCGGCTCCTTGAGACTGAGCTCGGACATGATGACCGCCTGCGGCCGGCCACCAAGCGCCTTCATCATGATGGTCACATCGGAGATGCGCAGCACCGAGAGCCCGCCCCGGCGCTTGATCGCCAGAAGCTCGTCGAGCTTGTTGAACAGCTCCTCCGTCAGCTTCGGAATGCCGTCGACCCGGATCTTTGCCCAGTCAAGCTTTCCATCGCTTTGCCAGATGGAGTTCCCGACGACGATACCGCTGGCATCGATCGAGGAGACACTGAGCTGGCCGCGGGCAAGCCGCAGAGGGTCGAGAACCAGCCGGACCGCGCTGATCTTCGACGCGGCACCGGCGCTCGACGCGGCCCCATCGCCCTTGGCGAGCGTGACGTCCCGCGCCTCCAGCGCCAGGCGCCCGTCGGAGGTAAAACGCAAGGCGGTGCTGCCGATCGATACCGCATCCGACGTGCCGACCGCCTGCTGCAGCAGTTTCTGAACGCGGTCATTCAGGCTCTTGTCGAGGACGCCGTTTTCGAGTGCCAGAAAAATGCCGGTCAGCCCGATGCAGACCAGGGTAATCACGATCAGAAACCCGCGCACCACCCAGGAAGACCGGCGTCGGGGCTTTCTCTTCGGCGGCAGGCCGTCAGCCCGCCTGTCACCGCTCTCGGGAAGCACGTCCAAGATGTCTGACTCCCGATGGTGCTCTTTGCGAAAAGCGTTCTGGTCATGGAGCTGGCCCATACCGACCGAGCACCTCCCAATTTTATGCTTCAGTGTCACTCGTTCGTATGGACGAATACCATAGCATGCCTATATCACCGGAAAGAACTCCCATCACAATAGCGGCTCGAAGAAAGGTTGGCGTCAGTGACCCTCGAAACAGGCAATACCGCCCCCAATTTCACACTTCCTGCGACCGGAGGAAATCCCGTCACACTGTCAAGTTTCCGTGGAAAACCGGTCGTCATCTTCTTCTATCCCAAGGACGACACCTCCGGCTGCACCACCGAATCGAAGGACTTCTCCAGCCTGCTTCCCGACTTCAAGGCGCTTGGCGTCACGGTCATCGGCATTTCGCCCGATTCGCTCAAAAGCCATGAGAAGTTCGCCAATAAACACGACCTTTCGGTGACGCTCGCCGCAGACGAGGATCAGGCCGTGCTCGAAGCCTATGGCGTCTGGCAGGAAAAAAGCATGTACGGCCGCAAATACATGGGCGTGGTACGCACCACGGTTCTGGTGGCACCGGACGGCACGGTGGCCAGGATCTGGCCGAAGGTGAAGGTCGCCGGACATGCCAAGGACGTTCTCGCCGCCGTGCGCGAATTGCGCGCCTGACTGCCTGATGACTGAAATCCCGAAGATTTCCTCGCTCCGCCAGGGCGCGACGGCCGCCATCATGGCGGCGGACCTCGACGTGAAGACGGAGCTGGCCCAACGGACCGCCACGCTCTGGCAACAGCGCCGGCTTTCGCTGCGCTCGCCGCTTGATCCCTCCATTCCCGAGCGCCCAGGCCGGCCGGCCAAGCCGGATCTCGTGCCGCCGACGCAGATGAAGAAGCGGTCGCTCCACAGCCTGCACGGCCGCATCGCGCTGCTGCATGCGATTGCCCATATCGAGCTGAACGCCGTCGACCTGGCGTTGGACATCGTCGCCCGCTTCGCTACCGAGAAGGTACCCTATTCCTTTTTCGACGGCTGGATGCAGGTGGCGTTCGAGGAGGCCAAGCATTTTCGCATGGTACGCGAGCGGCTGCGGGCGCTTGGCGGCGACTATGGCGATCTGCCGGCCCATGACGGGCTCTGGCAGGCCGCCCATGCGACGAAGAACGACCTGACCGCCCGCCTCGCCGTCGTGCCGCTGATTCTCGAGGCGCGCGGGCTCGACGTTACGCCGTCGCTGCAGGAGAAGATGCGCGAGACCGGAGACATGGAGAGCGCAGCCGTCCTCGACGTCATCTACAACGACGAGAAAGGTCACGTCGCCATCGGTGCCAAATGGTTCCGTTTTCTCTGCGCCCGCCAGTCGAAGGATCCGGCCAGAACCTTCCACGAGCTTGTCAGGGCCAATTTCCGCGGCCCGCTGAAGGCGCCGTTCAACGATATCGCCCGTGCAGAGGCCGGCCTGACGCCCTCTTTCTACCGCTCGCTGACATCCACCAGCCACGCCTGATCGCACCGCAAAGCAAGCCGGAAACCCGCCCGGCAAAGCTTTGTTAACCTTAACGGTGTGTAATCACACCAAGCTCGAGATGAGGAATCAGCAGTCCGTGCGGGAGTAACAGTCAGTGGCAAACGGCGCAAAAGACCAGGTCTTCGGCAAGCGAAGCAAGCAGCATGTGCTGATCCTGGCAAGCGGCAACGACATTCGTCACATGACGATCAGGCCCTGGATGCTGGCCGTTGGCGCATCCTTCGCCGGCGTGATGGCCATCGGCTACCTCGCCGCGACATCCTACCTCGTATTCCGGGACGATCTGATCGGTGCGTCGACGGCCCGCCAGGCCCGCATACAGCACGCCTACGAAGACCGGATTGCCGCCCTGCGCGCCCAGGTGGACCGCATCACCTCCCGACAGCTCCTCGACCAGCAGGTTGTCGAGGAAAAGGTGGACAAGTTGTTGAAACGCCAGCAGGCGCTGACCAGCCGCCACGGCAAGCTCGACCTGCTTCTGGAGCGTGCCTCCGCCGATCTTCCGTCCAGCAACGTCCCCGTCCCCGCCGCCAATCCCCGCCTGCCCGAAAAGCAGGCTGACGCAACCGGCGCAGAGGCCATCGATACGCTGCTGGGCCTGAGAACCGGGGATCAGCCTCCGGCACAGAAGGCGCTCGGCTATGCCCCCTTGCGGGAAAGCATGGCTGAAAAGGCCGACCAGGCCTTCTCGAACGTATCGCTGTCGCTGAAGACCATCGAAAGCGAACAGATTGAAAGCATCCGGACACTGACCGCCGGCGCATCTGAGACGGCCAATGCCATTGCCGGCATCCTGCAGAAGACCGGGATTAGGGTGAAGGGTACTTATGCCAACGGCTCTGACGCCGCAATCGGCGGACCCTACATTCCCACCAGTGCCCAGATGAACTTCGAAAGCTCCATCAGCGCGCTCGACGGCGCCCTTGCCCGCCTCGAGACGATGCGCGACAAGGCGCGTGAAATCCCGTTCGCCAGCCCGGAACCGGGACGGCCGATCACCAGCCGGTTCGGCACACGCAAGGATCCCTTCCTCGGCACGATGGCGCTGCATGCCGGCGTCGACTTCCAGGCACCGACCGGAACACCGATCCGACCGACCGCGCCGGGTCGCGTCATCGCCGCCGGCTGGGCCGGCGGCTACGGACAGCGTGTGGAGATCGACCACGGAAACGGAATCACCACCCGCTACGGCCATATGTCGAAGATTCTCGCCCATGTCGGCCAGATGGTCGACGTCAACGACGTGATCGGCCAGGTCGGGTCGACAGGGCGCTCGACCGGATCGCACCTGCACTACGAGATCCGCAAGGGCGGTCAGGCCGTCGATCCGATGCCCTTCATCGTCGCAGGGCGGGAGCTCAAGAGCTACCTCGACTGATTCCCAAGTCATCCCGGCCACACAGGGGCATGGGATTGCGGTAATGTCCGCCGTCGGTGGCTGCGCAACGTAAATTTCCGTTACGTGAAGTGTTATATCAACCAAATCCGGCATTGACGGCCCGAAACTGGCCGATTTCCTTGACTTCCGGGCATTTTCGGACTATTCCGCCGACACATATCTGGCATAGACGCCTGATAAAGACACATTCGTGTTCTTAACAACCGAACGGAAAAAGCTTCCATTGACCTCATTTGACGATCTTGGCCTCAGCCAAAAAGTACTCGGCGCGGTCGCCGACGCAGGATATTCCACTCCCACTCCGATCCAGGAAGGTGCCATCCCGCATGCGCTGCAGCGGCGGGATATCTGCGGTATCGCCCAGACCGGCACGGGTAAGACGGCATCCTTCGTCCTGCCGATGCTGACGCTTCTGGAAAAAGGCCGGGCTCGGGCGCGCATGCCGCGCACAATGATTCTGGAGCCGACCCGCGAGCTCGCCGCGCAGGTAGCGGAGAACTTCGAGAAGTACGGCAAGAATCACAAGCTCAATATCGCGCTTCTGATCGGCGGCGTGTCGTTCGACGAACAGGACCGCAAGCTGGAACGCGGCGCCGACGTGCTGATCTGCACGCCCGGCCGCCTGCTGGACCACGCCGAGCGCGGCAAGCTGCTGATGACTGGCGTCGAAATCCTGGTGATCGACGAAGCCGACCGAATGCTCGACATGGGCTTCATCCCGGACATCGAGCGCATCGCCAAGATGATTCCCTTCACGCGCCAGACGCTGTTCTTCTCGGCCACCATGCCGCCGGAAATCCAGAAGCTGGCCGACACCTTCCTGCAGAACCCGGTCCGCATCGAGGTGGCTCCGCCATCTTCGACCGCCAAGACGGTGACCCAGCGTCTCGTCGCCACCGGTTCGAAGGACTACGACAAGCGCGCCCGCCTGCGCGATCTGATCCGCGCCCAGGACGAACTGAAAAACGGCATCATCTTCTGCAATCGCAAGAAGAGCGTCGCCGACCTGTTCCGTTCGCTCGAGCGGCACGGCTTTGACGTTGGTGCCCTGCACGGCGACATGGACCAGCGCTCGCGCACGACCATGCTGGCCAATTTCAAGGATAACCGCATCAAGCTGCTGGTTGCCTCGGATGTTGCCGCACGCGGTCTCGATATTCCCGACGTCAGCCACGTCTTCAATTTCGACGTGCCGATTCATGCCGAAGACTACGTTCACCGCATCGGCCGCACCGGCCGTGCCGGCAGAAGCGGCAGCGCCTTCACGCTGGTCACCAAGGCCGACACCAAGTATCTCGATGCCATTGAAAAGCTGATCACCCAGAAAATCGAATGGCTTGATGGCGACCTGACCACCGTCACTCCGTCTTCGGACGATGCTGACGAAGGAAAGGGCCGCGGTCGTGAACGCGATCGTGACCGCCGCAGCAAGGGCCGCCGTCCGGCGGCTGAGGCCACCACCACCACCACCGAGACGACCACCGGCAAGAAGGCTGAAAACGTGAAACAGGCTCGCAACACCGAAAATACGACGGAATCCGCAGCCCGCAATTCGCGGCCAAGGCCCGCAAACGACGATCACCGTGCACGCCGTAGCCGCAATCGCGACAACGACGACGGCCCGACCCCCGTTGGTTTCGGCGACGATATCCCCGCCTTCATGCTGGTCGCCGCCAAGGCCTGATCATGCTCGGCAAGCCCGGTATTGATTTTCCCGGATTGGGAACCGGCCTGGCCATTTTGCGCGACAACAAGATCCTGCTCTACCGGCGCCTCAAGGCGCCGGAGGCCGGTTACTGGAACATCGTCGGCGGCAAGATCGAGCATATGGAGCCGGCCGACATCGCGGCAGTCCGCGAGGCCGAAGAAGAGACAGGCATGCGGATCGGCAGCGTCGAGCACCTGCTGACCACCGAACAGATCCTCGAAGACGACCGGCAGCATTGGGTGTCGCTGATCTATGTCAGCCGCGACAGCCAGGGCGAAGCACGGCTGACCGAACCGGACAAACTGAGTGATTTCGGCTGGTTCGAGCTTGATGCCACACCGACGCCCCTGTCCGCCTTTGCAATCGCTGCCATCGCCGAACTCCGCAAATTCTGACGAAATGAATGAAAAGCCGCACCGGTTGGACCGATGCGGCTTGTTTCGTCATGAAAATGGAATGTCGTCTCGGGAGAAATTAGCAATCGCTTAAAATTGCTGCGATGCACAAACCTTATAACGCGGCATGGCCAACAGGTCAACGAATAATCACCTTCGGAAAAATAACATTCCCTTCAGTGAATTCAGACGACTTCTAGCGCCGATGACAATGGCTACTTGCGCGCCCGCAGCGCCGCCTCGTAGGCCAGCCGCACCCACTTCGCCATGATGTCGGGATCGTCATAGGCATCTTCCGGTATCGACCAGTAGGGCATGGCGACAGGCTTCCGGCTTCTGTTCGACTCGTAGATCCATTGCACGGCGCCTGCGGCCTCGAACTCGTGTTTCGTCTCGGCGTCCGCCTTCAGCAGGACCGCACCGTCGAGCTCGATCGCGAAGATCTCGCCGGCGTGATAAATGCCCTTCCCGCCGAACATCCGCTTGATGGTGATTGGCGCAAGGGAGATGAACATGTCCTCGATGTCGGTATTATCCATGGATGATTTCCCTCAATTCTCCGCCTGCTGCGAGAAGAGCCTCCGGCGTGTCGACGTCCTGCAACGCCGCCGGCCCGATATCGACAAGATGCACCGGCAGGCCGCCGGCGGCAATCACGCGTCTCGCACCCTCATCACCACCAAGTGACATGATCGGCACGAACAAGGACCGCGGCAGCACCACAGGATTGCCCGGCCTGTCGCCGTCGGCGGCACGAATGACCGCACGACCGTCGTTATCGACAAATCGGTCACGCAATTTCCCGAGTGCCACTGCGCCGACATTCGGCATGTCCGCCAGCATGACGATCACGCCATTAACGTCCCGAAGGGCCGGATGCGCGAGGCCCATCTGCAGCGATCCGGCCATACCTTCCACATGCTTTGGATTGACGATGATCTCCAGCGGCAGGTCCCGAAGCGCCGCTTCCACCTCTTGAGCCCGAAATCCCGTGACGACGACCACAGGCCCGGCCCCGCTCGCAACCGCTTCCGCGCAGACATGCCGAACCAGAGGCACGCCCGAGAAGCCGCAGAGCAGCTTGTAGGGCGCGCCTGCCCCCATGCGGCGCCCCTCGCCGGCCGCGAGGATCAGGATACCCGTCTCCAAGGTCAGTTCTCCACGCGCTTGCGCAGGCAGGCGATGATCTCCGCCATGATCGAGACGGCGATCTCGCCCGGGTTGGCCGCGCCGATGTCGACGCCGACCGGCGCGTGAATACGGGCTGTCTGCTCGGGCGACAGCCCAAGGCCGGCAAGGCGTTCGAGCCGCTTCGCATGTGTCTTGCGGCTGCCGAGCGCACCGACATAGAAACATCCGATGTTCAGCGCCTGGCCTATCGGCTCGTCATCGATCCGCGGGTCATGGCAAAGCGCGATCAGCGCGGTATAGCGGTCCAGTGGCTGTCTGGACAGCACCTCGTCCGGCCACTCGGCGAAGAGATCTACGCCCGAGAAGCGCTCCGGCGTCGCGAATGCGGTGCGCGGATCGATGACCGTCAGCGGAAATCCCGCGGCGGCCGCAATGGGAGCCAGCCTCTGGCTGATATGGACGGCGCCGATCGCGACGAGCCGGATCGGCGGGAAGTGGACGTTCAGAAAGAACGGTCGGCCATCGATCTCGACGGCCTTCGAATTACCGGAACGGAACGCCTCTTCAATGGCCCTGCCGAGGTCGCCGCTCACCTCGTCACCATGGACGACGACGCGATCCCGGCCGTCCTCGAGGTCGGTGACGAGGACGGCCGCAACGCGCCCGCGCCGGGCCGCGTTCAGTTTCTTCAGGTTGACGGGATCCATATGCCTCAGCCGAGCCTTTCGAGATAAACGCGGATGCGGCCGCCGCAGGAAAGGCCCGCGCGCCATGCCGTTTCGTCGGCCACGCCGAATTCGAGAATCTTGGGTTCGCCATGGCGAATGACGTCCAGCGCTTCGGCGATGACATCACCCTCGACGCATCCGCCCGAAACGGAGCCGTGAAACTCTCCGGCCGAATCGATGACGAGATGGCTGCCGGCAGGCCGCGGCGCGGAACCCCAGGTCTCGACGACGGTGGCAATCGCAACCTCGCGGCCCTGCCCCATCCATTCCTCGGCAATCATCAAGGGATCGTCGCTGTCCACGCCCTGCATAACCGGCCCCGCAAACTGTCGTCTGAAAGAGACAGCCTACAGCGAGCGATAACCCCGGTCCAGATAGATCAGCGCCTTGTCCTTCTCGCCGAAATGGACGCCGAGAACCTCGCCGAACAGCACCGTATGAGTCGCAAATGACTTCATGTCGGTCAGGCGGCAATCGAAGGCGACCAGCGGGTCCTTGAGCACCGGCGCGCCGGTCGCGCCGACGATCCATTCGGCTCGTGCGAAACGCTCCTCGCCTTCAAGTTTTTCCCGTCCGGAAAAGGCGTCCGCCAGGCTCTGGTGACGCGCGGCAAGCGTGTTCAGCGCGAAAACGCCGCTTTCGAAGAAGATGCGATTGCTGGGGTTGCCGTTGTTGAGGCAGACCAGCACGCTTGCAGGATTGTCGGAGACCGAGCAGGCTGCCGTGACGGTCACGCCGCGTCGACTGCCTTCGTGAGCGGTGGTCACGATCTGCACGTGGCCGGCATACTGGCTCATCGCGTCCCGATAGAGAACCGGATCCAGTTTCTGTCTGTCCAACACGCGCCTCTCCTTGGCTGTCAAATCGCCACTCCCTTACATAAGCCCCGAAAGTATGAGGTCAAAGGGTTACATTTTCCACAACACAGCATGCCGATAACGCATTGCCGGGCAAGGGTTGAGCCGCTATGTCTTGCACATGCAAGCCGGGTTCCCTGCCCTCGGACAAAACCCTCTATCCAATCTCGGGAATTGCCTGCCAATGGGCCGATTGTTGCACATTCCTGCCGCGTTGCTGCTCACCGTTTGCGGCAGCATTGATGCATCCGCCGCCGTCATCGGCGTCGTGGCGCCGCAATCAGGCACGTTCGCCGTCCTGGGCAAGCAGATCACCGATGGCGCAAAGGTGGCAGCCACCCTTGCCGGCAACAGCGTCATCGTCATCGATGAGCCCTGCGACACCAATGCCCGCCCACAGATCGCCGAAAAGCTCGCTGCCGCCAAGGCCGAGATCGCCATCGGTTTTCTCTGCGGCGAGACGATCACCGCCGCCATGCCGGGCATGAAGGACAAGGGCATTCCCGGCATCACCGTCTCCGTGCGCTCCGAAATCGCCATGGAAGACGCTATGCGCGACGGCTGGCCGTTGTTTCGTCTGGCGCCTTCCGACAGGCAGGAAGCGGACGCGATTACCAATGTCATCCTCGACCGCTGGGCGGACGAGGCGATTGCGCTGGTCGACGACGGCACCATCCGCAGCCGCGAACTGACGGCCGCCGTGCGCGCCGCGCTCGAAAAGAACGGCCTCGATCCGATCTTTACCGATACCTATCGGCCGGGCGAGGAGAAGCAGGTCGCCCTGGTACGACGGCTGAAAAAGGTTGGCGCCACGCACGTCTTCGTGGCCGGCGACCGCTCGGACATCGCGATCATCGCCAACGACGCCAAGAGCGACAACATCGCCATGACCTTCTTCGGCGGCGATGCGTTGAGGGCGGCCGATGGCCAGGTGTCGCTTCCGGATGGCGTCATGGGCGTCGTCTTACCGCTTTATTCCAACCTGCCGGAAGCTTCCAAAGCGGCGGCCGCATTGCGTGACAATGGCAGCGAACCGGAGGGCTATGCGCTCCCGGCCTACGCCGCCGCCGAGATCGCGTCAGCCGCCCTTTCCGATGCGGCCGGCAGCAAGCGGCCGATTGCCGAGGTTCTCGTCGGCACGACCTTCAGCACCGCGATCGGCAAGATCGGCTTTGCCGAAGACCACAATCTGGCGGAAAATCCTTTCCGCCTGCAGGTCTGGAAGGACGCCGCATTCCGCGATCTGGCACCCTGACGGGCCCCGGATCGCCACGCCTCACCCCTTGGCCGCCACGCTCACCAGCCAGCGCCGGATAATCGCTTCATCCTCCGGGCCGAAGCCGTCGAACAGATCCGCCTCGACGGCATAGACTCGCTTCTTGGCCTCGGCGAGGAGCTTGCGCCCCGCAGACGTCAGCTCCAGAACGCGGATTCTGCCGTGAACCGCATGCGACTTCTTCTCGATCGCTCCGGATTTTTCCAGGTTGCCGATCGTGACGCTGACGGTCTGCGGCGTGAGGAGCGCAAGACGGGCCAGATCGGCATTGTAATGGCCGGGATAGGCTTCGAGCATGGTCATCAGCACGAACTGCGGCATGGTGATGTCGAGGTCCGACAGCGCCGCCTCGACACGGATGCGGTGGGCATGCGCGGCCTGCCTCAGCAGATAGCCTGGATGCCCGTCTTGTCCGCGTTTGTCTTCGCCCGGTCCGGGAAGTTTCGCCACCAGCGCCCCCTTGAATGTTGTCAGTGCACTGATATGTTATTCGAACTCTGATATCATTGCAAACTACCAAGGACGATCCAATGTCGCACCATGCCGAACACGTCTCCTACAAGACCTTCACCACCACCGCGAAGGACGCCTATGCAGGCCTCTCGGCACTCTCCAAGGCGGTCAACGACGCCGGCATGGATAAGGCGCTGACGGAACTGGTCAAGATCAGGGTCTCGCAGATCAACGGTTGCGCCTTCTGCCTGCAGTTCCACATCACGCTCGCCCGCAAGCTTGGCGTCGAACAGCGCAAGCTCGATCTCGTCGCCGTCTGGAAGGAAGCGGGCATCTTCTCGGCCCGCGAGATGGCAGCCCTTGCCTGGGCCGAACAGCTGACGGCGATCGCCAGCGGCCCGGTCCCTTCGCATGCCTATGACGCCATGCGGCAGGAGTTTTCAGAAGAGGAAGGCATCTTCCTGACGGTTTCGATTGCCACCATCAACGCCTGGAACCGCATCGGCGCCGGCCTCGCCTTCGCCCCGCCTGCTCCCTGACGCCTTGGGGCGTCACCCCAGATAGCGCTGCAACCGCTCCTGCAGGGTGCCGGTGTGCAGCTCGAACAGATGATTGTCATGGTCGTGGAAATAGATGGACCGGCCCTCGCCTGCGACGCGCGGGCGGCTTTCGCGTAATTCCAGACCGAGCGTTCTTATCCGCTCCAGACAATCATCGTAATTCTCTTCGGCGATCTTGAAGGCGATGTGATTGTAGCTGCGCGACGGCAGCGGCTCGCCTTCCATGGTGGCGATCCACAGCGCCGCTTCGCCTTCGCCAACCAGAAAGAACCGCTCCCTCGACAGCGAAAAGGTCTTCTCGCCACTGTCATAGACCCGTCGAGCGCCGAGCACGGTCACCAGCACCTCCTCCATCCGGTCGAGATCGGCGACGATAAAGGTCATGTGGCTGAGGCCTTCGATTGCGGGCGTATTCCGTTCCATCCCTGCACCTTTCCTTGTGGGGAAGACGCCGGACAAGCGGCTGCCCGGCATTGCCCGCCGTTTCAGGCGGTGATATGGCACCGGCACATGCGTTACGGAGGAATTTCGCACCGATGAGCACTCAGGTTCGCCTTGCACCGTCCATTCTCGCCGCCGACTTTTCGCGTCTGGGCGAGGAAGTCAAGAATGTCTGCGATGCGGGCGCCGACTGGGTCCATCTCGACGTGATGGATGGCCATTTCGTGCCGAACATCTCCTTCGGCCCCGCCGTCATCCAGTCGCTCCGCCGCTACACCGACAAGGTGTTCGACTGCCACCTGATGATCGCCCCGGCCGATCCCTATCTCGAAGCCTTCGCCAAGGCCGGCTGCGACTACATCACCGTTCACGCCGAAGCCGGACCGCACCTGCACCGCTCGCTGCAGACGATCCGCGCGCTCGGCAAGAAGGCCGGCGTCTCGCTCAATCCGGCGACGCCGCTTTCGGCCATCGAGCATGTCATGGACGATCTCGACCTGATCCTGATCATGAGCGTCAATCCGGGCTTCGGCGGACAGAAGTACATTCCGGCGATGACCGAAAAGATCCGCATGGCAAAATCACTGATCGGTGACCGATCGATCCATCTCGAAGTCGACGGCGGGATCACCGCCGAGACGGCACCGCTCGCGACCTCGGCCGGCGCAGACGTGCTCGTGGCCGGCTCGGCGATCTTCAAGGGCACTTCGGTTGACGATTATCGCAAAACAGTCGACACTCTGCGTAAAGCCGCGGAGGAGGCGGTCACACGGTGATGAGAAAGCTAACCACCGCCATTCTGTCTGCCGCGCTGGCTTTCCTGTCGGCGCCGGCATTCGGCGGTGATTTCTCGCATTTCCAGCTGATCGGCTTTTCCGAGGACGGCGGCATCTTCGCCTTCGAGGAATACGGTGTACAGGACGGCTCCGGCCTGCCCTATTCCAATATCTTCTTCATCGACACCGCCAAGGACCAGTATCTGCCCGAAACCCCTTACCGGGTGCAGATGAAGGAAGGCGACGACACCAGCCTCGCCAGCGCGCGAAGCCAGGCCTATGCGCAAGCCTCCGCGCTGATCGTCGAACACGGCATGACCGGCCATACCGGAGCAATCGTCGCCTTCAATCCGCAAAGCGAGCTCGGCAGCGACGGCAAGCAGATCCGCTACCGGCCCTTCTCGTCCGATCCGCCGATCGACACGACCTATGCGATGAAGATCGAGGACGTCGGCCTGCCGCCCTATTCGAGCTGCAAGGACATCACGCCGGACAACGCGGCCGGTTTCCGTCTCACGCTGACCGAACGCACCGGCAAGCCGGCATCCGAAGTCATCCACGAAGACGATCGTATTCCAGAAAGCCGCAAATGTCCGGTCGGCTACAGGCTCGGCGGTGTGGTCAGCTATTATCCGCCGTCCCGCGATCTGTTGAACATCGCACTCGTCCAGGTTCTGAGCTACGGCTTCGAGGGCCGCGACGGCCGCTGGATCGCCGTCCCGGTTCGGCCCTGAATGGATGATGGCGACATCCGGCCGGCAAAACCGCCCTCGCTATCACTGACAGGCCTGATTGCTGGTGCATTGCTGTGGGCCATCGCCATGGACGCGTCCTCGCTCCTCGGCGTCTATCTGCGCAACCGGCTGGAAACGCCGCATCTGTCGACCATTCTGCTGATCTTCTTCCTCGGTGCCCTGCCCGGCTGGATCACGGCGATCATTCTCTGTCAGCCGGCATTGGCCAGACTGGGAAAGATGGCAGGATTGGCTGCCGCATTCGTGGTATTGTGCGGTTCGACGATCGCATGGACGGCCTTTGCCTTCGCCATGCAATATCGCCTCTTCTACGCGCATTGGCACGACCCGCTGACGACGGTGCGCGGGCTCTACCAGTTCAGCTTCACGACGGTGGCCGCCGTCTACCAGTTCCTGGTCCTCGGCACGCCGCTCTACCTGCCTGCCGGAATCCTGTGCCTTGCCGCCGCCAGCCTGCTGATCGCGCGTCGCAAGCGTTGAGAAATCCGGGAGCCTTTGCTAAAGCGGCACTCAATTGACGTTAGAACAGAAAGCCGAACCCCAATGATCCCGCGTTACTCCCGTCCCGACATGGTCGCCATCTGGTCGCCGGAAACGAAATTCCGCATCTGGTTCGAGATCGAGGCGCATGCCTGCGACGCCCTGGCCGAACTCGGAGTCATTCCCAAGGAATCCGCCAAGACGATCTGGGAAAAAGGTGGCGCGGCGGAATTCGACGTCGCCCGTATCGACGAGATCGAGGCCGTCACCAAGCACGACGTCATCGCCTTCCTGACGCACCTCGCCGAATTCATCGGCCCGGACAGCCGCTTCGTCCACCAGGGTATGACCTCGTCCGACGTGCTCGACACCACGCTCAACATCCAGCTGACCCGCGCCGCCGACATCCTGCTCGCCGACATGGACAAGCTCCTGGTTGCGCTGAAGAAGCGTGCCTACGAGCACAAGGATACGGTCCGCATCGGCCGCAGCCACGGCATCCACGCCGAGCCGACGACGATGGGCATCACCTTTGCCCGCTTCTACGCCGAAATGGACCGCAACAAGGCCCGCCTGGAAGCCGCCCGCGCGGAAATCGCCACCGGCGCCATTTCCGGTGCCGTCGGCACCTTCGCCAACATCGATCCCCGCGTCGAGGAACATGTCTGCGAAAAGCTCGGCCTGAAGCCGGAACCAGTCTCCACCCAAGTCATCCCGCGCGACCGCCACGCCATGTTCTTCGCCACGCTCGGCGTCATCGCCTCGTCGATCGAGAACGTCGCGATCGAAATCCGCCACATGCAGCGCACCGAGGTTCTGGAAGCCGAAGAGTTCTTCTCGCCGGGCCAGAAGGGCTCGTCGGCCATGCCGCACAAGCGCAATCCGGTGCTGACCGAGAACCTCACCGGTCTTGCCCGCCTCGTGCGCATGTCGGTCACGCCGGCACTCGAAAACGTGGCCCTCTGGCACGAGCGTGACATTTCCCATTCGAGCGTCGAGCGCGCCATCGGTCCGGACACCACGATCACGCTTGATTTCGCGCTGAACCGTCTGGCCGGTGTCATCGAGAAGCTGGTGATCTACCCCGAGAACATGCTGGCCAACATGAACAAGTTCAAGGGCCTGGTGATGAGCCAGCGCGTGCTTCTGGCGCTGACGCAGGCCGGTGTATCACGTGAGGACAGCTACCGCCTCGTCCAGCGCAACGCCATGAAGGTCTGGGAAAAGGGTGCCGACTTCCTGGAAGAACTGCTCGCCGACGAAGAGGTCCGGGCAGCACTTTCCGAAGAGGAGATCCGCGAGAAATTCGACCTCGGCTATCACACAAAGCATGTCGACACGATCTTCAAGCGCGTCTTCGGCGCATAAGCTGCGAACCAAATTGAATGGTCAGGGGCGCCCCGAACGGGCGCCCTTTTCCTATCCCTCATTGCGCAATGGCCCGCTTGCGGATCGCAACAACCCGGATCAGGCCCGAAATTGCCCTGTTTTCCGGCCTCTCCTCTTGACAATCGGGCATGCCGATTTCACATCCCGCCATCATGAAAGCATCAGAAGCAGACATTCTCATCGTTCCCGGGTTCAAGAACTCCGGACCGGATCACTGGCAGAGCCGCTGGGAAGAAAAGCTCAGCACGGCGCGCCGCATCCGTGAGGTCGAATGGCACAAGCCCGTCCGCGAGGACTGGGTGCAGTCGGTCGTCGATTCCGTCAACGAGGCGAACAAGCCGGTCGTGCTGGTGGCTCATTCGCTTGGCGTCGCCGCCGCCATCCACGCGATCCCGCAGCTGCGCAAACCGGTCGTCGGTGCCTTCTTCGTCGCACCGCCGGATGTCACCAATCCGGAGATCCGGCCAAAGCACCTGATGACCTTCGGCCCCTATCCGCGCGATCCCTTGCCCTTCCCGGCCATCACGGTCGCCAGCCGCAACGATCCCTTCGGCTCCTATGAGCACGCCGACGACATCACCGCCGCCTGGGGATCGCTGCTGATCGATGCCGGTGAAGCCGGCCACATCAACGCCGAATCCGGCCACGGCCCCTGGCCGGAAGGCACCATGGTCTTCGCCCAGTTCCTGAGCCGGCTAAAAGCCCCGAACTGAGTTTTCAGAACAGTGTCATTTGCGCGTCGGGCTCCTTGAGCCGGACGCCTTCATGTTTGAGCAGGAAGGTCTTGCGTGGCAGGCCGCCGCCGAAACCGGTCAGCGAACGGTCGGCGCCTATCACCCTGTGGCACGGAATGACGATCGGCAACGGGTTGGCGCCGTTGGCCGCGCCCACCGCCCGGCTCGCAAGCTTGGTCTCGCCGATCCGTTCGGCCAGTTCGCCATAGGAAATCGTCTCCCCGAACGGGATGGCCTGCAGTTCTTGCCAGACCCGGTTCTGGAACGGCGTTCCGTCGAAATGCAGGTCGAGCTCGAACCGACGCAACGTTCCCGAAAAATAGGCGGCAAGCTGCGATGCCACCTCCCGGAGACATGCCTCGTCCTCCGTCCAGCCGTCGAGCGGCGCCACAGCCCGGCTGCCGGAGGGAAAGGCGATCAGGTGAACCTCCTCGTCCCTGCCGGCCAAAAGCAGCGACCCGACGGGACTGTCGACATATCGGTAGCTCAGATCGCGCCGCCGCACGGGTTTGAAGTCAAGCATGCGCAGCCTCGACGGTAGAGGCGTTTTCCGGCATCCGACGGCGCAATGCGGTCGGCGGCCGACGATAGATTTCGGAAAATGCCGCATTGAACCGCCTGAGACTGCCGAACCCCGATGCCTTGGCGACCGCGGCCATTGGCATGGCCGTCTCGTCGATCAGCCGCTTCGCACGCTGGATCCGGTTCGAGCGGGCAAACTGTACCGGGCTCGCACCGAGATGCCGGGCAAAAAGGCGCGTCAGCTGGCGCGGTCCGATGCCGAGCTTGTCCGACAGCGCCTCCACTGTTCCATCGCCATCGAGCGCGCCGTCGGCAATCAGCTTCATCGCCCGCTCCACCGTGGTGCGCGTGCCGTTCCAGGCCGGGCAGAACGGCGCGGTTTCCGGGCGGCACCTGAGGCATGGGCGAAAACCGGCCTTCTCCGCCGCCGCAGCGCTCGGATGAAAGGTGACATTCTTCGTCAGCGGCTGGCGCACCGGGCAAACGGGCCGGCAATAGATGCCGGTCGTCTTCACGCCGATGAAGAACCGTCCATCATAGTCAGGATCGCGCCGCAGTCGCGCGGCATTGCATTCGTCAAAATCAAGCATGCCGAAATGCTAGCCCGGAGCCAGAACCACGTCGAGAGCATAGTCCATGATGAGGTCCGGAAACGGCCAACTGCCGTCACGCCCCCGCCTGGACATCCGCCGTCGCCGCGATCAGCAGCGCATCGAACTTTGTCCGTAGCTCGTCATCGCCGGGATGCACCCCCGCAGCTCTCAAATCGCGGTTGACGAAGAGCAATGCACCTCCGTCCGGCCCCTGTGAAAAGCCGGCCTCGACGACTTCCAGCGCATAGGCCTCCGCTTCTTCCCCTGACTTGCCGAGGAGCCCGGCCGCCCAAAGCCCGGCCAGCCGGTTACGCCGCGCCATGGACCTGAACTTCATCTCCTCGTCATGGGCAAACTTGCTCTCGTATGCCCGCTCCCGCTCGTCCATCTCATCCATCGGTGATCCTCCCGTGATAGCAGACGCCAACCCCAAGGGTCTCACATTCGGGCTGCGGTGGAAAGCGGAACGGTCCATTTCCCTATCGCCTTCGAAAGTGCTAGATTCGCAGTTATCTTGATGCGTTGAGTCCGCCGCCTTCCGCAAAGGCCCCCGAGTCTATGAAAACCAGGGAAGGAATGTCAGCCGGATTGTGAAATCGAATCTTTTCGGATATGGACCGCTTGAGATTTCAATCGTGCGCCCGCTCCCAGGATGCGCACTAGAAAAGAGTATATCATATGAACCGTCGCCGCCGTATCTACGAAGGCAAGGCAAAGATCCTCTATGAAGGACCGGAGCCGGGCACGCTGGTCCAGTTCTTCAAGGATGACGCCACTGCTTTCAACAAGAAGAAGCATGAAGTCATCGATGGCAAGGGTGTGCTCAACAACCGCATTTCCGAGTACATCTACTCGCATCTGAACAAGATCGGCATCCCGACCCACTTCATCCGCCGCCTCAACATGCGCGAGCAGCTGATCAAGGAAGTGGAGATCATTCCGCTCGAGATCGTCGTGCGCAATGTTGCCGCCGGTTCGCTGTCCGAACGCCTGGGCATCGAGGAAGGCGTGGTCCTGCCGCGCTCGATCATCGAGTTCTACTACAAGTCCGACGCCCTTGCGGACCCGATCGTTTCCGAAGAACACATCACCGCCTTCGGCTGGGCCAATCCCGCCGAGCTCGATGACATCATGGCGCTCGCCATCCGCATCAACGACTTCCTGAGCGGCCTGTTCCTCGGCGTCGGCATCCAACTCGTCGACTTCAAGATCGAATGCGGCCGCCTCTACGAAGGCGACATGATGCGCATCATCCTGGCCGACGAAATTTCGCCGGACAGCTGCCGTTTGTGGGATATCGAGACCAAGGAGCGGATGGACAAGGACCGTTTCCGCCGCGACCTGGGCGGGCTTCTGGAAGCCTATCAGGAAGTCGCCCGCCGCCTCGGTATCATGAATGAAAACGAGCCCGTCCGCGGTACGGGTCCGGTGCTCGTCAAGTAAGCAAGGAAAGAGGGAAAGTGATCAAGGCACGCGTAACCGTAACGCTGAAGAACGGCGTTCTCGACCCGCAGGGCAAGGCCATCGAAGGCGCGCTCGGCGCACTCGGCTTCGATGGCATCGGCCATGTCCGCCAGGGCAAGGTGTTCGATCTGGAAATCGACAACTCTTCGAGGGAAGAGGCCGAGGCCGACCTGAAGGCCATGTGCGAAAAGCTCCTCGCCAACACGGTCATCGAGAACTACTCGATCGCTATCGACTGATCCATAGATCTGCCTGCGGCTTCGTGCGCAGGCATTGCCAAAAGGTGCAAGACCGATGAAATCCGCCGTCGTCCAGCTTCCCGGCCTCAATCGCGACCGTGACATGATCGCCGCCCTGACCAAGATCTCCGGTCAGGCGCCGGTAACCGTCTGGCAGACGGAAACGGATATTCCGGACGTCGATCTGATCGTCATCCCCGGCGGCTTCTCCTACGGTGACTACCTGCGCTGCGGCGCCATTGCCGCCCGCATGCCGGTGATGCAGGCGATCATGAAGAAGGCCGAAGAAGGCGTGAAGGTGATCGGCGTGTGCAACGGCTTCCAGATCCTGGTCGAAGCCGGCCTCCTGCCCGGCGCGCTGATGCGCAACGCCTCGCTGAAGTTTGTCTGCCGTGAAATCAAGCTCGAGGTCGCCAATGCCGATAGCGACTTCACCCGCGCTTACGACAAGGGCCAGATCATCCGCTGCCCGGTAGCCCATCATGACGGCAACTATTTCGCCGACGCCGAGACGCTGAAGGCGATCGAAGGCAACGGCCAGGTTCTGTTCCGCTATGCCGCCGGCACCAACCCGAACGGTTCGGTCAACGACATCGCCGGCATCGTCAATGCCAAGGGCAACGTGCTCGGCATGATGCCGCATCCGGAAAACCTTATCGAAGCGGCCCATGGCGGCAATGACGGGCGCGGCATCTTCGCCTCCGCCCTCGACGTCATCGCGGCCTGATCGACCGCCCCCTGCCACAGCCCTCCCAGAAGGCACTCATGGAAAACCGGACAATGCGTCTCGTCGCGCCCGCCGCCACCTCCCTCCTGATGGCGCTAGCGCTTGCCGCGTGCCAGAGCAAGCCGCCGGCCCCGGTTGCCGGCTCCTCGGCGCTGTCGATGATGGAACGGGTCGCTGTCGCCGCCAACACCTGCTGGTTCAAGTCCAAAGACCCGGCCTTCGCGCCCTACCGCCTGGCGCCGGAGCTCAATTCCTTCTCGGGCCGCCCGCGCATTCTCATCGTCAACAAGCACAAGCCCGAATCCCTGCCGCTGCTCGTCGTTCAGGCGGAAGGATCACCGGCTAAGCTCAGTGCTTTCGGACCGCTCCTGGCGGAATCCTCAGGCAGCCGGATCAATGCCGACGTCAACCGCTGGGCCAGCGGCCAGACGAGCTGCTGAAAGCACCGCTTCTCCGAAATCACCGCGTAAAAAAAGCCCGCACACCGCCGTTGGGATAGCGGATGCGGGCCTGAAACGGGACCATGGACGTGGCCCCGGGGGAAAAACATGCGGTCAAGCGATGAAGCGCGACTTCGCAGCCTCGTGATCGGCCATCCGGCGGGTGATGCCGACGTCGCGCAGCTGCTCGTCGGTCAGCTCCATGAGGCTCTGCCGCGTCCGGCGCAGCTGCAGCCATTCCTGGAAGCTTGCCGAGACAGCGCCGGCGCGACCGGTGAGCGCATCCATCAACAGTTCAACACCCGACGGCTTTCGCACGGCATTGTCCGTCTTCGCGGAAGCACCGATTGTATTCATTGCACCGTCAAGGAATTGTACCCGTCTCATGATTGCACCTGTCTGCCTTTCTCTGTTAAAAAATGCTCTTGCATGACTGTCGTATACAATTGACTCACATTGGGTGACAATGTATAGAATTGTCACCATGACAACTTGGCTTCCCGATATATCCAAGGGCTCCGGCCCTCTATACGTCCGCCTCGCGGACCGGATCGAAGATGCGATCGTCGACGGCACCTTGCCGCCGGGGACGAAGCTTCCGCCCCAGCGGAACCTGGCATTCGACATAGGGGTGACAATAGGTACAATCGGTCGCGCCTACTCGCTGATCCACGAACGTGGACTGGTCAGCGGCGAGGTCGGCCGCGGCACCTATGTGCTGGATCAGACGGAAAGCGGTGAGGAAATCCAGCAGGCGACGCCGCCGGCGATGACATTGCAGGGCACACGCCCGGACGTCGCGCCCAGCGGTGCCTTGCGGTTCGACACGACTGCCGCACCCGACAGCGGCCAGGCCGCAACGATCGGGCGCCTGACAGGCGACATCATCCGTGATCATCCTGCCGAGATTGCCAGCTACACCCGCACCTTCCCGCGCCACTGGTTCGAAGCCGGTGCGCAATGGCTGACGCGCGGCGCCTTTGCGCCGGAAGCGGAAAACGTCGTGCCGACGCTCGGCGCCCATGCCGCCATCATGGCCCTGCTGACGGTCGCCACCTCGCCGGGCGACAAGATCGTCTTCGAGCACCTGACCTATTCGCAGATTGCCCGCAGCGCCACGCTGATCGGCCGCCGCACGGTGCTCGCCAATATCGACGAACACGGCATGATCCCGGAGGATTTCGAAAGCGTCTGCGCCCAGCAGCACCCGAAGATCGCCTTCCTGATGCCGGCGGCCCACAATCCGACCGCCGTCGTCATGCCGGCCGAACGCCGCAGGCAGATCGCCGAGATCGCCCGCAAGTACAATGTCTGGCTGATCGAGGACGACCTGTACGGCTCGCTCTGCCGGGACGAGACGCCGCGCCTCGTGGAATTCGCGCCGGAGCGCACCTTTCTGGTCGGCGGCCTGTCGAAATCGGTCGCCGCCGGCGTGCGCGGCGGCTGGGTCGCCTGCCCGCCGCATTACGCCCACCGGGTCCGCATCGCCCACAAGATGATCACCGGCGGCATGCCGTATCTGTTTGCCGAACTCTGCGCTCGCCTGGTGCTCTCGGGCGAGGCTGCGGATCTCAAAGCGACCAGCATCGCCAAGATCATGGATCGCCAGAAAATCCTCGAAACCAACTTCGCCGGCTTCGAATACACCGCCCTGCCCGGCCTGCCCTTCATCTGGCTGAAGCTGCCGGAGCCCTGGCTCTCCGGCACGTTCAAGAATGCCGCTTTCAACGAGGGCATCCTCGTCGACGACGAGGACGAATTCAAACCCGGCCGCTCCGAACGCGTCTGGCACCGCATCCGCATCGGCTTCTCCTCGGTCAAGGAGGACAGAGAAGTCGACCGCGGTTGCAAGCTGCTGCGCCAGATCCTGGAGAACGGCACGAGCAGCTACGACAGCTATTCGTGATCCGTCCTCAAGGACGGATCAGTCCGCCGTGGAAATCCAGCCGATAAACCTCCCGGTCCGCGCGGTAGATCCTCTCGACGCCCTGGAAACTCCGCGGCGTACCCGCGCTCCCATGTTCGTAGCGATATCCAAGATATTCGCTCTTGAATTCACCGAGGAACCGGCCCTCGTTGTAAAGAGCCGCCCGCGCCTGCTTCACGATTGATCCCGCCTTCTCGGCGTTGATCGCATCATCGTCGGATATGCGGCCGTAGTAGTTCATCGCCCAAACCGGCACGCCGTCGGTCCAGACGGTTTCCTGGCCCAGAAAGTCCGTGCCGCCGAAGTAGCTGTCGAGATAGCTCCAGTGTCCCCTCCGATAGCCTATGTCATGCGACGCCGCTCGCGATGAAGCTCCAGGCTTGCCGCCCCCGACATAGGCAGCGGCCTTCGCCTCGACAATGAATTCTTCCAGCATGCTTGAATCTCCAAATAAGAACATAAAGCGAACATTTCATCGTAAATCGATGTCGTCAAGCGATGAAGGAATGCGTCCACATCCCGATAGCCACGTTTCTTGCGTATCTCCGGAAAAACACGGGATTCGCCTGTTATTCTCGGCATTTTCCTGTCGCACTCGCCCGTGACATGGGATAAAGAGACGGCAAACCTCTCCCATCGCGCACGGACACGTCTGGACACATGACCATCTCGAATACCATCGCCATCACCCCGGAGCTCATCGCCGCCCATGGCCTGAAGCCGGATGAATACGATCGCATTCTGGAACTGATCGGCCGCGAACCGACCTTCACCGAACTCGGCATCTTCTCCGCCATGTGGAACGAGCACTGCTCCTACAAGTCTTCCAAGAAGTGGCTGCGCACCCTGCCGACCACCGGCCCGCGCGTCATCCAGGGCCCCGGCGAAAACGCCGGCGTCGTCGACATCGATGACGGCGATTGCGTCGTCTTCAAGATGGAAAGCCACAACCATCCGTCCTACATCGAACCCTATCAGGGTGCAGCGACCGGCGTTGGCGGCATCCTGCGCGACGTCTTCACCATGGGCGCCCGTCCGGTCGCCGCCATGAACGCGCTGCGCTTCGGCGAGCCGGATCATCCGAAGACCCGTCACCTGGTCTCCGGCGTCGTTTCCGGCGTCGGTGGCTACGGCAATTCCTTCGGCGTTCCGACGGTTGGCGGGGAAGTCGAATTTGACGCCCGTTACAACGGCAACATCCTCGTCAACGCCTTTGCCGCCGGTCTCGCAAAGTCCGACGCGATCTTCTACTCGAAGGCCGAAGGCGTCGGCCTCCCCGTCGTCTATCTCGGTGCCAAGACCGGCCGTGACGGCGTCGGCGGCGCCACCATGGCCTCGGCCGAATTCGACGAGACGATCGAGGAGAAGCGCCCGACCGTCCAGGTCGGCGACCCCTTCACCGAGAAGTGCCTGCTGGAAGCCTGCCTCGAACTGATGCAGACCGGCGCCGTGATCGCCATCCAGGACATGGGTGCTGCGGGCCTCACCTGTTCGGCGGTCGAAATGGGCGCCAAGGGCGACCTCGGCATCGAGCTCAACCTCGACCAGGTGCCGGTCCGCGAAGAGCAGATGACGGCTTATGAAATGATGCTGTCGGAAAGCCAGGAGCGCATGCTCATGGTGCTGAGCCCCGAGAAGGAAGAGGAAGCCAAGGCGATCTTCGTCAAATGGGGCCTCGACTTCGCCATCGTCGGCAAGACCACGGACGACCTGCGCTTCCGTGTGCTGCACCAGGGCGAGGAAGTCGCCAACCTGCCGATCAAGGAACTGGGCGACGAAGCACCCGAATACGACCGCCCGTGGCGCGAGCCGACCGTTCCGGCGGTCCTCCCGGCCAATCTCGTTGCCGAACCCGAAGATTACAACCAAGCACTGCTGACGCTGGTGGGCTCGCCCAACCAGTCGAGCCGACGCTGGGTCTACGAACAGTACGACACGCTGATCCAGGGCAACTCGCTGCAGCTGCCGGGCGGCGACGCCGGCGTCATCCGCGTCGACGGCCATCCGACCAAGGCACTCGCCTTCTCCTCGGACGTGACCCCGCGCTATGTCGAGGCCAACCCGTATGAAGGCGGCAAGCAGGCCGTCGCCGAGTGCTGGCGCAACATCACCGCCACTGGCGCCGAGCCGCTGGCTGCGACCGACAACCTCAACTTCGGCAATCCCGAAAAGCCGGAAATCATGGGCCAGCTGGTCAAGGCGATCGAAGGCATCGGCGAAGCCTGCCGCGCGCTCGACTTCCCGATCGTCTCGGGCAACGTCTCGCTCTACAACGAGACCCATGGCGAGGCGATCCTGCCGACCCCCACCATCGCCGGCGTCGGCCTCCTGCCCGACTGGTCGAAGATGGCGAAGATCGGCGGCGCCAATAACGGCGACCACCTGATTCTGATCGGCGGCGACGGCAGCCATCTCGGTGCATCCGTCTATATGCGCGACGTGCTCGGCCTCATCGACGGACCGGCGCCGGAAGTCGACCTGGTCGCCGAGAAGCGCAACGGCGACTTCATCCGCTCGGCGATCCGCAACGGCCAGATCACCGCCTGCCACGACATTTCCTCTGGCGGCCTCGCCATCGCGCTCGCCGAAATGGCGATCAAGTCCGACAAGGGCGCCAAGGTCAGCCTCGAGGAAAGCCGTGGCCCGGCGCATGCCCTGCTGTTTGGCGAAGACCAGGGCCGCTACGTCATCGCGGTTCCGGCCGATCTCGCCAACTTCGTCTGCGCCAGCGCGGAAGGTTCAGGCATCTTCTTCCGGCGCATCGGCACGGTCGAAGGCACGAGCCTCGTTGTTGACGATCTGATTTCGCTGCCCGTCAGCCGATTGCATGATGCGCATGAATCGTGGTTTCCTTCCTACATGGACGGCAAGGGCGAACTGCCCGCAGCCGCCGAATAACAACAACAAGGGAAAGAACCGTCATGGCCATGAAACCAGGTGACATCGAAGACATGATCCGCTCCGGCATTCCCGGTGCCGTGGTCAAGATCCGGGATCTGGCAGGCGACGGCGACCATTATGCGGCTGAAGTCGTGGCGGAGGCCTTTCGGGGCAAGACCCGCGTCCAGCAGCACCAGATGGTCTACGACGCCCTGAAGGGAAACATGGGCGAAGCGCTGCACGCGCTTGCCCTGCAGACCTCCGCGCCGAAGTAAGCGGCGCGGCGGCAAGGGGGAGCGACAATGGCGGATTTGATGAAGGAACTGGTCGACGGCGTCGTCAAGAGCGTCGTCAGCGAAATCCTCAAGAAGACGGGCCTGACGGGCACGACGCGGCGCAAGAAGCGCACGACGACAAAGCGTAAGCCCGCCACCCGGACGACCGCCAGCCGCGCCTCCGGCGCCCGTAAGAAGACGACGCGCGCGCCCGCCAGGAAGCAGGTCAGCCGCCGGCGGACGGTGAAGGCGAGAAGCAAGCCACGCCAGAGGTCCCGCTAGCCGGGCGCTCAGGCTCACGCATCTTTTTTGGGTTGCCCTGCTGGAATTCCGTCCGGAGCGTGTTATTTAGCGGCTAGACAATCAACATCGGGCCTTGACCCCGCATGTCAGAGGATTTTTGCAATGAGCGCCATTCACGATTTTATCGACAATGAAGTGAAGTCGAACGACGTCGTCGTCTTCATGAAGGGAACGCCGCAGTTCCCGCAGTGTGGGTTTTCCGGCCAGGTCGTCCAGATTCTCGATTACCTCGGCGTCGACTACAAGGGCATCAACGTGCTCGAGGACATGGAAATCCGCCAGGGCATCAAGGACTATTCCAACTGGCCGACGATCCCGCAGCTCTACGTGAAAGGCGAGTTCCTCGGCGGTTGCGACATCGTGCGCGAAATGTTCCAGGCCGGCGAACTTCAGACCCACATGCAGGAAAACGGCATCGCTGTGCGCGGCGCCGCCTGACACAATCGGTCCAATAGGCAAGCATGCAGGCCGGACCACATCCGGCCTGCATGCATTTTGGACACCCGGAAGACTTCCGACCCGCCGCCCCGCCCCGTACCACCTCCCGGAATGGGCGCACCAGGACGACCACGACGAAACACCGGCCATCCGCCGCAGACGCGAACGCCTGCCTGCGCGATGGTTTGCCGACCGAGAAAGCCAGATCATGACTGCCCTCGCGCCCCAGACCTATCGCACATCGAAAACGGAATTCATCGCGCTCTGCGCCGGCCTGATGGGCATCAATGCGCTGGCGATCGACATCACCCTGCCGATCCTGCCGCATATCGGCGAAGCACTGAACGTGATGGTCGAGAACGATCGCCAGCTGGTAATTTCCGCCTACCTGTTCGGCTTCGGCATCGCGCAACTGTTCTTCGGCCCGATCTGCGACCGCTTCGGCCGCCGCTGGCCGACGATCATCGGCGTCGGTGTCTATGTCGTGGCCGCGCTTGCAGCGATCTTCATGCCGACATTCACCAGCCTGCTCGCCGTCCGCCTTCTGCAGGGTCTGGGGGCCGCATCCACCCGCATCGCGCTGCAGGCCGCCATCCGTGACCGCTATGACGGCCGCGACATGGCCCAGGTCATGTCGCTCGTCTTCATGGTGTTCCTCGTGGTGCCGGTCATCGCGCCGACTGTCGGCCAGCTTCTCTATCTGACCGGCCACTGGCAGGCGGTCTTCCTGTTCATGGGGCTATTCGCCCTCGCCATCGGCGTCTGGAGCTTCCTGCGCTTCGACGAGACGCTGCATCCGGAATATCGCCGGCCGATCAGCGTCGCGGCCATCTCGTCCGGATACATGACCGTCCTCAAGAACCGTCTTGCGCTCGCCTATGGCATCGCCGGCACCTGCATGATCGGCGCGCTGCTGAGCTTCATCAACACGGCCCAGCAGATCTATGTCGACGTCTATGGCCTCGGCGACCTCTTCCCGCTCGCCTTTGCCGCGGTGGCCGGGCTGATGTCCGTCTCGTCCTTCCTTAATTCGCGGGCCGTCGGACGGTTCGGCATGCGGCGCCTTTCGCACGGCGCGCTGCTCGCCTTCATCGCGCTCAGCGGCATCTGGTTCGTGCTGGCCTGGCTCGAAGCGCTACCGTTCTGGGCGTTCTTCGGGCTGTTCGCCTCGATCATGTTCATGTTCGGCTGGTGCTCGTCCAACATGAACTCGCTGTCGCTGGAACCGCTCGGCGAACTGGCCGGAACGGCATCTTCCGTCTTCGGCTTCCTGCAGACAGCCGGCGGCGCGATCATCGGCGGACTGATCGGCCATGCCTTCAACGGCAGCGTCCTTCCGGTCGCCGCCGGCTTCTTCTTCCTCGGCCTGATCGGCCTTGTCTGCGTGCTGATCGCCGAGAACGGCAAGCTGTTCGGCGTCGGAGACAAGTATGCCCACACGGATGTGGTGGAGGCCGGTCACTGACCGGCCTCGCCTGCCTCAGACGGTAAAGACTTCCCGGCGCAGCATCGCCCAGGTGTGCTTGTCGGGTGCTATCAGCAGACCGCCATCCACGTGTTGGGGTCGATAGGCGGAACCGTCGAAGCGCGCCGCGTAGGCACCGGCCTCCTGCGACATCAGCGTGCCCGCCAGGTGATCCCACGGCATCAGCTTGTTGTACATCAGGAACTGGATGTGCCCGCCGCAGAAGGCGCGATATTCATGGGCGGCGCAGCGGTAGCTCGTGGCGTAGCGTGCCTTGGCGAGGTTGGCCATGATTTCAGGCCGCTTCTCCTTCGGCAGGAAGCCGACCGAAGCGATGCCCATCATCTCCTCGAGCGGAAGTGGTTCGGCTATTCTCGCCCGCTCGCTGTGCCCGTCCGGACGGACGAAGTAGGTGCCCGCGCCCTTTTCGGCAATCATCCAGTCGTCGCCCATCGGATCGTAGATGATGCCCGCAACCGTCTCGCCACCGGAAATGACGGAGGCCATCACTCCGAAGAGCGGCAGGCCGGAGGCGAAGTTGAAGGTCCCGTCGATCGGATCGACAACCACCGCCTTGTCGGCAGTTCCCAGTTTTCCCAGCAGGTCGGGATCGGCCGCCACGCTCTCCTCGCCGACGAACAGGTAGCCGGGCGCAAGTGCTTCGAACTCCGCCCGAATCATCCGCTCGGCCGCTTCATCGGCTTCGGTCACCAGATCGGTCAGCTCGCTCTTGATGCGAACGTCGTCGCCGCCCAGCCGGCGAAACCGGGGCAATATCTCCGCCTTGGCGGCGCGGCGCAGCAGGTCCGCGATGGCTTTCACGTCCAAATTCATAAAATACCTCTTCCGGTTCGATTGTGCGGCAAAGCAATGTGCGCCACCGCAAATAACGCAAAGAAGCCGCGCCGGTAACCATCCGGCGCAATCTTTCTGAATGTCCGGCTGCTTCTGCCCGAAACTATTGTCTGCATTCACAAAAGATGCATGATCTTCATCGTTTCCAAACCAGAGGAGCCCTCCCCAGCATGTATTCCCGACGCGCTATCCTGTCTTACGGTGCAGCTCTTGCCGCGACGGCAATTTTGCCAGGCATCGCAGACGCCAAGGCGGTCAACGGACAAATCTACCTGATCCGCGGCCTTGCCAATATCTTCTCCACCGGACTTGACGCCCTGGGACGGGAACTGAAGAAGCAGGGCATTCCCGCCGAAGTGGTGTCGCTTCGCGACAGCGACAGCTTCGCCAGCCAGATCGCCAGCAGGTATCAGAAGTCGAAAGCAGCTCGCCCGGTCATCCTCATTGGTCACTCCTTCGGCGCTGATGAAGCCTATGCCGTCGCAGCCGCACTGAAGAAGCGCAATGTTCCGGTTGCCCTGATCGTAACCTTCGATCCAACTGGACAGGGCCCCGTTCCGTCGAACGTCCGCCGCGTCCTCAACTTCTATACCGGCAGCGACGCCCTCTGGGCCCCCGTCAAGGCGGCCCCAGATTTCCGCGGCAAACTTTCCAACATCAATCTTCGCAAAGGCAACGACGCCATCAAGGGCATCGGCCATTTCAACGTCGACAATAACGAGCAGCTACACGCCCGGACAGTCAAGGAAATCAAGGCCGTGCTGCGCATCCGTTGACCGCCACGAAAGCGCTAGGACCTCGCCCTCGGGCATCATGCTCGGCCTAGAAAATACCCGGCACGATCCGCCGCGTGCGGGCACAGTAGGCGTCATATTCAGCGCCAAAGGTCGCCCGCATCATGGCCTCTTCCCGCCCTTGCCGTTCCGCATAGAGGCATAGGATGGCGGCAAGGCCCGAGAGCCCGGCAATCCAGTTCGGAATCAGCAACGCCTGCGTGATCCCCCACAGGAAAAAGGACGCATACATCGGGTGGCGCAGATAGGCATAGACGCCGTTCGTAACCAACCGGTGGCCTTCGCGGATTTCAAGCGTCACCGACCAGTTGCGGCCGAGATCCTTGTGGCTGCGGCGAAAGAGCCAGAGAAACGTGATGCCGGTCACGATACCGGCCGCGATTGACCAGACGCTCTGCCTATGGTCGGCCATGTGATGAAAAATGCCGACACGCCAGAGGACCGGCATGACCAGAAGCCCGACGACGCAAAGCCCAAGCAGGGAAATATCGAGCGGAGTGCGATTGTCCCGCGTCGTCTTCTGCCGACGAGCCCGCCGCATCGCCGGATACCGCATGGCTCCAAATGCAACCATGAAAACCACCCAGATCCAGAACGATAGCCCGTGCATTACACAGTCTCCCGCTTGAGGCCATCTGTCGCGATCAGTGGCAGTCCCTTTTCCGAAACCGCCGCGAGCGACCGGGGACCGCAGGTCACCATGAAGAAATCGAAGAAGTAGGGTCGGTTGTTGGCGGAAATGAACTGGTAGTGCACGCGAAAGAAATTCCTCTTGATCCGCTTGTATTGCTTGGCGTCCAGCATGCCTTTGAAGCGGACCTGGAACATCCTTGGAAAGGCGTCGCTTCGTTTATGCTGCAGTCCGGCCATGCGGTACGGATCACACTTGTAGAAATTGATGATGTCGGTCAGCGCCTGGAACTCGGTCCAGCGGATATTCGGGTATTCGGCAAGACTTGCCAGCCGCTGCCGCGCCTTTTTCGCAGCCGGATGCAGCGCGACCTTCAGTGAGGTCGAGCCGACCGTCACCAGCGAGAAGTCGACCGGCCGCCCCTCCCGCCGAAGCTTTTCGGCAAGGATCGCCGCAAGATCGAGAATCAGCGCGCCGCCCGTCGAATGGCCGACCAGCAGGACCTCGTCGTAATGCTTTTCGCCAATGCATTCGGCGATACGCTCCGCCCACAGCACATAGTGGGTTTCGATGTCCTGTCGCCGCCCGCGCAAATGCTCCCGGCTGAACGACCAGAGGTCCATCAGGTGGAAGACGAAGTACCGCGTGCCGAGATAGCGCCCGACGCCGAATGCCGCCGCAATGCCGAGAAGAGCCGGAATGACCGGTCCCCCGGGGAGCCCGACGATCAGGGCCAGCCGGTAGACCATCCAGCCCGCGAAGGCGAAGAAGCAAAGGGATACGAACGGGTAGAGGAAATAGAGGGCAAAACGCCAGTTCGCTGCAAAGAAGCGGAACATCGTGCCGCTGAGGACATAGTCGAAAAAGCCGGCGAGATAGACGGCCAGCCGCACGATGAAGGGCCGCGCGCCATCCGTCTTGACGATGTCGTCGAAGCTCAGAAAGGTGAAATCGGTCTGGCACGAGGCCTTGTCGTCGCCATAGGAAATGCGTGCGGTCGCCATATGGCCGGCATCGTCGAAAGCCGGTTCAGCCATTTCGGTACGCACGGACCAGCACGCGGCGAAGCGCTGCAGCTCCTTGGCAATGCGGACAAAGAAACGGCGCGCGTCATTACGCTCGTAACCGCCGATCAGAAAGACCGCCCTTGTCGTAACCGAAGTGTTCAATTCCGCGGTCAAGTCGATGCTTCCCTGCAATCCGTCTCTGTTGCAAAACAACCCGCCCCAGTCTGCCGTCGGCCCTTGACGGAAAACTGTCTGCGAATCTCTCGTTTCAAACCGGCGGCCGCCTCAAGACTGGCGAAGCCCCCATCCCTATCGTCCTCAATAAAAGGAACCGCGTGGATGGGAAAGACCCTATGTGGAAGAACCCGTTGATATTGCGGTCAGACCCGAAAAATCGAAAAGCGCCGGGTCGAGAAGATGCGACGGGTTCACATGCGACAACGCCCTGAGCATCGTGTCCTTGCGGCCCGGCATGCGCGTCTCGATATCGGCAAGCATCGCCTTCATCGCATTGCGCTGCAGGCCATCCTGGGATCCGCAGAGGTCACAGGGAATGATCGGAAACTGCATGGCGGCAGCGAATTTTTCGAGATCGTCCTCGGCCGCATAGGCAAGCGGCCGCATGACGAAGAGATCGCCCTCATCGTTCAGAAGCTTCGCCGGCATGGTCGCAAGCCGACCGCCATGGAAGAAATTCATGAAGAAGGTTTCGAGGATGTCTTCCCGGTGATGGCCGAGGACGAGCGAGTCGCATCCTTCTTCGCGGGCGATGCGGTAGAGGTGACCGCGCCGCAGCCGCGAACAGAGCGAACAATAGGTCGCCCCCGCCGGCACCTTCTCCGTCACCACCGAATAGGTGTCCCGGTATTCAATCCGGTGCTCGACGCCAATCGAGGTGAGGTATTCCGGGAGAATATGCTTCGGAAAGTTCGGCTGCCCCTGGTCGAGATTGCAGGCAACGAGCTCCACCGGAAGCAGGCCGCGCCATTTGAGATCAAGGAGCAGCGCCAGCAGCCCGTAGGAATCCTTGCCGCCGGAAACGCCGACCAGCCAGCGCTTCTGGCCCTTCAGCATGTCGAAGTCGGCAATCGCCTGGCGCACCTGTCGCAGCAGGCGCTTGCGCAACTTGTTGAAGGATACCGATCGCGGGGCGTCGGCGAACAGCGGATGGGCACCCTGCTCTTCTGCCTGCTCCGGTTCATCCGTTTCGATCCTGTTCAGCATTCGCATCGCTCCCAAGCGTCTTCCACCGGCATGCCCTTTGACGGGCCCAAGATCAAGCCCTGCTTTCGCTGCCATGCCCGGCAAAGACCGACCAGCCGGTGCGCGCAGCCAGCATTTCCAGCGCCACGGAGCCGAGCAGCGAGTTGCCGACCTTGTTGAGGCCCGGCGACCAGACGGCGATCGAGGCCTTGCCCGGAGCCACCGCCAGAATGCCGCCGCCGACGCCGCTCTTGCCGGGCAGGCCGACGCGGAAGGCGAAATCACCAGATCCGTCGTAATGGCCGCAGGTCAGCATCAGGGCGTTGATGCGTCGTGCCCGCTTGGCGGAAACCACCGAATGCCCCGTCAAAGGGTTCTTGCCCTCAGCCGCCAGGAAAAGTCCGGCCCGGGCAAGCTGGGCGCAGGTGATCGACAGCGCGCATTGATGGAAATAGACGCCGAGGACATGTTCGACCGGATGATGCAGATTGCCGAATCCGCGCATGAAATTGGCAAGCGCAAAATTGCGGTAGCCGGTCTCGTTTTCGGATCGCGCCACCTTGCCGTCGATGGTGATCGATTCGTCATCGGCAAGCATCCGCATGAAGCGCAGATATTCGCCGATCGCCTCCTTCGGCTGATAGCCGGCAAGCACGATGTCTGTCACGGCGATTGCGCCGGCATTGATGAAGGGATTGCGCGGAATGCCGTGCTCATGCTCGAGCTGGACAATCGAATTGAAGGCCGAGCCCGACGGCTCGCGTCCGACCCGGTTCCAGACCGCCTCGCCGACCTTGCCGAGCGCCAGCGTCAGCATGAACACCTTGGAGATCGACTGGATCGAAAACGGCGTCGCCGCATCGCCGACGGTAAAGAGCTGTCCGTCGACCGTCGCGATCGCCATGCCGAACTGCTTCGGATCGACCTTGGCGAGTTCCGGAATGTAATCGGCAACCTTCCCCTCGCCGAGACGCGGCGTCAGGTCGGAATAGATACCATCTACGATGGATTGCAGGTCTGCCATCTGCGTCTTCCTTCCCCGGAATGCGAAAAAGCCGCCCCGAAAGGAGCGGCTTTTCCAAAGAACGGATATCCGCCCGGATTAACGCGAATAGAATTCGACGACCAGGTTCGGTTCCATGACGACCGGATACGGAACGTCGGCGAGAACCGGAACGCGAGCGAAGGTGGCGACCATCTTGTTGTGGTCGGCTTCGATGTAGTCCGGAACGTCGCGCTCGGCGAGCTGGACCGATTCGAGAACCGTGACCATCTGCTTGGACTTTTCGCGAACTTCGATCACGTCACCAGCCTTGCAGCGGTAGGAACCGATGTTGACGCGTACGCCGTTGACCGTCACGTGACCGTGGTTGACGAACTGGCGGGCAGCGAAAACGGTCGGAACGAACTTGGCGCGGTAGACGATGGCGTCCAGACGCGACTCGAGCAGGCCGATCAGGTTTTCACCGGTATCACCCTTGCGACGGTTGGCTTCGTCGTAGGTTGCACGGAACTGCTTTTCGCGGATGTCGCCGTAGTAGCCCTTGAGCTTCTGCTTGGCGCGCAGCTGAACACCGAAGTCGGACAGCTTGCCCTTGCGGCGCTGACCGTGCTGGCCGGGGCCATATTCGCGACGGTTGACCGGGGACTTCGGACGGCCCCAGATGTTTTCGCCCATGCGGCGGTCAATTTTGTACTTGGACGATTCGCGCTTGCTCATCGCATTTCCTTTCAATCAGTTACACCGGTCTGTTGCCAAACCGGATCAAGGAAACACGCCCTCCTCTGAACCCCTTTTTCGAGCTCTGACAGGTCTCTGCACGATTACGCGACCGGAGAGACCACGGGACATGTCAATGAAAACACCGGGCTTTCGACCCGGCGTTGGCGCGGTCTTTAGGCGGAAACACTAGGCAAGTCAAGCGGAACAGGCCGAGGAAGCAATGAAATATGGCCTTCAGAGCGAGCGTCGTCACCGTTTCAACAGTTTCACCAGCTCGACATTCCTGAGATAACTGCCAAGCAACCGCATGGATTTCAAGGAGGTCCGCTCCCGGCGAACGCAGCGACGGACACCAAGCCGGATCGCAAGACGCATTTCCCGGCCTGGCGCCCCCAGCAACTGCCGAAACCGGGCATAGGCAGCAATGGCGCCCGACACCGTCTCGAACTTCAGCGGAACACCACGACCCCGGCTGAGGTTGATCACCTTCACATAACTGGAGCAGACGAGAAACGCCTCTTCTTCCCGACTGAGGCCGGGGACCAGCTTTGCCATCTCCTCGAAGGTGCGGCAATCGCAGATGGTGTTGGCAAGATCGACCGTAAGCGGGATGTCCTCAAGGCCAGCCACCAGTCGCCGGACAGATAGCGCCGAGAGCTGCGAATAGAAACTCTGGACCTCCCTGTAGCGCCCGCTGACGCTTTCCGCATGGACCCGGTAGGCGCCGAAGATGCATGGCAGGTTGACGAGCCGGCCTCTCAGCCACAGGCGCCAGCACAGATCGGCGTCCTCTGCATAGACGACGTGGCGATAGCCGCCGATCGCGCTCAGGGCATCCGTTCGCACCATCAGGAACGGATGCTTGAGATAGGGTTCCTTGGCCGGGATGAAGAAGGGATCGGCCACGTCCGGATCTCTCAAGGGGCTCGATCTGCCGTGAGGCACTCCCATATCGTTCATGGCAAAATAGCAGCCGGAGACCGCGATCACTTCGGAATTGCTCTCGAGGTAATCATACTGGATCTGCAATCGTCCCTCTGTCGAGACATCGTCGGCATCGTGCCGGGCCACATATGGCGCCGTCACCAGCGAAATTCCATGGTTCAACGTCGAAACGATGCCCGCATGCGGCAGGTCGATCACGAGGAAGCGGGCATCCCGGCTGGCAAACTCCCGGGCGATATCAAGGCTATGGTCGGTCGAGCCGTCATCCAGCACCAGCACCCGAAAATCCGTAAACGACTGCGCGCTCAAACTTTCCAGCGACTGACGAAGATATTTCTCGCCATTGAATACAGGCACAAGAATATCGATTCTGGCATTCATCGAAAAAGGTCACCATGTCCGAAAATTTGCGGCACTCAATGCACAAATTTTCCGCTTGCCAACGGACCATTTTTGACATCGCCGGAACTGCATTCACATGGAAGTTCTACCTGATACGTCATTCCGCAACGCGAAAGACGTCACGTTCCAGCGGCATCCACCTTCCTCAGCCAGCTCTGCAGGTGATCGCTCCAGCCGTAGCTGGGCTTGCCCGGCTTGCTCATTCCGAAGCCGTGCCCGCCCTTCGGGAGCTCGACGAACTCGACCGGCACCTTGGCCTGCTCGCAGCACTGCTCCATGATCAGGCTGTGGTGCACATTGGCGATCGGGTCGTCGGCGGCATGGACGAGCAGCAGCGGCGGCGTATCGGCATTCACATAGGTCTCGACCGACCATTCAGACACCTGTTCCGGCGTCGGGTGCGGCCCCAGCATCTGCCGCCTGGTCGACGTGTGGTCATAGGGCGTCTTCAACGTGATCACCGGATAGACGAGCGCTGTCCAGTCCGGGCGGTCAGGCTCGCTGTCAATATTGTCGACGGGGGAATAGCTTTGAAAGTCGGACCGCACAGACGCCAGCCCGGCGAGATACCCGCCCGCCGAAAACCCGAGAACCCCGACCCGTTCCTTCTCGATTCCGAATTCCGAAGCACGGGCCCGGATCAGCCGGATGGCGCGTTGCGCATCGGCGAGCGGCGCCTTCGGCCCCGCATGCCAGCCCTCACCCGGCAGCCGGTACGTCAGCACGAAGGCCGTATAGCCGAGCGCATTCAGCCACCTTGCGGCGGAATATCCTTCCGCCTTGCGTGAGATCAGCCTGTAGCCGCCGCCGGCGATCACCAGCATTGCCGCGCCATTCGGCTTTTCCGGCCGGAACACATGCACATCAGGCGTGCTGATATTGCTGACGACGCCCCAGGGCGTTTCCTTCAGCGGACCGCGAGGCCCGCCGCCGCCGGGCGGTTCACCCGGCCACAACCTAACGATTTCCATGGCGCCGCTCTCGGCTGCCGATACACCGCCGGCGACACCCAGCGCAGCAAGGCCGGTCGCGGCGATGAAATGCCTGCGCGTCAACATCAGACGTTTCTCCAGTCGGACAGGGACAAAACCAGCGGCAATCTTCACCAGTCATTTACTAACATTTCCTCAAACTTGGCGAATATCATTTTACTAATGCAGGGTTGGCGACGCACGCCGGAACGCGTGTTTTCCCACAATGTTGCCGCATTGTGACAGTTCCTTGCTTTCAAGGCGTTTCCCACGCCTGCCAGACGACGCTATATCCTTTTATCAAGACCTCTTCCCGCCAATGGATTTTTGCATGACCGATACCGTCCTTGACCGCTTCCTCCGCTATGTCGTCATCGATACGCAGTCCGATCCGCTCTCCACAGCCCAGCCATCGACGGAAAAGCAGAAGAACCTCGGCCGGGTCCTGGTCGAGGAACTGAAGGCGATGGGCCTTGAGGACGCGCATATCGATAATCACGGCAATGTCTATGCGACGCTTCCCGCCAACACCGACAAGGACGTGCCGGTCATCTGTTTCTGCTCGCATATGGACACTGCGCCAGATTTCACCGGGACGAACGTCAAGCCGCAGATCATCCGGAACTATGCCGGCGGCGACATTCCGCTTGCCGGCGATCCTTCTCAGGTCATCCGTGTCGCGAGCCAGACAGAGTTGAAGAACCAGATCGGCAATGACATCATCACTACCGACGGCACCACGCTGCTCGGTGCAGACGACAAGGCCGGCATCGCCGAGATCATGACTGCGGCGAGGTTCTTCCTCGACAATCCCGATGTGAAGCACGGCACCGTGAAAATCCTCTTCACCACGGACGAGGAAATCGGACGCGGCGCCGACAAGGTCGATCTAGACAAGCTCGGCGCCAAGTTTGCCTACACCATGGATGGCGGCACGGCCGGCGGGATCGAGAACGAAACCTTCTCGGCGGACGGCGTCGAGATCGAAATCACCGGCGTCGCCATGCATCCGGGCTATGCCAAGAACCGGATGGAAAACGCGATCAAGATCGCCGCAGAGATCGTCGCGCGCCTGCCAAAATCGATCACCCCGGAGCGCACCGACGGCAAGGACGGCTTTATCCATCCGGTCGCCATGCACGGCGCCATGGAAAAGGCGAGCCTGACCTTCATCATCCGCGACTTCGTCGACGAGAAGCTCAAGGAAAAGGAAGAGCTTTTGGAGGCGGTCGTCCGCACGGTGATGGCCGACTATCCCGGCTCGACCTACACCTTCAAGGTCCGCGAGCAGTATCGCAACATGAAGGCCGTCCTCGATCGCGATCCGGAAATCGTCGACTACGCCGTCGAAGCGGTTCGCCGCGCCGGCATGGAACCGAAGCTCGGCTCCATTCGCGGCGGCACGGACGGCTCGCGCCTCTCCTACATGGGACTGCCCTGCCCCAACATCTTCACGGGCGGCCACGCCTATCACTCGCCACTCGAATGGGTCAGCGTGCAGGACATGGAAAAGGCCGTGAAGACGATCGTGGAACTGGTCAAGATCTGGGAGGAGCGGGCCTAACGGCCCGTTTCTCCGGGTGACTTTCATGCGGCCGAACGGCATGCTGACCTTCAGAAAGAACTGCGACATGGCTCTTCGACCAGCCGCAACGCACGGAACGAGACGATGACCTTCTTGCCAAGCCGCCTGCTGATGGGCATCGCCCTCGCCGCCGCGCTGACCGCGAATGCCGGGATAGCCCATGCGAGCCGGGCGCATCTCGTGCTCGACGCCGACACCGGCGCGGTACTGGAGGCCGAGAACGCGGACGTCCAGAACTATCCGGCATCTCTCACCAAGATGATGACGCTCTACCTCACCTTCGAAGCGCTGCATGAGGGACACCTCGCCTGGGGCGGCAAGCTGGTGATGACGGAAAACGCCGAGAGCAAGGATCCGTACAAATATGCGGTCGGCGTCGGCCGATCGATTACGGTCGAGGAGGCGGTCCTCGGCATGATCGTACTGTCGGCAAACGACGCCGCGGTAGCGATCGCTGAAAAAATGACCGGCTCCGAAGCGGCCTTCGGGCAGATGATGACCGCCAAGGCACATGAACTCGGCATGAAGGATACCATCTTCACCAATCCCGCCGGCCTCCCGGACCCGAACCAGGTCACCACGGCCGCGGACCTCGCAAAGCTCGCGCAGGCGCTGATCCGCGACTATCCGGAGGATTACAAGCTGTTCTCCACGCAACGCTTCGAGTTTCGCGGCATGAAGCTGCGCGGCCACAACAACATGCTCGCCCACTATCCCGGCGCCGACGGCATCAAGACGGGCTATACGGAGGCCGCAGGCTACAATCTGGTGACGTCGGCAACCCATGACGGGAAACGCCTAATCGGCGTGGTTCTCGGCGCCAAGAGTGCCGCCGAACGGGACCAGGAAATGACCGCGCTGCTGGACAAGTATTTCGGCACCAGCACGAATGTCCCCCCACCGCCTGCCGACGAAGCAGGCACGGCCGCGACGGACCAGTAGGCCTTATTCAGCCGCCTGCTGCCCCGGTAGGTCCGGCGCGTCCGGACTGCCGGGCGCGCTCTCGGCATCGAGATCGGGGAACGCGGCAATCCGCTTGCCGGCAAAGTCCGTGTGCAGGACAATCAGCCCCTGTTCCTCGAAATAGCTCAGGAATCGGCGGGCGCGGCGTGCCGAATGGGTGCCGTATACGCGTGCAATGGCCGCATCCGGCGGACAAGGTTCGCGGCGGATCGCCGCCTTCGCCATCATCAGGAACACGCCCTGCAGGTCGTCGGTGACGGAACGGGCCAGTTCCAGCGCCTTGGCCCATGTCTCGGTCGCCGCCGTCTCCTCGTCCACGCCGGAGCGCGAAACGGCAAGCCGGTGGCGGAATTCCGCCAGCGACATCGGTGGTCCGGAGATACGGCGCATGCGCGCCCTGACCAGGAAATCCTGATAGAGCTCGGCATCGGAGCGGAAACCGGCGTCCGGATTGCCGAGGATTTCGGCGAGCACGCCCTCGATCTTCTCCGCCCGTTCCTCCGGATTGAGGTCGAGAGTCGCCTGACGCGGCGTCGGCTCGGCCTGCGCTGCCGGTTCGGCGCGCGCCAGCTCGGCGAGAATGTCGGTGGTCGGACGTGGCTGCGGTGAGGCGCGGCGGACGATTGGCCGGGTGAACTCTTCCGGGTCCGGCGTGAAGATCAGGTCCTCGACATCCTGCGGCGCATCCGGCAGCGGCATCAGCTTCGGACTGGAAGAGCGCGCCGATGTTTCCACCGTACCGATCGAGATCGGCAGCGGACGGCGTGACAGTGCCGGGCCGAGCGCGACGAAATTGCCGCGCTTCAGGTCGCGGAACATCTCCGCCTGCCGACGGTCCATGCCCAAGAGATCGGCGGCGCGTGCCATGTCGATATCGAGGAAGGTGCGGCCCATCAGGAAGTTGGACGCTTCCGCCGCCACGTTCTTGGCGAGCTTCGCCAGACGCTGCGTGGCGATCACACCGGCAAGCCCGCGCTTGCGCCCACGGCACATCAGGTTGGTCATCGCGCCGAGCGAAATCTTGCGCGCGTCGTCCGAGACTTCACCGGCGGCGGCGGGCGCAAACATCTGCGCCTCGTCCACCACGACCAGAACCGGATACCAGTATTCGCGGTCAGCGTCGAAAAGGCCGTTCAGGAAGTGCGAGGCGGCCCGCATCTGATCGTCGATCTCGAGACCTTCGAGCGTCAGGACGCACGAGACGCGGTGCTGGCGGATGCGCGTCGCGATCCCGACCAGTTCGGCTTCCGTCCGCTCGCCATCGACGACCACATGGCCGTACTTGTCGGCCAGCGTGACGAAGTCACCTTCCGGATCGATGATGACCTGCTGCACCCAGGGCGCGGATTGTTCGAGCAGGCGGCGCAGGAGGTGCGACTTGCCGGAGCCGGAATTGCCCTGCACCAGAAGACGGGTTGCCAGCAGCTCCTCGATATCAAGCGTCGCAGGCTGACCGCCCGAAACCGTGCCCATGTCGATGCCGACTTTCAACGCCTTGATAACCTCGCTCGAATTGAAACAGGATCGGTCCGCCAACCGAAGTGCCACCTCTCTATCATCGAGACATAGGGCGGCGGCAGGGCAAATTTCAGAAACCCACAGCCGATTCGCAAGCGGCAGTCCGCATCTTTCTCACAGGATTTCCCCGGCCACAACCGGCTCGTGTTTCGGCGGACGGCCTCTCGGCCGCAAGGAGCCGGTGAGGAACAGCGACAGGACGAGTGGCGGCAGAAGCATGGCGAGCCCTTCCCGCAAGCCCGAATATTCGGCGACAAAACCGATCATCGGCGGTCCGACCATGAAACCGGAGATCGCGACAAAGGTAAGGATGGCAACGCTCGCAGCCGGCGGCCGGTCGGTGAGGCTCGCAGCCGCGGTGACGCCGAGCGGGAAGCCGACGGAAACGCCGAAGCCGATCAGGGCGAAGCCCGCAAAGGCAACCGCTGTGACGGGTGCCAAAAGCACAATGACGAGGCCGAACAGCAAGGTCACGCCACAGAGCCGCGCCGTCATAACCGGTCCGAAGCGTCCGCGCATCCAGTCGCCGATGAACCTGCCGCCCGCCGCCGTCATCGAAAACAGCGCATAGCCGAGGCCCGTGGAGACACCGCTCGTCGAGAAGATATCGCGCAGATAGACGCCGGACCAGTCGGCGATCGCTCCCTCCGCCATCGTCACGCCAAACAGGAAGAAGCAGATGGCCAGAAGCGGCTTGCCGGGGAGTTGGAAACGCTTGACGGCCGCCGCATCATCCCCCGCCTCCACCACCTGCGGCACAGGCAACCGCATCGAGACATAAAGGCATACGGGCAGCGAGAGGATGGCCGCAATCAGCAGCGACCAGCGCGGTTCCAGCATGAGCCCGGCAAATCCCGCGCCGATCAGGCTGCCGGCCATCATGCCGAGGCTCCAGAAGCCGTGGCAGCGGCTCATGATCGCCGATCCGGTCTCCTTCTCAATGAGATCAGCCTCGACATTCATGCCGAGCTCGATGATCGACAGCGTCGCGCCCAGCACGACTAGCGCCAGATAGAGCATCGGGCCGTTCCAGGCGAAACCCGGCAGGCAGACGGCAGCGAGATAGGCAGGAAATCCGTAAATGATCGTGGCCCGTCCGCCGATCGCCGACGCCAGCCGCCCGGCGAAGGGCAGCGTCGTCAGCGTACCGGTGGCGGTGCCGAGCAATGTCAGCGCCAGTTCCGCCGGGCTCAGCCCAAGCTTTTCCTGGATATCGGGAATCCGCGGGATCCAGCTGCCGAAGGCAAGCGCCTGCAGAAAAAACACGGCCATGATCAGTCTTTGTGGAGACATGGTGTAAACGTCCGGATCTAAAATGGGGTCACGGTCGGGCGGGATGCCGGACGGGGAATCGCTGCGATAGATTTTCCAGCAAAAGACGGCCTTCGCCTAGTGCAAATACTGACAATAGGAGCGCAAAACAGGAGCCAGTTCATCGACTGCTGACAATATATGTCATCAGTGATAACTATCTCTCCAAGATGTCACGCTCCGAACGCCTGCTGGATCTCCTGCAAATCCTCCGGCGCCACCGCAACCCGGTGGCGGGACAGACCCTTGCCGACGAACTGCATATTTCGCTGAGAACCCTCTACCGCGACATCGCCACTCTTCAGGCGCAGGGCGCCGACATCGAGGGCGAAGCGGGCCTCGGCTACATATTGAAGCCAGGCTTCATGCTGCCGCCGCTGATGTTCACCGAAGACGAGCTGGAAGCCCTCGTGCTCGGCTCGAAATGGGTGGCGGGCCGCACGGACAACGAACTCGCCTTCGCCGCCCGCAACGCGCTCGCCAAGATCGCCAACGTCCTGCCGCAGGATCTGCGCGACAATCTCGACGCCAACAACCTGATGGTCATTCCCGGCGAACCGGTCGCCGCGGGGCCCGTCGACCTGGCGCCGATCAGAAAGGCCATTCGCGCGGAGCGGAAACTGGAGATCACCTATCGAGACGAACGCGGCACCGATACACAACGGATCATCTGGCCGTTTGCGCTCGGCTTCTTCGAAAAGGTGCGCGTTGCCGTCGCATGGTGCGAGTTGCGCCAGGATTTTCGCAACTTCCGCGTCGACAGGATTGCCGATCTGACCGTCACTGAAACGCGTTATCCCCAGCGGCGGGCGGTTCTGTTGAAGAATTGGCGGGACAGGGAGTTCACCGAACACGGCAGGCTCCGGCGCAAGCAACCAACCGGAACAGATGCTGACAAAATCTGACAGCATCTGAATGTATGGTCTCCCCGTCACCAACAAGGAGCCCACCGATGCATACTCCCAACTTCAACCTTCTCTATGTTTCCAACCCGACCGAAAGCGCCGCCTTCTACAGCGACATCCTCGGCCGCAAGCCGGTCGAAGCCTCTCCCGGTTTCGCCATGTTCGTCCTCGACGACGGTTTCAAGCTCGGCCTCTGGCTGAAGAACGCCGTCCGCCCGCTGGTCTCCGCCGAAGCCGGAGGCAGCGAGATGATCCTCGCCTGCGACAGCGACGCCGAAGTCGATCAGCTCCATGAGGCCTGGAAGTCGAAGGGCATCGCCATCCTGCAGGCGCCCGAGACGATGGAATTCGGCTACACCTTTACGGTCGCCGATCCCGACGGTCACCGCCTGCGCGTCTACTGCGTCTCGGAAAATCCGATGTGAGGCGACAATGACCCGCTTCTGGATCGCCGTCGCCTCCGCCGATCACGTCCGAACCGGTCGGACGGGTGGCTTCATGCAGGTTTGCCACGGCAAGTCTGCGCCGCTTGCAAGGCTCCACCCCGGCGACGGGGTGGTCTACTACTCGCCGAAGGAGACGTTTGCCGGCAAGGAGCGGCTGCGGGCCTTCACCGCCATCGGCCGGCTGAAGGCGGGCGCACCGTATCAGGCGGACATGGGCGGCGGATTTTACCCGTTCCGCCGAGACATCGACTGGATGCAGGCGACGGAAGCCTGGATCGTTCCGCTGCTTCCGCATCTGGAGTTTGCCGCCGGCAAGGCGAACTGGGGCGCGCAGTTCCGATATGGGCTGTTCTCGATCAGCGAGCAGGATTTTGTGCTGATCCGAAGCGCCATGAATGCGCTCGAAGTCCGTACGCCGGACGCAAGCGACTATCGCCGCTCGGCGTGAGGGCCGAGGTCCAGCAGGTCCCGGGAAACGCCGAAGACTTCGGCGAAACCCGCCTGCCCCTTCCGCGTCAGGGCAAGCGCCCGGCTGTCCGGCTTCCGCTTCAGCCAGTCGAGTTCGTTTGCCCGGCGCAGCATATCGGCGCCCAGCCGCCCGCCGATATGATACCGCCGCTCGCTCCAGTCGAGACATGTCCGGCAGAGCGGGCGGCGGCTTTTCCCGTCATCGGCGGTGTCGATGCCGAAATCGCAGAAGAAGCGCTGCCCCTCCTCCGTCACCATGCCCGCCCCCTCGCCGAGCCGCAGCAAGCCCTTTTCCACCAGCCGGTCGGTCAGCGCCACCGCCAGACCACCCGCCATGTGGTCGTAGCAGGTGCGGATGCGCCGCATCGCCTCGTCGCGTGGCCCCGTCGGCCGATGTCGCCTGGGGCCGGCCGCCGCGAGCGCTGACAAGGCCTCGATGGCGCTGGCAATCTCCGCCGATGCGAGGCGGAAATAGCGGTGGCGTCCCTGCTTTTCCGGCAGGACGAAGCCGGCGTCCGACAGTTTTGCCAGATGACCGCTGGCCGTCTGTGCCGTGATGCCGGCGCAATGGGCGAGTTCACCGGCGGTCAACGCCCGGCCGCCCATCAGTTCGCACAGCATGTTGGCGCGCGCCGCATCGCCCATCATGGCGGCGATCTCGGCAATCGAATTGGCGGAAGCGAAATTAGTCATGGAGGAAGACTACCGGAAAGCGCCCGTCCCGGTCACGCGCTTTCACTTCGGCCCTCGCCGAAGCATGGACCACGCCGCAACCGCTATGCCTCGGCCTCCCGATCACGAGGAGACAGCCACCCATGTTCCCGTCCGACTTGAAATCCGCCCGCCTCGTCTGGCTGACCATCCAGACTTCGACAGTCCTGAGCGTCCTTCATCGCCACTTGCGGCTTTGGTGGCGCAACGGCTGGAGCCGCTCGCAACTGCGCGATCTCGACGATCATCTGCTGCGCGACGTCGGGCTGACACGAAAGCAGGCCGAGAAGGAAACGCTGAAATGGTTCTGGCAGTAGGCGGTGCTTTAGCGCGGATCGCGGCTCAGCCGCTTTTCCGCCAGTTCGCGCTCGTATTCGGCAAACAGCGCGTCACCCTTTTCGCCAAGCTCGCGCAGATAGGTCCAGGTGAAGATGCCGCTGTCGTGCCGGTCGTCGAAGACGATCCTGACGGCATAATTGCCGACCGGCTGCACCGCCACGATCGTGATGTTACGCTTGCCCGGCACGGTGACCTTCTGCCCCGGACCATGCCCCTGAACCTCCGCCGAGGGCGAAAGAACGCGCAGCATCTCCGCCGGCAGCGCAAATGTCTTTCCGTCGTTGAAGGTGACGGTCAGGCAGGTCTTCTCCCGGTTGACGCGCAGTTCGGTCGGCCACATATCACTCATGAGCACTCAATTCCCTGTTATCCGGGCTCCAACTATGCCTCCGCCACTGGAGGCGCAAGCGCAGTCTGCTATATATGGGCCCGAGAGACCGAAAGAAACCGATCGGAGAAGACGTGAACAGCGTTCCCGGAACATTCGACAAGGCAGCGGAACTTCCGCGTGCTGACGGACCGATGGTCGACCCGTTCGGCCGTCATGTCAGCTATCTGCGCGTGTCGGTCACCGACCGGTGCGATTTCCGCTGTACCTATTGCATGGCGGAGAACATGACCTTCCTGCCGAAGAAGGACCTGCTGACGCTGGAGGAATTGAACCGCCTCTGTTCCGCCTTCATCGCCAAGGGTGTGCGCAAGCTGCGCCTGACCGGCGGCGAACCACTGGTGCGCAAGAACATCATGTTCCTGTTCCGTGAGCTCGGCCGCCATCTGGAAACCGGCGCGCTCGAGGAGCTGACGCTGACCACCAACGGCTCGCAGCTCGCCCGCCACGCCGAAGAACTCTATGATTGCGGTGTCCGCCGCATCAACGTCTCGCTCGATACGCTCGACCCGGAAAAGTTCAGGGCTATCACGCGCTGGGGCGATTTCTCCAAGGTCATGGAAGGCATCGAGGCGGCGCAGAAGGCCGGGCTGAAGATCAAGCTCAATGCCGTTGCGCTGAAGGATTTCAACGAACATGAAATCCCCGACATGCTGCGCTTTGCCCATCAGCGCGGCATGGAGCTGACGCTGATCGAAACCATGCCGCTCGGTGAAACCGGCGAGGATCGCACGGAACAGTATCTGCCGCTTTCCAAGGTGCGTGCCGATCTCGAACGTCAGTTTACGCTGACCGATATCGCCAAGCGCACCGGCGGCCCCGCCCGCTACGTATCGGTCGCAGAGACCGGCGGAACGCTCGGCTTCATCACGCCGCTCACCCATAATTTCTGCGAAAGCTGCAACCGGGTACGGCTGACCTGCACCGGCACGCTCTACATGTGCCTCGGCCAGGAGGATGCCGCAGACCTGCGCGCGCCGCTGCGCGCCAGCGAGGACGACGCGCTTCTGTTTCAGGCGATCGACGAGGCGATCACCCGCAAGCCGAAGGGTCACGACTTCATTATCGACCGCGATCACCGCCGCCCGGCCGTATCGAGGCATATGAGCGTCACCGGCGGGTGACAAAGGCCTATGGGGGGCACACATGAGGCTATCGCGGACCGCACCGCTCGCCGTTTCGGCGGCATTCTTTCTGTTGGCAGGCGTGGGTCACGCTGAAGAAGCCGCGCCCGACGATGATTTGAAGGCCGCCGCCGCTTTCGTTTTCCAGGCTCTTCCCGGCCAATGCGACGAACGTGACGACAGCGATGCGTCAGGGTTCGTTGAGGACGACCAGTCCTACAAGATGAGTTGGAAGAGCGGCTACGACGAAAGCGGTGACGAACAGAAAGCGGTGCTCTTCCGAATCTTCTGCTATGCCGGCGCCTACAACATCGCCAGCGTCTTCGCCATCCGGCCCGCTGACGGCGATTTTGCCCTCGTCGCCTTTGCCGAACCGACGTTCAAGGTCGACTATGTCGAGGGTGACGAGACCTACACGAAACTCAAGGCGGACCCGGCCGCGACGGGATTCGGAACCACCTATCTGCTGGTGAATGCCGATTTCACACCCGAAAACAACACCATATCGAGCTTCTCGAAATGGCGCGGCATCGGCGATGCCTGGACGCAGGGCGAATGGCAGCTGCGCGACGGTCAGTTCGTGCTTACCGGCTTCTCCATCGACCCGATCTACGAGGGCAACCTCGACAATCCGTCCAATGAAGAGATCGACAAGCATTTCCAGCTTTATCCGGAAACAAAATAAGATCATTTCGCAGGATGTCGCCTTGGCATCCACAGTATCGCAGGGCTATGACTTGGTCCGAAACTCACCGGACATGATTCATGGCACTTTCCAACAACGTCAAAGGCGCCCTCTACATGATGATGGCGATGGCGACGTTCACCTGCAATGACGCTCTGGTGAAATCGCTGACGCCGGTGATGAACACCGGCCAGATCATCTTCCTGCGCGGGCTGTTGACCACCGTGCTCCTGCTGCTTCTGGCGTGGCGGCTGAGGGCGCTCAGGCATCCGCGCGTGATGTTGCAGCCGGCCCTGATCGGCCGCACGATCTTCGACGCACTGGCAACGGTCGCCTACCTTCTCGCTCTGCGCGACATGCCGATCGCCAATACCTCGTCGATCCTGCAGTCGCTGCCGCTTGCGGTCACCTTCGGCGCCGCCATCTTCCTGCACGAGCCGGTCGGCTGGCGGCGCTGGTCGGCGATCCTGGTCGGCTTCCTCGGCGTTCTGGTCATCCTGCGGCCGGGACCGGAGGGCTACGGGCTCTCGGCCATTTTCGTGGTCCTGACCGTGCTTTTTGCCGCCGGGCGTGATCTGACCACCAAGCTGGTTCACGCCGACACGCCGTCGACCACGGTCAGCGCCTACAGCTGCGCCATCATCACCGTCGTCGGCGCGGCACTGATCGAACCGCTCGGGGAGTGGCAGCCGGTCACCGGCCATTCGTGGGCCGTTCTCGCGGTGACCTCCGTCCTCGTGCTCGGCGGCTATCAGGGCATCGTCATGGCCATGCGCACCGGAGAAATCTCCTTCATCGCCCCTTTCCGCTACACAAGCCTCCTCTGGGCGATCCTGATGGGGTATCTTATGTTCGCGGATGTACCGGACAGGTGGATGCTGGTCGGCGCGGCCATCGTCATCGGTTCGGGTCTCTACACGTTCTACCGCGAGAACAAGACCCGGTCGAAGAGCGCCGTCAGCCAGCGTTCCTCGGTCGGTCCCAATCCCTGGAAGGTTCGTCCGTAAGGTCGACGCCCAGCAAGGAGACGAAGCGATGCAATGCGCCCTGCCCCACGGAACACGGCCCGGACTGGTCCTCGCCGGCGGACTGTCGCGGCGGATGGGCGAGAGTAAGGCCGACCTTTCCTTCGACGGATCTTCGCTTCTGGCCTTCGTCGCCCGCCGGCTGGCCGCCCAGGTCTCCGATCTCGCCATCAATTCCGACAGCGCGTCGGCAACCGAACTCGCGCTCCCCGTCGTACCCGACATCATCCCCGACCATGCCGGTCCCTTAAGCGGCGTGCTCGCCGGCCTTCGCCATTTTTCCAGCCTTTGCCCCGCCGCCACCCACATGATCACCGTTCCGGTCGACGGCCCGTTCTTCCCGGCCGACCTTGGCGCACGCCTGATGGCGCTTGCCGATACCGACGGCATTGCCATCGCCAGTTCGGCGGGTCGCAGCCATCCGGTCTTCGCGGCCTGGCCCTTCTCGCTCGCCGACGACCTCGAGGCATGGCTTTCCGACCCCCAGAACCGGCGGCTGACCAGCTTCCTCGCCCGCCATCCGCATCGCGAGGTCGCCTTTGCCCTGATCGACACGCCCGCCCGGCCCGTCGATCCCTTCTTCAACATCAATACGCCCGCCGACATGGCCGAGGCGGTTTCTCTGCTGGACGCGATCAGATGAGTACAGAACCCAGGATCTTCGGCATTGCCGGATGGAAGAATTCCGGCAAGACCGGGCTGATGGTCCGCCTTGTCTCCGAATTCACCGCCCGGGGCTTGAAGGTCTCGACCATCAAGCATGCCCACCACGACTTCGACATCGACAAGGTCGGCGCCGACAGCTACCGCCACCGCGAGGCCGGCGCACACGAGGTGGCCCTCGTCTCCGGCACGCGCTACGCTATCATGCACGAGCTGCGCGGAGCGCCCGAACCCTCCTTCGAAGAGATCCTTGCCCGCCTCGCCCCCTGCGATCTCGTGCTGATCGAAGGCTACAAGCGCGAGCCTGTGCCGAAGATCGAAGCCAGGCGCAGCGAATCGCGGCGCAACGAGCCGCTCGCTCCCACTGATCCGCACATCATGGCCATCGCCGCCGACCACTCCGTAACCGGTACGGACCTGCCCGTGTTCGATCTGGACGATACGGCGGCGATCGCCGATTTCATCGCTGCAACGTTGCAGCTGCCGCAGACGTCCACCACGAAATGATCACGCCTTGAACGGCGAAGGCCGCCGGACTTGCGTCCGGCGGCCTTCCTGTTGTCTTTGCTGTCAGTCACTTACTGGTTGGAAGCGACCGGACGGACCAGCGCGGTGATCCGGCGGATCGTGACGCGGCGGTTTTCCTGCGACGCGCCTTCCGTCTGGATCTTCAGGTAGCGCTCGCCATAGCCCTGGGTCACCAGGTTTTCCGGCGGGATCTTGTAGAAGCGGCTCAGCACTTCCGCGACCGACTCGGCGCGTTCATCCGAAAGCACCAGGTTCGATTCGTCTGAGCCGACGGCATCGGTATGACCTTCGATCAGGAAGGTCTCGCCCGGATCATTGTCGATGATCCGCTTCATCGCCTCGGCGACGTTTTCCAGCGAGTCGGCCTGGTTCATCGACACATCGGCACTGCCGGTGGCGAAGTGAATCGTGTCGAGGTCGATGCGACGCATCTTGTCACGGACACGGGCCGAATAGCGGACTTCGTCGAGCGAGTAGACGCGTTCAACATTCTCGACCGGCGGTTCACGCAGGAAGTCGTAGTAGTCGCGATCCGGATCTTCGCCGGCATCGATGATGTACTGGTCGACCGGGATGCGCAGGCGCATCGGCGGCAGGTCGAGACCCGGGTCGCGATATACACGCTGCTCGTTCGGACGATCGTTGAGCTCCGGCGAATAGAACAGCACGGTCTCACGGCCACGGCGATCGACACGCGAACGCTGGATGATGTCGCCGTAGCGGTTGCGGATCGTCACGATCTGCACACCGTTCGGACGCGTCACCGTTTCGCGGACACGGCCATGGGACAGCTGATCATAGGTCGTCTCGCGATCATCACCGAAGCGGCTGGTATCGTCGCTGCGGACGATGATCCGCCCGTCAAGACGCAATACGTCACGACCACGAACACGCTTCTCGACGCTAGAGCCCTGCGGCTCGTCGAATTCCGGCGCACGGCGAATACGCTTGCCTTCTTCTTCTGTCGCCTTCTCGATAATGATCGGCTTTGCCTGTTCGGCGCCGGTACGCTGGGCGTCGGCGTCAGACTTCGGAGCCGGCGGCGGTGGCGGAGCCGAAGGATCGGGTGCCGGAGCAGCCTGCTGCGTGGCCGATGCATCGCCGTCCTTGGCGCTGTCGAGCACCGGACGACGCTTGCCTTCTGCAGTCTTGTCGCGCTTGCGGTCCTTCCGCGGCGTGGCGTCCTGGGTCTGATCGGGTGCCGGGGCCGGGACAGCGTCCTGCGTCTGCGGAACGATCGCCTCAGCCGGCTTCTGTTCCGGTGCGGGAGCGACTTCCGCCGGTGCAGCCTGCTCTTCGGCAGGCTTTCTCTTCTTCATGACCGGCTTGTCATCCGGCTTTGGAGCGGCCTCGGGTGCAGGCGCGGCAGCTTCCGGCTGCGGCTTGACCTCTTCAGGCTTCGGAGCCTGTTCCGGTTCAGGAGCGGGCGCTTCAGCCTTCGGTTCCGGCGGCGGCGGCGCCGGTGCGGGCTCCGGAGCAGCTTCAGCCGGTGCAGGCGCTTCGGCCGGCGCCTGTTCGTTCATTTCCGGCTTGCGGTCGCGCTTCTTGCGCGGTGCTTCGCCCTGATCCGGAGCGGCCTCGGGTGCAGGCTCGGGAGCGGCCTGATCGGCATTCCGGTCCCCGCCGCCGGCAGCCTGAGCCGCCTCGAGTTCGGCTTCCGCCTGCTGCAAGGCAGCCTGCGCAGCCCCCACGTCTCCGCCGTTGGCCATGGCGTCTTCCAGGTCCTTGCGAGCCCTGCGCACGGCCTGGCGTGCCTCCTTGACGCTCATCGCTACCGTGACGACGGCGCCTTGCGAGATGCCGACGGCCGGCTTGAGAGCAGGCATCGCGGCAGCCGGCGACAGCATCAGCGGCAAGCCGACGATCGGCATGAACACGTGTGTAAGCAGAAATTTCTTATTCGTCATTCGGGGGTTTCCTCTCTTTATGATCGGGCACATTGGCTGCGCACTGCAAGAACAGTTCGATCCAATTTTCGTTAGACTATGTGGATGGCCGTGAACCCTGCATGAACGAACGATACAGGCGAAGTTCATGCGATCCGCGCTTTGACCAATGACAATTCATCCGCAAGAACGCGGGGCCTGGCCGTCCGGTTCCCAGTAATCGCCATTGCAATTTCCCCAAAAAAGGTTTGATTATCACCAAAGTTGGTTGCTTTTTCTCAGCCAGCAGCTACGTCCGCATCGAAAAACAAGCAAACGGACGTCAACAGAGAGGAACTATTGAACATGTCCAAACGTCTGATCGCGGTCGCCTCCCTTATTGCGGCCAGCCTCTTCGCCGGCTCGGCTCTCGCCGAAGGGGAGAAATATGTGATTGGCACCGACTCGACCTATCCGCCGTTCGAATATGTCGACTCCGCCGGTAACTTCCTCGGCTTCGACATGGATATCGGCCGGGCGCTCTGCGAAGAGATGAAGGCGGAATGCACCTTCGTTTCCAACGACTGGGATGGCATCATCCCGGCCCTGCAGGCCAAGAAATTCGACATGATCCTGTCGTCCATGTCGATCACGGACGAACGCAAGCAGCTCGTCGACTTCACTGACAAGATCTATAACACACCGCCGGCCATCGCCATTCCGAAGGACAGCGACGTCAAGAGCGTCGAAGACCTTGCCGGCAAGACCATCGGCGCGCAGACCTCCACAACCCACGCCAACTATGTCGAGGCGCACCTGAAGGATTCCGAGCTCAAGCTTTATCCGAGCTCCGACGAATTCAAGCTCGACCTGTCGGATGGCCGCGTTGACGCCGTCATGGACGACGTTGTCGTGCTGACCGAATGGGTCAAGTCGGAAGACGGCGCTTGCTGCAAGATCCTGACGACCATGCCGGTTGATCCGAAGATCAACGGCGCGGGCGCCGGTATTGCCGTGCGCAAGGGTGACGACGCCCTTCGTGAAAAGCTGAATGCGGCCATCGCCGCCATTCGCGCCAACGGCAAGTACAAGGAAATCCAGGACAAGTACTTCGATTTCGACGTCTACGGCGACTGAGCCGGGAAAGTCTAAGGGGCGGGACGCAAAGTCCTGCCCTTTTAAAATGCCAAAGGGCAGACGATGAGCGGCAACGACCGCAAGGGGAATTGGCATGAACGACATCCCGTCCGCGGGCATGTCCTGGTGGGACAGCGTTCTTTACTGGCTTGATCCGCTCTGCGGAAAGATCGGCCTCTTCACATGGCTCGGAGAGGGACACCTCCTCTCCTGCGGCGACACCGGCTGGGGCGACGAACTGGCGAGCGGCGTGCTGATCACCGTGACGCTGGCGATTGCCACGCTGCCGGTCGGCGTCATTCTCGGCTTCCTGATCGCGCTTGCCATGCGCTCGCAGGAAAAATCGCTCCGCCTGGCCGCCGGCATCTACACGACCATCTTCCGCGGCCTTCCCGAACTGCTGACGCTTTTCATCATCTATTACGGCGCGCAGATCCTGGTGCAATCGCTGCTGGCGAGCCTCGGCTACGAACAGGGCGTCGAGATCAACGCCTTCGTCGCCGGCATGGTGGCGCTGGGCGTGGTCAGCTCGTCCTACTTTTCCGAAGTCATCTACGCCGCCATGCAGGCGATCCCGAACGGCCAGTTCGAGGCCTCCGCCTCGCTCGGGCTCAGTCGCCGTCGCACCTACGGCCTGGTGATCATCCCGCAACTTGTCCGCATCGCGCTTCCCGGCGCGACGAACCTCTGGATGATCCTTCTCAAGGACACCTCCTACGTCTCGATCGTCGGGCTGGCGGAACTCCTGCGCCAGACATCCGTCGCCGTACGCGTGACCAAGCAGGCCTTCTTCTTCTACTCGATCGCCTGCCTCATCTACCTCGTCCTCGCCGTCCTGTCCTCGTTCGCACTGCGCTATATCGAAAACTGGGCCAAACGTTCGGAGATCAGCCGATGAGCGTCGCGGAAAAACTCATACCAGCCCAACCGGCACCCCCTCTCCCGCCGCAGAAAATGTCGGGCGCTCGCCTCACTGGCTACACTCTGCTGCTCCTCTGGGGCCTCCTTGCCATCAGTCTCGTGATGATGGTCGTCAACGGCTTCGATCCGGAAAAATTCGCCAAGTACGGACCGCGCTATCTGCACGGGCTGATGACGACGCTCATCCTCGTCAGCATCTCGATGGCCGGCGGCGCGATCCTGTCGCTGCCGCTGACCTTCGCGCGCATGTCCAGCAATCCGTTTCTCAATGGCCTTGCCTATGCATATGTCTACGTCTTCCGCGGCACGCCGCTGCTCGCGCAGCTCTATCTGATCTATTACGGCCTAGGCAATTTCCGCCACGAGCTGGAAGCTGCCCATCTCTGGTGGTTCTTCCGCGATGCCTGGTATTGCGGACTGTTCGCCATGTCGCTCAATACCGCCGCCTATCAGACGGAAATCCTGCGCGGCGCCATTCAGAGCGTTCCAAAAGGGCAGCGCGAGGGAGCGTCTTCGCTGGCCATATCGAAGGCGGTCACCTTCTGGAAGATCATTATGCCGCAGGCGATGATCGTGGCGCTCCGCCCCTACAACAACGAGTTGATCCTGTTGATCAAGGGCTCGGCCGTGGTCGCTATCATCACCGTCTTCGATCTGATGGGCGAAACGCGCTACGCCTTCTCGCGCACCTTCGACTACCAGACTTATCTCTGGGCGGCGATCTTCTATCTGGCGATCGTCCAGACGCTCAGCAACGGCGTCGATTTCATCGAGGCAAGGCTCACCCGCCACCTCAAGCGCTGATATGAAAAAGCCGGCAAATCGCCGGCTTTTTTTTCATCGTGTTCAGGATCACGCCCGCCTGCGGTTCTTCTCGATCGCTTCGTAGTAGCGCTGCTTCTCGAGATACATTTCCGCATCGGCCCGTTTGACCACCGATTCGATCTTCTCGTTGGGCTCGCTGGTGGCCGCCCCCATGGAAACGCTGAGCGTCAGGTCCGAATAGAACCTGTTGTTGATTTCCAGGAGCTTGTTGATGTTGTCGATCAGCGCCAGCGTCGCCGGACGATCATAGCCGGGCAAGAGGATGGCGAACTCGTCGCCGCCGATGCGGGCGCAATGGTTCGGCGGCGTGACGACGCCGTTCAGCACTTCGCCGATGCGCCGCAGAAGCGAGTCGCCGGCATCGTGACCCAGCGTGTCGTTGGCTTCCTTCAGCCCATTGAGATCGAGCAGGATGGCGGATACCGGCCTCAGCGACTTGCGCTCCAGCCGGTTCATCTCGTCCATGTAGAAGGCGCGGTTGTGGAGCTTCGTCAGCACGTCGTGCTTGCCGAGATATTCGAGATAGGCCTCCGCCTTCTTGCGGGCGGTGATGTCGGTCAGCGCCACCTGCACCAGCGACCAGTCCATCTCATGGCCAGGCAGCACGGAGAACTGCAGAAGCACATGCCGTTCGGTGCCGTCGAGGGCGTAGTTCACCACCTCACGGGAATGGAACAGGTTGTTGTTCCAAAGCTCGATTAGCTGCTCGCGGAAGTGATGCTCCATTTCGTCCCGGAAGACATCGCCCAACCGGTGCATGATCGTGTGCTTGTCAGGGGCCACAAAGAGGCTCAGGGTCGCCTTGTTAACGTCGATCAACCGGATTTCACTCATGCACTGGCGAACGAATTCCGGATGAACATCGGTAAAGACGCGGAAGTCGATGATACCGCGCGCCCTCACCTCTTCCAGCAGTGTCCTGATGCGGCTGAAGTCCTCGACCCACAGCGACACCGGAGAATGCTCGAAAATACCCTCGGCATATTGCCGGCTGGCGAGCTCCTGCCGGCGCGCCGTCTCGCGTTCGGTCACGTCCTCCGTTGTCAGCAATACGCGATCGAGCGAATTTTCGGAGCCCGGCAGCACGGCGCCGCGCAACTGGATGTCCAGCCGACGGCCGGAAAGCGTGTAGTTGATGGCGGTGCCGGAAAACTGCTGCTTGCCCTCCCACAACTGCGACAGCTCGTTGACATGGCTTTCCAGCATCTCGTCGCGGAACACCAGTCCGAGATTGCCGACAAGATGGTCGAGGTCACGGGCTTCGAACAGTTCCAGGGTCGCGCGGTTGACCTTCAACACCTTGATCGCCTGCGAACACGCCATGACACGGGACGGATCCTCCCGCAGGAACGCCTTGATGTCGATGACGCCTTCGGCCTTCCACCGGTCGAACAGCGCCTTCACACCGCTGAAATCCTCCACCCACATCGCAATGGGAGCAAGGTCAAACGTGGATTCCGCCGCATCGAAAACAGGCATGGTCAGTCTCTTCAGAAAGTGGGATGTCAAAAATGGTCCAATACAAATGCTGCACTAAACGTTACCGCGAAAGCTAAATATTTGTTAAACCTCACGCTGTCCCGAGGCCTGAAATGCGGCAATCCTCAATCAATTTTGGTAAATAAGCCCGCGGTCTGCATCCCGGATCGCCACTCTCGAGCCTGGCAGCACTCGCGCCACGCGGATGCTAACATATTATTTTAAAAAGAGAAAATACGAACAAGACAGAATTGTAAAGCCTCGGTTAATGATGGCATGCTCAAATCGCTGAAGACCGGGGCCACCCGGCGACAAGAGCGGGAACCATTGATGAACTGCGAGGTCATTGCATGAATCAGGACATGGAAATGCAACTCAAGGGCTATGGTGTGACCACGGCCGAGATTCTCTACCGCATGCCCGATCACCAGACCCTTCTGCAAAGCTATATCTGGCAGCATTATGATCTGGCGCCGGATTTCCCCGAGATGAAGAACTTTCTCAAGTTCTGGCAGGAAAAGCTCGACGGTCCGTTGCATTCCGTCCGCTACGTCCATCGACGGCTGATATCGGCCAGCGAATGGCGGGCGCTGAAAGGGGAATTCATCCTCCACTAGCCTCTGGTCCCCGATTTCGGTTGCGCTGCCCACCCTGGCCGCGTAGATCAGGGCCGACTTGAAGACGGCACCGGAAATTGGGACCATGACTGCGAAAAAGATCGACGAAGAAGCATTGGCCGAGGCCTACAACCGGGCGCTGGCGCTCGAAAAGGCCGGCGACATCGACGCCGCCGTCAAGGCCTATGAAGAGGTGCTTGCCCTCGATCCCGAAGACCATGGCGGCGCGGCCGTGCGCATCGCCTCCATGGGGCGCGGCGAAACCCCGCCGAAAGCACCCGATGCCTATGTCGAGACGCTGTTCGACCAGCACGCGGAAGCCTTCGAGGACATCCTCGTCGAGCAGCTTGGCTATTGCGTCCCGCTGCTGATGCGCCAGCGCCTTCAGGCGCTCGAGCTGACCGGCCCCTATGCCCGCATGCTCGACCTTGGCTGCGGCACCGGCCTTGCCGGCGGCGCGATGCGCGACATGGCCGGCGACATCACCGGCATCGACATTTCCGAAAACATGGTCGAGATCGCCCACGAAAAGGATCTCTACGAGACGCTCTACGTCGCAGAGGCCGAGGACTTTCTCGAAGACAACGACGAGGAACCCTTCGATCTCGTCACCGCCACCGACGTGCTGCCCTATCTCGGTGCGCTGGAGCCCTTGTTCTTCGGCGCCGCCGAAAACATGAACTCCGGCGGCCTGTTCGTCTTCTCGTCGGAGACGGGAAGCGACGAGCTGATGGCCGGACGTCCCTATGCGGTCGGACCGCATCAGCGCTTTCTGCACACCGAGGCCTATGTCCGCGAGCGCCTTGCCGCGACCGGTTTCGAAGTCGTGGAAATCACCGACATCAACGTCCGCATGCAGGACGGTCATCCCTCGCCCGGTCATCTGGTGATTGCCCGCCTGGCCTGAGCGAAGCGGAGCGCGGGGGCGCCTGAAAGGTCAACAGCCGAACGGCGGCGGCGAGTATCTCGAAAATGGCGGACATTGCATGGGCTCCTTTTCAGGAGCTTATGCATCCGCTTGCGCTTTCCGCTCAAACGAGCTTATCGTCGACATCGATTGACTTGAAGTTATGCGAGGGTGAAGAGATGAAGCGCGGACGTCTGCCGCTGACGGCACTCAGAAGCTTCGAGGCCGCCGGCCGGCATCTGAGCTTCACCGCCGCCTCGGAGGAGCTTTTCGTCTCGCAGGCGGCCATCAGCCGGCAGATCCGCCAGCTGGAGACCTTGCTCGGCAAACCGCTCTTCGAACGGCATCACCGCTCGGTGACGCTGACCGACACCGGGCAGAACCTGCTCGACGTGCTGACCACCTCCTTCGACATGATCGGCGGCGTGATCGACGGGATTGCTGCGACGCCTGCCCGCGGACGCGTCAAGGTCAGCTGCGAGCCCGCCTTCGCCTCGAACTGGCTCGGCCCGCACCTGCCGGATTTCCATCATCGCCACCCCGATATCGACGTGCTTGTCGAATCCGACATGCGGATCATCGAGTTCCGCGCAAACGAGGCCGAGCTCGCGGTTCGATTCGGCAGGTCCGACGAATCCTGGCCACGAACACAGGCCCATCGCCTGACCGGCGTCGAAATGAGCCCCGTCCTCTCCCCGGACCTCCTGCACAAGGGGCTGCCGATCAGGACACCGGAGGACCTTCTGAACTTTCCGCTGCTGCACGAAGACGACCGGGCTTTGTGGGGTGCATGGTTTGCCGCCGCCGGCCTCGGCTCGCTGCCAATACCGTCGGGTCCGTACTTCACCGATTCGGCGCTGGTTCAGCAAAGCGCGCTGCGCGGCAGCGGCGTGGCGCTCGCAGACGCGCGCCACGCCGCCGACGACATTGCAGCCGGCAGGCTGGTTCAGCCCTTTGACCTCAGCATCGCCTATGGCGCCTATCACCTCGTCGCCCGCAATTTCTCACGCCTGTCGCCGGCCGCCGCCATTTTCGCCGCATGGATCGAAGCGCAAATGAGGCGCGACGAAACCATCAACGCCGTCTGAGGACTCATCACGAAACGTCATGCAAGGACAGTTTCGGTTGCCAGCGGCGCGCTCAACGCGTTTACTGGCGCCGTTAATATAATTTGATCGACGACCGCGGGAGGGGACCTGCCCAAGGCCGGAGATCATCATAAAGGAGAGGCACTAATGACTATCGTGAACTTCGCGAAGACTGTCGCCGCAGGCGCATTCGCCCTTGCGTCGCTATCGCTCACGGCATCCGCTCAGGATCTCAACTTCTTCACGATCGGCACGGGCGGTACCGCCGCCACCTATTATCCGGTCGGCGGCGTCATCGCCAACGCCATTTCCAACCCGCCGGGTTCGCGCCCTTGCGCAGAAGGCGGCAGCTGCGGCGTCGAAGGCCTGATCGCCTCCGCCGTTTCGTCGCGCGGCTCGGTCGACAACATCAACGCCATCGTCTCCGGCTTGCGCAATTCCGGCTTCGCCCAGTCCGACGTCGCCTACTGGGCCTATTCTGGCACCGGCACGATGGAAGGCAAGGAGCCGGCAACGGACCTGCGCTCCATCGCAGCCCTGTTCCCCGAACACATCCACCTGGTCGCCAGCAAGGACAGCGGCATCAACTCGGTCGCCGATCTCAAGGGCAAGCGCGTCTCGCTCGACGAGCCGGGCTCCGGCACCTATGTCGACGCCAAGCTGATCCTGGAAGCCAACGGCCTGTCGACCGACGACATCGAAGCCGAAGCACTGAAGCCCGACGCATCGTCTGACGCGCTGCGCAACGGCAAGCTGGACGCTTTCTTCTTCGTCGGCGGTTATCCGACCGGCGCCATCGTCGAACTTGCCGCCTCCGCGCCGATCAAGCTCGTGCCGATCGACGGAGCCGCCTCCGACGCTCTGACCAGCGAATACAGCTTCTTCTCGGTCTCCGATATCCCGGCCGGCACCTATGAAGGCGTCGACACCGACACCTCCACGGTCGCCGTCGGCGCCCAGTGGCTGACCAGCGCCAAGGCCGACGACACGCTGATCTACAACATCACCAAGGCGCTGTGGAACGACAACACCCGCAAGCTGCTCGACACCGGCCACGCCAAGGGCAAAGTGATCACGCTCGACACCGCGCTGGACGGCCTCGGCGTTCCGCTGCATCCGGGCGCAGAGAAGTTCTACAAGGAAGCCGGCCTGATCAAGTAAGGCCGATTGCGACGACAGCGAGCCCGGAGCGTCACCGCCCCGGGCTCTTTCTGTCTTGATAATTGCGGGGACAAGAACATGACACACGACGCGACCGGCCACACCCTGACAGCCCAGGAGCTGGAAGAACTCGAGCGCCGCTACGATCCGGAAACAGCCTACCGGCCAACCGGACCGCAAATCGGATTTTTCATCGCGTCGGCGCTCGTCGCCATGTCCGTCTATCATTTCTATGCCTCGGGGTTCGGCAACATACCGGAACTCCTGCACCGCGGCATTCACCTGTCCTTCGTACTCGGCCTCACCTTCCTGCTGTTTCCGTGGAAGAAGGCAGACAGCAACGAGATGCCGCCGGCCGCCTGGTACCGTTTCCAGGGCGTGGCGCTTGCCGACATCCTTTTCAGTGTCCTCGCCGTCGCCGCCGCCATCTACCTGCCGCTCTTGCCGCCGCAGATCGTCGCCGAAAGGGTCGGCAATCCATCGACCTCCGACATTTACCTCGGCACTATCCTGCTTCTGGTGACGCTCGAAGCGGCCAGGCGCTCGGTCGGACCGACGCTGCCGGCGATCGCCATCATCTTCATCGGCTTCGCGATCTTCGGGCCATGGATGCCCGGCGCGCTGAAACACGGCGGCGCCAGCTGGCTCGGCTTCATCAACCACATCTACATGACCAACCAGGGCATTTACGGCGTCGCCATCGGCGTCATGGCCCAATACGTCTTCCTGTTCATCCTTTTCGGCGTGCTGGCGACGCGGATCGGTCTCGGCCAGCTGTTCATCGACCTCGCCATGGTTCTCGCTGGCCGCTATTCCGGCGGCCCCGCCAAGGTGGCGATCTGCGCCTCCGCCTTCATGGGCTCGATCTCCGGCTCCTCGATCGCCAATACGGTGACGACCGGAGCGCTGACCATTCCCGCCATGAAGCGCATCGGCTATCCCGCGCACTTCGCCGGCGCGGTCGAGGCGACGTCCTCGACCGGCGGCCAGATCACCCCGCCGGTGCTGGGTGCCGCCGCCTTCATCATGGTCGAATACCTGCAGGTGCCGCTGCGCGACATCCTCGCCGCTGCCCTCGTCCCTGCCCTGCTCCACTACTTCGGTATCTTCGTCATGGTGCATCTGGAGGCCAAGAAACTCGGCCTCCGCGGCCTGACCAAGGACGAACTGCCGAATGCGCTTCTGGTGCTGAAGGAAAACTGGCTGGCGGTCGTGCCGCTGATCATGCTCGTCTACTTCATCCTTTCCGGCCGCACGCCCGACTTTGCCGCCGTCTACGGCATCATCGCCTGCGTCGTCGTCGGCTTCCTGAAGCCCACCAACCGGCTGACCATCAAGGACCTGTGGAACGCGCTCGCCGACGGCGCCCGCAACACGATCGCAGTTGGCGCGGCCGCTGCCTGCGTCGGCATCATCGTCGGCATCGTCACTCTGACCGGCGTCGGCTTCCGCCTCGGCTTCATGGTCGTGCAGACGGCTTCCGACATGGGCTCGATGTTCTCTGCCATCTGGCCGCTGAGCTACATTCCGCTCAACGAATGGACGTTGTTCTTCTCGCTAGTGCTGATCGCCTGCGCCTGCATCATCATGGGTGCCGGCATTCCGACGACGGCGACCTATATCATCCTCGTCGCGGTCGCCGGCCCGGCCCTGCAGCAATTGCAGGTCCAGCAGCTCGTCGCCCACTTCTTCGTCTTCTACTACGGGGTCCTGGCCGATATCACGCCACCCGTGGCGCTCGCGGCTTATGCGGCGGCAGGAATCGCCGGCTCCAACCCGTTCACCACGGGCAACACCGCCTTCCGCCTCGGCATCGCCAAGGCGCTGGTGCCGTTCGTCTTCGTCTATTCGCCCTCGCTTCTGCTCGTCACCGACGGCTTCACCTGGACCGCCTTCGTCATCACCGTGATCGGGGCCGCTGCCGGTATCGCGCTGATCGGGATCGCGTTTTCCGGCTATCTCTTCGGCCGCATCGGCCGCTGGCAAAGACTGTGGACGGGCCTCGTGTCCTTCTTCTTCATCGCCCCCGGCCTGACGACCATGGCGATCGGTGCGCTTCTCTTCGCACCGGTGCTGATCTGGCAGATGAAGGCACGTGATCCGGCCGGAGCGAACGGATAGCGGCAGGGAAAGACTTGGCCGCCCCCGGCCTTTCCTCTAAACCCGTCGGCAAGGCAAATATCCAAGGGAGTATGTGCATATGGCAAAGGTTGCTTTCATCGGTCTCGGCGTCATGGGTTATCCCATGGCCGGTCACCTGAAGACCAAGGGCGGACACGACGTCACGGTCTACAACCGAACCGCCGCCAAGGCCGAGAAATGGGCCGAGGAATTCGGCGGCACCTCTGCCGCAACGCCCGCAGAGGCCGCGAAGGACTGCGATTTCGTCTTCATGTGCGTCGGCAATGACGAAGACCTGCGTTCGGTTTCGCTGACCGAGACCGGTGCCATCGCCGGCATGAAACCCGGTGCCATCCTGATCGACAACACCACCGCCTCGGCCGAAGTCGCCCGCGAACTGGCGGAGGCCTGCGCGGCCAAGGGCGTCGGCTTCATCGATGCGCCGGTCTCCGGCGGACAGGCAGGCGCGCAGAACGGCGTGCTGACCGTCATGTGCGGCGGTGACGAAGACACCTTCAAGAAGGCCGAGCCGGTGATTTCCGCCTATGCCCGCATGGTCGGCCTCATGGGTCCGGCGGGATCCGGCCAGCTCACCAAGATGGTCAACCAGATCTGCATCGCAGGCCTCGTCCAGGGCCTTGCCGAAGGCGTCCACTTCGGCAAGCGTGCCGGCCTCGACATCGAGAAGGTGATCGAGGTCATCTCCAAGGGTGCGGCCGGCTCCTGGCAGATGGAAAACCGCTACAAGACGATGAACCAGGGCAAATACGATTTCGGCTTTGCCGTCGACTGGATGCGCAAGGACCTGTCGATCGTCCTCAACGAAGCCCGCAACAACGGCGCCAAGGTTCCGGTCACCGCCCTTGTCGATCAGTTCTACGGCGACGTGCAGGCCATGGGCGGCAAGCGCTGGGACACGTCCTCGCTGCTCGCCCGGCTGGAGAAATAACGACTGCCGCCGCGGCTTGCAGAGCGAACCGCGGACGACATCGTGGCCGGCATCCCCGCATGATTGCGCTATGCCGGCCATGCCCTTGCAGGTCCAGCCTCGAACTGAAGGACGGCAAGCCAATGCTCGATCATTTTCTCGCGGCCCAGGCGACGGTCCATGAGACGGCGCTTGCCGAACTTGCGGCCGGCCGCAAGCGCAGCCACTGGATGTGGTTTATCTTCCCGCAGATCGAAGGCCTCGGCACCAGCGAGATGAGCCGGCGTTATGCCCTGCACTCCCTCGACGAAGCCCGCGCCTACCTCGCCCACCCGGTGCTTGGCGAACGGCTGCGCGAATGTACCCGCGCCATGCTGAAGCATTCCGACCGATCCGCACGCCAGATTCTCGGCAGTCCCGACGACATGAAGTTTCATTCCTCCATGACGCTCTTTCACCGCGCGGCTCCAGACGACAAGCTGTTTGCCGACGCCCTTACGGCCTTCTTTGACGGCATGGAGGATGCGGCCACACTGACGCGATTATAGACTCGGGCCGGTCTATCCAAAGACTTCGCTACGGCTTCAGTCGTCGTTCGATTTCGACGCGTCGAGCACCATGTAGTCGAGCGGCAGTTCGGTCGTGTACTTGATCTGCTCCATCGCGAAGGCCGACGACACGTCGCGGATCTCGATCTTGGCGATCATCCGCTTGTAGAAGGCGTCATAGGCGGCAATGTCCGGCACCACGACCCGAAGCAGGTAATCGACGTCGCCGCTCATGCGGTAGAACTCCACGACCTCGGGAAACTCCCGCACGACTTCGGAGAAGCGCTTCAACCACTCCACCGAATGGCTGCTGGTGCGGATCGACACGAAGACGGTGACCTTGGTGTTGACCTTTTCCGGATTGAGCAGCGCCACACGGCGGCGGATGACGCCATCCTCTTCCATCTTCTGGATGCGCCGCCAGCAGGGCGTGGTCGACAGGCCGACCTTCTTGGCGAGGTCGGCAACGGCAAGGGTGGTGTCTTCCTGCAGCAGGCGCAGGATTTTCCGGTCAAGTCTATCCATGGGGAAAGAGCCTTTCGAATATTTTCCTCCCTATACCGCGATTCCGGCGCGGATGAGGAATGCTTTTTCAATGCGTGAGCAAAAATACCTTCTCGCGCAATACCGGCAGAAGTTCGGACTCGAACCAGGAATTTTTCTTCAGCCATCCGGAATTGCGCCAACTCGGATGCGGCAAAGGCAGGACCTGCGGTTGTGTGGAACCTTCGAAGATCGCCTTCCAGTCCCGCACCGTCTCGGTCAGGTTCGCTCGCCGTTCGCCCGGCATATGCCAGGCCTGGGCATACTGGCCGATCGCCAGCACCAGCTCGATCTGCGGCATCGCGGCCATGACGGCTGACCGCCATTGCGGCGCGCATTCCCTGCGCGGCGGCTTGTCGCCGCCCTTGGCGTCGTAGCCGGGAAAGCAGAAGCCCATCGGCACGATGGAAAATTTCGCCGGATCATAGAACGCATCGCGATCGACCCCGAGCCAGTGGCGCAACCGATCGCCGGACGGATCGTTGAACGGAATGCCGCTGTCATGTACGCGAATGCCGGGCGCCTGGCCGGCAATCAGGATCCGCGCCGTCGACGACAGTACCGCGACCGGACGTGGCTCTTGCGGCAGACGGTCTTGCGGTCCCCTGGCGGGGTTGTCACGACAGAGACGGCAAGCCGCAATATCAGCCGACAGCCTCGCGGTATCCACAGTGTTTCTCACGTAACGTAATGCCCTAACGAAAGTTGGTGTGCTGCGCCGGCTTTCAGTCCCCCCGGCCGCGACCGTCGCCTTCTCCACGCCACAGGTCGAAATGAAACCTTGAGAAAGATGGCAAACAAAATCTTAGCTGGCAGCATCTTCTTAAGATTTGTCCGATAGCGTCTCTTCATCCGGATTGTAGCTTGTTTGGAACGATGAGTAAGGGCGTAGTCAGTACCAGTACCGACAAGATCATTGTCGACAAATCGCGCAGCCACCGCAACAAGCCGGTGTCCAAGGCTGTGCGCGCGACCCGTGAGCGTCTGCAAGCCAACCACTCCGGCGCCGGCGTCTTCGACCGCGACGCCATGAAGATGTATGCCGAGGCCTGCCTGCAGGGCGCGGCCATCGCACCTCTCCTCATTGTCCTCATCACCATTGCCGGCCTCCAGTTGACCAGCGACGTCAGCTTTGTCGCCTGGGCCGCCTTCGCCCTGACGGCCAATGCCGTGAACATCCTGATGATGCGCCGCATCAGCCAGTCGGAGATCACCGCCGCCAATATCGGCAAGACCCGCAGACTGATGCTGACCGGACAGGTCCTGATCGGCCTCGGCTGGGCCGGCCTCGTCATCATCGACCATCCGGAGCTGGGGCAGAACTACCAGTTCTTCAAGGGCGTCGCCCTGTTGATCGCACTGTCGGCCAACTCCATGTCCGGCTTCATGCTGCGTCAGGCGACACTGTTCTGCTTCTCGCCTGTTGTCATCGTCCTTGCGGTGCGCGCCGCCGCCAGCCGGGACGTGCACGAGATCGTCCTGACCTCCGGCTTTGCCACCGCCGTCATCTTCTTCCTCTACATCACCGACAAGCTCTACAAGTCGAACATGCGCCTGATCGCCATCCAGTCGGAGAAGGACGATCTGATCGCCGAGCTCGAAGTCGCCAAGTCGATGTCGGACGAAGCACGCCGCCGCGCCGAGGAAGCCAACCTTGCCAAGTCGCGCTTCCTCGCCTCCATGTCGCATGAACTGCGGACGCCGCTGAACGCCATCCTGGGCTTCTCGGAAGTCATGTCGGCCGAGGTGATGGGACCGCTCAACAACCCCTCCTACAAGGAATATGTCGGCGACATCCATCGCTCCGGCCAGCATCTCCTGAACCTCATCAACGAAATTCTCGACCTCTCCCGCATCGAGGCCGGACGCTACGAGTTGAACGAGGCGGCCCTGTCGCTGACCGAGGTCGCGGAAGACTGCATCGGCATGGTGCAGCTGAGGGCGCGGTCGAAGAACATCACCATCAACGAACAGTTCGAGCCGGACATGCCGGACATCTGGGCCGACGAGAAGTCGATGCGCCAGGTAATCCTCAATCTTCTGTCGAACGCGGTGAAGTTCACGCCGCAGAACGGCACGGTCACCGTCAAGGCCGGCTGGACGGCCTCCGGCGGCCAGTACGTCTCCATCAAGGACAACGGACCGGGCATTCCGGAAGAGGAAATTCCGGTTGTCCTCTCCGCCTTCGGACAGGGTTCGATCGCCATCAAGAGCGCCGAACAGGGAACCGGCCTCGGCCTGCCGATCGTTCAGGCGATCCTCGCCAAGCACGAGGGCAAGTTCGTCCTGAAGTCGAAGCTGCGCGAAGGCACGGAAGTCATCGCTATCCTGCCGGCAAGCCGCGTCATGCAGGGCCTTCCGGCTGCCGAAGAGGCAGCCGTCATCCAGCAGCCGCGCAAGAAGAGCTTTGCCTGACCACGGATTCGGGCTCAATCGGCCCCATCAAGCCGGAACGGATATTCAGGACAGGAAGCTGGAAATCACCACATAGGCCGCAAACAGGCCATTGGCGATCAGCATGCAGAAGACGGCGAACGAGCCGAGGTCCTTGGCATGCTTGCCGACCGACGAGATCTCCGGCGAAACCCGGTCGACCAGTTCCTCGATCGCCGTGTTCAACGCCTCAGTCGCAAACAGCACCATCATCAGTACGACGTAGATCAGGAACTCGATGATGGTCGCGCCAATGAGCGCGAACAGGACAAGGCCGACGACGAAGGCGAGCAACTCGTGCCGGAAGGCCGATTCCTTCAGCAGTCTGACGAAACCCTGTCTGGAATATTGAGCGGCGGCAAAGAGGTGGCGCAGGCCGGTTTGCTTCTTGATCGGACCGGAGTCCATGGCGGTGTCCCTGACGTCGATGGTGGCGATGCCGGAGCCCTTGCCCCGGCATTGAGCCGAAAAAGTGGCGATCGGCGCTAAGATGTCAGTCCTTGTTGCTGACGCCGGCGCTTTCGAACGTTGCCATGCCCGAATGGCATGCCGCAGCCGCTTTGACAATACCTGCCGCAAGTGCGGCACCGGTGCCTTCGCCAAGCCGCATGCCAAGCGCCAGAAGCGGCGTCTTGCCGAGCTTCTCGATTGCCCGGAGGTGACCCGGCTCGGCCGAGACATGGCCGATCAGGCAATGATCGAGAGCGGACGGATTGGCAGCCTTCAGGATGGCCGCGGCCGACGTTGCGACATAGCCGTCGATCAGGACGGGGATCTTTTCCATGCGGGCCGCCAGGATCGCGCCGGCCATCGCTGCGATTTCACGTCCGCCAAGGCGCCGCAACACTTCCAGCGGATCGTCGAGGTGATCCTTGTGGAACGCCACCGCCGTCTCAACGGCATGGATCTTCTTCTGCAGGAGTTCGCCATGCGAGCCGGTGCCGGGGCCGACCCATTCTTCCGCCGTGCCGCCGTAGAGCGCGAGATTGATGGCGGCGGCGATCGTCGTGTTGCCGATGCCCATTTCGCCGATGCAGAGCAGGTCCGTGCCGCCGGCGATCGCCTCCATGCCGAAGGCCATGGTTGCCGCACAGTCGCGCTCGGACAGGGCCGCCTCGCAGGTTATGTCGCCGGTCGGATAGTCGAGCGCCAGATCGAACACCTTCAGACCGAGGTCATGGGTGACGCAGATCTGGTTGATCGCCGCACCACCGGCCGAAAAATTCGCCACCATCTGCTTGGTGACGTCCGGCGGGAACGGCGTGATGCCATGCTTGGTAACCCCGTGGTTACCGGCAAAGATGGCGACCAGCGGACGGTTGACCGACGGCGTCCGGCCTGTCCAGGCGGCGAGCCACATGGCGATTTCTTCCATCCGCCCCAGCGCGCCCGGCGGCTTCGTCAGTTGCGAATCGCGGGCTCTGGCTGCGGCGAGCGCCGCCGTGTCCGGACCCGGCAATTCCTTGAGCAGGGCGCGAAAATCATCGAATGGCAGGCCGGTAACACTCATCGAACGACTATCCTTGTAATTCCATTTCAAATGGGCTCTGGTGGCCCGTCTTACCGAGAGGCGAACCGCCCCACAAGAGAACAATGAGCCACAGATGTTCAGCGACTATGGCAAGGACATTTTGCGATCGATCGCCTTTTTGAGCCGGTTACCCGTCCCGGCGCGACTCTTTGACGGCCAGGACCACAGCCTTTCGGTGATGATCCGCGCCTTTCCGGCGGCCGGCTTCATCGTCGCCCTGCCCGCGGCCCTTGTCCTTTTCGTCCTTTCCGCAGCCCACGCCCCGCCTCTGCTCGCCGCCCTGATCGCGCTTGCCGTCAACCTGCTTGTCACCGGCGCGCTGCATGAGGACGGGCTGGCGGACGTCGCCGACGGCTTCGGCGGTGGCCAGAAGAAAGACCGCATCCTCGACATCATGCGCGACAGCCGCATCGGCACCTATGGCGGTCTGGCCCTCATCCTGACGCTGGCGATCCGCGCGACCGCCCTCTCGAGCCTCATCGCCGTCATGTCACCGGTCGGAGTAGCGCTTGTTTTCCTCGGCGTCGCCGCTGTATCGCGCACGCTGATGCTCTGCCACTGGTACGCCCTGCCCGCCGCCCGCATCGACGGTGTCGCGGCGAGGTCCGGTCTGCCGGATCGCACGGCGCTGCTCACCGCTCTCGTTGCCGGAACGGTCATCGCCATCTGCTGCTTTGGACCGGTCATGCCGGTCTATTCCTGGACGACGGCCATCGTGATGGCTCTTGTATTGGCCGGCCTTTTCACCATCTTTTCAGACAGGAAGATCGGCGGCCATACGGGTGACACGATCGGCGCCTCGGAACAGATTTCCGAGATGGCGCTGCTTGCCACGCTCGCCATCGTCGCCTAGCAACGGTCAAAAAGGCCCGGAAAGAAACGAACGCCCTTGGAAACGCCCTGCATCAAACTCTGCGTGATCGACAACCTGACCGGCTATTGCATGGGCTGCGGCCGCACGCAGGCGGAAATCGGCGCCTGGACGGCCATGTCGGACGGAGAACGCCGGGCGCTCATGGACCGCCTGCCCGAACGCCTTGTCGAGATCGCCGAAACACCGCGCCGGCCGCGCCGCATGACCCGGCGTCGGCAGATGACCGGCAAGGATGCCGGCCAATGAACATGCTCACGATCATCCTTGCCATTCTCGGCATCGGGCTGGCGGTCCTGATGTTCAACAACTCCGCCGGCCAGACCTTCGGCATGGACAACGACCGCTTTGCAAGCCTTCTGTACCTGCTGCCAATTACCGCGATGGTGGCTGTCGCCGTCCTGCGCAGCCGGCGATCGCTGAACCAGACGCTGCAGCAGTTCATGGTCTGGGTGGTCATCGTCATGGCGCTGGTGACCGGCTACCTCTACCGCGACCAGTTGCGCCCGATCGCGGAACGGGTGCTGGCCGGCCTGATGCCCGGCCGCCCGGTGATCGCGACGGCCGTCGACGGCGGCAGCGAGGTCATCGTCCACAAGGGGCTGAGCGGTCATTTCCAGATCGAGACGACGGTCGACAAGACGTTTGTCGACATGATGGTCGACACCGGCGCAAGCTCGGTCGTGCTCACCTATGACGACGCCAGGCGCATCGGACTGCCGGTCGACACGCTGAGCTTCACCATGCTCGTCTCGACCGCAAATGGCGAGGCCCACGCCGCCGCCGTGCGCCTAGACAGCATCTCCGTCGGCCCGATCACCCGGACCAACGTTCCGGCGATCGTCACCGAGCCGGGCAAGCTCGACAAGAGCCTGCTCGGCATGAGCTTCCTGTCGACGCTTTCGTCGATGCAGATGCAGCCGGACGAACTGAGGCTCAGGGACTGAGGCCCGCCGTCGCGGTCAGTTCTTCAGCCGGTATCCCGTCTTGAACATCCAGAAGACGATCGACAGGCAGACGAGGAGGAACAGCGAGATCATGCCGAGGCTGATCAGCGGATTGACGTCCGAGACCTCGTAGAAGCTCCACCGAAAGCCGCTGACGAGATAGAGCACCGGATTGAGGTGGCTCACCCACTGCCAGAACGGCGGCAGCATGTTGATCGAATAGAAGCTGCCGCCAAGGAAGGTCAGCGGCGGAATGACCAGCATCGGAATGAGGTTCAGCTGCTCGAAATTCGTCGCCCAGATGCCGATGATGAAGCCGAGCAGGCTGAAGGAAATCGCCGTCAGCGCGAAGAACAAGACCATCAACAGCGGATGCGCGATCGAGATGTCGACGAACAGCGTTGCCGTCAGGAGGATGATCGCGCCGATCATCATGCCCTTCGTTGCCGCGGCCCCCACATAGCCGATGACAATCTCCGTCATCGCTACCGGCGCCGACAGCACTTCGTAGACCGTGCCGGTGAAGCGCGGAAAATAGATACCGAAGGAGCCGTTCGACACGCACTGGCCGAGCAGCGTCAGCATGATCAGCCCCGGCGTGATGAAGGAGCCGTAGGACACGCCGTCGATCTGCTCGATACGCGACCCGATCGCCGTGCCGAAGACGATGAAATAGAGCGACGTGGTGATGACCGGCGAAATGACGCTCTGCAGGATGGTGCGCCGCGTGCGGGCCATTTCGAAGAAATAGATGGATTTGATGGCCTGGAAATTCATGACGCTTCTCCCACCAGCGATACGAAAATGTCTTCGAGCGAGCTCTGCCGGGTCTTCAGATCCCTCAGATGCAGCCCTTCGCTGGAGACATGCCCGAGCAGCGCATTCATTTCGGCCTGTTCGCCGTTCTCGACATAGTCATAGGTCAGCTGATGACCGTCCTCCGAGAGGCTCATGCCGTAGGGCTGAAGCGCGGGCGGAATGTGGGCCAGAGGTTCGCTGAGCTCGAGAATGAGCTGCTTGCGCCCCAGTCGCTTCATCAGCGTTGTCTTTTCTTCGACCAGCAGCAGTTCGCCACTACGCACGACACCCACGCGATCCGCGATCTCTTCGGCTTCCTCGATGTAGTGCGTCGTCAGGATGATCGTCACGCCGGTTTCCCTCAGGCGTTCGACGACCCGCCACATGTCCTTGCGGAGGCCGACGTCGACGCCTGCCGTCGGCTCGTCGAGGAACAGGATGCGCGGTTCGTGCGACAGGGCCTTGGCGATCAGCACGCGCCGCTTCATCCCGCCGGACAGCTCGCGCAGCATGTTGTCCTTCTTGTCCCACAGCGACAGGTCCCGCAGCACCTTTTCGATATAGCCGGCATCCGGCTTCTTGCCGAACAGACCGCGCGAGAAGCTGACCGTGTTGATGACGGTCTCGAACTGGTCGGTCGTCAGCTCCTGCGGGACCAGGCCAATCAGCGCCCGGCTCTTGCGGAATTCCTTGACCACGTCGTGGCCGTCGACCAGAACCTGCCCGGACGACGGATTGACCAGGCCACAGATGATCGAGATCAGAGTCGTCTTGCCCGCCCCGTTGGGACCGAGCAGCGCCAGGATCTCGCCCTCGCGAATGTCCAGATTGACGCCCTTCAAGGCCTCGAATCCATTGCCGTATCGCTTCGTCAGGTCTTTGACGGTGATGATGGATGTCATGATGTCTCACAGATGTTTCATGCGCCGGACGCATGGAATTGGACGGCTCGCCCTCTGCCCCGAAAGAACGCGCGGACACACATATAGAACGCCTGTGACGGTTTGCCACCCAAGGCGGGAATAAAATCAAACAAACGCTGGAATTCAGTCGATGACCGAATAGAAGAAGCGCAGTGCGACAATCAGCAGAAAGATGCCGAAGCCGATCTCCAGCTGCCGGCGGCTGAGCGCGTGCGCGATACGGGCGCCGACCGGTGCCGCCACCATCGTCACCGGAATGACCAGCGCCACGGCGACCCAGTTGACGAAGCCGGTCGAAAGCGGCGGCAGGCCGGGATCGCCCCAGCCGGCGACGATGTAGCCGACAAGTCCCGGCAGCGAGATCAGAACGCCGACGCCCGCCGAAGTCGCGATCGCCTGGTGGATCGGCCGGCCATAGGTCGTCATGAAGGTATTGTTGAGCACGCCGCCGCCAATGCCCATCAACCCGGACAGCAGTCCGATGATGCTGCCGGCGAGAAAGCGGAAAGGATTGGGAGGCAGGTCGTCGCCAAGCTTCCAGTGGCTGCGGTTCGCCAGCATGCGGAAGGCGAGCAGCAGTGCAATCACCGCAAACGTCAGCCGCAGCACTTCGCTGGACGCATAGGCCGCGATGGCCGACGCTGCGACGACGCCGAGCGGAACGGCGATCACCCAGCCCTTCAAAAGCGCCATGTCGGCGAGCCCGCGCCGATGGTGCGACTGGAACGATCGCAGCGACGTCGGAACGATGATGGCAAGCGAGGTGCCGACGCAGAGATGCATCCGCACGCTGTCGTCGACACTGGCGAGCGCGAAGATCTGGTAGAAGACCGGCACGAGGATGGCGCCGCCGCCGATGCCGAAGACGCCGGCAAGCAGGCCCGCGACGACGCCGGCCGCGAGCAGCGCCACGACGAAGGGCGCAATTTCCGAGAAAGAGGCCGTCATCCCATTCCGCTTCCGTTTGAACAGATCCACCAGCGTCGGACGAAAAACCGTCATCACGCTGCAATCTTCTTAGGACATGTTCGACAGGCGACGGCAATGCAGGCAGAGGCGATTTCGGTACGCCGCCCCGATCTCCGGCTGCTGAAGCATTGTGTCATACGGCATGGCCTCGAAACGACCGCCGATGAAGACCGTCGCGCCCGGACCGCCGCTGCCCCCCGCCCCGACCGGGCTCATATTCAACCGGCTCTCGCAGCCGGTTTCTTTATATGTACGTCAGCTGCAATGCCGGTAGCCGGACTTGCGGGCCCTGAGGTCGAGATGGAAATGATCCTTGTGATTGGGATCGCTGCCGGGGCCGAGAACGGTGTTGAAGTATTTGCAGCTGTCTGTGCGCACGGCCTTCAGCAGGCCCTTTTCGCGAAACGCGAAGAAGCCCTTCTTGCTGACATCGATCTCCTTGCCGTTGTTGAGCACGATGCTGCCGATATCGATGGCGTTGCCATGCGCGTGCTCGGACCAGGGGTTGGAGGAACGGCTGTTCATCCGCCGGCAGGAATAGCCGCCCATCGAGACGATCTTCTTCACGCCCGACAGGTAGCGCGTGCGAGCCGCTGGGACCACTTCCTTGCGGACCCACTTGGTCAGCGTCAGCGCCATCTGGCAGTTGAGCGTGGTGTCCGGCGTCACATCGATGCCGCCGCCGAGCCCCTCCAGCTTGATCGGATGTGCGATACCGCAGCTGCCTCCCTTCGAGATCGGGTCGATCTCGTGATACTTGACGCCAAGGCGGTCGAGTTCGCGCCGGCACTGAAGCTCGGATGCAGGCATCGGTTCGAATTGCGGCTGAGCCTGTGTTCCGAGCAGCATCGGATTGTCCGGACGCGACAGCATGGCCACCTGCCGCTCGCCCTCGGCCGGCTGCGGCGCAATCGATACCTGACCGTTTAGAAGCTGCGGGCTGTCCGTGCCGATGCCGTCGACGACCGGCTCGGTCGTCGTTCCTTCGGCGATCTGCAGCGTGCCGAGCGGCTGAGCCGGTGCGCCCCTGCCGCTGACCCCGACCGCATTGTCGATATTGATGCCTTCCGACGTCACGACAAGGCCGTTCGCGCCGGCCTGCTGCACCGGTGCCGGCATGGCCTGTCCCTGGCCACCGTTCAGCGCCAGCGCCTCGTCGCTGTCGATCATCGGCAGGCCCGACGAACGGCGCGGTGCCGCCTGCATTTGCGGCTGGGCATCCACGGCGGGGGAAGTCGCCAGATTGGGGCTGTCGAGATAGCCGAGCGTACCATTGGCGCGCGTCACCGGAGCCGGACCGGAGGAATAGCCGATCTCGTCGACCAGGCCGGCGTCGCGCATCGCCGTCGGCTGCATCTGTGCGGCAGGCACCGGACGGATCGCGCTCACCTGCCCGCCATCGATCGGTGCTGGCGGCACAAGCGACGCCGCCGAGCAGGCCGTCAGGCCGCAGGATAGAAGAAGGACGATCGACCGCCGTCTAAGAAGGGTGGAATACGCCATACAGTTTGACCACTTCTTCGGCAGACCGGATCGGCGGCCCGCATTTTCAGGAAAATCCCCCGAATTTTAGAAAGAAGCGGTAAACGAACCGTTGCCGCGCCGACGGACAAAGGACGGTTACCGGCAACCGCCTCCTTGCATCCGCAAAACGGCCCGCTTACGCTCGCGACAGACGATCGAAAACCGATACTGTTTCAGGAGGCTGCTGATGGCGGAAAAGACGGGTGGTCCGGCGGGTGAACTCACATTGCGGACGCTCGCCATGCCGGCTGACGCCAATGCGGCAGGCGATATCTTCGGCGGCTGGGTCATGGCGCAGATGGACCTGGCCTGCGGCATCCGCGCCGCCGAACGCGCCCGCGGCCGCGTGGTGACCGCCGCCGTCAAGGAAATGGCCTTCGAACTGCCGGTCAAGATCGGCGACACGCTCTGCATCTATACGGATGTCGTGCGCGTCGGCCGCACCTCGATCACCCTGTGGGTCGAGGCCTGGGCGCAACGCTACCTGACACACACGATGGAGAAGGTGACGGACGCCACATTCGTGATGGTCGCCCTGGACAGCAACGGAAAGCCGCAGGCCGTGCCTGTCGAATAGACGCTTTTTCAGGGTTGATCTTTGTCAAGGCAGAAAAAGCCGCAGGTTTGCACTATATTCTCATAGACGAACCGAAACGGCCTTCCCAAGGAGGAAACCGACATGTCCTACCGCACCATCCTGGCAATCCTCGACTCGGCTGCAGATGCAGCACAGACGACCGACTTCGCCGTGGCGCTTGCCCGGCAGTTCGACGCCCATGTCATCGGTCTGCATGTGGAATCCTACGCGACCATGCCGGTGGCGGCGCCGATGGAAATTCCGGACCCGGCGGCCACGCTCGCGCTTCAGGAGCAGGAGCACTCCGTCACCAACGAGGTCGAGAAGATCTTCAAGGAAAAGGCGCGCCGGGAAGGCATTTCCCACGAATGGCGGACATTCGTCACCATGGGCGGCTACAGCGCGGCGCAGGCGATCGACAGCGCCCGTTGCGCCGACCTGATCATCGCCCCGCAGCTCGACAAGAACAGCATGCGCAGCGACTACGACCAGTTGCTGCATGAAGCCGGGCGCCCGACACTCTTCGTTCCCTACATCCTCAAGACGCCAAAACCCGTCAAGAAGGCGCTGATCGCCTGGAACGGCTCGCGTGAAGCCGCCCGCTCGACCTTCGACGCCATCCCGCTTCTCAAGATGGCAGAAGACGTCGAGATCTACACCGTGGACGCCAAGGACAGCGCCAGCCAGTCGGCGGAAACCATCGGTGCCGAGATCGCCTCGACGCTGTCGCGTCACGGCGTCAAGGTGACGCTGGAGAGCCAGAAGAGCGACGGCACCAAGCCGGCCGTGATGATCGAGAACCGGCTTGCCGACGGCAATATCGACCTTCTGGTCATGGGTGCCTACACGCATTCGCCCCTGTGGGAAGTACTGTTTGGCGGCGTGACCAAGGAATTGCTGACATCGATGCCGGTCATGACCCTGATGTCGCGCTGAGCGCATCAGCGCCTTACCTGCCTAAGCTGACGAAAAGGCCCGGCCCCCTTGGACCGGGCCTTTTAGCAACATCCGCGATCTTGCCTTTCGCCCGCAATTGTCGCTAATGCTCTTTCCAACGACAGCCCGTCCAACATGTTGAGGACCGGGCAATGATGGACGATTTTCGACGGAGCAACGACATGTCCCTTCCCGACAAGGCCTTTCCGGTTTCCTGGGATCAATTTCACCGCGACGCCCGGGCGCTCGCCTGGCGCCTGGCGGGCACCGGAACGGAATTCAGGGCCATCGTCTGCATCACCCGCGGCGGCCTCGTACCGGCGGCGATCATCTCGCGCGAATTGAATATCCGCCTGATCGAGACGGTCTGCATCGCCTCCTATCATGACTATGTCAATCAGGGCGAAATGGTGCTGCTGAAGGGCATTACTCCGGACCTCCTGACCGATGGCGGCAAGGGCGTGCTCGTCGTCGACGACCTGACCGATACCGGCAAGACGGCCGCAGAAGTGCGCGCCATGCTGCCCGACGCCCATTTCGCCTGCGTCTACGCCAAGCCCAAGGGCGTGCCGGTGATCGACACCTTCGTCACCGAGGTGAGCCAGGACACCTGGATCTATTTCCCCTGGGACATGGGCTTCACCTATCAGGAGCCGATCGCCAAGGGCCACAAGGGCTGAGCGGCTCCGCAGCCTATCCGGCAGAAATCCAGACAGTCTGATACGACGGCGCTCCACAGCGAGCGCCGTCATTTGTTGTGCGTTTACGGGATTCGCGAACACCCACGAAAATGTCCAATAAATTAATGAGTGCTTAAATATTCATGGTCCATTGTTGCACTCGAGACAAAGTCAGACCTTGTTCGGCATGACGCCGGGCATGTTCGCCCCAGCACTGACCTCATGACGAATTCAAGCAGCATGCGCCCTCCGCAGACGGGAGCCATGCCATGTTATGATGCCAATGAGGGTGTTAATGCGCCATACTCCGTTCTCCCGCCTTTCCCTGACTGCCCGCATCGCCAGTATCATCATCGCCGTCAACGTCGTCGGCCTTGCGATCAGTGCCTATTTTTCCTGGTCGTCCGATGTCGGAACGGCCATCGAACGTGCCAGCGACGATTGGACCAAGAGCACAAGGCAGATTGCGGACGTCGCGCAAGGCGGCATCAAGTGGAAAAAGGCCGAAGTTGTCCAGGATGCCTATTCACTTTACCGCAATGATCTGAACCTCGGCATGACCGATTTCGTTGCGATCAGCGGCGCAAGTGACGTCGTCGACAGATGGAAGGCCGCCGACAACGCCAATCCGGACTTTGATGCCGGCATCACAGCCGTCATCGCCGGCGATCCGCAGGACGTCGTCGTCAATCGCCAGCCGGGACGCATCGATGTCGTCGTGCCGCTCGGCAAGAACAAGAAGGGCGAACAGGTCGGCTATGTCGCCACGTCCTGGTCCACGCAGCCGATCGTTCAGGCGGCCAATACCAAGGCAATGCTGTTTGCCGCCAAGCAGGCAGCCGTCATCGCCGCCGTTCTCGTCGTCTTCCTCATCGCCATGCGGATTTATGTCAGCAAGCCGATGACGGCGCTGTCGGGCCGCATCCGCGCCTTCCAGCAGGGAGATTGGGAGACCCCGGTCCAGTATGCCGACCGAACCGATCACGTCGGCATCATCGCCAAGGCGATCCGCGATGCCATCGAGACCAGCCGGGCCAAGCACCAGCAGGAGCTCCAGGCCGAAGGCGAGCGCCGCGCCATAGACGAAGAGCGCAGCCGTTTCACCGAGAAGGTGCAGGAAACCGCCGCTCACCAGGTCACCATCGTCAACAATATCGGCGCGGCCCTCGCCGCCCTTGCGACCGGTGACTTCACCGTCGAACTGTCGGAACAGGGCCAGGAATTCGAAAAGCTGCGCCGCGATTTCCAGCGCATGGTCCAGGCCGTCTCCGCTTCCCTGCAGGAGATTGCCGGCGCCACGGCACTGATCGAATCGGGTTCGGCCGAGCTTGCCAAGGCCGCCGACCAGCTCGCCCAGCGCACCGAAACCCAGGCAGCATCCCTTGAAAAGACCGTTGCCGCCGTCGACGAGATCACCGTCACCGTCCGCAACACGATGAACATGGCGAACGCCGCCGGCTCACAGGTCTCGACCTCGCGCGAAAGCGCCCGCAAGTCGGCGGACGTCGTCGGCCAGGCGATCGGCGCCATGGACAAGATCCAGACGTCCTCGCATGAGATCGGCGAGATCATCGGCGTCATCGACGATATCGCCTTCCAGACCAACCTGCTTGCTCTGAACGCAGGCGTCGAAGCCGCCCGCGCAGGCGATGCCGGCAAGGGTTTTGCCGTCGTCGCGCAGGAAGTCCGCGAACTCGCGCAACGGACCGCCGAGGCGGCCAAGCAGATCAAGACGCTGATCTCTGCGTCCGGAACCGAAGTTGCCTCCGGCGTCGAGCTCGTCAACCGCACGGGTGAAGCGCTGCGCCACATCGAGGTTCAGATCGCCGAGATCAACGAAAGCATCGACGCCATCGTGGTTTCAGCCCGCGAACAGTCCGCCGGTCTCGACGAGATCAACGGCGCGCTTAAGAACATGGATGCGACCACCCAGCAGAATGCGGCGATGGTCGAGGAAACAAACGCGGCCTGCCAGGAGCTCAGAACGCTCGGCAACAGCCTGAAATCGGCAGTCGGACGGTTCTCGATCCCCTCGTCCGGTAGCCGCATGGCACCGACGGCCAGCCAGCAGCCTGCGAGCCAGTCCCGTCCGGCATCCCATGCCCCGACCCCGCGGCCGCGCGCGCCGGCAACCGCCTATCGTGGTGCCAACGCGCTGGCGGCCGCATCCGACTGGGAAGAATTCTGAGACCCCGTTCCAACCGGCAATACCATTTGAAGCTACCGAGAGGAGACACACCATGAAACTGCATGCCATTCTCGCATCCGCCGCCCTCATCGCACTGCCCGTGCTCGCCCATGCCGAAGAGCCCTATGTCGCCGCCGTCACAGAATATGTGAACAGCGACATCAAGCCCTGGCTGTCCGATCCGACGGTCATCGACGCCATCAAGGCGCAGAACGCCGCCAACGCCAATCTGCAGCAGTCCGACATCGACGCCCTCGACCAGAAATGGCGCGCCGAAGTCGAAGGCAGCGACCACCCGACGGTCGATGGCGTGCTCGCCAATGCCCTTTCGAAATTCCTGGCGGAAAAAAAGGCCGGCTCCGAGGGAGTCGTCACCGAGGTTTTCGTGATGGACAGTCACGGTCTCAATGTGGGCCAGAGCGACCCGACCTCCGACTACTGGCAGGGTGACGAAGCGAAGTTCCAGAAGACCTACGGCGTCGGTGCCGATGCCCTCTTCGTCGACGAAGCCGAGAAGGACGAATCAACCCAGATGCTGCAGTCGCAGGCCTCGATGACGATTGTGGACGAAACCGGCGCACCGATCGGCGCCATCACCGTCGGCGTCAACCTCGACGCGCTTTGAGCGCTCGTTCAATATAGAGGCACAACATCCTGTGCGGGCGGCATTTTTGCCGCCCGTTTTCGTTTTCAGGCCGAGGCGCCCCAATCTGATTCGGCAGCCGCTCACAGTCGGCCGCCGACGCCAATACCGGGAAAGCGGGAGCGGCGAATATTTCGCCAGATTTTCCTCTGCGGTTCATATTCAGGGTTAACGCCCGCCAAGGAACCGCCCGCAAGCGGTTGATTCTAAAGGCCTGTCGCGCTGTCCCCGTTTTCCACAGCTTCAGACCACAACATATAGTGTATAAAAATCTGACACAAACCAGCCCTTGACGAAGCAGGCCGAGTCAAACTTAATGGGCGTCATGTTGCGGCGGCGACTGGATCGGCATGAACGAGGCCGGTTCTTCCTCAAATCGCTGGGTGTTCAGCGGCTTTTTGGCCCATGACGGGCAAGACAGCCGATGCGGTTTAGTGCGCTTTGAAAAAACGTCGCAACTTCGGGGCTTGGGGACTGGCGCAATAATCTGTTAATACTATATTTAGTGTTTGCAGCCACCATCCACACAAGATACAGGGTTCACATCTCACCGAGTTGAACCCAATGTGACACGGACTGAGCACTGGCTGCGCGGATGAAACCGGGCCGCCGGAGATGACATTTGCGCCCGGAATTTAGGCCCGGCGACGCCAGACTTTTTAAGGGGATGAATACGATGCGGATCGAACGGCGATTCACCAAAGACGGCCAGTCACGCTATGCGGAGATCGAATTCCGCAAGGCGGTCAGTGAAATCAAGAACCCGGATGGCTCGATCGTCTTCCGGCTGGCCGACATCGACGTGCCGGCGCAGTTCAGCCAGGTGGCGACCGACGTTCTGGCGCAGAAGTATTTCCGCAAGGCCGGCGTGCCGAAGATCCTGAAGAAGGTCGAGGAGAACGACGTTCCGTCGTGGCTGTGGCGCTCGGTCCCCGATACCGCGGCCCTCGAAGCCCTGCCGGAAGACGAGCGCTACGGCTCCGAAGTCGACGCCCGCCAGGTCTTCGACCGCCTCGCCGGCACCTGGACCTATTGGGGCTGGAAGGGCAAGTACTTCTCCACCGAAGAAGACGCCCTCGCCTTCCGCGACGAACTCGCCTACATGCTTGCCACCCAGCGCGTTGCCCCGAACTCGCCGCAGTGGTTCAACACCGGCCTGCACTGGGCCTATGGCATCGACGGCCCCGGCCAGGGCCATTTCTACGTCGACCCCTTCACCGGTGAACTCAAGCAGTCCGAATCGGCCTACGAGCATCCCCAGCCGCATGCCTGCTTCATCCAGTCCGTCGGCGACGACCTCGTCAACGAGGGCGGCATCATGGACCTGTGGGTTCGCGAAGCCCGTCTCTTCAAGTACGGCTCCGGCACCGGCTCCAACTTCTCCTATCTGCGCGGCGAAGGCGAAAAGCTTTCGGGCGGCGGCAAGTCCTCCGGCCTGATGAGCTTCCTGAAGATCGGCGACCGCGCTGCCGGCGCCATCAAGTCGGGCGGCACGACGCGCCGCGCCGCCAAGATGGTCGTCGTCGATATCGACCACCCGGATATCGAGGAATACATCAACTGGAAGGTCAAGGAAGAGCAGAAGGTCGCGGCCCTCGTGACCGGCTCGAAGATCGTCGCCAAGCACCTGAAGGCCATCATGAAGGCCTGCGTCAACTGCGAGGCCGACAACGACGCCTGCTTCGACCCGAACGAGAACCCGGCCTTGAAGCGCGAAGTGCGCGCCGCCAAGAAGTCGCTGGTTCCGGAAAACTACATCAAGCGCGTCATCCAGTTCGCACGTCAGGGCTACAAGGACATCGAGTTCAAGACCTACGACACCGACTGGGATTCGGAAGCCTACCTCACGGTTTCGGGCCAGAACTCCAACAACTCCGTCTCGATCAAGGACGAGTTCCTGCGCGCTGTCGAAAATGACGGCGACTGGAACCTGACCGCCCGCCGCGACGGCCGCGTGATGAAGACACTGAAGGCCCGCGACCTGTGGGACAAGGTCTCCTACGCCGCCTGGGCATCGGCCGATCCGGGCCTGCACTTCAACACGACGATGAACGACTGGCACACGTGCCCGGCGGCCGGCCCGATCCGCGCCTCCAACCCGTGCTCGGAATACATGTTCCTCGACGACACGGCCTGCAATCTGGCTTCGCTGAACCTCCTGCAGTTCAAGGACCAGGCAACGAAGAACATCCACATCGCCGACTACGAGCATGCCGTCCGCCTGTGGACCGTCGTTCTCGAAATCTCGGTGATGATGGCACAGTTCCCGTCGCGTCAGATTGCGGAACTCTCCTACAAGTACCGCACGCTCGGCCTCGGCTATGCCAATATCGGCGGCCTCTTGATGTCGTCCGGCATTCCGTATGACTCGGACGAAGGCCGCGCGATTGCCGGCGCCCTGACCGCGATCATGACCGGCGTCGCCTATGCGACCTCGGCGGAAATCGCTTCCGAGCTCGGCCCGTTCCCGGAATACGCGCCGAACGCCAAGAACATGCTGCGGGTGATGCGCAACCATCGCCGCGCCGCCTATGGCGAAAAGCAGGGCTATGAAGGCGTCGCCGTCAACCCGGTCGCCCTCATCCACGACGATTGCCCGGATGCCGACCTGATCGCCCACGCCAAGGCTGCCTGGGACAAGGCGCTGGAGCTCGGCGAACAGCACGGCTACCGCAACGCCCAGTCGACCGTGATCGCGCCGACCGGCACGATCGGCCTCGTCATGGATTGCGACACCACCGGCATCGAGCCCGACTTCGCCCTGGTGAAGTTCAAGAAGCTCGCCGGCGGCGGCTACTTCAAGATCATCAACGGCGCCGTGCCGGAGGCGCTGCGCACGCTCGGCTACACCGAAAGCCAGATCGCCGAGATCGAGGCCTATGCCGTCGGCCACGGCAACCTCAACCAGGCGCCGGGCATCAACCCCTCGACGCTGAAGGCCAAGGGCTTCACCGACGAGAAGATCGAAGCCGTCAACGGCGCGCTGAAGGCCGCCTTCGACATCAAGTTCGTCTTCAACCAGTGGACGCTTGGCGCCGACTTCCTTAAGGACACGCTGAAGGTCTCCGACGAGCAGCTCGCCGACATGAGCTTCAACCTGCTCGATCACATGGGCTTCTCGAAGAAGGACATCGAGGCCGCCAACATCCACGTCTGCGGCGCGATGACGCTTGAAGGCGCGCCCTTCCTCAAGGAAGAGCACCTCGCCGTCTTCGATTGCGCGAACCCGTGCGGTAAGATCGGCAAGCGCTACCTGTCGGTCGAAAGCCACATCCGCATGATGGCGGCCGCCCAGCCGTTCATCTCGGGCGCCATCTCCAAGACGATCAACATGCCGAACGAGGCAACCGTCGAGGATTGCGGCGCGGCCTACATGCTGTCCTGGAAGCTCGGCCTGAAGGCGAACGCCCTCTACCGTGACGGCTCCAAGCTGTCGCAGCCGCTCAACGCCTCGCTGATCGAGGACGAGGACGACGAGGACGATGCCGTCGAGGCGCTGGTCGCCGCTCCGGCTGCCGCCCAGGCCGTCACCGTCACCGAGAAGATCGTCGAGCGCATCGTCGAGAAGATCGTCCGCGACCGCGAAAAACTGCCGAACCGCCGCCAGGGCTACACCCAGAAGGCCGTCGTCGGCGGACACAAGGTGTACCTGCGCACCGGCGAATTCGGTGACGGCCGCCTCGGCGAGATCTTCATCGACATGCACAAGGAAGGCGCGGCCTTCCGTGCGATGATGAACAACTTCGCCATCGCCATCTCGCTCGGCCTGCAATACGGCGTGCCGCTGGAAGAATATGTGGAGGCCTTCACCTTCACCAAGTTCGAACCGGCCGGCATGGTGCAGGGCAACGACGCCATCAAGAACGCCACGTCGATCCTCGACTACGTGTTCCGCGAACTGGCCGTCTCCTACCTGAACCGCCACGATCTCGCCCATGTCGACACCTCCGACTTCGGCAACACGGCGCTCGGCAAGGGCATCCAGGAAGGCAAGACCAACCTGATCTCGACCGGCTGGACCCGCGGCCACAAGCCGACGCTGGTCTCCTCCGGCCACGGCCCCTCCTCCGAGCCCAAGGGTTCGGCGGCAGGTGCCCCGGCAACGGCGCGCGTCTCCGGCGGCAACGTCACCGCGATCGGCGCCACCGCGCGCAAGATCGATGCCGTCGCCGTGACCGAGACGGTCACCTCCACCTCGGAAGTCGTCGCCTTCAAGCGTGACTACGAGGAACGCGCCGCGGAACTGGCGGAAGAGATCGCCGACGAGTCGGCCCAGGAGGCAACCGCCCTGTTCTCCGACAAGGCCGCCGCCGACGCCGCCTCCGCCAAGGCCGACGCCAAGAAGCTCGAGACCGAACGCCGCATGCGCTCGATCGCCCAAGGCTACACCGGCAACATGTGCTCCGAGTGCCAGAACTTCACGATGGTCCGCAACGGGACTTGCGAGAAGTGCGATACTTGTGGTGCGACCAGCGGGTGCAGCTGATCGCAATCGCCGGGGATAAGCGGCACTGACCGCTTATCTTCCAGTTGAATTAGCCTAAACTTCTCCCCGCGGTGATTGGGTTCACCGCGGGGATTTTATTATGATTAAAAATATCTCGAAAATTCCACCACAATTGAAATGCACAGCGATGACATCCGGATCTAAAAGACATTTGATGAATGAAGCCCTATCAGCATTTTCCATAGCAGCTACAATATTTTCAGCAATAATTCCTCGTTACTTTCTCAATCAAAATCTCGCACAGCAACAAATTTACATAACAATATCGACATGTATAATTATATCGTTATTGCCAATAATTTTTAAGATCGAAATAGAATTTAGATACGTGGTCGGGCACATCGCTTCATCTGTATTCATACTGTATTTAGCTGGACCACTTCAGCATGGCATTCATATAAAAAATATGATGGCATTGAACGCCGCGCCAGCTGAATCAAAGCTAGGATTCTGTATTTATTTCGCCTCGATCGGTTTGGCTTGCCATAGCATCGGATTGCTGTTGGGCGCCATTTGGCGAAAAGCGAAGCAAATGAAATTTTAAACGCGCGCTCAATCACCGAACCTATGCCGCGCTCTCCCATCTCCCCCTTGGCGGGGGAGAATGGAATTTCAACATCTTAGCGCCAGCTAAGTGTTAGAAATTCCAAGAGAGGGGGTCGGTAAGCGTGGCAACGAAACAGATCCCCTCACCTGAAAAATCTAGCGCTTAGCGCTGCGCGCTAAGACACTGATTTTTCTTCCTCTCCCGCAAGGGGAGAGGCGAAACCCATCATTCACCCGTATTCCTCAGCTCCAGCAATATCTCCCGACAAACATCGGCGACATTGCGTTCAATCTCGTCGTTCCAGAAGCGCAGTACCCGGAAACCGGCCGCACGGAAATGACGATCACGTTCAATATCCCGAACGCTCTCGGCATGTTGGCCACCATCGGCCTCAATGATCAGCCGAGCCTCGAAGCAGACGAAATCGAGAATATAGCCGTCAAGCGGCACCTGGCGTTTGAACTTGAAGCCGTCCAGCTGGCGGTTCTTCAACGCCTGCCACAAGATGGACTCCGCCACCGTGCTATCGGCACGCATGGAGCGGGCGAAATTACGGTGCTGAGGCGGAATGAACTGGCGCATGCAATATGATTGCAGAGGGCTTGCGGAATGCAACCCGTTTTCCAACACGATCCCCTCACCAACAAAATCTATGACTTAGCTGAAGCTAAGATCATGATTTTGTATCCTCTCCCGCAAGGGGAGAGGTGAAGCGCTGAGTTCGCCGCGCTCTCCCATCTCCCCCTTGGCGGGGGAGAATGGAATTTCAACATCTTAGCGAAAGCAAAGTGTTAGAAATTCCAAGAGAGGGGGTCGTGCGGCATGACACGCCGATACCCCCGCCCTTCGCATGGCTTCGGGCGTTCGATGCTTGAAACGATTCACAGGATCGTTTCATCGGCAAAGCCGACCGCATCTCACCCCTCACCCGAACGTCGTCTTCAGGCTGATCGGCACCGCCGCAAGCGCCTTGGAAACCGGGCAGCCGACCTTGGCCTTGTCGGCGATTTCCTTGAACTTGGCCTCGTCCATGCCGGAAACCGTGCCGGCAAGCGAGAGTTCGATGCCGGTGATGGCGAAGCCGTCGTCCTTCTTGTCGAGCGAGACGCTGGCGGTGGTTTCCAGGCTGTCGGCCTTGAAGCCGGCCTCTTCCAGCATCAGCGACAGGGCCATGGTGAAGCAGGCGGCATGCGCCGCGCCGATCAGTTCTTCCGGATTGGTGCCGGGCTGGCCTTCGAAGCGGGTGCGAAATCCGTAGGGCTGCTTGTCGAGCGCGCCGCTTTCGGTAGACACCTGCCCCTTGCCGTCCTTCAGTCCGCCGCTCCAGTGAGCCGAGCCTTTTTTGACGATAGCCATCGCTTCCTCCTGTTGTCGTTGTCGAATGGGTACACCCTATCAATGGCCGGCAGCGCATTCGGTTCCGAAACGCGTGCGAAACACGGCGAAACATGCGCAGCGAACCGGCCAGGCCGATGCTACCCGCAGATCGTGACAGGGGAGAGACCGACGGAAAGGCCGGTCAGATGACGCCGAGCGACCAGCTGACGATCTGGTTGGCGATGTCGGCGAAGGCGCGGTCGAGACCATCGACGAAAGCCGGCGGTTCCGAACCGGAGACCGGCGCCGTCGCGGTGAAGAGCTTCGTCGCCTTCACGCTGCCGTTGCGGTCGTTGAGGATCTTCACCGAAATGGCGATATTGGCCTGCTTGACGCCGCCATAGGCCTGCACCTCGAAGGCGCGGATTTCGGTGACCACCTGCTCGTCGATCGCCAGCCCCTGCCCCGGCACGCCGACGCCGGCAAGCTTGCCGGTCGCCTCGAAGGCCTGCACGAGCTTGGCCTGCACCATGCGCGGCAGCGTGTCGCTCCATTGCGAGCCGGAGAGATACTGCACCTCCGACGGCGAGACGCGGACCATGATCTTCTCGCTGTTGATCGCCTTGATGGCGGACGGCACAGGCACGAGAATCTGCCGGCGCTGGGCGGAGCGATCGGTGGAAACGACGGGAGCGGCCAGATCGAACGTGTCGCTTGGCGGCGTCGTGGAACAGCCGCTCATCAACACCGTTGCCAGCACCCCGGCAGCCAGTGCGGGCATTCCCTTGCGCATGATCGCCAACCTTGCCACTCCACTCATTAAGCCACTCCTCAGCGACGGGTACGCCCGTCATATTCCTTGACACCGCCGCCGCCGAACAGGAGCCGCTGCGGATTGTCGTCAAGATTGTTGATCGTGTCCTCAAGGGACTTCACCGTGCGCCGCGCATCGTCCACCAGGCCCTCGACGTCACGCAGACCGCTGGACGAGAACTTGTTGAGATTGGCTGCGATCGGCCCGACCTGCGCATTCAGGTTGTCGGCCAGCGTCTTGATCGACTTCAGCGTCTCGCTCGCCTGAGCGAACATGCCCTGCGAATCGTCCGAGCTGACCATGCCGTCGACCTTGGCGAGAATGCCATCCACGCGGTTGGAGGCCGCGTTCAGCTTCTTCGCCATTTCGGTGACGTTCTGAATCGTGTCGTCGATATCCTGCTGGTGCTTGTCGACCGTGTCGCCGACATTCTTGAACGAGGCGATCGCCACGCGCGCATCGGCGGCGGCGGCGGCGATGTTGTCGACGGCCATGCCGAGCTTCGCCGGGTCGATCTTGACGATCAGCTTGTCGGCATTGTCGAGCACGTTGGCCGCCTTGTCGCCGGCCTTGCTGATCGATTCCGCCGTGGTCTTGAAGCTCTGGACGGTGGATTTCAGCTCGCCGGAGGAATCGGCCACGTCCTTGCTGACCTTCTCGGCATTGGCGAGAATGTTGTTGATGCGCTCGGCGTCCACCGCCTTGACCAGCTTCTCGATCGCATCAAGCGTCGAATCCAGCCGGCCGGAAAGCCCGGTGACGCTGTCGGAGAGCGCCGAGACGCTCTTCAGGAACTTGTCGATGCCGTCGGCATTGCGGGCGAGCGCATCGGAAAACGTCTTGGCGTTGTTGACGGTCTGTGTCAGCGGCTCGCGCGCATCGCTGATGAAGCCCTGCAACTGGCCGATCGCATCGTCGGCGCGATCGAGGATCTTGTCGGCGGTCGCCAGCAGGTTGGTCACCGACGACTGGTCGGCGACGATGACCGCGCGCTTGCCGGTCCGCATCGCCTCCTGCAGGATGTTATCGTTCGACTTGTCGCCGCCCGAAAGCTCGATATACGCAGCGCCCGTCAGACCCTGGATTTCCAGGACCGCCTTGGTGCTGGAATAGACGGGGGCATCGGCCCGCACTTCCGTGTAGGCGACGGTGAAGCGCGGGTCGTTGTCGATCCTGAGGTCGCGCACGGAGCCGATGGCAATCCCGTTGAAGCGCACCGGCGATCCGACGCTCAGCCCGTTGGCGGATCCGGGAATGCGCACGAGCAGCTCCACGGTCGGTCCCTTGCCGCCGAAGCCGGACATCCAGTAGACGAAGCCGAACGCCGCCGCGATGATGAGCAGCGTGAATATGCCGACGATGGTGTAGTTGGCTTTCGTTTCCATTCAGTCCTTCCACTGTACCGACATGGCGCTCATGTCCGGCCGACGATCGAGCGGGCCCGCTTGCCGCGGAAATAGGATTGCACCCAGTCGTCCTCGAACGAGAGCATGTCTTCCAATGTTCCCTCGACCAATACCCGCTTCTGTCCAAGCACCGCAATACGGTCGCAGACGGAAAACAGGCTATCGAGGTCGTGTGTTACCATATAAACGGTCAAACCCAGCGTATCGCGCAGCCGGGCGATGAGTTCGTCGAATTCCGCAGCGCCGATCGGGTCGAGACCGGAGGTCGGCTCGTCGAGAAAGACGAGGTCGGGATCGAGCGCCAGGGCCCGCGCCAGCGCCGCGCGCTTGATCATGCCGCCCGACAGTTCCGAAGGATATTTGTCGGCAGCGTCGGGCGCGAGGCCCACCATCTGGATCTTCAGATAGGCGAGTTCGTCCATCAGCTCCTTCGGCAGATCCAGATATTCGCGCATCGGCACCTGGATGTTTTCCTTCACCGTCAGCGACGAAAACAGGGCGCCATGCTGGAAAAGGACGCCGAGGCGCATGTCGAGCTGGAAGTGCTCCTTCTCGTTCAGCTCGTCGTAGTTCTTGCCGAGAATGCTGATCGTTCCAGACTGGCGCGGCAGGAGACGCAGCACCGTGCGCATCAGCACCGACTTGCCGGTACCCGAGCCGCCGACGAAACCGAGGATCTCTCCACGATAGACATCGAGGTTCAGGTTGTCGAGCACCAGCTTTTCGCCGAACCCGACGGTCAGGTCGCGCACGGAAAGAATGACCTCCCGCTCGCCCTCGCCTGCCTTTGCCTGTGTGGTCTCATCCATGCCCGCGCCCTCAGAAATCGATGGCCGCGTAGAACATGGCAAAGAGCCCGTCCACGAGAATGACGACGAAGATGGATTTAACCACGGAAGCGGTCACGTGCTGGCCGAGCGATTCCGCGCTGCCGCCGACCTTCATACCCTCGAGTGCGGCGACCACACCGACAATCAGCGCCATGAACGGTGCCTTCACCATGCCGGAAATGATCGTCGAATAGTCGATGGCGTCGCGCAGGCGCGTCAGGAACACCTCGAAGGTGATGCCGGAATAGACCCAGGCGATGATCGCCGCCCCCCCGAGCGCCGCGAAATTGGCGACGATGGTCAGCAGCGGCAGGGCGATGGTCAGCGCCACCAGCCGCGGAAAGATCAGCACGCCGACGGGATTGAGCCCGATAACCTTCAGCGCGTCGATCTCCTCGCGCATCTTCATCGAGCCGATTTCCGCGGTGATGGCGCTGCCCGAACGGCCGGCGATCATGATCGCCGTCAGCAGTACGCCAATCTCGCGCAGCTGCAGGATGCCGACAAGATCGACCACGAAGACCTCGGCGCCGAAATAGCGCAGCTGGAAAGCGCCCTGCTGGGCAATAATCGCACCGATCAGGAACGACATCAGCAGGATGATCGGAATGGCCCGAACGCCCATGCGGTCGACCTGGTTGGCAATCGCCGCCGGCGAAACGCCACTGCCGCGCCCGAGCTTCATCTGCGCCCCGCGTACGGCGGAGCCGAGAATGTACATCGACGCTTCGAAGTCGTTCCAGAAGGCGATCGTCAGACGACCGACGGGTGCAAAGATGCGCTCGGCAAGTGCCATCTGCCGCGGCGCCACCTTTCCGTCCGACACCTTCTCGGGGATCGCGTCAAGCAGTTCCTTCAGGCCGGCGCGTTCGCCCGTCAGGCTGACGCGCGCACCGGATTCGCGCGCCTTCATCTCGATCCGGCGGATAAGCCATGCTCCGGCCGTATCGATGCTGCCGAGGCCGGCGACATCGATCTCCAGAACCTCTGGAAGCCCCTTGGCGGCGAGTTCGCGCAACGGGTCGATGACCGGGGTGATCGTCGTATTGCGCCAGTCACCGGTCAGCACGAGCCGACTGGTGCCCGACGCCCCGGGCGTCTCGAATTCGAAGGCTGCAGGAGTACTCGTTTCGGCTGACAATATGCGCCAATCTTCATTGAATTACTGAGTCTTGCCTATTTACCCTCCGGCAGGCCCAGTGTCACGGCTGCCGGTCGAGACAGTCCCCCATGTCGCGGGAATTTACCGCTCGCATTGCAAACGTGCCACTGTGGTTGCCACCGACAGGACAGGGCCCGGGCCCCTCCTGCAGCGGAAGTCTGCCTCTCGCCTCAGGCCGCCTTGTCGGAACGCAACTTCAGCGGCGGAGCAAGCTGGATCGGCGAAGGCTCTTCGGCGGTCACCTGTTGCCAGGTGATCAGCTCAAAGGTGCCGTCGGCATGCTCGGCAACGGCCGTGCAGCTTTCCACCCAGTCACCGGTATTGATGTAGCGGATGCCATCCAGGTCTTCCATGACCGCGTGGTGGATGTGGCCGCAGATGACGCCGTCGACATTGTGGCGGCGGGCCTCGTCGACGACGCACTTCTGGAACTCGCCGATGAAGTTGACGGCGTGCTTGACCTGCAGCTTGGCCCATGCCGAAAACGACCAGTAAGGCAGGCCGATGCGGCGGCGGACGGCGGCGATCACGATGTTGAGCCGGATGGCCGCATCATAGGCCCAGTCGCCGAGATAGGCGAGAAGACGGATGTTGCGGACGACGACGTCGAATTCGTCACCGTGCAGGATCAGGTATTTGCGGCCATCGGCGGCCTCGTGGATGGCGCGCTCCATGACCTCGATGCCGCCGAAGTGCATGCCGGGAAAATCGCGCAGGAATTCGTCGTGATTGCCGGGGATGTAGATGATGCGCGTGCCCTTGCGCGCCTTGCGCAACAGCTTCTGGACCACGTCGTTGCAGTTCTGCGGCCAGAACCAGCTGCGCTTCAGCCGCCAACCGTCGACGATGTCGCCGACCAGCACGATCGTCTCGGCCTCGTGATAGCGCAGGAAATCGAGGAGGTAATCCGCCTTGGCAGCCTTCGAGCCGAGGTGCACGTCCGAAATGAAAAGGGTCCTGAAACGTCTGGTTTCCATCTTGTCATCCACCGTTCGACTGGTTCACTCCAATTATGACTGTCAAAAACAGAGTCTTGTTTCAGGAAGATGACAATGGCCCTGGCAGGCGTCACGCAGACCGAAAATGCGCGCAATATTGCCGCTGGGACGATATTTTGGATACCGCCGGTTGACGGTTTGATGTAACAGCCATCGGCAAAGCGCCACAAAAGACGGAGAAGCATGGGATGAACGCTCCAGAAAAGCCGAACAACACCACTGGCCCGCGCAGCGGCGATCTGGACGAACAGGCACTCTTCTATCACCGCTATCCTTCGCCCGGGAAACTCGAGATCCAGGCGACCAAGCCGCTCGGCAACCAGCGCGACCTGGCGCTCGCCTATTCACCCGGCGTCGCAGCACCCTGCCTTGCCATCCGCGACAATCCGGAGATGGCTGCCGACTACACCTCGCGCGCCAACCTCGTCGGCGTGATTTCCAACGGCACCGCCGTCCTTGGCCTCGGCAATATCGGCCCGCTGGCCTCCAAGCCGGTCATGGAAGGCAAGGCCGTGCTTTTCAAGAAATTCGCCGACATCGATGTCTTCGACATCGAAGTGGATGAACCGACCGTCGACGGCATGGTGAGCACGATTTCCGCGCTCGAACCGACATTCGGCGGCATCAACCTTGAAGACATCAAGGCGCCCGAATGCTTCGAGGTCGAGCAGCAGCTGCGCGAACGCATGAACATTCCGGTGTTCCACGACGACCAGCACGGCACCGCGATCATCGTCGCCGCGGCAGTGCTGAACGGCCTTGAACTTGCCGGCAAGGAAATCGACAAGGTCAAGATCGTCGCATCCGGCGCGGGTGCGGCGGCGCTCGCCTGCCTCAACCTGCTCGTCAGCCTCGGCGCCAAGCGCGAGAACATCTGGGTCCACGACATCGAGGGCCTGGTCTACGAGGGCCGCGAGGTCCTGATGGACCGCTGGAAGTCGATCTACGCGCAGAAGAGCGACAAGCGCGTGCTGGCCGATTCCATTGCCGACGCCGATGTCTTCCTCGGCCTTTCAGCCGCAGGCGTCCTGAAGCCTGAACTCCTGGCCCAGATGGCCGAAAAGCCGCTGATCATGGCGCTCGCCAATCCGACGCCGGAAATCATGCCGGACCTCGCCCGCGAGGCGCGTCCCGACGCGATGATCTGCACCGGGCGATCGGACTTCCCGAACCAGGTCAACAACGTCCTCTGTTTCCCTTACATCTTCCGTGGTGCGCTCGATTGCGGCGCAACGACCATCAACGAAGAGATGAAGCTCGCCGCCGTGCGGGCGATCGCGGCACTCGCCCGCGAGGAAGTGTCCGACGTGGCGGCCCGCGCCTATTCCGGCGAGACGCCGGTCTTCGGCCCGACCTACCTCATCCCGTCGCCCTTCGACCCGCGCCTGATCCTGCGCATCGCGCCGGCTGTTGCGAAGGCGGCCGAAGAAAGCGGCGTCGCGAGCCGGCCCATCACCGATTTCGACGCCTATCTCGATCAGCTGAACCGCTTCGTGTTCCGCTCCGGCTTCCTGATGAAGCCGATCTTCGCGGCCGCCAAGAGCGCCGAGCGCAAGCGGGTGATCTTCTCCGAAGGCGAAGACGAGCGCGTGCTGCGCGCCGCCCAGATCCTGCTTGAAGAAGGCATTGCCCGACCGATCCTGATTGGCCGTCCGCAGATCCTCGAAATGCGCCTGAAGCGCTACGGCCTGAAGATCAGGCCCCATACCGATTTCGACGTGGTCAACCCGGAAGACGATCCGCGCTTCCGCGAATATGTCGACGATTATTTCGCGCTGGTCGGTCGCCGCGGCGTCACCCCGGAAGCAGCCCGCACGATCGTGCGTACCAACCCGACGGTCATCGGTGCGCTAGCGGTCAAGCGCGGCGAAGCCGATGCGCAGATCTGCGGTCTCGAAGGCCGCTACGACCGGCATCTGCGCGATATCCGCCAGATCATCGGCAAGAAGGAAGGCGTGCTCGACTTCTCCGGCCTCAGCCTGCTGATTTCGCAGCGCGGCGCCACCTTCTTCACCGACACCTACGTCACCTACAATCCGTCGGCCGAAGAGATCGCGGAAATGACCATCATGGCCGCCCAGGAAATCCGCCGCTTCGGCATTACGCCGAAGGCCGCCCTTGTCTCGCATTCCAACTTCGGCTCGCGCGATTCGGAAAGTTCGGCGAAGATGCGCCGCGCCCTGGCGCTGGTGGAGGAAAAGGCGCCGGACCTGGAAGTCGACGGCGAAATGCATGGCGATTCTGCCATTTCCGAGGCATTGCGCAAGCGCGTCATGCCGCAGAGCCGGCTGACGGGCGAAGCCAATCTCCTGGTGTTTCCAAACCTCGACGCAGCCAACATCACGCTCGGCGTGGTCAAGACGATGATGGACGGCCTGCATGTCGGCCCCATCCTGCTCGGCGCCGCCCTGCCCGTGCACATCCTGTCGCCTTCGGTGACGTCGCGCGGCGTCGTCAACATGGCGGCCCTCTCCGTCGTCGAGGCATCGCAGCCGATCTGAGGGCACCCATGACACTGTTGCGGGCAAGCTGTCCCGTTTTGGTCAGCTTGCCGCAACGCACGCCTGTATTATGATGGCCTGCAAAGATCAGGTCCGCCTCTGCTTGCGGCGGGCGCATGGGATGGGCTGCGTGAGATAGGCGCCCGCCTGAAAAACCGGAGGCCTCCGACGTGGCTGCCAACCAGTTCGGCCTGATGATCCTGTCAATCTGCCTGGCTTTGCCGACGGCGGATCGGGCGCTGGCGCAGTCGGACGAGGTTTGCACCACGCTGTATCAGCAGTTGACCTCCGGCACCGAAGTCATCGGCACCACTATCCAGACCCGAGCCCTTCGCCGCGCACTGTTGGACAAGGACCAGGAAATCCGCGCCGCCCGCCAGCGGCTGAGGGACATGGGCTGCTCGTCGGGCAGCGTCGTCGTCATTGGCGGCGCCAACCAGGATGCCTGCAGTGCCCAACAGTCGGCCATCGACGGCATGCGAAAGGCACGCGATGAAATGGCCTCCGGCCGCTTGCCGATCTCCAACCGAAGCGGAGCGACGCGCGAGCAGCGGCAGAAAATCCTCGACGCCATCGCCGCCAACGGATGCCAGAGCGACACGTTTCCAACGCTCGCCTCCACCGACCCGGACAGCGACACCGACATACGCCGGCCCGTCGAGACCTTCATCCCGCCACGCGAGGACAAGAAACACTTCTGGCCATCGGTGATCCGCCCCACGCTCGGTTTCGAAGTTGGCAGTCCATTGAAGACCATGTGTGTCAGGACCTGTGACGGCGGCTTCTTCCCGATCTCGTCCAATGCCAGTCCCGCATCCTTTCAGCGGGACGCAGAGACCTGCGCGGCCATGTGCCCCGGAACGCAAACCGAACTGTTCTATTCCTCGCTTTATGACACCGAGACCGGCGACATGATTTCCGCCGCCACCGGTGAGCCATATTCGCAAATGTCGACGGCCAACCTCTACAAGCAGCGCAAGCCGGGCGCGGATCCCCAATGCGGCTGCGAGATGGAAGCCTATTACAAGGACATCATGCGGCGCGAGAAGCTGCAGCAGACACCTTCCGGCGAAGGCTACTCGACGATAACCACTGTCCCGCCGCCCGCAAAGAAGCCGGTCGCGGAGGCGGTGACCCCATCGTCGCCGCTACCGGCTGCAGACGAACGCGACTATGATCCGGAAAAGCGGAATATCCGTCAGGTCGGCCCGTCCTTCATCGTCGGCGACGACATGACTGAAACGCCCGAAAATCAGGAAAACTGAGCGGACAGACGGGCGTGGCTTTTCAGGCGAACTGCTTGACGATACCCGCCACCGGATGCTCGCCCGACATGACGGCGCAGTTGCGTCCGGCGTCCTTGGCGGCATAGAGCGCCTCGTCGGCCAGCAGCACGAGCTCGCGCACGGACTGCGCCTGCTTGGGGAAGATCGCCGCCCCGGCACTGCCGCCCACCTGAAGGATCACGCCGTCATGGAGCACCGGAACCTGCGCGTCGCGCACGAGGCCGGTGGCGATCGCCATGACCTCGTCGCGGTCGATAACGCCATCGAGGAACGCCATGAACTCGTCACCGCCCAGACGCCCGACAAGTCCCTGCTTGCCGATACGGTCGCGCAGTCTGTTGGCAATGTCCTTCAGCACCGCATCGCCGGCGGTGTGTCCGTAGCGGTCGTTGACCGCCTTGAAGAGGTCAAGGTCCATGGCGATCAGGGAGAACGGCCGCCGTTCGTCCGCCGCCTTGCCAAGCACAGCATCGAAGCCTGCCCGGTTGGCAAGACCGGTCAGCGCGTCATGATTGGCAAGAAAGCTGTTTCTCGCCTCGCTGCGCTGCAAGGCGTGCACCACCGAGCCGAAACGTACGGCGATATAGCCAAGGACCAGAAGCGCGATCAGGACGGCGACGACCACCTTGGGGCCGGCCTTCGACCAGATATAGGTGTCTGGCGTGTTCGGTGTCCAGGCGACGAGATAAGGCCCATCCGTAAAGCCGTTGCCGACAGGCGTCGACGCATCGGCCGGATCCTTGCCCGCTTCGCTGACCACATGCAGGTTGCGGATATGCAGGCGCGTGTCCATCCCGGCAAGCATCGCCTTGGAAATCGGCTTCACGGTGATCAGGAGCCTCGGCCCGTTGAATGGCAAGACGCCGTCCGGGCTGCGCGGCACGACGCCCTGGACGACCACGATGCTCATCTCACCGAAAAGCATCCGCATGTCTGACGCATAGATGTCCGGCATCGGAAGCTCGAGCGAATCCGGATTCGGCGCCGAGCGCGTGATCGACAGACGGCCGCCATCATCCTTCAGGGCAGCGCGAAACTTCTGCTTCGCTTCGAAGATCAGATCGTCGATCCAGAACATCAGGTCGCCGGCGCTGCTGTCTTCCACGCGCTTGCCCTCCTTGATGGCCAGCAGCGGCGTGTTTCCGGCGGAGGTGAAGACGACCCAGGCAAAGCCGAGATCGCTCCATATCGAACGAACGGTAGGATCGGCGGCAAGAAGGTCAGCGCTGTTGGGCGCGCGCAAATAGTCAACGGTCCGGTCGGAATAGGAGAGTTCGGCCTGCAGCTTGGCGACCTGATCGATCTGATGCTGGAATTCCTGCTGCACCAGCTTGCGCTCGCTGGCGATCGCGAAGACTTCCGCCTGCTTGACCGAATAATCGAGGACCATGAAGCCCGCAGCCGCAAAGACACCCGCGATGACGGCACAGGCGAGATAGATGACCGGCACCATCCGGCTGCCCATCACGCTGGCACTTCGATACTGCATACTTGCCCCCTAGGCCACGTCCGGCGGAGGGAACATCATGCCCAACCACCTGATTGTGGAGCAAACGTTAGCATGCAAGCAGCAACGAACGCTTAAACTGCAGAGTAAACAAACGCTAAAAGCACTACGAAATCAGCGGTCGCGGAACCGGTTGGTGATCGGATAGCGGCGGTCGCGGCCGAAGTTCTTCTTGGTGATCTTGACACCCGGGGCGGACTGCCGGCGCTTGTATTCGGCAATGTAGAGCAGATGCTCGACCCGATGCACGGTCGCCGCATCATGGCCACGCGCGACGATATCCTCGACCGACATCTCGCCCTCGACGAGGCATTCGAGAATGTCGTCGAGCACCGGATAAGGCGGCAACGAGTCCTGGTCCGTCTGGTCCGGCCGAAGCTCGGCGGACGGCGCCTTGTCGATGATGTTCTGCGGAATGACCTCGCCGGACGGTCCGAGGGCACCCGGCGGCACGTGCGCGTTGCGCCAGCGCGACAGCGCATAGACCTGCATCTTGTAGAGGTCCTTGATCGGATTGAACCCGCCGTTCATGTCGCCGTAGAGCGTGCAGTAGCCGACCGACATTTCCGACTTGTTGCCGGTCGTCACGACCATCGAGCCGAACTTGTTGGAGATCGCCATCAGGATCGTGCCGCGCGTGCGGCTCTGCAGGTTCTCCTCGGTGATTCCGGCTTCGGTGTCCTCGAAGAGTTCGGAGAGCGCGGAGGTGAAACCTGTCACCGGCTCCTCGATCGGCACCGTGTCATAGCGGCAGCCGAGCGCCAGCGCGCAGGCGGCCGCGTCTTTCAGCGAGTCCTGCGAGGTGTATCGATATGGCATCATCACGCAGCGCACACGCTCTTCGCCGAGCGCATCGACGGCGATTGCCGCACAGATGGCCGAATCGATGCCGCCGGACAGGCCGAGGACGACGTTGCGGAAACCGTTCTTGTTCACATAGTCGCGGAAACCCAGCATGCAGGCACGGTAATCCGCCTCCTCCGGCTCCGGTATCTTGGACATCGGCCCGCCATCGCAGCGCCAGCCGTCCTCGCCAAGTCGCCAGGTGGTGACGGCGAGCGTTTCCTCGAACTGGCTCATCTGGAAGGCGAGCGTCTTGTCGGCGTTGAAGGCAAAGGAAGCGCCGTCGAATACGAGCTCGTCCTGGCCGCCAACCTGGTTCGCGTAGACAAGCGGCAAGCCGCTTTCGATCACCTGACGCAGCGCCACCTGGTGGCGGACGTCCAGCTTCTCGCGGTAATAGGGCGAGCCGTTGGGCACGAGCAGAATGTCGGCGCCAGCCTCGGCCAGCGTTTCGCAAACGCCCGCATCGTTCCAGATTTCCTCGCAGATCGGAATGCCGATGCGCACGCCCCGGAAATTGTAAGGCCCGGTGATGCTGCCTTCGGTGAAGACGCGCTTCTCGTCGAACTCGCCGTAGTTCGGCAGGTCGATCTTGTCGCGCACGGCAACGATCCTGCCACCGTCAAGAAGGGCTACCGAATTGTGCCGGCCCTTTTCACCTTGGCGCGGGAAGCCGATGACGACGCCCGGACCGCCATCGGCCGTGTCGGCCGCCAGCTCCTCAACCGCCTTCAGGCAGACCTTCAGGAACGCCGGTTTCAGCACCAGATCCTCGGGCGGATAGCCGGAGATGAAAAGCTCCGTCAAGAGCAGAAGGTCCGCGCCCTGCGCCGCCGCGTCGGCACGGGCGGCACGGGCTTTTTGCAGGTTGCCGGCAATGTCGCCAAGCGTGGGATTGCCTTGCGCAATCGCAATTCGAATGAGCTTTGGATCGGGCGTTTCTGTCGTCATGAGCGACGTTTAGCGCGACTTGCGCCGACCTGCAACGCGAGATCACCGGGTGCTTCGCATTTGCCGGTTTTGCCTGCTGTCCGAGCGGCAACGCAACAGAATTGCCACGCACGAAATATTTCATTCATGCTCGGTTCAGGCGCCCTTCTGTAAGTATCATGACAGTCGTATGACGCTTGCATGAAACTTTTGTGAAATCTGGAGATTTCCTTGGCCTATTTCATATCCGGTGCACCTGCCCAGAATGCTTATCTTGACGCAGGCGGCACCGCTACCCGCCGCGGTCATCAGGCAACGGTTTTTGCATCGGCCCTGCTCGCGACACTGTTCCTGTCTTTCCTGACGGTCTTCGTCGTCGAATGGATCTCGCGCGGATCGCTGCCGGAAGCACTCTCCTATTTCGCAACCTTCGCCCAGCCGTCCTGGACCACCGTTGGCGTCGTCTTTCTTGCCTATCTGGCCGGTGACGCGCTGCTCGGCCGCGAGCACAAGGCTATCCTGATCTTCGCGCCTCTGCTGGTCGGCATGGCGGTCGTCAACTCGCAGAAGCAGCTCTATCTGTCCGATCCCTTCTACCCGTCCGACATGCTGTTCGGCCGGCAGATCATGGAACTGATGCCTGCTCTCGTCAGCGACCGGCCGCTCACCGCAATCCTGCTTGCCGTGGGCACGATCGTCGTCGCCGCAGCGGTCATCGGCTCTTGGATTTTCGCCTGGCGCACCTTTCCGCGGCTTTCGGCTCGCCAGCGCATCCTGCGGCTTGCCGTCGCCCTGCCGCTGATCGCGGGCTTTGCCCACATGATGGACTACTCGAAGTTCTTCTGGCTGCGCGACCGCCTGCAGGCCGTGCCGATGATGTGGGACCAGAAGGAGAACTACAAGCACAACGGTTTCATCCTTGCTTTCCTCTTCAACGTGCCGATGGCCCACGTCGCCGCGCCCGCCGGCTACGGCCCGGATGCGATCGGTGCGATCCAGAAGGAGCCTGTGGGCCTCGCCGTGCCGGCCAACTACCGTCAAAAGCCTGACGTCATCGTGCTGATGAGTGAATCCTTCTGGGATCCGACCCGGCTGCCGAATGTGAAGCTCTCGCCCGATCCGATGCCCTTCATCCGTTCGATCCAGGGAGGACACGTCTTCTCGCCGGAATTCGGCGGCATGACGCCGAACATCGAGTTCGAGGCGCTGACCGGCTTCTCCAACGCCTTCCTGCCGTGGGGCAGCATTCCCTACCAGCAGTATGTCCGCCGCCCCCTGCCCTCGCTCGCGACCTTCTTCAAGAGCGAAGGCTACACAACGCGCGCCATCCATCCCTTCCAGGAATGGTTCTGGAACCGCTCGAACGTCTACAAGGACTTCGGCTTCGACGAGTTCATGTCCGAGGACAAGATGCCGCCGATGGAAAAGCGCGGGATCTTCGCCTCCGACGAGTCGCTGATGAAGGAAATCATGCGCGAAGCCGACGAGGTCGAAGAACCCTTCTTCTTCTTCGCCGTCACCCTGCAGGGCCATGGCCCGTATGAGCCGCACCGCTACAAGGTCAACACGATCTCCGTCGATGGCAACATTCCGGAAGACGACCGCGAGCGCATCGCCACCTATGCCCAGGGAGTCAAGGAAGCCGACGACAGCCTCAAGCGTCTGACGGAATGGGCAAAGACGCGCGATCGCGAGACGATCATCGTCCTCTTCGGCGACCATCTGCCGCCGCTCGGAACCGCCTATGTCAGCGGTGGCTACATGGAGCAGCAGACAGCCCTGCGCCGCGCCCCCGCCGACCAGATGAAACGGGAACACGAAACGCCGCTGCTGATCTGGTCGAGCAAGACCGGGCCGGTCAAGGACATCGGCACGATCAGCCCAGCATTGCTGCCCTATCGCATCCTCAAGCTCGCCGGCATGGAACATCCCTACTACACCGGTTTCCTTGGCGACGTGTCCAAGCACTACGACATCCTCGACCGCTATATGCTGGAACAGGCCTCCGGCAAGGATGTCTCCGGCTGGCAGCAGAAGAAGGGCGTGGCGCCGTTGATCCGCGATTACCGCTTCCTCCAGCATGACATAATGTTTGGCAAAGAATACGGTTTGAAGCGGTTCTTCCCCGAAAGGGGCGGTGCTATAGATATCGGCACCTGATCCACCGCGCCCATCGGCCATAGACGGTTGACACCATGAAACCGATCGACCTTGCCCAGAAACTGTTCGGCAAATCGCATGAGCAACTCGGCGAAACCGAACGACGGGTGCTCAAGCACATCAGCGAGCGTCGCACGCTTTCGACTGACACGAACGAAGCGTTCGACGCCGACAAGACCTTCGGCGAGCGGCTTGCCGACAACATTGCCACCTTCGGCGGCTCGTGGAGCTTCATCATCAGCTTCGGCGTCTTCATGGCCTTCTGGGTCATCGCCAACACCATCCTGCTCACCCGTGACGTCTTCGACCCCTACCCCTTCGTCTTCCTCAATCTGGTGCTCTCCATGCTGGCGGCCCTCCAGGCGCCGATCATCATGATGTCGCAGAACAGGCAGGCGGCCCGCGACCGTTTCGAGGCCGCAAAGGACTACGAGGTCAACCTGAAGGCCGAGCTGGAAGTGCTCGCCCTGCACCAGAAGATCGACATGCAGGTGCTCGGCGAGATCGCAAGGCTGCGCGAGGACGTCGCCCGCCTCACCCAGGCGCTCGACCGACGATCTGACGACGCGACCTTGCAGTAAGGAATATCACCCGGCGCTCGAGCCGGGAAACTGCGGCAGGCCGTCCTTGATCTCGTAATAGTCGCCCTTGTCGGCGCAATAGATGTGCCGCGTCAGAACGAGCGACGTCGGCAGCTCGAATACGCCGGCGCCGACCGACGTATAATCCCGACCTTCCCTCTTCCAGAACAGGAACGAGCCGCACACGCGGCAGAAGCCGCGGAGAATACCGGGTGTCGCGGAATACCAGGTCACGCCGTCCGCGCCATCAATCTCCAGTTCCTCGTCAGACACATTGATCGACGCCCAGAAGTGGCCCGACTGACGGCGGCACTGGCTGCAGTGGCAGGCGACGACCTTGCTGAGTTCGCCGTGCGCGCGAAACCGCACCGCGCCGCAAAGGCATCCGCCCGAATGGATCTGAAAGTCTGTCGACATTGCCGTAGTCTCCCCGCAAATGATGAAGGGCCAGCATCGCTGCCGGCCCTTCGAATGCAAGTTCAATCGACTGAAACGATCGATCAGCGCCGCTGATCAGCCGTTGACGACCATGCGCTTCTCGTCATGGGCTTCCTTCATGCGCTCGGCGAGAAGGAAGGCGAGCTCGAGAGCCTGGTCGGCGTTGAGACGCGGGTCGCAATGCGTGTGGTAACGGTCGGCGAGATCGTCGCCAGTCAGCGCGCGCGCACCGCCGGTGCATTCCGTTACGTTCTTGCCCGTCATTTCGAAATGGACACCACCCGGGTGGGTGCCTTCCGAACGGTGGATCTGGAAGAAGCTTTCGACTTCCGACAGGACGCGTTCGAACGGACGGGTCTTGTAGCCGTTGAGCGTGATCGTGTTGCCGTGCATCGGATCGCAGGACCAGACGACCTTGCGGCCTTCCTTTTCGACGGCGCGGATGAGGCGCGGCAGATTGTCGGCGACCTTGTCGTGGCCGAAGCGGCAGATCAGCGTCAGGCGGCCGGCCTCGTTGGCCGGGTTCAGGATGTCGATCAGCTCGATCAGTCCGTCGGCGGTCATCGACGGGCCGCACTTCAGGCCGATCGGGTTCTTGATGCCGCGGCAGAACTCGACATGCGCATGGTCGGGCTGACGGGTGCGGTCGCCGATCCAGATCATGTGGCCGGAGGTCGCGTACCAGTCGCCAGAGGTGGAATCGACGCGGGTCAGCGCCTGTTCGTAGCCGAGCAGCAGTGCCTCATGGCTGGTGAAGAAATCCGTCTCGCGCAGGGAGTGGTTGTTTTCGGACGTGATGCCGATCGCCCGCATGAACTGCATGGTTTCGGAAATCCGGTCGGCGAGCTTGCGGTAACGTTCCGCCTGCGGGCTGTCCTTGACGAAACCGAGCATCCACTGATGCACGTTTTCCAGATTGGCGTAGCCGCCCATCGCGAAGGCGCGCAGCAGGTTGAGCGTCGCCGCCGACTGACGGTAGGCCATGATCTGGCGTTCCGGGCTCGGAATACGGGCTTCCGGCGTGAACTCGATGCCGTTGATGATGTCACCGCGGTAGCTCGGCAGTTCCACGTCACCCTGCTTCTCGATGTTCGAGGAGCGCGGCTTGGCGAACTGGCCGGCAATGCGGCCGACCTTGACGACCGGCAGCTGCGCGCCGAAGGTCAGCACGACGGCCATCTGCAGGAAGGCGCGGAAAAAGTCGCGGATGTTGTCGGCGCCGTGTTCGGCAAAGCTTTCGGCGCAATCGCCGCCCTGCAGCAGGAAGCTGTCGCCATTGGCGACGCTTGCGAGCGCGGACTTCAGGCGACGCGCCTCGCCTGCAAATACCAGCGGCGGATACGTGGCGAGCCGCTCCTCGGTCGCCTTGAGAACCGCCTGATCCGGATAGTCCGGCACCTGCTGGATGGGCTTGTTGCGCCAGCTGTCGGGTGTCCAAATCTGTGCCATGTCAATCACCTACTCATGTTCCGGCCGATCGTCCGGACGTACGTCTTCTTCAAGTTGGCGGCTTATAGCGTCTGAACGGCCGCATGTATAGCGCCAATCGCCGGCAATGCCTGCTGCTCCTGCGACAACAACCGGTGGCAACTGCGATCGATCAGGACGCGGGACGCCGGCACTTCTGTCGGCGTCTCCGACTGTATTGAAAAGGTCTTCAGACCCGCGCGCCGTTCCGGATCCGGTATGTCGGCGAATACATCGTCACCAGTTCCTCCGACGCCGTCGGATGCACGGCCATGGTGCGGTCGAAGTCGTCCTTCGTGCAGCCCGCCTTGAGCGTGATGCCGAGGAGCTGCGCCATTTCGCCTGCGTCGTGGCCGAGAATATGCGCACCGACGACCTTCCGGTCCGCGGCATTGACGATCAGCTTCATCAGCGTCTTCTCTTGCCGCCCGGAGAGCGTCGCCTTCAGCGGCCGGAATTCCGCTCTGTAGACCTCGATCTCTTCAAAGGCCTTCGAGGCATCCTCCTCGCTGAAGCCGACGGTACCGATTTCCGGCTGGGAGAACACGGCGGTCGCGATCAGATCATGATCCGGCGACGTCGGGTTGCCCTTGAACTCCGTCTCGATGAAGCACATCGCCTCGTGAATGGCGACCGGGGTCAGCTGTACCCGATCGGTGACATCGCCAAGCGCAAAAATGGATGGAACGTTCGTGCGGGAATATTCATCGACGACGATCGCACCCTTCGAATTCGTCTCGACGCCAGCATTCTCCAACCCGAGCGTCTTGGTATAGGGATCGCGGCCGAGCGCCAGCATCACCTGGTCGACATTCAGCACCTCGCCGCCCTTCAGCCGCGCGGTCCGGCCACCGCTCGACGTCTCGCGCACATCCTCGATAACGTCTTGGCAGATGATGCGGATGCCCTTGGCTTCCATCGCCTCATGCAGCTTGCGGCGCAAATCCAAATCGAAGCGCGACAGGATTTCCTTGCCGCGGTAGACGAGCGTCGTCTCCACGCCGAGGCCGTGAAAGATATTCGCGAACTCGACCGCGATATAGCCGCCACCGGCGATCAGGATGGACTTCGGCAAGGCCTCCAGATGGAATGCCTCATTCGACGAAATGCAGAGTTCGTGGCCCGGCAGGGAGTCATGCGGGTTCGGCGCGCCGCCCACGGCGATCAGGATGCGCTCGGCGGTGACCACCTGCCCCGTGCTGACCAGCCGCACCGCGTTCGGCCCCTCGATCAGCGCCCGCGTCTCGAATACCTCGGCGCCGGCGTTGGTAACGCCCTTGCGATAGAGGCCTTCCAGCCGTTCGATTTCCTTGTCCTTCGCGGCAATCAGGACCTTCCAGTCGAAGCGGCTCTCGCCGACGGTCCAGCCGAAGCCGGCGGCATCCTCGAAATGCTCACTGAACTGCGAGGCATAGACGAAAAGCTTCTTGGGAACGCAGCCGCGGATGACGCAGGTGCCGCCGAAGCGGTACTCCTCGGCGATCGCCACCTTCTTTCCCATGGACGCCGCGAGCCGGGCGCTGCGCACGCCGCCGGAGCCTCCACCAATGACAAACAGATCATAATCGAAGGAAGGCATGGGCGACTCCGGAGTGCAGCAGGAACTTTGAATGTGAAATGCCTAAGCCATATGGGCATGTCAGGCAAAAAAGAAAAGCCCGGCGGACCGGGCTTTTCATGGGATATGACGTAACGGCAATCAGGGCTTGGGAGCCGGCGCTGCGTCGGTTGCGGCCGGTGCCGGCTGCTGAGCCTTGATCTTGGCGTCCATCTCCTTGGCCACGGCTGCCGACAGGTCGCGCGACACACCGGACGCCCAAATCTGAGCCGCCTTGTTGAGTTCGCGGGCGGCGATCGGATTGTACTTCAGGAACTTCTTGCCGAGATCCGAGGAATAGAAGGTCGAGATCTGGTTGAGTTCCTCGAGCGTGAATTCCTTGGCGTAGATGATCGCGGCTTCATGCTCGAGGTCGCCGCGACGCTTGGCAATTTCAAGCGCCTGCTCGTCAACGGTTTCGTTGATTTCCTTCTCCAGGTTCGGAGAAGCCTGGATGAGCTGCGCCTTCAGGCTGGAAGCGATCTGCGGAAGGATGTTGTCGAACGGAGTGGTGGCGCCAAGTGCGTCGAGAACGGTGTAAGCCGCCTTGACCTGCGCTTCGCTCGGGTCGTCCGCCCTTGCCACGGATCCGAAAGCCAGACCGGAAAAAATAAGGGTCACGATTGCCGCCCGGCCAAGACCAGCGAATTTCATCATGCGCTTCAAGCTCCTGTTTTCTATTCTGCCTGCAGGGACCGCACGCCGTCGGCGCCGGCTATGATTGCAAGCGAAGCGATGTTGATAAACAGCCCGTGTTCCACCACACCGGCTATTGAAAAAAGTTCTGCCGACAAGGCCTCTGCATCAGGAATACGGCCAAATGATGCATCCAGAATGTAGTGCCCGCCGTCGGTCGTAAACAGCTCGTCGTCCCGTGTATGCCGCCACGTAAGGGCACCGGGAAGACCGAGCCGGGAGGCCGCTTTCTCGACCGCGAGAAGCGTCGAGGCACTGCCGAACGGGTTGATCTCGATCGGCAACGGATAGGCCCCGAGGGTCTCGACCACCTTGCTCTCGTCGGCGATGACAATCATCCGGTCGGAAGCCGTTGCGACGATCTTTTCGCGCAACAGCGCCCCGCCGCCGCCCTTGATCAGCCGCAACCGGCTGTCCAGTTCGTCCGCGCCGTCGATCGTCAAATCGAGATGGGGAAGTTCGTCCAGGGATTTCAATGGGACCCCGAGTTCGAGGCAGAGCCTGGCGGTCCGTTCGGATGTAGGCACGCCCTCGACCGACATGCCGTCGGCGACCTTCTCGGCCAGCAGCCGGACAAATTCCTCGGCCGTCGATCCTGTACCGATGCCGAGACGCATTCCATTCTCGACGTGAGCAAGCGCCGCCGCGGCAGCCTTGATCTTCATTTGACGGGCGTCCATGCGCCACGTTCCTCCCTTTATTGCACCGGAGTGCTGTTTACACGGCTGAAGCGCCAAACGAAAGCCCCAAGCGCGATCGAAACCGGACATTGCATTCCGTACCGCCTTCCCTTACCGAACCTCAATCGCTCCCGCTTCAAAGAAAGGCCACCCATGACCTCGCCCGTAGTCGTCTTTGACCTCGATGGCACGCTCATCGACACCGCCACTGACCTCGTGACGACCATCAATTACACGATCGGCACGGCCGGCCTCGCCCCCGTCACCTATGACGATCTGACCTTTCTCGTCGGCCAGGGCGCGCGCACGATGATCGAGCGCGCCTTTTCCATGCGCGGTGAAAGCCTCGACGAGGCGCGATTGACCGAATTGATGGGCGTCTTCGTCGAGCACTACCGCGCCGGCATGCCGGGCGAGAGCGCGCCCTACCCCGGCGTCGTCTCGGCCATGGAGCGGCTGACGGATGCCGGCTACAAGCTGGCCGTCTGCACCAACAAGATGGAATCGCTCGCGGTCCGGCTGCTGGACGGCCTCGACCTATCCAAGCATTTTGCCGCGGTCACCGGCGGAGATACCTTCCCCGTTCGCAAACCCGATGCCCGTCACCTGACGGAAACGATCGCGCGCGCCGGCGGCACGCTGAACGGCAGCGTCATGATCGGTGACAGTGTCAACGACATCATGGCCGCCCGCAACGCCAACGTTGCGTCGATCGCCGTACCGTTCGGCTATTCGGACGTACCCGTCGCCGAACTCTCTCCGGGACGGATCATCGCCCATTACGACGAACTGACGCCCGGCCTCGTCCGCGAGCTGACGCGCGCCTGAGCGCCTGATCGTCCAATGAAAAAGGCGGCCCGAGAGCCGCCTTTTCTGTGCGAAAATTTCCGCTTCCCGCTCAGCTGTTTGCGCGGACGTCGCTCGTCGCCTTGAAGGCGCGATCGAGATACATGTCGCGGCTGTAGACATCGTCGAAATATTCCACGACGCCGTCCTTGTTCGGCCAGGCGGTGAAATAGGAAACGTAGACCGGGAACTTCTGCGGCAACGGCACGGCGCGGTTCTGGCCGCTGGCAATTTCCTGGTTCACGTAATCGACGTTCTCACCGAGTACCGCCGCCGCCATCTGGCGCGGTTCGGCAAGGCGCACGCAACCATGGCTGAGGGCGCGCACGTCGCGCTGGAAGAAGCTCTTGGCCGGCGTGTCGTGCATGTAGATCGCATGCGCGTTCGGGAACAGGATCTTCAGGTCACCCAGCGCATTGCTGCTGCCCGGCAGCTGGCGCACGTCAACGCGCGGCGCGCGGCTCCAGTCGATTGCCGAGGACGACACCTTGCGGCCGTTATAGCTGACTTCGTAGCCGTTGCGGTCGAGATAGCTCGGATCGCGGCGCAGCTTCGGCAGCATCTCGTTGATGATGATCGACTGCGGCACGCCCCAGTACGGATTGAACTCAACCGTCTGGATCTCGTCCTGGAAGAAGTAGGTCTGGTGGTTCGGCTGGCCGACCACGACCTTCATAGACAGCTGCTCCTGGCCACCATTGATGTAATAGGCCTTGTAGGCGGGCTGGTTGATGAAGACGTAGCGAGGACCGAGATTGTTCGGCAGCCAGCGGGAACGCTCCATGGCGGCAACTATCTTGTTGATCTTCGCCTGGTTGGTTTCGCCGACCATCGCGTTGATCGTGTTCTTGCCGATGATGCCGTCAGGGCCAAGGCCCGCTTCCTTCTGGAAGCCCTTGACGAGGTCGACCAGTTCCGGCGTGTAGTCCGGGGTCCCCTGGTAGCTTGCCAGTACCGGCGCAAAGCTGGTCTTCAGCTCCTCGGTACCGTGCTTGCGGATCGCGGCAACGACGTTGGCGAGTTCCGGATCGCTCATGCCGGGCTTGATGAAGGTGCCGGGCGCGATCACGATCTGGTCCTGGTCCTTGGCTTCCGCCTGCAGACGCGCCAGTTCAGCCTTCAGTGCCTGGAAATGCTTTTCGGTCGGCTGGCGCTTGTCGAGATAGCTCGCAACATCGGTCGACAGCGACAGAATCGGCAGGATGGCCTTCAGGTTTACGGTCTTCAGCTTGAAGTCGTGATAGCCGGAAATCTTGTTGGGATCGACGCGACCGCGAATGTCGTCCTGCACATAGGCAAGCACCTTCGTCGACAGCTCCAGTTCGAACTGCATGAGCTCATGGTTGCGCGCGACCGGATCGGCGGCGTCATAGCTGTCGGACGGCACCTTGACCGAATAATCGGACGGGTCGAGGCCAACGGATGCTGCTTCCTCGAGCTTGGCAACGGCGGCCTTTGCCTTGTCCGTCACCGTCATGCCGGAGACCCAGATCAACGGCTGGCCGCCGCTGTAATAGGCTTCAACGGCGGCAGCGATATCGTTGGTGGCCCGCACGCGCGCATCGGCCAGCGACTGGCGCTGGTTCGCCCCCGCATCGGTCGACACCTTGACGACGCTGGAACCGTCTTCGTTGACCGAACCGGTGGTGATTTCGTCGGTGGCGTTCTCGGCCTTGACCGCGATCTTCACCAGCCGCATCGCTTCCGGCTTGTAGGTGTAGTAGCGCGGCGAGGATACCGTCGGCGTCGGATCGTAATCATCGGCGCTGATCAGGTTGCGGGACTGGGACTGGCCGGGAGGGGGAGTGAGAACACTGCGGTCACGTTCGCTCGTCCGACCGCGGATGATGTCCATCAGCGTGAGAGCATGTGCCGGCGCCGCTACGCCTGCCGCCGCCGCGCAGCCGAGCATGATTGCCAACATTGACGCGGATGCATGTTTAGAAAGGGTCATACGTGTTTCCAGTTCCCGTAATTCAGTCCAGTTTTGGTGCCGGCCTCTAGCCTTCGTCGAAAGCGGAGCGGCACCGTTTCATTGGCATTCTGCGATGATTTCCCGGTCTACCGCTGCCCAAGCAGACCGTAACGCCCATCGGCCGCAAATCAGCCAGGACTCCCTTTGTCCTGTTTAGCCGATAAGACTTAAATTGAAAAGAAATTGGCAAAACCGTGACCGTTGTTTGACCTGTCACAATTCCGTGAAATGTCTGCACTCCATCCCGATTTCTTAGTTAATTTTATGAAAATACATCTTAATTTTTTATGAATACCTCAAGCCCCTACCCCGCCCATTTCGCGCTGCTGTCGGCCGCGGGCCTGCAAAGCGAAACGCCGTGTCAAAAATGGCACGATCATAAAGCGAACAATTGGGGGCAGAGGCGGTGAGCCGCTCAGATTTCCGACTTCGGCTCGGCCAAAAACCACCGGCAGAACAGGAATGCCACGGCCGCCGAAGCAAGCTGCGCGGCGATGAAGGCTGGCGCGTCGGCGGGCCGAATGCCCGCGAATGTGTGCGAGAAGGCACGCGCAATGGTCACCGCCGGATTGGCGAAGGACGTCGACGCGGTGAACCAGTAGGCGGCCGTTATATAGAGCCCGACGCAGGCCGGCACCGCCTGGGGTCTGGATTTCAGCGCTCCGAGGATGACGGTGACCAGCCCGAAGGTGGCAACCCCCTCGGCCAGCCATTGGCCCGGCCCGCTTCTGATCTTGTCCGAATGCTGCAGTAGATCGAGCCCGAACATCATGTGCGCCGCCCAGACGCCGGCGATGGCGCCAAGCACCTGCATCACGACATAGCCGAGCGCCAGATCGAGGCGGATATCCCTCCGAAGACAGAAGACCAGAGTAACCGCGGGATTGAAATGCGCGCCCGAGACCGGACCGAACACCGTGATCAGCACGAACAGGATTGCGCCCGTCGGGATCGTGTTGCCGAGAAGCGCGACGGCAACGTTACCGCCGGCCAGCGCCTCCGCCATGATCCCCGACCCGACGACGGTCGCCAGCAGAAATGCGGTACCAAGAAACTCGGCGACGAAGTTACGAGAAATCATCAACCGAATGTCCACACATTTCCATTCGCGTCAGACATACCGCCAATCATGACGCGTTCGGCCTTCAGCAAAGTCACGTTCACGCTAACGGCCGACAGCACACGAAACCCATATGCCTCCCTGAACGCGGCGCGGCGATCCCGTACCGAATTATCCGTGTGGAGAATACCGACGCTCAATGTACGGCTTCCTGACTGCCAATAGAATCTATGTGCTTCTGCAGGGACAGACGGTCCAGATCCGCAAGGGGCAGATTGACGAAAATCGAAATTCGATTGTTCAGCATGCGGTATGTCTCCGCGAATGCCAGCCCCTTCTGACTGTCGTTGCCCTCGACCGCGGCGGGGTCGGGTACGCCCCAGTGCGCGGTCATCGGCTGTCCGGGCCAGACCGGACAACTTTCTCCCTTCGCATTATCGCAAACCGTGAAGACGAAATCCATCTGGGGCGCATCCGGTCCGGCAAACTCGTCCCAGCTCTTGGACCGGAGACCGGAGACATCGTAGTGCAGCGACCTCAAAAGCTCGACGGCATGGGGATTGACTTCGCCCTTGGGGTAGGAACCGGCCGAATAGCCGATGAACTTGCCCGCCCCTGCGCGGTTCATGCAGGCCTCAGCGATAATCGAGCGCGCCGAATTTCCGGTGCACAGAAACAGGACATTGTAGATCTTCCCCATGGGCCTCTCTCCTCAGCAACCGCATGCTTTCAACTGATCGAACACTGGTGCGCAAAGATTGCTGTCCCCGCCGCAGCAATCCTCGAGCAGAAATGAAACCAGGCCTGCCATCGTCTCCATGTCCGCCCGATAGCGAATATACCGCCCTTGCCGCTCGCTAGCGATCAGCCCGGCCTGCATCAGCACCGACAAGTTGGCCGACAACGTATTCGGCAACACCTGCAGCCGCTTCGCAATATCGCCCGCGACCAGCCCGCTACCGCCGACTGTGACCAACAGACGGAAGATTCCGAGCCTTTGTTCATGACCGAGCGCCGATAGCGCGACGAGCGCCTTGTTTATTTCCATATTTCCAGAAATCACGAAATTATGAGAACTTCAAATGAAATTTTGATGACAGGGCGACTTCGTACGCCGACCCTACCCAGACAAAACGCCCGACGATTTCCAATGTGGCAATTCCAATATTCGGCAGCCTGCCCTATATGTTCCCACAAAACATGACACGGAGAGTCAGCTATGAGCACGGACAAGACCACCAGGACGGAAACCGACACCTTTGGACCGATCGAGGTTGACGCGAGCCGCTACTGGGGTGCCCAGGCCGAGCGCTCGCGCGGCAATTTCAGGATCGGCTGGGAGAAGCAGCCGCCGGCCATCGTCCGGGCGCTCGGCGTGGTCAAGCAGGCGGCGGCACTCACCAACATGGAACTGGGCCAGCTCGACAAGGATCTGGGCAAGGTGATTGTCACGGCGGCACAGGAAGTGATCGACGGCAAGCTCGATGACCACTTTCCGCTCGTCGTCTGGCAGACGGGATCGGGCACGCAATCCAACATGAACGCCAACGAGGTCATCTCCAACCGGGCGATCGAAATGCTGGGCGGCGAGATGGGTTCGAAGAAGCCGATCCACCCGAACGACCATGTCAATATGAGCCAGTCGTCGAACGACACCTATCCGACGGCCATGCATATCGCCTGCGCCGAGGAAACGGTCCGCCATCTCATCCCGGCGCTGCAGCACCTGCACGACGCGCTCGACGCGAAAGCCAAGGCCTTCACCGATATCATCAAGATCGGCCGCACCCACACGCAGGATGCCACCCCCCTCACCCTTGGCCAGGAGTTCTCCGGCTACGCGGCCCAGGTCGCCTCGTCGATCAAGCGGATCAAGGTGACGCTTCCCGGCCTCTACGAACTCGCCCAGGGCGGCACCGCCGTCGGCACCGGGCTGAATGCACCGGTCGGTTTCGCCGAGAAGGTTGCCGACCACATCGCCAAGATCACCGGCCTGCCCTTCGTCACCGCACCCAACAAGTTCGAAGCGCTGGCCGCCCACGACGCCATGGTTTTCGCGCACGGAGCGATCAACGCGGCGGCTGCCGCCTGCTTCAAGATCGCCAACGACATCCGTTTCCTCGGCTCCGGCCCGCGCTCCGGTCTCGGCGAACTGGCCCTGCCGGAAAACGAGCCGGGTTCGTCGATCATGCCGGGCAAGGTCAACCCGACCCAGTGCGAAGCGATGACGCAGGTCTGCGCCCACATCTTCGGCAACAACGCCGCGCTGACCTTCGCCGGCAGCCAGGGCCATTTCGAGCTGAACGTCTTCAATCCGATGATGGCCTACAACTTCCTGCAGTCGGTCCAGCTTCTGGCCGATGCCGCCGTCTCGTTCACCGACAATTGCGTCACCGGCATCGAGGCGCGCGAGGACAACATCAAGGCCGGGCTCGAACGCTCGCTGATGCTGGTCACCGCACTCGCCCCGAAGATCGGCTACGACAACGCCGCCAAGATCGCCAAGACGGCGCACAAGAACGGCACGACGCTGAAGGAGGAGGCGCTGGCAAGCGGACTGGTCTCGGCGGAAGACTACGACGCCATCGTCCGGCCGGAGCTGATGATCGGGCCGAAGTGAGGGACGGGTTCAGACATCGTCGAAAATAGCATAGATGTCGCGAGAACCGTGGAGAACACGCTCGATGCGAACGGCATCTTTCGTCAAAGAATAGAAAATGAGGTATCGGCGAAAAGGAACAGACCGCAATTCCGACGACAGTTCGGGACGCGGTCTGCCTGCCTCCGGTGCGTCGGCAATACGCTCACATCGCATTCGCAGCTCCGTGATGAATCGTATCGCCGCAGTTGGGTTTTCCGCGTAAATGTAGTCGCCAACCTCCTCGACATCCTGGACGGCCGCCGGAGCAAAGGAGACCAGCATTACCGGTCGCCGCCGCTTCCGCCGTATTTGGCCTCAAGCCTTGCGAACACCTCATCGGCAGGAATGGCAGGCCCGCTCTCGATCCCAGTCCGAATTTCGGCGCGCAACGCCTCCAGGCTTGCTTGACGCCGCTCCTCCCGCTCCTCCCAAAGCCTGAGGGCATCGCGGACGACCTCACTATTGGAGGCATAGGCGCCGGATTTCACCGCGCCCTGCAGCCGCAGTATCTGCTGCGCCGAAAGAGAGATGGTGAGGGTTTTCATTGGTTCGTTCTTCATGAGGATGATGATAGTCGAACTAACAAGAACTAACAATATTTGTTGGCACCCGTCTTACTCTCGCCCGCCCCACGCTCGGACGATCCCGCGTTCGAAACAATTGCATTTGCGCGATGCAGCGCATAGAGAAAGCGGGATTTTTTCCGCTTTCTCGGCTTGAAAGGCATTGCATATGGCTGACGACCTTTTTCCGCTTGGCAAGGACGAAACCCCTTACCGCAAGCTCTCCTCCGACTATGTTTCGGTCGACACCTTCAAGGGTCAGGATATCCTGACGGTCGAACCCGAGGGCATGCGGCTGCTCGCCGAGGCCGCTTTCGCCGACATCAACCACCTGCTGCGCCCGGCGCATCTCAAGCAGCTTGCCTCGATCCTCGAGGATCCGGAAGCCACCGACAATGACCGTTTCGTCGCCTACGACCTGCTGAAGAACGCCAATATCGCCGCCGGCGGCGTCCTGCCCATGTGCCAGGATACCGGCACCGCCATCATCATGGGCAAGAAAGGCCGTCGCGTGTGGACCGAAGGCGGCGACTATTCGGCGCTCGCCAAGGGTGTGCTCGACGCCTACGAGCACAAGAACCTGCGCTACTCCCAGCTCGCGCCGATCAAGATGTTCGAGGAGAAGAACACCAAGAACAACCTGCCGGCACAGATCGACATCTACGAGGAAGGCACCGACGCTTACGACTTTCTGTTTGTCGCCAAGGGCGGCGGCTCGGCCAACAAGACCTTTCTCTACCAGGGAACGCCCTCGCTGCTCACCCATGACCGGATGATAGACTTCCTTAAGGAGAAGATCCTCACGCTAGGAACGGCAGCCTGTCCCCCCTACCATCTGGCGATCGTCATTGGCGGTACGTCGGCCGAGATGAACCTGAAGACGGTGAAGCTCGCCTCCACCAAGTATCTCGACAATCTGCCGATGGAAGGTTCGGAGAGCGGCCACGCATTCCGCGACGTCGAGATGGAGAAGGAAATCCACAAGCTCACCCAGCAGATGGGCGTCGGCGCCCAGTTCGGCGGCAAGTATTTCTGTCATGACGTCCGCGTCATCCGCCTGCCGCGTCACGGGGCATCGCTGCCGATCGGGCTCGGGGTCTCCTGTTCCGCCGACCGCCAGGCCAAGGGCAAGATCACCCGGGACGGCATCTTCCTCGAGGCGCTGGAAACCGATCCGTCGAAATACATGCCGGAGGTAGACGAAGCCGCCCTCTCCTCCTCGGTGGTGAAGATCGACCTGAACCAGCCGATGAGCGCCATCCTTGCCGAGCTGTCAAAGCATCCGGTCAAGACGCGGCTGTCGCTGTCCGGCACGATCATCGTCGCCCGCGACCTGGCCCATTCGAAGATCCGCGAGCGCCTGGAAAAGGGCGAAGGCATGCCGGAGTACATGAAGAACCACCCGGTCTACTATGCCGGCCCGGCCAAGACGCCTGAAGGCATGCCGTCCGGCTCGTTCGGACCGACAACGGCAGGCCGCATGGACTCTTACGTCGACCAGTTCCAGTCGTTTGGCGGCTCCATGGTCATGCTCGCCAAGGGCAATCGCTCGCGCCAGGTGCGCGAAGCCTGCAAGACGCATGGCGGCTTCTATCTCGGCTCGATCGGCGGGCCGGCCGCGCGCCTTGCCCAGGACTGCATCAGGAAGGTGGACGTTCTGGAGTATCCGGAACTCGGCATGGAAGCGGTCTGGAAGATCGAAGTGGAAGACTTCCCCGCCTTCATCGTCATCGACGACAAGGGCAACGACTTCTTCCAGGAACTGAACCTCGGTTAGTATAAAACCCAAAAATGATCGCGGCGACCGAGGACACGGTCGCCGCGCCCTTTTCGGAACAACGAATAAAATCGTTTCAGATCAATTGTTTATTTTTAAGCATATAATCGGTTGACGCACAGGAACGTCTATAAGCAATAGATCACATATTGCTGATTTAATCCTTTCCAAAGAATTCCTGCCTATGCTGCACCAATAATTGCATAGCTGAATTCTTTCTTCGGAGCCTGTCATGAGTGGCCTACCAGCCTCTAAGGCGCAAGTGCCTGATATCGCGGGGCAAGTCACCTACGCCATGCGGACAATGGGCGTCGCGCCCATTCCCAGGAACTACGAACTCTTCTACGAAGCCTATATCGGCTCCAATCCGACTCTGACGAAGGAACTCGCGAGCCTCGGCGGCAAGGCGACCCAGGCGGAACTCGATTCCATCGGCGAGCGCTACTTCGCCACCCATCAGCCGCGTGTCGTCGACAGTGCCCACAACCGCATTCTCGGAGAGCTGGATTCGGTAATGCGCCTCCTGAAGCAGGAGCAGACCTCGCTCGAAAGCTACAGCAAGCTGCTCGGCGAGACCTACAGCCGCATCTCGACCAAGAACACCTCGAGCGCCGACCTGCTGCGCAACGCCATACAGCTTCTGAGCGACGCAACCGGCAACACGATGGCCCACGGCGCCAAGACGGTGGAGAGCGTCGCTGTAAAGTCCCAGGAGATGGATCAGGTCCGCCAGGAACTCGACGAATACAAGCGCATCGCCAACACCGATTCGCTGACCCGCCTGAGCAACCGGCGAGCCTTCGACGAAAAGCTGGCCTCGATCTACAACAGCCCGCTGGGCCGCAGCAATGTCGGCCTCGTCATCGCCGACATCGATCATTTCAAGCGTGTCAACGACACCTATGGCCACCCGGTCGGCGACAAGATCCTGGCGACCGTCGCCAACGTCATCAAGGCGAACCTCCGCCGCGACGTCTTCGTCGCCCGCACCGGCGGCGAGGAATTCGCCCTGATCATTGACGGGACGAGCGAAGAAGAGCTGGTCAACATCTGCGAGCGCATCCGCATGTCGCTCGAACGCACACCGTTCAAGAATTCCAAGACGGGTGTGAATTACGGCCCGATCACCATGTCGCTGGGCTCCTGCCTTGCCGCCCAGGCGGACGATCCGGGCGATCTCTACAACAAGTGCGATATCGCGCTTTACTGCGCCAAGAATGCCGGCCGCAACAAGTCGGCTCACTTCGAGGACGGCATGAAGAAGGAATTCCAGAAGGGCTGGCTGATCTACAAGCGGTAGCAGCAGCACAGAACACCGAGATTGGAAGCGCCCCTCGCGGGCGCTTCTTGCGTTTGGAGCCCCAGTATCCGGCTGCGCTTGAGAGTGGCCGCGTTACCACATGGTCTTGCGGGCGCGCTCCGGCCATTCGCGGTCGTAGCTATCCTTGTCGAAACCAGCCTTTGCCGCCTTGATCATCGCCCCTGCGCTTGGCAAAGCGCTCACGTCATGGAACCGCTCCGGGTTCCACAGATCCGCCCGCATGACAGCGCGGGCACACTGGAAATAGACTTCACCGATCGTTATCACCACCACCGTCCGTGGCCGCTTTCCATCGATCTCGAAGCGTTCGACGACCGCAGGTTCGGTCGTGATGACGGCATGGCCGTTGACCCGCATGACGGTTGCCGAACCGGGGATCAGGAACATCAGCGACACGCGCGGATCGCGCACGATGTTGCGCAGCGAATCGATCCGGTTGTTGCCGCGCCAGTCCGGCAGAAGAAGCGTCCGGTCGTCTTCGATGGTGACCACGCCATCCGGCTCGCCGCGCGGCGAACAGTCGAGCCCCTCCGGGCCGACAGTCGCCAGAGCCATGAAGGGCGAGGCTTCGATCAGTTGGCGGTATTCCGTGGTCAGATACGATGTGACCTTCGCCACGGACGCCTCCGCAAGCCCCGACAATCCGCCGTAGATGGCCTCAAGCGCTTCGATCGACGTAATGGTGGACACGGTGATGGAGCCTCCGACGGGTTGCAGAGCGATATCCGTTGCTATCACAATGATCGGCCAAGGCAAATGCGCTGCTACGCCACAGCACTGTCTTGCGCATGGCTGAGGAAGGCCGACACCTCGGCAATGACGCCAGCATCGCTGATGATCCGGCGATGCCCGAGGCCATTCGCCCAGTAGAGCCGCACGTCGCCGCCGCTATTGGCATAGCGCACCGCATGAGAAGCCGCGACCTCCTTGTCGTCCTCGGCATGCACCGTCAGCACCGGGATCGACAGCCGGTCCATGCCGGCGGCGATGTCGAAAGCCTCGATGCCGACGCCGACCACATGCCGCACATGATCCATCATATGGCCGAGCCCCCTGCGGGAAAGGCCGGTCATCCCGGCAAACCGCCGGAAGACGCCCGCCATCTCGCTCGGCGAGGCGATCGTCACGATCCGTCCGGGTATCACCGGCGGGATGGACGGAATGATGCCGCCGGCAGCCACCATCAGCGCCGCGCCGCCGAAGGAATGACCGACGGCACTGTCGAACGGACCGTATTGATCCGCCGCTGCGGCGATCGCCTGCACCGCCTTCATCATGTTGAAGCGCTTGCCCGAAGATCGGCCGTGACCGGGGAAATCGAGGACGATCACCTCGAAGCCCAGCTTTGCGATGGCCGCAGACAGGGGCGCCATATACTCCGCCCGCGATCCCCAGCCATGAACGACCAGCACGCGCGGCGCGTCCGCGGCATGAGCGCGGAACCGGTAGCCTGCCACCCTGTCCGGGCCCGCCACGAAACTGATCTTTTCCGCCGGCGAAAACAGGGCCTCGCCCGCCTGGAATACCTGCCTCGCCCGGTCCCCCTTCGGCTGCCGCGCCGGGGTACGGCTGAAGAGCTCGAAGGCCAGCCGTCCGGCCAGCCTCGGCGAAACCTTTTCGGTCGCATGCAGCGCCAGGCGGGTGACCTTCAGCGAAAACGATGCCATAGTTGAGATATCCAATTAATGTTCAATTATGAACAATAAAGTACAACGATGAACGAAAATCAATCCCTACCCTGGGATCATCCACGGTTTCGCAGCTGGATCGCCGTCGGAAGGGCCTGCCAGCTCATGCAACAGGTTCTCACCCGCGCCCTGGCGGACCTAGACATCAAGCCGCCGCATCTCGACATTCTCGCCAATCTCTACCGGCACGACGGACTGACCCAGCAAGAACTTGCCCGCAAGCTTCTCGTCGGCCGTTCCAACATGAGCATGCTGCTGCCGCAGATGGAAAAGCGCGGCCTGATCGCGCGCAAGGGCGATCCGCGCGACAAGCGGGTGCTACGCCTCAGCCTGACAGAGCACGGCCGCGAGACAGCGGAGAAAGCGCTGAAGATTCAGACGGAAGTCATCGACAGGACGTTGTCGCCGACGCCCATCGAGCAATGCCTGCAACTGGCCGAAGTGATGGAAGAAACCTTCCACAGGCTTCAGAAGATGGAAGACCAGTTCGACTGAACCATGGCCGGGCGGCCGGCCGTCACAGCACTTGCACGCCCGAAGGCCTTCCTCCGCGAGAACACAAAGCCCCGGACCGCGTCTGCGGCCCGGGGCATGGGTGTTACCACCTGACATCCCACACGCTCAACGGAACGTGCCCGTTGAGACGAGTGGGTCCGCGCGGTTCGGCGGGCAGGCCGATGTCGCGCCGGAGACGATCGTCAAGATGCGCCTCCCTCAGCTTGACGACGGTCTGGCGACGCCGATGCAGCGCCTTGGCGAATGCAGCGAGCATCTGCCACACGCCGTGCTTGTTGAACATGTCATCCAGTGCGAAAGCGAGGCTGTCCGCACGAACAGTTTGCTGTTCCATAACGTTACCTTTTGCACCGGCCCGACTTTAGACGGACCGATCCCTTGTTGAGGTTGGAGTTTTGGACCGATCGCCGGAAATGAGGACGCAATTGTCCCCTGTGGCGAAACGTCATTCAGGTTTTAGGAGGGTGCCCCGTAAGGCGATCACATGCGGGTGAGATAACCCACAATGCCCACGACGATTCCGGCTGGGAAGAAGCCACGTCGCGAGGCGCCAACACCGAGGCGTGTCGTAGAAAAAGCATGAAACATCTTACGCCTCCTTTTGAGGTTGGTGTTGGATGGTGGCAGGATACATGAGGACCGCCGTTGCACAAACCACTTTTTCCCGCATCACGCGCAGGAGCTCAACCTGTGGTTTTTCTGCCACATGATCTATTGCGACAGCCTGGCCAGAAGAGCCAGCCGGGCCAGATCTTTCTCACGGCCGAACTGTCGGCACATGTCGATGATCTCGGCAATCGAGGGGACGTAAAGCATGCCGCCCGCGTGGGACACGACAATCCTGTCGCGCGGCTCCACAGGCGTCCATCCACCCACGGTCATCACCTCGAAACCGCCCATGACTTCGGCTTCGCGTGCAGCGAGCGGCTTTCGCAGGAACACCTCCGAACGAAACCGAGGATGCGGCGGCATCGCGAGAGGCTCGATATTCCAAAGCGTCGAAAGACGGCGCGCATCGTCGGCGCTGACAAGGATGTCGATATCGTTCGGATCGATGCCCTCTACCCCATGCAGCGCCATGGCGGCACTGCCGATGATCCACCAGCGCCCTTCGAAACCCGACATTGCTTCGACCAGCCGGGACAGATCGAGCGCCAGATCCGCGGGAACGGTGGCGATCTGTGGCGCGCCGCTCAAGCCGGCGCCACTTTCAGGCCGAAGCCCTGCATCAGCCGAATGGTCGAAAAATCTGGGTTGCCGGAGGTAAAATAGGCGCTGTCCCTGGCTTCCCCTGCCCCGCCGGCCGCCAGTTCCGGAACCACGCGGCGCACCTGGCGCGCGATCGCCTCCGCCGGATCGAGCCAGTCCACCGGCCAGGGCGCGAGCTTGCGAAACACGTTCGCCATGAAGGGATAATGGGTGCAGGCGAGCACGACGATATCGGTCCGACGACCGTCCTTGTCGAGGAAGCACTGGCTGATCTCGGCCAGGACGGCGTCGTTGTCGACGGGATCCCGGCGGATATAGGCCTCCGCCATGGCGGCCAGGTTGACCGAACCGACGAGCCGGACATGACACTGACTGGCGAAGGACTGGATGAGGTCGCGCGTGTAGGCGCGCTTCACGGTGCCCGGCGTCGCCAGCACGGAAACGAGGCCGGAGCGCGTCCGCTCGGCCGCCGGCTTGATCGCCGGCACCGTGCCGACGAAGGTCATGGCCGGAAATGCGGCCCTGAGCGCCGCGCCCGCCAGCGTGAAGGCGGTATTGCAGGCAATCACGCAAGCAACCGGATCATAGGTCGCGATCAGATTGGCAAACAGGGTCAGAATGCGCTCCGTCAGCGCCGCCTCTTCCCAGTTTCCGTATGGGAAACCGGCGTCGTCGGCGACATAGACGAATCGGCGCTCCGGGATCAGCACGCGCGCCTCGCGCAGGACCGTCAGCCCGCCGATCCCCGAATCGAACACCAGAACCGGCCGGTCGCCCCCATCACTCTGCGCATTCAAAACCATTGCCGCCCGTCACCCCGCCATGGAAGGAGCATCGGCATCGGGGTAGAAGCGCGTGAGCGTCGCCTCCAGCATGCCGAGACTGTCGCTTATCTTCCGCCTGTCGAAATTGGCAGCATCAAGGCGCGCGGCGGTGCGAAGGCGTTCAAGATAGAAACAATCCGCCTTTCGCTCCGCCAGACCTTCGATCTCCTGCAACAGGTCGTCGATCAGCGCCAGAAGCGGTGCGCCCTTCTCGACATGGCCGACCGAGACGTTGCGCGCGAACAGCCGTGCCCAATAGGTCGCCGCGCGGTGCAGTCCGAGCGTCTGGCGCACATGGCCGGGCCGGACCACCAGCTGCCACGGCGCGCCAAGCGGACGGGCCGCCGTCACCAGGTTGCCATAAGCCTCGTCCAGCCGGTGCGACAGGTCGATCAGCTCGCCACCGCGCTCCTCAGACCGCGTCGCCTCCAGCAAGGACTTCAATGCCGCATACCAGCGCGCTTCCGCCTGGTTGAGCGTCGCCCGGGTACGCGTCGGAAAGACCGTCGCCGACACCAGGATGCCCGCGATTGAGCCGATCAGCGTCTCCTCGACGCGCAGCCACATCAGGTCGAGGGTCAGAACGCCCATCAGCGCATAGGCCAGCGCGATCACGATCGAGATGAAGAAGGTCATCCGGCCGTAGGAAACCGGCAGATTGTAGAAAGCGAGGAAGATGCTGGCGAGCGCCAGCAAGGCGATGATCAGCGGATGCGCGCCGAAGGCATAGGCGAGAACGAGCCCGGCGACGATGCCGACCGGTGTGCCGACTGCGCGCTGCACCGCCTTCATCGCCGTATCGCCACGCGACTGCGTGTTGATGAACACGAGAAAGGCGGAGAGCACCGCCCAGAACCAGCGTTCGCGCGACAGGGCCAGTCCCGCCGCCATGGCGATGGCTGCCGCAAGCGTGATCTGGATGGCCGTCCGGACAGCCGGATGCTTCAGGTTAAGCCGCACCGGGCCGGAACCGCCGGTGACCGGCGACGCCGGTGCAAGGGCGGAGATCCTCGCCGCCTGCTGCAACACGTTCGAGCGCGCATCCGCCAGCCATGCGATGGTTGCCGCGCTCTGCTCCGCCTCGGTGCCGGAAGGCTCGGTTTTGCCGTCGCCGGTTTCGACGCCGTCCCTGTTGAGTGCAGCCCGCAGTATGCCGCGTGGCGGCAGCGCCTTCTGCGCCGCGACGATCGCGCTTTCGGCTGCGAGCTGCAGCTCGATCAACCCGACCCGCAGATCGACGACATCGCCGTTCTCTCCACCCTCGTCCGGGCCAAGCGCGCCTATGGCGGACAGCACTGTGCCCTTCAGCCGCTGCGCCTGCATGCGCAGCGTATCGCTGTCGGCCTTGGTCAACTCTCCACCGCGCGCCGATGCCTCTTCCAGCGTGACGAGAATTTCCTCGCAGCGATGCAGCGTCGCCCTCACCGCCCCGCGCATGCTGGCCACCGGATTTTCACGGATGACGGCGAAGCGCACCGTCTGGGAAACGCCTGCCGAAATCGCGATGCCAACGATCGCCCAGGGGACGTCGGCAATGGACGGATGGAAATAGGCGGCCATGAAATAGGCCATGAAGGCGTACATGCCGACGGCGTTCCAGCGCGGCCCGAAGGCACGCGCGACGCAGGCGACGAAGATGACGGCCAGAAAGGCAAGATCGGACATCAGGCGATCGGCCTCCAGCAGCGTGGCAAGCGTCACCGAAAGCCCGGCCGCGAGGACGCCAGCGGCGCGGGTCAGGAACTGCGCACGGCCGGACGTCTCCCGCACCGTCAGGATGCCCTGCACCGAGAGGATGATGCCGAGCCCATAGGCGGCGACCGGCAGCGTGTGCAGATGAGCGGAGAACAGGTAGATGAGCCCGAGCGACAGGCAAACGCTGACGACGACGCGGCTGCCAAGGCGAAGCCGCATCAGCGTGGGGTCCCCGGCAAGAAGCAAGTTTCTCAAACGCAGGCGTTCGAGCATCAGTGGCGGCTCCATTTTACCCTGGGATGGAATAGACCCGGCTGAGGACCGTCAAGGCCGCTCAACCCTCGTTTTCGTCGTCGAAGGTTTCGGGTGGGGCTTTTCCCCGGGGGTTTTTACGGCTGTAGCGGTCGAATGTGGCAAATACACCGCGCATCACGCTGATCTCCTGGCCGGTGAAGGCCCGACGCGACAGCACGGCACGCAGGTTCTCGATCATCCGCGGCTTCTTGGGTTCCGGACGGAAATAGCCGCGCGCATCGAGTGCCTCCTCCACCTGTCCGAAGAGCCCGAACAGCTCCTCCTTCGTCGCGGGGCGCTGCGCGACGGCGCCAAAAGGCGTGTCTCCCAGGTCGTCCATGCCGGACTTCATCCATTCATAGGACATCAGCAGCACCGCCTGGGCGATGTTGAGCGATGCAAACGCCGGATTGACCGGAAACGTGACGATTTCGTCGGCCAGCGCCACCTCCTCGTTCGTCAGCCCCCAGCGCTCGCGTCCAAAGAGGATGCCGGTGCGTTCGCCCGCTGAAAAGCGCCCCCGCAAGGTCGTGGCGGCCGTCACCGGCGAACGCACGGGCTTGAACCCGTCGCGCTCGCGCGCCGTCGTCGCGTAGACGAAATTGAGGTCGGCGATTGCATCCTCCAGCGTGTCGAACACCGTGGTGGCTTCGATCACGTGATCGGCCTTGGACGCAGCCGATCGCGCCTTTTCCGATGGCCAGCCGTCACGCGGATTGACCAGGCGAAGCTCCGCCAGCCCGAAATTCGCCATGGCGCGCGCCACCATGCCGATGTTTTCGCCAAGCTGCGGCTCGACGAGAATGATCGCCGGGCCTTCGGCCAGAAGTTCGCGTTCGCTGTTGGTGCCTGCCATGGGATGCCTTCGGTCTTTGCAAAATCCGGCGTCTCACTGGCACAAAACGACCGGGAAATCAAAGCGTGTCGGCTGCGATGCTATTTGAAATAGCCATAATGCTGCTGCGCCATTCCGATAAACAAACCACCGATTATGAAGGCATCTCCTACCAGAAGGATAAGGAAGTCTCCCGGCGTCTCAAATCGACGCCATTGAAAGCGTCCCGTCCGGAAAAGGCGTGCGATATGAAGAAGCGCACACAGCCCACAGCCAATAAAAAAGGTATAACTCAAAGGCGGCGGCAGCATTTTCTTCTCCCGATTGCAGAGTACGGGAAAGACGTCAACATAAGCGAGTAAACAAATTCCTGCACATTTGTATCGGAGATTTCGTCACACCTCCTGTGCACTCCCACTGCCCGCCACATTCATGCCCTCGAAAGACTGAGCCGCTAGAGCGCGCTTGCCGCGACGAACACCATCTCCTCATGGCGCGTAGCATCGAAGGCCTCGCCCGAAAAGTCACCCTGCAGTGACTTCATCACAAGGCCGCAAGATGCCATCTCCGCCTGTATCGCCTCCGGAGAGAAGAAGCGCAGGCGGCTCGTCGACACCGTCTCGCGATCCGGAAAGATGTAGCGAGTCTCGAAATCGACGAACCCGTTGCCGGACGACAGGATGCGCCTCGAAACGGTGATCGGGCCCGCCTTCGTCTCCAGCAAGTGATCGTGGTTCCAGCGGGTCGGCCAGTCGATCGCCGGATTGCGAGTCTCGAAGACCACCCGGCCCCCATCGGCAAGATGCAGGCGCATCGTCGCAAACAGCGCCCGCACCGCCTCTTCCGTGAGAAACACCTGAAACGCATTGCCGGTCATGACGATGAGATCGAAACGCTCCTCCGAGCGAAACGTCTCGGCGTTCGAACACACCCATTCGATCGCCTCGCCATGCGGTTCCCGCCGGCCGATCTCGATCATCGGCAGCGCCGGGTCGACCGCCGTGACGCGATGCCCGCGCGCCGCATAGGCACGGCTCAAGAGACCGGTGCCGCAACCGAGATCGAGAACCCGGATGGGCGTCACGCCGGCAAGATCGAGGAAATACTGGCGATCCGCGCCCCAGCCGCTGTCGAGATCGTAAAGCGCGGCGAGCGCCGGATCGCTGTAGTGCCTGTCCACCTCTGCCATGTCGCCTGCCCTTCGCGTCCTTCGTCACCCAGCGGTGACCTAGTGCTGCTGCGCGAGATAGTCCTGCATGATCTTCTTCAACGAATCCTGCTCTTCGTCGCCGCGCTTGACGACGATGTCGTCGATCACCGGCTTGCCGTTTTCCTCGATCACCCGGAAATGCGTCTGTGTGACGGATTTCGAATCGCCGTCGTCTCCGAAGCAGCTTTCCGCCTTGAAGCTGGCGACGACATCATAGACACCGTCCTTTTCGCCGGCGAGCTTCACGTCCACATCCTTCAGCGGGCAGAAATCCTGGGCGCCGATCACCGGTTCGTAGTCGATGAAGGGCTCGTCCTTCTCCGCCGCGGTCTTCGAACCCTCGCGATAGAGCTTGGCGATCCCGGCACTGAAATCACGGTCGAGCCATTCGTCGGAGAGGTAGTCGATATAGGGAATGTCGGAATCCTCATCGCCGCCGTCGGTCGCCTGCGCGTCGCTGTTTGCGCCCTCAGCGGACTGGTCGTCGATCCCGGTGTCGCCATCTTCGCCGGTAGCGCCATCCGGGCCGGCATTGGTGACGACCGCCTGCATGACTTCCTTGACCGGCACGAGCGGATCGACGCCGGCCTGCGCGACGGTCGAGGACAGCAGCGAAGCAAGAAAAAGGGCGCAAAGGGATCTGGTTTTCATCAGTCTGACCTTCCTGAAAAGGCCGTGCCGGACGACATATCCGGCGACGCGGCGCGATCGACCGTCGATTAGCAGTTTTTCATGACGATCCCTATCGGCCAGAAAGCCGCGGACGGCAAAAAATCACCGGCCGTTGCAGCACTGCACGCGGCCCCGGCGGCCGGCGCGAAAATTGCCGTCGACAGCGTGATTTTCTCGCACTTTCGCCGCTCCTTATCTTTGCCTTGCCGCGTCACAATGCTATAGGCGACCGGATTTCATTCTTCCGGGCGTTGCGCCCCATTGAGCGAACAAGAAGAGGCATTCATGGAAAAGATCAAGGTAGCAAACCCTGTCGTCGATCTCGACGGCGACGAGATGACCCGCATCATCTGGCAGTTCATCAAGGACAAGCTGATCCTCCCCTACCTTGATCTCGAGATCGAATACTACGACCTCTCGGTCGAAAACCGCGACGCCACCGACGACCAGGTGACCGTTGATGCCGCCAACGCCATCAAGAAGCACGGCGTCGGCGTCAAGTGCGCGACCATCACGCCGGACGAAGCCCGCGTCGAGGAATTCGGCCTGAAGAAGATGTGGAAGTCGCCGAACGGCACCATCCGCAACATTCTCGGCGGCGTCATCTTCCGCGAACCGATCATCATGAAGAACGTTCCACGCCTGGTTCCGGGCTGGACCAAGCCGATCATCGTCGGCCGTCACGCCTTCGGCGACCAGTACCGCGCCACCGATTTCAAGTTCCCGGGCAAGGGCAAGCTGTCGATCAAGTTCGTCGGCGACGACGGCCAGACGATCGAGCATGACGTCTTCGACGCCCCCTCCTCCGGCGTCGCCATGGCCATGTACAACCTCGACGACTCGATCAAGGATTTCGCCCGCGCATCGTTCAACTACGCCCTGCAGCGCGGCGTTCCCTGCTACCTGTCGACCAAGAACACCATCCTCAAGGCCTATGACGGCCGCTTCAAGGACCTGTTCCAGGAAGTCTTCGACGCCGAGTTCAAGGACAAGTTCGAGGCCGCCAAGCTGTGGTACGAACACCGCCTGATCGACGACATGGTCGCTTCCGCTCTGAAGTGGTCCGGCGGCTATGTCTGGGCCTGCAAGAACTATGACGGCGACGTGCAGTCCGACATCGTGGCCCAGGGCTTCGGCTCGCTCGGCCTGATGACCTCGGTCCTGATGACGCCGGATGGCCAGACGGTCGAAGCCGAAGCCGCCCACGGCACGGTGACCCGTCACTACCGCCAGCACCAGAAGGGCCAGGAAACCTCGACCAACTCGATCGCCTCGATCTTTGCCTGGACCCGTGGCCTCGCCCACCGCGCCAAGCTCGACGACAACGCGGCGCTTGCCAAGTTCTCCGACACGCTGGAAAAGGTCTGCATCGAAACCGTCGAGTCCGGCTTCATGACCAAGGACCTGGCGCTGTTGATCGGCCCCGATCAGCCTTGGCTCTCGACCACCGCCTTCCTCGACAAGATCGACGAGAACCTCAAGAAGGCCATGGCGGCCTGATCCGGCTAACCATCGACTTTGACGGAAACCCGGCCTCGCGCCGGGTTTTCTTTTTTCGTCACCGGCTTTTCATCCATGGGCAAAGACGGCAAAGTCTCCCGAAAACGGACGGGAGGCCGACATGTCACAGATCATCTTCTACACGAACCCAATGTCGCGCGGCCGAATCGCGCGCTGGATGCTGGAGGAAGCCGGCGTTCCTTACAAAGCCCGGATCATCCCCTTCGGACCGCCGATGAAGACGGACGCCTACAGGGCAGTCAATCCGATGGGCAAGGTGCCGTCCATCCTGCACGGCGACGCCGTCGTCACCGAATGCGCGGCAATCTGCGCCTATCTCGCCGATGCCTATCCGGAGGCGGGCCTCGCACCCCGCCCGCACGAGCGCGCCGCCTACTACCGCTGGCTGTTCTTCGCGGCCGGACCGCTGGAAGCCGCTGTCACCAATCGGTCGCTGGCCGTCGAAATCCCTTCCGAGCGCCGCGGCATGGTCGGCTACGGCAGCTACGAAGCGGTAATGGACACGCTGGAAGCGGCCGTCTCCGCACATCCCTTCATCGCGGGAGATCGCTTCACCGCGGCCGACGTCTATGTCGGCTCGCATATCAGCTGGGGGCTGAAATTCGGCTCGATGGACGACCGGCCCACCTTCCGCGACTATCATGCACGGCTCTCCGCGCGACCGGCATACCAGCGCGCCGAGGCGCTGGACAACGAAGCGGCGGCCGAACTTCAGAGGAATGGCTGAGGCTCTGGATTGCCACGGCGATCAGAGATCCCTCCAGCGCGATGATCGAATAGCTCACCCGGAAGGAGCCCTCTTCTTATTCGCGAGACTCTGGTGCATCATCGGTCATCTTTCATTGGCCGATGTCCCGACCAATCCTTCAGGACCGAAGTTTAGCCATGACCGACCGCCTGGTTCCAAAACTCGTCACTGTACTGCAGGAAGGATATTCCTCCGCGCGCTTCAAGCAGGATGCGCTGTCGGGGCTGACAGTGGCGATCGTTGCCCTGCCCTTGTCGATGGCGATCGCGATCGCCTCCGGCGTCACCCCGGATCGGGGCCTGTTCACGGCGATCATCGGCGGCTTCTTCGTCTCGGCACTCGGTGGCAGCCGTCACCAGATTGGTGGACCGGCCGGCGCCTTCATCGTTCTGGTCGCGGCGACCGTCAACCAGTTCGGCATTGACGGCTTGTTGCTGGCTACAGCGCTTTCCGGCCTGATGATGATGGCTGCCGGCTGGCTCAGGCTCGGCAACTACATCAAGTTCATCCCCTATCCGGTCACCGTCGGCTTTACCGCCGGTATCGGCGTCATCATCTTTTCCAGCCAGATCAAGGATCTGCTGGGACTGACGCTCACCGCGCCCGAGCCTGGTCCCATCATTCCCAAATACCAGCAGCTCATCGCATCGCTTCCGACATTGAACCCGTCGGCGCTCGCCATTTCGGCCGGAACGATCCTGCTGATCCTCGCCGTCAAGCGGCTGCGCCCCAACTGGCCGAACATGCTGATCGCCGTGGCGCTCGCATCGCTCGCCGCCGCCCTCCTGTCGCTACCGGTCGAAACCATAGGCAGCCGCTTCGGTGGCATTCCCCGCACCCTGCCCGCACCGAGCCTCCCGGAAATCAGCCTCGACAAGGTGCTGGCCGTCCTGCCGAGCGCCTTCTCCTTCACGCTTCTCGGCTCGATCGAGTCGCTGCTCTCCGCCGTCGTCGCCGACGGCATGACCGGGCGCCGCCACCGCTCGAACATGGAACTGGTCGCCCAAGGCGTCGCCAACATCGCCTCGCCGCTCTTCGGCGGCATCTGCGTGACCGGCACCATCGCCCGCACGGCGACGAATGTGCGCGCCGGCGCCACCAGCCCGTTTTCCGGCATGATGCACTCGCTGTTCCTGCTTGTCTTCATGCTCGTCGCAGCCCCGCTCGCCGCCTACATTCCGCTGGCAGCACTTGCCGGCCTGCTGGCGGTCGTTTCCTACAACATGATCGAGAAGCACGCCTTTGCCGCGCTCATCCGCTCCTCCCGCGGCGACGCCATGGTGCTGATCGTCACGCTGGCGCTCGTCATCTTCCGCGATCTGACGGAGGGCATCATCGGCGGCTTCGCGCTCGGTGCCATGCTGTTCATCAATCGCATGAGCAAGGCAATCGTCGTCAGCGAGGCCGCGCGGCGCAATTTTGCGGTGGAGATGAGGGAAGAGGACAGCGAGAAGGAACGGCCGGTTGCCGCCGACGATCCGGATACCGTCGTCTACCACATCAACGGCGTCTTCTTCTTCGGCGCGGCGGCCACGGTCGGCTCGGTGCTGGACCGCATCGCCGACCAGCGTCGCAACTTCGTGCTCGACTGCTCGTCGGTGCCGTTCATCGATTCCACCGCCGCCAGTGTGATTGAAAGCTCCCTGCGCAAGGCCGCGCGCCACAACGTGACCTACATGATCTCCGGGGCAAGCTATGACACGGCGAAAATGCTGCGCGCCCACGGGGTCGCGGAGCCGCGCGTGGCGTTCTACAACACGGTGGAGGATGCCTTGAGCGCGATCAGGACGTCTCGACCAGACGATCCCGGCGAATAGCGGGCGTGCGACCCGGCTTTACAGGAGCACCGTCCACCTCGCCTGCGGCACGAAGCATCAAGGCGGGTTGATAGACGCAAAGCCGGTTGCGGCCCTGTCCCTTGGCCGAATAGAGCGCTAGGTCGGCCGCCGCGGCAAGACCGTCGAAAGCCATAAGACCGCTGGTGCTGGCGACGGCGCCGATGCTGACCGTCACAGCGGGAACGCCCGCCATGCACGACTGATCAAGCCGCTCGGTTTCTCGCCGGATGGTTTCCAGGACTTCGAGCGCATCCTGTTCCGTCAGCCCACCGATGAGCATTGCGAATTCCTCGCCACCGATCCGGCCAAACATGGACGACGGCGGCAAGTGGGCCATCAGGAGCTCGGCAAACCCCTTCAGAACCGCATCGCCGGCCAGATGGCCGTACTGGTCATTGATCGCCTTGAAATTGTCGAGGTCCATCAGAGCGAAGACGAAGGGTTGAGGCTTGCCCGCCAGATGCCGCTCCACGCGGCGGACAAAATAGCCGCGGTTGGGCGCGCCCGTCAGGCTGTCGGTTTCGGCGGCCCGCCGATATTTCGCCTCTGCCCTTTCCTTCACCAGGACGATGATCGCAATGGTCGTAAACAACACGTGTATGAAGGCTTCCAGGGTCAGGAATGCGAACCAGGGCGACCAGGCCGTGCCGAGATATTCGTCTGCGGGGCGGATATAGGCGAGCGGTATGCGGACCAGGTAGGTGACGGCGTGCGTCAAGAAAAACAGGCTGCAGACGAGCGCAGTCGGCAGCCCTTCCCTCTTCCATCCCTTCCAGCATTCGAAAGCGATCGGCAGCGTGTACCCCGACATCAGCAGGGCCATCAGCATGATACGGTTGTTGACGTCCGTTCTGATCCAGTCGAACCCGGCAAGACTGCCGAGCCAGATCAGCATGCCGATGAGGGCGAGCGGCCATTTTGACGTCTTGCCGAAAAACACCCGGAACCCCGACAAGAGAAATCCGTACGCCGCGACAGTCAGAGCGTTGCCGAAACCGACAGTCAGCCAGAACGGCCAGAAGGACCGGGAGGCCAGAAGGATCATCGCGCCCGTTCCAAGCCACATCGTCGCGGCCCACCAGCGCACTGCCGGCTCCTGCGGACGAAAAATGGCATGCATGGAAAAGCCGATGGCGACGAAGACCGTGATGATCGACGTACAGATCATCATCGTCGCGATATTGAGCAGATTTTCCAACGCGTCGCCTTCGAGCCGCTACGGCATACTCAGAATTGAGGCGTCCAATCCGCCGCAACCATCACCAAAATTGATCCTAAAACCATAGCCAAAAGAGATAAATCTTTGGCTAATCTGCAATGACAAATTGAACTGATCAAGGGCGTGGCAGCCTGAAATCGGGGACGCGCAGCGCTTGGACTTGTCACAAGTCAAGCCGGCGACCAGCCTCGAAACAAGACGGAATGACCTGCCTGTCCTGGCGCGGCAGCCGCGATCGACTTCAGAAAGAAAGGGCCGCCCTTGCCGGCGGCCCTTTGCAGGATATTCACTCCAGCGGTGGCAGCGTCAGCCGGCCAGCGCTTCGGCCACGGCCTCGATCGCCGCATCCGCCTTCGTCGCATCCGGACCGCCGGCCTGTGCCATGTCGGGACGACCGCCGCCCCCCTGACCGCCGAGTGCGGCAGACGCCACGCGCACCAGATCGACAGCGCTGAAACGCGCGGTCAGATCCGGCGTAACCGCGACGACGGCGCTTGCCTTGCCGTCTTCGGAAATGCCGATGAAGGTGACAACGCCCGAACCGAGGCCGGCCTTGCCGTCATCCGCCAGACCCTTGAGGTCGCGCGGTGCGACGCCGTTCAGAACCTTGCCGAGATACTTGATGCCGCCGACTTCGCGAACATCGTTTGCGCTGTCGCTCGAATTTCCGCCGCCAAGCGCCAGCTGCCGCTTGGCCTCGGCCAGCTCCTTCTCGAGCTTGCGGCGCTCGTCCATCATCGCGCCGACGCGCGACAGGACGTCCGCAGGCTGCACCTTCAGCGTCGCCGCGAGCGTCTTGACCCGCTCGTCCTGCTCGGCCAGATAGGCGCGCGCACCCTCGCCCGTCACCGCCTCGATGCGGCGAACGCCGGCGCCGACCGCGCTTTCGGAGAGAACCCGCACGAGACCGATCTCGCCGGTCGAGCCGACATGCGTGCCACCGCACAGTTCGACAGAATAAGGCCGATTGGCCTTGGCGCCGCGCACGCCGGTGCCCATCGACACGACGCGCACCTCGTCACCGTATTTTTCACCAAACAGCGCCATGGCGCCCTCGGCAATCGCATCGTCGACGCTCATCAGGCGCGTCGTGACTGGCGAGTTCTGCAGTATGATCTCGTTGGCCATATCCTCGACGACCTTCAGCTCCTCGGCCGACATGGGCTTGGGATGCGAGACGTCGAAGCGAAGCCGCTCGGGCGCGACCAGCGAGCCCTTCTGGGCCACGTGGGTGCCGAGCACCTCGCGCAGCGCCTCGTGCAGCAGATGGGTTGCCGAGTGGTTGGCGCGCAGGCGCGACCGGCGGGCGTGATCGACGGTCAGGACGACCTCCTCGCCGCTCTTGACCACGCCTTCGCTGACCGTGCCGTAATGGACGAAGACACCCTCGCCCTTCTTCTGCGTATCGGTCACAGTGATTGCAAAATCTTCGCCTGTGATGACGCCCGTGTCGCCCATCTGGCCGCCGGATTCACCGTAGAACGGCGTCTGGTTGACGACGACCTGGATTTCCTCGCCCGACTTCGCCTCATTGACGGCAGCGCCATCGCGGACGATCGCCTGGATTACGCCTTCGGCAGTCTCGGTGTCATAACCGAGGAATTCGGTCGCGCCGAACTTTTCCTTGAGCTCGAACCAGATGGTCTCGGTTGCCTTGTCGCCGGAGCCGGACCAGCTGGCGCGAGCCTCGGCCTTCTGCCGCTCCATGGCGTCGGTAAAGCCGGCGAGATCGACGCCGATGCCGCGTGCGCGCAACGCGTCCTGCGTCAGGTCCAGCGGGAATCCATAGGTGTCGTAGAGCTTGAAGGCGGTCTCGCCGTCGAGCATGCCGCCCTTGGAAAGGTCGGTCGTCGCGTCGTTGAGCAGCACAAGGCCGCGCTCGAGCGTCTTGCGGAAACGGGTCTCCTCGAGCTTCAGCGTCTCGGAAATCAGCGCCTCGGCGCGCACCAGTTCCGGATAGGCGCGGCCCATCTCCTGAACCAGCGTCGGCAGCAGCCGCCACATCAGCGGATCACGCGAACCGAGCAGTTCGGCGTGACGCATGGCGCGACGCATGATGCGGCGCAGCACGTAGCCACGGCCTTCGTTCGACGGCAGCACGCCGTCTGCGATCAGGAAGGCGGCTGAACGCAGGTGATCGGCAATGACCCGGTGGCTCGCGCGCTTGTCGCCCTCGGCCTTGACGCCGGTCGCTTCTTCGGACGCCGCAATCAGGGCCCGGAACAGGTCGATGTCATAATTGTCGTGCTTGCCCTGCAGGAGTGCGGCGATACGCTCAAGCCCCATGCCGGTGTCGATCGACGGGCGCGGCAGTTCGAGGCGCTCTTCCTTCGTCACCTGCTCGTACTGCATGAAGACGAGGTTCCAGATCTCGATGAAGCGGTCGCCGTCTTCTTCCGGGGAGCCGGGCGGCCCGCCCCAGATGTGGTCGCCGTGATCGTAGAAGATTTCCGAACAGGGGCCGCACGGGCCGGTATCGCCCATCGCCCAGAAATTGTCGCTGGTCGGGATGCGGATGATCTTTTCGTCCGGCAGGCCGGCGATCTTCTTCCACAAATCGAAGGCCTCGTCATCGGTGTGATAGACGGTAACCATCAGCCGGTTGCGGTCGATGCCGAATTCCTTGGTGATCAGGTTCCAGGCAAGCTCGATCGCGCGATCCTTGAAATAGTCGCCGAAGGAGAAGTTGCCGAGCATCTCGAAGAACGTATGGTGGCGCGCGGTGTAGCCGACATTGTCGAGGTCGTTGTGCTTGCCGCCGGCGCGCACGCATTTCTGCGCGGTCACGGCCGTCGAATAGGGACGGCTTTCCAGACCCGTGAAGACGTTCTTGAACTGCACCATGCCGGCATTGGTGAACATCAGCGTCGGATCGTTGCGCGGCACGAGCGGGCTGGAGGCAACCACCTCGTGTCCGTTCGTCTTGAAATAGTCGAGGAATGTCGACCGGATGTCGTTCACGCCGCTCATGCTTGACCCTTCACTGCCGCCCGCCGTCCGGCGGATTATTCAACAAAACCACTGGCTTTTATCCAACGCCCCCATGACTGTCCAGAACAAACGGAAACGGCTGCACATCGCCTTGATGTGCAGCCGTCAAAGCCATCGATCCCGGGGCTCACCCCGTCCGGATCGTCAGCGGACCGGCGAACGATTGCCCGCCAGGTCGCGTATCGGTCTCAGCCCTCGGCGGCGGCGTCGCCGTCGTCCTCGTCACCGCCCTTGTCCAGGAACTGCTCGGCGATCAGGCCGGCATTCTGGCGCAGCGCCATTTCGATTTCGGCCATCGTGTCGGGATTGTCGCGCAGGAACTGCTTGGCATTCTCACGACCCTGACCGAGACGCTGGCTGTTATAGGAGAACCAGGCGCCGGACTTCTCGACGATGCCCGCCTTGACGCCGAGATCGACCAGTTCGCCGGTCTTCGAAACGCCTTCGCCATACATGATGTCGAACTCGACCTGCTTAAAGGGCGGTGCCATCTTGTTCTTGACGACCTTGACGCGCGTCTGGTTGCCGACAACTTCGTCGCGGTCCTTGACGGAACCGATCCGGCGGATGTCGAGGCGAACCGACGCATAAAACTTGAGCGCGTTGCCGCCGGTCGTTGTTTCCGGCGAGCCGAACATGACGCCGATCTTCATGCGGATCTGGTTGATGAAGATGACCATGCAGTTCGAACGCGAGATCGAGGCGGTCAGCTTGCGCAGCGCCTGGCTCATCAGGCGGGCCTGCAGGCCCGGCAGGCTGTCGCCCATTTCACCTTCGATTTCCGCGCGCGGCGTCAGCGCGGCGACCGAGTCGATGACGAGAACGTCAAGCGCGCCGGAACGCACCAGCGTATCGGTGATTTCCAGAGCCTGTTCGCCGGTGTCCGGCTGCGAGATCAGAAGGTTCTGAAGATCGACGCCAAGCTTGCGGGCATAGATGGGATCGAGCGCATGCTCGGCGTCGATGAAGCCGCAAATGCCACCCTTCTTCTGGGCTTCCGCGATCGTCTGCAGCGCCAGGGTCGTCTTGCCGGAGCTTTCCGGTCCGAAAATCTCGATGATGCGTCCCTTCGGCAGACCACCGACGCCGAGCGCGATGTCGAGCCCGAGCGAGCCGGTCGGAATGGTTTCGATTTCGACGACGTTTTCATTGGAACCGAGCTTCATGATCGATCCCTTGCCGAACGACCGTTCGATCTGGGAAAGTGCAGCTTCCAGTGCCTTGCTTTTATCCACGGATTTGTCCTCTACGAGCCGCAAAGAATTTTGTGCCATTTGATCCACCTTTAGGTTATTGAAGCCGCACAGGCAATGAAGCCGTCGATGACGAATATGTACACATTTTGTTCTCGTTTCGCAAGACCCTTGCAAGCCGATGAAAGAAAATAACAATATGACATTTGTTCTCTTTTCGTTTTCGGGTGTGGAAACAAGAGCTTGCCGCATGCGGCCTCGCGCCTCCCAAAGCCCTGTTTTGTCCGAATCGCGCTCATCAGGCAGGCTCCCATGACCAAGAAAATCCTCGTCATCGGCGGCGCCCATATCGACCGGCGGGCGCGCATTTCGACTGCGACGGTGCCAGGCGCGTCCAATCCGGGCCGGTGGTTCACCGAACCCGGCGGCGGCGGCTTCAATGCCGCGCAGAATCTCGCCCGGCTGGGCCACGCCGTCACGCTCGTCTCGCCGCGTGGCGGCGATCAGGCCGGCGACATGGTTGCGGACGCAGCCAAACGGGCGGGTATCGACGACCGCCCCTTGACCTTTCTCGACAGGCAGACGCCGAGCTACACCGCGATCCTGGAGAAGGACGGCAATCTGGTGATCGGCATCGCCGACATGGAGCTCTACGCCCTCTTCTCGCCGCGCCGCCTTGCCATGCGCCAGATCCGGGACGCGATCGAAGCGGCCGACCTCATCCTGACCGACGGCAACATGCCCGCCGAAACGATCACCGCGCTCGCGGACGTGGCGGCGAAACGCGGCATCCCGCTTGCCGCGATCGCCATCTCGCCGGCCAAGGTCGTCCGCTTCCGTTCCGCGTTGCCGCGCCTCCACCTCCTCTTCATGAATGAGGCCGAGGCCGAAGCCATCGCGGGATCAAGGCCGCAAGAGCCCGCCGGTTGGCCGGACCTGCTGCGCCGCCAGGGATTGCGCGGCGCAGTCGTCACCCGCGGCCGGAGCGATGTCGTCGCCTTCCAGGACGAGACCGTCGCATTGCTCACGCCTCCGGTGCTCGCGGAAATAGCCGATGTCACCGGCGCCGGCGACGCCTTCGCCGCCGGCGTGATCGCGGCGACCCTCGACGGCGATAGATTGCCTCAAGCGTTGCGCACCGGTGCGGCTGCAGCAGTGATCACCCTTCAATCGCCTCTGGCCGCAGCCGAAAATCTCGGCCGTGCCACGCTCGACGCCACCTTGGCGCTTGTACCCGAACCCCGCCTTCTGGCATGAACAAGAAAACAAGTCTGATGGATCCGATTATGACCACACCCGCCCACAATTTCCCGATCACCTACTCGAAGGAAGTCGCCGACGCCAAGGCGCAGGGCCTGCCGATCGTCGCGCTCGAATCGACCATCATCACCCATGGCATGCCCTATCCGGGCAACCTGCAGATGGCGCGCAGCGTCGAGGCGATCATCCGCGCCGAGGGCGCGGTTCCGGCAACGATCGCGGTCATCGCCGGCAAGCTGCATGTCGGCCTGGAAGACACGGAACTCGAAGCGCTGTCGCAGACGACCGGCGCCATGAAGGTCTCGCGCGCCGACATTGCGTTTGCCATGTCGGAACGGCGCACCGGCGCCACCACGGTCGCGGCGACCATGATCGCCGCAGCCCGCGCCGGCATTCGGGTTTTCGCCACCGGCGGCATCGGCGGCGTGCATCGCGGTGCGGAGCTCAGCTTCGACATCTCCGCCGACCTCGAGGAGCTTGCCCGCACGGCTGTCATCGTCGTCTGCGCCGGTGCCAAGGCGATCCTCGACATTCCGAAGACGCTCGAAGTCCTCGAAACCCGCGGCGTGCCGGTCGTCACCTACGGCTCGCATGAATTCCCGGCCTTCTGGTCGCGCTCATCCGGCCTGCCGAGCCCGCTGATGCTGAACAGCCCTGAGGCGATCGCCCATTTCCAGAAGACCCGTGAAGCCATGGTTCTCGGCGGCGGCATGCTGATCGCCAACCCGGTGCCGGAAGAAGCCGAAATCCCGCGCAAGGAAATGGAAATCTACATCACCCGCGCGCTAGCCAATGCCGAGGATGCCGACATCAAGGGCAAGGAAGTCACACCCTTCCTGCTCTCCGACATCTACCGGCTGACCGACGGCCGCAGCCTGAAGACGAACATCGCGCTGGTCGAAAACAATGCCCGCCTCGCCGCCGGCATCGCCGTCGCCATGGCAGGCTGACAGTCACACATCACCGATACAAACAAAAATGCCGGCCCTCGTGGCCGGCATTTTCATGTCTGTAGAAGGCAGCGCTGTTTGCACCGCGACGCGATCAGTCCTTCTGGCCGAGCATGTCCCAGACGGCTTCCGCCAGCTGTTTCAGCGAGAAGGGTTTGGGCAGGAAGCCGAATTTCGCATCTTCCGGCAGGTTCCTGGCAAAAGCGTCTTCCGCATAACCGGAAACGAAGATGAACTTCATGTCCGGATAGATCTTGCGGATTTCCTTCAAGAGGCTCGGCCCGTCCATTTCCGGCATGACGACGTCGGAGACGACGATATCGACCTCGCCGTTCAGCTCCTCGATGATCTCCAGCGCCTCAACGCCGGAGCCCGCCTCGTGAACGGTGTAGCCACGGGTTTCCAGCATGCGCTTGCCGCCACGGCGAACCGCCTCCTCGTCCTCGACCAGGAGAACGACGGCCGACTTGCCGGTGAGGTCCACCTGCTCCGGTGCCTTTGCCGGCGCCAGCGGTGCGGCGCTGGCCGACGCTCCGTCGACTTCGACGACCGTGGGCTGAACCTCCGGAATGTGGCGCGGCAGGAAGATGCGGAAGACGGTGCCCTTGCCGACTTCAGACTCCGGATAGATGAAGCCTCCGGACTGCTTGACGATGCCGTAGACCATGGCGAGGCCGAGACCCGTGCCCTTGCCCACTTCCTTCGTCGTGAAGAAGGGCTCGAAGATCTTGTCCATGATCTCCTTCGGAATGCCCGTACCCGTATCGGCGACCTCGACGGCGACCATTTCCTCCGCCGGCATGCCGGGGTAATTGAAAGCGCCAACCTCGGCGGCGGACAGGTTGCGGGTCCTGATCGTCAGGGCCCCACCCTCCGGCATGGCATCGCGGGCGTTGACGCAGAGATTGATCAGCACCTGCTCGAACTGCGACAGGTCGGTCTTCACCGGCCAGAGATCGCGCCCGTATTCAACCGTCAGCTTGACGTTGGTGCCTGAAATCAGCCGTTCGACCAGCATGCGCAGGTCGCCGATCACGTCGGTCAGGTTCAGGATCGCCGGCCTGAGCGTCTGCTTGCGCGAGAAGGCAAGCAGCTGGCGAACGAGCACGGCGGCGCGGTTGGCGTTGCGCTTGATCTCCATCAGGTCGGAGAAGCTGGCGTCCGACGGACGCGCCTGCAGAAGCAGGTGGTCTGACGAAAGCAGGATCGCGGTCAGCACATTGTTGAAGTCGTGCGCGATGCCGCCGGCGAGCGTGCCCACGGCGTTCATCTTCTGCGTCTGCGCCATCTGCGTTTCGAGCGCCTTCTGCTCGGTCACCTCGACCGCATAGACGATAGCCGCCTCTTCCGGCGCCTCGTCGCTCTGGTCGATGACGGCATTGACGTAGAAGCGGAAGTGCCGCGTCTCGTCGCCCGGATGGCGGCTGTCTATCGGGGCGATGTCACCCTGACGGTCGCGCGCGGCGGCCAGCGCCGCCTCCATCTTCGGACGTTCCACCTGCGCCAGAACCGTCTCGATCAGCGCGCCCTGCCCGACATCGTCGCGGCTGACGATATCGGAAAACAGCTTGAGGAACGGCGCATTGGTCCTGAGAATCCGACCTTCGCCGTCGACCGAGGCGATCGCCATCGGCGTATTGTTGAAGAAGCGGGTAAAGCGCATCGAAGCCGCCGTTGCCGTTCCGTCGCCGCTGGCGGATGCCTGCCGCGTCAGGATCACCGTGCGGCTCTCGCCCGGTGCGCCGTCGCGCGTCGAGCGCACCTGGTGGACCAGATGCACCGGCAGGCTGCGTCCGTCCGAGCGGCGCATGTCGAGGTCGAGGGCCTCCGTCTTCTTTGTTCCGGGCTCGGCCTGGACCGAGTTGATGAGCGACAGCCCCTCGCCCGCCACCAGATCGGCAATCGCCATCGAACCGGGAGAGAAGGTAGCGAGATCCAGTCCCAGCCATTCGGCAAGCGTCGCGTTGATGTAGAAGATCTCGCCCTTGCGGCCGGCCGAAAAGAAGCCGACCGGCGCATGGTCGAGATAGTCGATCGCGTTCTGCAACTCCTTGAAGAAACGCTCCTGGTCTTCCCGCTCGGCGGTAATATCGGTGATCTGCCAGATGAAGAGTTCCGGCTTCTGCGTTCCCTGCGCCGGAAGCGCCCGCGCCTTCAGCCTGTACCAGTGCGCGCCGGATCCCGAGCCGGTCACAGCTCCGCCGAATGGGCGCAGCAGGCGGAATTCCTCCTGGCCCTCCGTCTTTTCCCTCAGCGCATTGGTCAGTTTGTACAGCGCCTCGTTCGACTCGTCGCTGCGCGACAGAAGCGTTTCCAGCGTCTGCACCTCGGTCGCCTTGGTCGCCCCCGTCAGTTGCCCGTAGGCGGCATTGGCATAGATCACCCGGCCGCGAATGTCGGTGATCAGCATGCCGTCCGGATGGCTGTCGAGATACCCGCGTGCCAGCGTGTCGGCCGAGGCCGGCGGCATCACCGAAACGAAGCCGATCACGGTGGAGACCAGGAAGAAGATGCCGACCATGGCGAGAATGCCCAGCAGGCCGAGCACCAGTTCGCTGTCGAGAGATGCCTGGAAATACACGATCGCCGCCGCTGCCACGATCAGTGTCAGCGCCAGGAGAACGATGCGAAGGCCAAGACCCGATTGAGCGCTCCGGTCTATCAACGGTGCGCGTCTTATGTCGCCTGCTTGCAGTCTCGTCATCGACTCCTCGTGTCTGGCGCCCTGTTCGTCCCAGCGAAAAAGGTGGCATGTGATGGAATCGGCGCAGCAACCCTGTTTAGCAATTTGTCAGAAGCGCCAAAAGCTTCCAATGCATCATTAACGCACACATTCACAGACATTCATGACCTTTTGCCGATGTCGTTCGGACAAAAGTCACAACGGTGCCTCTTTGGTGCCAATTTATCTCTGGACAAGTTTCGAAGAATGATTGCGCGTTACACCCAAAAAAGGTTCAATCGAACCGGGCGACACAGGAGTGACTGACGAAGATGGACGACGTGCTGGCGGGCTATGGCGGACGGTTCCTTCTTGCGACGGCGATCGTCTCGGTCGCCCTGATCGTATTTGTAGGCATGCTTTGGATCCTGAAGCGGCGCGCGCCCACCTCCTTCGTCCGCGTGAAGAGGAACAAGAAGAGCCGCCTTCAGGTTCTCGACCACGCCGCCATCGACACCCGCCGCCAGATCGTGCTGATCCGCCGCGACGACGTCGAACATCTGTTGATGATTGGCGGATCGAGCGACATCGTCATCGAAAGCAACATCCCCAACCGGTATTCGGCGGCCGACGGCCAGAATGCCGGCACCTTCGAGAACCCGAGCGCTGCCGACACCTTCGATGTCGGTGCCGCGCAGCCTGTCAGCCCGCAGCCCCCGAAACCCTCGCCCAGGTTTCCGCTGGCGGCGCGCCAGACCGACAACGAACCGACGTTGCGCAAGGTCGAGGACATGGAGCGCGGCCTCGACGAGGCGGTCAGCATGTTGCGCAGCGAAGCGGAACTGACCCGCGTCAAGCCCGATGATGCCGCCCCGCCGGTTTCGGCGCCCGACCAGCCGGCACAGCCTGCCAGTCCGGGCCCCAAGCCCGGCGACCAGACCATGTCCGCCACCGTCACGCCGCAGACGGATGTGTCGCGAGGCAATCCCGTTTCCGTCGAACCGATGGGCTTTTCCACGCCGCCGATGCAGCCGGCCAAGACCATTCTTACGGGCACGGGAAGCATTTTCACGGATGAAGCAGAGGATGTGTTGGAGCGCGCCCGTCAGCGCATCATGAAGCCCTCTCCCCGCCCGCAGAGCGGCGCGAACCACAATCACGACGCACTCCCCGCGGCAGCCAAGGCTGGCCCTGCCATCGACGGCTCGCCGGAGATCAAGGCCCAACAACAGTCATGGACTGCGACCGCTCGGAGCGTTGAGGCGGCCACGCATGAGGTACCGCTGTCCACAACGGACTTCGAGAGCATCCTGCAGGCGGAGATGGATCGCATCCCGATGTCTGCCGCCCCCTCGTCACCATCGGAAGGCCGGCCGGCCCGCACGAGCGCCGCGCCGCCGATCACCGGCGTCAGCCGTGACGAACAGATCCTCCAGAACGAGATCGCGAAAATCTTCGGCGAGATGACCTTCGACCGCAAGAAGAACTAGGCGCGAACACTCTCTTCCGGCAATCCTGCCGACAAAGCCACACGGAATTATAAAGGCCGCGCCTCCCAACCGGAGCGCGGCCTTCGTTAATGTAACCTGCCCTTGAGGCGAATTCAAAATCGAGCGCGCGGCCTCGTGCCGGCGAGACCCGCTCGGTCAGGCGAAACCGACTGCAGCAGACCCGTCGCGGGACGGATCACTCGTCGCGGTAGACCTTCTCGCGCCGCTCGTGGCGCTCCTGCGCCTCGATCGACAGCGTCGCGATCGGCCTTGCATCCAGACGGCGCAGCCCGATCGGCTCACCCGTCTCTTCGCAATAACCGTAAGTCCCGTCATCGATCCGCTGCAGGGCGGCGTCGATCTTGGAGATCAGCTTGCGCTGCCTGTCGCGGGCTCTCAGTTCGATCGCTCGGTCTGTTTCGGAGGATGCCCGGTCCGCAAGATCGGGATGGTTCGCGCTTTCCTCGGCCAGATGGTCGAGGGTTTCGCGGGCTTCACGGAGGATGTCATTCTTCCACGCAACCAGCTTGGCCCGGAAGTATGCCCTCTGATTTGCATTCATGAACTCCTCGTCTTCCGAGAGCTCATAAGTGCTAAGATCGATATTCTCACTCAACGCGTTTCTCCAGCAGAACATCTCACATGGCGGGTGTATATCCCAAGCAACATGCATTATTCAAGCCAAATGCCACCATCATCAACATTTTTGAAAATAATATGAAAATCAGTAGGATAGATGGCATATCAGGCAAAAATCGTCTGAAGCCTGAGGTTGGTTCTGATCAAATTTAGGACAATCGGCGGCTTTGAGACTTTCCGAGGCAAAATGTGGAGGAGAGTCGTGAGTCTTTCATCGCACGAAATTGCCTGATCGCTTGCGGCTGCCCTTCACGGCCTAAAATTTCCGTGAGGCCGCGCAAAACGCGTTCCGGTTTGGCCGCCGATACGCTAAGGCAGAGTGAGTTGCACACCGGGACCGTTCCATGGATCTGCTGACACCGCCTCCCTTCCGCCTCTACCTCATGCGCCATGCGAACGCCGCCTGGCCGGGGCCTGGGCAGAGCGACTTCGACCGCCCGCTCGACGCACGGGGTTTTGCGGAAGCAGAACTGGTCGCCGAAAGGGCGGCGGACCTCGGATACCGCCCGGACCGGGTGATCGTGTCGACCGCCCGCCGTTGCCGGGAAACGGCCGAACCGCTCAAACGCGTCTTCGATGAAGACCTGGACATCCGCTTTTCCGACTCGCTCTATCACGGCTCGGCGAGCGTCTACGCCGAGATCATATCCGCCCAGAGCGACTGCCAGTCCGTTTTGCTGATCGGCCACAATCCGTCCATCGAAGAGCTGTTCGGGGATCTCGCCGGCGCGGAAGCCGTGGCGAAATACGCCGGCTCCGGTTATCCGACGGCAGGCCTTGCCGTCCTCGATGCCTCCGCATCCGTCTGGTCGATCATCCGTTTCATCACCGACATGGACCACTGAAACCGGCACGGGCCTTTCGGCGGCTGGCGACCTTCCCTATATGTTCAGTCGTAACCGCAACCTGAAACGCTGACCTGCCGCCATCCATGACCTCATTCTCCGACGCCGCGCTGATCGCCCTCGACAATCTGGCCGATCGCGCCTCCAATCTGGTCAACCCGTCCGTTCGCCTGGGCGTGACCGGCCTGTCGCGCGCCGGCAAGACGGTCTTCATCTCCTCCCTCGTCCACAATCTGCTGCATGGCGGCCGCCTGCCGATGTTCGAACCGCTGCAGTCCGGCCGTATTTCCGCGATCCGTCTGGAGCCGCAGCCGGACGATACCGTTCCGCGCTTTCAGTACGAGGATCACATCAAGGCACTGGTCGAGGACCGCATATGGCCGGATTCCACCCGCGCCATCTCGGAACTGCGTCTGACCATTGCCTATGAAAGCGCCAGCACCTGGAACCGCCTGACCGGTCCCGGTCGGCTATCGATCGACATCGTCGACTATCCTGGCGAATGGCTTCTTGACCTGCCGCTTCTCGATCAGGACTACGACACCTTCAGCCGGAAGACGAGCGAACTCGCGCGCACCGGCGTGCGCGCCGAGCTGTCGCGAGAGTGGCTGGAACTTGCAGAGAAGGCTGATGCCGATGCTCCCGCCGACGAGATGCAGGCGCGGGCGCTTGCCGAAGCCTTCACCCGCTATCTGAGGGCCTGCAAGACGGACGAGCGCTCACTTTCGACCCTTCCCCCCGGACGGTTCCTGATGCCCGGCGATCTTGAGGGTTCGCCGGCGCTGACATTCGCGCCACTGCCGGATCTGGAAGAAAAGAGCGCCATCCGCGGCTCGCTTCGGGCGATGATGGAGCGCCGCTACGAGGCCTACAAGACGTCCGTCGTCAAACCCTTCTTCCGCGAACACTTCGCCCGGCTCGACCGCCAGATCGTGCTGGTAGACGCGCTGCAGGCGATCAATCGCGGGCCGGAGGCCGTCGCCGATCTCGAACGCGCCCTGACTGACGTGCTGGCCTGCTTCCGTGCCGGCCGCAACACCTTCCTCTCTTCGCTGGTGACGCGGCGCGTCGAAAAGGTGCTGATCGCCGCGACCAAGGCCGACCACCTGCACCATGAAAGCCACCGGCGGCTGGAGGTTCTGACTGCCCGCCTCGTCGACCGCGCCGTCAAGCGCATCGGCATGTCCGGCGCCGGTATCGACGTCATCGCCATGGCCGCCGTGCGCGCCACCCGCGAAGGCACGGTCAAGCATGACGGACAGGAGCTGCCGGTCATCACCGGCACGCCGATCGCCGGCGAGACGATCGCCGGCAAGACCTTCGACGGCAACGAGAAAACCGCCATATTTCCCGGTGACTTGCCGGAGAATCCTGAATCATTCTTTCAACATATGGATGCCGACGCGGCCGGCTTCGGCAACTGGCAGAAGCCGGAGGTCAATGTCGTCCGCTTCCGCCCGCCTCATCTGGAGAAGACCGGCGAAGGCGTCACGCTTTCGGTGCCCCACATCCGCCTTGACCGCGCCATGCAATTTCTGTTCGGAGACCGCCTGGAATGACCGCCGACGAGAATAGACAGCGCCGCGCGCCGGCCTCCTTTCCAATGATGGAGGATCCCACGCCGTCAAAGCCGCAGGGCGCCAAGCCGCGCCAGCCGGAGAGCTTTTCGGTCGAGGTCGTCCCGACGCCCGACCATGAAGACCCCTTCCTGTCGGAAAGCATTGCCGAAGAGAAGCTGCCGGTCGCCGTGCCGAAGCCGCGCAAGCGCTTCTCCTTCGCCAAGCTCGCGGCAGGCGCGTTCGGCGCGGTACTGTCGCTCGCCGCCTGGCTGTGGATCGATCAGCTCATCCGAGACCTTTTCAGCCGGGCCGACTGGCTGGGCTATACCGCGATCGCGCTCGTCTGCCTCGGTGTCCTCGGCCTTCTCGGCATCGTATTGCGCGAAACCATCGGCATTGCGCGCCTGAATGCCGTCCAGAAGATCAAGCAGGAGGCCGCCGAAGCCGCGGCACACACCAGCGCCGCGCCGGCGCGTAAGGCGGTCGCGCACCTCGTGTCCCTCTCCGCCAGCCGCCCGGAAACGGCGAAGGGCCGCGCCACGCTGGCCGCGACCGAAGGCGAGGTCGTCGACGGTGCCGACCTCATACGTCTTGCCGAACGGGAACTGATGGGGCCGCTCGACCGGATCGCCGCCGCGGCCGTCCTCTCGTCCGCCAAGCGTGTCTCGGTCGTCACCGCCGTCAGCCCGCGCGCCATCGTCGATCTCGCCTATGTGCTCTACGAGGCCGCCAGGCTGATCCGAACCATCGCCGATCTCTATGGCGGCAGGCCCGGCTCGCTCGGCATGCTGCGGCTGATGCGCGACGTCTTGGCCCATCTCGCCGTCACCGGCTCGATTGCCGTCGGCGACAGCCTCGTCCAGCAGGTGCTCGGCCACGGCCTGGCGTCCCGTCTTTCCGCCCGGCTCGGCGAAGGCGTCATCAACGGGTTGATGACCGCGCGCATCGGCATCGCCGCCATGGACCTTTGCCGCCCGCTGGAGTTCAAGGCGCTGAAAAGGCCCGGAATTGGCGAATTCTTAACCAAGCTCGCTCCGGAATTCCGTTCCAGCAAGACGACGAAAGAATAGAGATACGCCATCTCCGTCAATGGCTTATGCGAGGATTTCGCGCTGCACAGCGTCTTCCACGGAAGCGGCATCGAAAGCCTTCGCTTGCATCGATTGAAACAAAGCATTAACCATTATCGTGCAAGTATCGGGGTACTTGCAAAGCTGTTTCATTCGGGGAATTTCCATGTTTTCGCACCGCTTCGTCAGTGCAACCGCGATCTTTGCGCTCACGCTTACACTGCCCTTGGCGAATGCCGGCACCGCGCTGGCCTCTTCTCGCGACAAGGCCTTCTTCTCGTCCGTCTCAGGACAGTGGAAGGGTCCGGGAGAAATCGTCGCCGGCAAGTACAAGGGCACGAAGTTCACCTGCAACCTGACCGGCGAGACACCCGGCAGCAGCGTCGGCATGTCGCTCGACGGATCCTGCCGCGTCGGCGTGTTCAGCCAGCCGATGAAGGCGGTCGTCGCGCAGGCCGGCGGCGGCTACAAGGGCAAGTTCCTCGACGGCGCAGCCGGCAAGGGCCTCGACATCGTGTCCGGCACCGTGCGCGGCAACAGCGTCGTCATGGGCATCAACCGCCAGAAGCTGAATGGCGCGATGATCGCCCGCATGGCCGGCGACAACACCATGAACATCACGATCTCGGTCAAGGTCGGCGAAACGCTGGTGCCGGTCATCGGCCTTACCCTGCAGCGCGATCCGGATTCGATTCAGGTCGGCGCCATCAAGTAGGCAGGACGAAAGTCCAGCAGACAGTGCTCAAGGCCGCGGATGCGGCCTTTTTCATGCCGTTCGCCACCAGTCACTGTCGGCGTCGGCAACCTCTATTCCCGCGCGATCCACGCCTGCAAGCCAGTCAGCGACCGATTTGCCCGCGACCGTCAGCTCAGCGGCGATATCGGCGAGCGGCAACAGCACGAAGCCGCGCTCCGTCATGCGCGGATGCGGAATTTCCAGCGGCTTGCTGGAGATTTCGAGAGCGCCATAGGTGAGAATATCGATGTCGATCGTCCTAGGGCCCCAGCGCTCCACCCTCACCCGCTTCATGTCGAGTTCGGTCGAAAGGCAGAGCTCCAGAAGCTCGTCGGCTTCGAGGCTGGTTTCGATCAGCGCACAGGCGTTGAAGAAGTCCGGCTGATCTGTCTTGCCCCAGGGCGGCGTGCGGTAAAGCTTCGAGACGGCGACGACGGACGTGTCGCCACGTCCGTCGATCATGCGCAACGCCTCGCCCATCGCATGCGGCGGATCGCCGATATTGCCGCCAAGCCCGAGCGTCGCGGCAATGCGTGCGCCCTCAGACAAAGTGCTCAATGCTCACCTGTACGTAGTCCAGAACGCCCGGCACCGGCGCGCTCGGCTTGCGCACCGTGATGTGGGCGCGCCGGATCTGCGAGAACCGGTCGCACAGCGCCTTGGCGATCTCGAGCGCCAGCGCCTCGATCAGGTAGCGCCGCTCGCCGGTGACGATGCGCTCGATGACCTGAAAGGCGACGCCGTAGTCAACCGTCGACGTGATGTCGTCCGTCTCCAGCGCATCGCCGGGTTCGACGTCGAGCTCCGCGTCGACGAAGAAGCGCTGGCCCAGCACCTCCTCCTCCGTGTGCAGCCCGTGGCGGGCGAAGAAGGCACAGTTCTTCAGGGTGATCGTATAGGTCTTGGTCATTGCTGCGGCCTCCAGGCCATGCGTTGTTTGGCGACCAGCATAGCATCCGCAACCGCGAGTGCATCCCGGTTCATTGCGACATTATGCACCCGGAAGATCCCCGCCCCCATCAACCGCAGCATCACGGTGGTCGCAGCGGTGCCGGCATCACGGTCCGCCGCCTCCCGTCCGGTCAGCGCGCCGATGAAACGCTTTCGCGAAGTACCGGCCAGAAGCGGCAGCCCGAGCGCATGCAATTCGTCGAAGCGGGCCATCAGGTCAATGTTCAATTCGACGGTCTCCTTGGCGAAACCGAAACCCGGATCGAGAACGACCTGATCGCGCGAAACGCCCGCCTTGTCGGCAATCTCAAGCGACGTCGCGAAGAAGGCTCTCTGATCGTCGATCACGTCAGGAAGCACCGCGCGTCCGCGCCCGGTATGCATCAGCACCAGGCCGGCGCCGGTCGCAGCCGCGACCGCGGCGATGTCGGGCTCGCGCTGCGCGCCATGCACGTCATTGATGATGTGCGCGCCCGCCTCGATGGCCAACCGGGCCGTCTCCGCCCGGTAGGTGTCGGCCGAGATCAGCACGCCCTCATGCGCGGCCAGAGCGGCAATCACGGGAAGGATGCGCTCCTGTTCTTCGCTTGCACTGACCGGGGCCGCCCCCGGACGGGTCGATTCCCCGCCGACATCGACGATCAGCGCGCCCTGCTCCACGCAGGAGAGCGCATGCGCGATGGCCTCATCGGTCGCCTGGTAGAGACCGCCGTCGGAAAACGAGTCCGGCGTCACATTGACGACGGCCATGATATGGCCCTTCGCGCCAAGCGTCGCCGTACGACCATGCGCCAGCCGCCATTCTCTTTCCCGCAGCACCGCTGATGCGAAATCCGTCACTTGACCCGCCTCGTGAAATTATCGCCGCGCCATGTTGCGCTGTCCCCGGCTATGCAGCAAGCTCGCGCCAAGTGCAAGCATACGGAACTGACACATGCGCCACATCCGCCGCCGGACCAGAGCCTCGATCATACTCGCCGCAGCATTGATTGCAGCTGTCGCAATCCCGGAGCGGTCGCAGGCGCAGCCGGTCATTCACAAGTCCTATCGCTACTTCTCGATCCACGGCAAAACCGCCGAGGATCTCGACCGGGAACTGACCCGCCGAGGGCCGAAGAGCCGGACGAGCGGCCTTCATCATCCGGGGCTGACGCGCATCCGTTTCGATGGCAAGGTGACCTACGAGCAGTCCGCCGGCAGATGCCGCGTGTCGAAGGCGCTTGTCATCCTCGACATAAAGATCTTCCTGCCCAAATGGGCCAATCGCCGCCATGCTGACCGCGGCCTCGCCCTCGTCTGGGACACGCTGTCGACCGACATTCGCCGGCATGAGGAGCGCCATGCGGAAATTGCCCGCTCGCACGCCTTCGAAACCGAGCGTGCGCTCCTGGCTTTGCCGCCCCAGCGCGATTGCGACCGGATGAAGGAGAAGGTGGATACCGTGTCCGCCGAGATGCTGATCGCCCACGATGCCGACCAGAGCCGCTTCGACCGGCTGCAGGCTGCTACATTCGATCGTCGTATGATTCGCATGCTGCGGATGAAACTCGACCGCAAAAACCAATCTCAATAGACACGTCTATGAAACTACACCCGCAAGTTCTTCTAGTTTGAAGTTAAAACTTATCTGAAACTTGCGGACAATACTGTGAATAACTGGTCAAATCTGGCGATGGATATTGCCAGCGGGTTCGTTTAGAAATCAAATCAACAAAGGCAGAAATTCACAAGAGTTTTCAATGTTCTCCTGGCGCGTCCTATGCCGCAGGTGTTTCCTCCCTCGCCTGACTGGCGACGTGCCCGACTTGCCTCGCTCCCACAACAGAGCGAGGCTTTTTTTTGCCAGCGTCTGCTGATCAGGCCTGCTTCTCCGGAGTATAGACGATGAGGCCGTCGAGATCCGGCGTCATCTTGATCTGACAGGAAAGCCTGGACGTCGGGCGCACATCGTAGGCGAAATCCAGCATGTCTTCTTCCATGGGCTCCGGCGGTCCGACCTTGTCGGTCCAGGCGTCGTCCACATAGACATGACAGGTGGCACAGGCACAGGCGCCGCCACATTCTGCCTCGATGCCCTGAACGGAATTGCGAACGGCGTTTTCCATGACGGTCGAGCCGTCTGCCACGTCGAGATCGACCCGGCTGCCGTCGAAAGCGACAATAGTCAGTTTGGTCATTGCTACCCTTGTCCGACGAAATTGGGAGGATGTTATTATCCGAACGGTTTCTTCCGACAAAAACACCAGTCAGTCAACCATTGGCGACGGCAATCTCAGGGCCCGCATCGGACCCAGCGGCCCCTCTCCTTTGTCGCCGAGATCCCGGCCGGCAAGGCGCGATACAACACTTCATTAACCAGAATTATGGCTGGACGCGCAAAAGCGGCCGCCGGAGCACGACGGTCGGAAATCGGTGACACCAACGCGGCAATCAGCACCAATTCGGCACGTGCACCGCGGGGACGGTCAGCGGTCGAGTGCCAATATGAAATTGTGGACGTCGATGACGGCGGCGCTGACGGCGGCAAGCTGCGCCGGATCGGTGGGCTTGGCCTCCAGAAGACCGGCCGCCTCGGCGAGTTGGAACGCCCCGATCGATGCCGCCGAGCCCTTGAGCCGATGGGCCGTTGCCGAGGTCTTCTCCGGCTCCGGACCGGACAGCTCGGTCATGTAGATCCGGACCTGCCGGGCAAATGCCCTCAGCACTTCTATTTCAAGGGCCTTGTCGCCCATGGTCTGCCGGGAAAGATGAACCATATCGACCGGCCGTGCCTTGGATGAAAGGGCGCCCGCAGCGTTGTCCGGTGCCGCGAAGGCGATATTGTATGCCGCCATGACTTAACCTCGTCTCCTGTTTGGATGATCGAGTGTGGCGCCGAATATGTGGCTTAAAGCTGAACTGGCTGAATTCGGGACAATGTTTTTGGCGATATGGTTAACAAAGTGTGAGTGCCCGTATTTCCTAGTGTTTTTGGGCTTAAGGATTGTTTATAAAGTGTTAACGACCAGCAGTGACCCTGCCGCGCGACCGGGGGGTTGATTGTGTCTTCGATATGAATGTGTCAGTACGATACTGTTTGGATCAACCGGATTGGCACGCCGCACCGACCAGTGAAAAAAGCTTGGGAAACACGAGCTTCGGTCATATCGGTGCCAGAATGTTGCTTGACGGCTGTGACATATGAAGCAGAAGCTTCTCTTTTGTCACTTCCATATGGGATCCGGCCGCATCAGCCGCCGGACGGAATGTGAAAGTACAGAGATGCCTGGCCGGTGCATGATGCCGACCGATTTGGAGTGAGGCGTAATCGAATGGCGAACAAGAAATCCAGCGGCTCCCTTGATGATGCAGCGTTCAAGGCTCTCGATGACGCCTTGAAGATCGATTTCGATGACGAAGACGACGCGGTAGCCGCCGCGGGCAACAAGTCGACAGCGCAGCGCGCCCAGCCGCGGCAGCAACCTTCGCCGGCCCCGGCCGCCGAGGCGCCGCGCCGTGCCGCGACCCAACCCAAGTCCCCGTCGCTTGCACCCGCCAACGACCGCAGCCGCCGCAACCCGGCGGCCATCATGCGCTCGCTGGAAGGAACGGCGGCAGGTTCGGCCATTCTGAATGCCGTCATCGTTTCGCTCGTCTGGGTCGTCGCCTGCGTCGGCCTCGCACAGCTGGTCTATGGTTCGGACATGTGGAAGGTCGGTTCCGCCGCCGGCTTCATGGCCCTGCCCGGCGCCATCGCCATTGTGCTGATCACCGTCATTCCCGTCATCATGTTCTTCGCGTTTGCGCTGATGATGGCGCGCGCCCAGGATCTGCGCAATACCGCGCGTTCGATGGCCGAGATCGCCATCCGCCTCGCAGAGCCGGAAACCTCGTCCGCCGACCGCATCATGACCGTCGGCCAGGCCGTGCGCCGCGAAGTCTCCGCCATGAACGAAAGCATCGAGCGCACGATCGCCCGCGCCACCGAGCTGGAATCCATGGTTCATTCCGAAGTCTCGGCACTGGAACGCTCCTTCTCGGACAATGAGATGCGCGTACGCGGCCTCGTCCACGAGCTCGGCTCGGAGCGCGAAGCGATCGTCAACCACGCCGAACGCATCCGCTCGTCGATCGTTCATTCCCACGAGCAGCTCAAGGAAGACCTGTCGCTGGCAACCGAGGAAATCTCGGTCCGCCTGGCAACGTCCGGCGAAGCCTTCGCCTCGCTGATCGACACCCGCGTCGCCACACTCATGGAAAAGTCCGACGCGATCACGCAGGACATCGGTTCGCTGCTCTCCGAGCGCGCCGACGCGCTGCTCGACGTCATCAACAATTCCGGCTACGCACTCACCAACGAGTTCGACAACCGCCTGGATTCGCTTGCCGAGAAGCTCTCCACGCGCGGATCGGAACTGCTGACCCAGTTCGAGACCCGCGCCTCGACGCTCGACGCCAACACTGAAAAGCTGAACGCCGCCCTGATGGAACGCGCCCAGCAGTTCAATGAATCGCTGATGGCCCGCACCAAGGAAATCAACGACACGCTGACCGATGGCGGCCGCACGATTTCCGGCACGTTGGAGAGCGTTCTCAACAGCCTGAACACGCAGCTCGAAGACAAGTCGCAGAGCTTCCGCCAGAACCTGCAGGCCAGCGCCGAAGACGCCTTCACCGACTTCGACATCCGCTCGGGCATGATCGAAGGCCGTCTGCAGGGCACCATCAGCCAGCTCGCCACCATCTTCGACGACCGCATGTCGGAACTGACGCAGTCCTTCTCCGACCAGTCGGCCGCCCTCTCGTCCGCCCTGCAGAACGGCCAGTCGCTGTTCGACGCCGCCATGCAGAGCCAGACGGAAAACATCACCCGGACGATCGAAAGCACCTCCAGCCGCGCCGCAGCGGCCATGGAGAACAGTGCTGCCGCGCTCGACACCGCGATGGAAAACCGCACCGAGGAGCTCGCATCCGTCCTCTCCGGCTCGCAGCAGCGCATCGAGGAAATCCTGTCCGACCGCAGCGACTCGCTGCTCAAGCGCTTCGACGACCGCCATGCACGCCTTGGCGAAACCTTGACGAGCAAGGCGCACGTGATCGGCGAAACGATCGACGAAGCAGCAGCCCAGCTGTCGCTGTCGATGGAGAGCCGCACCAGCGCGATCGCCCAGGCGCTTGCCGACGGTCAGCAGAACATTGACCTGTCGCTGGAAGTCCAGACCAGCACGCTCCTGGAAACCGTCAACGAGGCGGAAACGCGCATTTCCTCAAGCTTCGCCGAAAAGGCCGACGGCATCCGCAGCGCCTACTCGGATGGCCAGGACCGCCTCGACAAGTCGCTTTCCGCTTACGGCGAAAACGTCTCCGACATGCTCGCCTCCGGCTCCAAGCGGATCGAAACGACCATCGGCGCATCCACCGACCGTATCGAGACCGTTCTCGGCTCCTCGTCCGAACACATCGAGCAGTCGCTCGCCAACAACCTTTCGCGCATGGAAGGCAGCCTCAACAGCGGCCTCTCCCATCTCGATCATTCGCTCGAGAGCGCGCATGACCGCATCGAGGCGACGCTGCAGGACCGCAGCGAGGCGATCTCTGTCGCGCTCAAGGACGGCAATTCCGCCCTGCACATCACGCTCGGCGACCACGAGGCTTCGCTGCGCGAAACCCTCCACAGCGCCAACAAGGACTTCGACGAACAGCTCAACAGCACCGTCAAGGCCATCGACACCCGTATCGACAGCGCCGCGAAGTTCATCGACCAGAGCGCGGACAAGGCAGCGACCCGCGTCGAGCAGTCGGTAGCGGAAGTCGGCACCCGGTTCGGTTCCCTCGAGAACCGCATCGAGCAGAGCGTCGCAAGCGTTGCCGGCCACCTGGAAGACGGCGCGTCGAAGATCGACGAACGCCTGAGCACCATGGACCGCGCGCTAGAAATGGGGCTCAATAGCGTCCACCAGATGATCGACGGCAAGGCCGCCGGTCTCGCCAACACGCTGCGTTCGTCCGTCATCGAGACGACCCAGGCCATGGACGAGCGCACAGCCGCCCTTGCCGAAACCCTGCGCTCGAGCCTGATCGAAGTCGCCGCCACGTTTGACGACAAGACGACGCGCCTCAACAACGTCGTCCGTTCCAACCTTCAGGAAACCTCGGAAACGATCGATCAGAAGACGACGCAGATCAACGACGTTCTGCGCTCCAATCTGCAGGAAACCGCGGACACAATCGACGCCAAGACGCAGCACCTCAACAATGTCCTGCGTTCGAACCTGCAGGAAGCCGCCGAAACGATCGACGCCAAGACCCTGGCGCTGTCGGAAGACTTGCGCCGCACGGTGCTCGACACCACGCAGTCGATCGGCAGCGAAGCGGAGCGCACCGCCGCCCTGCTCTCGTCGACCGGCGCCGAGTTCTCCGAAACGGTCCACGGCCGCAGCGAGGCATTTGCCGAGAACGTCGAGGCCCGCAGCCGCCAGATCCTGGAAAACGTCGCGGACTCGCAGAACCGCCTGTCCGCCCAGGCAGCCGCTGTCGCCCAGACCTTCGCCGAGGCCGGCAACTCGATCATCGGCAAGGTCGCCGAGGCCGAGACGGTCGTCACCGGTCACATCGCCAGCATCAGCCAGACGCTGGTCGACGCCGAGCAGTCGCTTGAGGATCGCAGCCATTCGATCCGCTCCAGCCTGCTGTCGAGCACCGAGGAACTGTCCTCGACGCTCTCCAACGTCAACCGCGCCCTCGAAGAGCGCTCCAACCGCATCCGCACGAGCCTCGAAGAGAACGCCCGCACGATCGACGCCTCGCTGGCCGATGTCGACAAGGCGCTCGAAGCCCGCGGCGCGGCAATCCGCTCCTCGATCGACGAGCGCAGCCGCGAACTGAACTCGCTGCTGTCCGAGCACTCCACCGAGCTTGCCCGCATCATCGACGAGAAGGCCCGCCCGGTCGTCGACGAATATGCGACAATCGGCCAGACCGCTGCCGAACAGATCTCGTCGGCCGCACAGATGAGCGCCGACCGCCTGCGCAGCGAAAACGCCGCTCTCATCGAGGCGATCTCGTCCCGTTCGAACAGCACCGCCCAGGCGATCAACGAACTGGAAGGCAGCCTGCGCGAAAGCGTCGACGCCCTCGTCGACCGCATCGACCAGAGTAATTCGGGCGTCGTCGACAGCATGCAGCGCGCCAGCGCCGAGTTCCTGTCCTCCAGCGAACATCTCGACGGCGTGTCCAACCGCTTCACCGAGACGGCCGCTCGCGCCACCGACATGGTCTCTGCCTCCACCCGCCTGCTCGAAGGCAAGGTCGACAAGCTGGCGCAACTGTCGGGCGACACGCTCACCCAGATCGGCGAGATCGTCGGCCGCTTCGATGACCACTCCAAGGTTCTCGGTCGCGCCTCCGAGCTTCTCGGCGCCGCCCAGTCGAACCTCGCCAACACGCTGGAAGAACGCCAGGAAGCCCTGCGCAGCCTGTCCACCGGCCTGGTTCAGCGCTCCGAAGAGATCGAGCGCAACATGCAGGGTCTCGCCTCCATGATCGAAAACGCCTTTGCCGGCGCGGAAGACATGGCGAGCGGCTTTGCCAACCGCCTGCGTGGCGGCGTGCAGGAATCGCTGACCGGCATCGGCTCGATGCTCGACGACGCCGACCGCAAGTCCGCCGACACCGCCAACAGGCTGCGCGAGACCATGCGCGAGGCCGTCGAAGAGGCCGCATCCCGCTTCGCCGGCGCCACCGATGACATCCGTCGCTCTGCGCAGGAAATCCGCAACGAGCTCGACATCACCCGTGGCGAACTCAAGCGTGGCGCCTTCGACCTTCCGGAAGAAGCCAAGGAAAGCGCTGCCGCCATGCGCCGCGCCGTTTCCGAGCAGATCCGGGCGCTGCAGGACATCGCCTCGCTCGTCGGCCGCTCCGGCCAGCAGATGGAAGTCTCCGGCCCGACAGTCAGCCAGCCGAAGCCGCGTGCCTATGCAACGGCAGCAGCACCGCAGCCTGCCCCCGCGCCGGCCCCGGCCGTCGCCGCCGCACCGCAGATCGACCGCACCGCGGCAACCCTGCGCGGCACACTGACGGCAGAAGCACCGGCAACGGCGCGCATGCCGACACCGGCGCAGACGGTACAGACGCCGGCACCGGCGCCCGCCGCCGCCCAGGGTCAGCAGGGCGGCTGGATCTCCGACCTCCTGCGCGGCGCCTCGCGTGACGCACAGGCTCCGGCCCAGCAGCAGCCGGCCCGTCCAACCGCCGCCGAAGCCCCGGCCCGCGCGGCCGGCGACAAACGCAACCCGCAGCACGTCGTCGAATCGCTGAACTCGCTGTCGGTCGATATCGCCCGCGCCATCGATCATGACGCCTCGGTCGAGCTGTGGCGCCGCTACCAGCGCGGCGAGCAGGACGTCTTCACCCGCCGGCTCTACACGCTGAAGGGCCAGCAGACCTTCGACAACATCAAGCGCAAGTACGAGACGGAACCGGAATTCCGCAAGGCCGTCGACCGCTACATCGGCGATTTCGAAAAGCTGCTGGGCGACGTTGCCCGCAGCGATCCGGACAAGTCGATCACGCAGAGCTACCTGACCTCCGACACCGGCAAGGTCTACACCATGCTCGCCCACGCCGCCGGTCGCTTCGGCTGATCCGGCAGACAAGCCAGAATACGAAACGGCGCGTCGAAAGACGCGCCGTTTTCATTTGGGTTCATCGAAACGGAGAAACGCTTCAGGCGCTGACGGCATCCGCCGGGGAAAGATCGAGCGCGGCAAAGGCATTGGCGATCACCTCCGGACCGGCACCCGGCCTGGTGGCGTCCGTCGACAGGATCTGCCGGTAGCGCCGCGCGCCGGGCACGCCCTGGAACAGTCCGACCATGTGGCGGGTGATATGGGACACCCGACCGCCCCGGCCGATATGCTCTTCCGCATAGGCCATCATCCGGTCGCGCACCAAGGTCCAGTCCGCTTCGCGCGCTTCTGCGCCGTAGAAGCGGTGATCGACATCCGCAAGCATCGCCGCATGATGATAGACTGCGCGGCCCAGCATCACGCCGTCCATGTGCCCAAGATGCGCCTCCGCCTCGTCGAGCGAGAGGATGCCGCCATTGATGCCGATGAAGACGTCGGGATAGCGCTGCTTCATCCGGTAGACGAGATCATAGTCGAGCGGCGGAATATCTCGGTTTTCCTTGGGGCTCAGACCCTGCAGCCAGGCCTTGCGGGCATGGATCCAGACGGCGGAGGCACCGGCTTCGATCACGCGCTCGAGAAAATCCGGCAGGACGACTTCGGGATCCTGGTCGTCGACGCCGATCCGGCACTTGACCGTCACCGGCAGGCCGGTCACCGCCTTCATCGCCCGAACGCCGGCGGCAACCGTCTCTGGTTCCTTCATCAGGCAGGCGCCGAAGGTCCCCGACTGCACCCGGTCAGACGGACAGCCGACATTGAGATTGATCTCGTCATAACCGTAGTCGCTGCCGATCCGCGTCGCCTCGGCAAGCTTGCCGGCATCCGAACCGCCAAGCTGCAGCGCGACCGGATGTTCACATTCATCGAAGCCGAGAAGCCTCTCGCGATCGCCATGGATCACCGCATCCGCCACCACCATCTCGGTGTAGAGCAGCGCATGACGCGACACCAGCCGGTGCAGGAACCGGCAGTGACGGTCAGTCCAATCGATCATCGGCGCAACGGCGAAGATCTTTTGACCGGTTTTCAGGGCTTCAGCGTACATTCGTTCATCCTTTGGCCGGCCAGATAGCGCATGTCTGGGCAAAAAACCAGTTTTCATCGCTGTCCGCTTTGATGCTAGCATCCGCGACGCATAAACAGAAAAAGCAGCCGGAGGAATCGCATGCCGCTTTACGCGCTCGCAAACACTCAGCCGAAAACGCCGGAAGACGGCAAATACTGGATTGCTCCAGATGCGCAGGTCATCGGCAATGTCATCCTCGGTGAAGACGTCGGCATCTGGTTCGGCGCGGTGCTTCGCGGCGACAACGAACCGATGACGATCGGCGCGCGCACCAATATCCAGGACGGTGTGGTCATTCATTCCGATCCCGGCGCGCCGGCGACGATCGGCGAAGGCTGCACGATCGGCCACCGCGCCATCGTCCACGGCTGCGTCATCGGCGACAATTCACTCGTCGGCATGGGCGCCACCATCCTCAACCGGGCGAGGATCGGCAACAACTGCATCGTCGGCGCCAATGCGCTGGTGACCGAAGGCAAGGAGTTCCCGGACAATTCCCTCATTGTCGGCAGCCCGGCACGGGTGGTCCGCACGCTGGACGCGGACGCTGTAGAAGGCCTGAAGAAGTCTGCCGCACACTACGTCGCCAACTGGCAGCGGTTTGCCAAGGACCTGCGGCGTCTGGATTGAGCGGGAAGGACGCATCCGCAGAAGCACCCCTCATCCGCCTGCCGGCACCTTCTCCCCGCTTGCGGGGGAGAAGAACGCGAGACGCTGACGTCTCGCTCTGTCGGAGGCCATGGGCATTCCCACTCCCCGCCTGCGGGGAGAGGGTCAGGATGAGGTCAAATCAGAAAACGAGGATCAGGCCGCTGCCGCCGCGCAGGCCTCGCACAGGCCGCGGATTTCCACTGTCGTCTTGGTCGCTACAAACTTTTTCGCCTGCGTCAGTGCCGTCAGGCGATCCTCAAGGCCATGGTCGTGAAACTCGCTGACATGGCCGCACTTCTCGCAAATGGCAAAGGCGGCGATGCCGGCGCCATGACCACCGCAGCAGTCCTTGTGGCGATGGGCACAGGCGATGAAGGCGTTGATGCTTTCGAGCCGATGCACCAGCCCCGATTCGGTGAGCTTTTCCAGCGCCCGGTAGACCTGCAGCGGCGCGCGAAAGCCGTCATCGCGCAAAAGGTCGAGGATCTGGTAGGCCGACAGGGCACCGTCGGCGTCGGACAGCGCGCCCAGCACCAGTTCCTGGTTCTTCGTCAGTTTGATCATCTCGTTCATGGTCATGCTCCGGAGCGGCTGCGGGACAGTTTGCGTGAGACCGGCAGCAGTGACAAGAGGAACAGGATCAGCGCCGCGACGACAATCGACGGGCCGGACGGCGTATCATAGGTCAGCGAGCCGTAGAGGCCACCGGTGACTGCCAGAACGCCGATGATCGAGGCCATGACCGCCATCATCTCGGGCGTAGCGGAAAAGCGCCGCGCCGTCGCTGCCGGAATGATCAGGAGCGAGGTGATCAGCATGATGCCGACGATCTTCATGGCGATGGCAATGACGAGCGCCATCAGCACCATGAACAGGAAGCGCGCCCGTTCCGGCTTCAGTCCTTCGGCTTCGGCCAGTTCCGCATTGACGGTTGCCGCCAGCAGCGGCCGCCACAGCGCCACGATGCAGCCGATGACGATGGCTCCGCCGCCCCAGACCATGGCGATGTCGCTCTTGTTGACGGCCAGGATGTCGCCGAACAGATAGGCGAGAAGATCGATGCGCACCCAGGTCATGAAGGCGACGAGTACGAGGCCGATCGCCAGCGTCGCATGTGACAGGATGCCGAGCAGCGCATCCGCCGACAGCGCCTGCCGGCGTTGCAGCAGGATGAGGATGACGGAGATCGCGACGGCGACCGCGAAGACTGCCGCCACCATGTTGAGCTGGAACATCAGATGCAGGGCGACGCCGAGCAGCGCCGAATGCGCCATCGTGTCGCCGAAATAGGCCATCCGCCGCCAGACGATGAAGCAGCCGAGCGGCCCGGCCATCAGCGCCACCGCGATACCGGCGATCAGCGCGCGAACGAAGAAATCGTCAAGCATGGCGTGCGCCCTCTCCGTGATTGTGACCATCATGATCGTGGCCGTGTCCATCGCCATGGGTATGACCGGTGTGGTCATGGGCATGATCGTGATCGTGATGATGGCCGTCGTCGGGATGGCAGTGTTCCGTCACGCTGCCGTCGGCATGGCGCACGCGCCCGTCCGGCAGGTGCGTGTGGTCGTGCTCGTGCGAATAGACCGCCAGCGTCTGCGCGCCGCGCATGCCGAACAGGCTTGCATATTCGGCGCTCTGGCTGACGCTCTGCGGCGTGCCGCGGCAGCAGACATGGCCGTTGAGGCAGATGACCGTATCGGTCGCCGCCATGACGATGTGCAGATCGTGAGAGATCATCAGGATGCCGCAGCCGGTCTGGTTGCGGATCTCGCGGATCAGATCATAGATGGCGATCTCGCCGGAATAGTCGACGCCCTGCACCGGTTCGTCGAGCACCAGGAGGTCGGGCTTGCGGGCGATCGCGCGGGCAATCAGCGCCCGCTGGAATTCGCCGCCGGAGAGCCCCTGCACGGCCGCATCGGCCATATGGTCGATACCGGTCGCCTTCATCGCCTCATCGATGTCAGCGGTCGGCAGCGGCCCGGTGAGCGTCATCAGCCGGCGCACGCTCAAGGGCAGCGTCCAGTCGATAGCGAGCTTCTGCGGCACGTAGCCGACCTTCAGGCCCGCCCGGCGCGTCACCCTGCCCTCGTCCGGCTTCATCACCCCGATCGCCATTTTGGCGCTCGTCGACTTGCCGGAGCCGTTCGGTCCGATGAGCGTGACGATTTCACCCGGCGCGACACTGAACTCGACGCCGCGCACCAGCCAGCGGCCATTGCGGCTGACGCCGGCATTGTCGAGCGAGACAAGCGGCCCGCCATCGCCTTTTATTTTTTTCAGCATATTCGCTCTCATTCAATCTTGCAGGCTCATATCGCATACGTTATAGCATTACACAAGATATGTAACTTTATAACATATTCATCAAGGAGCCTCCCATGAAACTCACCTCCCTCTTCGCCTCGGCTGCCATTCTGTTTGCCGCCGGCCAGGCCGCAGCCGCACCGAATGTCGTGGTCTCGATCAAGCCGATCCACTCGCTTGCTGCCGCCCTCATGGAAGGCATTGGCAAGCCCGGCATCATCGTCGACGGCGCCTCCTCGCCGCACGCATTCTCGCTGAAGCCGTCGGACGCCGGGAAGCTGCAGAAGGCGGATGTCATCTTCTGGGTCGGGCCGACGCTGGAGGCATTCCTGGAAAAGCCGCTCTCCTCTCTCGCCGGCAACGCGACCGTGACCCAGCTCGACGAGGCCAAGGGCCTGATCAAGCTTCAGCCGCGCGAAGGCGGCACGTTCGAGGCGGATGATGACGGCGACGACGATGGCGCCTATGATCCGCATCTGTGGCTGGACCCGGAAAATGCCAAGGCGATTGCCCGCGACATGGCCGCCACGCTGGAAAAGGCCGATCCCGAAAACGCCGCCAAGTACCGCGCCAACGAGGCCAAGCTTGAAAAGCGGCTCGGCGAACTGGACGCGCAGATCACCACGATCGTGGCGCCCATCAAGGACAAGCCCTTCATCGTCTTCCACGATGCCTATCACTATTTCGAGAAGCGCTACGGAGTGAACGAGGCCGGCTCGATCACGGTCAGCCCCGAGACTGCCCCGGGTGCCGCCCGCATCAAGGAAATCCAGGACAAGATCGCCAGCCTCAACGCCACTTGCGTCTTCGCCGAACCGGAATTCGAGCCGAAGCTCGTCAGCGTCGTCATGGAGGGCACGAACGCCAAGGCTTCGACCCTAGATCCGCTCGGCGCCGCCATTCCCGACGGTCCGGACCTCTACTTCACCCTGCTGCACAACCTCGCGACATCGCTCAACGACTGCCTTGGCAGCCAATCGTAAACCTCACTCGAGGATCTGATACAGGAACCGGCTGAAATCGGCCGGTTTCCCTCTGCCCGTCATGTCGAAGGCGAACATGCCGACAAAGGCGCCGGTAAACGAGCAGTGTTCGCCAAGCCCACCCTCGTCCGAGACGACGCTTGCGTCGAGCACCGGGCCGATCGCGTTCCAGTCGTCGGAACCGTCCAGCTTCCAGAAGAAGCGCAGATCGTTGTCCCGTACCTCCATCGCCAGATGCAACGGCCCGTCCGGCACCGAAATACCCATGCCGACGGGATAGGAAAGCTTCATCGACGGATCGCCGGCGCAGGCAAGCACCGTCAGGCAAGGCCCGAGTTCCGCATCCACCGTCGCGGCAAGCGCGAAGAGCTTGTTGCGGTTGTAGTAATGCGTCAGCCCCGCCATCTGCTGATAGGTGTCCGGCGAGAATTCCAGCACGGTTTCGGCCCGGAAGCGATGGTGTTCCTGCCGCCGCGCCACCAGCGCCTGCTCGAACCACGAACCGATGCTTTCCCGCCCGTAGAGCCGAAGCCGTCCAGGACGATCCGTCAGGCTGAAGATGCGCTCCGGCGCCGGTGTGCGCAGCCACTGGAAATCGTCGGGCAGGTCGGGCGTATCGAAGACATGTTCGATCACCGTGGGTTTTTCCACCTGTGCTGCGCCGGAAAGTTCCGGCACTTCCAGCCGCGCGACCGGTGAACCGCTCAGCGGATAGAGCCAGCCGTCCTCCTTCCACACACAGGCCTCCAGCCCCGTCTCGCGGCCGAGCGTGCAGCGGCGAAGCGGCGACAGCGGCCGGCCGCAGAGAAAGGTCGTTCCCGGACGCCCGTCCGGCGTCTCGAAATATTGTCCGTGCCCGGTCCGCTGCAAGGGCGCGTCGCCATGGCCCTTCGCGCTCAACAGATGCTTGTCCGGGTGGGTCTCGTAGGGGCCGGTGATCGACCGCGACCGCGCCAAGGTGATCGCGTGTTCGTAACCCGTGCCGCCCTCGGCAGTGGTCAGATAATACCAGCCGTTATTTTTGAAGACGTGCGGCCCCTCGACGAGCCCGCGATCCGTGCCGGCATAGATGTTGTGGATGGGACCCTTGAGGCTCTTTGTTTCGGCGTCCCACTCCTGCAGCAGAATGCCGTCAAAGGCGGTGTTACCACCGATTGTGCCGTGCGCCACCGGCAGATGGTTCCAGTGCATGTTCATGAACCACTTGCGGCCGTGGTCATCGTGAAACAGCGACGGATCGAAACCGGACGAATTGACATAGACCGGATCGGACCACTCGCCCTCGATCGACGCGGCGGTGACGATATAGTTGTGCGCATCCTTGAACGAACCGTCGAGCCGCTTAACGTCGGTGTAGACGAGCCAGAACAGCCCGTCGGCAAAGGAGAGGCACGGCGCCCAGATGCCGCAGCTGTCGGGATTGCCGCGCATGTCGAGCTGGCTTGCCCGCTCCAGCGGCCGCCGCACCAGCCGCCAGTTCACCAGATCGCGAGAGTGGTGGATTTGCACACCCGGAAACCATTCGAAGGTCGAGGTGGCGATGTAGTAGTCATCGCCAACCCGGCAGATCGACGGATCCGGATTGAACCCCGGCAGGATCGGATTGCGTATCATTAAGGTCTCCTCCCAAAGGCCCCTTGGATCTTACTTCTTCTTGCGCTGCGGTCCCTTCCGTTCGGCGGACGCGGCCCACAGATTGATGTCCGCTTCGCGTGCATGGCGATCGATCTCGGCCAGTTCTTCTGCAGTGAAATCGGGATTGTCGAGCGACTTGACGCAATCCTCGACCTGCGAGGCCCGGCTCGCACCGATCAGCGCAGTGGTGATGCGGCCTTCGCGCAGTACCCAGGCAATCGCCATCTGCGCCAGCGTCTGGCCGCGCCGCTCGGCGATGCGGTTGAGCGCGCGGATGTTTTCAAGGTTTTTCTCGTTCAGGAAGTCGGGATTGAGCGACTTGTCCTGGGCCGCCCGGCTACCCTCGGGAATCCCGTTCAGGTATTTCGACGTCAGCATGCCCTGGGCAAGCGGCGAGAAGACGATCGAGCCCATGCCGAGCGACTTCAGCGTGTCGATGAGGCCGTCCTCCTCGATCCAGCGGTTGATCATCGAATAGCTTGGCTGATGGATGAGGCACGGCGTGCCGAGGCTTTTCAGGATTTCCGCGGCTTCCTGCGTCCGGCGCGAATTGTAGGACGAGATGCCGACATAGAGCGCCCTGCCCGAACGCACGATGTGATCGAGCGCAGCACAGGTCTCTTCCAGCGGCGTGTCCGGATCGAAGCGGTGGGAATAGAAGATGTCGACATAGTCGAGGCCCATGCGCTTGAGGCTCTGGTCGCAGGAGGCGATCAGGTACTTGCGGCTACCCCACTCGCCATACGGCCCCGGCCACATCAGGTAGCCCGCCTTCGACGAGATGATCATCTCGTCGCGATAGCCACGGAAGTCGTTGCGCAGGATTTCGCCGAAGGCGGTCTCGGCGGAGCCGGCCGGCGGGCCGTAATTGTTGGCGAGGTCGAAATGGGTGATCCCGAGATCGAACGCCTTGTGGCAGATGTCCTGCTTGGTCGAATGGGGTGTGTCGTTGCCGAAATTGTGCCAGAGACCGAGAGAAATCGCCGGCAGCTTCAGGCCGGAATTTCCGCAGCGGTTGTACTTCATCTTCTCGTATCGGTCTTCGGCCGGGTGCCACGCCATGAGTGTCTCCTCCCTCGTCGGTTTGGCGGCTAAACTAGTGCGCGCGCATCCGATTGGGAACCACTGCCGAAGAAATTTTTGAAAACGATTTCAGAGAATCTGGAGGCGGACCGAAATCCGCCTCCGTGAGGTCGGCCTTAGTTGCCGAAGATGCTGATGATCAGGCGCGTGCTGCTGTTGATCAGCATGTAACGGCCGTCGACGACCACCCATTCCTGACCACGCGGCGGGGCGTTCAGGTGATGGCGGCGCCACTCGTCACGGGAAGCGACGCGGTAGTCGTGGCGGTCGAGGCGGTGGCCGCGCTTATAGGACTTCTTGATGACTTTCTTCGTCTCGCCATTCTTCTTGTGCTTGACGGTCGTTTCCTTGCAGACGGTCATGCGCGGGTTTTCGCGGCACGTGGTCTTCGTCGTCGTCTGCATGTGCGGCTGAGCGGCGAAAGCCATCGGAGCGCCAAGGACCGAAGCGGAGATAAGGGCTGCAAATATCGCTTTCATGGGGTGTTTCCTTTCCCTTTGTTGATGAGCCGAAGCTAGCGGCTAAATGATGAACCGTAACTGAACGGGAAGATTACAAATAGGTAATGCAACTATCTGGAATCTCTAAAAATTACGCGAGTCCCCAAGCCACCGCAAAATATCGCGGCTGCCCGATGGAGGAGCTCTCGGGATGCAAATCAAGATATCTCGCAGACCGCTTTGCGGCAGCACGTGCTGCATTGCGGCCTGCAGGACAAAGAACGTCCGAATCGTCGCAAGGTTCCCTTACGAAGACAAGTTTACGTTGCGGAATAGCAGGACTGGAGATCGCGCAGCGAAACCGTCGTCCGCGTCCCGGCAACTGCCGGCGTGAACAGGACCGTCCTTGCTTCGCCAGCCGTCAGGTCGAAGACATTGTCGCTGAACGCGCCGGCAACATCGGCTTCGAGCGACACGAACAGCGCGAGACCTTCGGCACGGACGATCACCTCGACAACACCGTCTTGCAGCACCTTCTGCTCGACCACAAGCCCCGCCGGTTCAAGCTCCAGCGCCTTGTAGGTGCCGTGGCAGTAGTGCCCCTCGCCGGCCATCCCGTTCGCCCCGCTGAAACGCCAGAACAGGAGCTCTCCCGCCGCAAGCGCGTCAACCGGCAAGGTGCAGGCTGCAACCGCCCTGTCGGCCGGCACGTCCACAGTCACGGAGCGCAAGGACCGCCGGCGCCCATCCAGCGATACGGCATCGAGGGACAGGTCCATGGTCAGCGCATCGCCCGTATCGTTGACGGCCGAAAGCACGATCTCGGCGCCATCCTCGGACGGGATGGCCGCGACGTTCAGCGGCTGGAAGAAGCGGCGGGCAAAATAATGCAGCGCCTTCCAGCTGCCGCCATAATCGAGGCTCGACCAGGATGCGACGGGCCAGGTATCGTTCAGCTGCCAGTAAAGCGTGCCCATGCAGTGCGGTTTGAGCGACCGCCAGAAATCGACGGCGGTCCTGATCGCCAGCGCCTGCTGGACCTGGCTCAGATAGACGAAATTCTCAAAATCCTTCGGAAAGCGGAAATAACGGAACATCGTTCCGGCAATCCGCTCGTTGCCACCGGCATTCTTCTGGTGAAGCTCGATCACCGGCGAGGCGATGTTCATGTCCTTTTCCGCCGCGAAGTCACGGATCACCGGCATCGACGTATAGGACTGGAAGCCGAACTCCGAGCAGAAGCGCGGGCGCACGGTCCGATAATTGTCGAACGACTTGTTCTCGTGCCAGACCGACCAGTAATGCATGTCGCCGGAGCCGTCGGCGTGCCAGGCGTCGCCAAAATCGAGATAGCCCGACGCCGGGCTTGACGGCCACCAGATGGCGTCCTTGGAGGCAGCCTTCAGCGCCTGCTCGATCGTCCGGTTCAGACGGTCGTAGGACACAAGATAGCGGTCGCGGTTTTCCAGCGACTCCTTGAACCAGGTGAGCGCGCCAACGAGTTCGTTGTCGCCGCACCAAAGGACGATCGATGGATGCGAGATCAGCCGCCGGACCTGATAGTCGACCTCGGCGGAGACGTTTTCCAGAAAGTCGTCGGTCGACGGATAGAGGTTGCAGGCAAACATGAAGTCCTGCCAGACCATCAGCCCCAGCCGGTCGCACATGTCGTAGAACCAGTCATGCTCGTAGAATCCGCCACCCCAGATGCGGATCATGTTCATGTTGGCGTCGGACGCCGCCTGCAGCAGCGCCTCGGTCTTCTCCGGGCTGGTGCGCGAAAACAGCGCGTCGGCAGGAATCCAGTTGGCGCCGCGGCAGAAGATTTCGCGGCCGTTGACCTTGAGGACGAAGCGACTGCCGGCCTCGTCCTTGTCGGTCACCAGTTCCACTTCGCGGAAGCCGATAAGACGCGTTATGCTCTCCGAAGCCGTGCCGACCATCAGCGTCGACAGCGCCTGCTCGCCGCTTCCTGCCGGCCACCAGCGCTTCGGATTGTCGACGCGGAAGACGTGGCGGATCACCGTCTCGCCGGCCCCGATCCCGCAATCGAGCCGCACCCGTTCGCCGTCGAGATCGAAATGCACCGGCAGGATGCCCGGCTCGGCAGCGTGGAAGGTCACCGATACATGCAGGTCGACGCCGTCTTCGTCCCAGACTTGCCGCGTCTCGACATGCTCGATGCGAGCGGTCTCCAGCTTCTTCAGCGCGATCGTGCCGTAGACGCCCAGGGGCGCGATCGCGATGTTCCAGTCCCAGCCGAAATGGCATTGTGGCTTGCGCAGCATGTTGCCATTCGGGATAGGCGAATTGGCCTGCTGGTAGGGAATGTAGAAGGGCTGCGCTGCCTGCCGCTCCGCGCCGACTGCAATGCTGGAATGGATGACGATGCGGATGATGTTCTCGCCGGCCTTCAGCGCCTTCGTCACATCCGGACGATAACGACGGAAGCAGTTGTCGGCCTCGAGCACGACGACGCCGTTGACGGCGACAGTCGCGACCGTATCGAGATAGTCGACATCGAGATACCAGTCACCATCGGCGTCATCGAGCGTGAAGCTGCGCTCCAGCGTCCAGTCGCGATGCGCCACCCATTGCACGACCTCTTCGTTGCGGCCGGCATAGGGGTCCGGGATCACGCCCGCCGCCTGCAGCGCCGAGTGGACGTCACCGGGAAGTGATATGGCGACAGCATGCTCGCCATCGCTCAGCCGCCATTCTCCAGCCAGATCGACCGTCATGATCCCCTCCCAAGGTTGTCAGTGTAGTATCGTCGGAACCAGGGGCCTTACGCCCCCGCTCCTGCACCGCTGCCCCACGGACCATGGTGGCTGTCGGCACCGTCGACGCGGTCGAAACCATGCGCGCCGAAGAAATCGCGCTGCGCCTGAATCATGTTCGCCGTGCCGCGGCTGCGGCGGTAGCTGTCGAAATAAGTGAGCGCCGACGCGAGCGCCGGAACCGGCAGGCCGGCGGCAAGCGCCGCGGTAACGACACGGCGCAGGCTCGGCAGCGATTCCTTCAGCATGGCCGAAAACGCCGGCGTGACGACGAGGTTCGCCGCATCCGGCGTCTCGGTGAACGCCTTGGTGATCTCGTCGAGGAACTGCGAACGGATAATGCAGCCGGCGCGCCAGATCTTGGCGATCACCGGCATCGGCAGCGACCAGTCGAATTCCTTCGACGCGGCAGACATGACTGCGAATCCCTGCGCATAGGCGCCGATCTTGCCGGCAAACAGCGCCAGTTCGAGGTCCTTGAGCAGGTCCGGGCCGTAGCTCGCCGGATAGGATGCGGATTCGAGGCCGAAGATCTTCTCGGCAGCTTCGCGCTCGCCCTTCATCGATGACAACGAGCGTGCAGCCACGGCTGCCTCGATCGCGGTCGCCGGGATGCCCATCTGCTGGCTTTCGATCACCGACCACTTGCCCGTGCCCTTCTGGCCGGCCTTGTCGAGGATCATGTCGACCATCGGCTTGCCGGAAATCGGATCGGCGGCCGACAGCACCTTTTCGGTGATTTCGATGAGGTAGGAGTTGAGGCGACCCTTGTTCCAATCGCCGAAGACGTCGGCCATCTCGCCAGCCGTCTTGCCGAAGCCGTCGCGCAGGACGCCGTAGATTTCGGCGATCATCTGCATGTCGGCATATTCGATGCCGTTGTGGATCGTCTTGACGAAGTGGCCTGCGCCGTTTTCGCCGAGCCAGGCGCAGCAGGGATCGCCGTCATACTTGGCGGCAATAGACGTCAGCACCTTCTCGACGCGCTTGTAGGAGGCCTCCGTGCCGCCGACCATGATCGACGGGCCGTGACGTGCACCCTCTTCGCCACCGGAAACGCCCATGCCGATAAAGGTCAGCTCGGTGTCCTTCAGCCGGTCGAAACGGGCCATGGTGTCGCGGAAATTGGCATTGCCGGCGTCAATCATGATGTCGCCGGAGGAGAGATACGGCTTCAGGTGCTCGATCTGCTGGTCGACGGCCTCGCCGGCCTTGATCATGATGATGATCGGCCGCGGCGGCCGGATAGCGGCGACGAAATCCTCGATGGTCTCGCAAGGAATGATCTTGTCTTTGAGCGCGCCCGCGTCCTTGAAAAACTCGTGCGTCTTCTCGACGGTCCGGTTGAACACCGCGATCTTGTTGCCCTTTTCGGCGATATTGAGCGCGAGATTCGCACCCATGACACCGAGACCGATCAAACCGATTTCTGCCTGTTCCACGTCTTCAATCTCCCTAGAGTCTTGCGGGGGGAGTTGTGGCACTTAGGGTCCGAGACGACAAGTGTCAAAATAATCGATTGAATAACTTGTGATCTCAACCGGCCGCCGGCCTGTCGTCATCGTCGTCGAGCACGCGCCAGGCAGCGCCGTCGAGATCCTCGTACTGGCCACTTTTCAGCGACCAGAGGAAGGCAAAGAGACCGAGACCGCCGAGAAACAGCGCAATCGGGATCAAAAGGACGAGATTGCTCATGACAAAGCCGCCTTGGCATCCACCCTCGGCGCGGCCGTCGAACCGGCCTTGGGCTTTGCGTCTTCCTGCGCCCTCGCACGGCCGAGCCGGTTCAACCGCAGCGCGTTCAGAACGACGATGATGGACGAAGACGACATGGCGATGGCGGCGATCAGCGGCGTTGCCAGCCCCATCAGCGCGATGGGCACTGCGATGACGTTATAGACGATCGCGAGACCGAAATTCTCGCGGATCAGCCGCCCGGCACGCCGAGACACAGCAATCGCCAGCGGCACGGCCTCAAGGCTTTCATGCATGAAGACGAAGTCGGCGGCTTGCCGGCCGATATCGGCGGCCGTCGCCGGGGCCATCGAGACATGCGCCGCCGACAGCGCCGGCGCATCGTTGATGCCGTCGCCGACCATCAGCACGCTGCGTCCCTCTTCCTTCAGCCGCGCGCAATGCTCTGCCTTGTCCTTCGGCGACATGCCGGCTCTCCAGTCGGAAATGCCGAGACGCGCGGCAAACGCTTTCACCACCGGCTCGCGGTCGCCCGAAATCATCGCGGTGCGGATGCCCTTTCCGGCAAGCTCCGCGAGAGCCCGACCGGCATCGGCGCGCATGTGGTCGCGGAACCGGAACACCTGCAATTCGCGACCATCGAGCGACAGGACAACCTCCGAATAGGCTTCCGCCGACGTGTCCGCATGGGCGCCCGCACCGCAGGCGAAGAGACGGCTGCCAAGCCGGTAGACGCCCTCGGCCGTTTCGGCTTGGAGCCCGGCGCCGGGAACCTCCTGAATGGCATCGAAGCGCTGTCCGCTTGCCCGGCCGTGCCGCGCCAGCGCGGCCGACAGAGGATGATTGGAATGTCTGGCGAGCTCCGCGGCAATATCGAGATAGCCGGCATTGAGCTCGTCCTTGCCGACCAGTTCCGGCCGTCCGGCGGTCAGCGTGCCGGTCTTGTCGAAAAGAACGGTGTCGATCTCGGCAAGCCGTTCCATCGCCGAGCCGTCCTTGACCATGATGCCGTTCTTGAACAGCCGTCCGGCAGCAACGACCTGGACGACAGGCACCGCCAGCCCGAGCGCGCAGGGGCAGGTGATGATCAGCACGGCGATCGCCACCAGAAGCGCATGCTTCCAGTCGCCGCCGTAAAAACCCCAGAACAGGAAGGCGCCAAAGGCCAGCAGATGAACGGCAGGCGCATAGATTTCCGCGGCCCTGTCGGCAATCCGGCGATAGCGCGCCCTGCCCCCTTCTGCCGATTCCATCAGGCCGATGATTTCCGCCAGGAACGAGTCGCGCGCCGTCGCGGTCGCCTTCAGGACGACGGGGCCGGTCAGGTTGACGACGCCGGCCTGCAGCGCGTCTCCCGCCACGGCCCTCACCGGCACGCTCTCGCCGGTGACGATCGACTTGTCGAGATCGCTGACACCGCTTTCGATCACGCCGTCGACCGGCACACGCTCGCCGGCGGCAATGGCGATCCTGTCGCCCGGCCGTACATCCTCGATCGGGCGGTATTCGCGGCCGCCCTCATCCGTGATGATCATCGCGCCGCGCGGCGACAGTTTCGCCAGTCCGGTGATCGCCGAACGCGCCCGGTCGCGCATCATATGGTCGAGCGTGCGGCCGATCAGCAGGAAGAACAGGAGTGTGACGGAGGCGTCGAACCAGGCATGCGCGCCGTGATGCATGGTTTCCCACAGCGACATGCCATAGGCGAGAATGACGGCGAGCGAGATCGGCACGTCCATGTTGGCGCGGCCATGCTTCAGCGCGCCCCAGGCGGAGATGAAGAAGAAGCGGCCGGAATAGATCAGCGCCGGCCCGGCAATCATCGCCGAAATCCAGTGGAACATGTCGCGCGTCGCGGCTTCGGCCCCGGACCAGACGGAAACCGACAGCAGCATGATGTTCGCCGCCGCAAAGCCGGCGACCGCGACGGCGCGCAGCAGCTGGTTCAGCATGCCGCGGCTTTCGTCCTCGCCCGGCACGAAGAGATGCGCCTGATAGCCGGTATTGGCAATTGCCGTGGCAAAGGTCAGCGGATCGGTCCGCCGTCCATCGACCTCCTCGCGCCAGACGAAGGAAACCCGTTTCGACGACAGGTTCACGCGGGCGCGCACGATGCCCTTCTGCTTCCGCAGCGCGTTTTCGACTGTCGAGATGCAGGCGCCGCAATAGACGCCGGGCACGCTGAGATCTGTCTGGCGCTCGCCCTGCCCGAGATCACGGGAGGCGAGCCACAGTTCCTCGCGCGAAGGCAGGCTGTGGCTGGCCTGTTCGGCTTCCAGTGCGGCTTCGGTTCCCGGCGCGCAGCAGCTCATCGGGTCATGCTCCTTGGGGTTTCAGTTGGGTTTCACGTAGAAACGGCGGGCTTCGTGCATCACCACGTCCTCGCCGCGCTTCGCAATGATCTCGACAATCCACTGTCCAGCGGGAATGTCATGCGTAGCGGTAAACTCGCCCGGGCCGATCGGCGTCAGAGCCATCGAGAAGTCCTGGTGCTCGCCGACCGGACGGCGGAAGTTCGCCGTCACGTCATCGGCCACCACCGGCCCTTCGCCGGGGATCGCCAGCGCATAATGGACATCGGGGCTGTTGACGGTGAGCACCCCTTTCACCCCGGTTTCAGTGATCGCCCGCATGGCGGCCGCACGAGCATTGAACTTCTGGCTGGCGACGTAGGTGTCCTTGTCCACCAGACCGCTCCAACTGGAACTGGCGAAATAGGCCATGGTGAAGTTGACCGCAATGATCACGCCGAAGAAGCTGACCATGATTGCCAGCATATGCCAGCCGGTGAAGCGGAATTCCCGTTTGGAATTGATGGCGGTGCTCATTTCGTACCCTCCGGGGCGTTGAAGACGGCTTCGTAGCTGTCCTTCTCGAAGCTCGACTTGTCTTCGGCGATGAAGTGGAATTCAGAGACGGCACCCGAGATGCGCTCCTTCGGCACGGTCACGAACACCTTCAGCGGGTCGGCCCTGTCCGGCTGGACCGGGATGGCGAAGCTCACGCCTTCCGGCTGGTCGATGCCGTTGACCTTCATGGTCGCGCCCGGCAGCCCCTCGATCGACAGGAAGATCACCCGTGGCTCGGGGATCATGTTGAGGATCTTCAGCGTGTAGCCGTTGCGGATCGAACCGTCCGACTCCATCACATATTGCGGGTTTCGGTCGTGCAGCACGTTGAGACCCAGCCGGTCGCGCGACAGGAGCGCCACCAGAAGCCCGATGCCGACGGCCGACCAGACGCCCATGTAAAGAAGCGTGCGGGCGCGGAAGATCACCCGCCAGTTGAAATGACGGATCTTGTCGTTGAACGTGCCGTCTTCCGCGCGGATGTTCGAGGGCGTGATCGGCAGGGCGCCGTTGCTGGTAGCAAGTGCCATGTTGGACTGGTACTCGTCGAGCGTCGCATAGGCGATCAGGCCGCGCTCCTTGCCGATCTTGTCCATGACGCCGTCGCAGGCGTCGATGCAAAGCGCGCAGGTGATGCATTCGAGCTGCTGGCCGTCGCGAATGTCGATGCCCATCGGACAGACCGCCACGCAGGCATTGCAATCGACGCAGTCGCCGACCGGCTGGCCGGCAGCCGCCATCTTCTTGGCATGGCGCGAACGAGGCTCGCCGCGCCAGTCGTTATAGGTGACGACCAGCGAGTTCTCGTCCAGCATCGCCGCCTGGATGCGCGGCCAGGGACACATGTAGGTGCAGACCTGCTCGCGCATCAGCCCGCCGAACACATAGGTGGTCGCCGTCAGGATGGCGACGGTCATGTATGCCACCGGCGGCGCACTGCCTTCGACAAAGCTGAGCGCAAGCGCCGGCGCGTCGGCGAAATAGAAGATCCAGGCGCCGCCCGTGGCAACCCCGATCAGGATCCAGATGGCGTGCTTGCTGACCCGCCGCCAGAGCTTGTCGAAGCTCCACGGCGCCTTGTCGAGGCGCATGCGCGCATTGCGGTCGCCCTCGATCGCTCGCTCGACGACGAGGAAGAGATCGACCCAGACGGTCTGCGGACAGGTATAGCCGCACCAGGCGCGGCCGACGGCAGACGTGATCAGGAACAGCCCGAACCCGGCCATCACCAGCAGGCCGGCGACGAAGAAGAACTCCTGCGGCCAGATTTCGATGAAGAAGAAGTAGAAGCGCCGGTTGGCGAGATCGACCAGCACCGCTTGATCCGGCGCATAGGGACCGCGATCATAGCGCAACCACGGCGTCAGATAGTAGATGCCGAGCGTGATCAGCATCACGATCCATTTGAACTGGCGGAATCGCCCCTGCGCACGCTTCGGAAAGATTTTCTTGCGCGCCTCGTAAAGCGGCTTGCGAACCTTGGCGGAGTTGACCGGCTGTGCTTCGAGCCGCTCGACGTCTTCCGCCTGGGTTTCCGGCTTGTCCGACGTGTAAATGTTCATGGAAACAGACCTCGTGAATCTGTCGCCTTTCTCCCATCGGCACCGGCTTGCTGCCTTGACTTATGTCAAGCTGCGGCAAAGCGTCACAAACATATGAAATAGTGAATACAAATGCCGATGATGCTTTCGGATCGTGTCGAAGCGAACGGAGGTGATGCCAACTTGCCACAACCGGGCTCGGCTTTTGCCCCATTTTCTCCACGTTTAATCAAATGATTATTTACATCCAAAATGCCGCCCTTATAAAGTGCGCGGCAACATGCCCCGCTTCAAAGCGATTTTTCAGCCTCACATATTCAGTCAAGGTGATCATTGATGTTTCGAAATTTGACGAAGAAGACCGGTCTGACCGCGGGTCTCGCCATGCTCACGGGCGTGCTGACAGCCCTTCCGGCGATGTCCCAGCAGGCGCCGCCGCCTCCCGCCGTCACAGTGCTCGAGATCAAGCCGCAAACGGTTCCGCTGACATTCCAGTATGCCGCCCGCATCTCTGCCTACAGCAAGGTGGAGGTCCGCGCCCGCGTCGGCGGCATCCTGCTGAAGCGCAATTTCATCGAGGGCTCCGAGGTCAAGAAGGGCGATATCCTCTTCAACATCGATCCGGCTCCCTACGAGGCAGCGCTGGCGCAGGCGAAGGCGCAATTGCAGCAGGCACAGGCCCAGCTCGACCAGGCCAAGCGCGAAGAGGCACGCGCCACCAGCCTGTTCGACCAGAAGGTCGGCAGCGAAAAGTCCCGTGACGACGCCATTTCATCCCGCGAACTGGCCGAGGCGACGGTCGCCGCCGGCCGCGCGACGGTGCAGACCGCGGAATTGAATCTCGGCTATACATCGGTGACCGCGCCGATCGGCGGCATCACCAGCCTTCAGCAGGTGCCGGAAGGCAGCCTCTTGAGCGCCAGCGAGTTCCTGACCAGCATCACGCAACTCGATCCAGTTTACGTCAACTTCTCCTTTTCCGACAGCGAGGCCGCGGAAGTCCGCCACCTGCTCGACATGCGCAAGGCCAAGGGCGAGGAGCCCAAGCTGACCGTCGACATTTCCTTCGGCGACGGCACCAAATATGACAAGAAGGCAGCCGTCGACTTCACCTCCTCGTCGATTGACGTCGAGACCGGCACGCTGCAGGCGCGCGCCATCGTCGCAAACCCGGAAAAGCGTCTCCTTCCCGGCCAGTTCGTGCGCGCCACGGTGACCGGCGTCTCGCTCGACGACGCCATCCTCATCCCGGACGTCGCCCTCATGCAGGGCGCCAAGGGACAGTTCGTCTACACCGTCGGTGACGACGGCAACGCCAAGATTTCTCCCGTCACGCTCGACCGCAAGGTCACCGAGGGCTGGATCGTCGACAGCGGCCTCAAGGCGGGCGACAAGCTGATCGTCGAGGGCATCATCAAGGTGCGTCCGGGTGGACCGGTTCAGGCGACACCGGCCGCCGACGCCGAGAAGGTGGCGGAAAGCAAATGAATTACCGCTTCTTCATCGACCGGCCGGTCTTTGCCGCCGTCATCTCCATCGTCATCGTTCTCGCCGGCTTCGTCACGCTTCGGCTGCTGCCGATCGCCCAGTATCCGGAACTGACGCCGCCGCAGGTGGTGGTCTCTGCCAATTATCCGGGCGCCAGCGCCGAAACCGTCGCCCAGACCGTCGCCGCCCCCTTGGAGCAGCAGATCAACGGCGTCGAGAACATGCTCTATATGCAATCGTCCAGCACCAATGCCGGTACGATGCAGTTGACCGTCACCTTCGCCCTCGGCACTGACGCCGACCAGGCGGCGATCGACGTCAACAACCGCGTCCAACGCGCGACGTCCACCCTGCCCCAGGACGTGACGCGATTGGGCGTCGTGGTCGCAAAGCGCTCCACGTCGATCCTCGGCCTCGTCGCCATGTACTCCCCCGACAACAAGTACGACCGGACCTACATCGGCAACTATGCGCTCTTGAACGTCATCGACGATCTCAAGCGCGTGCCGGGCGTCGGTGACGCGCAGCTTCTCGGTGACATCGACTACTCGATGCGCATCTGGCTGAGGCCGGACAAGCTGGCGCAGTTCAACCTGACGCCAAGCGATGTCTCCAATGCGATCCGCGAACAGAATGCCCAATTCGCCGCCGGTCGTTTCGGCGACCAACCCGATCCCAACAATCTGGCCTTCACCTACTCCGTCACCACGCAAGGCCGTCTTCCGGACGTCGCCGCCTTCGGCAATATCATCCTGAAGTCGGATTCGAACGCCGCGACCCTTCGCCTGAAGGACGTCGCCCGCATCGAACTCGGAACCAAGAGCTACGCGGTTTCGAGCACCCTCAATGGCACGCCGGCGATCCCGATCCTGATCTACCTGCAGTCCGGCGCCAACGCGCTCGACACCATGAGCGGCGTCAGGGCCCGGCTCGAAGAGCTGAAGACCGCCTTCCCCGAGGGCATTACCTACCAGATCCCCTACGACACGACGAAGTTCATCCAGGTCTCCATCGAGGAAGTCATCCATACCTTCATCGAGGCGATCATCCTGGTTGTCGCCGTCGTCTTCATCTTCCTGCAGAACTGGCGGGCGACCTTGATCCCGGTCATCGCCGTGCCGATCTCGATCATCGGCACCTTCGCCGGTATTTACATCCTCGGCTTCTCGATCAACCTTCTGACCCTCTTCGGACTTGTGCTGGCGATCGGTATCGTGGTCGACGACGCGATCGTGGTGCTGGAAAACGTCGAACGTCTGATGTCGCAGGAAAAGCTGCCGCCACGGCAGGCTGCGATCAAGGCGATGAGCGAAGTGACCGGTCCGGTCATCGCGATCGTGCTCGTGTTGTGCGCGGTGTTCATCCCGGTCTCCTTCATGGGCGGCCTCGCCGGCGCCATGTACAAGCAGTTCGCCGTGACGATCGCCATCTCCGTCGTCCTGTCCGGCATCGTCGCCCTGACACTGACGCCGGCGCTCTGCGCGCTCATCCTGAAGCCCGGCCATCAGGAACCGCTTCTGCCGTTCCGCATCTTCAACCGGTTCTTCGACAGCGTCACGGCGGGCTACACGGCCGGGGTACGCTTCCTCCTCAAGCGCTTCGTGGTCGGCCTCGTTCTCGTCTGCGGCCTGCTCGGCGCGACGGCCTACATGTTCACCACCCTGCCCGGATCGCTGGTCCCTTCCGAGGACCAGGGCGTGCTGTTCCAGATCGGCATTCTGCCGCCGGCAGCATCGCTGACGCGCTCCGAAGCGGCCATGGAACAGTCGAGCCAGATCACCCGCCAGCATCCGGCCGTCAAGGACGTCTTCTCGGTCGCCGGCTACGATCTCATTTCCGGCGGCCTGAAGACCAATGCCGGAACGGCATTCGTGACGCTGAAGGACTGGGACGAGCGCAAGACGCCCGATCTTGACGCCCGCAACCTCGCCGGCCCTCTGATCGGCATGAACATGGGAATCAAGGACGCCCTGATCCTCACATTCAACCCGCCGCCGATCCTCGGCCTGTCGACCACTGGTGGCTTCGAAACCTACCTGCAGGACCGCACCGGCCAGGGCGTCGCCGGTCTTGCCGACCAGACCCAGAAGCTCGTCGCCGCCGCGGCAAAGCGTCCGGAGCTGACGAATGTTCGCACCACCTTCGACTCCAACGTGCCGCAGTTCCGGGCCGATCTCGATCGCGCCAAGGCCAAGGCGCTTGGGGTGCCGATCAACTCGGTGTTCGAAGCCATGCAGGCGACCTTCGGCAGCCTCTACGTGAACGACTTCACGCTTTACGGCCGCAACTATCAGGTCAACCTGCAGTCCGAAGCCCTCTTCCGTGAATCGCCGAGCGATCTCCGGCAGGTCTTCGTGCGCTCCGACAGCGGCAAGATGATCCCGCTCGACTCGCTCGTGTCCGTCGAGCGCATCGTCGGGCCGGACCAGCTCGAACGCTTCAACGCCTTCATCGCGGCGAAGATCACCGGCGAGCCGGCGCCCGGCTACACCTCCGGCGACGCGATCAAGGCCATGCAGGCGGTTGCGAAGGAAACGCTTCCGACCGGCTACAGCATTGCCTGGACGGGCTCCGCCTACCAGGAGCTCGAAACCAGCGGCTCCGGCAACCAGGCGATGATCTTCGGCGTCATCATGGTCTTCCTGATCCTGGCGGCGCAGTATGAAAAATGGAGCCTGCCGCTCGCCGTCATCACCGCGATCCCGTTCGCCCTCTTCGGCGCACTGGCGGCGACAATGCTGCGCGGACTGACGAACGACGTCTACTTCCAGATCGGCATGGTGACTCTGATCGGCCTGGCGGCGAAGAACGCGATCCTGATCGTGGAATTCGCCGTCCTGAAGCGACAGGAAGGCAAGAGTGCGGTCGACGCCGCCCTGGAGGCAGCCCGGCTGCGCTTCCGACCGATCGTCATGACCTCGCTCGCCTTCATCCTCGGCGTCGTGCCGCTGGCGATTTCCACCGGTGCCGGTTCGGCAAGCCGGCACGCGATCGGCACCGGCGTCATCGGCGGCATGCTGGCAGCGACCTTCATCGCCACCTTCTTCATCCCCATGTTCTACCGGCTGATCGCCTGGAAGGACCCGAAGAAGGTCGACGAGCACGACACCGCCCATGTCCCGCATGGGGCAAAGGCCGATCCGCAGCACTAACCAGCGGATCGATCAGAACCAGCAAGGCCGCCCGGCTTCAACTCCGGGCGGCCTTTTGTCTTGCCTGCTGGCGGGCTGGTTACCACGCCAAATCTCCTGCATCGGTGATCACCGACTCTGCTGCCTCGCCTACGCCCACGAAAAAGCCGCCCGGCGATACCGGGCGGCTTCGTGTATTCGATACTGCGCGTTGCGAGCTTCGGCTTATTCGCCGCCACCCAGCGAGTGGACGAAGACGGCCAGTTCCTTGACCGTGGTGTCGCCGAGGCGTGCCGTCCAGGCCGGCATGACGCCATGCTTGGGAGCAGCGACCTGTGCCGCGATACCCGCCTCGCCGTCCGCCTTCAGCCAGATGGCATCGGCGAGGTTCGGCGCACCGAAGTCGCGTCCGCCCTTGGCATCCTCGCCGTGGCAGGATGCACAGTTTTCGGCGAAGACCTGCTTGCCGGGCTCGACGAGAGCCGGATCGGACGGCGTACTGGTCAGGCTCCAGACGTAGGCCGCGACTTCCTTGACCTGCTGCGGTTCCAGAATGTCGGCGAAGGCCGGCATTTCGGAGACCCGGGTATCCGGATCCTGGTCGTAGCGGATGCCGTGCGCGATCGTGGTGTAGATCGCATTGACGTCACCGCCCCACAGCCAGTCGTCGTCGTTCAGGTTCGGATAGCCCATGCCGCCGGCAGCACCCGAGCCGTGGCACGGCGCGCAGTTGACCTTGAACGCAGCCGCACCGCCGGCAATCGCAAACTGCGACAGTTCGGGATTGGCGGCGATCTGATCGACCGGAGTGGCGGCGATCTTGTCGAGATACACCGCCTGCTCAGCCTTGGCGTCCGCCATCTGGGCGGCGAAATCGGACCGGTTGGTCTGGTTCAGCACGCCCTTGGTGTTGGAGGTCAGAAGCGGCCATGCCGGATAGAAGATCGTGTAGACGATCGCCCACAGGATGGTTGCGTAGAACGTCCAGACCCACCAGCGCGGCAGCGGGTTGTTGAGCTCTCGGATCCCGTCCCACACGTGGCCGGTGGTCTCGACGCCGCTCAGGTCGTCGACATGCTTGTCATGTTTGTCCGACATCTCTTAGTCCTCCTTCAGAGGGATGGATGCGGCCTCGTCGGCGGCTTTCTTGCCGCCGGGGCGTAGGGTGAAAAGGATCACGCCGGTGAAGAAGAGGAGCATGGCAAGCAGCCCCCAACTGTCGGCGAAGTGACGCATGGCGGTGTAGGTTTCCATGGATCAGACCTCCTTACCGGTAGCCCGAGGCATCGTCGTAGGTCGAGAAATCGACCAGCGTGCCGAGCATCTGCAGATAGGCAACCAGAGCGTCCATTTCGGTCAGCTCCTTGGGGTTGCCGTCGAAGTCGCCGAGGACGGCCTTCGGGTAGCGGGTCTCGATACCGGACGTATCGGCGTCCGGATTGGCCTGCGCCTCCAGGTCTGCCTGGGCGTTGTCGATCATTTCCTGGCTATAGGGAACGCCGACCGTCGCGTTTGCCTTCAGATGTCCCGAGACATCATCGAACTTCAGCGGCGTGGTCTTCAGGAACGAATAGCTCGGCATCACCGATTCCGGCACCACGTCACGCGGTTCCGTCAGGTGCTGGACGTGCCACTCGTTCGAGTAGCGGCCGCCGACGCGGGCGAGATCCGGACCGGTACGCTTCGATCCCCACTGGAAGGGATGGTCGTACATGGACTCCGCCGCCAGGCTGTAGTGACCATAGCGTTCGACCTCGTCGCGGAACGGACGGATCATCTGGCTGTGGCAGACATAGCACCCTTCGCGGATGTAGATGTCACGGCCGGCAAGCTCCAGCGGCGAGTAAGGCCGCATGCCTTCCACCTTTTCGATGGTGTTCTGGAGGTAGAACAGCGGAGCAATTTCCACGATACCGCCGATCGTGACCACCAGCAGGGACGAGACCAAGAGCAGGGTCGCGTTGCGTTCGATGACGCCGTGTTTTTCAAGTATGGACATGGGTCCGGCTCCTTATTCTGCGGCCTGCATCGCGGGCTCCGCACCGGGAATGGGTGCTTCGTTCCGCTGATGGCCAAGAATGGTCATGGTGACGTTGAAGGCCATGATCAGTGCCCCGGCCAGGTACATGGCGCCACCGACGGCACGCAGCACGTAGTAGGGGAACATGGCGGCGACCGACTCGGCGAACGAGTAGACCAGGAAGCCCTGGCTGTCGTATTCGCGCCACATCAGGCCCTGCTGGATGCCTGCGACCCACATCACGGCGGCGTAGACCACGATGCCGAGGGTAGCGAGCCAGAAGTGCCAGTTGACCAGGCGCAGGCTGTAGAGCCGTTCACGGTTCCACAGCTTCGGCACCAGGAAGTAGATCATGCCGAACGAGATCATGCCGACCCAGCCGAGCGCGCCTGAGTGAACGTGACCGATGGTCCAGTCCGTGTAGTGGCTGAGCGAGTTGACGGCCTTGATCGACATCATCGGACCTTCGAAGGTCGACATGCCGTAGAAGGCGATGGCCATGACCATCATGCGGATGATCGGGTCGGTGCGGATCTTGTCCCAGGCGCCCGAGAGCGTCATCAGGCCGTTGATCATGCCGCCCCAGGAGGGCATCCACAGCATGATCGAGAACACCATGCCCAGCGTCTGTGCCCAGTCCGGCAGAGCGGTGTAGTGCAGATGGTGCGGACCGGCCCAGATGTAGAGGAAGATCAGCGCCCAGAAGTGCACGATCGACAGGCGGTAGGAATAGACCGGACGGTTGGCCTGCTTGGGAACGAAGTAATACATCATCCCGAGGAAGCCGGCGGTCAGGAAGAAGCCCACCGCATTATGGCCGTACCACCACTGCGTCAGAGCGTCCTGCACGCCCGAGAAGGCCGAATAGCTCTTAACGCCGAGGAAGGAGACCGGCATGGCCATGTTGTTGACCAGGTGCAGCATGGCGATGGTGACGATGAAGGACAGGTAGAACCAGTTGGCCACATAGATGTGGCTTTCCTTGCGCGTCAGGATCGTTCCGAGGAAGACGACGAGATAGGCGACCCAGACGAGCGTCAGCCAGATGTCGACATACCATTCCGGCTCGGCATATTCGCGGCCCTGGGTAATGCCCAGAAGATAGCCGGTCGCAGCCATGACGATGAACAGCTGGTAGCCCCAGAAGACGAACCAGGGCAGCGAACCCCCGAACAGGCGCGCACGCGACGTGCGCTGCACGACGTAGAAGGACGACGCGATCAGCGCGTTGCCACCGAAGGCGAAGATCACCGCCGAGGTGTGCAGCGGACGCATGCGGCCGAAGTTGAACCACGGCTCGATGTTGAGATCCGGGAAGGCAAGCTGCAGCGCCACCACGACGCCGACAAGAAAGCCGACGACACCCCAGAAGACCGTGGCGATGACACCGTAGCGCACCACGTCGTCGAAATATTCAGATTTCGCGGCAGCGGAACCGGCGCCGGCCGGCGCGAACGTCACCCGCCGCAGCATGACGATCGTCGCGGTAAGCAAACAGAAGAACGCCACCCACATATGGGCGGCAAACAGGCTATCATGGGCAAAGGCCACCCCGAGGAGTGCAAGAAATGCCCCCAAGGCCAATGCCACTGTTTCCAAAGTATAATTCATTGTTGGTACCCCCAACGGCTTAAGAAATTCGCGTCGGGACCGATTCCGCCGAATGCCGGACTCGCCCCCTTCGTCCAGCGAACACTTCTCATTCCGGGACCGCCGCCACCTTGATCCAAATCAATGTTGGGAGCCGCTTTTCAATCGATACAGGAGCCCTGGGGGAACTGATTTGCATGCATCATCACGACCGGAGGGTGAAAATGATAAACACGGGTGAAGGAAACGAAGGTGGAGCACCGCCTATCGGCAGCCTGCTTTCACCGCAGACGCGGCCTCTGGCCTGGCTTCTGGGCATCCATCGCGAGCAGCTGGCGTTATGCGACCAGCTAGAGGAGATCGCCGATTCCCTGCCGTCGAGCGTCAATCGGCAGAAGTGCATCTATGCGGCAAAGGCGCTTGGGCCGCTGATCAAGGGCGCGCACCACTACGAGGAACATGTCCTGTTTCCGTGGCTCCAGCAATCTTCGCCGGGCGATGATTCCCTTCGGGAGACGGTATCCCGGCTGAAGTTCGAACACTGCGAAGACGAGTGCTTCGCCGAAGAGCTGACAGACGCACTGTTGCGGTTGGGATCAGGCAATCCGGTCAACATCGAGGCGACCGGCTACATGCTGCGCGGCTTCTTCGAAACCATGCGCCGCCACATCGCCTTCGAACGCGAGCATCTGCTGAAGAAATATTCGGCGGACACGCTGGTCTCCCCGCCGCAACGGCCGGACCAGACAGAAAGCCACTGAACACTAAGGCCGGGGGGACAAATCTCCGGCCTTTCTAGCGCTTCTTCTTCGGCTTGCTTTTTCTTTTAAGGCCGAGCTTTCCCTTGCCCTGCCAGCGGTCGTGATACCAGAGCCACTGCTCCGGATATTCCCGAACCCAGCTTTCGACCTTGTCGTTCAACATCTGAGCGGTCGCCGTCACGTCGACGGACCCCGCCGCCGTGCGCGGAATCTCCACCTTCTCCTCGATCTCCAGCCGGTAGCGGTTGTCCGGCAGGCGGATGCAGCGCGCCGGATAGACGTCGCAGTTGAACTGACGCACGAGCTTGGCCAGCAGAGGATTGGTCTTCACGTCGCGATCGAAGAACTGGGTTACGAGGCCCTTGCGGAACTTCTGGTCGACCAGCACGCCCACCCCACCGCCGCGATCGAGTTCCGCGGCGAGCGCGAAGGAGGACCCGGCATGCGAGGGCACGAGATTGCCCATGCGGGCGGCGCGGAACTGGAAGATCTTGTCCGCCACATAAGGATTATTTGGCGGGCGAAACAGCACCGAGACGTGCAGGCCATAGGCCGCACTCGCGACCGGCAGCATCTCGAAGCATCCGGTATGGGCGGTAAAGACGATAAAGGGCCGACGGTGTTCCACAAGGTCGAGGAAGATCGGCACGCCGGCGACTTCCACCCTGCCCTCACCCGGGCGCTCGGGATCGAAATCGAACAGCCGGTCGAGATAGACATATTCCGCGGCCATGCGGGCCATGTGCCCCCAACTGCCGACGGCAATCGCCTCGATCTCGTCTTCACTCTTCTCCGGAAATGCCGCGGTGAGATTATGGATCATCAACCGGTGGCGCTGCAGCTTGGGACCGAACTTGCGGCCGATGCTGTCGGCGAAGTTGATCGCCGCATCGGCCGGAAAGATCTTCAGGATTGTAAGAAACCCGAACAGCGCCTGCGCCGCCGCCCATTGGCGGAAGCGATAGAGCGCGACCGCCCATCGGTAGAGAAGCGATTTCAGGACCTTCATCGGCTCAATCGATCTTCAGAACGATCTTTCCGAATACCTGGCGGGTTTCCATCCGCTCCAGCGCCTTGTCGATATCGTCGAACCCGACTTCGGTGTCGATCACGGGATGCACAAGGCCGCGCGCCATCTTCTGCATGGCGTTCGCCATGTTTTCCATACGGCAGCCGAAGGAACCCAGGAGCTTCAGCTGCTGCTGGAACAGCATCATCAGGTTGATGTCGGTGGAAACGCCGGACGTCGAGCCGCAGGTGACCAGACGGCCGCCGCGCTTCAGCGAGAACATCGATCCCGCCCAGGTGTCCTTGCCGACGTGTTCGAAGACGACGTCAACGCCCTTCTTCTTCGTCAGCTTGCGCACCACGCCTTCGAAGCGGTCGGTGCGGTAATTGATGACATGATCGGCGCCAAGTGCCTTGGCGCGCTCGATCTTGTCGTCGGAGCCGACGGTCGTGATCACCGTACAGCCGATCTTCTTGGCAAGCTGGATCGCCGCCGTGCCGATGCCCGAACCGCCCGCATGGATGAGAATCGTCTCACCTGGCTCGAGCTTGGCATTGTCGAACAGCATGTGCTCGACCGTACCGAAGGTCACGGGCGCAAGCGCGGCACCGATTGCGTCGACGCCGGGCGGTGCCGGCACCAGAAGACGGGCCGGAAGGTTGACCTTCTCCTGGGCAAAGCCGTCGAGATGGAAGCCGTGCACGCCGCCGACATGTTCGCAGAGATTGTCGCGGCCCTCGCGGCACGGACGGCAGAGGCCGCAGGTGCGCGCGCCGTAGATCGAGACCAGCTGTCCGGGCAGGACGTTCGACACGCCCGGCCCGATCGATTCGACCACGCCCGCAGCCTCGGCGCCGATGACGAGCGGCATCTTGCGCTTGGCAAACGCCATGCCGCGCCAGCCCCAGACGTCGATGTGATTGAGTGCGACCGCCTTGACCCTCAGCGTCACCTCGCCGACCGCCGGAGCATCAGGCTCGGGAAGATCGGTGATTTCGAGTTTGCGGTCGTCGACCAGTTGCAATGCACGCATAGACAAATCCCCCGCCACACTGGGCGTGATGTTTTCCGTTCGTTTCGTGGTTGTCCGCTTACGCCGGTTCCAGCGCCATGACAAGGCTGGCATTCTGTCCGCCGAAGCCGAAGGAGTTCGACAGCACGGCGTTGACCTGCGTATCCCGCTTGACGTTGGGAACCACGTCCAGCGCGATCGTCGGATCCGGATTGTTGTAGTTGATGGTTGGCGGCAGCGTGCCCGTCAGCATGGACTGGAACGAGAAGACCGCCTCGACCGCACCGGCAGCCGTCAGCGTGTGACCGATCATCGACTTGTTCGACGAGACCGGAATGCCGGCCAGCCGATCGCCGAAGACGGCCAGCATGGCACCGTATTCCATCTTGTCGTTTTCCGGCGTCGACGTGCCATGGGCGTTGATGTAGCCGATCTGCTCTTCGGACAGGCCGGCATCCTCCAGCGCGGCGCGGATCGTGGCGATGGCCGGACCGCCGTCCGGAGACGAGCGAGTGCGGTGGAAATGATCTGCCTTCTCGCCGCAGCCCTTCATGATGCCCAGCACCTTGGCGCCACGGGCAACGGCCGACTCGAGCGATTCCAGCACCAGCGTCGCCGATCCCTCGGCGATGACGAAACCGTCGCGGTCCTTGCTGAACGGCTTGGACGCCTGCTGCGGCGGATCGTTCTGGGTCGAAAGCGCCGAAAGAAGCGAGAAGCGGATGACCGCCTCGGCGCTGATCGAGCCGTCGGTGGCAACCGTCAGCGCGCGCGTCGCACGGCCCTGGCGGATCGCCTCAACGCCGAGCTGGATGGCGGTGGCGCCGGAGGCGCAGGCCGTCGACAGCGTGACCGGCAGGCCGCGCGTGCCGAACCGGTCGGCAAGCCGTTCGGAGATCGCGCCGAAAAGCGCTGCCTCATGGAAGGCCGGGTCCGGGCGTTCATGCATGGCTGCGAGAAAGCGGGCGTAGACGTCGCCAGCCTCGGTCGGCGGGGCGGAACGGTCGGCCAGTTCGAAGCGGGCGCTCCATTCGGGCTCGATCGGCGGCGCGGCAAGGAACAGCGGACCGCCGAAATCGCCGGCAAGCCCGGCCTGCGCCAAAGCCTCGACGGTCGTGTCGCGCGCCATGGCATAGGACCGCTCCACGGCGTTCGGCACAGGAATGTCGATGAAGTCCACCGAACCGCAGATGCGGGTCGACAGCAGATCGGTCGGGAAGCGGGTGATGGTGTGGATGCCGGACACGCCGGATGTCAACGCCGTCCAGTTGTCGGCAAGCCCCTGGCCGAGCGATGTGATGACGCCCATGCCGGTGACAGCGACGATCGGCCGGCCGAGATGATCGAGATAAGCGGATTGGCTCATGCTACCGGTCCTTTCAAGCGTTTGCAGACAAGAGGGCGGCACCCTCGCCGCGCGCGTGCCCGACGGTGGTGACGACGGCCTTGGTCGCCGGAGCGCTCATCTTGGATTCATGTTCGGGATCGAACGTCGGCACTGCGGCCTTTTCGTCGATCGCAAGTGCGGCGAGCGCCAGCCCGAGCGGGAACTGCACTTCGATGGAATGGCCGAACAGCCCGCCATAGCCGCGCACCGGCACGTCGGGAAGCTTGTCACCGAGCACGGCCAACTCTCGCGAAGACAATGACGGGAAGCCCGTCGCGCCGCTGAAGACGACACCATTCGAGGCGGAAACACCGGATACCGTATCATCGAGCAGACGGCCAAAGCGGGCCTCGAACTTGCCCTCGTCGCGGCTGCCACGATCGCCTTCGATGCTGTCGATGGAGGCATAGACATGCGCGCCCCGCGCTTCCGCATGGGCGCGCGATTCCAGAACGAGGAAAGCGCCGACGGAGCCGTAGATCATGCCGCCGTCTTCACCCTCACGCGACCAGAGCGGCGTCCATTCGCCGGCAACGAGGCCGCGGATCGATTCGACCAGCAGCAGCGCGTCGGCACGTTCGGCGACGAAGGCGCCGCCGACGAGCGAATGGGTCGACTGACCGGCCTTGATGCGCGCGAACGCGGTCTCGACGGCGGAAATGCCGGCGCCCTCCTCGCCCATGAAGGTTCGGGACGAACCCGTCACCTTGTGGACGATGGAGATATTGCCGGCGAGAAGATTGGACAGCTGGGCGAGGAACAGCGTCGGGCGCAGTTCCGTCGTCAGCTTTTCATTCAGCAGGACTTCGCGGTCGTTGCGCTTCAGCGCCTCATCGGCAATCAGCGTGTCGACGTTGATGTCGCGCTCGCCGCCGCCGGCCGAAACGATCATGTCCATGGTGCCGCAGGCGTCCGCGTCGTCCTTGAGGCCGGCATCGGCCAGCGCCAGGCCGGCAGCGAAGACGCCGGTGCGCTGCCAGTTTTCCATCTGCCGCTGGTCGCCGCGCTTCGGGATCTGTTCGGACCAGTCGATTTCCGGCAGCGGATGCACCGGATACGGCTTCAGCCGCTCGGTATCGACGACGGGAACAGGCGTATCCTTGGCCGTCAGCACCGCGACATGCGGCGCCTTGCCGACGCCGAGGCTGGTGACGATACCGACACCGGTGATGACGACATCATTGTCCGCTTTAGTCATGCATTATCCTCTTCAAGCGCGTGCGGCTTCGATCGCCTTCATGAGCCCCACCTCTTCGGCACGCTTGCGCACGATGCCGGCAAGCGGCACCTCGTCGAAGGGCATGGTTCTGAGCTTCAGCTGCGCATCGCAGACCTTTTTGCCCGAGGCGGTGATCTTGGCTTTCGTCACCGCGAACCCGGAACCGTCATGCTCCAGAAACGCCTCGATGTCGAGCACCGTCTCCGGTTCTACGAAGGTGCGCATCTTGGCGCCGTCGACCGACATCAGGAAGGGCATGGCGGCGAAATTGGAATGGGCGAGCACGAGAAAGCCCGAAGCTTGGGCCATGGTCTCGATCAGGAGCACGCCCGGTACGAGCGGCATTCCGGGAAAATGTCCCTCGAATACGGGGCTCTTTGCGGGTACCACCGAGCGGACCTTGATCCGCGCCTCACCCTCGCGAAGGCTGAGCGCCTCCACCTCATCGATCATCTGGAAGTATTCCAGCAGCATTCACGCCTCCGGCATCACAATTACCAAAAACCCCGAAAAGTACATATCCGACTTTTCGAGGCCCCGGTTTTACATGCATTACAGGCTGGTTGTCGCCCTGTCAGCCCTTGGCTGCGCGCAACTCGTCGATCTTCGCACAGAGGTTCTTCAGAACGAAGTACTCTTCCGTGGAAACCTTGCCTTCGTTGACTTCCTGCGTCCACTGCTCGAGCGGAATCTTGATACCGAATTCCTTGTCGATGGCGAAGACGATATCAAGGAAGTCGAGACTGTCGATCCCCAGATCGTCAATCGTGTGGCTTTCCGGAGTGATGGTCTCGCGATCGATTTCGCTCGTTTCGGCGATAATGTCAGCGACCTTGTCGAATGTAGCAGTCACGCCCATACCTCTTGATCATTATAGATTCTGCCCCCTCATAGGGAAATATGGCGGGATTGCCAATGCTTTCTGCCGGCTTGCCGGAAATTTGCTGAGGCAGTGTTGCTCCGACGCAAGGTTGCCCGTCCACCCTCAGACGGCAAGCGAGTGCCTGCCCTTGCCATTGGCGAGATAGGCATCGAACACGGCTGCCACGCTGCGGGCGAATGGCCGGCCGTCATCCGTCAGCAAAAAGGCGTCGCCGTCGAGCCGGCAGACCTCCGGCAGGTCGCGCGCCGCCCCCTTCGCCTCGGCAATCACGGTCTCGGCGATTCTCGGGTAGAGCGATCGCAGTTCGGCGAAGGAAAAGCCGAAGTCGCACATCAGCCGCTCGATGACCCGCGCCCGCATCCGGTCGCCATCGGTCAGCGCAATCCCGCGGATGGCGGCAAGACCAGTCTCGTCGACCATACGCTGATATTCGGCTGTCGCATGCATGTTCTGGACATAGCCCTGCGGCATCTGGCCGATCGAGGACGCACCAAGCCCGATCAGCGCGCTCGCCGGATCGTCGGTATAGCCCTGGAAATTGCGCCGCAGTTCGCCGTTGCGCTCGGCAACGGCCAAACTATCGTCGGGCCTGGCGAAGTGATCGATGCCGATCGCCTGATAGCCGGCTTCGACCAGCATCCGCGCCGCCTCCTGCATCTGCCGGAACCGCTCGACCGTGTCCGGCAGCGCCATTTCGGGGATCATCTTCTGATGCTTCTTCATCCACGGCACATGCGCGTAGCCGAACAGCGCGATCCGGTCCGGGCTGAGGCTGACGATGTCGGTGATTGTCTCGCGCAAAGTCTCCAGCGTCTGGTACGGCAGGCCATAGAGAACGTCGCAGTTGACCGAACGAACGCCCCTCGCCCGGACAGCCTCGACAACCGCCTTCGTCTGCTCGAAGGTCTGGATCCGGTTGATCGTTTCCTGCACCTTGGGGTTGAAGTCCTGAACACCGAGGCTTGCCCGCGTCATGCCGATCGCAGCCAGCGCGTCGTAGCGCGACTCATCCAGATCGTTCGGGTCCATCTCGACGCTGATCTCGACCTCGTCGGAGAAGGTGAACGCCGCCCGGAGATCAGCCATCAGCGCCGCCATGTCCTCGGGAAGCAGCATGGTCGGAGAACCGCCGCCGAAATGCACGGCGGTCACGATCGCCTTCTTCGACACTTCCCGGCCTACTTCGGCGATCTCGCGCTTCAGCGAATGGAGATAGGCGCGGATCGGCTCGTACTTCAATGTATGCTTCGTATGGCAGGCGCAGAACCAGCAAAGCCGGTCGCAATAGGGAATATGCAGGTAAAGTGACAGCGTCTCACCACCGCCGAGCGCCCGAAGCCACTGGCGATAGACATTGCTGCCGATACCTTCATGGAAATGTGGCGCCGTTGGGTAGCTGGTATAGCGCGGCACGGCGCCGGAAAATTTTTGAAGTAGAATCTGGCTCACAATTGCGACACTCGTTCCCGTGTAAAGACAGGAACAGTAGATAGGCGATTGCTCTGACAGTGCGATTGATATCGATCAATTCCATAGTCTGAATCAGAATCTCGGGTGCCGAACATACCCATCCCTAGATTTGACCATGGTCAAAAAACCATAGGGGATTACGATAGTGCTGGTTTTGCTAATACAACCGGACTAAGGAAGGCGAGGATGATGATGGGTTCTGCAATGGCCATGCGCGAACGGGAAGACATTCACAACTCTGCAATTCCGGTTGTTTGCCGCGCCTGCGAGGCTCGCCATGGCGGTCTCTGCGGTGTTCTGTCGCCCGAGCAGCTGCAGGAATTGAACAGGCATTCGAGCCGCAAGGCCATCGAGGCCGGCCGTGAGATCATCGCCCAGGGCGAGGAAATCACCTCCTACTCGAACATCCTGAAGGGCGTGGTCAAGCTGTCGAAGATGATGGCCGACGGCCGCCAGCAGATCGTCGGGCTGCAGTTTGCGCCGGACTTCATGGGCCGCCCGTTCCTGGAGGAAAGCGCACTCACCGCCGAATCGGCCACCGAGACCGAAATCTGTACCTTCCCGAAGGCGGTCATCGACCGCATGCTGAACGGTACGCCGAAGATGGAGCATCGCCTCCACACGCAGTCGCTGAAGGAACTGGACGAGGCCCGCGAATGGATGCTCACCCTCGGCCGCAAGAGCGCGCATGAGAAGGTTGCCAGTTTCCTCTACCTGATCGCCACGCATATCGATCCGGAGCACGGCAAGCAGAACGCCTTCGAACTGCCGCTGTCACGCGCCGATATCGCCGATTTCCTCGGCCTGACCATCGAAACCGTCAGCCGCCAGATGACCAAGCTGCGCAAGGACGGCATCATCAATATCGAGAACAACCGCCATGTCACGGTGCCCCGCCTCGACCGCCTGGCCTGGGCGGCCGGCAACGACTGACGGGTAGGAACAGAAGCCGCTACACACGAAAAAGCCGCGGCCCGATGCCGCGGCTTTTCCATTTGCGCCGGTGCGCGACCGTCAGCGCTGAATGACGATGCGCGTATTGCCGAGGCCGTTGGCCTGGGTCAGCGAATAAAGGACTGCGGCATTTTGCGGATGCAGGCGCACGCAGCCGTGCGACGCCGGTGTTCCCAGTCGACGAATATCTGTGGTGCCGTGGACAGCATAGCCACCGTTGAAGAAGATCGAGAACGGCATCGGCGCATTGTTGTACTTGCGCGACCGGTGGTTCTTGGAAAGCCACTTGGCCGAATACGATCCGGTCGGCGTGCGATAACCGCTGCGCGCGGTCGACACCTTCCAACGATACATGGTCCGGCCGTCCTGGATGACGGTCATCGTCTGGGTGGACAGATTGATCTTTGCAATGAGGTTCGCCGCACTGGCGTCGATCGTGAAAAACTGCGCGCATAAAAGCGTCGCCGCAGCAGCAAGAAGTTTACGCATGAAAGCCCCCTCGGCCTGTTATCGGAATATCCGGTTTATCCGCACGGTCACGCACGAATGGACCGTATATCCCGCCCAGCATCAAGAAATGATGAAGACCGCCCCAGCAGCCCCGCCAAACTTTGAAATATCATAAGCTAAAAGTAAAGACGATCAGGACAATTACTGCCAAGGCACAGCAGGCGAGGAAGTACATCCGCAATGCGACATCGATATCCTTGGCCGATGCATGGGTTCTTCCGGCGCCGTTCAACATCGGCTCCATGACGACTTCGCCGTGATAGCGGCGCGGGCCGGCAAGCTGCAGATCGAGCGCCCCCGCCATCGCCGCCTCCGGCCATCCGGAATTCGGCGAACGGTGCAGATTGTTGTCACGCAGGGCCACACGGACAGTGTTGACGGCCGCATCTCGACCCTTCGTCGCCAGCGCTCCGAGTGCGATCAGAAGGACGGAAAGGCGTGCGGCCGGCCAGTTGGCAAGATCGTCGGCGCGCGCGGCGGCAAAACCGAAATCCCGGTAGCGTTCCGTCTTGTGGCCGATCATCGAGTCGGCCGTATTCAGCATCTTGTAGGCAAACAGTCCCGGCAGCCCGCCGATCGCAAACCAGAGCGCCGGCGCCACGGTTCCATCGGAAAAATTCTCCGCCAGACTCTCGATCGCCGCGCGGCAGATGCCGGGCTCATCGAGCGAATTCGGATCGCGCCCGACGATCATGGCCACTGCCCTCCGCCCGCCTTCAAGCCCGCCGGTCCGCAATCCGTCGGCAACGGCGCGGACGTGATCCGACAGGCTCTTCTGCGCCAGGAAGACCGACGCGACCACGGCTTCAATCACGAGACCAATGCCGCCAAGCCGGACGAAGAAGGCATGCAGCAGGATGCCGACGAGGCAAGCGCCGAGGAGGAGGATCGCCAGTGCGACGAAACCGTTCTGCCGGCGCGTCTCTGCGGAAAGCCGTTCACCATTCAACGCTTTTTCAAGGCTGGAGATCGCCTTGCCGAACCAGACAACCGGATGCGGATAGCGCCGCCAAAGCCGATCGGGGTCGCCGACGATGAGGTCGATGACAAGCGCCAGGAGAAGCGTCAGGAAATGCGTGCCCATCACTTGCCCCGGAAATCCGCCAGCGCTGCGGCGAGACGCTGGTCACCGGCCGCGTCCGGAGCAAGCCCCATCCGGAGCCAGGTGTCGCGGTAGTCGAAGCGTCGCACGAGGATATGGTCTTGCGCCAGATGCCGCCAGAGCGCCTGCGCATCTGCCGTCTCGACAAGAGAAAAGAGTGGCGTGCCGCCAACCGGCGAAAGGCCGGCTTCGGTCAGAACCGCGTCCAGCGCCGCCTTGCGTTCGAGTATTCTGTTCCGCACCGCGTTCGTATCCCGCTTGAAGACATTTGCGGCAATCGCCAGCGCCGGCCCGGACACGGCCCAGGGACCGAGCCAATCCGCCAACCTGTCAAGCAGATCGTCCCGTGCAATCACGAAACCGAGCCGCAGCCCGGCAAGCCCGAAGAACTTGCCGAAGGAGCGCAGCACGACGAGACCCGGCATCGCCGCGACCTGCCCCGCGAGGCTCAAGTCCGGCAGGACGTCGCCGAAGGCTTCGTCGACGATCAGCAGCCCGCCTTCCGCATGCAGCCGGTCATGAAGGGAACCGAGTTCGTAGAGGCCCCAGGTCCGGCCATCGGGATTGTTCGGATTGACGACCACCGCCGCCGCATATCCCCCGCCGATCTCGCCGACGGTGCCGACAGTATCAACGGCAAAGCCGTTGGCGGCGAAGACCCGCGCATATTCCCCGAAGGTCGGCGACACGATGGCGACACGACCCTCGCCTCCGGCAAGACGCGGCAGCAACTGAATGACGGCCTGCGTACCGGGTGTGGGAAGCGGCAGGATGGACCCGCTTCCGTAATAGACCGATGCCGCCTCACGGGCCGAATCGTAGAGATCGCTGTCGGGCAGCCGGTGCCAGACGTCCGAAGGAAGTGCGGACGTCGCGCAAGGGTTGGGGTTGATCCCGGTCGAAAGGTCCAGCCAGTCGGCCGGGCTGCCGCCGAACTGCCGCGCTGCCGCCGCAAGCCCACCGCCATGGACAATGCCGCCCGTCACCGGCTTTCTCCCGCAAGATCGATCAGATGGATGTAGGACCCACAGACATTGCCGCGCACCAGCCCTGCCTCGCCGAGATCCGCACCGAGTGCGTCGCTGACGCGAAAAAGCCGCCCGGCATCACCTTCGCTCACCACGGTCGAATAATGGAATTCATGCGCCGTCATCGGCCGATCGAAGGGAGCGCCGGTGAGCGGAACGACGCGCCGATAGCCGAGGTGGCGCTTGCGCTCGGCAAAGCTGGTGACCAGCGGTAAGAGGCCGAGCATGTCATGCCGGACACCGGCCGCGTCGATCAGTCCCTCGCCAAGCACCATGTAGCCGCCGCACTCGCCGTAGATCCGTGCGCCGCGCGCCGCAGCCGCCAGCATGCCCCGTCGGAACGTGGATGCCGAGGCAAGCACACCCGCATGCAACTCCGGATACCCGCCCGGCAGATAGACAGCATCCGCCTCCGCTGAAGGCGCTTCGTCGGCAAGCGGCGAGAAGAAACGGATTTCCGCCCTGGCATCGCGCCAGCCCGCCAGCATGTGTTCGTAGGAGAAGGCAAAGGCCATATCGCGGGCTACCGCAATGATCTGGCCGAGAGGAGCAAGAGGCTCTGCCCCGACGGACATTGTCGAGTTCGGTCCGGAGGTTGCGAGACCGTCGAACGCCTCGAAATCGAACGCAGTTTCCAACGCATCCGCCGCACGCTCGATGAACGCCTCGAGCCCTGCATGTTCGCCGGCCTGCACCAGTCCCAGGTGCCGTTCGGGCAGCGCCAGGCCGGCATCCTGCCGAATGACGGCGAGGATCGGTAGGCCGCCGGCACTCAGCGCGTCCCTCAGCATCGCCTCGTGCCGGTCGCTTCCAACCCGGTTGAGGATCAGCCCGGCGATACGGATATCGCTGCGATGGGACGAAAACCCGCGCACCAGCGCCGCCACCGAATGGGACATCCTGGCGCAATCGACGACCAGCAGAACCGGTAGGCCGAGGAGTGCCGCCAGCTCGGCGGGCGAGCCGCTGCCGTCCGCCGCCCCGTCGTAAAGCCCCATCATCGCCTCGACGACGAGAAGTGCGCCACCCGCCCGCAGCCGTGCGGCCTGTCCGCGAAGCAACTCGGGCCGCATCGCCCAGGGATCGAAATTGAAGCAGGCTTCGCCACAGGCAGCCGCATGGAAGGCCGGATCGATATAGTCCGGTCCCGCTTTTCCCGGTTTCACCGCCACGCCCCGTCGCCTCAGGGCGCGAAGCAGGCCGAGCGTCACCGTCGTCTTGCCGGCGCCGGAAGACGGGGCGGCAATCAGGAAACCGCTCATTCGGCGGCCTTTCGCGGCGAGACGGGCTCGAACCAGGACAGCGATGGCCGGAGCTTCACCACGTCGCCGACGACCACGATCGCCGGCGGCTCAAGTCCAGCGGCGACAAGATCCGCAGCCGCCCGTCCAAGCGTCGTCACCAGCACATGCTGGTCATCGGTGGCCGCATTGCAGACGAAGGCCACCGCCTCGTCGGCCCGGCGCCCCGCCCGCATCAGCTTCTCGGCGATATGGCCCATATGCTTCATCGCCATGTACATGACGATTACCGGCGAGCCACGGCCAATTGCTTCCCAGTCGATCTGGTCTGGCACGACACCGGACGAATCGTGGCCGGTCAGGAAGGTGACGGCATGATTGACCTCTCGGTGCGTCACCGGAATGCCGGCATAGGCGAGCCCGCCGATCCCGGCCGTGATGCCGGGAACGATTCGGAACGGTACCTTGTGGGCGAGAAGCGTCAGGGCCTCTTCGCCGCCCCGGCCGAACACGAATGGATCGCCGCCCTTCAGCCGCAGCACCCGCTTGCCCTCTTTCGCGAGTTCGACGAGGCGAAGCGAGATATCGGCCTGCTTGGCCGAAGGCTTGCCGCCACGCTTGCCGGCATATTCCAGGATGGCGTCGGTGCGGGCGAGCTTCAGGCAGCTTTCATTGACCAGCGCATCGTAGACGATCGCATCCGCCTCCCCGAGCGCCTTCGCCGCCAGAAGCGTCAAAAGCCCCGGATCGCCAGGCCCCGCCCCGGCCAGCCAAACATGCCCAGGCTCCATCGATGCAAGCCCGGAAAGAAGAATGTCGTTCATCATTCAAGCTCTATGAAGAACCAGGCAAAAATGCAATCTGGCTCGCTCCCATCTTCATCTTTCTCTCCGCCCCCGCCTCGCCTATAACCATGCCATGACCAGCGAACCCGACCTAACCGCGTCCCCCGAGGAACCTGCGCGCGACCCCAAGCCGGAAGGCGAGCTTCGGCGTGGTTGGACGACGGGGGCCTGTGCCACGGCGGCCAGCAAGGCGGCACTTCTGGCCCTGATCACCGGCGACTTTCCCGATCCGGTCGCAATCCGCCTGCCGAAGGGCGAAGAACCCGCGTTTCCGCTCGCCTTCGAGAGCCTCGGTGACGGCTACGCTGCCACCGGCATCGTCAAGGACGCCGGTGACGATCCGGACGTCACCCATGGCGCAACGATAATCGCCATGGTCCGCCCGCTCCCGCCCGGAAGCGGTATCCGCTTTGCCGCCGGCGACGGTGTCGGCACGGTGACCAAGCCCGGTCTGCCGATCGGCGTCGGTGAGCCGGCGATCAATCCCGTGCCGAGAAAGATGATGACGGAGATGGCGGAGGAGATTTGCGCCGAATACGGCCTGCCCGCCGATCTCCTCATCACCATCTCCGTTCCCGGCGGCGAGGAGATCGCGGAAAAAACATGGAACCCGCGGCTCGGCATTCTGGGCGGCATTTCCATTCTTGGCACCACCGGCATCGTTCATCCGTTTTCCTGTTCGGCCTGGATCCACTCGATCCACCGCGGCATCGATGTCGCCCGCGCCGAAGGACTGACCCATGTGCTTGGCGCGACCGGATCGACGTCGGAGAAGGCAGCGCAAGAGCTCTACGGATTGCCCGACGGCGCGCTCCTCGACATGGGCGATTTCGCAGGCGGCTTGCTCAAATATCTGCGGCAGCACCCTGTACAGCGCCTGACGATCGCCGGCGGCTTCGCCAAGATGACCAAGCTCGCCCAGGGCGCGCTCGACCTCCATTCCAGCCGCAGCCAGGTGGACATGGGCTTTTTCGAATCGCTGATGAAAGGCGACGAGTTGAATCAATCTCTGAAGGACCGGATTCAATCTGCCAACACCGCACTGGAAGTGCTTGAAGCGACTCAGGGAACCGGCATCGACCTCCCGGCTCGCATCGCCGAAAAAGCCCTGCAGACGGCGCGCGAAACGTTGCGCGACGCGCCCGTCTCGGTCGACATCGTGATCACGGACAGGCTGGGAAAGATCATCGCCCGTGCCGGATAAGATCCTCATTCTCGGCGGCACGCGGGAAGCAGCCGCTTTGGCCGAGGCGCTATCGATGACTGCCGACGTGATCACCTCGCTTGCCGGACGGACCAGGCAGCCCGCCCCGGTCGCCGGCCAGGTGCGCAGCGGCGGGTTCGGCGGCGCCGAGGGCTTGGCCCGCTATCTTGCCGAAAACAGCATCACCAAGGTGATCGACGCCACGCATCCCTTTGCGACGAGAATGTCGGCCAACGCGGTGGAGGCCTGCCGGCTCGCCGGCGTGCCCCTTGTAGTCGTCACTCGCCCGCAATGGCAGAGACAGCCGGGCGACAACTGGACAGAGGTCACCTCCGTCGAGGAGGCGGCGGCCGCACTACCCACCGCAGCCCGCGCCTTTCTGGCGCTCGGCCGGCAGCATATAGCCCCCTTCGGGGCCCGCACCGACTGCCACTTCGTCATCCGCATGGTCGACCCGCCGGAAACGCCTCTCGCCTTCGCCGGGCACGACCTCGTGCTTGGAAAACCTTCGAACACCCCTGAAGACGAAAAAAGGCTGATGCAGCATCACCGCATCAGCCATCTCGTTGCCCGCAATTCCGGCGGTGACGGCGCCTATGCCAAGATCATCGCCGCAAGGGAACTCAGATTGCCGGTGATCATGATCGGCAGGAGCAAGGTCTGAGGCCGAGCCAATCAGGCCGCGACGTCCCCGACAAGCGCGCCCGCCGGAATACCCCACGCCTTGCTCAGCTTGCGGATCTGATCGAGATTGATTTCCCGTTTGCCGTTCAGGAGATCGGCTGCCCGGGACTTCGATCCAATGACAGCGACAAGATCGGCGCGGCTGTAATTATTGGCCTCCATAACCGACTTGACGATATCGACCGGCCTTGCCCGTGGAATTTCGAAATGCCGTCGCTCATACTCCTCGATCAGGAGAACCAGCGCATCAAAATGCGCAGCCGCATCCGTGCCCTCAGCCGGTTCCGTCTCGAAAAAGGGCCGCACAGCGGTCAGCGCCGCCTGATATTCCGCCTCGCTCTGAAGGGTTCTGAAGTCATCAAGTTTCACGGGTCACCTCAAAGCTTCGCCACGTCGATCTTGTCATAATCCGCATGTGTCCCGACGAAGAGCACGAATATGCGCTTGGTCCGATAGGCGACCAGACCGACGATACGGTATTTGTTGCCACCAACGTCAAAGACCACCTTTCCGTCTGCCACGTAGTCGGCGGAATTGAAGGTCTTCTTCAAGTCGTCAAAATGGCTCCACTGGGCATCCGATGCCGTCGTGTGCCATTCCATCATGGCCGCCTGCGCCGCTTTGCGAGGCTGTCCCGCCGGCTGACCTTCCCAGAACCGAACAAGGGCCGACTTGGCGATCACATTCATGAGGAAAACATATAACGTTCCCAGATTGGAAACAAGAGTATTTCCAATCTGGGAATCAAACGAATGACCGGTCGCCCGTGCTCAGCTGCCGACAAGCGTCGTCTTGATCAGGTCGAGCACGCGGTCCTGCTGGATGTCGATGCAGGCCTTCTGGCTCGGATGGCCGTCCCATTCGCTGGGGCCGAAGGACTGGCCGTCCGGCTTCTGGATCGTCTGGCCGTCGGCAACCGAGCCGCAGACGACCCGGATCGGGCCCGAACGCGTCTTAAAGAACTCGGGGGCGACGACATAGACGCACGCGCAGCTGTCGTGGACCGCCATCGTGTCCTTGACCCAGTGCTTGTAGAAGTCGATGTAGAACTGCGAGATGTCGGAGAGCAGCTTTACGTCCTTGCCGCCCTTTTCCACCATCTCCGCCAGATCGGCGCGCGACATCAACGTCTTCATCGTCACGTCGAGACCGACGACGACGACCGGCCAGTCGGCGGTCAGGATGAAATCGGCGGCTTCCGGGTCGCCGTGGATATTGGCCTCGCCGGCCGGCGTGATGTTGCCGTTGACGTCGAAGGCGCCACCCATGATCACCACCTGCTTGACGAGCTTGGCGATCTCCGGCTCGCTCATCAGCGCATTGGCAAGATTGGTCATGCGCCCGACGGCGACCAGCGTCACTTCGCCGGGATGCGCCTTGACCGTGTCGATGATGAACTGGTGCGCCGGGCGCGGATCCGGCTCCAGGTCGATATCGGCCGGCACGCCGATATTGCCGAGCCCGTCATCGCCATGGATGTGGTAGGGAAAATCGCCGCTGCTCTTGCGGTCGGGATTGAAGGTCCGGTCAGCGCCTCTGGCGACGGGGCAGTCGATCCCCCACTCGCGCTTGAGGAACAGCGCATTGCGCGTCGTCGTCTCGATCGAGGCGTTGCCGAAGACGGTGGTGATACCGACGAGATCAATCTCGGGATGGCGGTGCAGGAACAGCAGGGCCATGGCATCGTCGACGCCCGGATCCGTATCGAAAATCACCTTGTGCATGGCGGATAATCCTTGTCTCTTTTCTTGTTGTTGAAAGCGAGGATTAGCCATGTCGTCCCGAAAAAGACAAGAGGCACCGACATCGTCAGCGCCCCTCGCCTTTCAATAGTCGGAGGCGGCGTACTCAGCCATCAGCTCCGGATATTTATCCATCGGCGGGAATTGCTCAAAACTGTGCAGCGCCGGCGTATTCGCCCAGGGCAGCATCTCGCTTGTATAGGTCTCGATGAACGGCCGATAGTCACCACAGTCGTCCAGCATTGTCGCCCGAATGTTGACGAACTGGTCGGTGGGCTCGAACTTCGTGTAGACCCAGCTCATGCAGTTGGGGCAAAAATAATGGCGGATCTCACCGCGCATGCCACCGATCACCGGTTCGCCTGCCGTGATCTCGAACGTGTCCCCGGCATGCAGAGAGCTGAGCGAAAAGGCGCTTGCCGTCATCCGCTGGCAGCCCGTGCAATGGCAGGCCATCGTGATCATCGGTCGGCCATGCACCTTGAACCGCAAGGCCCCGCAGCGGCAACCACCTTCATGCACGGCATCCGACTCACTCATGGCAATCTCCCTGTTGTTCGGACGCACACTATCCCGTCAGCCCTGGCTTTCAACCTTGGCGGGCTTTTTCTTGCCGCGGTTGCGCAGCACATGGCTGAAGCCGGAATTGTAGAGGTCGCTGTCGCGGAATTCGGCCTCGCCGAACACCTTGCCGACCATGATCAGCGCCGTGCGGGTGATCTTCGCCTTGCGCACCTCTTCGGCCATGTCTTTGAGCGTCGTGCGGATGAAGAGCTCGTCCGGCCAGGTGGAGCGGTAGGCGACGATCACCGGGCAGTCCTCGCCGTAATAGGGCGTCAGCGTGTCACGGATATGCGTGAGGTTGCGGATCGACAGGTGGATGGCGAGCGTCGCGCGCGATTTGCCGAGTATCTCCAGCGTCTCGAATTCCGGCATCGACGACGCCTTCATCTCGGTGCGGGTGATGATGACCGTCTGGGCGATCTCCGGCAGCGTCAGCTCCGTCTTCAGCCGCGCTGCCGTCGCTGCGAATGCCGGCACGCCCGGCACGACGTCATAGTCAATGCCGAGTGCATCGAGCCGGCGCATCTGCTCGGCAATCGCGCCGTAGATCGACGGATCGCCGGAATGGACGCGCGCCACGTCCTCGCCGCGCTCATGGGCCGCCTTCATCTCCTCGACGATCTCGTCGAGATGCATCGGCGCCGTATCGCGCACCAGCGCACCATCCGGCGCGGCCTTGACGATTTCCTCGGGCACCAGCGAGCCGGCATAGAGGCAGACCGGGCAGCGCTCGATCAGCTTCAGCCCGCGCACGGTGATGAGGTCCGGCGCGCCGGGCCCCGCTCCGATGAAATAGACGGTCATTCCGCTGCATCCTTGTTCGTTGTCATCCCCGTGCCGGCCTTTCCGGAATAGCCGCGCGGCGTGTAGACCCAGGTCCTGCCCTCGCCGGTCTTCACCGTCCGGCTTTCAGACGAGCCGACGACGACGACGGTCAGCATGTCGACCTCGTCGACGTCGAGACGGCCGAGCGGCACGACCCGCACGCGTTCGCCCTCGCGGCCGAGATTGGTGGCGAGGATCACCGGTGTGTCGTCCGGTCGGTATTTCAACAGTTCGTCGCGGGCATAGGCGAGCTGCGTGCGCCGTTTCATCGACACGGGATTGTAGAAGGCGATGACGAAGTCACCCTCGCCGGCGGCCTTCACGCGGCGCTGGATATGCTCCCATGGCGTCAGCAGGTCAGAAAGCGAGATCGTGCAGAAGTCGTGGCCGAGCGGCGCACCGATGCGCGCGGCTGCGGCCTGCAGGGCGGAAATGCCGGGCGAGACCTGAATGCCGATCCTGGAGGCCGCATCCGAAATGCCGCCCTTGTCCAGAAGCTCGAACACCAGCGTCGCCATTGCATAGATGCCGGCGTCACCCGAGCAGACCAGCGCGACCGACTTGCCCTGTCCGGCGAGCTCCATGGCATGCACGACGCGGGCCTCTTCCTTGCCGAGATCGAAATCGTGGCGCGCCTTGCCGTCAGCCAGCGGTCCGAGCAGATCGAGATAGAGCGAATAGCCGACGAGATCGGTCGAGGCCGAGACCATGGCCGAGACATCCGGCGAACGCCACTGATCGGCGCCGGGGCCGATGCCGACGACATAGAGCATGCCGCGCGCCCGGCCCCTCGCGGAGGAGTCGACCATAGTCGCGGACCGGGCGATCGCCGCCGTCGTGCCCTTCGACTTGATCTTTGCGACCGTCAGTTCCGCGTCCTCGCCGGCCATTGCCAGCGCCGCGCCCTCGGCGACGCCGTGGCAACCAACCTCGGCGAAGACGACGTCCGACGGGTTTTTCAGCCGCGGCATTTCCGCTTCCAGGGTTGCCGCATCGAAGAAGCGCGCAGGCACGCCGAAATGCGCAGCCACCGCATGGATCGCAGCTTCGTCGGCTTTCAGATCGAGCGAAGCGACACAGGCAAGGCTTTCCCGCGCGAATCCGCCCTTCGCCAGGGCCTCTTCCGCCAGCGCAATCGCTTCCGCAGCATCGCAGCCACGTTCGCAGCCCATACCGAGAACCAGTGTCGCAGGGTGGTAGACGAGTTCGAGCGGGGCGGCGTGATGTGCCTGATCGGTGACGGTCAAGGTGACGCTTCCGTCTTCTGCGAAGGGGATGTGGGAGGATTGGAGCCAGGAGGCTCCGTCCCCTCTCCCCGCCTGCGGGGAGAGGGTCAGGGTGAGGGGCAAACTTGAATCATTGCCCTGCCCCTCATCCGCCCTTCGGGCACCTTCTCCCCGCGCGCGGGGAGAAGGAAGGACCAACCGCGCGCTCGATCCCGCCACCAATTCCGCCATCACGGCCTTGGCATTCTCCGCATTGCCCAGCCTCAAGCCAGCCGGCGGCTGGTCGAGCGCGATCCCGAAGCGAAGGTCGCCGGCCGTCGTGATTGCAGCATGGCTGTCGAGAGCGCCGGCAATTCGCCGCGCAAGATCATTGGCTCCGTGATGTCCGCCGAGAAGCGGCACGACCGAAGAACCGTCTTCGGCAATCGCGATCACCGGCGGTTCGCTCGTCTTGTCGGCAAGCGCCGGCGCCAGAAGGCGGATCAGCGCGCCCGACGCCAGAACGGCAATGATCGGCCGGCCGGCGCGAAACAGCGCCTGCGCATGCGCCTTCGTGTCATCGAACGGCACCGCCACGCCCGTGCAGCGCGGCCGCAAACCATGCAGCTCACCGCCCGTGATCGAGGCGAGACGCCCGGCGAGCGTCTTCGCCGCGTCGGACAGGATGAGGATAGCCGGTCTTGTGTCATTCACCATCGGAATTTTCCTTGGCACCGGGCAGGTCCAGATTGGAAATCCAGCCCTCCTGCCCCTTGTAGATCAGGATAATCGAGAAGTATGGCGCACCCGCCGCATCCACGGCTTCGAGAGGCAGGATGCGCTGCTCGGCGAGGCTGATGCGTTCGAGATAGCCGGCCTTGCCGACCAGATTCATTTTCTGAAGAAGAGTGCGTATGCGGTTGAAATGACGCCCGACCTTGATGATGGCTACCGCATCGGCGCTCTCGATCCGGGCTGCCATCTCGTCGTCCGGCAAGGGACCGGGAACGACCGACAGCACATCGTTGCGCGCCGCCAGAGGCCGGCCGAGAGCCGCGGCACCGGCCATGATGGAGGAGACGCCGGGCACGATCTCCGTCTCGAAGCGCGCGGACAGCCGCTCGAAGACATACATGAAGGACCCGTAGAAGAAGGGATCGCCCTCGCACAGGACGGCGACATCGCTGCCGGCGAAGAGATGATGGGCAAGTTCCCCGCAGGCCTTGTCGTAAATCTCCTGCGCCGGATAGCGCTCGACCCGCATCGGCATCACCATCGGGATTTCCAGCTGGTCGGACCGGATCCAGTGCGCGGCAATCTGCCGGGCGAAGCTTGGACCGGTATCGGGCGCCGGATAGGCAATCACCGGCACGCTCGTCAGGATCCGATGCGCCTTCAGCGTCAGCAGTTCCGGATCGCCGGGACCAAGCCCGAGGCCGTAGAGCTTACCGGTCATGACGCAGTCCTCCGCATTGGCCCCTCATCCGCCTGCCGGCACCTTCTCCCCACGCATGGGGAGAAGGCACGTGCCGCACACCAGCTGCCTTCCCTCTCCCCGCATGCGGGGAGAGGGTCAGGGTGAGGGGCAAAGTCACCACACGTTCGCTCATGCCGACCACGCCTTCTCCACCGCCCAGATCGTAACAGGCATCAGCGGCTTCCAGCCGGAAAAGCGACCGACGGGCTCGGCGCGGGCGACGGAGAGCCGCACCATGTCGCCGCCAAGCTGGGCATGCAGCGACGTGAGCGCCATTTCGCCCTCCAGCGTCACCGCATTGGCAACCAGACGCCCGCCGGGCCTCAGCGCTTCCCAGCAGGCTTCGAACACGCCCTCGGCCGTCATTCCACCACCGATGAAGATCGCATCCGGGGTCTTGAGCTCGGCCAGCACATCCGGCGCGCTGCCTTCTACGACAGTGATGCCGGGAACGCCGAGATTGGCGGCGTTCTGGGTGATCATGGCGCAGCGGTCCGCATTTGCCTCGACGGCGACGGCGCGCCCCCCGGCCCGCATCCATTCGATCGAGATGGAGCCGCAGCCGGCACCGACATCCCAGAGGAGAGCGCGCTGGTAGGGCTTGAGATAAGCCATGGTGACCGCCCTCACCTCGCGCTTCGTCAGCTGGCCATCATGGACGAAGGCGCTGTCCTCGATGCCGCCGGTCAGCGCATGGAACGGCGCCTCGCGTACACAGTGGATGCCGATCGTGTTGAAGTCGGCAAATTCTTCCTGGCTGTCGAGCACCTCCTCGACGGTGAAGCGCCGCACCCGCTCGCCGGTGCCGCCCATATGCTCCAGGACATGGATGAACGAGCCGCCGAAGCCCTGGGCCTGCATGATCGTCGCGACATTGCGGATCGTCTCGCTGTCGGAGGTCAGCGCCAGAACGCGCGCCGCCGGCTGCAGGTAGCGGGAAATGGCCTCGACCGGTCGACCGTGCAGCGAGATCTGGTCGACATCCTGCAGCGCCCAGCCGAGCCGCGCGGCTGCCAGCGAGAACGCCGATGGAGACGGAATGATACGCATCTCCTCCGGCGGGAAATTCCGCCTGAGCGTCGCGCCGATGCCGAAATGCATGGGGTCGCCCGTCGCAAGGATGGTGACGGGGTGACCGCGCAGGTCGATGATCTTGTCGAGCACGGTCTTGTAGCCTTCCGCCCAGGACAGGATCGCCTTTGGCGGAAGACCTTCGAGGATAGCATCGAGCCGCTCGGCGACGACGATCGTCTCGGCTTCCCAGACCAGCGACAGCGCCTCGGGCGTCAGGCTGGAAAGCCCATTGTCGCCCATGCCGATAATAGTCAGCCAGGGGCCGTCTTCGATCTCAGCCATTGCCGCCAAGCCCTCCGGCAAGCGCGTTGACCGCAGCCGAGGCCATGGCGGAACCGCCACGCCGGCCGCGCACCGCGATGTAAGGCACGCCGAACCCGCCTTCGATCAGCGCATCCTTGGATTCCGCCGCGCCGACGAAGCCGACCGGAAACCCGAGGATCAGCGCCGGCTTCGGCGCGCCGTCGCGGATCAGTTCCAGCAGACGGAACAAGGCAGTCGGCGCATTGCCGATGGCGACCACCGAGCCCTCCAGGCCCGGTTTCCAGAGATCGACCTGGGCAGCCGACCGCGTCGTCCGGTTCCAGGCGGCGAGCGGCTTCACCCGCATGTCGTTCAACAGGCAGACGACCTCGTTTTCGGCCGGCAGCAGCTTGCGGATGATGCCGCGATCGACCATCTCCGCATCGCAGAAGATCTGCGCGCCCGCCTTCAGCGCCGCCTCGCCGGCTTCCGCAGCACCATCGGAAAAGGCGATGTCGGCGGCGAGATCGACCATGCCGCAGGCATGAATCAATCTGACAGCAAGTTTCTCCATGCCATTGGAAAATCGCGAGAGATCGGCCTCCGCCCGGATCGTCTCGAACGACCGGCGGTAGATCTCGTCGGGATCGCGGATGTAGTCGAGTTCGGCCAAGGTCATCACGTCTTCTTCATGGACTTCGGCCCGAGCGGATGATCCGCATGCGGATATGGCGCATGGTGATGGTCATGGCCATGCCCGTGATCATGGCCAAGATGGTGGTGATCATGTCCGTGATCATGATGATGATCATGATCGTGCGCATGATGTCCGTGGGCAGATTTCTTCGGGCTCTCCGCAGAAAGGATGGCGTCGATGTCGTCTCCGACCGCCGCCGTTTCGAGACCCGCATAGCGGCCGCCGAGCGTGATCGACACGGTGTAGTCGAATGCCGGCGCCAGATCGTTCGGCTCGGCATGCGAATGGACCGGCGTCCAGGGCAGACCATGCTTCTTGCAGAATTCCTCGTCGCGGCAGGAAGCGTCGCAATCGCCGCCGCAGGGACAGTCTTCCAGGCCGCCGCCGATCCCTTCCACGTGATGGTGATGGCTTTCCTGCGGCTGGCCGATATCGGCCTCGAAGCCAAGCACCTGTTCGCGGTACTTGCACATCTGGCAGTTCATCACCGCCGCACCCTCGAGAATTTCGCCGACCCGGTCCTGGAAGGCGTCGAGCACCAATGGATGGTCGTTGAGATAACCGGCCTTGACGAACTGGATGTCCGGATACTTCGCCGCCACCTCGTCGGTGTAGCTGTAGATGCGCTTCACCAGCACGCCGGTGAACAGGAAATACGGAAACACGATGATGCGCTTGTAGCCGAGCTTGGCGGCGTGCGTCAGGCCCGGCTCGACCAGCGGAAAAGTCACGCCGGAGTAGCAGGTTTCGCCCCAGCCGAAGCCCATGCCTTCCCAGAGCATGCGCATGACCTTCGTCGCATTCGAATTGGCGTCGGGATCGGACGAACCGCGTCCGACCACCATCAGCAGCGTCTCGTGCTTGTCGACGAATCCGTGCTCGGCATTGGCGGCGTCGACGGCTTCCTGGATGCGGTCGCCGGCGGCCCGGATCATCTTCAGGTCAATGCCGAGTTCGCGCCCGTAATTGATGACGAAACCGGGATGGCGCGCCTGATAGGTGTTCAGCACCGACGGAATGTCGTTCTTGGCGTGGCCGGCGGCAAACAGCATGCCGGGCACCGCCAGCACGCGGGTCACACCCTTTTCGCGCAGCTTGTCGAGCCCTTCGGCGATAACCGGATTGCAGAATTCGAGATAGCCGTACTCGACCGGCAGGTCGGGATTGCGGGCACGCAGGCCCTCGGCGATGACGGCGAATTCGCGCGCCGCGTTTTGATTGCGGCTGCCATGTCCGCACACCATGATTCCGAGTTTTTCCGCCATATCCGGCCTCCCTGCTTCGTTTTCATTGCCTGTACGAAGCGCCGGCAAACCATCGCAAGACGGGAGCCAAGGCCAATTCGGACAGCTCCGGAATTGGCCCCCTGTTTGGGTCAGCCGCACCGGACACGCTCAGCCTCTTGAGAGAGGCGCCGTCGCACATGGCCCGATGCTTAGCCGAAGCAGCATATGGGGTCAAACCAGAATGCGACGCTCAGATGAAAAGCTGCGGCGTTTCAAGGAAATGCAAATTGCGGCCCGCCCGCAGAGATGATTAAAGGCAATTCGTATCGCGCGTTCCTCCAATTCGAGTCCTCTCTTGCACAACCTAGCGCCGCATCTGATCCTCTTCCTGTTTGTCGCCGCCTTTGCCGCCGGCTTCATCGATTCGATCGCCGGCGGCGGTGGGCTCGTGACCATTCCGGCCATGCTGATCGCCGGAATCCCGCCGCTCGAAACGCTCGGCACCAACAAGCTGCAGGGACTGTTCGGCTCCGGTTCGGCGACCATCGCCTATGCCGCCAAAGGCCATGTGGACCTGCGTGCGCAATTGCCGATGGCGCTGCTCTCCTTCCTCGGATCAGCGGTCGGTGCAGCGCTCGCGACCATTATTCCTGCCGATATCCTCAAGGGCGGCCTGCCCTTCCTGCTGATCGCCATCGCGCTCTACTTCGGTCTGAAGCCCAATGTCGGAGACATCGACCGCCACCAGCGCATGCGCCCCTTCCTCTTCGGCCTGACGCTGGTGCCGGCGATCGGCTTCTATGACGGCCTGTTCGGCCCCGGCACCGGCTCCTTCTTCATGCTCGCCTTCGTGTCGCTACTCGGCTTCGGGATGCTGAAGGCGACCGCCCACACCAAGCTTCTGAACTTCGGCTCGAACCTCGGCGCTTTCGCCGTCTTCGCCGTAAACGGCGTGATCATGTGGAAGCTTGGCCTGCTGTTGGGTCTGGCGCAGTTCCTCGGCGCACAGGCCGGCTCGCGCCTCGCCATGAGGAACGGCGCGAAGGTCATCAAGCCGCTTCTGGTGACCACCTGCCTCATTCTCGCGATCAAGCTGATCAGCGACCCCGCCAATCCGGTCAGGGCTTGGCTCGGCTTTTAGAAGACCGCCAGCACGACCGCTCCGACAGCAATCAGCACGATCGACAGCTTATCGATCGGCGCGACGCGGGAGGTCTCACCGAGATTCAGCGCCCGGAAAGAGGGAAGCCATGACGCACCGGTCGCAAGACCGGAAAGCGTCAGGAAGACCCGGGTCTTCTGCGGAATTGACGATAGGGGCCGCCGTCGCCATGCTCCCCTAGAATTCGATGCCCTGCTGCGCCTTGATGCCGGAGCGGAACGGATGCTTGATCAGCTCCATCTCCGTCACAAGATCGGCAATCTCGATCAGTTCGTCCTTGGCATTGCGGCCGGTCAGCACGACATGCGTCATATGCGGCTTCTGCGTCGCCAGAAATTCGACGACCTCGCCGATATCGATGTAGTCGTAGCGGATGGCGATGTTGATCTCATCGAGCAACACCATGGACTTTTCGCCGGAGGCAATCAATTCCTTGGCCTTCGCCCAGGCGGCCTGCGCCATGGCGACGTCGCGGGCACGGTCCTGCGTTTCCCAGGTGAAGCCCTCGCCCATCGTGTGGAACTCGCAGAGATCGGAAAAGCGCTCGAGGATCAGGTCACGCTCGCCGGTCGACATGCCGCCCTTGATGAACTGCACGACGGCGGACGGCATGCCATGGGCGATGTGACGGAAGATCATGCCGAAGGCGGCCGTCGACTTGCCCTTTCCCTTGCCGGTATGGACAACGATCAGCCCCTTCTCGTCGGTCTTGGTGGCCATGATCTTGTCCCGCGCGGCCTTCTTCTTGGCCATCTTCTCCGCGTGGCGGGCGTCCGGATCGGCCTTGATATCGGAATCTGTCATTGAATTTCTCTCCCTCGCACGGTCGGCCCGTGCTTCCCGTCAAGTTTCAGGCGGCGGTTTGAACCGGCCTGACCTTGTCCAGTTTCTTCTTTACATCATCAGAATGCAGAGCGTTCCACAGATCCAGTCTGCGCTGAACGTTCAGCCAGAAATCCGCACTTGTACCAAACACCTTGGCAAGCAGCAGTGCAGAAGACACCGTGACGGCGCGCCGCCCGGTGCAAAGCTCGTTAATATGCTTGCGCGGAACTCCCATGGCTTCAGCAAGGTGACCCTGCGTCAAGTTGAGCGGCTCCAGAAATTCCTCGATCAATATCTCACCAGGAGAAACCGGCCTTCTCTTCGTCACTGTCATGAACGTCACTCCTAGCGGTAACCGTGATTGTCGAGGTAAAGGTCTGACGCCTCACCGGTTCCGTCATCCCATTTGAAGATCAAGCGCCACTGCCTGTTGATGCGAATTGAACAATAGCCGTCGAGATGTCCCTTCAGCTTCTCGAAATGATTACTCGGCGGCATACGCAGATCGCGATCGTCCGCCGCATCGTCGATCATCTGAAGCTTGCGAAACAGGCGGGCATCGATATCGGAGGGCACTTTTCGGCTACGCACGTCATCTGCGAAATAGGCTCTAAGCCACTCATCGCGAAAACTTCTTATCATAAAGCGCCCCGATCTTGTGGGTTACTGTACCGTCCAACGGGGCTAACGTCAACTCGATCCTAACTCGAAAGCCAGCCTCTCCAGCTCAAACCGCGCCGAATTGCTCCTCGGCACCCACAATCCACGCTCGATTGCCTCCAGAAAACGCTCCGCAAGCTCTTTCAACGCCGGCGCGTTCTTGTCGGCCATGAATTCGCGGACGGCCTCGTTCATGATGAAGGCCTGGTAGGCGGCCTCGAAATGATGGTCCTTGACCGCCCCCGTCGTCGCGGCGAAGGCGAACATGTAGTCGACCGTCGCGGTGATCTCGAAGGCGCCCTTGTAGCCGTGGCGCATGACGCCGGCGATCCATTTCGGATTGACGACGCGGCCGCGCACCACCCGGCCGATTTCCTCCTCCAGCGACCGGATCACCGGCTTTTCAGGCCGGGAATGATCATTGTGGTAGATCGCCGGGCGTTTCCCCTTCAGATGCTCGACGGCGGCCGTCATGCCGCCTTCGAACTGGTAATAATCGTCGCTGTCGAGAAGATCGTGCTCGCGATTGTCCTGGTTCTGGACGACGGCCTGGACGCTGCGCAGCCGTTCTTCGAAAAGCCCACGCTCGGCCTTGCCTTCCTCGCCGGCGCCATAGGCGTAGCCGCCCCAGACGAGATAGCTTTCGGCAAGATCTTCCCGCCGGTCCCAACCCTTCTCGTCGATCAGCGCCTGCAGTCCTGCACCGTAAGCGCCCGGCTTCGACCCGAAGACGCGGTAGCCGGCGCGCCGATCGGCATCCGCGTCGCCAAGCCCCTGCGCCATCAACTCCGCCCGCTCCCGCCTCATTCGCGCGGCGACGGGATTGTCCGCCTCGTCCTCTTCCAGTGCTCCCACGGCGCGGACGGCACGGTCGAACAGCGCGATCTGCTCGGGAAAGGCATCGCGGAAGAAGCCGGAAATCCGAAGCGTCACGTCGACACGCGGCCGCCCGAGCTTCGCCATCGGAATGATCTCGTAGCCGGTCACCCGCCGCGAGGCCATGTCCCAGACCGGCTTGACGCCGATCAGCGCCAGCGCCTGGGCAATATCGTCGCCGCCGGTGCGCATGTTCGACGTGCCCCAGGCCGTCAGGCCGAAGGATGTCGGCCAGTCGCCGTGATCCTGAACGTAGCGGGTGATCAGCATCTCCGCCGATTTGCGGCCGAGCTCATAGGCAGCCGGCGTCGGCACGGCCCGGCTGTCGACGGAATAGAAATTCCTGCCCGTCGGCAGCACATCCGGCCGCCCCCGCGTCGGCGCACCGGATGGGCCAGGCGCGACGAAGCAGCCTGAAAGACCAGTGAGCAGACCGGCAATCTCCGCCGCGCCCGACCGGACGATCGACGGCTTCAGCCGTGTTTCTATCTCATAAAGCACCGCCCGCGTCGCCGCCCAGTCATCGGGGCAGATGATGTCGCCGGAAACCAGCGCGGCGGCCAGCAATTCGATACGCTCGACGGTATCGCCGTTCGTGCGCCACGGATCATCGGAAAGGTCGGCGAGTATGCGCGGCTTTGCGCCGGCCCAGGGGGCCGCCATGTTGCAGTCGAGGGGGTCGAATAGGGCATTGTGCTCACCCCCCTCTGTCACTTCGTGACATCTCCCCCACAAGGGGGGAGATTGGGTCTCCGCCGCTTGCCTCTTGTCGATCTCCCCCCTTGTGGGGGAGATGCCCGGCAGGGCAGCGGGGGGTGAGCTTGACCGCAGATCGGACAATCCCGCATCCCGCGCAATCGCCCGCTGCAGGCTCGCATCGCCACCCTCGCCCATGCAGCGCGGCACCCGCGCCAGCGCCACCGTCAGGTCTGTCAGCAGCCGTCCCTCCGGCGCCAGGCCGAAGATATGCAACCCGTCGCGGATCTGCATTTCCTTGAGGTCGCAGAGCCAGGCGTCGAGCTTTTCAAGCGCCGCATCGTCATCGTCACCCTTGGCAATGCCGGCATCCTGGTCGAGGCCGATGTCGGCGATGAGCTCGAGGATCTGCTTCTTCAGGAGCTTCAGCCGGCGCGGATCGCCGCCCGCCGCCTCGTAATACTCATCAACCAGCGCCTCGAGATCCTTCAGCGGCCCATAGCTTTCCGCCCGCGTCAACGGCGGCGTCAGATGGTCGATGATGACGGCGGAGGTCCGGCGCTTGGCCTGCGTCCCCTCGCCCGGGTCGTTGACGATGAACGGATAGAGATGCGGCAGCGGACCGAACACCACTTCCGGATAGCAGGTCTCGGAGAGCGCCAGAGCCTTGCCCGGCAGCCATTCGAGATTGCCGTGCTTGCCCATGTGGACAATGGCGTCCGCGCCGAATTCCTCGCGCAGATGAGCGTAGAAGGCGATATAGCCATGCGGCGGCACGAGGTCCGGCGAATGGTAGGTCTCCTTCGGGTCGATATTGTAGCCGCGCGCCGGCTGGATGCCGACCGCGACGCCGCCGAGCCGGCACAGCGGCAGCGCGAACACGTCTCCGACCACGTAGGGATCGCGTTCCGGCGCGCCCCAGCGTGACTGAACCTCGTCCTGAATCTGTTTGGGAAGACTTGCGAAGAAGGCCCTGTATCGACTCAAGGAAAGCGTCTCGCGAATTTCCCGTCCGTCATTGCCGGCATTGGTCGGCCCGGCCATCAGGTGCGCCATGAGCGCATCGCCGTCGGCTGGCATGTCGGCCACCGGGTAACCGGCCGCCGCCATCGCGTTTAGAACCTCAACCGTCCCGGCCGGCGTGTCCAGCCCGACGCCGTTGCCAAGACGTCCGTCACGGTTCGGATAATTGGCGAGGATGATCGCCACATTGCGCTCGGCAACCGTCTTGCGTCTCAGCCGCGACCAGTTGGCCGCAAGTTTCGCCACGAAGGCGGCCCTGCCCGGCTCGGGTTCGTGCGTGACGATATTCGCCTCGACATTTTCGTCGAAGGCCGCCGCCGATTTGAAGGAAACCGCGCGCGACAGCACCCGGCCATCGACCTCCGGCAGGGCGACGTTCATCGCCAGGTCGCGGGCGGAAAGCCCTTGCGCGGAGCTTTGCCACGCGTCCCTTGACGACGCCGAAAAGATCGCCTGCAATACGACCGCGCCCGACGCCTCCAGCACCGTACCCTTCGTTTCCGCGCCCGGCGCAGAGACCGCAAAGCCGGTCGCGTTGATCACCACATCCGGCGCAGCCTCGGTAAAGATGGCCTCGACCGTTCCGGCCGAAACCGGATCCTTGAGGCTGGACACAAACACCGGCAGTGCCCGAACGCCTTCGGCCGCCAGCGCCTCGACAAGCGTCTCCACCGGCTTTGTCTCGCCGCTCTGCACCAGTGCGCGGTAGAAGCAGATGGCGGCGGTTGGTGCGCCCCCTCTCCCCGCTTTCGGGGAGAGGGCTGGGGTGAGGGGCAATGCGACGCTTGCATCCGGCTGCCCCTCATCCGCCCTCCGGGCACCTTCTCCCCGCACGCGGGGAGAAGGAAGAGCGGCCAGGTCTTGCCACTCCGCCACCGAAATCACGCCCCTGCCCGGCCACCAGAGCCCCGCCTTCAAAAGCGGCTTGGCCGGTTCCGGCCTTTCGCCGCCATTGAGCAGCGCCGCACAATAGTCGAGAAACCCGCGCGCATTCTCTTCGCCGCCCTCGATCAGGTAGGACCACAGCGCCGCATGGTCGTCGGCATCGAGATTGGAATAGGGCCGCAGTCCGTCATCGGGCTTGTCGTCGCCCGGCAGCACGGCAATCAGCGCACCATTCCTGCCTGCCGCGGTATGCAGCGCCTCGATCGCATATTGGAAATAACTGGCCCCGCCGAGCGCCCGCACCACGATCAGCCTGGCATGCCGCGCCGTGCGCTCGACATAGGTGTCGACCGACATCGGGTGCTTGAGGCTCATCAGGCTGGCAAGCCTCAGGCTCGGCCCCTCCCCCTGGCGCCGGTAAGCGCCGGCAATCGCGGCAAGCTCCGTGTCGGCCGCGGACAGGAAGAGGATATCGCCCGGCGACTGGCCGAGATCGATTGCCTCTTCGCTATCGGCAATCGAGCCTTTCTGGGCGAGCAGCAGGTGCATGATGCATCAGGCCGCGGCGGCGATGGCAGCACGCACGGCATCCTCGTCGATTTCGTGAAGACCGATCACCACGAGGCGCGAGCCCTTGGTCTCGCCCGGCTTCCACGGCCGGTCGAAATAATGCTCGATCCGGCTTCCCACCGCCTGGATGACGAGGCGCATGGCCTTGCCGGGCACTTCGACGAAGCCCTTCAGCCGCAGCACGTCATGCGCATCGATGACGCCTTTCAGCTTTTCGACGAAGGCGGCCGGATCGGCAAGCGCGCCGAGTTCGACGACGAAGCTTTCGAACTCATCGTGGTCATGATGATGATCGTGCTCCGCGCCTGAGGCATGCAGCGCCTCATGCTCCAGTTCATGATGGGACTTGCGGTTGACGATGTCATCCTCCGTGCCCGCGCCGATGCCGAGCAGCACGGCAGACGGCACCTCACCGCCGCGCGCCTCCACCATCTTCGGCTTGCGCGAAATCGCATTGGTCACCGTCTCGCGCACCATGGCGATACCGGCGGCGTCGAGCAGATCGGCCTTGTTGAGGATGATCAGGTCGGCGGCTGTCAGCTGGTCCTCGAACAGTTCTTCCAGCGGGCTCTCGTGGTCCAGGTTGTCGTCCTGCACGCGCAGCGCATCGACCTTGTCGTGATCGTCGGCAAAGCGGCCGGCGGCGACCGCCGCGCTGTCAACCACGGTCACGACGCCGTCGACGGTCACCTGCGTCTTGATGTCCGGCCAGTTGAAGGCGGCGACCAGCGGCTGCGGCAGCGCCAGGCCGGAAGTCTCGATGACGATATGATCGGGGCGGTTCTCGCGCTCCAGAAGCTTCGTCATCGCCGGAATGAAATCGTCGGCGACGGTGCAGCAGATGCAACCATTGTTGAGCTCGACGATATCGTCCTCGGTGCAGTTTTCCGCGCCGCAGCCCTTCAGCACCTCGCCATCGACGCCGAGATCGCCGAATTCGTTGATGATCAGCGCGATCTTCCGACCATCGGCGTTCATCAGCATGTTGCGGATCATCGTCGTCTTGCCGGCGCCGAGAAAGCCGGTGATCACCGTTGCCGGGATTTTTTCCTTCATCATGATCCTAACCCTTCATTTTCAGCGGCAATCCCGCCGCGATAAAATAGACTTCTGCCGCTGTCTCCGCGGCCATCTGGTGGAGCCTGCCGGCGTGATCGCGAAAGGCCCGCGCCATGGCGTTCTCCGGCACGATGCCGAGGCCGACCTCGTTCGACACCAGGATGATCCGGCCCCTTGCCTGCGGCAGGTAATCGGCGAGCGAGCGCGAGGCCGCTTCGACGTCCATATCCGCCATCATCAGGTTCGAGACCCAGAGCGTCAGGCAATCGACGAGAATAACACGCCCCGGATCATCGACCGAGCGCAGACAACCGATGAGATCGACCGGCTCCTCATGCGTCGTCCAGCCGTCACCGGCTCGCTCCTGCTTGTGGCGCGCGATGCGGTCACGCATCTCGTCGTCATAGGCTTGGCCCGTCGCCAGGTAATGCCGGTCGAGGCCGGACTGTCGGGCAAGCCCCTCGGCGAACCGCGACTTGCCCGAACGGGCGCCGCCCAGCACCAGGACGGCGCCGGGCGGTGTCGTCGTCATGCGGCAGCTCCCGCGATCTTGCGGTTGGCAAGCCCCATCAGCAGACCGAGCACCAGCCAGAAGACCAGCGTCGTCGCCAATGCTGCGACAGCGAACTCGGCGGCGAGGATCGCCGGGACGTTGCTGTCGATGCTGTCGGGTTGCGGCGCGCCCCAGAGATGCGGCGCGGCAATCAGCACGAGGCCGAGAACCTTGGCCCAGGCCTCTTCACGCAGGGCCAGAAGCCAGATGCCGGCACCAGACAGTACCACCGCACTCAGCCACCAGATCTGGCGGGCGTCGAGATCGGCGGCCGGAAAGCCCGGCAGTTCCGGCGGCAGGCCGAGAGACGGCAGCAGGTGAACGGCCAGCCAGGCGCAGGCGCCCCAGAAGATGCCGTTCGCAAGCGTGATGTCGCGGCCGGAGACAAGACTGATGCCGGCAAGCAGCAAGGCAAAACCGGCACCGGCCACGAGGTTGGCCATCAGCGTTCCGCCAAAGCGGCTGACGCCGAAGAGCATGCCGCTCTCGTCGTGGCCATCGTCTTCCGCACCATGCGCGAAAGCTGGAGACGGCAGGAAAAGCGATCCGGCGAGTTCGCCGAATGTAGAGTTTTCAGCCTTGGCGGAATGCTCGTGCTCGGGCGCTCCGCCTTCATATTCCTCTGCGTGAAGAATAAGAGGCACGACTTTGACCTGCTGCGCGACGGTCATCACACCACCGGCAACAAGCCCGGCCACCAGAGCGGCCAGGAGATATTTGACAATCATGACAGGTGACCTTCGTCCTTAGTGGCAGGGAAAGCCATAGGAGTGGCGCACGTCATGGGCAGTATCGTGCAGAACCGCCGAATGCGCGAGACCGACGCCGAACACCAGGAACGCGCCGAGAAGGAGCGCAATGAAACCGGCCTTCTGACGGTCGGAAACCGAGAGGGTAGAAGAAGATGCGATCGTAGCCATGACAACCTCCGTGCTGGCATACTGGAGGAGCCTCCTCCGAGGTTTGGGCGAATGCCCGGCACGATATGGCAGGTCTCCTGGCTCGCGGTTTCAGGCATTTCTGCCAGCAGGTCTCCCTCGCCTTCCCGGAGTTTGATGGCAGATCGCGAAAGGCGGACGATTCGTAGACAATAGAGGCGTCCAACCCCGGTTCACGCGACTGCCACTCCAGTGGCTTTTTCCGCCGAAGGCTTTCCTGCCCGCCTGCCGATAGCGCAGACAGCCGGCAGTGCGGCCCTTCGAAGGAATGGAAGACCCTCGCCACTCTACAGTCGCGGGGTCGGCTGCGATTGGAACGCCCTGCTTGGGTCCGTCCCGTCACATTCCCTTTTGATCCCGATTGGCGATTGCCGTTCGGGAACCATCCGTAATTGCAGATGATTATGGATTCCCTTGCCGCCTGTCAATTGCGTGGAAGCGACAGAGACTGTTCTCTGACCGCGGATTGAAGGAAAGCCTCAAATCCCGCTTGCCCGACCGCCAAACCGGTGCAACCTTCCCTGTGGGAAGACCCCAAGACCGCAAAGGACCGCGCATGACGCAAAACAGTTACGACTCCGGACGGTTGAACCTGCCCTTCGTTGGCATTTCCACCTTCGGCAAGCGTCCCTACGAGCCGGACTGGTCGAAGATCGAAGCCGATGTCGCCGTCATGGGCGCGCCATTCGATTTCGGGACGCAGTGGCGGGCCGGCGCCCGGTTCGGACCGCGGGCGATCCGCGAGGCTTCGACCCTGTTTTCCTTTGGTCATGCCGGCGCATACGATCACGACGACGGCGTCACCTATCTCGACGACGTGACGATCGTCGACATCGGCGATGCGGACATCATCCACACCAATACCGAGATGAGCCACGCCAACATCGAGAAGGGCGTGCGCGCCATCCTCGCCGCCGGCGCGCTGCCGGTCGTGCTGGGTGGCGATCATTCGATCAACATCCCCTGCATCAATGCCTTTTCCGATCAGGGGCCGATCCATGTCGTGCAGATCGATGCCCATCTCGACTTCGTCGACGAGCGGCATGGCGTGCGCAACGGTCACGGCAACCCGATGCGCCGCGCGGCCGAAAAGGACTACGTCACCGGCCTCTCGCAGATCGGCATCCGCAACGTGTCCTCGACCGCGAAGGAAGGATACGAGACGGCGATCTCGATGGGATCGGACATCATCACCGTGCGCGGCGCGCGCAGGCTCGGGACCGAGGCGCTGCTTGAGCGAATTCCGGCTGGCATGAACTATTATCTGACGATCGACATCGACGGTTTCGACCCGTCGATTGCGCCCGGCACCGGCACGCCAAGCCATGGCGGCTTCCTCTACTACGAGGTGCTCGACATCATCGCCGGCCTCGCCGAACGCGGCAACGTCGTCGGCATCGACCTCGTCGAGGTCGCCCCCGACTACGACCACACCGGCACCACGGCAATCCTGGCGGCGCAGGTCTTGTTGAACACGATCGGGCGGATCTTTCATTTCCGGAAGTTGAGGGCGGGCACCTGAGGGGTATCGCCAAGGTCCAAACACCCCCTCTCTTGGAATTTCTAACACTTAGCTGACGCTAAGATGTTGAAATTCCATTCTCCCCCGCCAAGGGGGAGATGGGAGCCAGCGGCGCTATCAGCACTTCATCTCTCCCCTTGCGGGAGAGGATACAAAATCATGATCTTAGCTTCAGCTAAGTCATAGATTTTGTTGGTGAGGGGGTATTTCAGGCGACGTCACCCAACCCGCATCACCCCATCGAGCCAGTCCTTGTCCAGGACCGCCTCCAGCTCCGCCGCCACCTCGTCGAGCGCCGCGTCGACGCTCGACGCATAGTTCGTGCGTTCGCCCGAAAGCCCGAAGCTCGACAACAGGCCGGCGCGGTAGGCGTCGCTGGAAAAGAGGCCATGCAGATAGGTACCCATCACCTTGCCGTCCGCCGACATGGCGCCATCCGGCCGGCCATCGATCGTCACCGGCACCCGGGCGCAGTCCGGTCCCTTCGTTTCCCCCAGGTGGATCTCGTAACCTGCGAGTGGCGCCTCATACTCCGTCGACCAGGCCGATGAATTGCGCACGGTCTTTTCGGGCGCCATGACCGTTTCGACGTCGAGAAGGCCGAGGCCCGGCGCCGCGCGCACGTCTCCCTCGATTCCGTCCGGATCGAAAACCATTGTCCCCAGCATCTGGTAGCCGCCGCAAATGCCGATCACCCGGCCGCCACGGCGATGGTGGCGCACGATATCTGCGTCCCAGCCCTGCGCGCGAAAATCGGCAAGGTCACCGATTGTCGACTTCGAACCGGGAATGACGACCAGGCCCGCGTCGTCGGGAATGCGTTCGCCCGGCCTGACGAAGACCAGCTCGACGTCGTCTTCCGCCGCCAGCGGGTCGAGATCGTCGAAATTGGCGATGCGCGAGAGAACCGGCACGGCCACCTTCAGCGCCCCCGTGCCGCGCCGCGCCAGCCGCTCCAGCACGACCGAATCCTCTGCCGGAAGGCGTGCCGCCGCCTTAAGCCACGGGACGACGCCGAAGCACGGCCAGCCGGTAAATTCACCGATCGCGGTAATACCGTCACCGAAGAGTGACACATCACCGCGAAACTTGTTTATGATATATCCGGCGATCGTCGCCCGGTCTTCCGCCGGAAGGATCGCATGCGAACCGACCAGCGAGGCGATCACCCCGCCCCGGTCGATATCGCCGACCAGCACCACCGGAACGTTCGCCCGCGTCGCAAACCCCATATTGGCGATGTCGCCGGCCCTGAGGTTGATTTCCGCAGGCGAACCAGCCCCCTCGACGATGACGAGGTCGGCCCCTTCGCCGGTAATCCGGAAGCTCTCCATAACCGCATCAAGCAACTGCGGCTTCAGCCGCTGGTAATCGCGCCCTTTCGCCTGGCCGAACACGCGGCCCTGCAGGATGATCTGGCTGCCGATATCCGATTGCGGCTTCAGGAGCACCGGGTTCATGTGCACGGAAGACGGCACGCGCGCTGCCATCGCCTGCAGCCATTGCGCACGGCCGATCTCGCCGCCGTCATCGGAAACGGCGGCGTTGTTGGACATGTTCTGCGGCTTGAACGGACGGACCTTCAGGCCCCGGTTGGCGGCAATCCGGCAGAGGCCCGCGACAAGGACCGTCTTGCCGACGTCCGATCCCGTTCCCTGCAGCATGATCGCTTTCGCCATGGTCGCTTCATCCCTCCGTCAAAGGCTGAAAGGGATAAAGCGATCGCGGGCAATTGCAATTGCCCAATGCGTAAAAGATGAAGGGAGGAGCGACATGGCCGGGCCAGAAAAGCCAAGGCCGCGCAATCCCCAAAGGGGACGCGCGGCTCTTCGGCAACAGTGACGGCACGTACTTCAAAACTAAAGCCGTTCAATCTCCGGTACGCAATACCCGATCCGGAGACTTGGAGCGGTTTGAGCCGCTGAAATGGAGTTATATCGGCAGTTCGTTACCGGAGCGTTAGCGGCGAATTGCCAAAAACCCCATATGACAATTTAAAGGTCCCATTCGCACCAGAATTGATACAAGTATATGTTTTTAAATGAATTTTATTTTTCAGTGACAAAACGACATGCGACGGACCCGGCCCGTGGTCAGTCAAGGCAGGCCATCGCGGTTGATTTATCGCCCACATGACCTACCCTACGTATTGAGCAGGTCGAAAATGCGCCTTGGGAACGGGCGCGCGACCATTTTCCGGCGTCCTTTTCGCCATCTTTCACCGTCTTCGCCGACCGATCGGACGCGGGCACGTGAACGTAAGAATTTGCCCCAAGGGTCGGGAGGCATGCAGTGGCCCCCATGACCGATAAAGACGAGCTGCAGGAGGTTGGAGGCCCCCAATGACGATGAAGACAATCATCACCGCCGCCGCATTTGCCGGCGCGGCATGCGCCCTGTCAGGAACGGCGAAGGCTGCCGAATGCGGCGATGTCTCGATTGCCGAAATGAACTGGGCGTCGGCGGGCGTCGCCGCCAATATCGACAAGATCATCCTCGACAAGGGCTACGGCTGCAACGTCACGCTGGTCACCGGCGACACCATCCCGACATTTACCTCGATGAACGAAAAGGCCGAACCGGACGTCGCGCCGGAAATGTGGGTGAACTCCGTCCGCATTCCGCTCGCCGAAGCCGCCAAGGAAGGCAGGCTGATCCAGCTGTCGCAGATCCTGTCGGACGGCGGTGTGGAAGGCTGGTGGGTGCCGAAATACTTTGCCGACGCCCATCCCGACATCAAGACCGTCAAGGACGCGCTGAACCACCCGGAACTCTTCCCGGCGCCCGAAGACCCGTCGCGCGGCGCCGTCTTCAACTGTCCGTCGGGCTGGGGTTGCCAGATCAACAATGTCAACCTCTTCAAGGCCTTCAAGGGCGAGGAACACGGCTTCGACCTGGTCGACACCGGCTCGGCGGCCGGCCTTGACGGCTCGATCGCCAATGCGTTCGAAAACCAGAAGCCGTGGTTCGGCTACTACTGGGCGCCGACCGCCATCCTCGGCAAGTACGACATGGTTCGCCTGAGCTTCGACGTCGACTTCGACAAGCAGGCCTGGGACAATTGCATCACCGTCGTCGATTGCGCCGATCCGCAGCCCAACACCTATCCCGTCTCCGACGTCTATACGCTCGTCACCAAAAATTTCGCCGAAAAGGCCGGCGTCGCCATGGAGTACATGAAGAAGCGCAAGTGGGCCAACGAGACGGTCAACAAGGTGCTCGCCTGGCAGGCCGACAAGCAGGCCTCCAACGAGGATGCCGCTTACCACTTCCTGGAAACCTATCCGGATGTCTGGAAGGCCTGGGTGGAGCCCGATGTCGCCGAAAAGGTGAAGGCGGCCCTCTGAGGCCCTGACGAACGACAGTCACCATATCCTGCGGGCCGGAGACCCTTCTCCGGCCCGTTGGCAATGAAGAAGACAAGAGGGCACGACATTGGCACTGCAATGCACCTTGTTGCCGGACCTGTTCTGCAATTTCCCCGAAATCGACGGCAGCACCATGCGCACGGTCAAGCGCACTATCGACACCGGCTTCAAGGCGCTGGTGCGCCAGTATGGTGACGCGATCGACAACGCCATGCAGCCGCTGCAATGGTTTCTCAACTGGTTCCAGAAGCTGCTCGTCGACACGCCCTGGATCGTCGTCATCGCGGTCGTGCTGGCAATCGTCTTCATCGCCTCGCGCAGCTGGAAGATTACGCTCGGCACAGCACTCTCCATGCTGGCCATCGGCGCCGTCGGGCTCTGGGAAGACACGATGGTCACGCTGGCCATGGTCACCGTCTGCACCCTGCTCTCGATCGTCGTCGGAATTCCCATCGGCATTCTGATGGCCCGCTCCGATCGCTTTCAGGCGATCGCCACGCCCGTTCTCGACGTCATGCAGACCATGCCGAGCTTCGTCTACCTGATCCCGGTGGTGATGATCTTCGGCATCGGCAAGGTGCCGGGCCTGATCGCGGTCGTCATCTACGCCATTCCGCCGATCATTCGGCTCACCAATCTCGGCATCCGCCTGGTCGACAGGGAGGTGCTGGAAGCGGCAAACGCCTTCGGCTCGTCGGCCCGCCAGAAGCTCTTCAACGTCCAGATCCCGCTGGCACTTCCGACCATCATGGCCGGCATCAACCAGACCATCATGATGTCGCTCGCCATGGTCGTCATCGCCTCGATGATCGGCGTCGGCGGCCTCGGCCGTAATGTGCTGCAGGCGATCACCAACCAGTATTTCACGGTCGGTTTCCTGAACGGCTTCGCCCTCGTCGCCATCGCCATCATCTTCGACCGCGCCAGCCAGGCCTATGGCAAGCGCCTGCAGAAGCATTCGGAGGTGGTCCATGGCTAGTCAGGACATCGAGATCCGCAACCTCTTCAAGATCTTCGGCCCCCATGGCGGCCGGTATATCGACGACGTCAAGCGCGGCATGAGCAAGGCCGACCTCAACGAGAAGCACGACCATGTGCTCGGCTTGAAAGATATCAACATCACCATGCCGGCGGGCAAGATCACCGTCGTCATGGGCCTCTCCGGCTCCGGCAAGTCGACACTCATCCGCCACATCAACCGGCTGATCGAGCCGACGGCCGGCGAGGTCTTCTACGAAGGCCGCGACATCTGCGCCATGAACGAACGCGAACTGCGCGATTTCCGCCGCCACAAGACGGCCATGGTGTTCCAGAAATTCGCCCTGCTGCCGCATCGCACGGTCATCGAAAACACGGTCTACGGGCTTGAGATACAAGGTGTTCCCGCCGCCGAACGGCGCCGCAAGGGCCGCCACTGGATCGACCGCGTCGGCCTCGGCGGCTATGAGAACCACTACCCCAACCAGCTTTCGGGCGGCATGCAGCAGCGGGTTGGGCTTGCCCGGGCGCTCGCCAACGATGCCGATATCCTGCTGATGGACGAGGCCTTCTCGGCGCTCGACCCGCTGATCCGCGTTGACATGCAGGGCGTGCTTCTGGAACTGCAGGCCGAACTCAACAAGACGGTCGTCTTCATCACCCACGACCTCGACGAGGCCCTGCGGCTCGGCGACAAGGTGGCGGTGCTGAGCGATGGCGCAATCGTCCAGCAGGGCAGCGGCCAGGAGATCGTGCTCTCCCCCGCCGACGACTACATCGCCTCCTTCGTCAAGGAGGTGAACCGCGGGCGCGTCATTCAGCTGAAGACCATCATGTCGCCGCCGGCGGGCGAGCTGCAGGGCATTTCGCTCGACAGCCACACCGTGCTCGAGGAAGCGGCCCGCCGGATGACCAAGGCCGGTGTCTCCTCTGCCCATGTGCGCGACGAAAGCGGCAATACCATCGGGATGACCGATCTCTCCGCCATCATCAGCGCCATGGTCACGCCAGTCGGGCTCGAAAGGCGGCAGACGCAGGCCGCCCGGTAGAAGACCGGGCCACCCGTCATCGGTTCGTCAGTAGAGCAGACGCGTGCGGATGGTGCCGGGGATCTCGCGCAGCGCATCGAGGATCTCGTCCGCCTGGCTACCGACATCATCGGCCTCGATGACCACATAGCCGGTATCGCCGTGGGTCTGCAGGAACTCGCCGGAGATGTTGACGCCACGCGACGAGAAGATGGTGTTGAGGCTGTTGAGGATGCCCGGCCGATTCTGGTGAACGTGGATGAAGCGGGTGCCGTTCGGATGCGGCGCCAGCTGCACCTGCGGGAAATTGACTGCACCGAGCGTCGAGCCCACGTCGGAATATTCGACCAGCTTGCGCGACACCTCGCCGCCGATGCGCTCCTGCGCCTCTTCCGTCGAGCCGCCGATATGCGGCGTGAGGATGACGTTCTCCAGCCCCTGCAGCGGCGTTTCGAACCGCTCCTTGTTCGACGCCGGTTCCTTGGGGAAGACGTCGACGGCAGCGCCGGCCAGATGTCCGTCCTTCAGCACCCTTGCCAGCGCGTCGAGATCGACCACCGTGCCGCGTGAATTATTGATGAAGATGCCGCCCTTCTTCATCCGCCGCAGTTCGGCCTCGCCGATCATATTCTGCGTCGAGGGCGTTTCCGGCACGTGCATCGTCACGAAGTCGGAGATTTCCATAAGCTCGCCGAGCGAAGCCATCGATTCCGTGTTGCCGTGGCGCAGCTTGTCGGAAAGGTCGAAGTAGCGCACGTTCATGCCCATGCTTTCGGCGAGAACGCTGAGCTGCGACCCGATATTGCCGTAGCCGACGATCCCGAGCGTCTTGCCCCGCACCTCGTGGCTGCCGACCGCGGACTTGTCCCAGCCGCCGTCATGGGCGGAAACGGAGCGCGAGAAGATGCGCCTGGCAAGCATGATGATCTCGCCGATCACCAGTTCGGCAACCGACCGGGTGTTCGAATAAGGCGCGTTGAACACCGGAATGCCGCGGCGGCGCGCCGCTTCCAGATCCACCTGGTTCGTCCCGACCGAGAAACAGCCGACCGCGATCAGCTTCCGGGCGGCGCTGAAGACGTCTTCGGTCAACTGCGTGCGCGAGCGGATGCCGATCATGTGCGCCTCGGAAATCAGCTCCTTCAGCTCGCTGTCGTCCAACGCCTTCGGCAGATGCGTCAGATTGGTGTAGCCGGAGGAGCGGAAGTAATCGACGGCGCTCTGGCTGATGCCTTCGAGCAGCAGGACGGAAATGCGATCGCGCGGAAGTGAGAGAGGCCGGGTCATCAGGGTGCTTTCAGTTTTTCAATGGGGCGACGCTGCGGTCGCATGGGGCCGAAAGGGTTTTGCCGCGTGTTTAGCGGCCCTGCCCCCACTCCTGCAAGGGCAAACTCGGCCCAAACGCCGGCATGGGAGCCTATGCCGCAACCGTTATCCCTGTTCATTGTTGCAATCATATAAAGGAATCTTTATATCCTGTTGCAAACGATAGTCGAGGAACGATCATGACCGTACACAAACCGCTTCAGGACCTTCTGGCCGAAAAGGGCATTCTGCTCGCCGACGGCGCGACCGGCACCAGCCTGTTCGCCATGGGTCTGGAATCGGGCGAAGCGCCCGAATTGTGGAACGAGGCGCAGCCGGAAAAGATCACCAAGCTGCACCAGGATTTCGTCGACGCCGGCGCTGACATCATCCTGACCAACTCCTTCGGCGGCACGCGCCAGCGTCTTAAGCTGCACCACGCTCAGGATCGCGTTCATGAACTGAACAAGAAGGCCGCCGAAATCGCCCGCACTGTGGCCGACAAGGCGCCGCGCAAGGTGATCGTTGCCGGCTCCGTCGGCCCGACCGGCGAACTCCTGCAGCCGCTCGGCGCGCTGACCTTCGACGAGGCCGTCACGTCGTTTGCCGAGCAGATGGCGGGCTTGAAGGAAGGCGGCGTCGATATCCTCTGGATCGAGACGATGTCCTCGCCCGACGAAATCCGTGCGGCGGCCGAAGCGGCGGTCAAGACCGGTATGCCCTACGTCTACACCGGCTCCTTCGATACGGCCGGCAAGACGATGATGGGCCTTGCGCCCCGCGACATCCACGGCGTCGCTGCCGACATCGGCGATGGCCCGACGGCGGTAGGCGCCAATTGCGGCGTCGGCGCATCCGATATTCTCGCAAGCCTTCTCGACATGACGGACGCCGATCCGAATGCGGTCGTCGTCGTCAAGGGCAATTGCGGCATCCCGGAATTCCGCGGCACCGAGATCCACTATTCCGGCACCCCGCCGCTGATGGCCGAATATGCCCATCTGGCGGTCGATGCCGGCGCCAAGATCATCGGCGGCTGCTGCGGCACGACCTGCAACCATCTGGCCGCCATGCGCCAGGCGCTTGACGCCCATACCCCCGGTCCGCGCCCGACGCTGGAAACCATCGTCGAGAAGATCGGCCCGCTGCGCAACAAGACGGCAGACGACAGCGCGCCGGCCCGCGAGCGCAAGCGCCGCCGGGGCTGAGCCCGACAGAAAGCCATCGGCTCAGTCTGAGGACTTGCAGTCGGTGGCCTTCGCCCGAAAAATCCGGAACACGCCGGCCACCTGCTTGTGGAAATAGAGCGCGCAACCGTCCGGCGCGACGCTCGGCGCTTCCACGTAACCCTCGATCGCCGAAATCCGCTCCGGCTCGCCGAAGCGCTCCGACTTGGATGCGCGCGTGGCGACATAGATCGCGAATTCCTGCCCGATCCCCGTTTCGCGCGCCTTGCGATCGGCGCGGGTGAAATAGAGCGTCAGCTCATCCTTGGACGTGCTCGGCGCATATTCCAGCCGGCCGGTGTTGACGTTCTTGAAGATATCCTCGACCCGTTTGGGCCGCTTGAAACTGCCGTCCGACTGGCGGTAGGCGAGCAGGATTTCGGAGCTTTCAAGCTTGCGGTCGATCAGGCTCAGATGGTTCTCGACAAAATAGAGGGTTTCGCCGTCGGCACTGATCTCGTCGTCGATATTGATCCACTGCGGCCGTCGCTTCTGGGCGTTGCCCTCGACATGGGTAACGTCGGTCACCGCCTCGTCAGCGAACTTTCCCTGCCAGAGCGTGTCCTCGGAGCGCTGATAGTCGCGGGGCGAGATGAAGTAGATGTTGCCGTCCTTGTCCATCGACGCGGAATCATCGACGGCATCGGAATTGATGCCCTTCAACGCGCTGACAAAAGTGAAATGCGTGTCGTCCACTTTCGTTGCAAGATAGATATCCGTCCCGTCGCCCGGCCGGTTGCGGTCGTTGAAGAACAGGTACTTGCCGTCGCGCGAGATGAACGGCTGCATCGCCTGCCCGCTATAGCCGGAAATCACCACCGGCTCGGGCGCCTCGAAGTCTGCGGGTCCGGCGAGAGCACCGGTGGGAAAGAGCATTGCGCAATGGCAGATCGAGGCCAGGAGACCTGCCGCTCTCAAGGGATGGCTTCGCCGCTGCAATCGTCTATCCCCCCATCGCCGCCCGGAAAAAGGAAACATAGCCATCCTTCAGGCCTGGTTTGACACGATCGGCCATCAGAAACGCGATCTGCAGCTTTTCCATATGATCCCCGGAGGCCGCCGCCATGTCCACGAGATAGCGGAATTCGGCATCGTAGTTCTCCGGTTTCTGCCGCACAGTGCGCACGAATCCTTCCATGAACGGAGTGACGCCCCTCTGCGCGGCATCGAGCGCCCGGCTACGCCCAAGCGGTGAGCCCGCGCGCGCGACCATGATGAAGGTATCCAGATAACGCAGCAGCACCATGTACCGATTGCTGTCTTCCGAGAGACCGGCGCTGGTGTAGAGCTTCCTGTCGGATTCGGCGATCAGCTCCGGCGTGCTCCATTGGTGGAAATTGTACCGGAACAGGATGGACCCGTCATAGGCCATCTTGCCGCAGGAAAACATGGCCTCGACCTGCGACCAGTCGCAATAGGCGCCCCGCGTGGGGTGAGCGGCATTGAAAAGGTCCAACAGGGAGAGATACGGCTCGCGCCGGAAGATGCTGTAGAAGGCGGAATTGTCGCCGCCGGCGACACCCAGATATTCGTGTATGCGGCCGGCGGGGTCGGAGTTGGCGATCGCAAACTCCTTGCGCCGGATCGTACCCTTGTCGGGTATGAACACCTCCGTCATGGGCCGGACGCCCACATGATCGGCAGGAAGTGTGGAAAGATCAATCGACGGTCTGCCGGGAAGATGATGCAGGAAATCATCATCTCCCATCAGCATCACAAACGGCGTCTTCGCCTGCCCGATGGCAAAGGCGAAATTGGCAACGGCGTCCGGCGCGACGGATTCCACCCGGGTGACGAGGGGCGCCAGCGTCGCGAGATAGGCAGCCTTTTCCGGATCTCCGGAATTGTCGGCGACGATCGCCACCGCGCCCCACGCCTTGCAGAAGGCGAAGGCGCTGTCGATCGACGGACGGCTGCCCTCAAGGTTCCTCTTGCTCGGCATGCAAATGGTCAGCAGCGACATCCCCGGCCCTTCGATCTCTTGTCCAGCATGGCGTCGACTCATTGACAGCCTGATCGCCGAAGCCTTCCCCGTGCTGCTGGTCCTGTCAACTCGGAAGGGACAAAAGCCCTGAGCCAGCTTGAATGCTATGATCGCGCGCAAACGGAAAGGATTCGCCGGAATGTCGGCTCTCTTGCAGCAAGCGCTGATCTTCTACAAGGCAGGGGATTTCGCCCGCGTCACCGGCGAGATCGCACCGGACGCCGTCGGCCTCACGAAGCCTGAGCCGCAGCTGTCACTCGTGCTGGCACAATCCTTCATCAAGCAGGACCTGAAGGCCGAAGCCGCCGACTGGTACTGCCGCGCGGCAGGTCCGATGGGGGAGAAAGGCGCGCAACTGCTGACGCTCGCCGCCGACCTCTATGCCCGATGCCGCAAGCCGGCGCTCGCCATCGAGGCAGCGCGTGCGGCGATACGGCTGACACCAAACGACCCGAAGACGTTGGAAATCTACCGCAAGTGCCTGCGCGAATACCTGCTGTTCGAGGAATGCGCCGCAAGCAATGCCGATCTCTTTCGGCGCCTGCAAGCCGGCGATCCCGCCGCACTGGCGCTGGAAAAGCCGCTCGACCACATTTCCTGGTGTGCCGACGAGGCGATCAACGCCAGCGTCACCCGGATGGATGGCATCCCGTTCGATCCCGCCATCCGCGCCGCCCGCCGCGCCCGCCCGCATCGCTGGGGCGACAGGATCCGCATCGGCTATCTCTCCAATGATTTTTCCAGCGCACACGCCACGATGATCCTCATGCAGGGCGTGCTCGCCGCGCATGACCGCGCCGCATTCGACGTCACGCTGTTCTGCCATACGCCTGAGGCGCTGATTGCGCGCGACAGCGGCCTGCGGACCACCTACGGCCGCATCGTGCCGATCGGCCATCTGTCCGACGAGGACGCGGCCCGGCTGATCCGTGCAACGGAGATCGATATCCTGGTCGACCTCAAAGGCCACACCAAGGATGCCCGCCTCGGCCTCGTCAATTCGGGCCTGGCGCCGATCCAGGCCGCCTGGCTCGGCTTTCCGGGCTCCGGCACCGGCATCGACTGCGATTACGTGATCTCGGACCGGATCGTCACCCCGGATTCATCGAAGCCGCATTACCTCGAAAAGCTCTGCCGACTACCGGATAGCTACCAACCGAACGACAATCGCTACCGTCCCCTCCCCGCAGCCGCCGACCGCGCCGCGCTCGGCCTGCCGCCCGAGCGCTTCGTCTTCGCCTCCTTCAGCGAACAGCGGAAGATCACGCCGGACACCTTCGGCCTCTGGATGCGCATCCTGCGGGCGACCGGCGACAGCCTCCTGTGGCTGAAGATCGAGGATCCGTTCGTCAGGCAGAACGTCCTCGACGCAGCGCGGAAGGCCGGGATCGACGAAAGTCGGATCGTCTTCGCGGGCTGGGCCGCCTATGGCGATCATCTCGCCCGTCTGCAGGCAGCGGACCTCTGCCTCGACACCTTCCCCTATAACGGCCACACGACCACGTCGGACGCGCTCTGGGCCGGTTTGCCGGTCGCCACCCGAAAGGGAACGCATTTCGCCTCGCGTGTCTCGGAAAGCCTGCTCTCGGCCGCAGGACTTGCAGGCGAACTAGTCGCATCGGACGATGACGGTTTCGTCGAACTCTGCGGCGGTCTCTGCAAGAACCCGGAACGCCTCGCCGACATCCGCCGGATACTGGCATCAAACCGCACGAGCGCGCCGCTCTTCGACACAGAGCGTTTCACCCGTCATCTGGAGCGCGCCTACACGATGATGGCCGAGCGGGCGCGAGCCGGACTCGAACCCGATCATATCGACGTCCCGCTGATCGATCGGCCCGCCGCATCATGAGCGCTTTGCTGGAACAGGCGCTTGCCGCCTACCGCGCCGGCGATCTGGCCCGGATCACCGCCGAAATCGCCCCGGCGGCGGAACGCGAGGCCCGGCCGGACAGCCAGCTCTGCCTGATCATCGCTCAGGCCTTCGCCAAGCAGGACGCAAGCCTCTCCGCCGCGCAGTGGTACATTCGGGCCGCCCTGCCACTCGGCGCGAAGGGCGCGGCGCTCTTCGTGCTGGCTGCCAATCTCTTCCGCGGCGCAGGCCATCTGAAACCCGCCCTCGCTGCCGCAAGACAGGCGGTCGCCTTTGCGCCGCAGAACGGGGCGGCGCTCGAGATCCACCGAAAATGCCTTCGCAATGCACTGGCATTCGCGGACATGGCGGAGAGCAACCGGACGCTACTCGCTCGGCTGCAGACCGGCGATCCGGCAGCCCTCCTGCTCGAAACACCGCATTTTCATGTCTGCTGGTGCCCGGACGAGGCGATCAATGCCCGCGTCGGCGCCGCGCATCGTCCGACCGCCTTCACGCCGGAGAGCCGTGCGGCCAGACGCGCCATGCCGCATCGCTACGGCGACAGGATCCGCGTGGGCTATCTCTCGAATGATTTTTTCAGTGCCCATGCGACGATGATGCTGCTCTCCGGCGTTCTGCGGCTGCATGACCGCGACCGCTTCGACATCACCCTGTTCTGCCACACGCCGCCGGACCTCATCGCCAAGGACGACGGCCTGCGCCAGTCCCTGGGAGAGATCGTGCCGGTCGGCCATCTCGGCCCGGACGAGGCCGCGCGGCTGATCCGTGAGCGCGAGATCGACATCCTCGTCGACCTCAAGGGCCACACAAAGGGCGCGCGCATCGACATCATCAATGCCGGCGCAGCACCAATACAGGTCTCCTGGCTCGGCTTCCCCGGATCAGGCCCGGGCATCGACTGCGACTATCTGATCGGCGACCCGGTGGTCACGCCGCAAAGTTCGGCGCCCTTCTACCACGAGAAGCTCTGCCGCCTGCCGGAGAGTTACCAGCCGAACAACAACATCGACCGGCCGCGACCGCCGCCCGCCGAACGGCGCTCGCTCGGCCTGCCGGAAGACCGCGTCATCTTCTCGTCGTTCAACGCCTCCTGGAAGATCTCGCCAGAAGCTTTCGCGATGTGGAGCGACATTCTGAGAAGGACGGGCGACAGCCTGTTCTGGGCGATGGTCACAGAACCGCTGGCACAGGAGCACCTGCGGAGCGCGATGGCGCAAGCCGGTGTCGATCCGGCCCGCATCCTGTTTGCCGGACCGGAATCCTACGAACGCCATCTTGCCCGCGCCCAGGCGGCCGACCTGCACCTCGATCCCTTCCCCTGCAACGGCCACACCACCACCTCCGACATGCTCTGGGCCGGCGTGCCGGTCGTCACCATGAAGGGCTCCCACTTTGCCTCCCGCGTCTCGGAAAGCCTTCTGCGCGCGCTCGACATGCCCGAACTGGTGGCCGACAACCCGGACGCCTATGTCGACCTCTGTCTGTCGCTTGCCGCGGAGCCGCAGCGCCTCCGGAACCTCAGGATCAAGCTTGCGGCAAACCGAAATCGCGCACCGCTCTTCGACACGGAACGCTTCACCCGTCATCTGGAGGATGCCTATCGCCTGATGGTCGAGCGCGCCAAGGCAGGACTGGAGCCGGATCACATCGACGTGCCGGCCCGGCCGGCACGCCAGGAGCCGTTCCTGTGAAAGAAGCCCTCGGCGTTTGGTTGCCGCGGCGGGTCGGGTATCCTGTCGCTATCCAAACTGATTCCAATGAATGACATGAGAGGCCGCCATGCCCGGAAAATCCCTCCCTTTTCCCGACCGCGACACGGTAGCGGCAAAGCTGTCGGCGCTCGGCGAGGATGACGAAGCCTACCTCAATCTGCTGTTTGAGAACTTTCAGCAGGACGAGAACCTGCTCGACGGCCTGGACCTCTATCTGAACAAGGCCGCGCACGCCCCCTTTCTCAACTCGCTGAAACTGGAGAAATGCGGGGAATGGCTGGGAACGCACGCGCCTGCCCGCCTGCAGATCCGGCTGATGGAACTCGCGCGCTCCAGCCAGCACCCGGCCTATGAGGCATTCAGAAAGGGACTGACGAGTTCCGGTGGCCTGGAGAATGCCTTCCCGAAGGTGTGATGGCTCTACGGCAGGCTGCCGACCACGGCGATGATCGTGCCGAGCGGAAACAGCGTATCCTGCCGCTTCATCTCGGGAATGAACTGGCTGGATATGGTCCCGTCTAAAAACAGCGCATTGTCGCAGTCGAGCACGTCGCGGTAGAGCAGCCCGAAATCATAGAAGCGGACCGGATTTTCCGAGGTGGCGAACACCACCCTGCCCTTGCTGTCGACGCCGACACCGTTGCGGACCTTGAAACTATCGCTGTCGGCGAGAAAGCGCGGATGCAGCTTTCCGTCGATCACCAGCATCGGCCCCGATTGCGTCGCATAGTCGGGCTTCAGGCCGCTTGCCGCATAGGCCTGCGTTTCCATCACCCCGGCCTTGCCGTCGCCAACATAGAAGACGCCGTTCGGCAGCAGATGGAAATTGCCCCAGCCGCCGCGGGTGCTGAGCGCCGAGCGCTCGACGCCCTTCTCTATGAAGAGCCCGACCGGCGACATGTCGTAGTGGTACATGCCACCATTGACGGCAAAGCGCATGATCTCGCGATCGCGCCACAATGCCTTGCCGAGCGCCGCGAAGCTGCCATAGGGCTCGCCGCTCTCGTCGGTGTTGAAGATGCGGATATCCGCCTTGGCGGGATCGTAAGTGCAGACGGTATAGTCCGCGTCCATATGCCTGATCGTCCGGCAGGCCTCGCCATCGGCCAGAGCCAGGCCGGTTGAAGACAGCAGCATGAAGATTGCAAGCGCCAAGAAACGCCGGACCATAGGCACACCCCCGAGAATCGCCTGACGACTATAAGCCGGCAATTGCGTCAAAGGCTGGAAACCGCATCAGATTTTCAGCGCGCACATGTGAAATCGCAACTGTTCCACGGGATAGCGATAGGCGTTGCCGACCGGACAGGCGGCACGCGCCAGACAGCCCTGCGCCATACAAGCCGCCTGCCCTTCGGCAGTCCGCAGCCAGTCCCGGCATGGAGCCACGGCGAAGCCGTCTGCCAGGACCGCCCCGGCCGGACAGTGCGAAAGGCACAGCTTGGACGCGCAGGCGTCGCAAGGATGCCCGCCCTCGGGCTCGTCCCAGTCCGGCAGATGCCCGACGAAGCCGATCGCGCCGCGGTAGCCGTGCCAAAGCCCGTATTGCGGATGGATGAGGATACCGAGCGGCGAAGTCCTCAACCCTTCCGCCCGCATCGCCCATTGCTGGAACGGCTGCCAGGGCGGATCGGAGGGGAAATAGGCGGTGCCGCCAAGCGCGCCCGCCACCGGCGCAATCACCGCCTTCGACCAGGCGTCCAGTGGATCGTCGCCGCCATTATCTGCCTGCCTGTCCCGCCAGCCGGAAAAATGCGGCCAGACCGACCCGCCGATATTGCCGAGGAGGACCACAGAGCCGGCGGGCGGGCCATCGGCAAGATTTGGCGCGGCCTCGCCAGGGGAAAAATTGACAACGCCACGAACAAAAACGCCGTGCGGCTGCAAGGCCGCACGGACGCTGTCGATCAGGCTTCTCTCGCCCGTCATTTTCCGCTCTCGCTACGCCAGGGTTGCCATATGCCCTTCTGGACGAAGTCGGCCACCAGCGCGGCGCCGCCTTGCTCCCTGGCGGCGTCGGGCTCCTTTCAAGTGAAGGCGTCCGGCATCGAATCCTTACGCTTGGTGACGAACTCGATCAGGGCCTCGTCGATTGCCGGATCGAGGTAAGGCGCCTCGTAGCTGTCGAGCCACGAGCGGCACAGTGCGTTGGCACGCTCTTCCATGCGCTTCTGGCCTTCCAGTTCCCACTGTTCGAAGGAGTTGTTGTCCATCAGCGGCGACCGGTAGAAGGCCGACTGGAAGTTGGCGCGGGTATGGTCGCAGCCGAGATAGTGGCTGCCGGGGCCGACTTCGCGGATAGCGTCCATCGCCTGGCCGTTCTCCGACAGGTCGACGCCTTCCGCCATCTTCTGCAGCATGCCGAGCTGGTCCTGGTCCATCATGAACTTTTCATAGGAGGAGACCAGCCCGCCTTCGAGCCAGCCTGCGGCGTGCAGCACGAAGTTGGTGCCGGCGAGCAGCGTCGTGTTCAGCGTATTGGCGCTCTCATAGGCGGCTTGAGCATCCGGAACCTTGGAGCCGCAGAGACCACCGCCGGTACGGAACGGCAGGCCCAGACGACGGGCGAGCTGCGCCGCGCCGTAAGAGACCAGCGACGGTTCCGGCGTACCGAAAGTCGGCGCACCCGACTGCATGGAAATCGACGCGGCGAACGTGCCGAACAGCACCGGCGCGCCCTTGCGGATGAGCTGCGTGAACGAGGCGCCGGCCAGCACTTCGGCCAGGATCTGCGTCAGCGTGCCGGCGACCGTCACCGGGCTCATGGCGCCCGACAGGATGAACGGCGACAGCACGCAGGCCTGGTTGTGCCTTGCATAGACCTTCAGTGCGCCGACCATGGTCTCGTCAAAGACCATCGGCGAGTTCGCATTGATGAGGTTCAGCGTTACGGTATTGTTGTCGACATAATCGTCACCGAAGACGATCTTCGCCATGGCGATCGTGTCCTCGGCCCGCTCAGGCGCGGTTACCGAGCCCATGAACGGCTTGTCGGAATATTTGATGTGGCTGTAGATCATGTCCAGGTGACGCTTGTTCACCGGCACGTCGACAGGCTCGCAGACGGTGCCACCCGAAGAATGCACGGACGGCGCCATGTAGGCGAGCTTCACGAAGTTGCGGAAATCCTCGATCGTCGCATAGCGACGGTTACCGTCGAGGTCGCGCACGAAGGGCGGGCCGTAGACCGGGGCGAAGATCGTCGCCTTGCCGCCGACCTGGCAGTTGCGCTCCGGATTGCGGGCGTTCCAGGTAAACGTGCTCGGCGCCGTCTTCAAAAGTTCGCGGCAGAGGCCCTTCGGGAAATGCACCCGCTGGCCCTTCACGTCCGCTCCGGCGTCCTTCCACAGCGCCAGCGCCTCGGCGTCGTCGCGGAATTCGATACCGACCTCCTCGAGCACCGTGTCGGCGTTCTTCTCGATCAGCGCCAGGCCTTCCTCGTCGAGGACCTCGTATTCCTTGATCTTGCGCTGGATGTAGGGAAGCGACACTCCCGGACCGCCGCCCGAGCGCGATGCGCGCCGTGCTGCCGCTCCGCGTCCTTCGCTGCGGGACCGCCGTGCGCGGCCGTCCGAGCTGCCTTCCAGTTCAACCGGTGTATCGTTCATGGTGTTTCCTCAATCCAGCGTCCGAAACATGTTTATCGGCGCGTCCTCTCTTCCACCAATGCTATCCGTTTTGAAAGAGGAAACATTTCTCAATGCGCCAAGGACTGCCGCAAGGCGGACATTCGGCGACCGAAAACGACATTTCGCTCCGTCGTATTTTTGCAAGCCGCACGTCGTTTTCGAAATGCGTTTTTCCGCGAACACGTTTAGACTGCCGTTATCTGTCATGGAAATCACTGGTTTCCATAGGTTTTGTCGCAATGGGAGGCATGCATGTCTGACGATGAAATCATTCTTTCGGAACTGTCGGACGACGATCTTGTCCTGCAGATGCATGACGATCTCTACGACGGCATGAAGGAAGAGATCGAGGAAGCGACACGCATCCTTCTCGATCGCGGCTGGACGCCCTACGACATCCTGACCAAGGCTCTGGTTGAAGGCATGCGGATCGTCGGCATCGACTTCCGCGACGGCATCCTCTTCGTTCCCGAAGTGCTGCTCTCCGCCAACGCCATGAAGGCCGGCATGTTCATCCTGCGGCCCCTGCTCGCCGAAACCGGCGCGCCGAAGCTCGGCAAGATGGTGATCGGCACCGTCAAGGGCGACATCCACGACATCGGCAAGAACCTCGTTGGCATGATGATGGAAGGCGCCGGCTTCGACGTCGTTGACCTCGGCATCAACAATCCGGTCGAGAAGTATCTCGAAGCGCTGGAAACGGAAAAGCCCGACATCCTCGGCATGTCCGCCCTGCTGACGACGACCATGCCCTACATGAAGGTGGTCATCGACACCATGCAGGAAAAGGGCATTCGCGACGAGTATATCGTGCTGGTCGGCGGCGCGCCGCTGAACGAGGAATTCGGCAAGGCCGTCGGCGCCGACGCCTACTGCCGCGATGCCGCAGTCGCTGTGGAAACGGCCAAGGATCTGATTGCCCGCAAGCACAACACCCTGGCATCACGCGCCTGAAGGCAGGCAAATATCATGAAAAAGGCGCGGTCAACGACCGCGCCTTTTTCATGTCCCGAAGGCCTTTGCCTGTCACGTCGCTCGTCACATCGAATGCGCGACGTCCTCGCCGGCATCCTTGGTCGCATCGACCATGTTGGCGGTATCCCGGCCGAGGCCGCGGATCGTGTTGCCGCATGACGACAACGCCGCCGCAAGGGCGAAGAAAACAAGCAGAGCTTTGAATGAATGGCCGAGCCTGAGCATTTGATCTCCCTGAATCACGGTGAACGACCGAGATATGACAGCGAAATCAGACGAAAAGCGAGCCCAATTTATAGAGCATCAGCAGCTTTCAGCCAGCTGCTCAACGCCGATTGGTCAGTTCGCCGACCGCGCCACGTCGTTGCCGGCCGCCTGCGTCGCGTTGACCGTATTGGCCGCGTCCCGACCGACGCCACGGATCGTATTTGCGCAGGATGCGAGCGACAGCACGCCAGCGGCAGCGACACCGGCAATGATTATGCGTTGAGCTTTCGACATGTTAGCCTCCTATGTTGCCTTGAGAACAGACCGACGGCAATCGCCCCGATCATGATGCCTCATAACGTTAAACGGAGAAAGTCGATGTTGGTTCCATCGATACGTGTAATTGCCTGCGGGGCATTGGCGCGGGAGATTCTGGCGGTTTGCAAGACGAACGGATTGTCCCATGTCGACCTCATCTGTCTGCCGGCAATCCTGCACAATCATCCGGAGAAAATCGTTCCCGGCCTGGAGAAGGCAATCGCCGAGGCGCGCGCCGAGGGCTTCGACCGCATCTTCATCGCCTATGCCGATTGCGGCACCGGCGGCGACATCGACAGGCTCTGCGAAAGGGAGGGTGTGGGCCGTCTTGCCGGACCGCACTGCTATTCCTTCTTCGTCGGCAACGAGGCCTTCGCCCGGCAGTGGGACGACGACATCTCCGCCTTCTTCCTGACCGACTTCCTCGCCCGACAGTTCGAGGCATTCGTCGTCGAACCGCTCGGCCTCGACCGTCATCCGGAATTGCGCGACGCCTATTTCGGCCACTATACCAAGCTCGTCTACCTGTCGCAGGAGGAAGACGCCGAACTTCAGGCGAAAGCGCGCAAGGCGGCGGAATTTCTTGGCCTGACTTACGAATATCGCTTCACCGGCTATGGTGATCTCGCAGTCGAACTCCTACATGTTGCCGAAGAGGCACGAAGCAACTGATTTTTCGACGCCCACAGAGCTGCCTTAATAGCTTAATAATCGGCCTGTAAGACAATCAGTACATGAAAGCCCACCAGAAGGTCGAGAAGGCGTAGCAAGAGTGACCGACAGTACAGCATCGTTTTCCGGTATGACGGCAAAATCAAAAGCCGAAGAGCATCCGCCGAGCCTTTCCGATCTGCTGCAGCATATAGCCCTGAATGCCGGGCCGAAAATCAGCCTGCGCGATCTTGCGGTCGCACTCGAAGACCGTTCCTTCGGCGCCTTCCTCGTCGTCTTCGCACTGCCGAACCTCGTTCCGATGCCGCCGGGCGCCACACTGCTCCTCGGCCTGCCGCTGATCTTCGTCGCCTGGCAGATCCTGTCGTCCAACCAGACGCGCATCTGGCTGCCGCGGCGCATTGCCGACTACACGATGGAAAAAGAGACGTTCAATCGTATCGTCGCCCGCGTTGTTCCCTGGCTGCGCTGGATCGAAACCTGGATCAAGCCGCGTTTCTGGTTCCTGGAAACCCGCTGGTCGGAACGCCTGCTCGGCATTTTCACCCTCGTCTTCGCCGTCGTCGTTTTCCTGCCGATCCCCTTCGGCAACTGGCTGCCGGCGCTGGCGCTCGCCGTCATCGGGCTCGCCATGACGGAACGTGACGGCGTGGGTGTCATTGCCGGCGCGATCATCGGCGTCATTTCCACCATCATCGCCACCGCTGTGGCTCTGGCCGCCAAGGCGATCTTCATGGCGATCCTCTGATCAGATGACCGAGACGTCATTCCATCGGCCCGTCGCCGTGGTGACGGCAGGCGGCATGAACCCGCAGATCCTGATCAACGCGCTTTCCGCGCGCTTCCCGAATGTCACCGTGATCAAGGAACAACCCGAGTCGAAATCGGTCATCCTCAAGCGACGGGCGAGGAAGCTCGGCTGGATCAATGCCGGCGGACAGCTCGCCACGATGATCGTCTCGCGCCTCGGCAAGAAGTTTGCCGCGAAACGTCAGGCGGAGATCCTGAAGGAATTCGCCGTCTCGGCCGACCAGAACCCGCATGTGCCGGTGATCCACGTCACGTCGGTCAACACCCCGGATTTCCTGGATGCGGTACACAAGGTCTCACCGGCGGTGATCTTTACGGTCAGCTGCCGGATTCTCAGCGCCAGGACACTTGCAGCCCTCACCTGCCCGGTCGTCAATTTCCATGCCGGGATCAACCCGGCCTATCGCGGCCAGATGGGCGGCTACTGGTCGCTGGTCTCGGGCGATGCCGGCAATTTCGGCGCGACGGTGCATCTGGTCGACGCAGGCATCGACACCGGTGACACGCTTTACGAGAAGCGCATGACGCCGTCGAAATCCGACACGATGCTGACCTATCCTCTCCTGCTTACGGCATGCTGCTCGGACATCGCGATAAAGGCCATCGAGGACGTGCTCACCAGCCGCGCGGCACCATACAAGCCGTCGGGTCCATCCAGCATGCACTACAATCCGCCGATCTGGGCCTGGCTCTGGAACGGGGTCGCCAAGGGCGTCTGGTAGTCCAGCTCACTTCCCTGTCGCGTCTAAAGAGCCGCATTTTTCATCGACGTCGCTTTTCAGCGATTGCGACGTCGTCAAAAGCGTAGTCAGCCGACCGGCAACCGTGCATTCTGCCTTCAATTGGGAGAGCAAGGACATGGCGGACCTGATCGTCGTCTACTGGCGGGACATACCTGCCCAAATCATCGTCAAGAAGGGCCGGACCAACGCCAAGCGCGAGCTGTCACAGCGCTTCGCAGAGGCCATCGACATGGCCGCCATGCGCTCCGGCGCATCCGAGACCGACGATTATCTCGCAGAGTGGCGCAAGGCCGATCCGGTCGCCGTTTCGGACGACCTGGAAGCGGAAGCCGACAAGGCCGCCGCAGCACTTGAGGCCGCCTACGACAAGGAGCGGATCGTCGCTCTCGTCAAGGCCGGGGGCCGCGCAAATGGCTGACGCAAAACCCGCCAAGGGCAACGCCGCCCCCGAAAAGAAGCAGGCCGCCGGCGCCTTCACGCCGGCCGGCGTGTCGCCGAGCCGACGCCAGCGCCGCCGCTACACGATCCGGCTGTGGTCGGTGCGCCATTCCCGCGCGCTGGAATGGATTTACGCCCATTTCGCCGACCTTTTCCTGATGCTTCATCCGGTCTGGAAAAAGCTCGGCTACCAGCGCGTCGAACGGCCCGTCACCTTCCTGGAGCGCAACGTCAAGGGACTGCTCTTCGACTGTCGCATGTGCGGCCAGTGTGCGCTGTCGTCGACCGGCATGTCCTGCCCGATGAACTGCCCGAAGCAGTTGCGGAACGGACCCTGCGGCGGCGTGCGTGAGAATGGCAACTGCGAAGTCGAGCCGGACATGCCTTGTGTCTGGGTGCAGGCCTGGAAGGGATCTCAGAACATGGCCAAGGGCGACGCCATCATGACGGTCCAGAAGCCGGTCAACCAGGCGCTGCGCGAAACGTCCGCCTGGCTGCGCGTTACAGCCGAGAAAGCCGCCGCCAAGGAAGCAGCAAAGCAAGCAGGCAAGGGAGACGCGGCATGATCAACGACATCCATCCCGCCGATCCGAGCCTGCCGCTCGATCCCCTGCCCGGCCACTCGTCGCGCGGACGCCTCGAGCGCGTCCTGCGCCGTGGCGAATTCGCGGTCACCACCGAGCTCAACCCGCCCGACAGCGCCGACCCGCAGGATGTCTACGAACGCGCCGCGATCTTCGATGGCTGGGTCGACGGCATTAACGCCGTCGACGCCTCGGGCGCCAACTGCCACATGTCCTCCGTCGGCATCTGCGCGCTCCTGACCCGCATGGGTTATGCGCCGGTGATGCAGATCGCCTGCCGCGACAAGAACCGCATCGCCATCCAGGGCGACGTGCTGGGCGCCTCCGCCATGGGCGTGCAGAACATCATGTGCCTGACCGGCGACGGCGTGCAGGCCGGTGACCAGCCGGGCGCCAAGCCGGTTTTCGATCTCGACTGCATGTCGCTTCTGGAAACTGTCCGCACCATGCGTGACGAAGGCAAATTCCTGTCCGGCCGTAAGCTGACCACACCGCCGTCCGTCTTCCTCGGCGCGGCGATCAACCCCTTCGCTCCTCCCTATGACTTCCGTCCCTATCGCCTGGCGAAGAAGATCGCCGCCGGCGCGCAGTTCGTCCAGAGCCAGTACTGCTTCGATGTGCCGATGTTCCGCGAATACATGAACAAGGTGCGCGACCTGGGCCTGCACGAAAAATGCTTCATCCTGGTCGGCGTCGGCCCGCTGGCGTCCGCCAAGACCGCCCGCTGGATCCGATCCAACGTGCCCGGCATCCACATTCCCGACGCCGTCATCAAGCGGCTGGAGGGGGCCCAGAACCAGAAGGAAGAAGGCAAGCGCCTGGCGATCGACATCATCAACGAGGTGAAGGAGATCGAAGGGGTTTCCGGCATCCACGTGATGGCCTACCGTCAGGAGGAATATGTCGCGGAAATCGTGCATGATTCCGGCGTGCTGAAGGGTCGCAAACCCTGGAAGCGCGAACCGGCACCGGACGCCGCGCTGATCGCCGGACGCCTGGAGGAAATTCAGGATCGGCCCGTCGAGCACCAGCAGGAGCTCGCCGAAGTCGCTGCCCATATTGCGCCGGACCACTGAGAGACCGGGCGCTGACCGTTGAAGAAGGCGCGCTGCGCCGAGGAGAGGAATACGTAACATGACCCGTACCATCGTCGCATCCGCAACCCGCGAGATCGTCATCGGCTTCGACCAGCCCTTCTGCGTCATCGGCGAGCGCATCAACCCGACCGGCCGCAAGAAGCTGGCAGCCGAAATGGTCGAAGGCAACTTCGACACCGTCCGGAAGGATGCGATCGAACAGGTCGCAGCCGGCGCCACCATGCTGGACGTCAACGCGGGCGTCACCGCCGTCGACCCCAACGCCACCGAGCCGGCCCTTCTCGTCAAGACGATGGAGATCGTCCAGGAGCTGGTCGACGTGCCGCTGTCGATCGACAGCTCGGTGACCGCCGCCATCGAAGCCGCGCTCAAGGTCGCCAAGGGCCGCCCGCTGGTCAACTCGGTGACCGGTGAAGAGGAAAAGCTCGAGGCCATCCTGCCGCTCATCAAGAAGTACAACGTCCCGGTCGTCGCCATCTCCAATGACGAGACGGGCATTTCGATGGACCCCGACGTCCGCTTCGCCGTTGCCAAGAAGATCGTCGAGCGCGCCATGGACTACGGCATCAAGCCGGAAGACATCGTCGTCGACCCGCTCGTCATGCCGATCGGCGCGCTGGGTGACGCCGGCCGCCAGGTCTTTGCGCTGCTGCGCCGCCTGCGCGAGGAGCTGAAGGTCAACACGACCTGCGGCCTCTCCAACATCTCCTTCGGCCTGCCGCACCGCCACGGCATCAATGCCGGCTTCATCCCGATGGTCATCGGCGCCGGCATGACGTCCGCGATCATGAACCCCTGCCGCCCGCAGGAAATGGAAGCCGTGCGCGCCGCCAACGTGCTGAACGGCACTGACGCCAATTGCGCCAACTGGATCATGACCTACCGCGACTACAAGCCGGCAGCCCCAGGTGAAGCGGCCGCCTCCCCGGCCCCTGCCGCCGGCGGACGCCCGGCCCGCCGCGGCGGCCGCGCAGGCCGCGTCGGCGAAGGCGGTGCAACGGAATAAGATTCGTTATGGGTCCCGTTTTACATTTGCATATACAAACGTGTAGTATGGAGCCATGAAGCAAGCGGTCTCCGGTTTCGATTGGGATAGCGGCAACTGGTCCAAATGTGCCAAGCACGGCCTATCGAAAGCGGAAATCGAACAGGTGTTCATGAGGACGCCTTCAATCTACCCCGACCCAGAGGTTGGAGAAGAGCGAAAGCGGGCGATCGGGACAACTGAGGAAGGCCGTTATGTCTTCGTGGTTTTCACCTTGCGCGAAATCGATATCGGAACACTCATCCGACCGATCAGCGCGCGATATATGCATGAACGGGAGATCAGGCGATATGAACAACGGTAAGGGCAAGCAAATGCCGGCCCTGCGTTCGGATGAAGAGGCGGAAGCCTTCGTCGATAACGCGGACCTTTCCGAATACGACCTGTCCGGCTTCAAACCGGTCCAGTTCGAGTTTGAAAAGAAGTCGGCGCAACTGAACATGAGGCTTCCGGAAACCCTGCTTTCGGCGATTAAGGCGAAGGCGCGGGAAAGAGGCATTCCCTATACACGTCTGATCCGCGAAGCGCTCGAAAAGACGGTTGCCAAATAGAGACCGGCCAAGGCCGGACAGAAATTGCTGCGGGCGATACCCGGTGGACCGAGAGACCAGAATGACCGATACCCAAGATCCCCTCGTCCTCTTCATGCCCTCCGGCAAGCGTGGTCGCTTCCCCAAGGGCACCGCCGTCCTCGAGGCCGCCCGCGAACTCGGTGTGTACGTCGAGAGCGTATGCGGCGGCCGCGGCATTTGCGGGCGCTGCCAGATCGACGTGCAGGAGGGCCAGTTCGCCAAGCACGGCATCACCTCTTCCAACGACCATATTTCCCCCTTCAGCCCCAAGGAGGCGCGCTACAAGCAGCTGCGTGACCTGAAGGACGGACGCCGCCTGTCCTGTTCGGCGATGATCGAGGGCGATCTCGTCATCGACGTGCCGCAGGACGTCGCCGTCAATGCGCAGGTCGTGCGCAAGGCCGCCGACGAGCGGATCATCGAGCGCAACCCCGCCGTCCACATGTGCTATGTCGAAGTCGACGAACCGGACATGGAAAAGCCGCTCGGCGATCTCGATCGCCTGAAAGCCATGCTGCAGCAGGACTGGGGCTACGAAAACCTCGAGGTCGACGCGCATCTGCTCCCCCGCGTCCAGTCGATCCTGCGCAAGGGCGAGTGGAAGGTGACCGCCGCCATCTGGCGCGACGACGAGGCCGGCAGGCCGCACCTCATCGCCCTCTATCCGGGATTGAAGAACGAGGCCTATGGCATTGCCTGCGACATCGGTTCGACGACGATCGCCATGCATCTCTCTTCGCTGCTATCGAACCGCACCGTCGCTTCGGCCGGTGCCTCCAATCCGCAGATTCGCTTCGGCGAAGACCTGATGAGCCGCGTCTCCTACGTGATGATGAACCCCGACGGCCGCGAGGGCATGACGAAGGCGGTGCGCGAGGCGATCAACGAGCTGATTGCCAAGGTCTGCGCCGATGGCGGCGTCGACCGCGCCGACATTCTCGACTGCGTCTTCGTCGGCAATCCGATCATGCACCACCTCTTCCTCGGCATCGACCCGACGGAACTCGGCGGTGCGCCCTTCGCGCTTGCCGTCTCCGGTGCAGTCCACCTGAAGGCGAGCGAGATCGACCTCGTCATGAATGCCGGCACGCGCGTCTACACGCTGCCCTGCATCGCCGGCCATGTCGGCGCGGATGCCGCCGGCGCGACGCTGTCGGAAGGCGTGCATCGCCAGGGCGAGATGATGCTGATGGTCGACATTGGCACCAATGCCGAAATCGTTCTCGGCAATTCTGCCCGCACGGTCGCCGCCTCCTCGCCGACCGGCCCTGCCTTCGAAGGCGCCGAAATCTCCTGCGGCCAGCGCGCAGCACCCGGCGCGATCGAACGCGTGCGGATCGATCCGCAAACGCTCGAACCGCGCTTCCGCGTCATCGGCATCGAACCCTGGTCCGACGAGCCGGGCTTCGAGGAGGCCGCTGCCAAGGTCAAGGTCACCGGCATCTGCGGCTCCGGCATCATCGAGGTGATTGCCGAAATGTTCCTGGCCGGCATCATTTCCGAAGACGGCGTGGTCGACGGATCGCTCGCCGCGCGCTCGACCCGCATCGAAGCCAACGGCCGCACCTTCTCCTATGTCCTGCACGATGGCGCGCCGCGCATCGCCATCACCCAGAACGACGTCCGCGCCATCCAGCTCGCCAAGGCGGCGCTCTACGCCGGCGTGAAGCTCTTAATGGACAAGCAGGCGGTGGAAAAGGTCGACCGCATCAGCCTGGCCGGCGCCTTCGGTACCTTCATAGATCCCAAATACGCGATGGTTCTGGGCCTCATTCCGGATTGCGACCTCGACAAGGTGAAGGCGGTCGGCAACGCCGCCGGTGCCGGGGCTCGCATGTGCCTCCTCAACCGCGGCTTCCGCCGCGAAATCGAGGAAACCGTCAGCAAAATCATCAAGATAGAGACGGCGCTTGAATCAAAGTTTCAAGCCTACTTCGTTGACGCCATGGCCCTGCCGAACAAGACGGACCCGTTCCCCGAACTGGCAAAGACCGTCACACTGCCCGAGAAAAGCCAGTCGACGGACGGTGGAGAGGGCGGCGGACGCCGGAGGCGCCGCCCCCGCTGATCACGGCGCGGCAACTTCCATCAGCCGCGCCCTGGTGCGGTCGGAAAAAGCGTGCGAACGGCGCGTCTCGTGGCTCATCTGCACGACGACCGTCGTGGCAAAGGCGGCGCAGCGTCCATTCTGGAACACCGCCTGCTCCATGCGCACCGACGAGCGGCCGACTGCAACGATCCGCGTGCCGATATCGACCGTGCCGGGCCAATTCACCTCGGCCCTGTAATCGAGGTCGAGCTTGGCCAGAACGAAACTGCATTCGGCGTCCGTCATCGGGTCTTCAGGGTTGAAGATCGCCTCGACGCGGCCGGTCTCCATGAAGGTCGCGAACACGGCATTGTTGACGTGTCCCTGCCGGTCGGTGTCGCCGAAGCGAAGCTTGTCATAGGCGCGAAACGGAAAGTCCTCCAGCCGGATGTCGGCATGCGTCGGCGCGGCACTCTTGTCTGCAGAGACATCCATGAACGCGGCCTCAGGCAGCAGCAGCGGCATGCGAGAGCCCGGCAAAGGCATAGCGGATGCTTTCCGCCACGGCTTCGCCGGCGCTGTTCATCTCGGCCGACGCCAGCAGCCGCACCTCGAAGTGGCCGAGCTCCGGCAGACCATCGGCATCACCAAGCGCCTCCATCTGATCGCCGAGATAGCTGCGCGGAATGGGGGCGATCGCAAGATCGGCGACCACCGCCGCACGCTGCGCCATCGTATGCGCGCTGAGATAGGCAATCCGGTAGGAACGCTTGGACTTGTCGAGGCGTGCCAGAGCATCGGCGCGCCAGCAGCAACCCTCCTCCCAGATGGAAATCGGCAACGGATCCTTGCGGAAGGCATTGCCGCACTTGGCGCCGGCCCAGACGAGCTTCTCGCGCAGCACGACTTCCTCGCCGTCGCCCCCGGTGCCCGGATAGGAGTTCACCAGCGCCAGATCGAGCCGTCCTTCCTGAAGCCGCTTGCGCAGATTGGAGGAGGAGTCGATCGTCACGTCCACGAGAATGCCCGGGCAGGCTTCGGCAAAGCGCTTGAGGATATTGGGCAGGATGCGTTCGCCGGAATCGTCCGTCGCCCCAAGCCGGACGACGCCGCTCATTTCCGGGAACCGGAAGCGGGACACGGCCTCGTTGGAAAGCGTCAGGATTTGCCGGGCATAGGCCAGCAGCATCTCGCCATTTTCCGTCAAGGACACCGACCGTGCGTCGCGGCGAAACAGTGTCGCACCGAGCTGCTCCTCCAGCTTCTTGATCTGCATCGAGACTGCCGAAGGTGTTCTGAGCACCATGTCCGCAGCAGCAGAGAAACTGTTTGTCTCGGCAATCGAGACGAACGTCCTGAGGATGTCGGTCTCAAGCAGCGGCAGGGGCTGGCGGAATACGACGTTCACGGCGGCATCCTTTCAATTTTTTTGACCTTAAGATGGATATCATTTCGTTTGATTGAATGTCAACTCTTCCCGATATTGGTCTCAGCAGCGAACCTGCTGCCATCAAGCACAGGAGAACGACGATGTTTCTGGGAAGTGTATTCGTAAGTTTCACAAAGGCATGGAACGGCTGGAACCGAGCTCCGACATCCTCGCGCCATGACATCGAAGGCCTGCCCTACTGGCTGCGCGACGACGTCGGCCTGGAGGCGGACGAAACCGCAATCAGGGAAGAGCGCAGGAAGCTTGCCGACTGGGCCCGGCATTTCCGGGCGTTCGTCCGCTGAGGACAGAAGCAATGCTCCCGCACGCAGGCAAAGCGCAGGCATGCGGGAGCCGGAGAATTTTCACATTGCCTGCCCCGCTCCCTCTTCCATGGCGGGTTCTTCCATGTCAGTGTCGCATTTGAGACATCCAGGTCACTGTTTTCGCGGTGAGACATTCAACCTGGAAACCGTGAGCATGGAAAAGCCTCTCTCATGAGCAAAACGCCGGAAATAAAGCGCTCTATCGTATTCTTCCTCGTCCCCAACTTTTCGATGCTGCCGTTTACCGCCGCCATCGAAGCCCTCCGGATCGCCAATCGCATGCTCGGCTACAGCGCCTACAAGTGGCGCATGGTGTCGACGGACGGAAAGCCGGTCTTCTCGTCCTCCGGTATAGCCATCGAAGCCGACCTTCCGCTTGTCGAGGAGCGACGGTTTCTGTCGAGCGACACGCGGCCGGACATGGTGCTCCTCTGTTCGGGGATCAATGTCGAGGAATTCCAGAACAAGTCGGTGTTCGCCTGGCTGCGCGAGATCTACAATCGCGGCGTCGCCGTCGGCTCTCTCTGTACCGGTGCCTATGTGCTTGCCCAGGCCGGCCTGTTGAAGGGCAAGCGCTGCGCCATCCACTGGGAGAACCTGCCCGGCTTCTCGGAGAAATTCCCGCAGGCGGAAGTCTATGCCGACCTCTACGAAATCGATGGCAATCTCTATACCTGCGCCGGCGGCACCGCCTCGCTGGACATGATGCTCGACATCATCGGCCGGGACTTCGGCGAAAGCCTCGTCAACCGCATCTGCGAGCAGGCACTGACCGACCGCGTGCGCAATCCCCACGACCGGCAGCGCCTGCCATTGCGCGCCCGCCTCGGCGTGCAAAACGCCAAGGTCCTGTCGATCATCGAACTCATGGAAAACCATCTCGCCGAGCCGGTATCGCTGCTCGACATCGCCGACAGCGCTGGCCTCTCCCGCCGGCAGATCGAGCGCCTGTTTCGCCAGGAGATGGGGCGCTCGCCGGCCCGGTACTATCTCGAAATCCGCCTGGACCGCGCCCGGCACCTGCTGGTGCAGTCCAACATGCCGATCGTCGAGGTGGCGGTCGCCTGCGGATTCGTCTCGGCCTCGCACTTCTCGAAGTGTTATCGCGAAGTCTACAATCGGTCCCCGCAGCAGGAACGCGCCGACCGGAAGATGACGCTCGCCACATCCAGAGCGTCCTGACGACCGAGTTTGCGACAGTGGCGAGCTCCGCCGCCGCCCTGCCCGGCCCTATTCGGCGGCGGACACGGAAGCGGCCATCAGCGCGTCGGAATAGACCCGGTTGCGCCCCTGATGCTTGGCCATGTAGAGGAACTGGTCGGCGGCGTTGAGGTGGTTGTCGAAGGTTTCGCCGCCCTCGATGCCGCTGACGCCGATCGACACGGTGATCGTCAGGTCCTCGTCGTCGGCAACGATGCGGACCCGCGACAATTCGTGCCGCAGCCAATCGCAATAATCGGTGCCGGCGGCGGAATCGAGCCCGGTCATCAGGATGCCGAACTCCTCGCCGCCAAGTCGAGACAGAAGATGCGGCGAGCCGTCGAGAAGGTTTTCGAGCTTGTGCGCGACCGCAATCAGCACCCGGTCGCCGATCTCGTGTCCGTAGGTGTCGTTCAGCTTCTTGAAGTGGTCGATGTCGAGGATGGCGATACTGCAAGGAATGGATTCGCGCTGGCCGATGCCGATCTGCCGCGGCCCCCGGTCGAAGAAATAGCGCCGGTTGAAGAGGCCGGTCAGGTAGTCGCAGGCAGCCGCGCGCTTGAGATTGCGGATCTGCTGCAGCATGTCGAGGCTGTTGGCGACGCGGCAGAGAAGCTCTTCCTCGACGAAGGGCCGATAGATAAAATCATTCGCCCCGGCCTTCAGGAAATTTGCCGACAGCAGCCGATCCGAGGAAGACGAAATGCCGATGATGCCGAGTTCATCAGTCTCGAACATCCGTCTCACCCGCTGCGTGAGTTCGTAGCCGTCCATGTCCGGCATCACGTAATCGGTGATCATGAGCTCGACTTCCGGGAAGCGGTTCAGCACGTCGAGTGCCTCCAGCCCGGTTCCCACACCAATGACGTTGTAGCGCTGCAGCTTCAGCAGTTCGACCAGGTTGCTGCGCACGGAGCTCATGTCGTCGACCACTAGGATCGTGTTCGACTGATTGTTGAAGAAGCGCTTCACCGTGTTGACGACCGAATTGATCGCCCGCTCGCTGTCCTTGATCACGTAATCGACAACCCTGCGCTGCATCAGCACATTGCGGATGTCGCGATCGAAGCGGCCGGTGAAGACCACGGTCGGAATGCCCATGTCGGAGGTGTAGTCAACGACCTCGCCGTCGGACGAATCCGGCAGCGTCAGATCGACCACCGCGAGTTCGAAGCGCTCCCCGCGCTCGACCAGGTCTTTGAGCGCTGCCAGCGATGCGACATGCACCACGGAAAGGCCAAGTTCGTCGCAGAACCGGTGACTGAGAACCTTTGAAAAAAGCCGGGTGTCCTCGACCAGGACGACGGTACCCCTGACACCGCTATTGCCACCCTGCCCAACTGCCGTCATGTCGCCGTTAAATGACATTTTCCCCTCAAGCCTTCACCGAAAAGTTGAAAACTCAGACAGCTTGCGCCAGATGGCGCTCCGCCCTCCTGCGATATTCTTCGATATCTTTGCAGGAAAATCGAGAGCGCTTTATCTTAACGCGCCAGAATTTTCAACCTATAGCAGCAGACAATTGAGAAGTGGTTACGGAACCCGCATCGAAGTTGGCGCGAATCTGCGTCAGCGTATCGAGATTCTGGTTGACCCGGCAGTAGAACTCCTCGTCCACGAAGGGACGCAGGATGAAATCGTTGCCGCCGGCCTTCAGGAAACGCGCCGACATCAGCCGGTTCGTGGACGAGGAAACGCCGATGATCCGCAACTGATGCGAACCGATGCTCGCGCGGATGCGCCTCGTCAGTTCGAAGCCGTCGATGTCCGGCATGTTGTAGTCGGTGATCATCAGGCCGATGTCTGGATTCTGTTTCAGGAGCTCCAGAGCCTTCATGCCGCTGTCAGCCTGGCTGACGCGGAAATTGTAGCGCCTCAGCCGCGTCGACAGGAGCGCACGCGCCGTCGGGCTGTCATCGACGATCAGCACGTGGTGGCGCTGATTGGTCAGATAGCGGCAGACCGACTCCGCCAGCATGTCGACGGCGAACATGTTGTCCTTGATGACGTAGTCGACGATTTCCTTCGCCAGGATCTCCTCGCGGATCTTCTCGTGGAAGGCACCGGTGAACACGATGGTCGGAACGCTGAGATCGACGAGATAGCTCAGGGCCTCCCCGCTCTCGGCACCTGGCAGGTTCATGTTGGTGATGGCGATGGCGACCGGCTCGCTGGAGCGCTCGTAGACATACTGCAGCTGTTCGAAATTGCGGCAGACCTCGACGTCAATGTCGAAAAGCTCCTTGAGCCGCTTGCTGATCATCGAAATGTAAACATTGGAATCTTCCGCCAGGAGCACTCTGTGTCCCTTCAAAGAAGCGCCGGAGTAATGCATCCCGGAAATTCCCAAAAACGCCATACGAACCCATCCCCTCAAGTCATTTCAGGATGTTATAGCTTTGACGTTTTTAAAAATGTTTAATCCCCGTGAGCGGATCGGCATCGGTGTTTGGCGGATACTCGCAGCGTGGCTCACGATGGGATTGGTGGCGGTGCGCGAGCGGCACCGCCGGGCAGAGTTACTTGACCTGGGCGGACCCCTTGACGATCTCGACGGTCTCGCCGCCGCTCAGGCCCACGCGGTCGCCGTTCGGCAGGGTGACGAAACAGCCTGTGGGGCAGATGGTTTCGGTCGCGCCCGCGTCGATCGCGACGTCCATGCGGTTTCCGCCTTCCACGACCACCAGAACCACAGTTTCGCCATCCTTATTGGTCACGGTCGCGGCATGCGCAAAGGTTGATCCGGCTCCGGCAATCAGCAGTGCAACAAGAAATCTTTTCATGTTCTTCCGGCACACGGGGCGCCGCCCTCTGTTGTCGTTCCTGTGTCTGGCACAGAGCATGCCACACACGTCATGGCCTTATCCATAGTCGATCGATGATGAATGTTGCCTGAATGATGGCATGACCGTGACTATTGCTGGTTCGGGCCGTCCGCCCCATCCTCGACATTGCCGTCCCCTTCCGGAATATCCGGATGTCCCTCGTTCTCCAGTTCGGAAATATCGGCAGCCGGCCGCTTGCCGCGCTTGCGGCCGGAAAACTCCTCCGGCCAGCGGCCGACGTCGCGCGCCGCCCGAACCGCTTCGGCGATCTTTTCGGACTTCATGTTGATATTGAGATCGCGCTGCGGGAACGGGATTTCGATGCCCTCGGCCTTGAAGCGCTCGTAGATCTGCAGGCGTATTTCGGTGCGAACACCGAGCCCGTCGAGAATGTCGGCAAGATAGGCGCGCAATTCGAAATCGAGCGAGGAATCGCCGAAATTCGCAAAGACCACCATCGGCTCGGGGAAATGCAGGAGCTTGGGATGCCCGTCGGCAATCTCCTTCAGGATCTCCAGCACCCGGCGCGGATCCGAATCATAAGAGACGCCGACCATGATCTCGATCCGGCCGATCTTGTTGCGGTGCGTCCAGTTGCCGACCGAGCTGTTGATGAACTCGGAATTCGGCACGATGATCGTCTGCCGCTGGAACGTCTCGATTTCCGTGGCGCGCACGGAGATGCGCCGGACGAAGCCTTCCGTCGTTCCGGTCACCACCCAGTCGCCCACCTTGAACGGCCGTTCGGCGAGCAGGATCAGTCCCGAGACAAAGTTGGAGACGATGTTCTGCAGACCGAAGCCGATACCCAGTGAAAGAGCACCGGCCACGAGAGCGAGGTTCGACAGGCTGATGCCGGCCGCCGACAGGCCGAACATGATGGCGATGCCGATACCGAGATAGCCGACGCCCGTCTTGACCGAGTTGCGCACGCCCGTGTCCATGTAGGTGCGGCCGAGAACGTTGCGGTCAAGCCAGTTCTCGAAGAGGCGCGAAACAACGAGCGCGATGGCGAAAATGATCAACCCGCCGAGAATTCCGACGATGGAAATCGAGAAGCTGCCGATCGTGATGTTGGTGAAGATCCGGTAGACCCAACGCTCGATATCCGCGAACTGGAAGCCCCAGGACAGGAGAATGAGCGGAAAGCCCGCCAGCAGCGCAAAGATGTAGATGAAGAAGCCGACGGCGAGACCGAGCTGGTCGAGGGTCTTGGCCTCGATCTTGAACCGCTCGCCGATATAGCGCCCGACGGCCGTGCGCGGAAATCCGTTCTGCTCGGAGACGGCCCGGCCGGACAGGATGCCGATATAGACGGTGATCACCACCGCGCCGGTGACGATCAGCTGCGTGGACAGGAAGCGCGCGAGGCTGACATAGCCGGCAAGGCAGAGCAGGATGATCGCGGCACCGCAGATGCGCAGCAGGATCGCCGCGAAATGCGGGAGCGGCCGGCCGGGATCCTTGGGGTCGCCGCTGCTGTTGAGGATGGGCCGGGAAAATGACAGCGCGATCAGCAGCAGGCCGATGATCACCGACGCGATGAGGCTTTTGACCACCGTCAGGATCAGATCCGAGCCTGCGGTGGTGCTGATCGCTTCCAGCACGTAGTCGAAGCCGTTGACAGCCGCCATCAGCGTGAAGACGCGGACAAGCGACTTGGCGCCACCATTCGAGACGTTCACCAGTCGCCACTGGACGTCGCCAGGCGCAAGCGTCGCCTTGCTAAGCCGCCAGACGAAGAAGACCATCCCGGTCATGCCGAAGCAGGCGGCAATGATCGGCGCGACGTCCTGCCTCAATACGTTGAAGCGATCGAAAAGCGTGTAGGAGACTGTGAGGAACGTTGTGAACGACAGCGTCGAGATGGTGGTCGACCAGAAGGCGACCGAAAGCCGGCTGAGATAGCTCGGCGCCTCCTGTGTCCTGTCGCGACGTACAAGCGAACCGAACAGTCGCCTGATCGTCATCATCAGCACAATGGCGAACGCCAGAGAACCCATCAGCGCGCCGCCGAAATAGACCGCCTTGAAGCGCCAGATGAACGAGGTCCAGCTGCCGAACGTCCGTTCGAGTGTGGCCCCCTCCTGGCCGGCCATGGTCCAGGCGGTCGCAAACAGATCCAGCGTGATATCGCGCCGGGCCAGGAGCTTCTTCGAGAACATGTCCCGGCGCGCGATCGTGATGGCGGTGCCAAGCTGGCTCGCCTCGGTCGACAGAGATTCGGCTTGGCCGGTCAGCGCATTGATTTCCGCGCGCTCCGATTTCAGCCGGTTGCGCTCATCGGTGACGATCTGCGCTTCCGCCGGCTGCCCTTCTGCCGGCGGATCGCCGAGTTGCTCGAGGCGGCTCTTGAGCTGATCGAAGCTCGGGCGCAGATCGACGGAGATCTGGATGACAGCGCGACTGACCTTTTCCACCTGGTCCATCATGTCGACGAGCTTGTCGTCGTCGCCAATCGCCGGCGTCAGCTGTTTCTCGATCGCGTCGAGCTGCTGCTTGGCCTGTTCCAGTTGCCGGCGCGCGTCGTCAACCGGGTTCACCGCCGCTTTCGCGGCCTGCTCCGTGGTCGCGGACGCATCCTGCGCGAGCGATGAGGACGCAGACAGCCCTGGCCCAACGGCAAGCAGAACAAGAAGAGCGATCAGGGCCGGAAGGCGGCCGGCGATACCGGAAATGCTGCGCAAACGAATACCTCATCCGTCGTGGAAACGGTCATGCGCTGGTTGGCACATTTTCGACCGCGAGGAAACCCTTGCCGACGCGCGATCCCGGGCAGACTAGAAGCCGGCGCCGGGTTGCGCCAGATAGGATTTCTCCGCGTCGGTGGACTCGCGCCCAAGTATGGCATTTCGATGGGGAAACCGCCCATATTTGGCGATCACCTCATGGTGCCGCCGGGCGTAGTCGAGGAACTCCTCGTTGCCGAGTGTCTCCATCAGCTCCACGCAGCGCGTCTGGTCTTCGATATTCTCCGAATGCTCGTACGGCATGTAGACGAAGACACGCCGTTCGAGGTCGATCTTCCTGTCCACGCCCGTCTGTACCGCGAGCTTGGCCTGACGCAGCGCCAGACCGTCCGTCGCAAAGGCCAGAGGCGTAGCGCGGTACATGTTGCGCGGCAGCTGGTCGAGAACGATGATGGCCGCCAGAAACGCCTCCGGCGTCTCATGCCACTCGTCGCCGATATGATTGGCAAGGCTCAGATGCGTCTCGGCAAACCGCTTGCGGATACTAATATCGAGCTCTGGCGAGGATTTGAACCAGTCCTCTCGCGTCAGTTCCTCGAACCAGAAATGCAGGATTTCCGCCGGCGATGCGATCGCCACATAGTCGGACATGCCAGTCTCCTCCGTGCTAGCCCATGCCGTCGGCGGCACCACCGACATTAGCCTTGGATTGAGATGCGGGGTCAACCCGCGACGTGGATGTGCGAAGGTGCAACTTGAATGCCGAGACAATCAGACTTCCGGTGTGGTCAGCCTCTGCGTGACGGAGCCAAAGACGAGGATTTCTCTTCCAGGCGGTCATCGCAAACAAGATGGCTGCCGACCAGCATCAGCACCAGACGGTTCCTGAGGACAAGCATCTTTCCGCGCCCGTGAGCGGCGCAGAAACTACTTTAATTAATCAGCGGAAGTTTTTGGTTTTCAAGAAAGAATTTGGTGGGTGATCACGGGCTCGAACCGTGGACCCGCTGATTAAGAGTCAGCTGCTCTACCAACTGAGCTAATCACCCACACCCTGCGTTGCTGCAGTGTGTGGGCGATATAGACAGGTTCTTTTTTAATGTCCAGAGACAAAATCATCTTTTTTTCGCAGGTGCCCAAAAGGGCCGGAAACGCGGTGAAAAACGACAGTCTTGCTGTCGGCCACACCCGCGGCCGATCAAATGTCGAGCGTGCCGGACGCGATACGAACCGCCTGTCCGCCGATTCTTGCCGTCGCGATCGCGCCTCCCGCGACGCTCATGTGCAGATGGATGAAGGACGGACGGCCCATTTCCACGCCCTGCTCCACCACGAGGCTGTGATGGCCGTCATTGAGGTCGTCATAGAAGCGGATCGCCCCCGACAGCGCCGCCACGGCTGCGCCCGTCGCCGGGTCTTCGGCAATCCCCATATCCGGCGAAAACATCCTCGCATGGAAATTGGCGTGGTGATGGATGCCGCCGCGCGTATAGACATAGGCCGAGGCAAGCCTCCCCTCCACGAAAGGAACGGCGCGCTCCCAGAGCGTCGGATCGAATTCGATCTGCGAGGCGGTCGCGACATCATGGACGGGCACGAGGAGAAACGGCACGCCGGCGCTCCAGATGCTGATCTGGTGGTTTTCGAAGCCGAGCTGCGCCGGATTGAGGCTCAGCGCTTCGGCGATGCCTTCCTTCTCCAGCGGCAGGGCGATGCTGTTCGATTTGCGCGGCAGGTCGAATTCGGCAAAGCCCGCGCCATCCGAGCGGAGCTTGACGGCGCAGCGCACCGGTCCGACCTCCTCTTCCAGAACCGAGACGACGTCGATGTCGGTGGTGCCGTTGCGCTCGTGCTTTTCCTCCGCCAGCGCCACGGCGGTACCGACCGTCGGATGTCCGGCAAACGGCAATTCGCGGCCGGGCGTGAAGATCCGGATCTTCGCGGTATGGGCCGGGTTTTCCGCCGTCAGCACGAAGACGGTTTCCGACAGGTTCATTTCCCGGGCGATCGCCTGCATGGCTTCCGTGGAAAGACCTTCTGCATCGAATATGACGGCAAGCGGGTTGCCAGCAAGTTTCTTGTCCGTGAACACGTCATAGATACTGTAAGCCCGCGGCACACCTTACCTCCTGAATCATGAACCGGCTGCACCGTGCCTTACAGGCCACCGCCGCGCAACCCCTTGCTGTCTACCCCCGGTCTGACCCGAAATAATGGTGAAGAATTGGCAACATCGCCCGTGAATAGCGATGGGCGTCCGGCCGGCCCGAGGTAATCGCCACCGCATCGGCGATCTCGTCCTCATGCCCGTTGGCGATATGCGCGCGAATGTCGGCAATCAGCGAATCGGCCGTACGGTCGAAATGGAAATATCGGAAGACGGTGAAATGCCGTCCGACGCGGAAGACATGCAAGGCATCCGCCGCTCGCGCATCCTTGAGCGTCAGTCCCGTTTCCTCCAACACCTCGCGCGCCATGTTGCCGGCGAGATCGCAGCGCCCGTCGACGACGTCGCTGTCGTCGATGCCGCCAGCCGGGCAGTAGACGAAGCCGCCGTTCAAGGTGTGCTCCGACATCTTCACGGCAATCAGAGCCCCGTCGCTGGAGACCGGCACGGGAAAGCCGAAGAGATGAAACCCGGCCTTCGGTTCGGCATGACGCCGCCACCAGAGAAAGGTCGCATAATCGACGACAAAACCTTCAGCGCGCAGAACCCGGTCCTCGATCGCGACTCGATCCTGAAACACCACCCGGCCATTGAAGAGCGCCGGCTTGGCGGCCTTCTCCTTGTCCCAGTTTGCGGCAATCGCCGAACAGTTCTCTCGTTCGATGGGATGAACCCCGTCGTGAACGCGCAGATCGAAGGCGTCGATGTCGATCACCTCGCCCTCGCCCGGCAGGTCACTCATAATGCCGCTCATAGGATGTCCAGCGTGATGGCGACCGGGCAATGGTCGGACGCCTTCGGGCGATCCCAACCGGTGCGCGGATAGCGCTCCACCTCCTGGCCCGGCGGAAAGATCGTGCGATAGGGCTGGCCGTTGCGAATGATCTCCGGAACGCGCCGGGCATTGTCTGCGGCAAGCTTGGGCGACAGCCATATATAGTCGAGCTGGCAGAGATGGCGCTCCTGCGGCCCGCGCGAATGATAGAGCGTCCAGCGGTCCATCACGTCGCGGCGCAGGAGCGCGTTCTCGGTGAAACCGTCGCGCGAAAACACATTCAGCGCGCTTTCCGCTTCCTCCACAGGGTCGAAGGCATAGCCGTTCAGCCGGTCGCCGCTGATGACGATCTTTTCCTGATAGTCGTTCATGTCGCCGCAGATCGCGAACCGCTTGCTGGCGCTGCCACCGCGCCCGAATCGTTGCTCTATGATGTGGCGCACCGCCTTCGTTTCCGCCTCGCGGATCGCCATGGTGGCGATACGGCTGTCCATGCCCTGCCGCCCGCCGCCGCTCATCGATTTCAGATGCACGACATAGAGCGTGAACGGCTTGCCGCCGATCTTGAGATCCATCTCCAGGCAGTCGCGACGGAAGATCCGGTCGTCCGGCCGGTTGGTCTCGGCAATCTCCGGCGTATAGAGATCGAGGTCGCGATAGGTGAGCGCCGCATGGCTCTTGATGTCGGAAACCTCGATCGGCTCGCCGTCCGCGGTCTCCTCGCGCATCATCACGGCGACATCGATGCCGCGGCTGTCATTGCCCTCGATCAGGTATTTCTGCCGGTAGCCGGCGCCGACCATGCGAAACAGATAGCCGTATTCGAAGGCCTTCAGGGCGTCGATGTTGTCGACCTCCTGCAGGCAGATGATGTCCGCCCGGGTATCGGCGATCGCCAGCGCGGTGAGCTGCCGCGTATCATCGGCAGACGCCACCATCCGCGCCTCCTCCAGCCGCCGGTACTGCGCTTCGTTGTCGACGTTGAAGAGACGCAGCGCCCGGTCGCGATTGAGTTCATTGCGAAAGCCCGAGAAATCGAAGCGTTCCATCAGGTTCTCGACATTGAACGTGGCAAGGCGCAGCGACATGAAGGCCTTTCTCCGGCTGGGACTCGAAAAACACGACCGGACCCTAGGCGGAAAAGGCGAACCGATCCAGAGCCCGACAACGGTTTCCGCAAGCCGGCCCGTTTCTCGGCCCGCCGCCCTTGGCAAACGCGTCCCGCTTGCTACTTCTACCCTCAAGAGTGAAGGAGGAACCACATGCAGTATCGCCAGCTAGGAAATTCGGGGCTCAAGGTCTCGGTGCTCACCATGGGCACGATGACGATCGGCGGCCAGGGCGCCTTCAAGGCGACCGGCAATACCGGCAGCAATGAAGCCGAGCGCCAGGTCGACATCTGCCTCGATGCCGGCATCAACCTGATCGACACGGCGGACGCCTATTCGGCCGGCACGTCGGAAGAGGTGATCGGTGACATCCTGTCGCGAAACGGCCGCCGCCAGAAGTCGCTGATCGCCACCAAGGTCCGCTTTCCAATGGGCGACGGCCCGAACGATCGCGGCCTTTCCCGCCATCACATCATTTCAGGCTGCGAGGCGAGCCTGAAGCGCCTGAAGACCGACACGATCGATCTCTACCAGGTCCATGAATGGGACGGGCTGACGCCGGTCGAGGAAACCATGGAAGCCCTCGATATTCTCGTGAAGCACGGCAAGGTGCGCTACATCGGCTGCTCCAATTTCGCCGCCTGGCACATCATGAAGGGCCTTGGCGTCAGCGAGCGCAAGGGGCTGTCGCGCTTCGTCAGCCAGCAGATTCACTACACGCTGGAAGCCCGCGAGGCCGAATACGAGCTGGTGCCGCTCTCCGTCGATCAGGGCCTCGGCATTCTCGTCTGGAGCCCGCTTGCCGGCGGCCTGCTGTCGGGCAAGCACCGCCGCAACAAGGAGACGCCGGAAGACAGCCGCCAGTTCGCCGGCTGGACAGAACCGCCGATCCGTGACGAGAACCGGCTGTGGGACATCGTCGATACGCTGGTCGAGATCGGCGATGCGCACGGCGTTTCCGCCGCGCAGGTGACGCTCGCCTGGATGCTGTCGCGGCCCTGGGTCACTTCGCTGGTCATCGGCGGCCGCACAGAAGCGCAGTTCAAGGACAATGTGGCGGCGGCGGAACTGTCGCTGTCGGACGACGAAATCGCTCGACTGGAAAAGGTCAGCCGCCCGCCACTCCTCTATCCCTACTGGCACCAGGCCAGGACGGCGAGCGACAGGCTCGGCCCCGCCGACCTTGCCCTGCTCGGACCGTTCCTCAAAAAAGACTGATGCCCTCGCCTCCGGCCCTCCCCGGTTGGAGTCTAACCCGCCAGCTCTCCAGCCAGAAGACGGCCCAGACGCTCTATGCCGGTATCGATCATTTGGTCGTCGGCACAGGAGAAGCTGAGCCGCAACGTGTTGGCGCCCGATCCGTCCGCGTGGAACGCCCGGCCCGGAACGAAGGCGATCCGGTGGTCCCGGATCGCCTTGGCCAAAAGCTCGGCACCATCCATGCCGTCCGGCAGCGTCACCCACAGAAACATGCCGCCCTCCGGCTTCGTCCATGAGACACCCTTCGGCATGTGCCGCTCCATGGCCTGCAGCATGTGTGTGCGGCGGTGACCATAGGTCTCTCTCAACGTCGCGACCTGTTCGTCGAATATGGCGTTGGCGACTTCGGCGACGACCATTTGGTTGATCGTCGAGGAATGCAGGTCCGAGGCCTGCTTGATCAGCACCATCTTGGCGATGACCTGCCTGGAGGCAACCACCCAGCCGACACGAAGCCCCGGCGCCAGGGTCTTGGAAAACGTGCCGCAATAGAGTGTGCGGGTCTTCTCGATGTCGCCGCCATTGCGGGCGATATCGAGCGCCAGGATCGGCGGCAGGCTTTCACCCTCGTAGCGCAGCTGCTGGTAGGCGGCGTCCTCGATCACCGGAATGTCGAGCGATTCGGCAAGATCGAGGATCTTCTCCCGCGCCGCGACCGAAATGGTCTCGCCGGTCGGGTTGGAAAATTCCGGCACGCAGTAGGCGAATTTCACCCGACCGCCCGCCTTCGCAGCGGCCTCGACATAGGAAGATGGCTCGCGATTGGCGAGCACGTCCAGCCGGTCATAGCTTGGCTCGTAGGCGTTGAAGGCGCCGAGCGCGCCCAGATAGGTCGGCCATGACACGAGTACGGTGTCCTTCGGCGACAGGAAGAGCTTGCCGACATAATCCAGCACCTGCTGCGAACCGGATGTGATCAGCACGTTTTCCGCCGAACAGTCGATGCCGAGCACCTGCATCCGCGAGACGATCCAGTCTCTGAGCGGACGGTAGCCTTCACTGACGGAGTATTGCAGGGCGGCACTCGCCTGTTCGCCGCCGAGGATCTTGGCGAAGGCGGCGTTCACCGCTTCCTTCGGAAACAGCTTGGCGTCCGGAATTCCGCCCGCGAAAGAAATGATGTCCGGCTGCTCCAGAAGCTTCAAAAGCTCGCGGATTTCCGATGCCTTCATGCGCGACGCGCGCGAAGCGAAGACGCTTTCCCAGTCCATGGCGTGTGTTTCCTGTTTATCTTTTATCACACGATTTCAGCACGCAAATCCACATATGTCAACAATGCTGACCTATATGGATTTGTCGTTATTTTGGAATGGGATAATGCCGATTCATTGGCGTCCGAGCAGGCTGCGCCTCATCTCCTGGCGCTCGCGAGGACGCCGGCAAGCAGCATCCGCGCCGCCCAGATCGACACCTCTCGGGCTCTTGCGGGAGAAAGCTCGCATATGTCCTTCAGCACCACCTGCGTCTCGATGCCCGTCATCAGCGACAGACCGTGAATCAGGCGCTCATAATCCTTTGCCGGCAGCTCCTGCTTCAAGGGGTCCAGCGCCTCGCGAAGCCAGGTCAAGCGACGGCCACCACGCTTGGTGGCACTCTTTCCGGTCGCGGAACTCGCGAGAAGGGCGCGAAACATTGGCTCGTTGTCTTCCACCATCGCATATATCTGGCCGACCACATCCGCGAGCCGGTCCTCCGGCGCCTTGCGCACGTCGACGGCGTTCGGCAGCTCGACGGTGATGTTGCGCGCGACCGCATCGAGTGCGGCTTCCCGGATCAACTCCTCCGGCGTCGAGAAATAGCGATAGGCGGTCGCACGGGAAATGCCAGCATGATCCGCCACCTCCGCGACAGACGGCTGAAGCCCCTGCTCCGTCATTTCCTGCGCCGCCCGCAGCAGTTCCGCACGCGTCCGTCGCTTCTGGTTCACCCGTTCATGGCTCTTGTCTTGACTCTTCATGCAATCCTCTTTATGAGACATTTATCTCATTACGAGTTCAACGTATCACAAACATCGAGGGACACAAACATGCAAAACGCCGCATCCGCATTTCCTTCCGCAGAGAAGAGAGAACCGAAGATCGTTCATTTCCTCGGCAATCTTCTCACCTTCCGTGCCATGACGCGGGAAACCGATGGTTCCTTCACGCTGACCGAGTGCCTGACCGCGCCCGGAGCAGGCGCTCCCCTGCATCGGCAGGACGACGAGGAAGCCTTCCTCGTCCTTAGCGGGCGCTACGAGATTTCCATCAATGGCGAAAGCCGCATCTATGAGGCCGGCGATTTCGCCTATGTGCCGCCAAAGGCCGTCCACGCCTTCCGCAACCCGGATGAAAAGCCGGCCAAGATGCTGATCGTGAACCTGCCGGGCGGCATGCACGAAGGCTTCTTCATGACCGTCGGCGACCCGGTGACGCCCGGCGACACCGCCTATCAGGAAATGGGACCGCCCGATTTCGGTCTCCTGGCCCAGACGGCAGCCCGCTACGGCATCGAGATCATGCCACCGCAGGCAGCCTGACGGCGTGTCACCGGAGAGGGACTACCATGCAAAAGCTCGCGCATTTCTGCTTCGTTTCGGCCGCCGTCTATGCCTTCCTCGGCATGGCACTCGGCATCACCATGGCCGCGTCGCACGACCATGCCCTGATGCCGGTCCATGCGCATCTCAACCTGCTCGGTTGGGTATCGATGGGGATTTTCGGACTGTTCTATCAGGCTGCCCCGCACATGGCCCGCCGCAGGATCGCCCGCATCCACGTCGCCTTCGCAACGCTGTCGATCTGGCTTCTCATCCCGGGAATCGCACTTGCCAATCTCGGCATGACGGAGGGCCTCGCCATCATCGGCTCGCTCGCCACCATCCTGTCGATGGGCCTGTTCGTCGCAATTGCCCTGATGGCCGGCTCGCCGGGAGTCGCCGCAAGGTGAATCCAGACAGCGTCCGCTCTAAATGGAAAGGCCGGGGAAGTCGCCCTCCCCGGCCTTTTTCATTTGTGATTGCCGAATGGCTTAGTTGCGGGCCTTGTCGACCAGCGCGCCCTTCTTGATCCACGGCATCATGCCACGCAACTTTTCGCCGACTTCTTCGATCTGGTGCTTGTCGTTCATGCGGCGGATGCCCTTGAAGCGGGCAGCACCCGAATGCCATTCCTGCATCCAGTCGGAGGTGAACTTGCCGGTCTGGATGTCCTTCAGGACGCGCTTCATTTCGGCCTTCGTCTCAGCCGTGATGATGCGCGGGCCGGTGACGTATTCGCCCCACTCGGCAGTGTTGGAGATCGAGTAGTTCATGTTGGCGATGCCGCCTTCATAGATCAGGTCGACGATCAGCTTCACTTCGTGCAGGCACTCGAAATAGGCCATTTCCGGAGCGTAGCCACCTTCGACCAGCGTCTCGAAGCCGGCGCGGATCAGCTCGACGAGACCGCCGCACAGGACGACCTGCTCGCCGAACAGGTCGGTTTCGCACTCTTCCTGGAAGGTGGTTTCGATGATGCCCGAACGGCCGCCGCCGACGCCGCAGGCGTAGGACAGGGCAACTTCAAGCGCATTGCCGGAAGCGTTCTGGTGTACGGCGACCAGGCACGGCACGCCGCCGCCCTTCTGGTATTCGCCGCGAACGGTATGGCCCGGGCCCTTCGGCGCGATCATGACGACGTCGACCGAAGCCTTCGGCTCGATCAGGCCGAAATGGACGTTGAGACCGTGGGCGAATGCGATGGCAGCGCCGTCGCGGATGTTCGGAGCGATTTCCGACTTGTAGATGCCGGCCTGCAGTTCGTCAGGCGTCGCCATCATCATCAGGTCTGCCCAGCCGGCAGCTTCGGCAACCGTCATGACCTTGAAGCCGTCGGCTTCGGCCTTCTTGGCGGTGGCGGAGCCTGCCTTGAGTGCGATCGCCACGTTCTGGGCGCCGGAATCCTTCAGGTTCAGCGCATGTGCGCGGCCCTGCGAACCGTAACCGATGATGGCGACCTTCTTTGCCTTGATGAGATTGAGATCTGCATCCTGATCGTAATAGACGCGCATTGAATTTTCCTTCCCTTTGCTGTCCGTTATCTCTTTATTCCCGCACGCGACATCACATCGCGGCAATTGTCTTCTCGGTGCCGTAGAGCTTGAGGAAGGCGGTGACCGCCTTCTCCGCCCTCGCGGCATAGGTCTTTCCGTCGATCCGCTCGCCAAGCAGCATGCGCACATGCAGGTCGGCGACGATCAGGCCGTAGAGCGCCTCGTAGGCTTCTGCGCCGCTTTCGAACTGCAGCAGTCCGTCGCGGCGGCCATGGTCGAGCAGCGCCCGCGCCCGGCGATCGATCTGCCGGCGGCCGCGCTCCAGAAGCAGGTCGCCGAGCTTGGCGCCGTCACGGCTCGTCTGGCCGATCGCCAGCCGGTTGAGCGCCAGTGACACGTCTCCGGCAAGAACGTCAAGCAGGTCGCTGGCAAATCGCAGGAGATGCTTGCGCAGGTCGTCCGTCGACAGCCGCTCTCCGGCGGGCTCATAGGCCCTGACCTTGGCAGCCTGATGGGTGATCATGGCGGACAGGAGGCCGTCGCGGTCGCCGAACCACTTATAAAGGCTTTCCTTCGAGCAGTTCGCCGCCCGCGCTAGGCCGGACGTGGTCAACGCCTTTTCGCCACCGGCGACAAGCAAATGCAGCGCCGCTTCCAGCACCTCATTCTGCCTGGGAGAGAACTCCCCTGTATTTGCGGATCCGTCGAGCACTGCAATTCCTCTAGGTACCGTACGGTACGGTTCTGTCGTTTATGCGCCATCAAACCACCATTCGTCAAGCCCCTCCTGCATGGCCGGCAGCCGGGCCCCGGGCAACCGTCTGCCATTTGATGAGCCTGCGTTGGCGTATGGTGCCGCTCTCGCTCGACAGAAATTCATCGAGCATCGATGGACAAGAAGAAGCCCCCTTTGAAGTGAGCCCCCGGGCCACCACCGGATTCGAACGGCTGGCACTCCGGCAGCTTCGTCAGCCAAATCAGCCGATTCAACCCGCGGAAGAATCTCTCATAGTGCGGAATCCCATGGCCAATGGCGCATTTCGGGGCGCCGGACGGACCGGAAATAGGGATTGTTTAACACTGAACACAGCGTTCAAAAGATCAGAACAACATTATTTTTCAATCATACGATTGAGTTAATTTTGCATATTTTTCAAACACTTCCCTTCATCTGACTGTCACAAAAGTCAGTCCAGAACGCCAGATCTGACAAAAAATTAATAAGGGAGGCGATTGAAATTTTCGAAAATGGGCATATTTCTTATTCAGTCGCTTGATTAAAACGACTGGCCACACAGGCCCCAAGATACTGAAAGGAATAGAAAAATGAAAACGCTTATTGCAGCAACCCTCGTCATCGCAGCCGCTGGCGCTTCTTCGGCCTTCGCTCTGGAGCCCATCAAGGGCAGCCTGAACTACGGCACCTCGTCTGAAGTCCGCCTGACTAAGGCTCCGGCCGGCAGCGTCTTCACCCACGAGTTCTACGACGAACAGGGCAACCAGGTGAACGAACTCTACAAGGTTCAGCAGGGCGGCTCCGTCGACCTCGTCAACCGTCAGATCACCAACGACTAATTAGTCCGCATTTCCGAAAGGACAAGATCATGAAAAAACTTATTGCACTCTCCATGGTTGCAGCCGTCGCTGGCGCATCCTCCGCCTTCGCTCTGGAACCCATCAAGGGCAGCCTGAACTACGACGGCGCGTCTGAAGTCCACCTGACCAAGGCTCCGGCCGGCAGCGTCTTCACCCACGAGTTCTACAATGAACAGGGCAACCAGGTTCAGGAACTCTACAAGGTACAGCAGGGCGGCTCCGTCGACCTCGTCAATCGGCAGGTGACCGACAACTAAGTCGGTCCCCACCCTTCAAAGACAAAAATTGAAATCAAAAAGGAATACGACAATGAACAAGCTTATTGCAGCAACCGTACTCATCGCCGCAGCCGGCGCCTCTTCCGCCTTCGCTCTGGAGCCCATCAAGGGCAGCCTGAACTACGACGGCACCTCTGAAGTCCACCTGACCAAGGCTCCGGCCGGCAGCGTCTTCACCCACGAGTTCTTCGATGAACAGGGCAACAAGGTGAACGAACTCTACAAGGTTCAGCAGGGTGGCTCCGTCGACCTCGTCAACCGCCAGGTCTCCAACGACTAAGCCGAACCCTCAACCGCACGACCAAACAGACTGACCAAAAGGACAAAGACAATGAACAAGCTTATTGCAGCAACCGTACTCATCGCCGCAGCCGGCGCCTCTTCCGCCTTCGCTCTGGAGCCGATCAAGGGCAGCCTCAACTACGGCACCTCGTCTGAAGTTCGCCTGACCAAGGCTCCGGCCGGCAGCGTCTTCACCCACGAGTTCTACGACGAACAGGGCAACCAGGTGAACGAACTCTACAAGGTTCAGCAGGGTGGCTCCGTCGATCTCGTCAACCGTCAGGTCACCAACGACTAAGTCGGACCTGAAACAGAAAATCCAACCATTCTGACCAAAAGGAATAAGACAATGAAAAAGCTTATTGCAGCAACCGTACTCATCGCCGCAGCCGGCGCATCCTCCGCCTTCGCTCTGGAACCCATCAAGGGCAGCCTGACCTATGGCAACTCGTCTGAAGTACATCTGACGAAGGCTCCGGCCGGAAGCGTCTTCACGCACGACTTCTACGACGACAAGGGCAACCAGGTGGAAGAACTCTACAAGGTTCAGCCGGGCGGCTCCGTCGAACTCGTCAACCGCACGACGCAGAACAACAACTAAGCACTGATCGCTTGGTCGACCTTAAAGCCCCGGGCCTGCGCCCGGGGTTTAATGTGTCCGGCTCCCCTCCTCCTTCAGGCCCTCTTGGGAACCTGTCGAGCCGACCTACTCCGCCTGTTTCATGTCGTCATAATGGGAACGCAGCTGCTTGATGCGGTCGTGATTGCTCTCCGCCCAGACGACCAGTTGCTTCAGCGGCTTCATGAATGACAGTCCCAGATCGGTCAGCGCGTATTCCACGCTCGGCGGCTGCGTCGGATAGACCGTCCGCGAGATATAGCCGTCCCTCTGCAAGTCCCTCAATGTCTGCGTCAGCATTCGCTGAGAGATATCAGGCACCAGCCGGCGCAGCTGGCCGAAGCGCATCGGACCGTCATCCAGCGCGAGCAGCAAGAGCGAGTTCCACTTCCCGCTGATCTTGTCCATCACGTCGCGTACGGGGCACTGCCCGCCGTCAAATGTCTTGCCGCGCATGAATCCGTCAGCGTCGATCAATGTGCCCGGCTTTTCCGCGAGTGCCGTTTTGTTCATGCCATGGTTCCCTGAATGTAACCTTCTTACTCCAAGATGCCTTCTTTACACCGGATACGGAAGCGATATCTAGAGCTGGTCTACAAATGAGACCATGGCCACATGGAATAACCGCCCCCGCAGCGTCGGGGAGAAGGATGCATATGACTGAGACATTGCTCGTAACAGGCGCCTCCGGCAAACTCGGCAAGGCCGTATTGAACAATCTGCTGGAAGCAGATCATCCAGCCGGCAAGATCATCGCCACCACGCGCGACATTACAAAGCTCTCGGACTTCGCCGAGAAAGGCGTTGTCGTCCGCGCGGCAACGTTCGACGAGCCGACCTCGCTGCGGGCAGCCTTTGCCGGAGCCGACCGGCTTCTGCTCATCTCCACCGACGAGCTCATCGCGCCGGGCAAGCGTCTTGCCCAGCACAAGAATGCCGTCGAGGCGGCAACCGCAGCAGGCCTGAAGCACATCGTCTACACGTCCATGCCGAAACCGGAACCCGGCAATCCCGTTCTCTTCGCGCCCGACCACTACGGCACGGAACAGGCCATCATCGCCAGCGGCATGGGCTACACCATCCTGCGCAACACCTGGTATCAGGAGAACCTGTTCCTGGTTCTGCCCGACGCATTCAAGTCCGGCACGCTCTACACGTCGGCGGGAGATGGCAGGATTTCCCACATCGCACATGCCGATTGCGCCAAGGCGGCTGCGGCAGCCCTCGCCCCGACAACGAGTGAAAACCGCATCCTGACGTTGACAGGTCCGGAGCTTTTCACGACCGCTGAAATCGCTGCGCTGGCCACCTCGGTCGTCGGCAAGCCGCTTTCCGTCGTCAACCTTACCGACGAGCAGCTGATCGCCGGCATGGTCGCCCATGGCCTGCCCGAGCCGGTGGCCAAAATCTTTGCGTCATTTGACACCAACACCCGCCAGGGCGGCTTCGACATCCTGACCGATGACTTCGAGATGCTGACCGGTAAGAAGCCGCGTCCGCTCAAGGCATTCTTTGAACAGGTAAAGAGCCAGTTCTGAACGCCTGAAGACCCCACACATGAAAACGGCCGCCTTTCATCGGGCGGCCGTTTTCATGTTGAATGGCAAGATGCAGGCGCTTCAGACGGCCTCTCCGCACGCCCGGCGATAGCGGCGCACAGTTTCCGCCATGCCGTATTCCAGCGCATCCGCCGTCAGTGCATGGCCGATCGAGACTTCGGCAAGGTCCGGAATGTGCTTTATCAGAAGCGGCAGGTTCTCAACGGTCAGGTCGTGTCCGGCATTGACGCCAAGGCCGAATTCGCGGGCGTAACCCGCCGTCCGCCCCAGAGTTTCGGCCCATTGCAGCGCCTCGTCGGGGTTGTCGTAGCAGCCGCCATACGGTCCGGTGTAGAACTCGACACGATCGGCACCTGTCGCCTTCGCCGCCTCCATCTGCTCGCGGCTGCTGTCTCCATCCGCAAACAGCGAGACGCGCATGCCGCCCGCCTTCAGCCGCGATACGACGGTTTTCAGAAATGCCATGTTGGCGATCACATCCCAGCCATGGTCGGAGGTCGCCTGCGCCGGATCGTCGGGAACCAATGTCACCTGCTCCGGCTGTGTCTTCTCGCAGAGCGCCAGGAAGTCTTCGCTCGGATAGCCCTCGATGTTGAACTCGGCGTTCGGATATTCGTCATCGATCAACGCCCGCAGCACCGGCAGGTCGGAAAAGCGGATATGCCGTTCGTCCGGCCGCGGATGCACCGTCAGTCCGTAGGCCCCCGCGGCAAGCGCGATGCGCCCCAGCTCCCGCACGCTCGGCCATGGCAGGTCGCGGCGATTTCTCAGCATGGCAACGGCATTCACATTGACGGAGAGTTTTGCGGTCATCGGCATCTCACTTGCAGAAAATGAACCAGGGCGATTTCAGGCGGCCGATCAACTTCTAGGACTTCCCGCTACCGCGAACCAACAAAAAACACAGATGCACCTGTGGAAAAGTTTGATCGCTGCCACTCACGGTCCCGGCATGGCACAGTTTGAGCGGCAGTTACCGATGCCGGCAACGGTTCGTTGACACTGACGCAAGTTGCGGCTCGAAAGGGGGGCCTTGTTCCTATAGCGACAATTCTAACGATCAGAACTGAAACCGGAAAGAATGCCGAACTAAAGGGGTGACAATCCCCCTCTCCCACGCATACACTGCATCCACTCGCCTTACTTCAAGGGTCTGATCGGGAGCGATAGGAATGGAACGCCGGTGATCCGGCATTGATGCGTGCGGAATGGACCAGTTTGGCGGCAAAGATTGTGGGGATCGACATGCCGGATCTGAGCAAACGCTTGCAGAAGAACGGCTCTGCGAAAAGAGCCCGCAAGACGTTTCGGTACATGCCGTCCGTCCCGGTTCCGCCTGAACTCGACCGCGAAACCATCGCAATCGCCGACATGGCCAACGCCTTTGGCGTCACCCACCGCACATTGCATTTCTACGAGGAGAAGGGCCTGCTTGCCTCTGACCGGGCCGGGCTCATGCGCGTCTACCACGCGTCCGACGCCCATCAGATGGCAGTCGTCAACCTCTGCCGCGAAGTCGGCATGCCCGTCGCCGACATTCAGGACCTGCTCGAGCGCATCCGCGAGGCGGAAACCCAGGAAGACGTCGAGCAGATCTTCCAGGAGGCACTGGAGGCCCGCCGGCGCGAACTGACCGCAAACATGTCGGCGCTTCACCGGCAGATGCAGCAGATCACCGATTATCTGGAGGGCGAGACCGGCGCAGGACCCAACAACGACAACCGCACCGAACACGACCTTTCCGACGCCGAACGGGAATGCCTTGAGCTGATGGCCGAGGGCTACACGCTCACGCGGCTCTCAAGGGCGATGCAGGTACCGACGGAGAAGGTCCAGGAACTCGAACTGTCGATCATCCGCAAGTTCGATGCCAACAACCGCTTCCAGGCCGTCGCCAAGGCCGTGCTTCTGGGAATCGTCAAGACCTGATCCGCCTGGCGCCACACGCAACCGCAGCACTTGATAATTGCCATTCATTACAGGGTTTTAACTGGTTCTCCGTCCTATCGCGATCTACATCGGTGTCGTCTGATATGTGATCTTCATCGCCTAAGGAGCACCAAGATGCCCACCCTGTTTCAACGGTACGCGACCCCCTTCACCACCGGCCTCTTCCTCGTCTCGCTGATCTCGGGCATCGCGCTTTTCTTCCACTATGGATCGGCCTATTTTCACGGCATGCACGAGTGGCTCAGCATGGTGCTGATTGCCCCCTTCCTCCTGCATATCTGGAAGAACTGGCGTCCCTTCGTGAACTATCTCAAGCGGCCGCCGATGGCGATCGCCTCCGGCCTGTCCCTGGCCGCCGCCATTGCCTTTGCCGTTCCGGCGATGACGGAAACCGCAGGGGCCAGCGGCAATCCGATGGTGGCCATCTCGCAGGCGATCACCGGCGGCACGGTTGCCGACGTCGCCCCCCTCTTCGGCCACACGCCGGAAAGCCTGGCCACAGCGCTTCAGGAAAAGGGCCTCACCGTCACTTCGGCCGACAGCACGATCGCCGATGTCGCAAAAGCTTCAGGCGTCGCGGATCGGGAAATGATGTCCTACCTGGCATCCAGCCGGAAATGACCTCCGCCAACGGCCAGGGGTCACGTCACTCTGCGGCGATGGACGAGCGGTAAGCGTCGCCGGATGCAGGCCCTTCGCTGCTTTCCACGTCCGGGCGATCAGCGAAGTTTCGGGCATATTGGCGGGGCGCGCAGCCCATGACCCGCTTGAAGGCGACACCGAAGGCGCTCTCGGACTCGTAGCCGAGCCCAAGCGCGATCGAGGCGACGGAAGCACCCGAATGAACCAGCCGGTCGGCCGCCAGGCGCATGCGCCAATGCGCAAGATAGTCCATCGGCGACTTGCCGGCCGCCTGCTTGAACCTCTCCGCAAAAACGGTGCGCGACATTCCCGCCAGAGCCGCAAGCGACTGCAGCGTCCAGCGGCGGGAGGGATCGGCGTGCATGGCGGCAATCGCCGCTCCGAGCCGCTTATCGGTCAGGGCAAACAGCCAGCCGACAGCGTCTTCCGCACCCTTGTTCATGTGCAAACGGAGGGCTTCGATCAGGATCATGTGGGCGAGATGCTGCGTGACCAGGAAGCCACCCGGCTGCGCCGCGCGCAATTCCTGCATCATCCGCTCCACCGACCAGCGCAACACGCCGTCGTCTTCCTGTCGGCGGATGTGAACGACCGGCGGCAGCATGCTCAGCAATATGTGGGCATGGTCTCCGGCAAGTCCGAAGCGGCTGCTGACGAGCAGAAAGTCGCCGCCACCGTTCACCGTGACCACGCCCCCACGGCGCGCCGGCGAGAAGACCTCCGTCGCCGGGACCGCCGGAACACTCATGTCGCTTGCCATGAGGAATGGCCGGCCGCCGGCCAGCAGAAATGAATCCCCATCCTCGAGCAACACCGGTTCCTCGTCTTCGACGGCCAGCCAGCAACGACCACGGATCACGGAGCCGCATTTGATCGACCTCCGCGGATCGGGAAACTGTATCGCCCAATCCCCCTTCACATCGAAACCGGCCGACATGTGGTTCTTCGGCTTCAACAGGGACAGGACATCAGACAGCGGATCCATCATCATCTCCGGACGATCACAAGAAAAATACGAATTTTAGAACATGGATCGTACCACTGCAATCTCCTATCACCAAACGGAGACATCCCATCCCCCAGGTATCGAAGGAGATTTTCAATGCGGGTCTTTGTTACGGGCGCTTCCGGTTTTGTCGGATCTGCGGTTGTCGGAGAATTGATTGCAGCAGGTCATAAGGTTGCGGGCCTTGCCCGCTCCGAGAAAGCCGCCAAGGCCATCTCGGCCATGGGAGCGGAGGTCATCCGTGGCGATCTGACCGATCTCGCCAGCTTGAAGCACGGCGCGCAGAATGCTGACGGCATCATCCACACCGGTTTTGTCCACGACTTCTCCCGATTCAAGGAGTGCTGCGAAATCGACGTGCGGGCCATCGAGACGATGGGCTCGGTGCTTGCCGGCTCCGAGCGCCTCATGCTGGTGACTTCAGCAACGGGCATCCTGCCGTCAGGAGCGCAGGCGACGGAGAAGACGGTTGCATCTAGCGCAATCCCGCGCATGTCGGAGCAGACAGCCTTTGCGTTGCAGGAATCGGGCGTACGGGCTTCTGCAGTCCGGCTTGCACCATCGGTGCACGGCGTCGGCGATCACGGCTTCGTACCGCTGCTCATCAACCTCGCCCGCGACAAGGGTGCCGCCGCCTACGTTGGCGCAGGCGACAATGTCTGGCCGGGCGTCCATCGACTGGATGCCGCACGCCTTTACCGTCTGGCGCTCGAAAACGGCACGTCCGGCGTCGCCTATCATGCCACAGCCGAACCCGGCGTTCCGTTCCGGAAGATAACCGAGGTCATCGGCCGCCGGCTCGGCCTGCCGGTCGTCTCGAAGTCCGGGCAGGACGCCGTCGATCATTTCGGCTGGTTTGCTCATTTTGCCGAACTCGACAATCCATCCTCGAGCGAATGGACACGCCAGACGCTCGGCTGGCAACCGACCGGACCGGATCTTCTCGCGGACTTGGACCAGCCGGCTTACTTCGAAGGCTAGCGAACGATCGTCAGCGTCTCGGCGGCGCGGGTGACGGCGGTATAAAGCCATCGCTCGCGCGTGTCGCGGAAGGCAAAGCTCTCGTCGAAGAGCACGACATTGTTCCACTGCGAACCCTGCGCCTTGTGAACCGTCAGCGCATAGCCGTAGTCGAACTCGTCATAGCGCTTGCGCGTCGACCAGGGAATTTCCGTCTCGACATCCTCGAAGGCTGCCTTCAGGAGCTTGATCTTCGCCGCGCCGCGATCCATGTCGTCGTCTTCAGGCTTGATCAGCAGGTTGATGCCGGGCTTCACCGTTTCGCGCGATGATGTCATCACCTGCCAGAGCGAGCCGTTGAGCAGGCCCTTGACCTGATCGTTGCGAAGGCAGACGAGCTTGTCGCCGGCCTGCGGATAGGATGCGGTAAAGCCTTTGAGTTCGCGCAGGCGCATGTTGTAGCGGCGCCGCGTGCGGTTCGTGCCGACCAGCACCTGGTCTGCCTCCAGCACCAGATCCTGCGTCACCTCGTTCTTGGAGATCACCTGCGCGGTGCCGTAGTCGCCATACATGATCTCCTTGCCTTCGCGCACCTGCATGGCAAGATGGATGATCGGATTGTCCCGCGCCTGCCGGTGGATATCGGTCAGCAGGTAGTCCGGCTCCTGGTTGGTGAAGAAGCCACCGCCCGAGACCGGCGGCAACTGCCCCGGATCGCCGAGCACCAGGATCGGCGTACCGAAGCTCATCAGGTCCTGGCCGAGCTGCTCGTCGACCATCGAGCATTCGTCAATGATGATCAGCGCCGCCTTGGCAAGCGGGCTCTGGCGGTTGATGGAAAACATCGGCGAGACCGAGGTCTTGCCGGTCTCCTCGTCCTCCACCGTCTCCTCGCCGCGCGGGCGGTAGATCAGCGAATGAATGGTCTTGGCGTTCGAAGCCCCGCGCGAGCGCAGGACCTGAGCCGCCTTGCCGGTGAAGGCGGCAAACAGCACGTCGCCATCGACATGTTCGGCGAAATGCCGGGCTAGCGTCGTCTTGCCGGTGCCGGCATAGCCGAACAGCCGGAACACCGGCTGCCGGCCTTCCTTCAACCAGCGCGATACGGCCTTCAGCGCCTCATCCTGTTGCGGAGCAAATTGCATGGCGCGACTTGGCAGGATTCGGTGGAACAAAGCAAGTCCGGAAGAGCCCACATGCGACCTGCTGCGCACGCCGTCTCCACGAGGTCCCAAGTATCATCAATACTCAGACGATGGCATAGATCTGATAATGACCGTCACCGCGGCCTTAGGCAGACTTCGCGGCCTTGACCATCCATCGAGCCACTGCTGGCCTAAGTCGCTTCGGCGTCAGGCGGATGACAGTACCAAGAAAAGGATTGCCATCATTGCTTTTGGCAAATGCAACAGCTTTTGCTTGACCTGCGAGAGTGCTGCTTTGGCCCCGTACGCTATGGCTGATGCCGCAATACTGATTGCATTGACGCATCTTGCTGCGGATATCATCGCTTCCATACCAGAAGGCCGCGAGATCACCGCGCTTCTTCAACGATTCGCCTCTGAACCCGGAGGAAAAGCATAGCCGCGCGATGCCATAGTGGTTGACCATGATGTTTCGCTCGTAGGTATTGCAGATATGGCTCTCTGTTGCGCCCTGTGATTTCCAGCCCCGGGAGAGGTCCCCAATCCTGGCAAGCGATCGAAAATACATGCTGACTTGCTCCCTCCAAACGGGATTGAGCCCAAGGGAAAAGCGGCTGTCGGCGCGATCAATCTCTTCCAACAGACGAAGCGGATCGATGTCGGACTGCTCGGCAAAAAAAGGATCAACGTCGCCCGTCTGTCCAAAGCTCGGCTGGAGAAAGTTGAGCTTCAAGCTGTCAGCCTTGAGATCGTTCAGCACGAAATCGTAGAAAGCCTCCACTTCCTTGTGATTGGCGCCAAATATCAGGCCCATAACAATGATGCGTGATCTCGCCTGCGGCAAGCGGTCACGCGCGGCGACGAGCAGGCGCACGGCGTTGACAGCCTTATCATGCGCGCCAGAGACGCCCCGCGTTTCGTCATGAAGATCCTTGCGGTGGGAATTCAGGGAGACTGAGATTTCATGGGGGCCCTCAAGAACGAGCCGCTCGGCCATCTGAGCCGATCGCACGCGCGTGCCGTTGATCACCGAAAGGACGGTAAGGCCGCTCTCGCGTCCGTCCCGGCATATGGCGAAATACTCTTCGAGATCGAGCATAGACTCGCCGCCGCAGATCACAATCGTGCCTTTAGGACTTATCTCGGCGAACTCCGACACCAGCTCATGTCTGCGCTCTCGCGACATATACGATGCTCTGTCGTCGTCATCCCGCGTCCAATATTCGCAGTGTGTGCACTTCAAGTTGCACCGCTTGTTCATCTCTATGAACAGAAATCTGGGTGGCTTGACCCTCATGCGCCTTCCCCTCTCTCGTTCTTGTAAGACACCTCTGTCCAAATGTGGCGATAATACAAGGCATCGCGCAGATAGATGAAAGTTGACACGAGTTGCTGACCGATGCGGCGCGTTTCCCGCCAAAGCTTAGCGGTGAATCGGCGATTCGCAACACTTACGGCGATACCGTCGAGGCCGAATTTGTTGTGCCATTCCAGTTCTATTCTTCTGCTACGTTCCAGCTCTATGTCGCTGCGTGACACACCCTCCAGATCGTGCCTCCCCGCAAGATCAGCTGGAATGCAAAGAGCCGGAACACATTGGCGACAATCGACCTCATGGAACAGCGGATACCTCGGGTCCAGAAAAAGATCGTCGACCGGCTGGTCGAAGAAGCGAGGATCATCGAGCAGACGGTGCGCTGCCGACGCGCTGAGTATATATGCGCCAAGCCCCCACTGAAGCGTGTACGGGCGGCGTAAATTCACGCCGCACTCAAAGCGCGTCGTCACCGGCCCCAAACGAACCCGCTGAAAGCGCGTCTCCAAGCGGATAAAATCGCATTCAGGCGGCGACGTCGCGAGTTCGTCGAGAAAGGCCGGTAGGCGCTCCGAAAGAACCACATCGTCTTCAAGGAAAACTCCATGCGTGAGGCCAAGCTGCAGCATTCGCCTCCACGCCTTCCGATGGCTGAGAGCGCATGCGACTTCCGGTTGGGTCAAAGGCGATCTTTCGGCCCACGCCAACTCCAAATCGTCGCCAGCACTAGCAACCTGATCGGACGAGATCGCATTTATGCGCTCGGCAACGAGCCCGACACGCGATAGTTCGGCCTCAATGAAGGCACGACGATCGGGGCGACTGTCCAAGTTTACGAAGAAGATCTTCATTCAGGGAGTTCCCGTTCCAGCTTTCAAAAGACGCCATCGCACGCAGAACCAAGAACTCCCTAGGCGCAACACGACCACCTTAAACAAATCAGTTTGACGCAGTATTCTGCCCACCAGCCAATCTTACGCTCCGCAGCAAACGCAGCAGAGGGCTTATATGGCCATTTACGGGGGAAAATTCTCATTTATCACAGTAAACGCAAGTTTGACGCAAAAACCTAACCCAATAGCGGCGCATAGCATACCGTTAGCAGATATCCCCCAGCAAGATCCGTCGCTAAGCTTGCCAGACGATCGAAATCCATCCCGATGCCTAGATGATCGTAGTGAACACCGCAAGCTCAATGAGAAGCCTTCAGAAATGATTGGCATTCGATGTGGCGAGCTAAAAAGGTCTAAGACGCAGGCGCGTTACGACAGTCCGCCATCCCAGAACGGGATTTTCGTCGAGACAAACGGGCGCCTTAGGAAGTCACGGGCAGCAGCGCCCAATGAGACCACCTGCCTTGCGACCCGCAGCACTTCCCTGAAAGCCTTTGTGCCCCACCCCTGGACGGTAGCAAGCCTCTGGTCTGCGAGCATTCTCTCCTGCCGGGAGCGGCGGTCGGTCTGGATATCGCTGCGCCAGAGACCTTCCTTCTCACGGGTTGAGCCTCCCGGAGCGCATAGCCCGGGAACGACCTGCAGCGTGTCCACCTCATGAAAGATCGGGCTCAGCGGATCGAAGAACGTGTGGTCAATCGGTACATTGAAGAGCCGCCTGTCCTGCAGGAAACGCCTGGCGCATTCGGCTGTCATGATATAGCCGCCCAACCCCAGCTGAAGTGTGAAAAAGCGCCGGAGGTCGACCCCGCAGGATAGTGTGGTGGAGTGACGGCTAAGGCGAACACGCTCGCATCGGGTCTCAACCCGAACAATGTCGAATGCGGTCGTTGAAGCGTCGACCTCCCTCAGGAAGGCAGGCAGCAGCGGCGACAACCGCATGTCGTCCTCGAGAAAAAGGGCCTGTTTCAAGCCTTGGTCCAGCATGGCCTGCCAGGCCTTCTGATGGCTGAGTATGCAACCGATTTCGGCCGGTGCGAGAAGGTCGAAGTTGAATGCTGAGCGATCAAGCCCTCCGCCGGAAGACATGACCAAGCCTGCGGATACGGCGGATATCCGCTCTCCCGTCAATCCGCACTTCGCGAGTTCGCTTTCCACAAAGACCATTCGGTCGGGACGGCTATCAAGATTGATGTAAAAGATATTCATTTCGAAGCGACCTGCACGCAAAACCAAGAAGTGCGTCGCCACTACGTAATGTAAACTCAATCTTATCCATACGCCCATTTTTAACAATCTGAGGTATGCAGGTTTTCCCGGCCGCACCGTCCTGGAGCTTCTATTGCGATGAAAGAACTTGGCGCAGATGAGCTGCAGATGGCACACCCTGTCCTGAAACGGATCGGCTTTTTTAACCAATTCTCCTTACTCTGGAGTCTTCACAAGTTCATTTCAGAAGAAGCCATTTGCATCGGGTGGAGACATGAAGCGACTGAAATTCCGGCGTCCAGGTATACGTGCCACATTGATCGGCACCATTGGCGGTCTGGCGGCCCTGTCGGCCGTCATTTCCTGGGCATCGACCCAGTCCATGGAAACGATCAACACCAACAGCAGCGCGATCACCCAGACCTGGCTGCCGAGCGTCTCGGTTTCCAAGGATCTCGTGATTGCCGCCGGCAAGCTGCGCGAGACGTACGCGGCTCATGTGCTCGCCGCCGACAAGAACGCCAAGGCGGCAGCCGAAAAGAAGGTCGCCGCCGCCAATGCGGAACTGGACGGGCTTCTCAACGCCTACGCGACAAAAGCCAATGACGACAAGACCGCCAAGTCGATCGACCAACTGAAGAACCAGATCGCCTCCTACAACAAGATGGGCAAGACGGTTCTCTACTATTCCGGCGCCGGCCGCGACAAGGAAGCCAAGATGTATCTTGGCACCATGAGCAATATCGGCAACACGATCGAGAAGATCGTCGGCCAGCTGGTCACTGACAGCGAAAACGGCGCCGCAGCCACCGCGACGAAGAACCAGGAGCTGATGCGCAAGGCGGCGGAACTCAACTACATCCTGGCGGCCATTGCCCTTGTCGGCGCACTTCTGGCCGTCATTTTCGTGGTCAAGAGCATTGCGGCTCCGATCCGCCGCATCACCCGCTCCATGCGTGATCTCGCCAATGGCGACACGGCAAGCGAAATTCCCTTCTCCGGACGCTCCGACGAGATCGGTGCCATGGCCGGCGCCGTCGGCGTCTTCCGAGAGGCAGCGATTGCCAACCGGCGTCTTGAGCAGGAAGCGGCGGAAAACCGCGCCAAGGCGGAGGCCGAACGCATCGAAGCCGAGCAGCACGCGGAGGCAGCCGCCGCCGAGCGTCTGAGGATCGCCACGTCCGGCCTTGCCGAGGCGTTGAAACGGCTGGCCGCCGGCGACCTCGCCTTCCAGATCACCGAACCCTTCGCGCCCGAATTCGAGCCGCTGCGCCGTGATTTCAACCAGTCGGTCCAGCAGCTTGGTCGCACGCTTACAGACATCACCCTGTCGATCTCGTCGCTGGAAAACGGCACGCATGAGATCGCCTCGGGCATAGACGACCTCTCGAAGCGCACAGAGCATCAGGCTGCCTCGCTGGAGGAGACCTCCGCCGCGCTCGACGAAATCACCGCAAACGTCAACAACTCCGCCCAGCGGACGGAAGAAGCCCGCGGCATTGCCGCAGAGGCCAACCGGTCGGCGGTCCAGTCGGCGGAAGTCGTCTCCCATGCGGAAGACGCCATGCGCCGCATCGAGGAAGGCTCGCAGCAGATATCCAATATCATCGGCGTCATCGACCAGATCGCCTTCCAGACCAACCTGCTGGCGCTGAATGCCGGTGTTGAAGCCGCGCGCGCCGGCGATGCCGGCAAGGGTTTTGCCGTGGTTGCCCAGGAAGTCCGCGAACTGGCGCAGCGCTCGGCCCAGGCCGCCAAGGAGATCAAGGACCTGATCGGCCGTTCGGCCGGCGACGTCCAGGGCGGGGTCAAGCTCGTCCGCGATGCCGGTCAGGCGCTGACCACGATCGGCGGCTTCATCATCGAGATCAACAGCCATGTCGAGGCGATCGCCGTATCCGCAAAGGAACAGGCGACCGGCATTGTCGAAGTCAACGCCGCAATCAACGCCATGGATCAGGCAACCCAGCAGAACGCAGCGATGGTCGAACAGTCCAACGCCGCCTCGGCATCACTGGCCGGTGACGCCCAGCGCCTGCGCTCTCTCGTCCAGCAGTTCCGGCTGGAGGACGGCGCATCCGCCCAGGCCGGCGCACTCCGCCAAACCGCGGCAAACATGGCCACCCGCAGCGCGCCTCCCGCTCCGGCCAGGGCGCCGGCGCCGCGACCCGTCGCTGCCGCCAGAGGCAATGGGGCAGTGGCGACCGACAGTTGGGAAGAGTTCTAGGAGTTCCGCATAAAACGGCAGAAAGAGCCAAGGGCCGCGCGGAATGCTGCGCGGCCTTTGCCGTTTTTGGCCCAGTCCTATTCCAGCATCGGCCAGAGGCTGATGACCAGCAGCACCGCCATGGTGATGTTGAACCATTTCAACCGTACCGGATCGGCAAGCCACTCCTTGAGAAGCGTGCCGAAGCCCGCCCAGGTCGAGGCGGTGAAGACGCCGACCGCGATGAAGGCAGCACCGACGATGAATACGGGAACGATCGCTGACGCCCCGCCTTCGGCGACGGCATAGGTCGACATCGCGCCCACGGCCATGACCCAGGCCTTGGGGTTGACCCACTGAAAGGCAGCTGCCTGCAGGAAGGTCATAGGCGTGCCGGATACCCTGCCCTCGGCAAGCCGCCGCGTCGTCGCGATCTTCCAGGCGATGAAGAGCAGGTAGGCAGCCCCGGCCGCCTTGAGGATCCAGTAGAGCACCGGCACGGCTTGCAGCAGGGCGCCGAGGCCGAGACCGACAGCGACCAGAAGAGCGAAGAAGCCTGCCTCGATGCCGACAAGATGCGGCAGAGTTCGCCGGAAGCCGAAATTGAGCCCCGAGGCAAACAGCATCATGTTGTTGGGCCCCGGCGTGATGGATGTGGTGAGGGCAAAAAGAAACAGGGCAAGCAAAGTGTCGACGGCCATGGACCTCTCCAGAAACGCCCGGTCGAGGTAATGGAAGTGCGACGCACCTTCCATGCAAACCTTGTCACCGCAACAAGTTTACCCAGATTTGGAAAAGACAGCGAAAAGTACCGGACAGCCCTTGTGTCCGAATGAAACAGTCACGATTTCATGGTAAGCTCCTGTTGAAGTTGGCGCCTTTGAACTGTGACGCGTGAAAGAGGTCCAGATGTCTCGCAAGTATCCGTTGGTGACATTCCCGAACGGCAGATCGGTCCCGGCGCTTGGCCAGGGCACATGGCAGATGGCCGAGGGCAAGGCGCCCAAACCCCAGGAGATCGACAGCCTACGGCATGGGCTCGATTGCGGACTGACGCTGATCGACACGGCGGAAATGTACGCCGACGGCGGTTCCGAGCGGCTGGTCGCCGAAGCGATAGCCGGTCGTCGCAGCCATGCCTTCCTGGTGTCCAAGGTGTATCCGTGGAACGCGAGCGCCCACGGCATTCCGGAAGCCTGCGAGCGCAGCCTCAAGCGCCTGCAGGTCGATTTCATCGATCTCTACCTGCTCCACTGGCGCGGCAGCCATCCGCTCGCCGAAACGGTCGAAGCCTTCGAACTGCTGAAGTCACAGGGCAAGATCGGCGCCTGGGGCGTTTCCAACTTCGACGTCTCCGACATGGAGGAACTGCTGTCGGTACCGGCCGGCGATCAGATCGCCGCCAATCAGGTGCTCTACAATCTCAACAATCGCGGCATCGAATACGACCTCCTGCCCTTCTGCCGCGAGCGGTCGATCCCGGTCATGGCCTATTCGCCGCTCGGTCAGGGCGAATTCCTCGAAGATCCCGACCTGATCCACATGGCGAAAGCCTACCAGGCGACGCCGGCGCAAATCGCCCTCGCCTTCGTCCTGCGCCAGGATGGCGTCATCGCCATTCCCAAGACCGGCCATGCGGCCCGCGTCGACGAGAACATAGAGGCCCTGTCGCTGGAATTGACCGACGCCGACCTGAAGAGCCTGGACTCCGCTTTCCCGCCACCGTGGAAAAAGCAGCCGCTGGCGATGATCTGAGAAAGCCAACGCTCCCCGACATTGACACTGTCAATATACGTTTATATCAACATATATGTTCAAGATGACCACGCAGGGAGGAAACTGCCATGACCTATGTCGACGGATTCGTATTGCCGGTGCCGCGCGCGCGCATGGAGGAATATCGAAAGCTGTCGGAAGAGGCTTCGGTACTCTTCAAGGAATTCGGCGCCATTCGCCATGTCGAATGCTGGGAAGAGGACGTTCCGGACGGCAAGGTGACGGACTTTCGCCGATCCGTCGACCTGCAGCCTGACGAAATCCTCGTCTTCAGCTGGATCGAATACCCGTCGAAAGAAATACGCGACTCCGCCAACCAGAAAATCATGAACGACCCGCGTATGTCGGAGATGTTCGACGAGATGCCCTTCGACGGCCGCCGCATGATCTATGGCGGCTTCGTCCCCTTCCTCGATCGCTGACCGGCGGCCCTCGCCGCTCAATGATATTTCAGACGCTCGCGTCCGAGGATAGCCGGGGCATCCAGCCCCGCGATCCGCTGGCCGAGATCGGTGGAAATATCGCCCGAGAGCTGCAGGTCGAGGTAGCGCGCGCAGCAGACCCGCAGAAACGATGTGAAGTTGCCGAGGTCGTGTCCGGCATCGATCGATTCATGATGCAGCTTGGTGATCAGTTGCACCACGTTCATGCCGTCCCGCCGGCCGATCTCCTCGAGCTTCGACCAGAAGAAATTCTCCAGCCGCACGCTGGTGACCATGCCGTCGATCCTCAGCGACCGCGTGGTGCTTTCCCAGAGAGCCGCATCGGCCTTGATGAAAAGTTCGCACATCTCCTGCCTCCCATGGCCTCCAGCGATTTTAGCACAGACCCGCCTCGCCGTCACAGGCAGAAAGCGGGCGCCGGCTGAGCCCCTCCGCCGAAACGGAGGAGCCCTGTCATGCCTTGCAAAAGTGTCAGGCCGCGTCGGAGAGCGCCCCCGCATCCAGCACGGTCATGAACTGGCGCAGCCATGCCGGATGCGCCGGCCATGCGGGCGCCGTCACCAGCTTGCCGTCGGCCACCGCATCGTCGATGGCAATGTCGGCATAGGTTCCGCCGGCAAGCTCCACCTCGGGCCGGCAGGCCGGATAGGCCGAGCAGGTCCTGCCCTTCAGAACGCCGGCAGCGGCCAGCAACTGTGCGCCATGGCAGATGGCGGCAACCGGCTTGTCCGACTTGAAGAAGTGCTGCACCATCTTGATCACATCGGCATTGAGCCGCAGATATTCCGGCGCGCGGCCGCCCGGTATCACCAGCGCATCGTAGTCCTCGGCGCGGATGCTGGAAAACGTCGCATTGAGCGTGAAGTTGTGACCGCGCTTTTCCGAATAGGTCTGGTCACCCTCGAAGTCATGGATGGAGGTCGCCACCGTCTGGCCGGCATTCTTGCCGGGGCAGACCGCATGCACCTCGTAGCCGCAGGCCAGCAGTGTCTGGAACGGCACCATGGTCTCGTAGTCTTCGGTGAAGTCGCCGGTAATCATCAGAATTTTCGCCTGGGCCATCGTTTTCCTCCCTTGGTCACAACGATGAAGGGAGTGTAGCAAAACGCTGCCCGGCACGGGTATTACGCGGTTACTACATCGCATAAGGCCGCCCGGTCATGGATCCGCAAACGACAAGGAGGGCGGCCTCACTTGCAAGGCCGCCCTCCCAGATCCATTTGACGAATGGCCGAGGCTCAGAATTCCTGCCAGTCGTCGGTCTTCAGCGCCGTGTTGCCTGCGGTTGCGGCCGGACGCGGGCGGCTGACCGCCGGCCGTGCCGGTGCGCTTGCGGCGGGCGTACGCGGCGCCATCGCCTCGTTGCCGCGGCCGGAGGCGTCCGACAGGCGGAAGCGGTTGATCATCTGGCGCAGCATTTCCGCCTCCTGGGCCAGCGTCGCGCTGGCCGCCGTCGATTCCTCGACCATGGAGGCGTTCTGCTGCGTCATCTGGTCCATCTGGTTGACGGCCGAGTTGACCTCGGACAGGCCGGTCGACTGCTCGCGAGCGGAGCTTGCGATCGCCTGCATATGCTCGTTGATCGCGACGATCCGGTCCTGGATGGTCTTCAGCGCCTCGCCGGTTTCACGCACCAGCTTGACGCCGGTCGTCACCTCGTTCGACGAGTTGCGGATGAGGTCCTTGATTTCCTTGGCCGCCTGCGCGGAGCGCTGCGCCAGTTCGCGAACTTCCTGGGCAACGACGGCAAAGCCCTTGCCGGCTTCGCCTGCACGGGCGGCTTCGACGCCGGCATTGAGCGCAAGCAGGTTGGTCTGGAAGGCGATGTCGTCGATCACGCCGATGATGTTGGAGATCTGCCCGGACGACTGCTCGATCCGGTCCATGGCGCCCACCGCATCGGCGACGATCTTGCCGGAATGCGAGGCGCTCTTGTCAGCCTCCTGCGTTGCCGTCCGCGCATCTTCGGCCCGCTGCGAGGCGCTCTTGACGTTGACGGTGATTTCGTCGAGCGCCGCCGCCGTTTCCTCGAGCGAAGCCGCCTGCTGTTCGGTGCGCTTGGAAAGGTCGCTGGCGCTGTGGCTAATCTCGCGCGAACCGCTGTCGATCATTTCCGCAGACCGGGCGACGGAGGACAACGTGTTGTTGAGCTGGTTGACCGCCTCGTTGAAGTTCTTGCGCAGCGGTTCGAAATCGGCTGCAAACGCCTTGTCGATCGACACAGTCAGGTCACCGCCGGCAACCCGGTTCAGAGCCTCGCCGATCGTGTCGACGGCATAGACGCGCTCGGTGACGTCCATGGCATATTTGACCACCTTCACCACACGGCCCTTTTCATCGAAGATCGGGTTGTAGGAAGCGTTGATGACGGCGCGCTTGCCGTTCTTGCCATACCGAACAAATTCCGCGGCCTGGAACTTGCCGGCCCGGAGATTTTCCCAGAAGTGCTTGTAGTCTTCCGAAGCGACATAGGCCTTGTCGACGAACATGCTGTGATGGCGGCCCTTGATCTCGTCGAGCCGGTAGCCGAGCACGTCACAGAAATTCTGGTTGGCGGTGATCACCTCGCCTTCCGGCGTGAAGGCGATGATCGCCTGGACACGGCTGATCGCCTCCATCTGGTTCTGGTAGTCGAGATTGAGCAGGCGCTCCTTGGCGTTTGCCCATTCGACCACGAAACCCTTGACCGTTTCGCCGTCCTTGATTGGTGTCACCAGCAGATCGAAGGCGCGGTTCCCCACATAGATCGTCGCCCTGTGCTGGGACCGGAGCGCAGCCAGCATACCGCGCTGATGGGCCGGGTTCTTGTGAAAGATGTCGATGTTGGCGCCGATCAGCGTCGCCATGTCGAAACGCGGCAGCTCCTTCTTGAGATCGCTTTCGGCCTCTTGCAGCAGGCTACGCACGGCATCATTCATATAGGTAATGTTGAGCTTGGCGTCGGCGATCATCACATTCGCGCTGATCGTGTTGAGCGCGGTCAACTTCGCCTTGTCGGCACTGGCCATTCCAAACATGCGTATCGTCTCCTTGTCTGTGACAATTCCTATGCCGCTGCTCGACACAGATGGGGACAGGCGCTCCGGCCCGAATTGATCGGGACACTTGCGCCTTTCTGAGAAAGACAGCTTGAGTGCAAGAAATATAGGGAAAGCATTTAAGAAAAATTAATTATAAGCGACGCCGAGCAAAACATAATCAAGACCCAAGAAAGAAAGCTCTGTGCGTCAAATATATACTTCAGATTTACAGGACATGGATAGAATTGACAGATGTTAAGTTGCGGAGATGGCACCATGAAGCGATCACGACGACCCGGGGAAGCCCGCATCCTGCCATGATCAGAGACAAGAAGGCCGGCGGCAATCGCTTGCCGCCGGCCTTCACATCACTGTCCGCGATCCGGGCGGTGCCCGATATCACATGCCCTTCGGACCACGGTTCATGGCGGCAACGCCGGTGCGGCAGATCTCGATCAGGCCGAGCGGCTTCATGATCGCGATGAACTGGTCAATCTTGGAGACCTTGCCGGTCAGCTCGAAGATGAAGTGTTCGGTCGTGGCGTCGATCACCTTGGCGTGGAAGGCGTCGGCAAGGCGCAAGGCCTCCAGGCGATCCTCACCCTGCCCCGACACCTTGATCAGCGCCAGTTCACGCTCGATCGGCCGGTCATGGCCAAGTTCACGGGCGCGGACGGAGAGGTCGACGACGCGATGCACCGGCACGATGCGCTCCAGCTGCGCCTTGATCTGTTCCAGGACATGCGGGGTACCGCGCGTGACGATGGTGATGCGCGACAGATGGGCTTCGTGCTCGGTCTCCGACACGGTGAGGCTCTCGATGTTGTAGCCCCGGCCGGAGAAAAGGCCGATGACCCGGGCAAGAACACCCGGTTCGTTGGCGACGAGGACGGAGAGCGTATGGCTCTCGGCGACCTCGGTTTCCTTGGCGATGAAATAGGCCGAACCCGTCGGTTGAAGATGTGCGTTCATGTCTATTGTTCCTTCCTCAGACGAGCTGACGGCCCTTGGCGTCGATTGCATTGGCGACGGCCTCGTCGGTGGCTTCGTCCGGCAGCAGCATTTCGTTGTGCGCCTTGCCCGAGGGGATCATCGGGAAGCAATTGGCTAGATTGGCAACGCGGCAGTCGAAGATCACCGGCTTGTCGCAGTCGATCATCTTCTGGATGGCCGCATCGAGCTCCTTCGGATCGTCGCAGGCAATGCCGACGCCGCCGTAGGCTTCGGCGAGCTTGACGAAGTCGGGCATCGCTTCCGTGTAGGAGTTTGACAGCCGGTTGCCGTGCAGGAGCTGCTGCCACTGGCGCACCATGCCCATGTACTGGTTGTTCAAGATGAAGATCTTGATCGGCGCGTTGTGCTGGATCGCCGCCGACATTTCCTGGATGCACATCTGAACCGATGCGTCACCAGCAATGTCGATGACGAGCGCTTCCGGATGGGCGATCTGGACTCCAAGCGCCGCCGGCAGGCCGTAGCCCATGGTGCCGAGGCCACCGGACGTCATCCAGCGGTTCGGCTGCTCGAAGCCGAAGAACTGCGCCGCCCACATCTGGTGCTGGCCGACTTCGGTCGTGATGTAGACATCGCGATCCTTGGTCATCTCATAGAGCCGCTCGATGGCATATTGCGGCATGATGACGTCGTTGCTCGGCGCATAGGCGAAGGAATTGCGGGCCCGCCAGCGCTGGATCGACGTCCACCAGTCTGCCGTCTGGGCCTTCTCCGGCTTCTTGTCCAACGCCCGCCACAGACGGACCATGTCTTCCAGAACGGTGCCGACATCGCCGAGGATCGGAATGTCGACGCGGACGTTCTTGTTGATCGAGGACGGATCGATATCGATGTGGATCTTCTTCGAGTTCGGCGAGAAGGCATCCAGGCGGCCGGTGATGCGGTCGTCGAAGCGGGCGCCGATGCAGACCATGACGTCGCAATCATGCATCGCCATGTTGGCCTCGTAGGAACCGTGCATACCGAGCATGCCGAGCCAGTTGTCGCCCGATGCCGGATAGCAGCCGAGGCCCATCAGGGTCGAGGTGATCGGGAAATTGGTGAGCGATACCAGCTCGCGCAGCAGCGTCGAGGCTTCCGGCCCGGAATTGACGACACCGCCGCCGGAATAGATGACCGGACGACGGGCCTTCGCCATCAGTTCGATCGCCGCCTCGATCGCCTTGATGTCGCCCTGCTTCTTCGGCTTGTAGCTCGGCTCGGCGACATGCGCCGACGGGGCGACATAGGTGCCGGTCGCGAACTGGACGTCCTTCGGGATGTCGACGACGACCGGACCCGGGCGGCCCGTCTGGGCGATCCGGAAGGCCTCGTGGATCGTCTCGGCGAGCTTGTTGACGTCCTTGACCAGCCAGTTGTGCTTGGTGCAGGGCCGCGTGATGCCGACCGTGTCGCATTCCTGGAAGGCGTCCGAGCCGATCAGCGTCGTCGGCACCTGACCCGTCAGACAGACAAGCGGGATGGAATCCATCAGCGCATCCTGCAGCGGCGTGACCGCATTGGTCGCACCCGGCCCGGATGTGACCAGCATGACGCCGACCTTGCCGGTCGAGCGGGCATAGCCTTCCGCCGCATGGCCGGCACCCTGCTCGTGGCGCACGAGAATGTGCTGAATGTCGTCCTGCTGGAAAATCTCGTCATAGATCGGCAGCACCGCACCGCCGGGATAACCGAAGATGTGCTCGACGCCGTTATCCTTCAAAGCCTGCAGAACGATTTCCGCTCCCGTCATCCTGTTCTCTGTACCCGTCATCAGTTCCGTTCCGTTCGTCTTCTTGCTCGCCGGTAATTCCCGGCCCTGTTAGCCTGTTTGCGGACATAAAAAAAGGCTCCTCTGGGAGCCTGGTTTACCGCGCATGGGTGGCTATCGCCGGATGGTTACACCATCCTGCCCATGCGCCGTCCCACCACGAGAATAACTGCCGAATTTTTCATGGGACGGATTGATAGACACAAACCGCATGGCCGTCAACGCGCCCTGACCAAAAAAACGGCGATGCGCCTGAAAACGGTGCATCCGCCCATCTGTGCCGTAAGTCCCGTCATGTTTCGACACACTTGCCCGCCACCCATGTGCCGGTAATTTACACCCCATGTTAATCCCCCCTTGTTATTGAACAGGTTGGGATTCCTTCGGGAGAGACGTATTGCGTAACGAAGACTTTCAGCCTGCGGCCGAAGACAACGCGCAGGAACGGCGGGATACAATGCATCCCGGCAACCGCTTTCTCGGCCGCGTCGTGGCCTGCAACGGCGCACGCGCGACGATCGCCGCCATCGCCCAGTCCGGCGAAACCGACCTGACAGAACTCTGGTCCGTCGGCCGCCTCATCTCCATTTCCGTCGGTGAAAACCGCGTGGTCGCGCTCGCCTATGCCATGAACACCGAAAGCGGCGCCTGGGCCGAAGGGATCGACAACACCTTCCTGATCGAGGTCGAACTGCTGGGTCAGGTCTACCGGAACCCGGAAGGCAAGGAAGTCTTCACCACCGGCATCTCCCGCTATCCCTATCTCGGCGCGATCGCACACCGCATCCGCGCCGCCGACCTCGTGCGCATCTATGACAGCGGTCACAAGGACGTGTGCACCATCGGACGGCTGACCCAGGACGAAAGCCTCGACGCTGCGATCCACATCCCCTCCATGCTGTCGAAGCATTTCGCCGTCGTCGGCTCGACCGGCGTCGGCAAGTCGACCGCCGTATCCCTCCTCCTCCACAAGGCGATCCAGTCGGACGAGAAGCTGCGCGTGCTGATCCTCGACCCGCACAACGAATTCGCCGCCGCCTTCCCGAAGCACGCGGTGGTCATCGACACCGAAACGCTCGACCTGCCCTTCTGGCTCTTCCGCCTCGAGGAATTCGCCGAGGTCGTCTTCCGCGGCCGTCCGCCGATCCCCGAGGAGATGGACATCCTGCGTGACCTGATGCCCGAGGCCCGCAAGGCCTTCCGCGGCACCGACAACACACTGATGCGCAAGCATACGGAAAAGAACTCGATCACCGCCGACACGCCCGTACCCTACCGCATGGCCGACCTGCTGGCCCTGATCGACGAACGCATCGGCAAGCTGGAAGGCCGCGAGGAAAAGCCGTTCCTGCGCTCGCTCAAGATGCGCATCCTCGGCGCCATCAACGATCCGCGCTACCATTTCATGTTCTCCAACAACACGATCAACGACACGATCCTGGAGACGATCTCACGCATCTTCCGCATTCCAGGCGACGACCGTCCGATCTCGACCTTCCAGCTGGCCGGCATTCCCTCCGAAGTCGTCAATTCGGTCGCCTCAGTGCTCTGCCGCATGGCGTTTGAGCTGGCGCTCTGGTCGAACGGCGCGATCCACATGCTGGTCGTCTGCGAAGAGGCCCACCGCTACGTGCCGTCGGACCCGAGCCTCGGCTTTTTCCCGACCCGCCAGGCGATCTCCCGCATCGCCAAGGAAGGCCGCAAGTACGGCGTGTCGCTCGGCGTCGTCACCCAGCGCCCCGGCGAACTCGACCAGACGATCCTCTCGCAGTGCTCGACGCTGTTTGCCATGCGGCTTTCCAACGACCGCGACCAGGAGATCATCCGCTCGGCCATTCCCAATTCGTCGATCTCGACGACCAACTTCATCTCCTCGATCGGCAACGGCGAAGCCATCGCCTTCGGCGAGGCGATCGCGGTGCCGATGCGCATGCGCTTCGAACGCGTCTCCGACGACCTGCTGCCAAAGGCAAACGGCATCGACGTCAAGAACTCCGAGAGCTCGCCGGACACGATCGACCTGCGCCAGATCGTCAACAAGCTGCGCAACATCACCGGCCCCGATCTCGCCTCCTTCCCGGAAGGTTTCATGCCGCAGCCAGGCGATCGCCCGCAGAGCGACGCCTATTCCGACCGCGACGGCGACGAGCCGGAATCCTATCATCCGGGCATGCTGCCGGGCGACGAGCCGCCGTTTGCCGCCGAACCCGCACCCATCCGCCAGCCGGCACCGCGTCCGTCCTTCGAGCGCCCCGCCTACGAGCGGCCATCCTATGAACGCCCGCTTGCCGAAAGGCAGAACCTGGAACGCACGCCCGCCCTCAATGGTGCCGGCGCCAATGGTCTTGCTCCCCGCGATCCCGCCCTCGCCCGTCCGCAGACCAGCGACCAATCCAGCCTTCGCCGCGAACCCGGCACCACATCGCTCCGCGACAGCATCCTGAAGAAGCCGCTCAGCAGTCTGTACAAGAAGGATTGAGGCGGGCGGATTGCCCGATAGAAGGAACACAGTTGACGGCTGGGCCTTCCGGTCTTATTTGGTTGCATGATGCAACTATATCCTGGATTTCGTCGTGCCCCGGCAGCAAACCATTGATGCCATCCGAACCTCGTCACGCCAGCTCGTCCGCGAGTTGGGCTTTACCGGCAGCACATTTGCCGGCACCGATCTGTCTCCTTCGGCCGTCCACGCCCTCATCGAGATCGAGAAAGGCGGGGTGACCGCCCGCGAGCTTGGAACGCTGTTGCATCTGGAAAAATCAAGCGTCAGCCGGATGCTTCGCAAGCTCATTCAATCGGGCGATGTGGTGGAAGAGACCCGCGAGGACGATGGCCGCGTGAAGCTCTTGTCACTGACCGCGGCCGGGAAGCACCGGGTAGCCGACATTCATGACTTCGCCCGCAAGCAGGTGACGGCAGCGCTTGGAAAGTTGACCGCCGAGCAATCCCGGACCGTCTCGGACGGGCTGCGCCTCTATAGCGCGGCGCTCAACGGAACGCCGGCGGCTCCTGACGTCGTTGTCAAGGCTGGCTACCGGCCGGGCATCATCGCCCGCATCACCGAAGTGCACGCGTCCTACTACGCCAGAACATCGGGCTTCGGACTGGTATTTGAGTCCGTTGTCGCCGGTGGACTTGCGGAGTTCGCATGTCGGCTCGGCAACCCACGAAACGAGATATGGGCAGCAATGCACGGCGATGATGTCGTCGGCTCCATCGCCATCGACGGAGAGGATATCGGTCCCGGCATGGCTCATCTCAGATGGTTCATCGTCGATGATGCGGTGCGCGGCAGCGGCGCTGGCAGGAAGCTTCTGGATACGGCCCTGGCCTTCGTCGACCGGCTGGGCTTTGCAGAAACGCATCTCTGGACCTTCTCCGGCCTGCATGCGGCCCGGCATCTCTACGAAATGCGAGGCTTCAGGCTCGCTGAAGAACGCCCCGGCTCACAATGGGGAAGCGAAGTGCTCGAACAGCGTTTCGTGAGAACCTTGCCCCAGGGCATTTGAGCCAGGTGCCGAAGCCGGCCCGACCGGGACGCTTGCCAAGTGTTAACCACGCTCGCGCAACGGAAGTTCAATGGCAAAGCAACACACCAATTTTTAAGTTCGCCGTGCGAGCGTCCACAGACTGTCCTAGTCCCGTTTGAGGACATGTTCTGTCGAAAATGGGTTTCGGCAGCAAAAAGGGTTCGACTGTTGAAGACGATATTGCGAAAAGTCAGGACATTGATGTCGGTCCCCGCCGGCAATCCGGAGCTTCTGAAGGCGCAATACCAGTCGTTCTCCCGGCAATTGCCGGTGATGTACCTGATCCTGATGACCAGCACCTGGGCGCTGGCCGCGACCCACATGAATATCGCGCCCTACTGGCTGACGATCATCGTTCCGATCATCTTCACCATCGGCACCGCCCTGCGCATAATCCACTGGTGGAAGTCGATCGGCCGCAAACCAACGCCCGAACTGGCGCTCCAGGCGCTGACCCGCACCAACAGGCTTGCCTTCCTGATTGCCGCAGCTTTCGCCGGCTGGTCCTACATGCTGTTGCCCTATGGCGACGCCTACACCCGCTCGCATGTCGCATTCTACATGGCGATCACCGTTATCAGCTGCATCTTCTGTCTGACCCACCTGCGCTCAGCGGCCATCACCGTCACGGTCATCGTCAACGGTTCGTTCGTGGCCTATTTCGCCATGAGCGGCGAGTCGACCTTTGTCGCCATCGCCATCAACATCGCGCTCGTCAGCATCTGCATGCTGTTCATCCTGTTCGTCAATTACGCCAACTTCAACCAGATGGTGCTGTCGCGCCAGAAGAGCGAGGCGCTGAGCAGCGAGAACATGCGCCTCGCCAATATCGACAGCCTCACCAGCCTGCCGAACCGTCGCGCCTTCTTCGCAAGTCTGCAAAACGAATTCGCAGCCGCTTCGGAAGCCGGCACGCGGCTTGGGGTCGGCATCGTCGATCTCGACGGCTTCAAGCCGGTCAACGACGTCTACGGCCATTCGACCGGCGACCGGCTGCTCTTCGAGGTCGGCGCGCGACTGACGGACCTGCAGTCGAATGGCGGCGCCACCTTTTTTCGCATCGGCGGCGACGAGTTCGCCTTCCTCATTCCGTCGGCGGGAGATGACGCCGCGTTGATGGCCTTCGGCGAGCAAATCTGCGCCGGCCTCCAGCGACCCTTCATCCTGCCGGAAGGACGCGTCATGATTTCCGGCTCCGCCGGCATTGCCGTCTATCCGGAAAATGCCGGTACGCGCGACGACCTTTTCACCCGCGCCGACTATGCGCTCTACAACGGAAAGCGCAGCCGGCGCGGCCGCGTCTCGCTGTTTACAGAGGCGCTGGATGCGCAGATCGTGCGCGAAACCCGCATCGAGCAGGCATTGAAGCAGGCCGATCTCGCGGCGGAAATGTCCGTTCTTTTCCAGCCAATCATCGACATCCGCTCGAACCGCACCGCCGCTTTCGAAGCGCTCGCGCGCTGGCAGAGCCCCGTGCTCGGATCGGTTCCACCGATGGAGTTCATCGCCATCGCCGAGCGCACCGGTCTGATCGCACCGCTCACCCGCATCCTGCTGAAGAAGGCGCTGGCGGCAGCCGTCGAATGGCCAGCCGACGTGCGCCTCTCCTTCAATCTCTCACCTCACGATCTCAACACTCGCGAAAGCGCGCTCACCATCCTCGCCATCATCGAGAATTCGAAGATCGATGCTTCGCGCCTCGACCTGGAGATCACCGAGACCGCCTTCACCCATGATTTCGACCAGGTGCTCGATTCCGTCGAAATGCTGCGCGGCATCGGCTGCGGCATCTCGCTCGACGATGTCGGCATCGGCTATTCGAGCTTCACGCGCCTGCACGCGCTGCCGCTGACCAAGATGAAGATCGACCGCAGCTTCGTCACCGACCTTGACCGCAATCCGTCGAGCTACAAGATCGTCAAGTCGCTGCTGGCGCTGAGCCGCGACATGCAGCTCGACTGTGTCATCGAAGGCGTGGAGACCGAAGAGGAGCGGTCGGCGCTGATCCAACTCGGCGCAACGCTCATCCAGGGCTATCTCTATTCCCGTCCGCTGCCGGAAGCCGACGCGGAAACCTTCCTTGCCCGTCCGGTCGCAGAGACGGCCCGCATCGTCTGACAGCCCCCCGGCGGCCGGACCTCAGGTCGTGCCGCGCCGCTCCCAGCTATCATCCATCTGGTTGCGAAACCACGTCATCTGCCGTTTGGCATATTGCCTCGTGGCGGCACTCGCCTGTTCCGCGGCCTGCGCGCGGGTGAGGTCACCGGCCAGCATGGCAGCAAGCTCGCGCACGCCGATCGCCTTCATCACCGGCATCTGCGGCGAAAGATTGAGTGCCATGAGCGCCCTCACCTCGTCGGCTGCGCCCTGCTCCAGCATCGCTTCGAAACGCCTGTTGATGCGCTCATGCAGCACCTTGCGGTCAGGGTCGATGACGATCTTCAGCGCCCGCGCCGGATCGATGATCACGGGACCGGTTCGCCCCTGAAATTCACGGATCGGCCGGCCGGCCGCCTCCAGCACCTCCAGGGCGCGCACGATCCGCTGGCCGTCCTGCGGATTGAGCGTCGCGGCTCCTTCCGCGTCCCGCAGCTGCAGCTCGGCATGAAGGGCCTCCGGCCCCTCAGTTGTAAGCCTGCCACGCCATTGCGCGCGCACCGCTTCCGGGATGTCGGGCATATCGGAGAGCCCGCCGGTCAGCGCCTTGAAATAAAGCCCGGTACCGCCGGCGAAGACCGGCAGTCGCCCCTCCGCCTTCAGCCGCGACAGCAGCGCCTCCGCCTCGCGCAGCCATGCTCCGGTCGAATAGGCAGCACCCGCCGGCACATGGCCGTAAAGACAGTGCTCAACACCCTCCATGTCCGCCGTCGACGGGCGCGCTGTCAGTACCGACAGCGTGTCATAGACCTGCATGCTGTCGGCATTGATCACCACACCGCCGGCTTCGCGCGCCAGCTTCACCGCCAATGCGGACTTGCCGCTGGCGGTCGGCCCGGCTATCAGGATCGCGTCGAATTCACCAATAGGACTCTTGCTCATGGCTCTCGTTGCCACGCTTATCGCCAATCCGTCAAATCCGGTTCTGACGCCAGCCCTCGCCGAGGCGATCGAAAAGGCCGTGCCGGCCGCCGGCCTCTACTGGCTTGCCGACGGAATAGCCTGCGATCTGCCGCTGCGTGACGGTGTCGACGCCGTTGAAGCGGAAGCAGCCCTGCGTGCGGCCATCGGCTCCGAAACGATCGACGTCGCTGTGCAGGACACCGAAACCCGCCGCAAGCGCCTGCTGATTGCCGACATGGATTCGACCATGATCGGCCAGGAATGCATCGACGAACTGGCGGCCGAGGTCGGATTGAAGGAAAAGGTGGCGGCCATCACCGCGCGGGCCATGAACGGCGAGATCGAGTTTGAGCCGGCACTGCGCGAACGCGTGGCGCTGCTGAAAGGGCTTGCGGCAACCGTCGTCGACGAGGTCATCGCCAAGCGCATTACGCTGACCCCCGGCGGCAAGGAACTGGTTGGCACCATGAAGGCCAAGGGCGGCTACACGGCGCTCGTCTCGGGCGGCTTCACCGTCTTCACCAGCCGCATTGCGGCGATGATCGGCTTTGACGAGAACCGCGCCAACCTGCTGATCGAGGAAGGCGGACTGCTGATCGGTGAGGTCGCCGAACCGATCCTCGGCAAGCAGGCGAAGGTCGATGCCCTCGTCGACATCACTGCAAGGCTCGGCATCTCTCCGCAAGACGCAATTGCCGTCGGCGACGGGGCCAATGACCTTGGCATGATCGAGCTTGCCGGCACGGGCGTCGCCCTGCACGCCAAGCCGTCGGTCGCCGCCCAGGCGAAAATCCGCATCGACCACGGCGACCTGACCTCGCTTCTCTATCTGCAGGGTTACCGACGCCACGAATTCATCACCGCCTGACGATCCTTGATCCGGTTATCGGCCGACCAGTCCCAGGAGAACGCCATGCCGCTCGTCATATTGGAAACGCCGCGCCTGATCGTGCGCAACTGGCAAGAGGCTGACCGCGACCTTTTCCACGAGATCAATTCCGACGAGCGCGTCATGGAATTCTTCGCCTGGCGCCGCAGCCGCGCGCAATCGGACGAGATGATGGACTTCATCGCCGCCCGCACCCGGGAGACCGGCTACGGTTTCTACGCACTGGAAGAAAAGGCATCCGGCGCGGTCATCGGCTTTTGCGGCCTCTGGCAGCCGGACCTTCTGCCGATCCTGCCGGCCGGAACCGTGGAAATCGGCTGGCGGCTGGCCGAGCGCTATTGGGGCAAGGGCTACGTCACCGAGGCCGCCGAAGCGCTCCTGCGCCACGCGTTTCTCGACAGGGATCTGCCGGAAGTCGTCTCCTTCGCCGTCGCCGACAATCACCGCTCGACGGCGGTGATGAAGCGCATCGGCATGACCCACCACCCGAAGCGCGATTTCGACCATCCGAAAATTCCGGACAGCCACCCGCACCTCAGGCGTCACGTCCTCTACGCAATCACGCGCGAGGCCTTCCTCAAGCGCTAGGCTCCGCGCCCTATTCGAGCGGCACGGCCACCAGACGCAGGTCGCCGTTCGGCGACGCAATCATCATGTAGGCGTTGCGACGGCCCTCGTCGATCAGCTCCTGCAGCTTGTCGGCAACCGCCTGCGGGTTGGAAACGAAGTCCTGGGCAATCTCGACGATGACGTCGCCGGTCTTCAGGCCCTTCTCCGCCGCGGCCGACGCCGGATCGACATCGCTGATCACCACGCCCTCGACGCTCGGCGCGATCTTGTAGACTTCGCGGGCATCGTCATCGAGCTCGGCCAGCGAAATGCCAAGAATGCCGGTTGCGTCCTCCTCGTCGCCCGAACCGTCGTTCTGGGCCTTGTCGCCACCCTTGTCGCCGCCCTTGTCCTCCCCAGTCTCGGCACCCTCATCCGTCTGCTCCTGCGCGTCATCGGCATTGGCGGCGGCTTCCTGGGCGGCGGTCAGCTGGCCGAGCTTGACCTTGACGGTCTGCTTCTTGCCTTCGCGGACGATCTCGACGTCCACTTCCTTGCCGACCGGGCTTTCGGCAACGATGCGCGGCAGATCCCGCATCTCGTGGATCGGCTTGCCGTCGAAATTCAGGATGATGTCGCCGGCCTTGATGGTGCCGTCGTCGACCGGGCCGCCCTTGATCACGCCGGCGATCATCGCGCCCTGCGGTTCCGCCAGACCGTTGGTCTCGGCGATATCGGCGGTCACCGGCAGGATGCGAACGCCGAGCCAGCCGCGATGCACGTCGCCGAACTCGCGGATCTGCTGGATGACGTTCTCCGCGATTTCCGACGGAACGGCGAAACCGATGCCGATCGAACCGCCGCTCGGCGAAATGATCGCCGTGTTGATGCCGATCACCTCGCCGTTCATGTTGAACAGCGGGCCCCCGGAATTGCCCTTGTTGATCGCCGCATCCGTCTGGATGAAGTTGTCATAGGGCCCGGCATTGATGTTGCGGCCGCGCGCCGAGATGATGCCGAGCGTCACCGTGCCGCCGAGGCCGAAGGGATTGCCGATCGCCATCACCCAGTCGCCGATGCGCATGACGCGGGAATCGCCGAAGTGAACCGCCACCAGCTTCTTCTTCGGCTCGACCTTCAGCAGCGACAGGTCGGTCTTCGTGTCCGTGCCGATCAGCTTGGCCTTCAGCGTCGTGCCGTCGGCGAAGTTCACCTCAATGTCGTCGGCGCCCTCGATGACGTGGTTGTTGGTGACGATGTAGCCGTCCGGGTCGATCACGAAGCCGGAGCCGAGCGAGTTGACCGTACGGTTACCCTGATTGTCCTTGTTCTTGAAGAAGTCGTTGAAGAACTCCTCGAACGGCGCGCCGTCCGGCACGTTCGGCAACGGCCCCTCGCCTTCCGACTTCACGTTCTGCGAGATCGAGATGTTGACCACGGCACCAAGCAGGCCTTCGGCAAGGTTCGAAACCGAAGCCGGCCCGGCCGGCGGTGGAGCGGCCTGAAGACCCGAGACGCTCGCCGACCACGTCACCGCCGCGATCGACAGCACGGCAAGGCTCTTGGCAAAGGGTGAAGGCGAAATCCGCACCATGGGGCTTCCTCTTAAATGGACGTTCCGATCATTCAATCCCGAGCATAGGGCGGAATCACGACAGGAAAAAACAATCTTTCGCGAGCAACCGGAGAAGCCGCTCAGCCGCGAATGAACCAGACAAGGGCGACACCGGCGCCGACGGCGCCAAGGCCGAAATATCGCAGCTGCTGTTCGGGAATTGACGGCAAAACCTTTGCCATTTCAACAAGAAATCGAGGGGCCAGTGCGTACACCAGCCCCTCGATGATCAGAAAGAATGCCAGACCGGTTAGAAAGTCGGACATTGCCGGCAATCAGTTCCCGCTGCCGGTCGCAGGCGCAGGTGCCGCAGCTTCCGGAGCGCCAGCCGGCGGGATCGCAGGCGGAACGCGGTCGGAAGGCGTGGAGCCATCGGCCTGGTTGAAGTAGCGGAAGAATTCCGAATTCGGCGACAGCACAAGCGTGGTCGAGTCGGAACCCAGCGACTTCGAATAGGCATCCATCGACCGGTAGAAGTCGAAGAAGGCCGGATCGCGCTTGAAGGCTTCGGCAAAGGCCTTGATTCGGGCCGCGTCGCCTTCACCCCGGATGATTTCGGCATCCCTCTGCGCTTCTGCCTGGATTTCGACGACCTTACGGTCGGCGACGGCACGACGGCGCTGGCCTTCTTCCGAACCGCGGGCGCGGATCAGCTCGGCCTCAGCGAGACGTTCCGCCTTCATGCGGGCGTATGTCTGCTGCGAGACTTCCTGGGTCAGGTCGGTGCGGCGGATGCGGACATCCTCGATGCTGATGCCGAGCGACTCGGAGTCGGGACGCAGGTCGTCACGGACCTCCTGCATCATCGACGCACGGGCGTCGGAAAGGGCCGATTCGAAGCCGCGCAGACCGTAGACCCGACGCAGCGAGGCATCGAGACGGGTGCGCATGCGCGATTCCGCCGAGATGCGGTCGCCGGACACCGTTTCGCGGAAGCGGGCCGCATCGGTGATCTTGTAGACCACGAACGCGTCGACTTCGTAGAACTTGCCGCCGGAAACCTGGACGCGGATGTCGTCGAGGTCGAAGCGAAGCTCCTGCTTCGGGACATACTGGACCCGGTCGGCATTTGCGAAGGCGAAGGGAAGCTTGAAGTAGATGCCCGGGTCGGTCTTGACCGTCCGAATTTCACCAAAGCGGATGACGACGGCCTGCTGGCGGGCATTCACGACAAAGATCGAGGAATAGCCGAGGAACAGGATGACGCCGATGGCGACGAGGATTGCGGGAAGACGATTGGAGTTCATCACTTGCCTCCCTGTTGCTTGGTCGAACCAAGTTCATTGAGCGGCAGATAAGGCAGGACGCCCTGCTTCTCGTCGATAATGACCTTCTTGGAGTTTTCCAGAACCTTCTCCATGGTTTCGAGATAGAGGCGCTTGCGGGTCACGTCCGGCGCTTCCTTGTACTCGTCATAGATGGAGATGAAGCGCAGGGCCTCACCTTCGGCTTCCTTGACGATACGATCCTTGTAGGCGGCTGCCTCTTCACGGATCTGGGCGGCCTGACCGCGGGCACCACCGAGTACCTTGTTGGCATACTGGTTGGCTTCCTCGACGAGACGGTCCTCGTCCTGTTCGGCGCGCTGCACTTCGTCGAAGGCATCGGCAACCTCGCGCGGCGGAGCCGCATCCTCGATCGCCACGGCATTGATGGAAATGCCGGCGCCGTAGCTGTCCATCGTCGACTGGATGATCGACTTCACGTCGGCGGCGATCCCCTGGCGGGCATCACGGAAGATATCCTGCGCCGGACGGCGGCCGACCACTTCGCGCATGGCGCTTTCGGCAACCTGCTGCAGCGTCTGCGGCGGCGCTTCAAGATTGAAGAGGAAGGCGCTCGGATCGGTGACCGTGAAGAGCACCGAGAACTGGACGTTGACGATGTTCTGATCGCCCGAGAGCATCAGGCCGACGGCCGAAGTGGACGAGCTGCCAGCGCCGATATTGAGCTGCTGCTCGGTGACCTTGACGATCTCGACGGTCTCGATCGGCCACATATGGAAATGCAGGCCGGGCATCGAAATTTCTTTTTTCGGCTGGCCGAAGCGCAGTTCAACGCCGCGCTCGTCCGGTTGGACGGTATAGACCGACTGGAAAATCCAGAAGACCGCCAGGATTGCGACGACGATGAGGACGACGCCACCGTTCGCGCCACCGGGCACGATGGTCTTGAGCCGGTCCTGCCCGCGACGGATCAGATCTTCCAGATCCGGCGGAGCGCCGTTATTGCCGCCATTGTTGCGCGGACGGTTCGGACCTTGACCCCAGGGGCCTTGATTATTGCCGCCGCCGCCCCAAGGACCGCCGCCGCCGCCATTCTGATTGCTCCAGGGCATTCATACCTCTTGTCTAGAAACAACTCCCCATGCCCACGCCGATCAGCGATCGCCCTGGCACAGCCACTGCCCGTTTATAGGTATGCGGGAAGGCGCTTTCAATGTAACGCGTCAAGGAAGACCGGTTTTATTGGAAAAATAGTTTCCGCCTTGCGTCAAAGACGCCTGTAGACGGCGTAGCGGGTCGGAAAATTGTCCTTTTCCCCTGCGGGGAAGTCCGCCTCGCTCTCCTTGGCCCACACTGCCGGATCAAGCGGCGGGAACCGCGTGTCGCCGTCGAGTTCGGCGTCCACATGCGTCAGATGGACAACCGTCGCCAGACCGGTCTCGAGCGCCTGCCGGTAGATCTCGCCGCCGCCGATGATGCAGATCTCATAGAGACCCTTTTGCCGCGCCTCCGCCTCGCCAAGCATGACAGCCTCCTCAAGCGAGGTTGCCGTCACGCAGCCCTCGACCTTGAAGGCTGCGTCTCGCGTGACGATGATGTTGAGGCGCCCCGGCAAGGGCTTGCCGATCGACTGGAAGGTCTTGCGCCCCATGATCACCGGCTTTCCGAGCGTCAGGGCCTTGAACCGTTTCAGATCGGTCGAAAGTCTCCAGGGCATGTCTCCGTCGCGGCCGATGACGCCATTGGAGGAAACCGCCACGACCAGGGAAATGTCCATCTATTCGAATACCTTGGCTGAAAGACCGGATTCAGACTGCGATCGGCGCCTTGATGCTTGAATCAGCCTCGTAGTTTTCGAGCGTAAAGTCTTCAAACTTGAAGGCAAACAGATCCTTCACGTCCGAATTGATACGCATCGTCGGCAGCGGCTTCGGCGAGCGCTGCAGTTGCAGTCGGGCCTGTTCGAAGTGGTTGTGATAGATATGCGCGTCGCCGAGCGTGTGCACGAAGTCGCCGGGCTTTAGTCCGGTCACCTGCGCGACCATCATGGTCAGCAGCGCATAGGAGGCGATGTTGAAGGGCACACCCAGGAAGATATCCGCCGAGCGCTGGTAGAGCTGGCAGGAGAGCTTGCCGTCGGAGACGTAGAACTGGAATAGGCAATGGCAGGGCGGCAGCGCCATTTCATCAACCAGAGCCGGGTTCCAGGCCGAAACGATATGCCGGCGCGAATTCGGGTTCTTTCGGATGCTCTCGACGACCGCCGCAATCTGGTCGACATGCCCGCCCTCGTAGTCTGGCCAGGACCGCCATTGCGCACCATAGACCGGCCCGAGATTGCCGTCCTTGTCGGCCCACTCGTCCCATATGCTCACACCATGATCGTGCAGATAGCGTATGTTGGTGTCGCCCTTCAGGAACCACAGCAGTTCGTGGATGATCGAACGCAGATGCAGCTTCTTCGTCGTCAGGACCGGAAAGCCCTCCGCGAGGTCGAACCGCATCTGGTGGCCAAACACCGAACGCGTGCCCGTGCCGGTGCGGTCGCCACGGTCGGTACCCGTCGAAAGGACGTGATCGAGGAGATCGAGATATTGCTTCATGGACGCTGCCTGTAGATTCGTTCGGCTCGCATTGTAAGTCACGGCCGCGGCCCGGCCAACAGACAAGCGGGATTGTCCAGCGGTTTTGATGACGGTGTATGGAAAGGCCGCCCGCAGAGCGGCCCCTCGTCACATGACGCTGCTTCAGGACGGATCAGAGATCGCCGAGCTTCCCGAGCTCCTTGGCGACGAGATAGTAGAAGGTGACGCGCGACTTGGTGCGGTCGGCGGACATGGCGGCGCAGACGGCTTCCAGAGCCTTGTCGGCATCAGCGCCCTCCACGCCGAGCTTCTTGCCGCACCAGCTTGCCTTGACGCGATCGAGCTCCTTCGGATCGGAACAGGAAACGAGCGAGGAGTCACGATTGCGAAGAGCGATGCCGAGGTGACGCTCGATCTTCTTGACAATATCGGCATCCGCGCCGCTGTCGTACTTCTTCACATCTGCAAGGTAATCAGTCATGTCCTGCTCCTTCCCAAGAAATAATCTTTGCAGAGGATCGATTAAACTGCACCGGCAGAATGGTCCGCACACATGACTTCGTCAAGCTGGCCGGGGATTTTGTCGCAGCTTGTCGACCGCCCCCCTTTTCACGGGCGCCGGAAACACCTATATCAGGTCTGCCGGCTTGCCCGGCTATGGTGATAAACAGCGATGTAATAAACCTATTGGACCCGGGGGCGGTACCCGGCGCCTCCACCACAAACCGGCGGAACGGCTGACGAGATGGCCGGTTTGTGATGGGGGCGAAATAGGATCGACAAGGGCGTAAAGATCGACTTTTTACCCGGCATGATACCACCGTTATCGGGTCATTAGAGTAGTTGCAAACGACAACAACGCTCAGGGTTACGCTCTCGCTGCCTAATGGCGGTGCGGGAAACCCAACCTAAGTCCTTAGGGGTAGCACTTTAAGGCGGGGTCCGAAGGCACCTGGCAACAGAAGCCTTCACCTACTCCCCCGTGACCTACTCCCATTCTCGCTCTATATGGTGTAAGAGGATTCGAAGAACCGGCTGAGGTAAGATTCCTCGCTGAATGCAATGCTCTAGCCGGCAACTGCGCGCCTTGGTACGGTCGCGCTCGTGATGATGAAGGAATGAATGCACGATGGGCCATGACCATATCCGTTACGATATTCTGACACAGGACGCGCTGCGTGGAGTGATCCGCAAGGTCTTGTCCGAAGTCGCCGCAACGGGCCGCCTGCCGGGTGAACACCACTTTTTCATCACCTTCCTGACCGGAGCTCCGGGCGTGCGCATCTCGCAGCACCTCAAGGCCAAATATGCCGAGCAGATGACCATCGTCATCCAGCACCAGTTCTGGGACCTCAAGGTGACCGACACCCAGTTCGAGATCGGCCTGTCCTTCTCCGACACGCCTGAGAAGCTGGTCGTCCCCTTCGCGGCCATCCGCGGCTTCTACGATCCGTCCGTCAATTTCGAGGTCGAGTTCGACGTACCGGTGGTCGAGGAAGAAGCTGGCGGCGAGGTAACGGCCTACCCTGCCCCCGCAGCACCGAAGGCAGAGAACGAATCCGAGACGCCCGGCGAAGATCCGAGCCCGGACGACGATGGCGGCGGCAAGCCGTCGGGCTCCGTCGTCTCGCTCGACGCGTTCCGCAAGAAGCAGTAGGAAACCAGGGGAGCGCGGCTCCCCTTTTTCATGGGCCGCACATGGCCGCCCAAGGCAGGAGATCGATCGGACATGGCCGCGGAAATCGTCAATCTGCGCATGGCGCGCAAGCAGAAGGCGCGACAGGAAAAGGAAAAGACGGCCGAGCAGAACCGCATTTCCTTCGGCCGGACCAAGGCCGAGAAAGAGCTGACCACGGCCCGCAACACGCTGGAACGCAAACGCCTCGACGAAGGTCGCCGCGAAAAGGACGATCATTCCGACGACTGACGGTCAGCGCGACCCGAAAGGGCATCGCCGTCAAGAACTTGCAGCTGAGACTTGAATCACTTTCCCAATCCGCCGCCCACCCGGCCAGCATCCATTCGGCAGACGGCAGCAGGCACACCGATGATCCGCAAACATTCCGCCACCCTTCACGGCCACCGCACCAGCTTCACGCTGGAGGACGCTTTCTGGGAAGAGCTCAAGGCGATCGCGGCCAGGCGGACTATGTCGCTGGCGGCGCTGATCGCCGAAGTCGACGACCACCGCCCGGAGGATGCGAACCTGTCCTCGGCGCTACGCGTCCATGTTCTGGAATGGTACCGGCGCGGCGGCGAACCGCCTGCCCCTCAATAGCTTGTGCAGCTGCGCAGCAGCGCTTCGTTCGGATTGTGCCCGTGCGCGCCGAACTCCTGCTCGCAGGCCGAAACCCAACGCATCAGATAGCTCTGCGGATCGGATGATTGTCGCGCGGCAGCACTTGATACGACAACCGGCAGCGTTGGCGAGGATCCGCCCGTTGGAAATTTCTGACTCGTTTGAAGAAATCCGGCGGTCGCCAGGAATATAAAACCTGCGCCCACTATACGCATTACACCACGCCACGACATCACAAGCCCCCTGGATGCGACAAACTCAGTACGATGCGCAAACCCGCCTGGCGTCCGGACCTTGAAACCCGGCACCAATATTCCCCGATTTATGTATTTTAGCGGGCCGCCCCACGACCTTATTTCATCATGACATGAATTAGCGCAAATTCAACCAGGAATCGAACTTAAGGTTACCTGCGTCACCGGCCGGTTCTTCTTTCTGAGCGGGCGCCTCAGTCTTGGGCGCAGGCTGTGCCGGTGCCTGGGTTGCGGCCGGCGGCACAATGATCGGCTCGGCCCGCTGCAGGGGCACGACATCGAACACCGGCACGTTGTCCTGCGGGTTCTGCGCCGCAGCTTCCGCAGCCCTTTTGGCGGCCTCCAGCTCGGCATTTCGCTTCTCCAGCGCCTTCCTCTCCTGGTCGGCAAGCTCCTTCAGGTGCTGCTCCACCTCAAGCCGGATCGCGTCCATCTTCTTCGCCTCTTCGGCCCGGCGCTGGTCCATCGCCAGGTAGAGCGACGCCTCGCGCCGCAGCCGCTGCTTCTCCAGCACATTGGCCTGTAGATGCTCGACCCGCCGGCGTTCCCGGTCGAACGCCCTCAGCGACAGGTAGTTGGTCATCCCGGTGACATCGGCCTTCATCTGCGGCTGATCGAGTTGGCCGGAATACTGCAGAGTCAGGTTGGCATTGGCGCCGGCGACGTCTTCCTTGCCCGTGGCGAAGGCGATCTGCAGGGACCCGGACATGTCGCGGTCCTGAACGTCGAAATCGGCCGCCCCGGACAGTTGCGCCGAAGCCGTCGTCGCCGACAGATTATTGGCCCGCCAGCGGCCATTGGTAATGCTGAACGGGATTTTGAGATCGCCAACGGCGCTGCTGCCATTGAGCAACAGCGGCAGAACCTCGCCCGCCACGCTCTCGTTGGAAATGTCATCGCCGGTAGATTGTTCGTTGGCGGCAAGCAGGGTCGGCAGGATGGAGAGATCAAGCCCGTTGATCGTCGCGCCGGCGACGTCGATTTCGCCGGAACCGCCGAGCGTTCTCGCCAGAGCCGAGAGGGTTGCCCCGCTGGTTTCCACCGTCACATTGCCTGAGAGCCCGCCCTCGACGACCGGCTTGCCGCCACGGCTCCAGAACAACCGCTTGGCATCGCCGCCGGCCAGTTCAAGCCCCGCCTGCAACGATCCCGTACCGCCGCTGTTGGCCAGCCGCACATGCCCGCTTAGCTTGCCGCCGAACAATTCGCCCGTCATGTCCTCGAAATTGAGTGCACCGTTGCGACTGGTCAGCGTTCCGGTGACGCCACGAACCGGTTCGCCAAGCCCGACCGGCACTTCGCCGGCCTTCAGCGACACGTCGATATCGGCACCGGAGTTCATCGGCGGCTCGAACGGAGCATTGGTGAAATCGCCTGTCGAGACATCGTAGAGCGGCCCATAGACCGTTTCGGCCAGCCAATAGGGATCGAGGCTGTCGAATGCGAGATTGCCGCCAACGGTCAGGACCGGCTGCCCACGCTGCACCCGGAGCATGCCGCTGAAGGCATCGCCGCCGATATTGCCTGCAAGCTGGTCGAAGGTGACGGCGTCATTGGCAACGGAAACCTTCGACGTCATGTCGAGCGGCAGGCCATCGCCGATGCCCGGCAGTGCGACGCCGTTCAGAATGAGATAGGGCTCGACGTCGCCGCTCTTCAGGGTGAGCGCCAGATCGCCGGCAAGGAAATCATCGGCCGCCAGGCTGACATTGCCGTCGGCGGACAGATGCGTGCTGCCGGCATCGAAGGAAAGCTGCGTGCGGCCCCTGTCGCCGTCATCGCCATTGAAGACGAGACGCACGCGCCCGTCCTCAAGACCGCCGACCGGCAGCGGCATGAAGCCGAGCTGGCCGAACAGGATCGAGGACCGGGGATTGGTGAGCGTCAGGTCGAGGGAGAGCCCCTTGTGATCGGCAAGCGACGCCATGCTCTTCAGGCCAATCCGGGCGGTCACGTTGCTGCCGTTCGAACTACCGCGAATATCGGCGGAAATCCCGCCCCTGTCGCCGCCGCCCACCGACAGCGCCACATCGAGGGCGGTGTCGTCGAACCAGGAACTGTTCTCCGCCAGACGGCCGAGCACCGGATGCGCGGGCATGCTCTTCTGCAGGAGTTGCAGGAACCGGCCGGCATCGGCCACATCGAAATGCACGTCGCCGCTCCCCGACACGCCGGCAACCGACCCTTCGGCTTCGCCCGAGGTGCTGACCTTGGCGCCGCCGATGTCGCCGATATCGAGCGTCTTGACCGACAGCGCGCCATTCGACAGCGAGAAGGCGGCGTCGACCTGCTGGGCCTCCACGCCGAACGCCGTCAGCCGGTCGGCGGCCAGATGCGCGTCGATATCATGTCCGAGCAGCCCGCTGCCCGTATCCTCGCCCATCATCAGGCTGGTCAACGCCCGCAGCACATCGAGATCGATGCGATCGCCGGCAAGGTCGACCGTCAGGGCCGGCACCTGGCCGCTCAGCGAGACGCGGCCGATCCGGCCCTTCATCGCAGCCCCGCCGGTGACGACCTCCAGATTGTCGAAATTCTGCACTTCCGGCGACAGGCTGACATCGGCGGAGAAGCCAGCGGTGCGCAGGTTGCGGATCTCCGGCGCAACGCTGCCGGTCAGCCAGTCGGCGACGCCGGAAGGCTGGCGGGAGGCCACGGTCAGACGGCCATCGAAGACGGCGCTGCCAACGAGGGTCAGCTTGCCGGAGCCTTCGATCTTCGTGCGGCCCGGCAGCGTCGCCTCGGCATTGTCGATCGTCCAGCCCTTGCCGTTCGGCTCGACCTTTAGGAGCACGTCGCGGATCGTCGTGTCGCCGGCAACGATTGCCGGCAGCTTGACCTCCGCCCGCCCCGGCACGCCCGGCACCGGAATGCGCCGCGCCAACCCGATCAGCGTGTCCAGCCGTTCGGCGGCGCTCAGGCGCTGCGTGCCGGGCCGCGCGGTTTTCTTGGCCGGGCCGGTATCGAGCCGCGCCACATCGATCTGCTGGCCATCGGCCTTCAGGAAGAAGTCGCCCTTGGTCCCCGTGTCATAGGTCGCCTCCCCCGTCACCACATAGGGATCCCTCAGAGACCCCACTTCCAGGCGGTATTCGGGAATGCGGATGCGCTCATTGGTGAGTTCGAACTTGCCCTTGACGCGTGGCGGCAGACTGCGGGATTTCTCGCCGTCCTCCGTCTTGTCCTCGGCTTCCGCCATCATCATGGCGGAGAACTGTCCGTCATAGCGCGGCCGGGCGTCGACGATCGCCAGATCGCCGTCGGTCTCCACCGTCACCGGCACCGCTTCCGGCTTGATCGTCGTATGGACCCGGATCGTGCCGTTCTTCTCGTCGGGCGCGCTGGAGGAGAAGGAAAAATGCGATGGATGGCCGTCGAACACCGCGTCGCCTTCGGCGCGCCACGGACCGGCCAGCGAGCGCGCTGACATCTCCGTATTGATGTCCGAGATGACGCGGTCGCGGCCGGTCTGCTCGTCCACGAAGGCGACTTCGCCATCGGTGATGAAGACCTTCTCCAAGACGACCGTCTTGGCCGGAATGGAGGAATGGCTGCCGCGCATCCAGTCGAGCGTGCCGTCCTTCAAAAGCTCGATGCGGGCACGCGGCTGGTCGATGCGCATCTCGACGATGCGCGCTTCACCGGACAGGAACGGCGCCAGTTCCATGTCCATGGAGAAGTCGGCGACCTGCACCAGCGGATTGCCGTCCTCGTCGCGGCCGACCTGGACATCGTGAAGCGTGACGGTCGGGAACGGCAGGATGCGCACCTCAACGTCGCCGTTGACCACCACCTTCTTGCCGAGAATACGGCTCGCCTGATCCTCGAACTCGGTCCGGAAATCATTCCAGGTGATGAACATCGGTGCGATCAGCGCCGTAAACAGTACGACGACGAGAAGTCCCGCAAAAAACAGGATAATCCGTCCGAGCAAACTGCCTTACTCCCTTGTCCGCCTCTTCGGCCCGGAAATCCGGAGCCCTCTCAGCATGAAATTTTCCGGCGCCGCGATCAAGCCGGATCGAAGATCTTCCCGGGGTTGAAGATAGTGTCGGGATCGAGCGCCTGCTTGATCTGCCGCATCAAATCCACGGCGCCGCCGAGCTCCTCGGCGAGGAAACCCTTCTTGCCCTGCCCGATGCCGTGCTCGCCGGTGCAGGTCCCGTCCATTGACAGAGCCCTCTGTGCCAGCCGCGCGACAAACGCCTCGACCTTGGCGACGTCGGCCTCATCCTTGTCGTCAAACACGACGGAGGTATGAAAGTTGCCGTCTCCGGCATGGCCAACGATCGGCGCATACAATCCGTGCTCGAGAATATCCCGATGCGTTTCGGTGACGCAATCGGCGTAGCGCGAGATCGGCACGCAGACATCGGTCGCAAGAATTGCCTTGTCGGGCGCCGTCGCCTTGACCGACCAGTAGACGTCGTGGCGTGCCTTCCAGAGCTTCGCGCGCTCCTCGGCGTTCACCGTCCAGCGAAACTCGCCGCCACCGAACTCGGCGGCGATCTCGGCGAACTGTTCCGACTGGATCGCGACCGTCTGCTCGTTGCCGTGGAATTCGAGGAACAGCGTCGGCTTCTCCTCGTTGCCAAGACCGGAATAGGCATTGCAGGCCCTCACCTGCAGTGCATCCAGAAGCTCGATGCGAGCAACCGGAATGCCGAGCTGGATGGTCATGATGACCGCATTGCAGGCCGATTCGATATCGGGGAACGCGCAGACGCCGCCGGCGATCTTCTCCGGAATGCCCTGCAGGCGCAGCGTGACCGAGGTCAGCACGCCGAGCGTTCCTTCTGCTCCGACGAACAGACGCGTCAGGTCATAGCCGGTCGAGGACTTGCGGGCCCGCTGCGCGGTCCGGATCTCCTCGCCGTTCGCAGTCACCGCGGTCACCGAAAGGACATTGTCCTTCATCGTGCCGTAACGCACCGCGTTGGTGCCGGAAGCACGTGTCGAGGCCATGCCGCCGATCGAGGCGTTCGCGCCAGGGTCGATCGGGAAGAAGAGCCCGGTGTCGCGCAGATAGGTGTTCAGGTCCTCGCGGGTAATGCCCGGCTCCACCGTGCAGTCGAGATCCTCGGCATTGACCGACAGCACCTTGTTCATGCGCGAGAAATCGATGGAAATGCCGCCGCTCGGCGCATTCACCTGCCCCTCCAGCGATGTGCCGGCGCCGAAGGGAATGACCGGCACCTTGTGCTCGGCGCAGGCCCGCACGATCACCTTCACATCGTCGGAGCTTTCGACGAAGGCGACACCGTCGGGCAATTGCGCAGGCAGATAGGTGGTGGTGTGGGTATGCTGGGCGCGGAATGCTTCACCGGTCTGGAAGCGCTCGCCAAAGCTCTGCTTCAAAATGCCGAGAACCGCAGCGATACCTTCCTCGTTGCGAATGCCCGGTCTTGCATGTTCACGCGCCAATGGGTCTTCCTCCATTTCCATTTTGGAGTGCAGGTATGGGACAGCCGGCGCGGCTTGTCCAGCGGGCAAAACGCCCGCCGGACAGTTCGTCATGATATGCGCGCTCAGCCTTCGCGCAGCGGCGAAATCTGCACTTCGACGCGGCGGTTCTGGGCACGGCCCTCAGGCGTCGCATTGGTCGCGACCGGCTGGTTCGGGCCGAAGCCCATGGCCGACATGCGGCGGGCGTCGACGCCCTGACCGGTCAGGTAATTGGCGACCGAAGACGCACGCTGCTGCGACAGTTCCATGTTGTGCTGCAGCGAGCCGGTCGAATCGGTGTGACCGTTGATGTCGACCAGCGTCTTGTTGAACTTGTTCAGCACGATCGCGACAGAATTCAACGTCGGATAGAAAGCCGGCATGACCGCATACTGGTCGGTCGGGAAGGTGATGTTCGAGGGCATGTTGAGAATGATGTTGTCGCCATTGCGGGTGACCGAGATGCCGGTGCCCTGCAGCTGGGCGCGAAGCTCGGCTTCCTGGCGGTCCATGTAGTTGCCGATCGCGCCGCCGGCGAGTGCGCCGATGCCGGCACCGATCAATGCCCCGTTGCGGCGGCTTGTCGGGCCGTTGCCGAGCAGAAGGCCGCCGACGGCGCCAGCTGCAGCACCGATCGCCGCGCCGCCCGCCGTGTTGGAAACCTTCTGTTGACCGGTATACGGGTCGGTGGTGGTGCAGGCGCTGAGAAAGGTGCCTGCCAGGGCAAGTACGGCAATACGCTTGAGCATGGAAGTGAAGTCTCCGAGATCCTTATGCTGTCATCTGCCTCTTACCATGAAATACGGCAATTGGTTGACCACGATTGGCGCTTTGCGGCAAAGCAACCGCTTTATTCCCCAGCCTGCAATTCTTGCGCGGCGCTCATTTCGCGATGCAGGCGCTTTTCCTCGTCCGCATGCGGTTTGGCGAATCGCGCCAGAAGCAGGTAGGCGACCGGCGTGACGAACAGTGTGATCACCGTCGCCATGCCCAGTCCGCCGACCATGACCCAGCCGAGCGCGATGCGCGCTTCCGCCCCTGCCCCGTGCGCCAGCACCAGCGGCACGCCGCCAAGCACGGTGGAGATCATCGTCATCATCACCGGCCTCAGGCGGAGGTTGGCGGCCTCCTCGATCGCCCGGCGCACGTCGTGGCCCCGGTCGCGCAGCTGGTTGGCGAATTCGACGACGAGAATGCCGTTCTTGGCCATGACGCCGACGAGCAAGACCAGTCCGATCTGGCTGTAGACGTTCAGCGACGAGCCGGTCATCAGCATGGCGAAGACCGCGCAGGCAAGTCCGAGCGGCACGGTGGCCATGATGATGACCGCCGACAGCACGCTTTCGAACTGGGCGGCGAGCACCAGGAAGATGATGATAATCGCGAAGCCGAAGGTCACCGCCATGCCGCTCGAGTTCTCGCCGAGGCTGGCCGCCTCGGCGAGCGGCAGGATGCGCGCGCCCGGCGGCAGGATGGGGGCCGCGATCCGGTTGAGCTCGATGAGCGCCGCGCCCAGCGAAACGCCATCGGCGAGATTGGACTGCAGGCCGACCGATGCGAGCTGGTTTTCGCGCGACAGGCTCGGCGCGACCGACCGCTCTTCCAGCGTCGCGATCGTCGACATCGGCACGTACTTGCCGTCTCCAGTCTTCAGGAAGACGTTCTCGAGATCGGTCGGATCATCGATCGGATGCGTATCGGAGGTCAGCATCACGTCGTAGGAGTGGCCGTCGACATAGACGTCGCCGACAGAGCGGCCGTCGAGCAGCGACTGAAGCGCCGCCGAAAGGCCGGCAATGTTGATGCCCAGATCCGAGGCCCGTTCGCGGTCAAGGACGACGGAAAGTTGCCCCTGACGCGCGTCATTCGACAGGCGCGGATTTGAGAAGAATGCCCTGTCGTCCTGCATCGCATCGACAAGCCTGATGGACGCCTCCGACAGGGTCTCATGCGTGGCACCGACGATCGCGAAGGAAAGACCGTTGCCGGCGCCACGGATGTGCAGGCTGTTGGGCTGCATCGCGAAGGCATTGACGGCGGGGATTGATGCCGTCGCCTTGTTGACGTCGGAGGCGATCTCGTCCTGCGTGCGTGTACGCTCGCTCCATGGCGCGAGCTGCATGACCATGAAACCGGAGTTCGTATTGGACCCGAAGCCGGAAATCGAGAAGATGTTCCGGATCTCGCCGTTGTCGGTCAACGGCTTCAGCCGTTCCTCCACCTGTTGCATCTGGTCACGGGTGTAATCGAGGCTGACGCCCTGCGGCGCGGAAACCCGCATCAACAGGAGCGAACGGTCTTCCCTCGGCGTCAGCTCGCTCGTCAGGAGACCGAACGTGCCGAGCGCGGCAAGTGCGAACAGCGCGCCGGCGATCAGGATCACCATCGGCGCGTCGAGCGCCGCTTTCAAAAGCAGACGATAGAGCCCGCCGAGCCTGTTACCAAAGTCGGCGAGCATGCCGCCATGGCTGACGGAATGCGAGGTCAGGATGCGCGAGGCAAGCATCGGACAGAGGGTGAGCGCCACGACCGAGGAGATGAGAACCGAGAAGGCCAGCACGAAGCCGAACTCGCGGAAAAGCCCGCCGATCTGGCCCGGCAGGAAGGAGAGCGGCACGAACACGGCGGCGAGCGTCGCGGTGGTGGCGACCACGGCGAAGAACACCTCCCGCGTGCCAAGGACGGCGGCGGCACGCGGCCCCATGCCCTCGCCACGCCGGCGCACGATGTTTTCAAGCACGACGATGGCGTCGTCCACCACCATCCCGGTCGCCAGCACGATCGCCAGCAGAGTCAGGATATTAACGGAGAAGCCGACGAGGTAGATCGCCGCCAGCGTGCCGATCAGCGCCACCGGCATGGTGACGGCGGGAATGATGGTCGCCCGCCAGTCGCGCAGGAAGAGATAGATGATCGCAACCACGATAACGGCTGCCAGGATCAGCGAGCGGATGACCTCCTCGATCGACCCCTGGATGAAGACCGCGTCGTCGCTGCTGATGCGGATGGACGTGCCCTCCGGCAGCGTCTTCTGGATGTCCTCGACCGCCTTGTGAACGCCTGCCGAAATCGACAGCGTGTTCGACTGCGCCTGGCGGATGATACCCATGCCGACGCCGGGCTTGCCATTGGCCCGCAGCGTCGTCGATCCCGTATCCGGCCCAAAGGTGACCGTCGCCACGTCGCCGAGGCGAACCCGGTCGTTGATCAGGATATTGGCGAAATCCTCCGGCTTCGTCAGTGACGCGGTGGCGCGCACGACGATATCCTGCTTCAGGCTGGTCAGCGATCCCGCCGGCACGTCGAGCGCCATCGAGGCGAGCGCCGTGCTGATGTCGGCGATCGTCAGCCCGCGGCTCGCAAGTTCGGACTGGCTGACATCGACCTTGAACACCTTGTCCTGGTCGCCGTAGACCTCGACATCCGCAACTCCCTCGACGGAGGCGAGCCGGTCGGCGATCTGGTCGTTGACGAGTAGTGTCAGATCCTCGATCGACAGCGTGTCGGAGGTCAGCGCCAGCCGCATGATCGGCTGCGAATCGGCGTCCGCCTTGACGATGCGGGGATCGTCGACGTCATCCGGCAACTCGTTGGTGACCCGGCTGATCGCATCGCGCACATCCATCGAGGCGACGTTGAGATCGGTTGCGTCGGTGAATTCCAGCGTCACACGGCTCGAGCCGAAGGACGAAGTCGAGGACATCGACTTCAACCCCGAAACGCGCGCGACCGCGCCTTCGATGACCTGCGTGATCTCGCGGTCAACCGTTTCCGGCGACGCTCCGGTGAAGCTGGTGCGCACGGTGATGACCGGCTGATCGACATCCGGCAGTTCGCGCACTTCGACGCCGAAATAGGCGGCAAGACCCGCAACGACGATCAGCGCGTTGAAGACCAGCGCCAGGATCGGCCGGCGCACGAAGAGCGCGGTAGAACCATGTTCGGTTGTAGGAGTTTCCTCTGCCGCCATTTACGCACCCCGCTCGCTGCCGGATGCCTTCACCTCGGCCTCGGGCACAGCCTTGCCACTCTCGTCTTTTGGCTTCTCGACATCCGCAGCACCGGCAACCTCCACCTCGGCGCCTTCGCGCAGCCGCTGCAGGCCGGCGGTAACGATGCTGTCACCCTTGGCGATATCGCCCTTGACCAGCACCACGTCCGGATTGCGCTGGATGATGGCGACGCGAACCTTCTCGACCTTGCCGTCCGTCACCCGCCAGACATAAGACCCGTCCGAATCCCACTGCACGGCGAGCGGATCGACGGACGGATAATTGTCGCCGCCGAATTTCATCAACACTGTGAATGCCATGCCGGCGCGCAGCTTGTCGTCCGTGTTGGGAATGCGGGCCCGAACCTTGAAGGTGCGGCTCGCCTCATCGATACGGTTGTCGACGGCTTCAATCTCGCCGGAAAACACCTCGCCGGGCCGCGCCACCGCCGTCGCCTGAACCGGCTGTCCGGCTTCCATCCCGGCGGCAAACCGCTCGGGCGCCCAGAAGTCGACAAGCAGCTCGGACCGGTTGTCGACGGTTACGATCGCGGTCGAGGTCGTCACGTAGTCGCCGACGCTGACCGGAATGATGCCGGCGACGCCATCGATCGGCGAGACGATATCCCGCCGCTTCAGCGTCAGCTCAGCATTGTCGAGGGCGAGCTTCGCCGACTTGGCGTCGATCTCGGATTCCACCAGGCTGACGCGCGAAACGGTCGACTTCGCATTCTTGTAGATCGACAGCTTCTCTTCCGCGCTTTCCAGCGCCACCTGCGCCTGGTCGCGGGCGATCACCTGTTCCTCGCGGTCAAGGCTGGCGATCACCTCGCCCTTCTTCACCCGGTCGCCCGAGCGGATATTGACCGCGGCGATATTGCCGGAGGCCTGCGGCGCGATGACGACGGACTCGATCGCCTCGCCATTGCCGATGGCCGTCAGCTGATCGTTGACGACCCCCTCTCCGGCCGGCGCGGTGACGACGACGGTAGGACCGCTGCGAAATCCGCCGCGGCCACGACCTTCGCCCGCTCCGGGCGCGCTTTCACTCTTCGGGGCGATGGCGGCAACCACCTCCTGCGACAGGCCCATCTTCTGCAACAGGGCACCGGCTCCGGGTACAAACGTCACCCACACATAAAGACCGGCACACAGAACGATCAGGCTCAAAACCAGCTGTTTCCACAGACGCATCAATTTCTCCGGGGGGTGGCAGAGTTCTGCATGCGACCTTTGGTTCCGCCCCTGGTCGCCCGCTCTGCTCACGGTTCGTCAGGCTGCATTATGATTTAATCCTAAAATGCGACAAGCGAAACAAGATTACAATTTGGTCATGTTCGATCACAGTTGCGTTTGATTTAGCGGCAAACCCCATCAATTCATGGGGTAAGTGCGCCTTTTGTTCTCTTTCTTTTGCCTTTTGGAACCGAATCACTACATTGAGCCGCATGATCGGTGGTTATGACGACATTCCCTTTTTCGACGAGGAACCCGAACCTAGGACGCCCGCCGCCCCCGCGCCGTCGGCCGGAGGCATCGCCGCCCGCGCCATGGCCGCACGTGGCCAGAAGCGCGCCCCGGATTATCTCTCGGGCCTGAACCCGGAACAGCGCGAAGCGGTGGAGACGACGGAGGGCCCGGTGCTGGTGCTGGCCGGCGCCGGCACGGGCAAGACCCGCGTCCTGACCACCCGCATCGCCCATATTCTCTCGACCGGCCACGCCTTCCCCTCGCAGATCCTCGCCGTCACCTTCACCAACAAGGCCGCGCGCGAGATGAAGGAGCGCATCGGCCTGTTGCTCGGCGATGCCGTCGAAGGCATGCCATGGCTCGGCACCTTCCACTCGATCGGCGTCAAGCTGTTGCGCCGCCATGCCGAGGTCGTCGGGCTGAGGTCCGACTTCACCATACTCGACACCGACGACGTCATCCGGCTGATCAAGCAGATCATCCAGGCCGAAGAGCTGGACGACAAGCGCTGGCCGGCCAAGCAGTTCGCCGGCATGATCGACAACTGGAAGAACAAGGGGCTGACGCCGGAGCAGATACCGGAAGGCGACGCCCGCGCCTTTGCGAACGGCAAGGGCCGCGAACTCTACAGGGCCTATCAGGCTCGGCTGAAGACGCTAAACGCCTGCGATTTCGGCGACCTCCTCCTGCATCCGATCCATATCTTCCGCAGCGAGCCCGGCATCCTCAAGGATTACCACCGCCGCTTCAAATACATCCTCGTCGACGAGTATCAGGACACCAACACCGCCCAGTACATGTGGCTGCGGCTCCTGGCCCAGCGGCCGAAGGGCGAGCCGATCAATGTCTGCTGCGTCGGCGACGACGACCAGTCGATCTATGGCTGGCGCGGCGCGGAGGTCGACAACATCCTGCGCTTCGAGAAGGATTTTCCGGGCGCCAAGGTCATCCGGCTGGAGCGCAATTACCGCTCGACCGAGCACATCCTCGGCGCCGCCGGCCACCTGATCGCCCACAATGAGGGCCGCCTCGGCAAGACGCTGTTTACCGACCGCACCGACCCGGACGACGACAAGGTACAGGTCCACAATGCCTGGGATTCGGAGGAAGAGGCCCGCGCCATCGGCGAGGAAATCGAGCAGCTCCAGCGCGAGAAACACAATCTCAACGACATGGCGATCCTGGTGCGCGCCTCCTTCCAGATGCGCGAATTCGAAGACCGCTTCGTCACGCTGGGCCTCAACTACCGCGTCATCGGCGGCCCGCGCTTCTACGAGCGCCTCGAGATCCGCGACGCCATGGCCTATTTCCGCCTCGTCTGCCAGCCGGCCGACGACCTCGCCTTCGAGCGCATCATCAACACGCCGAAGCGCGGCCTTGGCGACGCGAGCGTCCGCCAGTTGCACGATTACGCCCGCGCCCGCGACATTCCCATGCTCGCCGCCGCGGCGGAAGTGATCGAGACCGACGAGTTCAAGCCGAAGCCGCGCAAGGCGCTGTTCGACGTCGTGACCGATTTCCGCCGCTGGCAGTCGCTGCTGGAAAACACGCCGCACACCGAGCTCGCCGAACAGATCCTCGACGAAAGCGGCTATACCGCCATGTGGCAGGCCGACAAATCGGCAGAAGCGCCGGGGCGACTGGAAAACCTGAAGGAACTGATCCGCTCGATGGAGGGGTTCGAGTCGCTGCGCGGCTTCCTCGAACACGTCTCGCTGGTCATGGATGTCGAGCAGAACGAAAACCTAGACGCCGTCTCGATTATGACGCTGCATTCCGCCAAGGGACTGGAATTCGAGACCGTCTTCCTGCCCGGCTGGGAGGAAGGCCTGTTCCCGCACCAGCGCTCGCTCGACGAAAGCGGCCGCGCCGGACTGGAGGAAGAACGCCGCCTCGCCTATGTCGGCATCACTAGGGCAAAGCGCCGCTGCCATATATGGTTCGTCAACAACCGCCGCATTCACGGCCTCTGGCAGTCGACCATCCCGTCACGCTTCCTCGACGAACTGCCGACCACCCATGTCGAGGTCGCCGAGGTGGAAACCTCCTATGGCGGCTATGGACGCGGCAGCTACGGCCAGTCGCGCTTCGACACGGCCGATCCGTTCAACAATTCCTATTCGACACCCGGCTGGAAGCGTGCCCAGGCCAACCGCACCGAGGCGACCCGCTCGAACTGGGGCAACCGCTCCGGCCACGCCGTCGAACGCATCGGCTACGGCGAATCCGGCCCGCGCGGCCGCACCATCGACGGCGAACTGGTCGCCAAGTCGACCAGCGACACCCCCTCCGCCTTCACCGTCGGCGACCGCGTCTTCCACCAGAAATTCGGCAACGGCAACGTCTCCGCCATCGAGGGCAACAAACTCACGGTCGATTTCGACAAAGCGGGGCAGAAGCGCGTGCTGGATGGGTTCGTGGCGCGGGTGTGATCAAACAAGCGTGCCCAAGAATGCATCTCTGACAGCCTTTATTGTCGCGGAAAAACCAGCAGAGACGCCTGCATCTTTTTCAATATGTTGACAAAAAATCTCAGAAAAATCTCTTTTGCGTTCAATTTTCACGTCGTACAAATGAGGATATAAATCAACTGGCGCACCGGTATACAGTGCCTTCAACCCTTCATCCAAAAATATTCGCCTATGCTCGCCGACAGCAGATGCTAGCACTACATCCCGAGATTTTTCTTGGAGCCATTTATTATCGAATGCCACCTTCCAGCAGTCTGCCGGAGCAAATGATTCAACAGTCATCTTTGGCTTAAAGCCGGCTGCAATCGTCCGCTTCGCAATCGCGGAAGTCACCTGATAGCTCATAATCCGAGCATTCTTCGACTTTTCTGCTCGCATCTTTTCATTGAAAATCTCTTTGGCCTTTTCGCCAGCGGCATCATCGTCAACAAGGCCAACTCCGATTGTCCGGCGATTTAATTCACGGCTTTTTTGTACATGATGCCACGCGATTAAATTATCTGCTACAGCATTTGCTGAAGAATACCCATCGGCAATACTACAGATGAATCTCACATCCTGAAGGACGTTCAATTTGTCGCAAACCGCCTTCAGGATGAGCACGTCACTATCACCCTCCAAAAAAACAACCTTTTGCGAAGGGTCTAACACGTCGTTTGCCAGACGATTGGTCAAATTGGCTACCTTAACCCTCAGTTCGTCTACGTATGCTCGACTCTTTTCGACATAAGGTGACACGACACGTAGAACACCCATTTCGTCTGATACATCTCCCTCAACGCTTGACAGTCGCGTCTCCGAGTTGGCCTTCGTAAAGAACATAGTTTTGGCCACGTCAGCTTCTTCCAACTTGAAGAAAACCGGAGAATGAGTTGACATCAAAATCTGAAAATCTTTTCGCCTGGAAATGTCCAATATCTGGTCTCTCAAAGCGAAAGCTGAAATAAAATCCACGCTATTCTCAGGCTCTTCAAAACCCCAAATATGACCTGATTGAAAGTGGCCTGCGCGTTTAGACTTTAGATCGCAAAGAAACGTCATCAAACTTGGAACATGACGCACTCGAATACCGTCGCCTCGCCTATCAAGATCAATTCCCTCACTTTCGAACTGAATAAGCCTAAATATCGACCCCAAATTATCCGGAAGCTTCGGTAAGCTCGCATTCTGGAGGACTCCCTCAAGTTCTTTTGCCACATCTTCCAATGTAACTTCCACCTGCTTTTGCAGTGGTTGCGATGCCAACAGAAGATCATCCTCAGCAACGTCGGACAATACGTCATATATGTCCGCTAACAGCTCCGAAAAGTACTCCCTACCCTTCAATGCGGGAATGTAGTGATAGTCAATATTATTCAGATATGAACGAATTTTTGAGCGGCGGGATATCGAGATCTTCTTGTTTGATCCCACGATGAAAACTGGCTCTTCCTCTATGTCTTCGTTAGATCTCCACCGGCATGTCCATTCGATTGCACGAGCTCCATCCGGCACTTGATAATTTTTTGGTATGTTGAATTGAACATCGATTCTAACTTCGGGTGCTTTGCCTTGGCCCGTTTTTGCGTGTTTCGCAAAATCTCTCTTGAAATCAAATTCCTTCCGAAAGTCAGTTTCTCCATTGAAAAACAGATTTAACGCCCGCAAAATGTTGCTTTTCCCGGTATCATTTTTCCCAATCAATATATTGAGATCATCGAGATCGAGCGTCAGATCGGAGATTGATCGGAAGTTTCGTATTCTAATTTTCTTCAGCACGTCATTTGCACTCATAAGCGAAACACTGAAGTGACATTCAACCTAGAATGCGAAGAATGTCAAAATTTATTGCTTTTGCGTCTGTCGCTGCCAGTGTTCATTGGCGAACGTTATTCTGAGTTCCTTGTCGGATAAAAATTTCCCGTAGTGTTTCACCCGCCTGCCTTCACCGCCCCCTCGTCATCCTCCGGCACATCCGCCAGCCGCACGAACCGATACCCCTTCGCCCGGAGCGTCTCGATGCCCTTGACCACGCCCTCGCCGGCGGCATGCGTCGGCTGGTTGATGTGGGCGATGACGATGTCGCCGTCCTTGGCGGAGCCTATGCGGCGGGCCGAGGCCGAGGCACCGAGCAGCGAGCCACCGTCGCCGTTGACGGAAAAGCCGGCGACGCGGTAGCCGAGCGCCTTGATCTCGGCGATCGCCGACGGGCTGTAGACGGCGGTAGCATCGCGGTACCATTTCGGCTGCGGCGCACCTGCGGCGGTGATGGCAGAAGCCCCGCCCTCCACCTCGTGGCCGATCGCCTCGGCCGAGCCTGCGGCCTTGATGCCGTAGATCGAGATCGGCCGGTCGACCGCCGGAATGTGGTTCTCGCCATGGTCCTCGATCTCGAACAGGTCCGGATGGGCGCGCAGGACGTCAAAGGACGCCCGATTGTATTTCAGCCAGCGGGCGGTGACGAAGATCGTCGCCGGGATCTTCTTCTCGACAAGCTCGCCGAGGATGCGCGGATCGGTGCGGCCCATGCAGGCGTCGAAGGTGAGCGCCACGGTCGGCGTCTGGTGCGGGCCGGCAAGATGCAGCACCGGTTCGACAAGACCCTCGCGGGTATAGCTGTCGGCAACAGCAGGTGCGGCGGCGACGGAGAGGAAGGCGAGAGCGAGAAGGAGGCGCATGGGAGATCCGGATTGGCGTGAGGCGGTCACTCCATCGCTTCCATCGCGGCCAAATTGCGGCATGCCGATGCGGCATTTTTGGCCGTTGCGCACCTTGATCCCTGCCCCGACCCTTGGCATCGTGCGGCCCTGTCAAAGAGAAGGACGCGCCCCGTGACCAAGGCCCTGCTGCTGATCGACATCCAGAACGGTTTCTGCCCCGGCGGCAATCTGCCCGTCCCAGACGGCGACAAGGTGGTGCCGGTCGCCAATGCCCTGATCGAGAGCGGCCGCTATGATCTGATCGTCGCCTCGCAGGACTGGCATCCGGCCGGCCACGGCTCGTTCGCCTCCGCCCATCCGGGCAAGGCGCCGTTCGAAATGGGCGAACTCTCCGGCAAGCCGCAGATGATGTGGCCGGACCATTGCGTCCAGGGCACCGCGGACGCCGAACTGCATCCCGACCTTCATGCCGACCGGATCGACTTCATCCAGCAGAAGGGCCAGAACCCCGACGTCGACAGCTACTCCAGCTTCCGCGACAACGACCAGGCGGCGCTGACCGGCCTTGCCGACTACATGAAGGCGATGGCGGTGACCGAGATCGATCTCCTGGGGCTGGCCACCGATTACTGCGTCAAGTTTTCCGCTCTCGATGCCGTCGACATGCTGCCGGGCGTCACCATCCGCTTCGTCGAGGATGGCTCGCGCGGCATCGATCCGGAAGGCGTCCGCCAGGCGATCGAGGAGATGCGGACAAAAGGCGTCGAAATCGTCTCCAGCCGCTCCCTGTTGGCCGAATAGCTCGGCGTACCCATATCAGCCTTGATGCAATTGCCTTTTTGCAGCGCACAGGTTAGGGAATCGCCGCATCTTTTTTGTGCATCCGTCGGCATGGGAGGACGGACGTGAAGACACTCAAGACCATCGCGGATCTGAGGCAAAGCCTGGCGCCGCACCGCGCCGCCGGCCGCAGGATCGGCTTCGTGCCGACCATGGGCTACCTGCATGTCGGCCACATGGAGCTCGTGCGCCGGGCGCGCGCCGAGAACGACATCGTCGTCGCCTCTATCTTCGTCAATCCGCTGCAGTTCGGCGCCAACGAGGATCTGGCGAAATACCCGCGCGACCTCGCCCGAGACAGCGCCATGCTGACGGAGGCCAACGTCGATTTCCTGTTCGCGCCGGGCGTGGAGGACATGTATCCGCGTCCGATGGAGACCGTCGTCGATGTACCGAAGCTCGGAAGCGAGCTGGAGGGCGAGGCCCGCCCCGGCCATTTCGCCGGCGTCGCCACCGTCGTCTCCAAGCTCTTCAACATCGTCCAGCCGGACAGCGCCTATTTCGGCGAGAAGGACTACCAGCAGGTCACCATCATCCGCCGCATGGTGGACGATCTGGCGATCCCCGTCCGCATCGTGCCCGTGCCGACTGTCCGGGAAGCCGACGGCCTCGCCTGCTCCTCGCGCAACGTCTACCTGTCGACAGAAGAGCGCCGTGCCGCCGTCATCGTGCCGAAGGCGCTTGCCGAGGCCGAACGGCTGGTCGCCTCGGGCCTTGAGGACGTCGCAGCGCTTGAAGGTGCCATCCGCGACTTCATCCGGGCCGAGCCGCTGGCCAATCCGGAAGTCGTCGCGATCCGCGACGCCGACACGCTTCAACAGCCGGACAATCTCAAGGACAGGCCGGTCCTGCTCCTGCTTTACGTGCGTATCGGCACGACCAAGCTCCTCGACAACCGCGTGCTCGGCCTGAACGCCGGCGCCAAAGCTGCCTGACAGCAAGCGAGTATATGCCATGAGTGTCACCGTCCGCGAAAAGCGGCTCACGCCCGCCGCCATCACCGCCCTCAAGGGCGAGCGTCCGATCGTCTCGCTGACGGCCTACACGACCCCGATCGCAAAGCTCCTCGATCCGCACTGCGACTTCCTGCTGGTCGGCGATTCGCTCGGCATGGTGCTCTACGGCCTGCCGACCACGGTCGGCGTGACGATGGAAATGATGATCGCCCACGGCCAGGCGGTGATGCGCGGCGTCAGCCATGCCTGCGTCATCGTCGACATGCCGTTCGGCTCCTACCAGGAATCGAAGGAGCAGGCCTTCCGCAACGCCGCCCGCATCATGAAGGAAACCGGCTGCGACGGCATCAAGCTGGAGGGCGGCGAGGAAATGGCCGAAACCATCCACTTCCTGACGACGCGCGGCATTCCGGTGCTCGGCCATATCGGCCTGATGCCGCAGCTCGTCAATGCGACCGGCGGCTACCGCTCGCTCGGCCGCACCGAGGCAGAGGCAGACAAGATCCGCCGCGATGCGCGCGCCGTCTCGCTGGCCGGCGCCTTCGCCATGGTCGTCGAGGGTACGATCGAGCCGGTCGCCCGCGAACTCTCCGACGGCAATGCCACGCCAACGATCGGCATCGGCGCGTCACCGGCCTGCGATGGCCAGATCCTCGTCGTTGACGACATGCTCGGCGTCTTCAACGATTTCAAGCCGCGCTTCGTCAAGCACTTCGCCGAGCTGGCACCGCAGATTTCCAAGGCGGTGGAAGACTATGCCGACGAAGTGAAGGCCCGAACCTTCCCTGGTCCGGAGCATACCTTCCAGATGAAGAAGCAGAAGATCTAGGACGCCGTCAGGCCTCCCGCTCCAGAAGATAGATCGCCTCGACCACGTCTTCCATCTTCGCGGTCACGACCGCCTGCGCGTCCCTCAGGCCGCGATTGTAGAAATGAACGCCGATCTCCTTGGCGATGAAGTCCAGCATGAATTCCGCTCCCAGCTGGCCGATTTCGACATCAACCTCCTCCTGCAGGTAATCCTGCAGGCGTCTGGCGAGCGCCAGCTTCTCCTCTTTCGGAAATTCGATCGGTTTCATGGCCGCCTTCACATTTATTGGGCGCAACCCGCGCGGGAACCGGCAGGGCCGGATGATGGTTCAATTGTTTGAAAGCAATCATAAGAGAACTGAATTGCTTTGGAAGCCTTAGCGCCCTAAGGCTTGGCCAAAGGGGACAAAAATGAACTCAAGAGAGTTTATACTGGGGATGCGCGGCGGCCTGCCGGTGCTGGCCTCGGCACCGTTCGGCATCCTGTTCGGGGCGCTGGCAACCGCCAACGGCGTAACCTTCGGCGAGGCATCGCTGATGAGCGCGACGATCTATGCCGGCGCCAGCCAGATTGTCGGTATCGAACTCTTCGGCCAGCACGTTCCCGCCTGGCTGGTGGTTCTCTCGGTCTTCGCCGTCAACTTCCGCCACATCCTATATTCCGCCGCCCTTGCCCCCTTCGTCCGCGACTTCGGTTTGCTCCAGCGCGCCCTCACCTTCTTCCTGCTCACCGATCCGCAATTCGCCGAATCGCTGCGCCACTACGAGAAGACGAAGTCGCTGAACTTCACTTGGTATCTCGGCTGCGGCACGCTGATCTACGGCCAATGGCTGATCATGACGATGATCGGCGCCTATTTCGGCCAGTTGATCGGCGATCCGCACGCCCTTGGTCTCGACGTGCTGCTGCCGGTCTATTTTCTGTGCCTGGTCATCGGCTTTCGAAAGCGCAGCCGCTTCCTGCCGATCGTCGGCACCAGCGCGATCGCTTCCACACTCGCTTTCAAGCTGGTGGGCTCACCCTGGCATGTGAGCATCGGAGCTATTGCGGGCGTCGCAGTCGCCGCCTTGCTGCCCATCAAAGCCACGCCAAATCAACATGACGGCCAACCGAAGGCGGTGATCGAATGAGCGATCAGTTTCACCTCGACATGGTTCTCGTCATCCTGGCATCCGCTGCCGTGACCTACCTCACCCGCATTGGCGGCTATGTCCTGATCACCCGGCTGAAGACCATGCCGCCGCGCTTGGAGGCGGCGCTGAACGCCGTGCCTGCAGCGGTTCTGACGACGCTCTGGGCGCCGGCATTTGTCTACGGCGGCTATGATGTGAAGGTCACCATAGCCGCCGCAGTTGTCATTGGTTTGCGCTACTCGCAGATCGTGACGATCATCGCCGCTTTGGCGATCATCCTCCTTCTGCGGCACGGCTTCGGCCTTTGATCGCCGCGCCTTAAGCGTCGGCGACGAAGGTCTGCTTCTGGCTGCCGAGGCCATCGATGCCAAGCTCTACCACTTCGCCCGGCTTCAGGTAACGCGGCGGCTTCATGCCCATGCCGACGCCGGGAGGCGTGCCGGTGGAGATGATGTCGCCCGGCTGCAGGCTCATGAACTGGCTGAGATAGGACACCAGGAACTTCACGCCATAGACCATGGTCGCCGACGAACCGTTCTGCATCGTCTGGCCATTGACCTTCAGCCACATGTTCAGCGCCTGCGGATCGGCGATCTCGTCCTTGGTCACCAGCCAGGGACCGACCGGACCGAAGGTGTCGCAGGACTTGCCCTTGGTCCACTGTCCGGCCCGCTCCGCCTGGAAGGCGCGTTCGGATACGTCGTGGCTGACGCAGTAGCCGGCCACGTAATCGAGCGCGTCGGCTTCGCTGACATATTTCGCGGTCTTGCCGATGACGACGCCGAGTTCGACTTCCCAGTCGGTCTTTTCCGAGCCGCGCGGGATCAGCACGTTGTCATACGGACCGCAGATCGCCGACGTCGCCTTCATGAAGATGACGGGCTCCGGCGGAACGGCCATGCCGGATTCGGCGGCGTGGTCGGAGAAGTTGAGGCCGATGCAGATGAACTTGCCGGTGCCGGCGACGCAGGGACCGACGCGCCCGTCGATGACCGGCAGGCTCGAGAGATCGATCTTGGCAATCTTGGCCAGTCCTTCCGGCGAAATCGCATCGCCGCCGATATCGGCCACATGGCCGGACAGGTCACGGATCTTGCCTTCGCTATCCAGAATAGCGGGCTTCTCGGCGCCCGGCGCGCCAACACGCATCAGTTTCATCTTGTCTCCTCCTTCGATGGGTTCTGAAATTCACTTGTGCGATCTCTACCGCTTGCCTGCATGATGACAAGGCCGGAATCGGGCAAAATTGTCCGATCAGGCGCGAAAACACCTTTTCAGGAATGAACGGAAAACGGCGTCGTCGCAGCGTCCAGCCAGGCCTTCACGGCCAGCTCTTCAATGAACGGCATCAGTTTCTCGCGCACCTCGGCGTGATAGCCGTCGATCCACTGCAACTCCTCGCGGGTCAGCAGATCGGTGACGATCAGCCGCTTGTCGATCGGGCAGAAGGTGATCGTCTCAAAGCCGAGCATCGGCTTGTCGCCGCCGGCAATCTCCGTCTCTTCCTGCACCACGATCAGATTTTCGATGCGGATGCCGAAGGCGCCCGGGCGGTAGTATCCCGGCTCGTTGGAAAGGATCATGCCGGGCAGCAGCTCCTGCGTCGAAAGTCGCGAAATGCGTTGCGGCCCTTCGTGCACCGACAAGTAGGCGCCGACACCGTGACCGGTGCCGTGGCCGTAATCCGCCCCCGCCTTCCACAGCGCGATACGCGCCAGCGGATCAAGGTCGCAGCCGCGCGTCCCCTTGGGAAAGCGGGCGAGCGAAATGGCGATCATGCCCTTCAGCACCAGCGTGAAGAAGGTCTTTTGCTCCTCCGGCACATCGCCGATCGCCACCGTGCGGGTGATGTCCGTCGTGCCGTTGACATATTGCGCGCCGGAATCGACGAGATACATCTCGCCGGCCTTCAGCGGCCGGTCGGTCGCCGTCGTCACCCGGTAATGGATGATCGCCGCATCCGGACCGGCGCCGGAAATCGTCTCGAATGAGACGTCCTTCAGCGCGTTCTGCATGCGCTCGCCGACCTTTGCGCGCGCCGCCTCCAGCGCCTTCGCCGCCGAAATCTCCGTCACGCTGCCCGGTTCGGACGTATCGAGCCAGTGGAGAAAGGCGCACATGGCCGCTCCGTCCTGCAGATGCGCGGCGCGAGAGCCGTTGAGCTCGGCGGCATTCTTGCAGGCGCGCGGCAGCTGCGCCGGATCGGTGCCCTCGACCGCCTCGCCGCCGGCATCGCGGATCGCCTGCGTCAGGAAATAGGAGGCCGAGCCGCTGTCGACCAGAATACGGCCGCCGTCGACGGCAATCGCAGCCAGCCGCTTCGAAAGCGTATCTGGCGGGAAAAGGGTGGCGAGTGCCGAAAGATGCTCCATCGCCGCGCCCTTGATCTTGCCGGCATCGCAGAAAAGCTCGACCCGCCCGTCGGCATGAATGATGGCACGCGCCAGCGGATGCGGCGTATGCGGCACGTCGTTGCCACGGATGTTGAAAGTCCATGCGACAGAGGACGGATCGGACAGCAGCACCGCCGAGCAGTTTTCTTCGGCCAAGCCCTCGGCGATTGTGGCGATCTTCGCAGCCGCCTGTTTGCCGGCAATGTGTTCCGGCTGCACCGCGATCGGCTCGCAAGGCTCGGCCGGCCGATCGTCCCAGATCGCATCGACCGGGTTCTCCTCGAGAATGACAAGTGATCCGCCGCACTTCTCCAGCGCCTTTTCCAGCCGGCGGACGTCTGCGCCCGTATGGAGCTTGGGATCGATGCCAAGCCTCAAGCCCGGCGCCGCATGCGTCTTCAGCCAGACATGCGGCGGCGCATTGACGAGATCGCCTCCGGAAAAGACGTCGCCATCCACCTGGCTCGCAAGCTGCGTCGTATAACGGCCGTCGACGAAGACCACGGCCTCGTGGCGGCCGATAAGTGCAATGCCGGCAGAACCGGTAAATCCCGTCAGCCAGGAAAGCCGCTCGGCCGACGCCGGCACATATTCCCCCTGATACTCGTCCGCCCGCGGCACCAGAAATGCGTCGATGCCGAGCCCGTCGAAACGGGCGCGCAAGGCCTCGACCCGGGCGCGGCCGAATTGCGGTGTGGAGGTGACGTCAAAGGATTGAAACATGGGCGGGACTTTCGGCGGCAGTGAGATGTCTGTGCGGACTATCTACCTAGCACATCCGTCCGCAGGGAAAAGAGCGAGAGCGGGTTGGCTGGTGGCGGCACCCCTGCAGAATCGCCGGCTCCGCCACCGAATGCTGCGCTGCACTATGCGTTTGCTGCATAGCACCCATGACCTAAACCCCCTGCCTAAAGCCGAAACGATTCACTATCTTCCAATCATCGAACGGGGCAACAAACACCCGGTATGAAAGGAATTCAAAATGAGCAACTCCTTCTTCCGTGCAGCTTACAACAATCTGGTTTCGGCACGCGAACGTCAGGTCCGCCGCTATGTCAACGGCGCGCTTCTCAACCTTGACGACGAGTCGCTGAAGGCAATGGGCACGTCCCGCGAAGAACTCCGCCGCAAAGGCGCAACGACCTACGTATTCTGATTAACGCCGTCTCGGCTCTCCTCCTCCTCCCAAACCGGGACGGTTAAAGGAATACGCTAGAGCCCGCTCGAGCATCCTCCTCCTCCCAGCTCGCGGGCAACAACAGGAAAGGCGGCACCTCCTCCCGGTGCCGCCTTTTCCTTTTGGTCTTTCCAATCAGCGAAAACTCAGATCCCGTCAGCACCGATCCAGATGGATCGTCACCCAGCCATTGCGCCAGATGGTGCGCACGTGGCGGAGGCCCGCGCCATTATAGGCGGAGAGCACCTTCCAGCGCTGGCTGGCCAGAATGCCGGAGAGAATGACCGAGCCGCCGGGCGCCAGATAACCCGTGAGCTGCGGCGCCATCTTCATCAGCGGGCGCGCCAGGATGTTGGCGATGATCAGGTCGAACGGCCCGTGATCGGCAAAGGCGCGCGAATGAAAGCCCGGAGCCGTCACCAGATCGATGCCCGAGCGGATCCCGTTCAGCCGGCAATTCTCCTTCGCGACGGCAACGGCAACCGGATCGATGTCGGTCGCCAGAACCGGAACGCGTTTCAAACGCCTGACGGCAATGGCGAGCACGCCGCTGCCAGTGCCGAGATCGAGCGCATTGTTCACCCGTCGCGCCCGGATGACCGAATCGATCATTTCAAGGCAGCCGGCGGTCGTGCCGTGATGTCCCGTGCCGAACGCCTGGCCGGCGTCGATCTCGATCGGCAGGTCGCCGGGCAAGACCTTGTCGCGGTCATGTGAGCCATGGACGATGAAGCGCCCTGCCCTGACCGGCTTCAACCCCTCCAGCGACTTGGCGATCCAGTCGATTTCCGGAAGCACCTCCGACTCGACGACAAGCTTGGCAAAGCCCGGCTTGAGCAAGTCCTCGAACTCCGCGCGGATTTCGGCCTCTTCCTCCTCCTGCAGATAGACACTCGCCTCCCAGATATCGCGCTTCTCGTCGATCTCCATCGTCGCAATCGCGTAGCCGCGATCCTCGAAGACATCGGTCATCAGTCCGAGGATGACATCGGCATTGCGCTCGGTGGTGGTCACGTAGAGGCGGATCTGGCTCACTGTCGAAGGTCTTTCCCGGATTTAGCCGGCAATCAGGTTCTGGAGTTTCTTGATGGCGACATCGGTATCCTCGCCATAGGCTATCGTACCCGAAAACCGGCCGCTGCCGTCAAGCAGGAAGACGGAAGCCGTGTGATCCATCGTGTAGTCGCCGTCGGGCGCATTCGGATCGATCGGCACCTTCTTGGCATAGATGTGAAAGCCGCGGACCATGTCGGCGACCTTGTCGGTCGGTCCGGAAATGCCGGTGATCCGCTTGGAGACGTTGGAAACGTACTGGTTCATGATCGCCGGCGTATCGCGCTCCGGGTCGACGGAGACGAAGTAGGCCTGCAGCTTGTCGCCATCCGGATCGACCTGCTTCAGCCAGCCATCGAGTTCGAACAGCGTCGTCGGGCAGACATCCGGGCAATGTGTGTAGCCAAAGAACAGTGCCGTCGGCTTGCCGTCGCGCAGCGCTGCCTCGGTGATCTTCGAGCCATCCTGGGTGACGAGATCGAACGGACCGCCATATGGGCCTTCGGCAAGCTTGTTGTTGGACCGGGTGTACTCCATGGCAAACCAGCCGGCGAGCCCTGCAAGGACGACAGCGAACGCGATGACCGCAACAAGTCTTGGTTTCATGACATGCCTTCCATATTCCGGGAGCCCAGCCCTACGGTTTTCGCCGTCATACTTGGACACGGCAACCGAGGCAACAGCCGCGAGCGCGTCATAAAGCCCCTGCGGTGCAACAGGTCCTGAAACCCGCGTTCCGCGTGGTTAGCGCTTCGTTAAATGATTGCGGCGATAATTGGACTCCAGGGGGCTCTCTTCGGGGAGTCACGGGTGGGAACAGTTTTGACGTGGGAACCAGCGTGAACAGCAATGTGAGCAAGAACATTACGGTCAGCCGCCGTCTCTGGATGGCCGGCTTCGGCGCATTCGCCGGCCTCGGCGCGACCATCGCAATCTCGGCGTATGGCAATATGTCCGTCAACGAGGCCCTCAGGGGATCCGTGACAGCCGAACAGTTCAACCAGCAGATCACAGGCATGCGGCTTGCCAATACAGAGCTCGTCCTCGCGGCGATGGATTCGATCATCGACGCCGACGCAAAGACCATCCCTGCCGACCGCATGAACATCATCACGCAGAACTCCGAATTGCTGAAGAACGGCACATCCGAACTCGTCGGGCTCGCGAAGTCGCAGGGCCTCACGGAGATTGCCAACACCCTCGCCGACAACATCACTGCCCTGACAGCTGCCATTCAGACCGATCTCGTCAAGATGATAGAGACGGGCGCCGACGTCAGCGAGTATGCGAAGATCGACGACGTCATCGATGGTGCCGGCGAACGCGTTACGCAATCCCTGGCGACCCTTGCCGAGGCGGCGGGCAAACTCCAGTTCCAGCACATCCAGAACGCCAGCCAGTCGGTCACCAGCACATTCTACGTCCAGCTTCTGGCAGGTCTTGCCGCACTTGCAGCGGTCTCGCTCATCGTCTCCTGGCAATCGCGTAACATCCTGCGCGGCATCCGCAACCTGCGCGACAGCCTGCAGCACATCGCCAGTGGCGACTACGACAGCGCCGTCGGCAGCATCAAACGCGGCGACGAGATCGGCGACATGGCCCGTTCCGCCAACATTTTGCGTGTGGCAGCGCTCGAGAAACGCAAGGTCGAAGCCGATGCCGCACTCGCGCGCAGCCAGCGGGAGACGGAACAGAACCAGCGTGTTGCCACCCATGAGCGCGAGCAAGCCGAAATCCGGCATGCCGTCGACGCCCTCGCCGCAGGCCTCACGAAACTCGCCGACGGCGATCTGAGCCATGACATCGTCGAACCCTTCCGCGCTGACCTCGAACGCCTGCGGACCGACTACAACAGTGCGCTCGTCAAGCTGCGCGGCGTGATGCAGGTCATCAAAGAACAGTCGAGCGCCATCCACGCCAATGGCAGCCAGATGCGCAACGCCGCGGACGATCTCGCCCGTCGCACCGAACAGCAGGCGGCCTCGCTTGAGGAAACGTCATCCGCGCTCGACCAGATCACTGCGACCATGCGCAACGCCACCGCGCGCGCCGAGGAAGCGACCCGCCTCGTCGGCCATACCAAGTCGCGCGCCGAACATTCCTCCACCGTCGTCACCGAGGCGATGGAAGCCATGGGCCGGATCGAGACCGCCTCGGCCGAAATCGGCAAGATTATCAACGTCATCGACGAAATCGCCTTCCAGACCAACCTTCTGGCGCTGAATGCCGGCGTCGAGGCGGCCCGCGCAGGTGAAGCCGGCAAGGGCTTTGCCGTCGTCGCCCAGGAAGTCCGCGAACTGGCCGGCCGCGCCGCAGGTGCCGCCAAGGACATCAAGCATCTCGTCGCCCGCTCCGGCGCCGAAGTGCAGACCGGCGTCGAACTGGTCACCGCCACCGGCACCGCCTTGCGCGAAATCAGCGGCGACGTCGTCCAGATCAACGACCACATGCAGTCGATCGTTGTCGCCGCCCGCGAGCAGAGCGCCGGCTTGAACGAAATCAACACGGCCGTCGGCCAGATGGACCATGTGACCCAGCAGAACGCCGCCATGGTCGAGGAGACCAATGCGGCAAGCCATACGCTGCATCAGGACACCGTCCGGCTGGAGGAGGTCATCGGCCAGTTCCGGCTTGGCGATCGCAACGAAGGCTTCGCCCGTCCGTCGGCCGCGCCGCACTCCGCCGGACCCGCAGCCGCCCCTCGCCCGGTCGCCGCTCAGCCGAAGCCGGCTCCCTTCCGCACTCCGGTCAAGGCTGCCGATCCGGCCGCCAACAGACCGCGCAATTCACCCGCACATTCGTTGATGGGCAAGGTCGCCTCCGCCTTCAACGCACCAGCCAAAACCTCAAGCTCAACTGATAATTGGGAAGAGTTCTGATCATGAGCAATGCCATCAAGCAAACCGGTTCCTACCTGGAAATCGTCTCTTTCCATCTCGGCGAGCAGGAATTCTGCATCGACATCATGGCCATCCGCGAAATCCGCGGCTGGGCCCCGGTGACACCGATGCCGCATACGCCCGACTACGTGCTGGGTCTCATCAACCTGCGCGGTGCCGTGATCCCCGTCATCGACATGGCCTGCCGCCTCGGCATGCCGATGACCGAGCCCTCCGAGCGCTCGGCCATCATCGTGACCGACATCAACGGCAAGCTGGTCGGCCTCCTGGTCGAGCAGGTCTCCGACATGATGACCATCAAGTCCGAAGCCCTGCAGCCGGCGCCTGAGATCATTCCGGAAGTCCAGCGCGATTTCTGCCGCGGCATCGTCGCGCTCGAAAAGAGCATGGTCTGCTTCCTCAACCTCGACACGGTCATCGCCGAGCAGCTGCAACAGGCCGCCTGAGGCCTGTCAGCACCGATCGCTTGCAAACCGGGGGCTTCGCGCCTCCGGCTTTTGGCGTTTGCAGGCGACGGAAATAAAAATGCGGCAGGTGGAGAGGTGATCCAGCCTGCCGCATGAGCGAGATACAGACAGTTCCCGGGCTTTCACCCGTGAGTCAATTCTGTATCAACTCCAGAATTGCCACAACGACTGTCACGTGAAAATGACAAACGAACCAATTCCCGGTTGATCAAGGATATTTGATCGAAGCAACCGCCCTCCTACACCATATGGGTGAGGATGGCGAAAACGACCGTTCGGGATCACTTCTTCTCCCACTGGACATCCTGGTTGAACAACGGAACCGTCGAGATCGCCATCTTGGCCGAACCGTCCGTAACCTGGCGCGAATGGACGAGGTAGATCAGCGTGTTGTTCGGCTTGTCGTAGATCCGGTTGACGACCAGCTTCTTCCAGATCAGTGAGCGCCCTTCCTTGAAGACCTCCTCGCCGCCCTCACCCATGTCGATGTCGCCAATCTTGATCGGGCCGGTCTGCCGGCAGGCGATCGAGCTGTTGGAGGGATCCTCGAACCAGTTGCCCTTGCTTAAGCGATCGATGATCGAGCGGTCGAAATAGGTCACATGGCAGGTCACGCCCGTGATCTTCGGATCGGTCAGCGCGTCAACGATGATGTCGTTGCCGACCCAATCGACACCGACCTTGCCGACCACCTCGGCTTGCGCGGGCGCGGACAGGGAGGCGAGACTGGCGATGAGGGCCATGGCAGCTATTTTGAGGCGCATCCTGATCTCCTTGGGAAACGATGTTTCATAGGTAAGGCTGCGGCCAAGATTTGCAAGATTGCCCGGCTTTGCAGGCGTTTGCGAAATATCCGCTGTACATTCTGGCCTTTGGCGGCTAGGAACGCGGCAACTAGGCCGGCGGATGGCAAAGTGCTGTCCACCACGCGAGACTGCGTGCAAGGGTCCACCAAACCCCTTTATTCGAAAGACTGATCCATGACTGATATTGACGGCATCGTTTCGACGATCGCCGAGGCCCTGCGCAAGCGCGGCTACGACACCCTCACCCCGGTCCAGACGGCGATGATCGATCCCGATCTCATCGAGCGCGACGTGCTCGTCTCGGCCCAGACCGGCTCCGGCAAGACGGTCGCCTTCGGCCTGGCGCTCGCGCCGAACCTGCTTGAGGAAGACGGACGCTTCGACCGCGCGGCAACGCCGCTCGCATTGGCGATCGCGCCGACGCGCGAACTGGCCATGCAGGTCAAGCGCGAACTCGAATGGCTCTATGAGATGACCGGCGCCAGCCTCGCGACCTGCGTCGGCGGCATGGATGTCCGCACCGAGCGCCGGGCGCTGGAGCGCGGCGCGCATATCGTCGTCGGCACGCCGGGCCGCCTGCGCGACCACATCACCCGCGGCGCTCTCGACCTTTCCGACCTGCGCGCCGTCGTTCTCGACGAAGCCGACGAAATGCTCGACCTCGGCTTCCGCGAAGACCTCGAATTCATCCTCGAAGCCTCTCCAGAGAGCCGCCGCACGCTGATGTTCTCGGCAACGGTTCCGCGCTCGATCGCCGATCTCGCCAAGACCTACCAGCGTGACGCCCGCCGTGTCGAAACGGTGTCGGAGAAGAAGCAGCACGTCGATATCGAGTATCGCGCCCTCGTCGTCGCCAATCCCGACCGCGAGAACGCCATCATCAACGTGCTGCGCTATTACGAGGCGAAGAACGCCATTGTCTTCTGTTCGACGCGCGCCGCGGTCAACCATCTGACCGCAAGGCTGCACAACCGCGGCTTCTCGGTCGTGGCGCTGTCCGGCGAACTGACGCAGAATGAACGCACCCACGCGCTGCAGGCCATGCGCGACGGCCGCGCCCGCGTCTGCATCGCCACAGACGTCGCCGCCCGCGGCATCGACCTGCCCGGCCTGGAACTCGTCATCCATGCCGACCTGCCGACCAATTCGGAAACGCTGCTGCACCGCTCCGGCCGTACCGGACGTGCCGGCAACAAGGGTGTCTCGGCCCTGATCGTGCCTATGAGCGCCCGCCGCAAGGCCGAACGGCTGCTGATGGGCGCCAGCGTCCAGCCGACCTGGGCGCTGCCGCCGACCGCCGACGAGGTGATCGAGCGCGACAACGAGCGTCTGCTGGTCGACCCCTCCCTGAACGAGGCGGTCACCGACGACGAGGCACCGCTGGTCGCCCGCCTGCTGGAGGCCCATGGCGCCGAAAAGCTCGCCGCCGCCTTCCTGCGCCTGCAGAGCGGCCATCGCTCCGCGCCCGAAGACCTGATCCCGGTGACGCTGGAGCCGCAGAGGAAGCGCCGCGAAGGCGAGGATTTCCCGGTCCAGACGACCAGGGGCCGCGATGCCGAATTCGGCCCGAGCCGCTGGTTCTCGCTCGCCGTCGGCCGCAACCAGCGCGCCGAACCGCGCTGGCTGATCCCGATGCTCTGCCGCCACGGCAACCTGACGAAGCGCGAGATCGGCCGCATCAAGCTGATGCAGGAAGAAACCTTCGTCGAGATCGCCGAGAATTCCGCGGAAAGCTTCCTCGCCTCGCTCGGACCGAACAAGACCATCGATCGCGGCATCAATGTCCGCCCCGTCGACGGCATGCCGGATTTCGCCGCTCCGCAGAAGGAGCGCGCTCCACGTCCGCCGCGCGACAACGCCGATCGCCCCCGCCGCGATCGCGATGACGCCTACGAGAAAGCGCCGCGCAAGGACTGGAAAAAGGACAAGCCTTCCGGCGACGGCTTTGCCGCAAAGAAGCCCTACGCCGGCAAGCGCCGCGACGACGACATGCGCAAGGCCGACGACGAAGTCTGGGGCGACGCGAAGCCCGCAGCTGAAAAGCCGTTCCGCAAGAGCGACGACAGCGCACCATGGAAGAAGGCGAAACCGGCCGGCGGCAAGTCCGCCTTCGCCGGCCGCGACAACGGCGACAGGAGGGGCGACAAGCCCGCCTATGCCGGCAAGCCCAAGGGCGGCCCCGGCGGCAAGGGCAAACCTGGCGGCAAGCCATTCGGCGGGAAGCCATTCAAGGGGAAGAAAAAGGGCTAGCTTTCAACGCAGCTGTGAGCCAGAGGGCTTGGACACCATCGCCGTTGGTGGTAAAATTTGCCACCAACGAGGTGTGTTATGGCCAACGTAGAGAAGATCAGCATATCCATGACGCCGCAGCAGGCGGAACTTCTGCGTGACGCGGTTGATAGCGGCGCCTATGCCAGCAGCAGCGAGGTCGTGCGCGAAGCGATGCGTGAATGGTCGGCAAAATGGCTGCAGCGACGTGACGATATTGCAAGGCTGAAGGCACTGTGGGCGGAAGGAAAAGCCAGCGGCGCCGCGGCAGAAATCGACCTGGAACAGCTCCTTGACGAAGCCCGTGAGGCGCTTGCCGCGGCCCGGACTGATGATCGCTAAGCTGGTATGGTCCCCAAGAGCCAGAGAAGACGTCAAGCGGATTTATGTCGACCTGGGCCTTGTCAACCCGCTAAGCGCAGAGCGCTATTTCGCACGCTTCAAATCAAAGACTGCCTTGCTTGCCGAACATCCGCGCCTGGGCTCACGGCATCCCGAAATCCATCACTCAGCAAGAATGCTCGTCGAAGCGCCTTATGTCATCCTCTACGAGACAATTCCGGATACGGAAGAAGGCGAAGTCCACACCGTCGAGATAGTACGGGTCATTGACGGTCGCAGAGACCTGACGAACCTCTTTTGAACACCCCTCACCCACCGATCAGCGCAAGCCATTCGTCCTCGTCCATTGTCTGGATGCCAAGTTCCTGGGCCTTCGTGAGCTTTGAGCCGGCACCGGGGCCGGCGACGAGGATGTCGGTCTTCTTCGACACCGACCCCGCCACCTTGGCGCCGAGGCTCTCGGCCCTCGCCTTGGCTTCGTCGCGGGTGAACTTTTCCAGCGAGCCGGTAAAGACGACCGTCTTGCCGGCAACCGGGCTGTCGGTCACCACCGGCATTTCGGCGGCCTCCGGCGTCACCTCGGCGAGCAGCCGTTCCAGCACTTCGAGATTGCGCGGCTCCTTGTAGAACTCGACGATCGACCGGGCGACGACTTCGCCGATGCCGTCGATATTGTTGAGGTCGTTCCAAGCATCACCGGAGAGGCTCCCCGCCTCCTTCATCGCCGCCGCAAAGGCCTCGTAGGTGCCGTAGGAGCGCGCCAGGAGCTTGGCCGTCGTCTCGCCCGCGTGGCGGATACCGAGCGCGTAGATGAAGCGATGCAGCGCGATAGAGCGACGGTCGTTGATCGCGGCGTAGAGCTTCGCCACGCTCACCTTGCCAAAACCGTCGATGTTTTCGAGCTTGGTCAGCTCCGACTGCGCCTGCCGCTTCTCCAGCGTGAAGATCTCCGGCGCCGTGCGGATCTGCAGGGACGGATCCTCGTTCTCGAAGAAAAAATCGACCTGCTTCGAGCCGAAGCCCTCGATGTCGAATGCGTTGCGAGAGACGAAGTGCTTCAGGTGCTCGACGGCCTGCGCCCGGCAGACGAAGCCGCCGGTGCATCGCCGCACGGCGTCAATCTTGCCGGTCTTCTCATTGACTTCCCGGACCGCATGGCTGCCGCAGACTGGGCAGCTCGTCGGGAACCTGAAGGCTTCCGCCCCTTCCGGCCGCTTCTCCGGCACGATGTCGACGATCTGCGGGATGACGTCGCCGGCCCGCTGCACGATCACCGTGTCGCCGACGCGGATGTCGCGCCCCTCGCGGATCGGCTCGCCGGAATTGCCGATGCCCTTGATGTAGTCCTCGTTGTGCAGCGTCGCATTGGTGACGACGACCCCGCCGACGGTGACGGGCTCGAGGCGTGCGACGGGCGTCAGCGCCCCGGTGCGGCCGACCTGGATGTCGATGCCGGTAAGCTTGGTGAAGGCCTGTTCGGCCGGGAACTTGTGCGCCGTCGCCCAGCGCGGCGAGCGCGAGCGGAAGCCGAGCCGCTCCTGCAGGTCCAGCCGGTCGACCTTGTAGACGACACCGTCGATGTCGTAGTCGAGGTCGCCGCGCTTGAGGCCAATGTCGCGGTAATGGGCAAGAAGATCATCGAGCGACGACAGGCGCGCCATCAGCGGATTGACCGGAAAACCCCAGTCCTTCAGCACCATGACCATGTCATATTGGCTTCGGGCCGGCATTTCCGACATTTCGCCCCAGGCATAGGCGAAGAATTTGAGCTTGCGGCTGGCCGTCACCTTCGCATCGAGCTGGCGCAGAGAGCCGGAAGCGGTATTGCGCGGATTGACATAGGTCGGCTTGCCCTCTTCCTCCATCAGCTTGTTGAGGGCCAGGAAATCGGACTTGGCCATGTAGACCTCGCCGCGCACTTCGACGACGGCCGGAACTCCTGCGGGCAGCCTTTCGGGGATCTGCGAGATGGTGCGGATATTGGCGGTGACATTCTCGCCCGTCGTGCCGTCGCCGCGTGTCGCCCCCGTGACCAGCCGGCCGTTCTCGTAGCGCAGCGACATGGAAAGTCCGTCGATCTTCGGCTCGGCGGTAAAGGCGATCGAATTGTCCGGCAACTGCCCGAGGAAACGATAGACCGAGGCGACAAAGTCTTGCACGTCCTCGTCGGAAAACACGTTGCCGAGCGACAGCATGGGGCGGGCATGCGTGACCGGCGCAAAGGTGTCCGACGGCGCAGAGCCGACCTTCTTCGACGGGCTGTCGGCGCGGATCAGGTCCGGAAACCGTTCCTCGATCGCATCATTGCGCCGCTTCAGCGCGTCGTAGTCGGCATCGCTGATCTCCGGCGCGTCCTTGCCGTGATAAAGCTCGTCGTGACGACGAAGCTCGGCAGCGAGGAAGGCAAGCTCGCTCTCCGCCTCTTCGCGGCTCAGGGTTTCGACGGGACGGGGCTCAGGGGTGTCGGACATCGGGTCGCCTCATGCAGATTTCCGCATTGTGTTTAGCCGTGAAGTCGGCGGAAGAAAACCACTCACGAGCCGGCTCCAGCCGAATGCTGACAGGTTTAAGCATCCACCCGGTCGAGATTGACGATGCCGGTCAGCGGCAGATGGTCGGAGGCGGTGCGCGCCAGCGCGCTGTCATGCACGGCAAGCGCCTGCACCAGCCCCTGCCGGTTGCCGAGAATGCGGTCGAGCGACAGCATCGGCAGGCGCGACGGGAAGCTCGGCACAGGCTGCGGCAGCGGCCCGAAATCCGCCTGCAGCGCCGATAGCGCCGAACGCTCCCCGAGCCGCCATTCGTTGAAATCACCCATCAGCACGGTGGCGATGTCCGGGCCGTTGCGCATCAACGAGGCGATCGCATCCACCTGCCTGAGCCGCGCCCAGCGCAACAGGCCGAAATGGGCGGCGATGAAGCGCAGCGCCGAACCGGTCTCCAGTTCGATCTCGGTGACCAGCGCGCCGCGCGGCTCGATCCCCGGCAGGTTCATCTGGTGGATGTCGCGAATGATCGCCCGGCGCACGAAGAGCGCGTTGCCGTGCCAGCCATGGGCCCGCGCAAGCCCCGTGATCGGCACGGCGGTCAATCCGGTCTCCATCTGCAGCCGCTTGAGATCAAGGAGGCCGGTCCGCTCGCCGAAGCGCGTGTCCGCCTCCTGCAGGGCAATGACGTCGGGATCGATTTCACCAATCACCTTCAGGATGCGTTCGGGATCGAAACGTCCATCGGTGCCGACGCATTTATGGACATTGTAGGAGGCGACACGCAGCTGGCCGGTCTCGACGGCCACCCTCTCCGCCGGCCGGCTCGCCCGCCGGGTGCGCAGCGAGGTGATGATCGTGGAGGTCAGGTTGTCCTTGCGCTGCCTTCGCATATCCATCCTTCGACGGGTTTGTTGCGTCTTCCCCTATAGATAGGGCGAGCCCAACCAAAGGATACGGTCAAAAAGCCGCAAGAGGAAAGGCCGTTCGCGCAAGCTCCTCAGCGTGACCGGCTCGCCCCGGTCGATCGCCGCACCGATCCGGTTGGAGATCATCGTCGCGAAGTCGGCGTCGAACACTTCGAGGTCGATCTCGAAATTGAGCCGCAGCGAGCGCGAATCAAGATTGGAGGAGCCGACAAAGGACCAGGCGCTGTCGACGCAGAGAAGCTTGGAGTGATTGAAGACGCCGGCACCCCGGTAGATCCGGCACCCCTCCTTGATCAGCTGGTCGAACTGCGCCGTCATCGCACGGTCCACCAGCATCAGGTTGTTGAGCGACGGCACGATGATCTCGACGTCGACGCCGCGCCTTGACGCCGTCGCCAACGCGCTGATCAGCTCCTTGTCCGGCAGGAAATAGGGCGACATGATGCGGATCGAATGCTTTGCGACCGAGAAGGCGCCGAGCAGCATTTTCTGGTTGGCTTCCAGATGCCGGTCGGGGCCGGACTGCACCGCACGCATAAACACCGGCGACTTCGGCGCAGCGACGCCTGCCGCGACCTTCCACGCCGGACCGTCCAGGGTCTCGCGGGTGGCGAAATGCCAGTCCTCGGCCGCACAGGTGAACAGACTGCCGACGATGGGCCCGCGCACCCGAAAATGCGTGTCGCGGGCGGAATCGGGGCCCCGGAAAGCGTCGCGGATATTCATGCCCCCGACAAAGGCGACTGATCCGTCCACGGTCAGGATTTTCCGGTGCACGCGCAGATTGGCGTAGGGCAGCCTCAGGCCGACGATGACGTTGCCGTTGAAGACATCGGCCCTCACCCCCTTGTCACGAAGATAGCCGAGGATGCTCGGCGTCGAGTAGCGCGCGCCGACGGCATCGACCAGCACCCTGACCTCGACCCCGCGGCTGACGGCCTCGCCCAGCCGATCGGCAAGCGCCTTGCCGATCCCGTCGCGGTCGAAGATGTAGGTCTCGAGGAAAATGCTCCGCTGGGCATTGCCGACCGCCTCCAGCATGGACGCGTAGGTCTCGTCGCCGGACGACAGCAGCTCCACGCTGTTGCCGGACGTCACGGGCCAGCGCGTAACACGGTCGCCGAGCCGCACCATGGCGGCCGTGCGTTCGCCGAAGATCGGCTCCAGTTCCTGGTCCGTCACCTCGAACTGGTCGGCGTCGACATCCAGAACCTCGGTGAGGAGATGGCGGCGGTAGCGCATCTGCTGGCGGCGGATGCGGTTGATGCCGGCGATGTAGTAGAGGAGCGCGCCGACCACCGGTGAAAGCAGGATGATGCCGACCCAGCCGACCGCGGAGCGCACGTCATCCTTGGTCAGGGTCGCATGGATTGCAGCCGGAGCGCCGAGAAGGATGGAAAGGACGGCAAGGATGTGCGGCCAGTAATGCGCAATGATATCGATCATCAAACTCCCTTTCCCGCCGCCGGAACGGCCGCGGGCAGAATGTCAGGTCCGGGTCGAGCCGCAAGCCGCCCCGGACAAGCGGCGGAGGCTCTAGCCGCCGGACAGGAGCTTGGCCGCCGCGGCCCTCGCCTCGTCGGTCACGGTAGCGCCGGCGAGCATTCGGGCAATTTCCTCCATCCGCGCCTCGCGCGCCATGCTGGCGACACGGGTGGCGATACGGTCCTCCTTGCCGCTCGTCGGGGCCTTGGAGATGAGATAGTGCGTCGAAGCCCGTGCTGCCACCTGTGGCGCGTGCGTCACGGACAAAACCTGCACCCGCTCGGAAAGCCGCTTCAGCCGCTGTCCGATGGCGTCGGCGACCGCACCCCCGACGCCCGTGTCGATTTCGTCGAAGACCAACGTCGGCGCGGATCCGCGATCGGCAAGCGCGACCTTGAGCGCCAGCAGGAAGCGCGACAGTTCACCGCCCGATGCGACCTTCATGATCGGCCCGGGCCGGGTGCCGGGATTGGTCTGCACATGAAACTCGATCGTGTCGATGCCGTCGGCAGAAGCCTTGCCGGCATCCGTCTCGACCTCGACGGTAAAGCGCGCCCGCTCCAGCTTCAGCGCCGGCAGTTCGGCCATGACGGCGCCGGCGAGCGCATCCGCCGCATTGTGGCGCTTTGCCGAAAGCGCCTTCGCTTTCGCCGCGAATGCTTCGCGGGCGAGCGCCTCGGCCCCTTCCAGCGCCGCAAGCTTTTCCGCGCCCGCATCGACTTCGGCGACTTCCGCGATCATCCGCACGGCAAGCGCCGGCAGTTCGCTGACCGGCACGGAGAATTTGCGCGAGGCGGCCCTCAGCGAGAACAGCCGTTCCTCCACCCGCTCCAGTTCGCGCGGATCGAATTCCGTCCTGCGCAGCGCCGCCTCGACCGACATCTGCGCCTCGGAAAGGCTGTTGAGCGCCGCGTCCAGCTGTTCGACGGTCTCCTCGAGGAGGCCCGGCGCCTCGTGCGACTTGCGTTCCAGGCGGCGGACCAGCGAGGCGATCAGCGGTACGGGCGATGCGTTGCCATTGAGGATTTCGCTCGCCTCGGAAATGTCGCCGGCGATCCGCTCCGCCTTCATCATGTCGGCGCGGCGCTCGGCAAGTTCTTCTTCCTCGCCATCGGCGGGACCGAGCGATTCGAGCTCCTCGACGGAGGCCCGGAGATAATCGGCCTCCCGCGCTGCGTCCTCGACCCGCTGGCGCTGCTTCTTGACTGCCCTCTCCGCCTCGCGCATCGCCGCATAGGCATGGGCTACCTCATCCGCCTCGCCGGTCAATCCGGCGAAGGCATCGAGCAGAGCCCGGTGTGCGTCCGTGTCGACAAGGGCGCGGTCGTCATGCTGTCCGTGGATTTCGACGAGCAGCTGGCCGCATTGCCGCATCAGTTGCACGCTGACGGGCTGGTCGTTGATGAAGGCACGCGTGCGGCCGTCGGCGGATTGAACGCGCCGGAAGATCAGGTCGCCGTCGTCATCGATGTCGTTGTCGCGCACCAGGGCGCGGGCCGGATGATCCATGCCGACGTCAAAGACGGCCGTGACCTGCCCTTTGTCCTCGCCATGGCGCACGAGACCGCCATCGCCCCGGCCGCCAAGCGCCAGGGAGAGACTGTCGAGAAGAATGGATTTGCCGGCACCCGTCTCGCCCGTCAGAACCGAGAGACCATTTTCAAAGGCAAGGTCCAGCCGTTCGATCAGTACGATATCGCGGATCGAGAGCTGTGTAAGCATTCACCTTATGCCTTAGGTTCCGAGAAGCAGCTTCTTGCCGGCCCGCGAAATCCACGATCCGGTGCTCTCCCGCGGTTCGAGACCGCCAGACTGCAAGAGCTTATAGGAGTCGGCATACCACTGGCTATCCGGATAATTGCGTCCGAGAACGGCGGCTGCGGTCTGCGCTTCGCTGGTGATGCCCATCGCATAATAGGCCTCGACGAGACGGGCCAGCGCCTCCTCGATCTGGTTCGTGTTCGAGTATTTCTCGACGACGATCCGGAATCGGTTGATGGATGCAAGATAATCCTTGCGCTCCAGATAGTAGCGGCCGATCTGCATTTCCTTGCCCGCAAGGTTGTTGCGCGCGTAGCGGATCTGCTTCTGCGATTCGTCCGCGTACTGGGACTGCGGATAGCTGTCGAGCAGTTCCTGGCAGATGTCGACGGTACGCTGGGCGTTACGCTGGTCCTGCGTCACATCGACGATCGTGCGTGCCGACGACTGGCACATCAGGTAAAGCACGTAATCGCTGTCGTCGGAATTGCTGTACTGCTTCATGTACCGCTTGCCGTTCTGGATCGCGGTCTCGTAGTCGCCTTGACGGTATTTGATGAAGGTCGACATGACGAGCGCCTTGCGGGCCCAGTCGGTGAAGGGATGCTCGCGGTCGATCGCGTCGAACTTGCGGCCGGCCTCGGTCATGTTGCCGGCCTGGATGTTGGCCAGACCCTGATTGTAGAGCTGTTCCGGCGGATCGGTCTGCACGCCGAGCTTGGTAATGTCTATATCCTTGTCGGACTGGCAGCCGGCCACAAGGACACCCGTGCCGAACATCAAGGCGGAAACCAATGCCAGCCGAACGGTATTCTTTCTGGCAGATGACACTACATACTTCATCGAACAATCCCGTTTGTGCCGCATCGAAACTAGCGGCGTCTTGTCTGGCGCATGAGACCGATGGCGTTTCTAGACTGAGATGCGCTTAAATGAAAGCAATAATGCAATTTTAAGGCACGCGGCAGCGTCAGCGCCGATTTCCCCATGGAATTGATTTATTTCCGTCTTCACGCATCCCCCTGCCCCATCCACCGCAATCAAAAGGCCGCTTCCGGGGAAGCGGCCTTTATCCATTTTCAAGTGATTCCTGTCCGGTTCAAGCCGACCAGGGCGCAAATTCCGGCGCGTTGATCGCGACCATTTCGCGGGCCCTGACGGTCGGTGCCGGCACCTGCGTTTCGACGACTTCATAGGCCGTCGGATCGCTGAGCAGCGCCTTCAGCGCCTTCGCGTTCATCTTGTGGCCACCGCGATAGGACCGGTAGCAGCCGATGAACTGCGCGCCGGCAAGCGCCAGGTCGCCGACGGCGTCGAGCGTCTTGTGACGCACGAACTCGTCGACCGGATAGCGCAGGCCTTCCGGGTTGATGACAGTGTGGTCGTCGGAAATGACGACCGAATTCTCAAGCGAGGAACCAAGCGCCAGACCTGCGGCCCAGAGGCGTTCCACGTCCCGCATGAAACCGAATGTACGGGCGGCGCAAAGCTCGTCCTTGAAGGTCTGCGCCGTCAGGTTGCCTTCCCACTTCTGGCGGCCGATCAGCGGCGTGTCGAACTCGATCTCGACCTCGAACCGGGTGCCGTCATAGGGCAGGAACTCGCTCCAGCTCTGGCCTTCCTCGTAACGCACCGGCTTCAGCACGCGAATGTAGCGGCGCTTGACGCCGAGATTGACGATGCCGACTTCCTCGATCGCCTCGATGAACATCCGCGAGGAGCCGTCCATGATCGGCATTTCGGCGCCGTCGCATTCGATCACGACGTTGTCGAGGCCGAGCGCGTAGATGGCCGCCATCACATGTTCGACGGTCGCGACCGAATGGGCCGACGAGAAGCCAAGAACCGTGCAGAAATCGGTGTTGCCGACCTGCGAGGAAACAGCCTTCAGTTCCGTCGAGCTACCGTCAGCGTGCATGCGCTGGAAGATAACACCGGTGCCGGCCTCGGCCGGGTTGAAAGTGATGCTGACCGGCTTGCCGGAATGAACGCCGGCTCCGGAAATCGTCACCGGCTCTGCAACAGTCGTTTGAAAACTCAGCAAGCCAATTGCCATCGTTTCTACCTTTTTAGCGCCGAGACCAGCTGGCACCCGCGCCTATTGCCCCGAAATAAATCAAGTATGAGTTCCGACCAGCAAACGGCCGTTACGTTACCCACACGTCCCAGTGCATGTTTACGGTCGCCCGAAAGGAATTCCAAATCACTGTTTCTTTCCAATTGTTACGAAGGCAAGACATTGAATCAAAAAGGAAATTCATCCTCAGAAAAAGCCCCTGAAACACGATGGCCCGGGCATTTCTGCCCGGGCCATCGATGACAATCTGGAATCACTCGCCGTTAGTTCGACTGCCGGCGAAGGAAGGCCGGGATTTCCAGGTGATCGTCGTCGCGCGACGCGCTGGACTGCGGTGCAGCACGGCCGTGGTCGTCGAGCTGGCCACGACGCGGCGCATAGAGGCTGGCCTCCGGCGACAGGGCGGCGCGGCGCTGCTGGACGGAAGGCTGTGCGGCCGGAGCCGAAACCTCTGCCCGCGCATCGTCGTCTTCGTCACGACGCGACAGCGAGTTGGTGATCTTCTTCAGAAGACCCATCGGACCGCGTTCGTCGGTGTCGGGCGCGTGGATGGTGTGCGCACGATGTTCGATCTCTGCCTTCAGGACCGGCGGAAAATCCTCGACCTTCGGCATGCGGACCGGCTCGACCATCTGGTTCATGGACGGCTCGCTGCGCAGCGTCGGCTGCGGAGCGACAGGGGCCGGAGCCGGAGCGCGCTGCATCACAGGTGCCGGTGCCGGAGCTGCAGCCATCGGCTGCGGCTGGGGCTGCGGCATCGGACGAACCGGAACCGGCTGCGGAGCTTCAGCGACCGGTGCTGCGCCTACAAATAGCTTGCTCTGGGGGCGAAAGGTCTCGTCCTGCTGGACGACCTGCCTTTCCTCCTGAGACGCCTGATGACGGTTGGCGATCTCGAGTTCGCGTTCCATTTCGGCTTCGGCAGAGCGGATCGTGTCGGCGATCGGATCGGCAGCCTTCTGCTGAACCGGAGCCACCGGAGCCGGCTGCTGCATCATCTGCGGCTTGGCAGCCGGACGGACGATCGGGCGGGAAGCGATTTCCTGCTGATAGGCCTGGTTGATCTCGCGATCGATACCGGTGGCAACGACCGACACGCGGATGATGCCTTCCAGCGATTCGTCGAAGGTCGCGCCGAGGATGATGTTCGCATCCGGATCGACTTCCTCGCGAATGCGGGTCGCAGCCTCGTCGACTTCGAAGAGGGTCATGTCGCGACCGCCGGTGATGGAGATCAGCAGGCCCTGCGCGCCCTTCATCGAGGTTTCGTCGAGCAGCGGGTTGGCGATTGCAGCTTCGGCTGCAGCCATTGCGCGGCCTTCGCCGGATGCCTCGCCGGTGCCCATCATCGCACGGCCCATCTCGCGCATGACCGAGCGAACGTCGGCGAAGTCGAGGTTGATCAGGCCTTCCTTGACCATCAGGTCGGTGATGCAGGCGACGCCGGAGTAGAGAACCTGGTCGGCCATCGCGAAGGCGTCAGCGAACGTGGTCTTGTCATTGGCGATACGGAAGAGGTTCTGGTTCGGAATGACGATCAGGGTGTCGACCGACTTCTGAAGTTCCTCGATGCCCATCTCGGCGAGACGCATGCGACGCGCGCCTTCGAAGTGGAATGGCTTGGTGACGACGCCGACCGTCAGGATGCCCTTGTTGCGGGCTGCCTGGGCCACAACCGGAGCTGCACCCGTGCCGGTGCCGCCGCCCATGCCGGCGGTGACGAAGCACATGTGGGTGCCGTTCAGGTGATCGACGATCTCGTCGATGCATTCTTCAGCGGCTGCACGGCCGACTTCCGGCTGCGAACCTGCACCGAGACCTTCGGTGACCTGCACGCCGAGCTGGATGATGCGTTCGGCCTTGGACATCATCAGCGCCTGGGCGTCCGTGTTGGCGACGACGAAGTCGACACCCTGGAGGCCGGCGGTGATCATGTTGTTGACGGCGTTTCCGCCACCGCCACCGACACCGAATACGGTGATGCGGGGCTTCAGCTCCGTAATGTCTGGCTTCTGCAGCTTGATAGTCATATACCCAGTTCCTTCTCGATTATGGCCGCATCGCCACGCCGGCCAATTCCTTGTGTTCCGTTAAAAGCTCTCTTTCAGCCACTGTCCCATCCGCGCCAGACGGCCGCTGCCGCCGGACAGGGAAGACAGAAGGCCGCCACCTGACGCGTGGGCTTCCTGACCGGCTGCCTGCGGATAGATCATCAATCCGACCGCAGTGGAGAAGGCCGGTCCCTTGGCTGCCGTCGGCAGCCCGGAGACACCCATCGGACGACCGACGCGGACGTTGCGGGCGAGGATGCGCCGTGCAACTTCCGGCAGGCCGGTCAGCTGGCTTGCGCCGCCGGTCAGCACGACCCGCTTGCCGACGATCGGGGAGAAACCCGAGCGCTGGATGCGGTCCCGGATCAGCTCCAGCGTTTCCTCGACGCGGGCCCGGACAATGCGGGACACCAGCGCACGCGGCACGTGGGTGGGAAGATCACGGTCATCGTCGCCAAACGGCGGAATGGTTATGACGTCGCCATCGTCGGCGCCGGCCGGCAGAGCCGTCGCATGCACCGCCTTCAGGCGTTCGGCATCGTCGATGCGGCAGGACAGCCCGCGCGCAAGATCGGTCGTCACATGGTGTCCGCCGAGGCTGATGGCATCGGTATGCACCAGCTTGCCTTCGGCGAAGACGGAAATCGTCGTCGTGCCGCCGCCCATGTCGATAGAGGCGCAGCCAAGCTCGATCTCGTCCTCGACGAGAGAGGCAAGACCGCTGGCGTAAGGCGTCGCGACCATCGCTTCGACCGAGAGGTGCGCGCGATTGACGGCGAGCTCCAGGTTCTTCAGTGACGGCACTTCGGCGGTCACCACATGCATGTCGACGCCGAGCAGGTCGCCGTACATGGCCAGTGGATCGCGAATGCCGCGCTCGCCGTCGAGCGTGAAACCGGCCGGGATCGAGTGCAGCACGGTGCGCTCCTGGCGCATCGACTGCTGGGCTGCGAGCGACAGGACCTTGCGCAGGTCGGTCTCGACGACCTCCTGGCCGCCGAGGTCGACGGTCGCGGTGTAGATCTCGCTGGCAAGACGGCCGGCCGAAACGTTGACGATCAGGCTGTCGACAGTCAGGCCCGCCATGCGCTCGGCCGAATCGACGGCCAGGCGGACGACGTTTTCCAGAGCGTCCAGATCGACGATGACGCCGGTCTTCACACCGCGCGAGCGCTGGTGGCCGATCCCGATGATCTCGATGCTGTGCGTTCGGCCCGGAAGGATCTCGCTTTCCTGGCGCGGCGTCAGCCGGCCGATCATGCAGACGACCTTGGTCGAGCCGATGTCGAGCACGGACACGACATGCGAGCGCTTCAGCGAAAGCGGCTTCATGCGTGGCAGGCCGAAACTCTGTGACCCGAAAAGGCTCATATTTGCCGCTCCGCTTTCTTCAGTTCCTTCATGCGCACGGCAACAGCCGCATCACGGCGCTTGGCGGCATCGGGGGTGAGTTCGATGGTGGTCCGGTCAGCAAGCCGGAAGTCGACCGAGGCGATCTCGCGCTCGAGCAGCTGCTGCGAGCGTTCCATGTCGGAGAGCTCAGCCAGCGCCTGATCGATGCCCTCTTCCGGCAACTTCACGATCACGCCGTTGTTGAGATAGAGGTCCCAGCGACGGCCGCCGACGCGAACATATGCCCTCACCCGCGCCTTGACGTCGGGCCACGCGGCGAAATCGGCATCGAATTCGCGGGCGGCCACTTCGGCGTCGCGACCAACGAGCAGCGGAAGGTTGACGAACTTGCCGTCCTTGAGCGGTGCGATCACGGAGCCGCTCTTCTCGATCAGCGAGAGATCGGAACCGTGCTGCCAGATGGCATAGGCCTGACGTTCAACCAGACGGACATCGACAGTCTTCGGGTAAATCTTGCGAACCTCGGCCTTCTCGACCCAGGGCAGCTTTTCCAGGTTGCTCTTTGCAGCCTCGGCGTTCAGCGCCATCAGCGAGGTCGCACCATCAAGGCCAAGCACCTGAAGGATTTCGATCTCGGAGGTCTGGACATTGCCGGAAACCTTGACGTCTTCGATGGCGAAGCCGGCCGCAGTCGTCGTGGCCTGGGCGACGGCATCCGCATGACCACCAAGGACCATGCCGTAGATGCCGACGGAGGCCAGGAAGGCGATCGCGGAAACGGTGCCGACATGCTCGGGGATATGAACCCGGCCACCGGCAAGGCTCGACATGAAGCGAACCACGCGACGAACCGGACGCGGCAGAACCATCACCTTCTGCTGCGACGCAGGAGCAACAGGCTCCCGCCCCGTATGTCTCTTCAGACTTTGCAGCTTCAACGCAGGCACGATGCGTCCTCCACCATCCAACGGAGAAATTCACCAAAGGAAAGACCCTTGTGCTGGGCCATTTCCGGTACGAGCGAGGTCGCGGTCATGCCGGGCTGCGTGTTCACTTCCAGCCAGATAATCTCACCATCCCCACCAGCGCTGTCGTCGAACCGGAAGTCCGAGCGGCTGACGCCGCGACACCCGATCGCACGATGCGCCTGGAGAGACAGTGTTTGTATTTTTTGGTAAATAATCGGTGAAATTTCCGCCGGAAGGACATGTTTTGATCCACCCGGCGCATACTTCGATTCGTAATCGTAAAATGTGTTGCCCTGCGGCAATACTTCCGTCACGCACAGCGCCTCATCACCCATGACGCCGCAGGTCAGTTCGCGGCCGGGAATGTAGCGCTCGACCATGACGCGGTCGCCGTATTTCCATTCCGACGAAGTCAGGAACTGCGGCGGATGCGACTGATCTTCCTTGACGATGACGACACCGAAGGACGAGCCTTCCGTGACCGGCTTCACCACATAGGGCGGCTCGATCGGATGCTTGTCGCCGATTTCGAAGCGGTTCATCACGCGTGCCGGCGCGACCGGGATGCCGTGCGCCATCGCAACGCACTTCGCCTGCTGCTTGTCCATGGCGAGCGCCGAGGCCAGCACACCGGAATGCGTATAGGGAATCTGGAGATATTCGAGCACGCCCTGGATCGTGCCATCTTCTCCAAACGGGCCATGCAGCGCATTGAAGGCGACATCGGGCTTGAGTTCGGCAAGAACGGAGGAGACGTCGCGGCCGACATCGACGCGCGTCACGCGGTAGCCCACCGATTCCAGCGCATCAGCGCAGGCGTTGCCCGAAGAAAGGCTAACGGGCCTTTCGGAGGAAAAACCTCCCATCAGGACAGCCACATGCTTGGCACTCATAAATACCCCCAAACTAGACTTCTCAACCTATGTGCCGACGCTTGCGTCAGACTGGCGGGTTCGTGAATCGGTTAACGGCAATCGCCTGAAACCCACTTCAAAACCATTATGGTTAATATTGCGTTTACTTTCGTTAACTGATGTCGCGAATGAGGAAATCCATCCTCTGCGGAAGGTCGCGACAGATCCACTTCTCCCATGCAAATCAGACACTTGCATGGCGAACGAGACTCAAGACATGAGTACAAAAAGAAACGCCCCTGATCCGGCTTTCGGACGGGGGCGTTAAGGATCAGGTTAACGGTTTTGAGGCCTACGGCGTAAAGATTTCGACCTCGCGACCGGGCATGAAATTGCCGATCCGCTTGATCTCCCACTCCAAGAGAACGCCGGAATTCTCGTAGACCCGGCGGCGTACGGTTTCGCCGAGACTTTCGAGATCATAGGCAGTCGCCTGCCCCGTATTGATCATGAAATTGCAATGCAGCGACGACATCTGCGCGCCGCCATAGACGAGACCGCGGCAGCCCGCTTCGTCGATCAGCTTCCAGGCGGAATGGCCGGGCGGATTCTTGAAGGTCGACCCGCCGGTCTTCTCGCGCACCGGCTGCACGGTTTCGCGGTGCTCGCGCACGGCATCCATATCGGCGCGAATCTTCGCCTTGTCTTCCGGATAGCCCTCGAAGGTGGCGAACGTGAAGATCAGGTCGGCCGGCGCTTCCGAATGACGGTAGCTGTAGCCCATGTCGGCATTGGAAAGCCGGACCGGATTGCCCTTGCGGTCGACGGCTTCGACCTCGACCAGCCGCTCGCGCGTTTCCGAACCGTTGGCGCCCGCATTCATGCGCACCGCGCCGCCGATGGCTCCGGGAATGCCGTAGTAGAAGGCAAAGCCGCCGATGCCGTTGTCGAGCGCCATGGCGGCGATGTTCTTGTCCGGGCAGATCGCGCCCGCGCGGATGCGATTCTCTCCGGCCAGATCAACCGAACCGAAGCCCTTGGCCGAAAGCCGGATGACGACACCCGGAATCCCGCCGTCGCGCACGAGGAGGTTGGACCCGACCCCGATGATCGTCGCCGGCACGTCGTCCGCCAGGTTCTTCAGAAAGGTCGAGAGATCCTCGACGTCATGCGGCTGGAACATCAGCTCGGCAAAACCGCCGGCGCGGAACCAGGTCACACGGTCCATGGGCGCATTCGGCGTCAGCCTGCCCTTCAATCCACTCACGCTGTCGCCAAGCGAGGCGAGCAGCTTTTCACCATCTACAGTCTTCATGCACGAGCTCCGGGAAGAGCGGCCAGTTCGCCTGCAAGCGCGGCCGCCCAGTATGTAATGCTTCCTGCCCCCAAAAATACGACGTAGTCACCCGGGCGGGCAAGCTCGGCGACGATCGGGGCGATTTCCGCCGGCGTCGCCACATAGCGCGCATCGCGGTGACCGCCGGCGCGGATCGCCGAAACCAGGCCTTCGGCGTCGGCGCCCTCGATCGGGTCTTCGCCGGCGGCATAGACCGGCGCGATCAGGATGCTGTCGGCATCGTTGAAGCAGGCGGAGAAGTCGTCGAACAGGCTCGACAGCCGCGAGTAGCGGTGCGGCTGGTGGATGGCGATGATTCGGTTGGAGCAGGCATCGCGCGCAGCGCGCAGCACGGCCTTGATCTCGACCGGATGATGGCCGTAGTCGTCGAAGATGTGAACGCCGTTCCATTCACCGACCGGGGTGAAGCGGCGCTTGACGCCGCCGAAGGAGGCGAGCCCCTTCTTGATGTCCTCTTCCGAAATGCCAAGCCGGTTGGCGACCGCGATTGCCGCCGTGGCGTTCGAGACATTGTGCCGGCCGGGCATCGGCAGGACAAGATCCTTGAACTCGAACACACGGCCGGTGCGACGGCGGCGGATCACCACGTCGAAGATCGCCCGCGCGCCTTCCGTGCGCACATTCATGAAGCGCACGTCGGCCTGCGGGTTCTCGCCATAGGTAATGACCTTGCGGTCCTCGATGCGGGCGACCAGCGCCTGCACTTCCGGATGGTCGAGGCACATGACGCCGAAGCCGTAGAAGGGCACATTCTCGACGAACTGCCGGAAGGCGGCGCGCACTGCGTCGAACGAACCGTAATGATCGAGATGTTCGGGATCGATGTTGGTGACGACCGCGACGTCAGCCGGCAGTTTCAGGAAGGTGCCGTCGGATTCGTCCGCTTCGACCACCATCCACTCGCCCTCGCCCATGCGCGCATTGGTGCCGTAGGCGTTGATGATACCGCCATTGATGACGGTCGGGTCGAGATTGCCGGCTTCGAGCAGCGTGGCGACCATCGAGGTCGTCGTCGTCTTGCCATGCGTACCGCCAATCGCGATCGCATTGCGGAAGCGCATCAGCTCGGCCAGCATTTCCGCCCGGCGGACGATCGGCAGCGATTTCTCGCGCGCGGCGACGAGCTCCGGATTGTTCTTCTTGATGGCGGTCGAAACAACGACGACTTCGGCGTCGCCAAGGTTTTCCGCCTTGTGGCCGATGAACACCTCAATGCCCTTGTCACGCAGACGCTGCACGTTGGCGCTGTCGTTCTGGTCCGACCCCTGAACCTTGTGGCCGAGATTGTGCAACACTTCGGCAATGCCGCTCATGCCGATGCCACCGATGCCGACGAAGTGTACGAGGCCGATGGCCTGCGGCATTTTCATGCGACTGCTCCCTTGAATTTCTGTACGCCCTGTCTGTCGGCAATAGCTTCAACCATATCGGCAAGCAAGTCCGCAGCATTCGGCTTCCCCGTCCCTTTCGCGGCCAGCGCCATTTCGGCGAGCCGTTCGGGGTCGTTCATCCAGTCGGCGATCATGCCCGACAGCCGCTCCGGTGACAGATCGCGCTGCTGGATGACTTCCGCGCCACCCTTGGCCGCGAGCGCCGCGGCGTTGGCCGACTGGTCGTGGTCGAGCGCGTGCGGATAAGGCACGAGGATAGCCGGACGGCCGATGACCGAGATTTCCGAAACGGTCGACGCGCCGGATCGGCAGATCAGCATCTGCGCGGAGCCGATGCGCTCCGCCATGTCGGTGAAGAATGGCGAGACGTCGGCCGGCACGCCAAGGCCGGCATAGGCGGCGATGACCGCATCCTTGTCCTCGGGCCGGGCCTGCTGCGTGATCTTCAGCCGTGCCCTTAAGGGTTCCGGCAGCTGTTCCACGGCGGCGGGCAGCGCCTGCGAGAAATACTGGGCGCCCTGGCTGCCGCCGAAGACGACGAGATGGAAGGGCTGACCTTCGCCGGACGCTGTATACCCAGCCTCGGATGCGGCAATGACAGCCGGTCTCACCGGATTTCCGGTGGTCACTGTCTTTTCCGAAAACGTGCCGCCCTGTTCGGGCAGGAAGCCGCCGGCGATCGCCTGCACACGCGCGGCGAGCGCCTTGTTGGCGCGGCCCATCACGGCGTTCTGCTCATGGATCATCGACGGCACATGCAGCGCAGTCGCTGCCAGAAGCGGCGGGACCGTCGGATAGCCGCCGAAGCCGACGACGACCTTCGGCTTGACCGTAAGGATCATCCGCTTGGCCGTGCGGTATCCGGTCCACAGCGTCAGCAGGGACTTTGCGACCGAGGCCGGATTCTTCGAGGCGATCGTCGCCGACGGCACCACATGCACCTCGTCGGCCGGGAACTTGCCGGCATAGCGCTCGGCGCGGCTGTCGGTGACGAGATGCACGCTGTAGCCGCGCGCCTTCAGCGTGTGCGCCAGCGCTTCGGCCGGAAACAGATGACCGCCGGTTCCGCCGGCGGCCAGCATGACAATACCTTTACTAGCCGTCATCGATTACTCCGCTGCTACGCTTTCCTGGACGCGGAACATGCTGCGCTCCTGCGCCCGCCGTTCGGGTCGGAACCGGGTCAGCGCCAGGATGAAGCCGGCCGTCACCGCGATCGCCACCATCGACGAACCGCCGTAGGAAATGAAGGGCAGCGTCATGCCCTTGGCCGGCAGCAGTTCGAGATTGACGCCGATGTTGATCATAGACTGGATGCCGAGCTGCAGCACCAGGCCGGCGATGGCGAAACGCTGGAAGTCGTTCTTTTCCTTCAGCGCGTGCGACAGGCCGCGCATGACGATGAAGGCGAAGATCAGCACGATGAACATGCAGAAGATGATACCGAACTCTTCCGCCATTACCGCGAAGATGAAGTCGGTATGGCTGTCGGGGATGATGCGCTTGACGGTGCCCTCGCCCGGCCCTTGGCCGAGAAAGCCGCCGCGCATGATCGCGTCGCGCGCCGCATCCACCTGGAACGTGTCGCCCTCGCCGGTCAGGAACCGGTCGACGCGTCCTGTCACGTGCGGCAGCATGTAATAGGCGGTCATGAAACCGGCGACGCCAAGGCCGCCGAGAACGAAGATCCACAACCACGGCACGCCGGCCATGAAAAACATGCCGCTCCACACGAGACTGGTCAGGATCGTCTGGCCAAGGTCCGGCTGTGCGACCAGAAGCGCCGCGACGATGACGAACAGGATCATCGCGAAGAAATTGCCGGGAATTTCCGGCTGGCGGGCGTGTTCGGAAAACAGCCAGGCGCAGATGACGATGAAGGCAGGCTTCATGAATTCCGAAGGCTGCAGCGAGAAGGAGCCGATATTGATCCAGCGCCGCGATCCCTTGACCTCTATGCCGAAGAACAGGGCAATGAGCATCAGAGCTATGGCTGCCACCAGCATGATCAGCGCGGTGCGGCGAACCTGCCGCGGCGTCAGGAACGACAGCCCGATCATAACCGCGAGCGACGGAATCAGAAAGACCGCGTGGCGGATGACGAAATGGAAGCTGTCGTAGCGCAGCCGCTCGGCGACCGCCGGCGACGCCGCAAACGACATCATCATGCCGATCCCCATCAGCAGCACGAACACCGCGAGGAGATAGCGATCTATGGTCCAGAACCAGTCGGCGACCGGCCCGCGCTTCGCTCGGCTCATCACCATGTCAATTCGCTCCCGTTTCCTGATCGATCAGCATCGCCATGCCATCGAGTGCACGCACATGCCCGACAAAGGCGTCACCGCGCACTTCGAAGTTCTTATACTGGTCGAAGCTTGCGCAAGCCGGGGATAAAATGACCGCAACCGGCCCGTTTTCGTCTTTTTCGGCGTCATTGGCCGCATGGGCGACCGCCTTTTCCAGTGTTCCGGAAATTTCATAGGGCACCGCCTCGCCGAGCGTCGCCGCGAATGCGGGTGCCGCCTCGCCGATCAGATAGGCCCTGGCGATCTTCGGGAAGAAACCCGTAAGGCTGGTGATCCCGCCCTCTTTCGGCAAGCCGCCGGCGATCCAGTAGATGCGATCGTAGCTCGAAAGCGCCGGCGCCGCGGCATCGGCATTGGTCGCCTTGGAATCGTTGACGAAGACAACGTTGCCACGTCGGCCGACCGGCTGCATGCGGTGTTTGAGGCCCGGGAAGGAATTGAGACCGGCGACGATCTCCGCTTCGGAGACGCCGACCGCGCGGCAGGCGGCAATCGCCGCGGCTGCGTTCTGCGCATTGTGAGCGCCGCGCAAAGTCTGGATGGCGGAGAGGTCTGCCACCTTGTGCGTCGCGCCGCTATCGGCTTCGACGATGCAGCCCTTTTCGAGGTAGTAGCCGTCCGCCAGCACCTGCCGGCTGGAAATGCGCCTGACGGTCACGCCGGCGCGCTCGATGCGGTCGGCAATCATCAAGCAGTAGCTGTCGTCGACGCCGACGATGGCCGTCTTGCTGCCGGCCACCAGCCGTTCCTTGATGTCCGCGTAGTGCTGCATCGTGCCGTGCCGGTCGAGATGATCCGGCGTCAGGTTCAGGAGCACGCCGGCGGTCGGATCGAGCGTCGGTGCGAGGTCGATCTGGTAGGACGAGCATTCAACGACGAAGAACCGTCCGTCCTTCGGTGGGTCGAGGGTCAGCACGGCCGTGCCGATATTGCCGCCGAGTTGCGTGTCGCGGCCGCTCGACTTCAGGATATGGGCGATCAGCGCCGTCGTCGTCGACTTGCCGTTGGTGCCGGTAATGGCGATCAGCGGGCAGTCGGGCGCTTGAGCGCGGCGTTCGCGGACGAAGAGTTCGACGTCGCCGATGATTTCGACGCCCGCCGCCCGTGCCAGATCGACCGTCCAGTGCGGCTTCGGATGGGTCAAAGGCACGCCGGGAGAAAGCACGAAGGACGCGACGGACGTCCAGTCGACGCCATGCAGGTCGGCGGTAGGAACACCAGCCTCGCCGGCCTTCTCCACGCTTGCCGGATTGTCGTCCCAGGCGATGACATTGGCACCGCCGTCAACCAGGGCTTTCGCCGTCGCAAGGCCGGAACCGCCAAGCCCGAAAAGAGCAACTGTCCTACCCTTGAAGGAAGTGACCGGGATCATCGCGCCCTCAACGGATCTTGAGGGTGGAAAGGCCGAGCATGGCAAGCGCCATGGCGATGATCCAGAAGCGGATGACCACCTGGCTCTCGGTCCAGCCCAGCTTTTCGAAATGGTGATGGATCGGCGCCATCAGGAAGACGCGCTTGCCGGTCATCTTGAAATAGCCGACCTGGATGATGACCGACAGCGTTTCCATCACGAACAGTCCGCCAATGATCGCCATCACGATCTCGTGCTTGGTGGCAACGGCAACCGTGCCAATGAGACCGCCCAGCGCCAGCGAACCGGTATCGCCCATGAAAATGGCCGCCGGCGGCGCGTTGAACCAGAGGAAGCCCATGCCCGCGCCGATCACCGCGCCGAGCACAACGGCCAGTTCGCCGGTGCCGGGCACGAAATTGATCTGCAGGTAATTGGCGAAGACGGCATTGCCGGCGAGATAGGAGATGGCGCCGAAGGACGCAGCAGCGATGATTACCGGCACGATTGCCAGGCCGTCGAGACCGTCGGTGAAGTTGACGGCATTGCCGGCACCGACGACGACGAAACCGCCGAACAGGATGAAGAACCAGCCGATATCGAGGACGAAATCCTTGACGAAGGGAAACGCGATCGAGGTGGCAAGCTTGGCGCCGTTCGGCTCGCTATGCTCCGACATCATCATCATCGCAACGACGGCAATGGCAGCGATCACGAACTCAATGCCCAGCCGCGCGCGCGCCGAAAAGCCCTTTTCCGTCTGCTTCGTCACCTTGAGGTAGTCGTCATAGAAGCCGATGGCGCCGAAGCCGAGCGTGACCAGCAGCGTCGCGACCACGTAGATGTTGGAGAGGTCCGCCCACAGCATCGACGAACCGATGATGCCGGCGAGGATCATCAGGCCGCCCATGGTCGGCGTGCCGGCCTTCTTGAAATGGGTCTGCGGCCCGTCGGCACGGATAGGCTGCCCCTTGCCCTGCCGGATACGCAGGGAGGAAATGATGCTCGGCCCAAACAGGAAGACAATCATCGCCGAGGTGAAGACCGCGGCGCCGGTGCGGAAGGTAATGTAGCGGAAGAGATTGAAGAACTGTAGGTGATCCGCGAAATCCACGAGCCAGATGAGCATAAGAAACCTTTCAAAAAGAGGTCATGCGTTGCCGCCCGTGTCGGAAAACGCGGAGTAATTGTCAAGGAGCGCGGATACAATCTTGCCGAATCCGGTGCCAAGCGACGATTTTACCATAAGCACATCGCCAGGCCTGACGGATCCGACGACGAAAGTCGCCAAATCCTCAGTTTTTTCCCGGTATTCTACTTGAACGTTGGGCGGCAGGGCGTCTTTCAGCGCCGCCATGTCCGGCCCTGCGAGCCAAACGTCGGAAATTCCCGCAGCGAGAAGCGGCGTTGCCAGCTCTGCATGGACGTCCTGGGAGAACGCGCCCATTTCGCGCATGTCGCCCAGCACGGCGATCCGCCTGCCCTCGCCCTTCGGCTTGGCCGATGCCAGCAGCGCGATGGCCGCGCGCATGGAGGCCGGATTGGCATTGTAGCTTTCGTCGATCAGCGTGAAGGTGCCGCCGTCGATCTTCAGAATGTGACGCTCGCCGCGCCCCTTGACGGCCGACAGCGCGCCGAGGGCGGCAATCGCTGCATCCAGGTCGGCGCCGGCAAGCTTGACCGCGCCGAGGACCGCCATGGCATTTTCGGCGATATGCCGGCCGGCGGCCCCGATGGCGACGTCGCGCGTCTCTCCGTCGATCTCGGCCACCACGAGGCCGCTCTCACCATCGCCTTCATATTCGACAAGGCGATAGTCGGCCTTGGAATGCTGGCCGAAGGTATGGATATTGGAGACGCCCGCGGCAACCGCGGCGCCTTCGAGGAATTCGAACTGGGCGTTATCGCGATTGAGGATCGCGTGGCCGTCAGGCTCGACGCCTTCGAAGATCTCCGCCTTGGCGGCCGCGATCTCTTCCAGACCGGAGAAATTTCCGAGATGCGCGGCGGCGATCGTCGTGATGATCGCCACATGCGGACGCACCATCTTTACGAGCGGACGGATCTCGTTCGGATGGTTCATGCCGATCTCGAAGACGCCGTATTCGGTGTCGGCCGGCATGCGGGCGAGCGTCAGCGGCACGCCCCAGTGATTGTTGAAGGAGGCGACGGCGGCATGCACCTGGCCCGACGGCGCGAGTGTGTGGCGCAGCATTTCCTTGGTGGTCGTCTTGCCGACGGAACCGGTGACGCCGATGATCTTTGCCTGGGTACGGCTGCGCGCCGCCACGGCGAGACGGCACAGCGCCGCAAGAACGTCGTCGACGACGATCATCGGCGCGGTGAGTCGGCCGAGCGCCGGAAGCTTGCCCTCGGCGACCACCAGCAGCGCCGCGCCGCCGGCAACCGCCTTCGTCGCATAGTCGTGTCCGTCAACGCGGTCGCCCTTGATGGCGAAGAACGCTTCGCCCGGCCCGATCGAACGACTGTCGATGGAAATGCCGTTGATGCCTTCAGGCAGGTTCCCGATCGGGCGGCCCACCATGGCCTTGATCATGTCGGAGATGGTCCAGAGATGGCTCAAGACGTCAAACCTTCCAATGCCTTCAGAATTTCCTTGTGGTCGGAGAACGGAACGGTGACGCCGTTTGCCGTCTGCCCCTCTTCATGCCCCTTGCCGGCCACGATCAGCGTGTCGCCGGGACCAAGCAGACCGACGGCATGGCGGATTGCCTCGCCGCGGTCGGCGATCTCCGTTGCCGAGGGCACGGCGGCCATGATCTCGCTGCGGATCGTCTGCGGCACTTCGGAGCGCGGATTGTCGTCGGTGACGATGACGAGGTCGGCCAACCGTCCGGCAATCTCGCCCATGATAGGGCGCTTGCCCTTGTCACGATCGCCACCGCAGCCGAACACCACGACGACCTTGCCGGTCGTAAACGGGCGGACGGAGGAAAGCACGTTTTCCAGCGCATCCGGCTTGTGAGCATAATCCACATAGGCGAGCGCGCCGTCCTTCGTGTGACCGACCAGCTCCAGCCGTCCCGAAGCGCCTTCAAGCTTCTCGAGCGCCCGCATCGCGATCTTCGGCGCCACTCCCGTCGCGATAGCCAGTCCAGCCGAAACGAGCGCATTGGCCACCTGGAAATCGCCCGCCAGCGGAATATCGACTTCGTAGATGTCGTCGCCATGATGGATCTCGGCGACCTGCTTGTGGCGGAAGTGCTCGACCCGCTTCAAGGACAGGAAATTGCCCTTGCGCCCGACGGTGAGAACCTCGTGTCCCGCTTCGCTCGCCGCCGCGATCGCCTTTTGCGACCAGGCGTCGTCGGCATAAATGACCGCCGGCGAGCCCTTCGGCAGCAGGACGCGGAAGAGCCGCATCTTGGCGTCCATGTAGTCTTCGACGGTCGGATGGTAATCCATATGGTCGCGGCCGAGATTGGTGAAAGCGGCAGCGGCCAGTTTGACGCCGTCGAGGCGGCACTGATCGAGGCCGTGGCTGGACGCCTCCATCGCCGCGTGGGTGACGCCGGCCTCGGCGAGTTCGGCGAGGATCTGGTGGAGCGCGACAGGATCGGGCGTCGTCAGCGAGCCGTATTCGTTGCGGCCAGGTGCCACAATGCCGGTGGTCCCGATCGACGCCGAGGCCAGTCCGGCCGCAGCCCAGATCTGCCGCGTGAAGGAGGCAACCGACGTCTTGCCGGCCGTGCCCGTCACTGCGACCATGGTCTCGGGCTGCGCGCCATAGAAATTGGCCGCGGCGAGTGCCAGAAAGCGGCGCGGTTCGGAGACGACGAGAACGGGAACGGAAAGACCCGGGACATCCACGCCGGAAACGATGGCGACGGCGCCGTTCTTCTCGGCATCGGCTGCGAAGGTCGCGCCGTCCGCCTTGCTGCCGGCGAGCGCTACGAACAGCATGCCGGGCGAGATCTTGCGGCTGTCGGAAGAAAGGCCGGCGACGGCAAGGTCACCCTCCGCGCCACGCAGTTTCGCATCGATTTCCGGAAAGCCGTTTCCAGCCAGGTCCCGCAGTTTCATATGACGTCTTGTCCCACGCTTTGTTCGGGCTGCGTCCCCGCGACTCGCCCGCCGGGCTCATTCATCCATAATCAATAAGACACAAGCAAGGCTTCGCCATCCGGCCCGAATTTCGGCTGGACACCGAGCAGAGGCGCCGCGCGGCGGATGATTTCGCCGACCATCGGGGCGGCGTTCGAGCCGGCCGTATTGCCCGCACCGCCGAAAGGCTTCGGGTCGTCGATGATGGTCAGGACCACGTATTGCGGATCGTCGACCGGGAAAGCTGCCAGGAAGGCGTTGAAGTTGTGCTGGCTGGAATATCGGCCGTTGATGACCTTGTCGGCCGTACCCGTCTTGCCGCCAACGTCGAAGCCCATGATGTTGGCTGCCTTGCCAGAGCCTTCGACGGCATTGGCGCGGAAGAGATAGCGCATATTAGCGACCGTCGACGGGTTGACGACCTGTACGGCGACCTTGTCCGCCTCTTCCTCGGTGCGCGGCAGGAAGGTCGGCTCGATCAGCCTGCCGCCGTTCATCAGCGCCGCGCCGGCGACGGCCGTCTGCAGCGGCGTGGTGGACACGCCGTGGCCGAATGCGATGGTCATCGAGTTGATCTTTTTCCAGACCTTCGGCTGCGACGGCGTCGCGACTTCCGGCAGCTCGGTCTGCATGCGGGTCAGAAGGCCGAGACGCGTCAGGAATTCCCGGTGACCGTCGATGCCGACGAGGTCGGCCATACGTGCCGAACCGACGTTCGACGAATGGGTAAAGACTTCCTTGACCGTGAGGATGCGTCGGGTCGCGTGGAAGTCGTGGATGGTGAAGCCGCCGATATGCATGGGCTTGGTGGCATCGAACGTGTCACCCATGTGCACCAGGCCGGAATCAAGCCCCATGGCGATCGTGAAGGTCTTGAAGGTCGAACCCATTTCGAAGGTGCCCGCAGACATGCGGTTCAGACGGTCTTTTTCGAGGGCGTTGTAGGGGTTGTTCGGATCGAAGTCCGGGATCGACGCCATGGCGAGCACTTCGCCGGTCTTGGCATTGAGCACCACGCCGCCGGACGCGATCGCCTGGTACTTCTCCTTGGCGTCGACCAGCACGTCATGCAGGATCGACTGGACGCGCAGGTCGATCGACAGGCGCACCGGCTCCAGCGGAGCGTTGGAGGTGAGACCGGCTGCGGCGAGCGCTCCGAGGCCCTGCCCGTCGATGTACTTCTCCATGCCGGCAATGCCGCGGTTGTCGATGTTGACGAGGCCGAGGATGTGCGAGGCGACCGGACCGCCGGGATAGAAGCGGCGCTTTTCGGGACGGAAACCGATGCCGGGAATGCCGAGCGACAGGATCTGGCTCTGCTGCTTCGGCGTCAGCTGACGGCGCAGCCACTGGAAATAGGTCTTCGACGAGAGCTTCTCGTAGGTGCGCTTTATGTCGAGGTCCGGCAGAACGGTCGAAAGCAGTTCGACGGCTTCGTCCGGGTCGACAATCTTGTTCGGCTCGGCATAGAGCGAAACGGTGCGGATGTCGGTCGCCAGCACTTCGCCGTTGCGGTCGAGGATGTCGGGGCGCGATGCCATCAACTGGTCGGCCGGGCCGATCGAGGAAACGGTTTCCGACGGCGTCATCCCGTATTGCACGAGCCGTGCGCCGACGACGCCGTAGACGGCCACGAAGCCGGCGACGATGATGATCAGCCGGTTGCGCGCCAGCTGGCTTCGCATTTTGACGGCCCCATCGAAACTGCTGTCGACGGAGCGGCCGCGCTGGCCGGTGGAAACATGGGCACGGCTCTTGAGGGTCATGACGCGCGAGAGGAAGGACATCAGCGTTTCACCGATCCGGTTGCGATAGCATCAACGGGGCTCTTTTCACCCTCAACGGTCTGGGGTGCATCTTCGCGAATGCGCGGCAGCTCGTTCGGTTGGACGATCTGTTCCGGCTTCGTCTCCTGCAGGTGCAGCTGATCCACGTAGGTGTTGGCCAGCGCCTCCAGACGGGTCGGCTGTGTCAGCAGCGCCCAGTCGGCCTTCAGGAGGTCGATGGTGTCCTTCTCCTGTTTTATCTTCGTCTCGAGTTCGTGGACCTTGTCGACTTTCTGGTCCGTCTGGTGGCGTACGGAATAGGTCACCGCCGCCATCCCGGCCATGATCGCGATCAACATAAAGTCAAGGCTACGCAACATGCCTCAAGCTCCGATCTTTGAAAGACTTGCGAGGGAAGGAAGTTTGAACAGGGACGTGTCAGGCTTGCCGGCCGGTGCGGCCGTGCGAATCCCTGCCCTGAGCTTGGCTGAGCGCGCCCGCGGATTGCGGGCGGCCTCGGCCTCTCCGGCGGCCACCATCGGCTTGCCGACAAATTCGAAGACGGCGGCCTTTTCGGCAACCATCGGCATATGACGCGAACCCGACGCCTTGCCGGACCGGTCGCCGAAGAATGTCTTGACGATGCGATCCTCAAGCGAATGAAAGGTGACGACGACCAGGCGTCCACCGGGCTTCAGCGACCGCTCGGCCGCAAACAGGGCCTGCGCCAGCTCACCGAGTTCGTCGTTGACGAAGATGCGCAGCGCCTGGAAGACACGCGTGGCCGGGTGGATCTTGTCCTGCGCCTTGCGCGGTGTGACCTTCTCGATCAGATGGGCAAGGTCGAATGTGGTGCGGAACGGCTGTTCCAGCCGCTTCTTCTCGATGGCGCGGGCGATGCGGCCCGCCTGCTTTTCCTCGCCGAGGAAGGAGAAGATGCGGATGAGGTCGTTGACCTTGGCGCGGTTGACGACGTCGGCAGCCGAAACGCCGGAAACGGCCATGCGCATGTCGAGCGGGCCGTCCTTCTGGAAGGAAAAGCCCCGACCCGCCTCGTCGATCTGCATGGAGGAAACACCGATGTCGAGCACGACGCCGTCGACGCCCGCGCCCGGTGCAAAATCAGAGAGTTTCGAGAACTCCGTCTGCTCCAAACGAAGATGACCGGCGCTCTTTTCGACGAGAGACTGCCCGGCGGCAATCGCGGTGGGATCGCGATCGAGAGCGATGACATCGGCGCCGGCCTCCAGAATGGCGGAGGTGTAGCCGCCTGCCCCGAAGGTACCGTCGATGATGAGCTTGCCCGGTGCAGGCTGAAGCGCCTCGAGCACCTCAGCCAGCATCACGGGTACGTGACGAACCGGTCCGCCGTCGGCGCCAGATTGATCCGTGCCTTGATTCGCCGCCATTTCTGTCCCTCGTGCATTCAGGTGCGTCCGCCGCCAAGCCCGCGCACCCGCCTCGCCTCTGCCTGGGCCGCCTGAAAGGTGTTCGGCTCCCAAAGCTGAAAATGATCCGCCCTGCCGACGAACGTGACATCCGTCGTGATGCCGGTGAAATCCCGGATGAAATCCGTGACCATCAACCGCCCTTCGGCATCGAGCTTCATGTAGACGCCGCCACCGTGAATGAGCAGCGACATCTGGTTGGCTTCCGGCGAGAACGGATCGTCCGCCACGATCTGCCGCTCGAAACGATCCAGAAGCTCCGGACCGCCGGCACTGATCGCCGGAAATACAAAATCCTGGAAGCAGAACAGCTCCCCTATCTGCCGCTCGGCGAGAACCGAACGGAACGGCGCGGGAACCGAAACACGGCCCTTGGCGTCGATACGATTGGTAATATTCGAAAGAAAGCGGTTCATGACGCGAGACTGCCGCCCCCTCGAACGAGACCCCCCTAGAGGCATCCCGGACAATCAACACAAAAATGCTCGAATCGCCGGCTTTTCCGCCGGCCGAGTTCCAGACCATCCCGTTTCGGGACGCCCAGGATTCTCGCGATTTGCGGGCCAAAACTCGCCCTGTGAAAATGTGCTTTTGGGATACCATGGGTACATATGGGCGTCAATGGGAACAACCGCCACCGAGCGGTTGTACGTCCGACCATTTATAAGCCATTAAGCTTAACGAAAGATTAGGGAATGCCGGGACTTAACCGCCTTTGTGCAAGCGCGATTCCGTCAGATTTGAGATCATGAAATGAAAGGGGAAATGCAGTTTTATCTTTTTCTTTTCATAGACTTGTCATTTTCCCGAACCGCAGGGAAAATTACGCCAGTTGGCCTGTAAGCCGGGTTCTGTATGGCCCCGGATTTCTCCGGGACGTGGCAGCCATTCATCTGGGACAATGCTTGCGCACTGCCTCGCGCAACCCACCCGAACGACAGGCCCGGAAACGGGCTGTACCGTCTTGCGACGGCCACGTCGTTCCTATTCGGTTTTGCTCCCGGTGGGGTTTACCGTGCCGCTTCCGTTACCGGTCGCGCGGTGGGCTCTTACCCCACCCTTTCACCCTTACCCGGACAAGCCGGGCGGTTTGCTTTCTGTGGCACTTTCCCTGGGGTCGCCCCCGCCGGACGTTATCCGGCACCGTGTTTCCGTGGAGCCCGGACTTTCCTCACCTCACCGCCTTTCGGCATTGGTAAAGCGCGGCTGCCCAGCCAACTGGCAGGGCGTCCATAGCCGAGGCAGGAAAGGAATGCCACCGAAATATCGGCTCAGATGAAATCTGCCCGGAAATCAGTGGTGTAGGCGTCGTCCTGGATTCGACCCGTGAAGATCAGTTCGGCGCCGAGACGGCCGATTTCGTCCGAACTCTTGGCCGCAGATCCCGCCCCGCCGGTCAGCACCGCAATGCGCGGTGACGAGGTGAACGCGATAGCGGGATATCCGGTCGGCGTGAACGATGTGACGCAGGCGGCCGAATGGCTGCTTTCCGCCTTCAGGCTGGGGACCAGATTGCACATGATGCGGGTCAGATGCTGGCGCGCGGCCTCGCGGCCGTCGCCCTTGAACCAGGCCTTCAGGGCCTTCTCGTCGGGCAGCAGCAGGTCGTCCGGCTCGCCGCCGATCTTCAGGCAGACGCGTCCGTCGGGATAACGCACCGGCGGTAGAAGATAGTAGAACTCGTGCTCGGAATACGGCTTACCGATGACGGACGGCATGCCGGACAGGCGCTCCGCCTCCTCCGGCCCCAGCTCGAAAAACTGCACGGTGCGGCCATAGACCTTGAGGTCGAGCGGTCGTGGCATCAGTCGGTTGGCGTTCTGGAAGCCGCCGGCAGCGACGAGAGTCTTTTCGGCGGTGTAGGACTTGCCCTTGGACGTCACGACACGCACCGCGCCGCCCTCGTCCTTGACCTCGGACACCTCCTCGCGGAGTACCGCGGCGCCGTTCCTTTCGGCAAGACGGCACTGGGCTGCGACCAGCCGTCGCGGATTGATATGGCCTGCGCCCTTCGGTTCCCAGACGGCCTGCGCATCCTTCGGCAGATGGAAATATGGGAAGCGGCTCTCGAGAGCCTCGTGGTCAAGGTGCTCCACGGCGGCGCCGAGACGCCGTGCGGATTCGAGCGCGCCGCCGACGTAACCGGCGCCCGCGCCGCTTTCGGCGCCCCAGATCAGGCAGCCGACCTCCGAATAGAAGTCGATGCCGCTCTCGCGGGCGATCTCGTCATAGCGGGCAATAGACCTGTTGGCGAAGGTCGCCCAGTTCGGATTGGAATCGATCGTTCGGGTGATCCGGGCCTCGTCATAGTGGCTGGCGAAAACCCCGTTATGGGCGGACTTGACCTCCGGCTCGCCGGGACCGATCAGCGCCACGCCGCTATCCATGGACGCAAGGTGGCGGGCAGCAGCCGACCCCATCATTCCGGCGCCGATGATAATCGTCTTGTAATCCGTGACCATGATTTGCGAGACCTGCCAGTGACCGTTGAAAGGGATCATTGAAAATCAGCCGGCGGCTGAATCGGTCCCTGAGAAGACAGGTGCAAGCGACTCTTTGACCAGCGCTTTCCACAAGTGCCGCGACTGATGGTCGTCCGCAAGGGCACAAGCGCCGGAATCAACTTTTTAAGAAAGGCCGGCACGCCGAAACCGACAAGGTTCCGGCTATCCGGTGGAAGTGACGAACGCCCCCGGCGTCAGTCGAGCAGGGCCAGGACCTTGCCGCAATAACGCTTGGAGACCGGGTTCATCCGCTTGGCGGCATGGCCGGCATTGTACTTGAGGATCGTCGAACAGGTCTTGCCGTCGCCCAGATCCTGGGCCATTGCCAGGTATTTCATGCCGAAGTTGAGATTGGTTTCCGGATTGTAGAGGCCCTTCGAGCTACCCTTGTACCCCATCATCCGCGCCGTAGCCGGCTTGATCTGCATGAGCCCGATTTCCCCGGCGCTGCCCCGCGCCTTCGGATTGAAATTGCTCTCGACCCGGACCACGGCATGGGCGAGCGAGACCGGAACGCCGTACTTCTTGGCGTAGCGGGTGATCAGCGACGTGTAGGGACTGTCGGAGAACTCCGGTGCGTCCGCATTCGCAAGGTTGCCGTCCGAGATCGACCCCGTCGAAATCATGTCGACCAGCGTCTCACCGCCGTCCTGAGCGCGCACAACTCCGCCGGCAGCAAACAGCATAGCCGTCGCCGTTACAGCAATCATCAGTTTATTCATGAACTTTATTCTACTCCAGACAAAGGATCACCAAGCCCGCGCCATGTAAAAAGACGCGAGCGACGGGACGCTTTCTTTGGGATGTCCCCCGTAAGCCTGACCCTATTGGTTAAACGTGCATCCCGTTAGCATCGCTTTGCTTGACGGGTGCGGTTCAGTGGCTTCCTTAGAACAATGCAATGAGAAAAATATGTGGCAACGCAATATTTTGCCAATGACGGCCGAAATCCAACCGACACGAAACTCCGGATTTTCACGGTTTCAGGAGGTATAGCGCGGCAGAGAAGTGAGAAGACGATGAAGCGTATCGATCGTTGAAAAGTCCGCGATGCCGTCAACCAGAGCGGGCCGGAAATGACGCTGGAAAGCGGCCACGACCCCTTCGGTTTTCTCACAGAATCGGCCAGTGATTTCAATGCCGTAACCATAGAAGGACAGCATCGACTGCAAGGCTTCGACTGGCTGCCCCTCGTCACCGCGCTGAAAGAAGCGTCCACCGGTGATGGAAGAGGGCTCGACCCAGTGACCAACGCCCGAATCATGCAATTTGTTCCATGGGAAATTTTCGCCCGGATCGACCTTGCGAACGGGGGCGATATCGGAGTGCCCGAGCACCCTCTCCGGGGCGATTTGCCACCGTTCGACACAATTCCTGCACAATTCGACGACCGCCGCGATCTGGCGTTCTGGATAGGCCGGCAGTCCGCCAGGGTGCCCCGGATTGGCAATTTCGATCCCGATCGAACAGGAATTGATGTCCGTGCGGCCGGCCCAGACACTTTTGCCCGCATGCCAGGCACGGCGTTCTTCCGGCACGAGTTGCGACACTGCGCCCGCCTCATCGACGAAATAGTGGCTGGAAACCTCGCTCTCGACATTCCTGAGCCAGCCAAGGGCCGCTTCGGCCGTCGGCATGCCGGTATAATGGAGAATAATCATGTCCGGCGTCTGCCCGTCGCGGCGTTCGCCATGATTGGGCGACGGCAGAACCGTCGCGCCCGGGAAATCGGCTTCGAAGGCCGTCATGCTGCCCGGCGTTCCTTCTCGATCGCCGCATAGGCGGCATTCAGCGCCGCCATCTTGTCATTGGCGAGCGCATGAAACTCCTCGGGAATGCCGCGGGCGGTCAACTTGTCGGGATGGTTTTCCGAAACCAGAACGCGGTAGCGCGCCTTGATCTTGGAAAAATCGTCGTTCGGCGAAACGCCAAGCACGATATAGGGGTCCCTGCCCTCGACATAGATGTGGCGCGCCAGGATCTGCTCGAAGCGCAGCTCATCGATATTGAAGATCTCCGCCACCCGTTCCAGGAAGGCCAATTCCTTCTCGTGCAGAAGACCGTCGGCCTTGGCGATATGGAAAAGCCCGTCGATCACATCCTCCAGGATGGCGCAATTCGTATCGCAGGACGTGCACATGGTGGCAAGCCGCTCGGCATAGGATTCGAATCCGGCGATATCCTGTCGGGCAAGATTGTAGAGGCGCGCGACGTTCTTTGCCTCGCTCTCCGGGAAATCAAAGATCCGCCGGAACGCGTCGACCTCGTCCATGGTGACGATTCCATCGGCCTTGGCCATCTTGGCTGAAAGCGCAATGACGGCCACCGAAAAGGCCACCTTGCGGCGGGTCTCGGGATCACCCTCGAACTTGGTGCGCACGGCTTCGATCAGCGCAGACAGCGCCGATGATGCGGTGAGCGTCACCGAATTCAGAAGCTTCTCCCACAATGACATTCCGGCCTCTTGCGGCGCAACATTGTTTTCCATGCACCCAGATTGACCAAATTCGCGTCGGATTTGCAAGGCTGAACGGTTTCAACGATGGCGCTATTACGATCACATATTTGCTATCGCCCTTTGAAATTTGGTCTGAATTTCTTCAAAACTTCACTTTACAGCGCTTGCGCAGTGCAGCATCCATGCCACCGTCGGCGGCTGGGGTTAGCGACGCCGGACGAAAGGGAGTTTTCATGGCAAAGCAGAAGGTGGGAATTTTGACGGCAGGCGGGCTTGCGCCATGCCTTTCCTCGGCGGTCGGCGGCTTGATCGAACGGTATACCGACGTCGCGCCCGACGCCGAGATCGTTGCCTACAAGTCGGGCTATCGCGGCCTGCTGATGGACTACAAGATCCAGATCACCAACGAGATGCGCGAGAAGGCGCATGTCCTCCACCGCTACGGCGGCTCGCCGATCGGCAACAGCCGCGTCAAGCTGACGAATGTCGCCGACTGCCTGAAGAACGGCCTGATCAAGGAAGGCGAGAACCCGCTGCACGTCGCAGCCGAGCGACTCGCCAAGGACGGCATCACCATCCTTCACACGATCGGCGGAGACGACACCAACACGACGGCGGCCGATCTTGCTGCCTATCTCGATGCCAACGGCTACCGGTTGACCGTCGTCGGCCTGCCGAAGACGGTCGACAACGACGTCGTGCCGATCCGGCAGTCTCTCGGCGCCTGGACGGCGGCCGAAGTCGGCGCCCGCTTCTTCGACCATGTGTCGAACGAGCAGAGCGCGGCCCCCCGCTCCCTCGTCATCCACGAAGTCATGGGCCGCCACTGCGGCTGGCTGACGGCGGCGACCGCCAAGGCCTACATCGACCGTACCCGCGACAACGAGTACATCGAGGGCATGATGATGAACACCGAGCTGAAGAACATCGACGGCCTCTACCTGCCGGAGATGCACTTCGATCTCGACGCGGAAGCCGACCGGCTGAAGGAGCTGATGGATCGCACCGGTTTCGTCACGCTGTTCGTCTCGGAAGGCGCCTGCCTCGACCAGATCGTCGCGGACCGCGAGGCGGCCGGCGAGGAGATCAAGCGCGACGCCTTTGGCCATGTGAAGATCGACACGATCAATGTCGGCAACTGGTTCCAGAAGCATTTCGCCAAGCTCCTGCAGGCCGAACGCTCCATGGTCCAGAAGTCCGGCTACTACGCCCGCTCGGCACCGGCGAACGCGCAGGACCTGCGCCTGATCCAGAGCATGGTCGATCTCGCCGTCGAATGCGGCCTCAACAAGGTGTCGGGCGTGACCGGTCACGACGAAGGCCAGGGCGGCAAGCTCAGGGCGATCGAATTCCCGCGCATCAAGGGCGGCAAGGCATTCGACGTGACGACACCCTGGTTCAAGGATGTGATGGACTATATCGGCCAGAACATCACACCGTCCAAGCACTGACGGCTGAGACAGAATGAGGCGGCCCGTCCCGCTTGACGGGGCGGCGCTTTGATGGCTTGCTCTTCCCAAACACCCAAAGCGCGTCCGGAGAGAAGCAATGCAGATCGAAACCTGGCTGGCATTTGTCGTGGCATCCGCCGTGATGCTGGCGATTCCCGGCCCGACGATATTGCTGGTGATCTCCTACGCGCTCGGCCATGGCCGCAAGGTGGCGGCAGCGACCGTCGCTGGTGTCGCGCTCGGCGATTTCACCGCCATGACCGCCTCCATGCTGGGCATGGGTGCCGTGTTGGCCGCCTCGGCCTCACTCTTCACGGTCTTCAAGTGGATCGGCGGCGCCTATCTCGTCTATCTCGGCATCAAGCTCTGGCGTGCGCCGGTCATCAAGGGGCCGATTGCGGAAAACGATAATCTGCCCGATCAGCGGCCGCTGCACATTCTCGCCCACACCTATGTGGTGACCGCGCTGAATCCCAAGAGCATCGTCTTCTTCATCGCCTTCGTGCCGCAGTTCCTGAGCCCGGACCGACCCTATTTCGAGCAGATGGCGATCATGGAAGGCACCTTCCTTGTGCTTGCCGCGCTCAACGCCTTTCTCTACGCCCTGCTTGCCGATGCGGCGCGCGGCTTCATCCGCAAGGCGTCCGTGCAGAAGGCCGTCAACCGCACCGGCGGCACGCTTCTGGTCGGCGCCGGCATAATTACCGCAGGATATCGGAACGCGGCCTAAATTCGGCCATCAATGCGCCCCAATGCGTCGTATGGTTAATATGCCTTGGCATTCGGGGATTCGGCTGCTATCGCATTTCGGGGAAATTAGGAACAAGCACGGCGTAATGGCTGCACGCTTAACACCAGCGCGGTTCGGCGCAATCGGCCTGATCATGGCAGCCGGCATGGCCGCTTCAGGTTGCACGAGCACCACACAGGAGATGTCGGCAATCGCCGCCTCGCCTGCACCTGCGTCCGCTGATACGTCCGCGACAACTGCGCAAACAGCGTCCGCCGCTGCACCGATCGATCCGACCGCGCCCCGCAAAGTCGTGACGGCTGACGACGAAAGCGCCGTCGAGGCCGCCGGCGTCGCCGGTCTCGCGCCCGACAGCACCGCTCCCGCTCAAGGTCAGCTCGCCTATGCCGGCACCGATACGTCTTCGGCAAGTGGGGCTGTCAGTGCACTGGCCTATGCCACGCCGGACCGTGACATCGAGCTTCTGACCGCATCCATTCCGGTCGCCCAGGCGCTTGCCGCCGAGGAAGCGACCTATGTCGACACCGGCAATGACGACGACAGCGTTCCCGATCAGCCGAGCTCGAACACGCTCGAAGGCCTGATCAAGCAGTATGCCGACCTCTACAAGGTGCCGCTGAACCTCGTTCGACGTGTGGTTCATCGCGAAAGCCGCTACAATCCGACCGCCTATAACAGGGGCAACTACGGATTGATGCAGATCCGTTACAACACTGCCAGGGGCTTGGGCTACAACGGCGAGCCGAACGGTCTTCTCGACGCCGAGACCAATCTCAAATACGCGGTGAAGTATCTCAAGGGCGCCTGGCTCGTTGCCGACAAGGACGAGGACAAGGCCGTCAGCCTGTATGCGCGCGGCTATTATTACGACGCCAAGCGCAAGAACATGCTCTACGTTCTCGCCGAATAGTCCCTCCCCCCGCTTTAGCGTTTCCCCAGCACGTTCGAGATCGCCCGCACTAGCGGTACGGGATCGTAGCCGAGCCCGCTCGGCGTCATGCCCATCCTGACGACCACCAAACCATTCGCCGGCGAAACCGCGACCGACTGTCCGTCGTGACCCTGGAGCCAGAACATGTCTGCCGGCAGGCCCTTCGCCTCGTCGCCGATCTTCTTCCACGCCTGCAGTTCGGTATATTGCCCGCCGGACGCCTCCGTCGGCGTTCCCATCGCCGCAACGAACCCTTCCGGCAGCCGCCGCTCGCCGTTCCACACACCGTCCTGGGCGAGGAACAGGCCGAAGCGCGCCCAGTCGCGCGGGGTTGCGTAGAGATAGGAACTGCCGACATAGGTGCCCTTCTCATCCGCCTCGAAGACGGCGCTCGTCATGCCGAGCGGATTGAAGAGACGGCGCCAGGGATAGATCAACGCCTGCTCCGGCGAGGTCAGCCGGTTCATCCACAGATGCGACAGCAGAACGGCGGTACCGCTCGAATAGCTGAACTTGACACCCGGATCAGCGCCCAGCGGCTTGCCCAGCGCGAAATCGGCCATGTCCGGCTCGAGGTAGAGCATGCGCGTCACATCCGTGACCGCGCCGTAATCCTCGTTGAACGCCAGCCCGCTCTCCATGGCGAGCAGGTTGGCGAGCGTGATCGCCTGTCGCCCGTCGGTCCATTCCGGGAAGAGGCCGGCCTCATTGAGCGCCATCATCCGGTTCTGGACCATCGTGCCGATGACGGCGGCATTGACCGTCTTCGTCATCGACCAGCCGAGCTGCGGCGTGTCGGCGGTAAATCCCTGCCCGTAGATCTCGCCGACGATCTGCCCGTCCTTGACGACGACGACGGCGCGCATGCCGGGGCCTGTCAGCACCTCGTCAGACAGCAGGATCGAGATCGACGGATCCTTCTCGGCCGGAACGTAGCTTCCCTTGGGCCACGGGATGTCGGCGGCAAGCTCCGGCATGAGCGGCCGGTCGGGCATGGCGACGGCGCGTGCCGCCGCGATCTGACCGTCCGGCACCGACGTGCAGCCGAGCCCCTCGCGGTAGACCGCGGTGCTCGGCGCAAAGACGGCGAAGAGCCGTGCCGTGACGCTCTTCTGCGACTGGTTCACGCCAAGCGTCGTGATGTGGAAGATCGGATGGCCCTGCGGGCGGATGTCGCGGCGGAAGACATCGGCCGGATCACGGCCGGACACGAATATCCCCGAGCACCCCATCTTGGCCGCATAGCCGGTGGCGACCATGAGCAGGGTCGGCGGGAAATAGAGAAGCCAGAAATACGCGCCGACGAGAGCAACCACCAGAACGAAAACGAGACGCCTGACCAATCTTTTCAACCAGCGGAACACCAAATCCTCCGTACGCGACGCATATGCCAGTATGCAATCAGGAATGCGTCCTGAGGGGAAGTGTCAAATATGCCGTTATCAACCGCGGCGTCGGCACCGGGCGGCTCACCCACGCCGTCCACGTCATCAAACTGTAGCAGACTCCCTTTAAACGCCGCTCAACCGGACAAACCGGCTGGAAACAGGGACGATCTGACGATGAGCGATATCGCGACGGACATCGGAATAGACCGCAATCGCAAGCTGAAGGCCGCGCTGCTGCGTCACAAGACCTTCAGCAAGGCCGGCTTCTCGGAACGTCTCTTCGGCCTCCTCTTTTCCGGCATGGTCTATCCGCAGATCTGGGAAGACCCTGAAGTCGACATGGCCGCGATGGAGCTTCAGCCGCATCATCGCATCGTCACCATCGGCTCGGGTGGCTGCAACATGCTCGCCTACCTCTCCGCCTCACCCGCATCGATCGACGTCGTTGACCTGAACCCCCATCACGTCAACCTGAACCGCCTCAAGCTCGCCGCCTTCCGCCTGCTCCCCGACCATCGCTCGGTCGTGCGATTTCTGGGCTCAGCCAACGAGGCGGAAAACAGCGCCAACTATCACCGCCACATCGAGCAGCATCTGGATGGCGCGACGCGCAAATACTGGAGCGGCCGGCATCTCACCGGCAAGCGCCGCATCCGCGTCTTCGACCGCAACATCTACCGCACCGGCCTGCTCGGACGCTTCATCGGCGCCGGTCACTTCATCGCCCGCGCGCATGGCGTGAAGCTTGAGGAATTCACCCGCTGCAAGTCGATCGACGAACAGCGCGTCTTCTTCGAAAGCCGCATCGCGCCGCTGTTCGAAAAGCCGGTCATCCGCTCGATGACGAAGCGCAAGAGCTCGCTGTTCGGCCTCGGCATTCCGCCGCAGCAATATGACGAGCTGGCGAGCCTCTCCTCGGACGGCACGGTCGCACCGGTTCTTCGCCATCGCCTCGAAAAGCTCGCCTGCCATTTCCCGCTGCAGGACAACTACTTCGCCTGGCAGGCCTTTGCCCGCCGTTATCCGGGAGACGGCGAAGGCACACTGCCCGATTACCTGAAGCCCGAAAGTTACGAGGCGATCCGCGCCAACACCGCCCGGGTTTCGGTTCATCACGCCAATTTCACCGAGCTCCTGAACACCAAGGCCGATCACTCCCTGCACCGCTACGTCCTGCTCGACGCCCAGGACTGGATGAACGACGAGCAGCTGAACGCGCTCTGGAGCGAGATCACCCGCACCGCCGGCGGCGATGCCCGCGTCATCTTCCGCACCGCCGCCGAAAAGAGCATCATCGAGGGCCGCCTCGATCCGGCGATCCGCAGCCAGTGGCGCTATGACGAGGAGCGGTCGCGCGAACTCGGCAGCCGCGACCGTTCGGCAATCTACGGCGGCTTCCACATCTACGAGCGGATCGTCCAGTGACAACCGGCACCGATACGCTCGATCGCGGCCATGCCGGCCTGATGGACCGGATGTACCGCTACCAGCGGCACATCTACGACCTGACGCGCAAATACTACCTGCTCGGACGCGACAGCACGATCGCCGGCCTCAACGTGCCCGTCGGCGGCTCGCTTCTGGAAGTCGGCTGCGGCACAGGCCGCAACCTGCTGCTTGCCGCCCGGCGCTTTCCCAATTCCCGCCTTTCCGGCCTCGACATTTCCGCCGAGATGCTGGCGAGCGCCGAAAAGAAACTCGCGGGCTGCCGTCATCGTCCGGCACTGCGGCTGGCCGATGCCACTGCCTTTTCGCCCGCCCAGTTCGGCGAGACCGGCTTCGACCGGATCATGATCTCCTATGCGCTTTCCATGATCCCCGATTGGCAGAAGGCGATCGACACCGCCATTGCAGCGCTCGCGCCCGGCGGCGAACTGCACATCGTCGATTTCGGCCAGCAGGAACGCCTGCCGGGTTGGTTTGCGACCCTGCTCAAGGGATGGCTCGCACGCTTTCATGTCACGCCGCGCAAGCAGCTTCGCGACGTGCTGCAAGACCGGGCCACAGCACACTGTGCGACGCTCGTCTTCAAGGCGCTGAACGGCGGCTATGCCTGGCACGCGGTCTATCGCGCCGCATCGGTCGTCGAAGCCGACCAGCCCGACGAAAGTCTCGGCGGTTAAACACCGGTTAACCAAGAAATCTCACCGTTTCTTTAGGATACCGGGAGCAGGATGGACCGTGTATAGTCCCTCTGCACCGAAGTGGATCGGTCGTGAGGGAAAATCCGGTTTCATTGTTGCCAAACGGGACATTCATGCTGCGGCTTATCACCGTTCTTCTGCCGATACTTGCTCTGCTTGGCGGCTGCTCTTCCACGACCTACGACTTGATGGAAACCAAATCCATCAAGACCATTTCCCATCCCAGCCGTTTCGCCGACACCGATCCGCATGATTTCGGCTCCAACTATCCCGACCGACTGAAGGTCCACGGCATTGATGTCTCGAAGTGGCAGGGCGACATCGAATGGCGCAAGGTCAAGGCGTCCGGCGTCTCCTTCGTCTTCATCAAGGCGACCGAAGGCAAGGACATCGTCGACCCGCGCTTCAACGAATACTGGCGCGAGGCGCGCGCCGCCGGCCTCGCCTATGCCCCGTATCATTTCTACTATTTCTGCTCGACGCCGGATGAACAGGCAGACTGGTTCATCAGGAACGTGCCCGCAGCCGCAGTCGGCCTGCCGCCCGTGCTCGACGCCGAATGGAACCCGACATCGAAGACCTGCAAGCGACGGCCGGATCCGGCCACCGTACGGTCCGAACTGAAGCGCTTCATGGACCGGCTCGAGGCTTATTATGGCAAGCGCCCGATCATCTACACCTCCGTCGACTTCCACCGCGACAATCTCGTCGGCGCCTTCCAGGATCATCACTTCTGGCTGCGCTCGGTGGCCGGCCATCCGGGCGAAGTCTACCCTGAACGCCGCTGGGCCTTCTGGCAGTATACGTCCACCGGCGTCGTGCCGGGCATCGACGGCCCGATCGACATCAACGCCTTTGCCGGCACGCCCGACAACTGGCGTAACTGGGTTGCGTCCATCCAGTAGCGGATGCGGTGTGATGACCGGCTGGGCTGACCGGCGCCTCTCGCCCATCGCCCCCTATTGCTGCCCAATAACGCAGTCGTGTCTTGCTTCGGTCACACTCATTGGCAAGAACACGTCACAAAATCGGAAGAAACATCAGGAAGGATCCCCTCGCATGCGTCATACCCTCAGCATCCCGCTCGCAGTCGCGGCCCTGTCTCTGGCGGTCGCAGCCTCACCGGCAGCAGCCCAGCAGGCGCAGTGCGGTGGCGACCTTGGCGCCTTTCTCGCCGGCGTGAAGGCTGAGGCTGTCGCCGACGGCATTCCGGCTGACGCCGCCGACCGGGCGCTGGCCGGCGCGCAGATCGACCCGAAGGTGTTGAAGATGGACCGCGCCCAGGGCGTCTTCCGCCAGACCTTCCTGGAATTCTCCCAGCGCACCGTCAGCCAGGCGCGCCTCAATATCGGCCTGCAGAAGATGAAGCAGTTTTCCGACGTCTTCGCCCGCGCCAAGCAGGAATACGGCGTGCCGGCTGGCGTCGTCACCGCATTCTGGGCGATGGAAACCGATTTCGGCGCCGTCCAGGGCTCTTTCAACACCCGCAATGCGCTGGTCACGCTCGCCCATGACTGCCGCCGCCCAGAACTCTTCCGCCCGCAGCTGATCGCGCTGATCAAGATGGTCCAGCACGGCGACCTCGACCCGCAGACCAACACCGGCGCCTGGGCCGGCGAAGTCGGTCAGGTGCAGATGCTGCCGAAGGATATCGTCGCATTTGGCGAGGATGGCGATGGCGACGGCCATGTCCGCCTGAAGGAAAGCGGCCCCGACGCCATCATGACCGCCGCCCGCTTCATCGCGCATCTCGGCTGGAAGGCGGGCGAGCCATGGCTGCAGGAAGTCAGCCTGCCCGAGAACCTGCCTCTGGAGAAATCCGGCCTCGACAGTTCGATGACGGCGGGTGACTGGTTTAAGCTCGGCGTCCAGCCACGCGACGGCAACACGTCCTTCGGCAACCTCAAGGGCGATCTCCTGCTGCCGCAGGGCCGCAAGGGTCCGGCCTTCATCGCCTACCCGAACTTCGCGATCTATTTGGAATGGAACAAGTCGTTCATCTACACGACCTCGGCCGCCTACTTCGCCACCCGCTTCGAGGGCGCGCCGAAGTATGACGTCGGCAATCCCGAGCCCGGTCTCGACGGCGCGGCGATGAAGCAGCTGCAGGAAAAGCTCGACAGCATGGGCTACGACGTCGGCGAGGTTGACGGCATCCTCGGCTCCGGCACGCGCGACGCGGTGCGCAAGGAACAGGTCCGCCTCGGCCTGCCGGCCGACGGCTGGCCGACGCCGGCATTCCTCGCCGCTCTCAAGTAAGCGTCAACCTGACACGCATCACTCTGCGCCATCCGCCTTTTCCTTCTGGCGGGCGGCGTTTTCCTTTTCGAGCTTCGCCTTGCGCGCCACCGCACGGCGATGAAAAACCGCGAGACGCACGGCGCGGTAACGCACATGCCCCTCGTGCAGGACATGCGCGACCGCATCGCGCGACCGGCTGACCTCGTGCAGCTCGTGCGAATAGGCAGTCGCCAGCGCCTTGCGGTAATCCTGGAGCCCTTCGGTCGCGATGTTCTCCAGCCGGTGCATGACGCTGACCCAGAGCGGCGAGACGAGCAGCGACACGGCGGTCACCGCAATGGCGATCCGGTAGAGATCGATGCCGAGCGCGCCGACCGAGAAACCGGCGGCGGCCAGCACGAAGGAAAACTCCCCGATCTGCGCCATCGACAGGCCCGCGACCAACGCCGTCTGCGGGCTCGACCCGGTCTTGCGCAGAAGCACGATGTTCAGCACCGTCTTCACCGCGACCACCAGCAGCGAGATGAAGATCACGGTCCAGATATTCTCCCAGATGAAATTGAGGTCGATCAGCAGGCCAATCGACAGGAAGAAGACGACGAGCAGGATGCTCTGGATCGGTTCGATGACGGGAATGACACGGCTTCGAAGCGTCGAATTGCCGACGACGATGCCGGCCAGGAAGGCGCCGTAGACCGGCGACAACCCCTGCGAACCGGAAATCGCCGCCGCCGCGAAGCAGGCCGCCAGCGCCCCGAGCGCCAGGATTTCCGTCTTGTCCTCGATCTTCTCGGCAAAGGGAATGCGGATCTTGCCGTGGGTGGCGAGCCACCACATCAGCCACGCCATGGCGCCGACGGCGACCGCCATCTTGCCGATGATCGACCAGACATCCATGTTGCCGCCGCCGAGGCTGGAGACGAAAATCAGCATCGGCACCACCGCGAGGTCCTGCGCGATCAGGACGCCGACCGCCACCCTGCCCGCCTCGCCGCGCAGCATCCCCATCTCGTCGAGCATCTTCATCGCCACCACCGTCGACGACAGGCCGATGATGAAGCCGAGAATGACGGCCTCAGACAGCGATGCGCCGGTGAAGAAGGCCGTCACCAGTCCCAGAAACATCGCGGCGAGCAGCTGTCCGCCGGCGACCTTCAACGCCTGCCGGATCGACAGGATGAAGGCCTTGATCGACAGTTCCATGCCGATGAAGAACAGGAGGACGATAACGCCCATTTCGGCGAGCAGCTGGACGTTGTCCGAATTCTCGATCAGACCCGCGCCGGTCGGCCCGAGCGCCACGCCCGCGATGATGAAGCCGACTAGCGGCGGCTGGCGCAGCCAGAGAAAACCGAGACCGAGAATGGCCGCGACGGCGACAACCGCTGCGATGGAGACGAGATCGGCGCCATGGCCTGCCGATTGCGAAATGGTGTCTGTCACTGTCGGATCCAGCGGTCCGTCCTTCCCTCGAAGTTTCGTTCAGGCCCCCGATTGCGAAGCGCATGTTTATGATGCACAGCAGGATTCGGGTGGCAATCGCCAATTGCGTTTTCTACCGTCCCGCCAAACTGTCACACCCGAGGATTCCCGCAATGGCTACTGCCTCTGCACAGAAGCTCACCCTTACCGCCTGGACCCTTCTTTTCATTCTGGGCCTGCTCTGGGGCGGCTCCTTCTTCTTCGCCCGAATCGCGGTTGCCGAAGTGCCACCCTTCACGCTGGTCTTCCTGCGCCTCTCGATTGCAGCCGTGGCGCTGCATGTCTATCTCCACGGCCGGCACGGGCTCTATCCGTCGCTCGCCGGCCGCTGGCGGCAGTTCCTGCTGCTTGGCCTCATCAACAACGCGGTCCCGCACACCTTCATCTTCATGGGGCAGACTGAGATCGGCGCCGGCCTCGCCTCGATCCTGAACGCCACGACGCCGATCTGGACGGTGATAATCGCACAGTTTCTGACGACCGACGAAAAACTAACGGGCGCGAAGCTCGCGGGATGCGCGCTCGGCCTTGCCGGCACTGTGGCGCTGATCGGCCCGACCGCCTTCGAGCACACGGATATTCCGCTCTGGGCGCTCGCCCTGCCTTTGGCGGCGGCGATATCCTATGGCTTTGCCAGCATCTACAGCCGTTCTTTCCGAGACCTCAATTCGTCGGTGACGGCAACGGGACAGCTGACGGCATCGAGCCTGATCATGCTGCCGGCCGCACTCCTGATCGATCACCCCTGGACGATCGCCATGCCTTCAGGCGCGGCAATCGCCTCGATCCTGGCGCTGGCGCTCGCCTCCACCGCCTTCGGCTACATCCTGTTCTTCCGGCTGATCGGCCTTGCCGGGGCGACGAACACGTCGCTCGTCACCCTGCTGGTGCCGCCGAGCGCCATTCTTCTCGGCGCTCTTTTCCTCGGCGAGGTGCTGAGCAGCGCAGACTGGATTGGCATGCTCTTGATCGGTGCGGGACTCGTGGTTCTCGACGGTCGCGTGCTGAAACGGCGCCCGCGGATGGCATGAGACCACCGGCAATTTCAGCGGTAAATTCCCGCGCAGGTTGAAATCAATTATGTCGAAATCATGACACGGGTATTGCGTCGGTCAGGCTTGTTGCTCCAAGGCGGGAATGGCGTAAACCAACCGGTCCGCGCCATTCACGAAACGTTAGCCATTCTCATAAACCTTGTGAATTATTTTCAGAAGTAAAAACAGAGCTTTAGATAGGCTAACCAAGGGGAAGTTGGTGCGACTTTTTGCAGCGCAGCACAAAATCCGCTTTCCAATTTTAAGGAATTCTGCCTATCATCTGATTGTCAACTCAGGGAGACAGCTATGGGACTTACAACTTCTCTGAACGTCCTTCTGATCAGTGCAGCCTTCGTGTTCATCGCAAGCATGCTCTTCATCTGATCAGATTGCAGTCTTGAAATTCAGTCGCAAAGACGAACCCTAACAAAAATCAGTTCTGCTTAGAAATTTACAGCAAGCGCATCCCATGACCTCCGGATGCGCTTGCTTCATATCTGCGGTCGGGTTTTTGCCGCTCAGGCGGCGGCGCCGGACTTGAGTTCGCTCTTGCGCGAGAAACCGAGTCGTTCGAGCACCATCGAGGACAGCGTCGCCCGGTTCATCGAATAGATGTGGAACTCGTTGACGCCACGGCGGACCAGATCGGCGATCTGTTCGGCTGCGACATCGGCCGCGACCTCGAGCCTTGCGGCGGGATCGTCGTGGCGGCCTTCGAAGCGCGCATCCAGCCGGGCCGGAACGGTCGCGCCGCACATGGAGGCGAAGCGCTTCAGCTGCGTCAGATTCTGGATCGGCATGATGCCCGGCACGACCGGGATCTTCACGCCGGCATCGCGCACCTTGTCGAGATAGGTGGAGAAGCGATCATTGTCGAAGAAGAACTGGGTGAGCGCCCGGTCGGCGCCGTTGTCGGCCTTGCGCTTCAGCATGTCGATGTCGGCGGCCGCGTCGGTGCTTTCCGGATGCTTCTCCGGATAGGCAGAGACGGAGATCTCGAAATCGCCGAGCGCGCGCAGCCCGGCCACCAGCTCGGCGGCGTTCGCATAGCCGCCCGGATGCGGCTTGTAGGCATGACCGATGCCGCCGGCCGGATCGCCGCGCAGCGCCACGAAGTGGCGAACGCCAGCTGCCCGGAACTGGTCGACGACGGCATGCACCTCTTCACGCGTCGCCCCGACGCAGGTCAGATGCGAGGCGGTGGCAAGCGGTGTCTTGGCAATCAGCCGCGACACGGTGGCAAGCGTCGGCGCCTGTGTGGTGCCGCCGGCGCCATAGGTCACGGAGACGAACTCCGGGCCCCACTGGGCAAGCTGGTCGACCGTTTCCCACAACTGGCCTTCCATTTCTTCCGACTTCGGCGGAAAGAACTCGAAGGAGAAGCGGACATTTTCCCGTTCTGTGGCGATAAGGGGCTGAAACGCCATTGATCAAATACTCCCGGACATTTCGGGGAGTGCGTCGGTCTCGCCGGCCATCAGAAGACGCGGATCGCGCGCCAGCCAGATCGAGACCGTCAGCGCCGCATCGGCGCCCTCCCCCGGATGGATATCGATGGCCTGCTCGGCATTCAGTCCCGCCTTCTTCAGCCAGTCGTTCATGACCTGGTGAGAAAAGCCGAGACGCTGATGCGCATGCTCATCACGAAGATACTCGTGCCCGTGCGGTGCCAGGTCGATGACCACGAGGCGTCCGCCGGGCCGAAGCATTCGCGCCGCTTCCGCGATCGCCAGTTCCGGCTGCGGCAGGAAGTGCAGCACCTGATGGATGATGACGAAATCGAAGTCTTGGCCGTCGACCGGCAGGTTGAGAATATCGCCGTGGCGCACGGAGGCACGAGTGATCCCGGCCTTGTCGAGATTGGCGCGGGCGACCGCCAGCATCTCGCGGCTGGCATCAATGCCGATCGCGCGACGGTAGCGGTCTTTCAGAAGCGTCAGGATGCGGCCGGTGCCGGTGCCGAGGTCGAGCAGCGAATCGATCGGATTGGCGCCGATGATCTTGATCAGCTGCCGGTCAATCTCTTCCTCGTTGACCTGCAGGCGGCGCATCTCGTCCCATTCCCCGGCATGGCGGCTGAAATAGGATTGCGCGCGTTCCGCCCTCTGCGCCTTGACCGCGCCGAGCCGCTCGCCGTCGCGGGCGAGCACCGGATCGCCGTCATTGACCGCCGACAATAGCGCCGAGGCGAGCCTGACGGCTTCACCTTCCTGGCGCAGGCGGAAATAGGCCCAGGCGCCTTCCTGGTAACGCTCGATGAGCTCGGCTTCGGACAGCAGCTTCAGGTGCCGGGAAATGCGCGGTTGGGATTGGCCGAGAATTTCGGTAAGATCGGTGACGGTCAGGTCGCCCTTGGAAAGGAGCGCAAGCAGCCTCAGCCGGGTCGTTTCCCCCGCCGCTTTCAGCGTCTCCACCAAAGGTTCCAGTCCCAGCGCCATCGGTCGCCCTCATCGCAATCAAGATATAAAGATATCTTTATGTGATTTGAGATCGTTGTGCAAGGGGGAATTGGCTGAGAAGGTAGCCCCAATGAATGGAAAGAGGGCCCCAGCGTACCGGAGCCCTCGACAATTCATGTTTCCGACGAAACCGACTTACCGCGTCAGGCGCTTGTAGGATTGGCTGCCGGGATTGAGCGCATCCGGACCCAGACGACGGATCTTGTCCTGTTCGTAGTCTTCGAAGTTGCCTTCGAACCATTCGACATGGCCGTCACCTTCAAAGGCGAGGATATGCGTTGCCAGACGGTCGAGGAACATGCGGTCGTGGCTGATGATGATGGCGCAGCCGGCAAAGTTCTCTAGTGCCGTTTCAAGTGCGCCGAGCGTTTCCGTGTCAAGGTCGTTGGTCGGTTCGTCGAGAAGCAGAACATTGCCGCCGGACTTCAGCATCTTGGCCAGATGCACGCGGTTGCGCTGACCACCAGAGAGATTGCCGACCTTCTGCTGCTGGTCACCACCCTTGAAGTTGAAGGCGCCGCAATAGGCTCTGGAGTTCATGTCGAACTTGCCGAGCTTGATCACTTCAGCGCCGCCGGAAATCTCTTCCCATACGGTCTTGGAGCCATCCAGCGCATCGCGGCTCTGATCGACATAACCGAGATGGACGGTATCGCCGATGCGGATCGAACCGGCATCGGGCTTTTCCTGACCCGTGATCATCTTGAACAGCGTGGACTTGCCGGCGCCGTTCGGGCCGATGATGCCAACGATGCCGCCCGGCGGCAGCTTGATCGACAGGTCGTTGATCAGCGTGCGACCTTCAAAACCCTTGGTGATGCCGTCAAGCTCGATGACGACATTGCCGAGGCGCTCGGAGACAGGGATGATGATCTGTGCATCGCCCGGCCGAATGCCTTCAGCCGCATCCACCAGCTGTTCATAGGCCTTGATACGCGCCTTGGACTTGGCCTGGCGAGCCTTGGGGCTGGATGCGATCCATTCCTGTTCACGCGACAGCGCCTTCTGGCGCCCAGCCTCTTCGCGGTTTTCCTGCTGCATGCGCTTCGCCTTCGCCTGAAGGTAGGCAGAGTAGTTGCCTTCGTAAGGAATGCCACGGCCGCGGTCGAGTTCGAGGATCCACCCGGTGACGTTGTCGAGGAAGTAGCGATCGTGGGTGATCATCATCACGGCACCCGGATAGTCGCGCAGATGCTTTTCGAGCCAGGCAATCGTCTCGGCGTCGAGATGGTTGGTCGGTTCGTCGAGCAGCAGCAGATCCGGCTGCGACAAGAGCAGCCGGCAGAGCGCGATGCGGCGGCGTTCACCACCCGACAGCACCGTGACGTCGGCATCCTTCGGCGGGCAGCGCAGCGCTTCCATCGCCATTTCGACCTGCTGTTCCAGGTCCCAGAGGTTCTGGCTGTCGATGATGTCCTGCAGCTTGGCGCCCTCTTCCGCCGTCTCGTCGGAATAGTTCATCATCAGCTCGTTGTAACGGTCGAGCACGGCCTGCTTGTCGGCCACGCCTTCCATCACGTTTTCGAAGGCGGTCTTCGCCGGATCGAGACGCGGTTCCTGCTCCAGGTAACCGACGGTCGCGCCCTCGGCCAGCCAGGCTTCGCCGGTATATTCCTTGTCCTGACCCGCGATGATGCGCAGCACCGTCGACTTGCCGGCGCCGTTCGGGCCGAGAATACCGATCTTCGCATCCGGATAGAACGACAGGTGGATGTTCTCGAGGATCTTCTTGTTGCCGTAGGACTTGTTGAGCCCGGCCATGTGGTAGATGAACTGACGTGCCATGCTGGTCCGCGCGCTCCATTTGAAATTCAGGGAAATCTGCCGCCCATGTAGGCGATTTAGGGTCCACAGGCAATGGCCGAGTGTTGATCCGGCGGGGATTGCCCCGACGGAATGCCGGGCTCCAAGCCAATATCCGTCATTGTGGCGGCGCCGCCGTCCCGGCCATCGGGTTGCAGGAATTATCATGCAAGCCCATTGCCCCGTCCGCGAAAATCGCCAATGCTCGCGTCGGCTTGAGGAGGCGGAGGAGACATGTTCAGCCAGCTCGAATTTCTTGATGCGCCGTCCGGCGCCCGGATCGCCTGGCGCAACAAGGCTGCGGCGGGAGCGCCCCTTGGCGTGGTGCTGATCTGCCATGGTCTGGCGGAGCATTCCGGGCGCTACGCACCGTTTGCGGACGTGCTTTCCGATAGCGGCTTTCATGTCTATGCCCATGATCATCGCGGCCACGGCGAGACGCGGGCGCCGGATGCACCGATCGGGCGTTTTGCCGTGAGGGATGGCGTCGACAAGGTGATTGCGGACGTGATCGCCATGCGCGACCTGGCCGCAGCACGCCACCCCGGCCTGCCCGTCATCCTCTTCGGTCATTCCATGGGCGGCCTCATCAGCTTCAATACGGCAGTCGCGCATCCGGAGAAGTTTTCGGCGGTCACCGTCTGGAATTCCAACTTCCACCTCGGCGCGGGCCGCTATCTGGCGCTTGGCGTTCTCAAGACAGAGCGCATGCTGATGGGCTCGGACGTGCCGAGCTTCGTGATGCCGAAGGCGACGTTCGATGCCTGGGGCCGGTCCATTCCCGGCAATCATCCCGCCTCCGCCTGGCTTTCGCGCATCCCCGAGGAAGTCGACAAATACGACGCCGATCCGCTCTGCGGCTTCGATGCCAGCATTTCCATGTGGCTCGACGTGATGGAGCTTTCCGCCCGGCCACTGCGCCCGGACCAGCTCTCCCGGCTCCCGAAGAATTTCCCCATCCACCTTGTCGGCGGTGGCGAGGACCCGGCGACCAACAAGGGCAAGGCGATCCGCTGGCTTTCCGATCACCTGAAACGCCTCGGCTACCGCGACGTCACCACAATCATCGACCCGGAAGCGCGCCACGAGACGCTGAACGACATCGGCCGCGAAAAGGCCGCAGCGGACTTTGCCATCTGGTGCGTCGACGTTTGTAAAAGAATCCCGGGCGCAGCAGCCTAGAAACCTCTCGATCCATCACTCCCAACCGCGCAAACAGCATGAACCGATGACAGAAAATCACATGCCGTTGCCGGGCCGCGAGGCTATAGGAAGACCATGAGTTCGCAATCCGCTGAGAAAGTGCCGGCCGTTACATCTCCCATCCTGCAGGGCATGGGACTGATGGTGATTGCCACGCTGCTCGCGCCCGGCATCGACATCTTCGCCAAACTCGCCACCGACAGCGTTTCTCCGGGCGTCATCACGCTCGCACGCTTCGTCTTCCAGGCCGTTTTCATGCTGCCGCTGGTGATCGTCAACGGCAGCTGGCGGCGCTTCTCCTTCCGCCGCAGCCTGATCCATGCAATCCGTGCCGCTGTCATCGTCATCGCCATGGTCTGCTTCGTCACGACGCTGGCCGAGATGGCCGTCGCGGATGCCATCGCCATCTTCTTCGTCGAGCCGATCATCCTGACGGTACTTGCAAGCATCTTCCTTGGCGAGACGATCGGCTGGCGGCGCTACACGGCCTGTGCCGTCGGCTTCCTCGGCGCCGTCATCGTCATTCGTCCAAGCTTCGCCGATGTCGGCTATGTCGCCCTGCTGCCGATCGTCACCGCATTCTGCTTCGCCATTTTCGGCCTGATCAACCGGACGGTGTCGCAGCATGAGGACACCTGGTCGATGCAGTTCCAGATGGCGATTTGGGGCATCCCGATGGCCGCACTTCTTTTGTGGGCGGGCGATGCCGGCGGCATTGCCGTGCTGGAACCGTCCTGGCCGAGCGGCACGGCGTTCCTCTGGCTACTGGGCGTCGGCGTCGTCGCCGCTCTGTCCGGATTCCTGAGCGTCAGTGCCTATCGACTGGCGCCGGCCTCCGTGCTGGCGCCGTTGCAGTATATCGAAATCGTATCGGCGACGGTGTTCGGCTGGCTGGTGTTCGGCAATTTCCCGGATGCCGTCAAATGGCTCGGCATCGCCATCATCATCGGCTCCGGCCTCTACATCGTCTTCCGCGAGCGCCAGCTGCAACGGGGCGTGGTGTCGGAAACCAAACCCGTTCCGCCCTGACCAGCGATCGGAGACATTCCCCCATCAGGGCGCAAGACTGACTGAAAGAGAGATGAACACATGAAGAAGACGGGCGGCCAGCTCATTGTCGAAGCCCTCGAAGCCAATGGTGTAGAGCGCATTGCCAGCGTTCCGGGCGAAAGCTTCCTCGCCGTTCTCGACGCGCTCCACGACAGTGCAATCGAGATGATCGTCTGCCGCCAGGAAGGCGGCGCGGCAATGATGGCAGACTGCTGGGGGCGACTGACCGGCAAACCGGGCATCTGCATGGTGACCCGCGGTCCCGGCGCCACCAACGCCTCCGCCGGCCTGCACATCGCCATGCAGGATTCAGTCCCGATGATCCTCTTCATCGGCCAGGTCCAGCGCGAGGCACGCGAGCGCGAAGCCTTCCAGGAGGTCGAGTTCCGCCGCGCCTTCACCGAATTCGCCAAATGGGTGGGCGAGATCGATGACGCCGCGCGCATTCCCGAATTCGTCACCCGCGCCTTCGCGGTCGCCACATCCGGCCGCCCCGGCCCTGTCGTCCTGACGCTGCCCGAAGACATGCTGCGCGACGAGGTGGAAGCGCCTGCGGCAAAGGCCTGCACGCCGGTTCCGGCGCATCCGGGGCCGTCCCAGATTGCCGACCTCCGCGAGCGGTTGCAGAAGGCGGAGCGTCCGATGATCATCCTCGGCGGCACGCGCTGGAACGAGGAATCGGTCGCCGGCATCCGCGCCTTTGCCGAACGCTGCAACCTGCCCGTCGGCTGCTCCTTCCGCCGCCAGATGCTGTTCGATCACCTGAGCCCGTCCTATGCCGGCGATGTCGGCATAGGCATCAATCCGGCGCTGGCAAAAGAGATCAAGGAGGCCGACCTCCTGATCCTGATCGGCGCCCGCATGTCGGAAATGCCGTCCTCCAGCTACACGCTGATCGACATCCCCTATCCGAAGCAGACGCTCGTTCACGTCTTCCCCGACCCGGAGGAGCTCGGGCGCGTCTACCGGCCGGACCTGGCGATCTGCGCCGCACCATCGGATTTCGTATCAGCCCTCGCAGGGTTCGAGCTTACCGACAGCGCACGCTTTGCCGAGCGCACCCGCGCCATGCACGACGCCTATCTCTCCTGGTCAACCCCGCCGAAGACCGGCCCGGGCCTGGTCCAGATGGGACCGATCATGGAGTGGATCGAAGAAAACACGTCCGCCGATACCATCTTCACCAACGGCGCCGGCAACTACGCCACCTGGCTCCACCGCTTCCACCGCTTCCGGGCCTACAACACGCAGGCGGCCCCCTGCTCCGGCTCGATGGGTTACGGCCTGCCGGCGGCGGTCGCCGCCAAGGCGCGGTTTCCCGAACGCGAGGTCATCTGTTTTGCCGGCGACGGCTGCTTCATGATGCATGGCCAGGAATTCGTCACCGCCGTACGCTACGGCCTTCCGCTAATCACCCTGGTCATCAACAACAACATCTACGGTACGATCCGCATGCATCAGGAACGGGAATATCCCGGCCGCGTCTCCGGTACGGATCTCGTCAATCCGGATTTTGCCGCACTCGCCCGCGCCTATGGCGGCCATGGCGAAACGGTGGAGACGACGGCAGACTTCGCACCGGCCTTCGAACGTGCGCGAGCCAGCGGCAAGCCGGCGATCATTGAAATCAAGCTCGATCCGGAAGCGATCACGCCGACGCGGACGCTGTCCGAGATCTCGGCTTCGTCAAAGCGCTAAAAATCAATCGCCTTCAGGTGCTTGGAGGCAATTCCGGACTCAATCTCGCAAGCACCTGAATCAATCTCTCGCAAACAAAAAGCCCCGGCGCGACAGCACCGGGGCTTTTCTCTGATCTGCGGGACAGATGCGCTTACAGCGCCGCCGTCACGATGAATTCGACCTTGTACTTCGGCGCGGCAAGCGCGCCCTGGCTGGTCGCGCGGGCCGGCGTGTTGGCCGGATCGACCCAGGCTTCCCAGGCTGCGTTCATTTCAGCGAACGTCGACATGTCGGAGAGGTAGATGATCGTCTGCAGGATCTTCGACTTGTCGGTGCCGGCAGCCGCCAGCAGGCGATCGACTTCCGCCAGTGCGTCCTTGGACTGCTCGGCAACGGTCTCGCCTTCGCCGACCTGGCCTGCGAGGTAAACGGTGTTGCCGTGAATGACGGCCTGGCTCATACGGGCGCCGGCTTCGATACGCTTGATGCTCATCATGGTCTCCTTGATAAATGGATGTGCAAATGGAAACGGGGCAGCGCCTGCACTGCCCCGAAAAAACAGATGGGCGGGATATTATCCGCGCATATGGACGGTCTGCTCGTAGATGCGGGTCGAGCGCGCGCCGGACCGGCAATAGCCGAGCATCGGCCGCGGCAGCTCGTCGAGCGCGTCGACCATGCCTTCGACCGCCTCTGCGGTCACGCCCATCGGCCCGACGGGAATATGCCGGGTCTCAATGCCGAGTTCGGCCGCACGGGCGGAGATATCGGCAAACGTCGGCTGACCGCCGTCTTCATGGTCCGGCCGGTGGCAGACGATCGACTTGAAGCCCATGTCCTTGATGGCGTCCAGTTCCTCGACCGTGATCTGGCCGCTCACCGAGTATTCACCGTTGACTTCGCGGATATCCATGCGCCTCTCCTCGATTTCGTTTGGCGTTTGTCTACGCGCAAGCGCCCGCTCGCGTCAATCTTCCCCGCATCAATCTTCGAATACGAAGCTGATCGAATAGTCCCTGCTCTCGCCGGGCTGCAAGAGATCGAGTTCGCCAGCTGCCGCAAGATCGGCGCGCGAGACCCAGCGGTGCGAGACCGGTTCGATGCCGAGCACATGCGCCGGACGCTCCTGGTTGCGCCACATCTGCAGATGGGGAAGCGTCGCGACGGAGAAAGCAACCTTCAGCGTGCGCCCGGCAATTCCGGCGATCGGCCCGAGCGCGACAGCTGCGTCGTCATGCCCGGCCTTGGTGGTCGCGGGCACGCAGAAGACCTTCATGTCCGTATCGCCGAATTTCCAGCCGATGGAACCGCCTTCGAACATGGCACCATCGAGCCGCGTGCGATCGTCGAACAGATGCGCGCCGATATTCATATGATACATGAAGACCGGCGGAAACGGCGTATCGCCGGCATTGACCACCCGGTCGCTGAGCGTAGTCTTGCCGGTGACGCCGTCCATCATCCACCGACGCTCAAGCCTGGCAGTTCCACCCTGGGCGAGCTCGACGACGACAGTGGCGCTGATTTCGGCATGATTGCTGGACTGCTCATTGGAAATCACCACCGCGGGACTACCGGCAAGCGAACCATGCAAAGGAAACTTCTTGCCGTCCGTCCGGCCCCCAATCGGCTCCGGATGACGGATATGATCCGGACCGCAGGTGAAGAGAAACCCGCCGACCGAGTGGAGAATACGCGCGTCACCATCGTCCGGAACGGCTTTGCCGGGCGCGATATCGACGCCGCCGACCACGCATCCCTGCACATCCAGCGCGGAGGATTCGTCCAGAAAAAGGTGTGGGCCCCGGCCTACATGAAATTCAATCATCGGTTATCCTGTCCGTTAGGGAAGGCGATTCCCGTTTGCCGTTGGATTCTTAGGGCTTATCCTTGCCTTCGGGAAACGAAAATCCATATTCGGGCCAAATTCGGGCGCTACAGAAAATAGTCTTTGAAAGAATGGTGCTGCTGCAGTGATCAAAAACGCCAAAACATTTCTGCCTGCCTTGTTGCTGATCGGAACCCTGGCCGGAACCGCGTCCACGGATGCCCGCGACCTCTGGCGTGGCGGCGGCAGCCAGGTCGTGCTCGTCACCCCCCAGGGCGATATTCTCGACTACATGCCGGAAGAAGGCGAAGTGACGACACGCTTCGACACCTACGGCCGCCGCGTCCTGATCGACCGCTATGGCGTGCTGATCGCCACGGAGGTACCGGCCGACCAGTATTACAGCTGGCTGGAGGAACAGGGCCGTCGCAACTCGCGCGTCACCGTTCGCGAGACCCCCTCCGATTCCTACGGCCAGCAGGAGATCATCACCGGCACGGTGCCCAATCAGGGCACTGTCGATCGCGAACCGCTGGCGCCCACCTATCCGGATGCACCCGAGCCGGATCAGCAGGCCGATCAGTCGAACGACGATGTTCCTCAATACGCCAACACGCTGCCCAGGCCCTACACGCCGCCGAAGTCTGTCGAGCCGGCCTTGCAGCGCGACGATCCGAACCTGACGCTGAGCAAGCGTTCGAAGCCGGAAGTGGTGGCCCTGCAGGTTTTCCTCGACCGCGAGGGCTTTTCGCCGGGCGTCATCGACGGACGCATGGGCTCCAACGTCCAGAAGGCCGTCGCCGCCTATGAGCAGACCACCGGCGAGAAGCTGAACATCAACGACCTGAACGACGACGAGACGGTGATGCAGAACCTCCGGCTCTCCGGCGGCCTGCCGATCGTCAACTACACGATCACCGCCGCCGATGCCGCCGGCCCCTACGTCGCCGAAATCCCGAGCGACTACAGCCAGAAGGCCAAGCTGCCGGCGATGTCCTTCACCTCGACCTCGGAAATGCTGGCCGAGCGGTTCCACATGGATGAGGACTACCTGAAGGAACTCAATCCGGGCGTCGACTTCTCCATTCCCGGCACCATCATCAAGGTGGTCAATCCGGGCAATCCGAAGAAGGGCACCGTCACCCGCATTCTCGCCGACAAGGCGAAGAAGCAGGTTCTCGCCTATGGCGAGGATGGCGGTCTGATCGCCGCCTATCCGGCCACGATCGGTTCCTCCGACACGCCCTCGCCGTCCGGCACCGTGACGGTGGAGCGCGTCGCGCTGAACCCGGGCTACACCTACAATCCGAAGATCAACTTCAAGCAGGGCGAGAACAACCAGATCCTGCAGATCAATCCGGGCCCGAACGGCCCCGTCGGCAATGTTTGGATCGCACTCTCGAAGCCGACCTACGGCATTCACGGCACGCCCGAGCCGTCGCAGATCGGCAAGACAGCCAGCCATGGCTGCGTGCGCCTGACCAACTGGGACGCTAACGAGCTCGCCAAGATGGTCAAGCCCGGCGTCACCGTCGAATTCGTCGACTGATCGCCATCAACGCCTGAAGACATGAAAACCGCCCGGTCATCGACCGGGCGGTTTTCATTTCGGCCGAGCTTGGGAGGAGATCAGGCCGCTGATTTGTTCCAGAAGCCGAAACGGCTTCGATTTGCCGTGACGGCGGCGCGCATCGACGGACGTGCCCGGACTTCGGCCGGCAGAAGCGTGAGAACTTCCCGCGCGAAGGCCCTGGCGTTTTCCTGTGCCTTATCGAGATTGCTGACCTTGGCGGCATCCATCGTGTAGAGCGTGCCGCCGCAATCGAACACCTCGCGGAAGGCGGTGCGCTCGGCGATCGACGTGTCGAGCACGTTGACGCCCCGGGCCGACAGCAGCTCCTTGATCGCGGCGAGCGCCCGCGTCGTCACCATCGAAGTGACCCGCGTCAGCACCACCGAATGTGGAATGTGAATATTTGCCTTCTCGCGCAGGAGCTTCAGGAGATCGAGGATCTGCGCCGCCCCTCGCGCATCCATGGCACAGCCCTGCACCGGGATCAGCACATGGTTGGAAACGCCGAGGGCGGTCGTCACCAGCGCATCGCGCGCACCGGCCAGATCGATGATGAAGTAGTCGACGCCCGCCATCCGGGCATCATGGATATGACAGGGAAGCGAGGCCGTGCTGACTTCGGAAATGACCGAGAGATTGGCGATGACGCCGCCCGCCTCGTGCCACGACGAGATCCAGCGCTGCGGGTCGGCGTCGAGGACGACGACCCTGTGCCCTGCCCGTGCCAGTTCGGTCGAAAGAAGAAGGGAAGCGGTGGTCTTGCCGGCACCGCCTTTTGCGTTTGCGAGGGTAATCACTTGCATTCTGAATTCTCCGCCTGCTGAACCGCGAGCCCCATCTCGCCCTCTTGCACGTGCACCGAAGGACATGGTGCGAGGTTAATCAACTGTTGCGGAGTATGGTTAACGAGGCGTTAACCCGAGGCGCTGCCTTTGCACTCATGAGAAATGAGGGATAACCATCGGAAAATCCGGGAAAATTTTCTTATTAGCACACCCTGAAATGAAGACAGGGTTGAAATCCGTTGTTTCTCAGGGTTTCCACGCGTCCCTCGCGGCAAGTTCCGTCTCCGTACATGACAGCAAAAAGCCGGGCGCGGCGGGTTGCGCCGCGCCCGGCTTGCACATGTCAGAGTATCAGATGCACTCGGCGAAGAGTTTCTTGGCTGCATCCAGCGTCAGTTCTACCGGGTTGCCGCCGGCCGTCGGGTCGACGATCGCCATTTCCGACATCTCGTCGATGCGGCTGGTGTCGACGCCGAGCGCCGAGAGGCGATCCGGTACGCCGAGCTCTTCGCGAAGCTGCAGCACGTAGTCGTAGAAGCCGTTGAAGCCGCCGGAAATGCCCAGATAGGCGGCCGCAGCGGCAATCTTGTCCTCGATTGCCGGACGGTTGAAGCGCAGCACCGGCGGCATCACGACGGCATTCGTCATGCCGTGATGGGTGTTGTAGATCGCGCCGACCGGATGCGACAGCGAGTGGATGGCGCCGAGCCCCTTCTGGAAGGCGACGGCGCCCATCGCGGCCGCCGACATCATGTGCGCACGCGCCTCGATGTCCGTGCCGTCGGCATAGGCGCGCGGCAGGTATTCCTTGACGAGGCGCATGCCTTCGAGCGCGATGCCCTGGCTCATCGGGTGATAGAAGGGCGAGGAATAGGCTTCCAGGCAATGCGCAAACGCGTCCATGCCGGTGCCGGCGGTGATCACCTTCGGCATGCCGACGGTCAGTTCCGGGTCGCAGATCGTGATCGACGGCAGGAACTTCGGGTGGAAGATCACCTTCTTCGTATGAGTCGCCGAATTGGTGATGACCGAGGCACGTCCGACTTCCGAGCCGGTGCCGGCGGTCGTCGGCACGGCGATGATCGGCGCGATGCCGTCGGAATTGGCGCGCGTCCACCAGTCGCCGACGTCCTCGAAATCCCAGACCGGGCGGCTCTGGCCGACCATGAAGGCGACGCACTTGCCGAGGTCGAGGCCCGAGCCGCCGCCAAAGGCGATGACGCCATCATGGCCGCCGTCCTTGAAGGCTTTCACGCCGGCGTCGAGGTTCTTGTCGTTCGGGTTCGGATCGACGTCCGCGAAGATCGCCCGGCCAAGGCCGCCGGCGTCGAGAATGTCGAGCGCCTGCGCCGTGATCGGCAGGCTCGCAAGCCCGCGGTCGGTGACCAGCAGCGGCTTCTTGATGCCGGTCGCCTTGCAATGATCGGCGAGTTCCTTGATGCGCCCTGCCCCGAACTTGATCGCGGTCGGGTAGCTCCAGTTGGCGGTAATGGTCATGTCAGTCATGCCTTCTTGAGATGATAGGATTTCGGGCGGGTCAGGTTGTGGAAGCCGATGACGGAGAGCGAGCCGCCCTTACCGGTTTCCTTGCAGCCGGTCCAGCAGAGTGCGGGGTCGAGATAGTCGGCGCGGTTCATGAACACGGTCCCGGTCTCGATCTCGCGGCCGATGCGGGCGGCGCGCTCCGCATCCTTGGTCCACAGCGATGCCGTCAGGCCGTATTTGCAGTCGTTCATCAGTTCGAGCGCTTCCGCGTCGTTCTTGACCTTCATGATGCCGACGACCGGACCGAAGCTTTCTTCGGTCATCACGTCCATCGTGTGGTCGACATCGACGAGCACCTGCGGCGCGAGATAGGCGCCACCGTCATCTTGCGGGAACAGCTTCGGATCAACGAGCGCCTTGGCGCCCTTCGCAACGGCCTTCGATATCTGGTCGCGGACGGTAGCCGCAAAGCGCTTGTGCGCCATCGGGCCGAGCGTGGTTTCCTGCTCCAGCGGATTGCCGAGCTTGTAGGACGAGGCAAAGGCGACGGCCTTTTCGACAAAGGCGTCGTAGAGGTTCTCGTTCACATAGATGCGCTCGATGCCGCAGCAGCACTGCCCGGAATTGAACATCGCGCCGTCCATCAGCGTGTCGACGGCCGCATCGAGGTCGGCGTCTTCCATGACGTAGCCCGGATCCTTGCCGCCAAGCTCGAGACCGACATTCGTGAAGGTGCCGGCCGCAGCACGTTCGATCGAACGGCCGCCTTCGACGGAACCGGTGAAGTTGACGAAGCCGAAGCTCTTCTCGCCGATCAGCGCCGATGTCGTGTCATGGTCGAGGAAGATGTTCTGGAAGACGTCTTCCGGCACGCCGGCCTCATTGAAGGCGCGCACCATGCGCTCGCCGACGAGGATCGTCTGGCTGGCGTGCTTCAGGATGACGGTATTGCCGGCCATCAGAGCCGGCGCGACCGTGTTGATCGCCGTCATATAGGGATAGTTCCACGGCGCGATGACGAAGACGACGCCATGCGGCTCGCGCTCGATGCGGCGCTCGAAGGAGGCGCTGTCTTCGATGACCAGCGGCGCCAGAGACGACGCGGCGATCTCGGCGACGTAGTTGGAGCGCTCGTTGAAGCCCCTGAACTCCCCGCCGTAACGCACCGGCCGGCCCATCTGCCAGGCAAGCTCGGTGACGACCTCGTCGGCCATCTCGTTCAGGCGGGCGACGCCCTTCAAGACAAGCTGAACGCGGTCTTCGAGCGGACGGGCCGCCCATGCCTTATGCGCCTTCTTCGCACGTGCCACCGCCGCGCGGGCATCATCCAGCGCCAAAGCCGGACGCTCGGCATATACTTCGCCGTTCACCGGCGAAATGCATCGGATCATGGTCATGATCTTCACTACCTTTTGCTGGGTTCTGCTGCGAACCCGTTTCTTTCGTTAGGCTCTCTCGAAACCGCGCGCGACTTCCCAGTCGGTGACGCGGCGGTCGAATTCTTCCTGCTCCCATTCCGCCGCCCGGACGTAATGGTCGATGACGTCGCTGCCCAGCGCCTCGCGCAGCATCTTGGACCCCTTCAGGGTCTCGATTGCCTGGCGGAGCGTCTTCGGCACCTCGCGGACATTGGCCGCGCCATAAGCGTCGCCGGTATAGGGCGCTTCGAGCTTCATCTTCTTCTCGATGCCGTCGATGCCGGCGGCAAGCAACGCCGCAAAAGCAAGATAGGGATTGAGGTCGGCGCCGCCAATGCGGCATTCAACCCGCACACCCTTGGTATCTTCGCCGCACAGGCGGAAGCCGGCCGTACGGTTGTCCTTCGACCAGACGATCTTCGTCGGGGCGAACGTACCGGCGATGAAGCGCTTGTAGGAATTGATGTAGGGCGCGAGGAAATAGGTCATCTCCTCGGCATGCGCCAGCAGGCCGGCGATATAGTGCTCCATCAGCTCAGACATGCCGGATTCGCGCGCCGGATCGTAAAACAGCGGCTTGCCGTCGAGGCTCCACAGCGACTGGTGGACATGCGATGAGTTGCCGGCGGCCTGGGCATGCCACTTGGCAAGGAAGGTGATCGCCTTGCCCTTCTGCCACGCGATTTCCTTGGCGCCGTGCTTGGCGATCGAATGATTGTCGGCAGCCAGCATCGCCTCGGCGTAGCGGACGTTGATTTCTTCCTGGCCGGCGGACGCCTCGCCCTTGGTGTTTTCGACCGGAATGCCGGCACCGTAGAGGCCGTTGCGGATCGCCCGCATGACATTCTCGATCTTGGTCGTCTGGAGGATATGGTAGTCCTCGTTATAGGCGCTCGAAAGCTTCAGGTTGCGGTAGCCGGCGGCATTGGCGCTCTCATAGCTCTCGTCGAACAGGAAGCATTCCAGTTCGGTCGCCATGAAGGCCTTCATGCCCATTGCTTCGAGCCGCTTGATCTGCTTCTTCAGGATCGAGCGCGGCGACAGCGGCACTTCCGCATGGGTGTGGTGATCGTAAAAATCGGACAACACCATCGCCGTGCCTTCGAGCCACGGGATCTTGCGCAGCGTCGAGAGGTCCGGCTTGACCGTGTAGTCGCCGTAGCCGGCCGACCAGCTGGCCGAGGTGTAGCCCGGCACCGTTTCCATCTCGATGTCGGTTGCCAGCAGGTAGTTGCAGCAATGGGTTTCCTCATAGGCGCTGTTGATGAAGTGCTCAGCGTGGAAGCGCTTGCCCATCAGACGACCCTGCATGTCCACCTGTACGGAAAGGACGGTGTCGATGCGCCCTTCGGCGACATCCTTCTTCAATTCATCGAACGTGTAGGTGGCGGTCATCTGAGTTCCTGCCTCGAGCGTTTCATCCATCAACTGCAAACGGCCCGGAGCTTAGGCGCCCCGGACCGCGATTTCCTATATAGACGCAATCAGCCTTCGCGGTAAGGCGAGCCTGCCTTGGCCATGACCGCCTGATAATCCTTGAGGATCTTGACGACCTTGGCGTTGCGTTCGCTCTGGGTGGCGATTTCGTCCCAGAACTCCATGGCCTTGTCTTCGACCGTCTTCCACTCTTCCGCCGGAATGCTGGTGAGCTCCAGCGGCGAGCCGCCGGCGCGAAGCGCTGCCTCGCCCCCCCAGTACCAGTGCAGGCGGTGGTAATGCGAGGAGTCCATGCAAACACCCCACAGAGTTTTCAGGTGCTCCGGCACTTCCTTCCAGCGGTCGGCATTGGCGAAGAACGATCCGCACCAGCCGCCGGAGATGTTGTTGGTCAGGAAGTACTTCACCGTATCCTCCCAGCCGACGGTATGCACTTCGGTGATCCCGGACCACGCAACCGCGTCGATTTCACCGGTCTGCATGGCAACCGGCGTATCTTCGTAGGGGATCGTGACCGGGATGACGCCGAACTGTTCGAGGAACTTGCCGGCCGTCGGGAATGTGAACACGCGCAGGCCCTTCAGGTCGGCCAGCGACTTGATCGGCTTGTTGGTCGAGAAGTTGCACGGGTCCCAGGCGCCGGCGGACAGCCACTTCACGCCGACTTCGGCATAGGCTTCGTCCCAGATCTCGGCCAGACCATACTTGTAGAACAGCGTCGGCACGTCGAGTGCGAACTTCGAGGCGAACGGGAAATAGCCGCCGAACACCTTGATGTCGACCGGCGAGTTCATCGAGTCGTCGTCCGACTGGACGGCGTCGATCGTGCCCTGCTGCATGGCGCGGAAAAGCTCGCCCGTCGGCACCAGCTGGTCGGCCGTGTAGAGCTCGATTTCCATTTCGCCATTGGCGACCTTGTTGAACTTCTCGACGCAGGGCTTGACCACTTCTTCGGCGAGCGCCGCGCCGGCATAGGTCTGGAGACGCCACTTGATCGGCGCCTGCGCCTTCACATAGGGAGCGGCAAGCGTAGCAGGACCGGCGGCGGCAACGGCAACCCCGGCCTTTTTCAGGAATTCGCGTCTGCTTTTCATGTTGGTATCCCTCTATTGTTTCTCTGGTTTGTCTTATCGGCGGCGAAATCCCCCGCCACCGGTCTCACATTCCGGCCCCTTCTGTCGGGGGCCTTCAAAAACTCCATGCCGCGGCCCTAGCCCCTGACCGACACCTGCTCCGGCAGCCAGAGCGCGATCTGCGGAAACAGCATGACCAGGACGAGGCCGATGATCATCAATCCGACAAAGGGCCAGACAGACTTGTAGATGTCCTTCAGCGCGATTTCCGGCGGTGCCATGGCGCGCATCAGGAACAGGTTGTAGCCGAACGGCGGCGTCATGTAGGCGATCTGGCAGGTGATGGTGTAGAGCACACCATACCAGACGAGATCGAAGCCCAGCGCCCTGACCAGCGGAATGTAGAGCGGTGCGACGATCACCAGCATGGCGGTGTCGTCCAGGAACGTCCCCATGATGATGAAGGAGATCTGCATCAGGATGAGAATTTCCCAGGGACCGAGGCCCAGCTTGTCCTGGAAGATCGACGAGATCGTCTTGACCGCGCCGAGCCCGTCGAACACCGAGCCGAAGCAGAGCGCCGCCATGATGATCCACATGAACATCGCCGAGATGCCGAGCGTCTGTTCGAGCGTACGGTTCCAGACCTCCTTGGTCAGGCGGCCCTTGTACCAGGCCGCGAGAAGCGCGGAGGCCGCACCGATCGCCGAGCTTTCGACAAGGCTCGTGACGCCCATGACGAACAGGCCCATCATCAGGAAGAAGATCAGGAACGGGATGATGCCGGCTCTCAGAAGCTTGAGCTTTTCCTTCATCGGAACATTGCGTTCCTCCGGCGACAGCATCGGCGCCAGTTCCGGCTGCAACTTGCAGCGAATGATGATGTAGATGATGAACAGCGTCGCCAGAAGCAGGCCCGGGAGCGCGCCGGCGAGCCACAGCTTGCCGACCGGCTGGCGGGCGATCATGCCATAGAGAACCAGCACGACGGACGGCGGAACGAGGATGCCGAGAGAGGAGCCCGCCTGGATCACGCCGGAGACCATGATCTTGTCGTAGCCACGCCTCAGGAGCTCCGGAAGCGCGATCGTTGCGCCGATCGCCATGCCCGCGACCGAAAGGCCGTTCATCGCCGAGATGATGACCATCAGTCCGATCGTGCCGACGGCGAGACCGCCGGGCAGACCGCCAATCCAGACGTGGAACATCTTGTAGAGGTCTTCGGCAAGCCCGGATTCAGACAGCAGGTAGCCCATGTAGATGAACAGCGGCAGCGTGACGAGCGCATACCATTTCATCAGTTTCATGCCGGCGGAAAAGCCGAGCTCCATGCCACCGGGGCCCCAGAGGAGCGCGGCAGCAACGACGCCGACGACGCCGATCGCGGCAAACACACGCTGACCGGTAAACATGGTCAGCATCATCGACAGGAACATGAAGAAGGCGATCAACTCATAGGTCATCGATCGGCTCCCCTCTCCAGATCGCGACATCCTTGATCAGGATGGAGATCGACTGCAGGATCATGAGGAAGATGCCGACCGTCATGGCGATCTTGATCGGCGCCATGTAGGGCGACCAGGATGAATAGCTCGTCTCGCCGTATTCCAGCGCATACATGGTCGACGAAATGCCGCCGTAGAGCATGAAGCCGAGATAGGTCAGCAGCAGGAAAATGGTGAAGCAATCGACGATCGCCTTGGTACGCGGTGACCAGCGGCCATAGATCAGGTCCATGCGCACATGGCTGTCGAGCTGCATGGAATAGGGTCCGCCGAGCAGGAAATAGGCGATCATGATGAACTCCGCCATCTCCAGCGTCCAGTTGGCCGGCAGGAAGAACACCTTGGAAACGGATGAATACAGCAATACGCCCATGAGGACGAAAACGAGATACATCACAATACGTCCAAGCCGCCGGTTGAACCGGTCGACGCGACGCACATAGGTTTTCAGAAAATCAGGCATCGACGCCCCCGCGCCGCAGTCCGCCTGCATCCCTCAAATTCGTCATTTCCCTCTCCAGTTCGGATAGTGACCCGGCCTACCTCGTCCTGACTGTTCCCCGTTTCCTGCAGTCTTATTGTCGTTTCAGCTTCTTGCCTGCAGGGCCTGTTTCAAAAGATCTTCGAGAAAGCCCGCCGCCTTGTCCTGGCCAGCCGCATCGGCGATCAGGTCGTTGCGGACCTCGATCATCACGTTCAGCATGCCGCGCGCCTTGGCGTGCAGGTTCAGTGTATGCGTTACGCCGTCGGCCGGACCATAGGGTTCGTTGCGCCGGACCCGGTACGGACTGTCAGCATCCGTGCAGGCGGACAGCATCCGGTCGGCAAGGCGGGCGTCGTCATCATGCAGGATGCCGATCTCGACCTCCCGCTGCTTGCCAAAATAGACGGGCGTGAAGCTGTGCATGGTGACGAGCACCGTGCCGCGCGCCGCCGCTTCCCGTGCAGCAATCACATCCTCGACCCTGCTGTGGAACGGCAGGTAGAGCGCCTCGACCCGCGCGTTGCGCTCCTGTTCGGACAGGTTGCGATTGCCGGGGATGTCGTAGATCTCGCTGACCTCCGGCATGGCGCCCGGCGATTCCGGCGGGCGATTGCAGTCGTATACGAGCCTCGAAAACTGCTGATAGACCAGCGGCGCATCGAAGGCGACCGACAGGCGTTCGGCGACGGCGAGCGCGCCCGGATCCCAGGCGACATGGCTTTTCAGTACCTCGTCCGTCAGGCCGAGATCGCCGACGCTGGCCGGCAGACGACTGGACGCATGCTCGCAGACGATAAGGATATCGCCCGCGCCGCCGGGATTGACCACCCCGACGGGATCGCCTTCCGACCGCGCCAACAATCCGGCATGATGAAGCATGGAACCGGGGCCTTTCCGCACTGACTTTCGAATTTATGAAGAGAATTCTTCACAATCCTGTCACTGTCAATGCCGATAGAAAATTTCTTTACATTTTTATTGACTCGCTGATCAACTGCGTTTTTAGTGATAAAAAGAAGGCACCGGCAAAAGCCGGGCGGGGAACAAAACATCAGTGTCGGATACGTCGCCAAGAACAGTCGCGGACGTGATTCATGCCAATTTCGGCGGGTTGACGCGCGCCGAGCGCATGCTTGCGGACCGCATTCTGGAGAACTACCCGGTCTCCGGGCTCGGGAGCATCACGGCCATCGCCGAGCAGGCCGGGGTGTCGACGCCGACGGTCGCGCGCATGGTGCAGAAGCTCGGCTACAAGGGCTATCCGGAATTCCAGGCGCATTTGCATCACGAGCTTGAGGAAACGCTGTCCAATCCGATCGCCAAGCATGATCGCTGGGCAGCGAACGCCCCGGACACGCACATCCTGAACCGCTTCGCCGATGCCATCATGTCGAACCTGCGCCAGTCGCTGACCGGGCTCGACACGGCGACGTTCGACAAGGTCGCGGCACTTTTTGCCGACCGGAACCGCTCCCTCTATTTCGTCGGCGGGCGTATCACCGGCGCCATCGCCGAGTATCTCTTCACCCACATGCAGGTCATCCGCCCGCGCGCGACGCTCATGACCTCCAACTCCTCGTCATGGCCGCAATACGTCTTGAACATGGCGAAGGGCGATGTCCTGGTGATCTTCGACATCCGCCGCTACGAGGAGGAACTCGTCCGGCTCGCCAAGGCAGCGGCCGAAAGCGGCATCGAGATCGTCGTCTTCACCGACCAGTGGGCGTCTCCTGCCGCCAAGCATGCAAGTCATGTCTTCCGCATCCAGATCGAAGCGCCCTCCGCATGGGACTCTTCCGTCGTCATCCTGTTCGTCGTCGAGGCGCTGATCGAAGCCGTGCAGAACGACAGCTGGGATGAAACCCGCGAACGCATCAACACCCTGGAAAGCCTGTTCGAGCAGTCCCGGCTTTTCAGGAAGGCAAGATAAGGGGGGACGAAGGTTGCAGCAAAATGGCCGCAGGCCGCAGGATGAATGCCGAAATACAGGAAATGACGGTTTCCCACACGCCGGAAACTGACGCTACGGAAACCGTCACACAGGATTCACACAAGTTCAATAACGCCGAGCAAGCCGTTCGGCCGCAACTCACAAGAGGAGAAACAGAAGTGACCAACACCCTGCACCGCATGCTGTCGCTGACGACAGCGATCATGGTGGCATCCGCACCCTTCGCATATGCGGATTCCATGGACGACCTCGTTGCCGCCGCCAAGAAGGAAGGCAAACTGACCACCATCGCCCTGCCGCACTCCTGGTGCAACTACGGCGAAGCCATCGAAGGCTTCAAGGCCAAGTACGGCATCGAAGTCAACGAACTGAACCCCGACGCCGGCTCCGGCGACGAAATCGAGGCCATCAAGGCCAACAAGGGCAACACCGGCGACCAGGCCCCTGACGTCATCGACGTAGGCCTGTCCTTCGGCCCGTCCGCCAAGGCCGAAGGCCTGATCCAGCCCTACAAGGTCTCGACCTGGGACGAAATTCCGGATTCCGCCAAGGACGCCGAAGGCTACTGGTATGGCGACTATTACGGCGTCATGTCGCTTCTGGTAAACAAGGACCTGGTCGACACGGTCCCGACCGACTGGGCTGACCTACTGAAGCCGGAATATGCCAACATGGTGGCGCTTGCCGGTGATCCGCGCTCGTCGAGCCAAGGTGTAAACGGCGTTTTCGCCGCTGGTCTTGCGGCCTCGGGCGGTGACGTTGCAAAGGGCGGCGAAGCCGGCCTTGAATTCTTCAAGAAGCTGCATGAAGCCGGCAATTTCGTTCCGGTCGTCGGCAAGGCTGCTCCCTTCGCACAGGGCACCACGCCGATCATCGCCGCCTGGGACTACAATGCCCTTTCTTGGGGTGAAGGCCTCAACGGCAACCCGCCGTTCGAAGTCGTCGTTCCGAAGTCCGGCGTTCTTGCCGGCGTCTACGTCCAGGCAATTTCGGCCTACGCGCCGCATCCGAACGCTGCAAAGCTCTGGATGGAATACCTGTACTCCGACGAAGGCCAGCTCGTTTGGCTGAAGGGCTTCTGCCACCCGATCCGCTTCAACGCCATGTCGAAGGCCGGCAAGATCCCGCAGGAACTGCTCGACAAGCTGCCGCCGGCAGCGGCCTATGAAGCCGCCCTGTTCCCGACCCTCGACGAACAGAGCGCCTACAAGAAGACGATCACCGAGAACTGGGACAGCGTGGTCGGCGCCGATATCCCGAAGTAATCAACTGAACTGGCGTTCCGCCCCTTTCAAAAGGGCGGAACGCTGCCTCGTCCGCCCACCGGAAGACCAACGCCATGCAAAACCAGATCTCCGCGGCGGCCCGCAAGAGGGTCATCGACTGGCTCGGCATCACGCCGTTCATGATCTTTGCCGTCATGTTCCTGATCGCCCCCACTCTGTATCTGCTCGTTGGCGCCTTCTTCAATCAGGCCGGTGAGCCGACGCTGGATAACATTCGCGGCCTGTTCACCGACAAGATCCTCGCCTCCTACATGATCTCGCTGAAGGTATCGGTGGCCTCGGCGCTTGGCGGCGGGCTCGTCGGCTTCTTCCTCGCCTGGGCCGTCGTGCTCGGCGACCTGCCGAAATTCATCCGCTCGCCGATCATGACCTTCTGCGGCGTGGCTTCCAATTTCGCCGGCGTGCCGCTGGCCTTCGCCTTCCTCGCCACGCTCGGCCGCACCGGCCTCCTGACGCTGATCCTCAAGGAAGCCTTCGGGTTCAACATCTACACCCACGGCTTCAACCTGCTGAGCTTCACCGGCCTGACGATCACCTACATGTACTTCCAGATCCCGCTGATGGTGCTGATCATCACCCCGGCGCTCGACGGCATGAAGAAGGAATGGCAGGAAGCCGCCCAGAGCCTCGGCGCCACCACCTTCCAGTACTGGACCCGTGTGGCCCTGCCGATCCTGTTTCCGAGCATCCTCGGCACGTTGCTCCTGATGTTCGCCAATGCCTTCGGCGCGATCGCCACCGCCTATTCGCTGACCGGCTCGACCTTCAACATCGTGCCGATCCAGCTCTACGCGCAGATCCGCGGCGACGTGCTGCACAACCCCAATCTCGGCTATGCGCTCGCCTTCGGCATGGTGGTCATCACCGGCATTTCGAACCTCATCTACATCTGGCTGCGCGTGCGCGCCGAAAGGTGGCAGAAATGAACGCGAAGAAAATCGGCGCCTGGTTTGCCGTCTTCATCGGCTCACTCTACTTCATCGTCCCGCTGATCGGCACGTTCGAATTCTCCTTGCGCATGCGTCGCGGCGAATATTCCTTCGACGCCTATCGGTCGGTCTTTTCCGACGTCGATTTCCACCAGTCCTTCAGCTATTCGATCGTGATGGCGCTGCTGACCATCCTCTTCGGCATGCTGCTGGTCGTCCCGACCGCCTACTGGGTGCGGCTGCGCCTGCCGCAGATCCGCCCCGTCGTCGAGTTTTTAAGCCTCATGCCGCTCGTCATTCCGGCGATCGTCATCGTCTTCGGCTACCTGCGGCTCTACAACTCGTCGTCGCTGATCCCCTTCACCGGCACGACGCGCGGCACCGACGCACTGCTGATGTTCGCTTTCATGACGCTGTCGCTGCCCTACATGTACCGCGCCGTCGACACCGCGATGCGGGCGATCGACGTCAACACACTGACGGAAGCCGCCCAGAGCCTCGGCGCCTCCTGGCCGATGATCATGTTCCGCTGCGTCTTTCCGAACGTCATGAGCGGCGTGCTCTCGGGCTCGTTCATCACATTCGCGATCGTCATCGGCGAATTCACCCTGCCCTCGCTGCTCAACCGGCCGGCTTTCGGCCCCTATCTGCAGCTGATCGGCGCGAACCGGGCCTATGAGCCGCCGGCGCTCGCCATCATCGCATTCGCCATCACCTGGCTCTCCATGGGCCTGATCCAGCTCGTTTCGCGCCTCTCCCGCTCCAGCGCACGCCTCGCCTGAAGGAACTGAAAACCAATGTCTTTTCTCGAACTGACGAACATCCAGAAAAGCTTCGGCCCGGTCAAAGTCGTGCACGACTTCAACATGGCGATCGACGAAGGCGAGTTCATTTCCTTTCTCGGGCCGTCGGGCTGCGGCAAGACGACCATCCTGCGCATGGTCGCCGGCTTTGAAATCCCGACGGGCGGCATGATCAACATCAACGGCGTCGACCAGTCGCGGCTGAAGCCCAACCAGCGCAATATCGGCATGGTGTTCCAGGCCTACGCGCTGTTTCCCAACATGACCGTGTTCGACAACGTCGCCTTCGGCCTGAAGATCGCCGGCATGAGCAAGGCCGACATCCAGAAGCGGGTGAAGGAAATGCTCGGCCTCATCCATCTCGAGCACCTGTCCGACCGCTTCCCCTACCAGATGTCCGGCGGCCAGCAGCAGCGCGTGGCGTTAGCCCGCGCGCTGGCGCCAAGCCCCAAGGTGCTGCTGCTCGACGAACCGCTGTCGGCGCTCGACGCCAAGATCCGCGTTTCGCTCCGCGAGGAAATCCGCGCCATCCAGCGAAAGCTCGGCATCACCACGATCTTCGTCACGCATGACCAGGAAGAGGCCCTGTCGATCTCCGACCGCATCGTCGTCATGAACGCTGGCCGTGCCGACCAGATCGGCTCGCCCTCGGAGGTCTACAACAAGCCGGCCACACGGTTCGTCGCAAGTTTCGTCGGCACGCTCAACATCATCGAGGCGAAGGTCGCAGATCCCGCCGCCAACACGATCACCATCGGAGACCAGACGATCGCGCTGGCGGAATCCCTTGGCGGCATGAAGGGCGGCGACAAGGTATCCCTGGCGCTGCGTCCGGAGGCGGGTTCGCTGAACTCGTCCGAAGGCGACACGGCGCTGACCGGCAAGGTGGTCTCGACCAACTTCCTCGGCTCCGTCATCCGCACCAAGATCGACGTCGGCGGCAATGCGATCTCCTTCGACATGTTCAACAATCCCGGCCTGAAGCCACCGGCGATCGGCGACGTAACGACGCTGCATTTCGCCGCCGCGGACCTTCTCGTCATTCGGGAGTGAACTGAGCCCGAAAGGCGCGTAGAACAGTGTCTGCCGGCCGGCGGGCCCGGCTTTTTTCAAGCCTCGCCTCCGGAGCCTTCGCCATGCCGCTTTCCGCCTTTTCCGCCCCCGGCCGTTTCCATCGGGGAAACCTGCATACCCATTCGACCCTCTCGGACGGTATCCTCGCGCCTGAGGAAGTCTGCCGGCGCTACAAGGCGGAGGGCTATGACTTCATCGCGCTGACCGATCACTTCGTCGGCCGCTTCAACTATCCGATCGCCGATACGAAGCCCTTCCGCGACAACAGCTTCACCACCATTCTCGGCGCCGAACTCCATTCCGGTGCCATGCAGAACGGCGAGCTCTGGCACATTCTCGCGGTCGGCCTGCCGGAAGATTTCGCGCCCTCGCACACGCCGGAATTCTTTCCCGTCGAAGGCCAGGAAACAGGGCCGGAGATTGCCAGGCGGGCCCGCGACGCCGGCGCCTTCGTGGCCGTCGCCCACCCGCAATGGTCCGGCATGACGCTCGAAGACGCCCGCTCGATCGACGCCGCCCATGCCGTGGAAGTCTACAATCACGGCTGCGCCATGGGCTGCGACCGGCCGGACGGCTTCCACACCGCCGACCTCCTGCTCTCCGAAGACCGCCGGCTGACGCTGATCGCCACCGACGACGCCCACTTCAACGAACCGGACCATTTCGGCGGCTGGGTGATGGTCAAGTCCGAGGCCAATACGCCGGAGCTGCTGCTCGAAGCCTTGAAGCGCGGCGATTTCTATTCGAGCCAGGGACCGGAAATCCGTGGCGTCTCGCTGTCCGCCACCGCCGTCACGGTTCAGTCGACAGCCGTCGCCTCCGTCATCGTCCAGGGCCACGGCACCGCCGCCGTCGCCACCCATGGACATTCCATGAGCGAAGCCAGCGTCCCGCTGCAACGCTTCACAAGATCCCCCTGGATTCGCATCACCGTCATCGACGCCGCCGGCAAGCGGGCCTGGACCAACCCGATCTGGCTCTGATCCCGGAAACGAATCCGAAATCAGTATCTTGGAGGAGAAAGCGGAATCGGATGCTCAATCACTTGAATCGGTTTGCGAAGAATACTCACCAGCGCGAGTTTCCCCTCCCCAACCCCTCCCCACAAGGGGGAGGGGCTAACCTCTGGCAACGCATTCCCGCACTACCAACCTCGAGCTGCTTTCAAGGTCTGTAGGGGAGAACAAGCGCGTGGCAGCAAAGCCCCTCCCCCTTGTGGGGAGGGGTTGGGGAGGGGCATATCCAAACGACAGAGATTACGCCGCGTCGTCGACCGCCCCCGACTGCCTCGGCACGTAGTTCAGGACCGGTCCCAGCCAGCGTTCGGCCTCTTCCATGCTCATGCCCTTGCGCTGGGCATAGTCCTCGACCTGGTCGCGCTCGACCTTGGCGACGCCGAAATAGTAGCTGTCGGGATGGCCGATATAGAGGCCAGAGACGGATGATCCGGGCCACATGGCGAAGCTTTCCGTCAGCTCCACGCCGGTCGCCGCCGTCGCGTCGAGCAGATTGAAGAGCGTAGTCTTCTCGGTGTGGTCCGGCTGCGCCGGATAGCCCGGCGCGGGCCGGATGCCGGCATAGGTTTCCGAGATCAGCTCGTCGCTCGTCAGGTTCTCCTCGGTCGCATAGCCCCAGAATTCGCGCCGCACCCGCTCGTGCATGCGTTCGGCGAAGGCCTCGGCGAAACGGTCGGCAAGCGCCTTGACGAGGATCGAGGAATAATCGTCGTTCGAGCGTTCGAAGCGCTCGGCGATCGCCACTTCCTCGATGCCCGCCGTCACCACGAAGCCGCCGACATAGTCCGGCTTGCCGGAGACTTCCGGCGCGACGAAGTCCGATAGCGCCACGTTCGGCCGGTCGCCACGCTTGGAGAGCTGCTGGCGCAGCGTATGCAGCATCGCCAGCTCGTCCTTGCGGGCATCGTCCTTGTAGAGACGGATATCGTCACCGACGGCATTGGCCGGCCAGAAGCCGATCACGGCGCGCGGGCGGAACCATTTTTCGGCAATGATCTTTTCGAGCATTGCTTGAGCGTCGGCAAAAAGCTGGCGCGCCGCCTCGCCCTGCTTCTCGTCCTCGAGGATCGCCGGATAGCGGCCCTTCAATTCCCAGGTCTGGAAGAAGGGCGTCCAGTCGATGTAGCGGGCAAGCTCTTCAAGATCGTAGTCCTCGAACACCTTGGTGCCGGTAAAGCTCGGCTTCACCGGCTGGTAGGTGTCCCAGTCGAGCTTGACGGCATTGGCGCGGGCGGCCGCGATCGGCAGGCGCTGCTTCTCCCGCTCGGCGCGCTCGTGGGCTTCGGCGACCTTCCTGTATTCGGCACGGATCTGCTCGACATAGACGTCGCGCGCCGTCTTCGACAGGAGCGTCGAGACGACGTTGACCGCGCGGCTCGCATCGGTGACGTAGACCGCCTGGTTGCGCTGGTAGCGCGGATGGATCTTGACGGCGGTGTGGACACGGCTCGTCGTCGCGCCGCCGATCAACAGCGGAATGTCAAAACCCTGCTTCTCCATTTCGGAAGCCACATGCACCATCTCGTCAAGCGACGGGGTAATGAGGCCGGAGAGACCGATGATGTCGACCTTTTCCTTCACGGCCGTTTCGAGAATCTTCGTCGCCGGCACCATGACGCCGAGATCGATGATCTCGTAATTGTTGCAGGCGAGCACGACGCCGACGATGTTCTTGCCGATGTCATGGACGTCGCCCTTGACGGTCGCCATCAGCACCTTGCCGGCAGTCTCGCGGCCACTGCCGCCATTGGCGAGCTTCTCCGCCTCCATGTAAGGCAAGAGCACGGCGACCGCCTGCTTCATCACGCGGGCGGACTTGACCACCTGCGGCAGGAACATCTTGCCGGCGCCGAACAGGTCGCCGACGACATTCATGCCGGCCATCAGCGGCCCTTCGATGACATGCAGCGGCCGCTCGGCGGCAAGCCGCGCCTCTTCCGTGTCGGCGTCGATATATTCGGTGATGCCGTTGACAAGCGCATGCTCAAGGCGCTTTTCGACCGGCCATTCGCGCCAGGAAAGGTCCTGCTCGCGGGGGCCCTTGGTGCCGGTGCCACGATAGCGCTCGGCGATCTCCAGCATCCGCTCGGTGGCGTTCGGGCTGCGGTTGAGGACCACGTCCTCGCAGGCCTCCTTCAGTTCCGGTTCGATCGTCTCGTAGACCGACAGCTGGCCGGCATTGACGATGCCCATGTCCATGCCCGCCTGGATGGCGTGGTAAAGGAACACGGCATGCATGGCCTGGCGCACGGGTTCGTTGCCGCGGAAGGAGAAGGAGAGGTTCGACACGCCGCCGGAAATATGCACATGCGGCAGCGTCTTCCGGATCGTCCGCGCCGCCTCGATGAAGGCGACGCCATAGTCGTTGTGTTCCTCGATGCCGGTCGCAATCGCGAACACGTTCGGGTCGAAGATGATGTCTTCCGGCGCGATCCCGACCTTTTCGGTCAGGAGCTTGTAGGCGCGCGTGCAGATTTCCACCTTGCGCTCGTAGGTGTCGGCCTGGCCCTCCTCGTCAAAAGCCATGACGACGACGGCAGCACCATAGCGGCGCACGAGTTCGGCCTGCTTGAGGAAGGCTTCCTCGCCTTCCTTCATCGAGATTGAATTGACCAGCGCCTTGCCCTGCACGCATTTCAGGCCCGCCTCGATGATCGACCATTTCGAACTGTCGATCATCACCGGCACCCGGGCAATGTCCGGCTCGGCGGCGATCAGGTTCAGGAACTCGACCATCGCCTTTTCCGAATCGATCAGGCCTTCGTCCATGTTGATGTCGATGATCTGGGCGCCGTTTTCCACCTGGTCGCGGGCGACATCGAGCGCGGCGTTGTAGTCGCCGGCGGTGATCAGCTTGCGGAACTTGGCGGACCCCGTAACATTGGTGCGCTCGCCGACATTGACGAACGGGATTTCCGGCGTCAGCACGAAAGGCTCAAGGCCGGAAAGCGACATGAACGGCCTGTGCTCCGGCACGACGCGCGGGCTGAAGTCCGAGACGGCGTCGCGGATCGCGGCAATATGCTCGGGCGTCGAACCGCAGCAGCCGCCGACGACGTTGACGAGGCCTTCGTCTGCAAAGCCGCGGATCTGGCGGGCCATGTCGTCCGGCGTTTCGTCATACTGGCCGAAGGCGTTCGGCAGGCCGGCATTCGGATAGGCGCAGATGAAGGTGTCCGCCACACCCGACAGTTCCTGCAGGTGCGGTCGCATCGCATCCGCGCCGAGCGCACAGTTGAGACCGATCGTGAACGGGTTGGCGTGGCGCACGGAATTCCAGAAGGCAGACGGCGTCTGGCCGGAGAGCGTCCGGCCGGAAAGGTCGGTGATCGTGCCGGAAATCATCACCGGCAGGCGGATGCCCTTCTCCGCGAAGGCCTCTTCGGCCGCGAAGATCGCCGCCTTGGCGTTCAGCGTATCGAAGATGGTTTCGATAAGGATGATGTCGGCGCCACCGTCGATCAGTCCGACGATCTGCTGGCCATAGGCCTCACGCAATCCGTCGAAGGTGACGGCGCGGTAGCCGGGATTGTTGACGTCCGGCGAGATCGATGCGGTGCGGTTCGTCGGCCCGACGGCGCCGGCGACGAAACGGCGCTTGCCGTCCTGCTTCTCGGCCCGGAGCGCGGCCCGGCGGGCAAGCCGCGCGCCGTCGCGGTTGAGGTCGTAGACGATGTCTTCCATCGCATAGTCGGCCTGGGCGATGACCGTCGAGGAGAAGGTGTTGGTTTCCAGGATATCCGCGCCCGCCATCGCATAGCGGTAATGCACCTCCTCGATCGCCTTCGGCTGGCTGAGGATCAGAAGGTCGTTGTTGCCCTGCTGATGGCACTCGCAGCCGATGAAGCGGTCGCCGCGGAAATGATCCTCGTCGAAGCCGAGGCCCTGGATCTGCGTGCCCATGGCGCCGTCGAGGATCAGGATGCGCTCGCTGGCAGCCTTTTTCAGAGCCGCCGCAATCTCCCTGCCGTCGCGCTTTTCTCCCTCGGGGCCAAAAAGATCATCGAACATGGGCATTCTCCTCGTGTGCATGCATGAGTATTGCAGATCACATAAAGATATCTTTATGTCAACATGTCTATCGCAAAACTTGACCAACGACAAAGTGGCCTCGGCGGTGACATCCGCAGGCAAAAGCGATAGATGAGTGATCCGATTTGATGACGCCAGCATAACGGGAGAAGACGATGGGTCAAATTGCGGAAACCAATCCGGAAAAGTGGAAAGACCGCACCTATCACCGCCGCTGGCTGATGAGCCAGGCCGACAACCTCTTCAACTTCTTCGAAGGCTCTATCATCAATCCGAAGGGCGGCTTCTTCGAGCTCAACCTCGACGGCAGCCTGCCGGAAGGCGAAAACCCGGTGCGCGGCATTCACGTCACCTGCCGGATGATCCATTGCTTCGCCATCGCACATCTGCTTGGCCGCCCCGGCGCCTGGGAGATCGTCGACCACGGCATGAACTTTCTCTGGAACCGCCACCGCGACGCCGAGCACGGCGGTTATTTCTGGCGAGTTGACGACAACGGTCCGGTGGACGCCTCCAAGCAGGGCTATGGCCACGCCTTCGTGCTGCTGGCCGCCTCCTCCGCCAAGACCGTCGGCCATCCGCTGGCCGACGAGCTGCTGGCCGATATCACCGGCGTGATCAACACCCGCTTCTGGGAAGACGAGCACGGCGCCATCGCCGAGGAATTCGAGCGCGACTGGTCGCTAAAGGACGGCGGCACCTATCGCGGCCAGAACTGCAACATGCACCTGACGGAAGCGCTGATGGCGGCCTTCGAGGTGACCGGCGAACGCGATTACCTCGACAAGGCCGAGCGCATCGCCGACCTCATCATCAATCGCAAGGCCGCCGAGCTCAACTACCGGGTACCCGAGCATTTCGACACCGACTGGACGGTCGACCAGGCCTATGACGGCGACCAGATGTTCCGCCCGTCCGGCTCGACGCCCGGCCACTGGCTGGAATGGGCCCGCCTCCTCCTGCAGCTCTGGACGCTCGGCGGCCGCAAGCACGACTGGATGCCGGAAGCAGCCAAGGCGCTGTTCTTCCAGTCCATGGCGCTTGGCTGGGACCGTGATCGCGGCGGCTTTGTCTACACGATCGGCTGGGACAATGCGGTTTCCCGCGGCTTCAAGCTCTGGTGGCCGATGGCCGAAGGCGCCGGTGCTGCGCATTTCCTCAACGAGCATTCGTTCGGCGACTTCCACGAGGAAAGCTACCGCAAGATCTGGGACACGATCGCCCGCCACTTCGTCGACCGCGAGAATGGCGGCTGGCACCAGCAGCTGTCGGAAGACATGAAGCCGGAAGCCGAACTCTTCCCGACCCGTGACGACATCTATCACGCGCTGCAGGCCTGCCTGATCCCGCTCTTTCCGGCCGATGGCAGCCTGACAAAGATGATTGCCGAGAACGGCGCCGCGCTCTGAACGAAAAAGGGCGGCCTGTGAGCCGCCCTGCATCCCCTGCATCATATCCAGGATATCAGATCGTCAGGACGACAGCGTCCGCGCAGCACCCGAAAGCGCATCGGAACGCAGCAGGGCGCGGTAGCGGGCCTGACTGCCCTTCAGGTGCCGGCGCATCGCCTCGCGCGCGCCCTCCTCGTCACCGTTGGAAATCGCCACCACGATGGCCTCGTGCTCGGCGCAGATCCGCTTGGCATAGCTCATGTCGCGCTCGTCGCCGCTCTCGGTCTGCAGGGCCGCACGCGGAATGATCTGCGTGCCGAGCCGCGACAGGAACTCCGCAAAGCGTGGATTGTTGGTGGCACTGGCGATGGCGAGGTGAAAGGCGAAATCCTCTTCCGACGTCGGCCGCTGCGCTTCGATGCAGGCAACGACGGCGGCGTGACAGCTGAAGATGCGGTCTTCTTGCGCCGGCGAGCGACGCTGGGCGGCAAGTCCGGCCGCCTCGACCTCGACGGCCGTGCGCAGCTCCAGAAGCTCGATCATCGATGAGACGCGCGCCTGGTCGATACGCTGCTGCGGGAAGAACGGCACGGACGGCGAATCGAGAACGAAGACGCCCGCCCCTTGCCGCGCCACGACCAGCCCGTCCGCCCGCAAGGCGGCAATCGCCTCGCGCACCACGGTCCGGCTGACGCCGTAGGTCTCGGTCAGCTGTACTTCGCTCGGCAGCTTTTCGCCGGGCGAGAATTTTCCGGACTGTATGGCGCGTCTCAGTTCTTCGCCAATTTTGGAGACAAGCGTACCCTTGCCCTTGTTGGCGAACTTCGCAAACCCTTCCACGGTTTTCTTTCTCCCCGGCATCTCTTCAACTGCCCCTTCTCCGAAGGCCCTCAGCAAGGCTTTGTCAAGACATTCCTTTTGCCGAGACCTGGTGCCTCACCGACTCCAGTTTATATTCATACATATACGCTATACTTGTATGATAAATTAAGCAAACAGGTCATGCCGCAACCCAGGCAAGAGCCGCACAGCAGACAAGCCGCCATTCACAGCTCCGCCGGCGGGCCACCCACCCAACGGCGCAGGAAGGCGAGCGTCGCCTGCCGCATCGCAGGGCTTTCCTTGTGGCCATCGCCATCGCCGAGAAAGCGGTCGAGCTTGTCTTCCGATCCGGCCATTCGATAGGCCGCCGTCACAGTCGTCAGTGCTGAATCGCGCGCGGCGGCCGGCGTCAGATGATCGCCCCGCTCGTGCCCGACGAACTGCGAACGCGGCGCGACCAGACCCGCGATATCGCCCATGTCGGCCACCGCGAGCAGGCCCGGCACCGTCAGATAGATGCCGTGGCGATCATGAACACCGAGCGCGATCAGCTCCTTGATGTCGGCGAGCATGCAGAGATCCGCGACCGCCGCGACCCGGCCGTCCAATGCTCCGAGCCACGACGCCAGCGCGCCCCCCATCGAAATGCCGAGCGCCGCGATCCGTCCCTCGTCCACCTCCGGCCTTGACGCGAGATAGCCGAGCGCGGCGGCCTGGCACTTCAGCATCTCGCCGAACAGGCAATCGCCCCGCCACAGCGCCGCCTTGGCCATCGCGCTTTCGCTCCCCTCACCCTGGCGCGAACCGAAGCCGGGCATGTCGACCGACAGGACGGCGAAACCGAGCTTCAGAAGATCTTCGGCATAGGGGCCGGCAAGGTAGAGTGCGCCGGTCAGTAGCTCGTCCGCCCCCTGTTCGTAGTTGCCGCCATGCGCATGGCAATAGAGGATCGCCGGACACGGCAGGCGCGCCGGCAACAGCAGAATCCCGGAAACGTCGCGACCATCGATCGACAATGTTACCGTTTCACGGCTGCCGCCATCCGCCATCGGTACCGTCTCGGTCGTCCGGCCGCTGGCAGCCAGATCGCTCCGCCAGCCGACCAGCGCTGCGATCCGGCTGCGAAACATCTCTGCCGTCTCAGACATGTCGCCCCCTCAGCAATGCGCCGTCGAGCCGTCCGGGCGGATCGGCAGCTTGCGCTCCCAATGCACGTAGCGGTCGGTTTTCAGGTATTCCTCGTCGATCTCGACGCCCCAGCCTGGCCGGTCGGGCCTGAGCTCCAGATACCCGCCCTTCGGCACATAGGGATCGACGACATAGCCGACGCGCTCGTCGCCACTCATGCCGTCGCTGTGATAGGCCGCGCCGACCGGCAGGCGGTATTCGAGGATCTTGAAGTTCGGCTGTGAGGCCGCGAAGTGCAGGTTCACCGCGGTCGCCAGCGGCCCCATCGGATTGTGCGGCGCGACGCTGACATAATGCGCCTCGGCCATCGCCGCGATCTTGCGCATTTCGAGGAGCCCACCGATCACGCAGATATCCGGCTGGATGATATCGGCGCCGGAGACCTGCATCAGGCGCAGGAACTCGAACTTGGAAAACAGGCTTTCGCCGGTCGCCAGCGGCACCTTGAGCTGCGATTTCAGCCGGCCCCAGGCCTCGAAATTCTCCGGCCGGATCGGCTCCTCGTAAAACAACGGATTGAATTCGGCGAGAAGATTGCCGAGCTGCACGGCCTGCCAGGGCTCGTAGATTTTGGCGTGGGCGTCAAAGGCAAACTCGACGTCCTCCCCGCAAGCCTCCATCACCTTCTCCACCCATTCGCCGGTCGTCCTGAGAACCTTGCCCCACGGGTTGGCATGGATATCGATCCGGTAGGGAGACAGCTTGAAGGCGGTCAGCCCGTAGCTCTCGCGCATTTCAATGCAGTGATCGCGGATGCGCTCCGGCTCCGGCGCCGTATAGACGCCCTGATAGACCCGCACCCGCTCGCGCACATTGCCGCCGAGCAGCATGTAGACCGGCACGTTGAGCGCCTTTGCGGAAATGTCCCACAGCGCATGGTCGATGGCCGAGATCGCCGCAAGGCCGAGAGCCCCGGGAGGAAAGCGGCTCTGCTGCATGAGCTTCAACACAAGGGCCTCGATCCGTCTCGGGTCCGCGCCCTCGATCTGAAGGTAGAGATAGTCGAGAAGCGGCGGCAGAGCCCGGTCGGGACCGTGATTGTAGCACTCCCCCCAGCCGGTGATGCCCTCGTCGGTGTCGATCGCGACCAGCACACGCGGCCGATCCCGGTCGCAACTCATGAATGATCGCAAACCCGTAATTTTCATAGTCGTTCTCCTCCAAACGGCGTTTGAGCCAAGCCCCGTACACCAAGCCCGGTGATGGCGAACAGGCCGCCGGCGCAAGGTTGCCGGTCCTCGGTGCCCGGTGTCTTTTCAGTGCCGAAGCTGGTCACGTAAAGGGTGTCGAGATACGGCCCGCCAAACATGATCTTGGTCGGCCGTTCCGCCGGCATGTCGATGATCCGGTCGATTGCGCCTTCGGGCGTGTAGCGCACCAGTTGCCAGCCGCCCACACCGGCCATCCAGTAGCAGCCCTCGGCATCGACGGTGCCGCCGTCCGGTCGGCCCTCGACGGCACGGGTGTCGAAGAACACCCGCCGGTTGGAGGGCGTTCCGGTTTCCTCGTCATAATCGCAGACCCAGATGGTCCGCACGGCAGGGTTGGAATCGGAGAAGTACATGCGCTTACCGTCTGCGGAAAATGCCAACCCGTTGGGCGTGAATATCTCGGAAAACCAGCGCGTGCATGTACCGTCCAGATCAAGCCGATAGATGGAGCCTTCCGGCACCGGACCACCGCCTTCGCGCATGGTCCCGGCCCAGAACCGCCCCCTCCCGTCCGTCGCCCCGTCGTTGAAGCGATTCTTCGGCATGTCGGGCTCCGGATCGACGATCAGCGTCTTCTCGCCGCTCTCGAAATCGAAGCGGAAAATGCCGTTCCGCCCGGCGACCACCAGCCCTCCGTCGCCGGTCGGGGCAAGGCATCCGGCAGCTTCGCCGAAGGCGCGCGAGCGGTTTTCGCCAAGGGCCGGATCGAAGCGATGTACCTTGCCGGCGGGGATGTCGACCCACCACAGGCACTGCTGTCCGACATCCCAGAAAGGCCCCTCGCCCACCGTACTGCATGGCTCGAGGACGCACTCAATCCGCATTCGCAATTCTCCATTCTGCACTCTGTCCACCCAGATCGTCAGGCAGGCGGATACTCGCATTGGTTACGATGCGACGCAACATGTCATACATCATTTGAAATTTGTTTGACAACATGGTCCTTATGATGCCAGCTTGCCAGATGCGGCACGTTCAATCGCCGCACCTTGGAGGAGGAATCATGAACAACATTTGGTGCAGGATGCGCCGGCCGCTGATGGCGTCAGCCGCTGCCGCGCTGATGCTTACCCCGCTAAGCGCCTGGGCATTCCAGGACGCCCCTATGCTCGAGGAACAGGTGAAGGCAGGCAAGCTGCCTCCCGTCGACCAGCGACTGCCGGAAAAGCCGGACGTCATCACGCCGCTCAACGAGACCGGCACCTATGGCGGCACGCTGCGCCGCATGCTCGGCGGCTCGAACGACCACAACTCCATTCTTCGCATCGTCGGCCCCCAGGGCCTGACGCGCTGGAAGGCCGACTGGTCCGGAATTGAACCGAACGTCGCGGAGAGCTGGGAGGCCAATGCCGACGCAACCGAGTTCACGTTCCACCTGCGCAAGGGCATGAAGTGGTCGGACGGGGAACCCTTCACCGCTGACGACGTGATGTTCTTCGTCGACGATCTCTTGAACAACGAGGAATTCTATCCCTCGGCACCGTCGAACTACGCGGTCGACAACCAGCGGATGAAGGCCGAAAAGATCGACGACTACACCGTCAAGTTCAAGTTTGCCGGCCCCTACGGCCTGTTCCTGCAGCTCCTGGCGACGCCGCTCGCCCAGGAACCGGTCTTCTGGGCCAAGCACTACTGCAAGCAGTTCGTGCCGAAGTACAATCCGGACGTCGACAAGATGGTCAAGGACACTCCCGGCGTCGAGGACTGGCCGTCGCTCTTCAAGCTGAAGTGCGGTGAACTGGAATCGCCCGCCCGCTGGGGCAATCCTGCCCGTCCGACCCTTGATCCCTGGATCATGACCGACCAGGCCTACACCGCCGGCACGACCCGCGTGGTCATGACCCGCAACCCCTATTTCTGGCAGGTCGACGACAAGGGCAACCAGCTGCCCTACACCGACGAAGTCACCATGGGCGTCGCTCCCGACAACCAGGCGCTCCTGCTCGAAGCGGTCGCCGGCAACATCGACATGCAGCGCCGCAAGATCGATACGCTCGCCAACAAGCCGGTGCTCGCGCAGGCCATGGAAAAGGGTGGCTTCCACTTCTACGAAGCGACCCCGTCCAGTTCGAGCACCATGACCGTTCACCTGAACCTGACACACAAGGATCCGGTGATGCGCAAGCTGCTGAACGACAAGAACGTCCGCGTTGCCCTGTCGCTCGGCATCGATCGTGAGGAAATCATCGACATCGTCTACCAGGGTGTCGGCAAGCCTTGGCAGATCGGTCCGCTGGAGCAGAGCCCGCTCTACAACGAGCAGCTGTCGCACCAGTTCACCGAATACGACCCCGACAAGGCCAACGAACTGCTCGACGCCGCCGGCCTCGACAAGCGTGACGCCCAGGGCTACCGGCTGCGTCCGGACGGCAAGCGCTTCACCTTCAACGTCAACTACACCGGCATCGAGCAGCCCGACTGGGGCGACGCGCTCGAAATCATGAAGGAGCAGTGGCAGAAGATCGGCATCGAACTGAACGCCACCTCGGTCGAGCGCTCGATCTACTATTCGCGCGGCGAAGCCAACGACTACGACTTCATGGTCTGGCAGTCGCCAGGCGGCCTCGATGCCTATTTCGATCCGCGCGACTACTTCCCGATCCATCCGCAGGGCTCCTGGCAGGCGATCCCGTGGGTGCGCTGGTATCTGACCGGCGGCAAGGAAGGCGAGGAGCCGAACGAATCGAACAAGGAACGCCTGAAACTCTATGACGAGTTCAAGGGCGCCGCCGACCCGGCCAAGCAGGAAGAGATCTTCAAGAAGATCCTGCAGATCTCGGCCGACCAGTTCGAAATGTTCTCGATCTCCTCGGCGACCAGCACCTTCGGCGTGGTCAACAACAAGCTCATGAACGTTCCGGAAAAGATCCCGTCCTCGTGGATGTATCCGGATCCGGCTCCGACCCTGCCGCAGACCTACTTCTTCAAGAAGTAACCACGTGCTGCCTGAATGCCGGCCCTTCCAATCGGGGCCGGCATTTACGTCAAATGCCCTGAAACAACAGAACGGACGGCTTTCAGCCATGCTCTGGCGCTATATTCTCAAACGGCTTCTCTGGATGATCCCGTTTCTCTTCGCGGTCTCCGTGGTATCCTTCCTGCTGATCCAGGCACCGCCCGGCGACTATCTGACCACCTATATCGCCAAGCTCGCCGAATCCAACGAAGTGCTCGATCAGTCGGCGATCGACAATCTGCGCCAGCGCTTCGGCCTCGACCAGCCGATCTACGTCCAGTACTTCAAATGGATCGGCAATCTCCTGCACGGCGACTTCGGCATGTCTTTCGAATGGCGCCAGCCGGTCTCGGAGCTGATCTGGGAGCGCATGGCGCTGACGCTGATCCTGTCGCTGGCAACCCTGCTGTTTTCCTGGGCCATCTCCCTGCCGATCGGCATCTACTCGGCCGTCCGCAAGTATTCGATCGGTGACTATGTCGCCTCGACGCTCGGCTTTCTGGGGCTGGCGACGCCGAACTTCCTGCTGGCACTGGTCCTCATGTATATCGGCGTCGTCTATTTCGGCTCCGATGTCGGCGGTCTGTTCTCCAACGAATATGTCAATGCCCCCTGGTCGTGGGGTCGCTTCATCGACCTGTTGAAGCATCTGTGGCTGCCCGTCGTCGTGCTCGGCACAGGCGCCACCGCCAGCCTGATCCGCATCATGCGCGCCAATCTCCTGGACGAGCTGAACCGGCCCTATGTCGACACCGCGCGCGCCAAGGGCATGTCCGAATTCTGGCTGATCATGAAATATCCGGTGCGCGTGGCATTGAACCCGTTCGTCTCGACGATCGGCTGGGTGCTTCCCAACCTGGTGTCGGGTGCCGTCGTCACCGCCATCGTCTTGAGCCTGCCGACCGCCGGTCCCCTCATGCTGCAGGCGCTCCTGTCGCAGGACATGTATCTCGCCGGCGCCTTCGTGCTGCTGCTCTCCTCGCTGACGGTCGTCGGCATGCTGATCTCCGACATCCTGCTCGTGCTGCTCGACCCGAGGGTGAAATATGAGTGATACCGTGAATGCAAGCATCGAGAGCGGCACTGGCAATGACAAGGTCGCGATCGCCTCGCAATGGCAGCTGACCTATTGGGCCTTCAAACGGCACAAGCTGGCCGTCGTCGGCTTCTGGGTCATCGTCCTGTTCTATATGGTCGCCCTTTTTGCCGAGGTCATCGCCCCCGACGATCCGTCGGACCAGAACCGGCGCGCCGTCTTCCAGCCACCACAGGCGATCCACTTCATCGACCATGCCGAGGACGGCATGCACATCCGGCCTTATGTCTATGAGATGAAGCGCAATCGCGACCCGGTCTCGCTGCAGGTGACCTACGAGCGTTCCGACCGCAAGATCTATCTGCGCCTGTTCGGCGAAGGTCCCGCCTACGAATTATGGGGCATCATCCCCATGAACACGCATCTCTTCGCCAGCCAGGACCCGAAGGATCGCTTCTACTTCTTCGGCGCCGACCGGCTCGGCCGCGACATGTTCAGCCGCGTCGTCTACGGCACACGCATTTCCATGTCGATCGGCCTCATCGGCGTCGCCATCAGCCTGTTCCTGGGCATCACCCTTGGCGGCATATCGGGCTATTACGGCGGCCGCGTCGACGCCGTCATCCAGCGCCTCATCGAATTCGTGCTGAGCCTGCCGACCATTCCGATCTGGCTGGCCTTGGCGGCCGCATTGCCGGCCTCCTGGCCGATCTACCAGCAGTATTTCGTCATCACCCTGATCGTCAGCCTCGTCGGCTGGACCGAACTCGGGCGCGTGGTGCGCGGCCGGTTTCTCGCCATGAAGAACGATGATTTCGTCATCGCCGCCCGTCTCGACGGTGCGTCGGAGGCACGCATCATCTACCGCCACATGCTGCCGTCGCTGACCTCGCACATCATCGCCTCGATGACGCTGGCGATCCCGCTGATGATCCTTGCCGAAACAAGCCTCTCCTTCCTCGGCCTTGGCCTGCAGCCGCCGGCCATCAGCTGGGGCGTGCTTTTGAAGGAAGCGCAAAATCTCCGCTCGGTGACACAGGCGCCATGGCTGTTCATCCCCGGCGGCTTCGTCGTGCTCGCGGTTCTGGCATTCAACTTCCTCGGCGATGGCATGCGCGATGCCGCCGACCCATACGGCCATTGAGACGAGGAATGGACATGACGAAACCCGTTATCACCGTCGACAACCTGACCGTCGGCTTCAACACCCGCAAAGGGCTCTATGACGTCCTTCACGGCGTCAGCTTCGAGCTCCATCGCGGCAAGACCACCTGCATCGTCGGCGAGAGCGGCTCCGGCAAGTCCGTGACCGCCCGCACGATCCTCAACATGGTTCCACGCCCCGGCGTCATCAACGGCGGCCGCATCCTGTTCAATCCGGACGGTGACAACGAACGGGATATCTCGGCGCTCGATCCGCGCGGCAAGGAAATCCGGGCGATCCGCGGCGGCCGCATCGGCATGATCTTCCAGGAACCGATGAGCTCTCTCTCGCCGGTCCATACGATCGGCAACCAGATCATCGAGGCGATCCGCCTGCACCGCGACGTCTCCAAGCAGGAAGCCCGCAAGATGGCAGCCGAGCTTCTGGCGCAGGTGGAAATCCCCAATCCGGACAAGGCGCTCGACAAGTACGCCTTCGAATATTCCGGCGGCATGCGCCAGCGCGCCATGATCGCCATGGCACTCTCCTGCCGCCCGGACGTGCTGATCGCCGACGAGCCGACAACGGCGCTCGACGTGACGACGCAGGCGGAAATTCTCGACCTGATGCGCAACCTCCAGCGCGAGCTCGGCATGGCCATCATGTTCATCACCCATGACATGGGCGTGGTGGCCGAGATCGCCGACGAGGTCGTCGTGATGGAAAAGGGCTATGTCGTCGAGCGCGGCGACGTCCACCAGATCTTCAGCGCGCCGCGCCATCCCTACACGCAGAAGCTACTCGGCGCGGTCAAGCGGCTGGAGGAGCCGGCGACCGAGAAGGTCCGCCCTGCCCCGAACGCGCAGCCCATTCTCAAGGTCGACCAGTTGAAGCTGCATTTTGAAAAGCGTGAGGGCTTTCTCCAGCGCGTCACCGAAGTCACCAAGGCGGTCGATGGCATCTCCTTCGAGCTGAAGCAGGGCGAAGCGCTCGGCATCGTCGGCGAAAGCGGCTCAGGCAAGACGACCGTCGGTCGCTGCATCGCCCGCGTCTACGATCCGACCGACGGCGTCATCGACTACCAGGGCGCCGACATCGCCAAGCGGCCGACGAAGGCGCTGAAGGAATATCGCCAGCAGGTCCGGATGATCTTCCAGGACCCGTTCGCCTCGCTCAATCCGCGCATGACGATCAAGCAGATCATCGCCGAGCCGCTGATCATCAACGGCGTGACAAACAGCTCCGAACTCGAGGACCGCGTCGCCAAGCTCCTGCGGGAGGTCGGGCTGTCGCCGGACATGATGGAGCGCTATCCGCACGCCTTCTCGGGCGGCCAGCGTCAGCGCATCGTGGTCGCCCGCGCCATTGCACTGGAACCGAAGCTGGTGATCGCCGACGAGCCGACGTCCGCGCTTGACGTCTCGATCCGCACCCAGGTTCTCGACCTGCTTCTGCGGTTGCAGGCGGAAATGGGGCTGAGCTTCATCTTCATCAGTCACGACATGGCGGTGATCCGCTATTTCTGCGACCGCGTCGCGGTGATGTATCACGGCCGCATCGTCGAGATCGGCGAAACCGAGCAGATCATCACCGATCCGCAACATCCCTACACCAAGGCGCTGCTCTCTTCCGTGCCGATTGCGGACCCGGCGCTGCGCGGCACCCGCCAGCGGCATCGTTACCGCGAGGAGGCATAGGTGATCATAGGGCGGCGGCGCGCGGAGATGATGGCCTTCGCGCCGGGCATGGCAGAGGTTCTGGCAGAAGATGCGCGCCTGTCTCCGCTCGGTGACGCGGCGACAGCCGCCTTCTGGGCCGAAGGTGCGCGCGACGTGACCGACATCCGCGACCTGACCTTCGAAGGCGCTGCCGGTCAAGCGCAGTCGGCCCGCCTCTATCGCAGCCGCGAGGGCCAGACACCGGTCCTCCTTTACATCCATGGCGGCGGCTGGTCGGGCGGCTCCATTGCACTGAACGAGCGCGCCGCCCGCGAACTGGCGGCCGAAAGCGGCTGGAGCGTCCTCAGCATCTCCTATCGACTGGCCCCGGCGCATCCCTTTCCCGCCGGACTGGACGATTGCCGTCAGGCACTGGCATGGCTGAGGCGCGAAGGCCCTGCCCTTGATCTCGACACCGACAGGATCGCTGTCGGCGGAACCTCGGCCGGCGCCAATCTGGCCATGGCAACCGCACTCGCCGAAAAGCAACAGGGCCTTGCCAAATTGCTGCTATTCTACGGTGTGTTCGGCGCCGACTTCTCGACGCCGAGCTATGAACGTTTCGCGGCTGGTCCGGGTCTGACCCGCGAGCGCATGCGGCATCTCTTCTCGCTCTACGATCCGCAAGGCCAGCGTGACCGCGAGCCTTTGATCACACCTCTCCTTGCCGACCTTGCCGGCCTGCCGCCCGCCCTGCTGATCGCCGCCGAATGCGACGTGCTTTGCTCGGACAGCGAACGTATGGCCGATGCGCTGACGCGGGCCTGCGTCGAAACAAGCCTTCACATAGAGCCGGGCGTCACGCACGGCTTCATCAACCGCGGAAGACTGCTGCCGGCAGCCACCGCCGCACTTCACCGCGCCGCCGGCTTTCTTGCCGGCCGCCCATGACACAGGGACGGATCATGAAGATCGAGACCATCACAACGACGAAGTTCCGCTACATCACCAACAAGGTGAAGGACACCGACGGCCACACCCATCCCGGCCCCGAGCGCGAGGCGCAGTCGGCGCTTCTGACGATCACCGCCGACGACGGCACCACCGGCCACATCGTCACCAGCTACGGCGACATCGAGGAACAGCTGATCGAGAAATTCGTCCGGCCGGTCCTCGTTGGCGAAGATCCGCTGCGCATCGAGCGACTGTGGCAGGCGCTCTACAAATGGCAGCGCGGCTCGTCGATGAAGCTGACGGACCGTACGCTCTGCGCTGTCGAGCTGGCGCTGTGGGACCTCGCCGGCAAGGCCAGCGGCCAGCCGGTCTGGAAGCTCATCGGCGGCTACCGCGACAAGATCCTCGCCTATGGTTCGACCATGTGCGGCGACGATCTGGAAAACGGGCTGGCCACGCCGGAAGATTACGGCCGCTTCGCCGAATGGCTGGTCAATGTGCGCGGCTACAAGGCCGTCAAGCTGCACACCTGGATGCCGCCGATCCCCGGCGCGCCGAATGTGCGGATGGACTATGCCGCCTGCGCCGCCGTGCGCGAGGCCGTCGGCCCGGACATTCCGCTGATGCTCGACCCCAACCACTGGTATTCGCGCGCCGACGCCCTCTGGCTCTGCCGCAAGCTCGAGGAGCTCGATTTCTACTGGATCGAGGAGATGATGGAGGAAGCCTCGCTGTCCTCCTACCAGTGGCTGACGGCCCGCACGCCGAAGCTCAACATCCTCGGCCCCGAATCCATGACCGGCAAGCACTGGACGCGCGCGGAATGGGCGGCCAAGGGCGCCTGCGACATGCTGCGCACCGGTGTGTGGGATGTCGGCGGCATCGGCCCGGCCATGAAGACCGCTCATCTCGCCGAAAGCTTCCACATGTCCTGCGAGGTTCACGGCACCGGTGCCGGCAATCTCGCCGTCGCCGCGGCGATCCCGAACACCAGCTACTATGAACGCGGATTGTTGCACCCGTTCCTCGATTACGACAAACCGTCGGCCTATCAGAATCGCATCGATGATGAGATGGATCAGGACGGTTACGTCCATTGCCGCAACACGCCCGGACTGGGGCATGATTACAACCTGGACTACATAGAGGCCAACCGTGTCTGATACCCGTATTGCCGAACTGCGCGTCACTCCCATCGCGTTCTACGATCCGCCGCTCTTGAACAATGCCGGCTGCCACCAGCCCTTCGCGCTCCGCTCGATCATCGAGGTGGAGACCGAGGACGGCGTCATCGGCCTTGGCGAATCCTACGGCACCAAGCCCGTGCTCGACGGGCTTAAGGAGCTCGCCCCCATGTTGGTCGGCATGGACATCACCAACATCAACGGCCTGTGGGCGCGCGCCCGCAAGGCCGTTACCACCTCCATGCGCGGCTATGTCGAGAAGGAAGCCGTGCTGCCGCGCGTCGTCGGCGCGGTCGAGGTCGCCCTCTGGGATGCGCTCGGCAAGTCGACCGGCCGGCGCGTCTGCGACCTGCTCGGTGGCCCGGTGCGCGAACGCGTCCCCTTCTCCGCCTACCTGTTCTACAAGTTCGGCCGCCACATCGACGAGACCGAAGACGACGAATGGGGCGCGGCGCTGGATCCGCAAGGCATGGTCGAACAGGCCCGCAAGATGATCGGCGAATACGGCTTCGAGGCGATCAAGCTGAAGGCCGGCGTGTTTGAAGCGGAAGAAGAAGTCGCCGCACTCGAAGCGCTGCGAGAAGCCTTCCCCAAGGCGCCGCTCCGGATCGATCCGAACGGCGGCTGGCACGTCCACACGACGCTGAAGCTCCTGCCGCGGCTCACCGGACTGATCGAGTATCTGGAAGACCCGACGCTCGGCATCCCGGCCATGTCCGTCGTCCAGGCGGCGACCGACATTCCGCTCGCCACCAACATGTGCGTCGTCGAAACCGCCCACATCCCGCCGGCAATCGCCAAGGATGCGGTGCGCGTCATCCTCTCCGACCACCATTACTGGGGCGGCCTGATGGCAAGCCGTCATCTCGCAAACATCTGCGACGTCTGGGGCATCGGCCTGTCGATGCATTCCAACTCGCATCTCGGCATTTCGCTCGCCGCCATGACGCATCTGGCGGCTGCCACGCCGAACCTCACCTATGACTGCGACACCCATTACCCGTGGGCGATCGACGAGGTGATCGAAGGCGGCAAGCTGAAATTCGAGAAGGGTTCGCTGGCCATACCCGACGGCCCCGGCCTTGGCGTCACGCTCGACCGCAGCGAGCTGAAGCGCCTGCACCAGAACTATCTCGACAACGGCTATGGCGAGCGCAACGACGCGGCCGAAATGCAACGCCACCTGCCCGACTGGAAGTTCGGGCGTCCGAAGTTCTAAGCATTCCGTGCAAACGAAGAGGGCGGCCCCGGATCACTCCGGGGCCGCCCTTTTCCGTCAATCAGACTTCGGCCGTATCAGGCCAGTTCGACCGGCTTGCCGGTCTGCCAGGAGAGCGTTGCGGCTTCCGCCAGCTTCTGCGCCTGCAGGCCATCGAAGCCGGACGGACGCGGGCTCTTGTTGCCGGCGTCGATCGCCTCGATGAAGGTGTTGATCTCGTTGGCATAGGCCTGGGCATAACGCTCCAGGAAGAAGTGCTGCACCGGATCGCCCTTCACACCGTCGGCGTTCGACATCTCGACGCTGGTGTTCTGGATGTTCTTCGCGGCCAGCATGCCGCCGGCGCCGTGCACCTCGATGCGCTGGTCGTAGCCATAGGTGGCGCGGCGCGAATTGGTGATGACCGCGATGCGGCCGGACGCCGTCTGCATCTGCACGGCAGCGGTATCGACATCGCCTTCAGCGCCGATCGCCTTGTCGACGAGCGCCGAGCCGAGCGCGTTGACCACGACGAACTCCTCGCCCATCAGGAAGCGGGCCATGTCGAAGTCGTGGATCATCATGTCGCGGAACAGGCCGCCCGACGACTTGACGTATTCGGCCGGCGGCGGCGACGGATCGCGGCTGGTGATGGTGACGATCTCGATCGCGCCGACATCGCCGCGGCGAAGGCGGGCCTCGACGCTGGCAAAATTCGGGTCGAAGCGGCGGTTGAAGCCGATCATCAGCGTCGTGTCGGTCTTGGCGACTACCTCGAGGCACTGGTCGATGCGCTCGACCGACATCGACACCGGCTTTTCGCAAAGCACGGCCTTGCCGGCCTTCGCACCCGCTTCGATCAGATCCGCGTGGCTGGGAGTCGGCGTGGCGATCAGGATCGCGTCGACGTCGCTCGCCGCAATGATCTCCTCGACGCTCTTCACCTGCGCACCCGTCTGGGCGGCCAGCGCCTCGGCGGATGCCGGAAAGGCGTCGGCGATATAGCTGAGCTTCGCCTTCGGGTTTGCCGCGATCGTGGCGGCATGCACCTTGCCGATACGGCCCGCGCCGAGCACTCCGAACCTGATCATGTCTTTATTCTCCATAAGATTGAAGGGCACGCCTCGTGCCCGGTCGTAACCTGTCAGATGATGGCGTCGCCTTCAGGCATTTTGGCGGCATGGCAGGCGCAGTGACATAGCGCCCTCGCCTCGCCAGAACTGCTACGGGCTCACAATTGCCCTACCCGCCAACAGGGGCCGAAGGCAATCACCGGATGACTGAAGTCGATGAAAATTCCCTGCGGCCGAAAGCCGCCGATTGCGCCGCCCACCGGCGACCCGTCTCCTCCCAGAACGCCCGCACCAAACCGCGAGCGCCGCGTACACTAAGACCTCGCCACAAAAAATCAAGCATCCATTCCGCGCAAAATAAAAATGGAATTTTTGTTTCAAACGCGAATATGCATGAGGCTGAAGTTCTCACATGATATGCGTCGGGACAAACAAGTTCACGACCGCCCGCCTCGCGGAAGGCAAACCGGCCAACCGGGGCGTAAATTATTGATCTCAAAGACAAATGGTGGGCCCGGAGGGACTCGAACCCCCAACCAAGCGGTTATGAGCCGCCGGCTCTAACCATTGAGCTACAGGCCCGGCGCGGCAGGCGCGCGATGCGCGGGAAGCAATGGTTCCGCCCGCGCGGGTTCCGCTCTAGCCGATAAAGCCGCGCCGGGCAAGAGTTGCCGTAATCGCTTCACAATCGCCATGCACAAGCTTATGAGCGGTTGCTGAAAACCGCATATACAACAGGAGGATTGATCTTGAGTTCCATTCTTGCCCGCCGCACCTTCTTCGCCGCCCTCGGTGTCGCAAGCCTTGCCCTATCGTCCTCCGCCTTCGCCGAAGATACCGCGCCGAAGGAGGCGATGCTCTCCGTCAGCGGCACCGGGGAGGCTTCCACCGCACCCGACATGGCGATCATCGACCTTGCCGTCCTGCGCGAAGCCGATACCGCCCGCGAGGCGCTCGACGCCAACAACAAGGCGATGAGCGACGTCCTGGCGGCGCTGAAGAAGGACGGCATCGCCGAGAAGGACCTCCAGACCTCCGGCCTGTCGATCCAGCCGAAATACGACTATTCCAAGAATGACGGCTCGGCGCCGACGCTGACCGGCTACTCGGTGACCAACAGCCTGACGATCCGTATCCGCGATCTCTCCAAGCTCGGCGCAGTGCTCGACAAGTCGGTGACGCTCGGGGTCAATCAGGGCGGAGGCATCCGCTTTGCCAACGACAAGCCGGATGCGCTGCTCGAGGCCGCCCGCACGGATGCCGTCAAGAACGCGATCGCCAAGGCCAAGACCCTGTCGGAAGCCGCCGGCGTCAAGCTCGGCCGCATCGTCGAAATGAGCGAGGCCTCCGCCGCGCCCATGCCGCAGCCCATGGTCCGCATGTCGATGGCCAAGGAAATGGCCGACGCCAGCGTGCCGGTCGCCGCCGGCGAAAACAGCTACTCGGTCACCGTCAATGTGACATTCGCGCTGGAACAGTAGGCGCAAGAAAAGACCACAAATGAAAACCGCCCTCCGCAGGTCTGCGAAGGGCGGTTTTTTGTGTCCGCCCGGCGGGGCGGTTCGGGTTTAGCGTCCGATCAGCGGGCAACCGCGGGCGTTCGCGAACACCATCCGCACCTGGTGGCGGTGCTGGCGACCCTTGACCACGACGCGGCGGTGATCGGCGCGCACGATGCGGGCGTGGCGAACGCCGTGACGTTCAGCCTTGCGCAGGGCCTGGCCGGGGACGCAACCGCGGCGATGTTCGCGATGGCCGCTGTAGTAGTGATGGCCCGGCGTACCGAAATAGATGCCGAAGCCGACATCCGGGCCGCGGGCGGCGGCGGTAGACGTGGTGCCGGCGATGGTGCCGAGCGAGATCAGAAGGGCAATACCTGCCTTGGCGATGAAGTTGGTCATGGTCTCTCTCCTTGAGTTGACGTTGGGTTTCGAAGACTGCTCTCCTCAATCACTCGTCCCAAGTGATTGACCTGACGATATCGCCTGCCGCCTGAACCCAAACGGAACCGGCCGTTCATCCGCCATTCATGAAAAAGCCATGATTTCCGCCGCGCAAACGCCCGGCTTTCGCATGGTGCGAGGCAAACGACCCGACGTCCAAACGCAGAAAGCCGCCCTTTGCGGGAAGACAAAGGGCGGCTTCAGAGCTCCGGCTCCTGGACGGGGAAGTAGGTGGCCGGAGAAGGCTTGTTTCAGGTTACTAGCGGATGACCGGGCAGCCGGGAACGTTGGCGAACACCAGCCGGACCGGGCGGTGATGCTGGCGGCCATCGACGACCACGGTGCGACGGTTCATGTCGACGACATGGGCGCGGCGAACACCGAAGCGTTCGGCCTTGTCGACAGCCTGCCACGGGCTGCAAGCGGGCCGGCGGCCAAAGTCGCGGCCGAAATCGCGACCGCGGTCGCCACGGTAGCCGTCACGGTATCCATCGTGATAGCCGGGGCTGTCGATGTAGATGCCAAAGCCGAAGCCCGGGTCACGGGCGGAAGCGGTGGAGGTGATGCCGGTAATGGCGGCGATGGAAACCAAAGCTGCAATGCCTGCCTTTGCGATGAAGTTGGTCATGGTCTCTCTCCGAAAAACGTCCGTTCGTGACGTTGGCTGATCTGGTTGCACTCCCCCTCTCCAAGGGATTGAGTGGAATTTAGTCCAGCCAATCTGAACCGATCCGGAACCGGATATTCATCTGCCGTTCACGAAGCGAATTTGATTTCAGGCCGAAAGATGCAGCACGATCTGGCGGCTGTGGGGACGTGTCCTGTGCTCGAAGAGATAGAGGCCCTGCCAGGTGCCAAGCGCCAACCGGCCGTCGGTTACCGGAATGCCGATCGAGGTCTGGGTCAGCGCCGCCTTGATATGCGCAGGCATGTCATCCGGGCCTTCCATGGTGTGGACGATCCAGCGCATCGACGGGTCGTCGGAGTCCGGCACCAGCCGGCGGAAGAATTCATCGAGGTCGCGCCGGACGTCCGGATCCGCGTTTTCCTGGATGACGAGCGAACAGGAGGTGTGGCGGACGAACACGGTCAAGAGCCCCTCGCCCGCCGCATTGGCACGCACGAAGGCCTCGGCCTCGCGCGTGAACTCGTAGAGCCCGGCGCCACGGGTGGAAAGCGAAAGCATGGTCTGCGGCATGGCGGTCTCCTGTCGTCACCTGACGGAGACTTGGCGCGAAGCGGTCCCGATTGCAAGGTCGCGCGCCGTGCCCCTTCCCCGTTGGCACGCCTGCAGGTAACATCCCGCGAAAAACGAGGAGACATTCATGGCCGACACGGAAGACCTCTTGGAGAAGCTCGCCGCGCAGGAAAAGGCGCTGGTCTTTTCCACCTTCAACGAATCGACCGCACTGCAGGTGGGGCTGGCGCTGGTACAGGCGGCGCAGGCGCAATATGCGTCCGTCGTCATCGACATCCGCACGCCGAATCGCACCCTCTTCCACGCGGCACTTCCAGGTTCGGCTCCCGACAATGACGAGTGGGCGCGCCGCAAGTCGAACACGACGCTGCGCTTCCACCGCGCCTCCTTCGCCGTCGGCGAAGGCATGCGCCAGAAGGGACGCACGCCCGGGCCGGATATCGGCATCGACCTGATGGAATATGCCACCCATGGCGGCAGCTTCCCCGTCCGCGTCGAAGGCGTCGGCGTGGTGGCGGCAATCACCGTTTCCGGTCTCGCACAGGCCGAAGACCACCAGATGATCGTTGACGCGCTCGAGACATACCTGGCGCAATAGGGAGAGGATCATGACCAGCCTGGCGAAGACCGCAATCACTGCCGGCACAGGTCTGCTGGCGGCGAGCTGCCTGTGGCTGATGCCGGCACCGCCGGCTGAGGCCGCCTCGCCGAGCTTCGACTGCGCCAAGGCGAGCCACGAGATAGAGACGCTCATCTGCGGCGACGACGGCTTGGCGGCGCTCGACCGCAAGCTGCAGGACACATTCAAAGAGGCGGTCGACGTGGTGGAAAAAATGCCGAACCACGGGGCGGCGCTGAGCGACATGAAGGCCTATCAGCGCGGCTGGATCAAGGGCCGCGACGACTGCTGGAAGGCGGACGACAAGCGCCAGTGCACCAAGACCGCCTACCGCAACCGGATCGCCGAACTGCAGGCGCGCTACGTGCTGATCAAGGGCCACGCGCCGGTGTTCTACACCTGCAACGGCAACCCGTCCGACGAGGTCGTCGCCACCTTCTTCGACACGGATCCGCAGTCCGTTAGGCTGGAGCGCGGCGACACGACGAAAATCGCCCTCCAGGCCATCTCCGCCTCCGGCGCCCGCTACGAAGGCGACTTCGGCCTTGAGTTCTGGGTCAAGGGCGACGAAGCGATGGTGACATGGCCGCAAGGCAACGACTTCACCTGCAAGGTGAGGCAGCAGTAGCCGCCTCAAAACGCCGGGAAACCCCTCTCCTTCCACTTGGCGCGCGGCACGGGGGCGCCGACGGCGTAGGCGAAGGAGACGACGCGGGTGGCGCCCTTGTCGACCTCGCAGCGGAAGGACAGGTCGAACCATTGCCCCTGGGCGCGGAAGGCAGCCTTGCGAACCGCCAGCACGGTTCCGCTGGGCAGGTTGTAGGCCGGCAGCAGCTCAGGCTGGTAGGAAGGCTTGCCATGGCGCAGCTGCTCGCGCAGTTCGGTCACGCAGAGCCGGCTCGCGCGCTCCGAAGGCGGAATGCCGTTCTCGGCAATCATCGCCTCCTCGGAGGTACTGTCCGAATTCGAGTACAGCTTGCCCGCCCGCTTCAGATCGGGCACGTCCTCCGGCTTGGCGGCATCCTCCGCCTCCTTTTTGGCCTCATCCGCCTCGGCCTTGGTCTTGTCCGCTTCCTTATCGTCTTCAACCGGCAGCGCAAGCGCCGCGGCGGCTTCTTCCTCCGACATTGCATCGGCGCCGGACTTTGCTGCCGTCAAGGTTTGCGGCAATGGCTTGGGCTTGGGGTCCTCGGCCTTCTTGTCGGCCTCCGATGGCGCTGGCTTGCCGCCTGCGGCCTCCTGCGGCTTGACCTCCGGCTTGGCCTCATCCGTTTCGAGCTTGCGAGCCGCATCGCCGTCGAGCGCCTTCTTCGGACCGGCATCCTTGTCTCCGAAGCGGTAGGCGGGATTGAGCACGGGGATCGGAATGCGCATCGCCTGGTCCGGCTGGCCGGGTGGCGGCGTCTGCGGCTTGGGCGGCGGCTTCGGCGGTGCCGCCTGCTCCTCGGGCTTTTCCTCGGCTTTGGGCGGCGGCGTCTCCTCCGGCGGGGGCACCAGGGCAACCTGCACGGCCTGTTGTTGCTCCTCCTGCTTTTCGGGGAACTCCGGCAGGCCGAAGAGGAAGATCGCCAACAGGAGCAGATGCAACCCCACCGACACGACGGCACCGGCAGTCACCTGCCGACGCCGGCGGCGTTGCAACTGGTGATCCTCAATGTCCGCCGTCAATTCGCTCATGGTCAGATTGATGTGGGTCGCAATGAGGCCCAATCAAGGCAATGGCGGAAGAAAGAGCCGCCCCTCACGCCGCTTTCAGCACCATCACGCCGGCGGCGATGACGCAGGCGGCGGCGATGCGGGCGCGGCCGACCTTTTCGTGCAGCACGAAATAGGAGATCAGCGCCCCGAAGAGAATGGAGGTTTCACGCAGCGCGGCAACGACGGCGACCGGCGCGATCGTCATCGCCCAGAGCGCCAGGCCGTAGGATGCCGATGTTCCGATGCCGCCGACGAGGCCGCCGAGCCAGTTGCGTTTCAGATAATCGAAGAACACCGCCTTGTAGGCGAGAACCGCCCAGAGCGTGAGCGGAATGCCGGTCAGCAGGAAGACCCAGAGCGTATAGGCCGCCGGCGCGCCGGAGAGCCGCACCCCCATGCCGTCGATCAGCGTGTAAGTGGCGATCACGCAGGCGTTCATGAGCGCCAGCATGGCGCCTTGCGCATTGCCGCGGGAATTGACCGCCATCGTCAGGATCCCGAAGCAGATGACGGCGATGCCGGCCCATTCCAGCGGCACCAGCTTCTCGGCGACGAAGAAGGCCGAAATCAGCGCCACGATCAGCGGCGCGGTGCCACGCATCAGCGGATAGGCCTGGCTCATGTCGGCGACGTGATAGGTGCGCGCCACCATCATGTAATAGACCACCTGGCAGCAGGTGGAGGCCGCGATGAACGGCCAGCTTTCGCGCGCCGGCTGCGGCAGGAAGGGCAGCAGCACCATCGCCAGGACCGAGGAGAACGCGGCGACGAGAACAGCGGTCAGCACCTTGTTGCCGCCGCCCTTGACGATGGCGTTCCAGGAGGCGTGCAGCAGGGCGGCGAAGAGGACGACGGCGAAGACGCTGAGGGGCATGGAGATTTTCCGGGTGGTTCCGGGAAGACCTCCCGGCGCAAGACGACGCGGAGACGGACGCTACAGGACTCACCCCTGCCTGTCGAGAACGGCCCGTTTCCCGGCTTGCAATTGTGTTCAAACGCGCAAGCCAATGGTGAACGCAACGGAAATCGATAGCGGTATCGGCGCATGGAGAGACCGGACTGAGATCGCCACGAGGCCGCTTGTTTGCAAAGCTGCACACCCCCCTCATAGGCCGCCTATCGATATCCATTCCGAGCAGCGGCCTCGTTTGTGATGCAACCTTAAAGTACCGAAATTAATACCAAAAAAGGTTCAGTTAGAGCCAATTCGGAAGACTTGCTGAAAGCGGGGCCGCATGAGAATAACGAAACATCTTCCGATGGTTGCGATTCTCGCCTCGGAAAGGGGAGCCTGGGGTCTCGCTCGGGTGTTGTTGCGGGTATTCAAACAATGGCCATACATACTCAGCCTTCTGGCGGACATGCGAAGCTTTGTCTTGGTCGCTTGCATATCCTGGCGCTAATGGCCGGAGCGTCGGCATTGCAGCTATATGCCGTTTTGCCTTCCCAGGCGACAGCCGCCGAGTGTACCGTGGAAGACAATTCATGGACGGACTATGCCATCAGATATCAGACCGATTGTTCGTACTCGGTTTCCGGGGACATCACGGATTTCGACGGCATCGATTTGGTCGGGTCGAGTGGCGTCGAGCTGACGATCGGGGCGGACTACACGGTGACGGGCACCATGTATGACGCAATTTGGATTGCCGAGAACACCGGTACTGTGGCGATTACCAATTACGGAAACCTCGTCGGAGTGTGGGCCGGCGTCGAACTCAGCAACAATGCAGTTACTCCCACGCTTTATAATAGTGGAACAATCGCGGGGAACAGATATGGGATTTTCGCAAGCGAAAGTACCGTTTCTATCACCAATAAAGGCACGATTTCCGGCGGCGTTGAGGCGATCTATCTGGGGCTGAACGGCAACACGCTGAACATCCTGTCCGGCGCCGTTTTCGACGGCGTGGTCGATTACAACGACACGACCGGCAACGCGACGACCTTCGGCTCGGGCAGCTATTCCGTTCCGGTCGCCTATTATGACGCCGACAACAACACCATCACCCTGAACAACGCCCGCCAGACGCTGGTGATGACCGACGAGGATACCTCCTCCGGCACCTTCGAGGTGGTCGAGAGCGCGGGCACAGCCTCGCTGCCGCATGCGGTCACTGGTTATACCGGCTCGATCAACCAGGTGATGACCTCGATCCTCGACATCGACATCGAGCGGCCCTTCGACGGCATCGACCTGCCGTCCGGTTCAGGCGCGCTTGGCTACGCCGAGGAAAAGAAGGATACGCCGGCCACCGCTGCCATCAAGAAGATTGCTGACGATACCGCCGTCGACAAATTCGGCAACCTCCTGTGGCTGCGCGCCTTCGGCGGCCAGACCTATGATAACGGCAACGATACCACGGCTTCCAATTACGGCGTCGCCGCCGGTATCGGCCATCAGTTTGATTTCGGCCGCTTCGGCATTCTCGGCGGTATCGGCCGCATGATCAACAGGGCCGACGACGGGACCGGCAAAGTGACCGGCGACACCGGCTTCGGCGGCGTCTATCTGCGCCGCGAGATGGCCGGCCTCACCTTCGACACCTCGCTGATCGCCGGCGGCATTCATAGCCGCAGCACCCGCGAGGTCTCCGGCTCCGACGATGCAACCGGCACGTTCAATGGCTGGTACATCTCGCCGGAAGTGGCGGTGTCGAAGAAGATCGCGTTCGGCGCGCCCGGCTGGAGCGTGACGCCCGCTGCCAAGCTGCGCTACACCGCCGGTTTCTACCGCGGCTATACGGAAACCGGCTCCACCCAGAACGTCACCTATGACGACCGCACCTCGCAGTCTCTCGAAGCCGTGCTGGAAGCCAAGCTGACCAACAGCCGCACCTTCGACAACGGAATGGCGGCCAATGCCTCGCTCGTTGCCTCTCTGGTCGATACCGTCAACCTCGGCTCATCCGACATGAACGCCAGCGTCAGCGGCACCGACTTCACCGTCTCGACGATCGGCCACCGTAATGTCTTCGGGGCCAGGCTCGGCCTTGCCGGGGAGCTGCAGCTCAATCCGCAGACGACCGTCTACGGCGGCGCCAATGCCGGCCTCTACACCGACGGCACATGGTCCTGGTCCGCCAACACAGGCGTCAAGGTCGCCTTCTGAGCACACGCCGGGCGAGACAGTTGCGCCCGGCTCACCGCCGGTCAATCAACCGTCCGGCGGATGCCTCCTTCGGAAGCAACCAAAGGACAGTCAGGTCCTCTTCCAAAAAGAGCAAACTTTGCACGATGACTTTCTCGACATTCTCCCCCGGAACACGAACGGGGAAAACGTTCATCGCCAATCATCAATGGTGGCGGACGAGTGAGGCGGCGCGAACCTCCTTCAAGACCTCGCGCATTTGGCCCTGAAGATCCTGGCGGCGGATGACGATCCCCTTGAACTTCACACGCGCCGCCCGGTCGCGCGCATCCTTCACGGCAGCGGCGAACGCAAGGTCGTAGGTATGAAACCGCGGTGAGGTGCGCCCGGCGAGTTCATAGGTCCAGCCGTCGCAATCCGGCACAATGTCACATAGTATGTCTTTCATCGCTTCTCCTCCGTAAAACTCTGCGCCCGGCCTCCTCCGGCCGGTAGCACCTGCCGTACCGATTGATCTTTCCTAGGCTCTGGAAAAGATCGCGATCGAACGGGATTTCATCTGGAATTCGCTGCCGGGTTCGTGGCTCGAAGGCTCCGGATCGGTCGCATCGGTCAACAGCGCCAGCGTCCAGCGGCGGTCTTCAAGCTGTGCAGGCATGCGGAACGTCACATCCTCCTCGGACGGATTGCAGAAGATCAGCGCTTCGTTCCAGGCACTGCGGCTCCGATACTTCTTCCCGCTCGCCAGATGCAGCTGGAAGCAATTGGAATTCGCCCAGGAGTCCGCCGACTTCTCGCCACCGTCCGCGTCGAACCAGTTGATGGCCATTCCGTCCCGCCAGTTGCGGCGATGGAGAAGCGGCTGCTGCTTTCGGAGCGCGATGAGGCGACGGGTGAAACGGCTGAGATCATGGCCGGCTTCGTCGATATGATCCCAATCGAACCAGGTGATGTCATTGTCCTGGCAGAACCCGTTATTGTTGCCCCGTTGCGTGTGGCCGAACTCGTCGCCGGCAAGGATCATCGGCGTGCCATGCGAGAAGAGCAGCGTCGCCATCAGGTTCTTTGCCTGGCGCAGACGGATGTCATTGATCCGCGGATCGTCGGTCGGTCCTTCCGCGCCGTAATTGTAGCTGTGATTGTTGTCGTGGCCGTCGCGATTGTCCTCGCCATTGGCCTCGTTGTGCTTGCCCTCGTAGCTCACCAGATCGCGAAGCGTGTAGCCGTCATGCGCGGTGACGAAATTGACACTCGACCAGGGCCGGCGGCCGCTATGGTCGTAGATGTCCGCAGAGCCCAGGAGCCGCGCGGCGACGTCCGAGGCAGAGCCCTGATCGTTGCGCCAGAACTGCCGCACACCGTCGCGATACTGGTCGTTCCACTCCGCCCAGCCGGGCGGAAAACCGCCGAGCTGATAACCGCCGGGGCCGAGGTCCCAGGGCTCGCCGATCAGCTTGACCGCCGACAGGACCGGATCCTGCATGACGGCATCGAAGAAGCCGCCGCGGCGGTCGAAGCCCTCGGGCTCCCGCCCGAGAATCGATCCCAGATCGAAGCGGAAGCCGTCGACCTCCATCTCGCTCGCCCAGTAGCGCATCGAATCCGTGATCATCCGGATGACGCGCGGATGGGAGGTGTTCACCGTGTTGCCGGTACCCGTGTCGTTGATGTAGTAGCGCGCCTCGTCCGGCATCGTCCGGTAATAAGAAAAGTTGTCGATCCCCTTGAACGACAGGGTCGGGCCCATTTCGTTGCCCTCGTTGGTGTGGTTGTAGACCACGTCGAGAATGACCTCGATGCCGGCGTCATGGAAGGCGCGGACCATGTCGCGAAATTCGCGCCGGCCGTTCTCGATAACATAGCGGTTGGCGGGGGCGAAGAAGCCCATCGTGCTGTAGCCCCAGTAATTGCTGAGGCCGCGATCGATCAGATGGCCGTCGTCGGTGAAGGCATGGACGGGCAACAGCTCGACCGCCGTCACACCCAGGCTCTTGATGTATTCGACGACATTCGGATGCGCCATGCCGAGAAACTTGCCGCGCTCCCGCTCGGGCACGTCGCTCTTCAAGGCCGTGAACCCTTTCACATGTGCCTCGTAGATGATCGTCGTTGGCCACGGCACCGGTCGGTGATGCGGGCGGCTCTCGCCCTCCTCCGACAACGGCGCACAGACCCGCGCCTTGGGCATGAACGCAGCGCTATCGAGGTCATTGAAGGAAAGATCTCCGGCCTCGTCCTCGAAGCGATAGCCGAAGACCGCCTCGGACCATTTGACGTCGCCGACGATCTCGCGGGCGTACGGGTCGAGGAGCAGCTTGTTCGGGTTGAAGCGATGGCCGGCCATCGGGTCGAACGGACCATGCACCCGGAACCCGTAGAGTGTCCCCGGCGCCAGCCCCGGCACATAGCCGTGCCAGATCTCGTTGGTGTATTCAGGAAGCGTCAGCCGCGCGACCTCCACCTCGCCGCTGGTGTCGAACAGACAGAGTTCGACACGTTCCGCATGCGCGGAAAAGAGCGCGAAATTGACCCCTTCCCCGTCCCACACCGCACCCAGTTCGGTCCAGCGACCGGATTCGATGACGTACTTTCCAGCTTCAGCATTCATGAGTGGTGACCGCCCGAAATTGCGACGAGGAATGGGAAGATATGATTTTCAGGAAAATGTCTCATGCCGGAGGGGCGCCGGGATCGACCCGCCTCACCCGATGGCTTGCCCTGCAGCAACTGAGGCTTCATCGCGGTTCTCTCTATTGAAAAGATGCGCCGCTTTGTGCCTTCGGCGAAAGAGACAGTAGGACTGGCTCTTCGCTGGCATAACTCCGTGGATGAATACTTGTTCCGTGGGTGGCAGAAATTTTGCGTGGCCGGAAGCATGCGAGACACTTCAGCGGCTTCGACCGCACCCGAAGTGTCTCAACAACAAAAAACCCGGCGTGAAGAACACGCCGGGCTTCTTATCAATAGCAGTGCGGAGAGCTTAGCTATCCAGGAACGAGCGCAGCTTGCGCGAGCGGCTCGGGTGCTTGAGCTTGCGCAGCGCCTTCGCCTCGATCTGACGGATACGTTCGCGGGTGACCGAGAACTGCTGGCCGACTTCTTCGAGCGTATGGTCGGTGTTCATGCCGATGCCGAAGCGCATGCGCAGGACGCGTTCTTCACGCGGCGTGAGCGATGCCAGAACGCGGGTCGTCGTCTCGCGCAGGTTCGCCTGGATGGCGGCATCGATCGGCAGAAGCGCGTTCTTGTCCTCGATGAAGTCGCCGAGATGCGAATCCTCTTCGTCGCCGACCGGCGTTTCCAGCGAGATCGGCTCCTTGGCGATCTTCAGGACCTTGCGGACCTTTTCGAGCGGCATGGCGAGCTTTTCTGCCAGTTCTTCCGGCGTCGGCTCGCGGCCGATCTCGTGCAGCATCTGGCGCGACGTGCGGACGATCTTGTTGATCGTCTCGATCATGTGCACCGGAATACGGATCGTGCGGGCCTGGTCGGCGATCGAGCGGGTGATCGCCTGACGGATCCACCACGTCGCATAGGTCGAGAACTTGTAGCCGCGGCGGTATTCGAACTTGTCGACAGCCTTCATCAGACCGATGTTGCCTTCCTGAATGAGATCGAGGAACTGCAGGCCGCGGTTCGTGTACTTCTTGGCGATCGAGATGACGAGACGCAGGTTGGCCTCGACCATTTCCTTCTTGGCGATGCGGGCTTCGCGCTCACCCTTCTGCACCATGTGCACGATGCGGCGGAATTCCGTGACCGAAATGCCGGTCTCGGTCGCAAGGCTCTGGATCTCCGAGCGGATATCGCGGATCGTCTGGTTTTCCTCGCGGGCGAAATCCTTCCAGCCCTTGGCGGCCAGATTGGCGATCGACTTCATCCAATTCGGATCGAGTTCCGCGCCCTGGTACTGTTCGAGGAAGCTGTCACGCTTGACGCCGTAGCTTTCGGCGAGACGCAGCAGACGGCCCTCGTTCTGCACGAGGCGCTTGTTGATGTCGTAGAGCTGCTCGACCAGAAGGTCGATGCGGTTCTGGTTGAGCGACAGCGACTTGACCGCCGTGATCAGCTCGTCCTTCAGCTCCTTGTAGCGGCGCTCCTGGGCGGACGACAGCGTACCGGTTGCCGCCAGGCGGGCTTCCACCTGCTGGTCCTGCAGCTTGCGCAGCTTCTTGTAGGTGTCGGCGATGTGGTCGAGCGTCATCATCACCTGCGGCCGCAGCTCGGCTTCCATGGCCGCCAGCGACAGGTTGCTCTCGTCCTCGTCTTCTTCTTCCTCTTCCGGCAGGCCCATCTCGCCGCCGACATTGGTGATGTCGTCCTCACCGGACGAAGAGGCCCGCGCCCGGCGCGTGTTTTCTTTCTCTTCGGCCGCCTTGCGGTCGGCTTCGATCTTTTCAGGGCTCTGGAACTGCGGAGCGGCCTTCGCCTCGGGACCGGAATAGGTTGTCTCGAGGTCGATGATTTCGCGCAGCAGCGTCGTGCCTTCATTGAGCTCGTCGCGCCAGATGATCAGCGCCTGGAAGGTCAGCGGGCTCTCACAGAGGCCGCCGATCATGGTTTCGCGGCCAGCCTCGATGCGCTTCGCAATCGCGATTTCGCCTTCGCGCGACAGCAGCTCGACCGATCCCATTTCGCGCAGATACATGCGCACCGGATCGTCGGTACGGTCCGTCGGTTCCTTCTTCTTCGCCGTGGTCAGCGCACCGGTCGACGGCGCGGCCAGCGCACCGCCTTCGCTATCTTCGTCGTCACTGTCGTCGGAGTTCGCATTGGCGTTCTCGTCGACCTCGTCCTCGTCTTCGATGACGTTGATGCCCATGTCGGAGAGCATCGCCATGGTGTCTTCGATCTGCTCGGACGTGACTTCCTCGGACGGCAGGACGGCATTGAGCTCATCCATCGTCACATAGCCGCGCTTCTTGGCGGCCTTGATCATCTTCTTGACCGCGTCGGCGGAAAGATCGAGAAGCGGACCATCCTGCGAGCTATCGCGTTCCGATTCGGCTTCTTCGTTTTCTTTGACCTTGGTTGCCATATTGCCTTGTCGCTTTCGTTGACGCTTTCAATTGCCCAGACGGTAAACGTCGCCCGCGCCTGCCGGATCGGTCACGATACGGAGGTCCTGCGAACGAATCGCCTTTCGTCAGCTAATGGAACGACGTTTAATGCCAGATTAACCACACTCACGGACGCCTGCTCGCCGGTCGGCATTTGCGACCGCTTGTTGCCAGTCATGGTTTCCCTGATCCGCCCGATACCGTTCACCAAACTTTTAGAGATGGTGATTCCCACAATTTTTTCGTCCGTCAAGCTTCATACGCGAAAAAGCGCCGAATTTGCGGAAAAAACCTTTAACAACCGGGGTCCGGACCTTCACCATCCATCTGGACCATAATGTAGGAGCGCCCGGTTCAAAGACAAGTGCAGGCACGATCACGCAATCTTCACCCCTGAAATCGTGCGTCAACGCCCCCGTTTCCGGATCAATAGCAGCGATTGCGAGACGCTGCAAATTTCGGCAGCGCGCTCCGGCTCTATTTCTTGCCCGCGACGCCCTTGACGCGGCCGGACATCACCCCGAACCCTTCGATGATCGCCTCCTGGTTTTCCAGGCGTAGCCCCTCCTGGTGCACCTCCTGAAGCGCCAGCATCAGCTGCATCATGCGGGTCTCGTCGCCCGCCTCCGTCGCCTCGGCGATTTCGCGCTGCAGCTCGGCCTTCTGCCGCGACAGCGCTTTCGTCCGCTTGTGCAGGGCGATCGTCTGCAGGTAGCCGTCCCGGGCATCCTCCTCCGCAGCCTCCGCCGTCGCCGTCCACAGCCGCGCATTGCGCACCTGCTGTTCAAGGCTGGCGATCAGCGGCGCAAATCCCTGCCGTTCGAGTTCTTCCATCAGCAGCTCGCGCGAAAGCTTCGGACCGAGCGCCGCCGCCGAACCGAGCAGCACGGGCCAGAGCCGCTGCAGTTCGCGGTTCTCGTAGAGGATGGTCGACACCTCGTCATATTCCGACAGAAGCAGGCCGGGATGATTGGCGATCGTCAAGGCCAGCACGCTTTCGCGCAGCGGCGGCTGCGAATGGTGGCCCTTGACCATGCCCGAGCCCGAAAGGCTCTGCGAGGCGAGCGTGGATTTCGCCGGCGGCTGTCCCCTGCCGCCGCCACCCCGGCGCGGGCCGGCATTGCGGCGGTCGCCGCCACCACCGGACGACGCAAATTGCGGGCGGAAAAAGGCGTTCAGCCGGTCCCGCATGTCCTGCTGGTAATGCCGGCGAACATTCTCGTCGGCAATCACCGAGGTGATCTGGCGAAGCCGCGCCTCAAGCTCGGCCCGCTTCTCCGGCGTGTCGTACTGCCCAGCCTGAACCTCCCGGTTCCAGAGCATTTCGGACAGCGGCTGCGATTGCGCGGCCATCCGGTCGAAGGCCGCCCTTCCGTCGTCGCGCACGAGATCGTCCGGGTCCTTGCCGTCCGGCAGCAGGATGAAGCGCACGGAGCGTCCCGGCTTGATGTGCGGCAGCGCCAGATCGGCGGCACGGTTGGCGGCGCGGATGCCGGCGCCGTCACCGTCGAAGCAGAGCATCGGCTCCGGCGTCATCCGCCACAGGAGTTCCAGCTGGTTTTCGGTGAGCGCAGTGCCAAGCGGCGCGACCGCATTCTCGATACCCGCCTGATGCAGGGCGATCACGTCCATGTAGCCTTCGACGGCAATCACGGTCGAAGCGCCTTCGCTGCCGCCGAGCGCACGGCGGGCGCGGGCAAAGTTGAACAGCACATTGCCCTTGTGAAAGAGCTCGGTCTCATTCGAGTTGAGGTACTTTGCCGGCGCATCCGGCGACATGGCACGGCCGCCGAAGGCGATCACCTTTTCGCGCGACGACAGGATCGGAAACATGATCCGGTCGCGGAACCGGTCGTAGGAGACCGGAATGTCCGGGCCATGGACGACGAGGCCGCAAGCCTCGATCTGCTCCTTGGCGACGTCCTTGCCGGCGAGATACTCCTTCAGCGCATTGCGGCTTTCCGGTGCAAAGCCGAGACGGAAGGTCTCGATCGTCCTCCCCGAAAGGCCGCGTTCACGCAGGTAGGCCCGCGCCCGCGCACCGGAGGCCGACTGCAGCTGATCCTGGAAGAACTGCGTCGCCATTTCCATGACGTCCTCGAGCGTGGCGCGCTGGCGTTCGCGCCGCTCTGCCTGGATGTCGGGCTTGGGCATCGGCACGCCGGCCATGTCGGCGATCTGCTCTACGGCTTCGGGAAACGGCAGGCCATCAAGCTCGGTCAGGAAGCGGAAATGGTCGCCCGACACACCGCAGCCGAAGCAGTGGTAGCGGCCCTTCCTGTCCTCGCAGTGAAAGCTCGGCGACTTCTCTCCGTGGAACGGGCAGCAAGCCCAGTAGTCGCCGCGCGACGGGTTCGTCTTCTTGCGGTCCCACGTCACCCGACGTCCGATGACGCTCGAAATCGGCACCCGATCTCTGATCTCGTCAAGGAAGGAAGGGGAAAAGCGCATCGCGGCTCCGGATTTCGCAGACAGACAATTTACATGAACTCGGCAGTGCCATCATCCGATATTCGCCGGCAGTCAACAGCAATTTGAAAACCGGCCCAAACCTCCATATACCCTGCCGCTCCGGCTTACCAATTTGTAATCTAATTACCGATATTTAATTTGAACCGGCGGGGGCCGGGTCGTAAGTTCTTAGTCACCGGACAGGGTCTACCCCACCCCCACACGCAGAACCCAGTCCGGTGTTGCCGATGCCGCTGCACATCCCCGCCAACCTGGCAGCGCTCGGAAAGACAAAAGGGCAGGAACTTCCCGGTTCCTGCCCCTTGTTTTTTTCAGGGCCGGAGCCCTGAGCTTCTGTCGGCAGCCGCCTACTTCAGCATATCCTTGACGACACCGGAGGCCTTCCCGAAATCCATCTGGCCGGCATAACGCTCCTTGAGCGCGCTGATGCACTTGCCCATGTCGCGCAACCCCTGCGCGCCGGTTTCCGCGACCACGGACGCACACACTTCACGGATACGGTCTTCGGACAGCTGCTGCGGCATGAACGAACGGATGACCTTTATTTCGGCCAGTTCCTGATCGGCAAGCTCCTGGCGGCCGGCTTCCTGGTAGATCTTGGCGGATTCCTCGCGCTGCTTGATCATCTTGGCGAGGATCTGCAGAATCTCGTCGTCGGAAACGGGGTCCTTGCCGACGCCTCGGTTGGCGATATCGCGGTCCTTGATCGCGGCCTGGACGAGGCGGATCGTCGAAATCCGCGGCGCGTCCTTCGCCTTCAAGGCGTCCTTGAGTTGAGTCGATAGTTCTTCACGCATTTTTGGTTCACTCCTGCAGGAACGGATCGGCTGGCGCCCTCGTGGAGCTGCCCGCCAGACATTCTGCGTTTCTGCTGTCTTTTCGCCCTATTTCGCCGTCTCATAGACCAGAGCCCGAGCAACAATCAAATTAAAAGCACAAGCCATTGAATCGATTGAATCTCGTCAATCGCAAACTTGTCGCTTCCGTTGCACTGGACACCGGTCCGATGAAATTTCCTTCAAAGATTTGCAAGTGCCGATTGACCGCCCGCCGGGCTTTCATTATTTACCGTCACCTGCACATAATTCAAAAACGGCTTTGTCCCGCGGGAGTTCCCTCGGGGCCCTTTGCTGCAGCTATAAATGGCCCGGGCGGTCCGATCTTTCAAGATCACCCGCCGGCGGGCCGGAAACGGATAGTGATGACCGCGACCCCAGCATGGACTCCCCAGAAGCCTACCGCCCTCCTCGTCCTTGCGGACGGAACAGTGATCGAAGGCACCGGCATCGGTGCAACCGGCAAGGTGCAGGCGGAAGTCTGCTTCAACACGGCCCTGACCGGCTACGAGGAAATCCTCACGGATCCCTCCTATCTCGGCCAGATCGTTACCTTCACCTTCCCGCACATCGGCAACATCGGCACCAATGACGAGGACATCGAAGACCTGACGCCGGCAGCCCGCCGCGGCGCGGTCGGCGTCATCTTCAAGGCCGACATCACCGAACCGTCCAACTATCGCGCCGCCAAGCACCTCGACGCCTGGCTGAAGGCCCGCGGCATCATCGGCATGTGCGGCATCGACACGCGCGCGCTGACCGCCTGGATCCGCGAGAACGGCTCGCCGAATGCGGTGATCGCCAACGATCCGTCCGGCGTCTTCGACATCGACACCCTGAAGGCTGAAGCCAAGGCCTGGAGCGGCCTGGAAGGCCTCGACCTCGCCAAGGAAGCCACCACCGGCCAGTCCTCCACCTGGACGGAGACGCCTTGGGTCTGGAACGAAGGCTACGGCGAACTCGAAGTCGACAAGGCCGCCTATCACGTCGTCTGCATGGATTTTGGCGTCAAGCGCAACATCCTGCGTCTGTTTGCCGGCCTGAACTGCAAGGTGACGGTGCTGCCGGCAACGGCGACCGCCGAAGACGTCCTTGCCCACAAGCCGGACGGCGTCTTCCTCTCGAACGGCCCGGGCGATCCGGCTGCGACCGGCGAATACGCCGTCCCGGCGATCAAGGGATTGATCGACAGCGGCATCCCGATCTTCGGCATCTGCCTCGGCCACCAGATGCTGGGTCTGGCCGCCGGCGGCAAGACGATGAAGATGCACCAGGGTCACCACGGCGCCAACCATCCGGTCAAGGATCACACGACCGGCAAGGTCGAGATCGTCTCGATGAACCACGGCTTCGCGGTCGATTCGAAGTCCCTGCCGCAAGGCATTGAGGAGACTCACGTATCGCTGTTCGACGGCACCAATTGCGGCCTGCGCATCACCGGCAAGCCGATCTTCTCGGTCCAGCATCACCCGGAGGCCTCCCCCGGCCCCCAGGACAGCCATTACCTCTTCCGCCGCTTCGTCAATCTGATCCGCGAGCAGAAGGGCGAGCCGGCGCTGGCCGAACGCTGAGCCTCTAAGGCATTGTGAATCCCAAAGCCCGGAGCGATCGCATCGCTCCGGGCTTTTTTTTTCGCGCGCCCGCTTGACCTCAACTTTACTTGAGGCAGCAGAACGCCGTCCGCAGTCATCGCCTCCTGAATCGAAAGGCAAAGAGATGAGCGGAAACCTCTACAGGATCGACAAGTTTTCAGTTCCGACCGCCGCCCGCGACGAGTTCCTCGTCAACGTGCAGCGCATGGATCGCATCCTCAATCAGATGGAAGGCTGTCTCGGGCACCGGATACTGGAACAGGTGAGCGGCCCCGGCGAATTCAACATCGTGACGATTGCCGAATGGGAAAGCGAGGCTGCTCTCAGCAAAGCCCGTGAAACCATGGCAGAGGCCCAGGCGGCCATGAACTTCGATCCGAAGGAACTGATCACCCGGCTCGGCATTCGCGCCGATATCGCCAACTATGCCGAGGTCAGTGGCTGACGGGCGCCATCTCGGTCATCCACCGCTTCTCGCGCTTCACCAGCAGGTAGAAGCGCGCAAGCAGTGCCGCCGCCGCCGTACCGAGCCCGACCATGAAGCCGTACCAGATGCCGGCGCCGCCGAAGCCGAGCTTGAAGGCCAGCACATAGGCGAGCAGAAGCCCGATCGGCCAGTAGGAGATCAGTGCCAGGATCATCGGAATGCGGGCGTCCTTCATGCCGCGCAACAGGCCCGCGCCGACCGCCTGCATGCCGTCCATCATCTGGAAGATCGCGGCGATCATGATCAGCGTCGTCGCGTAGTCCAACACTGCCGGCGCTTCCGGCAGCGACGTGTCGAGATAGAGGCTTCCGAGGAACCGCGGCATGGTGGCAAACAGCGCCGCCCCGGCGCATTGCGTGACGACCGTCAGGCCGAGAATGGTCAGGGACGCCCGCACCAGCGCTTCGAAGTCGCCGCGCCCATGCGCCACGCCAACCCTGACGGTCGCGGCCTGCGACATCCCGAGCGGGATCATGAAGGCGATCGAGGCGAGTTGCAGCGCAATGCCATGCGCGGCAAGCTCGATCGTGCCGATCCAGCCCATCAGCAGCGAGGCGGCGGTAAACAGGCTGACTTCGGCGAGAATGGTAATCGCGATCGGCATTCCGAGCCGGACGACCTCGATCAGGCCCGGCCAGTCCGGCCGCCAGAAGCGGACGAATAGGTCGTAGGCGCGCGTTTCGGCGCGCGTCTGTACGTAGAACACCAGAACCAGGAAGCCGAGCGTATGGACGCAGGTGGCAACGATCGCGGCACCATGCAGCTCCAGACGCGGCAGGCCGAAATGGCCGAGCACGAGCGCATAGGCGAGCACCGCATTCGAGATGAGCATGACCAGCGTCACGTAGAGGATGATGCCGGCCCGACCGATGGCGCTGACCAGCGAGCGCAGCACGTTGAACCCAAGTGCCGGGAAAATGCCGATGCCGGCGATCTTCAGGAATTCGCCGGCAAGGCGCGCAACCTCGGGCACCTGCCCCAGCGCCAGCAGGATTGTCTCGGCGTTGAAGAACAGCAGCAGCGACAACAGCGAATAGGCGATCGAAGCCCACAGGCCCATGCGTACCGACCGGCGGATCGAGACGGCATCATTGCGCCCGTAGGCCTGCGCCACCATCGGCACCACCGCATAGGAGAAGCCGGAGCCGAAGATCAGCAGCGTGAAGAAGAACTGGCTGCCGAGCACGATCGCGGCAAGCTTTTCGGCGCCGAGCTGTCCGACGATGATGACATCCGTCGTGTTGATGCCGATCTGCGCCAGCTGCGCGCCGATCAGCGGCAGCCCGAGCAGAAGCGTCGCTTTCAGATGCGCGGACCAGCGGTTGTCTTCCGCCGTCGCGACCGCCTGAGAACCGGCCATGGACATTGCTGTTCCTCCAAATGCGAAAACGCCGATCCCGGGAATGATCCGGAATGCGGCGCGCATCTGCCCTTAATATATCCCCGCCGGCCCGACCAGCAAAAACGGGAACAGGTCAAAACAATTGATCAGCAATTCAGCCGCTCTGATGGAAGGCAATACGAAGCCCGAACGGACGGGCAACATGCGACCTTGCCCAGCTCGTTTTCCTTGCCTTCAGCACCGCGGAAGCCGGAATCGCGAGTTCATCGTCGCAAGCTGTCTCGCTGCCTGGTATCCAGGGCGACCATCAGACCGGATTGGAAAAGGTATCGCAGGACTCGAGATTGCCGGTGTCGAAGCCGCGCTTGAACCATTTGACGCGCTGGGCCGAAGTTCCATGGGTGAAGCTGTCCGGCACCGCATAGCCCTGCGTGCTCTTCTGCAGGGCGTCGTCGCCGATCTGGTTGGCGGCCTTGAGCGCCTCTTCCAGGTCACCCGGATCCATGTAGCCCTTGTCCTTCTCGGCGCGCCCGAAAATGCCGGCAAAGCAGTCTGCCTGAAGCTCGACGCGGACGGACAGCCTGTTGGCTTCGTCCTGGCCCATCTTCTGGCGCATGCGATGATATTCCGGCAGGATGCCGAGCAGGTTCTGCACGTGATGCCCCACTTCGTGGGCGATCACATAGGCATCGGCGAAATCGCCGGCAGCACCGAAGCGCTGCGACAGTTCGTCGAAGAAGTCCATGTCGAGATAGACCTTGCTGTCGGTCGGGCAGTAGAACGGCCCCATCGCCGAAGACGCCTGCCCGCAGGCAGACGGATAGGCGCCGGAAAACAGCACCAGCTTGGGCGCCACATAGGTCTCACCGCTCTGGTCGAGGATTTTCGTCCACGCGTCTTCCGTATCAGCAAGGACGGTCGCCACGAATGCCTTGGTCTGGCTGTCCGCCGTGCTGCCGGAAGGCGACGTGCTTTGCTCATAGCCGGAGCCTGAGCCGCCAACGCTGCCGCCCCCCTGGTTGAGCAGCTGCAGGACATCGATGCCCATGGCCTTCAGCACGAAGAAGATGATGACGAGCACCACGATGGACCCAATGCCGCCGCGCCGCCCACCGCCGCCGGTGGATGGAAAATTAATACCGCCCCGCCCGAACGGGCTGCGGCCGAATCCGCCCTGGCGCGAACTGCCGCGAACATCCTCAACGTTGTCGGACTGACGGCGTCCCTTCCATTCCATGCTGTTCTCTCCCGAATGTGCTGTGCGAGAGATTATAGGCTTTGCTCGTTGCTTTGGTAGAGCCGAAACGTCACCGGGAGAGCTGTTTTTGCCAGACCGGCCAAAGGAGGAGAACTGCCGCCAGCAGGATGGCAAGGCCGAGCGGCCATGCGGCGAGACTGCCGCTGAACATGGCCGTGTTCATCAGCCGGCCGGGAATGAGAGTGAAACCGCCCGCTACCACGATCCCGCCGACATACATGCCCAGCACATGTCTACGGTGGCCGCGGATATTATGGCGGCGCGCCGCATGGATCGCCCGCAGGGCGGCAAAGATCACGTAGAGCGAGAGGAGATGGATCGGACTGAACGGGCCGACGAGACGGATCGTATGAATGAAGAAGGACGAAACCGCCGTTGCCACCATGAGCCCGAGCCAGATCTTGCCGAGCAGTCTGTGCAGCGCCGTCCCTTTCGGACGAAGCAGGAGATAGGCGCCGAGCACGGCGGCAGGCACCACTGTGGCGACATGGAGCTTTATGGCAAGGCCGGCATAGAGAAGTGGTTCGAGCGTCATGGATTTTTCCCTTGCCATGGACGTGGCGAGTTGAAGTCCCGCGGTTTTTCATCCATCTCTCGGGCATGCTCAAAGGAAAGAACGCCAACGAACCGGAAAACTTCGCAGACGGCGGGCGCCTGCAATTGGCGCTTCGCGAACTGCAGGTCTTCGCCTCCTCCCCACGCTTCTGGCTGACCTTCGCGGCCGTCGTGCTGATCTTCGCGATTTCCGGTCCTTTCGGGACTTCGCAGAGCATGGGGGTACTGCCGCGCTTCGCCTTCTGGCTCATGCTGCACGGCATCGCCTGGTCGCTGGCCGTCATCTGCGTCGTCGGCGCGAAGGTTCTTTTGGCCGAGCATATCGAGAGCAGCCTGATCCGCATGTGCATCGGCGCCATCGTTGCGGCAATTCCGATCGGCATCGCACTGGAGCTGATCCTCTGGTCATGGGAGAGAACACCGCCGAGCCTTGCAGGCTTCCTTCACAATGCCGCGCTGAGCCTGCCGCTTTCGCTCCTTTTCTGCCTCTTGTCTTATCTCGCCATGAGCGGCAGCGCCGCACCGTCGGCCGCAACCGAGATGCCACAGCAGTCTGCCGCACCGACCGGCAGCGACGCCGTGCCGCTGTTGGACCGGTTGAAGCCGGAGCAACGCGGCGCGATCCTGCGGCTCACCGTCGAGGATCATTACACGGCCGTGACCACCAGCCGCGGTCGGGCGCTGGTACTGATCCGCTTTGCCGATGCCATGAAAGAGCTCGGCGAGACCGAGGGAATGCAGGTCCACCGCTCGCATTGGGTGGCGCGCGCCCATGTTGCGGAACTGCTGCGCGACGATGGCCGGCTGACATTGAGGCTCAAGGACGGCGACGAAGTTCCCGTCAGCCGCACCTATGGCGCGGCGGTGCGTGCGGCATTCGGTCCGTGAGCGCGCCGGAGCTTGACCGGCTCCCTCTCAGCTGCGAATGACGGCTTCCGCTCACATCCGATGATCTGTTTCGCATGATACGCCACATCGTCTTCTTCACCGCCAGGAACCCGCAGGACCGTGACGCCGTCTATGAGGGGCTGGCGCTGCTCACCGGCATTCCGGACAAGCTGCATCTTGAAATCGGCCGCAACTTCCGCAACGACCCGATCAGCCCCGGCGGTCCGGATTTCATCGTCTACGGCGAATTTGCGGATGAGGAGCAGCTGGCCCGCTACAAGGCGCATCCGCTCTACCAGACCTCGATCGAGATCGTCCGGCCATTGCGCGACATGCGGATCGCGGCGGATTTCCTGTCCGGCTGACGGGGTCGCCGCCTCGCTATTCCTGCGACGCGTTGCGCACCGTCTCGTCCAGCCCGTCGACGAAGCGCGGGAAGAGCGCGGCGAAACGCTCGATATCTTCTTGCGTCCAGTCGGCGACGATCGTCTCCAGAACCTGAAGCTTGACCGCGTTCATCTCCCTCTTGAAGGAGATGCCCTCCTCCGTCAGTTCAACGACCGTCCGGCGGGCATCCGCCTGGGACACCGTGCGGCGGAAAACGCCGCGCTGCACGAGATCGGCAATCAGCCGGCTCGCCCGTGAATGATCCACCCGCATCAGTTCCGCGACGGCGCCGACGGTCGCCTCGCTTTCCGCACTGCTGCGCCGGACCGCTTCGATGACATCGAGATGCGAGAGGTCAAGATCCGGCGCGGTGCGGCTGATCATAAGCCGCCCGAGCATGCGTCGGCCGATCATCAGGCGCATGCGCGTCATCGCCTCCGAAATGGCCTCGATCAGGCCGGCCAGCTCCTGCGTTTCCAAGGGCGTCACGAGATCGGCGGTATCGGTCATCATTGCTCCAGAATTGCCGCCGCGGGCGGTCACCTTGCCGACAATAGCAAGTTTACGTGCAAAAGTCACTAAATTGTACATTGACAATTATATGTTAAAGTCACATAAATTGCCGTCTTCATTTCACCGTTGCCATAAAGACCCTTTTCAATGACCACCACGACCATTTCCGCGACCATGACCATGCCGGCGCAGCATCAGCCGCTGGTCAGCGACCCGCGCCAGCGCATCGTCGTTTTCCTGATCCTGCTGACCGGCATGTTCATGGCGACGCTCGACAACCAGATCGTCTCCACCGCCCTGCCGACGATCGTCGGCGAGTTCGGCGAACTGGAGCGCTTCGGCTGGGTCGGCTCGGCCTATCTTCTGGCCTCCAGCGCCGTCATGCCGATCTACGGCAAGCTCGGCGACCTGTTCGGCCGCAAATACGTGATGATGGCGGCGATCCTCATCTTCACCGTCGGATCGCTGACCTGCGGGCTGGCCGTATCGATGAACACGCTGATTGCCGCCCGTGTCCTCCAGGCGCTCGGCGGCGGCGGCATCATGGTCTCGATCTTCTCGATCAACGCCGACCTGTTCGAGCCGCGCGAGCGGGCCCGTTACCAGAGTTATGCCAGCCTCGTGCTGATGATCTCCGGCGCCATCGGCCCGACGCTTGGCGGGACGATGAGCGACCTCTTCGGCTGGCGCTCGATCTTTCTCGTCAACCTGCCGATCGGTATCGCCGTCCTTATCGGGCTGGCCATTCTGCTGCCCTACAAGAAGCCGGTCCGCAAGCCAAAGATCGACTATGCCGGCGCCGCTCTGCTGGCCGGAGCGATCGCCAGCGTCGTGCTGTGGGCCGACAGTTCGGAATTGTTCGGCGGTCTGCTTGCCCCCAAAAGCCTCGCAGTCATCGCCTTCGGCCTGGCCTGCCTCGGCGGCTGGATCATGGTGGAAAAGCGGGCGCAGGAACCGGTGGTGCCACTCACCCTGTTTTCCGACTCCACGGTCAGCCTCCTGCTCTACATTTCCCTGATCTCCGGGGCGATCGGCATCGGCATGTCGAACTACTACGCGCTTTACCTGCAATCGGGCCTCGGCATGTCGCCGACGGTCGCCGGCCTCTTCTTCATTCCGTTGACCGGAGGGATTGCGATCGGTTCGCTGTCGGCGGGACGCATCATTTCCCGCACGGGCGACTACAAGGTGTTTTCGATCCTCTCGACCGCGACCGGCGTCGCGACCCTGACGGCCGTCGCATTCTTCGGCGCGACCGTGCCGCTTTGGGCTCTTGTCGTCCTGCTGCTCGTTCAGGGGTTGGGCATAGGCTGCGGCCAGCAGGTTCCTGTCCTCGGCGTCCAGAACGCCGCCCGCCGCTCCGATACCGGGGCCGCCACCTCCACGGTGACGCTGACCCGCATGGGCGGCGCCTCGATCGGCATCTCCATCTATGGCGCCATCCTGTCGGCGGGCGTCGCCGGCCACACGGTGCCGATTGCCGGCGTGGACGATATCGAGAAACTGACGCCTGCCGCAGTCACCGCCCTGCCCGAGGCGGCCCAGCACGCGATCGCCCAGATCTATCTTGCCGCCTGCCAGCCACTGTTCCTGTCCGCCGCCTTCATCAGCCTGACGGGCCTGATAGCGGCGCTGTGCCTGAAGAACATCAAGCTGCCGGTGAAACACGGTGGCGGGGACTGAACGACGACCGCGGGCAGCCGCACCTCCGTTCCATCGCATACCGCCAATCCGGCCACAAAAAGGAAGCGGCGCCTGCAACCGATGCAGACGCCGCTTTTCATTCGTCAGTGGCCTGAAAGCCCGGAAATCAGTTCATGCTGTCCGCGCTGTAGCTGTCGACGCGCTGGCGATCGACGATCATGACCGAGCCATCGGCCTGAACCTTGTAGATCTCCTTGTAGCGCTGGCCGTCATTCACGAACTGATGGTTGAAGATGCTGCCGGCCGGGGCCTTGGTCAGACGCACTTCGCTGGGATTGGTGTAGGTGATGCTGCCCTTGATCGGCTCGATGGCGAATGCCGAAGAGGCACCGATAGCGGAAGCGGCAAGCGTGAGAGCAATAATCTTTTTCATCGTATTTTCCTTTCAGTGTCAGTTTTGCGAACACGGCCACGAGGGGGGCTGGCCGGTCCGGCGTCCGCCAATCGGACGTCTGATACAGATACTCATAACCCCCCGGAAAAGTTTCACTGTCCCGCGGTTTTTTTTGAACAATGAGCCCCGGCGGGCATTTTCTGGGCACCCGCAGACACGCAAAAATCCGGTACGCTTGAAGCGTTGAGGCCGGTGACGATGCCTTAAGGGAAGCGGCAAGTACGACCCGGCGCCTCCCCTCCCCAACTTTCCTGCATCACACCCCATTTTCGGGGTTCCGTTCGCCAAAACATTTGCCTATAAGGCCCACCTAGCCTTTAGACAGATACGCCCTGCACCCGGCCGGTTCCAACCGCGCCGGCTTTTCATGCAGGCTGGACACATAAAAGACGGAAAACGCCCATGCCGAAGCGCCAAGATATCAAGTCCATCCTCATCATCGGCGCTGGGCCAATCGTCATCGGCCAGGCTTGCGAGTTCGACTACTCCGGCACGCAGGCCTGCAAGGCGCTGAAGGAGGAAGGCTACCGGGTCATCCTGGTCAACTCCAACCCGGCGACCATCATGACCGATCCCGGCCTCGCGGATGCGACCTATGTCGAGCCGATCACCCCGGAAGTCGTCGCCAAGATCATCGCCAAGGAACGCCCGGACGCGCTGCTGCCGACCATGGGCGGCCAGACCGCGCTCAACACTGCGCTGTCGCTGAAGCGCATGGGCGTGCTTGAGCGCTACAATGTCGAGATGATCGGCGCCAAGCCGGAAGCGATCGACAAGGCCGAAGACCGCGCCCTGTTCCGCGAGGCGATGGCCAAGATCGGGCTCGAAACCCCGAAGTCGATGCTGGCGAACGCCACCGACATCAAGGACACCGACCGCAAGACGCATGAGGCGCGTCGCGCCGAACTGCGCGGCAAGCTTTCCGGCGACGCGCTGGACAAGGCGCTCGACGAGCTGGAAAACCAGTGGAACCTCGGCGAGAGCGACCGCAAGCAGCGCTACATGAGCCATGCCATGGCGATCGCCGCCCAGGCGCTTGACGAGATCGGCCTGCCGGCCATCATCCGCCCGTCCTTCACGCTCGGCGGCACCGGCGGCGGCATCGCCTACAACCGCTCGGAATTCTTTGACATCGTCTCGGGCGGCCTCGACGCCTCGCCGACCACCGAAGTCCTGATCGAGGAAAGCGTGCTGGGCTGGAAGGAATACGAGATGGAAGTCGTCCGCGACAAGGCGGACAACTGCATCATCATCTGCTCGATCGAGAACATCGATCCGATGGGCGTCCACACGGGCGACTCGATTACGGTCGCGCCGGCGCTGACGCTGACCGACAAGGAATACCAGATCATGCGCAACGCCTCGATTGCGGTGCTGCGCGAGATCGGCGTCGAAACCGGCGGTTCGAACGTGCAGTTCGCGGTCAACCCGGCGAACGGCCGCCTGACGGTCATCGAAATGAACCCGCGCGTGTCGCGCTCGTCGGCGCTCGCCTCCAAGGCGACCGGCTTCCCGATCGCCAAGATCGCCGCGAAGCTCGCCATCGGCTACACGCTCGACGAACTTGAAAACGACATCACCGGCGGTGCGACGCCGGCCTCGTTCGAACCGTCGATCGACTACGTCGTCACCAAGATCCCGCGCTTCGCCTTCGAAAAATTCCCGGGCGCCTCGCCGACGCTGACGACGGCGATGAAGTCTGTCGGCGAAGTCATGGCAATCGGCCGCACCTTTGCCGAATCGCTGCAGAAGGCGCTGCGCGGCCTCGAAACCGGCCTGACCGGCCTCGACGAGATCGAAATTCCCGGCCTGGGAGAGAGCGACAGCGGCGACGACAAGAACGCCATCCGCGCCGCGATCGGCACGCCGACCCCGGATCGCCTGCGCATGGTCGCCCAGGCACTGCGCCTCGGCATGTCGCCTGAGGAAGTCCATGCCGGCTGCAAGATCGACCCGTGGTTCATCGCCCAGCTGAAGGCGATCGTCGACATGGAGGCCCGCATCCGCGAGCACGGCCTGCCGAAGGATGCCGACAACCTGCGCATGCTGAAAGCCATGGGCTTCTCCGACGCCCGCCTTGCCTCGCTGACCGGCGGCAAGCCGAAGGACGTCGCCATGCTGCGCAATTCGCTCGGCGTGCGCCCCGTCTTCAAGCGCATCGACACCTGCGCGGCCGAGTTCGCCTCGCCGACCGCATACATGTACTCGACCTATGAGACGCCCTTCGTCGGCGCCGCGCGCTCCGAAGCGCAGGTCTCCGACCGCAAGAAGGTCGTCATCCTCGGCGGCGGCCCGAACCGCATCGGCCAGGGCATCGAGTTCGACTATTGCTGCTGCCATGCCGCCTTCGCACTGAAGGATGCCGGCTTCGAAGCGATCATGGTCAACTGCAACCCGGAAACGGTTTCGACCGACTACGACACCTCCGACCGCCTCTATTTCGAGCCGCTGACGGCCGAAGACGTGATCGAGATCCTGCGCGCCGAGCAGGAAAAGGGCGAACTCGTCGGCGTCATCGTCCAGTTCGGCGGCCAGACGCCGCTGAAACTCGCCGAAGCGCTCGAAAAGAACGGCATCCCGATCCTCGGCACCGCGCCGGACATGATCGATCTGGCCGAAGACCGCGACCGCTTCCAGAAGCTTCTGATGAAGCTCGATTTGAACCAGCCGAACAACGGCATCGCCTACTCGGTCGAGCAGGCACGCCTGGTGGCGGCAGAGATCGGCTTCCCGCTGGTTGTCCGCCCGTCCTACGTACTCGGCGGCCGCGCCATGCAGATCATCCATTCGGAAGGCCAGCTGCAGAGCTACCTGCTGGATACCGTTCCGGGCCTGGTGCCGGAAGACATCAAGCAGCGCTACCCGAACGACAAGACCGGCCAGATCAACACGCTGCTCGGCAAGAACCCGCTGCTGTTCGACAGCTACCTGACGAATGCCACGGAAATCGACGTCGACTGCCTGTGCGACGGCAAGGACGTGTTTATCGCCGGCATCATGGAGCACATCGAAGAGGCCGGCATCCACTCGGGCGACAGCGCCTGCTCGCTGCCGCCGCGCACGCTGGCGCCGGAAATGATTGCTGAACTGGAACGCCAGACGACCGAGATGGCCAAGGCGCTGAACGTCGGTGGCCTGATGAACGTCCAGTACGCCATCAAGGACGGCGTGATCTACGTGCTCGAAGTCAACCCGCGCGCCTCGCGCACGGTGCCCTTCGTCGCCAAGACCATCGGCGCGCCGATCGCCAAGATTGCCGCCCGCGTCATGGCCGGCGAGTCGCTGGACACGGCCATCGCCGCTTACGGCGAGAAGCCGGACGTGAAGAACCTGAAGCACATCGCGGTCAAGGAAGCCGTCTTCCCGTTCGCCCGCTTCCCCGGCGTCGACACGCTGCTCGGGCCCGAAATGCGCTCGACCGGTGAAGTCATCGGCCTCGACACCGATTTCGCGCTCGCCTTTGCCAAGTCGCAGCTCGGTGCCGGCGTCGACCTGCCGCGCGACGGTGCGGTCTTCATCTCGGTGCGCGACGAGGACAAGGACCGCATGCTGCCGGCAGCGAAAATCCTGTCCGAAATCGGCTTCAAGGTACTGGCGACCGGCGGCACCCAGCGCTACCTCGCCGAAAAGGGCATCGAGGCGGTGAAGATCAACAAGGTTCTGGAAGGCCGTCCACACATCGAGGACGCCATCCGCAACCGGCAGGTCCAGCTGGTCATCAACACGACCGACGGCAACAAGGCGATCTCGGATTCGAAATCGCTGCGCCGCGCCGCGCTGATGCAGAAGGTCCCCTACTACACCACGCTCTCGGGTGCGCAGGCCGCCGCCGAGGCGATCCGGGCACTCAAGGCCGGCAACCTCGAGGTGAGATCGCTGCAGAGCTATTTCTGAGCGCTCCGAGTGCTTTGATCATCCAAAAGGAGGCCTAGCGCCTGCCTTTTCTCTTTGTGCTACACGATTGGCGGCGATCGTCCTCCGCGACGATTTCGCACATGCGAAATGGAAAATGCCGCTCCAGTTTCATGGGGGAGATCAAAGGAGAACACCATGAAGCGCGAAGACGTTGTCAGGAATGCCTTTTCCATGCCGCTCGGCTCGCCGGCCTATCCGCCGGGGCCGTATCGCTTCACAAATCGCGAGTTTCTGGTGATCACCTACCGCACGGATCCGGACAAGCTGCGTGCGCTGGTGCCGGAGCCTCTGGAAATCCCCGAACCGCTCGTCAAATTCGAATTCATCCGCATGCCCGATTCCACCGGCTTCGGGGACTACACCGAAAGCGGCCAGGTGACGCCGGTCAGCTATCGGGGCCGCAAGGGAAGCTACTCGCTGGCGATGTTCCTGAACGACGGCCCGCCGATCATGGGCGGCCGCGAACTCTGGGGCTTTCCGAAGAAGTTTGCCGAGCCGCAGTTGGCCGTCCATCGCGACACGCTGGTCGGAACGCTGGATTACGGACCGATCCGCATCGCCACCGGCACGATGGGGTTCAAGCATCGACCGGCGGACGAGAACGCGATCCTTGAGGGGCTCGCCGAACCGAACTTTCTCCTGAAGATCATTCCGCATGTCGACGGCACCCCACGCATCTGCGAACTGGTCGAATACCCGATCACCGACGTCAAGCTGAAGGGCGCATGGACGGGACCAGCCGCGCTGGAACTTCACCCGCATGCGCTGGCGCCCGTCGCCGAACTGCCGGTTCTGGAAGTGAAAAGCGCGGTGCATTTCGTCGCCGACCTGACCCTCGGCCTCGGCAGTGTTGCCCACGACTATCTTGCCGGGTAAGCCTCGCCGGCCTCACGCCCGCCGCTTGCGCTTGGCGACGATCGCGAATGCGATGCCGCCGAGTACGAAAAGGCCGGCGATGACGAAACGCAGCGTCATCGTCTCGGTCAGAAAGAGGATCGCGCCGAGTGCGGCGATGACTGGAACGGAGAGTTGCACCAGCGCCGCCTGGAAGGTCGAAAGGCCGCCGAGCGCCCTGTACCAGAGCGAATAGCCAAGCCCGGAGGCAACGACGCCAGAGACGATGGCAAGGCCGGCACCCCGCAAGGTGGCGCTGCCGGCGACCAGCGCGTAGATCGCCAGCGGTACGCAGAAGGCGGATGCCCGAAGGAAATTGCCGGCCGTCTCCTTCAGCGGATCCTTCGATCCGCGGCCACGCAGCGTGTAGATGCCCCATGAGATGCCGGAGAGCACCATCAGGAGGCTGCCGACAGGATCCGGCGTGCCGATGCCGGGCAGGATCAGATAGACGAAGGCGAGAAAGGCGACGGTGAAGCCTGCCAGTTCGAAAAGGCTCATCCGCTCGCCGCGCGCCAGGCTGAAACCGACCATGGTCGCCTGCACGGAGGTAAACAGGATCAGCGCGCCGGTCGCCGCCCCGAGCATCAGGTAAGCGAGAGAAAAGGCGATCGCATAGGCAAAGAGCGCACCGGCCGCAATCCAGTTACCGGGAATGGCGGGCATCTTCGCCTCCCCCGGCCGGCGGCAGATGAAGAAAAACAGGAAGAGTGCGCCGGAGACGATGCGAAGCGCGGTATAGCTGGCGGCATCAATGAATTCGTCCCCAAGCGCCAGCCGCGCCAGAAGCGAATTTGCGGCGAAAGCGATCATCGCCGCCACTGTCAGCCCCGCCACCGGATTCATATTGCCCTCCCGGCCGGTTAGACGCGTCCCCCCGGCTCCCCTCTGCCGATACAGTATCCGCCTGCCCCCGTTCACCGTCAATCGGCACAAAGCCGTCAGAGGGCGAGCAGCCCCTGCTTCAATGCCGGGTTCGGTTTGCCCCGCCCATCGCAATCCGCTAATATTCCAGCTGCACACGCTTGAGGGGAGCCGCATGCCATGGCCAAGATCATCGTCATCCTGTTCGACGGCACCTCGAACGAAATCTCCGCCGATCGATCCAACATCCTGAGGCTCTATGGCTGCCTGCGGCGGACGGAGAACCAGCTCGTCTATTACGACCCCGGCGTCGGAACCTTCGGCGCGGACAATGCCTGGTCGAAGCTGTGGCGCAAGACGGTCGAGGTCTGGGGGCTGGCGACCGGCTGGGGGCTCGACCAGAACGTCAAGGAAGCCTACCGCTTCCTCGTCGAGAACTATCAGCCCGGCGCCAGAGACAAGAGCGGCAAGCGGCTGGAGGAAGACGACCGGATCTTCATCTTCGGCTTTTCCAGGGGCGCCTACACCGCCCGCGTGCTGGCCGGCTTCATCCACGCGCTCGGCATCGTCAAGCCGTATCAGCTAAATCTCGTCGACTACGCCTACCGCACCTACAAGGCGATCAGCGACACCGAGACGACGGCGGTGACCGAAATCTCCGCCGAAGAGGAAAAGGGCGGCGAGGCGCCTCCCCCGTCCGCCTTCCTGACCATGCGGCTCTACGAGCGGACACTGAAGCCCTACCGGCCGGCGATCAAGTGCCTCGGCCTGTTCGACACGGTCGCCTCCGTCATCGAAATGGGCAAGTACTTTCCGAGGCTGAAGACCCATCCCTTTACCGACAGGAACCGCAGCGTTGAATTCGTTCGCCATGCACTGGCGATCGACGAGCGCCGGACGATGTTCAATCCTCAGCCATGGCCGGCGGGCGAGCCCTATTGGGGCGGTCCCTTCAAGCCGCGCGACGACAAGAAGGTTCATCTTCAAAACGTCGAGGAAGTCTGGTTTGCCGGCGTGCACGCCGATATCGGCGGCGGATATCCGGAAGACGAAAGTGGCCTCGCCAAGCTGCCGCTCCTGTGGATGATCGAGGAAACGAAACCGCTCGGCCTCGACTATGCCACCCGCACCATCAACGAAATCGTCCGCGGCAAGCGCGGCAAATATATCGAGCCCAATCCGCTGGCCGCCCGGCACAACTCCATGCGTGGCCTCTGGCCGCTGGTCGAGTTCATCCCGCGCCGCATGCCGAAAACCTCGTGGCGCGGCGGCCCTTCCCTGTTCGGCTGGTACGTCCCGTGGTTCGACCGCCGCCGGATCGAGGACGGCGCGACGCTACACACTTCCGTCATCGAAAGGATGAACGGCGTCCCCGTCGACGGCCCATACATGCCACCGAACCTGCCGGAAACATATCGCACCGCACCGCCGGCCCTGCCAAAGAAGCAGACATCGGCACCGCCGATTGACGGCGACATGGTCAGGGCGAAGCCGGCGAAGAGGAGCACCTCCCAAAAGGCGCAGAAGTCGCCCGGCCGGACATAGGGACCTGGCGCCCGGAATTCGTAGCAAAATCGATCGGAACAATCTTCGTCAAAAGCCGTTCGCCTCTAAGACGCAGGGGAACGATGATGCATGATATCTGGACGAAAACCGGCATGGCGCTGTTGATGGCGCTGGGCATGGCGTGGAAGACGGGCTGGTCGCTCGTCCTCGGCTTCACCATTTCTTCCGTCATGCAGTCGCTGGTGCCCTCGTCCAAGATGAAGGATTATCTCGGCAAGGGAACGGCGAAGGAAATCGTGCTCGCCTCCGCCGCCGGTGCCGCAAGCTCCTCCTGCTCCTATGCCTCCGCCGCCATCATGCGCACCCTGTTCAAGAAGGGCGCGGCGCTCGTCAATGCGCTCGCCTTCCTCTTTGCCTCAACCAATCTCGTCATCGAACTCGGCGTCATCCTGCTCTTGCTCATGGGCTGGCAGTTCATGCTCGGCGAGTGGATCGGCGGTGTCGTGCTGATCGCCATCATGGCGGTCCTGATCAAGCTCACCTATCCAAAGAAGCTGGTGGAGGAAGCCCGCAACCGCGAGGAGACCAGCAAGGGTCACGAGCACATGTCGATGGCGGTCGAGGGCGAAACCTGGCGCGAGCGGGTGAAGAACCCGAAGATGCAGGTCAGTGTCGCGCAGAACTTCGCCATGGAATGGTCGATGCTGTGGAAGGACATGCTCGCCGGCTTCGTCATTGCCGGATTTCTGGCCGCCTTCGTGCCGGACAGCTTCTGGAAGGCGCTGTTCCTCACCGACGCCTCCGAATGGATCAAGGTGCCGGTCAATGCCGTCCTTGGCCCGGTGATCGCGGTGCTGACCTTCGTCTGCTCGATCGGCAACGTGCCCTTCGCCGCCATCCTGTTTTCCGGCGGCATCTCGTTTGGCGGCGTGCTGGCTTTCCTCTATGCCGACCTCATCATCCTGCCGTTGCTCAACACCTATCGGCGCTATTTCGGCTGGAAAATGGCGGCCTACATGGCCGGCATCTTGTTCGTGACCATGGTCGCCGCCGCGCTGGTGATGGACGTCGCCTTCTCCGCGCTCGGCCTCATTCCCGAAGGCACGATCGACATCCGCAGCCGGCTGACGGAGTTCAGCATCGACTACACCTTCTGGCTCAACCTCCTGTTCGGAGCGCTCGCCGTCTGGCTGTTCTGGTTGAACCACAAGCACCCGATGGATCACAGCCACCATCATGATCAAAGCGAGCATGATCACGGCAGCCATGACCACCACGCGGCGATGCACCATCAGCACCATCATTGAGATCGCCTGACGGTCAGCGCCTCTTTCGCGGCGCGACCGGATTGACTCCCAAATTGAAAGCGCATATTTAACCATTCAGTTATTTAACTATATGGTTCATTAAAAAAATGCAGATCGACCCCCTTTCGAGCACGCTGCACGCCCTCGCCGATCCGACCCGACGGGCGATCCTGGCGAAGCTTACGCGCGGCGAGAAATCCGTCTCCGAACTGGCGGAACCCTTCGACATGTCGATGCCTGCCATCTCGAAGCATCTGAAGGTGCTGGAGAAGGCCGGGCTGATCTCGCGCGGACGCGAAGCGCAGTGGCGGCCCTGCAAACTGGAGCCCGCGCCGCTGAAGGCGCTGGACGGCTGGCTCGAAGACTACCGGCGCATGTGGGAGGACCGCCTCGACCGGCTGGAAGACTATCTCAAGACACTGCAACAGGGAGGAGAGACCAATGACCCCGGCAAGTAATGCGGAACAGGCGGAGGGTTTCGACACCGTCTTCACCCGCCTGATCGATGCGCCGCGCCCACTCGTCTACCGCGTCTTCACCGACCCGAAAATGCTCACCCACTGGTTCGGCCCGCGTGGTTTCGATGTACCCGAATGCGAAACCGACCTTCGCCCGGGCGGTCGCATGCTGATCGTCATGCGGGGGCCGGACGGTACCCGATTTCCGATCGACGGCACCTACCATGCCGTCTCGGAGAACCGCCTGATCAGCTACACGAACGGCCTCGATGGACACCCGCAAGCCTGGCACGACATGGTCAACGAGATGCGCGGCACGCCCAAGGGGACGCCAGTCACCCCGCCGCTGACGACCATCGAATTCGCCGACAAGGCCGACGGCACGCTGGTGACGATCACCACGTCATTCCTCACAGCTGCGGACCGCGACGCCTTCACGAAGATGCAGATGCGCGCCGGCTGGAGCCACAGCCTCGACAAGCTCGCCGAACTCGCCTCCACCGACTTCAGCGGCAAGGACCACCGGGAGATCGTCATCACCCGCTTCATCGCCGCACCCGTGGCACTCGTCTGGAAGGCATGGAGCGATGTGGACAGGATTTCCGCCTGCTGGGGACCGGAAGGTTTCACCGACACGCCGATCAAGTTCGACTTCCGCATCGGCGGCGAATGGCTGCACACCATGCACGGACCGGACGGCACGGACTATCCGAACCGGGCGGTCTTCACAGACATCGTTGAGCATGAGCGTATCGCCTATGATCTCGGCACCGGCGAACCCGGTGACACCAACATCTTCCACACCACGGTCAGCTTCAGGGCGGTCGAGGGCGGCACCGAGGTCACGCTGCACACCGTGTTCGACACGGCAGCCCAGCGCGCCCACGTGGCAGGCTTCGGCGCGATCGAGCTTGGCTACCAGACGCTCGGCAAGCTGGACGCCTTCGTGATGAAGACTTGAATCAGAACCTCAACCATCAGAATCAACGTCTAAGCGGACAGAGATAACACCATGGAAAAATTCATTTATTCCCGCACACTGAAGGCCCCGCGCGCGCTCGTCTTCGAAGCCTGGACGAAGGCGGAACGCCTCGGACAATGGTGGGGACCGAAAGGTCTCGGCTTGGAAGTCCTTGCCCTCGACGTTCGGCCGGGCGGCATGTTCCATTATGCCATGGTGCCGCCTGGAGGCCAGAAGATGTACGGCCGCTTCATCTTTCAGGAAGTGGATGCGCCGCGCAAGCTCGCCTACATCGTCAGCTTTGCGGATGCTGAGGCAAACGCCATCCGACCGCCCTTCCCCGATCCGTGGCCGGTGGAGATGATGAACGTCGTCACCTTCGAAGAGACGGCTGACGGGACTCTGGTCACACTGACCGGCAACGCCCACAATGCCAGCGCGGAAGAAATCCGCACCTACACCAACAACTTCAAATCCATGGAAGGCGGCTTCTGCGGCACCTTCGACAAGCTGGAAGAGTATCTCGCCACTCTGTAGACCGGCGCCTGACGCTCGCAACAGCGGGTCACCGCCCGCTATTGCCTCGGTTCGTTTTACGCCCTCAACGCGTGCACAGGCGACTGGCGATAGGCCATCAGTGCCGGCAGCAGCGAGAAGAGGGCTGCGGCGAGAAACAGCGCACCGATCGGGCCAAGGTCGGAGCGCGCGAAGACGACCGGCAGCTGTATCCCGCTGTCGGCCATCAGACGCCCGGCGATCAGCCGTGCAGCGGCAAAGCCGACGCCGAGCCCGGCCGCGACACCAATCGCGATCAGCCCGAACAACTCCAGCCAGACGATGCCGAACACCGCCTCGCGCGGCGCCCCGAAGGCCCGAAGAGCGCCGATCTGCTTGCGCCGTTGCGTCACATGCATGACGGTGACCAGCATCAACGCGCAGGCAACCAGGATCTGCGCCCCGATGGCGACGGCGGACAGCACCTGCCGGACATCACCGAGAGTCGCATAAAGCCGCGTCAGCACTTCTGCCGGGAAGACGGCGAGCGTCGTTTCATGCCGGTACTGCTGGCGCAGCTTGTAGGCGTCCCCGATCGACTTCGGCTTGACGACGACCGCCGGCAGCCCCGGCAGCGCATGATCCCAGTCTTCATCGATAGCGGCATCCGCATCGATATGGTGGTCGTCATGCTCTTCGTGTTCGTCGCCACCTGCGTCATGCGCGGCTTCTGCCGCCACCCGCGTCACGGCCGGCGAAGCACCCGCCTCGACATTGCCGGCAGGTTCCGCATGCTCGTCATGCTCATCGTGCTCCTCGCCATCGTGATGGCCGAGGCCATGGATGTCCCACACCGCCTGGATCGGCACCATGATCGCCTTGTCCCAGGCGCTACCGGACGGCTGCAGGCGTCCGACGACCGTGTAGGCGAGCTCGGTATGTGTGTGCCCGCCCTCCGCTTCCGTACCGTGAAGCGGTTTGACCGTCGCACCGATTGACAGGTCGACATCGGCGCCGATCACCGCCTCGCCCTCATGCGCAAAGACCTGCCCGTCGGCAAAGCCCGGCGCCAGATTGGCGACGAGCTTCGTCGTCGTCCCCACGATCGGATAATGGCCGTAGAAATCGCCGAAGCCGATCGGCGCCGCCCAGGCGACGCGCGGATCCTTGTCCAGGTCCTTGAGGATATTGCCGTCCATCAGCGGCAGCGGTGAGGCCTGCAGAAAGACAGACGACAGCACGAGCTGCGTCTCGCTGCCCGCCGCGCCGATGACGAGATCGAATTTTTCAGCGGCCCGCGCCGAGCCGAGGCGAAGCGCCCTCTCCTGCAGCGTCACCGCAACGCCGAGCGCGACGGCAAGTGCCACGATCAGAACGACCACGACGGCGCCAAGTCGAAAGCGGTTGAGATCGGCGAGAATGAAGCGAAACATGTCAGGCCTCCTCGGTGACGGGCTGGGCAGACTGAATCCGGCCGGCAGAAAGTCGCATGCGCCTGTCGAACCGCGAGATCAGCCGCTCGTCATGCGAGACGACGATCAGCGTGCATTTTTCCTGGTCGGCGATCGACAGGAGCAGGTCGGCAACCTGAGCGCCGCTCTCGACGTCGAGGCTGGCGGTCGGTTCGTCCGCGACGACGACGCCCGGCTTGCGCAGCACTGCGCGCGCGACCGCCACGCGCTGCATTTCGCCGCGCGACATGGTCTCGACCTTCTGGTCCGGACGCGAAAGCCCGACGATCTCGATAAGCTGCCGCGCCCGCTCGATCGTCCCGTGTCCAGCCGCACCGGACAGACGCGCCGGCAGAAGAATGTTGTCGATCGCCGACAGGCCCTCGAACAGATGGAAATCCTGCATCACCAGCCCGACATGGGTACCGCGCCAGCGATCGCGCCGGCTTTCGGACAGGCCGGCAAGTTCGGTCCCCGCCCAGCGCACCGAGCCGCGTTTAAGCGCCTGCAAGCCGCAGATGACGTTGACGAACGTGCTCTTGCCGGAACCGGACGCGCCGGTCACCGCAAGCCGCCCACCGGCCGGCAGGTCGAAAGCGTCGATGGCGAGCACGGGTGCAGGCAGGCCCGGATAGCCGACCTCCAGAGAATTCACTTTCAGGTCGATCATGGGGTATCTTCAGCTTTCCCAGAAACGCGCGTCGCGCAGCCGCAGCCGGCTCAGAAACCCCGTATCCGGATCGACCCACGAGCCGACTTCCATGCGCCCCTCAACGGCGATCCTCGTGCCGCCCGGCAGGAAGGTCTGCTTGTCGCCGAGATAGATGACGACGATATTGTCCGGCCAGTCGGCATCCGACGAGCAGAACGGGCAGAGCGCCATCGGAATTTCGGTGAGCACGAAGAAATTGGCCTCGGCTTTGAGCGGCGGCGCCATGAAGCCGCCCATCGTCACCGGCTTGCCGTCGAGCGATTTCACCTTGTCGGAGAACTCCAGCCCGAGCACGGTAACCTTGCTGTAAAGCTCGTCAAACGTCAGATCGGTTGCCGCGAATGCCGGTCGCGCCAGGGCAGCCAGGGGCATGCCGGCAGCAAGCGTCATCAGCCGTCTGCGGGACATCTGGAATGGAGAGGGTTGACGGTTCATCTCCGCCTCCTGATCTTTGATTTGCGGTCGTTGTTCGGTTCGAACGCGGTTCCGGGCGAACGCGCCGCCCGGAACCAACTTGTGTCTGGCGTCGAATTACATCGACTGCGAGCCGAGCGCGAAGGTGTCCATCAACACCTTGTAGACGTCGCTCTGCTCCATGTAGCCCTTGAATTCTTCCGAGCCGGGGCCGGCGGCCTGCAGCACGACGTCATCAACGGTATGGGCAGCGGTGTCGCCGTCAGACGGGATGTTGGCCGGCATCAGCACGGCGCCGGGGATATCCTTGTAGGCCGGGTTGGCGACATACTTGCCGTCGGCATTCTTGATCGACGGCTCGAACGGACCGTCCATCTTCGGGCGGAAGGTTTCGTAGTATTCCGGATGGTTGCCGGCATACATCTGGATGCGGCGAGAAACGTCCACCTTGTCCGGATAGCCGTCGCCGTTCTCGTCCGTGTAGTTCGGGAAGCCGGCGTCGTCATAGGTGCCGACCTTCTCGCTCATCACGTCGCCCGGCTTCTCGTCATCGACGGTGCCGACGATGGAGACGCCATGGGTATGGTCGCCGGTAACGACGACCAGCGTGTCCGGATGGGTCTTGGCGAACTCCATGGCAACGCCAACGGCCTTGTCCATCTCGATGACGTCGAATTCGGAGCGTTCCCAGTCCATCGGGTGGGACATCTTGTCGACCGAAGCGGCTTCAACCATCAGGAAGAAGCCTTCCGGGTTCTTCGACAGCTGGTCGATGGCAGTCTTCGTCATATCGACGAGACCCGGCTGGTCGGGGAACTTGTCGACGGTGCCCTTCTTCAGGAACATGCGGTCAAGCGCGGTATCCATGTTGCCGGTGTGGAACAGGCCGAGCAGCTTGCCGGTGTTGGTGCCGGAAGCGGCGTCCAGTTCGGTCTTCGAAGTTGCGAGCGTATAGCCGGCATCCTTGAACTGGGCGATGTAGTCGTTGTCGTCCTTGCGCTTCGAGCCGGGAACGTCCTTCGACAGGAAGTAGGCCGAGCCGCCGCCGAGGATGACGTCGGGCTGGGTCTGCATGAACATGCCGACGATCTCGGCCTTGTCGGCGCGCTTGCGGGTGTGGGCGATGACGGCGGCCGGGGTCGCATCTTCGATTTCAGCCGTGGAAACGACGCCGATCGACTTCTTCGTGGTGCGGCGCAGCGCTTCGGCAATCGTCTCGACCTTCGGATCGTCAAGGCTTGCCGGCGTACGGTCGGCATAGACGCCAAGGGCATTCACGCGCGACTTGTGGCCGGTCATGTAGGCCGACATGGTGTTGGCGGAATCGGTGGCGATCGAATGGGTCGACGACGTGCCGATGAAGGCCATGTGGTCGAGATCATCCATGTTGAGGCGACCATCGGCCTTACCCTCGGTCATGCCCTTCGACATGATGCGGGCGGCGGTGCGGTGCGCGACAGACAGGCCGTCGCCGAGGAAGAAGATGATGTTCTTGGCCTTCGGCGCAGCCGGCGTGCCGTAGACGTTCCAAGTGACCGACTTCGTTTCGTCGCCAGCCTTGACTTCGACGGTGTAGTCGCCGGCCGAAGCGAGCGCCAGATCGCGCAGGATCAGCGCGGAGCCGAGGACGGCATCGTCCGTGCCGTTCTCTTCGGCGACGAATTCGGCCGGCTTGCCGAAGACGTCGGCATAGGGCTTGCCGTTGACGGTGACAGCGACATCACCCTCGCCGTAGACCTTGTCGAGCTCGACCTTGAAGTCGAAGGGCGAGTTGACGAGGATCGTTGCACGGTCGAGCGGATAGACGGTGGCGGCATGCGCGGCGCCGGCCAGCATGGTCGCGGCGGCGAGCGCCGAAAAATACTTCATCATGGTCTTTCTCCTTAGGCAGGGAATTGCGACACCCGTCCGATAGTCCCTGTCCGTGACACTTGGATGAAGGCCGCAAGCCCCTGGTGGATCGGTCGAGAGGCAGCACGGCAGGAGAAGCCGGCTAAAAAAAACTCGCATTTCACCGGGCGAGTCTGCTATAAACGCTCAAATTGACAGTTTGACATGGTTCCGAAGTTCCTCTTCGGAACCTGTTTTCTTTTGTCCCTATGCAGAACGAGCGGGACGCGCAGTAAGGAAAAGGAAATGGTAGAAAAAGTTCCGATGACCCCGGGTGGTTTCACCAAGCTCAACGAAGAGCTTCGCTGGCGCCAGCAGGAGGAACGCCCGAGAATCATCGAGGCGATCGCCGAGGCGCGCGCCCATGGCGACCTTTCGGAAAACGCCGAATACCACGCCGCCAAGGAAGCGCAGAGCCACAATGAGGGCCGCGTCGGCGAGCTGGAAGACCTGATCGCGCGCGCCGAAGTCATCGACCTGACGAAAATGTCCGGCTCCACCGTCAAGTTCGGTGCGACCGTCAAGCTCATCGACGAGGACACCGAGGAAGAAAAGACCTACCAGATCGTCGGCGACCAGGAAGCCGACGTGAAGGCAGGCCGCATTTCCATCTCGTCGCCGATCGCCCGCGCGCTGATCGGCAAGGAAGAAGGCGATTCCATCGAAGTGAATGCGCCGGGAGGCTCCAAGGCCTACGAAATCCTCGCCGTCAGCTGGGGCTGAGAACGCCCGTGACGGACGGAAACAAGGCCACCGCGAAAGCACATGCGGTGGCCGATCTCCGCGACATCGACATCATCGCCCCGAACCTCAAAAAGCGGCTTTCCGGGGTCACCTCGACGATCATCCAGCTCGTGCCGGTACAGCGCGCGCTCGGCCAGCGCATTGCCGTGCTTGGGCCCGGACTGCCGCCTACCCTGCCCCATATCCGCTACCGCGACCTCTGGCACCTCTGGACGCCGCCGAAGGGCAAGCGCTTCCGCGTCTGGCATGCGCGGCGCAACATCGAAATGCTGCCGGCGATCATCCTGCGCGATCTCCTGCGCATGCCGCTGAAGATCGTCTTCACCTCCGCCTCGCAGCGCCGCCACACCGGCTGGACGAAATTCCTGATTTCGCGCATGGACGCGGTGATCGCCACCAGCGCCAAGACGGCCGCCTATCTCGAGGTCAAAAGCACTGTCAGCTTGCACGGCATCGACACAGCCCGCTTCTCGCCGCCTTCCGACAAGGCCGAGGCGAAGCGCGCGCTCGGCCTTGACCCGGCGCAGAAGATCGCCGGCTGCTTCGGCCGCGTGCGCCACCAGAAGGGCACCGACCTTTTCGTCGACGCGATGATCCGCCTGCTGCCCGAGCGTCCGGACTGGTCCGCGATCATCGCCGGCCGCGCCACGCCGCAGCATGTGGAATTCGAGAACGACTTGAAGGAAAAGGTGAAGGCGGCGGGCCTCGCCGATCGCATCCTGTTCGTCGGTGAGCATACCAACATCAACGACTGGTACCGCGGCCTCGACCTCTTCATCGCGCCACAGCGCTGGGAAGGCTTCGGCCTGACCCCGCTCGAAGCCATGGCCACCGCCGTCCCCGTCATCGCCACCGACGTCGGCGCCTTCCCGGAACTGATCGTCACCGGCGGGTCCGAAACCGGCACCCTCATCCGTCGCGACACCCTCGACGCCATGACGGACGCCGCCCGACAGTTTATGGATGACGAAGTGAGACGCCAGCAGGCAGCCGAAAGCGCGCTCCGCCACGCACGGCAGAACTTCGCGATCGAGAGTGAGGCGATGAGGCTGGGGGCGGCTTATGCGGGGCTGATGGACTGAGCGTCAAGGCTTCCGCTTGAAAAGCTCGATATAGGCATCGCAGATCGCATCCTCGGAAAACTGGCCCTTGACGGTCTGATGACCTCCGGCAGCAATCTTGGCCGCCAGCGCCTTATCGTTGATCAATCTTTCTATGGCCTTCGAAAAACCGTCCTCATCGCCGATATCGACAAGAAGCCCGTTCTCTTCGTCGCGCATGAACCACGACGGCCCTTCTGATCGCGACGACACCACCGGGCGCGTTTGCGCCCAAGCTTCCAGAATGACGTTGCCAAGCGGCTCGTGGTTGGAAGGCATCACGAAGATGTCCGAAGCCGCGACATAAGGGCGGGTATCCTCTTGCCAGCCAAGGAAACGGACGCGGTCACTGATCCCGAGATCAGCGGCAAGTTTTTCGACGTTGGCCCGCTCCTCCCCCTCTCCCGCCAGCCAAAGATAGACGCCCGGCAGCTTGGCAACGGCAGCGGTCAGAAGTGCGAACTCCTTGCGGGGAACAAAGCGCCCCATGGACATAACGACGGGAACACCGTCCGGAGTGTCGACCATCGCCCGATCAATTGGCGCGACTTCCGTCGTATCGGTGAAGTTCGAAATGACCTCCACCCCTCGCGTCCAGCCAAGTGACTCGCGAACATGAACGGCAATATCGGGCGTATTGCAGACAAGCACGTCTGTATTGTCGAAATAGCTCAGATTGGTGGGGTAATCGCCAAGGCGAGAGATCTTGATACAGCCCTTATAGGCGGGCATCAGCCGGCTGGCCCGCGTTGCCCAGGAGAAGAGCGCGTCGGGCCTCTCCCGCTTGGCAATACGCATTACTTTGATGGGCAGGAGTATGCGGTCAGGATGAACGTTGCGGAAATTGCTTTCGATGATCCGCGCTGCAGGTTCAATATCTTTCTTCCAGATCCGGTCGGGCCGGATCACGCAGGTCTGCTTCACGCCGCGTCTCGCGAGCCCATTGACCAGATGAACAAAGAATTTCTCGGCGCCGCCATCCTTGCCAAAGTGGTAGTGCATCACGTTCATGGCTGCCAATCGCTCCTAATGTCTGTCGGCGTCATCGATGTTAGGACGCACTTTCAGGGCTCGGCGTTGATAGATCTTCGCTTGGGTGAGGAAGGCATACACCGCGCCGGTCATCGCCTCGATAAAGCCTGGCCGCCCGCAGCGCCAGAGCCCGTTCCTGAAATAAAGCCGCAAAAAATAGAGCAGCGGGCTGAAAACCAGGCTGGAAAACTTCGCCTTCCGACCTTCCGCCACATTCTGTTCTGCCTTCAGGGATGAATATTTGTTTTCCTTCAGAATCTGCTCGTCGATGATCAGCGGCCGGAAATGCAGAAGACTACCCGAGGCAGCGTTGTCGACTCGACCATCCGGCACAATGCCTTCATGCACAGCCTGGGAGAGATCGTATCGCCCCTTGCCGTTGCGGATCAGCCGCAGGTTCTTGCGTTCCTTTACAGTCTCCGGCGCGTATCCGTAACCAATCAAATACGGTCGTCTCGCCACCCGCCAGCCGACAATCCGCTCTTCCGCATTGACGAGCTCGGGAAGCAGTGCGCGCAGGGCGGCATCCAGCCGTTCATCGGCATCGATATTAAAGCACCAAGGCTGTGTACACTGCTCAAGCGCAAACTGCTTCTGCCCAGCATATCCACGCCAGGGCTCAAACATGAATCGGATCGGCCAACCCATCGCGATGTAACTTTCCACGAGCGCCCTGGTCCCGTCTGTAGATCCGGAATCCACGACGACAATCTCCGCAAAACCTTCAAGGCTCTCGATACATCTTGCGAGATAGTCCTCCTCATTGAGGCAGATTATGAAGGCGGAGATGGGAAGACGCATTTATTTGCTCGGCAATTGCGGACATGGAACACAGCTTCCCGTCCGATCACGGGAACTGGCCTCGAACGCACTTATGCACACAAAGGCGCAGTCGGCCAACCTGTTCGGGAGCGCCAGCTGGCCATGGCCGATATCCTTTGCATTAATTTCGGACGGTTCAATCAAGTGTTACCTCTCTTGGTAATGAACGGCCTCGATAAAAGCGTGAACGCGCAAGCCCACAATCAGAAAATTGTCAGAATTAATTTTTGTGGAAAAATCCCCACTGCATCGATCTCGAAGAAAAATAGCTTCATTGGCGGTAAACATGTCATACCCCTGGGATAGACATCATCTTCAATCTCCATTCGGTCAGAATATGCAAACAGATGTAGACGCCTCCAGCATTTGGCTGCACGTCGGAGCCCATCGCACTGGTTCCACTCGCCTGCAAAGTGCCATCGATGAAAATGCGGCGAAAATCTCCGATTTTGGCATATCTGTATTTACACCGCCTCGGGCAAACAAGAGAAACTCGAAAACCTTCCGGTCGCTCGTAAGGCGCGCGCGGAGAGTTTCCGAAACTTCGTTTCCGATAAAGAAATACTTCAGGAGACGAAAAGCGAAATCATTCTCGCAAGAGTTTTTTCGATCAAATTTATCAAAATATTTGATTTCAGATGAGAATATGCTCGGCGATATTTTCAATGAGCACCGGAATGGCTTCTATTATGAAGCAGAAGACATTCTGACCGAAATAAAGAGACATCTTCCTGCGCCGGTCCAAAAGGTATTCTTGGCTATCCGGCCATATGATGAGTTCTTGACCTCCTCATACGCGATGTCAGCCATCTATCGACCTGCTTCAAGACCACAGCCGCCCTTCGAGGATCTAAAATCCAAGATACTCAATCTGGAGCGGGGCTGGCCGGAGTTGGTGATGGATATCAAGGCGGTTTTTCCGGACGCGGAACTTCACGTTTGGACTTGTCAGAACACACCCTTATCGCTGCAGCTAGCCATAATGCTGGGAGAAGAGCTTGCCACCCAGCTTGCTACGGAAGAGCACAGCCTTGTCAACGCCGCGCCCACTGAGGAAGCCATTGACTACGCCCGCATCAACGGCGGCAGGCAGGGTTACGATCCGGATGCTACGTTAATGCGCTTCAGGGAAGGAAAAAAATTCGCCCCCCTGACAGAGTCGGAAGAAAATATACTGAGATCCCGTTACAATGCCGACGTTGAAAAATTAGAGAAGAACACGCAGATCATCTTTTGGTCGGGGAACCATCAGTTTCGAGCATAGATAAGAGCGAAAACTAAGTGATGGTGTCGTCTGCAAACGTCCACAGCTCATCCGGCCACTGCTTTCGCCAGTCAAGCTTGTGAACAGGAGAGAGGTCCAGCAACGGCAACACGACGTCCTTCGCATTCGGGTAGTCTGAAAGTGCAAGCCAAGCTCTTTGTATCATGTGGGGAGGGAACGCCGACACCTTGGGCACTTGCGACCAGATGGCACGTAAGTCTTGGCGATCCTCCAGCATCCTGCCAAACAGAAAATGCAAGAAGAAATAAGGATAGACTGGCAACAGTGCTCCGCCCGTGGGTGACACGCCCCAAGATGGAGCCTTGTTGTAAATGCTGCGCAATAATTTCGGACACTTGCCAAGAGATACGCGCCGCTTTGACCAATATCTGATCAGAAGAGCCAGCCATTCTTGCAGCAAAGCATGCTTTGGCGTACTGGCCAAAAACCAGCTTGAAATTAGGCGCCGCGGTCCAGGGCGGTCAAAGGCGAAAAAGCCAGCGCCTTCCATATAGGTGTTCAACCATTCATCCAACGGAGTGCGGGGAAGAACTGTCGCGTCGATCCACACTCCGCCATTCTCATAGAGTAAAATAACCCGCAACACGTCAGAGCGTGCCTGTATCGACAACGATACCGGATTAACGCCGTATTTATTAAGTATGGTCTCAGCCTGCGCATTATCTAAAACCAACAGGCGATAGTTAGGATTGAGCCGCTCCCAAAGGTCGAAATTGCGCTTCACCGAATTCGGGGCCTTGTCCCTGCCCTTATCCCAGAAGGCATATATGCTTGGAGTATTTCCGGCTTCCAATATTCACCTCCCGCGATTCAAATGAATCATATTGGCATAATTCACAATTATGCAGGGCCAATTACGACATCATAAGAACGACATCACATCAAAGCCGAGCAAGAAAATTCCAAATAAATATATCCGATCATCCAGATAAAATAAAATCTATTTATTTAACAAAAAAGCCCATATCGGAAAGTTGCTTTTCATTCACAAATACACATGATAAATCTGAATCGAAATTTAGCTCATTCTCACCGCCGAGATTATCCGACATATTCTGGTAGGCGGCAGCATCAGAAAAGTATTGCTTGTCTCTAATCGCTTCCTCGATCTTCTCCCGGTAATCAGAGAAAAATTTGAAATGGAGGAGCACACCGCGAACAGGAATCAGGTTTCTCTCGAAAGGCATAGGCGTGTGTATGTTCGTTGGAAGACCACAGCGATCATCCCAATAGAGAAGCGGATATTTCATCAATTCATTCGCGCCGCCAAATTTACGCGCGCGTGGCCCGCCATTGAGACTGAGTGCTCTCTTCTTCACACGCAAAGAGTAACCGGAAGCGTCGAAATGATCTGCAACCTCCCACGGCATCTGCTCGTCAGCTCCGTCGAATACTGCTTTGGAGAGGTCGCCGACGGGATACATATCCAGCATGGGAGCAGCCAACCGGAGTTCTCCCATTTGCTCAAGCTTCGAGACCAAAGCCCTCAACGATTGCTGCCCGCAGTTGGGAAACATCAAATATTCATCTGAATCGACGTTTAAATACCAGCGCCCCTTTCCATACATTGAAAATAGCTGCAAACGCCAAATGCGCCCCCGCTTGGCGCTTCTATATCGTACAGGCGACGTCCAGAGATCCACATCTGGCTGGGAGAGCAAATATTCCCTGGTGCCATCGCACGACTGATCATCGACACAGATGAACCGAGTGACCCCTAACCCACGATAGTGTTTCAGAAACGAAGGAATGAACTTTCGATCGTTATGCGTGAGGAAGATGAGCGGCATATCTGATTTTGTAAGCTCAGTCGGTCCGCCCGGCCTCTCACATTTCATTTCCACCGCATGCGGCTTTCGCTTCTGCCTTCGGCTTATGCGCCAGGAATCATAGCTCGCAAGCAACAGACGCAACCGTGAAAGTCGTTGAACCTCCGTCTTGGCGTCCTTGGACGGGTATGCATATTCAAAGCGCGTCAATCTACAGTCTCCGGGGCAAGACCTCGTGATCATTTGTAAATAAGCTCTTAGCGAACCGCCATTCAGCTAGCAACATCGCTCTTGCGAACTGTGCCCTCCCTGTTGGCAACCCATACCCCGGCAAGGTCCTGATTACCGGCTCCCGGCCGGCCATACGACGGCGATCTATGCCGAGCGCGTTGCTCGCCGGCATGGAACAAGGCGGCGAGCTGGTGATCACCAAGCATTTGGAAAACTATCCCGGTTTCACCGAACCCGTTCAGGGCCGGTGGCTGATGGATCAGAAGCTGCTGCAGGCTGAGCATGTGGGCGCCGAGCTCGTCTTCGAGGTAGGCTTCCCATTCGGGCAAATGATGCAATCGGATATCGGCACGGGCATCGGCCACACTATCCTGACGACATCAGGGCTTTCGTTCCTTCCCCGCTTTTGTGACCGACGAGCCGTGATTGCCGGCAGCTTACGGCCTCAATCCAATCACGTTCTTGCCTGGTGCACGTGCCGCCGAGGTGACATCACCAAAAATCAGCCTGCTGAACTCAAACTCGGCATTGCGAGGTTCGAATGCTCCCAATGCACCCTGATGGCAATGCGTCACCTCACCCACGAGGAGAGTTTCATCATTGCTGTAAAGGTCGATCCTCACGAAATCAAAAGGTGACGCAAGCTTTTCGGCGACATCAATCATTTTATCCAGGTTCCGCGGCCTTTTTCTCAGAAAATCCGGGCGCGGATATTGAAGCTCAAACTGCAACTCCTGCCACTCAGGCGTAAACAGGCTCCGCCGGTGATCGGAATAGCGGTCAAAATCACACTCGATGACTTTGACGATCCCCTGATGGCAAAAGAATTTTATGTCCTCGACATTTTCAGAATCAAAGATGATGGACTCAACAATCACCTTGGGTGTGAGATACTTGTAGTTTCGCTCTCTGTTTCGAGCATAGTAATCGAGATCAAACCATCCCCGAATCCTATGCAGATCGATTTCCTCGCCATCTTTTCGGATAATCACTTCTCCCGAGGCGTGCGTCGGCTTGATGACGCATCGCCGGGGAAATTCAAAGTCGTCCACGTCTTCAGCTCGCCGAATGACCGCCAAAGTGGGCACGTTGTACGCGCCACCCACCACGGATTCGACATAGAGCTTCACGAATTCCTTATCGGTGGTGAACGTCCGCTCCGGCCGCAATATCTCATCGGAGAACCGTATCTGAAACAAGCGGTCATTGAACAGGTTGGGGTCGGAAGGGAGGCGACGGTGTTGCTTCTGAAATTGTCTCAAACCGACCAGAAAATCCCCGAGAGTCGTATGGCCCGAAACAACCCTTAGAACGTTGAGAAACGGCTTGCTCCAGGAGAATCTGCTCAACCAAAGGATGAAGGCATTCAAATCACGCATCACGTTTATATAAACTCACAACTCAGGAAACGCACCCTTCACGGTACCACCATGTCCGCAGATCAGAACACCTTCATCGGCCGATATTTGCGCATCAACTTCTTGAGCGGCGTCATACGATCAAGGCCATGCCAATGATATATGCGCGGCCTCAGCAGCAGACTGTCCTTGGTGGCTTTTTGTCGCTTCAGCATCTTGTCCCTGATGCGAAGATTGCGGACATTGAATTCCGTTGGCAGGGTATGGATGCGAAGATCGCTCTCCCAAAGTGCGATACGGAATGACGCCTGATCCTGACCTTTGCTTTTATTCATGTGCTCGTAGAACCGTGAGGCCCAGAGGGAAAAGAAATCCGACACGAGTTGATTTTTCCTGAAGAAGATGACCCCGGAGTTGAATTCCGGGAACGCGTACGGAATATCTCTGTAACTATCGATAACTCTCGCCCACTGGCTCGACTTTCGTGAAAAATCCTGGGTGCAAGCGATATCAAATCGATCCAGGACATTCAAATCATCGTCTATCCGCGCAAGGATTTCGGTGTCGTTGTCGAGATAGACTGTATACTCGTAAGGACTTTGACTGATGTAATCGACTTTTGCCCGCTTATGAGCTGGACTGATGATAATCAATTCATCGATATTGCTATCGTCAACGTCAGCGTCAGCAAAGAGCGTGATGGACAGATCATTATACCGTTTCAATGAGGCTGCGGAGTGAAGCGCTTCGCGAATGTGCTGCTCTCCAAATGCGATATATATTGCACCGCGCGAATTCATCCGTCCTCATCCAAAACAAATATAGAAACCACAGGCAACTTCAAACATATCCAAATTTAATACCTGAAAAATAAACACAGTTCTATCAGAGCATTAAATCTAACGTCATGTATTGCAAAAACATCCGCTACTCGCCAAGGCTTTACACATTGGCGACGCTTCGAAAGGCTAACAACGAAGATGCCTTATGGACGGGAAAAGTCACCAGGGACCTTCGGTGGCTGTCAATTTGCAGTAACCAAGCGAGTATCATCAAGCCCGGACGCCCGCAACGTTAAGCTGCATATGTCCCAAATTTGATCGAATTCAGCCAGCAACAAGTTCGCCGGACGAACACCGGTAACCGGCAAAGTTCTCTGGAATTATGTCAAGGACAGCAAACGGAGAATGGCCGAGATGAAGGGATTGTTCTTCCGCATTGTCGGATAAAACAAGATCCTCCAAGTGATCGTGCCTCTCAAAACGCCGTGACAGGCTGCCTTCGAGGGTGATTTGCGGCTCTTTTGCACGCATCCAACATTTCCCGGTACGCACGGCGTCTCGAAAATGCTTTTCGTCCCGCACCGTTTCATGAACTTGTCCCGATAATCGAAGAAGAACTTGAAATGAAGGAGAACGCCGCGAAGCGGAATGACGTTGTGATCATGCGGTACGGGCGCACGAACGCTGATCAGAAGACTGCAATGATCATCCCGGCACATGAAAGAGCACTTCATAACTCGAGTGCCTTGCCGAATTTCCGACGACGTAACCCGCCATGCGAGATTGACGCCAGTTTTGCCGAAAGACAGGAAGCAGGTAAGCTGAAAGCGCGCCACATGCCAAAGGTTGAAAGAGGCAGCGCCCCTTCCCTGTTGGTAACCCATACCCCGCCCTTGAATAAACACGGCAAGCATTCATAAATGAAGCTGGATATTTAGTCGGTTTTGCCTCCGGGCGCTGGCGCGTGTCGGTTATGATGCGCCGCTCCGTTGAAGGGTGTTGAAAGGAAGTGCCATGACCGTGCGTCATACGAAGGTCCTGATTATCGGTTCCGGCCCGGCCGGCTATACGGCGGCGATCTATGCCGCGCGCGCCATGCTGTCGCCGGTGCTGATCGCCGGCATGGAACAGGGCGGCCAGCTCATGATCACCACGGACGTGGAAAACTATCCCGGCTTTGCCGAGCCCGTTCAGGGCCCGTGGCTGATGGATCAGATGCGGCTGCAGGCCGAGCATGTCGGCGCCGAACTCGTCTCCGACATCGTCACAGAGGTCGACCTCACCCACCGTCCGTTCACGGCAAGAACCGATTCCGGCGCGGTCTGGACCGCTGACACGCTGATCATCGCCACCGGCGCCAAGGCAAAGTGGCTCGGTATCGAGAGCGAGCAGACCTTCCAGGGCGGCGGCGTCTCGGCTTGCGCCACCTGCGACGGCTTCTTCTACAGGAACCGCGACGTTATCGTCGTCGGCGGCGGCAACTCCGCGGTCGAAGAGGCGCTCTACCTGTCGAACATCGCCAAGTCGGTCACAGTCGTGCACCGCCGCGATGCCTTCCGCTCGGAAAAGATCCTGCAGGAGCGCCTGTTCGCCAAGGAAAACGTCAAGGTGGTCTGGGACTCGACGCTGGAAGAAATCACCGGCGTGAAGAACAAGGGGCCGCTGCCGCCGACCGTGACCGGCGCAAGGCTGAAGAACGTCAAGACCGGCGAAATCATCGAGGTCGCCACCGACGGCGTCTTCGTCGCCATCGGCCACGCCCCGGCAACCGAGCTCTTCAAGGGCAAGCTGAAATTGAAGCCGAACGGCTATCTTTGGACCGCTCCGGATTCGACGGCCACCGACATTGACGGCGTCTTTGCCGCCGGCGACGTGACGGACGATATCTACCGCCAGGCAGTCACCGCGGCGGGCATGGGCTGCATGGCGGCCCTGGAAGCTGAACGCTATCTCGCCGGCCATCAGCCGGTCGCGATCGCAGCAGAATAACGGAGGCGTAGAGCCAGGTGGGTGTACCTCTCGATTGGGACAAGCTGCGAATATTCCACGCAGCCGCCGAAGCCGGATCGTTCACCCATGCGGCCGACAAGCTACATCTGTCGCAATCGGCCATCAGCCGTCAGGTCAGCGCGTTGGAAATGGAAGTCGGCGTCAAGCTCTTCCATCGCCATGCGCGCGGCCTGATCCTGACGGAACAGGGCGAACTGCTCTACCGCACTGCCAACGAGGTATTGCTGAAGCTCGAAACCGCCCGCGCCCAGCTGACCGAGACGAACGAGAAGCCGAGCGGCAAGCTCCGGGTGACGACGACCGTCGGCCTCGGCCAGGGCTGGCTCACCGACAAGATCCAGGAGTTCCTGCAGCTCTATCCGGACATGCAGATCCAGCTGATCCTCGACAATGAGGAGCTGGACGTGAACATGCGCCAGGCCGACTGCGCCATCCGCCTGCGCCAGCCGCAGCAGTCGGACCTCATCCAGCGCAAGCTGTTTACGGTGCATATGCACGTCTACGCCGCGCCGTCCTACATCAACAAGCACGGCGAACCGCGCAGCATCGAAGAGCTCGACAATCACCGTGTCATCACCTTCGGCGAACCGGCACCGAACTATCTCCTGAACGTCAACTGGCTGGAGATCGCCGGGCGCTCGCCGGACAATCCGCGCCTGCCGCACCTGCAGATCAACAGCCTGACCTCGATCAAGCGCGCCTGCCTGCTCGGCATCGGCATTGCCATGCTGCCGGACTACATTGCAGGCCGCGATCCGGGACTCATTCAGCTGGTCACGAGTGCCGACGTCCCCTCCTTCGATACCTATTTCTGCTATCCGGACGAGATGAAGAACGCCGCCAAGCTGAAGGCTTTTCGCGATTTCATCGTCGCCAAGGCGCGAAACTGGAATTTCTGATCTTTTTTCGAGCGGTCGAAATGCGGCAATCTTGTGGACGCCGCCAAGCACCCTTGTCACCGCGAAACAGGCAAACATCTGTTTTCACGACGCTTTTGGTCGACAGCGCATACGCGCCTATGCACGTTAGCGTATGTTTCAAGGGCTAGAAATTGTTAGCGATGCAACGAACGCATGGCTGACATGCACAAATATTGATTGAAGGCTGCACAAAAAAGCACCATATCGCACATAGCTGATGCACACGGCGGTCTTTTTCCTCCCAGTACCGCCGCACCAGCTGTTCCCCTCTGGAGGTTTTTTGACCTTCTAACTTATAAAGGGCCCTGGTTTTCCGGTGGCCCTCTTTTTTTGCCTTGTCGGCAGTCTCTCCATTTTTTCGCGACCACTCTTGAAACATCGATCCTCGACGATACGTATATCGATGTATCGCGATATACAGAAATGGACACGATGGACAGGGACGAAATATTCAAGGCGCTTTCCAGCCCGGTTCGCCGGCAGATCCTCGAATGGCTGAAGGATCCGCAGGCGCATTTCGGCGGCAAGGGCCATGTATCCGATTATGGCGTCTGCGCGGGCGGCTTCGAATGCTGCGGCCTGTCGCAATCCACCGTCTCCGCCCATCTGGCAAGCCTGCAACGCGCCGGTCTCGTTCACGCGGAAAAAGTCGGTCAATGGATCTACTACAGCCGGAACGAAACCACGATCGAAGCGTTCCGGGCAGACATTGCCTCCACCCTCTAGCCAAACGGCAGACTGTTCCCTCCTAAGACATATCAACCCAAAAGGACTTCCAATGACCAAGCTGTTCGAACCCTTCAAGCTCGGCGACATCACGCTGAAGAACCGCGTCGTCATGGCGCCGCTGACCCGCAACCGCTCGCCGAACGCCATTCCCGGCCCCTTCGCCGTCGAATACTACCGCCAGCGGGCGGGCGCCGGTCTGCTGATCACGGAAGGCACCGCAATAACCCATCAGGGCCAGGGCTATGCCGACGTGCCTGGCCTCTACAAGTCCGAGGCGATCGACGCCTGGAAGAAGGTGACGGACGCCGTGCACAAGGCCGGCGGCCGCATCTTCACACAGATCTGGCATGTCGGTCGCGTCTCGCATACCTCGCTGCAGCCGAACGGTGATGCGCCGGTCGCCCCCTCGGCAGTCACCGCCAAGTCGAAGACCTACATCATCAACGCCGATGGCTCGGGCGCTTTTGCCGAAACGTCCGAACCCCGCGCCCTGACGCTTGAGGAAATCAAGACCACGGTGCAGGATTACGCCCACGCCGCCAAGGCGGCGATCGAGGCAGGCTTCGACGGCGTCGAAATCCACGGCGCCAACGGCTACCTGATCGGCCAGTTCCTCAAGAGCGGCGCCAACAAGCGCATCGATGAATATGGCGGCCCGATCGAAAACCGCGCCCGCTTCCTCGTCGAGGTGGTCGAAGCCGTGGTGGCTGCCGTCGGCGGTGAGCGCACCGGTCTGCGCCTCTCGCCGGTGACCCCGGCCAACGACATATCCGACGACGATCCGCAGGCGCTTTACGATTATGTCGCCAAGGCGATCGCAGCCTATCCGCTGGCCTATGTCCACATCATCGAAGGCGCCACCGGCGGCGACCGGGCCTACAGCCAGGGTCCGAAGCCGTTCGACTATGCGGCGTTCAAGTCCGCCTACCGCCAAGCCGGCGGCAAGGCAGCCTGGATGGTCAACAACGGCTATACCCGCGACCTGGCCATCGATGTCGTCGAGAGCGGCCGCGCCGATCTCGTCGCCTTCGGCAAGCTCTACATCGCCAATCCGGATCTGGCCGAGCGGCTCGAAAAGAACGCGCCGCTCAACACGCCCGACCAGCAGACCTTCTACGGTGGCGGCGCCAAGGGCTACATCGACTATCCGTCGCTTGGCGAAAGCGACGCGGCCTGACCAAAAGCCGGGGGCAGAGCTGCGAATTCGCGCTCTGCCCCTCCAAATTGCCGGCACGATGCCCTAAGCTTCTCAAGGGACAGGTACATTTCCATTCGAGAAGGGGCATGCATGGCCGGTACACTCAAGCAGGAACTGGCGTTTGCAGTCGCGCTCATCGCAGCGCTCGCCGCCTATCTTCTGGAACATTCCGGCGCCCACCTCTCCCAGACCGTCGAACTTGCGGCCGCGGCGGTGCTGATCGCCGCCATTGTCGGGGTATCCATCCGCGTCGCGCACCATGCCGAGGCGATCGCCGCGAAGGTCGGCGATCCTTACGGCACGATGATCCTGACATTGTCTGCGGTCGTCGTCGAAGTGGTGATCCTGGCGATCATGATGAGTTCGGAAAGCTCTCCGACGCTTGCCCGCGACACCATCTATTCGGCGGTCATGCTCGACATCAATGGCATACTCGGGCTCGCCGCCCTGCTCGGCGGCCTGAAACACGGCGAACAGGCCTATAACGACGATTCCGGCAAGACCTATTCGGTGATGATCCTGACGGCCATGGGCATCTCCATGGTGGTGCCGGAATTCGTGCCGCAGGCCAAGTGGCATCTCTATTCCGGCTTCACGATCATCGCCATGCTGTCGCTCTATGCGCTGTTCCTGCGCATGCAGGTCGACCAGCACAGCTATTTCTTCAGCTACCACTACCCACGCAATGCCGCCAAGGCGAAGGCGGGCACCGAGGTCCAGGAGGAGGATCACTCCGATGAGACTTCCATGGGTGTGTCGATTGGCTTCCTGATCGCAGGCGTCTGCGTCATCGGCCTGCTGGCGGAACTGATGTCCGGCTTCATGACCGAAGGGCTGAAAGGCACCGGCACGCCGCCGGCCGTCGCCGCCATCGTCGTTGCCGGTATATCGGCGGCGCCGGAAATCCTGACCGCCCTGCGCGCGGCGCTGGCGAACCGCATGCAGTCGGTCATCAACATCGCGCTCGGCGCCTCGCTCTCGACGGTCATCCTCACCGTCCCGGTAATGGAGGCACTGGCCCTCTTCCAGGGCCAGCCGATCGTCATGGCGATGACGCCGACGCAGACGGTCATGGTGACGATCACGCTGATCGCCTCGGCCATCAATCTCTCCGACGGCGAGACCAACGCGATCGAGGGCATGACCCATTTCGTGCTGTTCGCCACCTTCCTGATGCTCTCGGCAATCGGCCTTTAGGCGGCAACAAGCTCAGACCTCCCGCCGACAGCTGGCGTCGAAGCCAGGCAGCCGAATGAGACAAGCGTGGCGCGAACCGCCTCGTCGAGCGGCGTACGCGGCTCCGCGCCAAGCACAGCTCTGAGTTTGCTATTAGTCATGTGCAGGGGCTCCTGCCAGAGATAACGCATCTCAAGGAGCTCGCGAAACAGCCTGACGAAAGGCGATGCCAGGTAGACGAGCGGCCACGGAAAGCGCCGCACGCGGATACCCGGTTTGCCGACGACACGTCCTACGGCTTTGGCCATCTGCATGCCGTCATGGTCCCAGAACCCTTCGAACTGATAGTCGGCATAGGTCGGCAGGCTTGAAGAGCGTTCGACGAGCCGCACCATGGTTTCGGCCAGATCCGGCAGATAGGCCCATTGATGGCCGACACCCTTCCGGCCCGGATTGACGACGGCCTTCACCGGCCTTCCGGGCGTCACCAGCTGCGAGAACCAGTTATTTGCGGCACCGGCCCCGAAGAAGTCCCCGGCCCGCACCAGGATGACTTGCGTGCCGCTGGCAGATGCCCGGCGCAGCCGTTCCTCGAAGACGACACGGATGCGGCCTTTGCGCGTGACGGGATTTTGAGGGCTGTCCTCGACCGGGTTCGGCCGGGCGTCCGGGCCGAAATTATACACCGTGCCCGGCACCAGCAGCCGCGCGCCGTGCCGTGCCGCTGCCGCGATCGAATTGTCGAGCATCGGCAGGACGAGCTTTTCCCAATCCCGGTAACCGGGCGGATTGACGGCATGCACGATGAGATCGGCACCGCTGGCAGCCGCCAAAACGTCCGCCGCCACCAGGGCGTCGCCTTGCCGCCACTCGAATTCCGGATGCTTGCCCTGCATAGCCGCCGCATTCCGGTTAAGCGCCCGGACCGTCCATCCTCTTGCCTTGAGCGTACGGGCGACCGCGCCGCCAATTCCTCCAGTCGCGCCCAGAACCAGGGCGACCGGCAGTTTCACTTCATTCGACATTGGTAGTCTCCAGTGTTGGGATTTGTCTGGAGCAACCATCGGCGATTTCATGAAAACTCGGAATTGTATAAATTACTTGCCCTGTTATACGTTTTTGTATGGCAAAACATGATGTCGACTGGGATCTCTACCGCACCTTTCTGGCCGTACTGCAGACCGGCTCCCTTTCGGCCGCGGCGCGTCGGTTGAACCTCAGTCAGCCGACAGTCGGCCGACACATTGAAGCGCTGGAACAGGCCGCAGGTTTTCCGCTCTTCACCCGCTCGCAGAGCGGCCTGCAGCCGACCGAAGCGGCCCTCACCCTCCAACCCTATGCCGAAAGCATGGCGGCCACCGCCGCCGCGCTGGCCCGCGCCACCTCCGCCTCGCCCAGCGCGGTCGAAGGCACGGTGAGGATCAGCGCCAGCGAGATCGTCGCCGTCGAAGTGTTGCCGCCGATCCTCGCCAAGCTCGGCCAAGCCCACCCGAAGCTCGAGATCGAACTGTCGGCCTCCGACGCCGTGGAAGACCTGCTGCACCGGCAGGCCGACATTGCCCTCCGCATGACGGAACCGGTGCAGGCAGCCCTCGTCGTCCGCCATCTCGGCGACATCCCGATCGGCTTCTTCGCCCATCGCGCCTATCTTGCCAGGCGCGGCACGCCGCAAAGCCTTGCCGATCTCACCGATCATGACGTCATCGGCTACGACAAAAACCTTGCCTATGTCCGCGACGTGATGCGCAATTTTCCGGGCGTCGCCCTGCCCCGCTTCCACTACCGTGCCGACAGCAACACCGCGCAACTGGCCATGCTCAGAGCCGGCTGCGGCATAGGGCTGTGTCAGAGGCAATTGGGCCTTAGGGACCCCAATCTCGTTGAGATTCTCGAAGGCGTTCTGCCGATCCGCCTGCCCATCTGGGCCGCCATGCACGAGAACCTTCGCAACACGCCACGGTGCCGGGCCGCTTTCGACGCGCTGGTCGGCGGCATGCTGCAATACGTCCGCAGCCTTTAGCGCAGCAAAAAGCCCGCCGGAGCGTCTCCGGCGGGCCTTCGAAATTCGGCTTGCGCCAATGCTTACCTGCAGGCAGCGCAGAAACGCTGGATGCGCTCGCAGGCATCTTCGAGCTGGGCTTCCGACGTCGCATAGGAGATGCGGAAGTTCGGGCCCATGCCGAAGGCCGTGCCATGAACGACGGCGACGCCTTCCGACTGCAGCAGTTCCATGACGAAGTCCTCGTCCGTCTCGATGACCTTGCCCGACGGCGCGGTCTTGCCGATCAGGCCGGCGCAGGACGGGTAGACGTAGAATGCGCCTTCGGGCGTCGGGCACGAAATGCCGGTCGCCTGGTTCAGCATCGAAACGACCAGATCGCGACGGCCCTGGAAGATCTTCTTGTTCTTCTCGATGAAGTCCTGAGGACCATTAAGCGCCTCGACGGCCGCCCACTGGGCGATCGTGTTGGTGCCCGACGTCTGCTGGCCCTGGATCATGTCCATTGCCTTGATAAGCTCGATCGGGCCGGCGGCGTAACCGATACGCCAGCCGGTCATCGCATAGGCCTTGGACACGCCGTTCATGGTCAACGTGCGGTCATAGAGCTTCGGCTCGACTTCGGCCGGAGTGGCGAACTTGAAGTCATCGAAGGTCAGGTGCTCGTACATGTCGTCGGTCAGCACCCAGACATGCGGATACTTGAGAAGCACGTCCGTGAGCTTCTTCAGCTCGTCATGCGTATAGGCGGCGCCCGACGGGTTGGACGGCGAGTTGAAGATCAACCACTTCGTCTTCGGCGTGATCGCCTTTTCCAGGTCTTCCGGCTGCAGCTTGAAGCCGTTGTCGATGGTCGCGTTGACGAACACCGAGGTGCCGCCGCAGATCGCCACCATTTCCGGATAGGACACCCAGTAGGGCGCCGGAATGATGACTTCATCGCCCGGGTTAAGGGTCGCCATCAGCGCGTTGAAAAGAATCTGCTTTCCGCCGGTGCCGACGATGACCTGTGCGGCCGTGTAGTCGAGACCGTTTTCGCGCTTGTACTTCTTGGCGATCGCTTCGCGCAGTTCCGGAATGCCGGAAACCGGCGAATACTTCGTCTCGCCGCGGTTCATCGCCTCGATGGCGGCTTTCTTGATGTTGTCCGGCGTATCGAAATCGGGCTCACCGGCCGAAAGGCTGATGACATTCATGCCCTTGGCTTTCAGCTCGCGGGCTTTCTGGGCCATGGCAATGGTGGCGGAGGGCTTTACGCGGGCAAGTGCATCAGCAAGAAAGGCCATAATGATTGGGTCCTGATGTGGTTTTCAGACGGTCGGCGGAAAACCTGCGGGAAATCCCGAATTTCCGCCCCACGCTCTATGTCGAATGTGACCGCCGGTTTCAAGCCAAACCGTGTCTCGGTGACATATTTTCTGACGTTTCGTCCCGAATTCCGGCGACGCCGGCGTCATTTGCCGCAGCACCAGTTCCCGACGCCACAGGCGATGTCACGATTCTTTCCATGTTGCCGACCACACCACGCCGCAATTTGGTCCATCTCGGGCCATCTTCTGGTGGCCTAGTTCTGCGGAATTATCGCTATCCGTGTTCCCGCATTCAAAGGGACGAGACGGGCCAGGCGATAAGGGTTAATATCGGGGACAAAGACGGGGCGAACGCACCGAGGGGGAAAGACCATGTCATTCGAGCGTGATGACCACGAAATGCGAGAGCGTGAAAGAGTGACTGCCACGGCGTTTCGCCTGGCTTTCTTCGCGCTCGCCGCCTGCATGGTGATGCTGACCGGCCTCGTGTCCGGGCTGAAGGCGCAGGACACCGCCGCAAAGCCTACCGCGCCGCAGAAGATCGCACTGGTGCGGCCCTCCGAAATGATGAGCGGCGCCCTGCTCTTTCCGGCACGCGATCCCGGCCTCTACGTCGAGGCGCCGAAGCTTGCGACCGACGTGAAGATCGATGTCTCCGGACCGATCGCCCGCGTCAAGGTCACCCAGCAGTTCGTCAATCCGTCCAAGGGATGGGTGGAAGGCACCTACGTCTTCCCGCTGCCCGAAAACGCCGCCGTTGACACGCTCAAGATGAAGATCGGCGATCGCTTCATCGAAGGCGAGATCAAGCCGCGCCAGGAAGCGCGCGAGATTTACGAACAGGCCAAGAAGGAAGGCAAGAAGGCCGCCCTTCTGGAACAGCAGCGTCCCAACCTCTTCACCAACCAGGTCGCCAATATCGGCCCCGGCGAAATGGTGGCCGTGCAGATCGAGTACCAGCAGGAAGTCCACCAGTCGAACGGAGAATTCTCCCTGCGCGTCCCCATGGTCGTCGCACCCCGATACAATCCGCAGCCGCTGGTCCAGACGGTCGACTTCGACAACAGCGGATCGGGCTATGCCACGGGCAGCGATCCGGTGCCCGACCGCGAGAAGATCACAGCCCCCGTGCTCGATCCGCGCGAAAACGCCAAGATCAATCCGGTGACGCTCACTGTCCATCTCGATGCCGGATTCCCGCCCGGCGAGGTCAAGACGCCGTTCCACGAGATGGACACCGTCAAGGATGGTGACGGCGCCGAAACTCTGACCCTGAAGAACGGCAGCGTGCCGGCAGACAAGGATTTCGAGATCGACTGGCGCGCTGCCGCCGGCAAGGCGCCGAATGCAGGCTTGTTCAAGGAAAGCGTCGACGGCAAGACCTATGTCATGGCCTTCGTCACCCCGCCCGCAGATCCGGCAGCCGAAAAGGCCGTCGACAAGCGCGAGGTGGTCTTCATCCTCGACAATTCCGGCTCCATGTCCGGCCCGTCTATCGAACAGGCGCAGGCGAGCCTGGCGCTGGCGATCAGCCGCCTGAAGGCCGGCGACCGGTTCAACGTCATCCGCTTCGACGACACGATGACGGACTTCTTCGGCGGCCTCGTGCCCGCCTCGCCCGACAACCGAGAAAAGGCGATCGCCTATGTGCGCAGCCTGACCGCCGATGGCGGCACCGAGATGCTGCCGGCACTGCATGCGGCACTGACTACCCAGGGCAAGCATGAGGATGGAGCGCTCCGCCAGATCGTGTTCCTGACCGACGGCGCGATCGGCAACGAGGCCGAACTTTTCGACGAGATCACCCGCAACCGCGGCGATGCCCGCGTCTTCACCGTCGGCATCGGCTCGGCCCCGAACTCCTATTTCATGACCAAGGCCGCCGAACTCGGTCGCGGCACCTATACCCACATCGGCTCGGAGGAGCAGGTCGCCGCACGCATGGGCGAGCTGTTCCAGAAGCTCGAGCATCCGGCAATGACCGATATCTCCGCCAGGTTCGAAGGTGTCGGCGCGCAGGAAATCACCCCCGATCCGATGCCCGATCTTTATGCCGGAGAGCCTGTCGTGCTGACGGCGGAACTGCAGGAAGCGGACCCCTCCGGCACTTTGCTGATCGCCGGGAAAACCGGCGATCAGCCTTGGCGCGTCGACATGGACATCGCCAAGGCGGCCAAGGGCAGCGGCATCGCCAAGCTCTGGGCAAAGCGCAAGATCGAGGATCTGGAATCGAATGCCTTCCGCATCGGCGACCAGCAGGCGCTCGACAAGCAGATCGAGGGCGTGGCCATGGCCCACCACCTCGTCTCCCGCGTCACCAGCCTCGTTGCCGTCGATGTCACGGCGAGCCGCCCGAGCGGCGAATGGCTGGCGGAAACGAAACTGCCGCTGAACCTGCCGGCCGGATGGGACTACGACAAGGTGTTCGGATCCGACCGTCCGCAGGACAATAGCGTACCCGGCCAGCAACCTGACAAGGCGGAGATGGATGAACCGGCGATGAAGCGCGTGCAGCTGGCCTCCATGACGGCGAACCAGATGCTCGCCGCCCCCAGCGCCGAAAGCGCCGCCCTGATCGCCTCCAACCAGACGGCAAGCGTCGATCTCCCGCAGACGGCGACGCTTGCAGATCGCAACATCCTGCTCGGCCTCTTGATGCTGGCCTTCGCGGTGATGGCCGGCATCTGCCTCGCCATCTGGCGCAAGGGCTTCAAGCGTCTGGCCGCCATGGGAGGCACGCGCCTTGACTGACCGGGCCAAGTGGTACCACCTCGACTTCATACGCCGCATGTCCACGGCGGAGCGGTTGCTGGCCGGCGGCATCGCGGTAGTCGGCGTGACGGGCCTGATGCTGATCGGCGACGGCCTGTACATGAAGGCGAAAGCCTCCCTCTCCCAGGTCCTGCTGGAGCGCAGCTTCGCCGAGCGCCTGGCTGGCGATGCGAACAGCAAACCCTGGCCCTGGGCCGATTTCGTCACGGAAGCGGAAATCCGGGTGCCGAGGCTGCACCGTTCGGCGATCGTGCTGAAGGGCGCGTCCGGCGAGGCACTCGCCTTCGGCCCGGCATGGCTGACTACCACCCCGCCGCCCGGTGAGAGCGGCACGACGGTCTTCGCCGCCCATCGCGACACGCATTTCCGCTGGCTGAAAGATGTGCGGCCCGGCGACATTCTCGAGGTCACAACCGCGAACGGCAACGTCCTGCGCTACCGGGCGGGCGTCGGCCGGATAGCGCGCTGGAACGACAGCGGCATCGACGCCGCCGCCACCGGCCAACACCTGGCGCTGGCCACCTGCTGGCCCTTCGACGCGGTTGAACGCGGTCCATTGCGCTACATCCTCGATGCGGAGCGAATTACCGACGGCACGGAAAACATCGTCGCCGCGCGTTGAAACCTGGAAGAGAATCCCCCACATTTGCAAGACGATTGAAATCCAGCGTTAGGATATCCGCATGGCCCGGCGGAAGTATAAAAGTCTCGCCTTTGCGGCTGCTGCCGCCTTGATCACCACCGCCTCCCTTGCGCATGCGGAAGACGACGTTGCGGAAACCCAGTCGGCCATTCTTGACGTCGCCAAGATCACCGACGGCCTCGCCTCCCCCTGGTCCGTCGAGATCCTGCCGGACGGCGCTTACATCGTCAGCGAGAAAGCCGGCTCCATGCGCATCGTCCGCGATGGCAAGGTTTCCAAGCCCATCGCCGGTGTTCCGGCGGTCTACGACGCCGGTCAGGCAGGTCTCCTCGACATCGCCCTCGACGCCGACTTCGCGCAAAACCGCCGTCTCTACTTCACAGCCGTCGTTACCGATGCCGAAGGCCATGGCACAGCCGTCTACAGCGCCACGCTGTCGCCTGACGAAAGCCGGCTTGACGACCTGAAGCAGATCTTCCTCATGCATCCCGCCTGCACCACCGACATCCAGTTCGGCAGCCGCATTGCGCAGGCGCCGGACGACAGCCTGTTTTTCGGCATCGGCGATTGCGGCGAACGCGACCGCGCGCAGGACCCGATGGACGATGCCGGCAAGATCCTGCACATCAATGCCGACGGCACGATCCCCGCCGACAATCCCTTTGCCGGCGGCAAGATGGGCAGGCCGGAAATCTGGTCGCTCGGCCACCGCAATCCGCAGGGCACCGTCATCGATCCAAAGGATGACCGGCTCTACACCGTCGAACACGGCGCACGTGGCGGCGACGAGATCAACATGCCGGAACCCGGCAAGAATTACGGTTGGCCCGTCATCACCTATGGCAAGGATTATTCCGGCGCCGATATCGGCATCGGTACGGAAGCGGAAGGCTACGAGCAGCCGCTTTACTATTGGGACCCCTCTATCGCGCCCGGCGCGATCACCGTCTATCACGGGGCGATGTTCCCCGAATGGGAGGGCGACTTCCTCGTCGCGGCGCTCAAGTACCAGCTGATCGCCAGGCTGGAGCGCGAGGAAAACGGCACGATCCTGTCCGAGGAACGCATGCTGCAGGGCGACTACGGCCGCATCCGCGACGTCAAGGTGGCGCCCGACGGTTCGATCGTCTTCATCACCGATGACGAGAACGGCGCGCTGATGCGCATCACCCGTTCCAACGACGTCCAGCAATAGGCTTAAATCCCCTCCAGAATTTTGTGTCGGGCGGCAGGCGCGGTTCTTGCCGCCGGTTTTCCCAACTGATATCGCTCGGTTTCTTCCTGTTCGAAAACGGAATGACAGACAGAGCCGTCCCCTCACGCGGAACGGATCGCTAATTTCTTTTTGGAGGTCGCAGATGTCCCGTGTCCAGGCCAACATCGTCCTGTTGATCGCCGCCGCCGTTTGGGGCGGCGGTTTCGTCGCGCAGGCGACGGCGATGGAAACGCTGGGCGCCATGTGGTTCATCGGCCTCCGGTTTGCGATCGCGGCGCTTGCCACCGTTCCCTTCGTCATCCACGAAGCCCGCAAAGCCGAGGCGCCGGCCGGTCCGAAGGCGATCCGCGCCTTCATCCTGATCGGTCTCGCCCTGTTTGGCGGCGCGGCCACGCAGCAGTTCGGCCTTCTGACGACCTCGGTCACCAATTCCGGTTTCCTGACGGGGCTCTATGTCATCATCGTCCCCGTTCTCTTCGTCGTGTTCCTGCGCCGCAAGCCGCACTGGATCATCTGGCCGGCGGCGGTAATGGCGGTTTCCGGCATCTATCTCCTGAGCGGCGGCGACCTCGGCGCGCTGAACAGCGGCGATATCCTCACCATCATCTGCGGTGTGTTCTGGGCGATCCAGGTCACCCTGATCGGCCTGTTCCTCGAAAAATACCCCCGCCCGCTGCTGCTGTCTTGCATCCAGTTCACCGTCTGCGCCGTGCTAGGCCTGGCGATCGCCTTCGTCACGGAACCGATCGACCTCAAGGGCCTGACCGAAGCCCTGCCCGAGGTCATCTATTCTGGCCTCTTCTCGTCGGGTCTTGCATTTGTTCTTCAGGTCATCGGCCAGCGCTACACGACCGCGCCCCAGGCCGCGATTTTCCTGTCCTCGGAATCCCTGTTCGCGGCCGCCGCGGGCGCGATTTTCCTTGGCGAGAAACTGACCGCCATAGGCTATTTCGGCTGCGCGATCATTTTCGCGGCGATGCTGATCGTGGAGATCGTGCCGGAGCTGACACGGCGGCGAACCGCGCCCGCCTGAATCCGATTTGACAAGTGAACCCGGCGGCGTGCGAACCGTTTCGACACAACGGAAGGACTATTTTCGGTTCCGTTGCTTCAAACCCCTGTATTCCAAGGGTTTCAACTGCACTATTTAAGAAAAGTTTCACTTGCCAAAGGCGGATAAACACGACAATCTGTCGCGGTTCGGGCATTTTGCGAACACGGGAAGACCTATAATCACGCGCACCGGAAACGCAAAATCTCCGGGCGGATGAAAGACGAAACGCTTTGATGATGTCAACGCCAGTCACTGTCCGCGGTAAAAACACAGGCCCTTTCCACTCCGTAATCAAGAACTGCCTGCCCGCGCCCCTTTGATAAAAGGGGTCAAATGCAATGATGCAATGCCGCCTATTTCTGGACTGGCGGAGAGAAAAGGACCTGACGCATGGCCGAGACTGGCACCGTAAAATTCTTCAATACTGAAAAAGGCTTCGGCTTCATCAAGCCGGACAAGGGTGGCGCCGACATCTTTGTTCACATTTCCGCTGTCCAGGCATCGGGCCTGACGGGACTTACCGAAAACCAGAAGGTCAGCTTCGAGACCGAGCCGGACCGCCGCGGCAAAGGCCCGAAGGCCGTAAACCTGCAGATCGAGGCTTGATCAGTCGATCGGTTTGAACGCTTCAGAACCCGGCACTCACCTGCCGGGTTTTTCGTTCAGGTTACATTCAGCTTCAAATCGCTAGTCTCCAATCATCGGCGGCACCGATTGGTCCGCACATGAAGAGGAAGCTGAAAATGAACAAGCTTGCAAAAATCACAATCATCAGCGCGACAGCCATCGCTGCGACCCTTTCCTCCTTCGCGCCGTCCTATGCCGACGACTACTGGCGCCATCGCCATAATCGTCACCACGACGATGGCGGCCGAGCCGTTGCAGCCGGCGTCGCGGGACTTGCCGCAGGCGTGATCCTGTCGAATGCGCTGAACCAGCCGCGCTACGTCAATCGCGACTATCTGGAAGGCCCGGTCGGCGCACCGCCGCCGCCGCCGGTTTACCAGCCGGACTACTACCCGGCCTCCCCGCGCGCCTACGGTCCGCCGGAAGCAGACCTGGAGCCTTGGACGACCGCTTGGTACGAGTATTGCTCCGACCGCTACCGGTCGTTCGATGCCCGCACCGGCACCTATATGGGTTATGACGGCCGCAGCCATTTCTGCGAAGCAGGCGGCTGATCACACAGGCACAGTGCCGATCACGAATGCGCTCCTCCGGGAGCGCATTTTTGTTTGTGGAAGGGCGAGATCATATCCCCTTCAGGAACGGATTGGTCCGCCGCTCCTCGCCGATCCGCCCTCCGGGTCCGTGGCCGCAGATGAATCCGACATCATCGCCGAGCGGCAGCACCTTGTCGCGGATCGAATCGAGCAATTGCTGGTGGTTGCCGCCCGGCAGATCGGTCCGACCGATCGAGCCTGAAAACAGCACGTCACCGAGATGGACAAAATTCTGCGCGCGGTTGAAGAAGATCACATGGCCCGGCGCGTGACCGGGGCAGTGAAAGACCTCGAAGGAATGGTCGCCGAACGACACCGTGTCGCCGTCGTCGAGCCAACGGTCCGGCGTCACGTTCCTGACCGCCATCGGCACGTTGAACATCTTGGCCTGGTCTTCAAGGCGGCTGAGCAGCGGCAGGTCGTCCTTGTGCGGGCCGATGATGTCGATGCCCAGCGCATCCTTCAGCTCCTCCGCCCCGCCGGCATGGTCGATATGGCCATGCGTCAGCCAGATCGCTTCCAGCGTGATGCCGTTTTCCTGCACGGTCTGCAGGATCACCTCCACATCGCCCCCCGGGTCGACCACGACGCCATGCTTGGTCTCCGTGTCGAAAAGGATGGTGCAGTTCTGCTGAAACGGTGTAACGGGGATGATGCCTGCCTGAAGCATGCCCATGGAAATTCCTTCCAGATGTGTCGGCATTGACGGGAACGGCGCGGCCGCGTTGAGCCCGAGGCTGTAACAGGCTTTAAAAAAATGTGTCAAGAACACAGACTTGGCACCGGCAATCCGATGGTGAATAGGCTATATTCGCGACCGCACGGCAAAAAGAAAAAGGAAAACCAGGTGCCAGCAGCACTGACCAAGAAGACACCCGCCGATGAGACCACCCCCGCGCCGTCCGCGGATGGTGGCGGCATCGACTTCGAGATCATCGAACTTCTGTTTTTCGCCTATCGCGACTTCACGTCCGATCCGGATGCCATCCTCGAACAGAAGGGCTTCGGCCGGGCGCATCACCGCGTCATCCACTTCGTCAACCGCAATCCGGGCATGACGGTCGCCGATCTCCTCGACACGCTGAAGATCACCAAGCAGAGCCTTGCTCGCGTTCTCAAGCAGTTGCTCGACGGTGGCTATGTCCGCCAGTTGAACGGCCCCGAGGACCGCCGCCAGCGCCGTCTGTACACGACACTCGCGGGCAAGGAGCTCGCCATCGCCCTCGCCGCGCCCCAATCCGCGCGCATCGCGAAGGCATTGGACGCCCTGCCGGCCGACAGCCGCAAGCATGTGGTCGGCTTTCTGAAAGGCCTCCGGGACTGAGGCAATTCGGCGAGAGGAGCCCCGTGAATTGAATGCGAAAGTGAAAGCCGACATCATGGACGACGCCCCTCATCTTCTGGTCGTGGACGACGATACGCGAATCCGCGACCTTCTAAGCCGCTATCTCTCGGAAAACGGCTTCCGGGTCACCGTGGCTGGCAGCGCCGCCGAGGCACGCCGCAAGCTGGAAGGCCTCGAGTTCGACCTCATCGTGATGGACATCATGATGCCGGGCGAAACGGGGCTCAGCCTGACCGAATCCCTCAAAGACCATGGCCAGGTGCCGATACTGATGCTGACTGCACTTGCCGAGGCAGAAGCGCGCGTCGCCGGATTGCAGGCGGGTGCCGACGACTATCTGTCCAAGCCCTTCGATCCGCGCGAACTGGTCTTGCGCATCCGCAATATCCTCAAGCGCCACATGCCTTCCGGCGGCCCGAAGATCGAACAGGTGATCTTTGGTCCATACACGTTTTCCCTGGTCCGCCGCGAATTGAAGAAGGGCGGTGAAACCATCCGGCTCACCGATCGCGAGCAGGACATCATGGTGACATTCGCAAGCCGCGCCGGCGAAACGGTTCCGCGCCACGAGTTGATCGGAGAAGACGTCTCGGTCGGAGAGCGGACGATCGACGTTCAGATCAACCGGCTTCGGCGCAAGATCGAGGACGATCCTGCCAATCCCACATGGCTGCAGACGGTACGCGGCATTGGCTATAGACTGACCATCGACTAGGCCTCCGACAGGACGACCGCGCGACAAACCATGGCAAACTTTGATTTCCTCAGAAGCGAATTCGGCAGTCGCCACTCCGGGCTGAAAGCCATATCCATCTGGCTGCGCCGACGACTGCCGACAGGCCTTTACGGACGTTCGCTGCTGATCATCATCCTGCCGATGGTGCTGCTGCAGACGGTCGTGGCTGCCGTCTTCTTCGAGCGCCACTGGCAACTCGTGACCTCCCGGCTTTCCGATGCCGTGACTGGCGACATTGCCGCAGTTGTCGAATTGCTCGAAGACATGCCGCCGGGCAGCGATTACTCGAAGCTTGTCGGTATTGCCAGGAACGATCTCAGCCTGACGATCTCCATCGAAGAAGGCGGCAAGCTGCCGCCACTGCAGCGCAAGCCGTTCTTTTCGCTTCTCGACGAGGTCCTCAGCCAGAACATCAGCAATAAGGTGAAGAGACCCTTCTGGATCGACACGTTCAGTGATCCGAAACGGGTGGATATCCGCATCAAGCTGGGCGAACGCATCCTGAAGATCAGTGTCGACCGCTACCGGACCTATGCCTCCAACAGCCACATCTTCCTGGTCTGGATGGTTTCGACCTCGCTGGTACTGATAACCATCGCCATCCTGTTCCTGCGCGGACAAATCCGCCCGATCCTGACCTTGGCCAAGGCCGCCGAAAGCTTCGGCAAGGGCCAGAAGATCGCCGGCTACGTCCCGCGCGGAGCCGACGAGATCCGACGCGCCGGCCTGGCTTTCATCTTGATGCGCGAGCGCATCGAGCGCCAGTTGGAGCAGCGGACCGCCATGTTGTCGGGCGTCAGCCACGACCTTCGCACGATCCTCACCCGTTTCAAGCTGCAACTGGCGCTGGCCGGCGACAATCCTGATCTCAAGCCGCTGCATCAGGACATCGAGGACATGCAGGCCATGCTGGAGGGCTACCTCGACTTCGCCCGCGGCGAGGTTTCCGAGGATGCCGCGGAAGTGGACCTGGACGAGATGTTTGCACGATTGCAGGACGAGGCGGAACTGCATGGCCGCAGCCTCGAATATGAAATCGAGGGCGGCGGCAGGATCGTCGTCAAGCCGAACGCCTTCAGCCGGCTTGTCGCCAATCTCACATCCAATGCGCGCCGCTATGCCAACCATCTCAAGGTCACGGCCGTGCACAGCGACAAATGGCTGACGGTCACCTTCGATGACGATGGGCCCGGCATTCCGGCAGAAACCCGTGAAGACGTCTTCAAGCCCTTCTTCCGCATGGACGAGGCTCGCAACCTCGACGCATCCGGCACGGGCCTCGGCCTCACCATTGCCCGCGACATTGCCCGCGCCCATGGCGGCAACGTCACGCTGGACGACAGCCCGATGGGCGGCCTGCGCGCCATCATCAAGATCCCGCTGTAAGGCAGCCCTCGGCTACATCAGCTTTTCGCCGTTCGGCACCGGCTTGTCGGAGGCTGCTAGAACGATCGCGCCCTTGTCGTCGGCAAAGCCCAGTGTGAGGACTTCCGACATGAAGGGACCGATCTGGCGTGGCGGAAAGTTGACAACGCCGAGCACCTGGCGTCCGACGAGGTCTTCCGGCTTGTAATGCACCGTGATCTGTGCGGACGAACGCTTCACGCCGATCTCCGGCCCGAAATCGATCTTCAGCTTGATGGCGGGCTTGCGCGCCTCGGGGAAATCCGACGCCTCCAGAACGGTGCCAACCCGAATGTCGACGCGCTCGAAATCCGCATATGAAATCTGTTCGCTCATGAAAATCGTCTCCTTGATGGAAAAGACCGTCATAGCAACGGAAACACCGGCGGCAAAGGGTGCCCGGAAAAGCAGACGGAGCCGCTATCGCAGGGACGGCGGCTCCGCAGAATTGTATCGGCCCATGAGGGCCGGATGAAAACCGCGCTGCCGATCAGGCTTCGCCGACGGTCTCGAAAAGCACGGCGGCCATGGCACTCGCAGCATCCATGCCGGACCAGACGACGAACTGGAAGGCCTGGAAATAGGCCTCGCAGGTCTCGAGCGCGTTGGAGAGCAGAACCTCGACCTGCTGGTTGGTCGGCTCCGCGCCGCCCGACAGCAGCAGCGATTGCCGAAAAATCACCACATCCTCGTTGCGCCACAGGTCGAAGTGCCCCATCAGCACCTGGCCGTTGATGTGCGACAGGAGCCGGATGACTTCATTGACCCGGCTTTCCGGGACCTTGATGTCAAAGGCACTGGCGATATGCAGGGCTTCGAACTCTTCCATCCAGGAGAAGGAGACGTGATAATCCGCCCAGCGACCTTCTACGGTCATGGCGATCTCGTCCTCTCCGGAACGCTCGAACGACCAGTCGTTGTTCGAGGCGACAAATTCGATCATGTCGACCGGATTTGACTGGCGTTCAATTTCAAAATCCACAAGGCTCATGCAGCACCTTTTTGACCGGAATGATTGTGGCTCTTCGGGTTTGCGAACAAACTGAAGGACGCTCATACAACTGACCGGAAACTCTCCCGCGATGATTGTCCGACGGAATCGAGCCTAGGCGGCAGAGCATGCCCGGAACTGACCAACACCGTTTCGAATCATCATTTAAAATCAGCATATAATGGCGGAGTCAGTGGAACAGCCCCTTCACCGGGCTTTTACACCCAAACCCCGTTTTTGAGCTTTGGGCGAGGTTTCAAACCTGACTCATAAGGGATTCAGGCAATTGCGTTTTTTGGGCCTGTCCACAGGGTGTAAATAAAATCCTTGAAAAGGCTTGGGAATCGGGCGGCAACGACCTTCGTCCTGTGGACGAACGCCGCGGAAACGAAAAATGGCCGGGATTTTACTCCCGACCATCCAGCATAGTCGCAACATAAAGACGGTCGGCTTACTTGCCCGACGCCTCGAGTCTCTTTTCGAGGGCTTCGATCCGGGCGGCAAGCGCGTCGTTTTCCTCACGCGCCTTCACCGCCATTTCCTTCACCGCCTCGAACTCCTCGCGCTTGACGAGATTCATGCTGTTTGCCCAACGCTCGGCCTGGGTATGAAACATCGTTTCGACCTCTTTGCCGAGTCCCTGCGCGGCGCCCGCCGCATCGGTCATCAGCTTGGCGAATTCATCCATGAAACGGTTCGGTCCGGTCGACATCTTCGTGCTCCTCTCGGCGTGCCGCGAAAGGCCACCCGTCTGCGGTGGCCGTCAGATAATGCTCTTCTTATCAGGTAAGACGCCGCCATGAAGGTTGCAAGACAAATCCGGCAAACCCGCCATCCGCCAAGCTTCGGACATCTTTGGCTGCGTAAAGATTCGCCTTGACCAGGCAGACATTGAGCGGCATGTTCCGCAAAAATCGGACGGATCACAAATTTGCTGTTAATTGCCAACGCCTTAGCACTGATCAATTTTCCCAACATCGATCCGGTTGCCATCCGGCTCGGTCCGATTCCGATTCACTGGTATGGCCTGGCATATGTCGCCGGCATCATAGGCGGCTGGTACTACGCCCGGCTGCTCGCGAAAAACAACCGGCTGTGGGCCGGCGACAAAGCGCCGCTGACGCCGGATCAACTCGACGATTTCATTCTGTGGGTGGCGCTCGGCATCGTGCTCGGCGGACGCATCGGCTACATCCTGTTCTACGACCTGCCGTCCGTCATAGCCAATCCGCTGCGGGCCCTGGAGATCTGGAACGGCGGAATGTCGTTCCATGGCGGGCTGACCGGCACGTTGATCGCCATGCTGCTGTTTGCCCGCAACAATGGCATTCCCGCCTGGAGCCTGATCGACACCGTATCGGCCGTCGTGCCGATCGGTCTCTTCTTCGGCCGCATCGCCAATTTCATCAACGGCGAACTCTGGGGACGGCTGGCCGACGTGCCGTGGGCGATCATCTTCCCGACCGGAGGCCCCTTCCCGCGCCATCCGAGCCAGCTCTACGAGGCAGGCCTCGAAGGCATCGCCCTCTTCACGCTTCTGGCAATCGCGATCTTCCTCTTCGGCGCGCTGAAGAAGCCGGGACTGGTCGCCGGCCTGTTCGTCACCTTCTACGGCATCTCGCGCATTACGGTCGAATTCTTCCGCGAACCCGACGCCCAGCTCGGCTACCTCTACGGCGGCTGGCTGACCATGGGCATGCTGCTCTCGCTTCCGATGGTGCTTGCGGGCGTATGGGCGATCGTGCGCGCGCTTCGCGCTGCCCGCACGGTCGAGGCCTGAGGCAAACCCTATGGCGCAGAGCACCCCGCTTGGAGAGAAAATCAAGTCGCTGATCAGGGCGTCCGGCCCGATCAGCGTCACCGATTACTTCGCCCTTTGCCTCGCCGACCCGCAATATGGCTACTACAAGACGCGGGAACCGTTCGGCACGAGCGGCGACTTCATCACCGCGCCGGAAGTCAGCCAGATGTTCGGAGAGATCATCGGGATCTTCATGGTGCAGGCGTGGCAGACGCATGACAGGCCGGAGTCCGTACGCCTTGCCGAGATCGGCCCTGGCCGCGGCACGATGATGTCGGACATGCTGCGCGTCATCGCCAGGACCGCTCCGGAGCTCTATGCCGGCCTGACCATCCATCTGGTCGAGACCAGCCCGAGGCTGCGCGAAATGCAGGCCGCCACGCTGGCCCAGCACGAGGGCCGCATCAGCTGGCACGACAGCTTCGACGAACTGCCCGACGGCTTCACCTTGCTCGCCGCCAACGAACTGTTCGATGCGATCCCGCTGCGCCAGTTCGTCAAGACGGATACAGGGTTCCGCGAACGCCTCGTCGGTCTCGACGCGGAGGACAATCTGACGTTTACCGTCGGCGCCGCGACCCTCGACAAATCACTGCTGCCCGATGATGCCCGCGCCCGCCCCTATGGCACGGTTTTCGAGATCTCCCCTGCCCGCCAGTCGGTGATGATGACGATCTGCGAGCGGCTGAAGGGTTTCGGCGGCACGGCGCTCATCATCGACTACGGCCACCTGGTTTCCGGTTTCGGCGACACGCTGCAGGCCGTGCGCATGCACGAGTTCGATCCGCCGCTCGCTCATCCGGGCGAGGCGGACCTGACCAGCCACGTGGACTTCGAACATCTGGTCCGCACCGCCGCCGCAGCCGGCGTCCACATCAACGGCATGGCCCACCAGGGCGAGTTTCTGGTGAGCCTCGGCCTGCGCGAACGGGCCGCCGCCTTGGGACGGGACAAGAGCCCCCCCATCCAGCAGGAGATCATGAACGCGGTCGCCCGTCTGGCCGGCGAAGGCGAAGGCTGCATGGGGGAACTCTTCAAGGTTCTGGCGGTTTCCTATCCGATTGCCGGACTGAGGCCGTTCAGCCGCCCGGATTGACACGGGCCTTTGCGATAAGCCAACATCCCGCGCAAGAACGACAAGATGATTTGCGAGACCCGGCACGAACCGGGTCCGGGCGAAACACCATTTTTTCCTGCAACAACAAGAACATGGCCCCATGCACAAGGACACCCAGCCTGAGCCGGTTATCAGCCCCATGCTTGCCGACAGCACGAAAGCGGGCATCCGGCATGGCTTCTTCACCCGCAAGGGCGGCGTATCGGAAGGCATCTATCAGGGGCTGAACACCGGCCTCGGCTCAAATGACGAGCGTGCGCGCGTCGTCGAAAACCGCGCCCGCGTCAGCCGCTGGTTCGACGCCGACCCGGGCCGTCTCGAAACCGTGCACCAGATCCACTCGAACATCGCCGTAACGGTCTCCGAGCCCCTGAACGGCCATCGCCCGGAAGCCGATGCGCTGGTGACCGCAGTCCCCGGCCTCGTTCTCGGCATCCTGACAGCCGATTGCGGCCCCGTGCTGTTCTGCGACCCGGTCAACCGGGTCGTCGGTGCCGCGCATGCCGGCTGGAAGGGCGCCCTCTACGGCGTTCTCGAAAGCACCATCGAGGCCATGGAAGCGCTCGGCGCCGAGCGGTCGCACATCAAGGCTTCTCTCGGGCCGTCGATCAGCGGACGCAACTACGAAGTGGGACCGGAATTCGTGGAACGCTTCACCACCCACGACGCGGCCTATGAGCGCTACTTTACCGCAAGCCCGAAACCGGGCCATGCCATGTTCGATCTTCAGGGTCTCACCCTGATGCGGCTTGAAAAGGCGGGCATCGAGGCGGAATGCCTCGGCATCTGCACATATGAGGACGAAGACGGCTATTTCTCCTACCGCCGCACGACGCATCGCGGCGAGCCCGACTACGGGCGGCAGATTTCGGCCATCGCAATCATGGAGACCAGATATGGCACTGCATTTCGACCGCCACGAATACGCCATGCGGCTTGCACGGCTGACCGAAAAGATGCGGGACGACAAGCTCGACGCCATGCTGCTCTTCGCCCAGGAGAGCATGTACTGGCTGACCGGCTATGACACGATGGGCTTCTGCTTCTTCCAGACGCTGGTCGTCAAGGCGAACGGCGAGATGGCCCTGCTGACCCGCTCCCCGGACCTGCGTCAGGCCCGCCACACCTCGACGATCGAAAACATCATCGTCTGGGTCGATCGGCTTAAGGCCGATCCCTCCTCCGACCTGAAGAACCTGCTGAGCGACATGGACCTGCTCGGAGCCCGTATCGGTGTCGAATACGACACGCACGGCATGACCGGACACACCGCGCGTCTGGTCGACGACCAGCTCACTTCTTTTGCGCAACTGATCGACGCCTCGGCGCTGGTCGGACAGCTGCGCCTGATCAAGAGCCCCGCAGAGATCGAGTTCGTCGAGCGCGCCGCCGAGCTTGCCGATGACGCACTGGATGCGGCGATGCCTTATCTGAAGGAAGGCGGCGACGAGGCCGATATTTTTGCGGCCATGCAGGGCGCTGTGCTCGCCAGCGGCGGCGACTATGCCGCCAATGCCTTCGTCATCGGCTCCGGCCCGGATGCGCTGCTCTGCCGCTACAAGTCCGGACGCCGCACCCTGTCGGCCAACGACCAGGTGACGCTCGAATGGGCCGGGGTAAGTGCCCACTACCATGCCGCGATGATGCGCACCGTCGTCATCGGCGAGCCCTCGCCGCGCCATCACGAGCTCTACAGCGCCTGCGTCGACAATATCAGGGCGATCGAGGACGTGCTCGTGCCCGGCAAGACGTTCGGCGACGTGTTCGACGCCCATGCCCGGATGATGGACGAACGCGGCCTGACGCGCCACCGCCTGAACGCCTGCGGCTATTCGCTCGGCGCCCGTTTTGCTCCCTCATGGATGGAACAGCAGATGTTCCATGCCGGCAATCCGCAGGAAATCGCGCCCGGCATGAGCCTCTTCGTCCACATGATCATCGCCGATTCCGATACCGGCACCGCCATGACGCTTGGTCAGACCTATCTCACCACCGAGGAGCGCCCCCGCTCACTCTCCCGCCACCCGCTCGACTTCATGAACCGTTAACGCTCGTGACAGGAACTGTCACAGCTTGAGGCGCCCTATCGCGGATTTTCATAAAATGTGAAGGAAACGGGGGGAAAACCGCTAAAGTAGAAACGGAAAGCGGCGGAATAAGCGGCCCTGCAAGCCGCGTCTGAGAGGTAAGGCGTCATGAAGTCGATAGTCTCGACGCTTGTTGTTGTCGCATGTACGGGCCTGACGACCGCCTGCACTTCGACCGACGCCCTGACGCCACCGCTTCCCGTCGGAGAACCATCTTCCGCCTCCGTCGGCATGCCTCTCGCGCAGGAGGAAGCCCAGCAGATCGAAAGCGATGCGGGAGACCCCAGCCAGTTTCCGCCTCCGCCGCAATCCGCCGGATCGCAGATCGCCGCAACCGACGACATGCAACAGCAGCAGCAGCCGATGACGGCGCCGGCGCAAGCTACCGTTCAGCCGGCACCGACCGGCACGATGCTGACGCCGCAGATCGCCGCGGCGGCAAGCGTCCCGGCCATCCGCTTCCTGCCGATCATCGGCGCCCCCGTCAGCGCAGTCACCCCCCTCTCGCAGGCACTCGGAACGGAAGCGCGCAACCGCGGCCTGACGATCAAGCCGGCCGCCGATGCCAGCGGTGGCGATATCCTCAAGGGCTATTTCTCTTCCACGTCGGGCGACAACGGCGTGACCGTCATCTATGTCTGGGACGTGCTGGACAATGCCGGCAGCCGCCTGCATCGAATTCAGGGTCAGGAAACGGTACCCGGCCCGGTCCAGAGCGACGCCTGGGCCAGCGTGCCGGCAAGCGTCATGCAGAAGATCGCCGCCGACACGATCGCCTCCTATCTCTCCTGGAAGCAGACGGCCGGGTGAGCACGCTTCCATGCGCCGCACTGCAGATTTGTGACTAAAACTTGAAAATAACGGGATGCGAACCCATGCGCCCCCTTGAATTAAGAGGTGGTGGCGTTATTAAGCGGCCATCAGAATGATCACAGGCGGCCAAAATGAAGGTTTTCGCAGGCAATTCGAACCGGCACCTCGCCGAAGCGATCTGCAAATATCTCAATGTTCCCTTGGGGAAAGCCAGTGTCCGGCGATTTGCCGACCAGGAAATTTTCGTTGAAATCCAGGAAAACGTGCGCGGCGAGGACGTCTTCATCGTCCAGTCGACCTCGTTTCCCGCAAACGACAACCTGATGGAGCTGCTGATCATGATCGATGCCTTCCGCCGGTCCTCGGCGAAGCGCATCACGGCCGTTCTTCCCTATTTCGGCTATGCCCGCCAGGACCGCCGGGCATCGGGCCGCACGCCGATCTCCGCCAAGCTCGTCGCCAACCTGATCACCGAGGCAGGCGCCGACAGGGTTCTGACGCTCGACCTACATGCCGGTCAGATCCAGGGCTTCTTCGACATTCCGACCGACAACCTCTATGCCGTGCCGATCCTTACGCGCGACATCAAGGAACACTACGACACCAAGAACGTCATGGTCGTCTCTCCCGACGTCGGCGGCGTGGTGCGCGCGCGATCGCTCGCCAAGCGCCTCGACTGTCTGATCGCAATCGTCGACAAGCGTCGTGACCGTCCGGGTGAGTCGGAAGTCATGAACATCATCGGCGACGTAGACGGCAAGGACTGCATCCTGATCGACGACATCGTCGATTCCGGCGGCACGCTCTGCAACGCCGCCGAGGCGCTCCTGAAGAACGGCGCGACCAGCGTCACGGCCTACATCACCCACGGCGTGCTGTCGGGCGGCGCGGTCACCCGCGTCACCTCGTCGAAGCTGAAGGAGCTGGTGATCACCGACTCCATCCAACCGACGACCGCGGTCCAGTCCGCCCCGAACATCCGCGTGATTTCGACGGCCAGCCTGATCGGCGAAGCCATCAACCGCACCAGCCAGGAAGAATCGGTTTCGAGCCTGTTCGACTGATGGCAGCGCGGCCGCCAGGCGGCTGAATCAGAATATCAAGACATTGAATCAGGCCCTTCGGAAGCTTCCGCAAGGGCCTGATTTGATTCAACTTGCAGACTACCAGCTTCAACGCCCCGGCAGAGGACAGGCCTCGTCCTCGCCGAAGACGCGGCCGCGTGTCAGGAATCGTTTCTCGCGGCCATTGTCGAGCGAGAACATGCCGCCTCGTCCGGGGACCACGTCAATGATCAGCTGCGTGTGCTTCCAGACCTCGTACTGCTTGCCGCCGATGTAGAACGGCACCCCGCCGATATGGCCGAGCAGCACGTCATGGTCGCCGACCTGAAACTCGGCGGCCGGATAGCACATCGGCGACGAGCCGTCGCAGCAGCCGCCGGATTGATGAAACAGGATGTCCGGATGATCCGCCTTGATTTCGGAGATCAGATTGAGAGCCGCGTCGGTGGCGATGACGCGCGGTTCGGTGCCATTGTCGTCCGGCATGTTCGTTTCCTCCCGAATGACCGAAGGGCTCCCGGCGCATGACGCCGGAAGCCCGCTGTTGAGGTGACTGCCTGTCGGCAATCTCAGAAGAAGCCGAGAGCGTTCGGGCTGTAGCTCACCAGCATGTTCTTGGTCTGCTGGTAGTGGTCGAGCATCATCTTGTGGGTCTCGCGACCGATGCCGGACTGCTTGTAGCCACCGAAGGCGGCATGCGCCGGATAGGCATGGTAGTTGTTGACCCACACGCGGCCGGCCTGGATGCCGCGGCCGAACTGGTAGCAACGGTTGGCATCGCGGCTCCACACACCGGCACCGAGGCCGTAGAGCGTGTCATTGGCGATCTCCAGCGCTTCGGCCTCGTCCTTGAAGGTCGTGACGGACACGACAGGGCCAAAGATTTCCTCCTGGAAGACCCGCATCTTGTTGTGGCCGCGGAAGACGGTCGGCTCGACATAGAACCCGCCGGCGAGATCGCCTTCGAGAACATTGCGGCCACCGCCGGTCAGCACCTCGGCGCCCTCGCCCTTGCCGATTTCGATGTAGGACAGGATCTTTTCCAGCTGTTCGGAAGAGGCCTGCGCACCGATCATCGTCGAAAGGTCGAGCGGGTTGCCCTGCTTGATCTTCTGGACGCGGGCGACGGCGCGCTCCATGAAGCGGTCATAGACCGATTCCTGCACCAGCGCGCGGCTCGGGCACGTGCACACTTCACCCTGGTTAAGCGCGAACATGGCGAACCCTTCGAGCGCCTTGTCGAAGAAGGCGTCGTCTTCCTGCATCACGTCGGCAAAGAAGATGTTCGGCGACTTGCCGCCAAGTTCCAGCGTCACCGGAATGAGGTTCTGCGACGCATACTGCATGATCAGGCGGCCGGTCGAGGTTTCGCCGGTAAAGGCGATCTTGGCGATACGCGGGCTGGAGGCCAGCGGCTTGCCGGCTTCAAGGCCGAAGCCGTTGACGATGTTGAGCACGCCCGGCGGCAGCAGGTCGCCGATCAGTTCGGCGAGCACGAGGATCGAGGCCGGCGTCTGTTCGGCGGGCTTCAGCACCACGCAGTTTCCGGCGGCCAGTGCCGGAGCAACCTTCCAGGCCGCCATCAGGATCGGGAAGTTCCAGGGAATGATCTGGCCGACGACGCCAAGCGGCTCATGGAAGTGGTAGGCGATGGTGTCGTGGTCGACTTCGCCGATCGTGCCTTCCTGGGCGCGGATGCAGGCCGCGAAGTAACGGAAGTGGTCGATGGCGAGCGGAATGTCGGCCGCCATGGTTTCACGCAGCGGTTTGCCGTTGTCCCAGGTTTCCGCCTTGGCGAGGACCTCGAGATTTTCCTCCATGCGGTCGGCGATCTTGTTCAGGAGATTGGCGCGTTCCGTCGTCGACGTCCGGCCCCATTTGTCCTTCGCGGCATGCGCCGCATCGAGAGCGAGTTCGACGTCCTTCTCATCCGAACGGGCAACCTCGCAGAGCACGCCGCCATTGACCGGCGTGGTGTTTTCGAAATAGCGGCCGGCAACCGGCTCGCGCCATTCGCCACCGATAAAGTTCCCGTAGCGCAGCTTGAACGGGGTTTCGATAATCTTCTGGTGCAGCATGTCATCCTCCTTGACGATGTTCGAGCAACCGATGGAGGAAGGATGAGCGCTAATCGGCATCAGCGATAGATGCCAAGAACAATGCCGCACTGCACACTGTATCACTTGTGCGACAGCACAATCTCGCTGAATTGATCAATAATCTACATGCATCAATACTAAATTTTACATATAAAAATGGAGGCGCATCCGAAAAATACGCCTCCAGTCAGAGAAGATATTAAAACTATAAACAACCCATCAGTGAACGGAGAACTTCTTCATCTTGCGATGCATGGTCGCCCGGCTGATGCCGAGCAGTTCGGCGGCCTGGGAGACGTTGCCGTTGGTCCGCGACAGCATGCGCCGCAGCGCTGCGCGCTCGGCCTCGAACAGATCGCCGCCCTCGTCGGCGCGCGCCTCCTGCAAGGCGTCGGCAGCCGGAACACCGCGCATGATCTGGGCATCATCGAGCTGGAGAGCGAGACGCGCCGCGCGGGTTGCGCCAACGACGAGATCGTCCTGATCAACGGCCAGAAGGGCGTTCGTCGGATTGGCGGCATGCGGCACCATGATGATGCGCGCACCCGGGAAAGCCCGGCGGAACAGGTTGGTCTCGATCCGCCCCGCCGTATCCCGCACGGCCTGCGAGAGGATCGACATCGTCATCTCGTTGAGGTCGTCGCGGCAGGTGGAAATGTCGAGCGCGGCCGTCACCCTGCCCTGATGGTCGCGGATCGGCGACGTCGTGCAGCCGAGGCCGATATTGGTCGCGAGAAAATGCTGATCGCGGTAGATCGTCACGGAGCGCTCGTCCGCAAGGGCCGTGCCGATCCCGTTCGTGCCGACGCTCGCTTCCGTCCAGACATTGCCGGGCCACAGGCCGACGGTCTTGAAATCCTTCTCGTCTCCGACGGTGCCTCGGCGGTCGAGCGCAATGCCGTTTTCATCGCTGAGAATCAGGCAGCAGCCGGCCTTACCGACCGTCTGGAACAGGCGATCCAGTTCGCCGCGGGCCTCATTGACCAGCAGTTCGGAGCGTTCCAGCGCCTGGCGGAAGGCCGCATCATCGAGATGGAAGGGCAGTCGGCGCTCTTCCGGCGCCATCGAGTGCATGACCATGCAGCGTCGCCAGGAGGCCACCACCGGCGAGCTTGCCGCCGCGGAGCCCTGCTTGGCGAGCGAATAGACCCGCTCGATATGCTGGATATCTGACATCGGCTCCTCCCAAAGCGTCCGTACACATTACGCCATGAGCATATCACACCTGCATAATATGTATCGGATCTTATATAGGCAGACAATTCAGGCGTATCCTTGATCTGTATCAAAAGTGCGACAGACGCAGCCGCCCGGTACGGCTGACAACATGCAAACAGCAGCGAGGCCATGCAGCGTGATCCCTTGCGTTTCCGGTACTATTGGTCTATAGCGCCCCGGTCCGCCCAGACACCCTTGGAGGCAAGGCGGATGAAGCCGGTCAATTTGCCGATTTCAAGTGAACCTCTCCCGGAATATCCCGGCCACGGTTCGCTCTCCAATAATACGCGAAAGGAAATGCCATGAGCCAGGAAACTTACGTGCTCAAGGCCGAAGCGCGCGAACGGGTTGGTAAGGGGTCCGCCCGAGAACTTCGCCGCAACGGTATGATTCCCGCTGTCATCTACGGTGACAAGCAAGCTCCCCTCGCCGTCGCTCTGTCGACGAACGAAGTTACCAAGCGCATCCACGCTGGCGGCTTCATGACCACCATTGCGACGATCGAAGTCGACGGCAAGTCCATCAAGGTTCTGCCGAAGGACTATCAGCTCGATCCCGTCCGCGACTTCACCGTGCATGTCGACTTCCTTCGGGTTTCCGGCAACACCCAGGTGACCGTTGCCGTTCCGGTTCAGTTCATCAACGAAGACAAGTGCCCCGGCATCAAGATCGGCGGCGTTCTGAACGTCGTTCGTCACGAAGTCGAAGTCCATTGCCCGGCTGATGCCATTCCGGACCACATCGTGGTCGACCTCACCGGTTGGAAGATCGGCGAAGGCGTTCACATCTCGCACGTCAAGCTGCCGGCAAAGGTGACCCCGGTCATCACCGACCGCGACTTCACGATCGCGACGATCGCGACGCCGGCTGGCGGCGTCCAGGACGAAGAAGAAGCATCCGGCGACACCGAAGAATAATCCTCTTCGATCGTTACGATCAGGGCCCGCGCACCGGCATCCGGCGCGCGGGCTTTTTTCATGCCGGCGCATCCCTGGCCGCTGCGATCGCAGATACCGGACGCACCTTAAGGCCATGTTTACCAGCTTTCGGCTTTGCGCCTGAAAGAGGCCCGCCTGCCCCGCCTCCAATGCTGTTTCGACCGGGTTATTCAGCAAAGCTTAAAACTCGTCGATGAAGATCGTCGGCAGTTCTGCGGCCTTCACGCTCCATGCGCCCCGAAGCCGGCCACAGATCAAAAGCGGGAGGAGGAACGCCGACGATATCGCGTCTCCCAGCGAAGTCGATTGAGGATAGCAGCATATGAAGACAAACTCGGTCCAGAGCCGATTTATCGCCATCATTCTCGCAGCGCTCTTCGTGCTTGTCGTCCCGCTTTTCCTGCTCTTCTTCCACCTGTCCGGCGAGCGCGCCAGCCGCGAGGCCTTGGAACATGCGCAGATCGTTCTGGCCGCCAACGCGCAGGCGCTGGGCAAGCCTCTATGGGACTTCGACGAGGAGAGCGTAAAGCAGATTGCCAACACGATTGTCTCCGACCCCAGCATCGACGCCGTCAAGGTGACCGAAAGCGCCAACAATACGTCCACCGAATTCACGTCCTTCCAAAACAAGCCGCAAACCGAAACTGTCAATCTGTCCGCACCCATCGACTATCAGTCTCCCGATGGCGTCCGCCGGGTCGGCATCTTGTCGATCTCGGTCGCCAAGCCGGGCTTTCTTTCCAATCACAAGAGCGAAGAACTGTCCTTGATCGGCATCTTCGCCTTTGCTGTCCTGATCATCACCGTCGCCGCGATCGTCGGCAGCCGGATCATCATCCTGAAGCCGCTGGAGAAACTCACAAAGGCGATCCGCGCCACCCGCATTCCTGGGTCGCGCCACATGGTCGAGTGCTCCTCGAAGGACGAAATGGGCGAACTTGCCGCGAACTTCAACGAGATGCAGGCGCGTCTCGCCAAGGAAGAGCTGGAACTGAAGCAGGCGCACGACCGCGCCACCACCACCTACAATCTGACGCCCGCCAAGCTTTACACCGTCGACGAACAGGACCGGCTGGTGGCCGTCAGCGATTACTGGCTGCTGGCGACCGGCTACCGCCGCGAAGACGTGCTGGGACGGACGTTCGGCTCCTTCGTGCATGAGGCCAGCCGTGAAGCCTATGCCGAATACAAGATCAAGGCCGCGCAATGGCAGGGCGACTACAATCCGACGGTCAAGTTCGGCTGCGCGGACGGACGGGTCATCGACGTCCTGATCAAGGAAGTGCCGATGGAGCAGGACGATGGCAACGGCCTGGTCAATCTCGCCGTCATGACCGATGTCACCGAACTGAAGGACGCCGAGCAGCGCAACAGGATGCAGGCGATCACCGACCACCTCACCGGACTTCTGAACCGGCAGGGCTTCGAGAACGAACTCGACAAGGTGCTGACCGAGGTCAATGAGAACGGCGGCGAACTCGCCTGCCTGCTGATCGACCTCGACCGCTTCAAGGCCATCAACGACAATCTGGGGCACGCTTATGGCGACAAGGTGCTGCGCACCATCTCGAACCGCATCCGCGACCAGTTGAGAGCCCAGGACAGGATCGCCCGCCTCGGCGGCGACGAATTCGCCGTGCTCGTGCCCGCCCAGAATGCGGAAAAGGCCGCCACGGCAATCGCCGAGCGCATCGTCACCGCCTGCGAGGCGCCGATCCTGACGGACGGCCATGAATTGTCGGTGAGCGCCAGCGTCGGCATCGCGCTTTACCCGGCCCAGGCCTCCAGCGCCGGTGAACTGCTGCAACGCTCGGACATGGCCATGTATGTGCGCAAGCACAATGGCAAGAACGGCGCGGAACTGTTCAACTTGGACATGATCAAGTCCGCCCGGGAAAAGGCCGACATCGGTGCATGGATCGATCAGGGGCTTCGTGACGACTGGTTCGAGGCGCACATGCAGCCGGTCATGAACCTGCAGAAAGGCACCCTGGCCGGCTTCGAATGCCTCCTGCGCCTGAACCACCCGGAACACGGGCTGATCCCGCCGAGCCGCGTCATCGCGGTCGCGGAGGAAAACGGCTCGATCCGCAGGGTCGGTGACCGGATGTTCGAGAAGGCCATCAGCCAGATGGTGGAGCTGTCGGCGATTCCGGCGCTGTCCCAGACGCGCTTCGCCGTCAATGTCTCGCCGTTGCAGTTCACGCCGGATCTGGCGCCGCGCCTCGCTCACCTGATGATGGCGGCGGGGCTTTCCCCGCACCGGCTGATCCTGGAAATTACGGAAGCCGTGCTGATGCACAGAAATCCGGAGATCAGCAACGTTCTGGCCGCCATCCATGAATGCGGCTTCAAGATCGCCATGGACGATTTCGGCACCGGCTACTCGTCCCTGAGCTACCTGCTGCGCTTCCCCTTCAACATCGTCAAAATCGACCAGTCCTTCACCAGCTCGCTCACCAGCCCCGATGCGGAGATCGCGAAGCGCAGCCGTCAGCTGATTGAAGGCATCCGGGCGATCTCCCAGCAGATGAACTGCCAGGTCGTCGCCGAGGGCATCGAAACGCCGGAGCAGGCAGAAGCCCTGCTTGGCCTCGATATCGAGTTCGGCCAGGGCTACCACTTCGGCCGCCCGAAGCCCGTGGCCGAAATCATCCGCCAGTTCTCGCCCGCCGCCCTGGAGAAGGCGGCCGCTGGCCTGTTGTCCTAACCGAACGGAGCCCCCCTTTGAAGAACGCCATCCTGGTAGCCGCCTTTCTGATCCCGACCGTCCTGCAGGCCGCACCGCTGACGCTGACGACCGAATCCTATCCGCCCTTCAACTTCCGTGAGAATGGCGAATACAAGGGCTCCTCGATCGAGCAGATCCAGATTCTGATGAAGGCGGCGGGCATCGACTACACGATGGAGATGATGCCGTGGGCCCGCGCCATCGCGCTTGCCGAAAAGGATGCGAATACCTGTGTCTTCACCACCGTTCACAACCAGGAACGCGATCCGTCCTTCAAATGGGTGGAACCACTGCTGACCAGCCGGACAGTCCTCATTCGCAAGGCGGGCTCTGGCGTCGATCCGAAGTCCCTGGCCGATGCCAGAATGTTCAACGTCGGCACACAACGCGACGACTTCACCCAGACCATCCTGCAGGAAAACGGCTTTGCCCGGATCGATCTCGCCACCGATCTGGAACTGACCATGAAGAAACTGCTCTCCGGTCGCATCGACCTGATGCCGATCTCCGAGAAATACTACGACAAGCTGAAGCGCGAAGGCGTGCCGATCGAGTCGACTCTCGTCCTCGCTCAGGACGTCTATTCGATCGCCTGCAATCCGGGCGTACCCGACGAGACGGTCAAGAAGATGCAGACCGGGCTCGACGCACTGATCGCCGACGGCACGCAGGCGAAGCTCTTCGAGAAATACGGGTTGGCGGGTGACTGACGCCACGCGTCAGCAGCGCCGCAAGACTTGACATCGTCTGCGTTTCAGGTTGGTGAAGCGGAGGAACAGCTTCAAGCGAAAAAGGCCCCGCCATGCTCATAATCGCCGGCCTCGGCAACCCCGGAGCGAAGTACGCCGGAAACCGCCACAACATCGGCTTCATGGCCGTCGACGCCATCCAGCGCCGCGCCTCTTTCGCGCCCTGGTCGAAGAAATTCCGCGCCGAAATTTCCGAAGGCGAGATCGCCGGCGAGAAGGTGCTGCTGATGAAACCGCAGACCTTCATGAATCTCTCCGGCGAATCCGTCGGCGAGGCGATGCGCTTCTACAAGCTCGGACCGGAGAACATCGTCGCGATCTACGACGAACTGGATCTGCTTCCCGGCAAGGCCCGCATCAAGACCGGCGGCGGCTCCGGCGGCCATAACGGTATCAAGTCGCTCGACGCCCATTGCGGCAAGGACTACCGGCGCCTGCGCCTCGGCATCGGCCACCCGGGCGACAAGGCCCGCGTCCACGGCTACGTCCTCGGCGACTTTGCCAAGGCCGATCGCGAATGGCTCGACCCGCTGATGGACGCGCTCGCCGACAATGCCGAGATGCTGGTGAAGGCAGAGGATTCGCAACTGATGAACAAGCTGGCGCTGGCCGTCGGCGGCAGCAGCGACGCCCCCGCCCCGAAGCCCGCCAAGGCTCCCGCCAAGCCGGCCGGAAAGTCGCATATCCATCAGGCAAGGACCACGCAGCAGAAGATTCCCGAAAAGGGACCGATGGCCGAGATGCTGAAGCGCATGTTCGGCAAGAAGGACGATTAGCTGCGGCACATTTTGGAGCTCAGGATGTCACTTCTCGATATTCGCCCGGTTGTCGAGGGAGACATTTCCGCGCTCATAACGTTGTATTCCCACCTGACAGGCGACACGCCAGCCATGCCTTCGGATATGGCAGCCAGACGGTTCACGGAAATCGACCGTCACCCGGGTATGACAATATTGGCGGGATTTGCTGGCAGCGAGATGGCTTCGTCCTGCACCCTTGTTGTCATCCCGAACCTGACACGCGGCGGCAGACCCTATGCGCTGATTGAGAATGTCGTCACACATCCAGACCATCGTCGCATGGGATACGGGCGCGCAGTCATCCGGAAAGCCATCGAAATGGCCTTCCAGGCCGATTGCTACAAGGTAATGCTGCTGACAGGCGCGCGAAACCCCGGCGTGATCGAATTCTACGAGAGTTGCGGCTTCTCGCAATCGAAAACGGGCTTTCAGATCAGGCAGGATTAGCGCGGCCAACTGTCTTGACTAATCCTCGTCGCCGCCCGCCGGCAGATAATACTGCTCCCAATCCGCCTTCGGAATGGCGTCTCCCAGTTCGAAGGCGAAGGCCGTCACTGTGCGGTCGTCGGCAGCGAGCGTGCAGTCGAACTTGAGCCGGTACCAGAGACCGTTGGCACGGATCGCCGCGCCGTCGGCCCGAATGGTGGCGCCGTCGGTCTGTGTGTCCTTCAGCGCATAGGCGATCACCTGTTCGGTCTTCAGGCTCTTCTTCCACGCCTCCACCTGCTCCATGGCCTCAAGGTTGCAGATCTGCTCCTTGCGGTCGTCGAGCGCCACGCCGTTGAGTTCGGCCACCGCCTTGGCACTGCGCGGATCGGCGAGCGTCCTTGCCGCAAAGAAGGTCTTCGCCTGAACCATGCTGCTTTGGGACGGAGGCTGCGAGCTCTCCGACGGCGCGGCGGGCTTGATGGATGTCGGCGGAACGGGAGAAGGTGTCGGGTTCGTAGCATCCTTCGGCGCGGTCAGGATGGCCGGCGCGGGCCGCGTCGCCTCAGGTGGCACGGAAGGCACGATCGCAACCGAGATGCTCTCTTCGGTCGGTCGGACCTGCGGCCTCGGAAATCGTATGAGCAGCAGCAACAGGACGAGAAGAACGCCGTGGAACGCCACGGAAACGGCAACAGACCACCGGTCGCCGGGCGGGGTCTCCGGCCCCGGAAGAAGTCTCTCTGCCTGCATGATTGTCCGATGGTTGCGAATACCGAAGCAACTTTGGATTGGCACCGATCAAAGCGGCAGTAAGATGGCAATCCGAAGGCCTCGGTGAAATGACACCGCCCGGGGCTGCGCGCTATTCCTCCGGCTCGGTCGTGAACATCAGCGGGAAGCCCGCCTCCTTGGCCAGATCCGTCGCTTCCTTCGCCTTTGTCTCGGCAATGTCGCGGGCATAGACGGCAACCACGCAGGAGCCCTTCTGATGGGCCGTCAGCATGATGTGGTTGGCGGCATCTTCGCCGGTGCGAAACACAGCTTTCAGGACGAGCACGACGAATTCACGCGGCGTGTAGTCATCGTTGAAGAGAATGACCTTGTGCAGCCGCGGCCGCTCCAGCTTCGGCTTGGTCACCGTCTTCGGTTTGAGAACAGTATCGTTCTGGCTCATCGCAGCAAATCGTGTCCGTCAAAGCGCAAGCGCCGCCGTTTTCAGGCGGAATGGGGCGCGGAAAATTTATGGAGTTCCAATGCCACTACCATACAGCATCGCGACGCCGAATCCAATGCCGCCCGCCGGCAGCAACAGGTCACCCTGCCCCGCTTGCGACTGTCGGCCAAGCTGCTAAGCTTTCGGCACACGGGGCAAGACGCTGATGAAGCTTGACCTTTTGCAGCACGGGGAGACGATCTTGGGCATAGCAGCGTCATCGCGTCGATCGTCCGTCAGCTACGGCTCCGAGCCCGGAGTACGCTTCGCCTTGCTTCTCGATGGCGCCGGCGGCGGCACGCAACTCGATTTGACGGCGGTCGACAGCCTCAAGCCCGAGGAAGGCGTCGTCTGGCTGCATCTGGAGCGCGACCATCCGGCCGCGGCGGAATGGATCCGGACGAAGAGCGGCCTCGATCCGGTGGTCATGGACGCCCTTCTGGAGGAAGACACCCGCCCCCGCGTCGAACCGATCGACGACGGGCTGCTGATCATCCTGCGCGGCGTCTGCGCGACCGCCCCGGACGACGTCGACGATGCGCCGGACGACATCGACCTCGTACCGATCCACCTGTGGGTTGACGGCGAAAGCGTCGTCTCGCTGCGCGACAGCGGCCATTACATCACCGCGCTTCGCGACATCCGCCTGGCGCTCGAGAACGGCAAGGGACCGCAGCGTTCCGGCGAACTGCTCGCCCTCATCTCCGACAAGCTGGTCCGCGATCTGGAGCCCGTGCTGGACGACATGGACGAAGAGGTCGATCAGCTCGACGACATGATCTTCAACGGCAATGACAGCGAGGTGCGCGGTCGCCTGAAGGCACTTCGCCGCCGCGCCGTCCAGTTGCGCCGCTATCTCGCGCCGCAGCGCGACGCCCTCAACCGTATCGAACATGACGACGCCCCCTGGCTCGGCGAACGTGACAAGCTCAGGATGCGCGAGGTCATCGACAAGCTGATGCGCTTCATCGAGTATCTCGACGCAATCCGCGACCGCACCTCGATCCTGCATGACGACCTGTCGACCGTCATCAGCGAGCGCATCGCCCGCAATTCCAATCGGCTGGCAGCACTCGCCGCCCTCCTCCTGCCGCCAAGCGTGATCGCCGGTCTGTTCGGCATGAATGTCGGCGGCATACCCGGCGTCAACGACACCTGGGCCTTCATCCTGATCGTCGCCTTCGTCACGATCAGTTCCGCCGCCACGCTCTGGCTGCTCAGGCGCATCAACTGGCTCTGACATCGCCAAAGCGGCCCCGCCGCGCCGCTTTCCCCTTGACCTGAAAGCCCGTGTCCCGCATAGGCAGGCAAAGAATTTCCGGAAGAAAAGACAGGTTTTCCCGATGGGTTTCAAATGCGGTATCGTCGGTCTGCCGAATGTCGGCAAGTCGACCCTCTTCAACGCGCTGACGAAAACGGCCGCCGCGCAGGCAGCCAATTATCCGTTCTGCACGATCGAGCCGAACACCGGCGAAGTCGCAGTGCCCGATCCGCGCATGAAGAAGCTGGCGGAAGCCGCCAAGTCCAAGGAAATCATTCCGACGCGTATCTCCTTCGTCGACATCGCCGGCCTCGTGCGCGGCGCGTCGAAGGGCGAAGGCCTCGGCAACAAGTTCCTCGCCAATATCCGCGAAGTCGACGCCGTCGTGCACGTGCTGCGCTGCTTCGAGGATGACGACATCACCCATGTCGAAGGCCGCATCAATCCGGTCGGCGACGCCGACACGATCGAGACCGAGCTGATGCTTGCCGACCTCGAAAGCCTGGAGCGCCGCGTCGAGCAGACGCGCAAGCGCGCCACCGGCAAGGACAAGGAATCCATGGCGCAGCTCCCGGTCATGGAAGCCGTCGTCAAGCTCCTGAACGAAGGCAAGCCCGCACGCCTGCTCCTGAAGACGCTGAGCCCGGAAGAAGTGCTGACGCTGAAGGGCCTCAACCTCCTGACCTCGCATCCGGTCCTCTACGTCTGCAACGTCGCCGAAGCCGACGCCGCGACCGGCAACAAGCACACCGAAGCCGTCGCCGCCATGGCGAAGGAACAGGGTGCGGAATGCGTGATCATCTCGGCGGCGATCGAATCCGAAGTCGCGCAGCTCCCGGAAGAGGAAGCGCAAGAATTCCTGGGCGCCCTCGGGCTGGAGGAAGCCGGCCTCGACCGGCTGATCCGCGCCGGCTACCACCTGCTCGACCTCATCACCTATTTCACCGTCGGGCCGAAGGAAACGCGCGCCTGGACGATCGTGCGCGGCACCAAGGCACCCGCCGCCGCCGGCGTCATCCACACCGATTTCGAACGCGGCTTCATCCGCGCAAACACCATCGCCTATGATGACTACATCGCCTTTGGCGGCGAAGTCGGCGCCAAGGAAGCGGGCAAGGCCCGCGACGAAGGCAAGGAATACGTCGTCCAGGACGGCGACGTCATCCACTTCCGCTTCAACACGTAAGACAAGCGCTTACCGCAATAGACAAAGAGCGAGACGGAAAACCGCCTCGCTCTTTTCTTTTCAACACGTTGCGTAGCCGGCCTGAATCAGTCTCTCAGGCTGGAAATGGATTTACCGCAGCGTCGGCAGGATCGCCCGCATCCGCGCGGGCAGAATGGCCAACAGGCCCGAGCGCAGCGTCCGCCAGCCGAAACCGATGATCAGCACGATGGCGCCGACGACCAGCACGACGACCGAGAACTGGTCCGATATCCGGCCCCACAGGCCGCCTCTTGCGCCCGTCTCCAGAATGCCCGCAACGGCATAGCCGAGCGACAGCAGGCCGGAGGTGACGAAGGCGCGGCGGTCGAGCAGGACACCGGCGAGCATCAGCACCACGACGGCACCAATGAGCGTCAGCGATGCGCTGAGCGGCAGATTGGCGATGCCCATCCCGCCGCTGTGGTTCATCGTCGTGACGAACACCGCATTCAGGAGCGCAGGCGCGGCAACCAGATGCAGCCAGAAAGCGACGTCGGAACGCCGCGTCAGCCGCTTCGGATCGGAAAGGTCGAAATAGAGCGCGATCAGGAACAGAGTGAGTCCGAACAGGCCGATGAAGAACGGGCCGATGCCGCGCCCGGCCGCGGTCTCCAGCGGCAGCGGTCCGAGGAACGGCGTGGCGATAGCGGAGACAATGAAGGCGACGGCGGAAACGCACAGCATGGCAAAAGCGATCGGCACGCGGTAGCGCCAGTAATAGGCGCCGAGCAGCAGGGCCTCGAAGACGAGGATGATCAGCGCATCCGCTTTTTCGGAAGCGGCGCCGAAGAGGTCCGGCGTACCTGTCATCGTCACGTAGAGCGATGACACCGCGTAGAACGCCGAAACCGTGAAAGCCAGTGTCAGAACGACGGCAGGCAGGGCAAGCCGCTGGCGGCGGATGAAGATTTCCGATAGCAGCAGCACCGCGGCGAGAATGACATAATAGGGTGTCAGCCCGGCGAGACCTGCAAGCGTGATGAGGATGCCGATGGTGATCAGCACGTCATGATAGCCACGGATGAAGCGCGGCGATTCGCTCTCCTCCTCCTCCGTCGCCCGGTCGGTGGCGATCGGCTCGTCGAGCGTGTCACGCACTTCACCATTCTGCGGCGAAGGTGCGGCGGTGATGCCCACGCCCCGATGCAGCAGGAAGTCGGCAAGCGGCGCGCTTTGCGCCTCCGCGATCACGCCCGCCTGGGCGGCTTCTGCGAGGAGTGGCTGGAGCGCACGCTTGCGCCCCTCCCAGTCGTCGAGCGAAAAGGTCCTGTCGGCCATTCATATCCCCTGGCTGCAAAATTCAGCACAAGGGATATAGCTTCAACCCGCAGATGCAACCCGTAAAGGTCGATCGGGACGCGTTATGCCGCTCAGTTCTTTTTCGCCGGGCAGGTCGAAACGCCGAGGATCGAATAAAGCGGGCACGTGGAAAAAAGCCCGGTGGCCAGCGGCACGATGCCGATCAGCGCGTAGTAGCGCCACCAGGCACCCGGATAAAGAAAGAATAGTGCGATGAGAACCACGCCGACGAGGATTCGAAGCATGCGATCGACGGAACCGACATTCTTGGCAAACATGGAAGTGACCTTTCCTGAAGCGATGCATTGGCCGGACGCCGCCGGCAGTCGTCACATATTGCGCCTGTCCGGCATCGAATGACATGATAAAAATCAAAACATCTATATGTGTGAATGTTTTTTCATCGAAATCCGGGCTCCCCGCCCCTTGCCATGCGGGTGGCAACTGACCATTGTTCAACCTCGAACAATGGTCCCAGAGCCCCATGACAGCCAGATACTATTTCGAGGATTTTCATTCCGGCCGCACATTTCCGTTCGCTCCGGTCACCGTCAGCAAGGAAGAGATCATCGCCTTCGCAAGCGAATTCGATCCGCAGCCGATGCACACCGACGAGGAAGCCGCGAAGGAGTCGATGTTCGGCACGCTGATCGCCTCCGGCTGGCACACCTCCAGCATCATGATGCGGATGATGATCGATGCCTACCTCCTGCAATCGGCCTCCGAGGGGTCCCCCGGCGTCGACCTGATGGAGTGGAAGAAGCCGGTGCTCGCCGGTGACACCCTGTCTGGTCAGACGACCGTCGTGCAGAGCCGTGGCTCGGCCTCCAGACCCGGGCTCGGCCTCGTAAAGGTCCTCCACGAACTCTTCAACCAGCGTGGCGAACTGGTCTTGAAATCGGAAAACTGGATCATGATGCGGCGGCGTCCGGCCGGGGAGGCTCAACAATGAGAATGTCGGATCTCCACAAGCCGGATACGCGTGTCAACGTCGGCACCTACACCTTTACCGACGAAAAGATCATCCGCTTCGCCAACGCCTTCGACCCGCAGCCGTTCCACGTCGATGCGGAAGCGGCCAAGGATTACGTCTTTGGCGGCCTGTGCGCCTCCGGCTGGCACACGGCCGCCGCCTGGATGCAGACCTTCCTTGGCTACTGGCAGAGGGAGAGCGACCGGTTGACCGGCGAAGGCGAGGAGCCGCCGAAGCTCGGCCCCTCGCCCGGCTTCACCAGCCTCAAATGGCTGCGTCCGGTCTTTGCCGGCGACAAGGTCACCTACTACGTCACGCTGACCGGCAGCCGGGCGCTGGCCTCCCGGCCGGGACTTATTCTCAACACCACCCTTGTCGAAGGCGAGAACCAGGACAAGTTACCGGTGTTGCGCTTCGAAAGCAGCGTGCTGGAATACGAGTGAAACACGGTGGAGTGATCAATGTCCGTCTATGACTATCAGGCCAGGAACAATGCCGGCCAGCCTGTCGACCTCGACACCTATCGCGGCAAAGTGCTGCTGATCGTCAACACGGCAAGCGCCTGTGGTTTCACCCCGCAATATGCCGGCCTGGAAGAGCTCTACAAGGCGTACAAGGACGACCTCGTCGTCCTCGCCTTTCCGTGCAACCAGTTCGGCGCGCAGGAGAAGGGCAGCGACGAGGAGATCAAGACCTTCTGCGACCTGAACTTCAACATCTCCTTCCCGCTCTTCGCCAAGGTCGATGTCAACGGCAGCGATGCCCATCCGCTGTTCAAATATCTGAAGGAGGCCTTGCCCGGTGTGCTTGGCACCGAGGCGATCAAGTGGAACTTCACCAAGTTCCTGATCGCCCGCGACGGCAAGCCGCTCAAGCGCTTTGCACCGAACGACAAACCTCAGGACATCGAGGACGACATCAAGGCGGCGATCGCCGCCTGACGGCTTTCAGTGGCCTGAAAATTCGACGAGCGTGCGGACCTCGACGCCGAGCGCTTCGAGCTTCTTGCGGCCGCCGAGTTCCGGCAGGTCGATGACGAAGCAGGCCGAGACCACGTCCGCCCCCATCTGCCTGAGAAGCTTCACCGCACCTTCCGCCGTACCGCCGGTCGCGATCAGGTCGTCGACGAGGATCACCTTCTCGCCCGGCTGAACGGCATCCTTGTGCATCTCCATCTCGTCCACGCCGTATTCCAGGCTGTAGGCGATGCGCACGGTGTCGTGCGGCAGCTTGCCCTTCTTGCGGATCGGGATGAAGCCGGCGGAAAGCTGGTGGGCCACCGCGCCTCCGAGAATGAAGCCACGCGCCTCCATGCCGGCGATCTTGTCGACCTTCAGCCCGACATAGGGCTGCACCAGTTCGTCGACGGCGCGGCGGAAGGCGCGCGGATTGCCGAGCAGCGTGGTGATGTCGCGGAAGATGATGCCGGGCTTCGGATAATCCGGAATGTTGCGGATGGCGGCGGCAAGTTCGGAACGCAGATCGTTCATCGATGACTTTCCTCTGTTTTGGCTGGGAGGTTCGAAGCCTCCCATAAAAAAGGCGGCCCGAAAGCCGCCTTTCAAGTATGGGGACAAGAGATCCCTTAGTGTTCCTTGCTGGCGTAGACAGCCTTCTTGGTCAGGTAGATCAGCGCCGTGAAGATCGCCAGGAACACCAGTACCATGAAGCCGGTGCGCTTGCGGTCTTCGAGATGCGGCTCGGCGGCCCACATCAGGAATGCGGAGACGTCGTGCGCATACTGGTCGAGCGTTTCCGGCGAGCCGTCATCATACGTCACCTGGCCATCGGAGATCGGCGGCGCCATGGCAAGCGACGGCGAACCGACGAAATACGGGTTGAAGTGCGTGCCTTCCGGAACCGTGTAGTCCGAACCGTCGGTGTTCTTGATGCCTTCCGGCGGCTCCTGGTAGCCTGTCAGAAGCGAGTAGATATAGTCCGGACCACCTTCCTGATACTGCGTGAAGATATCGAAGATGAAGGTCGGGAAGCCGCGTTCGACACCGCGCGCCTTGGCGAGCAGCGACATGTCCGGCGGGGCAGCACCGTTGTTGGCGGCGGCGGCTGCTTCCGGGTTCGGGAACGGCGACGGGAAGTAGTCGGAGGCAACGGCCTTGCGGGTGAACATCTCACCATCGCCGTTCGGACCGTCCTGCACTTCGTAGTTGGCCGCGAAAGCCTTCACCTGGGCTTCGGAGTAGCCGAGGTCTTCCAGCGTGCGGAAGGACACCAGCTCCATCGAATGACAGGCCGAACAGACTTCGGTGTAGACCTTCAGGCCGCGCTGCAGCTGGGCCTTGTCGTAATGGCCGAACGGCCCGGCAAAGCTCCAGTCCTGGTTCTTCGGCTTGAGGATGGGGAAGTGCCCACCCGCAATCGCATGCGTTGTTTCCTCGGCCAGGCCGTGGCCTTCCTCGGCCGCGAATGCCGATCCCGACGCGAAGACAGCGGCGGCGATGACAATGCTTGATACAAGCTTTTTCATTGTTTCAGTTCCTTTCAGCCGCTGCAGGTTCACGCTTTCGCGCTCTTCTTCTCGAGCACCGCTTCGGTGATCGAGTTGGGAATGCGCTTCGGCGTTTCGATCAGGCCGAGAACCGGCATGATGACCAGGAAGAAACCGAAGTAGTAGATCGTGCCGCACAGAGCCATGAGGGTGTAGAGGTCGGACGGCGTACGCGAACCGAGCCAGCCCAGCATGATGCAGTCGACGACGAAGAGCCAGAAGAACAGGCGGTACCACGGACGGTACACGGCCGAACGGACCTTCGAGGTATCGAGCCACGGCAGGAAGAACAGGATGATGATCGAGCCGAACATCACCAGAACGCCGCCGAGCTTGGAGTCGATCGGACCGATGTTGAAGGTGATCGCACGCAGCATCGCGTAGAACGGCAGGTAATACCATTCCGGAACGATGTGGGACGGCGTCTTCAGGGCGTTGGCCATGATGTAGTTGTCGGGGTGGCCAAGGTAGTTCGGCAGGTAGAAGACGAACCAGGCATAGGCGATCAGGAAGATCACCACGCCGAGCGCATCCTTCAGCGTCGCATAGGGCGTGAAGGGAACGGTGTCGGTCTTCGACTTGACTTCAACGCCGGTCGGGTTCGTCTGGCCGGTCACGTGCAGCGCCCAGATGTGCAGGATAACGACACCGGCAATCATGAAGGGCAGCAGGTAATGCAGCGAGAAGAAGCGGTTCAGCGTCGGCTGGCCGACGGCAAAGCCGCCAAGCAGGAACTGCTGGATCCACTCGCCGACCCAAGGGAAGGCGGAGAAGAAGCCGGTGATGACGGTCGCGCCCCAGAAGGACATCTGACCCCAGGGCAGAACGTAGCCCATGAAGCCGGTCGCCATCATCAGGAGATAGATGACGACGCCGAGGATCCAGAGGATTTCACGCGGCGCCTTGTAGGAACCGTAGTAGAGACCGCGGGCGATGTGCAGGTAGACGGCGACAAAGAAGAACGACGCGCCGTTGGAGTGCAGGTAACGGATCAGCCAGCCGTGATTGACGTCGCGCATGATCTTTTCGACAGAGTCGAAGGCGATCGTCGTCTCGGCGGTGTAATGCATGGCGAGAACGATGCCGGTGAGGATCTGGACGATCAGCATGACCGACAGCATGGCGCCGAAGGTGTAGGCATAGTTCAGGTTGCGGGGAACCGGATAGGCGACGAAGCTGTCGTAAATCATCCGGGGCAGCGGCAGGCGGGAATCGATCCACTTTTCGAGACCCGTCGACGGCTGGTAGCTAGAATGGCCACTCATAATCAGTATCCCCCTCAACCGATCTTAATGACTGTGTCGTTGACGAACGAGAAAACCGGCATGTGGAGGTTCTCGGGTGCCGGACCCTTACGGATACGGCCCGCCGTATCGTAGACAGAACCATGGCAGGGACAGAACCAACCGTTATATTCGCCGGCCTGCCCGAGCGGCACGCAGCCGAGATGGGTGCACGAGCCGATCATCACGATCCAGTTCTGCTTGCCGTCGCCGGCGGAGCGGTCGACGCCACTCGCAGGCGCATCGGCCGGCAGGTTGGCGTTGCGCGCGACCGGGTCCTTCAACTGGTCCATCGGAACGCTGGCAGCCTCTTCGACTTCCTTGTCCGTGCGGTTGCGGATGAAGACCGGCTTGCCGCGCCACTTGACCGTCAGCGACATGCCCGGCTCCAGCGCCGAAACGTCAACCTCGATCGAGGCGAGCGCCAGAGTCGATGCATCCGGACGCATCTGGTCGATAAAGGGCCACGCAACGGAGACTGCGCCTACAGCAGCAGCCATGCCGGTGGTCAGATAAAGGAAATCACGGCGAGTCGGCTCGCCCATGTTCTCGCTAGTCGCTTCGTGTTCGCTCACGGTTACCCATCCTCTCCGCGTATTTCTGCGAAAAACCGCATCTACACCTTAAGATTGGAGAGCCCCATGAAAACACGGTCCCGTAACAGACTCCCCACCATTCCGGCGCTTCTATGCTTGATCGCAAAATAAGTCCAGTCTTGGCAAGGGGGTGAGCCAACAATGTCCCGGAAAATTGCTCCCGCCATGTCACTGATCGAGTTGATGAAAGACAAATGGCCCAGCATAGGCCCCGGCAGTTCTTGGCGGAGCATTGCGCGACCTCCCGCAAGCCGCTCCGTCGGCAGCGGCGTCCTGCCGCATGCCAACTGATCAGAACGGCCTAAGGAGGGCAGTTTTTCCGGCGTCTGGAGCCGCTATTCCGCCGAAATCGGCTGTGCGACATCGTCTTCTGCGGCAAGGAATCCGCCCGACTGCCGCGCCCAGAGTTCTGAGTATAGCCCACCGGATGCGAGGAGCTCGTGATGCGTTCCCTCCTCGATGATCCGCCCCTTGTCCATGACGATCAGCCGGTCCAGCGCGGCGATCGTCGACAGCCGGTGCGCGATCGCCAGAACGGTCTTTCCTTCCATCAGCCGGGCGAGGTTCGACTGGATGGCGGCCTCGACTTCCGAATCGAGCGCCGACGTCGCCTCGTCGAGAACGAGGATCGGTGCGTCCTTCAGCATCACGCGGGCGATGGCGATGCGCTGGCGCTGGCCGCCGGACAGCTTGACGCCGCGCTCGCCGACATGCGCGTCGAAACCCTTGCGGCCGCGCTGGTCCTGCAGGTCGCGGATGAAATGCAGCGCTTCGGCGCGTTCCGCCGCCCGCTCCAGATCCCCTTCCCCCGCATTCGGCCTGCCGAACAGAATATTGTCGCGGATGGACCGGTGGAGAAGCGCCGTGTCCTGGGTGACCATGCCGATCTGCGAGCGCAGCGATTCCTGGCGGACGGCCGCGATATCCTGGCCGTCGATCAGGATTCGTCCGCCTTCGAGGTCGTAGAAACGCAACAGCAGATTGACGAGCGTCGACTTGCCGGCGCCCGAGCGTCCGACAATGCCGACCTTCTCGCCGGGCCGGATGTGCAGGCTGAGATCGTCGATGACACCCGAGCCCTTGCCGTAGTGAAAGCGGATGCCCTCGAAGCGGATATCGGGTCCGGTCACCACCAGCGCGCCGGCCCCCGGTCGATCCGTCAGCTGGATGGGCTCCGAAATCATCTCGGCCGCATTCTGTATGACGCCGATATTGCGCACGATGCCGTTGAACTGCGTCATCATGCGGCCGAGCAGCATGTTGAGGCGCAGGACGAGACCAAGCGTGAAGGCGACTCCGCCGGACGAGATCGCGCCGCTGAGCCAGAGGTCGACCGAAAGCGCGGCGACCATGGAAATCATCACCCCGGACAGAAGTGCCAGCGACGTGCGGATACCGGTAATGTGCCGGGTCAGTTCCATGACCACGGCGCGCCCCTTGCGGAAACCACTCATCATGTACTGGTCGTTCACGTCCTCGCGGCCGTAGAGCTTCAGCGTCTGGATATTCCCGTAGGAATCGACCAGCCGGCCGTTGATCATCGACGCCATCTCCGCCGTCTCGCGCGCCCTCGCCCGCACCCGCGGGACGAAATAGCGGGCCAACACCCCGAACACCCCGATCCAGAGGGCGATCAGCGCCGACAGTCGCCAGTCGAGCTGCGCAACCAGCGCCATGGTCGAGACGGTGTAGATGATGATGAACCAAACCACCTGCAGCATCGACACCATCAGGTCGGAGACCGACTGCCCGGCACTCCAGACCTTCGTCACGATGCGCCCGGCGAAATCGTTCTGGAAGAAGGTCAGCGACTGGCGCGCGACATGCACATAGGCCTGCCAGCGGGCAAGCGTCACGAAACCGGGGACGATCACCTGCTCCTCAACGAGCGCGCTCAACGCCGTCACGATGAAGCGGACGACGAGCACGGTTGCGAGCATCGCGGCGAGCTCCATCCCGTGATTGGCTGTAAGCCCCTCCCATCCCGATCCTTTCGGCGTCTGGTCGAGGATATCCACCAGCCGGCCGACGAACCAGAACAGCGCAGCCTCCAGCATCGCCACCAGCCCGCCAAGCACGAGCATGGCGAAGAACGGCCACTTGGCCTGCCGGACATAATACCAGATGAAAGCCAGCGTACCCCGTGGCGGCCGCAGGTCATCATGGCGGGCGAAGGGATCGATCCAGTTTTCGAAGAGGCGGAGGATTCGGGCGATCAGCATGAGCGAGATATAGGCGGATTCCGAATTTCGGCAAATAGAGGCTCCCTCGCCAAATTGCCGCGCGGCCCTGTCCCGCATTTACCATTCAGAAACGCAACGGGGCCGCGCGACAACCGTAACCAAACAAGACAGGTGCCTCGAATTGATACATCCACCCACGGCCGATGGCGGGAAAACGGCGATCGGAGGACACCTGAAATTGCACGAACAGCAGCCCAGCACAGCGGATAAGTTGAAAAATCTGGAGCAATTCGACAAAATCGATACATGTATATATTTCGATTAAAAATTTAATATTCGAATTACAGCGGAATAAACCAGGTATTTACAAGACACCTACTACAAGACTGCAAGAAATAGTAATGTCTCCGATCAGTAATGGCGCATATCGACCGCCTGTATCATTTTGAACCGGAGCAGTGCATGCAAAAGGAATGGCAGCTTGTAGAACAGTGCTCTGCAGCCTTGCCGCGCTTGCGGCAAGCGCTGAAGCGCTTCAGCTCGGATCGCGCCGGCAATTTCGCGGTGACCTTCGCGCTCATCGCCGTGCCGCTCTCCATGACGGTGGGATCGAGCTTCGACTTCGCCGAAGCCTACAACACCCGCGAGAAGATGCAGGCCGATCTCGACGCCGCTCTTCTTGCCGGCGTGCGCGACATCGGCACGGCGACCGATGCCGAGATCAAGGACAAGATCCGCAAATGGTTTGCCGCCCAGACGCCGCTGACCAACGCTGACGGCTCGGTCGATCCGACCGCGGATGTCAACGCGACGGCTTCGTCGAATATCGGCACCTACCAGCTCACGGACGACGACATCACGATCGATCATACGACGCACGAGATCAAAGCCACCGTCAGAGGCACGATCGGCACAACGCTGCTGCGCATCGTCGGCGTGGACGACATTGACGTCTCGATCACCGCTGCCGCGGCAGGCTCGACGACATCCTTTATCGACGTCTACATCGTCCTCGACAAATCCTCTTCTATGCTGCTGGCCGCCACCACGGCCGATCAGCAACTGATGGTCGACAAGACCAGCTGTGTCTTCGCCTGTCACTCGGGCAGCATCGCAGTGGCGAGCGGCAGCGGTCGCAAGAAGACGTACACCTACTACACCCCATACGAAATGGCGCGACTGAACAACGTGACGCTGCGTTCGGACGTCCAGCTCGACGCCGTCAGGTCCGTGCTCGACATGGTCGACGCCGCCAACACCGAAACCCAGCACATTCGTGTAGGTTTCTACACAGTCGGCACCAGCACGACCGGCTCGTCGCTCTTCTCTTCAAGCTACAACACGGCAAACGGGCTGCACGCGATCCAGGCGCCGACCTACGACACCGCCGCGCTGCGCTCGTCGCTGACCAACAACAGCGCCCTGAACTCCGACAGCACCTACGACTCGTCCGACTTCCGCGCCCTCAAGAGCCTGTCGACAGCCGTCGGCACCGCCGGCGATGGACTGACCCAGGATTCCGCCAAGAAACTGGTCATGCTGATCACCGACGGCGCGCAGTCCAGCAAGGGCTTCATCACCAGTTCGAGCTATTATCCGGACATCTCGCCGCTCAATCCGAAATGGTGCGACAATGCCAAGAACGCCAAGGCCACCATGGCGGTTCTCTACACCGAGTATCTCGCCGTCTCGATCGGCGATGACGTATACCGCTACCAAAGCACGCTGGGTTCCACGATGAGCTCCAGCTACTTCACCAGTGTCTGGGGAGGCACCCTGAGCTCGACCGACAACGGCACGAGCCGGCGCGACTATATATCCAAGGCGCTGTCCGCGTGCGCATCGAACTCCAGCTACTTCATCGCGGCAGAGGACAAGGACGAGATCGTCAGCGGCTTCTCGGCGCTGTTCGACACCTACCTCTCGAATATCCGTCTGACGCAATAATGGGAGGCCAATCGGAGGAGTGCGATCTGCCTCCTCCGGTTACCATAGAGAGGCGAGACGAGGATGGTTGCGGATGTCGTCTGCGGAAGTCACCTCGGTAGCATCCCATCCACACGCGATGGCGATGTCGCAGATGTCTCTCTGATCATCGAAAAATAACGGCCGCTCGCCCATGGCAATACTCAGGCGATCATTGATGGCTTCAAAAAAGCGGGGATCGTTTTTGCCGAAGCCTATTTCGGCGCTGTAGAACAAGTCATCAAAGTGCTCGGAAAATTTCAGGTCGTCCCACAGATATCGGGCTCGGTGATGCTCCTGCCCAGTGGCGAGAAAAAGCTGACGCCCCCCGAGGGCCCGCAATCGCTTCACCAGCGAAAACACCGCAGCATTCTGGTTCGAGTCCTTTTCAAACCAGTACCGCATGAAATCCCCGACGGAACCGCGATAACCTGTTCGGGGCAAGACCTCGGCCAGCACGTCTGCCAAATCCCGACGGCCCGTTATACAATCCGTCATCGGCGCGGCCCCGCCTTCGCCTGCAAACAACTGCCGTTGCAATGCTAGGCGATCGACGCCGAGATCCTCCTCGATGGTTGCGTCCCATGGTCGGCGCAGTTCCGGCCGCACGTGCCACCCGTCGATCAATACGCCATCAACATCGAAGAATATTTTCATCATTTCACCCAAGTAGCGTGTCCGCCCGCGACTAAAGCCGCGGGCGGATTTGCGTGAAACGCCCTACTCCGCCGCCACTTCCAGTTCGTCGGCGATGAAGCCGCCGGACTGGCGGTTCCAGAGGTCGGCATAGATGCCGGTACCGGCGGCGAGTTCCGCATGCGTGCCCGACTCGACGATGTTGCCCTTGTCCAGCACGATCAGCCGGTCCATCTGCGTCAACGTCGACAGGCGGTGGGCGATCGCGATCACCGTCTTGCCTTCCATCAGCGAGAACAGGCTCTCCTGGATCGCCGCCTCCACTTCGGAATCGAGCGCCGACGTCGCCTCGTCGAGGATCAGGATCGGCGCGTTCTTGAGGAACACGCGGGCGATCGCGATCCGCTGGCGCTGGCCGCCGGAAAGCTTGACGCCGCGTTCGCCGACATGGGCGTCGAGCCCCTTGCGGCCCTGCAGATCCTCAAGCGACTGGATGAAGTCCCAGGCGTTCGCCTGCCTGGCAGCCTCGATGATCTCCTCGTCGCTGGCCGACGGACGGCCATAGGAGATGTTGTCGCGGATCGAGCGATGCAGGAGCGAGGTGTCCTGCGTGACCACGCCGATCAGCGAACGAAGGCTGTCCTGCGACACCGTGGAGATGTCGTCGCCATCGATCGTGATGCGGCCCGCCTCCAGATCGAAGAAGCGCAGAAGCAGGTTCATCAGCGTCGTCTTGCCGGCACCCGAACGGCCGACAAGGCCGACCTTTTCGCCGGGACGGATGCCGAGCGTCAGGTTCTCGATGACACCCTTCTGCTTGCCGTAGTGGAAGCGGACCTTGTCGAACAGGATCTCCCCCTTCGGCACGGTCAGCGCGTTGGCGGCGGGCCTGTCGACGATGTCGTGCGGCTTCGTCATCATCGCCATGCCGTCATAGACGGTGCCGATGTTTTCGAAGAGCGCCGAGACTTCCCACATGATCCACTGCGACATGCCGTTGATGCGCATGGCAAGGCCGATGGCAATGGCGATCGCCCCGATGGAGATCACGCCGTTCAGCCAGAACCAGATCGACAGCGTGCCGATAGCAAACAGCGCCACGCAGTTGTTGAGATAGACGAAGATCTGGAAGAGCGTCACGCGGCGCATCTGCCGGTAGACGGTCTGCAGGAACTCGTCCATGCCGCCCTTGGCGTACTGCTCCTCGCGACCGGCATGCGAGAACAGCTTCACCGTCGCGATGTTGGTATAGCTGTCGACGATCCGGCCGGTCATCATCGAGCGCGCATCCGCCTGATCGGCGGAGATCTTGCGCAACCGCGGCACGAAGTAGGCGACGATGCAGACATAGATGGCGAGCCACACGATCAGCGGCGCCGTCAGCCGCCAGTCGGCTGTGGCGACGACGACGATCATCGTGATGAAGTAGGACATCACGTAGACGAACACGTCGAGCAGCTTCATCACCGTTTCGCGCACGGCAAGCGACGTCTGCATGACCTTGGTGGCCACGCGCCCGGCAAATTCGTTGGCGAAGAACGTCATCGAATGCCGCAGCAGGAAGCGGTGCATCTGCCAGCGCGCCATCATCGGGAAATTGCCGAGCAGCACCTGGTGCATGATGACCGACTGCGCTGCGACGATCAGAGGCAGGCCGACCAGCACCATGGCACCCATGCCGATCAGCTTGGGTGCTTCCGTCTGCAGGAAGGTCGTGCGATCCGCATTCGACAGCCAGTCGACGATGTCGCCGAGGAACCGGAACAACATGACTTCTCCGACCGCGATCAGCACGGTGAAGAACGACATGGCCAGGAGCCAGCCGGCGGCCGGCTTGGTGTAGTGCCAGCAGAAGGAGAAAAGCCCCTTGGGGGGCAGCTCGGGATCTTCCGAGGGATAGGGGTTCAGTCGCTGTTCAAACCAGGCGAACATTGGATGTCTCCAGAATGATTTTTACGCGCGATGCAGATCCCGAACGGAACTATAGCATCAAAAAGGCCGGTCGAAACCGAAGCTTCCTCAGGGAAAACGAGGCAAATCTGCCGCGCGCGCTGTTATTTAGAATCTTGGGAAAATGGGAGAGCGTTAAGGGCTCAGCCGGCGAAGGAGATGCCGGTCGGTCGTGGCAGTGCATTCCGCCGCGCGCCAGCAAGAAGGCCGGTCCAGGTCACATTATCCATGTCTGCCTCCTGTATCGCGGTGGAAAGATGGGACGTCTTTTACCCCCGTTTTCGAAATTTGAAAAGCATCAATGACGCAACGGCGTCACGGACTGTCGCATGTGACAGATCGGCAACAGCCTGAAGTTGCATCGACGCATCGACGCTTGAACGCGTCCGGCAAGCGGGCTAACCAGCAGATCATGACGAGACCATCGATCGCCCTCTACCAGCCCGACATTCCCGGCAATACGGGAACAATCCTGCGGTTTGCCGCCTGCCTCGGCCTTGCCGTCGAGATCATCGAGCCGGCCGGATTCGATCTCTCCGACCGCAACCTGAAGCGCGCCGGCATGGACTACATCGCCCGCGCCGCGCTCACGAGGCACGTCAACTGGCAGGTCTTCGATGAATGGCGCAAGGCCGAAGGGCGACGGCTGGTGCTGGCCTCCACCAAGGCCGCCCTGCCCTACACAACGTTTGCCTACCGGCCCGACGACATTCTCCTCTTCGGGCGCGAAAGCGCCGGCGTGCCCGAGCATGTCCACGACGCGGCCGATGCCCGCGTGCTCATCCCCATGGTCGAGGGTCAGCGGTCGCTCAACATCGCCATGTCGGTCGCCATGATCGCCGGGGAAGCGATTCGCCAGCAGGCATGAAAAAGCCCGCAGCCTATTTCAAGAAACCGCGGGCAGGTTGGAAACATAGGCACTGTTTCCGGGGTCAGGGTATTCAGCCGAACAACGACAGGATGTTCTTCGACTGATTGTTCATGATGTTGAGGCCGATGGTCTGCAATTGCTGCTGCACCTTCTGGGCCGACAGGTTGACCGCCTGCTCCTCCATATTGGCATCCACAAGCCGGCCGATGCCTTTCTTGATGGTGTCCTGCAGGTTCTGCAGGAAATCCGACGAGCTGGAAATCCGGTTCGACGTCGCGCCAAGCGATGCGCCGGCACCGGTCAGTCCGCTCAGCATGGAGTTCGTGGCCGCGATCATGCCGTCGAGTTCGTCGGAAGTGGTCGAAGAATCGACCGCAATTTCCGATCCGGTCGTTGCAGCCGTCGAGTTCGCGTCGATCAGGTGATAGTCATAGGCCGTACCGCTTGCCGTCGTACCGGAATAGCTGCGCGTCAGGAGACCATCTTCGGCATCGCCGCCGGCAATGAGATTGGATTGCGCGGTATCGTAATCGATCGTGCCGATCCTGACGCCGCCCTTGCTGTCGGTTGTTGCCGAAGCGACGAGCGACTGCGTCTGCGGAGCGCTGCCGGCATCCGTGCTCAGCCAGTTCTGGCCGGCAAACGAGGTGCTCTGGGCAACCGTGCCCAACTGTTCCTTCAGCTGGTTGATCTCCGCGCCGACCGCATCCTTGGCCGATCCGCCGAGCGACTTCGCCAGGATCAGCTTCGACTGGATCTGCGTGACGATATCGGTTGCCGCCTGCATGCCGAGCCGCGCGGTGTCGACGGTAGCGGAGGCGAACGCCGTCGCATCCTGTGCGCTCGAAAGAGCCGACCCTTGCGACTCCATGTCCGTCGCAATCGCCCAATAGGCGGCGTTGTCGGAGGCGCTGTTGACCTCCTTGCCGGAGGCAACCTTGGTGATCGTGTTGGCCAGCGCCTTGTTTGAGCCGGTGAGCAGCGAAAGGGCGGATGCGGCCGTCGAATTGTTCAAGCTTACCATGGGATCCCCATGTGTCTCGGGTTAGGGCGACATGCCGAAGAACGGCGCTCGGATGGCGTCATGCCCTGTTCCCCATATCCATATCGATGGCAGGGAAGTACCGATCAGGCCTCACATGTATAAGACAACCGTTGGAAAATGTTTTTCCGGATCGCTAAACTTTTATGGATCACTGCATTTCACAGGATGAACCACAAACGATCATTGAATTGGCAAATAGAATATGAAGCTTTGCTTTGAATGCTTCAGAATAAAACATGAGAGATAAACTGTCAGGTGATCAGTCCGCGGACGGCAGGCGGCGCATGGTGAACTCGATCCGGTCGCCTTCGAGCTGCCGCCAGCTTTCCACCGTCGTCCAGTATGCGGCCTTGGGGAAGGCGTCGAACCATTCGCGCGCCTTGGCGCGGGCTTCCTCGCGACCGAGGCAATAGGTCTTGCGAACGAAATCTGTCTTGGCGCCCCGCGCGCGTTCGTCGCGGTGCTGTCGGATCCGTCGCTTCAAACCGTCCATCGGCGGACGGGCAGGTACTTTCGCCATGCACAATACCTCTCGCCACGCTCAAGAATAGTGCGGGTAATGCTTTATGGCGAGTCCATTTTGCTGGCGTAATGCATGACCCAAGGGCCGCCACCGTTGGATTTTGCGCCATCAACTGTTAGAGCACGCCAGAAACTACAGGCGGGGCCCAGCGAGTCGCCGCCAGGATCGCGCGCAAGGCGGAGGAAACGATGCAGAGACCGGAACTGCCGAAGGGCCTGCCGGACGATATCGAGGAGAAGAAGACCAGGGCCAAGACCTGGTTCGAAGAGCTTCGCGATCAGATCTGCGCCTCGTTCGAGACGCTCGAGGACGAGCTTGCCGGCCCCTTGTCGGATCACGAACCCGGCCGCTTCGAGCAGAGCGACTGGAAGCGCGACGGCGGAACGGGCGGCGGCGGCCGCATGTCCATGCTGGCCGGGCGCGTCTTCGAAAAGGCCGGGGTCCATACCTCCACGGTCTACGGCGAGTTCTCGCCGGAATTCCGCAGCCAGATCCCCGGCGCCGAGGAAGACCCGCGCTTCTGGGCATCCGGCATTTCGCTGATCGCCCATCCGGTGAACCCGAATGTTCCGGCCGTCCACATGAACACCCGCATGGTGGTGACGTCGAGCCAGTGGTTCGGCGGCGGCGCGGATTTGACCCCGGTGCTGTCGCGAAGGCGCACGCAGGACGATCCCGACACGCAACTCTTCCACAAGTCGATGCAGATCGCCTGCGGCCAGCACGACGAGGTCGCCGACTATCCGCGTTTCAAGGAATGGTGCGACGAATACTTCTTCCTGAAGCACCGCAACGAGCCGCGCGGCATCGGCGGCATCTTCTTCGACTGGCTGCATTCGGACGAGGCGCGCGGCGGCTGGGACGCCGACTTCGCCTTCGTGCGCGACGTCGGTCGGGCCTTCAGCCTCGTCTATCCCAAGATCGTCCGCGACAATTTCAACAAGAGCTGGACTGAAGCCGACCGCGACGAGCAACTGATCCGTCGTGGCCGCTATGTCGAGTTCAACCTGCTCTACGACCGCGGCACAATCTTCGGCCTGAAGACCGGCGGCAACATCGATTCCATCCTGTCTTCGCTGCCGCCCGTGGTCCGCTGGCCGTAAGGTCGAGTGGCCGCGTCGCCTGATCCGCGCGGCGCCCGAATTCGTAGTGTCCGGAGTAGCCGCGGCGCGCACATGCGCCGCCTCTCCTGACGAAAGACGAATTCGAGCCCATGGCCGACCGCCCTTCCCTCATCCTGATCCTTGGCGACCAGCTTACGCGCCAGATCAGCAGCCTGCGAACCGCCGACAAGGATCGCGACGTCGTGCTGATGTGCGAACTTCGCGACGAGACGAGCTATGTCGGCCACCACAAGCAGAAGCTGGTGTTGATCCTATCGGCCATGCGGCACTTCGCAAGCGAGCTTGAGGCAGACGGCTGGACCGTCGACTATGTGAACCTCACCGACCCTGAGAACACCCACAGTTTTTCCGAGGAGGTCGCCCGCGCCGTCAAGCGCCACAAGCCGGGCAAAGTCGTCGTCACCGAGGCAGGCGAATGGCGCGTCCAGCAGATGATCGACAGCTGGGCGGACGACCTTGATATCGACGTCGACTGCCGGCCCGACGAACGCTTTCTCTGTTCGAAGGCCAAGTTTGCGGACTGGGCGGAGGGGCGCAAGGAATTCCGCATGGAGCATTTCTATCGGGAAATGCGCCGCGACACCGGTCTCCTGATGGACGGCGACAAGCCGGAGAGCGGCAAGTGGAACTTCGACCATGACAACCGCAAGCCGGCCAAGGAAGACCTGTTCCTGCCGAAACGCCTGCGCTTCGAGCCGGACGACATCACGCGCGAGGTGATCGCTCTCGTCGAGAAAGCGTTTCCCGACAATTTCGGCGCGCTGGAGAATTTCGGCTGGGCGGTGACTGCCAAGGACTCGGAGCGCGCCTTCGACGACTTCCTGAAAACGTCGCTCGCCGATTTCGGAACCTATCAGGACGCCATGCTGAGCGGTCGGCCCTTTCTCTATCATGGCCTGATTTCGCCCTACATCAATCTGGGGCTGCTCGACCCTCTAAAAGTCTGCCGCGCAGTCGAGGAAGCCTGTCGCAAGAACAAGGCGCCCTTGAACGCCGCCGAGGGCTTTATTCGCCAGATCATCGGCTGGCGCGAATATGTCCGGGGCATCTACTGGCTGAAAATGCCGGACTACCGCGACAGGAATGCCCTGTCGGCGCATGCGCCCCTACCCTGGTTCTACTGGAGCGGCGAGACCGACATGAACTGCCTGCGCCAGGCGATCGGCCAGACCCGCGACGAGGCCTATGCCCATCACATTCAGCGGCTGATGGTGACAGGCACCTTCGCTCTTCTGGCCGGCATCGACCCACACGCGGTCCACGAATGGTATCTCGCCGTCTACATCGATGCCTTCGAATGGGTGGAACTGCCGAACACGCTCGGCATGAGCCAGTATGCCGACGGCGGGCTGCTGGGGTCGAAGCCCTATGCGGCGAGCGGCGCCTACATCAACCGCATGTCCAACTACTGCGATGATTGCGCCTTCGATGTGAAGGCGCGGACCGGCGAAAATGCCTGCCCCTTCAATTACCTTTACTGGGATTTCATCGCCCGGCATGAAAAGCGCCTGGGCTCCAATCCGCGCATGCGACAGATCTACGCGACCTGGCACAAAATGGCTCCTGAGGACCGCAAGACTGCCCGCGATCAAGCGTCTGTTTTTCTTGAAAAACTGCGGAATGATGCCACGGAATAGGTCCGGCGACCGTGCTCCACGGGCAATGCCTTGCCCGCTTTTTAATTTAGCATTCGCGCAAAAAGATGGTACCTTCAGACCCAGAGCAATCGTTGGAGGGATTGTAGCTCGCTTTTTGAAGGAGGAGTTCGAAATGGCAGATGCAAAGACCGACCGCAAACCGGTCATCGATGTCGCAACAGAGTCCCCCCGTAAGACGCGTACGCTGAAGATCGAAATAGAACGCCTTGCCGAAGACTTGCGCGCGGCAAGCGATCTGAAATTGCCTCATTCCTATTTTGTCGAGCAGGCGACGCTGAAGCTCGGCGGCCATCCCGAAATCGCGACCGGACATCAGGAAGCGATCGAAGGCAGGGTCACGCATGACGGGCAGTACAAGTCGCCCGCATGCTTCAACGCCTGGGCAATGCCGGACTGAGATTTCCGGTCTCCGGGTGTAACCGGCCATCATCACTCAAGAGTTGGCCGATGACAGAAAGGAGAACCTGATGAAAGTATTCGAATGTGGAACACTCGTTCCGGGTTGCGATTGGCATACCCGGGCGGACGAGGACGCCGAAGTGGTTCGCCGCGCCGTCGAGCACATGCGCACAGCGCATGGCGAAACGGTAATCCGGGAAACCATGGTCGAAAACATCAAGGCCCGTATCCGCAAGGAAGACAAGGCGGCCTAGGCCTCGAAAGGCCCTCGGCCGCCGTCAGCGCAAATGATCCAGCCGGGCGAGCAGGCTCGCCCGGTCCATCACGAAATTCGACTTCACCCATTCTTCTTCCAAACCCTTGAGGACATCGCCGACCTTTGGGCCCGGCTGCATGCCTGCGGCCAGCAGATCTGCGCCCGACAGCGGAAAGACCGGCTTCTGCCAGCGTTCCGCCCGCTCCAGCAGGAGCGACAACCGTCCCACCTTCGCCATCGCCAGCATGTCCGCGCCAGCCTTCGCCCGAGCATTGGCGAGATCGATGCGCAGCCGGGCGATGATGCCTTCACGACCCGACCGGTAAAGAAGCCGGTCGAAGGCGCGGTCGCTGATATCCTCCGCAATCGGGGGAGCACCCGCAAACGCGGCAAGCTCGGCAGCTTCCGCGTTCGAAAGCCGCAGGCGCTTTGCCAATGCGGCGAGGCGCTCGCCATCCGGCGGCACCATGGCCATCAGCCGTAGCATGGGATCGGGCTTCCAGCCGAGCGCCGTGCCGGCCTCGATGAGCGCCGGTATCGTGTCGATGCCCCACTTCTCCGTCTCAGGCAGGATTTCGGTCAGGACGCCCGTCTGGCGCATCCATAGGAGCGCCCTGCCCGGATCCCGCGCGCCGAGCAGCTTCTTCGTCTCCGACCAGATGCGTTCCGCCGAAAGCGTCGAAAGCTTCGAACGTGCCGCCGCAGAAGCACGCAGTCCCGCCGCATCCGGACGACCGCTGCCGTACAGCGCAAAGAAGCGGAAGAAGCGGAGAATGCGCAGATAATCTTCCGCGATCCGCTCGCCGGCATCCCCGATGAAGCGCACGGTGCGCGTTTCGATATCCGGTATACCGTTGACGAGATCGATGATGTTGCCGTCCGCATCGGCATAGAGTGCGTTGATCGTCAGGTCACGGCGCTCGGCATCGACCTGCCAGTCCGTTCCGAACGCCACTTCCGCGTGGCGCCCGAAGGTCTGGACGTCCTTGCGCAGCGTCGTGACTTCAAACGGCGTATGGTCCTTCACCAGCGTGACAGTGCCATGATCGATCCCGGTCGGCACCGCCTTGATCCCGGCCTCAGCCGCCCGACGCATGACTTCCTGCGGAAGAAGCGTCGTGGCGATGTCGATATCGCCAACGGGAATGCCCATCAGCGCGTTGCGCACCGCGCCGCCTGCAACCCGCGCCTCCCCGCCATCGGCGTTCAGGAGCGCCAGGACCGCTTGCAGCGCCGGTTCCTTGAACCACGCTTCGTCGGCGACAGTCTTCATGCATAAAGCCTTTCATAGATGGTGCGGACGATTCCCGCCGTCACGCCCCATATCATCCGCTCGCCATAGGGGATGCGGTAGAAATGCCGCACCGCGCCGCCGAGCATGCCGCTGTCGCGCCGGTGGTTTTCCGGCTGCATCAGAAAGGACAGCGGTACCTCGAAAACGTCGTCGACCTCGTGCGGGTTCAGCGTGAACTTGAAACCGGGTCTGACGACGGCGAGCACCGGTGTGATGCGGAAACCGGTCGCCGCCAGATACTGCGGCATCCGGGCGACCGGCTCGACGAAGGACGGGTCGAGCCCGATCTCCTCCTCGGCCTCGCGGATCGCCGCCCGCTCCGGGCTGCCGTCCTCGGCATCAACCGACCCGCCGGGAAACGCCACCTGACCGGAATGCTTGCGCAGCTTCTCCGTTCGCTTGGTGAATATAACCGTGGCGTCGGGACCATCGTCGACGACCGGCACCAGAACGGCGGCATCGCGCAGCTTCGGCGTGTCGATCGCCCGCACCAGATCGACGTTCAGGGAATGATCACCATGGTCGAGCACCGCGTGCTCGATCGGCGCGCCGACCTGATGCAGGGCCCTGCGGCGAAACTCCGCGGCAGAAAAAGGGAAATCAGCACTCATTGCGACAGGGCATCCAGTTCCGCCGTCGGCATGATCGGGAAGACCGTGCCGCCGGAGCTGACCGAAAACATCTCGATGCCATCGACCGTCTCGCGCTCGCCGAGCGCCACGAGGTCGTACATCAGAGCCCGCGTGACAAGCGCCTCCAGCCGGCCACGAACGAGGATATAGGGCTTCAGCTGCTTGTCCTCGCCGGCAATCTCGAAGCGCAGCGGATGCTCCGGTCCGACCTCGACCACATCGCCGACATTGGTCCGGAAGGTCAGCAACGGCGCGCCGTCCTTCTCTCCGACATGCATCTCGACGGCCAGGAAGGGCGCGTCCTCGACCCGGATGCCGACCTTTTCCACAGGCGTGACGAGATAGGTCTTGCCGTCCTCGTCCCGCCTGAGGACGGTCGAAAAGAGCCTCACCAGCGGCTTCCGGCCAATCGGCGTCCCCATGTAGAACCAGGTGCCGTCGGCCCGGATTTCCATGTCGATATCGCCGCAAAAGGGCGGATTCCAGCGCTCCACCGGCGGCAGGCCGCCGCCCTTTGCGCCGGTCTCGGATGCGGCACGCTGCACGAGTGCCGCCAGTCCGGCCGCATCCGCCTGCGCTTTCATCTCATTGGCCGCCATCATTCAGTCCCGATTGTCCATTTACCATTCCCTTCACGAGATAGTCATTTGCACCCAGCTTGTCAGCCACCACAATGGAAATAAGCTATGATGAGTTGAAGTGCAGCGCACAACACCGCGATTCGGCAGCCCAATTTCGCCCACACCCTGCCAATGGAGATGCCCCATGAGCCTGATGTCCGCTTCCGAAACGACACTCGACGAAAAGGCCATCGTCGAGCTCGCCGAACGGGCGCTCGCCGACATCGCCACCGTCAAGGCCGAGGTGGGCAAGGTTATCTTCGGCCAGGAAAGTGTCGTCGAGAACACGCTTCTCGCCGTCCTCTCCGGCGGCCATGCGCTGCTGGTCGGCGTTCCCGGTCTTGCCAAGACGAAGCTGGTCACCACGCTCGGCACGGTTCTCGGCCTTTCGGCCAACCGCATCCAGTTCACACCCGACCTCATGCCGTCGGACATCCTCGGCTCAGAAGTGATGGACCAGGACGAGACTGGCCGCCGCTCCTTCCGCTTCGTCAAGGGACCGGTCTTCGCCCAGCTCCTGATGGCCGACGAAATCAACCGCGCCTCGCCGCGCACCCAGTCGGCGCTTCTGCAGTCCATGCAGGAGTACCACATCACCATGACCGGCCAGCGCTACGACCTGCCCTCGCCCTTCCATGTGCTCGCGACCCAGAACCCGCTTGAGCAGGAAGGCACCTATCCGCTGCCGGAAGCCCAGCTCGACCGCTTCCTGCTGCAGGTCGACGTCAACTATCCGGAGCTGGCCGCCGAGCGTCAGATCCTGATGGAGACCACCGGCGTGTCCGAAGGCAAGGCGGAAAGCGTGATCGACGCCGAACGGCTGCAGTTCATCCAGAAGCTCATCCGCCAGATGCCGGTTCCCGACAGCGTCGTTGACGCCATTCTCGATCTGGTCCGCTCGGCTCGTCCGGGTCAGGGCAACGCGACGACCGACAAGCATGTCGCCTGGGGTCCGGGTCCGCGCGCCGGCCAGGCGATGATGCTCTGCGCCCGTGCCCGCGCGCTCTACGAAGGTCGGCTGGCGCCGTCGCTGGACGACGTCTACGCGCTTGCCGAGCCGATCCTGCAGCACCGCATGGCGCTGACCTTCGCCGCACGCGCCGAAGGCATGAGCGTGCGCGACGTCATCGCCGATCTGGTGCGGAAGGCCAAGGGTTGAACAAGGTTATAGGAGGCCGGCGAATTTGGCGGCAATAGGCCAGAAGGTCATCCCGACACCGGCAACGGAAACGCTGGCTCGCGCCCGGCAGCGCGCGGCGCTCATCCCTGACTGCATGGTCGAAGCCAAGCGCATCGCCAACACGGTGATCGCCGGCTGGCACGGCCGCCGCAAGCGTGGCATCGGCGAGAATTTCTGGCAGTTTCGTCCCTTCACCGAGGGCGAAAGCCTGTCGCGCATCGATTGGCGCCGCTCGGCGAGAGACGATCATGTCTATGTCCGCGACCGCGAATGGGAAGCCGCCCACACCGTCTGGCTCTGGGCCGACCTCTCGCCGTCGATGATGTACAAGTCGAGCCTGTCTCCGGTTTCGAAGGAAAGCCGGGCGATGGTGCTGATGCTGGCGCTGGCCGAAATCCTCGCGCGTTCCGGCGAACGCATCGGCTGTCCGGGCGTCATGGAGCCCGTTTCCGCCCGCAACGCCGCCGAACGGCTGGCAACCGCCCTGATGCACACCGAGATCGACGGCGGCCTGCCCGACACCGGCATGATCCGCTCGCTGAGCGATCTGGTGCTGATCGGCGACTTCCTCGACACGCCGGAAGCCATTCTCGACCGTCTCGGACCGCTTGCCAAGCGCGGCCTTCGCGGCCACGTGGTCGAGATCGCCGATCCGGCGGAGGAGGATTTCCCCTATGCCGGGCGCACGGAGTTCGTCGATCCGGAAACCGGTGACAAGCTGATTTCCGGCCGCGCCGAAACCGTCCGCGAAGATTACCGCAACGCCTATCTCTCGCGGCGCGCAGCACTCGGCGAAACCCTGCGCCATCTCGGCTGGAACTTCATCAGCCACCGCACCGATCACCTCGCCTCCGAGGCGCTCGTCGCCGTCCACATGTATCTCTCCGGCATGCCGGCCAAGGCCAGCAATGGAGGCCGGCGATGATGGGGCTGCCCTTTGCCTTCACCTTTCCGCTGGCGCTCGGCGCGCTCATCGCGCTGCCGCTGATCTGGTGGCTGCTGCGCCTGACGCCGCCATCGCCGAGGACCGAAGTCTTTCCGCCGCTGCGCATTCTCGCCGGAGTTCTGAAACGCGAGGAAACGCCGGCCAAGAGTCCGTGGTGGCTGACCCTCCTGCGGATGATCATGGCGGCCGCCGTCATTCTCGCCATCGCCGGCCCGGTCTACAATCCGCAGGTCAACACGGTCGCGGGCGACGGGCCGCTGGCGCTGGTCGTCGACAATAGCTGGGCCTCGGCCGCCGACTGGGACATGCGGGTCGAAACGGCAAAATCAATCATCGAGGATGCCGCCGAAGGCGAGAAGCCGGTGGCGATCGTCTTTACCGCCGACCAAACGCATGATGCGACGCCCGGAACGGCCAGCGCCGCATTGGAAAAGCTCGCCGCCGCCAAGCCGCGTCCCCTGAAGGCCAACCGCGCCAAGGCGATAGAAGCCTTGCGCGCCGAACTGCAGGGCCAGACGCCCGGCACGCTCGCCTTCATTTCCGACGGCATCGACGAGGCCGGCGACCGCAAGGCGATGCAGATGCTCGCAGACCTCAAGCCGCAGTCGCTCGACCTCATCGAGGGCGACAACAGCCGCGCCGTCGCGCTCACCTCGGCGTCCAACGATGCCAGCAGCATGACGGTCACCGCCACCCGCCTCGACACGGCCTCGCCTGCCCGCCACCTTCTAGTGGCGCAGGATGCGCAGGGCCGACCGATCGCGACCGGCGACCTCGACTTTGCCGCCGGCGCGGCGACCGCGAGCGCCCGGATCGACGCCCCCTTCGAAATGCGCAACGACTTCGCCCGGATCGCGATCCGCAACATGGACACCGCCGGCGCGGCCTATCTTCTGGATGACGGCTTCAAGCGCCGGCGCGTGGCGCTGATTTCCGGCGAGGCGGCCAACGAATTCCAGCCGCTGCTCTCGCCGCTCTACTACATACGCCGGGCGTTGGAGCCCTATGCCGACCTGATCGCCCCGGACAATGCCGACATGTCGGTCGCCATCCCCAATCTCCTCGAACAGAAGCCCTCGGTCATCATCATGGCCGATGTCGGCCGCCTGCCGGCCGAAACCTATGCGCCGCTCGAGCGCTGGCTGGCGAACGGCGGCATGCTGATACGCTTTGCCGGACCGAGACTGGCGGCAGCCCCCGCCGACGATCCGTTGGTGCCGGTCACGCTGCGCCAGGGCGAACGTTCGCTCGGCGGCGCGCTCTCCTGGGCCGAGCCGCAGCCGCTCGCCGATTTCCCGCCGGACGGCCCCTTCGCCGGCCTGCCGACGCCGAAGGACATTCTCGTCAAGCGCCAGGTCCTGGCCGAACCGAGCCCGGATCTTGCCGCCCGCACCTGGGCAAGCCTTGCCGACGGCACGCCGCTCGTGACCGCCAAACCGGCCGGCGCCGGCAACATCGTTCTCTTCCATGTGAGCGCCGAGGCGACATGGTCGAACCTGCCGATCTCGGGCGAATTCGTGGAAATGCTGCGCCGTGTCGTGCAACTGTCCCGCTCGGGCGGCGCGACGGCGGAAACCACCGCCAATTCGATCGCGAGCCTCCTGCCGCCCTACAGATTGCTGACAGCCACCGGCGCGCTGACGAGCGACACCGGCTCGGCCAAGCCGCTCGACGTCGCCGCCAAGGGCGGTCTGCGGACGAGCTTCGACAATCCGCCCGGCCTTTACGGATCCGAAGACGGCTTCACCGCGCTCAATCTGATGGCGAAGGACGAAGTGCTGAAACCGCTCGACCTTACCGGCATCACCGTGCCCGTCACGCGCAGCCGGCTCATCGGCAACGAGGCGCTGTCCCTGAAGCCGCCGCTCTTCATCCTCGCCTTCCTTTTGTTGGCGCTCGACAGCCTCATCGTCCTCTTCATCAACGGCGCCTTTGCCCGCCTGCCAAAGGCGACGCGGGTCGCCGGCAGCGCCGCCGCCGTCCTCATCTTTGCAGCAGCGATTGCCTTCGCCGTGCCGCCACAAGCCCGCGCCGACGACAGCAAGCCCGGCGACGACATCCTGATGAAGAGCCTCGACACCACCCACCTCGCCTATGTCGTCACCGGCGAAAAGCAGACAGACGACATTTCCGAGGCAGGACTGAAGGGTCTCACCGAGTTCATGACCTACCGCACCGCACTGGAGCCCGGCGAGCCGATCGGCGTCGATATCTCGCAGGACGAGCTTGCCTTCTACCCGATGATCTACTGGCCCGTTTCCGCCTCCGCGCCGATGCCGAGCCCCGCCGCGATCAGCCGCATCGATGCCTATATGCGCAGTGGCGGCACGGTCCTGTTCGATACGCGCGACCACATCAGCGGGCTCGGCGACGATTCCGTCTCCGCCAATGGCGAACGCCTGCAGATGATCCTCGCCAATCTCGACATTCCGCCGCTCGAGCCGGTGCCGGCCGATCATGTGCTGACCAAGGCGTTCTACCTGTTGTCGAACTTCCCCGGCCGCTATGCCGGCGGCCCGCTCTGGGTCGAAGCGCGGCAGGATCCCGACAAGGCGAACCTCAAGTCTTCGTCGTCGGGCGACGGCGTCTCGCCGATCCTGATTACCGGCAATGATTTCGCCGGCGCCTGGGCCGTCAACGATCGCGGCGAACCGCTGCTGCCGACGGTGCCCAATGACGAAACCCAGCGCGAATACGCCTACCGCGTCGGCGTCAACATCATGATGTACATGCTGACCGGCAACTACAAGGCCGACCAGGTCCATATCCCGGCGTTGCTTGAAAGGTTGGGCCAGTAATGACGGTTGCCTTTTCGCCATTCCTGCCCTGGCCCGTCATCGCCGTTCTGGCCTTTGCCGCGGCTGTCCTGCTGGCACTCGGCATCTGGCGCTCGGTGCGCGGTACATGGCTTCGCGCCGGCGCGCTTCTCCTTCTTCTGGCGGCGCTGACCAACCCTGAACTCTTGCAGGAGGACCGCGAGCAGCTGTCGACCGTCGTGCCGGTGGTCGTCGACCGCTCGCAGAGCCAGATGACGCCGGAGCGCATCAAGGCGACCGACGAGGCGCTGGCTGAGGTCGAGCAACGGCTGTCGCGCTTTCCGCGGCTGGAACCGCGCATCGTCGAAGCCCGCGACGACGCCGATGCCGAGGCGCCCGCCACAAAGCTCTTCTCCGCCCTGCAGGCGGCCGTCGCCGACGTCCCGCCGTCCCGCATCGGTGCGGCGATCTTCATCACCGACGGCCAGATCCACGACCTGCCGAAATCGGCAGACCAGATCGGCTTCAACGCGCCGGTTCACGGCCTGATCACCGGCAAGGCCGACGAGTTCGACCGCCGCATCGAGATCGTCAAGGCACCACGCTTCGGCCTCGTCAACAAGGAGCAGGAGCTGACTTTCCGAGTCATCGACGACGGCAAGGCCCCCTCTTCCGCCGCAGAAGTCACCGTGCGCATGAACGGCGAGGAAATCGCCACCTTGAGCGCAAGGCCGGGACAGGACACGCCCTTCTCCTTCAAGGTCCCGCGCGGCGGCAACAACATTCTCGAGTTCGACGTCGGAGCGCTTGACGGTGAAGTGACCACCGCCAACAACAAGGCGATCCACGAGATCGAGGGCATCCGCGAAAACCTGCGCGTGCTGCTGGTCTCCGGCGAACCGCATGCCGGCGAGCGGGCCTGGCGCAATCTTCTGAAGTCTGACGCATCCGTCGACCTCGTCCACTTCACCATCCTGCGGCCGCCGGAGAAGCAGGACGGCACGCCAATCAACCAGCTGTCGCTGATCGCCTTTCCGACCCGCGAACTCTTCGTCGAGAAGATCGAGGATTTCGACCTGATCATCTTCGACCGCTACCAGCATCGCGGCGTGCTACCGATCCTCTATTACGATTATATCGCCCAGTACGTGCAGAATGGCGGCGCGCTCTTAATCGCCGCCGGACCGGAACATGCCGGCGACAACTCGATCGCGCTGACCCCGCTCGAAACGGTACTGCCCGCCGAGCCGACCGGCCGCATCGACGAGAAGGCCTTTTATCCGCGCCTTTCCGACGAGGGCAAGAAGCACCCCGTCACCCGGGGCCTCGAAGGCTCCGACCAGGAACCGCCGCACTGGGGCCGCTGGTTCCGCAGCGTCGATGTCGAACAGCCGAAGGGCGAGACGGTAATGGTCGGCGACGACAGCCACCCTCTCCTCGTCCTCAACCGCGTCGGCGAAGGCCGCGTCGCCATGCTGCTCTCCGACCAGGGTTGGCTCTGGGCACGCGGCTTCGAAGGCGGCGGCCCGCATGTCGCCCTCTATCGGCGCATCGCCCACTGGCTGATGAAGGAACCGGCGCTGGAAGAGGAAGCCCTGACGGCCAAGAGCAGCGGCCGGACGTTGGAAATCACCCGCCAGACCATCGGCGACGATCCGGGGCCGGCGACCGTCCGCTATCCCTCCGGCAAGAGCGAAAGCGTGACGCTCAGCCAGACGAAGCCGGGGCTTTACACCGCCGAACTGAAGACCGACGAGACGGGCCTGTTCCAGATCGCCAATGGCGATCTCTCGACGCTCGCCCATGTCGGCGCGCCGGATGCACCAGAATTCAAGGCCATGGTGTCGACCGAACAGGTGCTGGCACCGGTCGTCGAGGCGAGCAAGGGGCTGATGACGCGTGTCGAAAAGGACGGCGGCAGCGTGGACGTGCCGGCAGTACTTCCGCTTTCCGGCACCATCCGCTCGGCCGACAGGCAGCGCATGGTGGTCCATCTGACCGACGAAAGCGTTCTGAAGGGCATCAACACCTATCCGCTGTTCGCGGGCTTTGCCGGGCTCGGCGCCCTGCTGCTCGCCTTCTCCGCCATGTGGTGGCGCGAAGGACGCTAAGACGTGACGCCTCGCCTTGAAGTGACCGACACGCTGGACGACGGTGCGGAAGAGAAGATCCTGGCCGAGCTGAAGGCCCACAACGACGTCCTGTTCGGCGCACCGAGCGACCGACGTGGACTGTACGTGCCGATCCGTGACGAAGCCGGCGCCGTCATCGGCGGGCTGACCGGCTATACCGGCCGCGGCTTCCTGCATGTGGAAATGCTGTTCATTCCGGAAGGCATGCGCGGAAAGCGCCTGGCCGGCCGCCTGCTTGAGGCCGCCGAGACCGAGGCGAAGGCCCGCGGCTGCGTCGGTGCCTATATCGACACGGCCAACCCCGACGCCCGACGCGCCTACCAGCGGCAGGGCTACGAGATCATCGGCACGCTTGCCGACTACCCGCCGGGCTTCTCCATCACCTGGATGGCCAAGCGGTTCTGACTCGCTTCCGGCAAACAGAAAACCCCTCGGGTATGACCGAGGGGTTCAATCAATGGCAGTATTGATACCTGACCCGGCCCTTCGCATAGCTCAGGGCGTTCGGCGCTTGAAACGCTCCACCGGAGCGTTTCATAGGGCTATGCCCGACCGCGCCTCACCCCATCCGTTCAGACTTGTAGGCGCCGGGGCTGGCCGGGAAGACGACCGTGCGGTTGCCGTTGATGAAGGTACGGCGCTGGATGTGCGCATGGATGGCGCGCGCCAGGACCTGTGCTTCGACGTCGCGGCCGATCGAGACATAGTCGTCTGCCGACTGCGCATGGGTGATGCGGGCGACGTCCTGCTCGATGATCGGACCTTCGTCGAGATCCGAGGTCACGTAATGCGCCGTCGCACCGATCAGCTTCACGCCGCGCTGGTAGGCCTGCTTATAGGGGTTCGCCCCCTTGAAGGACGGCAGGAAGGAATGGTGGATGTTGATGATCTTGCCGGACATCTTCCGGCACATGTCGTCCGACAACACCTGCATGTAGCGGGCGAGCACGATCAGTTCCGTTCCCGACTGCTCGGCAAGGTCCATGATCCGGGCTTCCGCTTCCGGCTTGTTCTCCTTCGTCACCTTGATGTGGTGGAAGGGAATGTCGTGATTGACGACGACCTTCTGGTAATCGAAATGGTTGGAGACGACACCGACGATGTCGATGTTCAGCGCGCCGATCTTCCAGCGATAGAGAAGGTCGTTGAGGCAGTGGCCGAAGCGCGACACCATCAGCAGCACCTTCATGCGGCTTTCGGCGTCATAGATTTCCCATTCCATGTCGAACTTGTCGGCGATCGGCGGAAAGCCGGCCTTCAGGGCCTCGAGCGTCGCGCCCTCTTCGGAGAGGAAGGTGACACGGGTAAAGAAGTTGCCGGTGTCCAGATCGTCGAACTGCGATGAATCGGTGATGTTGCAGCCCTTGTCGGCGAGATAGGTCGCTAGCGCAGCGACAATCCCGCGCGTCGACCGGCACGAAACGGTGAGAATAAAGGTCTTCATGGTTCCCCCGCAAAAACGGCGTCGTTGGTCTTCTGTCCTGTCCGAAGCGGCTTGCGCCGCAGCGGTGAGGGTTAGTGGCAAAGTCTTGGGGACATGTCCACCTGCAACGTCGAATGCCGGCCCTGGCCGTCAATCACCATTGGCAGAAACGTCTGTTGCGGATGTCCCTTTCCTCGCAGGAGAGATTAGGCGAGATGGTAGAAAACTCTGCTCCCTTTGCGCCTTCGAAAGGCTCATCACCGTCAAGGCTTTTCGCAAGCATAACCCCACCGCCCGATTTTGAGCACCCGGGGACGAAAAGCGATTCCTCGCCATACACTTGGACGCGCCGGCTGACTCAGAGCGCGAAGCGTCCGCCGAAATGCCCGTATCGAAGAATGCCTGCCATTTCAAACTGCTTGGCGCAAAAGCCTGAATCAGACTGCCAAGGCCTGCCGGACGTCGCCGCGCCAGCCAATCACGCCGTGCAGCCGCTCATGCGTATCGGCGGCGATCGGCACGACCAGCACACGGCCCGGATCGACCGGACCGGGAAACTCGAGCGCGCCATAGGCGACCTTCTCGAACCCCAGCGGTCCGTAATAGGGCGGATCGCCGACGAGAATGACGGCTTCCGAACCGGCTCTTCTGGCGGCGGCAACGGCAATGCGTACCAGTTCGCGGCCGATGCCGATATTCTTGTGAGACGGGCGGACTGCGAGCGGCCCGAGCAAGTGGCCCTTGACCGTTCCGGCGTTCACCGGTGTCATCCGCACGGACGCGATCACCTCGCCATTGTCCTCGCAGACATAGGAAAGCGAACGCGTATGCGGACCCTGCTCGCGGATGCGGGCGGCAGCGCGGGTAAACCGGCCGGGGCCGAAGGCTTCTTCGTTGATGAGTTCGATGACGTCGTCATGCGACGCATCCTCGGTGAGGTAGACGAGATCGTGCTTTTTCATGTGGGTACGGAAACCGGAAAGACAAACGGATGAGCGGTTCGGACGCGCCAGGTGAAGCGCGGGAAGGTCATCGGCGTCGTCGCAGGTTCCGTATGGCAGTCATCGTCAGATGTGTCCCGAATTGAGGTGAAAGGCGGATATCAGGAAATTTTCATGGCGTCCAACACAAAACGCATTGTTCACCTTTTTTGTCTCGATCTTCCCGCCGCGGTCTCTAAGTATAGACCAGACATCAAAGAAACGAACATCAAACGGGGAGACATCGGATATGGGCAAGCTGATCGACGGCACCTGGCACGACGTCTGGTACGACACCAAGGAAACCAAGGGGCACTTCAAGCGCTCCGCATCGAGCTTTCGCAACTACGTGACCGCCACCGGCGAGGCAGGCCCTTCCGGTGAGGCCGGCTTCAAGGCGGAGGCCGGTCGCTATCACCTCTACGTCTCCTATGCCTGTCCCTGGGCGCATCGCACGCTGATCTTCCGCAAGCTCAAGGGTCTTGAGGACCTGATCGGCCTTTCGGTCGTCAACCCGCTGATGCTCAGCAACGGCTGGGAATTCGGCGGCCATGACGGCGCGACGGAAGATCATCTCCACGGCTCCTCCAAGCTCTGGCAGGTCTACACCAAGGCCGATCCGCACTATTCCGGCCGCGTCACAGTGCCGGTCCTGTGGGACAAGCAGAAGGAAACGATCGTCTCGAACGAATCCGCCGAGATCATCCGCATGTTCAACTCCGCCTTCAACGACCTGACAGGCAACGAGGACGACTATTATCCGGAGGAGTTGAGGGACGAGATCGACGCGATCAACGAGCGCGTCTACGACACCGTCAACAACGGCGTCTACAAGGCCGGCTTCGCAACCACCCAGGAAGCCTATGAGGAAAATGTCGAGAAGCTGTTCGAAACGCTCGATTTCCTGGAACAGAAGCTGGCGGACAGCCGCTACCTTGTCGGAAACCGGCTGACGGAGGCGGACTGGCGGCTCTTCACCACGCTCGTGCGCTTCGACGCGGTCTATGTCGGCCACTTCAAGTGCAACATCCGGCGGATCGTCGATTATCCGCACCTCTCGGGCTATCTGCGCGATCTCTACCAGACGCCGGGCGTCAAGGAGACGGTCAACTTCGATCACATCAAGCAGCACTATTATCGCAGCCACACGATGATCAACCCGACCGGCGTCGTGCCCGTCGGCCCGGTGCTCGATCTCGACGCTCCGCATGAGCGGGCGTCTCTCAGTAAAGGCTGAGGCCCTACGGGCTCACCAGTGGTCGGCGGGAATGGCTTCGCCGGCTAGCTCGGCGAGACGCCGGCGGGTTGCCGGCGTCACCCCGTCCGGCAACGCATCCAGCGGAAAGAAGCCGGCTTCGGCGATTTCCCGGTCTGGCCGCCGTGGCGCCGTCTGCCGCACACGCACCCGGTAGAGCAGGACGTGGTCGCGCCGTGTCGTCACGGTGTTGAAATAGGCCTGCACGAGTTGAGGAGCTTCGAGCATTTCGAGGTTCCCCTCCTCTTCGAGCTCCTTCTTCAGCGCCGCATGTGCCGTCTCGCCCCGCTCGACGCCGCCGCCCGGCAGGTGCCAGCCGCGCACATAGGTATGGCGCACCAGAAAGATCCGGCCGTCCTCGTCGAAGCACGCGCCCCTGACACCGAGCGTCATGCCCCGCACCAGGAAATAATAGCCGTGGAACAGTCGTAAAAGGACCTTCTCGCCGATCCGCCGCACGCCGGGCTTCCTTTCCGGGTTCATTTTACTTGCCCGATGCGCCATGCATGCTTATGCCTCTTGCCATGTTCAAGCTTGCCCATATTTCCGACGTCCATCTTGGTCCCCTGCCCCGGCTGACGATAGGCGAACTGTTTTCCAAACGCATCACCGGTTTCATCAACTGGCACAGGAACCGGCGCAAGCACCTCTTCACCAACGCCCTCGACATGATCCTGGAAGACATCGAACGGCAGGGTCCCGACCATCTGGCAATAACCGGCGATCTGGTCAATCTCGGCACCGGTTTCGAAGTCCGGGCGGTCGCGCGGTGGCTGGATACGGTCGGTGACCCGAAAGAAGTCTCCGTCGTGCCGGGAAATCACGACGCCTATGTGCGCGGCTCGGTCAAGAAGGCCATCACCGCCTGGAGGCCTTACCTCACCGGTGACGACGGATCGATTTCCGGCGTCGAGCCGGACCAGCCCTTCCCCTATATCCGCCGGCGCGGCCCGGTCGCCCTCATCGGCTGCTCGACATCCATCGCCACTCCGCCATTCTCCGCCACCGGCTATTTCGGGCCCGGACAGGCGCGCGAGACGGCAAGGCTGTTGAAACAGGCGGGCGAGGAAGGCCTTTTCCGCGTCGTGATGATCCACCATCCGCCGATCCGCGGCGCGGCCGCCAGCCACAAGCGCATGTTCGGCATACGCCGCTTCAGGGCAGCAGTCTCTCTCGGCGGCGCGGAACTCGTCCTGCACGGCCACACGCATCTCAACACGATCAACTGGATCAAGACGATGAGGGGAGACATTCCCGTCGTCGGCATCGCCTCCGCGTCGCAGGGCCCGGGCGGCAAGAAGCCGCCGGCAGCCTATAATCTCTTCTCGATTTCCGGGGAGCCGGGCAACTGGAAGCTGTCGATGGAGCGCCACGCGCTGACGGAAGACGGCGAGAGCATTGCGCTCGACATGCGCAAGCACTTCTGACGCCGGAACGCCCGGCGTCATATCACAATTAGCGGTCCAGAAGCTCCAGATGCTTCTGCGGGGACGTGGCCTTGCCGGCGCGGTGATAGGCAATGATCGCCCGAAGATTGTCCTTCAGCGTGTCGATGACAAGCTGGGCCTGCTTCGGACCGAACTCGCACCATCCCATCTGGTGCAGCACCACGGCCTGACAGTTCTTGAAGTGCATGGTCTGGCCGATCAGGGTGAAGACGAGCGCCCGCATCGCGCAGCTGTCGGCGCGCTCTCCGGTGGCGATCGAAAGCAACTGGCACATCCGCTCATGCAGAGGACCGGTAAGCTCACGCTCCAGGTAGACCAGAACCTCGCCGGGCTGAAGCATCTCGCGCATGATGAAGCGGGTGATCTCAAGCGCATCCGCGCGCTCGGTGGAGGTGCGGACGAACGTTGCCAGAATGTCTTCCAGCATAAGACCTGCCTCGTCCGGCGTCATGTCCGCAGACAGCGGCTGGCTGAAGGAGTCACCCATCTGCTCGATGATCGTCGAGACCACGTATTCCGTGCAGGCTAGCCTCAACCCCGGCTTGCCGCCGAAGTGATAGGCGATCGAGCCGATATTGGCCGCGGCCTGATCGGCGATTTGGCGCGTCGACACGGCGTCGTAACCATGCTCTCCAAAAAGACTGAGAGAGGTGGAGATGAGCGCCTGCCTCGTGGCCATTGCCCCCGAGAGTGTCTTCTTCATAGCTGCCAAACCTTTTCTTTCTTCTTTTAATCACTCGATTAATATACAAATCTCGGCCAATATCAAGTCTTGCACGTCACCGCGACGGTTCGTCGCGATGCATGCCCGGCAAGATTGGCCGCAAATTGCCATCCCCTGCCCTGTATAAAAGCACGTCATCGACGGTTTTGAAACTCGCAAGACTGCCAATAGGCCGGAATGGATTCACATCCGGCAGCCATATCCGGGCTTTGCCCGACAAGCGATGCTGCATCGCCTGGCCGCGTCCTGCAGAACATATGGATATTGTAATGTATTATTGCAAGGAGCTGTCGGGGTTCCGGCGATGGCTCCCCGAGACCCAGGCTCGTCTTGCGGCACCTTGAATAGGAGAAGGCCGCGCTGTGGCAGCGCGGCCTTCCCTTATCTCGTCTCTCTGGTGGCGCGACTGCGTCAGCGCTGCGCCAGCACCCGGTTTGCTGCCGAGACCACCGCCTCCATGGAGGCGGCGACGATGTTGGTGTTGACGCCGACACCGAACAGCTTGCCGCCCGGATAGGAGACTTCCATGTAGCAGATCGCCGAAGCGTTCGAGCCGTGCTGCAGCGAATGCTCGGAATAGTCCTCGACCGTCATCTCGATGCCGAGATAGGCCGAGAGCGCATTGATGAAGCCGTCGATCGGACCGTTGCCGTGGCCTTCGATCCGCTTGGTCTCTCCGCGGTCGGTGATTTCGGCGGCGACCACGCGCCGGCCCTTCACTGCCGTATCGGCATAGGTATGGTGATCGACGAATTTCAGCCGTGCGTCCGGCTGGTCGACATAGCGCTCGATGAAGCGCTCGTAGATCCGCTTCGAAGGAAGCTCCTTGCCTTCCTCGTCGGTGATCCGCTGGATGTCCTCGCGGAACTCGACCTGCAGGTTGCGCGGCAGGTTGATGCCGTAGTCCTGCTGCAGGATGTAGGCGATGCCTCCCTTGCCCGACTGCGAGTTGATGCGGATGATCGCCTCGTAGGTGCGGCCGACGTCCTGCGGGTCGATCGGCAGGTACGGCACTTCCCAGAAGGGCTTGTTGGCGACCTTGATCGCCTTCATGCCCTTGTTGATCGCATCCTGGTGCGAGCCCGAGAACGCCGTATAAACCAGCTCGCCGACATAGGGATGCCGCTCCGGGATCGTCATCTGGTTCGAATATTCGTAGACTTCCTTGATGCGCTCGATGTCGGTGCAGTCCAGCTCAGGATCGACGCCCTGGGTGAACATGTTCAGCGCCAGGGTGACGATGTCGACATTGCCGGTGCGTTCGCCGTTACCGAACAGCGTGCCCTCGACACGGTCCGCGCCGGCCATCAGCCCCAGTTCGGTGGCCGCGATCCCGGTGCCACGGTCGTTGTGCGGATGCAGCGAGACGATGACGTTTTCGCGATTGTTGATGTTGCGGCACATCCATTCGATCTGGTCGGCATAGATGTTCGGTGTCGCCATCTCGACCGTCGAAGGCAGGTTCAGAATCAGCTTGTTGTCGGCCGTTGGCTGGATGATATCGATGACCGCGTTGGAGATTTCCAGCGCCACCTCAAGCTCCGTGCCGGTAAAGCTTTCCGGCGAATATTCGAAACGGAAGCCGCCGCCGGCCTTGGCGGCCATGTCGGTGATCATCTTGGCCGCATCGACGGCGATCTGCTTGATGCCGGAGACATCCTTGCCGAACACCACGCGGCGCTGCAGTTCACTGGTCGAGTTGTAGAAGTGCACGATCGGGCGATGCGCGCCTTCCAGCGCCTCGAAGGTGCGGGTGATCAGTTCCGGCCGGCACTGCACCAGCACCTGCAGCGACACGTCGGCCGGCACGCCGCCTTGCTCGACGCACCAACGGGCAAAATCGAAGTCGGTCTGCGAGGCCGACGGGAAACCGATCTCGATTTCCTTGAAGCCCATGTCGAGCAGCAGCTTGAACATGCGCGCCTTGCGGTCGTGCCCCATCGGGTCGACCAGCGACTGGTTGCCGTCGCGCAGATCGACCGAACACCAGATCGGCGCCTTGGTGATCGTCTTGGACGGCCATGTGCGGTCCGGAATGGCGATCTGCGGATAAGGGCGGTACTTTTCGCTGGCGGACGGCATGCCCTTCTTGCCGGCGGTATCCGGCTGGGCATCGGTCTTGGCGGGGGATGCGTTCACGTTCATCTTGCTTCTCTCTTCGCTCCCGGCAGGTCACGCGGCCTATAGCGCATTGTCGCTCTCTTGGCGACGAAAAAGGCGTGTACTGCCGTTCAGTTGATCAGGATATTCGGCTTTCGAGGAGAGCTTCTGCCGGCAGGGCTTATCGGCCGCCGGGCGCTCCCTCAAAGGACCCGGCAACCGCGAGTAAGGCCGAGGAGAAGAAGCGAGGATAGCGCACGCGAAAAGATCGGACGGCCAAATCGGCCACGTCCGGCTTCGCTGATGATATGTGCGCGTTCTGTCGTCATGGCACGGCTTATAGTGTCTGGCGCGAAGAAAGGCAAGCGCAACCGCCAGCGATCATCACGGCAGATGCAGCACGGTCTCCGCCAGCACATCGCGCCAGCGCTTGAAGAAGATCAGTTCCCCGGCCTGCTGGTCCTCGACATAATGGATCTTCGGAAAGGCCTTCTTGATCTCCGCCAGCGTCTCCGGCGGCGCGGACGGGTCCTCGCGACCGATGAAGGCGATCTGCGGCAGGTCACAGCCGGCCATCAGGTCGCTCCAGTCCTGCTGCTGCAGGATCACTTCTTCCGCGAACGCCTCATGCGCGCTGTGCCAGTCGGAGAAGGTGATCTCCGAGCCGGTCAGCAGCGCCTCGAAGAGGTCCGGCGTGTCGCAGAGCGCAAGATCGCTCGGCGAGTTCTGGTGGATGAGCCGGACGAAGCCCGCCTTGCCGATTCGCCTTGCAAGGGAAAAACCGGCCTTGATGATGAACGGCAGGATTTTCGGTGCATAGCGCGCATTGGCGCGCACGAAGCGATGCCACTTGCTCATGCGCTCGAACTGGATGTGCGAGAGCGTCGGGAAGCCACCGCCGCAGATCACGATCGCTGTCAGCCGCCCCGGATGCCGCCGGGCGAAGGAATAGGCGAAGAAGCTGTCCGGTCCAAGGGTGATTGCCGGTGCCGCGTCAACGCCGAGGTGATCCATCAACGCCAGGAGGTCGTCCGTGACGATCTCCGTCCGGCTGGCCCGCCTCGGCACCGGCGAACTGTGGCCATAGCCCGGCCGGATCGGCACGATCACCCGATAGCCGTTGCGTTTGGCAAGGGCTTCGGCCACGGCCGGCCAGCGGATGAGGCCATATTTCATCGGCATGAAAATGATCGGCCGGCCCGCAGGATCGCCGAGCACGACGTAATCCGCGCGGCGCCCGTCCGAACGCCAGAGCGTCTGGAACGGCACGGGCTCGAGCTGCCCCTCCGTACCGTCACCCGCAAGGCCACGCGTGACCGTCCGCTCGCCGTCGCCGATCATGTCCATCAGGTTCAGCGTGACGCGCAGCAGTTCCGACTGGCTCTTGGTCCGCGTCTTGTTGAGGATGGATTTGACCTGCGTGCGGATCGTCTCCACCGAACGTGCGCGCGAGGCTGCGAGAGCACCGATCGTCTGGCCCTCGACCAGCCCGCGCACGATATCCACCTCCGCGCTGGTCAGTTGAAAGGCGTCCTTGATCATCGCCGACAGCGCCTCCGGCCAGGCAAGCTCCGTCGAGATCGCCAGCACGAACCGTCCGCCATACCGCGCCGGGTCCATGGGGCTCAGGCGGAAGACGACCACCCGGCCACCATCGTTGAGGTGGCAGCGCAGATACCGGTTGCCGGTGCCCTGTCCGGCGATGCTTCGCACCTCGGTCAGGTAGGCTTCGATTTCCGCGGCCGCGAAGGGCAATTTGCCGGCATCGTCGCCGGTCTTCACGCCGAAGACGGTGATGGCCGCCGCATTTGCCTGGCGGATCGTCCCATCGGGCTCGACGACAAGCGCGGCCGAGGGAAGCAGCGAATTCAGGAGCGCATGCAGCGGGTTGACGACGATCTCTGCCGGCGTGCGATCGAGCACCATCGCCGCCCGCTGGACATGATCCTCCAGGAACGAGTCGCGGAATTCGCTGCCCTTCTCCCCGCCCTGCCGCAGGATCGGGCCGACCTTCTCGTCCCAGACGTCGACCAGCCGCTCATAGTGCAGTGACGGATCGAGCGCCGCATCATAGAGCGATGTGACGATTTCCGCCCGCTGACCGTCACTTAGATGGCCCCTGTCGTCTTCAGTCCCCATGCGTCCCCAGTACCCCAACTGGTCGTCGCGCTCCTGGCAAAAGCCAAGGGTGCCGCGACATCATTGGCCACAACCTACACCATCGATCCGCCCGGAGCGACCCTCGCAACCGGTCAAAAGGCCTGAATTCCGGTCGCGCGGGCAGATGCAAGAAGGGCCCCGCATTGCGAGGCCCTCCCAGGACTTGATTCAGCTAGTGTGCGATCAGCCGATTTCGGCCTGCGACGTGACGATCTTCGACACCAGGCCATAGGCCTGGGCTTCGTTGGCCGACAGCCAGTAGTCGCGATCCGTGTCCTTGGCTATCTTTTCGACCGGCTGGCCGGTCGCCTCGGAGAAGATCTTGTTCAGGCGCTCGTTCATCTTGATGATTTCGCGGGCCTGGATCTCGATGTCGGATGCCATGCCGCGCGTGCCGCCGGACGGTTGGTGCAGCAGGAAGCGGGTGTTCGGCAGGCATATGCGGCGCTCCTTCGGAGCGGCGACATAGATCAGCGCGCCGGCTGAAGCCACCCAGCCCGTCCCGATCATCCAGACCTTCGGCTTGATGAACTTGATCATGTCATGGATGGAATCGCCCGATTCCACGTGACCGCCCGGCGAATTGACGAAAATCTTGATGTCTTCGTCGCTGGCGGCGGCAAGCGCAACCAGCTGGGCGCAGACCTTGTTGGCGAGCTCCTGCGTGATGCCGCCGTAAATGAAGATCGAGCGCGACTTGAACAGGTTGGCTTCTGCGTCCTTGCCAAGCGGCGCCGCGGTCTTCTTGTCGTCTTCTTCGTCTTCGAGGCGCATGCGCGAACTCCCAATGCTTGATTTCAGTTTCCCGGACATAATGCGACTCCAGTCGTAAAACAATGGAGGAAAAAGGCAAGGGAAGCACGGGGTGAAGGAAAGGTTATGACCACCCGATCACAGGCGCTCTCCAGGCAGCGATTGACATCCGTCTTTTGTTCCCTTTACGTTCACTAACGGATCGCATTGTCGATGATCGCACCTGGCAGGACGGAAGATGGATAAGAGCAAGGGCGCAGCATTTCGGCTTATGCATGACAGGGAGCGCGCGTTCATCATCCCCAATCCCTGGGATCGGGGCTCGGCCCGCATCCTCGCAGGCATGGGGTTCGAGGCCCTTGCGACCACAAGTGCGGGAATGGCGTTCTCGCTCGGCATCGCCGAAGGGACCGCCTCCCGCGAACAGACGCTCGACCATTGCAGGACCATCGTGGAGGCGACGCCCCTGCCCGTTTCGGCCGATCTCGAACGAGGCTTCGGCGACCATCCGGAGGCTGTGGCGGCAACCCTAGTATCGGCCGCCGGCATCGGGCTTGCGGGTGGCTCCATCGAAGACCATACCGGCGACGCTTCCAATCCCATCTATGATTTCTCACTTGCCGTCGAGCGGATCGCCGCAGCGGCGGAAGCTGTGCGCGGCCTGCCGCAGGATTTCGTGCTGACGGCACGATGCGAGAATTTCCTCTGGGGCCGCCCCGATCTCGACGATACGATCCGCAGGCTACAGGCATTCGAGGCGGCGGGCGCAGACGTCCTTTATGCGCCCGGTCTCCCCGACCTCGATGCGATCAGGACCGTCTGCTCTTCACTGCAAAGGCCGGTCAATGTCGTCATGGGCATGCCGGGCACACGCTTCAGCCTGGCGGAGCTGTCCGACGCCGGTGTCCGCCGCGTCAGCGTCGGCTCGGCTTTGGCCCGGCTTGCCTATGGTTCGCTTCTCGACGCCGCCGAGGAAATGCGCGGCAGCGAAACTTTCGCCTTTGCCGGTCAGGCAGCACCCTTCGCCTCAATAGAACGATACTTCCGCGACCTCTGACCAGGCGTCGCAAACGCCATAGTCTACGGCAAAATGCGCATGGACATCGCCGAGGGACTTACCCTAGTCTGTGAATCTCATTAAGACGGGGTCAGGCGCGACCGGTTCTCGGGCGCCATGTCGACCAAACGAGGGACATCATGTTGAAAAGAATTTCCATCACCGCCGCCATTTTCGCCGCCGCAGCAGCTCCGGCCTTCGCGCATATCAGCAGCGAACACCTGTCCGCGATGACCGGCCTTGCGCATCCGCTGTCGGGTGCCGACCACATCCTCGCCATGGTCGCCGTCGGCCTGTGGGCCTCGATGATCGGCGGCCGCGCCCGGCTCATCGTTCCGGCGGCCTTCGTCTCGACGATGGCGCTCGGCTTCCTGCTGTCGATCTCCGGCGTCGCCCTGCCCTTCGTCGAACCGGCGATCCTTGCCTCGGTCATCGGCCTCGGCCTCCTCGTCGCCATGGCGGTGAAGATGCCGACCGCCGCTTCCGCCGCCGTCGTTGCCGTCTTCGCCCTCTTCCACGGCTTTGCCCATGGCAGCGAGATGCACGGCGCCGGCGCGCTGCCGTTTGCCGCCGGCTTCATCGCCTCGACGATCGCGCTGCATGCCGCCGGCATCGGCCTCGGCACGCTGCTCGGCCGCTACCAGACCGTCGCCCGCCTGCTCGGCGGCGCAACGGCCATCGGCGGCATTGCCCTGATGATGGCATAAGCCGAACCAACCACATCCAAATATGCGAAACGGGGGCTTTAAGCCCCCGTTTTCATTTCCCGGTCAGACCGATGTCGGAAAATCGGGCTGTCTTTCGATCTCGTCGGCGATCAGCGCCTGCAGCTGCCAGAGGTTCCTGTCGCGAATGCCGAGTTGCTCAAGATGCGAGACGGTATTGAAGACGTATTCCGCCATCGACCCGCGAAAGCCGCTGGCCCGGGCGAGAATCGCCGCAAGTTCTGCGTCGTCCTCGCAGACGATATAGCGCCCGCTCTTGCGGTTCATGGCGAATGTCAGGGCCCGGACCCTGCCCTCCTCGGTGACGACGTCGATCCAGCGCCATGGAAAGGCCGACGGCACCATGCTGACCTCGCGGCGGATGAGCTTGTGCAGTTCGGCCTCGAGCCCGTCGTCCGGCAACCGATAGGCCATGCCGCGGCATTGCCCGCCGCGATCGAGCGCCAGCATCACGCCCGGCGTTTCCCGGCAGCCGCGATAGCGATAGTCCCATCCGAGGCAGAAGCGTCGATGCCAGCCGAGCGCAGTCGCTGGCCGCTTTTCAGTATACGCAGTCTCGGGATTCCAGATCAGCGATCCATAGCCGAAAAGCCAGACGCCATCATTCGGACGCGAGGCCAGAATGGCGTCCACATCTTTGGCGTAGTCGGCATCGGTTGCGGTGCGAAACCCTTCGATCAACTGCGGACCGGGATCGTCCATGACGCGGGCTACATGGCGGAGATGCGTCTCGGTGAGCCTCATTCGCCTGCCGGTCTTCGTCATGCCGATCTCTTTCCCGTTGCAATCCGTTGATCAGAACTCAGCCGCGCCCGCGATAGGTCGGCACGCCCTGGTCCGGTATCCAGACCCCCTTCGGGGCCTCGCCGGTCTGCCAGAACACGTCGATCGGAATGCCGCCGCGCGGATACCAGTAGGCACCGATCCTCAGCCACTCCGGCTCGAGCAAATCGACGATACGCTTGGCGATATAGACAGAGCAATCCTCATGGAAAGCGCCATGATTGCGGAACGCGGTCAGGAACAGCTTCAGCGACTTCGATTCCACCAGCCATTTGCCGGGAACGTAGTCGATGACGATGTGGGCGAAATCGGGCTGGCCGGTCATCGGGCAGAGCGAGGTGAATTCCGGCGCGGTGAAGCGCACGACATATTGCGTGCCTTCATTGCCGTTCGGAACCCGCTCGAGAACGGCCTCTTCCGGCGTCTGCGGCGCGGATACGGTCTGGCCGAGCTGCGTCAGCCCGGAAACATCGGTCTTGGACATGGGTAAGCCTCAAAGTCTGGAAATTGGCGGGTGTCATAGACCCGCCGGGCACGGAATGGAAGCCCCGCTCAGCCCGCCGCCGCGTGGCGGCTGCGCCGCCGGCCGATATTGACGTGCACGCCGTGCGCCTTCTCGCCTTCCGGCTCGACGTGGATCGCGATGCTGGCGCCGGAGATCACGTTGTGGATCGCATCTTCCAGCCGGTCGCAGATGTCATGCGCCTCGCCGACCGGCATCTGCCCGGAGACGACCAGATGAAAGTCCACGAAGACGGCCGGCCCGGCGCGGCGGGTCCGCAGATCGTGAACGTCGATCGCGCCTTTCGCATTGTCCGAGATCGCCTGCTTGATCGCCGCCTCCTCGTCCGCCGTCACGGCCTTGTCCATCAGGCCGCTCACCGAATGGGAAATCACCTTCCAGCCCTGGTAGAGGATGTTGACGGCGACCAGGATCGCCATCAGCGGATCGAGGATGGCATAGCCTGTGAGAATGGCCGCGACCAGGCCGACCAGCACCCCACCGGAGGTGATGACGTCGGAGAGGATATGCTGGCCATCGGCCGTCAATGCTGCGGAATGATGCGCCTTGCCGATGCGGATCAGAAGATAGGCCCAGGCGGCGTTGACGACCGCAGCCGCCGTATTGATCACCAGACCCAGCGCAGGTGCGGCGGGCAGTTCCGGAGAGCTTAGATGCGGCAGCGCTTCGTTGACGATCAGCAGCGCCGCCAGCACGATCATCACGCCTTCGGCGACCGCCGAGAGATATTCCGCCTTGTAGTGGCCGAACTGGTGGTCCTCGTCGGCCGGCTTCTGCGCATAGACGACGACGAAATAAGCGATGAAGGCGGCGATGACGTTGACCGTCGACTCCAGCGCATCCGACAACAGCGCGACGGAGCCCGTCACCCACCAGGCGAGCAGCTTCAGCCCCATCACGAAGAAGGCAAGAGGGATGCCCCAGAAAGCGATCCGCTTCAGGTTTTCGCGCTCGACAGCCATGACCGGCTCCACTTCGTGATCTCCCGCGCCGCATAGCATTCAAGCGCAGCAGAGCAAAGCGGCAGATTGCACTATCAAAAGAAAAAGGCGGCCTTTGATGCCGCCTTTTTATGTTCTCTGTTCGCAGGCACTCAGGCGGCCTTGATCTTCGCCCGCTTTGCCAGATGCGTCACCACGTTCTCGATCATCCGCATGCCGGCATCGTGACCGAGTGTCATGATCGATTCCGGGTGGAACTGGACGGCGGCGATCGGCTCCTTGGTGTGCTCGATGCCCATCACAGTTCCGTCCTCGCTCTCCGCGGTGATCATGAATTCGGCCGGCAGGGCCACCGGATCGGCGAAGATCGAGTGGTAGCGGCCGACCGTGATCTCCTTGCCGAGGCCGGAGAAGACGATGCCCGGATCGAGGACGCGGATGCGCGACGGCTTGCCGTGCATGGGGATAGCCAGCTGACGCAACTGCCCGCCATAGGCTTCGGCCAGCGCCTGCAGGCCGAGGCAGACGCCGAAGATCGGCAGGTCGCGTGCCCGCGCCTTCTTGATCGTCGCCTTGGTGTCGAAGTCCTGCGGACTGCCCGGTCCGGGCGACAGCACGACGAGGTCCGGCTTCATACGGTCGAACACCTCTTCCGGCACCGGGGTTCTGACGGTCGTTACCGTCGCGCCGGTCTGGCGGAAATAGTTGGCGAGCGTATGCACGAAGCTGTCTTCGTGGTCGATCAGCAGAATGTTGACGCCCTTGCCGACGGCGGCAACGTCGCGCTGCGTCTTGGCATTGCTGCCGACCTTGGCTTCACGGATGGCAGACAGCATGGCGGATGCCTTCAGTTCGGTTTCGGCTTCTTCTTCCTGCGGATTGGAATCGAAAAGCAGCGTCGCGCCGGCGCGCACTTCGGCGATGCCGTCCTTGATGCGGATGGTGCGCAGCGTCAGGCCGGTGTTCATGTCGCCGTTGAAGCCGACCATGCCGATCGCCCCGCCATACCAGGCGCGCGGGCTCTTCTCGTGGTTCTCGATGAAGCGCATCGCCCAGAGCTTCGGCGCGCCGGTGACGGTGACCGCCCAGGCGTGGCTGAGGAAGCCGTCGAAGGCGTCCATGTCGTCACGCAGACGGCCCTCGATATGATCGACCGTATGGATCAGGCGCGAATACATCTCGATCTGCCGGCGGCCGATGACCTTGACGGAGCCCGGCTCGCAGACGCGGCTCTTGTCGTTGCGGTCGACGTCCGAACACATGGTCAGCTCGGATTCGTCCTTCTTGGAGTTCAGGAGCTTCAGGATCTGCTCGCTATCGGCGATCGGATCATCGCCGCGCTTGATCGTGCCGGAGATCGGGCAGGTCTCGATGCGACGGCCGGACACCCGGACGAACATTTCCGGCGAGGCGCCGATCAGGTATTCCTGATTGCCGAGATTGATGAAGAAGGAATAGGGCGACGGGTTGATCGCCTTCAGGCGGCGGGAGATGGCCGACGGCTTGCTCTCGCAGCGCTCCATGAACTTCTGGCCGGGAACGACCTCGAAGAGATCGCCCTTCTGGAAGCTTTCCTTGGCCTTGACGACCAGCTCGGAATACTCGCCCGGACGATGATCGCCGCGCGGCGGGATCGTATCCGTCATCTTGAACGGTTCCGGAGCGATCGTGCCGGCCTTGCCGAAGGTGGTCAGGCCGTCCTTCTCGAAATCGTAGCGCTGCACCCAGGCCTTGGCCGAATAGTTGTCGACGACGAGAATTTCGTCCGGCAGGTAGAGCACCATGTCGCGCTGGTCCCCTGCCCGCTCCAGCTTCAGCTTGATGGCGTCAAACTGGAAGGCGAGATCGTAGCCGAAGGCGCCGTAGAGGCCGAGATTGTCGTCGGCCTTGGAGAAGAACAGGTCCGTAATGGCGCGCAGGACGGTGAACACCGTCGGGATCTTCGAGCGCTCTTCTTCGGTGAAGACCCGGTCCGGCTCCTTGACCGTCAGGTCGATGCGGCGAGCGGTGCGCTCATCGATGGTCACGTCTTCGACGGCGGCAAGCTTCTCGCCGATAAAGGCCAGAAGCACCTCGCCGCGCTCGTTATAGGCATCTAGCCACATCTTGCGGCCGAAGCAGGAAACTCCGACCGGCGGATCGACGATCGCCGTATCCCAGCGGGTATAACGGCCCGGATATTCGTAGTTCGACGACAGCACCGCACCGCGTCGCTCGTCCATCATGTCGATATAGTCGGAGATCGCGTCGGCGTAAGGCTTCTCGATCTTCTGCCGGGTGATGGTGATGCCACCCTTCGTCTCGTAGACTTCCGCGCCGTCATCGCGAAGTATCGTAACCATTCTCTTCTCTCCAGCATTCCCCTGGCCGGGTGATCAGGCGCTTAAAATACAAAAAAGCCGCCTGAAGGATCCCGGGCGGCTTCACAAGTCTTCGTCTTCAAGACACGACTGGTCGCGGCCGCCTCAGCGAGCCCACCACCAGTTCCAGATGTTCAAAGACGTGTTCATGGGGCGAATTGTTAGCGCGTGTCCCCGGCTTTAGCAAGACCGGCTTTTCGGCTTTGAAAAAATAGGGAGCGGCATGATGCATGCCGCTCCCGCAACTGATGAAATATTGAAGTTTAAAAGGTTTTGGTGATCGAAACTTTGAACGTGCGTCCCGGCTCCGAGTAGAAAGCACGGTTGGATGAAGTCGATGTGACGTTCACATCCTTGACCTCCAGCGCATCGTAATACTCCTTGTCGAACAGGTTGTAGACGCCGGCCTGTACCCTCAGCCCCTTGAGCTTCGCGGGCTCCCACCATCCGGTCACGTTGACGATGCCGTACCCGGCGGGCTTGAAATTGGCGGTGAACTTGTCCGAAACGCCGCTGACGCCGATCACGGTGAAATCCGTTCCCCATTCCTCCTGCTGATATCCGATGCCGGCGACCACCTTGAGCGGCGGCACGGAAGCCAGGCGCTCGCCAGTGTCGAGATCCTCACCGATCGCATAGCTCAGCGCGCCATGCAGATTGATGCCGTTGTCGAAGTTCTTGTGGAGATTGGCCTCGACACCATAGATGCGGACACGGTTCCGGTTGAAGTATTCCGTGCTGCCCATCGGGAAGTCGGAGGTGATGGTCGTCTCGCTGTCGATGAAGTTGCGGTAGCGGTTGTAGAAACCGGCCAGCCGCCCGCCGAAGCCCTCATTGCCAAAGTTGGTGCCGAGTTCGAAGCCATTGCTGGTTTCCGCATCCAGATCGGGATTGCCGATTGTCCGATAGCGGCCCGGATTGGTGTAGTTGAGATACATCTGCGTGACACTCGGCGCCTTGAAGCCGACCGCCCATTGCGCATAGAGCTCGACATCCGGTCGAACCTGCCAGGACGCTCTCACCTTGGGCGAGAACTGATAGTCGCTGGTTCCGTCGGGCAGCCCGTCATAGCCGTCATTGTTCTCGTAGCCCGCCGTTTCCTTCGTGTCGTAGTTGAACCAGTCGAAGCGCAGGCCCGGTGTGAGCGAGAAATTGCTGTTGCCGAAGCTGATCTTGTCGTCGGCGTAGATGCCCAGGTTTGTGCTCCAGACTTCCGGCATGTCAGCCTGGTTGTTGTGATAGAACGAGCAGGCGGTTGGCTTGGTGGCGTAGGTGTCGCACGTGTCGTAACCCGTCTCGTACTGCGTCGTCTTCGCCAGCGATGCGTTGCCGCCGACGGTAACCTCGTGGTTCAGGCTGCCGGTCTCGAATCCACCCTTCACCCAGCCGGTGAAGCCGAAGGACTTGTCGTCATAGTCGCTCTTGCGCCAGTAGTCGCCGGCCGGAGCGCTAAGTCGGTACGCTTCCACCCCGCCGTACTTCTGCAGTTTCTGCCAATAAAGAGTGGCCGAAGCACTGTCGATAAGGCTGTCGGTACTCTCCGACTCGAACCGGTAGTCGAGCGACACGCGCGTACGGGTCGTGTCGTCGATGTCGTCGTAGTCGTCCTGGCGATAGGTCGTGCCCTGCTGGTTGCGCAGGTCGGTGGTCGAATCATAGTTGTAGTGCTCTGCGGTCAGGCCGATCGTGTGGCCGCCCTCGAGTTTGCGGCGGATCTTGAAGAGCACGTTCTCGCGATCGAAGTCCTCGGGGTTCGCCTCGGTGCGCGTCGATCCGTAGCCGCCGACGTCGCCCTTCGTCTCGGTCTCGTGTCCCTTCTTGTAGCTGCCCTGGAAGAGCACCGACGTGTCGCCAACGCGCTTGGCGCCGGCCACGGAGGCGCTGAAGGAACGGTCGGAACTGTCGTAGGTCGTCTTGGCGACGACACCCCAGTCCTTGTAGTCGCTGATCAGGTCTTCCGGTTCCAGCGTACGCAGCACGACGGCGCCGCCGAGCGCACCGGAACCGGCGCGCGACGAATCCGCGCCGCGGACGATGTCGATGGCGGAGAGCGACGAGAAGTCGTAGCTGTCCGATCCGCCGAGCGCATAGCCGCGCACCGGATCGCTGACATAGGGGATGGGAACGCCGTCAATGAGCGTCAGGACACGGTCCTCTTCCAGACCGCGGATGTTGACCGAGCCGGATGCGCCGACGAAGCTGACGCCCGGCTCCGTGGTGTTGCCGAGATCGTTGAGATTGTCGACGTCCTTCTTGGCGATCTCCTCCCGCGTTGTCTCGCTGGCCAGCGGCGTTTCGGCGACTGCTGATTTGACCCGCTTGCCCTTGAGCACGATCGGGGCGAGTTCGGTCGTATCCTCGGTCTTCTGTGCATCCTGCGCGGAAGCGATGCAGGCGGACGAGGCAAGAAGAATGGCAGACAGCGCAAGTATCGAGGAATGCGCAGGGCGAAGCGGCATTGAGCTAGTCCTTTCGATGGGATCGACCGGGCTGGCTGAGGCATCTTCATATGCCGGGCTGGCTGGGCAGGGAGAGGAGGCACCGGAAAAGCGCCTGATTTCCGCCACATAAATAACATGAGTTTTTATGTCAACAAATTATCCATGCCGTACCGGAATTGAACATTTCCGCCGTTCGCGCGTTGCAGCCATGCAACAGTGTCTTCCTGCATCCGCCATGTGGTTCAGGCAGCGGCGACCATTGCCTTGTTGCAAACACGAGACCATGGCTCCGTTTCCGGAGCCGGTCATGGTCGGGGCATGGAGACGACGCATGAGGACACTGAAAGCCGGACTTCTGGCGATAGCCGCACTTCTGCTGATCTCGGCTGCATTGCCTGAGACGGGTCCTGTCCCGAAGGAAAACCCCATGCGTGACGAGGCATCGCCGCCATCCGGCGAAAAGGCCGGCCCGGACGACGCAGCACCCGCCGAGACAAAGGACGATCAGAAGAAAGGCGCTGACAACGGGGAAAAGACCGACGACGAGAAGAAGCCGGCCGAAGAAACTGCTCCCAAGACGCCCCCGCCCCCTCCGGTCGAAAAGGAAAATGCCGCCACATACGCCGCCTGCATCAGCGACCTGAAGGCAATCGGCGCAGCCTTCAGCGAGAAGGAACGGATCGACGACGGCGATGGTTGCGGTATCGACAAGCCGATCGAGGTCACCGCCATCCTGCCCGGCGTCAAGATCGAGCCGGCGGCGACCCTTCGCTGCGAGGCCGCCTTGGCGCTTGCCCACTGGACGCGCGAAACGGTCATCCCCATGTCGGAGAAGGCCTTTCCAAAGGCGGGCCGCCTCACGACGCTCGGCCAGGCGTCAAGCTATATCTGCCGCAATCGCAACAGCGCCACGACAGGCAAGCTGTCGGAACACGCCAGAGGCAATGCCATCGACATCGCCTCTTTCAAGTTCTCCGGCGGCAAAGCGCTCAGCGTGGAACCACGCAGCAAGGATTCGACCTTCGACGGCGCGTTTCAGCGCGCCGTTCGCGAAGCGGCCTGCCTGGACTTCACCACCGTCCTGGGGCCGCCAAGCGACGAAGCCCACAAGACCCACCTTCATCTCGACGTCATAGAGCGGCGTGGCGGGTTTCGGTATTGCTGGTGAAATCCTTGTCATAGGCAAGCCAAGCCGTCGCCTTATCGAGGTTTTCCGTCTTGAATACATGCGTTTCCGCCGGAATCATGAAGGCGACCGAGTGGATGATGGCGGCCATCACCGAACTGGAGGTGACGACGGCGATCTTTTCGAAATCGAAATAGTGCCTCAAACCGAAGACCGCGTCGTCCCAGACCGCGCCGAGTTCGAACCCGGCAAAGTCATCCGCCAGCACGAACAGGAAACGCATCCTTCCGTCTTCAAGCGCATTGAGAACCGCGGGAATGAGCACCGTCTCATAGTCGTGCGCCTTGAGTTTCCCGTGCGCCTCGAACCCGATAATTCCGTCGGGCAGATCGTCCATTTGCTTCAGCATCGTTTTCTCCCTTGGATGCGGACCGAAGAACGAAGTGTTGAAACAGTATAGCACGACCGGCCACTCAAAGCACCGAACTGATCTGCTGATCAGCAATGGTGGAATACATAGTAATTGCAAGATTTAAGGATGTTCAGGCGTCTTGACAGGGCGTATCCTCCATATAGTGGGAGAAGTACGATCAGCAAATTCAGCCTGGACCGAAGGAATTTCAATCTGATGAGATCCGAAGGCAAGGCCGACTCGTATGAGTGATAGAAACTAGGAAACAGCCTGTGCCATTGCGTTTTACAGATATCGACGAGACCTCAAAAACCGCCGACCGCGACCATATCAGCATTTCCGACAAGGAAATCGTGGATCTCGTGGCCGCATACCGGCTTTATGGTTTCTGGCGAATGGACCTGGAAACAGGTCATTTCTTCGCGACGAAAGATATCTTCACGCTGTTCGGCATGGAATACACCACGGGCCCGATGAACCTGGTCGAGGCCAACAGCAAGATCCATCCGGACGACTACACGCTTGTTGTCCAGGCGCTCGAAACCTGCATCGAGCAGAGAAACAGCTTTCACGTGATCTTTCGCCTGAAGAGCGGCGATCAGAACTTCAAGTTTCTGCGCAGCGTCGGTCGCTACCGCGAAACGCCGGACGGCCGCGGCGAGATGGTCGGCATCACCTACGAATTCTTCGAGCGCCTTCGCGCCATCGGCTTCGTCGGAGACGGCGCCGAGAACATGGCGACTGTCTGAAAAGACAATCGGCCCGCCAGGTTAACTGGCGGGCCGTCACATTTGCAGTATCCGGTAGGACCCTGCCCGTTCCTCAGCGGTCCAGAACCGAGCGCAGTTCGACGAGGTTCGACCGCACTCTTAGGATATAGAAGCCCATCGTCGCCAGATGCGTCGGCATGATCCAACCGGCTTCGCTGCCGTTGGAAATGATCGCCGGGCGGATCTTCAGCGCGCCTTCGAATTGCGCATCCATCTGCGACCAGATCGCGCCGAGATTGCGCTCCTTGACCACATCCGCGAAATCGGACCGGGCCGCCGACAGCACCGCATATTGCGCGTAGAGCTGGCCATAGGCAAACCAGAAACGGTCATCGGCGCGGGTGTCAAACCAGCCCGCATTGTAATCCTCCGAACGCTTGCGCAGGATATCCGACGTGCTGCCGAGGTCGCTCGCCATGCGGTCGAAGAGCTGGATCAGGTTGTCGGCACGCGTGTCGAAGGTTGCGTTGCAGCTCGCCAGGTCGGTGTTGAACTTGTCGAAGTCCTTGATCGCCTGGCGATAGAAGCTCGGCGTCGGCGTCTTGAAGCCGAACGGATGCAGCCCGAAATACCAGGTGTATTCGTCAAACTGGATATTGCCGCGCGCCCGCTGCAGGTCGTTGTTGATGCTCGACGTGCCGCGCACGCGGCCGAGCGCATCGACAAGCTCGATGGCCGTGCGGCGCACCACCTGGTTCACCCCACGCTGGAACGACGCCTTGTTGTCGAGGAACGGCGTGTTGTCCCAATCCATGCCGAACAGGCCGGCCTTGTAGAGCACCATCGACGAAATCCAGGCATTCTGGTTGACGTTGAAGTCGGTGAGATCGGAGGCAATCTGGACGACGGCCGACGGCTCGCAGGTGCCGGGCTTGTCCGGAACCGGCTCGCCTGCGCTCAGCGTCCGCGATCCGAAATTGTAGCTCTTGACCAGTTCCGGATTGAAGCCCGACCAGACCTGTGTCTGCCAGAAGAAGTAGCCGTAAAGACCGACAAGCACGATCAGCATGAGACCAACCGGCCCTTTCACCAGCCAGTGGCGGCGGCGGTACCAGCTTGCCAACGCCAGAAACGGCCAGACGACCCACGCCACCAGCATGCCAAATCCGCGGCCTATGGCGCGGAAGCCGCGCTCGAAGAATTCGATGATCGGATCAAGCATTGACGTCGTCTCCTATGCCGTAAAGGCGCTTGCGGAACGCTTTCTTGTCTTTCAGATATGCGCCGGTCAGCACCGACACAACATGCGCGCGGAAATTCTCCGGGAAATCCTCGTAGTTCCGGTAGAAGCCCTGCTTGTCGAAGACGAAGCGGGACACGAAATCCTGCGGCACCAGCTGCGCGATCAGCCGGTTGGTGAGCCACATGTCCGGATGGGCAGGTGCTGCCCGCAACAGCGCGAAACGTCGCTCCGGCGCCACCTCTTCCATCCGGATGGAGCCCGTCTGCGCAATCGTCTTCTGGATGCCGGCGAGGAAGGGATAGGTCCCCTCCGCCATCACGGCGTCGGCGTTTCTGTGCAAAAAGGTCTGCGTCCAGATCGGATCGATGCGCTCGAAATCCGCCTGCGGCTCCAGCCTGGCAATCAGCGTCTGCAGCGCCATGTCGGCGCGGTGGCGATAGAGACCCGACGCCTCCACCCAGCTTGCCCGCGGCAGCTCGATACGGCCCGATCGGGCGAGGAACTCGTAGATGCGGGCGTGATCGTGGACGGAAATATAGCTGACCTGCCAGGGCCGCGAGCGACGGAAGCCCGGCGCATCCGGATCGCAGATCACCGTGATCGTACGCTCGTCGGAAAAGATGTAGACACCGCCGAAATGGTCCGCCCAGAAGCTCTCGTGGCGGAAGACCAGCTTGTCGGGCACCAGCGCATTCTGGCGGATGTCTCCGGTCGACTTGGCGAGCTCGACCATGCGGTTCAGCATGGCGTCGTCGCGCCAGGCATCGGGAACCGTCGTCAGCCGATCGGCGAGCGCGCGCAATTCGCCGGCCTTGCCGAGCAGGTCCTCCGCCGACAGGACGCGAAAGCGGACCTCGTTGATCGACAGAAGGTCCTCCAGGCTTTTGACCTCGGCGACCGAATCCTCGATCTCGCCGTAGAGCGCATCCTTGATCGTCACCGCCGTGATCGCCCGCCGGTTGGCGAGGTAGAATTCGTGCATCAGCCCGGCGGTGTTGGAAAAGCTCGTATGAACGACCGGCAGGTTCTCCTGGTCGGGCGTCATGATGATGAAGCGGCGGTTGACCTTGTTCGGATCGAGATAATCCCAGTCACCGAGCTCGGCCGCGACGTCCGGCGAAAATCCGGTCATGTCGATCGAAAAGCGGTCGAGCTTCGTCTCGGGCAGACCGAACCCCTTCAGCGCCTTGTTGTAGCGCGCGATCAGGTGCGGCTCGGCGATGTCGAGCAGCCTGCCATAGATCAGTTCGGCTTCGAGAAGGCGTCTCATTCCTGCCAGCGCCCTTCCTTCTTCATGGTCTCGATCTCGCGAACGGCCTTCTCCCGCTGCCGCTCGCGGCGCACGATGTCGGAGACGGCGGCATCGTCCGACTTGTCGGTGTAGCGGAATTCGCTGTCGGCGTAGCGGTTGATCTCCTGCAGGATCATCTCGAGGGTGATCGGCCCGCGCAGATCCTCGATCATCGCCTTTTTGTCGTCGTAGCTCTTGTGCATGAAGGCTTCCGGCGTTGCGAACCATTCGTCCGGCAGGTCGACATCCATCGCCCGCATCTTGATCGCGTCGGTGATGTTCTTGATCGCCCGGCCGGTAAAGCGCGGCTCGGCGACCTTGATCATGTGCAGGTATGCGCCGATATCGGCAAGCGACTTCGGTTCGCCGTGGTCGCGCGTGAAGCGGTCCCACACGGCGACGAGCCCCTCCTCCTGCGGGCGCGAATAGCCCTGATAGGCCTCGGAGACGGCCTTCTTGATCTCCTGACCCGCAAAGAGCTCGTGCTGTCCGAGCGGGATCGAATGGTTCTTGCCGATCAGCAGCGCGAAGATGTCGATGTAGTCGTCCTCCGTCTGCGGACCATCGACCAGCCAGCGGGTGCCGGCACGCTGGCGCAGCGCGTCGTCGACGTTCTCCGGATAGTTGGAGAACATGCCGAAGGAGCAGTTGCCGCGCACCACGGTCGACGCACCGGCAAAGTTCTCCATCAAGACGGCGGTCACTTCCTGCTGGCCGGCAGAGGCCCGGTCGTCCGCGCGCCTCGCAGCGACCTGGTCGATATCGTCGATCGTGCCGAAGCCGATCGCCCGCGGGTTCATCACGTTGTTGATGAATTCCTTGCAGTTCTGGCCGGACTTTCCCTGATAGGACGAAATCTGGTCGACGCCGAAATTCTCGTAGTGGAAGGCATAGCCTGCGACCTGGCAGTAATCGTTGAGGAGACCCGCCACCATCTGGATCAGGATTGTCTTGCCGGTCCCCGGCATGCCGTCGCCGATGAAGGTGAAGAGAAAGCCGCCAAGCTCGACGAACGGGTTCATCTGCCGGTCGAAATCATAGGCCATCAGCATCTTGGCGAGCTTCATCGCCTGGTACTTGGCGATGTGGTTGCCGATGATCTCGTTCGGCTTCTTGAAGGTCATGACCAGCGGCTTGCGCGTCTGGCCCGGCGCGACATCGAAACCATCGAGCGTGAAATCGTCCTGGTCAATGCGGATATGATTGCCTTCGAAGGCGGAAAGGCCGGTGAAGCGCGCCTTGCGGCCGATCAGTCCGGCAATCGCCTCGCGGGCGAACGCCCTCGCCCGCGCCGTCATCGCCATTTCGTCGGCACCGCCCGCAATCGCCGTGTCGAGACCCGAGATCATGCTTTTCAGCGCGTCTTGCGGCGTGTCGAACAGATAGTCCGGCTCGTGCGTGTCGTTGACCGGCTCACCCTCGCCGGCCAGCGTCTGCGCCAGATAGGCCGCGAAGGTGAAGGCGGCGACATAGGCCTGTGCGGCGAGCAGCGCCTTGAAATGGGTCGCCTCCTCACCCTGCAGCGGCGCCGAGATGTTGCGCGCCAAAAGGCCCTCGAGCGCTGTCTGCCGGCCGTAGATCTCCGCCACCGCCAGCGCCACCTGCAGCCCGCGCCGCGCCCGGTAAAGCAGCGTATGCTGGGCCGGGGACATCAGCGGATCGTCAGGCTTGATCGACTGGATCGTCTTCGACAGTTCGACCTCGCGCGTCCGCCGTATGCCGCCGGTCGAAACCGTGGAGACGAAACGCCGACCGGTGCCGGCGAGCGGCGTCGACGGCGCGGCACCGCCGGTCTCGATCATCACCAGCCGCGTCACCATGCCTTGGGCAACCGCCAGGTGTTTGGCGATGTCGTCTTCGTGGATCGTGGTCAGTCCGGTACTGCTCGCCATGGTCAAACCTCGCTGATCACCTTGTTCGATGAAATCACATGCACCTTGTAATTGCCGAAGATGCTGTCGGCTTCTCCGGCAGCATAGAGCGCCTGATAGGCGTCGTGCGGCACAAGGGCATGTTTCTCGTAGGCGCTGACGCCCATGCGCGTCGCCTCCAGATCGTTCGTCTCGATGTGGAATTCCTCCGCCGCAGGCGCCGTCGAGAAGAAGCCCTTCTTCTCCGGCCGCTCGCGCTTGGAGAAGATTTCCTGCATCGTCCAGGTGAACATCCAGGCATTATCGGTGTTCCGGACCTTGGACAGGATGTCGTTGACCCGGCCATTGTTCTCGGTGATGCCCGCGGAATAGAGCGGCCCGAGCACCAGCCGGCGCATCACCTTCGGATGCAGCTCCGGAAAATCCTGGTCCAGATTGACCGCGATCGTCGCCGGTGTGAGCGAATAGGCGCCGTTGCGCACGACGAAATCATCGAACCGGACGGCGAGCCGCGGATTGAGGAGCCCGCCAACCGGCAGCGGGATTTCTGAGTCCAGATTGAGCCTGCCGTCCTTCGTCACCAGAAGCTTGACCATTTCCTCCGACGAATCCTCGATCGCCGCCAGGTAGACCATCGGCAGGGTCTGGCTGCCGTCGAAAATGCCCCAGGCGACATGGTAGACCGGCCGCATGGTCTTCGGGTTGACCGAGACATGCAGCGTATCCGGCAAGACGGCCGGCGAGAAGACGGCGCCCTCGCCGATACGTTCCAGATAGGTGCGCTCGGCCATCTGCTGCTGCAGGGCGGAGGGAAAGCTCTTCTGCCGCAGGATGAAATCCGCCATTTCCTCGCGCAGCGCCTGTGCCGGCGGGATCGAGGCGAGCCGGCTCTCGGCGCTGGCCCGGTCGTTTTCAAGCTCCAGCACGTTCTGGAACACCGGAAAGCCGCTGTCGGCGCGCGAAATGCGGAATTGCTCGGCAAATCCCGCATGCGTCTCCCAACAGGAGAACGATGCCATCAGCCGCTTGAGATAAGGCTCCAGCACGCCCGCCGCGAAACCATCGACGGGGCCCTTCGGCCCGCGCTGCTCCACATAAGCCTCAAACCCGGAAAGCGCCGCCTTGATCGTCGCAAAATAATGCGCGGTGGCGGGTGACCCATTGCTCATTTCCAAATGCCCCTCACCCTAACCCTCTCCCCCGCACGCAGGGAGAGGGTCCGGAGTGCCGTGTGAACGCCTTACTGCTTCACGTAGTTTGCCGAATTGTGCTTGTCCATCACCGCCTGGAAGCGGCGGGCGAAGGCGTCGTCGGCGAGCTTCTTGCGGCGCTGGATGTCCTGGGTCGACAGCATGTTCTTCTCATGCATCTCGAGGAGATCACCGATATGGCGCTGGGCGGCGGCGCCGATGCCAGCCATGGTTTCCTCGGCAGCGGTGTCGACCTTGCTGCCGAGCGTGTTGATCTTGTGCGCGACGTCCTGTTGCGCCGCCGTCTTCAGCGAATCTTCCAGCGCCTTGTAGAGGACGATGCGCTGCTCGGTGTCGATCGTCAGCTTGTTGATCAGCGTGTTCTGGGCGGCGATCTGGTTGTTGAGCGAGTCGACAAAGGTCTGGAACATCGACGTGTAGCGTTCCAGCGTCTGGCTCTCGGCAAGCAGTTCCTGCTCGCGCGCCTGCAGCTGGTTGTACTCCGTCGCCATCGCCGAGCGCTCGCCCTCGATCTGGGTGCGTTCACCCTGATCGGTCGAGGCAGCGATGCGGTTTTCGAGATCCATCAGCATCGGATTGAGCTCGTCGATGCGCTTCTGCGTCTCTTCGAGCGTGCCGATCGTCGACTTGCGGCGCTCGATCACCTGCACGAGGCTCGCCTCTGAGGTCTTGTAGCGCTCGTCGAGGACGGCGCGCTGCTCCTTGAGGATGCCGACGATCGCGTCCGACTTGCCGAGCAGATCCTGCAGGTTGCCGGCCAGCGACATGTTGCGCACGCGGTCGGTGCGCATGCGCTGTGCCTTCTGCTTGGAGAAGATGCCGACGAACTTTTCGAAACCGGTCATGCTCTTCATGCTTTCGAACTCCTGTCCGAAAACATTGGTCGCATCCTCGAGCCCGATGATCAGGTCGGCGATGTTCGCCTCCATCACCTTCTGCTGATTGATGACGTCCTGGAGCCGCGCGTTCTCGATGTCGAAATCGGCGCTGCCGAGCTTTTCATCGGATTTCGCGAATTCCTCGAGGACGATGCCGGACTGCTCGAGCTTCGAGCGCATGTCCTTCACGATGCCCCTGGTTTTTTCGATCTCGCTGTCAAACGATTGAAGCGTGGCCATTGCAAACGTCTCCCCTTATGAGCCCGTCTGCAGATTATCGGCAGACGCGGTTCCGTCAATCGCGGGAAGACAATCAATCCAAACGGATAGTTGTGATTCCGCCGCTGAAATGTAGTTATGGCTGCAATCGGTACAAGAGATAATCGGCAGGCGAATGACAAGAGGCCCGGCGAAATGTTCCGCCGGGCCATCTTGCTGGAAATGCTACCAAGAAACCGAAACGACGTTACTTCGCCGCAGCCGGATCCTTGAGGTAGGCGATGATGTCGAGGATGTCCTCCTCCTTCGTCAGCCCGGCAAAGGCCATCTTGGTCTTCGGCACGAGAACCTTGGGCTTCTTGAGATACTGATCCATCAGCGCTTCGTCCCAGACCTTGCCGTCTGCCCCGAAGGCCTTCATGTCGGCCGAATAGCTGTAGCCCTCCACGGTCGCAACCGGACGGCCGATCACGCCCATCAGCGACGGTCCGACCTTGTTCTTCGGCTCGGTGGCGGTGTGACAGGCCATGCACTTCTTGAACACCTTGGCGCCGGCTGTGGCGTCCCCGTCCGCATAGGCCGTCCCCGCGGCCAAAAGCGATGCAGCAGCAACGGCAACAAAACTCAATTTCATCCGATGTCCTTTCGTCGTCATCCCTTGACCCGGCCCCACGCCGGCAAACAGGCAGCAAAGCTACGCGATAACAGCATCCTCTAGGGCATGGCCAAGAGGTGCGGCTTGATCAGGATCAAGCCCGGTGCATTTTCATGGCCAACGCGGCCAGGCCGCCACACGGACCTCCGGCCACCGCTAAAACATGCAAAAGCCAGCAAAAATCACAGATATTTCAATGAAAATTGCCTCAAGGGGTTGCCCTCTGGGGAGGCTGCCGTTAGGTCACACCCGCCCTCTCCGGGCTTGCCTCACCGTTCCACCGCCGCCGTGCGCCCGCATGCGGCATGATCAAACTTCCAGGCCAACTCCCCCGCGCGATTAAATTTTAGCCATTCCTGAAAGTCGCAAACGCATAGGGCAAACTGGCGCAAACGAACCGAAACCGCTTGATTGGTTAGGGTATTGGTGCTTGGCTTGGGAACAAAAATTAAGACTGGGAGTCAAACATGCAGAAAACAAGCATAATGGGAATCTTTATGGCCTCGGCCATGTCCATCGTCGGCTTTGGCAGCGCGATGGCAGCGGAAGCTGACAGCTGCAAGGCAGTCCGCTTCTCCGACGTCGGCTGGACCGACATCACCGCGACGACGGCAACGACGTCCGTTGTCCTCAAGGCTCTCGGCTACGAGCCGAGCGTGACCGTTCTCTCCGTTCCGGTGACCTACACCTCGCTGAAGAACAAGGACATCGACGTCTTCCTCGGCAACTGGATGCCGACGATGGAAGCCGACCTGAAGCCCTACCGCGATGACGGTTCTGTCGAAAGCGTACGCGCCAACCTTGAAGGCGCCAAGTACACGCTGGCCACGAACGGCAAGGGCGCCGAAATCGGCATCAAGGATTTCGCCGACATCGCCAAGCATGCCGACGAACTCGACGGCAAGATCTACGGTATCGAGCCGGGCAATGACGGCAACCGCCTGATCCTCGACATGATCAAGGACGACAAGTTCGGCCTGAAGGATTTCGAACTCGTCGAGTCCTCCGAACAGGGTATGCTGGCCCAGGTCGCTCGTGTGAAGAAGTCGGGCGATCCGATCGTCTTCCTCGGCTGGGCGCCGCATCCGATGAACGTCCGCTTCGACCTGACCTACCTGGCCGGCGGCGATGACGTCTTCGGCCCCGACTTCGGCGGAGCGACCGTCTACACCAACGTGCGCGCCGGCTACACCAGCGAATGCCCGAACGTTGGCGCCCTGCTCAAGAACCTGTCCTTCACGCTGCCGATGGAAAGCGAGATCATGGGCAAGATCCTGGACGACGGCGAAGAGCCGGAAGCCGCCGCAACGGAATGGCTGAAGGCCAATCCGGACGCCATCGAGCCGTGGCTCGCCGGTGTCACGACCTTCGACGGCGGCGACTCGGTTGCCGCGGTAAAGTCGGCTCTCGGCCTCTGATGACATGACGAAACGGGGTGCCTTGGCACCCCGTTTCCGATTGCATCGACAGTCTAAACACGGGGGCCCCACTCAGCCATGTTTTCAGACAACTCCTTCCTTTTCGACAAGGACTACAAGATCGCCATCGGCCGATGGTCGGAAACCTTCTTCGAATGGCTTACCGACAATTTCGGCTGGTTCTTCAACTTCGTCACCAAGGTCCTGAAATCCTGCATCGATGCACTGGTCTACGTGCTGCAGATGCCCGAACTGAAAGGCACCGGATACGAGAACTACTACGGCGTCTTCGTCATCCTCGTCTTCACGGCGGCGACCTGGTATTTCAGGCGCAGCCTTTCCAATGCGCTGCTCGTGCTAATCGGCTTCCTGCTGATCATGAACCAGGGCTATTGGAAGGAAACCACAGAAACACTGGCGCTGGTCGTCGTCGCCACGGCGGTCTGTATGATCATCGGCGTTCCGATCGGGATCGCCGCTGCCCGTCGCGCCTGGCTCTACTCCGTCATCCGCCCCATTCTCGACCTCATGCAGACGCTGCCGACCTTCGTCTACCTGATCCCGGCCCTCATCCTGTTCGGCCTCGGCATGGTGCCCGGCCTCATTGCAACAGTGATCTTCGCCATCCCGGCGCCGATCCGCCTCACCCGCCTCGGCATCATCTCGACGCCCGGCTCACTGGTGGAAGCCGCAGAAGCATTCGGCGCCAGGCCGCTGCAGGTGCTGACCAAGGTGGAGTTGCCCTTCGCGCTGCCGCAGATCATGGCCGGCCTCACGCAGACCATCATGCTCTCACTGTCGATGGTGGTCATCGCCGCCCTCGTCGGTGCGCCCGGGCTCGGCGTTCCGGTCGTACGCGCGCTCAATACGGTGAACGTCGCCAAGGGCTTCGAGGCCGGGACCTGCATCGTCATCCTGGCGATCATCCTCGACCGCGTGTTCCGCATTTCCGATGAAGGAGAAGGCGCATGAGTGACGCTGTCATCTTCAAGAACGTTGACATCGTGTTCGGCGACAAGCCCGGACCGGCGATCCCGATGATCGACGCCGGCAAGACCCGTGACGAGATCAGCCGCGAGACCGGCCTCGTTCTCGGCGTCGCCGACGCCTCGCTGACGGTCAAGGAAGGCGAGATCCTCGTTCTCATGGGCCTGTCGGGTTCCGGCAAGTCGACGCTGCTGCGCGCCGTCAATGCGCTGGCGCCAGTGGTCCGCGGCGAAGTATCGGTGATCACCCCGAACGGGCCGGTCAATCCCTACAGTGCCAATGCCCGGACGCTGCGCGATCTACGCACGCACACCGTCTCCATGGTGTTCCAGCAGTTCGCGCTGCTGCCCTGGCGGACCGTCGCCGAGAATGTCGGCTTCGGCCTAGAGCTCGCCGGCATGCCGGAGAAGGAGCTGAACGCGAAGGTCGACGAACAGCTCGAACTCGTCAATCTCACCCAGTGGAAGAACCGCAAGGTGGGCGAGCTCTCCGGCGGCATGCAGCAGCGCGTCGGGCTCGCCCGCGCCTTTGCGACGGGCGCGCCCATCCTCCTGATGGACGAACCCTTCTCGGCGCTCGACCCGCTGATCAGGACACGGCTTCAGGACGAACTCCTCGAATTCCAGCGTCGGCTGAAGAAGACCATCCTCTTCGTCAGCCACGACCTCGACGAGGCGGTCAGGATCGGCAATCGCATTGCCATCATGGAAGGCGGCCGGATCATCCAGTGCGGCACCCCGCAGGACATCGTCAGAAATCCGGAAAACGACTACGTCGCCGATTTCGTCCAGCACCTGAACCCCATCAACCTGCTGCTCGCCCGCGACGTGATGCGGCCGGGCGCCGGCGGAGCGGAAACCGGAAGCGGCGTGACCGGCACGACCTCGCCGACGACGCCGCTCGCCAACATCCTCGACGCGCTTTCGCGCCAGCCCGGCGTCATCGGCGTGGTCGAGAACGGTTCGGTCATCGGCACGATCGGCCCGCAGGACGTCATCTCCGGCCTGACGCGCCACAAGCGCGCCGAACCGGCGTAAGTCGGCCGGCGGACATGGCAGACAAGCCGTCGGTCATACGGGAAACGGACGATGAAGCGCGCGGGCTGGCCCGCGCGCTTCTGCGTTCGGCTTCCTATGCTGCGCTTTCGGTCCTGGAACCCGGCACAGGCTTTCCCTTTGTCAGCCGCACCCTGGTGGCGACGGCAACGGACTGTGCACCGGCCATACTTGTCTCGGCACTTTCGACGCATACGAAAGCCTTGCGCGCGGATGGCCGCGCCTCCCTGCTCGCCGGCGAACCGGGAAAGGGAGACCCGCTCGCCCACCCCCGTGTCACCGTTCAGTGCATCGCCGAACCGGTCGAACGCGACAGCCCGGCGCATGCGACATTGCGCCGCCGCTTCCTCGCTCGTCATCCGAAGGCGGCCCTGTATATAGACTTCCCTGACTTCAGCTTCTTCAGGCTGGTGCCGCAGCGTGCCAGCCTCAATGGTGGCTTCGGTCGGGCCTATCTCCTGGAGGGCAGCGAGTTTCTGATCGACCCGTCCGTCGCCGGCCGTCTGGAAGAGCACGAACAGGGCCTTCTGGACACCATCAATGCGGAATGGCCGGACGCTATTGCCAAGCTTGCGGCGATCAAGGGCCGCAGCCCGGCAAAGGGGTCTTGCAGGCTGGTCGGCATCGACGCAGCCGGCATCGACATCAAGAACGGCGACACTATAGTCCGCAAGGAATTCGCAAGGGTGGCGGACGACTTAGAAAATATGCGAGCCTTATTAAACGAACTAAATATTCCACTGTTGCAAAATTAAGAATGTACGATCCATGAATTGCTGATATACCACACGGCAATCCCAAGGCCCCACTTTAATACCGAGACCGAAACCATGACCGAGAAAAAGGCCCTTACCGTCTTCTGCGATGAGGCGGCCAGGATGCTGACTGCATTCGCAAACCCCAAACGATTGATGATCCTGAATTTTCTGCTGATGGGCGAAGTCGCCGTCGGCGATCTGGCCGAACGTGTCGAGCTCAGTCAGTCCGCCCTGTCGCAACACCTCTCCAAGCTCAGGGCACAGAAGCTGGTGGCCACCCGCCGGGAAGCCCAGACCATCTACTATTCAAGTAACAGCGAGGCCGTCGCCAGGCTGATGGCGCTGTTGAATGATCTTCATGCCGCCAAGGCGATGCACAGAGACACAGCTGCCTGAGGTCGAATTCGGCCGGCAGAGAGCTCTCCAGAAAGGTCGCCCCATCGGCGCATGCCGCATGTGACGACCTGGCATACATGCGCTTGTGTGCCCGGACGAAGCCTCCCGAACCTGCCGCCCCGACATCGCTCCACACCGTCGCAACGCCGAGGGAACGAGCCCTTGCCGCGCTCCTTGACGCAATGCGCAGCGCTGATAATTTGCCAACCGGTAAAAAACGACGGCCTTCGCACGGGAGGCCGTTTGGCCTTGGGCTCTGGAGAAAATAATGTCCAACAGATTGAATGCCACGCCGAACGATTTGCGCGCCTTTTGGATGCCGTTCACGGCGAACCGCCAGTTCAAGAAGGAACCGCGACTGTTCGTTGGCGCCAAGGACATGTATTACACCACCCATGACGGCCGCCAGGTCCTCGACGGCACCGCAGGCCTCTGGTGCGTCAATGCCGGTCACTGCCGCCCGAAGATCACGGAGGCCATCCGCGAGCAGGCCGGTGAGCTGGATTACGCGCCGGCCTTCCAGCTCGGCCATCCCAAGGCCTTCGAACTGGCAAACCGCCTGGTCGACATCGCGCCGGAGGGCATGAACCATGTTCTCTACACCAATTCCGGATCGGAATCGGTGGAAACGGCGCTGAAGGTGGCGCTTGCCTATCACCGCGCCAAGGGCGACGGCTCGCGCTTCCGCCTGATCGGCCGCGAGCGCGGTTATCACGGCGTGAACTTCGGCGGCATCTCGGTCGGCGGCATCGTCGCCAACCGCAAGATGTTCGGCACGCTCCTGACCGGCGTCGACCACATGCCGCACACCCACCTGCCCGGCCAGAACGCGTTCACCCGCGGTGAGCCGGAACACGGCGGCGATATCGCGACCGAACTGGAACGCATCGTCACGCTGCATGACGCCTCGACCATCGCCGCCGTCATCGTCGAGCCGGTCGCAGGCTCGACCGGCGTTCTCATCCCGCCGAAGGGCTACCTCAAGAAGCTCCGCGACATCTGCACCAAGCACGGCATCCTGCTGATCTTCGACGAAGTCATCACCGGTTTCGGCCGCCTCGGCACGCCGTTCGCGGCACAGTATTTCGACGTCAAGCCGGACATCATCACCACGGCGAAGGGCCTGACCAACGGCGTGATCCCGATGGGCGCCGTGTTCGTGACCTCGGAAATCCACGACGCCTTCATGAACGGGCCGGAACATCTGATCGAGTTCTTCCACGGCTACACCTATTCCGGCAACCCGATCGCGTCTGCCGCCGCTCTCGGCACGCTCGACACCTACAAGGAAGAAGGGCTTCTGACGCGCGGCGCCGAGATGGCCTCCTACTGGGAAGATGCGCTGCATTCGCTGAAGGATTGCCCGAACGTCATCGACATCCGCAACATCGGCCTGATCGGCGCGATCGAACTGTCGCCGATTGCCGGCGAGCCGACCAAGCGCGCGTTCACCGCCTTCCTGAAGGCTTATGAGAAGGGTCTACTGATCCGCACCACGGGCGACATCATCGCGCTGTCGCCGCCGCTGATCATCGAGAAGCACCACATCGACGAACTGTTCGGCAAGCTGCGCGAAATCCTGATGAACAACGTCTGAGGCGAGAAGCCGAAGGATATCAAGCGATCGCCTCCCCGCTCACCCGGGGAGGTTTTTCATGCAAAATACAGGTCGGATGACCGGCAGTGCTCGGCGGCAAGCCTCATCCCCCGCAGTCAGAACCTGTGAACCCGGTTGCGGCCCGACACCTTGGCCGCATAAAGCGCGTCGTCGGCCCGTTTCAGGACGTCGTTCAGTCCCTCGTCCTCGGCATGAAGCTCCGCCACGCCGATGCTGACCGTTACCGTCACGCTGCCGCCAACCACCGAAACGGCCTGCCGGGCAACCAGGTTGCGCAGCATTTCCGCATAGACGACGGCATCGTCGAGCGACTTGCCCTTCATGACGAAGAAGAACTCCTCGCCGCCGGCGCGGGCCATCAGGCCATCGCCGCGGACACGATCGTCGAGACGCTCGGCAACCTCCCGCAGGACGATGTCGCCACCGGCATGGCCGAACCGGTCATTGATCGATTTGAAATGGTCGATGTCGAGGACGAGCACGCAAAGCGGCTCCTCGTCCTGCCGCGACTGGTCGATCATCGCCGAACCGGCGGTGAAGAACTTGCGGCGGTTGAAACAGTTCGTCAGCGGGTCGCGCTCGGCCGCGTCGATCAGCTTGGTCTCGAGCTCCTTCTGCTCGGTGATGTCGAGCATGGCGCCCGCAAGTCCGATGACCTCTCCGCTCTCGCCGATCATCGCCGCCTTGTGGAAACTGACGATGTGCCTGCGGTCGTTCGCCGCGAAACGCACCTGGGCTTCGTAAATCTGCACGCCACGCTCGCGCATCAATGCTTCGTCGGCGTCTTCATAGGTTTTGGCGAGATCGGACGGCGCGACGTCATGGACGGAACTGCCGATCACTTCGGCGCGGCTGCGACCGATGAAGGCGGAAAAGGCCTTGTTGCATCCGATGTAGCGCCCCTGCCGGTCCTTGTAGAAGATCGGCGACGGCAGCGTGTCGATGCAGGTCTGCAGGAAGGCGCGATCGGCCGCAACCTTGCCGAGGCGAGCCGCATCGGCCGACTGCCGCGCCATCATTCGCCTGGCTCTCGCGATAACCGCGTCCGGTGCCCCGGCTATCTCCATCACGTCGTCGGCGCCCAGTTCGATCACCCGCGCCGCCCACGTCGGCGACAGGGCGATATCGGTGACGGCAATCAGATAGGCGTCGTCGCCGAGCCGCTCGCGGAACGCCGCGACATCGCGTCCGAGCCTGCCCGCATCAACGCGGACGAAATAGATGGCGCCGGCGGCACCTTCGGGTCTTTCCGCGATAGACCTGATGCCGGCTTGCAGGCCCCAGCCCGGTATCTCCATATTGTCTTCAGACCACCAGTAAAGCGTCGGCGCCGGCAGATTGTCAGGACAGTGACGGGAATTGGGAGGTGAAACGACGGGCAGGCTCTGATCGAGCATAGATGCGGGTGTCTGCATAGGGAGCGGGCCTCGAAAAATCGCAGGTGAGTTCTAGTCCACGTTGATTATCGAACTGTTAAGCTGGTGAGAGTTCACAACAAAACATCACGCACTCCGCCCGCCCGCGCGCGGTGACATATCCCGCATATATGTTTTTTCGCCTGCCGCTGTTTTCGCAGGGCGCAAGCGACGCTAGGCTGCCCTTGAGGTCGCTTGGCAGATGCGAATGGAGGAGCGAATGAAAAAGGGATACAGGCAGTTGCTCGACGAAGCGAATGCGCAGGTCGTGGCGGTCAGCGCGGTTGACGCGACCACCCTCCACGGCGATCCCGGCATCGTCTTCGTCGACCTGCGCGATCCGCGCGAGCGGGAACGCGAAGGCACCATCCCCGACGCATTCTCCTGCCCGCGCGGCATGCTCGAATTCTGGATCGATCCGGAAAGCCCTTATGCCAAACCGGTCTTCGCAGAGGACAGGCGCTTCGTCTTCTTCTGCGCCAGCGGCTGGCGTTCGGCGCTCGCCGCCAAGACCGCGGAAGACATGGGGCTTGAGAAGGTGAGCCACGTGGCGGGCGGCTTCACCGCCTGGCGCGACGCCGGCGGCCCGGTCGTAACCGTCGGACACAAGCCAAAAGCCTGAACCCGAAACCCGCCTCCCGCCATTTCCTTGCGCATCGGTGGGGGCTACACTTGCTGCAAAGCAACATGGAGCAGATTCGCATGAGTGACCTCAGCCGCCGTATCGACCAGGGCGTGGGCCGTGAAAAGGCGGACATCGTGCTGAAGGGCGGGCGCTTCTTCGATCTCGTTACCGGCGAACTCGTGCATTCCGATATCGCCATATGCGGCGACACCATCGTCGGCACGCTCGGCGAATACAGCGGCAACGAGGAATTCGACATTTCCGGCCGGATCGTCGTCCCCGGCTTCATCGACACCCACCTGCACATCGAATCCTCGCTGGTCACCCCGCATGAATTCGATCGCTGCGTACTGCCCTATGGCGTCACCACGGCCATCTGCGACCCGCACGAGATTGCCAATGTGCTGGGCGCGGAAGGCATCAGCTTCTTCCTGGAGTCGGCCACGGAAACGATCATGGACATCCGAGTCCAGCTCTCCTCCTGCGTGCCGGCGACCCATCTCGAAACGGCGGGCGCAGACCTGCCGATCGAAAGCCTCCTGCCCTTCCGCGACCATCCAAAAGTGATCGGCCTGGCGGAATTCATGAACTTCCCTGGCGTGATCCACAAGGATCCGATCTGCATGGCAAAGCTCGAAGCCTTCCAGGGCGGGCATATCGATGGCCATGCGCCGCTCCTGCGCGGCAACGACCTCAACGGCTATCTTTCCGCCGGCATCCGCACCGACCACGAATGCACGAGCGCCGAGGAAGCGCTGGAGAAGATCCGCAAGGGCATGCACATCCTCGTGCGTGAAGGCTCCGTTTCCAAGGATCTGCACGCGTTGATGTCGATCCTCACGGAGCGCCTGTCGCCCTTCGTCGCGCTGTGCACGGACGACAGAAACCCGCTCGACATCGCCGAGCAAGGCCATCTTGATTACATGATCCGCACCGCGATCCGCGCCGGCGTGCAGCCGATCGCCGTCTACCGCGCCGCCTCCATTTCCGCCGCCCGCGCCTTCGGCCTGCGCGACCGCGGCCTGATCGCGCCCGGCTGGCGCGCCGATCTTGTGGTGATCGACAGCCTGGAGAGTTGCACCGCCGAGTTCGTCTTCTCCGCCGGGCGGATCGTCACGGAAAGATTGTTCGCCTCGCGCCGGCCGGTCGCCCCGGTCGGGCTCGAAAGCGTCAAGGCCAATCCCGTCAATGCCGCCGATTTCGGCGTGCCGGCCAGCGCGCTGGAAACATCGGTCATCGGCGTCCTGCCCGGCAAGATCATCACCGAGAACCGCCGCTTTCAGCTGCCGTCGAAGGGCAACCAGACCGGCGTCGATCTCGACCGCGACATCATCAAGGTCGCAGTCATTGAGCGTCACGGCAAGAACGGCAACCATGCCAACGGCTTCGTCCAGGGCTTCGGCCTGAAAAAGGGCGCGATCGCCTCGACCGTCGGCCATGACAGCCACAACATCTGCGTCGTCGGGGTCAACGAGGACGACATGGCGCGGGCCGCCAACCGGCTCTCCGAGATCAACGGCGGCTTCGTCGTCGTCGAGGACGGCAAGATAACCGGCGAGATCGCCCTGCCCGTCGCCGGACTGATGAGCCTGGAGCCCTACGAAAGTGTCCGCGACACGCTGCACGACCTACGACAGGCTGCCTACGCCCTCGGCGCCACGCTGGAAGAACCCTTCCTGCAACTCGCCTTCCTGCCGCTGCCGGTGATCCCGCACCTGAAGATCTCCGACAAGGGCATGGTCGACGTCGACAATTTCACGCTGATGGGGTGAAGGAGGGGCACTCCCTTGCTCGCTTTGCAATATCAGGCATCATCCAGTCTTGGAGAACCCCATGCCTGTCGTCTTTCGCTTCAACAATCTGACCTTCTTTTTCTATTCCAATGAAGGTGATCCGCGCGAGCCGATGCACATTCATGTGCGTTGCGCCGGCTGCGAGGCGAAGGTCTGGCTGGAGCCGGCGATCGGCGTAGCTGAAAGCCGAGGCTTCAACAGAAAAGAGCTATCTGTTATCGTCCGCAAGGTGATCGATAACCGTCACCTCATAACGCAGGCTTGGCATGAACATTTCTCCGACTGATGTCCGCTTCGATGACGAGACCATGTGGGTATCGCTTGATGACGGCCGTACGATCGGCGTACCGCTGGCCTGGTTCCCGCGCCTGCTGACGGCGACGCAGCCGCAGCGCCAGAATTTCGAGCTCAGTCCAGCGGGAATTCATTGGGATCATCTGGATGAGGACATCTCGATCGCTGGGCTGCTGGCGGGTCGTGGCGACCAGACTGTCAAGAAGCCTGCGGCCTGATCACTCAAGCGCCTTGCGGAAGAAGACCACGCGTTCGGTGTCTTCGAAGCCGAGCGACCAGTGCATCTCGTGCGACACGGTGTTGTCGGCATAGGCGTCCGAGCCGAGTTCGGTCATGCCTTTTTGCCTGGCCCATCCTTCCACAGCCTGCACAAGCAACCCGGCGACACCTTTGCGGCGCGCTTCCGGAGCGACGTAAATGCCCTCGAGGAAGGCGACCGGGGACGTCTTGCAGCCGCTGACGGAGTCATGACGGATGCTGACTTCGGCAAAGCCGACAGGACCGGACACATCATCGACCGCCAGGAAGCCGGCAAACCGGTCCGGGCGGGTGAGCATCGCCTCCACCTCGGCGAACAGGTGCTCCTCGGTGTGCTCATGCCACAGGACATGGCGGAAGCGGACCCAGTCCGCTGCCTGATCCGTCGTACATCGAACGATCCCGACCGACATCATTCCCCTCCCATAGTGCCTGCAAACCCGCTCATCGGCGGCAGCGTGACGACGCCGTTCTTCAATGTCGCCTCCATCGCCGGCGCAGTGAGCGGCTGGCAGCCGACAAAATGCTCCGGCAACGCATAGTCCTGTGGCTGCCGCGTCAGGTTGAAGACGAAGAGCAGATGCGCCCCGTCCTTCTCCCGCGTGAAGGCCAGAAGATCGGCATTGCCGCCGAGGAACATCATGTCGCCGTCGAACAGGGCAGGATGCGACCGGCGGAAGGCGAGAACGGCACGGTAGTGCTCCATCACCGAACCCTCGACGCCATCCTGTCCATCCACGGCCAGTGCGAGATGCTCCGGCTTCACCGGCAGCCAGGGCTTGGCCGTGCTGAAACCGCCATTCGGTTGCTGCCGCTCCCAGACCATCGGCGTGCGGCATCCGTCGCGGCCCTTGAAGGCCGGCCAGAAGCGGATGCCGTAGGGATCGGTCAGTTCCTCGAAAGCGAGTTCCGCCTCAGGCAATCCCAACTCCTCGCCCTGATAGAGGCAGATCGAGCCGCGCAGGCAGGCCAGAATGCTGATCGCCAGCTTTGCCACGGTCTCGTATTCGGCGGGACTGTGGGCAAAGCGGCTCACATGGCGGTGTACGTCGTGATTGGAAAACGCCCAGCAGACCCATCCATCCGACACCTGCTTCTGGAACTCGATGACGCAGCGGCGAATGTGATCGGCGGTAAAGTCCGGGCTCAGCAGGTCGAACGTGTAGCACATGTGCAGCTTGTCGCCGCCGCTCGTGTAATTGGCGACCGTCTTCAGCGATCGCGCCCCGTCGCCCACCTCGCCGACCGATGTCCGGCCCTCATAGGTGTCGAGCAATGCGCGGAAGCGCTTCAGGAAGTCGATATTCTCCGGCTGCGTCTTGTCGTAGAGATGGTTCTGCATGCCGTAGGGATTGACGTCGGGCGCGTCGAGACCGACGGCATCCGGATCCGGCTCCAGCGGCGGGTTGTCGCGCAGGTGCTTGTCGTGCACGAAGAAATTCACGGTATCGAGCCGGAAGCCGTCTACGTCCCGGTCGAGCCAGAACTTCACCGCTTTCAGCAGAGCCTCCTGCACCTCCGGATTGTGGAAGTTGAGATCGGGTTGCGAGGCGAGGAAGTTGTGCATGTAATACTGCTTGCGCACGCCGTCCCATTCCCAGGCCGGTCCGCCGAAGATCGACAGCCAGTTGTTCGGGGCCGTGCCGTCGCGCTTGGGATCGGCCCAGACATACCAATCGGCCTTGGGATTGTCGCGGCTGGAACGGCTTTCCTTGAACCAAGGATGCTGGTCTGAGCTGTGCGAGAGCACCTGGTCGATGATGATCTTCAGCCCAAGATCATGGGCCTTGGCGACCAGCGCGTCGAAATCGGCGAGCGTGCCGAACATCGGATCGACATCGCAATAATCCGAGACGTCGTAACCCATGTCGGCCATCGGCGAGGCGAAGAAGGGCGACAGCCAGATGGCGTCGACGCCGAGCGAGGCGATGTGGTCCAGACGCTGGGTGATGCCCTTGAGATCGCCGATCCCGTCGCCGCTGGTGTCCTGGTACGATCGCGGATAGACCTGATAGATGACGCCGCCGCGCCACCAGTCCGCACCCGTATTCGTCCTGCCAGCCGCCATCTGAACCTCTCATCCTGTCGGTTTGAATTCGGATAGACCGATGCCCGCGGGCGGTCTCCAGACACAAGGGGTAAAGCACAATACCCCGAACCGCAATGCAGCATGGGCGTCTTGTCTGCACCGCGTCAAAAGGCTAGGACCGCTCGGGCAGCAATCCTGGAGGCGGACTTGGCGAAGCGTTTTCTTTCCATCGGCGAGTGCATGGTCGAACTGTCGCAGGCCGAAGGCGGCCTTCTGCGCAAGGGCTATGCCGGCGACACCTTCAACACCGCCTGGTACGCCCGCATCTGCCTGCCGACCGACTGGACGGTCTCCTATTATACCGCGCTTGGCGACGACCCGGTCTCCGACGAGATGCTCGCTTTCATGGCAAAGGCCGATGTCGAAACCGGCGACATCCGCCGCATCAAGGGCCGCACGCCCGGCCTCTACATGATCCACCTGAAGGACGGGGAACGCTCCTTCAGCTACTGGCGCGACACCTCCGCCGCCAAGAATCTGGCCGCCGACCCCGACCACCTCCGCCGCGCCATCGACGCGGCCGACATCGTCTATGTCTCCGGCGTCACGCTCGCCATCCTGAAGCCCGACGGCCTCGACACGCTGCTTTCCGAACTGCGCCGCGCCAAGGTCGCCGGCAAGCCGGTCGCCTTCGATCCGAACCTGCGTCCACGCCTCTGGCCGGACCGGCAGACCATGCTCGACACGATCAGCCTTGGCGCGCGCGCCGCCTCGATCGTCCTCCCCGGCTTCGATGACGAGGCCGCCCATTTTGGCGACGCATCGATCGACGCGACCCTCGACCGCTACAAGGGGCTCGGCTCCACCGGTATCGTCGTCAAGGACGGCGGCAAGGGCGCGACCCTCGATTTCGGCGATGGCAGCATCCATGTTCCGGCAACGGCGGTCGACAAGGTCGTCGACACCACCAGCGCCGGCGACAGCTACAACGGCGCCTTCCTTGCCCGCTATCTCGATGGCGCGTCGCCGGAAGACGCCGCCGCCTTCGCGGGAAAGGTCGCATCCCGCGTCATCAGCCATCACGGCGCCCTGATACCGGCGGAAAAGCTCGGCGTCTGAGCCGGTCGGCCGCACTGTAATAATCACGTCACACGACGCAGGCATGGTCCGGGCGTGCTGGAGCCAGCCCGGCCTCGGCAAGCACGGGTGTGACTGTGGAATGACACGAATCATCATTGTCTCCGATGCCTGGCATCCTCAGGTCAACGGCGTCGTCCGCTCGATCGAGATGACCTCGCAGGAACTCGACAAGATGGGCTTCGAGACGGTGATGATCACGCCGCAGCTCTTCCGCTCCTTCCCCTGCCCGTCCTATCCGGAAATCCGCCTGTCACTCTGCACCGCGGGCTCCGTCGGCAAGAAGATCGAGGCAGCCCAGCCCGCCTTCGTCCACATCGCCACCGAAGGCCCGCTTGGCTATGCCGCCCGCGCCTGGTGCCGGCGCAAGGGCATGCCCTTCTCGACGAGCTACCACACCCGCTTTCCCGAATATGTCGCCGCCCGCTTTCCCGTCCCCCTGACGCTGCTCTACGGCATCATGCGCCGCTTCCACAATGCCGGCTCGGGCTGCATGGTGGCGACACAGAGCCTCGAGAACGACCTGGCCGCGCATGGTTTCAAGAACCTGATGCGCTGGAGCCGCGGTATTGACGGTGTCCTCTTCCATCCTCGCGAAAAGCAGGAGCGGCCTTTCGGCCTGCCGCGCCCGATCTTCATGACCGTCGGCCGCGTGGCGATCGAAAAGAATCTGCCGGCCTTCCTGGATCTCGATCTTCCGGGCTCCAAGGTCGTCGTCGGCGACGGCCCGGATCTCGAAAAGCTGAAAGCGCACTATCCGGACGTCCATTTCACCGGCGTGAAGTTTGGCGAGGAACTTGCGGCGGCCTATGCCGAGGCCGACGTCTTCGTCTTCCCGTCGAAGACCGATACGTTCGGCAACACCATCCTCGAAGCGCTGGCAAGCGGGGTGCCCGTGGCAGCCTATCCGGTCATGGGGCCGATCGATATCATCGGCGGGGACCCTAAGGCCGGGGCACTCAACGACGACCTGCGTCAGGCCTGCCTCGAAGCCCTGCCGTTGAAGGGCGAAGACGCCCACGCCCACTCCGAAGCCTTCACCTGGGAGGCAGCGACACGGCAATTCCTCGACAATGTCTTCAAGGCGAACGGCATCCCGCCGTCGCGGCGTTTCGGCCTGTTCCGCCGGCGCCAGAGCGCGGAATCAATCACGCAGGAAATACCGGCATCCCATTGATGCGCCAGCCAAATCCGATCGATCAGCGGTTCTTGCGCTTCTTCTTTTCGAACGGGTTGTCGGAAGTGCGGAAGTGGATGCGGATCGGCACGCCCGGCATGTCGAAATCCTTGCGCAGACCGTTGGTCAGGTAGCGCACATAGGATTCCGGCAGCGCGTCGGCCCGAGTCGACGAGATCATGAAGGCCGGCGGACGGGTCTTCACCTGCGTCATGTATTTCAGCTTGATCCGGCGGCCGGAAACGGCCGGTGGCGGATGCTGGACCTGCTGGGTGTCGAGCCAGCGGTTGAGCTTGGCCGTCGACACGCGCTTGTTCCACACCCGGTCGGTATCGGTGACCGCCTGCATCAGCTTGTCGAGGCCCTGCCCCGTTTCGCCGGAGATCGGCACGGCGCGGATGCCGCGCGCCTGCGGCAGAAGCCGGTCGGTCTTTTCGCGCAGCTCGGCGAGCACGGCCTGCCGGTCCTCGATCAGGTCCCACTTGTTGAAGGCGAGCACGGCCGCACGTCCTTCGCGCAGCACGAGATCGACGATGTGCAGGTCCTGCTTCTCGAACGGGATCGTCGCATCGAACAGGATCACGACCAGCTCGGCAAAGCGGATGGCGCGCAGCGTGTCGGCGACAGAGAGCTTTTCCAGCTTCTCCGTGACCCTCGCCTTGCGGCGCATGCCGGCGGTGTCGAACATCTTGATCATCCGGCCGCGCCAGTCCCACTCGACGGAAATGCTGTCGCGGGTAATGCCGGCCTCGGGTCCGGTCAAAAGACGGTCCTCGCCGAGGAAGCGATTGATGAGCGTCGACTTGCCGGCATTCGGACGACCGACGATTGCCACGCGAAGCGGCTTGCTGTCGTCATAGAGCGGCTCTTCGTCGTCATCATCGACGTCGTCGCTGATCGGCAGGTCGATATCGGTGACCGCCTCTTCCTCTTCCTTCGGGAAGGCCTTCTCTTCGCCGATCGCGGCGATGATCGCATCGCGCAGGTCCCACATGCCCTCGCCATGTTCGGCGGAGATCGGGCACGGCTCGCCAAGGCCGAGCGTGAAGGCGTCGTAGAAACCGCCGTCGGAACCCCGCGCCTCGGCCTTGTTGGCGACCAGCACCACGGGCCAGCCGCGCTTTCTCAGCATGCCGGCGAGCTCCTGGTCGACCGGCGTCAGGCCCATCTTGGCGTCAACCAGAAACAGCGTCAGGTCGGCCTCGTCGATGGCGATCTCGGTCTGGGCGCGCATGCGGCCCTGCAGCGTGTCGGCGCCGGCCTCTTCGAGACCGGCCGTATCGATGATGCGGAAACGCAGGTCGATGAGCTTCGCCTCGCCCGGTCGACGGTCGCGGGTAACCCCTGGCGTGTCGTCCACCAGCGCCAGCTTCTTGCCGACAAGCCGGTTGAAAAGGGTGGACTTGCCGACGTTCGGACGGCCGACGATGGCGACGGTGAAGCTCATATCAGCCTTGCGCCACCTTGCCGGAGGCAGCGATCACGCCGAGCAGCATCTTGGCCCGGTTGGCGACGTTTGCCGGAGTTTCGTTGTCGTTTTCGATCGCGTCGAACCATTCCTTGGCCTTGCCGTAATCGCCGGCCTTGAACGCGGCGAGGCCGAGAAGTTCGCGAGCGGAATGACGGAAGGCGTTTCCGGCAACCGCCAGAACCTCGACTTCGCCAGACACCTGGTCATAGGTGCCGGTTTCGACGAGCAGCCAGCCGGCGCGCAGCTTTGCCGCGCTGCGGATGGCTTCCGGAACGGCGTCATCCTTGCCGATCGCCGTAAATGCGTCGATCGCACCCTTCTTGTCGCCCTGCTGCGCCATCAACGAGGCGGCACGCATCTTCGACAGGATCGGATAGGAGCCGGAGCCATTGGCTTCGAGATCGGCCAGTGCCTTCTTGGCTTCGTCCAGCTTGTCCTGGTCGGCCAACTGCAGCGCCGCAAGGAACTGGTCGCCCGACCGCGAAGCCCGGGAGTCGGCCCAATATTCGTAACCGCGGTACGCAGCAGTTCCCACGACGACCAGAACGGCGAGCGCAACGATGATCCGACCGAAGCGTCTCCAGACGGCTCTCATCTGATCCGAGCGCAGCTCTTCGTTTACCTCACGGATAAAACTGTCGTCGTTGTGTACCATGCGTGTCTCCGCGGCCGCGTTCTCCGCCAGCCTTTGTTATCCGGGCCTTCTACCCGATTTTGCCGGTATTGTAAGGGGGCAGTCCGTGTTTTCTTGACAGCCAAGGTTTACATGGCGACCAGAGGGCTGACGCCGATCAGGGTCTCATGCAGATCGAAGACGATCGCCGCCCAGATCAGAATGCCGAGCGCAACGGCGAAAATGTCGTAGCGGCTGGACACGAAAGGCCGCGCCACGACCTCGCCGGACGCCACCCGCTTCTTCAGCGAAATGCGCAGCACCACGGCCCAGATCAGGAAGGCGCCGAACAGCATCACCGACGAAGTCTCGCCATTGGCGAGGAGGTGCGAGAACGCCCAGATCTTGATCGCCACAAGCAGCGGAAACTTCGTCTTGGTCCGGATGTAGCCTGCCGGCAGCGCGGAGGCTGCCAGACAGACGCAGGCAATCAGCATCAGGGTCAGCGTGATATGCGACATCCAGGCCGGCGGATTGTAGAGCATGCCTGTCACCGCCCGCGCCTCTGCGAAGGCCCAGATGAGCAGCGCCAGCGTCGCAATGCTCAGCACGGAATGGAACGTGATCCAGACCGGCCTTCCCAGCGCGGAAATGGCCGACCGGCGCAGGCCGGGCGCGACGACGCGGACCAGGTGAACCGCGAGAAAAAGCAAGATGCTGACCGCCAGAAGCGCCATATGTCCGATCCCCAAAACCTGTGTTCAATCGTTTTTTCGCCACGAAACGCCTGCATGAAGCAGCGGCAACCCGCGCGCCACAGGTTTATTCAGGATTGGCCCGCGAAATCAACATTGAAGGACATGCATGCGTCATTCTGTTCGCCTTTCATTGCTGTTTACCTGCCTTCTTGCCTCTACGGCGATCGCGAAGGAACCGCAGAAGCAGCTGGTCATCATCTCCTTCGACGGTGCGCATGACAACGCGCTGTGGCAGAAGAGCCGGCAGATGGCGAAGGACAGCGGCGCGCATTTCACCTACTTCCTGTCCTGCACCTTTTACATGACGAAGGAGATGGCGCACGCCTACCAGGCGCCGGGCGAAAGGCGCGGCCGGTCGAATGTCGGTTTCGCACCCGACAATGCCGACATAGCCGCACGGCTGGACAATGTCTGGAACGCCCACCTGGAAGGCCACGAGATCGCCAGCCACGGCTGCGGCCATTTCGACGGTTCGAAATGGAGCAAGGCCGACTGGCTTCAGGAATTCGGCACGTTCCGCCAGACGCTGCTGTCCGCCTGGGACGGCATCGGCAAGACCGCGCCGGAGGGCTGGGACGACTTCGTGACCAAGGACATTCGCGGCTTTCGCGCGCCCTATCTCGCGGTGAACGACGCGCTCCCGAAGGCCGAGAAAGAAGCGGGCTACCTGTTCGACGCGAGCCTGGTGACCCGCGGCCCTGCAATGCCTGTTGTTGACGGAAAGCTCACCCGTTTCGGCCTACCGACCATTCCGGAAGGCCCAAGGGACCGGCGCATCATCGGCATGGACTACAATCTCTATGTCCGCCATTCCGACGCCAAGGAAGACAAGCGCGACGCCCCTGAGTTCGAGGAGCGCGCCTATGAAGCCTTCAAGTCCGCGTTCGACCGGCAGTACGACGGCGACCGTGTTCCGCTGCAGCTCGGCTTCCACTTCGTCGAAATGAACGACGGCGCCTACTGGCGCGCGCTGGACCGGCTCCTCAAGGACGTCTGCCACAAGGACGACGTAGCCTGCGTCACCTATCCGGAAGCTATGGATATCCTGAAGAGGGAAAAGGACGGCCACGCCGCCGGCTGATGCCAACCAGGGAACGGTTGCCGGACGCAGCAACCATCGGTGAACACGCCTGCCGCAGAGCCGGCAGGCGTGCCCGGTCTTCGCTCAGGAAGATTTGCAGCATCCCGACGGCTCCGCCGGCGCAGAGCAGCAATCAGCGCTGCGGTTATCCTTGCTGTGCGCGTTCTTTTCCGGCGGCAGGTCCATGCCTATGTTGGACGCAAAGAAGCCGTTCGGCTTCAGGGTGAAGGCTGCATATTCCACCGGCATGATCGGAAAATCCTCCGGCTTGCAGACATGCGTGTGACCGAACGAGTGCCAGAGCACAATGTCCTCGTTCTCGATCGGACGGTTACGCTGCACATATTTCGGCAATCCATCGCCGCCGGCATGGACGTTGGGATAATCGCCGCTGGCATATTTTTCCTTCGGATCATAGGCCGTGACCCAAATGTGCTTGCGCGCAAAGCCGCCGCGCTGGGAGACGGTGGATTCCGGCTGTGCGAGCATCGTCGGAGAAGGCATCACAATCATCTTGTAGCCCGGCGCCTTGCCGACGCTGTTGGAGACGTTGGGATTCTGCACTTTCCAGTAGCGGCCGGTCTCGCCATTGGCGTTTGAAGGACTGTCCAGCTCGCGCTTCAGGACCCGCGTTTTCGTATCGAAGACATTTCCGTAGGGATTGTCGTCACCCCACGGACGCGGAGCAAACTCGTGTTCGGTGACCGTATTGCCACCACCGTCGACGTCCATATGCAGGCGCGCATTGAAGAAGTGCTGGTGCGTCGGACCGCCAAGATTGTCATCCACCATCCCGCCCCAGGGATAGGTCTCGCCGGATGCGATGGCCGCCGTCTGGATGATGCCGGTCAGCTTGGCCTCGAGCTGGATCGTCCCGTCCTGGTAGAGATACCAGTAAAATCCGTAGTCATAATTGCCGACTGTCGCGAAGAACGAGATCACCAGCCGCCGCGAGCGCCGGACCTCATAGATGTCGTTGCGGAATTCGTAGTGCTTCCAGAGGATGCCGTAGTCCTCCTCATGCATGCAGATGGCATTCTTCATGACAAACGGCTGGCCGAAATCGTCTGCGGCGGGCACATCGAAATAATGGATATGGCCGAGGCAGTCGCAGCCGAGCTCCAGGCAGTTGGCAAGCCGCCCGAGACCATACTCGCCGGCGTCGAAGGCGCTCTTCCAGTAGTGATTGGCGGTGGGGTCCGCATAGGGAACGACCATTTCCGTCACCGACGCACGGAATATGATCGGACGCACGCGGTCTCCGTCCTTGATCGACAGCTCATGAAGGACAAGGCCCTCACGGGGCGTGAAACCGACGCGGAATGACCAGTTCTGCCAGGTGACCTTCCAGCCGTCCACGGAGAAGCTCGCGCCTTGCGGCTGCACGATGTCGAGCGGCTTCAGATCCTGCCGGGTCGTCGGAAAGTTTTCGCGACCGTAGTTGCGCTTCTTCTTCGGCACCGGGACGATCTTGTCGTCATCCACGAGGTCGACGACCTCCTGCTTTACCAGATCCACAACCGCGACCACCCCTTCGATCGGATGCGCGTAGCCGTTGTCGCGGATATCGCCGCGCCAGTAGGAAACGGCGCGGACAATTCGTGCCCCCTTCTCGAATTCACGCCCGAAGTAACCGGACGAGAAGGGATCGATCTGGACGAGCGGGATGTCTTCATCGGTGATGCCCCGCCTCTTGACCGCAGCAATCCAGCGGGGATCGCTCTTGACGATCCCTTCGACCGTTTCGAACTCGCACAGCATGACTGGCGGCTGGCCATACGGCGCTTCGTCAAGCGGCAGCCGTTCGTGCGACTTTATCTGACCGGCGGTGAGGTCGACGATCGTCTCGCTCGTCTCACCGGTGGCAACATCGAGGCTCAGAATGAAGGCCAGGCGCGCCGGTCGCCCGCCGGATCGGTAGGCGGCAAGGTCGGCCTTGTCCGGCTCCTCGAGCCGGATGATCGGAAAGCGCACCGAAGCGGCCAGCGCCTTTTCCGATTTCAGGATTGAGACGGCCTGAATGATCTCTTCGGCGGTCAGGAGGTCGAGCGGATGCTGGGACTTGACGGTCGCGTCCATGTGTATTTCCTCTTGATAGAACGGGGTGGCGGCGCGCTCCTCACGCGCCGCCTCGTGCTGGTTGCGTCAGGGTGCCGAGCGGCTGGAGCAGACGTCATCGACGAACGTCATCTCGTCTCCGTGGATGCAGTAGATCCGGCAAAAGGCATGCGCCTCGGCAGCCACAGCAAGCGTTGCGATGAACAGACCGGCATACATCATCCTGATCAGCCGGTCGGATGGTTCCCAGGCGAGAAGCGTGCTCATGCTTCGAACACCTTTCCGAGCGCGGCGTAGCGCTCCGGGCTCGACTTCTTGATGGTGAGCGCGAAGGCGATGCCGGCCAGGCCGCAAAGCACCACCAGGACCGGGAAGGAGTTGACGATCAAATTGGACGTGCCGGCCAGCAATTCCAGATTGGAGATCACAAGGACGAGGGCTCCGGCCAGGCCAATCAGTGCCACTGCTGGAGCAATCACCGTTTTCCAGCGTCCATATCCCTTATTGTCCCTCTTGAAGAACAGCAGGATTGCGACGCAGACGAGGGCCTGGACTGCCAGAATGCCGATGACCGCAAGCGCCGACATGTAGGAGAACACCACCGTGAATGGATCCTGGCCGGCGATCGCGAACGCCGCGAGGATGATGGCAGCGATGGAGGACTGAAGCATGCCGGCGACATAGGGAGAACCATGGACGACGTGGACCTTGCCGAGCGCGCTGAACGCGATGCCTTCGCGTCCGAGAGCGAAGAAGTAGCGGTTCAGCGTATTGTGGAAGGACAGGACGCAGGCGAACAGGCTGGTGATCAGCAGAATGTTCATGGTCTGGGCGGCCCATGCACCAAGTACCGTGCCGGCGGCATCGAAATAGAAGGTCTCAAGCGCGTTGCCGGCGACTTCCTGAACCTTCGACGGCCCGTAATACTGGGTGATCGCCCAGGTCGAGAACGCGTAGAAGACAGCGATCAGCAAGACGGAAATATAGGTGGCGAGCGGAATGGTCTTCTCCGGCTTCTCCGCCTCTTCTCCGAAGATCGCGGTCGCTTCGAAGCCGATGAAGGAGCCGATGACGAAGACCAGGGAGACGCCGAGGCCCGGCGCGAAGACCGAAGATGGCGCGAAGGAGGAAAACCCGATCCCCTCGGGGCCTCCGCCACCGGCAACGATTCCGATGTCGAGCAACAGCAGGATGGCAATCTCGGCGAGCATGCACACCCCGAGGATGGTTCCAGAAAACGCAATGTTGCGCTGCCCCGAAAAGTGCACGACGATCAGGAACGCGAACGACCAGACCCACCAGGGCAGATCAAGGCCAACACCGGCGAGGGCTCCCTCCGTGAACAACCCCAGAAGTCCGTAGACGGCGATCTGCACGGCACTGTAGGTCAGCAGCGCCATGAAGGCCCCGGCAACGCCGGCCGGCTTGCCGATGCCATGCGTGATATAGGTATAGAAGGCCCCAGCGCCGCCGACGTGACGGCTCATCGCCGTAAACCCGACCGAGAACACCAGATAGAGCAGCCCGGCAAGCACGAATGCCCCCGGGACACCGGCGCCATTGCCGAAGGCAAATGCGGGCGGTGTGGCGCCGACCACTGCGGTAAGCGGCGCAGCGGCAGCGACGACGAAGAAAACGATATGGGCGATTCCGACGGAATTACGAGCAAGGCGCACCTGGGGCGTCGCCTGCATGCTTGTCTCAATAGTCATTGGAAGATCCCCTCTTGTGGCGATGGGGGGAAGCCTATTGCTGCTCAACTGGCCCAAATAGTGCAAGGCATGCCAATTATTCGATATATTGTGCCATAACAGCCTACCAGGTCAGCGTTTGCATCAATTGCACAGAAAGGAGGCAGGCCAGTGTCTGGAATTGCATCAATCCGCGCCTCCGTTCTCATCCCCCTGGTTCAACAAATCGACAGGTCGACGGGAAAAGGTGACATTCTGCTGGCCACTCACGGCATTTTGCGGTCGCAGTTGAACGATCCCTACGCCGTGGTTCCCATGTCCCGCTATGTCGCCCTGTTCGAGGATAGCGCGAGGATCACCGGCGACGAGTGCCTCGGCGCCCGGATGGGTCTTCTGTTCAAGGCCGGCGATATCGGCCCGACCGGTGTGCTCTTCTCGATATCGCCGACCATCAAGGCCGCATTTCAACGCATCTCCCGGTTCGTCCACTCACTCCAGGGAGCCACGACAAGCGGACTTTACGAGTATGACAACAATCTCGTGTGGAGTTACAGGCTCGCCGATGAAACGCTCTGGCCCCGTCGCCAGGACAGCGAGTTCTCGCTCTCCGCCTCGTGCCAGATGGTCCGCACCTGCTTCAGCCGCAGCTGGCGGCCGCTCGAAGTCCATTTCGAGCACGGACCGCCACGGAGCGTCGCCGTGCTCGAGCGCATTTTTCGGGCGCCCCTGAAATTCGGCCAGTCGAGCAATCGCATCATATTCGAAAGAGGCGACGGAGAGAGGCTGTATCGGGCAGAAGACGTGGCACTCACCAGCGTCCTTGAACGCCATATCGTGGATTTGCTCGACCGGGATCAGGAACCGGCATCGGTCCACGACAAGGTGCAGTCGCTCATAGAGATCTACCTCGGTCACAAGCGCATAACGCTGGGGACGATCGCCGACGAGCTTGGCATCTCGCAGCGGACCTTGCAGCGCCGTCTGTCGGAGGAAGGGACATCGCTTCGCGCAATGATCGAAGGGCACCGGCGCATCTTGACTGCCAAGCAGCTCGACGCCTCCGTGAAGAAATCCCGCATAGCCGAAACGCTCGGCTATGCGGATTCGACCGTCTTCTGGCGCGCGCACAAGAAGTGGACGCAGACACAGGACTGACGAACGATCCGCGGCGATGGCCGCGGCCGCCGTTCCTCGACGTCAATCTTCGACCGGGTTGGCCATGTAGTTCTGATCGATCGCCGGCAGAGGCTCGTCATAGATCGCCGCCTCGAAGGAGCGCAGGCGCTTGTAGATCGAGAGCAGGTCGACGATCGTCGTCCAGGAATTGACGAGATACTGGAATGATCCGCGCACCTGGTCGAAGACGTTGTTGATCTGCGTCATCAGGCCCAGCGTCAGCTTGCCCGCGACGATCGACGGCACCAGAACCAGCAGGGAGAAGATGTTGTCGGCCTGCAGGTAGAAGATGCGGGCGACGTTGAAATACAGGTAGTGGAAATAAAGCCGGAAATAGTTCTTCCGGACGTTGTCGTAGAGTTCGCGGACCGTCAGCGGCTCGGCGCGGGCACCGTCGTCCTCGCCATAGACCAGTTCCTTGCGGTAGGCCGCTTCCACGCGCTGGTTCTTGAATTCGAGCCCCGGCAGCTTGATGCCGACGATGGCCAGGAAGAACGTGCCGAAGACCGACCAGAAGATCGCCGCCCAGACCAGCGCATATGGAATGTGCCCGACGATCGGCAGTTCGGTGATGTCCTTGCTGAGCGTGAAGAGAACGGGAAGGAAGGCGATCAGCGTCATGACCGAGCCGATCAGGCTCACGCCCAGCCCCTCGACGGTCGAGGAGAACCGCATGGTATCTTCCTGCACACGCTGGGAGGCGCCTTCGATGTGGCGCAGCCGTCCCCAGTTGGCCATGTAGTATCCGTTCATCGCGGTCCGCCAGCGGAAGATCCAGTGGCTGACGAAGAAGCGGTTGAGAACGCCGATGGTGATTGCCACGAAGGCAATGCCGGCGACACCGAGCATGCCGAGATAAAGCTCGCTTGCGGTGACGGCGCCCGGCGTCGAAAGCGCCTTCTGGATAAGGTCGTAGTAGGGGCCGTACCAGGCGTTGAAGGCGACGCTGACCTGGACGCTGAAATAGGTGTTGAAGATGATCAGCGCGCTGCCCCAGAGCGACCAGCCCTGCCACGGATGCGGGCTGATCATCCGCCATGCGGCGCCGAACAGCAGGACCACGAAGAAGTAGTAGATGTAGAACCAGAGAAACGACGGCGCCCAGAAGCGCGAGATCCCGATCGGCAGTTCGCTGTCGGGCATTGTGCTTGCCAGTCCAATGTATTCCCCCCATCTGTCGGCGCCGGCATACCATAAGCCGATGCAGAGCAGCGACCAGACGACGGCGGAAATGAAGAATGGCTTCGGCTTGGGGAAGAATGAGAGGAACAAGCTATGCGGCTCCCTTGTCGTATGTCTCGCATGCGAGCAGGATTGATTTGCGGGGAACCTAGGCCAGAACGCAAAACGCGGCAATGGCGGGCGGCCAAGATGACACAATTGTAATCAGGGAAAATGCGCCGTTACCGGGGCTTGGCACCAAGCGTCATGACAAGGAACGCAACCACAAGCATAGCCGCCGCCATGAGGCTCGCCATGGTAAAGCTTCCCGTCAGCGACGCCGCATAGCCGGCGACGACAGGACCGACGATCTGGCCCAGTCCGAAGGCCGCCGTCATGAGGCCGATCGCCCGGCGCGGACTTTCATGCCAGAGCGTCCGGCTGAGCTGCAGGCCGTAGGCGGTGATCATGATGAAGGTCGCGCCGAGAAAGATGCCGCCGATCATGAGACCGGCAAGTCCCGGCACCAGCACGGACGCGACGACGCCCACCGCTTCCAGCGCGATCCCGGTGATGTAGGTCCGCCGAAGACCGTTTCTTTTCGCATAGAACGGCCAGAGAAACATCGACGCCATGACGGCCAGGCCGGTGGCGAACCAGCAGAGAAATTCGGCCGCCGCCCCGCCGCCGCCCATGCGCGCGATGGTCACGAGGAAGGTGGCGGTGATGATGTACCCAAAGCCGAAGAGGCCGTAGGAGACTATCATCCGGATCCCCTCGCCGTTCCACGTCAGATGCGGCTCGGCTGGCGTCTTGCCGCGATGCCGGTCCGGCCTCGGGATGAAAATCAGGCCGACCACGAAGGCCACGACACACAGCGCGCCGGCCACAACCCACTCCGCCCGCCACTGCGCAATGCCGAAATCGATCGGCTTCATGGCGAAAACCATGAGCGAGGACAGCGCGATGCCGAAGCCCACGCCGCCGAAATGCAGCGCCTGCACGCGCACGTCGCCGGGAAAGCGGGCAAGGATCAGCGATGTCGCGAAGATCATGATGAAGGCGCTGGCGACGCCGGCACCGAAGCGGACGATGGAGAAAAGGAAGAGGTTGGAAATGCAGGCCATCAAAACGAGCAGGACGGCATTGGCGGCCAGCGACCAGAGCGCCACCTGCCGCTCGCGCCCGGAGGCCCAGCCAAGCGAGGCGAGGATGGCGCCTGCGAGATATCCTACGAAATTGGCGGAAGCGATGATGCCCGCATCACCCGCGGAAAGCCCCGCGCCGGCCATCATGCCCGGCAGGATGGGGGTGTAGACGAAGCGACCGAATCCCATCGCCGCGGCCATGACGATCGCTCCGGACAAGCCGGAAAAAATGGCGGATTCGGAAGCGGGCTTCATTAGCATGCGAGCGTTATGGCATCGCCTCCCGCGCTGCACAAACGCAGAATGCTGCACGATCGGACAAAAAATTTGATCGGTGACCCGCTGCTCAGTCCGGCAGCGTCAGGATCAAGGGGCCGTTCTTGGTGGCGACGACGGTGTGCTCATATTGGACAGTCAGCGCCCGCGGATCGGAATAGAGCGTCCACTCGTCCGCCTCACCGTCATCAGCCCACTGCGCGCCGAGCGAAAGAAACGGCTCGACGGTGAAGACCAGACCATCTTCTGCAACCCGTCGCTCGGATGCATCCGGCCAAGTGGAAAGCTCGGCCGGCTCCTCATGCAGAGAGCGCCCGACGCCGTGGCTGGCGAGATTGCGGATGAGCGTATAGCGGTTTCTGCTGGCGAAACGCCCGATAGCATTGCCGATGTTGGCGAGCGGCGCACCGGCTTTCACCTGCTGCAGGCCGATGAACAGCGCGCGCTTGCCGTCGCGGCAGAGCCTTTCGGTCCGCTTGGCGACCGGCGGCACCGCATAGGACGCGCCCGTATCGCCGAAGAAGCCATCCTTGACGGCCGACACGTCGATGTTGACGAGATCGCCGGCCTGGATGACGCGCGCGCCCGGAATGCCGTGCGCCACTTCTTCATTGACGGAAATGCAGGTGGCGCCGGGGAACTTGTAGCAGAACTCCGGGGCCGATTGCGCACCGTTGTCCTCCAGGATCTTGCGGCCGATCGCGTCGAGCTCTGCCGTCGTGATGCCCGGTTCGAGAGCCTCGCCCATGTCCTTCAGGGCAATACCGCAAATCCGGCCGATATCCTTCAGCTTTTGAAGTTCGTCGTCTGAGGAAATGACCATGGGCTCCGTCCGGTTGCTTGCAATGCTGGTTCAGGTGGCGGTGTTATTCTGCCGCTTTCTCCATCTTTTTCTCATCCGTCAATGCTTTTCTGACCAGAGGCGCGACCTTTGTGCCGAAGAGTTCGATGGCGTGCATGAGCTTTTCATGCGGCATCAGGCCGATCGCCATCTGCAACAGGAAGCGGTCATTGCGGAAGATGCGGTGATGCGCGACGATCTTCTCCGCCATCTCTTCCGGGCTGCCGACGAAGATCGCGCCGTGTGGTCCGCGCTGCATGTCGAAATGGCTGCGCGTCATGGCCGAGAACCCGCGTTCGCGGCCGATCCGGTTCATCACCTCGGCCTGCGGCTCGTAGAAGATGTCGGCCGCTTCCTCGGTCGTATCCCAGACGAAGCCATGGACGTTGATGGACGTCGCCAGCTTGTCCGGATCGTGTCCGACCTTGCGCGCCGTCTCGCGGTAGAGCTGGAACAGGGGCGCAAAGCGGCGCGGCTCGCCACCGATGATGGCGAGCGCCAGCGGCAGGCCGAAATAGGCAGCGCGCGCCACCGAATTCGGCGTGCCGCCGACGGCGACCCACAGCGGCAACGGATCCTGCAGCGGCCGCGGATAGACCGGCAGGTCGTTGATCGGCGCCCGCGTCTCGCCTGACCACGTCACCCGCTCGCCTTCGCGCAGCTTCAAGAGCAGGCCGAGCTTCTCGTCGAACAGCTTGTCGTAATCGTCGAGATCGTAGCCGAACAGCGGGAAGGATTCGATGAAGGAACCACGCCCGGCCATCATTTCCGCCCTACCCTTCGACAGGAGATCGACGGTCGCAAACTGCTGGAACACGCGCACCGGATCGTCGGAACTCAAGACCGAGACCGCGCTGGTCAGGCGAATGTTCTTGGTCTTCACCGCCGCTGCCGCGAGCAACGTCGCCGGGCTGGAGGCCATGTAGTCCGGGCGGTGATGCTCACCGAGACCGAAGACGTCGAGCCCCACCTTGTCGGCAAGTTCGATTTCGGCGATCAGCTCTTCGGCCCGCCTTGCCGCGGCCTCCCCCTTGTTCTGCGCATTCGGGTCGACATCGGCAAATGTGTAGAGGCCAAGTTCCATGATCGTTCCTTTCGGTTTTGACCAATGACATAGGCCGGCGACGGAACGAGGCCAAGGGCAGCCGCGAAGACAGACTGTCCTCCACGCGAAAACAGTCGCCTATTCGGCCGCCACTTCCCAGGGGTTGATCAAATTCAGGGGCATACCCTCAAAATCGCGGACATTGCGGGTGACCAAGGTGAAGCCCGCAGCAATGGCGGTCGCTCCTATCAGGGCATCACGCTCTGGTTTGCGATCGGGTATGTGCAGTCCCGCACAGATGCGGGCGACCTGCTCGTCTACGGGAAGTATTCTGGCGTTAAACACGCTGACGACGGTCTCTTCGAGCCAGCGTCTCAGTCCCTCGCCTTGACGGGCGTCGCGCCGCTCCATCAAAAGCGCGCCATATTCGAGCTCGAGAAGTGTTATGGCGGATATGAAAGATTGACGTGGGTCGCGACCGCCAATCCATGCCACGACACTCTTGTCGGCCCGGCCGCTACGAAACTTCCGCAGTTCCGAAACGATGTTCGTGTCGAGAAGATACATCAGTCGAATTCAGCTGGACGGATTCCCAAATCGCCGAGTTTGGGCGGATCGAAATCGATATCGTCATCTTCCGGCATGGAAAGAAGCTCCGCCAGATTCTGCTTCCGGAGCCCCGCAAGGCGTTCGTACTCCTCGATCGACAACAGCACATGCGCCGGCCGGCCGCGGTCGGTGATGAACACGGGTTCCTTTTCGGCTGCCTTCTTGGCGCCGCTGGTATTCTGGTTGAATTCCCGGCTGGTCATGATCGTCACGGCGGCATCTCCTTTGTAGCAACGTTACTACATTTGGTGCCGGTCGTAAATCGGAACAAGATCAGCTCAGCGTCCGCTCGACCGCCCGCTTCCAGCCCTTGAGCCTTGCCTTGCGCGTATCGTCATCCATTTGCGGTTCGAAACGGCGGTCACGCGCCCAGCTGGCGGCAAAGCCGTCCATGTCCGGCCAGACGCCGGCCCGTGATCCGGCGAGCCAGGCGGCGCCGAGCGCCGTCGTCTCGAGGATCGTCGGACGGTCGACGGGCGCATCGATCAGGTCGGAAAGCCGCTGCATGGTCCAGTCGGAGGCCACCATGCCACCATCGACCCGCAGGACGGTGTCGCCTTCCGCGCTCGTCCAGTCCTTCTTCATCGCGTCGAGCAGGTCGCCGGTCTGGAAGCAGACCGCCTCAAGCGCCGCCTTGCAGAATTCGGCCGGACCGGTGTTGCGGGTCATGCCGTAGATCGCGCCGCGCGCTTCCGCGTCCCAATAAGGCGCACCGAGCCCGGTAAAGGCCGGCACGAGATAGACGTCCTGAGACGGGTCGGCATTGGCGGCCAGCGCGCCGGATTCGGCGGCATTGTCGATGATCATCAGCCCGTCGCGCAGCCACTGTACGGCAGCCCCGGCGATGAAGATCGATCCCTCCAGCGCATAGGTGGTCTCTCCATTCATCCGATAGGCAATCGTGGTCAGCAGACGGTTCTTCGAATGGACGAGATCCGTGCCGGTGTTCAAAAGCGCAAAGCAACCCGTGCCGTAGGTCGACTTCATCATGCCCGGTTTGAAGCAGGCCTGGCCGATGGTGGCAGCCTGCTGGTCGCCGGCAACACCAAGGATCGGGATCGGCGCGCCGAACAGATCGGCATCCGTCGTTCCGAAGTCGGCGGCGCAATCCTTCACCTCCGGCAGCATCGACGCCGGAATGTTCAGGATGCCGAGAAGGTCCGCGTCCCACTCGTTCTTGCGGATATTGTAGATGAGGGTGCGCGACGCATTGGTCGCGTCGGTGACGAAGGATTTGCCGCCGGTCAGCCGCCAGATCAGGAAGGCGTCGATCGTGCCAAAGCAGAGCTCGCCCTTTTCCGCCTTCTCTCGCGCGCCTTCGACGTGATCCAGAAGCCAGGCAACCTTGGTTCCGGAGAAATAGGGATCGAGCAGCAGACCGGTCTTCTGCGTGAAGGTCTTTTCATAGCCCTGCTTTTTCAGCGTCTCGCAGAAGGAGGCGGTGCGGCGGTCCTGCCAGACGATCGCCTTGTGGATCGCCTTGCCGCTCTTGCGCTCCCAGACGACCGTCGTTTCGCGCTGGTTGGTGATCCCGATCGCTGCGATGTCGGAGGCCGATATCCCGGCCTTCTTGATGGCGCCCTTGATGGTCGAGACGACGGACTGCCAGATTTCTTCCGGATCATGCTCGACCCAACCGGAATCGGGGAAGAACTGGGTGAACTCCTCCTGCGCGATAGCCACGACCTTCATGTCGCCGTCGAAGATGATCGCCCGGCTCGATGTCGTGCCCTGATCGATGGCGAGAATATAGCTGCCCATGCCGTCCTCCCAGAAGTCATGCTTTTGTTTCACTTCAATATCAGCCCAAAACGAATGTCAAACGAAAACAAAACGCAAATGCACCGCAGCCGCGGCATCGCGTCACCCCCGCCGGAAATCTCAATTGCCAGCTCTCCCTGATGTCAATAACCTGCCCTAGATACTGCATTGCAGCAGAACACAAACTCATTCACAGGGAGTTCTATCATGGCAATCACTGTCGTCGTCACTGGGTCGACCAGCGGTATCGGTTTCGGCATCGCCAAGGGCTTTGCCGGAAAGGGCGCCAACATCGTGATGAACGGCTTCGGCAAGCCGGAAGACATCGAGGCGAAGAAGAAGGAACTCGAGGACGCCGGCAGCGGCAAGGTGCTCTATCACGCCGCCGACATGACCAAGCCGGAAGAGATTGCCGACATGATCGCCACGGCCGAAAAGACCTTCGGCGGCATCGACGTCCTCGTGAACAATGCCGGCATCCAGCATGTCGCTCCGGTCGAGGAATTCCCGATCGAGAAGTGGAACATGATCATCGCCATCAACCTGTCCTCCTCCTTCCACACGATCCGCGCCGCGGTTCCGGGCATGAAGAAGAAGGGCAAGGGCCGGATCATCAACATCGCGTCTGCCCACGGCCTCGTCGCCTCCCCCTTCAAGTCGGCTTATGTCGCCGCCAAGCACGGCATTCTGGGTCTCACCAAGACGGTCGCGCTGGAACTTGCCGAACACGGCGTCACCGTCAATGCCATCTGCCCCGGCTACGTGCTGACACCGCTCGTCGAAGCGCAGATCCCGGATACGGCGAAGGCCCGCAACATGACGGAAGAACAGGTGAAGAAGGAAGTCATCCTCGAAGCCCAGCCGACGAAGGAATTCGTCACCGTCGAGCAGATCGCCGCACTGGCGCAATACCTTGCGAGCGACGACGCCAAGCAGATCACCGGCACGCACATCTCCATGGATGGCGGCTGGACAGCGAAATAGTTTCCGTTGCACTGCAACCATTGACGGAAAGCCGAAATAGGCAAAGAGTGGCCTTTTGTTTACTAATTGGACAAAAGGCAACTCATGGCAGATTCGATCCGCTTCTTCTTGAATGATGAAGTCGTTTCTCTTTCGTCCGTCCGTCCGACGGAAACGCTTCTCGATTATCTTCGGCTGAAACGCCGGCTGACCGGGACGAAGGAGGGATGTGCGGAAGGAGATTGCGGCGCCTGCACGGTCCTCGTCGGCCGCCTGGTCGACGGCGCGTTACGTTATGAAGGCGTCAATGCCTGCATCCGTTTTTTGGGATCGCTGAACGCGACTCACGTCGTCACGGTCGAGCACCTGGCTGCGAAAGACGGCAAGTTGCACCCGGTCCAGCAGGCCATGGTCGACACGCATGGCTCGCAATGCGGTTTCTGCACGCCGGGCATCGTCATGTCGCTATACGGGCTCTGGCTGTCGAACAGCGCGCCGTCGCGCGCCGATATCGAGAAGGCGCTGCAGGGCAATCTCTGTCGCTGCACTGGCTATGAGCCGATCGTGAAGGCCGCCGAACAGGTGTCGGCGGCGCGACCGAGCACGCTGTTCGACCCTGTGGAAAAGATTCGCACGGAAGTTGCCGCCAAGCTCTGGTCGATGCGCAGCGACGCGACAATCGACATCACGACCGAGGACGGCAGGCTGCTCGTTCCGGGCTCGGTCGAAAAGCTCCTCGAAATCATGGCCGAACATCCACAGGCGACCATAGTCGCCGGCTCAACCGATGTCGGTCTCTGGGTCACCAAGCAGATGCGGGAACTGAACCCCGTCGTCTTCATCAATCACCTGACCGACCTGCAGATCGTTCGCGCTGACGAGACCGGGGTCTTCATCGGCGCCGGCGTCACCTACAGCCAGGCCTTCAAGACACTTGCCGCCGAAATTCCGGCGCTTGCCCCTCTCCTCGACCGGATTGGTGGCGAGCAGGTGCGCAACATGGGCACGATCGGCGGCAATATCGCCAACGGCTCGCCGATCGGCGACACGCCGCCGCCTCTGATCGCACTTGGCGCAACCGTGACGCTGCGCTCGGTGCGCGGCCGCCGGTCGATCCCGCTCGAAGACTTCTTCATCGAATATGGCAAACAGGACCGCGCCGCCGACGAGATCGTCGACAGCATTTTCATTCCGCGCCCGCCCGCAGCGAGCCGGTTCGCCGTCTACAAGATTTCCAAGCGGCGCGACGAGGACATCTCGGCGCTCTGCGGCGCCTTCAGCCTGACGCTCGACGACATGAACAAGGTCGCCGACATCCGCATTGCCTTCGGCGGCATGGCCGGCACGCCCAAGCGCGCCCGGGCTGTCGAAAGCGCACTTCTCGGCCAGCCCTGGAGCGAGGAGACGATCGAGGCGGCGCGTGACGCCTTCGACAGCGACTTCCAGCCGTTGACAGACTGGCGCGCCAGCGCCGGATACCGCCAGCTGACCGCGAAGAACCTTTTGACCCGCTTCTACCTGGAAACGACCGGTGACCGACAGGAACTGGTGCGTTTCGAGGCTGCTGAGTGAGGAAGACGGACATGGACAAGAGAACCTTCGAACCCAAGAGCACGATCAGCGGCCCGATGCACCAGGTCCTGAAGCACGATTCGGCCCACAAGCATGTCAGCGGCACCGCTGACTACATCGACGACATGCCGGAACCGGCAAACCTCCTGCATGGCGCGCTCGGCCTCTCCACGCGGGCGCATGCAAAAATCCTGTCGATGGACCTTTCAGAAGTGGAAGCATCCCCCGGCGTCGTCTGCGTGCTGACCGGCAAGGATGTGCCCGGCGTCAACGACGTCTCGTCCGCCGGACTGCACGACGAACCACTGCTCGCCGAAACGGAAGTCCAGTTCCATGGCCAGCCCATCTTCGCCGTGATCGGCGAAACCCGCGAGGCCGCCCGGCGCGCCGCGACCAAGGCGAAGATCGAGTACGAGGACCTGCCCTTCTGGACCGACATCGACGGCGCACTTGCCAACAACGCGCCGACGGTCGTCACCCCCATGACGCTGAAGCGCGGCGAAGCCGAGGCGGAGATGAAGAACGCGCCGCGCACGCTCTCCGGCACCATGCGGATCGGCGGCCAGGAACATTTCTATCTGGAAAGCCATATTTCCATGGCGATCCCCGGCGAGGACGACGAGGTCACCATCTGGGCCTCCACCCAGCATCCGAGTGAAATCCAGCACATCGTCGGCCACGTCCTCGACGTTCCGTCCCACGCGATCACGGTCAACACGAGGCGCATGGGCGGCGGCTTCGGCGGCAAGGAGACCCAGGGCAACCAGTTCGCGGCGCTGGCCGCCATTGCGGCCAAGAAGCTGAAGCGCGCCGTCAAGTTCCGCCCCGACCGCGACGAGGACATGACCGCGACCGGCAAGCGCCACGATTTCCGCGTCGACTACGAGGTCGGCTTCGACGACGACGGCGCCATCCATGCCGTCAAGGCGAACTTCGCCGCCCGCTGCGGCTATTCGGCCGATCTCTCCGGCCCGGTCACCGACCGCGCCCTCTTCCATGCCGATTCCAGCTATTTCTATCCGCATGTGCTGTTGAAATCGCAACCGCTCAAGACCCACACGGTCTCCAACACCGCGTATCGCGGCTTCGGCGGTCCGCAGGGCATGGTCGGCGGCGAGCGCATCATCGAGGAGATCGCCTATGCGCTCGGCAAGGACCCCCTCGAGATCCGCCGCAAGAATTTTTATGGCCAGAAGGGCTCCGACCGGGTCCTGACGCCCTATCACCAGACCGTCGAGGACAACATCATCGACCGCATCGTCGACGAGCTGGAAGCCTCCTCCGACTATCAGGCCCGCCGGCAGGCGATCGTCGATTTCAACCGCACGAGCCGCGTCATCCGCAAGGGCATCGCACTGACCCCGGTCAAGTTCGGCATCTCCTTCACCATGACGGCCTTCAATCAGGCGGGCGCGCTGGTGCACGTCTATCAGGACGGGTCGATCCACCTGAACCATGGCGGCACGGAAATGGGCCAGGGCCTGTACACCAAGGTCGCCCAGGTGCTCGCCGACGCCTTCCAGGTCGATATCGACAAGGTGAAGATCACCGCGACGACGACAGGCAAGGTGCCGAACACCTCGGCGACGGCCGCGTCTTCCGGCACCGACCTCAACGGCATGGCCGCTCTCGACGCCGCCAACCAGATCAAGGACCGCCTGATCCGCTTCGCCGCCAAGAAGTGGAAGGTGAAGATGGCCGACGTCGAGTTCCTTCCAAACCGGGTGAAGATCGGCGACAAGGAGGAAGTCCCCTTCCCCGATCTCATCCGCCAGGCCTATTTCGACCGCGTCCAGCTGTCCGCCGCCGGCTTCTACAAGACGCCGAACATCCACTGGGACCGCGCCAGCGGCAAGGGCCAGCCCTTCTACTACTTCGCCTATGGCGCGGCCTGCTCCGAGGTCTCGATCGACACGCTGACCGGCGAATACATGATGGAACGAACCGACATCCTGCACGACGTCGGCAAGTCGCTCAATCCGGCGATCGACATCGGACAGGTGGAAGGCGCATTCGTGCAGGGCATGGGCTGGCTGACGACGGAGGAACTCTGGTGGGACGGCAAGGGACGGCTGCGCACGCATGCGCCGTCGACCTACAAGATCCCGCTCGCCTCCGACCGGCCGAAGATATTCGACGTCAAACTGGCGGAATGGTCCGTAAACGCCGAGCCGACCATCGGCCGCTCGAAGGCCGTCGGCGAGCCGCCTTTCATGCTGGCGATCTCCGTCCTGGAGGCGCTGTCGATGGCCGTCGCCAGCGTCGCCGACTACAGGGTCTGCCCGAAACTCGACGCGCCGGCGACACCCGAGCGCATTCTGATGGCCGTGGAACGCATGAAAACGGTATGATGCGTTCGCCAGTGATGGGCAAATTAGGAAGGTCCCCCTCTGGCCTGCCGGCCATCTCCCCCACAAGGGGGGAGAAACCGCGCGGAAGCGACCTGTTGATCTCCATGAGGGTGAGAAGGCGCGGCAAGCCCCTCCCCCTTGTGGGGAGGGGTTGGGGAGGGGATTTTTGTTGAAGCGCAGATACTTTCCCCATGTTCACCTGTGATTCCTTCAGGGCCTTTGCGGCCCGCCACCGCCAGCTCGTCTTCGTCGAGGTCGCCTCGGTCAAGGGGTCGACGCCGCGCGAGGCGGGCGCGTTCATGCTGGTCGCCCCGCGCGAGACCTGGGGCACGATCGGCGGCGGCCAACTGGAGTACCGCGCGATCGCCCATGCGCTGAAGCTGATGGTCGGCGAGGAAACCACGCTCTCGCTCGACATTCCGCTGGGCCCGGAAATTGGTCAGTGCTGCGGCGGCCGCACGCTGTTGCGATTCCTGCAGGCCGACCCGCACATCCTCCAGCTGATCGAACGCCGGCTGGAGGACGAGCGCGCCATCTGGCCGGACGTCCATATCTTCGGCGCAGGCCATGTGGGCAAGGCGCTCGTCCGTGCGCTCGCCCCCCTGCCGCTCGCCGTCACCATGGTCGAAACCCGCGCGGAGGAACTGCAGGGACTGAAGGCGGAGGGCGTCTCGGTCAAGCACGTTGCCATGCCCGAGGCGCTGGTGGCGGACATCCGGCCCGGTGGTGCGGTCCTGGTGATGACCCACGACCACGCGCTCGATTTCCTGATCGCCCGCGAGGCGCTCCTGAACGACGATCTTCTCTATGTCGGCATGATAGGCTCGTCGACCAAACGCGCGACCTTCGTCAACTGGCTTCAACGCGAAGGCGAGGACGAAAGCCTGGCGCGCCGGCTCGTCCTGCCGATCGGCGGCGCCAGCGTCCGCGACAAGCGCCCGGCGGTGATCGCCGCCATGGTCGCCGCCGAGCTGCTAGACCACCTCCTTTGACCATCACAGCATGTGGCGCAGCCGGTTGCCGGCCCGCCAGAAGCGCTCCCGTCCGGTGTGTCCGTCCGCCCCACCGTTATCGCCAATGCCAATGTCCGCGCGCAGATGGCGATCAAGCTCTTCCACCCGGCAACGGAAATGCTCCGGCCGGGATGGGCGCCTGAACATCAGGCGCAGTTTGTCGATGACAGAGCGCGTCGCGCCGCTGCCTTGCGTTGCTTCCATGCTGGCCATTGCCAGATTCCTTTTATTGATCCACAGTCACATTCGCTCAAAAAAGGCTTCTCCACCAACGAATTTCTCGCCAGAACGCATAAAGAGAACTGATCCATGAAACTGTCGAAGCAGTTGCCGCTGAATGCCTTGCGTGTTTTCGAAGCCGTGGCGCGGCACGGTTCCTTCACCCGCGCCGGCGACGAGCTCGGCATGACCCAGACGGCGGTCAGCTACCAGATCAAGCTTCTGGAAGAGACGATCGGCGAACAGCTTTTCCGCCGCCAGACGCGGCAGATCACCCAGACTTCGGTTGCCGAACGGATGCTGCCGAAAGTGACCGAGGCAATGGCACTTCTGCACGAAGCCGTGGATTCCGCCCGCAAGGCATCGAACGAGATGCTCGAGATCCATTCGATCCCAACCTTCGCCACACTGTGGCTCGCCCGCAATCTCGGCTCCTTCCAGCTCCGCCACCCGGAAATCGCCGTGCGGCTGGTCCGCTCCGACCAGGCAACACGGATCTACCGTCAGGGCGCCGACGTCTCGATCGAATATTGCAACGAGGCTCCGGCCGGCTTCGTCGCCCAGCCACTGCTCAATCTTGAATTCACGCCGATGCTGAGCCCCTCGCTGGCAGACACCATTGGCGGCGTGAAGACCCCGGACGATCTTTTCCGGCTGCCAGTCATCACCGAAACCGCCGACGAGGAATGGTGGCGCCGCTGGCTCGCGCTGGCCGGCGGGGAATACAGAAAGCCGAAAACAGCGACGATCAACGCGATGGGCATCATGGATCTGGAAGCAAAGGCAGCAATCAGCGGACAGGGGATCGCCATCTTGAGCCCCTTCCTGTTCCAGGAAGAGCTAGCCTCCGGCCGCCTGATCCAGCCGTTCCCCTACACCGTGCCGGGCAAGGCACCGCTCAGCCTTCTCTATGCCCACGCACACCGCCGCGCGCCAAAAATCCAGGCCTTCCGCGCCTGGCTGGAGAGCGAGCTTTCGGACGAAGCCGCAACACTGACGGAAGGCTGAGCCGCTTAAGCGTTTGCCGTAAGCTCGGTTCAGCCCTGGACAAGCCGCAACCGCTATCCACCATTGGACCAAAGAACAACTTCCGCAGGGCAATGAGCAGCGACACGGTAGAGAAAATCCAGGCCATGCTGGCAAGAGCCGGCCAGGCCATTCAGTCGACAGCACTCGCCGGCAAGCCGTTGCCGGACGGCTTTGCCGACAGGATCGCCGAGGCCTGCATCACAGCCGCCCGCCAGGAAATTCACCGGAACGAGCTAGGAGCCGCCGGAACGATTATCGATGGCGCATTGTCGCTCTTTCCCGACCACCCGGCCCTCAAGCGGGAGCGCGCCTCGATCTGCGTCGCCAACGGCGATCCGCGAGCCGCCCTCGCCCACCTCTCCTCCGTGCTGGCAACCTGCGCGGATGACGCAGACGCCCTCCATCTTGCCGGCTATGCCTGCCAGCTCACCTGGCGTCTCGGCGAGGCGATAGCCCACCTGCAGCGTGCCGTGGCGTTGCGGCCCGATAACGACCGTTTCCACAGGACGCTTGCCAACGCCTATTCCGCGGCCGGCCGACCCCAGGACGCCGCCGCCATCTGGCAGCGCTTTGCGGAACAGGAACCGGAATGCCTGGATTACCTCTTCTGCCTCGCCGGAGCGCTGAACGATGCCGGCGAGATCAAGCAGGCGGCCGAAACCTACCGCCGCATTGTCAGGCTGAACCCGGATTGCGGCACCGCCCACCGCATGGCGGGCCTGGCAACGACCTATGACAGCCCGTCCCATCCGCATATCGCCGAACTGGAGGACGGGCTGACCCGGATAGCCGACGACAAGACGAATGCGCGCGAATTCCACTTTGCGCTCTATCGTGCCTATGACGGCGCAAAGGACTATGACCGCGCCTTCGCGCATCTCCTGGAGGCAAACCGTCTGCTCGGAGAAACCAAAGGCTATTCAACGGGTTCCGAGTTCACGCTGATTCAGCGTCTGCAAGATCACTTCTCTGCGGCTTTCGTTGAAGAGATGCCCGTATCCGATTCGAAGGATTCGCCTATTTTCATCGTCGGACTGCCGCGCTCCGGCTCGACGCTGACAGAGCAGATCCTTGCCAGCCATCCCGACGTCGGCGGTGCCGGCGAAGTCACGGTGCTTCAGGACATTGTCGAACGCGACCTTTTCGATCATGGCCGATCGACCCTGAAAACCTTCGACCACGGCTCGGTTCCGCTGCTGAATGCCCTCGCCATGGAATACATGTCTTGCCTGTCGGGCATGTCGCCGGGCGCCCGCCGCGTGACAGACAAATACCTGTCGAACTTCCTGTGGGTCGGCGTCATCCGCATGCTGTTCCCGCTGGCGCGCATCGTCCATTGCCGCCGCGATCCGGTCGCCAACGGCTTCTCGATCTTCTCCAACCATTTTGAAACCAGCGGCCTGCTCTACAAGACCCGCCTTGAAGATATCGGCCGCTACCACCGCGCCTACAGCGGATTGATGGCCCATTGGCACGACCGCTTTCCGGGCTGGATCCACGATCTCGACTACGAAGCGCTGACCGAAAACCAGGAAGAGGAAACCCGCAGGCTGCTCGCCTATTGCGGCCTTGCCTGGGATCCGGCCTGCCTCGAATTCCACAAGACGAAGCGAACGGTGAGGACCACCAGCTACAACCAAGTGCGAAAGGCCATGTACAGCGGCGCCGATCGCAAGACCATGAATTATATCCGGCATCTGCAGCCGCTGATCGACAGCCTGTCAGCCGAAAAGTGACGTTCGGAGTGCCGAACCGCAACGCAACGCGACAAATGCGTTGCGGCGCACAAAAGTTCTTTTCTTGTCGGCACGAATTGCGCAAAGTGACCCGCAAAGACTTGGATGGGGGCAACTGCATGTATGAATTCGCCATAGCCTGGGAATGGCTGGCCTTTGCCGTTCGCTGGCTGCACGTGATCACGGCGATTGCCTGGATCGGATCGTCCTTCTATTTCGTCGCCCTCGACCTCGGCCTCGTCAAGCGCGACCACCTGCCCGCCGGCGTTTACGGCGAGGAATGGCAGGTCCATGGCGGCGGCTTCTATCACATGCAGAAATACCTGGTGGCGCCGGCGACCATGCCCGAGCACCTCACCTGGTTCAAATGGGAGAGCTACGCCACCTGGCTCTCGGGCTTCGCCATGCTCTGCGTGGTCTATTACGGCGGCGCCGACCTATTCCTCATCGATCGGCATGTGCTCGACGTCAGCCAGCCGGTTGCCATCCTGATTTCCATGGCATCACTCACCATCGGCTGGCTGTTCTACGACACGCTCTGCAAATCGCCGATCGGCAAGAGCACCTGGGGCCTGATGATCCTGCTCTATGTGCTGCTGGTGCTGATGGCCTGGGGCTATACCCATCTCTTCACCGGCCGCGCCGCCTTCCTGCATCTCGGCGCCTTCACGGCGACGATCATGTCGGCCAACGTCTTCTTCATCATCATTCCGAACCAGAAGATCGTCGTCGCCGATCTGGTGGCTGGCCGCACGCCCGACCCCAAGCTCGGGCTTCAGGCCAAGCAGCGCTCGCTGCACAACAACTACCTGACGCTCCCCGTCATCTTCTTCATGCTGTCGAACCACTATCCGCTGGCATTCGCGACCTATTTCAACTGGATCATCGCGGCTCTCGTCTTCCTGATGGGGGTCACGATCCGCCACTGGTTCAACACCACGCATGCGCGCAAGGGCACGCCGCACTGGACCTGGGCGCTGACCGCCATCATCTTCGTCGTCATCATGTGGCTGTCGACCCGCCCCGGGCCCGAGCAGGCGGCAGAGGATGAAAGCACGGCCGTGGCGCCGGCCTTCCAGGAATTCGCCGCCAACGCCCATTTCGGCGCCGCCCGCGATGTCGTCCTGTCGCGCTGTTCCATGTGCCATGCCGCCGAACCGGTCTACGAAGGTCTCAGCCGGCCGCCGAAAAACGTCATGCTCGAAACCGATGCCGAGATTGCGTCCCACGCCCGGGAAATCTATATCCAGGCCGGCCGCAGCCACGCCATGCCGCCAGGCAACGTCACCGATGTCACGCCGGACGAGCGCAAGCTGCTGGCGGCCTGGTATGAAAGCGCAATAGGCGGAAGCAAGACCGAATGACCGATACACTCCTTTTGCGCGGACGGATCCTGTCCTTCCGCCGCGCGCCTTGCGATATCTCCGACACCGGCAGCTACCAATACGAGGAGGACGGCGGTCTGCTGATCGGGAACGGTCGCATCATCGCCTGCGGCAGCTATGCGGATATCCGCCGCAATGCGCCGGCGGATATCCGCGAGGCTGATCATCGCCCCCACCTCATCATGCCAGGCTTCATCGATACCCACCTGCATTTTCCGCAGATGCAGGTCATCGGCTCCTACGCCGCCAATCTCCTGGAATGGCTGAACACCTACACCTTCATCGAGGAACAGCGTTTCGCCGACAGGGCGCATGCCGAGCGGATTGCCGTGCGCTTCTTCGACGAGATGGTCCGTCATGGCACGACGACAGCGGTCGCCTATTGTTCGGTCCACAAGACCTCCGCGGATGCCTTCTTTGCCGAAAGCCTGAAACGCGGCACGGCGATGATCGCCGGCAAGACGATGATGGACCGCAACGCGCCGGACGCGCTCACCGACACGCCGCAATCCGCCTATGACGACACGAAGGCGGTGATTGCGCAGTGGCACGGCAAGGGCCGCAACCGCGTCGCCATCACGCCGCGCTTCGCCATCACCTCGACGCCGGAAGAGATGGAGGTCGCCAAGACGCTTGCCGCCGAGCATCCCGACCTGCACATCCAGACGCATCTCTCCGAGAACAGGGAGGAGATCGCCTTCACCTGCTCGCTCTATCCGGAGGCGAAGGATTACACCGACATCTATGCGCGCTATGGGCTCCTGGGTCCGAAGAGCCTGTTCGGCCACGCGATCCATCTTTCGGACCGCGAGGCAGACGCCATGAGCGAAAGCGGCTCGGTCGCCGTTCACTGCCCGACCTCGAACCTCTTCCTCGGCTCCGGCCTGTTCCCGATGAAGACCTACCAGCGGCGCGAGAAGCCCGTCCGTGTTGCCGTCGCCACCGACATCGGCGGCGGCTCCAGCTATTCCATGCTGCGCACACTCGACGAGGCCTACAAGATCCAGCAATTGCTGGGCGAACGGCTGAACCCGCTCGAAAGCTTCTACCTGATGACGCTCGGCAATGCCGAAGCACTCTCCATGGCAGACGAGATCGGCACGCTCGAACCCGGCACCATCGCCGACCTCGTCGTGCTCGACGCCTCGGCGACCCCGGCCATGGCGCTGAAGCAGGAAGCCAACCGGACGCTGACGGAAGAACTCTTCCTCATGCAGACGATGGGCGACGACCGCACGATCGCCGAGACCTACATCGCCGGCCGACCGGCGAAGAGCGTTCTGTGAGTCTTTGAACTCGCCATTCCTATGAGTTGCCCCTCATCCGCCCTGCCGGGCACCTTCTCCCCGCTCGCGGGGAGAAGGTCAGGGGTAGGGGCAATCTTCAAGGAGCTCCCCCTACCCCGCCGACACCGCATCGATCACCGCCCGGATCGCCGGGGCATGCCGGATATCCGGGTGGACGACGAGCCAGACCTCGCGGTTCAATGGCGAAAGCGACGTAGGCACCACCTCGACGGGCATTCCGGGTTCGATCATGAAATCCGGCAGGATGGCGATACCCGCCCCGCCGCAAACCGCCCTCACCTGCAGGTCCAGCGTAGAGGCCCTAAAGCCGATCGACCGGCCGGCGGCAAACTCCAGCAGCTTGCGGTGCTGGGGAGCATTCTCCATCTCGCGGTCGTAGCTGATGAAACTCCACTCCGCTTCCGGCACCTGGCCCACATAGCCTCGGGCAGCATAGAAGGAGAAGGACACCTCGCCGATCCGCATGATCGTCAGCTCGCCCTCGACAGGTCGGGTCATGCGTATGGCAATATCGGCTTCGCGCCGCGCCAGCGATGCCTCGCGCTTGTCGCCGAGAATGGTGAGGCTCAGTTGCGGATGCTCCCGCCGCAGTCGGAGAAACGGTTCGGCCAGCACCCTGTCCGCATAGGCTGGCGGCGCGCTGATCACCACTTCGCCGGCAATTTCCGAACGGTCGCCGACAGCCGCGCGTTCGATGGCGATTGCACCCTCTTCCATGCGCTCGGCCAGTGCCGCGATGCGCTGCCCCTCCGCCGTCAACGACAGGTGCCGTCCGCGGCGGTCGACAAGCTTGAGGCCAAGCTCCGCCTCCAGCGCCGCCACACGCCGCGCCACGGTCGCGTGCTCGACACCAGCCGCACGTCCGGCAGCGGACAGTGTGCCTTGACGTGCCAGAAGGGCGAAGATGCGCAGGTTCTCCCAGTCCATATCCGTTAATTTCCTCACATCTCATGCGCATATATCGGGAATTTTCAATCAACATAGCGTGCGCGAAACTCGTGTCCAGACACAGGAGACACACCATGAGCAAAGTCGTTAAACTCAAAGAGATCGGCGGACCGGAAAACTTCGTCATCGAGGACCAGTCGCCGGCGGACCCGGGTCCCAAGGAGATCCGCATCCGCCAGGAGGCGATCGGCCTCAACTTCGTCGACATCTACCACCGCGTCGGCCTCTACAAGCTGCCCACCTATCCCGCCGTGCTCGGCGTCGAAGGTGCCGGCGTGGTCGAGGCTGTCGGCAGCGATGTCACAGATCTGAAGCCCGGCAACCGGGTCACCTATGCCGGCGCGCCGGTCGGTGCCTATGCTACAACCCGGCTGCTACCCGCCGAGCGCGCCATGCGCCTGCCCGACGGCGTTTCGACCAAGGTCGCTGCCGCCTCGATGCTGAAAAGCCTGACCGCCTACATGCTTCTGAAGGAAGTCTATCCGGTCGGCGAGAACACCACTGTCTTCGTCCAGGCGGCTGCCGGCGGCGTCGGCTCAATCGTCGTCCGCTGGGCCAAGCATTTCGGCGCAACCGTTATCGGTGCGGTCAGTTCGGACGAGAAGGCGGAGATTGCCCGCCGCCACGGCGCCGACCATGTCATCGTCGGCCGCAACGCTGATCTTGGCAAGGAAGTGAAGGTGCTGACGGAAGGCCGTGGCGTCGATGTCGCCTATGATGGTCTTGGAGGCGAACCGCTTATAAAGATGCTGGATTGCGTCCGTCCCTTCGGCATGGCCGTCAACATCGGCCAGGTCGTCGGCCCCGTCCCAGCGTCGATTAGCGCCGACATCGCCGCGCCCCGCGCCATCGCCTTTTCGAGGCCAAGCGTGATGTTCTACATCTCCGACACGGCGCGTTACCGCAAGGCGGCCGATCGCGTCATCCATCATCTCGCCGCCGGCCTGGCACCAGGCGAAGGTCAGGAATATGCCCTTGCCGACGTCACCCTGGCCCACCGCGATCTTGAGGCCGGACGCACCAGCGGCAGCGCCATTCTCGTGCCGTAACCGCACAGATTTCAGAGGGTTGCGCCGGGGAAGAAAAATTTACCGGAAAGAAAATTTCTTCTTTACTTTACGTTAACCACTCGGCATTATCTTTACATACAGATCCTGCATTTACGAATGCAGTCGAGGGAAACCGCGCTAGCACGGATGTACTGCAGCGCGGTTTTCCGCATATGAACTCTCCTAAAATTTCAATGATCGCTAGCGCAGCCACCCAGTGGCCAGTGCTGCCGCCCACTCGTCGCGGCCGTTCTCGCGTGCCAGTCTCGCCGCGGCTTCGCAGTCATAGGGCACCTGCCGGAAGGTGACCGACCAGCCCGCGCTGTCCTTCTCCAGAATTGCGTAGCTTGCCAGCGGATTGCCCGTCTGCATGCGGTGCGGATAGGGCTGGTCGTCCTCATAACCCGGACAGCCGACGCTTCCCGGATTGACGATCAGCCGACCGTCGCGAAGCCGGACGGTGCGTGGCGTGTGCGTATGTCCGCAGAGGATGAGGGAAAAATCCACGCCTGCGGCCATCGCCTCGATCTCATCTACCGGGCGCTGGTGCATGATGCCCTGCGGAGAGACCGTCTCCAGCCAATAGGTGTTGTCGTCGGTCGGCGTTGCATGACAGAGATAGACCTCGTCCTGCCAGACGCGATCGAACGGAAGGCTTGCCAGCCAAGCAAGGTGCGAAGGCGTCATCCGGTCGCGGGCATAACGATCCGTCCGTCCCATGGCCTCGGGCATCTGTTCGACGAGATAACGGTCGTGATTGCCGCGCACTGTCGGCAGGTCGAGCGCCATCAGCCGGTCCGCCACCTCCGCCGGCCAAAGCGGCCCGGACACGCAGTCGCCGAGATTGACGATGTCGCGAATGCCCAGCCGCGCGATGTCGGCGAGCACCGCCTCCAACGCTTCCAGATTGCCGTGAATGTCGGCGATCGCGGCGAAACGCACCGCTCAACTGCCGCGATAGGTGGAATAGCTGTATGGCGAGAGAAGCAGCGGCACGTGATAATGCGCCGTCGTATCGGCAATACCGAAGCGGATCGGGATGTCGTCGAGGAACGGCGGATCGGCAAGCGCGACGCTCTTCGCCCGCAGATAATCACCGGCATGGAACAGGAGTTCGTAACGGCCAGCGGCAAAATCATCGCCCTGCAGCAGCGAACCGCCATCGACGCGGCCATCGGCATTGGTCACCACCGTCTTGATCAGCACAGGTTCGGCGCCGTCCATCCGGAAAAGATCGATGACGAGGCCTTCGGCCGGCGTGCCGCGGGCGGCATCAAGAACATGTGTGGTAAGACCGGTCATGGCTTCGGCTCCGTGATGGTGAAGGGTGTGTCGAAGAAGAATTCCTCGAGATTGTTACCCGGTCCGGCGCGGTCGACAACCAGAAAGTCGGACGCTTCGCCGATCGCCATCAGCGGATGGTGCCAGACATTGCGGCGGTAGTTGACGCCCTGATGGGGCTCAGCGAGAAAAACCTGCGGCTCGCCGGGCTTTCCGTCCTCGTCCATGGAGACCACCACCAGAAACGGCCGGCCGGAGAGCGGCGTAAACGACTGGCTGCCGAATGGGTGCCGCTCCATCATGTCGACCGTGTAGGGAAAGCTGCGCGCCTGGCCGCGGAAGATGTTGAGGATGACCGAGGCCCCCTCGCCTTCGGCCTCGGCGGTGGCGAGCGCGTGAAACCGTTCGGTCGTGCCGCCGTTGATCAGCCGCATCGTCTGCGGATCGGCTTCCAGAACATCGCCGAAGGGGGCAAAGGCCGCCTTCGTCAGCGGCCTTATCGGAAGTGTACGGCTCACGCCTTGTGGCCCATCAGCCTGAGGCGCATGACGCCGCCGTCCGGATGCATGGCGAAGCGGACATGCGTGACCGGCCCGATATCGGCGACGGTGTGTCCGGCGAAGACATGTTCGTGGTCCATCTCCAGCTTGTGGCGGGCAAGGATCGGCTTCCAGCTTTCGGACGCGGCAATTTCCGCCTCGCTGATCGTCTCGCCGGCATCCGGCAGATAGGCGCCGAGCAACTCGCAGGTGTCGGGAAAATTACCCTTGAAGAAATGTGTATCGACGATGACCCGCTTGATGATGCCCGGATGGCCGAGGCGGATGATGGTCCAGTCATGGCCGGGGCCGCGTCGACGCTTGGTTTCCCAGCCGTCGCCCATGTTGATGCCGCGCCCGGGCGACAGCATCTTGTCGGGATGCCCGTAATGGGCGTCCGTCCAGGTCAGTGCCTTGGCGCCGTGGAAGATGTAGGCGAGATCGATTTCCTGCTCGGGCGAGACCTTCGACCAGTCGAAATGCGCGGCACCGTAGACGCGCAGGCGGGCGATGCCGCCATCGGGATACATGTGGACCCGCAGATGCGTCCAGACCTTGTCGCGATCGCCGTTCTCGAAGAAGAACTGCGCGCTGGCGCCGAGCGTCGACTTGGCGAGCACTTCGGTCCACTCGGTCGCATCCGTCGGATCGCCGCTCTCGACGAAGGCAGCCTCGATCGAGACCGCGGGCGCGTAATTGCCGGTGAAGTAGCGGGTATCGACATCGAAACCGAAGATCTTTCCCGGCATGGCAAGCCGGATGATCGCAAAGTCATGGCCGGGCGTGCGCTTGCGCCGGCTTTCCCAGCCGTCCATCCATTTGCCGTTGTCGTCATAGGCATCGGCCTTCCACACGGCCGGATCGTCGGACAGCATGCGGTCGACCGGTGCGAAGAAATCGTCGGTCACGAAAATGCCCTTGGCGCCGAGACGGGCCGAGGCGAGATTGACGGCGCCCGCCGCGAAATCAGGCAGCAGGACCTCACTTACTTCAGTCATCAGGAATTCTCCGAAAATATGGCGTCCAGCCTCAGCCGCGCGATCTTCTCCACCTGCGCGCAGGCTGTCGCCAGCTCCTCCTCGCGCTCATGGTGGATGCGTGTCTCGAACGCGGCCAGAATGGCGTCCTTGTATAGGCCTTTCACGGCAATAATAAAGGGGAATCCGAACTTTGCCACATAGGCCAGGTTGAGTTCGGTGAACCGCGCATGCTCCTCGGCCGTCAGCTGATCGAGGCCGGCGCCGGCCTGTTCCTTGCGGCTGTCTTCGGTCAGCTTGCCGGCGATGGCGAGCTTGCCGGCGAGATCGGGATGGGCGCGAAGAACCGCCAGCCTCTCCTCGCCATTCGCCGCGCGGAACGCCGAACAGAGCGCCGCGTGAACACTGCTCGCCGACAGCGGTTCGGTGATCCCGGCATCATAGGCCCGCTCCGCGACCCACGGCGAATGCTCGAATATGCCGCCGAAGCGGGCTACGAAATCCTGTCTGTCCATCATCACATGATCTGCGGCTTGTGGTGCTCATGCCAGTGACGGGCGATCTCGATCCGCTTCGGGATCCACACCTTGTCATGGGAAAGCACGTATTCGACAAAGCGCTTCAGCGCGGCGGCGCGGCCCGGACGGCCGACGAGGCGGCAGTGCAGGCCGACATTCATCATCTTCGCCTGCCCCTCCTTGCCCTCCTGATAGAGCACGTCGAAGGCGTCCTTCAAATAGTTGAAGAACTGGTCGCCGGCATTGAAACCCTGCGGTGTCGCAAACCGCATGTCGTTCGTCTCAAGCGTATAGGGAATGATGAGGAACGGCTTGCCGTCGAGACCCGGCACCCAATAGGGCAGATCGTCGGCATAGGAGTCGCTCGAATAGAGGAAGCCGCCCTCCTCCATGACGAGCTTCAGCGTATTGTCGGACGGCTTGCCCTGATACATGCCGAGCGGGTGCGAGCCGGTCAGTTCCTTGTGCAGCCGCACAGCCTCGAGAATGTGCTCGCGCTCCTTCTCGATCGGAAAATCCTTGTATTCGAGCCAGCGATAGCCGTGGCTGGCGATCTCCCAGCCGGCTTCCTTCATGGCGGCAACCGCTTCCGGATTGCGCGCCATGGCAAGCGTGACGCCGTAGACGGTGACCGGAACATTCAGGCTGGTGAACATGCGGTGCAGACGCCAGAAGCCGGCGCGCGACCCGTATTCGTAGATCGATTCCATGTTGAGGTTGCGCTGCCCCGGCCAGGGTTGCGCGCCGACAATCTCCGAGAGGAGCGATTCCGACGCCGGATCACCGTCCAGTATGGAGCTTTCGCCCCCCTCTTCGTAATTGACCACGAACTGCACCGCGATCCGCGCATCGCCCGGCCATTTCGGGTCGGGGGTTTGACGGCCGTAGCCGATAAGATCGCGGGGATAATTGTCTATGTCCATCGACGCACCTTTTTCCATTCGGTCAAAAATTATCAGGTGCGATTGGATTGTCGAGGGCGCCAAGGCAAAAAGCGGCGCGTTCTACGCCCTCTTTTTCTGCGACACGGGCCCAAGCGGGTGCAGCGAATGCACATGGAAGGGAGCCCCTTGCTCCTCCTCGATCATCAGCGCCAGATTGGCCACTTCCAGCGGCATTTCGAGCGCCGGCGCGAAGAAGCGCTTCAACGCCCGCTCGAAGCGCTCCAGCTCGGACGCATTGAGCGCGCCCGTCAGCATCATGTGAAAGCGGTATTCGTCCATCACATGCGGATGGCCCCAGCGGTGGAGATTGGCGAACTCGGTTGCGTTCAGAACGTCCGGATTGCGCCGCTCGATCTCGACGTCGCTGAGCGGTGCCCGGTAGGCATCGAACTCGTGGATGACGGAACAGGCGAGCTCGTGCATTTCATAGGGATAGGTCGAAGCGATCAGCCCCAGCCCCTGCCCGACCCGCGCGACCTCGAGCGGTGGCAGCAGGAACGGCTGGCGACCGCCGGCAAATGTCATCATGTGCTTCAGGAGAGACGCCGGATTGGCGTCATCCTTCAGCCGGAACGGCGCCTGCAGCATGGCATGGAACCCCGCCCGGCGCGGCAGCGCTGTGTGGAAGGCAATCTCATGGATGCCAAGGCCACCGATGCCGTGCGGTTCGTACAGGTGGCCCGCGAAAGCGTCGCGGCCGAGCCACAAGGCCGCCGCCTCCGAAAGCACATGGCGCGGCGGCGGTGTAAAGGCGATAGAATAGCGCATGTCGCACATCCCGAAAGAAGGATGAAATTCGTCGGCATCGGTCATTCCGATGCTGTTTGCGCCGGTTTAGGTGATTTGCGTAACAGATTGACGACGGGGAGAAGGCGGAATTGCGCTCATATCTTGCCGGCCAGGACAAAGTGCCGTTCGGCGACGAAGCTCTCCGGCAGGACAATACCGGACGGCCTGCCGGCAATCTCGCCGACAACTGCTTCGGCAAGCCGGTGGGCGATCCCGAAACTGACCTTGAAGCCGCCGGTCAGAAAGGAAACATTCTCAAATGCCGGGTGCCGGCCGGCCATCGGATCGCGGCCGATCGCCTTTGGTCTGAGCCCCGCCCAGCGCTCGACAACCGGCGCTTCGCCAAGGCATGGCGCAAGGGCCCTCGCCCGCTCCAGCAAATCCTCCAGCAGACCATCGGTGGCGAACGGCTGGTCGAACTCCTCCTCGCTGGTGCTGCCGACAGCAACCAGCCCATTCTCATGCGGCACGACATAGACGCCGTCGTGAAAGATGACCGGCAGCGCCGGATCGATCTCCGCCTTCAATAGCGCTGCCTGCCCCTTGACCGGCTTGCCGATCGGCTTTGCCATCGGTGCCATGGCCTCAGCCAGAGGGAATGAGCCGACACCGGCGGCAATCAGGCAGTGCCCGAAACGGATGTCGTTGCCGCCGACGCAGGCGACCCCCGCCTTCGCATCGATGGACGTGACCGCCGCGTTCTCCATAAGCCGCGCCCGACCCGACCGACGGAGAGCGGCAATCAGCGCCGCCGTCAATGCGCGCGGCGACACGCGGGCCGCAAACGTGTCGAGCACCACGCCGAAGGGCGCTGCCTCGGCATGAGGCCACGTCGCAAATGGCGACTGCTCCAGCACCTGCCAAACATAATCCGCGCCCGGGACTTGCCAGTTCAACCGCGCATCCTCGGAATGACCAAACGCGCGCTCCCGGTTCTGCTCGTGGGTCAGCGGCAGAAGACGGCCGCAGCGGTGGTATCCGGTCGAAAGCTCGGTCATCTCTTCCAGCGCCGCGATCTCGTCTTCAAGCGCAACGAGCGCATCGAACTGGAACTGCTTCTTCGCGTTCCAGCGGTCGGGTTGATGCGACATCAGTGCGCCGAGAAAGCCGTTGCTTGTGCCCCCACCCAAACGGCCCGCATCGGCGAGCAAGACATCGAGGCCCGACTGCACCGCCTTTAGAGCCGCCCAAAGCCCCACGATGCCGCCGCCGACGATCAAAAGACCGGCGGACGATTGACCGCTCGCAAACGCGGTATTATCGGCTTGGCTCATGACGGATCCAATTTCGAACGACGGCGCCTCCGGCAACAGGCTCGAATGGCGCGAGGGCGATATGCCCTATTCGACCGCCTTTGGCGACCACTTTTATTGCCAGACGGACGGACGGCTGGAATGCGCCTACGTGTTCATGGACGGCAATGGCTTGCCGGCGAGATGGCAGGCCGGCGGTGATTTCCGCATCGGCGAACTGGGGTTCGGCACCGGTCTCAACCTCTGCGAAACCTGGCGGCAATGGAAGCGGTCACGGACAGCGGATGGTCATCTGCACTTCACCTCGTTCGAGCTCTATCCCATGCAGCGCGAAGAGATTGACAAGGCGCTCGCCCACTGGCCGGAGATCGATGCCGAACGGCAGGGCCTGACATCGCTCTGGCCCGACGCGCCAGAAGGCATCGTCACGCTCGAACTCGACAGCCGCACGACGCTGACGATCGTCTGCGGCCCGGCGGCAGACACTGTTCCGGCCGTGCACATGCCTTTCGATGCCTGGTATCTCGACGGTTTTGCCCCCTCCCGCAACCCGGACATGTGGTCGCCGGAACTGATGGCCACGGTCTGTGCGAAGACGGCGCCTGGCGGCACATTTGCCACTTATGCAGCGGCAGGTTTCGTCCGCCGCAATCTCGGAGCCGCCGGTTTCGAGGTCAAGCGTCGGCCGGGATTTGCGGGCAAACGCGAAATGCTGTTTGGAACGAAGGCCGCGCCCTCAGGGGCGTGACTGCCCCGCTCCCGCCCCTTCCACATCGCTCAGGAGCGCGTGGATCTTGTCGAGCAGGACCGAAGGCACGATCGGCTTGGCCATGTGATCATCCATGCCCGCGTGCAGGCAGACCTCGCGCTCCCGTTCGAGCGCATGGGCGGTGACGCCGATGATCGGCACATGCGCGCCGTCGCATCGCTCCTGCTCCAGCTCGCGGATCATCCTGGCGGCTTCGAACCCGTCCATCACCGGCATGGAGACGTCCATCAGGATCAGGGACGGAGAGAGCGCCTCCCAGCTCGCCACCGCATCGGCGCCATTCTCAACCATCTTGAACCGCAAGCCCGCCTCGAGAAGGATCTGCGAGAAGAATATCCGGTTGACCTCGTTGTCCTCGGCGACCAGTACATCGATCCGCTGTGCATCCGTCTTCCCGACCGCCGGCCGGGGCCGGGCTCTGCCGTCAACAGGTGGTACCGGGAGGAAGGTGTCGCGGCGTTGACCGTCCATGCGCGCAGCAGTGCGCAAGACCTCGATCAGCGTGCTGCGCAGAATGCCGAAGCGAACGGGTTTCACGACATAGGTATCCGCAATGGTCCCGGTCTTGGGCTGGCCGCGCTCGGCCGCGTCCAGCGACGACAACAGAACGGCCGGTATGTGCGGGCAGATCTCGCGGTGGATGATGCCGACGGCGGCAGTCCCCTTCATATCGTCGAGCCGTTCGTCAACAATGATCGCCGCCGGCTTCACACCCGCTTCGAGTGCCGCCTTGAGGATCTGCATCGCCATGCCGGCGTCTTGCGCCACCACGGCTTCGCAGCCCCAGTCGGAAAGTTTCGCGCTGAGCAACTCGCGCCCGATCGGATTCGAATGGATCACCAGCACGCTGCTGCCACCGAGATCGACAGGGAGCGCCCAGACCCGCTCGCGATGCGACGCCACGGCAAAGGGCAACTCGACGGTGAAGGCGCTGCCGACACCCGGCTCGCTTTCGACCGAAATCGTGCCACCGAACAGCTCGACCAGCGTTGCCGTCACCGACAGTCCCAGCCCGATACCTTCGTAGCGTGCGCTGTTGCCCGCCTCAAGCTGGTGGAACTTGTCGAAAATCGTCGGAAGCTTGTCCGCCTCGATGCCGATGCCGCTGTCGCGAACCGTCAGGACCAGCGTGACGCACGACGGATCGTCCTTGTCAGTGCGTGAGGCAAGGTCGATCAGCACATGACCGGCCTCGGTAAAGCGGATCGCATTGCTGACAATATTGGTGAGGATCTGCCGCAGGCGGCCCGCATCGCCGACAAGCGTGCTCGGCAAACTGTCGTCGCTCGAAAGGAATATCTCGAGGTCCTTTTCGAAGGCCGCGGCCGACATCAGCGTCGCGACGTCCTCGACCGCCTCGAGCGGGTCGAAATGCTGGCTGACAAGCCGCAGCTGACCGGCTTCGAGCGTCGAGAAATCCAGGATATCGTTGATGATCGTCATCAGCGCCTTGCCCGATTTGACCATCACGTCGATGAAGGTCTTCTGCCGCGGATCGGGATCGGTCTTGGCCAGCAGTTCGGCCATTCCCAGAACGCCGTTCATCGGGGTGCGGATTTCGTGGCTGACGACAGCGAGAAAGTCCGATTTTGCCCGGTCGGCGGCCTCGCTGCGGGCGAGCGCGACCTTCAGCTCTTCCTCGCGCTGCTTCATCTCGGTCATGTCGGTGAGCACGATGGTCCACTGGCCGAGACCGTTGGGCGAGGCCTCCATATGCACCCAGGTCTTGCCGGCGGCCAGGAATCCGGCGGAAAACGCCTGATCATTCAGGAGAAAATTGTCCCATTCGGCGGACGGGTCAGCAAGTTCGCCCTCAAAGTCGCCCCGGGCCGCGCAATGCGAAATGAGGTCCGCCCAGGCAGCGCCGGGCATTAGCACTTCCGGCGGCAGTTCCAGCATGGCCGGCAGCGCATCGTTCGACAGCAGAATGCGTCCGTCCTCGATCAGCAGCAGCCCCTGCGACATGACCCGGGTCGCATCGGAGATGAACCGGCCAAGGCGGGAAAGCTGTTCCTGTACCTGATCGATCTCCATCTCCCGCGACCGGATGGTGGTCACGTCGGTGTAGATCATCAGCAAGCGACCGTCGCTCAGGTGGCGATTGGAAACGACGACGAACTTGCCGTTTTCGTATTCCACTTCCTGCGGCTTGTCGAAACTGTTGTCGGCAAGCTCGGTTCTTCGCCTGTCGACATATTCGTCCAGCGCCTCGGTCTTCACGGGTGCCATCCCGCCCTGCCGCGTCAGCTCGACGACTTCGGAAAAGCCCATGCCTTCTATGACGGCATCATCGGGCCAGCCCCAGATATTGCGCGCCTCCTGGTTGACGTATTCCACGACGAAGTCGCTCGACATCATGACGACGCCGACCGGCATCGCTGACACCAGCCGTTCCAGATCCCCGCGCAGGGACTCGGTTTTTGCCCGTTCGGCAATCAGCTGCGCTTCGCGCTGCTTCAGTTCGGTGACGTCGGTGATGGTACCGACGAGAAATGATCCCGCCGCGGCGGTGGAAACCCTCGTAATACGGCAAAGAAGCACATGCTCCTCGCCATCCGGCAGGAGCGCCGTCTGCTGGAATTCGGCCGTCGATCCGGTCTCCAGGACCACCTCGTCGGCGGCCTGGTACTCGAGGCCGACCGGGCCGAAGATATCCGGTTGCGTCGTCCCGATGAGCTTGTCTTCGGGCATGCCGACGATACGGGCATAATGACGGTTTGCGGCAATCAGCCGATGATCCCGCCCGCGAACGAAGGTGGCGACCGGCAGCTTGTCGAGGAGTTCCTTGAACAGGTCCTGCCCGAAGGAATGTTGATCGCCGGCAGGCGCCAGTCCGTGATCAGGCGGCTTGCCGGGAGTGCCGGCGCCTGGACCGGAAGCGTCCGTGGCGGCTACAGGCCCTGCGGAAGGCACCTCCGTCTGCTCTTCGAATATACCGACGACGTGGAACTGGCCGCTGTCTGAAATGAACCGCTCGATCAGCACGGAATGACGCGTATTGCCGGACGCATCGAACCAGGCGGCGGTTTCTTCCGAGCCGAAGACAAGCGCGCGCCGCTCTCGTTCTTCCAGCTCGCCGGTCACGCCGGCTATGCCGAGGTCGCTTGCAAGACGGCCTTCGAAACTGTCGGCAGTAAGCCCGAAGAGACGTGCAAAGGCATCATTGACCGCAGAAAAGCGAAGCTTCCCATCCTTTACGTAGGCGGGAAGTTCGTGAGCGCGGATACGCTCACATGCCAAAAGAACCAAGTCGGCCCCGGCCTCGGTCAAATGAAAACTCCCGGTTGCACTAAGTCAGGTCGACAACAGGAATACCCGATTTCCCTTGAACAATTCGTTAACCATAAGTCCGGGAAGCCACAAATTGGAAAGCAGGCTATCGGAATGAGAATGCCAGGGCCGCACGGGCGGGGAACATTGCGGTCCTGGCATCGATCAAGCGGTCTGTTTTGTTATTGCGGCCGCTTGCGCCCGGTGATCATGGCCCGAACGAGGTTTTCCCGATGTTCGAAGCTGGCGAGTATGACACCGAGGATGTGAAGCCCGACGAGCCCCAACGTGACATTGACAGCGCCTTCGTGGAGTTCCCCGACCCATTCCACGCCCCAGTAAGCGTCCGTGGTCATCATGTATCCGGTCGTCGCAATGGTTGCGATCATGACGAGAAGCGCGATCACCATCGCGCCGCCGGCCGGATTGTGGCCGAGATAACGCCGCGCCCGCATGCGTGCGGTATCCCTGAGGAAACCAAGCACCGTCGACGGCCGGTAGATGAACGTCGAGAACCGCGCATGCTCGGTGCCGACCAGGCCCCAGAGGACCCGGAACGCGATCAGCCCGGCGATCACATAGCCAGAGAGGATGTGGGCGCTCTTCCATTCGTCGCCGGTCAGGTAGGAAAAGGCGAAGAAGCCGACCAGAGACCAGTGGAACAGCCGGACGAAAGGGTCCCAGACCTTCTCGGTCGCGGCGCCCTCGTCGAGCGCGCCGCCATTGTCGAAATCGGCATCAACCGTCATTGTCTTCACCAGCGGCTTCGCCGGTCACCGGGTTGAATAGCTGCTCGACGCGCTTGCCCTCGGGGCTGACGGCGTAGACTTCGTAGCAGCCCTTCTCGGCCTTCACCTGACGCACCTTGTAGCCCATGCCCTCGGCCTTCTGCTGCATGGCCTCCTTCGACATCCACTTGGACTGAGGCTCGTTGCCACACGGGCTTTCCGCCGCAAAGGCGGCACCGGCAAAGGCTGCGGAAGCAAGGATTGCAAGAATAGTGGTCTTCATAAAAGTCGTCTCCATCGTCTTGTGGCGACCGGACTGCCCGGCCTCGACACAAACCCTAGCGGAGCCAAACTGACGGCTGGCTGACGGCCCCTGTCAGCTTCCTGTAAGGTTGGCGGCGCTAATGGAGAGCATGGCAACTCTCGGCAAATTGCACTCCCCGTCCCTTAAGAGAAGGCGCATGCTGGTCCTCGCGCTCAGCGGCCTTGCGGCCAGCCTGCCGCTTTCGGCCCGAGCCGATGACGACGACGGAGACGGAGACGACGACCGGGACGACGCGCTGCGTTCGGTCCGGGCCGGCCATGCCAAACCCCTCTCCGCCATTCTTCCGGTGATCCGCGAGCGATGGCCGGGCGAGCTCGTCGGGGTGAAAGTCCGGCGAAGACGCCACCGGCTTTATTATGCCATCCGCGTCGTCGCCGAGAACGGCCATCTCATCGAGATCGAGGTCGACGCCACCTCCGGCACCGTCATCGAGGTGGAAAACGAATAGATGCGCATCCTGCTTGCCGAAGACGATCCGCTGATCGCCCGCGATGTGACCGCGCACCTCACGAGCGCCGGCTATCTGGTCCGGCACATCTCGGACGGCGAGACCGCATGGCACCTCGGCGATACCGAAGATTTTTCCGCCGCCGTCCTGGATCTGGGACTGCCGGCGCTCGACGGCATGCAGGTGCTGAAGCGCTGGCGTACTGCCGGACGCGACATGCCTGTCCTCATCCTGAGCGCGAGGGGAAACTGGGAGGAACGGGTGGAAGGCATCGACGCGGGTGCCGACGACTACCTTCCAAAGCCCTTTCGCATGCTCGAGCTTCTGGCGCGGCTGAGGGCGATCATGCGCCGCTATGCCGGCCAGTCGGGAACGATGCTCGCCTGCGGTCCGATCGAGATCGACACGAGGAACAAGGCCGTCTTCCTGCATGGCGTGCCGGCACCGCTGTCGGCCCTCGAATACCGCTGCGTCGCCGTTCTCGCCATGAATGCCGGCCGGCCGGTCTCACAGGTCGAACTTACGGAACAGCTCTATGAACAGGACTTCGAGCGCGACAGCAATTCGATCGAGGTGCTGATCACACGGTTGCGCCGCAAGCTCGGCAAGGAAACCATCCTCACCAAGCGCGGCTTCGGATATCAGCTGACGACCAGCGAGGCGTGATGCGGTCGATCAGGCTCCGCTTTCTCATCGTCTCCCTGATCGGCATAACCATCGCGCTCTCGCTCGCCGCCTGGTTCTTCGTCATCCTGTTTACCCGCAACCTGCAGGCCCGGATCGACGGAGAGCTGTCGGGCTATATCGGACGGTTGGCCGCGACACTGCAGTTCGATGACGCCGGTGCCCTGAAACGCCCTGAACAATTGGCCGACAACCGCTTCTACCAGCCCTATGGCGGTCTCTACTGGCAGATCGAGGACGAAGCACAAAGCGTCCGCATGCGTTCGCCATCATTGTTCGACTATGCCCTGCCCCTCCCCGCTGATACCCATGAGCCAGGCACCATTCACCGCTACCGCCTGCCCGGCCCCGACGGAAACGACGTGATGGTGCAGGAGCGCATCATCGTCCTTGCCGCACCGGGCGGAAAGCGGGACATCCGCATCGCGGTCGCGATCGACGCTGCCGGCCTCGACAATGCCAGCCGCCGCTTCGCCCGTACGATCCTGCCCTACATCCTTGCCCTGGCGCTTCTGCTCTCGCTGATGTCGGCGGCGCAGCTGTCCTTCGGCCTTCGTCCGCTGTCGAGGCTTGCCGAAGACGTCCGCAAGATCCGCGAACGCCGGGCCTTGCGGCTCGACGGCCAGTATCCGAGCGAGTTGTCGGGCCTGTCGAGCCAGTTGAACCAGCTGATCGAAGCCCAGGAAAAGACGGTCGAATCCGCCCGCACCCGCGCCGCCGACCTGGCGCACGGTCTCAAGACCCCGTTGACCGTGCTCGCCAATGACGCACTGACCCTGCGCGAGAAGGGGGAGACGGAAATCGCCGACGAACTGGAGGCGCTGGCCGCGACGATGCGGGCGCATGTCGATCACGAACTGGCCCGGGCGCGCATGGCGCCGAGCCCCGAGCAGAGACGTTCCGACGCAAGCCTGAAGACGGTCGTCGACGGTCTGGTCCGGACCTTGCGTCGCTCTCCCTATGGGGAAAGGCTGGATTGGCGATCGGACATCCCCGAGCACGCCATGGTGCCCGTCGATCCGCAGGACGCCCGCGAGATGCTGGGCAACATTCTCGAAAACGCCGCCAAGTGGGCGGCGGCCAGCGTGGCCATCGGGGCGGTCATGACCCGCAACGGCTGGCGCCTGACCATCGAGGATGATGGCCCCGGCGTTTCCCCCAACAAGCTTGGCGACATCACGGCACGCGGCCTGCGTCTCGACCATCGCAAGCCAGGCAGCGGCCTCGGTCTCGCCATCGTCGCGGACATAGCAACGCTCTACGATATCGATGTCGCCTTCGACAATCGCGCGGAGGGTGGATTGCGGGCCACCTTCCTGTTTCCAAGGCTCTGAGACGCCGTATGTTTTTCGCAACTGCGAAACAATTACCTTGACTTGTGGGCCGTAATCCATCAAACAGCGGGCAGCTTTCACCTTCCGGCCGCCGCGTGAGCTGGCCCCTGCGATTGAATTGAACGGACGCTCAAGAAGGAAAAGCGCAATACGTAAAGCACCGAGACGGTGCCATCCCAGCGCTGGAAAGCTTTTTCCAACAAGCAAGTTCCCACTTCACGCGGGGTTCTTGATGTCTCACAGGCCCGACCCGCAGAAAGCGGAGCCGGCGTTGCCTGTTGCGGCATCCGAAAGGTATTGACTTGACCACATTTGAATCTCTGGGTCTTTCTCCCAAGATCCTGAAGACCCTCACCCTCGCCGGTTTCGAAAATCCGACCCCGATCCAGGCACAGGCCATTCCGCTGGTTCTGGAAGGCCGCGACCTCATCGGTCTCGCCCAGACCGGCACCGGCAAGACGGCCGCATTCGGCCTGCCGATCATCGAAATGCTGATGGTTGAAGGCAAGGACGGCGTTCGTCCCGACCCGCGCACCACCCGTACCCTCATTCTCGCCCCGACCCGCGAACTGGTGAACCAGATCGCCGAAAATCTGAAGGCGTTCGTCCGCAAGACGCCGCTGAAGATCAACACCGTCGTCGGCGGCGCTTCGATCAACCGCCAGCAGATGCAGCTTGCCTCCGGTTCCGACATCCTCGTCGCGACCCCGGGCCGCCTGCTCGACCTGATCGCCCGCAACGCCCTGTCGCTCTCCAAGGTCAGCTATCTCGTCCTCGACGAAGCCGACCAGATGCTCGACCTCGGCTTCATCCACGACCTGCGCAAGATCTCCAAGATGGTGCCTGCCAAGCGCCAGACGCTGCTCTTCTCGGCCACCATGCCGAAGGCAATCGCCGATCTCGCCGGCAACTTCCTGACCAATCCGGTCAAGGTCGAAGTCAGCCCGCCCGGCAAGGCTGCCGACAAGGTCGAGCAGTATGTTCACTTCGTCGCCGGCAAGAACGACAAGACGGTCATCCTCGAAAAGTCCCTCAACGACAATCCGGACGGCCGGGCCCTCGTCTTCCTGCGCACCAAGCACGGCGCCGAGAAGCTGATGGTCTACCTCGACAAGCGCGGCTTCGCCGCCGCCTCGATCCATGGCAACAAGAGCCAGGGTCAGCGCGAACGGGCGCTCAAGGGCTTCCGTGACGGCTCGGTCAAGGTTCTCGTCGCCACCGACGTTGCCGCCCGCGGCATCGACGTTCCCGGCGTGACCCACGTCTACAATTACGACCTGCCGGAAGTGCCGGACGCTTACGTCCACCGCATCGGCCGTACGGCCCGTGCCGGTCGCGACGGCGTTGCCATCGCCTTCTGCGCACCGGACGAAGCAGGTCTTCTGCGCGACATCCAGCGTCTGATGGGCATCGACATCGTCGTTGCCTCCGGCGAACCGCATGCGGGCAATGCCCGTCCGGTCCGTGGCAGCGGTGGCCGCAACGCCGGCGCCGGCCGTGGCAACGGCAACGGCCAGCGCGCACCCCGCGCCCAGGGCGCCGACGCCGAGCGTCGCGACCATGGCGATGGTGCGGGCCATCACCGCGCCGGCAAGAAGCCGCACCGCAAGGGCGCCGCTTTCCGCGGCGGCAAGGGTTCCTCCAGCGGTCGGCCAAGCGCCGGCCGGCAGGACCGCCGCGAACGCGCGTAAGCCTTGACGGCATCAATGTAGTGGATGGCGGGGCAACGTCCCCGCCATTTCTTTTTCATGCGGCGCGACATGCGTGGCCGCCGCTGAACAGCAAATGCACAACTGACCAAATAAGCAGCAGCACCATCCTGCTTTTTCGGCATCCGCTTTGGAAAGCCGGTCAGTTCAGTCCATCGCCCGGCATCTGCGGACAGAGCTTCGCTGCCCAAGACAGCGAATTCCGCGCCCGCGAAATTTCTTTCGCCTCGATTGCGCACGCTTCTTGCATTGCCGATAGCATTGTAATCTTATGTGAAAAAATCACAGGGGAAAGTTCACTTGGCATTCGATGAAATGACAAACGCGGACGGAAGCCCGCGAGAACCCTACAGGAAATATATGGAGTGGCTCTCGGTACAGGATACCGAGCATTTGAAAGCCAAGGCGCGCGACGCCGAGAATATCTTCCGGCGAACCGGGATCACCTTTGCCGTCTACGGACACGAAGATTCCTCCGAGCGCCTCATCCCCTTCGATCTCATTCCCCGCATCATATCCGGCCGTGAATGGCGAAAGCTGGCCCAGGGCATCGAGCAGCGCGTGATCGCGCTGAACGCCTTCCTTGACGACATCTACCACAAGCAGGAGATCGTCCGCGCCGGCCGCATTCCAAGAGAGCTGATCGAGCGCAACGACGCCTTCCTGCCCCAGATGATCGGCATGAAGCCGCCGGGCGGCGTCTACACGCACATCATCGGCACCGACATCGTCCGCACCGGCGAAGACCAGTTCTACGTCCTGGAAGACAATGCCCGCACGCCCTCCGGCGTCAGCTACATGCTGGAAGACCGGGAAACCATGATGCACATGTTCCCGGAGCTCTTCCAGAAGATCCGGGTGCGCCCCGTGGAAGATTATCCACTCAGGCTCCGCCAGTCGCTCGACACGCTCGCGCCTCCCGGCTGCAAGGGAAAACCCCGCGTCGCCGTTCTCACCCCCGGCATCTTCAACTCGGCTTTCTACGAACACGCCTTCCTCGCCGACCAGATGGGTGCGGAGCTGGTGGAAGGCTCGGACCTGCGCGTCATCGACGGCAAGGTGCAGATGCGCACCATCCGCGGCTACGAGCCGATCGACGTGCTCTATCGCCGCGTCGATGACGACTTCCTCGATCCGCTGACCTTCCGTCCGGATTCGGCGCTCGGCATCGCCGGCATCATGGATGTCTACCGCGCCGGCAACATCACCATCGCCAATGCGCCCGGCACCGGGATTTCCGACGACAAGGCGATCTATTCCTACATGCCCGACATCGTCGAGTTCTACACCGGCCGCAAGGCGATGCTGGAAAACGTGCCGACATGGCGCTGTTCGGAACCCGATAGCCTCGCCTACGTGCTCGACAACCTTGCCGACCTCGTCGTCAAGGAAGTGCACGGCTCCGGCGGCTACGGCATGCTGGTCGGCCCGACGGCGACGAAGAAGGAAGTCGCCGAATTCGCCAAGAAACTGAAGGCCAAGCCGGGCAACTACATCGCCCAGCCGACGCTGTCCCTCTCCACCGTTCCCATCATGGTCAAGAAAGGCGTTGCCCCGAGACACGTGGACCTCAGACCCTTCGCACTCGTATCGGACAAGGTCAGGATCATCCCCGGAGGGCTGACGCGCGTCGCCCTCAAGGAGGGTTCGCTCGTCGTCAATTCCAGTCAGGGAGGCGGCACCAAGGATACCTGGGTGCTGGAGGACTAAGACATGCTCGGACGTACTGCCAACGGACTCTACTGGATGTCGCGCTATCTCGAGCGCGCTGAAAACACCGCCCGCCTCATCGATGCCGGCCTGCGCCTGTCGCTGACGCGTTCCACCGGCGCGGACGACGAATGGGAAGGCATTCTCCATTCGGCCGACGTGAAGGAGGCCTATCTCAAGAAGCACGACAAGGTGACCGCTGCCGACGTGATCGACTTCATGCTGCGCGACCGGGACAATACCTCCTCCGTCCTCAACAGCATGGAATTCGGCCGCAACAACGGCCGCATGGTGCGCACCGCATTGACCCGCGACACGTGGGAAGCGCTGAACGAATGCTGGCTGGAGACACGTCAGCTCCTGTCCAAGCGGGTCAGCCCGGCCGTGCTGCCCGACGTCATCGAGACGATCAAGCGGCGCACCTCGCTGATCGGCGGCATGTTCTTCGGCACGATGCTGCGTGACGAGAACTACAACTTCGCCCAGCTCGGTACCTTCATCGAACGCGCCGACAACACCAGCCGCATTCTCGACGTGAAGTACTACGTGCTTCTGCCGTCGATCACCTCGGTCGGCTCCTCGCTCGACAGCGTGCAGTGGGAATCGATCCTGCGCTCGGTCTCGGCGCAGCGCTCCTACAGCTGGGTCTACCAGGAAGACTATTCGCCGGCCAACATCGCCGACTTCCTGATCCTCAACGTGCAGATGCCGCGCTCGCTCGCCTATTGCTACGAGAAGCTCTGCTCGAACCTCAACTATCTCGCGCTGTCGGTCGGCGACCGCCACCAGGCCCATTCCACGGCGGAAGCGATGCGCAACCAGTTGCGCACCAAGTCGATCGCCGAGATCATGGACCAGGGGCTGCACGAGTTTCTCGACGCCTTCATCACGCAGAACAACCAGCTCGGGATGGAAATTTCATCCGCATACAGGTTCTATTGATCGTGAACCGGATTGAGCCCCGAACAAACAGGATGGACCTTGCGGCATGAGACTGAAGATCAGCCACATCACCGAATACCGCTATCCGACCCCGATGGAATTCTTCCTGCAGCGCCTGCGCCTGACGCCGAAGTCCGGCCCAGGCCAGGAGGTCGTGTCTTGGAAGACATCGGTTGAAGGCGCAAACTTCGAAGTCGGCTATGACGACCACTTCAGCAACCGCGTGCAGCTCCTGAGCATCACGGCGGAAACCGACAGCGTGCGCATCATCGCCGAGGGCGAGGTGGTGACCTCCGATCTTGCCGGCGTCACCGGCCCGCATGTCTCGAATGCGCCGCTCTGGCTCTTCAAGCGCGAAACGCCGCTGACCAAGCCCGGAAAGCTGGTCCGCGAACTGACGCGCGGCCTGACCGGCACCGATCTCGAAAAGATGCATGCGCTGATGCTCTCGATCCACGAGGCGATCGTCTACGAACCGGGCAACACGACGACAGCAACGACGGCGGAGGATGCACTGGAGCACAAGAAGGGCGTCTGCCAGGACCATGCCCATGCCTTCATCGCCGCCGCGCGTTCGATGAAGATACCGGCGCGTTACATCTCCGGCTACCTGTTCATGGAAGACAAGCTCGAACAGGAAGCAACGCACGCCTGGGCGGAAGCCTACATCCCGGATCTCGGCTGGGTCGGCTTCGACCCGGCGAACAACCTCTGCCCGGACGAGCGCTACATCCGCGTCGCCTGCGGTCTCGACTATCGCGACACCGCACCGGTCTCCGGCATGAGGATCGGCACCGGCGAGGAAAAGATGACCGTCACGGTGAAGATCGTCGAAGCCGAACCCGGCCAGTCACAAAGCCAGAGCCAGGGCTGAAGGCGCCTCGCGCAAGCGGGACGGCAAGCTCCGCGCCAATTTGCACGGCTAGAACCCTTGCACGAAAGGGAGCGTGATCATGCTGTTCGGGCAATCGGTCTTTCAGTCCGTGCTGGAGCGGCTGAAGGAAGAGCATCCGGAAATCGAGGATGAGGAACCGTCGTACCGCGTGCGCGGGCTCGGCGCGGCGTTCGTCGCCGCCCAGTCGCCCTCCGACGATGTCACCGCCCGCGGCGTCATGAACGCCTATATGGACTTTGCCGGCGAGGCGCCGCCTCCTGAGCCCGAGCCAATACAAGAGCCGGTCGTCGAGGAAGCGCCGGTGATGCCGGAGCATCTGTCCCGCATCGATCCGCAGGAGGTTTCCGACGAACTAGCGCTCAGCGAAACCGACACGGTCGCAAGCCTTCACGAAAAGCGCCGGCTGTTTGCCAAGGCCAATCACCCCGACAGCGTCCTCGCCGCATTCCGCGACAACGCCAATATCCGCATGATGATCGCCAACCTGCTGATCGACGAAGCGCTGCGGCGGCTGAAAAAGCAGGACACCCGCTGATCCAGCCGCCCTCGGTTTCAGTCAGTGCGCATTGCTCACCGGAAACCAGTATTGTGCGCCGGCGGCACCGCGCCGGATCACCACATGCTGGTTGGCAAAGACGCGGTAGGGCGCGCTCCACTCTCCATCCGGCCATTGCACCCGGATCACCGCGCGTTCGTTGACGCCGAGCCCGAAATGCGTGAACCCGAGATGGCCCGACGCATGGCCGCCGCCGACCTGGACGGTCCTGACCTGCGTCAAAGTCCCCGCCCTGACATTGATCTTGGCGCCGACGGCGAAAGGATTGACCTTGCCGTTGTCGAGCTCGATTTCCGTCCAGTTGCCAAGCGGCCGGTAACCCCAGTCGGTCTTGGCGCCCATGTTGCGGAACAGGCTCGCCTTCTGGCTGCGGTTGACGACCAGCAGATCGAGCATGCCGTCATTGTTGAAGTCCTCCAGCACCGCGCCGCGGCCCTTGGTGTTGAGCGCAATTCCCGCCTCGCCGCCACGTTCATGGAACTTGCCGTCGAAGCCGCCGAGCAGGAGATTGTCCGGATCGAAATTGGCGAAGTCCGGCATCACCTCGACATTGCCCTTGGCAATGAAGAGATCAATGTTGGTGTCGTTGTTGACGTCGGCGAATTCGGAATGCCAGCCGGTCGAGGGCCGTCGGTCGCCGCCGGTATAGGGCCGGTAGGCGGTCGAGCCCTTCTCATAGGCGATGTCGCGATAGGTCGGCCGGTCTTCCTCCGCCTCGTCATCCAGCGTCTGCAGCATGGTGTCGCCCATCGAGGTCAGCGCATATTCCGGCAGGCCGTCGGCGTTGAGGTCGGCTTCCGCAATCCCCATGCCCCAGATCTTCAGGGCCTGCCAGCCCTGCGCCGTCGTATACTGCCGGGGTGGATGGCCGTCCGGAAGTTCCCACAATTGCTCCTGACCACCGCGATAATATTGCCGGTCGTTGGTGACCCTCAGCGACGCCTTGCCCGACCGGTTCCAGTCGGTAAACAGCATCGACAGCGTGCAGTAGCTGGGCCTCAGCGCGAATCCGTCGGAGTAGTCCGGCTTGTCGCCCTCCTTCGGCCGCAGCAGCCGGTTGTCCGAGCAGGTGCCGAACGGCGAACCGGGCGCGGAACGGTCGACATAATTGCCGATCGCGAGCGTCGGAAAGCGGCTCCCCGTTTCCCACGTCGCCGCGAACGCCGTCGACCAATCCCGCCCGCCATCGAAGGCGAAGGCGCGGTTGGCCTTTTCGAAGCTGCAGTTCGGCCCGCCCTTCAGGACGATGTTCTCGCCAAGCCGCAGCAGCACGAGATCGATGTGGCGGTCATTGTCGATATCGACCGGATAGACGCCGAGCACCGACTTCTCGTCCCGCTCGGAAAGCCCCAGCGACCGCTTCTCGAAGGTAAGCGCGCCACCGACCGGACTGCGATTGACATAGAGCGACGCCGGTGACGTTCCGCCGGCAAGCACCAGGTCCGGTGTGCGGTCGCCGTTGCAATCGAAGCTCGCGACGCCGCCGCCGACGAAATATTCCCACGGGCCGATATATTCGTGATCGATGCCGGCGGCGAGCGCCTCCTCGTTATACTGCGGAATGTCCCCGTAGAAGGGAGCTTCGGGCTTTGCGTCTTCCGCGGCAATCGAAGGCTGGAACAACCCGAGCGCGGCGAGACCTGCGTAAAATGCGGTTTTCTTCATGATCCCCCTCCTCATGGCTTGATCACCAACGTCTTCAGGTAGGCGATGATGCTGTTGCGGTCGGCTTCGGATGCGGCGACATAGGCATCCCGTGCCGCCCGCCCATCACCGCCATGCGCGCGGATCACCTCGTCGAGCGTGGTGAGATCGTTGCGATGGCCGTAGGGTGCCGTCGAGCCCACGCCCCAGAGTTCGGCGGTCATGAAGATGTTGCGATCGACGAATCGCTGCGGCAGCAGTTCGTTGCCGAGCTGGTCGATGCTGTTGTCCGTCATCGTATGACGCTTGAGATCGCCGAACAGCGGCACCAGAACCTCGCCCTTTTCGTTGCGGGGCAGCGCATCCGTCCACTTTTCCAGCGCCAGATCGTAGACGGCGGGTGCCTTGACCTGCGAAATGCTGAGCGTGCCGGCCACATCCGCACCGCCGGGATCGGCGAATTTGAGCGACGTCAGCGGCAGGCTCGGCTTGTGACAGGTCTCGCAGCCCATCGAACCGAAATTCTTCGCGCCCAGCGCGGCCATCTCGCGCCAGCGGCCATCCTCCGGCACTTCTTCGACCGGTGCGGGCCGTGTCGCCTGCCAGGCGACCAGCGCCGACACGTCGGCGGCGTTGATCTCGTCGGCGATGCCGTCGCCGTCGAAATCCGTCTCGCCCGTCCAGCGCGCCCCGAAGCGTTCATCGGCCTCCATGCCGTGATGGGCATTCAGTGCATTGATGGTGAACTGCCGGATCGACGTCATCACGCCCTTCTGGCTGAACGGCCGGATGACGAGATCCATGTCGACGCCGTCTAGCTCACGCATGTCGACGATTCCGTCCGGATGCACGGTCAGCCAGCCGAAATCGATACCCTTGCTCGCAAGCTTGATGCGCAGTTCCTTGCCGGCCTTTTCCGCCGCCTTGAGCGCATCGAGGCGCTGGCGCTGCAGATCGGCCGTCATTTCGCGCGCAAGCAGTTCGACAAGCCCGGCACCGAACAGATGAGTCGATCCGCGCTCGTTGGAAAATTGCGGATCGGTCGTGTCGAAATCGGCGCTTTCGAAGCCTTCCGAGACGAAGACATTCATCGAGAAGTCGCCCGCGCCGCCGACGACCGGCTGATTATGACAGGACGAACAGGAATTGGCGTCCATGCCGGCGGTGCGGGAAAACTCGTTCGGGACCGGATGCCGGCGCTTGGTCGGCACGATCGCCTGCGTCGCCAGCGGACGACCGGCGCCGTCGAGCGTGGTGTAACGTGCCTCGAACAGCTTCTCGCCGATATCCGAGAGCGTCTTGAGCTGCGCCGCATCGAGCGTGCCGGAAACCTCGGCTCCCGCCGTCCCGAGTGCCCCGGTGCGTTCCTCCCATGGCTCTGCGGCCATCACCGGCATTGCCAGCGCCATCAGCGCCGCTCCGCCCGTTATCCAGTTTCGCATGGTCCCCTCCTCCCAAAATTCACTCTATCCGGACTGCACGATCCCGACATCCATTGCCGCAAGCGCCTGACTGAGGTGCCCGCTGAATGCCAGGTTCTGCTCGTCCGTGATGATCGATATTGCCGGCATGCCCTGCATGGCGACAACATGCGACTGAGCGAGCCCTTCCTCCAGGCCCGGCTTCATCAGGTCATAATAGCGCGTGCCGGGTCCCGTGATGACGATCGGCATGAAATCATAAAGGCTCATCAGCCGCGACAGGCCATTGCCGAGCGCCAGCCCCGCCTGGCGGAAGGCGAAGCCTGCCATGCGGTCGCCACGCCGCGCATTCGCGGCAATCTTGTCGAGCTCGGACAGCGGCACGAACTTCGCCGGGATCGCATCGGCCGGCACTTCGAAGGCGGTCCTCAATATGGCGTAGAAACCGGAATAGGCCTCGATGCAGCCCTTCGCACCGCAGCGGCAGAGGGCACCTTCCGGCTGGTGCAGCATATGGCCGAAATTCGGAGCGGACACGCTTTCGCGATCGCCGTTGGACGCGACGATCCCAAGCCCGATCGAATGGCCGAGCGAGAGTGCCGCGAGCGATGGCGGACGCGGATCGAGACGGTGGGAGATCGCCTGGGCCACCAGCAACGTTTCGTTGGACAGCGACACCCATATGCCCGGACGATCGCCGAAAACGGCATGAAAATCGATCCGCTCGCTGCCGAAGACCGGCGACCAGACGAGCTCCGGACGATCGGCAGCGACCAGCCCCTTGCTGCTGGCGGAAATTGCCAGCACGCGGCTGTCGTCGATACGCGAGCGTTCCAGCAGACGGTCGAGTCCTTGCCGCAGCATCGCGATAAAGCCGGCGGTGCCGCGCGGATTGGTCTCGCGCGCCTCGTTGAAGCGGTCGATCAGCGTGCCGCGATAGTCGGCGAGCGAAAACTGCACGGTGTCAGACGAAATGATGATGATCGCCAGATAGGCGAAATCGCGTTTCGGCGCGAACAGCACGCGTGGCCGGCCACGGCCGACGGCGGCCATCTGCTCGACCCGCTCGATGACCCCGCGGCCTTCCAGTTCGGCGGTGATCGCCGAAACAGTCGCCGAGGACAGGCCGGTGCGTTCCGTGATCACCGTGTGCGCGGCAGCCCCGTGCTCCCTCAGCGCGTTCAGCACAAGGATGACGTTGCCAATGCGCAACTGTTCGGTACTGGACCTGGTCGGGCTGACCATCATCCGTCTCTTTCGACACTTCCTTTGGAGGCTCCTCCCAGAGCACACGAAGGCAGGCAACACAGGCAGAAAGAAGCCGTGTTGACAGCCCAAAAATTCTCTGCCATTAAATTTCTCGACTGTCGAGAAAAAACTTTTTTGAAGTGTCTCGGCAGATTTCTGGTCCGGCTGGCCATGAGGATGGAGGGGTGCCGGACTCTGTTTTGGGAGGACAACATGAAGAAGTTGACAGCCGCGCTTTTGGGCGCAGTATTTACCATGTCGATTGCCGGCCCGGTTCTGGCCGAAGGCAAGACGGTCGCCGTATCCTGGAAGATCTTCCAGGAAGAACGCTGGAAGCGCGACGAAGGCGTCATCAAGAAGATCGTCGAAGACGCCGGCGACAAGTACATTTCCGCTGACGCCCAGGGCTCTGCGGCAAAGCAGCTGACCGACATCGAATCGCTGATCTCGCAGGGCGCTGACGTGCTCCTGATCGTTCCGTGGGACTCCGAAGCGATCATGCCTGCCGTTCAGAAGGCCAAGGACGAAGGCATTCCGATGATTGCCTATGACGTTCAGATCGAAGATCCGAGCGTTCTCTACATGACCTTCGACAACGTCGGCGTGGGCCGCCTGATGACCGAGGAAGTGCTGAAGGTGAAGGACAAGGGTAACTTTGCCATCATCAAGGGCGACCAGGGTGATCCGAATGCGACCTTCCTCTACAACGGCATGATGGAAATCCTGAAGCCGAAGATCGACGCAGGCGACATCAAGATCGTCGGCGAAGCCTCGTCGGACGGCTGGAAGCCGGAAAACGCCCAGAAGAACATGGAACAGATCCTGACGGCCGCCGACAACAAGGTCGATGCGGTTCTGTCTGAAAACGACGGCATGGCTGGCGGTGTGGTTGCTGCCCTCGCCGCCCAGGGTCTTGCCGGCACCGTTCCGGTCTCCGGTCAGGACGGCGACTTCGCCGCCATCAACCGCGTGGCTCTCGGCACCCAGACCGTTTCGATCTGGAAGGACTCCCGCGCCCTCGGCAAGGCTGCCGCTGAAGCAGCCCTGATGCTCGCCGACGGCAAGGAAATGACCGACGTTCCGAACGTCTCCAAGTTCAACCAGGGCGCCAAGGGCGTCGAGATGAACTCGGTTCTGCTGACCCCGACGCCGATCACCAAGGACAACATCAACGTGATCATTGATGCCGGCTGGATCGACAAGGCAACCGCTTGCGCTGGCGTTGCTGCCGGCAAGGTCGCAGCCTGCGACTGATCCCTGCGGGATAAAGGCCTCGTTTTGGCTGAAACGGGACCGCGCTGCATTCATGCGGCGCGGTCCTGTCAAATACGGGGTCCGCAGTCATGAACCATCATGCAGTCTCGCAGCCGGTCTGCGACGCTTAAGGCAAGCGCACGAAGCGGCCCGCCCGAAGTCACGATCGCTGGGTGGAAGACTTCGAGATTCATTAAAAAAGGCAGAAAAATCGTGAACAAACCTCATTCCGCTTCGCCCGGTCCGGGGCAAGTCAAAGAAGGGCCGGTCACCACCTTCCTTCGGGCGACGGAGATCGACGCACGCATGCTCGGCATGTTCGGCGCCCTCCTTCTCATCTGGGTCGGCTTTCATGTGTACGGGATGATCTTCAACGGCTACGGCGCGTTCCTGACCTTCCGCAACCTGTGGAACCTGTCGGTCCAGACCTCCTCCATCGCCGTCATGGCGACCGGCATGGTGCTGATCATCGTCACCCGCCACATCGACCTCTCCGTCGGCTCGATGCTCGGCGTCACCGCCATGATCACCGGCGTCGTCCAGGTGTGGCTGCTGCCGCCGATCATGGGATTCGGCGATCCGGCCATCTGGATTCTCGCGGTTATCACCGCGCTCGTCGTTGGCACGCTGATCGGCGCCTTCCAGGGCATCCTGATCGCATACCTGCAGATCCCCGCCTTCATCGTCACGCTCGGCGGCCTGATGGTCTGGCGCGGCGCAGCCTGGTGGGTGGCGCGCGGTGAGACGATCTCGCCGGTCGACGCCAACTTCGCCCTGATCGGCGGCGGTCCCTACGGCTCCATCGGCGTGACCGCGAGCTGGATCGTCTCGGTACTCGGCTGCGCCGCCATCGCCTTCTCCATCCACGCGGCACGCCGCCAGCGCACCCGCTTCGGCTTTCCCCTGCGTCCCATGTGGGCCGAGATCTTCATCGGCACCTGCGGCTCGCTGATGCTGCTTGGCGCCGCCTATGTCGCCAACAACTATCCGTGGCCGCGCGGCATCGTCAAACAATACGCCGCCGCCCACAACATCACCGTGCCGCCGGAAGGGCTTGACATCGGCCATGGCTTCGCCATTCCGGTGCTGATCGCAGCGGCCGTCATGGTCGGCATGACCTTCCTGTCCAACCGCACCCGCTTCGGCCGCTATGTCTTTGCCATCGGTGGCAATCCGGAAGCAGCGGAACTCGCCGGCATCAACACCCGCCGCGTCACCGTCATGGTGTTCGCGCTGATGGGCACGCTGGTCGGCATTTCCGCCATCATCGCTTCGGCCCGCCTGAACTCGGCGACCGCCGACCTCGGCAAGCTCGACGAACTCTACGTCATCGCCGCGGCCGTCATCGGCGGCACGTCGCTGGCTGGTGGTTCGGGCACCATCTGGGGCGCCGTGCTCGGCGCGCTGGTCATGCAGTCGCTGCAGTCAGGCATGGTGCTCATCGGCTTCGACAGCGCCATGCAGCAGGTGGTCGTCGGCATCGTGCTCGTCGTTGCGGTCTGGATCGACACGATCTACCGCCGGCGTATCAAGTAAGGAGGACGGACATGAACGAGAACAAAGCCCCTTCTCAAAACGGTGCCGTTCCGCTGGTCGAAATGCGCAACATCTCGATCGCATTCGGCGGCATCCACGCCGTGGAGAACGCATCGGTCGACCTCTTCCCCGGCGAAGTCGTCGCCCTGCTCGGCCACAACGGTGCCGGCAAGTCGACCCTGATCAAGATCCTGTCGGGCGCCTACAAGCGCGACGCAGGCGACATTCTGATCAACGGCGAACAGGTGGAAATCCGCAATCCGCGTGACGCCAAGGCCTATGGCATCGAGACGATCTACCAGACGCTCGCCGTCGCCGACAATGTCGACGCCGCCGCCAACCTGTTCCTCGGCCGCGAGATCCTGACGAAATGGGGCACGCTCGACGATGCCGCCATGGAGGCGGAAGCGCGCGAGGTGATGGGGCGCCTGAACCCCAACTTCAAGCGCTTCAAGGAGCCGGTGAAGGCCTTGTCCGGCGGCCAGCGCCAGTCGGTGGCGATCGCCCGCGCCATCCTCTTCAACGCCCGCATCCTGATCATGGACGAGCCGACGGCGGCCCTCGGGCCGCAGGAAACCGCGCAGGTCGGCGAGCTCATCAAGCAGTTGAAGAAGGAAGGCATCGGCATCTTTCTGATCAGCCACGACATCCACGACGTCTTCGATCTCGCCGATCGGGTCACCGTGATGAAGAACGGCCAGGTCGTCGGCCATGCCCGCACCGAAGACGTCACCAAGGACGAAGTCCTCGGCATGATCATCCTCGGCAAATGCCCGCCCAAGGCCATCCCCGGTCCCGGCGCCATGGCCGAAGCCGGCTGACGGCATAACGACATGAGAAACAAGGAAAAGGCCTGGCAAGACCGGGCCTTTTCCTTATCCGCTCCGCCACCCCGAACAAATTCCCCGCCCTGCCCTTTTTGACCATTGAAGCAGGCCGAAAGGTAGGGTAATACCCGAAGCACTGAGGCCTGATTCAAATCAAGGCCCATACGGCAAGCACCCGTAGCTCAGCTGGATAGAGTGTTGGATTCCGATTCCAAAGGTCACAGGTTCGAATCCTGTCGGGTGCGCCAGTAACTTCCTAATGCATTGAAATCCTAAAAGCGCTAAGGTTTCCAAGACCTTGTCGGAGCCCGATTGGTACACAATAAGGGCACGCAAGGGATACCCACCTATGGCAACGGGGATGAGCTACATGCAGCGCCGGAAGTCGGGAATTTACGAATTTCGCAAGAGGCTACCCACCAGCCTTGCGGGGGTGCCCTGCCCTGACCACCTGAAAATTGAGCTGAGTGAGCTGGTCAATCCACAAACGGGTCGCTTCAAGCGAGAGCTCACTGGCCTGCTGGGGGATTACCTCGCAGTCAAAGGCTTCTCGCTCGCCGGCACCGCCGGGGCGACGGGCCAATTGGCACTGCAGAAGCTGCTTAACAAAAGATTAGAGGCGGCAAGAAAGGAGCTGTTAGACAGCTTATCCAAGGGGAAAATCAATGTGAGCGACATCCCAGAAGATGATCTTGCCGCCATAGTTTTCCGCCATCTGCGGGCTGCCGAGGAAGGTGCTGCACGCCTAAACCTTAAGCTTATGGCGTCTGTCATCGCTGGGAGTGTGGACAAACCTGATTTCTACGCGAACGATTTTCTTTTGTGGGCTGACGCCCTAGCCAGCCTCAAGCGTGACGAAGTCTTGGTTTTGGGGGTTATGCACCGCGTGGCCGCCGAGACTGACTACGACATTCAGCAACGAACCGGAGAGTTTTGGGGGAAGTGCTTGCCAATATTGAAAGACAAATACGGCATGGAATACACTTGGGCGGAGATACACGCTGCGGCCCTAATGCGCACAGGACTAGTCAGAATTCTGGGTGGCTTAATGGACACCGGCCAAGCGTTCCTCCCAAGCCCGGACCTCCGCAAACTAGGCGAGATGGTTGATATCGAGTCAGCCTATAGCGACACCCCCTACGGGTACAGTTAATGCCCAGCAGCGACGGGCGCTTGGTGCCGGCTTCGGGCATAGGGGTGGCCATTTGCCCCATAACGGGAGGGCCTGGGGCGGCACGGGGGGAAAGCCCTTTGCCGCTGCTACGTGATCACCCTTGAGATGTGTGACCCCTAGTGTACCTCGGGAAGAAGAACCCACATTCAAAATTAGCGACAAAAATGGCATATTAAAATAAGATACCTTGTTGCTCTTTCAGTTTTCGACTAGATCTGACCCATGATGACGAGACCGACACTTGACGCTCTTCGGGAGCATGACGACAGCACGGATAGCCTTAGCGTCTCACAGCGCTGGGAGGGCATCACCAACACTGGGTTTATCGCCGTCCCAAACCTCCTCCTGCTCAATCAGGCTCGTTTGGGTCTGACCAGCGAGGAGTTAAATGTGCTTCTGAATTTGCTTGTTCATTGGTGGCGGCCCGAAGATTTCGTGTTCCCCCGGTCGGAAACTATAGCGACCAGAATGGGCGTATCACAAAGGAGTACCCAGAGAGCATTACGTTCACTGGCGACCAAAGGAATGATAGTTCGAAGGCGGACCGGGGACCTCAGAAGCTATTATGATCTGGGGCCTCTCATTGAGAAACTGAAGCCACTTGCGGACAGGGCAACAAGCGAGAGAGCAGCCTTTCAAACTCTAAGCGCTTTCAATGGGCCTGCTCTAGGCAATGAGGAACCTGCAAACTAAAGTTCGAATGTGGCCGATGGTTTGAATTTTCAGGGCAATCCATCGGCCATCATCAAGACTCAAATTCACAGGAGGACAGCATGAAGCCGCCATAGTCCCGCAAATATTCCCGAAGAAAGCCCCTTAAAGGCCCAATTCGGCAGCCCCGTAGGGGGAAGAGTCGGGGCGCAAATGCCTCGACTCTACTTGATTTTAGTATCACGCCGCCCATTCAGCCGTCAAACCCGGGGGCCGGTGCCCCAGCTATGCTTCGTACCAAGACCGGTAGCTTTGTCGATATGACTTGCCTTTCCCGTCAAAAGTGGTACACAAAGTTCAAATGGCTCCGTCAAAAGCCTTTTAGATTCAGTGCGCTATAGGCCACCCATCGTTTCCTGTCGGGTGCGCCAAATTCCACTGATCGCCCTCCATAATACGCTATAGCCGCGGAACGGTTCGAATCGCTTTCGGTCGAGTGATTGCCACAAGAATGCATCGCGGTCTGCTGCGGCGGGAACGCGCCCTCGCTTGAAGCAGGCAGACACGGTCAGGGAAAATCTGCGCTCGCCATCAAGTCGGCTCTCCCAGATGTTCCCGCATCCAGCGGGCCTCTTCGGTAGCGGTTCGTCCAAAATGCTTGCGAAAATCGCGGCTGAACTGGGCCGCACTTGCATATCCGACTTGGGCCGCAACAGTGGAGATGGGGCCCTGGTTGGATGCGATCATGACGCGCGCTTCGTGAAGTCGCATCGCCTTAATATAACGGACTGGCGACGCTCCTGTCAGGGCCTTGAAATGGGCGTGATAGGAAGGAACGCTCATACCGGCCTCTGCCGCCAGTTCCGGGACGGAAATGCCCGCGGTGAACGATGCGCGAATGCGAGCGAGGCTTTCCACGATCCGTCCGGCAGGCCCCCGGTGACGCAGGGCCGCCCGAAGAGCGCCCCCCTGAGGCCCGACGAGGACCAGGTAATGCAGCTCCCGCAGAATAGCGGGGCCGAGGATCGCGCATTCCTGCGGGTCTGCCAGCGCGCTCATCGTTCTGCGCAAGAGATCTCGCAACTTCGAAGACAAGGGGCTTGAAACAAGGCTCCGAGCCTGCTCTCGCGCAATATTTCCCCCATCTTCAAGCATGACAGCGATCTCGGCGGCGAGATGCAGGTCGAATTCCAGGTAGAGCGCGAGCAGAGGCATTTCAGGGCTGGCTTGCGACGCCATCCGGAATGGCACTGGAACCGACACGCCGAGGTAATGATCGGCATCGTAGCGATAGATTTGCCCGTCCAAGAAGCCCTGCTTCGCGCCTTGCAGCACAAAGACCGCCCCGGGTCGATAGAGAACCGGAACGTCCTCCAGAACGGTTTCAGACCGCAAGATACGCATGCCAACCAAGGCCGTGGGATTGTATCCAGGGCGCGGTGCGAGCTTTGATGCCTGCCAGGCGAGATCGTCATGTTTCATAGGATTGGTCAATTTTATCAGAGGATGCGCGCTGTCTGTCGGCTCCGCCTCATACTATTTAGCAATTCATCGAAACGCACAAGCAAGGCCCAATCATGACGACCAAGACTTTCTTCATTACCGGTGCCAATTCGGGCTTCGGGTTCGCCATCGCCGAGGCAGCGCTGCGGGCGGGACACAATGTGATCGGCACTATTCGTTCCGAGGAGGCGCGCATCTCCCTGCTCGAGCGACTTCCAAAAGTCCACGCCGTCTTATGCGACATCACCGATTTCGACCACATCGAGGGGATCGCTCGCCAGGCCGAGACCGATTTCGGCCCTGTCGACGTGCTGATCAACAATGCCGGCTACGGGCACGAGGGGGTGCTGGAGGAATCGCCATTGTCGGAAATGCAGCGCCAGTTCGACGTCAATGTTTTTGGCGCCGTCGCTGTGGCCAAGGCATTCTTGCCACGCTTCCGCCAGCGGCGTTCGGGATTTATCGTCAACGTCACCTCGATGGGTGGTCTGATCACAATGCCTGGGATCGCCTATTACTGCGGCAGTAAATTTGCCTTGCAGGGCATATCCGAAGTCATGCGTGCCGAGATGGCACCGTTTGGGGTGCATGTTACCGCGCTTTGCCCAGGCTCTTTCCGCACCGACTGGGCGGGGCGCTCCATGGTTCGCACGGAGCGCTCGATCGACGATTACGACAGGCTCTTTGATCCGATCCGCGAGGCGCGGCAAAAAAAGCACGGCGCTCAGCTCGGCGATCCGGAAAAGCTTGCTGACGCAGTCCTGACCCTCGTGAAGTCCGAAAATCCTCCGCCACAACTGCTTTTGGGCAGCGACGCACTTGGCCTGGTTCGTCATCGGCTTCAGGCGATGCTCCATGAGATCGACGACTGGGAGAAACTCACCTGTTATACGGACGGCTGACAACCAATCCGGTAGACCGCTGCAAGCCCCAGCCAAACGCCGATAAGCTTTGGGCTGGGGCTCGCGGAAAGGCGAGATGCGCTCAAGCTGATCTACGAACTTCCAGACCGGCCTCGCTGACGATGGACCGCCCCCCGAAGATCCGGCCAAGCTGCTGGCCTTGCGAGGGCCAGATGAAGCGAACGATCGCTTTCGAGGGCTTCTCACATCGACCGGCTACAATGGGGCGCCATGCCGCCCAAAGACATCCTATCAACAAGCGCTCAAAGGCCGCCAATTCCACACCCCAACCACCTTTGCTACGCAGCACGACGCTACAGCTTGATGGCGGGCCGCGCCCGACGAAGATGAGCACTACGTCTACGCTATAGCACTCTAACACCGCACAAGGCGACAATCCGGAGCAAACCTGCATCGCGCTTTGTCACGACATGCGTCCTGCGTCAGCGGGGTGGGCCATGCACAGTGATGATCCAGCGGCGCCGACAAGCAGAGCGATACCTGCCCACGACAACCCGCCTGCTCCTGCGGTTTCGAGAATGACCCCGCCCATGACGGCTCCGCCAAAAATGGCGATGTTCCATGCCGTGACGATCATCGCCTGGGCCACATCGGCCGCAGCACCGGCAGCACGCGCCGATGCGGTCTGAAAGAGCGTCGCCGACCCGCCAAAAGCCAGTCCCCAGATAAGTGTGGCCCCGTAGATCGCCGACGGTGCTCCGGTTATCACCGCAAGGATCAAGACCGCCACAAGAAACAGGCCGATGCCGGTGAAGGTCAATGGTCGCAGCCATTTGTCGATCAACACGCCCGTCAGACCGATACTGACAAGTGCGGAAACCCCGAAAACCAGAAGGACACTATCGATCTGGCCCGTCATGCGATGGCCGGCCAGAAGTGGCGCGATGTACGTGTAGAGGATGTTGTGGGCCAGCACGAAGCAGAGCGTCACCGCCAGCACCGGGCGCACGCCCGGCACCGCAAAGACCTGGGCCAATGACGGGCGTTGCGTTTCAGGCTCGCTGGCGAAATCCGGCACCTTCGCCATGATCCAGCCAGCGAGCAGCAACGCAATGACGCTGAGCAATCCGAAGGTCAGTCGCCAACCGGCGAGGTTGCCGATAAATGTGCCGGCGGGGATGCCGATGGAGAGCGCCAACGGCGTCCCCGCCATCGCAATGGCCATGGCCCGGCCAGCGAGGCTGGGCGGCGCCATGCGAACAGCATAGCCGGCCAGCAACGCCCACAGCAAGCCGGCCGATACACCGCCGACGAAACGTGCCGCCATCGCGACGATGTAACTCGTCGTCAGGGCCGTAATCAGATTGGCGATAGCGAAACCGATAATGGCACCGACCAGGAGCGGTCGCCTGCGCCAGCTTCGCGTCGCCGCCGTCAGCGGGATCGCGGCAAGCAGCGACCCGAGTGCATAGATACTGATCCATTGTCCGGCCATCGCCTCGCTCACCCCCAGCGATGTCCCGATCTGCGGGAGCAAACCGGCAGGCAGGGCTTCAGTCAGAATGGTGACAAAACCGGCAACCGCCAGTGCACATAGCCCGGCTACCGGCAGCCGTTCCCTCCGGCACGTCACGCTGAGGCCCTCGGCAGCACCAGCTCACAAACCGTGTAGGTATGAAACTCGCTCGACGAGACGGTGTCGAGCTTGCGGAACTTTTCGAGAAATACTGGATCGGAAAAGAAAATCTCAACGTCGCCGGGGTCTGAGATCGCCTCGATATTCACGACCGTCAGCCCATCGGTGCTCTTGGCAAGATTGCTCCAAAGAAAGCCCGGCTTCCGCTCGGCGACATAGTGGACGACATCCTGGATCAACTGAAACGCCTCCTCCTGTTTGCCGGGGTGAACGTGAATGACATTGACGATGAAAGTCGTCGGGGTGGGTTGGGTCGTGAAGGCGGGGATCATGTGCGTCTCCTTGGTTTCGGAAGGCCAAGGGGTAGCGGACGGCTTTCTACGGAAAAACAGGCCGTCGTTCCGATGACTACGGAATAAAGTTCCTGTAATAGTCAGTGCATGGACAAACTCACTGCGTTCGACGCCTTCGTGCAATCGGCTGAAACCGGCAGTTTCGTTGCGGCTGGCCGCAAGCTCGGCCTTTCCGCCTCTGCGGTGGGCAAGGCGGTGGTTCGACTTGAACAACGGCTGGATGTGCGCCTGTTCCACCGCAACACGCGCAACATGACGCTCACCGAAGAGGGGCGGCTGTTCCTCGAACGCTGCCGCCGCATCTTCGAGGAGGTGGAGGCAGCGGAAGCCGAGCTTGCCCGATCCAATCGGACGCCAAGAGGGCGGCTGCGGATCAGTCTGCCGCTGGTCGGCATGCTGCTGACACCGGTGATGGCCAAGTTCATGCGCGCCTGGCCAGAGGTGCAACTCGATCTGGATTTTAGCGATCGGCTGGTGGACGTGGTGGAGGAAGGGTTCGATGCCGTCATTCGCACCGGGCAACCATCGGACAGCCGGTTGATGAGCCGCAATGTCGGCCGATTCAAACTGAAAATCGTCGCCTCACCCGACTATCTGGCAAGGTGTGGCGTGCCGGAAACCCCTGACGATCTGGCGCAGCATCAGTGTCTCCACCAACGCTCTCCCAGCACCGGCAAGCTCCGACCCTGGCCGTTTGCTCGCGGGGAACGGCAAGGGAAGGTTGTCCTGCCCGAACGGATGAGCGCGACGGCGGTCGATCCTCTGATCGAGTTGGCGATCGAGGGACTGGGCATTGCGTGTCTGCCGCCCTTTGCGATCCGTGACGAGATCGCTGACGGCCGCCTCGTGTCCATCCTGGACGAGTGGGTTGCCGAGACCGATCAGTTCAACGTGCTCTGGCCGGCCAGCCGCCAGATTACGCCCAAACTGAGGGTGTTCGTCGACTTCATGGCCGAGCATCTGCAGCCGCAATAGGTGTCGCATATCGCGCCGGTTCGGCCCGTTTCCGCTGTCATGGTCGCGGGCGGAGCGGCCACGGCGTGACGCGCGGTGCGGAAATCGGCGGTGTTTGCGTAGCTATCGCGCAGGGTATCGCGTCATAGCGTAGAATCGGCGGGACAGACGGGACATGCGGGATTCGAACCGGCTTAAGGGGGGCCACAGCGTAGACATAGTTCTCATCATCACCCGGCACGGTGCGCCATTTTCCTTTACCAGCGCCGCCATGCCGTCACCATTTTCGCAGGAAGCGGAAAAAAGCGCGAAAGCGGGAGCCTATGGTTTCCTCCCACGCAGACATCTGAGCCCTTCGACGACAAGATCGCGCAGGAAGCGGTTTGCGGGAGCCTTGTCGCTGGCCGCATGCCACATCAGCATCAGCTTTGCAGGCGCGAGGCGGATTTCTTCCGGAAGCGGCCTGACGGACAGGTCGAAATGCCTGGCGAAACGTTCCGCCACCTGGGTGTGGACGGCGGCGATCATCGGCGCCTGGGAAACGATAGAAGGCACCGTCAGCAGATGGGGCGTTCGCAGGGCGACATGCGGCCACACGTCCAGACGTCCCAACGCGTCGAGGATTGCGTCTCCGTCCGGTCCGTCGACCACCACCATCGGATAACGCCTGTAATCATCAAGCGTCATCGCTTCACCGATGGCGACCAGGGCGGCATTGAAAACCGTATGATACCCTTCGTGATAGATCACGCGTTGCTTGTGGTAGCTTTTCCCCCCGGCGAAGGTGCCAATGGCGAGATCGAAGACGCCCATCTCCAGACCATCGGCGACATCGGCCCCGCCTATGGGGATCAACTTGAGCGTGACGCCGGGCGCCTTTTCAAGCAGCAAGGCCGAGACTGCGGGAATGAGGATTGCTTCGGCGCTGTCGGTCACGCCAAGCCGAAAGGACATTTGCGCGGTTGAAGGATCAAACGGCAATTGCTCCTCAAACAGCATGCGTATCTTCCGCATGGTCGCGCGAAGCTCGACTTCGAGGCTGACGGCTTTCTCCGTCGGCACCATGCCACCCGCACTTCGCACCAGCAACTCGTCCCCCAGCAAGCGCCGAAGCCGCGCCAGATTGTGGCTCATGGCGGGCTGGCCAAGAGAAAGCCGCCGCGCAGCGCGCGAGACGTTCTTTTCCTCCAGGAGGGCCTCCATCGAGATCAGCAAGTTGAGATCGATGTTCGAGATATCAGTCATGTCGATTTCTGTCATGTATTAGATCGATTTGATTAATGATGAGCATGGCGTAGTTTCAGGGTCAAGCATCGAATTTTCGCCAAGGAGCTCGCCATGACCCATACGCTGTCCCGCCGCACCCTTCTCAAAAGCGCTCCAGCCGCAATCGTCGGAACCACGTCTGCCGCTATCCTGTCCCATTCGGATCTGGCGCAGGCGGCATCCGCCGCCGAACCCGCAGCGCATCGCGACGCCTACGGGGACTGGAGCGCTGTCACATACCTTTCCCTGGAATGCCAGAAGCAGCGCACCGCCAATGAGCAGGCCGTGGGCGCCACCCCTTATGCGCCCTATCTCGACACGGATCTCTCCGTCCCCTCGGCGTCGGCGAAGGCTCTCCAGTTCGGACCGCTCGACCCCGGCGAAGTACCCACGCCGAGTGCGCAGAACCTCAACCGCCTGATCGACCCGTCCTTCAAGACGAAAGACAACGGCTATGCCGTTCTTGATGGACAGATGGCCTATGCGCAAAGCCGCATCGTCATGCCCGGCGTGACCACTGAGATGTTCAAGTGGTGGTTCACCTGGCATCCGGTCGAAAGGGAGCGCTACATGCTCTGGTTTCCGCAGGCGCATATCGACACCAGCGTCGCCGACCCGTCCCGCCTGAAGGATGCATCGCTGAGCTACGAGAAGCGGCTCTTCAACAATCCCAATCGCATCCAGGAATGGATCGGACCGAGCCGTCTCGACGCCATCATCCATTTCTCCGAGCCGGCGACGCTCGGCTTCGACGCGCAGGCACTGGCGCGAGAGGGTTATACCGCCAGCGCCAGCGCCGTCTGCTATGCGACGCCGGCGCCCGATATCCCGTTCACGCTGATGGTCCATATTGCCCGCGACACAAGTGCCGGCATGGAACTCTTAAGCCGATACTGGATCGGAGCCCATGCGGACATGGCGCGGTTCGCCAATGCGGAAAAGGCTCCGGCAATGCTGCAAAAGATTGGCTTCAACGAGCAGGTTGCGGAATCAACGGCCTATGAAATGTCGGTTCACGACATGACCGAGTTCAACCATCTCGCGCGCATCCTGCCCGGCATTCATCACGCATTCGGGTCATGAGGGGGCGGAAGCCAATGTCGGCCATAAACGCCCGGATCAAAGGAAGGCGATAGAGTAGAGATAGTTCTCATCATCACCCGGCGTGACGCGCCAATTCTTGAAATGCAGCGTTCTTGGGCGAACTATCTTCTCTTGTGCGTGCTCGACGATGATCCAAATGCGGTCATGGAAAAAACAATAAAACTGCGCAAGCGTGGCGTCATGCGCCGATCGCGTTGGTAGAGAAGCCACATGGGTCTTTCACGCAGTCGCCAATCCGCAAAAAGCCGAACCAGGCAGCCGATGGCCGACGAGGTTCTGGACCCGGCATTCTCCGCCAAGCTTGCCGCCCACGCGCCCTTGGGGCGAAACGGAACTCCCGACGACGTTGCCGGCACCGTCGCATGGCTGCTCTCCGACGATGCCCGGTTCGTTACAGGTCAGGATATTCTGATTGATGGCGGCTTCACACTCGGAGGACCGCGGCTGTAAGCGACGCACTCAATAGACCCCGAAGCGCCCTTTGAGACGTGGTCTTTAAGACCCGGATCCGGCGCCCGCGGTTACCGCCGGAAAATACACGGGCGGCAACCACCATCATCCACAGCACCACCAGCCAGGCCGCGACAATATTCTTGTGCAGCGCGAAGGAGGAGGCCAGTATGGTTCCTGACGCGAAGCAGCGGAGCAAAATGGCCATGGCGAACTTAACCGAAGTGTCGATCATCGAACCCGTTCCTGCTGCACCTGCGAAAAATTGGAGCGCCCGGCTTCGCGGGCATGGCTGGGCCCTGTCGGGCTTACTGCTGTGCCAATTGGGGCAGGTTACGGCATCGCTGCTGCTTCCCGGTTATAGCGCCGATGTCATCGACAAAGGCATCTCCACCGGGTCCACCGACACGGTGCTGGGCTATGGCGGATGGATGGTGGCGGCCTCGCTGGCTCAGCTCCTGCTCAACGTCGCGACAGTCCTGCTCGGCGCGCGCATAGCCTACCAGATTGGCCAGACCTTGCGCGCAGACATCTTTGCCAAGGTTCATAGCCTCGCCCTCGCGCAGGTCCAGAGCTTCAGCATCGGCTCTCTGATCACCCGCTGCACGAATGACGTGTTGCAGGTGCAAACCATGCTGATCCTGACACTGACCATGATCGTGACCGCACCGATCATGGGGATCGGCGGCGCCATCATGGCTTTGCGCCAAGATGTGCAATTGTCCAAGCTTTTGGTCATCGTGGTGCCGATCCTCGCTCTGATCGTCGGATTTTTGACGCTACGCGCGACACCCTTGTTCCAGCAGATGCAAAGACAACTCGACGGTGTCAACACCATCCTGCGCGAACAGATCGACGGCATTCGGGTCATTCGCGCGTTTTTGCAGGAGGGCCGCGAGAGCCGGCGGTTTGGCGCGGCCAACACCGAACTGACGGACACCGCGCTTCACGCAGGGTGGCTGATGGCGACGATCAGCCCGGCGGTGACCGCAGTGATGCAACTGGCCTCGGTAGCTCTGGTATGGGCCGGTGCGAGCCGGATAGTGTCGGGCGATCTGCAGATAGGCGCGCTGATCTCCTTTCTCTCCTACGTCTCGCTGATCCTGATCTCGGTGATGATGATGGGAATGCTGGTCGTGTTGTTGCCGCGCGCGCTGGTCAGTGCACGTCGGATCGGCGAACTCCTGCAAACCCCGCTCATGGTAGCCCCGCCCGCACATCCGCACGCTCTACCCGAAAAAGGCGCCGGACTGTCCGTACGCTTTGAGGCGGTGAGCTTCGGCTACCCTGGTGCAGAGGCCATGGTGCTCGAAAGCATCGACTTCGCGGTCGACCCTGGGGAGGTCCTCGGCATCATCGGAGCGACCGGCTCGGGCAAATCCACGATCGTCAATCTCATCGCGCGGCTGGACGATCCAAGCACCGGACGCATCTTGCTCGGCGGGACCGATCTGCGGGCGATCGCGCCGGAGACGCTGAGCGGACGAATCGGCTACGTTCCGCAAAAGACCTACCTCTTCTCAGGCACCGTCGCTGACACCTTGCGGCTGGGGAATCCTGAGGCCGATGACGCCAGCCTGTGGCGCGCCCTCGAGATCGCCCAGGCCGCAGACTTCATCCGCGCGCTGCCTGAGAAACTGGCGGCGCCCGTGGCCCAGGGAGGAACGAATTTTTCCGGTGGCCAGCGACAGCGGCTCGCCATCGCCAGGGCGCTCGTCTGCGATGCCAATCTCTACCTGTTCGACGACAGCTTCTCGGCGCTCGATCAGGCCACCGATGCGCGGTTGCGGGGGGAGCTTCGCCGCGCGACCGCGCAAGCGGTGACGGTGATCGTCAGTCAGCGTGTGATATCGATCAAGGATGCGGACCGCATCCTTGTGCTCGATCGCGGAAGGATCGTCGGGTCGGGTCGCCATGCGGCGCTGGTGGAGGATTGCCCGATCTACGCCGATATCGTGCGCTCGCAGCAAAGCGTGGCGGAGGATGCCGCATGAACAAGGTGGAGGATTCCCGCCCGGCCACCGCCTCGACCTCCCCACGGCCTGCGCAAAATGCGCCCGGCGCCGCGATCGGGGGGGAGAAGCCGAAAGATACCCGTACTGCGGCCCTCGCAACCTGGCGAGCTCTCGGCGCCAGCCGACTGGTCGTCGTCGGCACCGTGCTCCTGTCGATCGGCAGCGTGGCGGCCAGCACGGCCGGGCCTTGGCAACTCGGGGAGGCGACCAATCTTCTGATCGGCGATGGCTTCAGTAACGCGGCGCTCGTCCGCCACCTCGCGATCGTCGCGGTTATCTATCTGGCCGCCTCACTGTTCAATCTGGCGCAGGCCTGGCTGATCAACAATCTGGTACAAAAGCTGGGCCGCGATTTGCGTTGCCAGGCGCAGGCGAAGCTTTCACGCGTGCCATTAAGCTGGTTTGACGCGCAGCCCCGGGGCGAGCTTTTGTCGCGTTTCACCAACGATATCGACAACATGGTCCAGAACCTGCAGCAGGTCGCCAGCCAGTTCCTGCTGATGCTGCTGACGATCCTCGGAGTTCTGGCGTTCATGATCGTCATGTCACCGCCGCTGGCTATTGTCGCGCTGGCGGCTATTGCCGTCTCCATGGTACTGACATGGCTTCTCACGCGGGTGTCAGGGCCGCAATTCGCCCGCCAATGGCGCGAAACGGGCAATCTGAACGCGACGGTGGAGGAGAGCTTCACCGGCCAGACCCTGATCCGGGTCTTCGGCGCGCGCAGCCGGATCGAGGCGCGCTTCGCCGATCAAAATGCCAAGTTGACCAATGCCAGCAGGACCGCGCAAATCCTGGCCAGCCTGATCCAGCCGGTGACCATGCTCGTCACCAACCTCGCCTATGTCGCGGTCGTCGTTGTCGGCGCCTTCCGCGTGCTTGCGGGCGGGCTGTCGCTGGGCGAATTGCAGGCGTTCATCCAATATATCCGGCAGATCGGGCAGCCCGTCTCTCAGTTGGGTAGCATGGCGGCCCAAGTCCAGTCCGCGCTGGCATCGGCCGAGCGAGTATTCGAACTCCTCAATGCTCCGGAAGTGTCGTCAGACGAAGCCAGCGAGACGCGGCCACGCTTTGCCGTCACCGGCCATGTGTGTTTCGATCACGTTCGATTCCGCTATCAGCCCGATCAGCCCCTGTTCGAGGATGTAAGCTTCGAAGCGCTGGCGGGCCAGACCATCGCCATTGTCGGCCCGACCGGGGCCGGAAAAACCACCCTGGTCAATCTGCTGATGCGGTTTTACGAGATCGACGGTGGCGCCATCCGTCTCGACGAGGTCGATATCCGGGAACTTTCGCGCTCCGAACTGCGCAGCCGGATCGCCATGGTGCTTCAGGACACATGGCTCTTCACGGGCACGGTCCACGACAACATCGCCTTTGGCCGCCCCGAAAGCAGCCGCGAGGCGGTGGTTGCCGCCGCGCAACGCTGCCACGTCGATGATTTTGTCCGAACCCTTCCAGGGGGATATGACACAGTGCTGGAGAATGGCGGCGCCTCGCTGTCACAGGGTCAGCGCCAGCTCATGACCATCGCGCGCGCCTTTCTTCTGGACGCGCCGATCCTTGTTCTCGACGAGGCCACCAGCTCCGTCGACACAAGAACCGAGATGCTCATCCAGCAAGCCATGTCCGAGCTGCGTCAGGGCCGGACCAGCTTCGTCATCGCGCACAGGCTCTCGACCATCCGCGACGCGGACCTGATCGTCTATATGGAGGCGGGCAACGTGCGTGAAACGGGCACCCACGACGCATTGATGGCGCTCAGGGGCGGATACTGGTCGCTGCAACAGGGCGGAGCCACGCAACAGCCACCGCAAGAGGCCCCGGATCGCCCGGCGGACTCAGATTTACAGCCGTCACATGTATCGTAAAGCCGAGAGCAGCAAGCATCGAACGTGACGCATGATCGAACCGCCATGCCGCTTGGTTTTGGGAGGCCCCGGGGGGCGGGAATGGCGGGCAGAGAGGGATCCAGACACCGCCGAAGTGAGCGTTATGGCGTAGACATAGTTCTCATCGTCACCCGGTACGCTGCGCCATTTGCTCGGAAATTCGAGAATAAATTCAGCTCTGACGCCGCGAGAGCCCCAACCGTCGGGGTGAACTGGCTGCGCTCCACGTCAGCAACGGGGCCACACGCTGCGTGCGGCGCGTCGGCACGTCCCTGCGCCGCGGCCGGGGTTAGCCCCCGGTCGCCGACATGTGGCGGGCGATCTGTGGCACTGATGCGCGGTCCAGCACGAAGTCGTGGCCCTTGGGTTTATGCTTCAGCGCATGGGCGATCGTCTCCAGCAGCAGTCCGTCGTCGTCGGATGCGCGTATGGCTTCCTTCAGATCCGCCGCGTCGTTCTGGCCGAGACAGGTGTGGAGTACGCCGGCGGCGGTCACCCGGACGCGATTGCAGTTTTCGCAGAAATTATGCGTCATCGGCGTGATGAAGCCGATGGTGCCGCCGGTTTCGGCAACCCGCGCATAACGGGCCGGGCCGCCGGTGCGAAGGCCGATATCCGTCAGCGACCATCGCTCCTCTATCTGCCGGCGCAGGCGATCCAGCGGCAGATACTGGTCGAGCCGGTCCTCCCCCGTTTCTCCAAGGGGCATGGTCTCGATCAGCGTCAGGCCCATGCCGCGCCCGTGCGTGAAGGCGATCAGGTCATCGATCTCCTCTTCCGTGCTTCCGCTGAGCGCGACCGTATTGATCTTGATTGCCAGCCCGGCATCGTGCGCAGCGTCGATCCCCTCGAGCACGGTTGCCAGGGAGCCGCCACGGGTCAAGGCTGCGAAACGATGCGGATCAAGCGTATCGAGGGATATGTTGACTCGCCGCACGCCCGCAAGCGCCAGATCCCTGGCGTAACGGGCAAGGCGGGTGGCGTTGGTGGTCAGCGTCAGTTCCTGCAAGCGTCCATCCTGCAGGCTTGCCGAAAGATCGCGGAAGAGCTCGATGACATCCTTGCGGACAAGCGGTTCGCCACCGGTGATGCGTATCTTGCGCACGCCCACCCGGATGAAGGCGTGGGCGACCCGCGCCAGTTCGTCCAGCGAAAGAATGTCCTTCCGCGGCATGAAGGTCATGCGCTCCGACATGCAATAGACGCAGCGCAGGTCGCAGCGGTCCGTCACCGACAGCCGCAGATAGCTCACCCTGCGGCCGAAACTGTCGACAAGCGCGCAGGCGGATGAGGGTTCCATCAGCACGCGATATCCCTCCCCGTGGCCGCGGCCATCATCTCTGCAACGGACACGAACTTCTCGCGCGGCTTGCCCAGCGCCCGGCCCCGGGCCACCTCCGCCATGTCGATCGCACGCCAAGCGTCAAAATCGAGCCGCTGGCCCTGTCGCGCCCAGATTGAGGCAACGAAGTCGTCCGCTGAGGTGGCGAGTGGCGAGGGCAGAGATTCGATGTCGGCCAGAACCTTCTCCACCGTATCGAGCGCGCAGGCGCGATTTGTGCCGATCGTTCCCTGCGGACCGCGCTTGCTCCAGCCGCACACGTAAAGGCCCGGAACACCCTCTCCTTCAACACCGACGCGGCCACCGGCATTGGCGTGGACGCCGCGGGCCGCGTCATACGGAACATCGGCGACCGGCGCACTGCGCCTGCCCACACTGAGGAAGACGAGGCCGGTATCGATCGCCACGTCTTGCGTCATCCCCTCGCCCGCTGCGGTCGAACGAAAGTGCGCACGGCTGACCCGCTCATTTCCTTCGAAACGGACCGGATTGAGATGGAAGCGGAACAGGCAGCGCTTGCTCTTCGTCGCCGGGTGGCGGGAGAATGCCTCAAGCAGGCCGACAGCGATTTTCCGTTCCGGGTCCGCGGCCTGCGGCAGGGCAAACGGATCGATGCCAAGATCGTTCTCGGCAACGCCCGGATCGCAATCGGCCAGCGTCCCGAACTCCTGCAGCTCCTTGGCGGAGAAGCGGGTCCCCGCCGGGCCGCCACGCCCCACGAGATGCACTTCGCGAATCCGGCTTTCGGCCAGCGCCTCGAGAGCGTGGCCAGCAATATCCGTGTGGCGCAACTCCTCCGGCGTCTTGAGGAGGATGCGGGCGACATCGAGAGCGACGTTGCCATGGCCGATGACGACCGCGCGCTCGCCGCCGAAGTCGAACGTCAGATCCCTGTAATCCGGGTGACCGTTATACCAGCCGACGAAATCGCTCGCCTGATGGGTGCCGGGCAGGTCTTCACCCGGCAGGCCGAGGTCCCGGCCCAGCGCGGCACCCGTCGCCAGGATCGTCGCGTGATAGGATCGGCGCAGGTCATCGATGCCGATATCGACACCGATCTCCACCCCGCCGACAAAGCGAAAGCCGGGCATCGCCGCGATCCGCTCGAACACCGCGGTGACCTGCTTCAGCTTCGGATGATCGGGCGCGACCCCGAACCGGACCAGACCGTAGGGCACCGGCAGTCGCTCGAACAGATCGACCGCGATGTCCTTGTCCGACCGAAGCAATGCTTCGGCCGCATAGAACCCGCTCGGACCGGCGCCGACAATGGCAACACGATAGCGCGGCACCGTCATAGGCCCATCGCCCTCTTGCGCTCGTCGGCGCCGGGAAGCGGCGCCAGGCGCGTGTTGACAACCGGCGTTTCGGCGGAACGACGCTTGTTGATCTCGATCCACTTCTGCTGGTCGGGCGACAGGAGGTAGGACGGCTGGATCGCGCCAACCGGACAGGCCGGGACACAGCCGCCGCAATCGATGCAGTTGTCGGGGTCGATATAGGTCATGTCATCGTCGATGTGGAAACATTCGACGGGGCACACCGTCACGCACTCCGTATAGCGGCATCCGTTGCATTGGTCGGTAACGACATAGGGCATTGTCAATAAACCTCTTCAGGGAAGCAAGATTGTCGGTCAGGATCTGGCAACCTCGACCAGCACATCCGAAAATGTCGGTGCACGGCCCAGGTCGGCGAAAGCGGGAGGCGTCAGGGCATGGACCGTGGGGCCCCGGCGGTTCGAGCGCTGCCAGTAACCGGCGGGTGCAACCACAACGCCGCGCATCACGTCCTCGGAGACGGTGGCGAAAGCCTCGAAGACACCGCGATCGTTGAAGACGCGAATGGGCGCCCCCACCTCTATCCCGCGTGCGTTCGCGTCATCCGGATGAAGGATGACCGCCTGCTCCTCGCCCGCCTGGGCCAGTTGCGCCGGCAGGTTGCCATAGTTGGAATTGAGGAACGCATGGCTCTTGGGCGAGATCAGGCTGAGCGGATATTTCTTCGCAAGCGCCGGTGCGCTGGCCGGGCTCTCGTTCGGCCTGATGTAATGCGGCAAGGGATCGACGGGTTCGCCTGCCTGATCGCCGTTGTAGCCCTGGCGAAACAGCGGAACCACGAAGTTGCCGTTGTCGGCCAGCGTGGACTTGAACTCGCATTTCCCTGTCGGCGTCGGAAAATTACCGTCGCGGTGCGGTGCCCAGTCGCCGGCAGCCGGCAACTTCAGACGCAGGAAGCCCTTCTCCTTCAGCTCCTCGAGCGTGATGCCCTCCATGACCGGATTTTCCCAGTCCATGGACTGCTCGATCATCTCGTCGTCCGAACGGTGGAAGAACGGGTCATCGATATCGAGCGCGCGGGCGATCCGGCGGAACAGTTCGGTATTCGGCACCGCCTCCCCCAGGGGCTCGATCGCCGGATTGTTGTAGGAGAGATAGAGATGCCCCCAGGAGAACATGATGTCCTTCTGTTCCAGCTGGGTGGTCGCCGGCAGAAGGATATCGGCATAGCGGGCGGTGTCGGTGATGAAATGCTCGCTGACCACGGTGAAGAGATCGTCGCGTGCCAGCCCCTGCTCCAGCTTTTCCTGCTGGCTGACCATCGCCATCGGATTGGCGTTGTAAACGAAGAGCGAGCGGATTGGCGGATCAAGCGGCATATCGCCGGTCAAGGCAGGCCCGAGCTGCCACGAATTGATGACCCGCATGGTCTCGGGCTGCAGATCCGGCCGCATCATTCCGCCCCAGTTGACCGGGAAGGCCCAGATCGGCAATTGCAGCAACCCGCCCCCCACATGCTTCCAGGCCCCGATCAGGGCCGGCAGACAGGCGATGGCGCGCACCGTCTGGCCGCCGCCGGCATGGCGTTCGACCGCGACGCCGATGCGCACCACGGCCGGCGCGGTCGTGGCATATTCCCGCGTCAGCGCGTAGATGTCCTCCACGGGAATGCCCGTTTCGGCGGACGCGAATTCGGGCGTGTATTGCTCGGCCCGCTCCGCCAGTTCGGCAAAACCGACGGTATGGGCATCGATATAGTCGCGATCGATGAGCCCTTCCTTGATGATGATGTGGATCATCGCCAGCGCCAGTGCGCAATCGGTGCCGGGGCGGATGGGAATGTGCCAGTCCGCCAGGCGCGCGGTGCGGGTGCGCACCGGATCGATGACCACCAGCTTGGCGCCGTTCTTCCGGGCCTGTTCGATAAAGGGCCAGTGATGCGAATTGGTGCTGAGCGTGTTGCAGGCCCACAGGATGATGTATTTCGAATGGATGAAGGCTTCCGGATCGACGCCAGGCGTATGGCCGATCGTCATCATATAGGCGGTGCAGGAACCGGAATCGCAGAAGGTGCGCTCGCTGACGCTGGCGCCCAGCTTGTTGAACAGCGGATCGCCGACATTGAGCCCGTTGATAATGCCCTGCGTGCCGAGATAGCTGTAAGGCAGGATGGCCTGCGCGCCGTCGGTGGCAATGATGTCCTTGAAACGCGCCGCGATCTCCCCAATCGCATCGTCCCAACTGATGCGCTCGAACTGCCCACTGCCCTTAGGGCCCGTGCGGCGCATCGGATACAAGAGGCGCTTGTCGCTGTAGACGCGGTCCTGGTAGTTGTTGACCTTCACGCAAAGACGACCGCGCGTAAACGGGTGATCCGGATTGCCACGGACAGCGACAGCCTTCCCATCCTCGACCGTGGTCAGGATGGAGCAGGTGTCCGGACAGTCATGCGGGCATGCGCCGACAACAGTAGTGCGAGCCATTTTCAACTCCCAAGGTTTGCCTTCTGAAAAGCATTGCTTCAACTTTAGGCAATGTGGAGCGAGTGGGCGGTCTTTGGCGTTAGCAAAAACTGCGTTTGTCTATTCAATTCCTGCTAAACTGGCTGTTTGGCGGGTTGGTCCGGAAATTGCTTCTCCTCACCTCAGGCAAAATGGAACCGGAGCGAAGCCATGTTCGGTCATTCCGTCGACAAATACATTACCGGCACGATGACCCAGACCTCGAACGCAAGCGGTTGGCGCAATATTCTGGCCGAGCGCTGGTGCCATGAAGCGGGTGAACTGCCCTCACTCGTTCCGCGGGAAACCGAAATCGCCATCCTCTTGCACGGACGCAGCGTCGTGGATCGCCGCGGCGGCGGCATGCGGCAGCACACGGTCGCCCGGCGCGGCACGATCTGGCTCTGTCCGGCCGGGATTGAGGAGGAGTTCATATCGGTGACGGAGCGGATGGACGACTGTCTTCATCTCTTCCTGCCGGGGCAGCCCTTCTCCTCGACGATCCTGCAGGAGTTCGACCTCGATCCGGCGGCGATCGAATTGCGGTACGAAAGCATCGACCAGGATCCCTTCATCGAATTTGCCGCGGGACAGATCCTGCAGGAGATGTCGACGGAAAGCGCGGCCGGCCGCCTGTTGATCGAGACGCTGGCCGTCTCCCTTTCCGCCCATCTTGTCCGCTCCTATTCGACGGCCTCCTCCCGCCAGCAGGGCAAGCGTAGCAGCGAGGGTGCGCTGGACGCGCGGCGAATGAGACGCGTGACGGATTATATCGAATTTCACCTCGACGAGGAGTTTTCGGTCGCCGACCTTGCCGAGGTGGCCTGCATGAGTGTTGCTCATTTCGCCCGGGCATTCAAACACGCCACCGGAACGAGCCCGCATGCCTATGTCAATGGCAAGCGCATGGCGCTCGCCAAGCAGAGACTGCTCGATGACAACTGGAATGTCGCCGACGTCGCCATTGCCGCCGGATTTTCTTCCCACGCCAACTTCACCCGTGCGTTCAAGAACTCGACAGGCATGACACCGCACACATTCCGCAGCGAGATGCGCGGACACTAGGGACCGACAGCGAATTCGTGGCCTTGCCGTGGCTGTCGGCTGGGCCGGGCAGCTCTCCAAAGCCTGTCACGGAGCAGAGAAACAGGAAGCCGTAACCGGAGCAGTAAGTCATGCACGCGAGGTCTTTCGATTTGACGGAGATCAGGGCCACAGAGCGCTTCAGCTACTGGAGGGATGTCCTGTGCAAGGTCTACGTGACACTCGCCCCTGAAAAGGCGCCGCAACTGGCTTTCCAAGGTGCCGTCACCGATCATGCGTTCGATGACATCGGTATTTCGACGATTTCCTCGGTGCGACAGACGATTGCCCGCACCAGAAGGGACATTGGTCGCGACACGGATGCCTATTGCTTTCTCAACCTGCAGGTAGACGGCAGTTGCAGCGCCAGTCAGGGCCGCCGGAGCGCCGTCACCTCGCCCGGCACCTTCACCGTCGTCGATTCATCCGAGCCCTTTCTCCTGGACTATGGCAGCGACGCCTGGACGCAACATTCCTTCAAGATCCCCAAGCATATGTTTGATGCCCATGTCGGCCAGGACCTGGCCGTGCGAACCGCCGGCGCCGGCACTCCCATCGGCAGGATCGTTGTGGATTTTCTCTCAGCCGTGGCCAGCAATCCGGAAAGCTTCCGCCACAGCGCAATCGACCTGACGAAGACCATTCTCGATCTGGTCGCCATGTCGCTTCGGGCTTCAGCGCCGGATCCGGGAAAGGAACAGCAGCGGAGCTTCCGGTCGCCGCTGCGCCACGCGGTGCTCCGCCATATCGATCTCCATTTCGCCGATCCGCACATCACGCCGGCCAAGGTCGCCGCGCATTTCGGGATCTCGCCGCGCTACCTGCACAAGTTGTTGCAGGGAAGCGGCGAGACCTTCGGCCAGATCATTCTCAACAAAAGGCTGGAGCGCTGCGCCTTCGAACTTAGCAAGGGGACGTGCCTGACCATATCGGAGGTCGCCTTCCGCTACGGCTTCAACGACATGTCCCACTTCAGCAGGGCTTTTCGCCGTCGCTTCGGCGTCACACCCCGGGACTACCGGCCGTGACAAGGCAAGCCTGGAGCGGGGCCGCCGACACGCTGCCCCGCTCCGTTCGAGTTCAAGGCATCATCGCCTGAAGCGGTTGATGCCGGGACGATTGTCAGGCGCCGAAAGTGGCGTAGGGAGCAGTCAGCGAACTGTAGCTCGGATCCTTGATGATGCTGTGCAGATTGCGCCGGCGTGCGCCCATGTTGCCGCCGTCGTAAAGCGGGAAGCACATGGCGTCATTCATCATGTCGGCCAGGGGATGAAGGTCGGTGTAGCTGTCGACGCCGACCACCCGCATGGCATCGTAGACGACGTTGACGCAGGTTTCGGAGCAGAACACCTTGGTCATCACCGCCAGTTCATGCTCGGCGCCCTTGGACTGATCGTACTGATGGCACGCTTTCCACGTCAGGTAGCGGCAGGCCTCGATCTTCATCTTCATATCGGCGAGCTGGTAGCCGACGGTCGGATAGTCGATGATCGGATGCGGGCCGGAACGGGCATCCGAGCGGGCGAACTGCAAAGCATGGTCGTAGGCCGCGCGCATGACGCCGACGCAGGCCGCGCCGATCAGGGCTGCGGTCCAGGCAAAATTGGTGGAGATGATCTTGATGCCATCACCCGGTTTTCCGAGAATATTGTTCGCTGGTACGCGCACATTCTCGAAGGTCATTCGCGGAGAAATCGTCGCCCTGTGGCCGATCGTGTCGAGAAGGCCCGAAACCTTGATACCCGGCGTGTTGCCGGGAACCATGATGACGGCAAGCGAATCCTGAGCGCTTTTGGACAGGTCGGTGCGGCACAGCACGGCATAGAGGTGGCAATTCTTGCCGTCCCAGCCAGTGCCGTTCGTTGTGTAGTGCTTCTCGCCGTTGATCACCCATTCGTCACCCTCCAGCGTGGCGACCGTCTTCACGCCGAAGCGCGGATCGGCGGAATCGAAGTTTGCGCCGCCCGTGACTTCCGTGAAGGCCAGCGCACCGAGGCGTGTGCCATCCTCGGCGAAATCGGTCAGAAGGCGCTTTTGCTGCTCCTCGGTTCCAAACATCGCGACCGGCTTGACGCACAGGCCGGTGCCGAACAGGGCGCTTGGAATATTGACATCGACAGTCGTCAGTTCTTCGGCCGCCAGCGCGAAATCCAGCGTGGCGATATTCGAGCCGCCGGCAGCCTCGGGCAGCAGGGTCTTCACGAAACCCGCCGCCACGGCCTGGTCGAAAAACGGCTTGATGGCATAGAAGCGTTCGTCGGGTCTCGCATACTGCGCGATCGTCTTGCGGACATCCTTCAACACGGTATTGGCAAACGTACGCGCACCGTCGCGAAGTGCGATCTGGTCTGCGTTCAAGGCGAAATTGATACTCATTGACGTTCCCTTGTCTGGTGGATTGGAGCAATCGATATGGCGGCACAGCGTCTCTCGCGCCTTCACGCCGGTTCATACCGTCCAAAAGGATAGAACCGGAGAAAGCGGCCGGCTTGACTGTCCGCGCCCGAAGACTTGGCCGTAAGGGAACTGCCGGCTTTCATCGAGAGGGCTTTGCCGGACATGGATCGGATGGAAAGCGCCCGGCACTCACGGGCGGATTAAGGGAGCGCTCCGGCGTAGTCACGGCTCTCATCATCACCCGGCGCGTTGCATCGGGGATGTTTCCGATGCTTTGAAGTCGGAGCTTCGATAAGCGCTGCAGCGGCCGGCTTCGCACAACGAAGTTGCGAACGTCCTGAAGAGTTCCAGGGCGGCGGCGTCATATTAGGTCAGACCGCGAACGTTCAGACGCGGCCTGCCTGATCGCAATGCATGAGCAGCGGCTTTCAGCCGCCGATCATCAGCTTGACCACTTCCGAGTGATCCGTCTCCGAAATCGCCCTTTCGCCCGCGACGACGCCGCGGCGCAGCACGACGATGCGGTCGGACACGGCGAAGATGTCCTGCAGATTGTGCGAGATGAAGATCACGCCCCTGCCCTGCGCCTTCAACGCTTTGATGAGGGAGATCACCTTGCGCTGCTCCGGCACGCCGAGGGCTGCCGTCGGCTCGTCCATGATCAGGATCTTGGCGTTCCAGTAGACCGCCCGGCCGATCGCCACTGCCTGGCGCTGGCCGCCGGAGAAGTTGGAGACCGGCGCGTCGAGGCGCTTCACATGGAAATCGAGCTTTGCCATGGTCTCGCGGGCGGCATCCGCCATCGCCTTGCGGTCGAGCACCGGCAGGAAGCCGAAGCGCTTGGTCATCGGCTCGCGACCGAGGAAGATATTGGCGCCGATGGACAGGTTGTCGGCGAGCGCGAGATCCTGGTAGATCGTCTCGATCCCCTTCATGCGCGCTTCCTGCGGCGAAGAGAACTCGACTGGCTTGCCGTCGATCAGGATTTCTCCCGACGTCGGGGGATAGACGCCGGACAGCGCCTTGATCATCGTCGTCTTGCCCGCGCCGTTGTCGCCGGCCAGCGCTACGACCTCGCCGGCCCTGACCATCATCGAGCATTCCTGCAGGGCCTTCACCGCGCCGAAATGGCGGGAAAGGTTGCGAACTTCCAGAAGCGGAGCCTGACTATTCATCCTGTTTTCCTCCGCTGAAGCGGCGCTGCGCCTGGTCGATCAGAACCGAGATGATGATGACCGTGCCGACGGCGATAAACTGCCAGAACGGCTCGACATTGACGAAGACCAGTCCGTACTGGATGACGGCGATGACAAGGGCGCCGGCAATCGTGCCGATGACCGAACCGGATCCGCCGAAGAGCGATGCACCGCCGATGACGACGGCAGCGACCGAATCGAGCAGCAGCGGCTCGCCTGCCTGCGCGGCACCGGCCGTGAAGCGGGCCGCATAGAGCGCTCCGCCGAGGCCCGCGCACATGGCCGAGAGAATGTAGAGCTTCAGGATATGCGCCTTGATGTCGATGCCGGAGCGTCTTGCGGCCTGCGCATTCGCGCCGATCGCATAGTTGTGCTGGCCGAAACGTGTCTGGCTCAGGATGTAGTGCATGATCAGCAGGAACACCGCTGTGACGATCACCAGATAGGGGACGCCGAAGAAGCGTCCGTTGCCGAGCTCTGCGAAGGCCGCATTCGCGACGGGGACCGTCGTTCCGCCAGCGAGAAGGAATGCCGTACCGCGCGCAACGCCGAACATGCCAAGTGTGCCGATGAAGGGCGGGACCTTGAGTCGTGAAATGAGGAGCCCGTTGATCATGCCGGGGACGCCGGCAACGACGATCGCCGAGGTAATCCCGCAGAGCATTGCCGGGATGGGCGGCATGTAGCCGCCGGCAAGGTTCGTCACATGCGCGGCAACGACGGCAGCAAGGCCCATGATGAAGCCGGCCGAAAGATCGATACCGCCGGATATGATGACGAAGGTCTGGCCAACGGCGATCAGCAGCGGAGCGACGGCGAAAACGGCTATCGACTGCCAGTTGAACTGCGATCCGACGAAGGTTCCGCCGAACGAAACCCGCGACCAAACCTCGAAGGTCAATATGAGGAAAGCCAGGAAGAGCCAGGCCCTGAGTTGGGCGACGCGCTGCACGATGGTCTTGGCGATCTCGTCGTGATCGGCCTGGGGTGCCACGTGCTGTTCTGGTTCGCCGGATAAAGTCTTTTGATCTGTCATGCCTGATCCCGGACTGTCGTCAAATGGAGGGAAGCACTCGTCCGCTTCCGAGAGAGCGGCCCCCGCACCAGGTGCGGGCGCCGCCTTGCGCTCGGGAGGAGCAGTCTCAATCCGAGTAGATGAACTTCGCTACGTTCGGATCGTCGACATTCGCTTTGTCGATGACGGTGAAGCCGGTGCCGATCGCGGTCGGTACCGAGTTGCCCGTCAGGTGGGCATAGGCCGTGACGACGCCGTAGTAGCCGATTTCCGCAGGATGCTGCGCAATCGCCAGGTCGACGAGGCCGGACTTGATGTTGTCGACGATGCTGGTCGGCGCATCGAAGGCAACGACCTTGATATTGCCGGTCTGGCCCGCCTGCTGAACGCCGTTGGCCGCACCGAGCGCGGAAAACAGGTTGGCGCCGAACACGCCGACCAGATCCGAGTTGCGGGCATAGACGGCCTGCAGCTGGGATGCCGCCTTGTTTGCATCATTGTCGTTGAACTGGGTATCGAGAACGGTGATACCCGGGAATTCGGCCATTGCCGTCTTGAAGCCTTCCTCGCGCTGGTCGGTCGTGGAAATGCCGGGCTTGACGTTCGAGACGTAGACCTTGCCCTTTTCGCCGACGGCCTTGGCAAGTGCGCGGGCAGCCATCGCGCCGCCGAGCACGTTGTCGGAGGCGACATAGGAAATCGGGAAATCACCATCGCCCGAACCGGTCTGGTACTTGCCGGTACCGATGAAGGTATCGACGGTGACGATCGGGATGCCGGCGTCGGCAGCTTTCTTCAGCGGCTGAACCAGCTGCGCCTTGTCGGTCGGCGCGATCAGGATCGCATCCGGCTTCTTGGCGATGACCGCATCGAGAACCGGAACCTGCGTCACCGGATTGAAGTCGGGCGCGCCCTGGAACTCCAGCTCGACGCCAAGCGCGTCCGCTGCAGCCTGCGCCCCCTTGCGCATCGTGATGTAGAAGGCATCCGTGGTCAGACCAGGAATAAGCGTGATCTTGAATTTCTTGTCCTGCGCACCGGCCTTGTCGGCAGTCATTGCGGCGGCGCCTACGAGGGCGGCAGCGGCAGAGGCTTTAAAGAATGAACGACGTTCCATGGTCTCCTCCTTTGGAACACTTATTGGTTGCAGAGCGCTATCTCCCAGAGCGTCATGCCGGCGCATACTCGACGCAAAACTTTACTCACGTCAAGCGCAATTTCTTCCTGAAATGAATTTCTTTGGTGGGGACCGCTCTCGCCCGCAGTCGATGCAGGGCCGTAAATCACTGATGAAATTTCGGAAATCGATGCAGACCGGTGACCGCTTCAAAAACGGGAAATCAACCGAAAGCCTCAGTTGCGGGCAGGAAGCAGCACCGAGATGATCGCCTGCGCCGTGGCGGTATCCGTCACGATGGCGTTGACCATGCCGGAGCGGACCGCGCCGATAAGCCCCGCGGCCTTCTCCGGCGATGCGGCGACCGCAATCGACAGCCGGGCTCCGGCCAGCTGCTCGCGGGATGCGGCGATCATCCGCTCCTCGCCCTCCCAGGGCACGACCTTGCCGTCCCGGTCGAAATAATGGCGGATCACGTCGCCGGCGGCTTCGGTCAAGGCCTTTTCGCTGGCCGTCGCCGCACTCGCCTCCGGCGGATTGAACGGATGCGGCAGCCCGACGCCGACGATCGCGCAGTCCAGCCGATCCCACAGCGAGACGGTGTCGTTGACCCCCGAATCGGCCAGGAACGCCGCCCGAAGCTCCTGCGACGACACATAGGGCGCGTGAAGGAAGCGCGGCTCGCCGCCCATCTGCTCGGCCGCCTGCCGGACGAACTCGTTGATCTGGAAGTGCGCTGCCGGTTGCTGCAGTCCGCCATTGAGCGGAACGACCGTAACGGCTCCGAGCTTTGGCAAACCCGCCGAGATCACTTCCCGGATCGCCCTCCCCCAGCCGATGCCTATGACGGAACCGTCGGCAAACCCTGCTTCCTTCAGAAGGTCGGCAAGCGGTGCAGCAAGGGCGCCGACCATTCCCGGCGACACTGTTTCGGCCACCGCCACGCCCTTCAAGCCCAGGAGTTCAGCAAGCTCTTCCGCCACTTCGTTCGGCGCAATGAGATCCATGACCTCAATCTTCACGATGCCAAGTGCGCGGGCCTTCTGCAACATGCGCGAAACCGTTGCAGTCGACAGCCCGAGCCGACGGGCGATGTCCACCTGGGCCATCTCCTCGACATAGTGAAGCTTCGCAACCATGTGCAGCATGGCGCGGCTTGCGGGGCTTTCCTGATTGGGCTGAAGAGCCAGCTTGCAATTCCTTTCTGAAATGTGTTACACGACACAAAGAAAGTTATCGCTCAATTGCCGTCGTTTCGCAACGACCGAAATAAGAAACAGGGATGGAAGCATCTCCCGCGGACAGATGTCCGGTCGGGCGGTCTTCGTGCGGCCGGACACGGCCTCGTACACCGGAATTTGCAACAGCCGAAGAGACTTCGAAGGAGAATGACAGTGTCTGCAATGACGACAGCCGAACTCAGGGGTTATCAACAGATCTGCGGCGACGAGGGCGCGATGATGGTGATCGCCTGCGATCAGCGCGGTGGCATGCGCCAGGTCCTCGCCGCCACTCCGGAGGAGCAGGCCAAGATCAGCAACGAGACGCTGGGCCTGACCAAGGCGGACATCGCCCGTTATCTCGCAAGCCAGGCCGGCGGCGTGCTGGTCGATCCGATCTGCGCCGTGCCGATGATTGTCGACGAATGGCTTCTGCCGAAAAACACAGGTCTCCTGATCGGGCTCGACGCGTCCGGCTGGGACACCTCGCCCGAAGGCTACCGCCTGTCGAAGCTGGTTGAAGGAGTGGATGCCCGACGCGTGCGCGAGCTTGGCGGCACCGGCGGCAAGATCATGGTCTACCTGCGGATGGATACGCCCGCCGCCAATACCCACAATCTCGAAATCCTGAAATCCTGCATCGAGGATTTTGCCCGCGAGGACCTGTTCCTGGTCGTCGAGTTCCTCACCTACCGGCTGGAAGGCGAAAGCAAGGAAGATTACGAGGCAAAGCTGCCCGCCCTCATTCAGGACGGTTGCCGTGCCTGCCTCGATCTCGGTTCGAAGATTTTGAAGATCCCCTATCCGGGTTCACCGGAAGCCTGCGCGGAAGTGACCCGCATTTGCGGCAGCACCCCGTGGGCGGTCCTTTCGGCCGGCGTCGACCATTCGACGTTCCTCGGACAGGTCGAAGCGGCGATGAGCAACGGCGCCTCCGGCGTGATCGCCGGCCGCTCGCTCTGGAAGGACTGCATCTCTCTCGATCGCGCCGTGACGCAGGAAAAGCTGACGACGATCGCCGTGCCGCGGCTGAAGGAGTTGCAGGCGATCATCCGCAAGCATTACCGTCCAGCTTACCGCAAGGCGGCCTAAGCTCCGGGAGCAGCAGACATGGCGAGAACCTCTGTCGGCCTCGATGTCGGCGGCACGCGCATCCGCGTGGCGCTCGTCGACGAGGCGGGTACGATCCTCCGCAAGAAGGTGATCGATGGCACGCGCGACCCGGAACGTGCCGTCGAGTTCTTCGTCGAGCTTATATCCGAGATCGATGACGGCGCCTTCGAAGCGATTGGCATCGGCATACCCGGGCGGGTGAATGCTCACACCGGGGAAGTCCTCTCCGGCGGCTTCCTGAATCTTGCCGGCGTTGACCTCGCCGGCATTCTCGGCAAGCGCTTCGCCAGACCAGTGGCTGTCGCCAACGACTGTTCCATGGCACTCCTCGCCGAGGCTCGCGCCGGCGCCGGTCGCGGCCTCGCCAATATCGTCATGCTCACCATCGGCACCGGAATTGGCGGCGCGGCGATGCTCGACGGCAAGATCGCCAGCGGCCGCCGTTCTGCAGGCCAGTTGGGCCACCTGATCGTCCGCGAAGGCGGCGTCCGCTGCGTCTGCGGCCAATCCGGCTGCGTCGAGATGTATTCGTCAGGCACCTCGTTCCGCCGGCTCGCATCCGAAATCGGATTTCCCGCAGGCTATACCTGCGAACAGGCGCTTTCCGACGCGATGCAAAGCGATGACGCCCGATCGCTGATCAGCAATTGGGCCGGGCCATTGCGCGCGGCGATTTCCTCGCTCTCCGCAAGTTTTGATCCAGACATACTCCTGCTCGGCGGCGGCCTCGGGGAGAGCGCCGTCATGGCCTTGCGGCAACTGCCCGCCGAGACCTCCTGGTATGACATTCCGGTCGCCCCCGCCCTGCTCGGCGACGATGCCGGCGTGATCGGCGCGGCGCTTGCCGGTCTCGATCTCGTGCAACCTACACCCGCCGCCGGAAAACGGCTGGTTATGGTCAATGGCATTCCGGCAACGGGCAAGAGCCGGGTGTCCGCGGCGCTGTCGGCCCGCACCGGCTGGCCGATCCTGGCGCTGGACACGATCAAGAACCCTTTTCTCGCCGAGATCGGCGATGTCGACCGGCTCTTCAACCGCCGCCTCGGGAAAGCGAGCTACCAGGCGATCTGGGACACCATCGCCGCCGCGCCCGCAGGCTCGACCTTCATCGTCGACGCGTGGTTCGGCTTCCAGCCGCTTGACCTTCTGGACGCGGGTATTTCACACGCCGGCATCACCGCGCTTGCCGAAATCTGGTGCCACGCGCCGGGAGACGTGCTTGCCGAACGCTACCGCGCGCGACTGTCTTCTCGCCTCCCGGGCCATCCGGGAGAAGCTTATATTCCCGAGCTGATCGCCCTTGCCGAACGGGCGACGCCCGCCGGCCGCGGGCCGATTTTCGACCTGGATACAACGAAAGTGCCAGACGACGACGCCCTCGCCGAATGGGTGACAAATGCATTGAAAGGCACGCCGCAATGAACGGTTTCGAACTGGTCATCTTCGATTGCGACGGCGTCCTGATCGATTCCGAAGCGATCGGCGTTCATATCGAAGCAGATCTGCTGACGGCTTCCGGCTATCCCGTCACGGCGCCGGAAGTCGCGGAACGTTTTTCCGGCCTGCCCTGGGAGCAGATCCTCAAGATCGCCGAGCAGGAAAGCGGCCTGGACCTTTCCGGCAAACTCGCGGGCCGACTGGAGCAAGTCCTCGACCAGCGCTTGCCACTGGAAGTCGAGGCCATCAGCGGCGTTGCCGAAACGCTGGCGGCGCTCGGCCGGAAACGCTGCGTCTGCTCCAACACCAAGTTCAGCCGTGTGGACCTGCTCCTTGGCAAGGTCGGCCTTAAAGACTTCTTTGCCCCGAACATCTTCTCGGCAAAGGATCTCGGTCCGGGCCGTTCCAAGCCGAAGCCCGACATCTTTCTGCATGGCGCAGCCAGAATGGGCGTCGCCCCAGTCAAAACCGCGGTGGTCGAAGACAGCGTCCACGGCGTCGAAGCCGGCGTTGCCGCCGGCATGACCGTTATCGGCTTCACCGGCGGCGGGCACAGCTATCCCGGCCACGCCGCGAAGCTAAGATCCGCCGGTGCGAGCGCGACCATAGGCGACATGCGCCGACTGCCGCAGACGCTGGAAGACCTTCAACAAGCCATTGCCTGACATCGCGGGAACCCGCTGATCTCTGAGCAGCCGAAAAGCTGCAAGCCTCCGTCAGCTCTTGACCGAGCCTGCCGTCATGCCGGCCAGGAAATAACGCTGGGCGACGAGGTAAAGGAGGAGAAGCGGCAGCGAACCCAGAACGCTCATCGCCATCATCTCATTCCACTCGAAGGCGTGCTGGCCCATCAGCAACTGGATGCCGATCGGCACCGTCCTGAGGCTTGTCGACTTCGTCAGCGTGAGCGCGAAGAGAAACTCGTTCCAGGAGAGGAGGAAGGTGTAGACGGCGGTCGCGACGATGCCGGGGATCGACACCGGCACGATCACCCGCCAGAGCGCCGTCCAGCTCGATCCACCGTCGACCAGCACAGCTTCATCGAGCTCCTTGGGCAATGTATTCAGATAGCCCGTCATCAGAAGAATGGCGTAAGGCAGCGTGAAGACCAGATAGGTCAGGATGAGCGCGTAATAGCTGTCGAAGATCCGCAGCGCCACGACGATGCCGAAATAGGGAATGAGCAGCGTGATCGGCGGCACGGTCTGGGTGCTGATGATGAAGATGTTCAGCGTGTTCTTAAAGCGGAAGTTGTAGCGGCTGAAGCCGTAGGCCGTCAGGATCGCGATCAACACCGTCAGCACGGTGACCACGCCGGCGACGAAGTAGCTATTGATGAAGAACCGCACCTTCACCGGATCGCTGAAGATCGTGCGATAGGCCTCGAGCGTCGGAATCTTGGGCAGGATCGCCGGCGGCAGCGCGAAGATTTCCGTGTTCGACTTGATTGACGTGAAGAACATCCAGACGATCGGGAAGGCGGCGAAGACGAGGCCGATCGCAAGCCCGAGATAGATGAGCAGCGTCGGAAGAACGGTTCGCTTGAAGGAAGAACGCTTGGCCATGACCGATCACCTGCGCTGCTGATGCTTGATGTAGAAATAGGTGACGCTCATGGACAGGAGCAGCACGATGATGGCGCTCGCCGAGGCGACCGAGAACTGGTACTCGGCGAATGCAAGCTTGTAGGTGAAGGTGGACAGCATCTCGGTCGAGTAGATCGGGCCACCGCCTGTGGTCATCCACACGAGCGGGAAAACCTGCATGGTCCAGATGAAGTCCAGAAGTGCAATGCTGATGGTGATCGGCATGAGCTGCGGAATGGTGATGTACCAGAATTTTTCGAGCTCGTTGGCGCCGTCGATGCCGGCCGCCTCGTAGAGCTCCTTCGGAATGCCCTGAAGCCCGGCAAGCAGGCTCACCATGTAGAGCGGATAGCCAGCCCAGATGTTGGCGAAGGTCAGGGCGTGGATCGCGGTTTTCGGCGAGGAGAACCATTCGACCTTGAAGTCGACGATGTGAAGCGCCATCAGGACGCTGTTGACGACCCCGTTCGGATCGAGCAGCAGGCGCCAGATGATGGCGATGATGACGGCGGTGAACAGCCAGGGAAGAATGTAGAGCACGCGCAGAATGCTGCGGATGAAGGGATCGATGCGGTTGGTGTTGAGCAGCAGCGCGAAGATCAGCCCGAGGACCAGGTGAAACACCACGCTCATGATGGTGAAATAGAGCGTGTGGCCGACCGACTGCCAGAACACCGGATTTGAAAAGACCGTTTCGTAATTGACGAAACCCGCGAAGCTTGCGTCCTTGCGCATGATGGCGCCGTCCATCAGCGAATAGCGCAGGACCGTGATCATCGGCAGAAGCATCAGGAGCGTCAGAAGAAGGGTCGCCGGCGATATGTACAGATACGGCACCAGCTTCCTCAGCGAGCGATAGCTGAATCTGCCCCTCTTCTTGAGTGTCCGTGGCTGGGCGGCAACCATTGCCGGTGCTGATCGGTTCATGGAGCGTGTCTTTCCCATCTCTCCGGGCAAAGCCCGGAACTGACGCATATGCCGGCAGCGGTTTTGGCGCTGCCGGCAGCTTGAGAGGATTACAGGTCTTAGAACTTGGTCATCCAGGCCTTCTGCGTGTTCGCAGCTGCATCCTTGGCCGACTGCTGACCGTCGAAGAGCTTCTGCACTTCGATATTCATGTCACGCATCAGGTCTTCGGCAACCGGCAGGCCGACGAATTCGTTTGCCGGATAGCCGCTCTGGTAGATCTTGAACGCGTCGGCGAAGATCGGGTCGGACTTCACGAAGTCCGGCTTGGCATGGACGTTGCCAGGGAAGGCGTTGGCAATCGAGACGAGCCGGCTGTTGATTTCCGGGCTCATCAGGAAGCTGACCAGCTTCCAGGCCTCTTCCTTGTGCTGACTGCTATCACTGATGCCGATGCCCCAGGATGCATAGGGCATGCCACGCTTGCCGTCATATCCGTCCTTGGCCGGCAGGGCCGACAGGCCGAAATTGAGATTCGGATTGCGCTCGCGGATCAGGTTCACGTGGGCAAGCGAGTCGATCATCATGCCGACGCGGCCGTTGACGAATTCCTCGACCTTGTCCTGTTCCTTCTTGGCGAAGATGCCGGGCGAAATGACGCCGTCCTTGTTCAACTTGTCGAGATACTCGAGCGTGCCGACGACATCGTCATTCTCGAGGTCCGGCTTGCCGTCCTTCATCATCGATCCGCCGGACGCCCAGACCCAGGACATCACGTCGTTCTGGATACCGCTCGGCGACTGCAGCGATAGCGGCAGAACCCAGCCGTACTGGTTCTTCGAAGCGTCCGTCATCTTCTTGGCGGCGTCCTCGAATTCCGTGCGGTTCGACGGCATGGTCTCGACGCCGGCGGCCTTGGCGAGATCAAGGTTCACGAACACCGGATAGACGAAGGACGCGACCGGGAACATCACGCTCTTGCCGTCGACCTTGACGATGTCGGCGAGCTGGCTGCGGTCATAGTTGGCCTTGTCCATCAGCGCGCCCATGTCGGTGATCGCGCCCTGCTTGGTCAGGCCGTTCACCCAGGCACCGTCGAGACCGACGACATCGCTGAGCGTGCCGGAGGCCGCCCCGACGACGATCTGGTCATGCGTCGTGGAATAAGGGCCGCTGACGAGCGTGACCTTGATGTCCGGATTGGCCTTCTCGAAATCGTCCATGATGCCGCGAAGGGCGCCGGCGGGCATTTCCGGTTCCCACCACTGGATGAACTCGAGATTTGTTTCGGCGAGCGACGTCGAGGCCCAAAGGCCCCATGCGGCGGCCGCAATGGTCAGAGTCCTGCTGATTTTGCTGAATTTCATGTCCAACCTCCCATTAGACGAATGACTTATCGATCCTCCCAAAGATCGTGCCGGCAGTAGGTTCCCGCGCTTGTCGCATGTCAACCACGAACTGCGCGGAAGCAAACGAAAGGCGGGATTTTTTTGCGAAAAAATCGATCAAATAACTGAAATAATTAATCTAAAAAAATTTGCGCGCGAGAATTTTTTGAACCCGCATCTATTGCTTATGATGCCTTTTTTCTTTACTTTCGTAAACAAATGAAAGCTGCTTGTGCCGCAGATGGTTTTGCCGCCTTTGGAGGAGTGCAGCGCACCGTTCCTTGCTGCAATGCAATCAGGTGTCGGTCACCCGAAGTATCGACCGAATACACCCACACGCCGGGACATTGGGCGCCGCACGAGGATGGCAAGCCGATTGTATCGCGCAGCAAATTGCGCTTTTCCTGAGCGAAGAAGTTGACGCGCCAGTCAATTTTGATTTACGCGCGGAACAGAAGTGGTCGCGCAACGAAAATTCCGGCGACCTGTGGGGAATGGCATGGCGAAGAAAACGTACAAATCGATGGACGACTTTGCCGGCGCCTGCGGCGTGTCGCGCCCGACGCTGTCAAAGTATTTCGACGACCCCACCCAGGTCAAGGAGTCGACCCGCAAGCGCATCGAGGCCGCGCTGAAGAAGTCGAATTTCGAGCCCAACCTCTTCGCACGCCATCTGAACCGCAAGCGGACCAAGAACATCGGCATTCTGGTTCCCAGCATGGCCGACCCGTTCTATGTGCAGGTCGTCTCGCTGATCGAACTGGAACTGCGCGAACGCGGCTTCTGGCCGATTCAGTTCTCGTCCCATACACGCCCGGACCTCGAGGAGGAGGCTGTGCGCACCCTCCTGTCGCTGAAGGTCGCCGGCGCCGTCGTCGCCCCGATGGGCGCAAGCTCCAAGCGCGGAGCGCTGGAACGGCTGAAGGATGCCATTCCCGTCGTCTGCTTCGACAGCCCGTCGAGCTTCAACCTGCCCTTCGTCGGCAACGACAATGCGCAGAGCGTGGCCGCCATCGTGCAGTATCTCTGCCGGTCCGGCGAGCCGCCGGTCTTCCTCGACGTTCCGCACATGATGGAAAACACCAACGAGCGAACCGAAAGCTACCGCTCGACGATGATCCGCGAGGGCCATGCGCCGCTGGTTGTCCCCTGCGATGCGCCGCCATCCTGGGAATTCGAGCGGCTCGGTTACGAGCAGATGAACCGGATGCTGCAAAAAGGCGCCCTGCCCGGCAAGACGCTGCTGTGCGCCAATGATCGCTTCGCCTTCGGCGCCATGGCTGCGGCGTTTGCCGCGGGCCTGAAGATCGGCAGGACGGAAAGCTCGGACATCAGGATCGCCGGCCACGACGACCATCCGCTGAGCCGCTATACCTGCCCGTCGCTCACCACCATGGCCCAGAATGCTCCGGAAATTGCGGCGAGAGCGGTGGAAATGCTGCTGGCCATCATCGATGAAGACAGCGATGACAAGAAGGTCCTGCCAAGCCGGGTGATCCTTGAATCGACCCTGATGATGCGCGAATCCGCCTGACCGAGCCACACCGGCGGATCATTGCCCGAAAGCGGGATCCATCGCGCGCCAGGCATCGACGATAGCGTCAAGCGCCTCGCGCGCCTCTGGGATTGCCTTGCTCATCGACACGAAGCCATGGATCTGCCCCGGCCAGATGCGACGGGAGCAACGCGCTTGCCCTTCAAGCGCTTCGACATAGGCGAGCCCCTCATCGAACAGCACATCGCAGCCGGCCAGCACGACGAATGCAGGCGCAACGCCTGAAAACGAAGACGCCAGCAGCGGAGACGCCCGCCAGTCGAGCTGCGCTCCTTCCTCCTTGCCGACATAGTGATCACGGAACCAGCGCATCGCCTCCGCCGTCAGGCCGAAGCCGCTGGCGTAGCGACGATAGCTTTCGGAAACCTGGCGTTGGTCGGTGACGGGATAGATCAGCAGCTGACCGATGACCGGCGGCACCTCGCCATCCCGCGCCATCAGGGCGACGACAGCGGCAAGGTTGCCGCCGGCACTGTCACCGCCGACCACGATGCGGGCGGGATCCACTCCGAGACTTGCCGCCTCCGAAACCATCCAGGCCAGCGTCGCGGCGCAATCCTCCAGTCCGGACGGAAACGGATGCTCCGGGGCGAGACGGTAATCGGGCGAGATCACGACCGCGTTCGCGGCATTGGCGAGGATGCGGCAGATGTCCTCATGGGTTTCCGGTGCGCCGATCACGAAGCCGCCGCCATGCAGATAGAGAAGCGCCGGCGCCGCCGTTTGCGGCGCATTCAAGCCGCGCCAGACCCGAATCCGGATACCGCCGACGTCTTCCTCCGACGCCGCGCCGACCGGTTCGAGCGGCACCTGAAATCTCGCAAATCCGTCAAGATATTGCCGCCTTGCCTCTTCCGGCGTGAAGTCCTCCACCGGCTTTTCCGGTTCACCCGGCCAGTTCAGCGCTTTGACAGCGGACGGGTCGAGCGAGGTCATCCGAGCAGGCTCCGGACCTCGTCCTCGCTAAGCTCCTTCGGCTGCGTAGCGGAGCCGGAAATGGTCTGCGCCTGGCCGGTTTCACCAGCCCGCAGGATCGCCTCCATGATCTCCAGCACGTGCAGGGCGAGGTCGCCGGATGCGCGCGGCGCGCGGCCTTCGGTGATCGAACGCGCGAGATCGGCGAGGCCGACCATCCGGTAGTTGGCGCGGTCGGGCTTGTCGATCGGCCAGTTGATCGCCCCGAGAAGTTCACCCGCGGTATCCGTCTCCTGCCAGGGCGCCCCCTGCTTCGACAGGCCTATGACGCCGCCGAACGTGTCTGGATCGGGCAGGCGCAGCGACCCTTCGGTGCCGTGCAACTCGATCGGATAATTGGAATGGCGGAAGACGTCCCATGAAGCCCCGAAGGTCACCGTCGCACCGCTCGCAAATTCCAGAAGGGAGAGAACGCTGGTCGGCGTACCGACCTTGAAGGTGGTATTCTTCTTCGGTCCGTCGGCGGTGATCAGGCGCTCTTCCTGCCCGCTCGTCGCCACCGCCTGCACGCGCCGGACCGGTCCCATCAGGTTGACCATCATCGAAAGATAATAGGGGCCCATGTCCATCACCGGCCCCGCGCCGGGCTGATAATAGAAACCCGGATCCGGATGCCAGTGCTCCATGCCGCGCCCCATCATGAAGGCGGTTCCGGTCACCGGCTTGCCGATCGCGCCCGTTTCCATCAGCCGCCGGGCATGGCGGCCGGCAGCACCGAGAAACGTGTCCGGCGCGGAGCCAAGCGCCAGCCCCTTCCCCTTCGCCTCGGCGACGAGCCTGCGACCTTCATCCGCCGTCACGCCGAGCGGCTTTTCGGTGAAGACATGCTTGCCGGCGGAAAGCGCCCGCATGGAAATCTCGTAATGCGCCGCCGGGATCGTCAGGTTGAGGACGAGGTCGACATCCTTGTCGGACACGAGGTCGTCGACGTCCATCGCCTTCAGGCCGAACTGATCGGCGCGAGCCTTGGCCGCGGCCATGTTCAGGTCGGTACAAGCCGTGATTCTGACACCCCGAAAGAGGGCGGCGTTGCGCATGTAGGCAAGAGAAATGCTGCCGCATCCCACCACGCCGATTCTCAAGATTGTCTCATTTTTCGTCGTCATTTCAGTCACCTGAACTTACAGCTTAGAGAGTGGCTTCGGGCGGGCAGCTTACACATTTTCACATTGCGCGCACGAGAAATGTTGACGCACGATAATATTTTATCTTACGTATTGATAGGACGTTGGGAGGCGTCTCGATCCGGACAGTTTCAAGCGCTCGGCGACAGGTTCCACTCCATTGGGAGAGCGCCTCGCCGTCACCTCACATTCGCCCATGTCCGCCGCGCCAGCCCACACGATAGACAATCAAGGACAAGTCAGGACCCCATTCATGAAGACCGCAGAACTCAAAATCGGTTGCCAGACATTCACCTGGGAAATGCTCGGCGACCGCTTTCGCGGCGGCCCGGACGATCTGGTGCGGGCAATTTCCGCTGCCGGCTATTCCGGCATAGAGATCACCGACACGATGATCGGCGATTACGCGAACAAGCCCGAGGCCTTCGCGCAGACACTTGACTCCGCCGGCCTCACTCTCGTGTCCTTTGCCTTCGGCTCGGACAGCGGCTTTACCGTCCCCTCCAAGCTCGACGAAGACCTCGAGGCAACCCGGCGCTGGGTCGATTTCGCCGCTCATTTTCCGGGCGCGCTGGTCTCGATGGGGTCGGCGACCGTGGTCGACGATGGCCCCCGCAACGACAAATTCGCCGTCGCCGCCGAATGCTACAACCGGTCGAGCGAAATCGGCAGGGCGGCAGGCGTGACCGTTGCCGTCCACCCCTCCTCGCACCACAACACGCTGTTGTTCACACGGGCAGACTATGACGCCCTCTTTCCGCTCCTCGATCCGGAAGTCGGCTGGGTGCCGGACACCGGCCACATCCTGCGCGGCGGCCAGGTCATGGCGGACACGCTTCAGGCCTTCCGCGACCGCATCCGCTACGTGCACCTGAAGGACGTGGACGCAGGCGGCACCTGGGCGATGCTCGGAGCCGGCGCTTGCGATGTCCCGGCCGTCATCGAGACCGCAAGGAACAGCCCCAGGTTCAACGGCTGGATCGTCGTGGAAGAGGAGTCGGACGAAGCCGGCCGCGATCCGGCAAAGGCCGTTCGCGTGAACTACGAGACACTTCGGAGCTTCGGCTACTGAGCGGAGCTGTCCGGTGGCGGCAAGTCTGCCGCCGGACCGATCAGGCGTAACGGACCTCGACCCCGAGCTTGTCGAGGCGGTGGCGGATGCTGAGCGGCAGGCCGCTGTCGGTGATGATGAGATCGACGCGAGAGAGGGAGAAGGCCTTGGAGGAGGCGCCTATGTCCCATTTGCTGGAATCGGCGACAAGCACCACCCGGCGCGCCATGCGCACGAGGTTGCGCTTGGTGCGGGCGACATCCTCTGAAACATCGACCACGTCGAAGGACTGGTCGATCGCGTGCGCGCCGACGAAGGCCTGGTGGGCGACGAGGCCGCCGAGCGCCTTGTCGGAATCCGCGACGATCGTGCTGACCGTGCTCGGGAAAACCCGCCCGCCGATCATATGGACGTCGAGGCCCGGTCGATACATCAGATGCTGGGCGATATTCATTCCCGTCGTCGCGACGACGACATTGTTGACCGGCGGCATCTGCATCGCGATCTGCAGCAGGGTGGAGCCGCTGTCGAAGACGATCGACTGGTTGTCGATGATCTGCTTTGCCGCGAGCTGGGCGATCCTGCGCTTGGCGTCGAAATTGCGCTGCATGCGCTCCTCGAATGCCGCGGCGGGTGAATCGGCGGGCGCGGCAATGGCGCCGCCATGCGTCTTGATGAGCCTCTTCTTCGCATCGAGCAGTTCCAGATCGGAGCGGATGGTGACTTCCGAGACGCCGAACAACTCCGCGAGCTGGCTGGTTTTCGCCTGGCCGACGCGCTGGAGCTCGATGAGGATCTGGTGCCGTCTCTGTTCTGCAAGCATCTTCGGTTCCGCTCTACGTCGCCATCTTTCCGCTTTCGAAATTCGAAAGCGGACTCAGCTTTCGAATTCTTTCGATCTCATTTTCATAGCTTTTAGCACGATAAAATACCGATGCTAAGCCACAAATGAAAGATTTCGAAAGATTGAACATTCTTTTATTTCCGAGTTAGGGTCCACTTACCTCAGCTGCAACGAACGCAAGGAAACCACTGCAATGGGTCTCGGAACCAAGATTCGCCTGTCTCGCCTCTTCTCCAATCCGTCCGGAAATCTCTTCGGCGGCGCGGTGGATCACTTCGTCGGCTACGGCAATGTGCGTGAAGGCGGCCTTGCCGACCTGCCCGGCGCGCTTGGCCGCGTCATGGAAGGCGGCCCCGACTATGTCAGCATCCAGCCGGGCGCGGCCCGCCACCTCTGGCCGCAATATGCCGGCAAGGCGGCGCTCGTCATTCAGGCCGGCTGCTTCACGGCCGACGACCGCATCCGCCAGCTGATCGCCACCCCCGAGGATGCCGTGCGCTACGGCGCCGACGCGCTCGCCGTCGCCATTCCCGTACGCGGCAATACGGAAGGCGAATACATTCGCTGGCTGACGGACACCGTCAACGCGGCCGCCCGCTACGAGATGCCGATCATCGCCCACATCTATCCGCGCGATTTCACCAACGGCGCCAAGATCGTCTTCACGCCGGACGAGATCGCCTATGCGGTGCGCATCGGCTACGAGACCGGCGTCGATGTCGTGAAGGTCGGCTACACCGGCGATTTCGACTCGTTCCGCGAAACCGTGGCGACCTGCCCGATCCCGGTGGTGATGGCCGGCGGACCGAAGACCGAAAACCTTCTCGGCGCCCTCACCCAGACGGCAGATGCCCTGCGCGCCGGCGCAAAGGGCGCGGTCGTCGGCCGCAACCTCTGGGGCCATGGCGACACCACGAAGGCGGCCAAGGCATTCAAGATGGTGATCCACGACGGCGCCTCTCCGGCCGACGCGCTTGCGGCGACTGGCGCCTGACAGGATGTCCCGGCGGTTCGACGTCATCGGTTTCGGTGCATTGGCGATCGACGACATCGTCTACGTCGACCGCCCTCTTTCTGCGGGCAAGGGCAAGGTGACCCGACGCGAGGCCGATCACGGCGGCAATGTCGCGACGGCCCTCGTCGCCGCGGCCCGCCTTGGCGGTCGTGCGGCCTTTGTCGGCTGGCTCCCCCAACCGGCAGACGATGTCGGCGGCCCCGAAATGCAGCGGGAAGGCGTGGACATATCGCTTGCCCCGCGCCGGGCCGACGCCTCACCGATCCGTTCCGTCATCACCGTCGGACCGGACGGCGACCGTTTCATTGCCTATGATGACGACGTCCCCCATGGTACAGCGGAGACGATTGCCGATGAGGCGATCGCCTCCGCGCCGGTGCTGATCATCGACGGATATTCGATCCATTCGGAAAGCGTGGTGGCGCGCGCGCGCAAGCTTGGGCTGTCGATCGTCGCGGACATCGAATGGGCGGTCGGCGAACAGACCGACCGCATCCTGGCGCTCGCCGACCATCTTGTCCTGCCCCTTGCCTTTGGCAAGCTGGCGACGGGCGAGACGGAACCGGCGGCGATCCTTGCCCGCCTCTGGACACCGGATCGCGCGGCCGTGGTCCTGACCGACGGACACAATGGCTGCTACCTCCGCCAGAACGGAGATACGACCCTCTGGCATTTGCCCGCTTACCCGGTTACCGCCGTAGACACCACCGGCGCGGGGGATTGCTTCCACGGCGCCTACGCGCTGGCTCTTGCGAGAGGCGAAACACCGCTAGCCTGCGTCGCCTACGCGACCGCCGCCGCGGCAATCTCGGTCACCCACCACGGCGGCCGCAAGGGTCTGCCGAACGACGCGGCCTGCCGCACCCTCATGACGAGTGACAGCGCGCCTGCTCCCTCGCCGATGCCGGCTTGACGCCAAACCTCCGCCAGACTGCAGCTATACCCAACAGAATCTTGCGCATCGAGGGCTCGATCAGCGACCCTTTCGTCGCTTATAAAATTACGCGCGTTAAAAAATAAAATACCACAAAGATATTTTTTAATAAATCAATTTAGTATTTTAAAATCATATGCTTAATTGCACTGACGCGCTCTGTTAGGCCGCTTCATCCCAAATTTTCTATTGACTTTACCCACCACTCCTGAGCCATTTGAAAGAAAAAGATGGCAGCGGCAGCGGTGTGCGTGCCGGCTTTGCCCTGGAGTGACGGGAGGAAATCGACGTGGCTGTGGTAGTGCTCGACAAGATCTGCAAGACCTACGGGAACAATTTTCACGCGATCAACGAATTGAGTCTGACGATCAACGACGGCGAGTTCCTGATCCTCGTCGGACCGTCCGGCTGCGGCAAGTCGACAGCACTGCGCATGATCGCCGGACTCGAGGAGATCAGCAGCGGAACGCTGACGATCGGCGGACACGACGTCGAGGACCTTCCGCCGAAGGATCGCGACATCGCCATGGTCTTCCAGAACTATGCGCTCTACCCGCACATGACGGTGTTCGACAATATCGCCTTCTCGATGAAGCTCGCCGGCAAGACCAAGGCCGAGCGCGAGAAGCGCGTCAACGAGATCGCCAAGATCCTCCAGCTCGAAACGCTGCTGCAGAACAAGCCCTCGCAGCTTTCCGGCGGCCAGCGCCAGCGCGTCGCCATGGGCCGCGCCATGGTGCGCGAGCCGGCGGCGTTCCTGATGGACGAGCCGCTGTCGAACCTCGACGCCAAGCTGCGGGTGCAAATGCGGGCGGAAATCGCCAGCCTCCAGCGCCAGCTCGGCGTCACGACGATCTACGTCACCCACGACCAGACCGAGGCGATGACGATGGGCGACCGCGTGGCGGTCCTCAAGGGCGGCGTGCTGCAGCAGGTGGACACGCCCAAGGCGCTCTACCATCACCCCGCCAACGCCTTCGTCGCGGGCTTCATCGGCTCGCCGTCGATGAACCTCTTCGAAGGCCGGCTCGAGGGCCGCAGTATCCGCCTTCCGAGCTTCTCCATACCTCTGCCCGAAAATGTCTTCGATCGCGCGCCGGGCCTTTCAGACCTTCAAGGCGAGACGGTCGTCTTCGGCATCCGCCCGGAAGATCTGTTCGACAGCAAACTGCCGTCCGGCTCGGCTTTCCCGACCATTCCCGCGACGGTAAAATCGATCGAGGAACTCGGCTCCGAACTGATCGTGCATCTGAAACTCGACGCGAGCCGCGTCGATTCCGGCGATCCCGACGCTGTCGAGGATTTGAGCGGAGCCGCCAATGCCGTCGCGAGATTCGAGGCGGTGAGCACAATCCGGCCGGGACAGGTGATCGATCTGGCGATCGACACGTCGAAGATGCACTTCTTCCATCCCCAGACCCACCTGACGCTCTGAAAGAACGATTGAGGATATCATGCCCGCAAAGCAGGAAAAACGTCTCCGCGTCGGTGTGTTGGGCGCCGGCCAGATCGCCCAGGCAGCGCATTTCGAGAGCTGCACCAAGGCAGCCAACGCCGATCTTTATGCAATCTGCGATGTCGCCGACGACCTGCGCGAACGCATGGTGATCACCCATGGCGCAGAGAAGAGCTACAACGATTACGACAGGATGCTCGCCGATCCGGATCTCGATGCGGTGATCATCGCGACTGCCGATGCCTTCCACGTCCCCGCCTCCATCCGGGCGCTCGAAGCCGGCAAGCACGTGCTGTGCGAAAAGCCTGTCGGCCTGACCGTCGAGGAATGCCGCGACCTGAAGGCGGCCGTGACCCGTTCGGGCAAGGTCTTCCAGGTCGGCCATATGAAGCGCTTCGACCCTGGCCTGCAGGCCGCCAAATCCTTCATCCGCGACGAGATGGGAGAGCTGGTCGCGCTCAAGGCCTGGTATTGCGACAGCACCCACCGCTATCCGATGACGGATGCCGTGCAGCCGCTGATTGTCACCAGCGCCAATGCCAGGAAACCGTCGGCCAATCCCAAGGCGGATCTGCGTCGCTACTACATGCTCGCCCATGGCTGCCACCTGATCGACACGGCACGCTATTTTGCCGGCGACATCGTTTCGGTGGATGCGAGGCTTTCCGAACGGGCCGGGATCTGGTGCTGGTTCGTCGACGTGGAATTCGCCTCCGGCACGCTCGGCCATCTCGACTTGACGGTTCAGGTCCGCATGGACTGGCACGAGGGTTTTCAGATCTACGGTCAGAACGGCAGCATTCTCGGCAAGACCTATAACCCCTGGTACTACAAGTCGAGCGAGGTCGACATCTTCCGCGAGGCGGATGGCGCAACCCACCGGGTGCTGGGTGCGGACGGCCATTTCTACCGCCGCCAGCTCGAGGGCTTTGCCCGCACCATTCTCGACGGCGCCGCCATGGAAGGCGCAAACATTGACGACGGCCTCGCCTCGGTCCAGGCGATGGTGGCGATCGCACGCTCCGTGGAAAGCCGTAAGCCGGTCGCCCTTGCCGACGTCTCGGGCGGCGTCTGATGAAGCTCGGGATCTTCGCCAAGACCTTCGATGGCAAGGACCCGCTGACGGTCCTTGAAGCGGTTGCCGCGGCCGGCTTCGGCGCGGCCCAGTACAACATGGCCTGCTCCGGCCTTCCCTCGATGCCCGATGTCATCGACGAGGCAGACGCGCGGAGCGTTGCCGATGCCGCCGCACGCACGGACGTCGAGATCGTCGCGGTCTCCGGCACCTACAACATGATCCATCCCGATCCGGCCGTACGTGCAGCCGGACACCGGAGGCTTGAAACGATTGCCGCAAGCTCGGCAGCGATGTCGACCGGGCTCATCACGCTCTGCACCGGCACCCGCGATCCGATCGACCAGTGGAAGGAGCATCCCGACAACAACACGCCGGAGGCCTGGCGCGATCTTCTGGACGCGATGGCCATCGCCGTGGAGATCGCCGACCGCCACGATGTAGACCTCGGCATCGAGCCGGAACTGGCCAACGTCATCAACTCCGCCGAAAAGGCACGCCGCTTGATCGCCGAAATGCAGAGCCCGCGGCTGAAGATCGTGCTCGATCCGGCGAATCTGTTCGAGGTGGCGACGCTCGAGGAACAGAAGCGTACGGTATCCGCCGCCATCGATCTTCTAGCCGACCGCATCGTGATGGCGCATGCCAAGGACCGCTATCCCGACGGCCGTTTTGCAACCGCCGGCAAGGGCGTCCTCGACTACGGACATTATCTCGGCAAGCTCAAGGACATCGGCTTTTCCGGCAGCCTCGTCACCCATGGCCTTGCGGCCATAGAGGCGCGGGACGTCGCGATCTTCCTCACCGACCATCTGAAGGCGCTGTCCGCATGACGAGCCTCGCAACGTTCGAAACCGTTGATGGAACGGTCCTGAACGTCGATGGCGACGAGGCGGGTATCCCGGTCGTCTTCCAGCACGGGCTCTGCGGTGACGCCGGACAGACCGCCGAAGCCTTCCCGCCGCTGCCGGGCTATCGCCGCATCACGATCGAAGCGCGCGGTCACGGCGACTCCGGGGCCGGGGACCTTTCCCGCCTGTCGATCGCAACCTTTGCCGAGGATATCGCCGCCTATATCGAAACGCGGCTGACGGCGCCGGTGGTGGTTGGCGGCATATCGATGGGCGCGGCGATCGCCCTGAGGCTTGCGGTGACGAGACCCGATCTCGTCCGCGGCCTGATCCTCGCGCGACCCGCCTGGATCGCGGCGGCCGCACCGGACAACATGCGGCCGAATGCCGAAGTCGGCCATCTGCTGCAAACCCTGCCGCCGGAAGAAGCCAAGACCGCCGTCCTCGCCAGCGAGACCGGACAGCGGCTCGCCAAGGAAGCGCCGGACAATCTCGCCTCGCTCACCGGTTTCTTTTCGAGAGAGCCCATCGCCGTGACAGCCGCCTTGCTGACGGCGATCTCGAATGACGGTCCCGGCGTCAGCGAGGCCGAAATCGTCGCCATCACCGTGCCAACGCTCGTCATCGGCCACGATCGCGACATCATCCACCCTATTACCCATGCCGAAGCGCTGGCTGCGGCGATTCCGGGCGCACGCCTCGCCAAGATCACGTCCAAGGCGGAAGACCGCACGCGCTACGTCTCGGACTTCCATGAGGCGCTGGGACAATTTCTCAAGGAGATCGAAGACAATGAGTGATCAACACAAGACCTGGATCGCTGACCTGCCGAAGGACCGGCTGATCGCCGAATTCTCCGTCTGGTCCGCCGATCTGATGCGGCTCGCCGACGACCTCGCCCGTGTCGAACAATATGTCGATGTCCTGCATGTCGATGTCGCCGACGGTCACTTCGCCCCCGCCATGCTGTTCTTCCCGGACCTTGTCGCGGGCGTTCGCAAGGCGTCGAAGCGACCGATCCACGTCCATCTCATGGTCGCCGACGCGGTCATCCTTCCGCAGATCGAACAGTTTGCCGATGCCGGCGCCGACCTGATCAGCCTGCACGTCGAAAACGAGAGCGTCGCCGAGAAGGCTCTCGAACTTCTGGACCAGCGACGCCTTGCCGCCGGCATGGTGCTTAGGGTCGAGACGCCGGTGGAGCGGATCCGGAAATATGCCGCCCATCTCGATTTCATTACCCTGCTCGGCACCGCGATCGGCGTGAAGGGACAAGGCCTCGACGAGAAGGCTGGCGACCGTCTTGCTGAAGCCAAGAAGATCATTGCCGATTGCGGTGCCGACCACCGCATCGTGCTCGCCGCCGATGGCGGGATCCGCGAACATACGGTGCCATTGCTGCGTGAGGCAGGTGCCGAAACGGTCGTGCTCGGGTCGCTGGCCTTCAACGCGCCATCGCTCGCCGATCGCATGGCGTGGCTCCGCGCCCTTTGAGAAGGCCCAGTTCCGATGGAGCATTTCGCCATAGGTGTCGATCTCGGAGGAACCTCGGTTCGCGCGGCGCTGGTCGATGAACGGGGCAACATCCTTGCGCAGGACGAGGACGAAACCGATGCGACCGGCGGCCCCGAGCGGGTGCTCTCCCAGATACTCGGCCTCGCCCGTGGCCTGATCGCCTCGCGGCCAAACCTTGGGCCGGCAGGCGTCGGCGTTTCGACGCCGGGGCCGGTCGATACCATCACCGGCATTGCAAGCGACATTCCGACCCTTTCAGGCTTTGATGGCTTTCCCCTGCGCGCCGAACTGGAACGGCAGTTCGCTCTCACCGTCTCACTCGAAAACGACGGCATCGCCGCAGCCATCGGCGAATGGCAGTTTGGCGCTGGAAAGGGATATGACAGTCTCGTCTACGTGACGGTCAGCACCGGCATCGGCGGCGGCATCATTGCCGACGGGCGCGTCGTACGCGGCCGCATGGGCATGGCCGGCCATGTCGGCCATATGACGATCACGCCGGATGGAGAACCCTGCCCTTGCGGAAACCGTGGTTGTTTCGAGGCCTATGCGTCGGGAACTGCCTTCACCCGCCGCGCGCGCCAGCGTGCGTCCGGACGCACCGACACGGCTCTCGGCCGTGATGGCAGTCCGATCAACAGCCGGGCGATATTCCGCGCCGCCCGGGAGGGCGACGTCTTCGCCAATCAATTGATCGACGAAGAGGCCGAGACGCTCGGGCGCGGGATCACCAACCTCATCCACATTCTCAGCCCCGAGATCGTCGTGATGGGCGGCGGCCTGTCGAACGAATTCGACCGGCTGCATGCCGGCATTGCGGATCATATCGCACGACGCGCCATGCCCGCCTTTCGCGAAGTACCGGTGGTACGAGCCGCGCTTGGCCAGAATTCCGGGCTCGTCGGCGCCGCGGCCCTTGCCCTGCCGGGACGACATCTCGCATTTCATCCCGTGGCGAAACCGGGCGTTCTGGAATTTTGACGCTCGCCATTCGACGTATTCGCGAGACAGGGGTAATACACCCGGCATGAGACAGAATAGCTGCTTGGGGCAGTGCCCACACAAAACTTGGACGAGGGAGAGCCAGTGAAGAAAATCGTGACGTCGGGTGAGATTCTCGTCGAGATCATGGCGGAAAGGCTAGACCAGAGCTTCCTGACGGCCGGCCCGCTCGTCGGACCGTTTCCCTCCGGCGCGCCCGCCATATTCATCGGCCAGGCGGCGGCCCTCGGCCAACCGGCCGGGCTGATCGGGTGTGTCGGCAACGATGATTTCGGAACACTGAACATTCGCCGGCTGGAAGCGCTGGGCGCCGACGTATCGGCGATCACGACCCATCCGGAATTGCCCACCGGCACTGCATTCGTCACCTACCGGAGCGACGCAAGCCGGCATTTCGTCTTCAACATCAAGCACAGCGCCGCGGGCGCGCTTGCCTTTGGCGATGCCGCGCGTGCGCTGGTTCAGGGCGCCGATCATATGCATGTGATGGGATCGTCCCTGTTTTCGCCGGAAGCGACCGACGTGGCGCTTCAGGGGATTGCTGCCATCAAGGAACGGCGCGGTACCGTGTCATTCGATCCCAATATCCGACGCGAGATTCTCTCGCTGCCGGGCATGCGCGAGGCACTGGCGCGCGTGTTTGAGCTGACCGACGTCTTTCTGCCGAGCGGCGACGAACTCTTCCTGTTCTCGGACGAGAAATCCGAGGCCGCGGCCATCCGGTCCATTCTAGCCCGAGGGCCTTCGGTGATCGTGCTCAAGAAGGGCGCAGCCGGCGCAGTCTATTTCGATCGGGACCGAACTGTCGCGAGCACCGCATTTCCGGTCGAGGAGGTCGACCCGACGGGAGCCGGCGACTGCTTCGGGGCTGCCTTCATCTCAATGTGGCTGCGCGGCGCCGAACCCGAACAGGCCATGCGCATCGCCACGGCGGCAGGCGCGCTTGCCGTGACGCGCAAGGGGCCTATGGAGGGTATTCACTCCATGGCCGACATCGAAGCGTTTATTGCAAGCCGGGAGCATCGGGCATGACCAGCGTCACTAGACAATTCGCCGACATGCCGGCCGCCCGGCGCGCCGGCCGGCGGCCCGGCATCGTCTCCATCTGCTCGGCCCATCCGATGGTGATCGAGGCGGCGTTTCGCCATGGTCTTCGTCGCGAGGGACCGGTGCTGATCGAAGCGACCTGCAATCAGGTGAACCAGGACGGCGGCTATACCGGCATGACGCCCGCCGACTTCCGCAGTTTCGTCGAGGACATCGCCGGCAAGGTCGGCTTTCCTATCGACCGGTTGCTGCTGGGCGGTGATCATCTCGGCCCCAATCCGTGGACCGCTCTCAATGCCGACACGGCCATGGAAAAGGCCGTAACGATGATCGAAGCCTTCGCAGTGGCGGGCTTCACCAAGCTGCATCTCGACACCAGCATGAGCTGCGCCGATGATCCCTCGCCGCTGCCCGATGAAGTGATCGCGGCACGCGCCGCAAGGCTCGCGGCCGCCGCCGAACGTTCGGTCCAGGCAACCGGAGGCACCCTGCCCGCCTACATCATCGGCACCGAGGTGCCCGTTCCGGGTGGCGCTTCGGAAGCGCTGGACCATCTGGAAGTCACAAAGCCCGAAGACGCGCTGCGGACAGTCGAAATCCACCGGGACGCGTTCTCAAAGCTGGGGCTGGAAAGCGCCTTCGAACGGGTGACCGGCGTCGTGGTCCAGCCCGGCGTCGAATTCGGGAATGCCGAGGTCGTGGAATACGCGCCGGACAAGGCAGTCAGTCTGTCCGCAGCATTGAACGACATGCCGCAATTCGTCTTCGAGGCGCATTCGACGGACTATCAGAGCGCTGAGGCGCTACGTCGCCTGGTCGACGATGGCTTCGCCATCCTGAAGGTCGGCCCGTGGCTGACATTCGCGCTGAGGGAAGCGCTCTACGGCCTCGACAGCATCGCCGGCATTCTTGTTCGTGACAGCGACCGGGAAGCCCTCCCCGCGAGCATGGAACGCCTGATGCAGGAAAAGCCGGGCAACTGGCGCAAGTACTATCACGGCACCGGCACGGAGCAGTATGTGCAGAGGCACTATTCGTTTTCGGACCGGATCCGCTATTACTGGCCCGATCCCGCAGCGCAAGCGGCCGTTTCGGCACTGCTTGCCTGCCTGGACGGAGCTCTGATACCGCGACCGCTCATCAGCCAGTATCTCGGCCATCTGGAACCGCTCGTCGAGAGTGGAAAGGTCAGGCCGATGGCGCGCGACCTCATCCTCGCCAGCATCGAACGCATTCTCGACATCTACGCCGACGCCATCGACTGAAACGTGGCGAAGATCGATCCGCCACGTTCCTGGAGCCATTGCCGGTCGTCAGTTGACGAAGTGCACCGTGTCGAAGGTCCGGCGCCATTCGGCAACCTCGGGGGCGAGCGCCTCCGGGTCGTTGCGTTTCAGTCCGGCGGCGATCAGCTTGGCGAGACGGGGCGCGTCGGCCGCCGTCATGCCCCAGCGCACCAGTTCCGGCGTGCCGATGCGAAGGCCGTTCATGTCACCCTTGACGTCCGCGATCGGCAGGCCGATGCCGCAGGCGAGGAAGCCGGCGCGGCGCAGCGTCTTCGACGCCGCCTGTCCGCCGCCGAACTCAGCCGCCGCGATGGCGAACTGGTGGGAACGGGTATAGCCGTCCGCGCCGGAAAAGACCGGCAGGCCTTCGTGCGCCAGCGCTTCTGCGAGCGCCATCGACATGCGGATCATCTCTGCCGCATAGGCCTGTCCGAAATCGCGCCAGTCAAGCATGGTGACGGCGAGCGCGGCGGACTTGGCCGCATCGAAATTGGCGGTCATGCCCGGGAAGGCGATGGCGTCGAGCGCCTTGGCGATCTCGGCCTCGTTGGTGACGATCAGCCCGCCGGCCGGACCGCCGAGGCTCTTGTACGTGCTCATCGTCATGAAATGCGCGCCGGCGGCAAGCGGGTTCGTCCAGGCCTTGCCGGCGATGATGCCGCATTGATGCGCGGCATCGAACATCACCTTGGCGCCAACCTCGTCGGCAATCGCCCGCACTTCCGCGACCGGATGTTCGAAGAGATTGAGGCTGCCGCCGACGGTGATCAGCCGCGGTCGTTCGTGGCGCGCGAGTTCGCGCAAGGCATCGACATCGACGGTGTAGCCGTCGGCGCGCACCGGCGCCGGAACGGTGCGCAGACCGTAGAGGCCGGCGCAGCCGGCAATATGATGCGTCACGTGGCCGCCGATCGAGGCCGGCGGCGCGATGATCGTGTCGCCCGGCTTGCAGATCGCCATGAAGCCGAAGAGATTGGCAAGCGCGCCCGACGGCACGCGGATTTCGGCATATTTCGCGTCGAACACTTCCGCCGCCAGTTCGGCCGCGATCACCTCGATCTCCTCGATCGCCTCCAGCCCCATCTCGTACTTGTCGCCGGGATAGCCAAGCGACGGGCGCGTGCCGATGCCCGAAGCCAGCAGTGCCTCGGCTTTCGGGTTCATGACGTTCGTCGCCGGGTTGAGATTGAAGCATTCCTTCTCGTGGATCTCGCGGTTGCGCTCGGCCAGCGCTTCGACGCGGGCGAGCACGCCGCCGGACGCCTGCCGGGCAACCTCGCCGGCAATCTCCAGCACGCGCGTTTCACACTGTTCGGGAACCCAGTTTCTGCGGGACAATGTCATGGCCGATCTCCTTTGTTGGCGCGAGCATCCGATTTTCCGCAAGACCGGGCAAATCAGATTTGCTATTTTTGAGTTTAGAAAAACTGAGGGTAGAAAATGCCGGTCTCGCCTCCGCGCCCCAAGGGCCCGCCGCTCAACGCGCTTCGCGCTTTCGAGGCCGCCGCCCGGCTGGAAAGCTTTGCCGAAGCCGCCGAAGAGTTGTCGGTGACGCCGGGTGCGGTGTCGCAGCACATCCGCACGCTGGAGGACTGGACCGGAGCCGACCTCTTCATCCGCCACGCACAAGGCGTGCGGCTCACAGCGGTCGGCAAGTCGCTGCTGCCGAAATTCGTTGCCGCCTTCGATCACCTCGGCGAAGCCGTCAGGGCGCTGCAGGGCATCCGGCCAGTCACCGACATCCACATCGCCACCATGCCCAGCATCGCGCAATTGTGGCTGTCGCCGCGGCTGAGTGGCATCCGCCGGCATCTGACAGGCATAAGGCTGTCGGTCACGGCGCTGGAAAACGCCCCGAACCTGAAGCGCGAACTCTTCGACCTGTCGCTGTTCATCCGCAAGCCCATGGGCCTGCCGTCGGAGACCGTGCTGGAGGAGGACCTGATCTATCCGGTCTGCGCGCCCGCCCTCCTCGACCGCGTCTCCAGTCCGGAGGATCTCGCCGGCCTGCCGCTGCTGTTCGACCGGTCGTGGGAGGAGGACTGGGAGCTCTGGCTCTCAAGCTGCGGCGTGACGCTGCCGGGTGGACCGCAGGGCCCGCGCTATTCGCTCTACAGCCTGGCGCTGGAGGAAGCCAAGGCCGGCGCCGGCGTCCTGATTGGCCATCAGAGCCTGGTCGCTCCGGCCATTGCCGCCGGCGATCTCGTCTGCCCGTTCGAACATGTCTGCAGTACCGGCAAGGCGCTGGTCCTGGAAACCCTGCCCGGCAAGAGCGCCGTCAGCGATGTGGTCGAGATCGTTCGACTGCTAAGGGAATGACACAGCTCGCCTAGTGCGCGTTCTGAGGCAGGCCGTCGGCGATCTCGTAATAGTCGCCCTTGTCGGCGACGAAGATATGCATCTCCAGATGCGTCCCGGTCGGGCCATCGAAAGCGCCCATGGCAATGGCGATCCAGTCGCGGTGCGGCGGATCGAAGAACAGCGAGGAGCCGCAGACCGAGCAGAAGCCGCGGCGCACCTTCACCGACGACTGATACCACGTGACGTTCTCTTCGCCTTCAACCGTCAGGCTGTCCTTCTGCACATTGGCCGAGGCGAAATAGTGGCCGGAATGCTTGCGGCAGATCGAACAATGACAGGCATCCGGCGCCCCGAGCTCACCCGCCACCTTGAAGCGGACGGCGCCGCACAGACATGAACCACGATGCATCGGCAAATCTCCTGTTCGTCGGGCGCAGACTAGAGGAACGCAGCAGGAATTGCATTCACAACCGGATACACTTTTTACGATATTACGGTTGAAAGATGCACGCATAGATGTTTTATCCAGAGCCATACGCTCCAGGGGAGATCGATGGACACCCAAGCTGTCAGCACGCGTCTGCGCACCGCCATGGAGACAAAGCGGCGACGCAAGCTCTTTGCGTTTTCGCATGAGCTCGGCGTCAGCCCGAGCACCGTCACAAGATGGCTGCAGGGACAGCCGATCAGCTCGGATAATCTCGTCCGGCTCGCGGAAGCGCTCGATATTTCGATCGACTGGCTGCTGATGGGCAAGGGCGACATGTCGCCGAAAGGCCCGCCGGCACCAAACGAACTCGACGCCCTGCGACGACTGCCGCCGGATGCAAAGGCCGCGTTGCGAGACCTGTTCAGCAGGATCTAGGTCGGAATTGCGCGAATGCAATCATAAGGGCAATAAGTTGCATTAATGCAATCTTGAATAGTTTACAGGATGCCGCCGACGCTCGACCATTGCCCTGCAATCCACTCATGGAGGAACGGACATGCCGAGAACGCTCTATCTTCCCGGAACCACCATCGCGGGATGGGCCGGGGTTCAGGTCTGGCAGGGACACAACAATGTCTTTGCCAATATAACCGCCACCTGGAACTGGTCTCTGACGCATCACCAACACTATGAAGTCGCCCGCTTCGGCGGAGGTTCTTATTGGGTGCCTGTCTCAACACATCCGCCCCATGTCTGGGGCGGCTCGAAATATGTCGTCGGAACCCAGCCAGCCGGCGGGACCCCCGTCAATCCCTACGGAAACGAGCAGCGGCCGGACACCACCTACATCTGGATCCCCGATGCCAGCATACCGGGCTACATCGTGCCCGGCATGACCTCAAACTGGGTGATCTGCGGGTATCCGACCGCCTACCCGCCGCCGCATCAGGCCGCCAATCTTCTCGTGCCGGACGACCTGCCCAGGCAAGGTGTTCACCGTGCCGCATTCCGCCAACAATCCAACCGGGAGGAAACCGCCATGCTCATGCTCGAACGGGCCCACGCCACACTTGACGACATCCTGAGCACCACCACGCCGACGGACGTGATGAAGCTCGCCGCCGCCAACCAGGACGCCTTCTCCGACAGTGACGGCCTGATCTCCTTCGTCAACCTGTCTTCCTCGTTCGTCACCAGCAATCCGGAATTCAAGACGGGACGTGCGGTGTGCGACAAGATCTCCAACTTCTATTCGACCATTCGCGAGCCGATGTTCGCCTTCCTCGTCAAGAATCCGTCCAAGGTGCCGCCCGGCGATGCCGTTCCGAAGACGAAATGGGATCCGGCCGTCAACAACATGATCAAGATGATGCTGGCCCAGGCCGGCGGGCTGACCAATTTCAGCGTCACCAACGAGACCTATTCGGCCACGCAGGTGATCGCCGATTTCAACACCAGCTTCCTCAAACTGATCTTCGATGCCGCCGTGGTGCCGGCGAGCATCATCAGCCAGGTCGGCAACTTCATCACCAGTGTCGGCGATACGCTGCGCACGAGTTGGGATGACCGCAGCCGTACCTTCGCGACGGCCCTTCTCGGCCAGTGCCACGAAGCGGTGCCCGTCGCCGCCGGCAGCGACACGACGATCTACTTCCCGAAGGTCAAGTATTACCGGATCGAGGTGGATTCCAGCCAGCAGGAGTTCACCTCCCCTTGCACGTCGGTCAAGAAGGTGACGTTCAACTTCAACTACACCTACTACGTCACCGGCCTGAAGGCATCGATCCTGGACCCCACGTCCAGCGACTACAAGCAGTTCGTCGGCTTCCTCGACAAGCAGCAGAACATTTCCTACGACCAGGCGCAGAACCTGCTGGACCAAATCCTGAACGGCACGGTCTCCTCGGCGCCGTCCGGGCAGAAGCAGTCCCCCGGCATGCTCGACGAAATGAACACATTCGGCGTCGACCTGATGGCTTACCCGAAGGCGCTCATCCAGCCGCACCCGAGCATCGAAAGCGTGCTGAACGGCATCGTCGCCGAAACCAACGGCTAGCAGGCAGCTTGAAAATCCGGAAGTCGCGGGCGTCTCGCCCGCGGCTTTTTTTTTCCAGACCTCAGAACCGCGCCGGCGAATAGGCGGCGATGTCATTGCTGTTGCCGCGCCGTGAGATGAGGCCGGAGACGATGCGGGCGGTGACCGGCGACAGCGTCAGCCCGATATGCCCATGGCCAAAGGCGAGAATGACGTCATCTCCACCGCCGGACTGACCGATCACCGGCACGGAATCGGGCATCGACGGCCGAAAGCCCATCCACGTCCGGTCCGGCGTCCTGTCTTTCAGGAACGGAAAGACCTCGCGCGCGCCGCGCTCCAGTGCCGCCAGGCGATGCGGGCTCGCCGGCGCTTTTGTTCCGCCGAGCTCGACCGTTCCGGCAACCCGCAGACGTCCGTTCATCGGAATGAAGTAGAAGCCGCGCTCGGTCGGGCAGGTCGGCCGGGTCAGCGGCACATCGTCCAGGTCGTATTCGAGATGATAGCCACGCTCGGTCTCCAGCGGCACGCGGCTGCCGGCCTGGGCGGCAAGCGCGCGCGAATGGGCGCCGGCGGCGATCACCACGCGCTGCGCCTTGACGCGAAGTTGCCCCGCCCCAATCTCCACGCCGCCGTTCACCCGTGTCAGCGTCTTTGCGCTCGTCTTCAGGAACGGCACGCCCTCAGCCGTCAGCTTCGCCGCAAGCAGCCGCATCATTCCGCCGGGATCGGCCAGATGGATCGCATCGCGGAAATGAACGCCGCCACCCTCGATCGGCGGCAGTGCCGGTTCCAGCGCCGCCACCTCGTCCGGGCCGACCAGGGCCTGCGACACGCCGTAATTGCGCCGCTCAGCGAACCCTTTCTGCGCGCCCAGAAAATCCTTTTTCGAGGAATAGAGGTAAAGCGCGCCGTTCTCGCGAATGAGGCCCTCGCCGCCGATTTCCGCCGCGAGTTCCCGCCAGGACGATGCCGCGCCGGACAGCAGGCCGGCAATGGTCGCGGTGTTGCGCGCCGCATTGGCCGGCAGCGATTGCCAGGCGAACCGCACAAGCCAGGGCAGCAGCGCGGGCAGATAGGCCTTGCGGATGGCGAGCGGGCTGTCGCGATCGAAGAGCAGCGACGGCAGGTTCTTCAGTACCGCCGGCGTGCCGACCGGCATGATGGCATAGTCGGCGATCGTCCCGGCATTGCCGTAGGAGGCGCCCATGCCCGGCTCGCCGGGTTCGATGATCAGGACCTCATGACCCTCGCTCCTGAGCCTTAGCGCGATCGTCATGCCGATCGTGCCGCCGCCGATGATGGCGATTTCGGTAGATACTGTCCCTGCCGCCTGTTCCATACCGTCCGTCATCCCCGACCCCGAATCCTTGTCCTCGGATTTAGCCGCCGCACCCAATCACCGGCCGGAGAAGCAATCAAGCCCCGCGATGCAGGCCGGCCACACGGGCGCGCCGAAACGCCGCATGACGGGCCGTGCGCTTGCGGTCTCTGCACCGTTGCGAATATGACAATGGAACAAGGGTTGGTAATGATGAGCAACGAAACGATCACGCTTTACGAGGCCATCGGTGGCGACGCCACCGTCAAGGCCCTCGCCCGCCGCTTCTATGAACTGATGGACACCTTGCCGGAAGCCGCCCGCTGCCGCGCCATCCATCCGGCCGATCTGTCCGGCTCCGAGCAGAAGCTCTACGACTATCTGACCGGCTATCTCGGCGGACCGCCCGTCTATGTCGAAAAGCACGGCCATCCCATGCTGCGCCGCCGGCATTTCATGGCCGCGATCGGACCGCTGGAGCGCGACGAATGGCTCCTGTGCTTCCGCCGTGCCATGGATGAAACGATCGAGAACGAGAAACTCAGGGCCATCATCTGGCCGCCGATCGAGCGCCTCGCCCATCATATGCAGAACCGGGAATAAGCCCTTGCCGAGACTCCAGAATATCATCCTGTTTCTTGCCGGGCTGACGGGCCTTTCCGGCGTTGCGCTTGCCGCCGCCGCCAGCCATCTCGGCGACCGCTACCTGCTCGGCAACGCCTCGCTGATCTGCCTCAGCCATGCGCCGGTGCTCATCGGCCTCGTTGCGCTGTGGACGAAGGCGCGGACAATCCCGGTAGCAGCCGTCGTGCTATTCGTCGGCATCCTGCTTTTTTCGGGAGATCTCGTCAGCCGCCACTTCACCGGCGCGGCTCTGTTTCCGATGGCAGCACCATCCGGCGGCGTATTGATGATGGCAGGATGGCTGTTGATCAGCCTCGGCGCGTTCTTCCCGGCGAAATCCGAGCGCTGAAGCCCCTTCGCTGCAGGCGATGTGCCCGGTCAGGGCATGCTGCTGAAGCGCAGCAGGTTCCAGTGCGGATCGTGAACGAAGAACTCCACCACGTCCGGCTGGCGTTCGCATAAAGGGCTCAGATGATCGAGACCCGCTTCGCTGAACTCCTCGTAAAGGCCACGAATGCCGCTGCCGCGCAGGAAGATGCAGGAGTTTTCGCAGAGTTTGGGATCGTCGACCTGCCAGAAATGCAATTCCATGCAGCCACGGCGAACGACGAGATAGGACTTCTCGTCATGAGGAACCTGTTCAAATCCAAGCCTGTCCCGGTAGAAGGCCAGCGTCACGTCGAGGTCCAGCGACGGCAGCACCGGCAGGACCTCCACCAGACAGTCGTCGCTCGTTGCATGTTCGGCAGTCACGTCATGCTCCTTCGACGTCCGTAAATCCTTCGAACACCGGCGGTCCCAGATACATTCCCTTGTGGTCGGCGGCGTGCCTGTGGGCCTGCCGGAAATTCTCCGACTTCGTCCAGTTCAGAAAATCGGCCTCGCTCTTCCAGAGCGAGTGCGATGCAAAGAGGGTATATCCCTCTTCCGCGAATGTCTTGCCGCGCAACAGCCTGAAACCCTCGAAGCCCGGCACGCTCGCCAGGCTCGAATCGCGGTTCTTCCAGACATTCTCGAATGTCGTTTCCGCGCCGCAGGCGACCTTGAAACGGTTCATTGCTACATACACTCGAATGCCCCCCCTCGTCATGTGCGGGCACTCTGCCGAAATGACCGGACAAACGCAATCACGCGTCCTGCGGCCTCCACATTCGATTGCATGCCCCGCTGCCCGGCAAACTGCCTTTTCTGAGGCAATGGTAAAACGTTCGATAATGCCGCCCGCCGCTCGCGCTCATCCTCGACAATCTGATGGAGTTCGACGACAAAACCGCCGTTTTCCGCCTGCATCAGCTTGTGAAGACCGATCAGCGTCGACCTTTCTCCGGCTTCGATGATCACTGCAGTCCATCCCGCTCATGCAGGTCGGCCAGCGCCCGCTCGAGGCTTGATTTCGAGCCGTTTCGCAATGGAATGAAGGCCTTGCCGAACTTCTTGCAGCCGGTTTTTACACGCAGGCACGCATCATGGCTGATGCAGTTGACCGGGCAGAACACGCAGTCGACCGACGGCAGAACCGTGTCGATCCGGGACACCGCCTCACGCAGGCCGCCGTCATGGTGCAGCAATTCGGCACCGTAGCTCTCCGCGAGCTCTCTGAGATGCGCAACCTGACAGTCACGGCCACCCACATAGAGGAAGCTGCGGCCGCCAAGTCCCTGGCGCTCTCCCGAAGACATCTCGTTCTGCACCTGCGGCTGATTGCTCCGGTCGCGCTTCTTGATCTTCTTCGCCATTGGCAGATTCCCTCCTTGCAAGCATCAAGGCTTCAAGCCCCTTTGATGCCGGAACCATATAAAACCTGATTTTTATAATCAACTATAAATATGATCAAATAACTCATGTTTTTTCACACCGGAAAACGGCCAATGCGAACGCCTGAATCAGAGTGTGAAGACCATGCAACTCAGCATCAGGTAACCGGAATAACCGATTCAAATCATTGACTTGCAGAGACCGACGGCACGCCGTCAGACAGTCAAATATTTACCGTTTGATAAAATTTTTAAGCTGAGTTACCGTTATCCCAGTCGCCATACCAAAAAAGAGGGAACGTTCATGGGACGACTGGATTCCGGCATTGCCGCCGGCAGGCTTCAGCCTGCCGAATACGAGACGAATTTCTCCGACCTGCACCCGCGGCTCGACAAGCATGAGGCACTGGTCGCCTCCGACCGCTGCTACTTCTGCTACGACGCGCCGTGCATGACGGCCTGTCCCACCTCGATCGACATTCCGATGTTCATCCGCCAGATCGGAACCGGAAATGCGATCGGCGCGGCAAAGACCATCTTCGACCAGAACATCCTGGGCGGCATGTGCGCCCGCGTCTGTCCCACCGAAACGCTCTGCGAGGAGGCCTGTGTGCGCAACACGGCCGAGGAGAAGCCGGTCGAGATCGGCCGCCTGCAGCGTTACGCGACCGACATCGCAATGGGCGAAGGCAAGCAGTTCTACAGCCGTCCCGCCTCGACCGGAAAGACGGTCGCCGTCGTCGGTGCCGGCCCGGCCGGGCTCGCCTGCGCCCATCGTCTCGCCATGCACGGCCATTCCGTCGTCGTCTACGAAGCCAAGGAAAAGGCAGGCGGCCTGAACGAATACGGCATCGCCAGCTACAAATCGACCGGCGGCTTTGCCCAGAAGGAAGTCGACTACGTGCTTTCGATCGGCGGCATCGAGGTCAAGAACGGCCAGATGCTCGGCCGGGACTTCTCGCTCTCCGACCTCGCCTCGGACTATGACGCCGTCTTCCTCGGCATGGGGCTGGCTGGCGTCAACGCGCTCGGAGCCGAAGGCGAGGAAACGTCAGGCGTCATGGACGCCGTCGACTTCATCGCCGAACTGCGCCAGTCCACCGACCTATCCACCCTTGCCGTCGGCCGCCGCGTCGTCGTCATCGGCGGCGGCATGACCGCCATCGACGCCGCCGTTCAGGCAAAGCTGCTCGGCGCCGAGGAAGTCACCATCTGCTATCGCCGCGGCAAGGAAAACATGAACGCCTCGGAATTCGAGCAGGACCTCGCCGCCTCCAAGGGCGTCATGATCCGCCACTGGCTGCAGCCGAAGAAGGTGATCGCCAAGGACGGCAAGGTCGCCGGCATCGAAGTCGAATACACCGAACTGAAGGACGGCAGACTGTCGGGCACCGGCGAGACTGGCCTCATTGCCTGCGACCAAATCTTCAAGGCGATCGGCCAGACCTTCGAGGCGACCGGCCTCGGCGCCCTCAAGATCGAAGGCGGACGCATCGCCATCGACAGTGAAGGCCGCACCTCCGTCTCCGGCGTATGGGCCGGCGGCGACTGCGTGAAGCTGGGCGAAGACCTGACGGTGACTTCGGTCGCGCAGGGTCGCGATGCCGCAGAATCGATCAACAAGGCTCTGGCCGCCGGCACCGTCCGCGCCAGCGCCGTGGCTTGAAGGAAGGGATGAGGGACAATGGCTGATCTTCGCACGAACTTCGTCGGCATCAAATCGCCGAACCCCTTCTGGCTCGCCTCCGCGCCGCCGACCGACAAGGCCTACAATGTCCAGCGCGCCTTCAAGGCCGGCTGGGGCGGCGTCGTCTGGAAGACGCTCGGCTCGGAAGGCCCGCCGGTCGTCAACGTCAACGGCCCGCGCTACGGCGCGATCTGGGGGGCCGACCGCCGTCTGCTCGGCCTCAACAACATCGAGCTCATCACCGACCGCGACCTCTACGTGAACCTGCGGGAGATGAAAGAGGTCAAGATGAAGTGGCCCGACCGGGCGCTCGTCGCCTCGATCATGGTCCCCTGCGTGGAAGAGGAATGGAAGGCGATCCTGCCGCTGGTCGAAGAAACCGGCGCCGATGGCATCGAACTCAATTTCGGCTGTCCGCACGGCATGTCCGAGCGCGGCATGGGTGCTGCGGTCGGCCAGGTGCCGGAATACATCGAGATGGTCGTGCGCTGGTGCAAGCAGTACACGCGCATGCCGGTCATCACCAAGCTGACGCCGAACATCACCGACATCCGCAAGCCGGCCCGCGCCGCAAAGGCCGGCGGCACCGATGCGGTGTCGCTGATCAACACCATCAACTCGATCGTCTCCGTCGACCTCGACAACATGGCCCCCTCGCCCACTGTCGGCGGCAAGGGCACCCATGGCGGCTATTGCGGCCCGGCGGTCAAGCCGATCGCGCTCAACATGGTTGCCGAGATCGCCCGCGATCCGGAAACCTACGGCCTGCCGATCTCCGGCATCGGCGGCATCACCACCTGGCGCGACGCGGCCGAATTCATGGCCCTCGGCTCCGGCACCGTCCAGGTCTGCACCGCCGCCATGACCTATGGCTTCAAGATCGTCGAGGAGATGATCACCGGCCTTTCCGCATGGATGGACGAAAAGGGCTATGCGACGCTCGACGACGTCGTCGGCCGCGCCGTTCCCAACGTCACCGACTGGCAGTACCTGAACCTCAACTACATCGCCAAGGCCCGCATCGACCAGGATCAGTGCATCAAGTGCGGCCGCTGTCACATCGCCTGCGAGGACACCTCGCACCAGGCGATCACAGCCATCGTCGACGGCGCCCGCAAGTTCGAGGTCATGGAAGACGAATGTGTTGGCTGCAACCTCTGCGTCAACGTCTGTCCCGTCGAGGGCTGCATCACCATGGTGCCGCTCGAAGCCGGAGCGATGGACGAGCGCACCGGCAAGCCGGTCGACCCGAACTACGCCAACTGGACGACCCATCCCAATAACCCGATGTCCCGTCAGGCCGCGGAATAAGTGTCCTCCTCAAACTCCAAGCGCCCGGTTCGTCCGGGCGTTTTTTTGTTCAGACGTCGCCCTCGTTGGGAATGTTCAGCACGGTGCCGCAATGCTTGCAGTGCACCGCATCGCGCTCATGCTGGGAGAGACCGCATTGCGGACAGGGATATTTCACCTTCGACGGGCGGAAGATCGTCTGCACCAGACGCAGGAACAGCGACACGCCGAACACCATGATCAGGATCGAAAGCAGCCGTCCCGTCTGGCCCTGCAGCGTGATGTCTCCGAACCCCGTCGTCGTCAGTGTCGTGACGGTGAAATACATCGCGTCGAGGAAATGCCGGACGTTCGGATTGACGCCCACCTGGGTCACGAACACCGCTTCGGTCATGACGAAGATGAAGATGAACATGTTGGTGGCGCTGAGGATCACCTCCTCGTTGCGCTTGAAATAGGGAAAGTCATGCCGGAGCCTGTTCTGCAGCCGGTAGGAGCGCAGCAGCCTCAGAACCCGCAGACCGCGCAGGAAGGCGAAGTTCTCGCCGAGAATGGGCGCGAGGAACGACAGCATGGCGACCAGGTCGGCAAGATTGAGCGGATGAATGAGAAAGGCCGGCTTCTTCTTCGCGATCCAGAATCGCGCCGCATAGTCGGCCAGGAGGTAGAGGCCGAAGACCACGTCCAGCGCTTCGATCAGCGCCGAACCGTAATAGAAGGTCGAGACGACGAGAAACAGGATCGTCAGGACATCGACGCCAAGAAGCGTGTATCGAAACCGGTGTGCGGCATCGCTGTCGCCTTCGTACAGTTCGTAGATCCGCGCTTTCAGCCTCTGCAATATGCCGCCCCCGTTTGATTTCATCCCCCTGCTTGGCAGTTTTGGACGATTGCGGCAAGACAACCCGGCACTTTAAGGCTAAAGCACGTTTCAACCTCACAGCCAGGGGCAGAACCTTGAAGCAGGATGTTCAACCGCAAAAATCGATCCACAACACCCATGCCACGGGTGCTGTGAAGCTTCGCGCGCACCTGGCGATGCTGTCCTTCTCGCTGCTGGTGGCCGGATCGTTTTCCCTTGGAGGCATGGCCGCGCAGCACATGCCGGCGGCCGAACTGCAGTTCATCCGCTACATGATCAGCATCGTCGTCATGGCGGGCATGGCCTTCATCATGTTCCGCCAGCGCTTCGCCATTCCGGTCCAGCCCTGGCGCTTCGCCATCTACGGCATGCTGATGGGCACCTACATGCTGACCATGTTCCTGGCGCTGGAAATCACCAGCCCGGTGCAGACGGGCGCAGTCTTCACGCTCATGCCGCTGGCGAGCGCCGCCTTTGCCTTCGTGATCCTGAAGCAGCATACCCGGCCCGGCGTTTTCCTGAGCCTCGTGATTGCGGCGAGCGGCGCGATCTGGGTGATCTTTCGTGGCGACGTGCAGGCAATCCTGCGCTTCGACATCGGCAAGGGCGAACTGATCTATTTCGTCGGCGTTCTCTGCCATGCGGCCTACGTGCCGCTCTTGCGCAAGCTCGATCGCCGCGAGCATCCGACCGTCATCGGCTTCTGGCTCTCCGTCGCTGTCAGCATCTATCTGCTGTTTCCGGCCGCCCCGCAGATCGCCGTGACCGATTTTTCGGCCATGCCGCCGATCGTCTGGACGGCGCTCGCCTATCTGTCGGTGGTCACCACGGCCATCACCTTCCTGCTGATCCAGTACGGCTCGATGCGCCTGCCGGCGCCGAAGGTGCTCGCCTACAACTACCTGACGCCGAGCTTCATCATCATTCTCGAAGGGTTGATCGGCCATGGCTGGGCAAGCCCCGCCGTCTTCGCCGGCGCGCTAGTGACCGCCTGCGGCCTGATCGTCACCGGCCTTTTGCCGGATTGACGTCACTCAAGCGACCGGCACGCCGGCTCGCTCAGACCGCACCCGAAGCAAGTCCGCCCTGATTCTGCGTGATCGTGGCGTCTGAAGATTTCACCCTGAGCCCTTCGATGAAGAGCTGCTCAAGGAACCGGGCGGCATCCTCGAACCGGCCATCACCCGAAAGCTTCTGGCCGAGAACAGCCCGCACCTGGACGTCGAAGTCGGCATAATGCTGCGTCGTCGCCCAGATCGAGAAGATCAGGTGATAGGGATCGCATTTGGCGATCTTGCCGGCCTTGGCCCAGGCGCGGATCACCGCCGCCTTCTCATCGACCAGTTCCTTCAGCGGGCCGGCGAGCTCATCCTCGATATGCGGCGCGCCCTGCAGCACCTCGTTGGCAAACAGCCGGCTTTCCCGCGGGAAATCGCGCGCCATCTCCAGCTTGCGCCGGATATAGGAGCGGATCTCGGCCTCCGGATTGCCGGCCGCGTCGAAGGCCCTCAGCGGCTCGAGCCAGGTCTGCAGCACCCGGTCGATCAGGGCCCGGTGCATCGCCTCCTTGGTGCGGAAATAGTAGAGCAGGTTCGGCTTCGACATCTCGGCGACCTCGGCGATCTGGTCGATCGTCGCGCCCTTGAACCCGTAGGAGGAAAAGACATCCAGCGCGGCCTGGAGGATGACCTCCTCCTTCTCTTCCTGAATGCGGGTCCTGCGCTGCGTTTTCGCCGCCCTGGCCTTCACCATGTACGCCTGTCTCCTCGCCTCAAAAATTCATGACCGACGGCAAAAAGTGCCGCAAGAATGCGCATGCGGAAAACCTATGCAAAATCTTCGCGCCGACACTTCTTTTTTGGCTTTTCCGACTTGAGTGGCGCTGCGGAAATTGTAATGTTTACCAATCGGTCAAATTATCAGACAGAAATGCCGTGAAGGCAACTGATATCCGGCGGCGAACAAAAACAATAAGCGCCGCACCGACAATGGGAACGAGACCGGCAGACCGCCGGCGAAAATGGCGAGGATGAAATCATGGTGGCAGCACCCGGCGAAAACATGCGCGTCAACGGCGACCGCCTGTGGGACATGCTGATGGAGATGGCGAAGATCGGCCCCGGCATTGCCGGCGGCAACAATCGCCAGACCCTGACGGATGCCGACGCCGAAGGCCGCAAGCTCTTCCAGACCTGGTGCGAGAATGCCGGCCTGACGATGGGCGTCGACACGATGGGCAACATGTTCATGACGCGGCCCGGCACCGACCCGGACGCCCTGCCCGTCTACGTCGGTTCGCACCTCGATACCCAGCCGACCGGCGGCAAGTTCGACGGCGTCCTCGGCGTGCTCGGCGCGCTGGAAATCGTCCGCTCGATGAACGACCTCAACATCAAGACCAAGCACCCGATCGTCGTCACCAACTGGACGAACGAGGAAGGCGCCCGCTTCGCGCCCGCCATGCTCGCCTCCGGCGTCTTCGCCGGCGTCCACACTCAGGACTACGCCTATAACCGCACCGACCCCGAGGGCAAGAAGTTCGGCGACGAGCTGAAGCGCATCGGCTGGGTCGGCGACGAGGAAGTCGGCGCCCGCAAGATGCACGCCTATTTCGAATACCACATCGAGCAGGGCCCGATCCTCGAGGCGGAGGAAAAGCAGATCGGCGTCGTCACCCACTGTCAGGGCCTCTGGTGGCTGGAATTCACCCTGACCGGCAAGGAAGCCCATACCGGCTCGACGCCGATGAACATGCGCGTCAATGCCGGGCTCGCCATGTCCCGCATCCTGGAAATGGTGCAGGACGTCGCCATGAGCGAACAGCCGGGCGCCGTCGGCGGCGTCGGCCAGATGTTCTTCTCGCCCAATTCCCGCAACGTCCTGCCCGGCAAGGTCGTCTTCACCGTCGACATCCGCACGCCGAGCCAGGAAAAGCTCGACCGCATGCGCGCCAGGATCGAGGCGAAGGCGGCGAAGATCTGCGAGGATCTCGGCGTCGGTTGCTCGGTCGAGGCCGTCGGCCATTTCGATCCCATCACCTTCGACCCGAAGCTGGTCACCATGGTCCGCGACGCTGCCGAACGCCTCGGCTATTCCCACATGAACCTGATTTCCGGCGCCGGCCACGACGCCTGCTGGGCCGCCAAGGTGGCGCCCGCCACCATGGTCATGTGCCCCTGCGTCGGCGGCCTCAGCCACAACGAGGCCGAGGAAATTTCTAAGGAATGGGCCACCGCCGGCGCCGACGTGCTGCTGCACGCCGTGCTCGAAGCTGCGGAGATTGTGGAGTGATGCTTTCTCCACGGGAAAGTGGGAGTATCTGGATGGCAGCGAAGTCCGAGGCATGGCTTCGAAAACCCGGCGCTACAGCACGGGCCAGAATACTGCGCGCAAACGATACGGAACCGGAATATCGTCTGTGGAGCGATCTTCGGGGCCGGAGATTGAACGGACATAAGTTTTCACGGCAGATCCCGCTGGGGCCTTACATCGTGGACTTCGTCTGCCGGGAAAAGAATCTGGTGGTCGAGCTTGATGGCGCGCAACATGCCGAAAGCCAGGTTGACGATATACGGACGGACTGGCTTAACGCCAACGGCTACTCAGTCCTGCGCTTCTGGAATGAAGAGGTTTTGAAGGAACCCCGCGCGGTGCTGGAAACCATGCTGGCCGTTCTGGAAGGCGAGATTTTCGAACGATGTGACACTTTGCGTTTCTATCCCGCGACGGCGGCTGCTCAAGGGGAACGGCAAGAATGAGAGCAGTTTGCACCCCCGTTTATGGGAACCCCTCATCCGCCCTTCGGGCACCTTCTCCCCAGGGGGAGAAGGCGAGACCGCCGCACCCGACAGCCAGTAACGCACGCCATCAAATGGCGCAGAAGACAGTAACCGCGCCCTCCCTCTTCTCCCCTTGGGGAGAAGGTGGCGCAAAAAGCCGGATGAGGGGTTCCAATCGACATGGAAAGCACACCGTCATTCAGGTCTCGGGATCAAAGACCCGGGAACACAGCTCCGCACCGACACCTCTAAACCCCATGCATCACAGCAACAAAGCGCAGGATTCCGAAGGGGAGTATTCAAAATGTCCACAGTCATCAAGAACGGCACCATCGTCACCGCCGACCTGACCTACAAGGCCGACGTCAAGATCGATGGCGGCAAGATCGTCGAGATCGGCCCGAACCTGTCCGGCGACGAGACGCTGGATGCGACCGGCTGTTATGTCATGCCGGGCGGCATCGATCCGCACGTCCACCTCGAAATGCCCTTCATGGGCACTTACTCCTCCGACGATTTCGAGAGCGGCACGCGCGCTGGCCTTGCCGGCGGCACCACCATGGTCGTCGATTTCTGCCTGCCCGATCCCGGCCAGTCGCTGCTCGACGCGCTCAACCGCTGGGACAACAAGTCGACCCGCGCCAACTGCGACTACTCCTTCCACATGGCGATCACCTGGTGGAGCGAGCAGGTCTTCAACGAGATGGAGACCATCGTCAAGGACAAGGGCATCAACACCTTCAAGCACTTCATGGCCTACAAGGGCGCGCTGATGGTGGATGACGACGAGATGTTCTCCTCCTTCCAGCGCTGTGCGGCGATCGGCGCGCTGCCGCTGGTGCATGCCGAAAACGGCGACATCGTCGCGCAGATGCAGGCCAAGCTCTTGGCCGAAGGTAATAACGGCCCCGAGGCGCACGCCTATTCCCGTCCGGCCTCCGTCGAGGGCGAAGCCACCAACCGCGCCATCATCATCGCCGACATGGCCGGCGTACCGCTCTATGTCGTGCACACCTCCTGCGAACAGGCGCATGAAGCGATCCGCCGTGCCCGCCAGAACGGCATGCGCGTCTATGGCGAACCGTTGATCCAGCACCTGACGCTGGATGAGAGCGAGTACGCCAATGCCGACTGGGATCATGCCGCCCGCCGGGTCATGTCGCCCCCCTTCCGCGACAAGCGCCATCAGGACAGCCTCTGGGCAGGCCTCGCCAGCGGCTCGCTGCAGGTGGTCGCAACCGACCACTGCGCCTTCACCACCGACCAGAAGCGTTACGGTGTGGGCGATTTCACCAAGATCCCGAACGGCACCGGCGGCCTCGAAGACCGCATGCCGATGCTCTGGACCTACGGTGTCGCGACCGGCCGCATCACCATGAACGAGTTCGTGGCGGTCACTTCCACCAACATCGCCAAGATCCTCAACATGTACCCGAAGAAGGGCGCGATCCTCGTCGGCGCCGACGCCGACCTCGTCGTCTGGGATCCGACACGCGAGAAGACGATCTCGGCTTCAAACCAGCAGTCGGCGATCGACTACAACGTCTTCGAGGGCAAGAAGGTCAAGGGCCTGCCGCGCTACACGCTCACCCACGGCGTCGTGGCGATCGAGGAATCGACCATCAAGACGCGCGAGGGCCACGGCCAGTTCGTGAAGCGCGAACCCTTCCCTGCCGTCAGCACGGCGCTGTCCACCTGGAAGGAAATCACCGCCCCGCGCAAGGTCCAGCGCACGGGCATCCCGGCGAGTGGGGTCTAGCAACGCGATGGCAATGCGTCGCTCAATCTCTTTTCCCCCTCTGGCCTGCCGGCCATCTCCCCCACAAGGGGGGAGAAGACTCGCGGTGAACCATCGCCACAATGACGACACGAGCGGTTGGGTCAGCCCCTCCCCCTTGTGGGGAGGGGTTGGGGAGGGGAAAGTCGCGAACCTTGCCAGCGCCTCACGGCACCAGCCCATCCAGCTCCGGCGTCAAAACCACGCTTTCCTGCTCGTTCGGGTCTGTCCGCGCGATGACCGCCGTGCAGGGCACTGTCCCGGTGTTGACCGGCACATGCGGCACGCCGGCCGGGATGTAGAACATGTCGCCGGCGCGCTGCACCTGGATGTGTTCAAGCTTCTCGCCGAAATAGGTCGTCGCTTCGCCCCCCACGATGTAGATCGCCGTCTCGTGGCTTTCGTGAAAATGCGCCTTGGCGCGCGCACCGGGCGGAATGGTCAGCAGCATCATGGCGATGCCCGTCGAGCCGACGCTTTCGGCGCTAATGCCCTCGATATAGGAAAAGCCCTGCTTGCCGTCATAGGTCTCGGAGGGGCGGATGGTCTTGCATTGGGGATACGTCGACGATGACATGAGCGGAAACTCCCTGACATGAGACAAGAAGGACGGATATACCGTCACGGGGACAGATTTTACAACAAACTGGGATCACATGGCTGAACAATCGAAAACGGTCGTCGAGGCGAAGGGGCTTGGCCTGACATTTCAGACCAATGACGGGCCGGTGCACGCCCTGTCCGACGTCAATCTGGAGGTCAAGAAGGGCGATTTCGTCTCCTTCATCGGCCCGTCTGGCTGCGGCAAGACCACCTTCCTGCGCGTCATCGCGGATCTCGAAAAGCACACCTCCGGCACGATCACCGTCAACGGCACGACGCCGGAGGACGCCCGCAAGAACCGCGCCTACGGCTATGTCTTCCAGGCCGCCGCGCTTTATCCCTGGCGCACCATCGAGCGCAACGTCGCCCTGCCACTCGAAATCATGGGCTATTCGGATGCCGAGAAGAAGAAGCGCGTCGAGCAGACGCTGGAGCTCGTCAATCTTTCCGGCTTCGGCAAGAAATTCCCCTGGCAGCTGTCAGGCGGCATGCAACAGCGCGCCTCGATCGCCCGCGCGCTCGCCTTCGACGCCGATCTGCTTTTGATGGACGAACCCTTCGGCGCGCTCGACGAGATCGTTCGCGACCACCTGAACCAGCAGCTGCTGGAACTCTGGGAGCGCACCAACAAGACCATCTGTTTCGTCACCCACTCGATCCCGGAAGCCGTCTATCTCTCGACGAAGATCGTCGTCATGAGCCCCCGCCCCGGCCGCGTCACCGACATCATCGAATCCACCCTGCCGAAGGAGCGCCCGCTCGACATCCGCGAGACCCCCGAATTCCTCGAAATCGCCCACCGCGTCCGCGAGGGCCTTAAGGCGGGGCATAGCTATGAGGAGTAGTGCCGGAGGTTTTGAGAGAAATGCCCCTCCCCAACCCCTCCCCACAAGGGGGAGGGGCTTCATTGCCGATGCGCTTCCACCCGGACAACGACCCGGGTTATCAACAGTATCTGTTGCTAATGTAAATGCGGTCCCGCACGGTGAGCCCCTCCCCCTTGTGGGGAGGGGTTGGGGAGGGGTTAACCTCATCCGCAGAGGTATGGAGGGATGCAGCATGCCGCATTCAAACATCCAACCCAAAACGAGGTCTCGCGCTCGAGAACTCCGGCGCGAAATGACCAAGGCCGAAAAAGCCATGTGGGACATGTTGCGCGACCTTCGTCCCCTAGGCGCGCACTTCAGGAGAGAGACACCAGTCGGTCCGTACATTGCTGATTTCGCCTGGCTTTCGGCACGTGTTATCGTTGAAGTGGACGGGCACAGCCACGAAACGCGTGAAGGCCGTCGCCACGACCATCGGCGTGATGCTTTTCTGAAAGCAAACGGTTTCACGATATTGCGCTTTGACAACGACCAGGTGCTTGATGGACCCGACTTCGTATTCCTGAGGATCAGGGAAGCGGTATTGTCGTTTTTGAAGGAGGGTGAATATTGACCCTCCGCACCAAACTCCTCCCCATCCTCACCGTCATCCTCGCCATCGTCGCGATCTGGTATGTCGCGGCGCTCTTCATGAACCACACGCTGGCCGCGGAAGAAGCGATCCGCAAGAACGAGAACCTGACGGCGGGCGAGGTCTGGCTGAAGTCCTATGCGATGGACAAACCGCTCCTGCCCGCGCCGCATCAGATCGTTGCCGAAATCTGGAAGACGACGGCTGAGATGAAGGTGACGTCCAAGCGTTCGCTCGTCTATCACGCCTGGGTGACGCTATCGGCCACCCTGCTGGGCTTCGCGCTCGGCACGATCACGGGCGTCCTGCTCGCCGTCGGCATCGTCCACAACAGGGCGATGGACAAGTCGCTGATGCCGTGGATCATCGCCTCACAGACAATCCCGATCCTCGCAGTGGCGCCGATGCTGATCGTCGTCCTGAATGCCATCGGCATTTCCGGACTGCTGCCGAAGGCGCTGATCTCGACATACCTCTCCTTCTTCCCGGTCGTCGTCGGCATGGTGAAAGGCCTGCGCTCGCCGGAAACGATCCAGCTCGACCTGATGCACACCTATAATGCCAGCCGCAGCCAGCTCTTCTGGAAGCTGCGCTGGCCGTCGGCCGTCCCGTTCCTGTTTGCCTCGCTGAAGGTGGCGGTCGCCATTTCCCTGATCGGCGCGATTGTCGGCGAACTGCCAACGGGCGCCGTCGCCGGGCTCGGCGCACGGCTCCTGTCGGGGTCCTATTACGGCCAGACGATCCAGATCTGGTCCGCCCTCTTCGTTTCGGCCATCGTCGCCGGCGGCCTCGTCTTCCTCGTCGCCGCCATCGAGAAGCTGGTGATGAAGTCCATGGGCGCCAAACCGGAGGCGCTTGCATGACGACGACGATCACCATTATCGCCGCCCTTGTCATCTGGCTCGGCGCCTGGGCCCTCAACGAGAAGCTGGTGCATGTCACGCCGGCAAGCCCGGCGAGCGCGCGGCGCATCAACCTCGCCGTCCCGGCCATTTTCGGCCTGACGCTTCTGGTGCTCTGGGAACTCATCACGCGCGGGCTGAACGTACCGGAGATCCTGCTGCCGGCTCCAAGCGCCATCCTTGCCGAAGCGGTCACGGCCTTCCCGACCCTCTGGCTCGATCTCGTCCAGACGGTCTTCAAGGAAGTCCTGACCGGCTATGTCATCGGCTGCGGCCTCGGTTTCGCCGCCGCACTGCTGATCGATCGGTCGCCCTTCCTTAAAGCCGGCCTTCTGCCGCTCGGCAATTTCATCTCGGCGCTGCCGATCATTGGCATCGCGCCGATCATGATCATGTGGTTCGGCTTCGAATGGCCGTCGAAGACCGCTGTCATCGTGCTGATGATCGTCTTCCCGATGCTGATCAACACCGTCGCCGGCCTGTCCGCCGCCGGCCACATGGAGCGCGACTTGATGCGCACCTATGCGGCCAGCTGGTGGCAGACGATGGTCAAGCTTCGCCTGCCCGCTGCCTGGCCGTTCATCTTCAACGCGCTGAAGATCAATTCGACCTTGGCGCTGATCGGCGCTATCGTCGCCGAATTCTTCGGCTCGCCGTCGGTCGGCATCGGCTTCCGCATCTCGGTCGAGATGGGGCGCATGAACACCGCCATGGTGTGGGCCGAAATCCTGGTGGCTGCCGTCACCGGATCCTTGTTCTACGGGATCGTCGCGCTCATCGAGCGCAAGGTCACGTTCTGGCATCCGTCTGTCCGTGGTGGACAGGCGTAACAAAAAGAGGGAACTGAAACATGAAACTGAAGATTGCGACATTGCTGGCCGCGACCGCGCTGGCATTCTCGGCCCTCCAGGCTCAGGCCGCCGACAAGATCACCCTGCAGCTGAAATGGGTCACCCAGGCGCAGTTCGCGGGTTACTTCGTCGCCAAGGACAAGGGCTTCTACGACGAGGAAGGCCTCGACGTAGAAATCAAGCCGGGCGGACCGAACATCGCACCGGAACAGGTGATCGCCGGCGGTGGCGCCGACGTGATCGTCGACTGGATGGGCGCAGCACTTGCCGCCCGCGAAAAGGGCGTGCCGCTCGTCAACATCGCCCAGCCGTACAAGAATGGCGGTCTGGAAATCATCTGCCCGAAGGACGGCCCGATCAAGACCGTTGCCGACTTCAAGGGACACACGATCGGCGTATGGTTCTACGGTAATGAAGTGCCCTTCTTCGCGCTGATGAACCGCGAAGGCCTGAAGACCGGCGAAGGTGCGGACGAAGTGAAGGTCCTGCAGCAGAGCTTCGACGTTCAGCCGCTCATCCAGAAGCAGGCCGACTGCATCCACGTCATGACCTACAACGAACTCGGCCAGGCGATCGATGCCGGCTACACGCTCGACAAGCTGACCGTCTTCAACTACGCCGAGATGAACGCCAACCTTCTTGAGGACGGCCTTTATGTGCTGGGCGACAAGCTCGAAGACCCGGCCTTCAAGGCCAACATGGTCAAGTTCGTCCGTGCCTCGATGAAGGGCTGGGCCTATGCCAAGGACAACCCGGAAGAAGCAGCCGACATCGTTCTCGAAAACGACACGACGGGTGCGCAGACCAAGGAACATCAGGTCTACATGATGACCGAAGTGGCCAAGCTTCTGGGCGATTCCACCGGCGTTCTCGATGAAGCCGCCTACGACCGCACCGAGAAGGCCGTGCTCGACCAGAAAATCATCACCAAGAAGCCGGAAGGCGCCTGGACGCATGAGATCACCGACGAAGCACTGAAATAAAATCGCTTTTTCGGATATTCTAAAGAAGCCGCGCGGGAAGAGACCTCCCGCGCGGCTTCGCATTTGGGCGGATTCGATCAAGATGTGTAAACGCCCCGATTGACAGCGCCTTTTGCAGCGCACAGAATAAAATCAAGCAAACAGTGGAATTAAATGGATGCGCTGCCTTGTAAGCGTCTTTCGCAGATCCCATGTTGTTGCGGCTTGCGATATGAAGGGGGCTTTCTGACGTCGCAAAGGCTGCATGAAATGCGTCAATGAGCAACCATTTTGAACAATCCTGCCTCAGTCCGCCCCGGCTGTCGCTGCGGTTGTTGAGCGACCTTTCCGGAACCGTCACATGACCCGATTTAAGCGTTTGATCCTGAGTGCGGCAATTTCGGCCGTTGCCCTTGCAGCCCCGCTCGCCGGCCATGCCGAGGAGGCCCCGGCGGCCACCAAGGAAACGCGGCAATTCCCGGCAATCATCGTCACCAAGGTTGAAGACAGGAACCTCACGGATCGCCTGATCGCCACCGGTACGGTCAAGGCCGTCGAGGAAGTCTATATCCAGCCGCAGGTCGATGGCCTCGCGATCCAGAGCCTGGGCGCCGATATCGGCGACCGCATCGAAAAGGGTGCGGTCATGGCCGTGCTGTCGACCGACGCGCTTCTCCTGCAGAAGAGCCAGCTGGAAGCCAACAAGGCAAAGGCTGAAGCATCCCTCGCCCAGCTGCAGGCGCAGCTGATCGAGGCCAAGGCCAATGCCGACGAAGCCGTCAACCAGCGGGAGCGTGCGCGCAAGCTGAAGACCTCCGGCACGGTCTCCACCTCGCAGGTGGACCAGCTGACCGCGTCCGCGGCCGGTGCCAATGCTCGCGTCACGGCCGCCGAACAGGCGATTGTTGTCGCCAAGGCCGACATGAAGGTCGTCGACGCCCAGATCGCCGACATTGATCTGAAGCTAGCCCGCACCGACGTCAAGGCACCAGTGTCGGGTGTCGTATCCGCCAAGAACGCCAAGGTCGGCGCGATCGCCAGCGCCGCCGGCCAGCCGCTCTTCACCGTCATCCGCGACGGTGCGGTCGAACTTGTCGCCGACGTCGCCGAGGGCGACGTCCTGCGCCTCAAGCCCGGCCTGAAGGCCCGCATCACGCTTGCTGGCGGTTCCGACGTGCTGGACGGCTCGATCCGCCTGATCGACCCGACCATAGATCCGACCACCCGGCTTGCCTCGGTCCATATCGCCATCGACGACCCGGCAAAGGCACGCGCCGGCATGTACGGCAGCGCCGAGATCATCATCAAGGAAGTCAACGGCATGGCCCTGCCGCTGACCGCAGTCAACAGCGGCGAGACCGGTTCCACGGCCCGCAAGGTCAAGGACGACCGCATCGAACTGGTGAAGATCGACACAGGCGTCCAGGACGGCGACTACATTCAGGTGCTGAGCGGGCTGACGACCGGAGATACGGTGGTCGCCAAGGCCGGTGCCTATGTCCGCAACGGCGACCGCATCACGCCGGTCGAAGACATGCCGACGGCATCGAACTGAGAAGGCTGGAACGATGAATTTCTCTGCCTGGTCCATCCGCAATCCGGTCGCCCCGCTGCTTGCCTTCGGCATGCTCATGTTCCTGGGCTACCAGTCCTTCATGAACCTCCCGATCACCCGGTTCCCGAACATCGACGTGCCGATCGTGTCCGTCGTGGTCACCCAGAGCGGCGCCTCCCCGGCTGAACTCGAAATGCAGGTGACGAAGGAGATCGAGGACGCCGTCTCCGGCATTTCCGGGGTCGATGAAATCCAGTCGACCGTCTCCGACGGCTCCTCGCAGACCGCCGTCGTCTTCCGCATGGAAGTGCCGACCGATCAGGCCGTCCAGGACGTCAAGGACGCCATCGACCGCATTCGCGGCTCGCTGCCCGCCGCCGTTGATGAGCCGATCGTCTCGAAGGTCGACGTCGAGGGACAGGCGATCCAGACCTTCGCGGTCTCCGCCCCCAACATGACGCTCGAGGAACTGTCCTGGTTCGTCGACGATACGGTCAAGCGGGCGCTGCAGGGCCAGCCCGGCGTCGGCCGCGTCGACCGTTACGGCGGCGCCGATCGCGAGGTCCGCATCGAACTCAACCCCGACAAGCTCGGCGCCTACGGCATCACCGCCGCGGATGTCAGCAAGCAGCTGAAGGGCGTCAACACCGACCTCGGCTCCGGCCGCGGACAGGTCGGCGGTGCCGAACAGGCGATCCGCACGCTCGGCGATGCCCGCAGCGTCGCAGCGCTCGCCGACACGACGATCTCCGTCGGCAACGGCCTCTTCGTCAAGCTCTCCGATCTCGGCGTCATCAAGGACACCTACGAGGAACCGAAATCCTTCTCGCTGTTCAACGACACCCCCGTTGTCACCTTCGGCGTCTTCCGCTCCAAGGGTGCGAGTGAGATCTCCGTTGCCGAAACGGTTGGCGAAGCGCTGGACAAGGTCCGCGCCGACAATCCCGGCGTTGATATCTCGCTGGTCAATGATTCCGTCTATTACACCTACGGCAACTACGAATCCGCCATCGACACGCTGCTCGAAGGCGCGCTGCTGGCCGTCATCGTGGTCTTCCTGTTCCTCAAGAACTGGCGCGCCACCCTGATTGCCGCGGTCGCCCTGCCGCTCTCGGCCATCCCGACCTTCTGGGTCATGGACATGATCGGCTTCTCGCTCAACCTGGTGAGCTTCCTCGCCATGACGCTGGCGACCGGCATTCTCGTTGACGACGCGATCGTGGAAATCGAGAACATCGCCCGCCATATCAAGATGGGCAAGACGCCGTACCGGGCAGCGATCGAGGCCGCCGACGAAATCGGCCTCGCCGTCATCGCCACCTCGTTCACCATCATCGCCGTCTTCGTGCCGGTGTCCTTCATGCCGGGCATTCCGGGCCAGTACTTCATCCAGTTCGGCCTGACGGTCGCCTTCGCGGTGTTCTTCTCGCTGGCCGTCGCCCGCCTGATCACGCCAATGATGGCCGCCTACCTGATGCGCTCCACCGACACGATGGACGATCACGAGGGCAATGACGGCAGGCTGATGCGCGCCTACACGCGGATGATCAAGGCGACCACCGGCCGCTGGTATACCCGTTTCGGCACGCTGATCGGCGCCGTCGCATTCCTCGTCGGTTCGCTGATGCTGCTCGCCCAGGTACCGGGCAGCTTCCTGCCGCCGGAAGACGCCTCGCGCATCACGCTCTCGGTGGAACTGCCTCCGAACGCCTCGCTCGAGGATACGGAGAAGGTCACCGACCTGATGTACGACCGGCTGCACACGATCCCCGAGGTCGAGAACGTCTTCGTCCTCGACGGCGCCTCGCCGAAGGGTGACCTGGAGCTGCGGCGCGCGACCGTGACGCTCAACCTGCACAAGATCGAGCATTCGCTGCTCAAGATGGTCGTCAACGATGTCTTCGGCCGACTGCCGCTGATCGGCCCCTACCTGCCGAAGATGGAAGTGCACGGCCGCGTCAAGCCGCAATGGGATGTGGAAACGGAAGTCTTCGCACGGCTGAAGGACATTCCCGACGTTCACATCCTGAAGCTCAACGACCGTGGCGAGCGCGACCTGTCGTTCAACTTCCTCTCCAAGAACGAGAAGGATCTGAACGAGGCCGTCGCAATCCTCGAGTCCAAGCTTCGCAACGAGCCGTCGCTCGCCAATGTCAGCGCCGAAGGCTCCCTGCCCCGGCCCGAATTGCAGATCCGCCCGCGCAAGGACCAGGCGGCACGCCTCGGCATTACGCCGCAGCAGATCTCCGAGGTCGTCCGCATCGCGACGATCGGCGACGTGGATGCGGCCCTGCCGAAAATGTCGCTCGACGATCGCCAGATCCCGATCCGCGTGCAGGAATCGCTCGACATGCGGCGTAACCTCGCTGAAATCCGGGCGCTGAAGATCCGGACGTCCTCCGGGGTCATGGTACCGCTCTCGAGCGTCGCCGACGTCGACTATTCGGAAGGCGTAAGCTCCATCAAGCGCAACAACCGCAACCGGGTCGTCACCATCGGCGCCGACCTGCCCAAGGGCGTGGCGCTGGATACCGCGACGGCGGCCTTCAAGGACATCTTCGCCAACACAGAGCTGCCGAAGAGCGTACAGCTTGCCGAAAGCGGCGATGCGAAGGTGCAGGCAGAAATGCAGCAGAGCTTCGTCAACGCCATGCTGATGGGCCTGCTTCTGGTTCTCGGCGTGCTGATCCTGCTCTTCAAGGACGTCATCCAGCCCTTCACCATCCTGTTCTCGCTGCCGCTGGCGATCGGCGGCGTGGCTGTAGCGCTGATCGTGACCAACAATCCGCTCTCCATGCCCGTGCTGATCGGCATCCTGATGCTGATGGGCATCGTGACGAAGAACGCCATCCTTCTGGTCGACTTCGCCATCGAGATGCGCCATCAGGGCATGCACCGGTTGCAGGCCGTGGTCGAGGCGGGCCGCAAGCGCGCCCGGCCGATCATCATGACCTCGATCGCCATGTCCGCCGGCATGCTGCCCTCCGCCATGGGCGTCGGCGAAGGCGGCACCTTCCGCGCGCCAATGGCAATCGCGGTGATCGGCGGCATCATCGTCTCGACGGTGCTGAGCCTTGTGGTCGTGCCCTCCTTCTTCCTGATCATGGACGACGTGTCCCGCTTCTTCGGCTGGATCTTCGGCCGGCTGGTCGGACCAAAGGAGGAAGAGCCCGAGCCGAGATCGGCCGAAGACATCGCCCAGGCGGTGGAAAGCAGCCAGGCCGCCATTTCCAACCTCGCGGACAAGGTCTCCCGGCTGGAAAAGGAACGCAGCGGCGGCAGCAACATCATCAAGTTGCCTCCACTCGCCGCCGAATAGGCAGCCCGCATCCCATAAGACTGACGAAAAAGGCGCCGGAATTTCCGGCGCCTTTTTGTTGTCCGCCGCATTCCAGCCGACGCGTCCGGCTCATGCAAACTTTTTTCCCTGTTCATCAGGATGAATTGACTGAAATCAAATGGTTCCAGCAGCGGACGCGCTAAGCAGATGGAAACGTGACCGGGTTGCATCCGCCGACAACTCCGCACCCGCCACGTGACGAGGGAAAGGTCCCCACTCCCTGTCGAGGCACTGGAACTGGGACGGCTGTCATAACGGTGTTCACGCCGGATTTGCCCGCCGAAGGAAAAAATGGGACTTCAAATGCACGGGAACAACGAAACAGCCATCCTGCTGGGGCCGCTGTTGAAACTGGAGCCGCGTGAGGTCAGCGCGGTCACGGGCCTTCCGTTCCTCCTTGGCATGAGCCAGCCGGCGCTGAGGAAACTGCTGGCGACGGCCGAAGTTCGTCGGCTGGAGGCGAAGGAAGTCCTGTACAGCGAAGGCCAGGCCGCCGATCATTTCTTCTGCGTCGTCTCCGGCCATCTTCGCGCCTACAGGACGGACCGGGACGGCCGGACGGCCGACGTGATGCTCTACGGTCCGGGCGACTGCTTCGGCCACAGCATGCTGTTCAACAGCTTGAAACAGCATTTCGACGTCCAGGCGGCGGAAAGGGCGATGATCGTCGCCTTCAGCCTCGAACATATCCGCAAGCTGATCGGCGAGGAGCCGGATGTGGCCCGCGCGGTCATCCGCTCGCTCTCGACCAATCTCTTGAACGCCACCGACTGCATCGCCAACGACCGCCTGCAGACTGCCCCGCAGCGGGTGGCCCATTATATCCTCACCCATTGCCGGAAGGACGATGCCGGCAAGTCGGCAACCATGCGCCTGCCCTTCCAGAAAAGCCTGCTGGCTGGCAAGCTTGGTCTGGCGCCGGAGGCCCTGTCCCGCGCCTTTTCAACGCTGAGAGACAATGGCGTCGTCGTCCGCGGCCGGCTGATCCATGTGGAAAACACCGGCGCGCTCGAAAACATCTGACGGACAAGCGACAGGTGCTGCTAGAGGCCGCCCTGCGCCTTCAGGAACGCGACCACCGTGTCTATGCCATCGCCGCGCTTCATGTCGGTGAACACGTAGGGACGCGACGTCCGCATGCGCTCGGCATCGCGGTCCATAACGCCGATATCCGCGCCGACATGCGGCGCCAGGTCCTTCTTGTTGATCACCAGCAGATCCGAACGGGTGATCCCCGGCCCGCCCTTGCGCGGTATCTCCTCACCCTGGCAGACGGAAATCACGTAGATCGTCAGGTCGGCCAGATCCGGCGAGAAGGTCGCCGCCAGATTGTCACCGCCCGATTCGATGAACACGATATCGAGATCGGGGAAACGCTCGTTGAGCGATGCGATCGCCTGCAGGTTGATCGTCGCGTCTTCGCGGATCGCCGTGTGCGGACAGCCGCCCGTCTCGACGCCCATGATCCGGTCGGAGGTCAGTGCTTGCATGCGCACCAACGCCTCGGCGTCTTCCTTTGTGTAGATGTCGTTGGTCACGACGGCAACCGAATAGTCGTCGCGCAACGCCTTGCAGAGCTTCTCCGTCAGCGCCGTCTTGCCGGACCCGACCGGTCCGCCGATACCGACGCGCAATGGGCCATTTCCCGATGCCATGCTTATCCCCGTCATCTGTCGCACCGCCTCTTACGACCGGAAGAGACGTGCCGTCTGTGTTTCGTGTCTGAGGCTCGATATCTCGGCGAAAAAGGCCGCCGAGCCGAGCGCATCGATGGTGGAATGGGCCGCCTTCTCCGCCGTCGCCCCGATCAAGGGTTCCAGCGCGGCGAGAATGGCGACACCCTGCCTCTGTCCGCAAAGCGAAAGCCTTATGCCGGCCGAAACGGCCTGCGAGGCGGCGGCATGCAGATAGGCGGCAAGCGCGGCTGTGAGTTCGACCCCGTTTGCCGCCGCAACCACGCCGACGGCGACCGGATACGGCGCGTCGGCAGGCAGATGGTCGAGCGCAGGCTGCGGCCAGGCCCCCGCCGCCTCCAGGAAGGCTTCGCCGACGAGCCGCGTCTCCCGGTAACGCTCGGCGGAGCCGGCAAGCGCGGCCGCAAGTTCGGCCAGCTCTTCGAGACTCGCCGGATCGTCCAGCCGGCGAAAGCTCTCGGCCAGCAGAACGGCGTCGTTCCAGGCGGGGCCGGAGGTGATAGACAGGCCAATCCAGTCGGCCAGTCCATCGCCATCCTTCACGCGCCCCTCGCCCGCGGCATTCTCCAGGCCGGCCGAATAGGCGAAAGCGCCAACCGGAAAGGCCGGCGACAGCCATGTCATCAGCCGCAGCAGCGATTGCGTGCCGGCTGCATTCGGCAGAGTGACATCAGTCATGGGCGTGATGCGCATGTCCGCCATGACCGTGACCGCCATGGGCGTGATAGGCGCCGCGCACCGGCTGGAAAGCCTCGCGCACTTCGCGCACATTCGCGCCAAGCCCTTCAAGCATCGCCCGGATGACGTGATCGCGGCCGATCAGGATACGGTCCTCGTCGATCTGGGCCGGCAGGTGCCGGTTGCCGAGGTGCCATGCGATTTCCATGAGATGCAGCCGGTTGCGGGCGGTCACCTCGTAGAGGTCCTCCTGCTCGGCAACGATGCGGATATAGCTGCCCTCTTCCGTCAACAGCATGTCGCCATCGGCAAACAGCACGGCCTCCTTGAGATCGAGCATGGCCATGGAGCCATCGGCGAGATGCAGAAGCTTGCGCCGCAGATGGCGGGCGTCATGGGCAAGGGTGACCGTGTTGGCGGGCGTTGCGTCAACGCTTCCGGCCGGGCTGTAGGAGTTTATGCGCTGCATGGTGATGCCTGACTGAAATAGACGTTCACCATGCAAAATAGATGCGGCAGGCGCAAGGACAATACGTCGTTTGGACACCCCCGCCGGTGCCCACAGAGCTGCGCCCTGCCCTCAGGCCGCGCCTCGCTGCAATGCCAGCGGCATCCCGCCGGCGGCATCATCCTGCAGCAGATCCCGCTCATGCAGGACCCGGTTGCGGCCGGCGCTCTTTGCAATATACAGCGCCTTGTCGGCGGCCCGGTAGGCGGCGTCGGGCTCGCGCCCGCCGCCCATCTCGGCCACGCCTGCAGACACAGTCAGGCGGATGCTCGACTGTCCGAGGTGAAAGACGGTCTCGCCGATATGCCGGCAAAGTTCCTCCAGCCGCGTTAAACGCTCCCTGGCATCACCAGAGGTAATGATCACCGCGAATTCCTCGCCGTTCAGGCGCGCCACGGCCCGGGCATCGCCCAGACCGTCAACAATCGCCGTGCCGACCCGCTCGATGACGGTGTCGCCGACCGCATGGCCATAGCGCTCGTTGATGCTCTTGAACCGATCGATATCGAGAACCGCAAGGGTCGCCTCGCCCGTTATGTCCCGCATGGCCTCCTGGAAGCCTCTGCGGTTCAGAAGGCCGGAGCGCGTATCCGTGCCTTGCACGCGCTGGATCTGCTGGCTGGCTTTCGACAGTTGATAGACGGTGGAGCCGGAGCCATAGGCGAGGACGCCGGTGACCGCCGAGCTTGCAAGCCACGCCGTCACGAAGAGCGAGACAAAGGGCGCATCGAGCTCGTGCGGCATGAGATCGAAGCTCTTGAGCACCGGCAGAAAGGCCAGGATAAGCAGCGGGGAAAAAATGGCGGCAAGACAGGCCTGCTTGATGGCGTGAAGCCAGACCTGCTTCAGCGTGTTGATCGGTGAGGCGAACATGTCTTCCGGCTGTGCGATGGCTTCTGCATTCATTGACGGCGGTCTCCAGAATACCGAGGGCTTGCGACTGCTTGGGATGGGCAAGTCCGATTGGCGGAGACCTTACAGCAACCATTTTGCGGCTTCGCTAAGCTGTCCGCTAAAGTTTGAAACATTCCGATATTTGAATGCCGGGAGACAAGCAGTGCGGCGGCCCCTGCTCAAGACCGGCGAACATACAGAAAAGCCCGGCACGGGGGCCGGGCTTTTCAATTCCAGTGGCTCGCCATTGATGCTGCACCTCGCAAACACCACGACCGCTGCCGCCGCTTCAACGGGACCGCAGCAAGTCTTGGGAGGAAAATCCGCGATCAACCGTTGGATCGTGTATACACGAGAGATTGCTGCAGCGCACCATCAAAGCGCTTTGAAATTGTCCGTGCATAGCGGCTATGCATCAGGGTAATAGCTGGCACCCCGGCCTGCCTTTCAATGCCGTGACAGCGCCATGGTGCCGCCGGACGCGACCAGCGCGGTCGCCACCAGCCGGTTCAGGTAGACGAAGATGCGCTCCGAGCGGATGAAGCGGCCGAGCACCACGCCGGCGAGCACGTAGAGGATGACGGCCACCACTTCCATGATCAGGAACGCGCCGCCCATCTTGACGAGCTGCGGCCAGGCCGCATTCGTCGCATCGATGAATTGCGGAAAGAAGGCGGTGAAGATGGCGATCGCCTTGGGATTGGTGATCGCGATGCTGAAATCTCGGCGCATCAACGCGCGGACCGACGTGTCCTTCGCCTCCATGCGCGCCAGCGTCCGCGCCTTCCGCCAGATCTGCACGCCCACATAGACGAGATAGACCGCACCGATCAGCTTGATCGCGGTAAAGGCCGTCGCGGAAGCCGCGAGCACCGTCCCGAGACCGATCACGGTGACCAAAATCAGCAAGGTGAAGGCCGGCATCCGCCCGAGCCCGCCGAGCATCGCCCGCGCAAAGCCGAGCCGCGCGCCATTGGCGAAGGCCAGCATGTTGTTCGGCCCCGGCGCACAATTGAGCGCGAAGCAGGCCGGTATGAAAATGGACCAGGCGATCATCGCAGAATTCCTCCAAAACATCACGTCGCGAAACAGATCCCAACACCACCGACGATCAGCTAGTCCGACCCGGAGCGACCAGATGAGGCTTCGACAGCAGGGCCAGACGATATTTCCCAGCCCTGCGGAAACCGATGGCTTCATATGCTTTCGCCGCAGACGGGTTGTTTGTAAAGAGGATAGACCGCGACACACCTTCGGCCCGAGCCCGCTCGAGCGTTGCCGCGACCACGCGGCGGGCATATCCTCTGTTGCGGAATTGCGGCGGCGTCCAGACCGGACCGACCTGGACGACGTCCGACAGCCGGGCATTGAAGCCACTGAGCGCGACCGGCAGTCCATCGACGATCCACGCCCAACGCTCCGCAACCGCCTGCCCACTATCAAACTCGCGGTGCAACCGCTTGTCCAAATCCTCGTCATCTTGGGCGCCAAGTGCCTCGATGTTGTAGGCCCTCAGCCACGAAATAAGGATGTTTTGATCGAACTCGGATGCCGGCACGAGAAAACCGGCATTCGCTGGGACGATCAGATCGGAAAGCGGAAGCGCATAGAGATCCTCATCCGCATACAACGCGAACTGCTGACGCCGCAGACCGAAAGCCTCGATGACGTCGTCCACCTGCTCGGGAACACCGAGAATGCCGCAGACCGGTCGCTCGATCTCTGCCATCAGACGGACGATCAGCGCCGAACGGATATCCCGGTCGGGCACCTGCAGCATGATGTTGCCGTTCCAGAAATGCGCGATCACGCCAAGGATTTCACCATCCGGACCACAGGCCCCGAAATATTGCCCATGATAGGCGGCGTCCCTGTAATCCAGTCCCGATCGCAGAACATTCGATCGCAGAAACATGCTCGTATCGGCATGCGTCGCAAGAAAGGATGACAGGAACGGCGTATCGGTCTGCACCAGCAGGCGTATGTCAGACATGGGGCCTCGCGTAGAAATCAACGGCCCTCATCCTGTCACCACAAGACAACCGGATACATGCTGTTCCGGTCATCCGATCGATGAAAACTTCTGATGGGTCTCAGAACAGGAAATATCGCTGCGCCATCGGCAGCACCTTTGCCGGCTCGCAGGTCAGGAGTTCGCCGTCGGCACGCACTTCGTAGGTTTCCGGATCGACCTCGATGTTCGGCGTCACCGCATTGTGGATCATCGATGCCTTGCCAATCCCGCCGCGGGTGTTCTTCACCGCCACCAGCTGCTTGGCGACGCCGAGGCGTCCGGCAAGCCCGGCGTCGAGCGAGGCTTGCGAAACGAAGGTGACGGACGAATTGGTCCGCGCCTTGCCGTAGGCGCCGAACATGTGCCGGTAGTGGACCGGCTGCGGCGTCGGGATCGAGGCGTTCGGATCGCCCATCGGCGCCGCCGCGATCACACCACCGAGGATCACCATGTCCGGCTTCACGCCGAAGAAGGCCGGCGACCACATGACGAGGTCAGCGCGCTTGCCGATCTCGACCGAACCGATCTCATGGGAAAGCCCGTGGGCGATGGCCGGGTTGATCGTGTATTTGGCGACGTAGCGCTTGACGCGGAAATTGTCGTTCTCGCCCGTCTCTTCCTTCAAGCGGCCGCGCTGGCGCTTCATCTTGTCGGCCGTCTGCCACGTGCGGATCGACACTTCGCCGACACGGCCCATGGCCTGGCTGTCGGACGAGATAATCGAAAAGGCACCGATGTCGTGGAGAATGTCTTCCGCAGCGATCGTTTCCTTGCGGATGCGGCTTTCGGCAAACGCGATGTCTTCCGGGATCGACGCCGACAGATGATGGCAGACCATCAGCATGTCGAGATGCTCGGCGATCGTGTTGACCGTGTAGGGCCGCGTCGGGTTGGTCGACGACGGAATGACGTTCGGGCTGCCGCAGACCTTGATGATGTCCGGCGCATGACCACCGCCCGCCCCTTCCGTGTGGAAGGCGTGGATGGTGCGGCCTTTGATCGCCGAAATTGTGTCTTCCACGAAGCCGGACTCGTTCAGCGTATCGGTATGGATCATCACCTGCACGTCATACTGGTCGGCGACCGACAGGCAGCAGTCGATGGCCGCCGGCGTCGTGCCCCAGTCCTCGTGCAGCTTCAGCGACGAGGCGCCCCCGAGCACCATTTCCTCCAGCGCGCCCGGCAGCGAGGCGTTGCCCTTGCCGGCGAAGGCGAGGTTCATCGGGAAGGCGTCCGCCGCCTCGATCATCCGGGCGATATGCCAGGGACCGGGCGTGCAGGTGGTCGCGAGCGTCCCGTGCGCCGGACCGGTGCCCCCGCCGAGCATGGTGGTGAGGCCGGACATCAGCGCATCCTCGATCTGCTGCGGGCAGATGAAATGGATATGCGCGTCCATGCCGCCGGCGGTGATGATCTTGCCTTCCGCCGCGATTGCCTCCGTGCCCGGGCCGACGATGATGTCGACGCCCGGCTGCGTGTCCGGATTGCCGGCCTTGCCGATCGCCACGATCCGCCCGTCCTTGAGCCCGATATCGGCTTTGACGATGCCCCAGTGGTCGACGATCAGCGCATTGGTGATAACGGTATCGACGGCCCCGTCGGCGCGCGTCACCTGGCTCTGCCCCATGCCGTCGCGGATGACCTTGCCGCCGCCGAACTTCACCTCGTCGCCATAGGAGGTGTAGTCCTTCTCCACCTCGATGAAGAGTTCGGTGTCGGCGAGCCGCAGTTTGTCGCCGGTCGTCGGACCGAACATGTTGGCATAGGCGGCGCGGGACATTTTGAACGGCATGGTTCACACTCCTTCAAGCGGGGAGATTACGGAGATATCGGAAATTCGGATAAGCCGGCCTTCGCCGGCATAACGGTCGACCAGAACCTTTTCGGCGGCGAAGGGATGCCCGTCCCAGCCCTGATGGCCGAAGCCGGCAAGCAGGATCGTGTCTTCGGATTTGGCGTGATGGGCCAGCACCTCGGCGATCACCACCATGCCGGACGACGGCACGACATAGGCGCCTGCACCGGCACCGGCGAGATCGGCGTCGAGCTGCTCGTGTACCCGCCTGCCGATGACCCGGAAACCCTTGCCGGTTTCTGCCGCGAAGGCCGCGAAGCCGTCGGTATAGTCGTCACAGAAATCGTCGAGTTCGGGGTGGCTTTCGGCAAGCGCGGCGCGCATGTCCTCAAATTTCTGCGGGTCGCGCACGCACCAGATGGATGCGGCGGCACGCACGGCAGAGATTTCGCGCCAGTCGCTCTCGTAGAGCATCTCCCTGCCCGGCCGGCCGGTATTGCAGACCGCAACGACATCCGTGCGGCCGCGCTTGCCTGCCAAAGAGCGACAGTCGTTGAAACGGATGACAAAATCGCAGGCGTCGACGCGCTCCTTGGTGTCTTGCGACACCTCCCCGTTTCCGACTATGGCGATCCGGCGGGCCATGGCTATTTCTGTTCCTCGCCCTCGTCGAGCTGCTGCGATTCCAGCCCGGTCATCAGTTCCTTCAGTTCCTTGGTGCGCTGGCGCGTGAGGTCAGCCAGACAGGAGCCGACAAGCAGCGGCTCCATGGAGCCGCCCCGCGCCTGGAACCCCATGCCGTCACAATGCCCGTCGCGATACTCCACCCAGGCGCGCTGCGCCTTCTTCAAGGCATCGAGCGCGCCCACCAGGTTCTTGTCGATGTCGGCAAACTGTGTGTCCTCGTCCTTCGCATAGGCGACGGCCTCTTTGTAGACGGCGTTCAGTTCCTTGTCGGCGGCCTGCCAGTCCTGATAGGCGCAGATGTTCATGTCCGTCTGTGTCGTCGGATCGCTGCAGTCGACATCGGGATTCTGCTGAGCCGAAGCACTGGCCGCGAGCGGCAGGCCGACGACGGCGAGAACGGCAAGAAACTTCAACACGCGCACTCTCCTAGAGCTTGCCCATGACGGACTGGCGGAAGCCGTAAACCTCGCGCTTGCCCGACATCGGCACCAGCGTCACCTGCCGCGTCTGTCCCGGCTCGAAACGCACGGCGGTGCCCGACGGAATATCGAGCCGCATGCCGCGCGCCTTGTCGCGGTCGAAGGAAAGGCCCGGATTGGTCTCGCCGAAATGATAATGGCTGCCGACCTGGATCGGCCGGTCACCGGTGTTGGAGACCTCCAGCGTGACGGTCGGAAGACCGGTATTCAGTTCGATTTCGCCTTCAGCGGCAATCAGTTCGCCCGGTATCATGAATCAGTCTCCCAACCACTTAACGTATCGGTTCGTGCACGGTGACGAGCTTTGTGCCGTCGGGGAATGTCGCTTCCACCTGCACGTCGTGGATCATCTCGGCAATGCCTTCCATCACCTGGTCGCGGGTAATCACATGCGCGCCCGCCTCCATGAGATCGGCGACCGTGCGACCGTCGCGGGCCCCCTCAACGACGTAGTCGGTGATCAGCGCGATCGCCTCGGGATAGTTCAGCTTGACGCCGCGCTCCAGCCGCCGCCGGGCCACCATCGCCGCCATGGAAATCAGCAGCTTGTCTTTTTCTCTCGGGCTGAGGTTCATAGTCGTTCCACTCGTTTGCGATCTAGAGGTTCCAGACTTTCGGCACGGACGCGCCGCCACGCAAGGCCGAAATCACCGGGATCAGGATTTTTCTTAAAGCGAAGCCGTCGGCAGCAACCAGCCGGACGATCAGCTTGTCACCCCAGTGGCTGGCCCCGCCGGCGGCATCACCGATCAGTGCCCGCACCTTGGGCAGATAGGCCTCCGCCATCGGGCCGCAATAAAGTGCCGTCGCAAACGCGACCTCGCCGGAAAGGGATGCCGCTCGCGCCGTCAGCGCCGCGATGTCACCCTCCAGCCGCTGGTCCTCCGCATGGACCAGCCGGCCGGCCCGACGGATGCGCCAGCGGTCGCGAAAGAAGCCCTCGCGCATCGTCTCGCCCATCGCCTTGCGGCCGAGAAGCACGGCTTCGACGGCGACGAATTCCGCCGTCTCGGCCAGGTCGACCTCGAGCGAGCGCGTGAGTGACGCGCGGTCGAAGAGAATGGTTTCCTGTGGCAACCACGAAAGCCGCGCCCCCTCGCCCGCCTCGATCCGCGTCGAGACCTCGGCCGTGCCGAAGGACGCCTTGTAGAGCTTCTCGCAGGCTTGCGTGGTGACGGTGAGATGGGTGTCGGGGCCGGCCGCGATCGTCCAGTCCATGCGGTCGCCGCCGGTGAGCCCGCCGGAGGTGTTGATGAGCACGGCTTCCATGCTGGCGTCGAAGGTGGTCGGCAGGCGGATCTTGGCAGCACCCTCCTGATAAAGCTCGGCGATGCGGGTGCGCCCGGCCAGCGGCTTGGCGACCAGCCGGCCCGTGCCCCGCGCCCGCTGCGGCAGTGTCTCCGCCAGTGCAGACAAATGTCTCTCCCCTCGTCGCCGGCGCATTGGCGCGGCCTTGCATGCCGTCACGCCGTTCAGGCGTTGTTCTTATCTTTCAACACTTTGCAGGTAAGCAATTTTCATGCCCGCCTTCAAGCGCCGTGTTTGCCGCATCGCGTCCGGCACCAGAAATACGCCTGCCGCTTTTGGCGGCAGGCGTGCCCATCAAACGGTCAGGTGGCGGCGCGCTTCCGGCGTATCCAGCGTTTCGGCAGCGCCCTCGTGGACGATCTCACCGCGGTCCATGATGTAGACGTGATCGGCAAGCTCCCGGCAGAAGTCGAGATACTGCTCGACCAGCAGGATCGCCATGCCGGTCGAATCCCGCAAGTAACGGATAGCCCGGCCGATATCCTTGATGATCGACGGTTGGATGCCTTCGGTCGGCTCGTCGAGCACCAGGATTTTCGGCCGGGTTACCATCGCACGTCCGATGGCCAGCTGTTGTTGCTGGCCACCGGAGAGGTCCCCACCCCGTCGCGATAGCATCGTTTCCAGAACCGGAAACAGACTGAAGATGTCGTCCGGAATGCTGCGGTCCTTGCGGGCCAGCGGCGCAAATCCGGTTTCGAGGTTTTCCTTGACGGTCAGAAGCGGAAAAATCTCGCGGCCCTGTGGCACGAAGCCGATCCCCTGCTTGGCGCGCGCATAGGGCGCCATGCCATCGAGCGGAGTGCCGTTGAAGGTGATCTTGCCCTTCGACAGGGGATGCTGGCCGGTCACGGCGCGCAAGAGCGACGTCTTGCCCACGCCGTTTCGGCCGAGCACACAGGTGATCTTGCCCATCTCCGCCTTGATCGAAATCCCGCGCAACGCCTGCGCCGCGCCGTAGTGAAGATTGGCGTTTTCAACGGTCAGCATGGGTATTCTCCTTCATGCGAGGAGGTTTCACCCCCCTCTGTCACTTCGTGACATCTCCCCCACAAGGGGGGAGATTGGGTCTCCGCGGCTTGCCTCTCGTCGATCTCCCCCCTTGTGGGGGAGATGCCCGGCAGGGCAGAGGGGGGTGCAAAACCAAGCAACATCATCCACTCACCTCCCGAGATAGTTCTCGATGACCTTCTGGTCATTCGAGACGAAGTCGATGGAGCCTTCAGCAAGCACCGAGCCTTCCGCAAGGCAGGTGACCTTGACGCCGAGATCGCGGATGAAGCTCATGTCGTGCTCGACGACGACCACCGAGCGGGTCTTGGCGATCTCGCGCAGCAGCGCCGCCGTCTCGACGGTTTCGGCGTCGGTCATGCCGGCGACCGGCTCGTCGACAAGAAGAAGCTTCGGCTCCTGGGCGAGCAGCATGCCGATCTCCAGCCACTGCTTCTGCCCGTGCGACAGGTTTGCCGCCAGATCGTCCTTGCGGTCGGTCAGCCGCACGGTTTCGAGGATTTCCTCGATACGCGCCTTGTCGCCCGACGTCAGCGTATAGAAGAGCGTGGCGAAGACGCCGCGGTCGCGGTTGAGCGCCAGTTCCAGATTGTCCCAGACCGTATGGCTTTCGAACACGGTCGGCTTCTGGAACTTGCGGCCGATGCCGAGCTGGGCGATATCGGCCTCATCGCGCTTGGTAAGGTCGATGTCTCCCTGGAAGAAGACCTCGCCCGAATCCGGCCGGGTCTTGCCGGTGATGATATCCATCATCGTCGTCTTGCCGGCCCCGTTCGGACCGATGATGGCCCTCAGTTCCCCCGGCGCGATAACGAGAGAGAGGCTGTTCAGCGCCTTGAACCCGTCGAAGGAGACGGAGACGCCGTTGAGGTAGAGAAGGCTCGAGGGCCGTTCGACTGACGTATCACTGACCTGCATGCGCCTCACTCCGCCGCTTGCGGTTCGGCTTCGCCGCCACCGCGATTGTCTTCAGCCTTTGCCGCGTCCCGGTATTCCTTGCGGGTGACGAAATACTGCTGCACCGTCCCGACAATGCCCTTCGGCAGGAAGAGGGTGACGAGAACGAACAGTCCGCCGAGCGCGAACAGCCAGACTTCCGGGAAGAGGCCGGTGAAGATCGTCTTGCCGCCATTGACGAGGACCGCGCCGATGATCGGCCCGATCAGCGTTCCGCGCCCGCCGATCGCCGTCCAGATGACGACTTCGATCGAGTTGGCCGGCGCGAACTCGCCGGGATTGATGATGCCGACCTGCGGGACGTAGAGCGCGCCGGCAATGCCGGCCATCATCGCCGACACGACGAAGATGAAGAGCTTCATGTGCTCCACCCGGAAGCCAAGGAAGCGGGTGCGGCTTTCGGCGTCGCGGATGCCGACGAGGATCTTGCCGTATTTCGACCGGACGATGGCCGAGGCGAGGATCAGCGACAGCGCGAGAAAGATCGCCGAGGCGGCAAACAGGACCGCACGCGTGCCGTCGGCCTGGATGTCGAAGCCGAGGATGTCCTTGAAGTCGGTGAGGCCGTTGTTGCCGCCGAAGCCCATATTGTTGCGGAAGAAGGCGAGCAGCAGCGCGTAGGTCATCGCCTGGGTGATGATCGACAGGTAGACGCCGTTGACGCGCGAGCGGAAGGCGAACCAGCCGAACACGAAGGCAAGCAGGCCCGGCACCAGAAGCACCATCAGCATGGCGAACCAGAACTGGTCGAAGCCGTACCAGAACCAGGGCAGTTCCTTCCAGTTGAGGAAGACCATGAAGTCCGGCAGGATCGGGTCGCCATAGACGCCACGCGAGCCGATCTGGCGCATCAGGTACATGCCCATGGCATAGCCGCCGAGCGCGAAGAAGGCGCCGTGGCCGAGAGAAAGAATACCGCAGAAACCCCAGACCAGATCCAGCGCCAGGGCGAGTAGAGCATAGGTCAGGTATTTCCCGAAAAGCGCCATGATGTAGGTCGGGATGTGCATGGCGCTTTGCGGGTCGATCATGAGGTTCAGGACAGGAACCAGAACCGCAAGAGCGAGCAGGATGACTGCGGCAAAGACGATTTTCTTGTCGAGGGCGCGGAGGACAAACGAGGTGATCATGCTTCCACCGCCCTTCCCTTCAGCGCGAACAGGCCGCGCGGACGTTTCTGGATGAAGAGAATGATGAGCACGAGGACGATGATCTTGCCGAGCACCGCGCCCGCATAAGGCTCAAGGAACTTGTTGAGGATGCCGAGCGAGAAGGCCCCGACCAGCGTGCCCCAGAGGTTTCCGACGCCGCCGAAAACGACGACCATGAAGCTGTCGATGATGTAGCCCTGCCCGAGATTGGGCGAGACGTTATCGATCTGCGACAGCGCCACGCCCGCCATGCCGGCAATGCCGGAGCCGAGCGCGAAGGTGAAGGCATCGACCCAGGCGGTACGGATGCCCATCGAGGAGGCCATGCGCCGGTTCTGGGTCACCGCCCGCATCTGCAGTCCGAACGGCGTGCGCTTCAAAAGCATCAGCAGCGAGACGAAGACGGCGAGCGAGAAGACGATGATCCACATGCGGTTCCAGGTGATCGTCAGCCCGCCGAGCGGGAAGGCGCCGGACATCCAGCTCGGATTGCCGACTTCCTGGTTGGTCGGCCCGAAGATCGAGCGCACCGCCTGCTGCAGGATGAGCGAGATGCCCCAGGTGGCAAGCAGCGTTTCCAGCGGCCGGCCATAGAGGAAGCGGATGACCAGCCGTTCGATGACGAGCCCGACGGACCCGGCGACGACGAAGGCCACCGGCAGGGCGATCGCCAGCGACCAGTCGAACAGCCATGGCGCGGAGGTGCGGATGGCCTGCTGGACAACGAAGGTGGAATAGGCGCCGAGCATGACCATTTCGCCATGCGCCATGTTGATGATGCCCATCACGCCGAAGGTGATGGCAAGGCCGATGGCGGCAAGCAGCAGCACCGAGCCGAGCGACAGCCCGTACCAGATGTTCTGCACGACGTTCCAGAGCTGCTGGGCGTTCTGGATGTGGGCGATCGCCTTGTCGATGTCGGGCTTCAGCTCGTCGCCGGCAGCGCCCTGCGCCGCCATCAGCACCGAGACCGCATCCTGGCCGCCCATGTCGCGAATGATTTCAACCGCGGCCTGCTTTTCAGCAAGCGGCCGGTCGGAACTCATGATCAGGAAGGCATGCGCCTCCTGAAGCGCGGCACGGACTTCCGGGTCCTGTTCAGCCGCGAGCGCCGTCTCGACGGGCTCTAGCGCTTCCTGGTCCGGCGACTGCAGAAGCGACTTCGCCGCCGACAGCCTGACCTCGCGCTTGGGGCTCTGCAGGGTAAGCGTGCCGATCGCCGAACGGATCGTCCGGCGGATGCTGTTCTTCACCTTGATCTTGGTGAGCGCGCCTTCCGCTTCCTCGCCGACCTTTTCCCCGCTCAAGGGGTCGATCAGCGCCAGATTGGAACCGGCCTTCTTGGTAATGAATACCTGATTGTCGGAGGTACGGACATAGAGATCACCGTTCGACAGCGCATTCAGGGCCGGCACGACCGCCGTGTCTCCCGTTGCAGCCAGATCGGTGACGATCTTTTCCACCTTGTTGAAATTGGCGCCCGCGAAGGAATTGATCAGCGTCTTCAAGTCTTCCGCATGCAGCGGCCCGCTGGCAGCGGCAAGAACGAAGACCGCCGCGATAACTCTGAATAGATGAAGAAAATATCTTTTGAACATGATCGGCCCGCCCCTTTTCATGGAGCCGCAGGCAGGAATCCCGCCTGCGGCATGTTCGGTTCAAGCGAGAGACGGGAGCTTAGGAGCCCTTGCCGCCGCACTTGCCGGTGGCAACGTTGAAGTTGCCGCAGGACATCGGCTTGCGCCAATCGGAGATCAGGTCCTTGCTATCCGGCAGGTAATCGGACCAGGCATCGCCCGGGACGAGACCGGAGGTCTGCGAGACGATGTCGAACTGACCGTCGTCCTGGATTTCGCCGATGAGGACAGGCTTGGTGATGTGGTGGTTCGGCATCATGGCCGAGTAGCCACCCGAGAGGTTCGGGACCGAAATGCCCGGCAGAGCGTCGATGACGGCGTCCGGATCGGTGGTGCCGGCCGCTTCTACGGCCTTAACCCACATGTTGAAGCCGATGTAGTGGGCTTCCATCGGGTCGTTGGTCACGCGCTTGTCGTTGCCGGTGAACTTCTTCCACTCCTCGATGAAGGCCTTGTTCTCAGGCGTATCGACGGATTCGAAGTAGTTCCAGGCAGCGAGGTGGCCGACGAGCGGCTTGGTGTCGATGCCGGCGAGTTCTTCTTCACCGACGGAGAAGGCGACGACCGGAATGTCTTCGGCCTTGATGCCCTGGTTGCCGAGTTCCTTGTAGAACGGAACGTTGGCGTCACCGTTGACGGTGGAGACGACGGCGGTCTTCTTGCCGGCGGAGCCGAACTTCTTGATCGCGGCGACTTCGGTCTGCCAGTCGGAGAAGCCGAACGGCGTGTAGTTGACCATGATGTCTTCGGCCGGAACGCCCTTGGCCTTCAGGTAGGCTTCGAGGATCTTGTTGGTCGTGCGCGGATAGACGTAGTCCGTACCTTCCAGAACCCAGCGCTCGACGCCTTCTTCCTTCATCAGGTAGTCGACGGCGGGAATGGCCTGCTGGTTCGGAGCGGCACCCGTGTAGAACACGTTGCGTTCGGACTCTTCGCCTTCATACTGGACCGGGTAGAACAGGATGTTGTCGAGCTCCTTGAAGACCGGCAGCACCGACTTGCGCGAAACCGAGGTCCAGCAGCCGAACACGGCGGCAACCTTGTCCTTTTCGATCAGCTCGCGTGCCTTTTCGGCAAACAGCGGCCAGTCGGAAGCCGGGTCGACTACGACGGCCTCGAGCTTCTTGCCGAGAAGGCCGCCCTTCTTGTTCTGCTCGTCGATGAGCATCAGCATGGCGTCTTTCAGCGTGGTTTCTGAAATCGCCATCGTGCCCGACAGCGAGTGCAGGATGCCGACCTTGATCGTGTCGTCGGCGGCAAGTGCGCTGGTGAAGGCCGAAGCCGACATGGCCGCAGCCAGAAGCGCACCAGAAATTTTGCTGGTGATAGACATTTTGGTTTGAACCCCTCTTCTCGTTCACTCCGCAACGGCGCGGGAGAAAAACGTCAACCGCTGCTGCAGGCGACTATCCGACGGGATTGTGCGTTGCGATATACGTCAATTGACGTAGGCAGAGGGGGCAAATGTACGCTGGATGCACCAGCGTCACGCCGCGGCAAAAGATTGCCGGCAGCGGACATCTATAATGTCGGGAGGCGAGTATGTCAGTTCGGGGGATTGTGGCCGGCATTGAGATGCGGCCGTTCTGGAAGGATCAGCGCGCCGCAGTCTTGCGGGTACGTTTCGCCTTGACCGGCTCGGCCGGCGCTTCGGCGTCCTGGGCCATGCGCAGGGCGCGGAGTTTTTCGGTCTTCTTGTCGCGGGCCGTCGCTTCGGCCGCGATGATGGCGCGGGCGGTATCGTCCGTCACGGTCGCCTTGTCCTTCGATTTCATCTTGGCGGGATCGAAGAATTTGTCTTTGCTGGCAGCCATGTCTTCTTCCTTTCGGCACATTCAATGGAGATGTCGGTCGGGCCGTTGCTCCGCGCCAATCGGCGGAGCCAACCCTGTGGACCGGGACCTGCCAGAAGGCGAGGACAGCCCTCACGCCGGCAAACCGGCGTGACGGGCAAATCGGGTCAGCGCGCGCGCACGACCTTCTTGGGGCCCGGGATCAGGCCTTCACGCTGCAATTTCTTGCGCGCCAGCTTGCGGTGGCGACGGATGGCTTCGGCTTTTTCGCGGGCTCTCTTCTCAGAAGGCTTCTCATAGGCGCTGCGCTGTTTCATTTCCCGAAACACGCCTTCGCGCTGCATCTTCTTCTTCAGTACGCGGAGTGCCTGATCGACGTTGTTGTCCCTGACGAGAACCTGCAAAACAATTCCTTCCTTTTGTCTGTCTGTCTGCGCGGCGAGGCACCGCATTTCATTTCAACGGGGCAGAGATCTGCTGGCCTTCGACCGAAGTGGCTTCAGCCAGGAGTTGCCGCTGCCGGCGACAATGCCACCGCCCTCTACAGCCACAGCCTTCTTCAGCGTCTCGATGTCCGATTCCACCACGCGCCGTTCGAAGTTTTCGTTTTCAAACTGCACGCGGTACTGCCGCTCGCCGCGATCGGCTGCCGGCAAAACGCTGACAATTGTGCATGTCCTGAGGTCAGTCGATGTCTTGACCAGGCCGGAATGCAATATGACGACATCGCCAGCGGCAAAGCCTTTTCCGCTTCTGCTCTTCATCGTCGCTCCTTCATCGGGCAAAGCCCGGGGGAAATAAATAAAAAGGCCGGGGGTTACCCCGACCTCTCCAGGTCATTCAAGCGCCACACTGCCAGTACATCCGTGGTCAGCAGGCGCGAATGACAATTAGGCAACCTTGAGGTTGTCAGCCGAGTTCTTGCCGGACTTGCGGTCACGAACAACTTCGAACTCAACCTTCTGGCCTTCGGCCAGCGAACGGATGCCCGCACGCTCAACGGCGGAGATGTGAACGAAAACGTCCGTCGATCCGTCGTCCGGCTGAATGAAACCAAAACCCTTGGTGCTGTTAAACCACTTAACTGTGCCTGTGTTCATAACGATTACCTTTCAATCGCTGGTGTTGCCCGGCTGTAGCTCGCCAGGAAAAGCTCGATGTTTTGAAAGGAGATCTGAAGAGGAGCAAAAGCTCCGGAAGCAAAAGTCACAAGCAAAGTTCGATGCCTCATATATAGCCGTTGTGGAGAAACAATCAATCACAATCGGTAATTTAGTTCCTCGACCACCCCGGATCAGAGCGATACTTTTTCATCAACAGCTTGAAACCATTGCCTATATTGAAATAAATTTTCTTTGCCTGCCGACATCTGCGCCACGGCCCGCGCCGTGCCGGCTTGCCACTGGCGCCGCGTGGTGACACAAAAGCATGCGGTCCGCGTTTTCCCTTCGACTCGTCCCGGAAACGTCTCGGCCCGCACTCCAATGATCCCATCCTTCCCTTTCCCTCTTCTCTGTCGAAGGCCGGAATGAGCACCCAGAACCAGACCGGGACGCAATCGCCCCCGCCCGCCGAAGAGCATCGCCACGGCGCCCTGATCGCCAGGATCGCGCCCGTGCTCTTTCTCGTCTTCTGGTCATCCGGTTTCGGTTTCGCCAAGGTCGGCCTGCAGCACGCACCACCGCTGACCTTCCTGGCGCTACGCTACGGCATCATCGTGGTCGTCTTCCTGCCGCTCTTCTTCATCATGCGCGCGCAGGCGCCGGCAAAGGCGATAGGCTGGCTGCACATTGCCGTCGTCGGCTTCCTCATCCAGTCGGTCTATTTCGGACTTGCCTATGGCGGCATGAACCTCGGCGTCTCGGCGGGAGTGACGGCGGTAATCGCCTCGATGCAGCCATTGCTCGTTGCGCTTGCCTCCCCCCTCGTCACCGGCGAACGGATCAACCTCGTCAAATGGGTCGGGCTTATCCTGGGTGCTGCCGGCGCCATCATCGTCATCGTCGGCAGCCAGACGGAGGAAATGGGCGCGGCGCTCGACATCGGCCTCATCCTCTGCGTCGGTTCCACCATCGGCATGGCCGCAGCCACGCTCTACCAGAAGCGCTTTCCGGTCAAAGCCCATCCGGTCACGGTCAACCTGATCCAGTATGTGGTCGGCCTCGTCACCATCGCCCCCATGGCGCTCACCTTCGAAAGCGGCCCGGTCGACTGGAGTGCCGGCCTTTTCGTCGCACTCGGCTGGCTGGTTGTCGCCAATTCGCTGATCTCGATCTCGCTGCTGCTCTTCATGCTCAGCCGCTCCGAAGCCTCCAAGGTCTCGGCGCTGTTCTTCCTCATTCCGCCCGTGGCCGCTGTCTTCGGCTGGGTGCTGCTTGGCGAGCAGCTCACCCTGATCGCAATCGCCGGGATGGTGATCGCCGGCTTCGGCGTCTGGCTGGTATCGCGGCCACAGGCCGCATGAAATCGGCAGCCAATCGACACAATCTTGCCGGACTTGACCGCTTGTCATGGTGGGATAAAGATTCCGGCAGGCAAGATCAGGAAGGGCGATCCATGACAAGACAGGCGGACGGGAAACGCACCGCGACGGGCGACGCAGGCAGCAGCCTTTTGACGCTTGCGCTCGCGGCCGTGTTCGTGGCCGGCCTTCCGGCCATTGCCGAAGCCCATATCACCCAGGATAGCGCGGGCGGCTTCGTCCACGGCTTCCTGCATCCTCTGTCCGGTGCCGATCACCTGCTGGCGATGTTTTCCGTCGGCCTCTGGGGCGCGCAGATGGGCGGCCGCTCGGTCTGGAGCCTGCCGATCACCTTCCCATTGATCATGGTCATCGGCGGCGTGCTCGGCATTGCCGGCGTGCCGATCCCCGGGGTCGAGATCGGCATTGCGCTTTCGATCCTCGTGCTCGGCGCGGCGATCGCCTTTTCCTGGAAGCCGCAGGAATGGGTGGCGCTCGCCATCATTTCCGTCTTCGCCATCTGCCACGGCTACGCGCACGGCGCGGAACTGCCGATCGCCACAGATCCGGCTGATTACGCCATCGGTTTCGTCGTCGCGACGGGAATGATCCACATCCTCGGCATTCTCGTCGGCCTCTACGCCGGACGGCTATACAATGGAAAACTCGCCCGCATTCTCGGTGCCATGATCGCGCCGGGCGGCGTCTACTTCCTGATGAGCTGACCCGGTGACGCCCGTCGGATCGGTTGCACGCACCGGCGGCTGGCGCCGGCATGTCGCGCTTACCCTCGCCCTCTTTATAGCTGGGACCGGCTTGATCGTCCTCTCGGCGATCAGCGAAACGGACGTCCAGGGCGACCTGTTGCGATGGGCGCTGCAGCCCTCCCTGTCCTTCGACCGTCTTCTGCCGCTGATCGGCTTCGGCTTTCTGCTGGCGCAACTGCCGACCCGACCAAGGCTTGTCGCCACCGCCCTGCTGATGGCCGGCATGGCGGCAGGGTTTGGCGCGCGTGACATCTTTTTGAAGGTGGTGGCACCGCTTCCGGGCGCCGGCACGCACTTCTTCTATGCCGGACCGTTGGCGACGCTTGCCGTCGGGCTCTGTCTCGTCCTGCCCGTCAGGTGGCGGACCTGGCCGGCCCAGCCTGTCGCCTTTCTGACCGGCATGCTGCTGGCCATTCTCGTCAGCCTCTCGGACCTCACCCTGCACGATCGCTTTTTCGTGCCGCAAAACCTCGCCGCATCGCTCTGGACCGTCGCATTAGCGGCCGCCCTTGGCCTGCTGGCACGCTTTGCCTGGGCGGGAACGGCGACGCAGATCATGGGAAGCTGGCTGATCGCCATCAGCCTGCTCTATGGCGGAGCCTTCGCTGTCTCGAAAGACCAGGGATTTCATCCGCCGGCCTTTTCCGCCGTCCCCACCGGCGAAGAAGACTATCCCGGCTTCGGCCCGGTGCTGGGAGAACTGGACGCCAGCGGAGACAACAAGCCATGAGACGGTCGCTCCTTGCTCTGGCACTTCTCACCACAGGCGCGCTGCCGGCATTCGCCCATCCCGACATCGCCGTCACCGTTCGCGTTCTCTTCGACGTGAAAGGCGGAAACCTTGCCGCGCTGGCGGAAACCTGGACCTTCGACAAGGCCTACAGCACCTATCTGGTCAAGGCATTCGACGCCAATGCGGACGGCACCTTCGATCCGGACGAAATCCAGGCGCTCGCAGCGAAGACGAAAGCCGATCTCTCCGGCCTGGGCTACCTGACACGGCTTGCGGCGGAAGACGGCACGCGGTTTGTGCTGACGCTCGCAGTCTTTCACGCGGAGATCCGCGACGGCGATGTGACGGTCTCGCTGGGGCTGACGCCGCCTGAAGCCATTCCCCTTGCCGGCAGATCCCTCTCGGCAATCGTTGCCGACACCGGCTACATCGCCGACATGCGGCTTGCCGACGACCGGCCGGCGATGATCCGCAACGACGATGCCGCGGCCAACTGCACGACGACCATCAGCCCGGCACCGGACCACGCCTATTTCGGCGGACTGGTGATCCCGGAGAAGATTACGCTTACCTGCCAATAAGGAAGCGCTTCCATTTTCGTGCGAGAGAGTTTGAGCGGCAAAGGCGATTGAGTTTGACCCAAATCCTGCGTCGAGGTATCCTTTGTATTACAAATGAAGGAAAAAGCGATGTCAGAACATAAGCTTTCAGATCCGATCACGATGCGTTTGCCAAAGGACGTACTGTCCGAAATCGAAGAGATCGCTGAAATCTGCAACCGAAGCCGAAGCTGGGTTTTCGTTCGCGCTTTGAAATCCTATCTGGCAGCGGAGGGACGTGAGATCATCGAACTTGCAGAGGCAAAGCGGGATATTGATGATGGACAGGGTCACGATCTGGATGAACTCGTTGATGAGGTGGATGCCATCGTCAAAGAAGCGGCAGCTTGAAAGTCACCGTCGCGCCTCGCGCACGAGACTATGTGAGGCGCGAAGCAAGTTATCTTAAATCAAGAAGTCCGAGAGCCGCCCAGCAATTCCTTGATGATCTGAAGCGACTGAGACAGGAACTGTCACGCTTCCCGGAAATGGGAAAATTCAACGCCGATATTCCGGTTCCAGGCATCCTGCGCTTCGTCATGGGCGAGTACCTTGTCGACTATCAGATTTTGAATGACGAGATCGCGATTTACGCCGTTCGTCACGGTCGCGAGCAGCCGCCAAGGATTGAACTGGACGAGGATTTCAACTTCGAAAATCCCACAGGGACGAATTCCAGCACAAAGTGACAGTGCTTCTCGGGTGGCGATCCCTCTCTCCGGCCACTCTAACTCCCCTTGCAAATTACCCGCAATCCGCAGACACTCGCCACAATTTCAAAGAAGACGGCGACCTCCCACGACCGTCACACGGGAACAGCAGACGAGCCCTATGGCCGCACGCCAACGCATCATACCCGTCCGGCGCGAGTATAACCGCTGGGTGGCGAACCAGACGCTTGAGGATTACGCACTGCGGTTTACGGCCAAGAGCGCGCGCCGCTTTTCCTCCGAACGCATCTCGCAGACGGCGATCGGCGCGATCTCCTTCCTCGCGCTTGAGGCGATCGGCGGGGCGATCACTCTTTCCTACGGCACCACAAACGCCTTCTTCGCGATCGTCGTCGCTTCCATCGCCATGCTGACCGTCGGCCTGCCGATCAGCCGCTATGCGATCCGCCACGGCGTCGACATCGATCTTCTGACCCGCGGCGCGAGCTTCGGCTATATCGGTTCGACGATCACCTCGCTGATCTATGCCAGCTTCACCTTCATGCTGTTTGCCATCGAGGCGTCGATCATGTCAGGAGCGCTGGAGCTGGCCTTCGGCATACCGCTCTGGATTTCCTACATTATTTCGGCCGCCGTGGTGATCCCGCTTGTCACCCACGGCGTGCAGCTGATCAGCCGCTTCCAGCTCCTGACGCAGCCGTTCTGGATCATCCTGAACGTCCTGCCCTTCGTCTTCATCGCGCTGTCGGACTGGCAGAAATTCGACCTCTGGCGCGCCTTTGCCGGCATTCATCATCCGCCGGCGGCCTCCGGCACCGCCCCCTTCGATCTCGTCGAATTCGGCGCCGCATCTGCCGTCATCCTGGCGCTGATGGCGCAGATCGGCGAACAGGTCGACTTCCTGCGCTTCCTGCCGCCGGAAGGCACGCGAAAGCTGCGCCACCGCATCGCCATCTTCCTCGCCGGTCCCGGCTGGGTGATCGTCGGCGCTCCGAAGCTCTTGGCCGGTTCCTTCCTCGTCGTGCTGACGCTGAGTTCCGGCGTTCCGGCCGACCGCGCCGCCGATCCGTCACAGATGTACCTGACCGCCTTTGGCTACATGATCCCTTGGCACAATGCCGCCCTTCTGCTGATGGCCGCCTTCGTGGTCGTCTCGCAGCTGAAGATCAACGTGATGAACGCCTATGCCGGTTCGCTCGCCTGGTCGAACTTCTTCTCCCGCCTGACGCACAGCCACCCCGGCCGCGTCATCTGGCTGTTCTTCAACGTGGCGATTGCTCTCCTTTTGATGGAACTCGGCATCTACAAGCTGCTCGAGGAAACGCTCGGCATCTTCTCGATCATCGCCATGGCCTGGCTCTGCACGATCTCGGCCGATCTCTTCGTCAACAAGCCGCTCGGCCTCTCGCCGCCCGGCATCGAGTTCAAGCGCGCCCATCTCTACGACATCAACCCGGTCGGCCTCGTCTCGATGGGCCTGTCGGCGACATTGGCGCTGATCGCCCATTTCGGCGCCATGGGACCGACCGCCGCCTCGCTTGCGCCGTACATCGCGCTGATCGTCGCCTTCATCGTCTCGCCGCTGATGGCGTTCGCGACCGGCGGCAAATATTACCTCGCCCGCAAGCCTCGACGGAAATGGCAGGAGATGTCGACCATCACCTGCTCCATCTGCGAACATCCCTTCGAGCCGGAAGACATGGCCTGGTGCCCGGCCTATGCCGCGCCGATCTGCTCGCTCTGCTGTTCGCTCGACAGCCGCTGCCACGATCTCTGCAAGCCGAAGGCGCGCTTCAACGCGCAAGTCGGCGCGGTCGCCCGCCGCCTGCTCTCCGACGAGATCGTCACGCGCCTGACGACGCGGCTCGGGCGCTACGGCATCGCGGTCGTCCTTGCCGTCTCCGCCATCGGCGCGATCCTGGCCATGATCGCCCATCAAGTCGGCATCTCCGCGCCGGAAGTCGCCGAGGTGGTCAACCGGACCATCCTTGTCGTCTTCTTCGTCTTCGCCATCCTGACCGGCGTCGCCTGCTGGTTCTACGTGCTCGCCCATGACAGCCGCGTGGTCGCGGAAGAGGAATCCTCGCGCCAGAACACGCTGCTGCTGAAGGAAATCGCCGCCCACCAGAAGACCGACGCGGCGCTGCAGAAGGCCAAGGAGGACGCCGAAGCCGCCAACCGCGCCAAGAGCCGCTATGTCGTCGGCCTGTCGCATGAACTCAGGACGCCGCTCAACGCCGTGCTCGGCTATGCGCAGATCCTCGAGCGCGACGACACCATCCCCGCCCCGCGCCAGTCGGCGATCAAGGTGATCAAGCGCAGCGCCGACCACCTCTCCGGTCTGATCGACGGCCTTCTCGACATTTCCAAGATCGAGGCGGGCCGGCTGCAGGTCTACTCCAAGGAAATCAACATCCAGGATTTCCTCGACCAGATCGTCGACATGTTCCGCCCGCAGGCGCAGGCCAAGGGTCTGTCCTTCGTGCATGAACGGCCCGCCCACCTGCCGCAATATGTCCGCACGGACGACAAGCGGCTGCGGCAGATCCTCGTCAACCTGCTGTCGAACGCCATCAAGTTCACCGACCGCGGCGAGGTTCGCTTCACGGTCGCCTATCGCAGCCAGGTGGCGACCTTCACGGTCGCCGATACCGGCCGCGGCATCTCGGAAAAGGACATCGCCCACATCTACGAGCCCTTCCAACGCGGCGAGGCGGAGACCGTGCAGCCCCGCCCCGGCCTGGGCCTGGGCCTGACGATCACGCAGTTGCTCACCAATACGCTCGGCGGCGAGATTTCGGTCTCCAGCGTCAAGGACGAAGGCTCGACGTTCAAGGTGCGCCTGATGCTCGCCGCCATCGACAGGCCGAGCACCGCGCCGGCAGCGGAAAAGCGCATCATTTCCTACACCGGCCCGCGCCGCACCATCGTCATCGTCGACGACAACGAGGATCACCGCAGCCTGATGCGCGAGGTCCTCGAACCGATGGACTTCGTCGTGCTGACGGCCGAAAGCGGCGAGGAATGCCTGCAGCTCGTCTCGGAGCTGAAGCCCGATCTGTTCATGATCGACATCCTGATGCCCGGCATGACCGGCTGGACGCTGGCAACAAGGCTGCGCGACGCCGGCCAGACCGCGCCGATGCTGATGGTGTCCGCCAATATCGGCGACGGCTCCTATCTGGAGGGCGGCACCGACGCCCACAACGACACGCTGGCAAAGCCGGTCAACATCCGCCAGATGATCGACAAGCTGGCCGCCTATCTCGGTCTCGACTGGATCTACGAGGAGGAGCGTGTCGAGGAAAAGACCGACCGGCATTCGGCGATCGCCAATCCCGGCATTTCCCATGTGCGGGAATTGCGGCAGCTCGGCGAAATTGGCTATGTTCGCGGCATCGAGGCGAAACTGGCCGAGATGGAGAAGCATGAAACCCACCGGCCCTTCGTCGAGGCCCTGCGCGCCTATGTGCAGGCATTCGACATGACCGGCTACATGGATTTCCTCAGCCAGTTCGAAGAGAAAGGCATCAAGGCCAGTGGTTAGCAGCGGGCTCCCGAGAGACATTGTCCTCCTGGTCGACGATTCCCCGGACGCGCTGGGCTTCCTGACGGATGCGCTTGAGCAGTCAGGCTTCTCCGTGCTGATCGCCACATCCGGCGCCGCAGCACTCAACATCGTCGACCGCATCACCCCGGATCTCGTGCTGCTCGATGCCGTGATGCCCTCCATGGACGGTTTCGAGACCTGCCGGCGGCTGAAGGCCAATCCGGCGGCCGCGCAGATCCCCGTCATCTTCATGACCGGCCTGTCGGAAACCGAGCACATCGTCCACGCGCTCGAATCGGGCGGCGTCGACTATCTGACGAAACCGATCAACATCGACGAACTGCGCGCCCGCATCCGCGTGCATCTCTCCAACGCCCGCTCCGCGCAAAGCGCCCGCGTGGCGCTCGATGCCGCCGGCCGTCACCTGCTGGCGGTCAAGAACGACGGCAAGATCCACTGGTCGACACCGCAGGCAACCCGCCTCGTCAATGCCGCAACCGGCAGCGACGACGGGCTGGAGATCATCACCGAGAACGTCGGCCGCTGGCTCAAGGCGCGCGAGAAGGCAGATGGCGGCGACAGCGCGCTGACGATCTCGCACAACGGCCGTGCCGCGCTGCAGCTGACCTTCCTCGGCGCGATCGGCGGCGACGAATATCTCTTCCGGCTGACGGCCGCGAACGAAAGCAGCGACGACGAGATACTGCGCCAGCACTTTCCTCTGACGAACCGGGAATCGGAAGTCCTGCAATGGATCGCGAAGGGCAAATCCAACCGCGATATCGGCGAAATCCTGGGATTGAGCGCCCGCACGGTCAACAAGCACCTCGAACAGATCTACATCAAGCTCGGCGTCGAAAACCGCGCCTCCGCAGCCGTCAAGGCAGCGCAGGTGTTGTTGGAAATGTGAGCGCGGGCGGGGAAATACGGGTAGGCACTGCCCGGTTTCCGTTTTGATTTCAACAGCAGTGCGGCAGCCTTCTCCACCCCCTCGGCATCACATCCATACTCTCCGGCAGTTGTTGTTTTGCCGGAGACGATGCCCATGTCCGAGATCACCGCCAATCTGAAGATGCCCTATATCCTGCCCTCGCAGGCACAGAAGCATGTGACACATAACGAGGCGCTGCAGCTGATCGACGCGGTCGTGCAGTTGACGATCGAGAACACGCTGGACGAAGAACCCGAGGCGCCGGAGGAAGGGGAATGTTATCGGGTCGGCGACAGTCCGACGGGCGTATGGACAGGCAAAGCGGACCGCCTCGCCTTCAGGCAGGACGGCGCCTGGATCTTCATCGAACCGCTCGAAGGTTGGCGCGCCTGGTTCAAGGCTGATGGCCGGCAACGCTACTGCACCGGCACGGATTGGGTCGAACTGCCCTTGCCGGATGAGACGAACTTCTCGAAGCTCGGCGTCAACGCCACGGCGGACGCCAGCAATCGCCTGGCGGTCTCCTCTCCGGCGAGCCTCTTCAACAATGCCGGCAACGGACACCAGATCAAGGTCAACAAGGCGGCGAGCGGGGACACGGCCTCCCTCCTCTTCCAGACCGGATGGTCGGGCCGTGCCGAGATGGGACTGGCCGGCAACGACGAATTCTCCGTCAAGGTGAGCCCCGACGGGGCGAACTGGGCGACGGGCTTTTCGATCGCGCCCGGCGGCATCGTCCGGCTGCCGAACCGGCCGCTTGCCCGCGCTGCGCTCTCGCCGCTGACGGCAACGCCTGCCGATGGCGAGGAGACCGGCTTCGACACGCTGCACATCGCCCAAGGCGGCGTCTCGCTCGGAGCCTCGCTTGCCAGCGGTTACGGCAAGACGCTCGTTATCCCGGCATCGGGCTTTTATCTCGTCGGCCTCTCCACCCGCATCGTCTCGACGTCCGGCCACATGGCCGTACTGACGGCCAACGGCTCGACCGGCCTTGTGGCCGTTAACGATTTCGCAACAGTTGCGGACGGCTACAGCCAGTTTGCCGGCGCCGTCACCTATCTTTCCGCCGGCGATACGCTCAGCCTGAAGCATTACGGCACGGCGACATATGAGTTCGATGTGACGAAAACCGAGGCGATATTGGTGATGCTGTGAACATCCGACGAAAATGTTTGAGAAAAAGATTCTTTCTGCGGACTGTCCAAAAGCACCCGATTGCCCCGCCAAACGGCTGATTCAGGCCGATTATGGCGCAAATCGGGCCAAGGTATTTTCAATTCTTATCAAATTCTTACTTGGCCTTTAGGCAAATTTTAAATGTGGCGGGCTAGTGTTGCCCCATATGGTCTTGTGTTTAGTAGAGAGTCCAATGACCGAGTTAATGCGTCCACGTGTAAAATATGTCATCGGTCCTGATGGCAGCCCGCTTACTATTGCTGATTTGCCACCCGCCAATACCCGTCGCTGGGTCATCCGCCGAAAGGCCGAAGTCGTCGCCGCCGTTCGCGGTGGCCTCCTCAGTCTGGAAGAAGCCTGCGAGCGCTATACCCTTACAGTTGAAGAATTTTTGTCCTGGCAGTCTTCCATCAACAGCCATGGCCTTGCTGGTCTGAGAACCACTCGCATCCAGCAGTACCGCCATTGATGGAAGGGGCATCAGCCCCTTTCACACCCTTTGCTTCTCTTCCCCAATTCTTGTCGGTATTTTAAATCCGGGCCTTGCTTCTCACGCGCCCGGCTTTGGCGCGATCTGCGGCAGGATACCCGACAGGATCGCCGATCCCGCATAGAACCACAGTCCCGGCTGGGTGAAGGCCGTCGCGAAACCCGACGTCTTGGCCGCGAAGATGACGATTGACACGAGCATCACGTCCATCATCGACCACTTGGCGAGATAGGGAAAGATCGCGACCAGAAGCCCCTTGCCCTCCCGCGGCTTGCCGTCCACGAATTCCGCCGTCAGCACGATCAGCTTGACGATCGGGAAGACGACGGAAAACAGGCCGACGATGACGGCCAGCAACGCGTCGCCGTTCCCCCAGAGTTCGAGCAGCAGACCGATCAGCGACGGCGTTTCGGAAAAGAAGTGCAGCTTGTTGAGTTCGATGAGCGGCAGCACTAGGCCGAGCGCCAGCATGAAGGGCGCGGCGAAAAGGCAGAGTGATCTCAGAAATTTCAATGTTATGCCGCTCCGCCCCTTGGGTCTCCCGCCTCCCCGACAGAAAGGCGCAACCACCGATGTAGCGACGCCTTGCGCCCTCCGCAATATGCGGGCCGGATATCTGCTATGTGGAACGACGCGCGGGCGCCGGCCGGCAGAAGCCGGCGGACGCCCGTTTAAAAACGGTCCCGGGAGCAAATAGGCTAGACGGCCGGTCGCGTCAGGCGCGCAGGCGCTGCGAGCTGTCCCGCTCCTCAAGCGCCGCGGCCTTGGCGTATTCCGCCTCGACCTCTTCCAGCGCCAGTTCGGCCGCATCCTGCTGGATCTTCAGTTCCTTGATGGATCCCTGAAGATTGTCGGCGCGCTGCCGCGCCGCCTTGGCGAAGGTTGGATAGGCAAAATGCGACGGATCGCTGATGCCGGACTTCTTCTCTTCGAAGGCAATCTGGTTTTCAAGTTCGTCGGCCATCCGCTCGAACTCGGCCATCATCATCTGCAACTGCTGCAACTGACGGCGCTTTTCCTTGACCTGAAATTCCTTCAGGCGTGTAAGGCTCTCACGTGACTTCATACGCAATACTCCCGTGGATACCGAGACCCCGGCTCATTCACAAAAACACCCTACCGACCCAATCGAAACGAATCGGTTAACGAAAAAAAATCGACGGCGTTAACAAAAACCTACCGCTGGTAACCTTTCGTTTACGGGCATGGTTAATCATAGGGGTGATCATTTAAGGGTCAGTAAATGCCAGGGCCGATTTTTAGGTCTCGACAATGATGAGTCGAAAGAATCAGTTAGCGGGATTTCTTCACGTACTGATTCACAAATGGCGATGTCAGATTCACGCGGAAAAACAGGAGCCTGCTAAAAATATTTAATAAATTCGATACTCCTTGCCAGAAGGAATTAGAATTTGTTAACCATTACGTGGCAGCTTTCCTAACAGGCAACGACTGGACCGGGCGCTTCTAGGGGCTGTCAAACCTTTTAGCGGCGGAAAAGGGGATAAATATGCGGGTTCTACTCATCGAAGACGATAGTGCGACAGCACAGAGCATCGAACTGATGCTCAAATCGGAAAATTTCAACGTCTACACCACCGATCTCGGTGAAGAAGGCGTCGATCTCGGCAAGCTGTATGATTATGACATCATCCTGCTCGACCTTAACCTTCCCGACATGTCGGGCTACGAAGTGCTTCGGACGCTTCGCTTGTCCAAGGTTAAGACACCAATCCTGATTCTCTCCGGCATGGCCGGCATTGAAGACAAGGTCCGGGGCCTCGGCTTCGGCGCCGACGATTACATGACCAAGCCGTTCCACAAGGACGAGCTGGTGGCCCGCATTCATGCGATCGTTCGTCGCTCGAAGGGACACGCCCAGTCGGTGATCACCACCGGCGACCTAGTCGTCAACCTGGATGCCAAGACTGTCGAAGTCGGTGGCCAGCGCGTTCACCTGACCGGCAAGGAATACCAGATGCTGGAGCTGCTTTCGCTCCGCAAGGGTACCACGCTCACCAAGGAAATGTTCCTCAACCACCTCTATGGCGGCATGGACGAACCGGAACTGAAGATCATCGACGTCTTCATCTGCAAGCTGCGCAAGAAGCTCGCCAATGCGGCCGGTGGCGCCAACTACATCGAGACCGTATGGGGTCGCGGCTACGTGCTGCGCGAGCCCGACGGCAGCGAGTACATGGAAACCGCCTGATCCAAGGCCAAGCCAGAGCCCCCTTATCCGCGATCAGCCGCCAGGACGGAAACGTTCCGGCGGCTTTTCCATGTCCGCAATCGGGAAGAACGGGTAAAGACGAGCGACATGGAGCCTCGCCTCCCGGAGGAGCCGGGCGCATTGCCTCGAATTTCGGTGTCCAGATGGTCAGGCCGCGACGATGAGGTGGCCGAACTTCTCGGTCAGGATGCGCCGGTCGAACGGCTTCATCAGGAAATCGTCGGCACCGGCGCGCTTGCCGGGCATCATCGTCTTCAGATCGGCCTCGATGACGCAGTAGTAGATGCGCACGTCCGGCCCGTTGGGCAGAGCGCGGACATTGGCGATCAGGTCGAGAGCGCCTTCCATGGCGGCATCGACGACGAGAATCTTCGGAAGGTCCGCTTCGCAGCGTACGATCGCCTCGCGGGCGCTCGATGCTTCCATGACCAGATAGCCGATTTCGGACAGGATGCGCTTGCCGACCTTGCGGACGATGTCCGATCCATCGACGATCATCAGTCTCGGCATGGCCATGGCGATCTCCTTGCGGTCCCAGGTCCACCATTCCGGGCCTCAGAACGGCACGGGCTGGCTCAAGCAAATGGGAGCGCCACGTGCCCGCCTGGCGCGGACCTGTAACGCTCCCAACAAAATATAGAACCAGTGCGCTAAGGAATGGTTACGCCGCCGGCACAACTTCTGCGGTGAAGATGATCGAGTCCTCGGTGACCTGGTACTCGATCTTCATGCCGGCTTCCTCGGCGAGCAGCACCGTGTAGTAGGGCTGCACCGCATGTGCATCGACGGCTTCCGACAGCGTGCCGTTCAGCAGTTCGACCATTTTCGCCGGAACGCGCATCATCCGGCCTTTGGAGACGAGCGAGAACTTGGCGTCGAATTCCGGATTCTCAAGCGTCACGTCGATCGAACCGCCGCGCGGGATCGATGCGTAGCTGACCAGGAACAGGTTGAGGAGCAGCTTGACGCGGTTCTTGGCAACGATGGCGCGCGGACCGTTCCAGCTGACTTCGACCTTCTTTTCCGCCTGAGCGAAATCCTTCGCGGCCTTTTCCGCCTCACCGGTGTCAATCGAGGCGCCGACGGATCCGGACGCACCGAAGGCGAGCCGCGCGAACTTCAGACGCACCGAGGCGTTCAGCGCGCTGGTACGGATGAGATCGAGCGCATCCTCGTCGGTGCCACCCTCGTCGAGAAGCTCGAGACCGTTGTTGATCGCACCCACCGGCGAGATCACGTCATGGCAGACGCGGCTGCACAGGAGAGCGGCCAGGTCCGGGCCGGAAAGGGTGAGGTTCGGATTGCTCATGGTCGAAAGTCTCCTGATGAATGGTCGCGGCGCGCGTGGCGCGGTGTTGCCTGCCGCCGGGCGCGCGTCAATGGGTTGCCGTGTCCCTGGCACAGGAAAATGGCGTGGCGCTTGTCTCGCGACAATGCGTCATTTTCCCGTATCAGCTTCACCGATATCACATCGGCGGCCCAAATAGTCCGCCCGAGACGCAAGTAATAAAGGCAAATCGACGGTGCCATAATGACACCATATTTGGTAAACCGATTGTTAAGGGGAAAGGTGGAAAATGCTTACATCCGAATTACCGATGAACGGGTGAAGCCATGTTTCTGAAAAAATTGCGCACCTGGGCACACTTGCGGCTCGTCACCGCCCTTTTGGCTTTCATGAGCCTGACCGTGCCTTCCAGTTCTACTTACGCCGCCACGAACTCCGAATATTCGATGCAGGAAATCGTCGATGCCGGTCATTCCTTCTTCGGCGAAACGAGCGGCGGCCTCGCCAAGGTGATCGAGACGGCGTTTTCCAAATACGGCCTGCCGAATGGCTATATTCTCGGCCAGGAAGGCTCCGGAGCACTGATTGCCGGCCTGACCTACGGCGAAGGTGCGCTTTATACCAAGAATGTCGGCGAACACACCGTCTTCTGGCAGGGCCCGTCCCTCGGCCTCGACTATGGCGGCAATGGCGACCGCACGATGATGCTGGTCTATGATCTGCCGAATGTCGACGACCTCTATAACCGTTTCGGCGGCGTCAACGGCTCGGCCTACGTCGTCGCCGGCGTCGGCATGACGGTTCTGAGAAACCGCGACGTGCTGCTGGTCCCGATCCGCACCGGCATCGGCGCGCGGCTGGGCATCAATGTCGGCTACCTGAAGCTGACCCGCCAGCCGACCTGGAACCCCTTCTGATCCGGTTCCCGCGTTAACCACGACAGAGAATTCAGGCGGCCTGCGGGCCGCCTTTCTATTTCCGCCGGCGGTCAACAACTTGCCGCTGTCAGTATAAGGTGCTTTAAGTACCGCAACGGAACAGACGAAACGGCCGACCGTGATCGAATTTGCTCTCTTGTTTGGATTGGGCTTCTTGAGCGCCGCATTGGCGTTCCTTCTGCTGGCTCCCGCAATCCACCGCCGTATCGTCCGTTACACCGAAAGGCGCCTTCAGGCGACCATGCCGCTTTCCCCCCAGGAGATATCCGCGCAGCGCGACATGGCGCGCGCCACCTATGCCGCCGAGAACGCGAAGGCCAGCATCGAGCTGACGAAACAGCGCGAGAAGGCGACCCATCTCGAAGTGCGCAACAACAGCCTGTCGGAAGAGGCACGCAAGCTGCTGTCGGAAAACCGCGAACTGAAGATGCAGGTCGAGGAGATGAGCGTCGAGGCCGCCGACCTGCGCTCGAAGATCCGCGACGAGGACGGCTACGTGATGCGTCTCAAGCAGCACCTCAATGAAGCGGAGCGGGCGATGGCCGCCAAGGGCTTCAGCGCCGAGACGCTACAGAAGCGCGTGGATCTGGTTGCCTCCAACCTCGACACGCTGAAAATCGAGATCGCCAGCCGCGATACCGAAATCGAGAACCTGAAATACCGCCTGTCAACCATCCGCGAGGAACGCGAGGCGCTGCGTCATGAACTGAAGGAAATGACGCACCGCGCCAAGGAAGCCGAGTTCCAGGCCAGCCGCCAGGAAAGCAAGGTGGCGAAGCTGGAGAACCGGCTGGAAGAGGAAGCGGCGAAGAATGCCGATTCGCAGACGGCACTCAGACAGCGCATACAGGACATCCGCCAGTTGACGGAGCGGCTGAAGGCCGCCAATGCTGACGCGAGAAACGGCAATGCCGCCACCGGAATGCAGACGCCGGGAGGCAATGCCGCGCCGAATGCCAACGGATCGCCCCATGCAGGAGAACAGTCTGCCGTGAAAATGCTGTCGCCAGACGAAATGAGCCGGTTGCGCGAGGAACTCTATCACCAGAACACGGCGCTCTCCGAGCGACTGATGAAGGCAGGTTCCGCCGACAAGGACGACGCCCTGCGCACGGAGATCGCCACGATGGCGGCCAAGGTGGTGGCGCTGACCGCCAGCGAGGAAGGCGCCGCCTCGCCGATCCGCAGCCTGCTCTCCGACATTTCATTCGATGACGGTGATCCCGTGCCCGGCAGCCTGGCCGAGCGCGCCCGCAAGATGCTCTCCGGCGAAGCCGCCGAATAAGCCACCCCTGCTTCCCGTAAATATAGGCGTTTAGCTCAGTCGCCCGGCCGCCGAGGCGATTTCGTGGAGCGCGATGCCGGCCGCCGTCGCGACGTTCAGGCTGTCGAGGCCCGGCGCCTGGGCGATGCTGACCACAGTGAAGCGTGACAGGATCTCGGGCGAAAGCCCCTCCCCCTCGGTGCCGAGCACAAGGGCAGTGCGTCCCTGTGGCGCCACATCGGTGATACGCCGCTGACCGGAGGGCGACAGGCAGAATACGTCGAAGCCGGCCTCTGCAAGGCGCGCGACGAGGTCGGTATCCAAGCCGCCGCGCACGTATGGCACCGACAGCACCGCCCCGACGGAGACCCGCAGCGCCTTGCGATAGAGCGGATCGCAGCTGGTCTGGTCCAGGAGGACGGCATCGACGCCAAAGGCGGCCGCATTCCTGAAGATTGAGCCGATATTGTCGTGGTTGGAAATGCCGCAGGCGACGACCACCAGCGCATTTTCCGGCAGAACCGAAAGCTGCGCCTCGAAGTCGGGCGCATTCTGCCGCCGTCCCAGCGCCAGGATGCCGCGATGCAGGTGAAAGCCGGCAATTGCATCGATCACCGCCTGCTCAGCGACATAGACCGGAACATCCGTCGGGAAGGTTTCGAGAATGTCCTCGATGCCGTTGAGCCTGTTCCTGAGCACCAGCACCGCCTCGCAGACAATGCCCTCGCCGCGGCGGTGCGCCTCGGCCAGCATCCGCAGCACCACGGTACCTTCGGCAATGAACCGGCCCTCGCGGTGTGTCATGTCCTTTTCGCGGATGTCGCGGAAATAGGCGATCCGAGGATCCTGCGGATCATCGACGACGATGACGGAACGATCGATGGACATGGGATCAGCGGCTGCCGACGTTGATGTCGGCAATGATGCGACCGGTGGCAATGTCGAACACGAAGGCCTTGCGCGCGCCATCGGCCATACGGCCGAAGAACAGCACCTGGCCGTCCGAAAGCGACGTGTCATCGACCGTGAAGCCCTCCGGCAGGGCGACGCTTGCGGTCAGCGGCTGGTCGGACGGCACGGAAAGCGGGCCGGAGACGGTCGCCGGCTTGCCCGGCGTCTGCGTGACCTTGTAGACAACGGCCGCCAATACCGCCATAAGCATCACGCCCATGATGCCGGCCGATACGAGCTGAAGGCGGACCATCTTGCGGCGGACGTTTTCCATCGCCGGATCGAGCGGCTTTTCGTCTTCGTCTTGCTCGATATGAGCCATGTAATTCGCCTTTCACACGGGAACTGGAAATGAAAGCCCCCTTTAAACAAGGTCACGACAATAAGAAAGTCCTCACGGCGGATGAAACGGCATCCGGGCGGCTGGACACCTGGCTTGCGGCCGGCCTGGAGGGGGAATTCTCGCGAAGCCGCATCAAGAGCCTGATCGAGGGCGGCAACCTCACCGTCAATGGCAGCGTCGTCGACGGTGCGCACCGCAAGATCCGTCCCGGCGACGTCGTGGAGATCACCCTGCCGGAGCCGGAAGACCCGGAACCCCAGGGCGAGGACATCCCGCTCGACATTCTCTACGAGGACGATGATGTCATCGTCATCAACAAGCCCGCCGGCCTCGTCGTCCATCCGGGCGCCGGCAACTGGACGGGAACGCTGGTCAACGCCCTCATCCATCACTGCGGCGACAGCCTGTCGGGCATCGGTGGCGTGAAGCGCCCTGGCATCGTCCACCGGCTGGACAAGGATACGACCGGCGTCATGATCGTCGCCAAGAACGACCTCGCGCACCGCTCGTTGTCGGCGCAGTTCGCCGACCATGGGCAGACGACAGAGCTTGCCCGTGCCTACAAGGCGATCGTCTGGGGTCGTCCACCGCAGATGCGCGGAACGATCGACCTGCCGCTCGGCCGATCGATTTCGGACCGTACCAAGCGCGCTGTCAAGCGCGAGGGCGCCGTCGACGCAGACCACGCCGTCACCCATTTCGAGGTGCTGGAGCGCTTTCAGGAGCGGCCGGACGCCACCTCGCTCGCCTCGCTTGTCGAATGCCACCTGGAAACCGGCCGCACCCACCAGATCCGTGTCCACATGGCCCATATCGGCCATCCGCTGATCGGCGACGCACAATATGGCGGCGGCTACCGCACCAAGGCGAACCTGCTGCCGGACGAGGCCAAGGCCGTCGTCAACCGTTTCCCGCGTCAGGCGCTACACGCCTTCATGCTGCAGTTCGAGCATCCCTCGACCGGCGAAGTCATGCATTTCGAAGCCCCCCTGCCCCCCGACATGGCCGAGCTGGCAGAGGTTCTGAGAGCCGTCTGAAATTCACCAAAGCGTGAAGGCGAAAACCGCTTGAAACACGGTTTTGCCGTACTTATCTGTGATATCTATCAGTGTGGGGTTCGATAGGAACACACGCGTTTTTGGCCTGCTCAAAAGCGCCGCCGCCGCGGCGCGAGGGGTCATCGAGAAAGAAGGAGGGGTGCTTATGGCCCGCGCATCATTGCCAGTCATCGCCTCGGGCGAAGCCGGCCTCAGCCGGTATCTGGACGAAATCCGCAAATTTCCCATGCTGGAACCGCAGCAGGAATACATGCTTGCCAAACGGTATCAGGAGCATGGCGACCGCAACGCCGCCCATGAACTTGTCACGAGCCACCTGCGTCTCGTTGCCAAGATTGCCATGGGCTATCGCGGCTACGGCCTGCCGATTGGCGAGGTCGTTTCCGAAGGCAATGTCGGCCTCATGCAGGCCGTGAAGAAATTCGACCCGGAACGCGGCTTCCGCCTGGCGACCTACGCCATGTGGTGGATCAAGGCCTCGATCCAGGAATATATCCTGCGCTCGTGGTCGCTCGTGAAGATGGGCACCACCGCCAACCAGAAGCGCCTGTTCTTCAACCTGCGCCGCCTGAAGGGCAAGCTGCAGGCCATCGAGGACGGCGATCTGAAGCCCGATCAGGTCAGCGAAATCGCCACCAAGCTGAACGTCTCCGAGGAAGAAGTCGTCTCGATGAACCGGAGGCTCTCCGGCGATGCATCGCTGAACGCACCGATCCGGGCGACGGAAGGCGAATCCGGCCAGTGGCAGGATTGGCTGGTCGACGACCACGAAAGCCAGGAACAGGTGCTGATCGAGCAGGACGAGCTGGAAACCCGCCGCTCCATGCTGGTCAACGCGATGAAGTCGCTGAACGATCGCGAAAAGCGCATCTTCCAGGCCCGCCGCCTGTCGGAAGATCCGGTGACGCTGGAAGAGCTGTCGGCCGAATTCGACATCAGCCGCGAACGCGTCCGCCAGATCGAGGTCAGAGCCTTCGAGAAGGTGCAGGACGCGGTCCAGAAGGAAGCCCGCGAACGCGCCAAGGCCGTTCGCGTCGTGGACGCCGACGCCAGCCTCTGAGCGCTGCGAAATTGCAAATATAAAAAACCGCCCGGCGTGCATCATGCCGGGCGGTTTTGTTTTGCATCTCGCGTAAGGCGTCAGTTGCCGCTGTTGCCCATCGCCGCCCACTTGTTGAGCGCCTCGTCGAACACCTGCTTGCCGGTCGGGCCCTTCTCGAGCGTCAACAGCGCGCGGCGGCCGTTGCGGTAGGTGATCGGAATATCGATCCAGTCACGCGTGCGCAGCAGCTCCAGGTTCGCCTTCTTCGCCTCGTCGAAATCGTTGAGCGCGATCATGTGGAAGTCGTCGGTGATCTTGGCCGGCACGGCGACGAGCGCATTACCGCGATCCTGCTCCGACTTCTTCATGGCGATGCGCTGCACCGAGTCGATGCCGCCGCCTTCGAAATTGTCCGGCAGCGAAAAGACCAGCTCGATGAGATGGCTTGCCGGCAGCGAGGCGTCGTCGTTCTTCTTGATGGTCAGCAAGGCGGACAGCCCCTTGTCCGGAACGGACAGCTGGCCCTGGATCGTCGGTTCGGGACGTCCATCATCGCTCGCTTCCTGCTGCAGCGTCCAGGTCACGGTGCCGGCGATCGCGGTCGGTGCACTCTGGCCGAGCTTTTCCTCGTAGAGCAGCATCTTCTGCGCGCCACTGGTCGTCGCCGCAGGCGTCGCACTGGAGCCGGTATCGGCGTTTGCCTGTGCGCCGGGAGACTGCTCGGAGACCGAGCGCCCCTCCGCGCCACCATCGCTGCCGTCTGCGCTGGCGGGGCCGGAATTGACCTCGCTGCCGTCGGCCATCAGGCGCTGGGTAAACTTCTGCGGTCCTGCATCCTGAGCATCGCTTGCCGGAGCCGTCGCGGCCGGCTTGGCTTCCTCGGCCGCCGGAGTGGCTTCCGCAGCCGGCTTCTGTTCTTCCGTCGCGGCCGGCGTCGTCTCGGCCGGTGCGCTCGTGTTGACGGCCTCCGCGGTCTTCGTGCCGCTCTCCCCGCTCATCGACATCCAGGCGGCGACGCCTGCACCCGCCAGAACGACGATACAGACGGCGGCAATGATGATCTTGCGGAGATTGCCGCTCGAAGCCTCCTCAGATGCCGACGCCCTGCTCTTGCGGCGGGACGCCATGCGATCGATGGATGCGGGCTCGTCGGCCTCATCGACTTCACTGTCGAAATCGCCGTTGTAGCTGCCGTTGTACTGGCCGTTCGAATAGCTGTGGGATTGCGCCGGGGCGGCTGTTCCACCACGGCGCTGGGTTGCCGGTCCAACATCCAGCTCGTCGGAGTAATAATCCTCCTCGCCAAAGATGTCCTCCGCCGACCCGGCAGCATACCTGCCCGTCGGTGCCGGCTTGTGCGCCGGTTCGTCCTGGAAATCGAGGTCGAGCTCGTCGGACGCCTTCGGCATCCGCGGTCCGGCATTTGCCGCCGGTGCCGGCGGCGCCGGAGCCTTCGCGGCCGGAGGCGCGCTCTGCGGCGCCTTGCGTCCCGTCAGGTCGTTGATGATGTCTTCGAGATTGTTGTGGGCCTGATCGAGATTGTAGTCGGTCCGCTTGGGTGTGGCGGCGACCTGCTCGTCATAGGCGGGTTCGGCAGGCGGCATGCGCGGCTCCGGGTCGCGCTTCGAAAGCGCAGCCTTTGCCTCGCTTGCCTGCCGTGCGAACGCTTCCCGCGAGCCGTCGGATGACGGCGCGGCACGCGTCTGAACCGGCGGCGGCGCCACGATGGGTTCGGGCTCCGGCTCCGGCAACGCCTCGGTATGTTCCAGCTCGACCGCCTGGATCGCCTGATCGAGCTTTTCGATCTGCCGCTCCAGCATTGCGGGCGGAGGCGCCGGCTTCATGTTCTCGAGCTGACGGACAACCGCCGTCCGGGCCTTTTCATACACTTTGGCCCGTCGTTCCGGCGTATTCTCCTTCAACCCGTCGACAGCACGCCGAATGACCTCAACAAAATCCGACATCAGCACCTTCTCATTCGCGCCGGAATCCCGGCTAAAACACAGTCCCCGTTAGAGATTAGTCTTCAAAGGGGTCCGTCACAAGTATCGTGTCGTCACGCTCGGGGCTGGTCGAGAGCAATGCCACCGGCGCACCGATGAGCTCTTCCACCTGGCGGACGTATTTGATCGCCTGGGCCGGCAGATCGGCCCATTTGCGCGCGCCGACGGTCGATTCCTTCCAGCCTTCCAGCGTGACGTAGATCGGCTCGACCCGCTGCTGCGCACCCTGGCTCGCCGGCAGATGGTCGATCTGCTCGCCGTCCAGCATGTAGCCGACGCAGATCTTGATCTCGTCGAGACCGTCGAGCACGTCGAGCTTCGTCAGCGCGATCCCGTGAATGCCGTTGGTGGCGACCGACTGGCGCACCAGCGCCGCGTCGAACCAGCCGCAACGGCGCTTGCGGCCCGTCACCGTGCCGAACTCGCGGCCGCGCTCGCCGAGGAACTGGCCGACTTCATCGGTGAGTTCGGTCGGGAACGGCCCTTCGCCGACGCGCGTCGTGTAGGCCTTGGTGATGCCGAGGATATAGCCGACGGCACCCGGTCCCATGCCCGAACCGGCGGCGGCCTGACCGGCAACCGTGTTCGACGAGGTGACGAACGGATAGGTGCCGTGGTCGATATCCAGGAGCGTGCCCTGCGCGCCCTCGAACAGGATACGCGAACCGCGACGGCGCGCCTTGTCGAGCAGCAGCCAAACGGTTTCGCGGTATGGCAGGATGCGGTCGGCGACCGAGGTCAGCTCTTCCATGATCGTCGCATGCGCGATTTCCGGCTCGCCGAAACCGCGACGCAGCGCATTGTGATGCGTCAGAATTCGATCCACCTTCAGTGCCAGACTGTCCTTGTCGGCCAGGTCCATCACGCGGATTGCGCGGCGGCCGACCTTGTCCTCGTATGCAGGGCCGATGCCCCGGCGCGTCGTTCCAATTTTCGTGCCGCTGTTCGAGGCCGCATCTTCGCGAAGTCCGTCCAGCTCGCGGTGCAGCGACAGAATCAGCGTCGCATTGTCAGCGATACGGAGATTTTCCGGCGAAATCTTGACGCCCTGCTTCTCCAGCCGGTCGATTTCGGCGATCAGTGCGTGCGGATCGACCACGACGCCGTTGCCTATGACGGCGAGCTTGCCTTCGCGCACGACGCCCGACGGCAGCAGCGACAGCTTGTAGGAAACGCCGTCGATAACGAGTGTATGGCCCGCATTGTGGCCGCCCTGGAAGCGCACGACGATATCGGCGCGCTCGGAGAGCCAGTCGACAATCTTGCCCTTTCCTTCGTCACCCCACTGCGATCCAACAACAACGACGTTCGCCATTTCAATGTCCCTAGCTGCGGCGGCGCTTGCATTCCACTGCGACGCCAATCTTTACAAACCCGCGCATGTATAATGAGTTGTTTCCCATATTGCGACTCCGATATGACACTTCAGCCGGCTTTTTCACGTGACAAGCAAGCGGGAGCCGGGCTAGAGCAAAAACCAGCGGCCGATCATCCCGCCATGAGGCTCCGCCTCCACAGAAGCCGCCGTTTTCAGGGAGAGGACATCGTGACAACACGTTCCTGCCGGACAGGGGGTCGCCAGTCCCGTTTCGCCGCCAATTGCCGGAAGACAAGGGCATGAGCGCGGTACAGAAGGCCTATCTGGCGCTGATCATCGCGACGCTCAGCTGGGGCGGCAACACGGTTGCCGGCAAGTTCGCCGTCGGCCATATCACGCCGTCGATGCTGACGCTGTCGCGCTGGGTGCTTGCCGTCGCACTGATCTTCGCGATCTCCGTGCCGCAGATCAAGCGCGACTGGCCCGTTCTCCGCCAGCATCGCCTGCTGCTGCTCGGCTACGGCGCGATCGGCTTCACCGGCTTCAACTTCTTTCTCTACTCGGCGTTGCAATATACGAGCGCGGTCAATGCCGCGATCGAGCAGGCCGGCATTCCGATGCTGATCTTCGTGCTGAACTACATCCTGTTCCGCACCCGTGTCGCCACCGCCCAGATCATCGGCTTTGCGCTGACCCTCGTCGGCGTCGCCGTCACGGCATCGCATGGCGACCTGATGCGGCTCGTCAACCTCACCGTCAACTTCGGCGACACGCTGATGCTGGTCTGCGTCATCATCTACGCTGGCTACACGGTCGCGCTGCGCTGGAAGCCACAGGTGCACTGGAAGAGCCTGATGGCGGCGACCGCCGTCGGCGCGCTGCTCGCCAGCATTCCCGTCGCTGCGTGGGAAGTATCGCGCATCGGCGTGCAATGGCCCGACACGCGCGGCTGGGGCATCGCCGTCTTTGCCGGTATCTTTCCGTCGCTGGTCTCGCAGATCCTGTTCATCAAGGGCGTCGAGGGCATCGGTCCGAACCGCGCCGGCCTGTTCATCAACATGATCCCGGCCTTCGCCACCATCCTGTCGATCGCCATCCTCGGCGAGCGGCTCGAAGTCTTCCACATCGTGGCGATCATCCTCGTGCTGGCCGGCATCGCCATTGCCGAATGGCGACGCAAGCAGCCGGTGTGAGGACGCCGATCAGTCCTCGATCGGCTGCAGGCTCGCCTCCAGCACGGCCCTGAGGTGGCGGTGCTGAATCGGCAGCATGAGGTTGCGGCCGAGCTCGGCCGGATCCTCGTCCCTGTCGAAGCCCGGTTCGCTGGTGGCGACCTCGAACAGGATGCCGCCCGGCGCGCGGAAATAGATGGCGGAGAAATAGTCGCGGTCGAACACCGGCGTCACCTTGAAGCCGGCATTGGCGAGCGCTGCGCGCACCTCGTCCTGCGCATCCCTGTCATCCACGGCAAAGGCGATGTGGTGGACGGATCCCGCCCCCTGCTCCGCCTCGGCGGCATCGGGCACCATTTCGATATCGACGATCGAGGCGCCATTGCTGTTTGCCAAAGCGTAGCGGACGATATTCCCGTGCCGCTCGACCGGATCGTACCCCATGAAAAGCAGGAGCTCCGACATCGCGCCGCCATCGGCCAGCCGAAGGGTGACGGAATGGAACCCGTGGATGGCCCGGTCGGCGGCAACGCCGCCAGCCAGCCAGGCGCTGCGGTCGTCGACCGGCGCCTCGACCAACGCCAGGTCCTCGCCGTCGGGGCCGATGAAGTTGATCTGCCGCTCGCCGAAGGCGTCCGTATGGGGATGGAGCGCGACATTGGCGTCCAGCAGACGCCGCCGCCAGAACTCGATGGAGCCGCGCGGCACCGAGAACCGGGTGAAGCCGCCCTCGCCCGATCCGTGACGGCATCGCTTGCGCGCCGGATCGGGAAAATAGGTCATCACCTTGCCGGGCGTCCCTGTCTCGTCACCATAATAGAGGTGATAGATGTCCGGCTTGTCGAAATTGACGGTCTTCTTGATCCGTCGAAGTCCGAGCGTGCGCGTGAAGAAGCGGTTGTTCACCGCCGCGTCGTTCGCCAGCGACGTTACATGATGCAATCCTCTGATCTGATCCAGCATGCTGCCATCCTCCGCGTGCAGGCCGACCCGAGCGGCCTGTGGGTCAAACTCCAAATCAATGCGTCCTCACCCCGATTTGAGGAGGCTAACCGGCATCAATGGCAAACTTGTGGACGGATGATGGCGGGTCGCAGACCTTCGGAAGACGAATTGGCGCGGTCAGGCGGCGGCGTTTGCGTCCGCCGGAAGCTGCCAGTCGATCGGCTGGCGGCCATGCGAAGAGAGATACGCGTTCGCCCTGGAAAACGGCCTTGAGCCGAAAAAGCCGTTATGGGCCGAAAGCGGCGACGGATGCGGCGATCTCAGCACGAGATGGCGCGACGTATCGACGAATGCCGCCTTCTTCTGCGCGTAGGAGCCCCAGAGGATGAAGACGACGTTCTCGCATTCGTCATTGACGATGCGGATGACCGCATCGGTGAACTTCTCCCATCCCCTGCCCTGATGCGATGCCGCACGGGCCTGTTCGACGGTCAAAACGCTGTTGAGCAGAAGTACGCCCTGCTTCGCCCAGCTTTCGAGGAAGCCGTGCCGGACAGGCTCGATGCCGAGATCGCTCTTCAGTTCCTTGTAGATGTTGACGAGCGACGGCGGGATGCGCACGCCGGGCTGCACGCTGAAGCAGAGACCGTGCGCCTGCCCCGGCCCGTGATAGGGGTCCTGGCCGAGGATGACCACGCGGACATTGTCGATCGGCGTCAGGTCGAGCGCACGGAAATACTCCGCGCCCCTGGGGAAGATCTGCTTTCCTGCCGCCTTCTCCTCCGTCAGGAAGGATTTGAGCGACTGCATGTACGGGCTGGCGAATTCGCCCGCCAGCCGCGCCTTCCAGCTTTCTTCCAGCTTGATCCCTGCCTCGGCCATGTCCTGCTCGCTTCCATCCATCTCAAAGTCCGGCGATTGAAGGCGCGGGCCGAAGCAAGGTCAACCCTTGCCCGGGCTTTCCACAGGAACCGCGTCAGGCGCCGACCTGGGCGATCCAGTCGTTCAGATTGTAGTAGTTGGTCACCCGCGTGACCTTGCCGTCCGCAAGTTCGAAGAAGGCACCGGCCGGCAACCGGTAGGTCTGGCCGTTCGCTTCCGGCAGGCCTTCGTCTGTTGCCAGATATGTGCCGTTGACGATGAACTCGGCGGCGGCCCGGCCGCCGTCCGGATGCGCCATGATCACCATGTCGGTGAGCTCTTCGCGGTAGCAGCGGTTCATGTGCTCCATGAACGCGGCGAACGCCTGCTTGCCAACCTGCCGTTCGCCCTGATTGATGTCGTGGACGACGTCGTCGGCAAGCAGCGACAGGAAGCGCTCCATGTCCTGCCGGTTGAAGGCATCGTAATAGGCGGCGATGGTTTCGGCAGCTGTCATCTCTTTTCCCCGGTTCGTGCTGTCTCTCTGTCTGGCGGAATCATCCGCCGGTCCATCTTCCACTAGCAACCTATGGATCGTTTGCGCCAGACCGAAAACGTCCGCAAACGGCTTGATCGCGCCCTGGCGTCCGTGGAATATCGCCGCCATGAACGAGACAGACGGCATCCGCATCGAGACTTTCCACGGCGACGCGATCGCGCCCTACATCACCGATCTCGCGCGGCTGCGGATCACCGTCTTCCGCGCGTTTCCCTATCTCTACGAGGGATCGGAAAACTACGAGGCAAAGTATCTTTCGACCTATGCGCAGGCGTCGGAAAGCCTCTTCGTCCTCGCCTTCGACGGCGATGAAGTAATCGGCGCCTCGACCGGGATGCCGATGGCAGACGAGACGGACGAGGTGAAACGGCCCTTCCTCGCCGCAGGCCTCGATCCGGAGACGATCTTCTATTTCGGCGAATCCGTACTGCTCGACCGCTATCGCGGCCACGGCATCGGCGTCCGCTTCTTTGCCGAACGCGAAGCCTATGCAAAGAGGCTCGGCCGTTTTCACGCCTGCGCCTTCTGCGCCGTCGAACGTCCCGGAGACCACCCGCGTCGTCCAAAGGATTACCAGCCGCTGAACGCCTTCTGGGCAAAGCGTGGCTACACCCACCATCCGGAACTCGCCACCACCTTCAGCTGGAAGGATCTGGACGAGCCCCAGGAAAGCCCGAAACCCATGTCCTTCTGGATGAAGACGATCTGACGGATAGGAGCCTACGCCTCATGAAGCTTGCCGCCAGCCAGTATGCGATGATGCTGTTTGCGGATTTCGACGCCTTCGCCGAGAACCTGATCGACCATTGCCGGGAGGCGAAGGACGCCGGCGCCGAGCTTCTGCTTCTGCCGGAATATGCGGCCATGGTGATGACCGGCCTGCTGGCGCCCGACATCCGGTCCGATCTCCATGCCTCGATTGCCGAGCTGCAGCAGTTTCTGCCGCGCTGGCTGGAGCTGTCGGAAGAGATTGCCCGCAATCTCGGCGTCGTCTTCTGCCCCGGCTCCGCGCCGGTGAAGGACCCAGACGGCCATTATCGCAACCGCGCCTGGCTCTTCGGCCCGGATGGCATGATCGGGCATCAGGACAAGATCATGATGACCCGCTTCGAGAAGGAGCAATGGGGTATTTCCGCAGGCCATGGCCTGACGGCGTTCGATACGCCGCTTGGCAGGCTCGGCATCCTCATCTGCTACGACAACGAGTTTCCGATGCTGGCCCGCACGCTGGCCGAACGCGACGCCGACCTCATCCTCGCCCCGAGCTGCACGGATACCGAGGCCGGCTATTACCGGGTCAGGATCGGCGCGCAGGCCCGGGCGCTGGAAAACCAGATTGCCGTACTCGTTTCGCCGACCGCAGGCCGGGCGCCGTGGTCGCCGGCGGTCGACGAGAATTTCGGCAAGTCGGCGCTCTATGTCCCGTCCGACTACGGCATGCCGCCAAGCGGTGTCATCGGCGAAAGCGAGAGCGTTTTCACCGAGGAAAGTCGCTGGTCGTTCTTCGACATCGATCTAGAAATGGTGCGGCGGTTGCGTCGTGAGGGACAGGTCTTCACCCGACGTGACTGGCCGGATCAGTTCGGCGAACACTGACGCGGAAATGATAAAGGCGGCCCGAGAGCCGCCTTTTCTCAATTGATGCAATCCGGCTCGATCAACCGGGCGTCAGGCCGCGCAGCCGCTCGGAGCGCCGGCGCAGCATTTCGAGCACCGTCAGCAGCGCGATCGAGATGACGACCATGATCGACGCGACGGCAAGGATGGTCGGAGAGATCTGCTCGCGCAGACCGGTGAACATCTGCCATGGCAACGTCTTCTGCGCCGCGGACCCCAAGAAGATCACGACGACCACTTCGTCGAACGAGGTGATGAAGGCGAACAGCGCGCCGGAGACGACGCCCGGGATGATCAGCGGCATCTGGACCTTGAAGAAGGTGGTGATCGGATCAGCGCCCATGGAAAGCGATGCGCGCACCAGCGACCGGTCGAACCCGACGAGGGTCGCCGTCACCGTGATGATGACGAAGGGCGTGCCGAGGGCCGCATGCGCCAGCACGACGCCCCAATAGGTGCCCTGCAGGCCGATGCGCGAATAGAAGAAGTACATGCCGGCAGCCGAAATGATCAGCGGCACGATCATCGGCGAAATCAGTACCGCCATGATCGCCCCGCGGAACGGCACATGGCTCTGCGACAGGCCGATGGCGGCCAGAGTGCCGAACGCCGTCGCCAGGATCGTCGCCATCGGCGCGATCAGCACCGAGTTCTTCAGCGACTGCTGCCAGTCGGGATTGGTGAAGAAATCCACGTAGTGCTTCAGCGAGTAGCCGGCCGGATCAAGATGCAGCATGGCAGGCGTGAAGGTGAAGAAGTTCTCCGCATTGAAGGACAGCGGCAGGATCACCAGGATCGGGAAGATCAGGTAGAAGAAGATCAACCCGCAGATGACGCGGAAGGCATAGTACCAGATCCGCTGCGGTGCCGATGCATAGGGAGGAAGACCTGACATGTTGAACGCTCCTCCTTAGCCGAGCTTTACGTTGTCGATGCCGACAATCTTGTCATAGAGGACGAACAGCACCATCACGACCAGCAGAAGCAGCGTGCCAAGCGCGGCCGCAAGGCCCCAGTTGAGCGAGCTGGAAATGTGGTAGGCAATTCGGTTCGAGATGAAGACGCCCGAGGTGCCGCCGACCAGCTCCGGTGTGATGTAGTAGCCGATGGCCAGGATGAAGACGAGGATGGAACCGGCGCCGATGCCCGGAACCGTCTGCGGGAAATAGACCCGCCAGAACGCCGTCCAGTCGTTTGCGCCAAGGCTCTTCGCCGCGCGGACATAGGACGGGGAAATGGTCTTCATCACCGAGTAGAGCGGCAGGATCATGAACGGCAGCAGGATGTGCGTCATGGCGATGATCGTGCCGGTCTGGTTGTTGATCATCACAAGGCGGTTGTCGTTCGAGATGATATGCGCCCAGACGAGCAGGTCGTTGATGACGCCCTGCTGTTGCAGCAGGATCTTCCATGCCGATGTGCGCACCAGAAGACTGGTCCAGAACGGCAGCAGCACCAGGATCATCAGGAGGTTCGAGCTCCGGGCCGGCAGGTTGGCGAGCAGCCAGGCGATCGGATAGCCGAGCAGAAGACAGCTGAACGTGATGGCCAGGCTGAGGAAGATGGTGCGGGCGAACAGGAAGAGATAGATGCGTTCGCTGGGCGGCGCCAGGTGGATACCGCTGGCGTCACGCTTCATGTCGAGCGCCGCCAGGAAATAATTGGGCGTATATTCGGACGACAGGACCTTCAGCATGCTCCAGAACTGGACATCGCCCCATTCCTTGTCCATCGCCAGGAACTGGCCCTTGTAGTCGCCATTGTCCTTTAGCTTGCGGACCTCGCGACCGGTCTGGCGCATGAGACTCGATGCGCCCGGCACGTCGTAGTTGAGGCGTGAGCCGAGACGGGTGTGCGCCTTTTCCTTGACCGCGACCTTCAGGTCGTCGGCAAGGGCGGCGTAGACGGGCTCGCCCGGCGCTTCGCCGGTCTTCGGATCCCAGTCCTTCAGGGCAACAACGGTCTTTGGCAGCGTCTCTGGCACGATGCTGTTGTCGATCGAACGCATCAGCATGTCGGCGATCGGAGCAACGAAGCTCAGGATGATGAAGACCAGCAAGGGTGCGATCAGGATGAAGGAGCGCAGTTTCTCGCGTCGCAGCGCCTTGGCCAAGCTCGCCTTCAGCGGCTTTCCGTCGACGGTCAGAACCGGTCCGTCAGTTGTCGTCGTTGCACTCATTAGCCCCGCGCCCAGTCGTAGAAATTCAGGAAAAGGGACGGAGCGTGAGCCCCGTCCCCCATCGTTGGATTACTTGGCGAGCCAAGCCTGGAACTTCGCGTCGATGTCGTCGCGATGGTCGGCCCAGAACTCGAAGTTATAGTAGATGACGTTCTTCGAGTTTGCCGGATCGGTCGGCATGTGCGGAGCCATGTCGATGCCGAGCGTGGCGTGCTTGCCGACGAGCGGAGCGGACGAAGCGCGAGCCGGGCCGTACGAGATGTACTTCGACTGGTCAGCAAGGCGCTGCGTGTCGGTCGCGAACTTCACGAAGTCCTCGACAGCCTTCAGGCGGTCTTCAGGCAGGCCGGCCGGGATGATCCAGCCGTCGAACGAGAACACCTGGGCGTCCCAGAGCATCTTGATCGGCTGCTTCTGTTCGGCAATCGCCGAGAACAGACGACCGTTGTAGGTCGAACCGATCACGACTTCCTTGTCGGCCAGCAGCTGGGGCGTTTCGGCAGCAGCCGACCACCAGACAGTCTGGTCCTTGATGGTGTCGAGCTTCTTCAGAGCGCGCTCGACGCCTTCGTCGGTGGCGAGAACGTCATAGAGCTGATCCTTCGGCACGCCGTCGCAGAGCAGTGCCCATTCGACGTTGTTGATCGGGCGCTTTTCCAGCGCGCGCTTGCCGGGGAAGGTCTTCAGGTCGAAGACGTCGCAGATGCTGGACGGCTCCTTGCCACCCCATTCGGCAACGTCGGAACGATAGCCGAACGTGGTCGAATAGACGATCTGCGGGATGTAGCAGGAGTTCACCAGCTGGGCGCCGAAATCTTCGGAAGCCGGCGTGCCGTCCGGAGCCGGAGCGAGCAGCTTGTCCGGATCGACTTCCATGGCAAGACCTTCGTCGCAGAGACGGAAGGAGTCGGCCGCGTCGACGTCGACGAGATCCCAGGTCAGGTTGTTGGCTTCCTTCATCGCGCGCAGCTTGGCGACGGCTTCAGCAGAAGACTCGTCCCAGATGAAGTTAACGTCCGGATGCTCTGCATGATAAGGATCAGCATAGGCATTCTTCTGAGAAGCCTGATAGGCGCCCCCCCAGGATACGACCGTCAGGTCCGTCGCCATTGCGGACGACGCCAGAGCGACGACGGCCGTGGTTGTCAGAATAGTCTTGAGCATTTTCATTGTTATTCTCCCCTTCTTTGAGGTTTTGCCGGATTCACCGGCGATAGCTTGCAGATGGCGGCCCTGCCATCTGCAGATTGTCATGCAACGGCGTCGAGTGCCTTGCAGTCCTTCAGCGACCAGCCGATCATGCGCGAGTCCCCGACCTTGAGGTCCCAGCGCTCGCCTCGGTTACGCACCTTGACGACGAATTCGTCGTTGCCGCAGACGTTCATGCGAATGCGGATGTGGTCGCCCAGATAGATGAGCTCTTCGATCTTGCCCTGGACCTGGTTCTGGTGGGAGTCAGTCGGGACGATCTCGACGCGCTCCGGACGGAGCGAGATGGTGGTCTTGTCGCCGATGCCCTTCACGTTGACCTTGTCGGCCACGAGTTCGGTGCCGTCAGGCAGGCGGACCCGGCATTCGCCGCCGTTCACTTCGATGACATCGCCGGTGAGCTTGTTGTTCTCGCCGATGAACTGGGCGACGAAGGAGTTCTGCGGCTCTTCGTAGAGCATGTCAGGGGCGGACAGCTGCTGGATGACGCCGTCGTTGAACACCGCGACGCGGTCCGACATGGTCAGAGCCTCGGTCTGGTCGTGCGTCACGTAGACGATCGTCACGCCGAGGCTCTCATGTATGTGCTTGATTTCATACTGCATCTGCTCACGCAGCTGCTTGTCGAGCGCACCGAGCGGCTCATCCATCAGCACCAGTTTCGGATCGAAGACCAGAGCGCGTGCCACGGCGACGCGCTGCTGCTGACCGCCAGAGAGTTGCGCGGGTCGGCGGGAGCCGAACTTGGGCAACTCGACCATTTCGAGGGCGCGCTTGACGCGTGCCTCGGTGTCGGCCTTGCTCATCTTGCGCACCTGCAGCGGAAACGCCAGGTTTTCCGCAACCGTCATATGCGGGAAAAGCGCATAGTTCTGGAAAACCATGCCGATGCCGCGCTTGTGAGGCGGTACATTGTTGATCGGCTTGCCGTCGAGATAAATCTCGCCATGCGTGGCCGGCTCGAAACCGGCAAGCATCATGAGGCTTGTCGTCTTTCCCGACCCGGACGGTCCGAGCATGGTCAGGAATTCGCCACGAGCAATATCCAAGTTAAGATTCTTGACGACTAACGTCTCGCCGTCATAGCTCTTTTGTACGCTATCAAAGCGCACCATAAGATCGGTGGCTGGCACAACTACCCCGTCTAGCTACTGTTTTCCCCTGGCAGGTTCATCCTGTCCTTAGTTGGTGGCATACAAGCACGACTCTTTGCGGCGACGCAACAGCCACTGTCAAAGAGGATAAAAATTTATTCCCACAAGTGGAGAAAAACGCCGCTCACGGCAGTTTATGTCGAATTTGCGACAAAGTTTGCCGTGAGCGACTATCGAGCGCCTGTTCGCGAGAGACCTTGCGCCTCAGAGAAGGACGCGATGTTCCGCCTGTCCGGTCACATCGCACTCCGCCGCATGCACCATGCCGGCCGATGGCTGCGCCGCGAGTTCTTCGGATGAAAGCCCCTGCTGCGCAGTCGTTACAAACATCAGGTTGAAATCCGGTCCTCCGAAGGCAGGGCAACTGGTGTGGGCGGCCGGGACATCGATCGCCCGCAGGAAGGTGCCGTCGGGTGCGTAGCAGGCAACTCGCGATGCGCCCCACTGCGCGTTCCAGAAATTGCCTTGCGAATCGACGACCGCGCCATCGGGATAGAGGCCCTCCCCGCTCACATCGAGGAATACCTCGGCCTCACCGACGGGCCAGCCGTCCGAATCGGCAAGCGCCTGTTTCCAGACGATCTGCCGATCGGTGTCGGCATAATAGGCAAACCGGCGGTCCGGCGAAAAGCAGATCGCATTGGTGATGGTGACGTTCGGGACGAGACGGCGCAGCTCACCCTTGTAATAGCGGTAGATCGAGCCGGCCCCGGCTTCCGCACTCTTGCCCATGGTACCGATCCAGAAGCCACCCCACGGGTCGGCCCGCCCGTCATTCGACCGGGTGACGGGATTGTCTGCCTCGAGGTCGCAAAGTTTCTGACGCTCCCCGGATGTGAGATCGAAGCGGGAAAGCGACGTTTCGCTGGCGATCAACAGCGTATCCCTGTCGACCCAGCCGGCCGCCGAAACCTTCTCGTCAAAGGTCCACTGCTTCTGCTCGCCATTTTCGACCGTCATCAGCGTACAATTGATGATGTCGAACCAGAAGAGTTGGCCGCGTTCCGGATGCCAGAGCGGTCCTTCGCCGAGGAAGCAACTGCGGTTGTCGTATACGGTTGCACTCATTTGCTGCTCCCTGCATCATAGGCTTCGACCATCTTCCTCGCTACCGAAGCGACATCCTCGACCGAACGGCCTGGCTTGTAGAGCGCGGTTCCGATACCGAAGCCGTCCGCGCCTGCGGCAAACCAGTCCGCGAAATTGTCCGGTCCCGCGCCACCGACGATATAGACTTCCGTTTGCTTCGGAAGCACGGCGCGGATGGCCTTCAATCCCTCTGTCCCGAGCATGACGGACGGAAAGATCTTCAGACCGTCGGCACCGGCCTCAAGCGCGGCGAAGCACTCGGTCGGGGTCAGAACACCCGGGAAGGACTGCAGGCCGGCGGCCTTGGTCGCGCGGATGACGTCGGTGTTGCAATTTGGCGAAACGACGAGCTTGCCGCCGGCGGCCGCGACGCCTTCGACATCCTTCACCGTCAAAACGGTGCCAGCGCCGATCAGCGCCTTGTCGGCGAAAGCGTCCGTCATGATCCGGATGCTTTCGAATGGCTCCGGGGAATTGAGCGGTACCTCGATACGGTCGATGCCGGCCTCGATCAGCGCGGCTGCGACATCCTTCGCTTCTTCGGGGCGGATGCCTCTCAGAATAGCGATCAGTTTGCGGCTCATTGTGCCTTGTCCTTTTCCATTTGAGCGCGGGCCGCCTTCAGCCCGCCGAGAGTAAGCGTGTCATTGTCCGCGATCACCGGCCGGCAGCCCTGCGCGGACAGCGCCCTGGCATAGAGGTCGGAGAGAGCGCGGGCGCCGATGATGGCGATGTTCTGGCCGAGCCAGTAGGGTTTGGAGGCGGCGAGTTCCATGCCGATCAGAAGGCCGGAAAGCCGCGCACGGGCGGCCGCCGGGTCGGCCTCGGTCAGAAGCGATTCCGCCCTGAGCGAAAAGAGACGCGAGGCGACCGCTTCCGGCTTCGACATCGCATCGTCGACGGCTGCGGCAAAGGCGTCCTCATGCCAGCCATCGGCGGGAATGGAATGGCGAAGCACCGATTGCGTCGAAATCAGCGAGAACAGTTCGCCCGACATGAAAGTGCGGAAGCTGACGACCTCGCCAGCGCTGATCTGCGCCCACTTGGTATGCGTGCCGGGAAGGCAGAGCACGCCGTCGAAGTCCGGCTTGTCGAACAGGTATCCGGCGATCTGCGTTTCCTCGCCGCGCATCACGTCGGCAGGCTGCATCTGGCAGAGGCCGGGAATGATGCTGACCGCGATGCGCGGATCCTTGACCGGCACCGCCACCATGCTGTCGGCATGCAGCGGCGGGCACGGCACCTTGGCATAGGGAGCCTCCAGCCAGCCCTGACGGGCACCGACCATGCCGCAGGCAATCACCGGCAGGCGCTTGCCGTCCGTGAGCCATGGCCCCACGACCTCAAGCAGCGCCCCTTCGAATTCGTCGCGTTTGAGCGAGCCCATGCCCTTGTTCGAACTCGCCTGGTCGAGGACGGCGCCATCCTTGCCGATCGCCCATACGCGCAGGTTCGTCGTGCCCCAATCGGCCGCAATCCAGTCTACATTCATCATGTCATTTTAACCCGTTACAACCACGCCGCCATCGACCACCAGAGCCTGTCCGGTCATCATGCGGCTCGCTTCAGACGCCAGAAAAAGCGTCGTGTCCACAATGTCGCGCGGACCGAGATGCTCTTTCAGGCATTGTTTTTCCAGGAATGCGGCAAGCCCCTCCGGGGTCGCCCAGAGATCGAGCTGCCGATCGGTCAGCACCCATCCCGGCATGACCGCATTCACCCGGATATTGTCGGGGCCGAGTTCGCGCGCCATCGTACGCGTCAGGCCGGTGATCGCCGCCTTGGCAGTGACGTAGCCCGGCATGCCGTCATGCCCCATCATGTAGGTGATCGAGGAAAAGTTGATGATCGCGCCGCCACCGAGCGCCCGCATGCCGGGCGCGACCGCCTGGATGGTGAAGAACTGCGGCCGCAGATTGACGGCAAGCGCCGCATCCCATTCCTCGACCGTCAGGTCCTCCCAGCCGTGCCGTGTATCGTTCCCCGCATTGTTGACGAGCACGCGCACCGGCCCGTGCGCGTCGACGGCCTTGTCGATCGCCACCCTCAGCGCATCGATATCGGTGATGTCGCAGGGGATGAAGAGCGGCGCAGCACCGTATTTCTCCTTCATCTCCGCGACGAAGCGCGAAGCGTCGGACCGCTGGACGAAGGCGACCTTCGCCCCCTGCTCCAGAAACCCCTCCGTCAGCGCCGCGCCGATGCCGGAACCGCCGCCGGTGATGAAGACGCTCTTGCCCTTCAGATCGTGAAATGTCGCAAACTCCGTCACCGGATTCACTCCCTGTTCTCAGCCATGGCCTTCGGGTCCATGCGTTTTGTTGTTATTGCCGGCCGACAGAATGAACCGGCCGGTCGGATCGCGCTCACGCGCAAAGATGGATGCCGTTGTCTCGCGTCACCAGTTTGAGGGTGGAAATGTTGCGAACCGCCTGCTGCAGCTGCGATATCGTCGCCGGCTTGATCATGTAGCCCTGCGCGCCACGCTCCTTGGCCCGCATCATATCGCGCTCGTCGCTCGATGTGCTGAGCATGCAAACCGGAATGGGCCTCAGTCTTTCATTGCTGCCCAGCACTTCCAGCACCTGGAACCCGTCCATGATCGGCATGTTGATGTCGAGCAAGACCAGATCCATGGGCGGCACCTCGTGCTCGGTCAGCAGCTTTTCAAGAAGCGTGATCGCCTCCCGACCGTTGGACGCGACATGCAGGTTGAAATGCACCTGCTCGCGCTTCATCAGCTTGATCTTGGTCAGCGTCACGTCGACCGGGTTGTCCTCGACCAGAAGGACGTTGGCGAGACGCAGGACATCCGGATCCGAGCCGGCGGCTGGAAGAGACGCCAGCGGCCTTCGCATCAAGGGGGCTCCGGCGAGCACCGCCGGGTCTGGATTCGGCAGGGCGATGGTAAAGGTGGTTCCCTGCCCCGGAGCAGAGGTGCAACTGATGGTACCGTCGTGGATTTCGGCAATCCGCTTGCAGAAGGCGAGGCCCAGGCCGCTGCCTTCGACATCGCGCCCGACCAGACGCTTGAACGGCTCGAAAATCCGTGCGTGAAACTCAGGGGCAATGCCCGGTCCGTTGTCGCTGACGTGAATGAGATTGTGCGTCTCCGTCGCCTCCGTCCAGATGCGGATATGCGGCTCGGGCTTGTCGCTGTAGCGGATCGCATTCTGAATGAGGTTCTGCAGCAGTTGCACCAGCAATGTCTGGTCGCCGTAGACGCGGGACAGCTCGCCGGTTTCGACAACCGCATTGGAGAACTGGATCTGCTGGCTGAGGCTCGCCTCGGCGCGCACGATCACTTCCTGCACCGAGACCATCTTCATGTCCCGGTGCTCATAGGCGTCGAGCTGGGTGTAGCGCGACACGCTCTGGATCAGGTTTTCCATGTTCTCGCCGGCCTTGATGATGAAATTCATCATGTCGCGCTCCTGCTCCGGCAGGTCGGGGGATTCGGCGACGATGCCCGCAAACGAGCGGATGACGCGTACCGGCTCCTTCAGGTCGTGCGCCATGGCGCGGGTAAAGATTTCCAGCGACTGGCGCTTCTGTTCGACAAGGCTTTCGAGCCGCGCCCGGTCGAGCGCGCTTGAAATGCAGCGCTGCAGCGAATCCGCCGTCACGGAATCCTTTATGAGGTAATCCTTCGCGCCCGCCTTCATGACTTCGACGGCCACGGCCTCGTTGCCCTGCCCCGTCAGCATGATCACCGCCGCATGCGGGTCGGCCTTCAGGATATCCTGCAGCACCGCGAGGCCATTGCGGCCCGGCAGCGAATAGTCGAGCAGGATGCAGGACGGCTTCTTCTCGGCCCGCAGGCGCATGGCCTCCTCGCCATTGCCCGCTTCCAGCACCACCGCACCGGGGCCGATGCCCCTGCGGATGAAGCGCTTGTACATGTCCCGGTCGTCGTAGCTGTCATCGACGATGAGGATCGTGCTTTTCTCGGGCACCTAGTCCTCCCTCGGCAGGATCGCGATCTCGAACCAGTACTCCTTCAGCCGCTGGACGGCGGCAAATAGTCCGTCGAGGTTTACAGGCTTCTGGATGTATGTGTTGGCGCCGAGCTGATAGCAGGCATCCACATCCCGCTCGTCGTCGGACGTGGTCAGGATCACCACCGGCGTCTTGCGGGTGTCCTCGCGCTGCTTCAAGTGCGTGAGCAACTGCCGGCCATCCATGCCCGGCATGTTGAGATCGAGCAGGATGAGCCCCGGCTTCTGCTTCGCCTTGTCCAGAAGATCGATCGCCTCGTCGCCGGACGCCGCCCGCATGATGGGATTGCGGAGGTTGGCCCTGCGGAAGGCGCGCATGGTCGCCTCGAAGTCGTCTTCGCTGTCCTCGACCATCAGGATCGGCTGAACGTCATGCTGCAGCTTGTTCATGCGCATCACTCCCTAGTGTAAAATAGAATGTCGTACCGACCCCGACCTCCGAGGTCAGCCAGATGTCGCCATGGTGACGACCGACGATCTTCTTCACGAAGGTCAGACCGGAGCCCGTGCCCTCGTCGCCATCGTCACGCTTTTCGAGCCGCTTGAATATACGGAAGACGTCGGAGAAAAACTCCCGCGCGATACCCTTGCCGTTGTCGCGGACGTAGAAGACCGCCTTCGCGCTTCGGCCCGAAGCATCGTTGTAGCGCGGCAGGAAACCGACTTCCACCCGCTTGTCCTGCTTGTCGTTGTATTTGGCCGCATTGGTGATCAGGTTGCGGAAAGCCTCGGCGACGCGCACGGAATCGCAGGTGTAGACGGGAAGATCGGCGGAAATCTCGACCGTGACGCCGCGCTCCTGCAGGAAATCCTCCAGTGTTGTCACGACATCCTGCACGAGCGCGCCCATGTCGGTGGGCTGCACCGCAAGCTCCTGCCGGCCGATCCGCGAGAAGTAGAGAAGATCGTTGACCAGCCGCTCCATCCGCTGGGACAGGAAAATCAACCGTTTGATGCGCCGCTTGCCGTCCTCGTCGAGAAGTTCCTCGTAATCCTCCTGCAGGAAGCGCGAATGATTGTGCAGGCCCCGCAAGGGTTCCTTCAGGTCATGAGAAGCGATGTAGGCGAAGTCGTCGAGCTCCTGGTTGGAGCGCTCGAGATCGGCGGCATAGACTTCGAGCTGGCCGAGCGTGCTCTTCAGCTGCTGCTCCTGGTGCTTGCGGTCGGAAATGTCGCGCACCATGCCGACGAACGCCCGGTGCCCGTCGCCGACCGGCACTTCGCTGACCGCGAGATCGAGCGGGAAGACGCTGCCATCCTTGCGCTTGCCCTGCACCTCGCGGCCGACCCCGATGATCTTCTTCTCGCCCGTCTGCATGTAGGCGGAAACGTAGCCGTCATGGGCGGAATGATAGGGCTCCGGCATCAGCAGGTTGACGTTCCTGCCGAGCACCTCATCGGCGCGATATCCGAAGATGCGTTCGGCCGCCGGATTGAAATGCCGGACGATGTAGTTTTCGTCGATGGCGATGATGCCGTCGACGGCGGTGCGCAGAACCGCGCTCAGACGCTGCTCGCGTTCATTCAGATTGGCGAGCGCGGTGCGCAGTTCGTTTTCCTGCCGCCTGCGCTCGGTGATGTCGCGCACGATGCCGACGAAGGTCTTCTCAGCGCCCGTTTCCACCGCGCTGACCGACAGGTCGAGCGGGAAGGAACTGCCGTCGCTGCGCAGGCCCGAGACTTCCCGGTTCGTGCCGATGATCCGCCGCTCGCCGGTCCTCCGGTGGCGGCTGAGATAGCCGTCGTGCTCGCTGTGGTAGGGCTCCGGCATCAGCATCTTTATGTTGCGCCCGATCACATGGCTCGCCTTGAAGCCGAACATCGCCTCCGCCGCGGGATTGAAACTGCGGACGGTGCCGCGCTCGTCAATGCTGATGACGCCATCGGGCGTCGAGCGCACCAGCGCGCCGAAGCGCACCTGTTCCTCGATGAGCTTCAGGGAGGTTTGCCGGAACCAGTAGACGAGGAACGCGACAATCCAGATCGTGCCGACCGACAGAGCGCGGTTGGTCATCACCTTCCAGAACGCCACGCCCTCGTCAACTGACGCGAAGTAGCCGATGCCGATCAGCAACGTGCACACGACCGCGAAGAAAAACGGCGCGGCGCGGTCGCTGAACCAGAACGCGCAGGCGACCAGCGGAACGTAGAGAATGCCGGCGGCGACGCCGAGCGGCGTGTAAAGGTCGAAAAGCAGCGCGAAGATGCAGAGGAACCCGGGCACCCACAACGGCACCCGATCAGATTCGAACAGGCCCATTCTCTGGTCGCGCAGCACGATGCTGGCGCCGGCAATGACCATTCCGAGGGAGGTATGGAGCGCCATGCCGGCAAGCGGGGTCCAGCTGTAGGCGGCTTCCAGCGCCGCCACATACCCGGACAAAGAAACGAAGCCCAGCGCCAGCATGGCGAGGCCGGAAAATTCCAGCACGACATGGCGGTAACGGTTGCTGACCGGCATTCCGTCGAAGATCAGCGCGCAGCCCCCTATGAGGAAGGACAGCGAGGTATTCGGCCCCATCCCACCGCCGATCAGATCGATGAACGCACGCGGGACGAACAGGGAGACCAGCAGCTGTCCCCACCCGCTTGGCAGGCCGGTCACCAACTCTGACAAGCGAAGGCCCGATATCACCACCACCAGCACCGCCGGGACAAGCACGACGCTGCGCGACCTGTTGGCCTCGAATGTGGCCATCACCAGCGCAAAACCGAAAAGAATGAAACAGAGCGCCGTGTTGAAGCCCATCGAGGGCAGTCCGGGATAGACCGTCACCAGCCCCGCGTCCTGCATCAGCCAGCCGGCCATGACGACCGCGCCGAGCAGGGTCGTGATCATGGCGAGAACCGCAGAGGGCCGGGCTAGCTGCCTCCGATACATCAACACCCTTTCGTCAGGAGCGGGCATGTCTTCTTTGGAAACGCCCCACCGTCTCAAGTCGAAAAGACGCGAATCCCGCCACACGATTCGCGTCCAGATATCTTTATCCTATTCCGGCACTGCCCGTTGGCAACCGGGCAGTGTCGTCCTCAATCGTGAAACGCCTCGACGAGGTTGCGCTTGCCGAGGAAGAAGCAGTCGCCGACGAGACGCTGCGGACGGACGTCCACATCGCTTTCGCCACGCTCGATCAACTCCGCGAACCGACGATAGATTGCGTCATATTCGGTGTCCGGCGCTTCCGAGACCGGCTTGCCGTCGACCGACATCACGCTGCCGCCCATCGAAAGCTTCAGCGTGCCGCTTCCCGTCTCGACGGTGATGTCCCAGGTCTGCGGCCCGGTCTGCAGCCAGTCCAGTTCCATGTTGATCGGATAACCGGCCTCGCCGCGCATGCTGACGGTGGCGGCGATCGGCGTCTGGCAGTTCTCCGGCACGTCGAGCGACGCGTCGGTGACATAGACCTCGTCCGGCATGATCTCGGTCAGGATCGACAGCGCGTTGATGCCCGGATCGAAGACGCCGAAACCGCCCGGCTCCCAGATCCAGGCCTGGCCCGGATGCCAGCGGCGGACATCTTCCTTCCAGATGATTTCCGCCCGCTTGATGGTCTTGCCCTTAAGCCATGCCTTGGCCGGCGCGACGGCCGCGGCGTAGCGGGAATGCCAGGTGGCAAACAGGACGACGCCCTTGGCGGCAGCCTGTGCCGCCAGCGCCTCGACCTCGCCGAGCGTGGCGCCCGGCGGCTTCTCGATCAGCACGTGCTTGCCGGCCGCGATCGCCGCCGACGCCATGTCGTAGCGGCCGCTCGGCGGCGTGCAGAAGGCGATCGCCGGAATGTCGCCGCTTTCCGGCAGGTAAGCCTCCAGCGAGGCGTAATTCGGCACGCCGTCGACGCTCGCATTGCGGCTGACCGCCGCCGCCATCTTGAAGGATGGCGAGCGGGAGATCGAGGGCAGATGCTGGTCGCGGGCGATCTTGCCGATGCCGACGACCGCAATCGGTGTCTTGCTCATTGTCTTGCGTCTTCCCTTAGTGCGAGTCCTTACCGACCGGCGCGCCGCGGCATCCCTTGAGGAAGTCGAGGTCGGCCCCGGTATCGGCACCCTGCACGTGGTTGTGGTGCAGCCAAGCATAGCCCGAAGCCGGCATGTCGACGGTCGGGCGCCAGTCGGCGAGACGGGCTGCCAGTTCTTCCTCGGAGATATCGAGGTGCAGGCGGCGGCCTTCGACGTCGAGCTCGATCATGTCGCCGTCACGAACGACGGCCAGCGGACCGCCGGCGGCGGCTTCCGGCGAGGTGTGCAGGACGACGGTACCGTAGGCGGTGCCGGACATGCGCGCATCCGAAATGCGGACCATGTCGGTAATGCCCTTCTTCAGAACCTTCGGCGGCAGACCCATGTTGCCGACCTCTGCCATGCCCGGATAACCCTTCGGGCCACAGTTCTTCAGAACCATCACGCAGGTCTCGTCGATGTCGAGCGCTTCGTCGTTGATCTTGCGCTTGTAGTCGTCGATGTCTTCGAAGACCACGGCGCGGCCGCGGTGCTTCAGGAGATGCGGCGAAGCGGCAGACGGCTTCAGCACCGCTCCGTTGGGAGCGAGATTGCCGCGCAGGACGGCGATGCCGCCGTGAGCTGTCAGCGGCTTGTCGGCCGGCAGGATGACGTCTTCATTGTAGTTGACGACGTCCTTGACCTCGTCCCAGATCGCACCGCCGGAAACGGTCAGCGCATCCTTGTGCAGGAGGCCGGCCTCACCAAGGCGCTTGATGACCACCGGCAGGCCGCCCGCATAGAAGAACTCTTCCATCAGGTACTTGCCGGACGGCATCAGGTTGACGATCGTCGAGACGTCCTTGCCGCAACGGTCCCAGTCGTCCAGCGTCAGGTCGATGCCGACACGGCCGGCGATCGCCAGCAGGTGGATCACCGCATTGGTGGAGCCGCCGATCGCACCGTTGGTGCGGATGGCGTTCTCGAAGTTTTCCTTCTTCAGGATGTCGGATGGCTTCAGGTCGTCCTTGACCATCTGCACGATCCGGCGGCCGGTCATGAAGGCCATCACGCGACGGCGGCTGTCGACGGCCGGGATCGCTGCATTGCCGGACAATGCCATGCCGAGCGATTCCATCATCGAGGCCATCGTCGAGGCGGTGCCCATCGTGTTGCACGAGCCCGGCGAACGCGACATCGAGGCTTCGGCCTCGGCGAATTCGGCAGCGGTCATCTCGCCCGCCTTCACGGCTTCGGAGAATTTCCACAGATGCGTGCCGGAGCCGACGCGCTCGCCACGGAAATAGCCGTTCAGCATCGGACCGCCGGACACCATGATCGCCGGCAGGTCGCAGCTCGCAGCCCCCATCAACAGCGACGGGGTGGTCTTGTCGCAGCCGACCAGCAGCACGACGCCGTCCATCGGTTGCCCGCGGATCGCCTCCTCGACCGCGAGCGCGGCAAGGTTGCGGAACATCATCGCGGTCGGTCGGAAGGCGCTCTCGGAGGCCGAGAACACCGGCACTTCGACCGGGAAGCCGCCGGCTTCGTAAACGCCGTGCTTCACCCGCTCGGCGAGATCGCGAAGATGCGCGTTGCAGGGGGTCAGTTCAGACCACGTGTTCAGGATGCCGATGACCGGACGTCCGTCGAACAGATGGTGCGGCAGGCCCTGGTTCTTCATCCAGCCGCGGTGATAGATCTGGTCGCGGCCCGAACCGCCGAACCATTCCTGGGATCGAAGCTTGCGGGGCCATTGGGCAGGTTTGAAAGCAGCCATTGTCGTTCTCCTCAAAGAGCAGTGACGGCTGTCGACAGCTTTTCGCTGCCGGCAAGCGGGTTTTTCAGGGTCAGGCCGAAATCGGGAGCGCCGATTTCGAAGACGTCGCCGGCTTCCGTCCGGATGCCGTCGGCAAAGGACAGCGTCGCCGTGCCGAACATGTGCACATGCAGGTCGCCCGGCTGGCGGAACAGGCCGTATTTGAAGTGATGATGCTCCAGGTTGGCGATCGTGTGGGACATGTTCGCCTCGCCGGACAGGAACGGCTTTTCCCAGATGATCTCGCCGTTGCGGCGGATGCGCGAGAAGCCGCGGATATCGTCCGGAAGCGGACCGACGAGCAGTTCCGGACCGAAGGAGGCCGGACGCAGCTTGGAGTGCGCGAGGAACAGATAGTTGATCCGCTCGGTCACATGATCGGAAAACTCGTTCGAGATCGTGAAGCCAAGGCGGAACGGCGTGCCGTCCTCGCCGATGACGTAGAAGCCTGCGATTTCCGGCTCTTCGCCGCCGTCGAGCGCAAACGACGGCGAGACGAGCGGCTCGCCCGGGCCGACGGCGTTGACGCCGGTGCCCTTGTAGAACCACTCCGGCTGAACGCCTTCCTCACCCGCCTTCGGCTTGCCGCCCTCGATGCCCATGCGGAACATCTTCATCGAGTCGCTCATACCGGCCGTATCGGCATGCATGGCGTCGCGGGCAGACGCGGACCCCGTATGGGTCAGGCCGGTGCCGGTCAGGAACATGTGCGCCGGATCCGGATGACGGACCGGGCAGTCGAGTGCGCCCTGATCGGCCAGCTGCATCAGGTCGACACTGTCGCCGAGCCCATACTGGTCGACCAGACCGGCAAGGGTCTTGCCGGAAGCGATGGCGGCCTGGGCAAGATGATAGACGCTCTTGGCCCCGTTCACGATACGAGAATCCTCGCCCCGGCGGCAGACAACGCCGCCGGATTTCAGTTGCGACAGATGCATGGTTCGGTTCCTAACCCTAGCTAGCTTTGTTCTTGTTGTAGACGTCGAAGACCACGGCGAGCAGCAGCACGGCACCCTTGATGACCTGCTGCCAGTCGATGCCGATGCCCATGATCGACATGCCGTTGTTCATGACGCCCATGATGAAGGCACCGATGACGGCACCCACGACCTTGCCGACGCCGCCGGTCGTCGCCGCGCCGCCGATGAAGCAGGCCGCGATCACGTCCAGTTCGAAGCCGAGACCGGCCTTCGGCGTCGCCACGTTCAGGCGTGCCGCGAAGATCAGGCCGGCGAGTGCGGCGAGCGCACCCATGATCGTGAACGTCAGAAGCGTCAGGCGTTCGGTGTTGATGCCCGAAAGCTTCGCCGCCTTTTCGTTGCCGCCCATCGCGTAGATGCGGCGGCCGAAGGTGGTGCGCGTGGTGATGAAGGTGAAGAGAGCGATCAGCGCGAACATCACGATCAGCACGTTCGGGAGACCCTTGTAGCGCGCCATCAGGAAGGTGAAGCCCAGGAAGCCGACAGCGATCAGGATGTTACGGGCGATGAAGATGCCACGTGGCTCCTCAGCAACGCCGTGAGCCATCTGCGCGCTGCGCTCCTTCATGTTCGACCAGATAATAACTGCCGTCACGATCGCGCCGAGCAGCAGAGCCAGCGTGTTGAAGGGCTGGCCGAACAGGGTGAGCGAGAAGATGTCCGGCACATAGCCCGAAGACAGCAGCTGGAATTCCTTCGGGAACGGACCGACGGACGCGCCGCCGAGCACGGCCAGCGCCAGGCCCTTGTAGATCAGCATGCCCGCCAGCGTCACGATGAAGGCCGGGATGCGGAAATAGGCGGTCAGGTATCCCTGGCTGGCGCCGATCATGCCGCCGACGGCGATACAGATGGCACCGGCGACGAACACGTCGACCTTCCATTGCACGATCAGAACGGCGGCAAGCGCGCCGATGAAGCCCGACACGGAGCCGACCGAAAGGTCGATATGTCCGGCGACGATGACCAGCAGCATGCCAAGCGCCATGATGACGATATAGCTGTTCTGCAGGATGATGTTCGTCATGTTCACCGGCATGAACAGCGTGCCGTTGGTGTTGAACTGGAAGAACACCATGATGACCAGAAGCGAAATCAGCAGCGCGTAGTCGCGGATATTCGCCTTGATGTAGTGGGCAAGGTCCACCTTTTCCCGGGTTGTCTCGGCAGCCTCGGTCATTTCAATTCTCCCATGATTTCATAATCGCGCGCATGATCGCCTCCTGCGAGGCTTCTGCAGCGGGCATTTCGCCGACGAAGCGGCCTTCGTTCATCACATAGATCCGGTCCGACATGCCGAGCAGTTCCGGCATTTCGGACGAGATGACGATCACCGCCTTGCCGGCTTCGGCCAGCTTGTTGATGATGCCATAGATTTCGTATTTCGCACCGACGTCGATACCGCGGGTCGGCTCGTCCAGGATCAGCACGTCCGGGCCCGAGAAAAGCCACTTGGACAGCACCACCTTCTGCTGGTTGCCGCCCGACAGGTTGACTGTCTTCTGGTAGACGCCCGAGGAGCGGATCGCCAGGTCGCGGCGATAGCTGTTGGCGACCTGAAGCTCGCGCATGTCGTCGATGACGCCGCGGTTGGCGACGTCCTTCAGATTGGCCAGCGTGACGTTGTGCTTGATGTGGTCGATGAGCACCAGCCCGTAGGTCTTGCGGTCCTCGGTCACATAGGCGAGCCCGGCCTTCATGGCGCGCGGGATGCTGGACACATCGGCGGGCTTGCCGTGGATCGACACCTCGCCCGAGATCTTCTGCCCCCAGGAGCGGCCGAACAGCGACATGGCGAATTCGGTCCGCCCTGCCCCCATGAGGCCCGCGATACCGACCACTTCGCCGGCGCGCACGTTGAGATCGACGCCCTTGATGACCTTCCGCTCCGCGTGCTGCGGATGGAAGACCGTCCAGTTCTTCACCTCGAGCAGCGGCTCGCCGATCGTGGCATGACGCTGCGGATAGCGGTCGGTCAGTTCGCGGCCGACCATCGCCTTGATGATGCGGTCCTCGTCGACCGTGCCGTCCGAACAGTCCATCATGTCGACGGTAGATCCGTCGCGGATGACCGTGATGCGATCGGCGACCTTGGTCACCTCGTTGAGCTTGTGGGTGATCAGGATCGAGGAAATGCCCTGCGACTTGAACTCGGTCAGGAGCGCCAGCAGCGCGTCGGAATCGCGCTCGTTGAGGCTCGACGTCGGTTCGTCGAGGATCAGAAGCTTGACCTTCTTGTTGAGCGCCTTGGCGATCTCGACAAGCTGCTGCTTGCCGGTGCCGATATTGGTGATCAGCGTATCGGGGTTCTCGTTAAGACCGACCTTCTTGAGAAGCTCCTTGGTCCGCTTGAAGGCTTCGAGCCAGTTGATGACGCCGAACCTGGCGGTCTCGTGGCCGAGGAACAGGTTTTCGGCGATCGACAGGAGCGGCACGAGGGCCAGTTCCTGGTGAATGATGATGATACCGAGGTCTTCGCTGTCGGGAATGCCGGAGAACGCCACCGGCTTGCCTTCGAAGCGGATTTCGCCAGTGTACTCGCCGTGCGGATAGACGCCGCTGAGCACCTTCATCAGCGTCGATTTACCCGCGCCGTTTTCACCGACGACGGCATGAATTTCGGCAGGCATCACCGTCAGGTTGACGTCCGTCAGCGCTTTCACGCCGGGAAACGTCTTGGTGATGTTGCGCATTTCTAGGATGGGCTGCATGTATCTAACCCCGGAGCCTTTTGTCCGGCCGGTCCTTCGCGAACCGGGCCGGCCATGCATGCGTCAAGCGCAGGCAGGCCATTTCAAACGACGTCATGGAAAGAGGGCCCGGCAACACCGGACCCTCCATGCGAAAATCGACTTAGTTGTCGATCTGGTCCTGCGTGTAGTAGCCGGAACCGACCAGGATCTTGCTGATGTCGTCCTTGTAGACGACATAAGGTGTCAGCAGGTTCGACGGAACGACCTTTGCACCGTTGTCGTAGGTCTTCGTGTCGTTCACTTCCGGCTCCTTGCCCTGCATGACGGCGTCAACCATCTTTGCAGTCGTCGAAGCCAGCTCGCGGGTGTCCTTGAAGACGGTCGAGTACTGCTCGCCGGCGATCATGCCCTTGACGGAAGCAAGCTCGGCGTCCTGACCGGAAACGATCGGGAAGTCCTTGCCGGCCGGATCATAGCCAATGCCCTTGAGCGAGGAGATGATGCCGCGCGACAGACCGTCGTAAGGCGACAGGACGGCGTGAACCTTCTTGTCGGTGTAGTTGGCCGACAGCAGGTTGTCCATGCGAGCCTGTGCGACCGCACCGTCCCAACGCAGCGTACCGACGACGTCCATGCCCATCTGGCCCGACGGAACGACGATGTCGCCCGAGTCGATCATCGGCTGCAGAACGCTCATCGCGCCGTCATAGAAGAAGAAGGCGTTGTTGTCGTCCGGCGAACCGCCGAACAGTTCCACGTTCCACGGCTTGGTGTCCGGGAAGCGTTCCTTCAGGCCCTTGACGAGCGATTCGGCCTGCAGAACGCCGACCTTGAAGTTGTCGAAGGTCGCATAATAGTCGACGTTCGGCGAGTTGCGGATCAGACGGTCGTAAGCGAAGACCTTGACGCCCTGCTCATGTGCCTGAGCGAGAATGTCAGACAGCGTCGTGCCGTCGATGGCGCCGATGACGAGCACCTTGGCGCCCTTGGTGACCATGTTCTCGATCTGGGCGAGCTGGTTCGGGATATCGTCTTCGCCGAACTGCAGGTCGGTGTCATAGCCGAGCTCCTGGAAGCTCTTGACCATGCTTTCGCCGTCCGAAATCCAGCGGGTCGAAGACTTGGTCGGCATTGCGATGCCGACGAGGCCCTTCTCGCCCGCAAACGACGGAACGGCAAACATCGACACGCCGAGCGCAATCGACGCAACGAGAGTTGCGATTTTTTTCATTTGATGTCCTCCCAGACAACAACCGCAGACCATTCGACCCATGAATGGGCCAAGCATGTCCGCGGAGCTCTATATCAGGATCCCAGCGATCCGGCCGCGACCCTATTGCCTCTCGTCATACCGAGCAAATAATTATTTCCGCTTACAACATGCCAGAATTGGTATATTGAAGCTTCATGTTCACCAAAGCCACCCTTCGCCTGAAACTCGTCCACCTGCAGCTGGTGGCGGCCGTCGCCCAGTCCGGCCAGATCAGCCACGCGGCCAGATTGCTGGCCATGACACAGCCTGCCGCCTCGCGCATGCTGTCGGAAATCGAGAAGATCGTCGGCATGACGCTGTTCGAGCGCCATCCGAAAGGCATGACCCCGACCGACGCCGGCAGACTGCTGGCGCGCCGCGCCCACAACGTGCTGACGGAACTCGGCGAAACCTCGGCCGAGGTGGAGGATTTCCGCCGCGGCGTGGGCGGCACGGTCAGGGTCGGCGCGGTCACGGGCGGCGCCGTCGGCTATGTCGTGCCGGCCATCAAGAAGCTGCGGCAATTGTCGCCAAAGGCCGAAATCCATGTCGAGGTGGCGTCGAGCGACCAGTTGATCCGCGACCTGACGTCAGGGACCTTCGACCTGATTCTCGGCCGTGTGCCGCCAACCTCGGACATCCGCGACTTCAACATCGTGCCTGCCCGCGCCGAGCGCATCGAATTCGTCGTCCGACGCGGGCATCCGCTCGAATTCGAGGAGCACCTGACCTACGATCGGCTGGGGAGCTTTGAGTGGGTGATGCAGAGCGCCGGAACGCCGATCCGCAAGGCGGTGGAAGAAGCCTTCATCTCAGCTGGTGCGCAGCCGCCGACGAATGTCACCAACACGATGTCACTGCTGGTCATGATCGCGGTGATGCAGGCATCAAACGCCATTGCGCCGATGGCGAGCGAAGTGAGTGAGCTGATCTGCAACGACCACGCGACATCAGGCTTGACGACGCTGAAGCTCCCTCACATCCACGTCTCGCCCTATCACCTTATCTCTTTGAAGACACGGCGCCTGTCGCCGCTGGCGAGCCGGCTCCGCTCCCTCCTCCAGGAGCAGTTGAAGGCCGCCTCGTCCATGGCTGTCTCGGACCCGAACATGCCGGGCCTCATCTGACAGACTAGCGCTTGAAGGACTTCAACGCGCGACAGAGGCCGACAAGGTCCGTGTCGTAGGCTGCGGGCTGTGCAAGGATGCCGACGCACCGCTTGCGATAGACGGCGGCCTGGCCGGAAGACATGTCCGAAATCAGCACACGGTAGCCCTGGTTGCCCGAGGAGGAACCGGCGCCGGAGCCAGAATTTCCGCCCGATCCGCCACCGATACCGACATCGGCATCAAGGCCAAGACCGCCGCTCTGGACAGCGGCCTTTGCGTTGATCCCGTTGCCGCCGCCAACGGAGGCATCGACATTGGCGCTGGTGCCGCCGACATTCGCATCGGCATTCGCACTGACGCCGGAACCGCCGCCGATAGACGCACCGACATTGGCTGACGTCGAACGACCCAGCGAAACGCTGACGCCGAGATCGGCGGCAGAAGCGGTGGATGATGCCAATGCGGCAAACGCCGCGACCGGAATGGCAAGTCGTGTTGCTCTGAGGATGTTACGCATGACTGCACCTCCTTTTGATTGCGATATCAAAACGTAAGCATCTTCAAGTATATTCTACTTTAGACATTTCGAATTCATAAAATGACAATTGCCAATTATCCCGACGAACAGAACGCAAAGAAATTCCGTAAAATTGTATGGAATTCGGGCTCCGGCCTGAACTGATCGGCCGGGCGATCGTACTGATCTGGAACGCCGCTGGCCCGCCCAAAGGCCCGTCACACGGCGCACTGTCGTCACATGGGCATGGCCTGCGCCACGTCGATGACGCCGCGATAGATCATCTCGACAGCAACAAACAGGATGATGGCGAGGCCGATATAGGCAATCCAGCGGTGACGGTTGAGCACGGCCGCGATCAGCGAAGCCGCGATCCCCATGAGGACGACGGAGAGCGCGAGGCCGAAGACGAGGACGGTCGGATGCTCGTGCGCCGCGCCGGCGACGGCCAGCACGTTGTCGAGCGACATCGAGACGTCGGCGACGACGATCTGCCATGTCGCCTGGGCGAAGGTCTTGCGGCGCGGCGAAATTTCGCCGGACGGCAGGCCGTCACCATGCTCCTCTTCGCCTGCGCCCAGACGCAGCTCGCGCCACATCTTCCAGCATACCCACAAAAGCAGGATGCCGCCGGCGAGCAACAGGCCGATGATGGCGAGCAGCCAGGTGGCCGCCACCGCGAAGATGATACGAAGCGCCGTGGCGATCAGGATACCGATCGCGATCGCCTTGCGGCGGTCCCTCTTCTCGAGACCCGCCGCCGCCATGCCGACGACAACGGCATTGTCGCCCGCCAGCACGAGGTCGATCATCACCACCTGCAGAAAGGTTCCGAAGGCAGCGGCATCGAAGAGATGTGTAAATGAGAGATCCATGAGAAGACCGGTTGGCTGGCCGCGCGGGATTGAAATGGTGGCCGAGTGCAAATCGCTAATTGGCCACCGTGGCAAGATCAAGGAAAATGTAGACGCCCCTGAAACTTATTGCGTTTTCGTCGCCCTTCGCCGCCGGACGTGCCATGCGGGGGAAAACCGGGCTGGACGTTTGCCGCCATTTGCAAGACATTGCCGCGAAGCAGCAGATATCCATCGAGGAGACATCATGGCCAGAAGGACGGGCGCATCGGGGCGACTGGACGATGCCGCAAGGGCGGGCTGGCTCTATTACGTCGCGGGCCGCACCCAGGACGAGATTGCCTCCATCATGGGCATTTCCCGGCAATCCGCCCAGCGTCTCGTTTCCCTCGCCGTCTCCGAGCGGCTCGTCAAGATGCGGCTCGACCATCCGATCGCCGATTGTTTGGAACGCGCGGCTGCGCTGAAGAAGAAGTTCGACCTGAACCATTGCGAGATCGTGCCAAGCGACCCGGGCTCCGCCTCCACCATCACCGGTATCGCCGAGGCGGCGGCCGCAGAAATCGAACGCTGGCTGCGGCGCGAGACCCCGGTGATCATGGCCGTCGGCACCGGCCGCACCCTGAAGGCGGCCGTCGACCAGCTGCCGCCGATGGAATGCCCCGACCACCGCATCGTCTCCATCACCGGCAATGTCGGTCCGGACGGTTCGGCGGCCTATTACAATGTCATCTTCTCGATGGCCGACGCGATCAAGGGTCGGCATTTCCCCATGCCCCTGCCCGTTCACGTCAACTCCCGCGAAGAGCGCGATCTGCTGCACGATCAGGCGCTGATCCAGACCACCATGGCGCTCGGCGCCAAGGCCGACGTCTGTTTCCTCGGGATTGGCGAGATGGGCCCCGAGGCTCCGCTCTGCGTCGACGGGTTCCTCAAGCGCGAGGAGATCCGGGAACTCGAGGAGGCCGGTGCCGCCGGCGAAATCTGCGGCTGGATCTTCGATCAGGACGGTCGGCTTCTCGACCACCCGATCAACGATCGCGTTGCCAGTCTTCCGATCCCGTCGAGAGAGACCGCGACTGTCATCGGCGTCGCCAAGGGCAAGCGCAAGAACGCCGCGATTCGCGCCGCCCTGCTCGGCCGCCAGATCAACGGCGTCATCACCGACGAAGAGACGGCTGATTTTTTGCTCAAAGAGTGAGCAAAAAATTTTCAGTGTGATTTCATCAGGATAACCGTTCCTTTCGGCAACGCAGCATAGAATGTCGATTGACTCTTCGTGCGCTTTAATGAGTAATTGCCCACGAGCAAAGCGAATGCTCATTTCTCTTCTGGGAGGAAGATATGACATTGAAGACCATTTTGCTGGGCTGCTGCTCAGCAATTGCGTTTGCCGGCATGGCATCCGCAGAAACCCTCACCATTGCGACCGTCAACAACGGCGACATGATCCGGATGCAGAAGCTGACGGACGACTTCAAGAAGGACAATCCGGACATCGACCTCGAATGGGTCACGCTGGAAGAAAACGTTCTTCGCCAGAAGGTCACCACCGACGTTGCCACCAAGGGCGGCCAGTACGACATCATGACGATCGGCACCTACGAAGTTCCGATCTGGGCCAAGCAGGGCTGGCTTCTGCCGCTTGAGAATCTTGGCGCCGACTATGACGTCGACGACCTGCTTCCGGCCATTCGCTCCGGCCTGACGGCTGACGGCAAGCTCTACGCCGCGCCGTTCTACGGCGAAAGCTCCATGGTCATGTACCGCAAGGACCTCATGGAAAAGGCCGGGCTCACCATGCCCGACGCCCCGACCTGGGACTTCGTTGCCGATGCGGCCCGCAAGATGACCGACAAGGCCAATGAAGTGTACGGCATCTGCCTGCGCGGCAAGGCCGGCTGGGGCGAAAACATGGCGTTCCTGACGGCCATGTCGAACTCCTTCGGCGCCCGCTGGTTCGACGAGAACTGGAAGCCCCAGTTCGACCAGCCGGAATGGAAGGACACACTCGACTTCTACGTCAAGCTGATGAACGACGCCGGACCGCCCGGCGCATCCTCGAACGGCTTCAACGAAAACCTCGCCCTCTTCCAGACCGGCAAGTGCGGCATGTGGATCGACGCGACGGTGGCCGCTTCCTTCGTCACCAACCCGAAGGACTCGACGGTGGCCGACAAGGTCGGCTTCGCGCTCGCTCCGGACAAGGGTCTCGGCAAGCGCGGCAACTGGCTCTGGGCATGGTCGCTCGGCATTCCCGCCGGCACCAAGAAGGCCGAAGCCGCCGAAAAGTTCGTCGCCTGGGCTACCTCCAAGCACTACAGCGAACTGGTCGCGGAAAAGGAAGGCTGGGCCAACGTCCCTCCGGGCACCCGCAAGTCTCTCTATGACAATCCGAAGTACCAGGAAGCCGCACCGTTCGCCAAGATGACCCTCGAGTCGATCAACGCGGCCGATCCTGAACATCCGACGGTCAAGCCGGTTCCCTATACGGGCGTCCAGTTCGTGGCGATCCCGGAATTCCAGGGTATCGGTACCGCAGTCGGCCAGCAGTTCTCGGCGGCTCTCGCCGGCCAGCTCAGTGTCGACCAGGCCCTGCAGAGCGCCCAGCAGCTTACCGAGCGCGAAATGACCAAGGCAGGATACATCAAGTAGGATCCTCCACAGTGCTAGCCACCGGGTAAGCTTGAACCCGGTGGCCACTTGGGCCGCCGATCACGCAGCATGCGCTCTGCGGCCCTTTTTCCTTTCTCTTTGAAAAACAAGGTCGGTCGAAAGGGCAAGAGCCATGGCGACGCTACAGACACGTTCAGCCGCACGGCTGATGATGGCACCTTCCGTTCTCCTGCTGCTTGCATGGATGATCGTGCCGCTGGCAATGACCATCTACTTCTCCTTCCTGCGCTACAATCTTCTGATGCCGGGAATGGAGGAATGGGCAGGCTTCCTGAACTACCAGTACTTCCTGACCGATCCGGCCTTCTTCGCCGCGCTCGCCAACACGCTGTTGCTGGTCGTCGGCGTCCTCCTCATCACCATCCTCGGCGGCATCGGCTTCGCACTCCTGCTCGACCAGCCGGTCTTCGGCCAGGGCATCGTGCGCATCCTGGTGATCGCGCCCTTCTTCGTCATGCCGACGGTCTCCGCGCTGGTGTGGAAGAACATGTTCATGAACCCTGTGAACGGGTTGTTCGCATGGATCGCCAAGCTCTTCGGGCTGCAACCGATCGACTGGCTCGCCAGCGCGCCGCTGACCTCGATCATCATCATCGTCGCCTGGCAGTGGTTGCCATTCTCGACCCTCATCCTGCTGACCGCCCTGCAGTCGCTGGACGAGGAACAGAAGGAAGCCTCCGAAATGGACGGCGCCGGCCCGATCTCGCGCTTCATCTACATCGTGCTGCCGCACATGTCGCGCGCCATCACCGTGGTGATCCTGATCCAGACCATCTTCCTGCTTTCGGTCTTCGCCGAAATCCTCGTCACCACCAATGGCGGGCCCGGCTACCAGAGCACCAACATCACCTACCTCGTCTACGCTCAGGCACTCCTGCAGTTCGACGTCGGTGGAGCATCCGCAGGCGGCATCGTCGCCGTCATCCTCGCCAACATCGTTGCCATCTTCCTGATGCGCATGATCGGCAAGAACCTGGAGGGCTGAGACAATGGCAAGACAGGTTACACTGCGTCGCAAACTGGTCATGACGGTCATCGTCTGGACCCTCGGGCTCTTGATCTTCTTCCCGATCCTCTGGACGGTACTGACCAGCTTCAAGACGGAAGCGGAGGCGATCGCCTCGCCGCCCTCCTTCCTCTTCTTCCACTGGACGACGGAGAACTACGCCGAAGTGCAGAGCCGCTCGGATTACTTCCGGCACTTCTACAACTCGGTGACGATCTCCTTCGGCTCGACCATCCTCGGCCTGATCCTCGCGATCCCGGCCGCCTGGGCCATGGCGTTTTCGCCGACCAAGCGGACCAAGGACGTGCTGATGTGGATGCTCTCCACCAAGATGCTGCCGCCCGTCGGCGTGCTGGTGCCGATCTACCTGATGTTCCGCAACACCGGCCTGCTCGACACCCGCACCGGCCTCGTGATCGTGCTGACGCTGATCAACCTGCCGATCATCGTCTGGATGCTCTACACCTACTTCAAGGAAATCCCGGGCGAGATCCTCGAGGCGGCCCGCATGGACGGCGCGTCTCTCGCCAAGGAGATCGTCTACGTGCTGACGCCGATGGCCGTTCCCGGCATCGCCTCCACGCTTCTCCTCAACATTATCCTGGCGTGGAACGAAGCCTTCTGGACCCTGAACCTGACAGCCTCCAAGGCCGCCCCGCTCACCGCCTTCATCGCCTCCTATTCGAGCCCCGAAGGCCTCTTCTACGCCAAGCTTTCAGCCGCCTCCACGATGGCGATCGCCCCGATCCTCATCCTTGGCTGGTTCTCGCAGAAACAACTCGTTCGCGGCCTGACCTTTGGCGCGGTGAAATAAGGAACGACGACTATGGGCAGCATTTCACTCAGACAAGTTTCGAAGGTCTTCGGCGAACTGAAGGTCATCCCTTCGATCGATCTCGACATCAATGAAGGCGAATTCGTCGTCTTCGTCGGCCCGTCGGGTTGCGGCAAGTCCACGCTTCTGCGCCTGATCGCCGGGCTGGAGGACGTCTCCGGCGGCAAGATCATCATCGACGGGCAGGACGCCACCGACAAGGGCCCCGCCCAGCGCGGCCTGGCCATGGTGTTCCAGTCCTACGCGCTCTATCCGCATATGAGCGTCTACAAGAACATCGCCTTTCCGCTGAAGATGGCCGGCATCGACAAGGCCGAGATCGACCGCAAGGTGCGCGATGCGGCAAAGGTCCTGAACCTCACCGACTATCTGGAGCGCCGGCCCGGCCAGCTCTCCGGCGGCCAGCGCCAGCGCGTCGCCATCGGCCGTGCCATCGTCCGCGAGCCGGCGGCCTTCCTGTTCGACGAACCTCTGTCGAACCTCGATGCGGCGTTGCGCGTCAACATGCGCCTGGAAATCTCCGAACTGCACCAGACGCTCGGCACGACCATGGTCTACGTGACCCACGACCAGGTCGAGGCGATGACGATGGCCGACAAGATCGTCGTCCTCAACAGGGGCAATATCGAACAGGTCGGCTCGCCGCTCGACCTTTACCGCAGCCCGAAGAACCTGTTCGTCGCCGGCTTCATCGGCTCGCCGAAGATGAACTTCGTCACCGGCGACTATGCCAAGGCCAAGGGTGCCCACACGATCGGCACCCGGCCCGAACACATCACGCTGTCGACCGAAAGCGGCGAATGGCGCGGCAAGGTGACGGTCTCCGAACATCTCGGCTCCGACACCTTCCTGCACGTCCAGGTCGACGGCATCGGCCTCGTCACCGTGCGCGCCGACGGCGAGTTCCCGGTCAAGCACGGCGACACGGTGTTCATGACACCGGACGCAAACCGCATCCATCGTTTCGACGACAAGGGACTGGCCATATGACCGGACGCCTGGAAGGAAAATCGGCGCTGATCACCGGATCGGCGCGCGGCATCGGTCGAGCCTTCGCGGAAGCCTATGTCAACGAAGGTGCCACCGTCGCCATCGCCGACATCAATCTCGAGCGGGCAAGGCAGACGGCATCCGAGATCGGCCCGAAGGCCTACGCCGTCGAGATGGACGTCACATCGCAGGCCTCGATCGATGCGGCAATCGCCACGGTCGAGGAAAGGACCGGCGGCATCGACATCCTGATCAACAACGCCGCCCTCTTCGATCTCGCCCCCATCGTCGAGATCACCCGCAAGAGCTATGACACGCTGTTCTCGATCAACGTCGCCGGCGCGCTCTTCACCATGCAGGCTGCGGCAAAGTCGATGATCAAACGCGGCAAGGGCGGCAAGATCATCAACATGGCGAGCCAGGCCGGCCGGCGCGGTGAAGCGCTGGTCGCCGTCTACTGCGCCACCAAGGCGGCGGTCATATCGCTCACCCAGTCCGCCGGGCTCGACCTGATCAAGCACGGCATCAACGTCAACGCCATCGCCCCCGGCGTCGTCGACGGCGAGCACTGGGACGGGGTCGACGCCCTGTTTGCCAAGTATGAAAACCGGCCGCTTGGCGAAAAGAAGCGGCTCGTCGGCGAAGAAGTGCCGTTCGGCCGCATGGGCCGGGCGGAAGACCTCACCGGCATGGCCATTTTCCTCGCCTCCAAGGAGGCGGACTACATCGTCGCCCAGACCTACAACGTCGACGGCGGCAACTGGATGAGCTGACGTTCGTGCCACAGACGGACAGACAGCCAAAGCCGCAGCAAGGATGCGCGAACATGACGACCAAACTCTCCCTCTCGTCGCTGGACGAGATTGCCTCCAAAGCAGCCGTTCCCGCCTACGGGCGCGAAGGCTTGAGCGCCGGCATCCTGCATTTCGGCGTCGGCAACTTCCATCGCGCGCATCAGGCCATCTATCTCGATGACCTCTTCAATTCGGGTCGCGATCACGACTGGGCGATCATCGGCGCCGGCATCATGCCGTCGGACCAGCGGATGAAGGAGAAGCTCGCGGCACAGGATTACCTGACGACCGTCGTCGAGCAGGACATCAATGTGACCGCGGCCCGCGTCACCGGCCCCATGATCGACATCATGACTGCGCCGGACCTCGGCAAGATCATCGACAAGCTCACGGACCCGGCAATCCGCATCGTCTCGATGACGATTACCGAGGGCGGCTATTTCATTGACCCGGCGTCCGGCAAGTTCAATCCCGCCCATCCGGCCATCGCCGCGGACGGCCGCACCCCGGACGATCCGAAGACCGTGTTCGGCCTGATCGTAGCCGGCCTGAAGAAGCGCCGCGCGGCCGGCATCGCCCCCTTCACGGTGATGTCCTGCGACAATATTCCCGGCAACGGCGAAGTGACGGAAGCCGCCGTGCACGGGCTGGCGAAACTCTCCGACCCGGATTTCGCCCATTGGATCCACGAAAACGTCGCCTTCCCGAATTCGATGGTCGACCGCATTACGCCTGCTACCGGCGAGCGCGAGATTTCCTATCTGCGCGACACGTTCGGCATCGAGGACGGCTGGCCGGTCTTCTGTGAGGAATTCAAGCAGTGGGTGCTGGAAGACAAGTTCCCCGCCGGGCGCCCTGCCCTGGAGACGGTTGGCGTGACCTTCGTCGATGACGTCGCGCCTTACGAACTGATGAAGATCCGCATCCTCAATGGCGGCCATGCGGCGATCGCCTATCCGGGCGCGCTCCTCGACATCCATTTCGTCCATGAGGCGATGGAAGAGCCGCTGATCCGCCAGTTCCTCGAAAAGCTCGAGAAGGAAGAGATCATTCCGATCGTACCGCCGGTTCCGGATACCGATCTCAACGCCTATTACGACCTCATCGACCGCCGCTTCTCCAATCCGAAGATCGGCGACACCATTCCGCGCCTGGCCCAGGACGGCTCCAACCGACAGCCGAAATTCATCCTGCCGTCGACCGCCGACCGTCTGCGGCAGGGACTGGACGTCACGGGTCTTGCCCTGGTCTCGGCGCTCTGGTGCCGCTATTTCGAAGGCACGAGCGACAGCGGCAAGGAGATCGTCTTCAACGACGAAAGCGCCGAACGGCTGCAGAAGGCGGCCATCGCCGCGAAAAGCGATCCGATGGCGTTTCTGGCGCTCGACGACATCTTCGGCGACGTCGGCCGCTCGGAAGTCTTCCGCAAACGTTTCGCCAATGCGCTCAATCACCTGTGGACGAACGGAACGCGCAAGACGCTGGAAGACTATATCGCCGGCCGGCTGAACGCCGGCGATTGACGCCGACCGCGCGCAACGGTTAGCTCCAGGCCATGGAAAGCGGCGAACTCATCATCTTCGATTGCGACGGCGTGCTGGTCGACAGCGAGCCGATCTCCGTCGATGTCCTGGTGGACGCGATCCGCAAGGCCGGCGGCACGATCAGCAACGAAGAGGCCTTCGACCTCTTTCTCGGGCGCAGCCTGTCGAGCGTGGTGGAAACGCTGAAGACCCAGTTCGAGATCGTCGCCGGTCCGGCTTTTCTCGACCGCATGCGGGTGGCGCTCTACGAGCGGTTTCGCGAGGAGCTGGAGCCGGTGGACGGCATCAAGGCCGCACTGGCCGCCCTCGGGACGCGTCACTGCGTCGCCTCGTCGAGCCAGCCGGAACGCATCCGCCTGTCGCTCACCGTCACCGGCCTCATCGACTTCTTCGAGCCGAACATCTTCTCCGCCAGCATGGTCAGGAACGGCAAGCCGGCGCCCGATCTCTTCTTTTACGCCGCGGACAGAATGCAGGTCGACCCGAAGGACTGCATCGTGATTGAAGACAGTCCGGCGGGCATTCAGGCCGCCAAGGCCGCCGGAATGCGGGTCTTCGCCTTCATCGGCGCGACCCACGGCCAACGCCAATCCTACCGTCAGCAGATCGAAGACCTCGCGCCCGACGTCACATTTGACCGGATGGACGATTTGATACACCTTCTCTCGAAAAAATAAGGGAGAGGAACGATCGGGATGAGGGACATACTGCTCGCAGTCGATGTGGGAACCGGCAGCGCCCGCGCCGGGGTCTTCGACAAAGGCGGCGAGCTGCTGGCGCGCGCGGTCAATCCGATCCTCATCCATCGCCCGAAAGAAAATCATGCCGAACACGACTCGGAGAACATCTGGTCCGCCGTCTGCCAGAGCGTCCGCCAGGCTCTCGCCGCGGCCGCCATTCCTCCGGGCCGGATCGCCGCCATCGGCTTCGACGCCACCTGCTCGCTCGTCATCCGCGATCGCAACGGCGAACAGCTCAGCGTCTCGGCAACCGGCGACCACACGTACGACACCCTCGTCTGGCTCGATCATCGCGCCCTGGCCGAAGCCGACTTCCTGACTGGAAGCGAGCATCCCATTCTGGAATATGCCGGGCATTTCATGTCCCCGGAAATGGAAATTCCGAAGCTGATGTGGCTGAAGAAGAACCTGCCCGCCACCTGGGAGCGCATGGGCTACGCCTTCGACCTCGCCGATTTCCTCACCTGGAAGGCGACCGGCTCGATTGAGCGGTCACGCTGCACGCTGACGGCCAAATGGAACTATGTCGCCCACGAGAACCCGTCATGGAAGGCGGACTTCCTTAACATGACGGGGTTAGGCGACCTCCTGGTCAAGGCCAGGCTGCCGGACGAGACGGTCCCCGTCGGCGGTATTATGGGCCACCTGAGCGAGAAGGCGGCCGGCGAGCTCGGGCTCGACACCGGCTGCATGGTGACGGCGGGGCTGATCGACGCCTATGCCGGGGCGCTCGGCGTGCTGGGCGGCTATGCCGACCCCGGCACCGATCTCGACAGCCACTTCGCCATGATCGCCGGCACGTCGAGCTGCATCGTCGCCTTTTCCAGCGAAAAGCGTCCGAGCCGCGGTCTCTGGGGACCCTATTTCGAAGCCGTCTTCCCGGGCTACTGGCTAGTCGAAGCCGGCCAGTCGGCGACCGGCGCCCTGCTCGACCACGTGATTGACATGCATGCGGCCGGCGGCGAGCCGGGCAGCGCCCTGCACCAGCGCATCATCCGCCGCATCGGCGAACTGCGTCAGATGGAACTGGGGGATATCGCGCCGCGCCTGCATCTCCTGCCCGACTTCCACGGAAACCGGTCGCCGCTTGCCGACCCGCATGCGGTCGGGGTGATCTCGGGCCTGACGCTCGACACCTCGTTTGATGGCCTGTGCCGGCTCTATTGGCGCACATGCGTCGCCATCGCCTTCGGCATACGCCATGTGCTGGAGACAATGGGCGGCTACGGCTACCGGCCCGGCACGCTTCACATCACCGGCGGCCATGTCCGCAATCCGTTGCTGATGGAGCTCTATGCCGACGTCACGGGCTGCGAGGTGGTCGCGGCCGAGACCGGCGATGCGGTGCTGCTCGGCACGGCGATGTCGGCAGCCGTCGGCGGCGGGCTCTACCCGGATCTGGCCTCGGCCGGAAAGGCCATGGACGCCGGCGGCCGGACCATCCGGCCCGATGCCAGCCGGCGCGAGGCCTATGACCGCGATTTCAGGAAATATCTTGCCATGATCCGCCATCGCGCCGAGCTCGACGCGATCGCTTGAGACGACGGGTCAGCCGTTATAGCCGAACATCCGCGGCAGCCACAGGACGATGTCCGGGAACAGGATCATCAGCACCAGCGCAATGACGAGCGCGGCCAGGAACGACCAGATCTCGCGGATGATCTCGCGCAGCGGAATGCCCGTCGTCGCGTTGATGACGAAAAGCAGGATGCCATAGGGCGGCGTGATCAGGCCGATCATGCAGTTGACCACGGCGACGACGCCGAAATGCACGAGGTCGATCCCGAGCGCCCGGCAGGCGGGAATGAACAGCGGGATGATGACGAGGATGATCGTCGATGCATCGAGCAGGCAGCCGAGGATCAGCAGCAATGCGTTGACGGCAAACAGGAAGAACAGCGGCGAGATCTCGATGGCCGACAGCAGGCCGGCGACCTTGCCCGGCACGTTCTCCGACGCGACAATATAATTGAAGATCAGCGCGCCACCGATGACTAGGCCGACGGATGCCGACGACTTGGCGCTGTAGGACATGATCTCGTACATCGACTTCCAGCTGAGCGCCCGGTAGAAGACGGCGGCCAGAATGAAGGCGTAGGCAGCGGCAACGGCGGCCGCTTCGGTCGGCGTCGTGACGCCGCCGTAAATGCCGTAAAGCAGGATCACCGGCATCAGCAGCGCCGGAAGGGCGTTGACCGTAAGCTTCGGCATGTCCTTCAGCGGCACCGGCTCTTCCAGCGCGAAGTTGCGCTTGCGGGCGATGTAGCTGTTCATGACCATCAGCACGAGACCCATCAGCAGGCCCGGCAGGATGCCGCCGAGGAACAGGTAGCCGATGGAGGTATCGGAGACGAGCGCGTACATCACCATCGGGATCGACGGCGGAATGATCGGGCCGATGGTCGCCGACGCAGCGGTGATCGCCGAGGCGTAGCCCGGAGAATAGCGGCCGTTGCGCGTCATCATCTCGATGATGATCTTGCCGATGCCGGCCGCATCCGCAACCGCCGAACCGGACATGCCGGAGAAGATCAGGCTGGCGACGATGTTCACATGGCCGAGGCCGCCGCGGAAGCGGCCGACGGCCGCCACGCAGAAATTCAACAGCCGGTCGCTGATCGTGCCGGCATTCATGATGTTGGCGGCGACGATGAACAGCGGTACGGCAAGCAGGATGAAGCTGTCGTAGAGGCCCTGGATGATCTGCTCAGCGGCAAGCGCCAGATCCTGCCCGTTGACGGCAAGATAGGCGATCGCGGCGACGATCATCGACAGGGCGATCGGTGTGCCGAGCGCCGCGAGGAAGAATAGCACCAGAAGACAGGCGAAGAATGCAGTGCTCATGCGGCGGTGTCCTTGTCGCCTTCATCCAGCGTCTTGCCGCGCACAAGGGCAAACGCCCTCAGCGCATAGCGGGTGATGACGGCAACCGCGAAGATCGCATAGATGCTGAACACATAGTCCAGACGGATCCGCAGCGTCCCGCTCTTCTTGATCTTGTAGAAGGTGATGTAATCCCACGTCGCCGGCATCGCGCCGACGAAACCGACGATGATCGCCACCGCCGAGACCAGCGCGAACATCCGCCGCATCCGGGCGCTGCCGGCATGGTAGAGTATGTCGAATTTCACATGGTCGCTGTCGTCAAGGCAGAAGGCCGCGCCCCAGAAGACACCCCAGAGCCAGAGCGTCAGGCAGAGCTCGACCGTCCAGCCGATCGGGTAGTTGAGCAGGTAGCGCGCGACAATCTGCAAAATGAACGTCAGGAACATGACGGTGAGCATTGCCACCGCCACATTGTCCGCCCTTGCCTTCAGCCATTGAATTGTCGCGCGCACCCGTCCGCTACCTTCTCAAATCAGAGGGCGTTGATCTTGTCGACCATGCCTTCCGGCCAGTCCTTGGCGAACTCGGAGTCGAGGTAGGCCTTCTGGACGTGCGTGCGGAACGCCTCGATGTCGGGCGTGTAAACCTCCAGGCCCTGATCCTTGAAGAACTGCTCAAGCTCGGTTTCGAGCGCGAGCTGCTTCTGGCGGCCGGACTCGGCAGCGTCGTCGGCAGCCTTCTGGATGGCGGCCTGCTGGTCGGCGGAAAGACCGTCCCAGACCTTCTTGGAGAAGGCGATGTAGTTGAGGTCGACGAGGTGGCTGGTCAGCACGATCTGCTTGGTCACTTCGTAGAACTTGGAGTCACGGTCGGTCGGCAGCGGGTTGTCCTGGCCGTCGATCGCGCCGGTCTGCAGCGCGGTATAGACTTCCGTGAACGCCATCGGCACCGGATTGGCGCCGAGCGCCTTGCCGAGGAACTGCCAGGCGTCCGTGCCCGGCATGCGCAGCTTGACGCCGGAAAGGTCGTCAGGCGTCATCACCTTGCTGTCCGTGCGCAGGTTGAGCTGGCGGCGGCCGAGATACATGACCGTCAGCAGCTTCACGCCGAGTTCGTCCTCGACCTTCTTCTTCAGCGGCTCCATGAAGTCGGCAGCGAAAACCTTCTTCTGGTGCTCGGCGTCCTTGTGCAGGTAGCCGGCGGTGAAGATCGAAAATTCCGGGAAGATCGTTGCGAGTTCCTGGGCCGAGGTGATCGACATTTCCAGGTTGCCGCGGGCGATCGCCTCCAGTTCGGTGCCCTGCTTGAAGAGCGTCGCATTGTAGTGCGGCTCATAGGTCGCGAATTCGGCGACAGCCGGACCGAAGACCGATTCCAACGCAACGCTGCGCTGATCGGACGGGCTGGCAGGCGTCGACATGCGAAGCGTGATCTTTTCGGCGGCGAAAACGCTGCTGCCGAACGGCACGATCGCGGCAAGCGACGTGGCAGCCAGAGCGGCAAGCGCGGTACGACGGGTAATGAGTTTAGTCACAGGTCATCCTCCTCTGTGGCCCGCTCTCCCCGCGGGCCTTGAACACGTCATTTCGCACAGAAAGGGCGAAACTTCAACACAAAATCAACACACAAACAGAACTATGCCACGAAATAGCTAAATCATATGATATTTTTCGTTTTATCATGTCATTTGGATTGACAGCGAAACGCGATTTTCTTGACCGTTCTATCCGACGTCATTCTGCGATGCCGAAATCTTTTCCTGCAGCTCGACCGCGCCACGGCTGTACTCGACACCACTATTGATATGCGCCCGGAGAATGGACTGCGCCTTCGCGGCATCCCTCTCCAGCGCCGCATCCAAAAGCATCTGGTGCTCGCGGGCAGCGACCTCGCCGCGAAAATTCAGCGCCAGCATCTGGTAGCGGAGATACTTGTCGAAGACGATGCCATGAACATGCAGGAGCTGCTCGGAGTTGCAGGCCTTGATGAGGGCCTGATGAAAGCCCCAGTCATATTGCTTCCAGGCCTCCAGGAAGGAGTGATCGCCAGCGATGATCCGGTTTTCCATCTGCTTGAGCTTGTAGTGAGCCGCAACCACTTGGCCCTCCCAGTCCATGTCGCCGGCGGCAAACGAGAGCTGCATGGCATGACATTCGAGCAGGGCGCGAAGATCGGCAATCTCCTGCAGGTCCTCGAAGGAGACCGGCGCGACCTGGAATCCCCGCTGCCCTTCGGCGACCACGAAGCCCTCCGATGCGAGCCGGCTCAGGATTTCCCGCAGGGTCGAGATACCGGCGCCGTAGCGCTCTTTCAGACGCTCGAGGCGCAGACGTTCGCCCGGCCGCAACTGACCGAAGATGATATCGGTCCGCAACCGCAGGAAGATATTGTCGCCAACGGTGGCGTCTTTTGGAATGATCAGCATATGGCCAAAATATCAGATTAATGCAATTATGTCAGATGAAATGCTCCTCATCGGAATCGATTTCACAGAAAACTAGATAAATCTCAGGGAGATGCGTGTGGCGCAGCTAATTTATGTCCTGAACGGACCGAACCTCAATCTTCTCGGCAAACGCCAGCCCCATATCTACGGCCACGAAACGCTGGCCGACGTGGAAGCCAACTGCAAGGCACTGGCGGCGGAATGCGGCCTGGAAATCCGCTTCCTGCAGAGCAATGCCGAGCATCAGCTGATCGACTGGATCCACGAAGCGCGCGAAACCGCGGCGGCGATCATCATCAATCCGGGCGCCTACACCCACACCTCCGTCGCCATTCTCGATGCGCTGAACACCTGCGAGTTTCCGGTCTTCGAGGTTCACATCTCCAACGTGCACAAGCGCGAATCCTTCCGCCATCACTCCTACGTCTCGCTGAGAGCCGATGGCGTGATCGCCGGCTTCGGCATCCAGGGCTACGAGCTGGCGCTGCGGCGCGTATCGAAGCTCGTCGGCAAATGACCGGCGCCGCCCCCGTCTCGCTTTCGGTTGCCGGCGCCGGTCTGATCGGCCGTCGGCACATCGAGGCCATCACCGCGTGCCCGGACACCCGGCTGGCGTCCATCGTCGACCCGTCGGCGGAAGCGGCAGCCTATGCGGCATCGCTCGGCGTGCCGCACTACAAGACGCTCGCCGACATGATCGCTGCCAGCAAGCCGGATGGCGTCGTCCTGGCGACCCCGAACCAGCTGCATGTCGACGGTGGGATGGAATGCATCTCCGCCGGCCTGCCGGTTCTCGTCGAAAAGCCGCTGGCCACCTCCGTCGAGGACGGCAAGCGGCTGGTCGATGCCGGCGAGAAAGCCCGCGTGCCGGTCCTGACCGGCCACCACCGCCGGCACAATCCGCTGATCGCCGCCGTCAAGGCACGGCTCGACGAGGGTGTCATCGGCACGCCGGTTGCCGCCCACGGCATGTTCTGGCTCTATAAGCCGGACGACTATTTCGAGACCGAATGGCGGCGCTTGCCCGGTGCCGGCCCGGTTCTCTTGAACCTGATCCACGACGTCGACCTGATGCGCTATTTCTGCGGCGAGGTCGAAAGCGTCCATGCCGTCACCTCCAACGCGGTGCGCGGCAATCCGGTCGAGGAGACGGCGGCAATCGTGCTCACCTTCACGAACGGCCTCATCGGCACCTTCTCGGTGTCCGACACTATTGTCGGGCCCTGGAGCTGGGAGCTGACGGCGGCGGAAAACCCCGCCTATGTGCCGACGGGACAGTTCTGCTACCTGATCGGCGGAACGCATGGATCGCTGGAACTGCCGAATGCGAAGCTGTGGACCAATCCCGGCAAGCGCAGCTGGCTGGAACCGGTCAAGCCTGAAAGCCTGTCCGCCCCGCAAGAGGATCCGCTTGATCGGCAGATAGCGCAGTTCGCCGCCGTCATCCGCGGTGAGGAACAGCCACTCGTCTCGGGGCTGGAAGGCTTGAAAAGCCTGCAGGTCATAGAAGCGGTGAAGCAGTCGGCGGAAACCGGCCGGACCATCACCATCGAGCCGCTGTAATCCGGCGTCTGAGACTAAAGTCAGTCGAGCGCCTGCATGTTGGCAATGGCGCTATGAAGTTCCGCCGCGATGATGTCGCTCATCGCGGCGGCGGCGTTTTCGGCGTCCGCCCTCTCGATCAGCTGCACGAGCCCGCGATAGGCGGCAACGGACGTCTCGTCATACTCCCCCTCGCCGCCCGCACCGCCCGGCATCGTGGTCGCCAGCGCGAATTCGACGATCCCGGTAATCGAGCGCATCAGGGGATTGTGCGAGGCATCCGCCGTCACGCGGTGCAGTTCAAGCGCGGCGATCGCGAAGGATTCCGGCACCGGTCGGGAAATTTCCATCTGCTGCACCCAGTAATGCATGAGGCGGATGTGATCCGCCGTGCGGTGCCGCGCCGCCAGTGCCACGGCCTCGATTTCCAGAAGCCGGCGAATGTCGAACAGGCTGCGGATGAAGCTCTCCTCCGGCCCGGCCTCGAAATGCCAGAGCAGCACCTGCTGGTCGAACAGCGCCCAGCGGCTCTTCGGCGAAACCCGAGTCCCGACCTTCGGGCGCGCCTCCACAAGACCCTTCGCCTCCAGCGTCTTCAGCGCTTCGCGCAGCACCGTGCGCGACACGCCGTACATGTCCATCAGCTCCGCATCGCGCGGCAGGATCGAGCCGACGGGAAATCGTCCGGAGGCGATGCCGACCCCGATCTCGTTGATCACGAAGGAATGGAAGTTGCGTGCAGCCGACCGCCCGGAAAGGGAGCGGATCAGGCTGCCGGGTTCACTCATGTTTCAGTTTCCAGAATACCTTGGACCGCGGCGCGGAAGCGGAGAAGACCAGCCTTTGAAGGACGATGAAGATGAAAAGCAGACCTCCTATTACTATCTTGGTCCACCAACTGGAAAGTGTACCGTCGAAAATGATGTAGGTTTGCACAAGCCCTTGCAGCATGACGCCGATAAACGTTCCGAAGACGAAGCCGTAGCCGCCCGTCAGCAGCGTGCCACCGATCACCACGGCGCCGATCGCGTCGAGTTCGACGCCGACCGCGGCAAGCGGATAGCCGGCCGATGTATAGAGCGAGAAGACGATGCCGGAAAGGCCGGCCAGCGTGCTCGACAGCATGTAGATCATGATCGTCGTGCGGGCGACCGGAACACCCATCAATTCGGCCGAGGTGGCGTTGCCGCCAAGCGCGTAGACATAGGAGCCGAAGCGGGTGCGATGAGCCACCAGCGCGCCAATGACGAAGATCGCGACCATCAGGCAGCCAATGACGCTCAGCCGTCCGCCGCCGGGCATCTTGTAGTAGAGCGCGCTGATGGCGGAATAGAACTCGTGGCTGACCGGGATCGAATCCTGGGTGATGACCGAAGCCGCGCCACGCGCCAGGAACATGCCGGCGAGCGTCACAATGAAGGGCGGCACCTGCAGATAGTGGATCGCCGCGCCCATCGACGCCCCGAACAGCGCGGACACGACCAGCACCACCGCAAATGCCGTCAGCGGATGAAATCCGTACCAGCTGATCAGCACAGCAATCAGCACGCCGGTAAAGCCAATGACCGCGCCGACGGAAAGATCGATCCCGCCGGAAATGATGACAAAGGTCATGCCGACGGCGGTGATCCCGAGGAAGGCATTGTCGGTCAGGAAGTTGCCGAGCACGCGGGTCGACCACATGCCGGGAAACTGGGTGATGGCGGCTGCATAGGCGAGCGCGAAGATGATTGCGGTTGCCGCCAGGGGTCTCAAGCTGCGATTCATGACGTCTTCCCGGATAGGCTGCTGAGGTTGCGCCGCATTTCGATAAGGCGACCGGCCAGAGGCGACTGCATGATGAGGATCAGGATGATGACGCCGGCCTTGACCACGAGGTTGAATTCCGGCGGGAAGCCGGACACGAGAATGCCGGTGTTCATCGCCTGGATTATGACGGCACCGAGCACCGACATGCCGATCGAGAACCGCCCGCCGAGGAGCGAGGTGCCGCCGAGCACGACGGCGAGAATGGCGTCGAGTTCAAGCCACAGGCCGGCATTGTTGGCGTCGGCACCACGAATGTCGCCGGCGACGATAATGCCGGAGATGGCGGCGCAGAGGCCGGAGAAACCGTAGACGCAGAGCAGCAGCAGCCGGCTGCGGATGCCGGCGAGGCTTGCCGCCGAACGGTTGACGCCGACCGCCTCGATGAACAGGCCGATCGCGGTGGACCGCACGACGAAGATCGACAGCGCCAGAAGGACGGCGGCTATGACGACCGGCATGGGAAAGCCGAGGAACGAACCTGTGCCGATGAAGATCAGAACAGGATTGGAGAAGGTGACGATCGTGCCTTCGGTGATCAGCTGCGCGATCCCGCGTCCCGCCACCATCAGCACCAGGGTGGCGACGATCGGCTGGATTTCCAGGAAGGTGACGAGGATGCCGTTCCACAGGCCGCAGACGATCCCGGTCGCAAGCGCCGCGGCGACCGCGGCCGAGGCCGGATAGCCATTGACGACGAGGGTGGCGGAGACTGCGCCGGCGATCGCCATGACCGCACCGACGGAAAGGTCGACGCCCTTGGTGGCGATGACCGCCGTCATGCCGATGGCGAGGATGGCGACCGGCACGCCGCGGTTCAAGACGTCGATCAGGCTGCCGAACAGGCGCCCGTCCTGCCAAGTGATGTCGAAGAAGCCGGGGAACAGGATCCAGTTGATCAAAAGGACGCCGGCAAGCGCGATGGTCTGCGGATTGACGATCCGCTGAAGTCGTTTGAGTTTCATGCCGAGGCTCCCTCCGGCTGTGCGGCGATGGCCTGGACGATGACGGCAGGGGTGATGTTGTCGCCCCTGAGCTCCGCCACCAGCTCGCGGTCGCGCATAACCACGACGCGCGAGGAATAGGCGACGATCTCGTCGAGTTCGGACGAGATGACGAGAAGCGCCAGCCCGTCTTCCCGCAGCCTGTTGATGGTGCGGACGATTTCGGCATGCGCGCCGACGTCGATGCCGCGCGTCGGCTCGTCGAGGATCAGGAAATCCGGATCGGTCGCCAGCCAGCGCGCCAGGATCACCTTCTGCTGGTTGCCGCCGGAGAGAAGCTTGACCGGCATGTCGTGCGAGGCCGCGCGGATATCGAGGTCTTCGGCGAACTTGCCGGCGATCTCCATTTGCTCGTCGCGGTTCAGCGCCTTGAACCAGCCGAGCTTGCCCTGCAGGGCGATGACGATGTTTTCGCGTACCGACAGGTCGCCGAGAATGCCGTCGGCCTTGCGGTCTTCCGGGCAGAAGCCGAAACCATGGGCGACGGCATGGGCCGGCAGCTTCAGCTCGACCTTCTTGTCGGCGATGCGGATGTCGCCGCTGTCCGTCTGGTCGACGCCGAACATGATGCGCGCCATCTCGGTGCGGCCGGAGCCGAGCAGGCCGGCAACGCCGACCACCTCGCCCTTGTGGATCTTCAGCGAGAAGGGGCGAACCTTGCCGGCCTTGCCGCAATTGGAGAACTCGACCATGGCCGGACCGGCCTCACGCTCCTCGACGCCGCTGACGGCGGGGGCAAAGGTGATGTCCTTGCCGAGCATCATGCGCACGACATCGGTGCGCGACAGGTCGTTCAGCGGCTCGGTGCCGATCAGCTTGCCGTTGCGCAGAATGGTCACGCGGTCGGAAATGGCGAAGACCTGGTCGAGGAAATGGGTGATGAAGACGATGGCCATGCCGCGCGCCTTCAGGTCGGCGATGACCTCGAACAGCTTGTCGACCTCGTGCCGGTCGAGGCTGGCGGTCGGCTCGTCGAGCACAAGCACCTTGCCGGAGAGCTCAACGGCACGGGCAATCGCCACGATCTGCTGGACGGCGACGGAATAGGTGCCGAGTTCGGCCTGCACGTCGATATCGAGGCCATAGTCGGCCAGAAGCCGGCGGGCGTTCTTCTCGATCAGCGACTTGCGCACGAAGCCGAACCGGGTCGGCTGGTGGCCGAGGAACAGGTTTTCGGCAACCGAACGGTTCGGCAGGAGATTGACTTCCTGGTAGACCGTGCCGATGCCATGCGACTGCGCCTGCAGCGGATCGCGGAACGTGACCGTCTTGCCGTCGAGGACCACTTGTCCGGCGTCGGGATGATAGGCGCCCGTGAGAATCTTGATCAGCGTCGATTTTCCGGCGCCGTTTTCACCGAGCAGCGCATGCACCTCACCCGGCCGGAGACCGAAATTCACTCCATCAAGCGCCCGGTGCTGTCCGAATATCTTTGTGACGCCGCGCGCCTCGAGCACGAATGGCGTGCCCGGACCTCCTGCAAGCATGTCTTTTCCCCCTGCCATCTGCAGCGATTGTTGCCTCTCCTCGAGAGGTTGACAAGAAGGGGCCGGCGGATCTCGACCGCCGGCCCCTTCAAGCTGCCTGGGATCAGTAGCCGAGGCCCTTGCGACGCTCGTACTCACCAGCCGGATCATCGGAAGGCGTGTAGAGCTTGGACTCGGTGATGATGAACTTCTCCGGGGCCGTGCCGCCGTTCAGATAGGCATCAAGCGCTTCGAAGGCCGGGCCGGCCATGTTCGGCGTCAGCTCGACGGTCGCGTTGGCTTCGCCCGATTCCATTGCCTTGAAGATGTCCGGAACGGCATCGATCGAGACGACCAGGATGTCGGAACCCGGCTTCAGGCCGGCGTCCTTGATGGCCTGGATACCGCCGACGGCCATGTCGTCGTTGTGGGCGTACATGGCGCAGATGTCCTTGCCACCGTCTTCCGCCTTGATGAAGCCTTCCATGACTTCCTTGCCCTTGGAGCGTGTGAAGTCGCCGGTCTGGCTGCGGACGATCTTGATGTTGTCATGACCGGCAATGGCTTCCTCGAAGCCCTTCTTGCGGTTGATCGCCGGCGTGGAACCGACGGTTCCCTGCAGTTCGACAACCTTACAGTCCTTGTCGCCGACGGTCTTGACCAGCCATTCGCCGGCCACGCGGCCTTCCTTCACCTGGTCGGACGCGACCGAGGTCAGGTAGAGGTCCTGCGAGGCATCGACGCCGCGGTCGAGAAGCACGACCGGGATGTTGGCGTCCTTGGCTTCGCCGAGAACGTCGTCCCAGCCGGTTGCGACGACCGGAGCCACGAGGATGGCGTCAACGCCCTGGGCGATGAAGCCGCGGATGGCCTTGATCTGGTTTTCCTGCTTCTGCTGCGCATCGGCGAACTTCAGATTGATGCCGAGCTTTTCGGCTTCCATCTTCGTGACCGACGTCTCAGCAGCGCGCCAACCCGACTCCGAACCGATCTGCGAGAAACCGATCGTCTTGCCTTCCAGGCCATTGGCATAGGCGGCAGAAGACAAAAGGGTAGCGAGGCCCGCGGCGAGCGCGAGCTTGGACAAGATTTTCATGATTTCCTCCCAAAAAGAATGCCGTCCCGCCCTCCCGCGGGGTTTGGCTGATTGGGACGCTAGCAAAAGTACTATTATATGTAAATAGGCTTCATGACAGCCAACTTGCGGCACCTGACGGCAGCAGGCAGGCGGAGACGGCGCTTTCAATAACCATTCAAATTCATAGACTTGAGACGGGAAAAGGAATCAAAATACGAAAAGAGTCCGCCGGACAAGGCGACCTCCTTAAACCTTTTCATGAACAGCCGCGGACCGAAACCACGCCACCGTTGCGGGCTGAATTCAGGCGACCTTGGCTTGCGGCAGGCTTCCAAGCGCGAACTCGACAGCGGCCGCGGCATGCAGTTCGGTCGAATCGAAAACGGGCAGATCGATATCGTCGGCCGAGATCAGCAGACCGATTTCTGTGCAGCCGAGAATGACGGAGTCGCATCCGGCCGCCCGGCCGTTTTCGATCACATCGAGATAGGCCTGCTTCGAGCGCTCGATCACCTTGCCGCAGCAGAGTTCGTTGAAGATGGTGTCGTGGACGACCGTGCGTCCGGCTTCATCCGGCACGACGGCATCGAGGCCGTAACGCGCCTTCAACCGGTCGCCATAGAAGGACTGTTCCATCGTGTAGCGGGTGGCGAGCAGCAGCGGCTTCTTCGCCCCGGCAGCGACCAGCGCCTCGCCGGTGACGTCGACGATATGGATCAGCGGAATGCCGCAGCCGTCGGCAACCGCGTCAGCAACCAGGTGCATCGTGTTGGTGCAGATCAGCACGCAACCGGCGTCCGCCGCTTCCAGCTTGCGGCCGATGTCGGCCAGGTGGTCGGCCGCCTTGCCCCACTCTCCGGCCTTCTGCCACTTGACGATGCGGTCGAAATCGACAGAGCGCATGACCACATCGGCCGAGTGCAGACCGCCCAGACGGTCACGTACGATCTCGTTGATCAGCCTGTAGTAAACAGCCGTGCTTTCCCAGCTCATGCCGCCGATCAGCCCAATGGTCTTCTGCATTTTCTGCCTCCGTTTCGATCTTCCAGAATCATAACGCCGGTAAAATCGAAAATGCGCTTGATGTTTGCAGAATGATCGCCCATTCACGCCATTAAATTTTGTAATAATGGAAATTTACGCTATTATTTTTCGACATAGCAATTATTAGCAAGAGCGAATTCCATGCTTGACGATCGTGACCGAAAATTATTGCAGGCCCTGCAACAGGACGCCTCGACGCCGGTGGCGGACCTCGCCGATCAGGCGGCGCTTTCGGTCTCCGCCTGCTGGCGGCGTATCCGCAACATGGAGGAAAGCGGCCTGATTGCCCGCCGCGTGGCGCTGGTCGATCGGCGCAAGGCGAATGTGGCGATGACGGTCTTCGTCGGCGTGCGCACGTCCCGGCACTCGATCGAATGGCTGGACAGTTTCCGCCAGGCGATCGCCGACATACCGGAAATCGTCGAAGCCTACCGGCTGACGGGCGAGATGGATTATCTCCTGCGCCTCGTCGTTCCGAGCGTGGATGTCTACGACGCCGTCTACAAGCAGCTGATCTCGCGGCTCGATTTCACCGACGTCTCGTCCTTCATCTCCATGGAGGAGCTGAAGTTCACGACATCCGTGCCGCTCAAATATCTCTAGAGAGGCTCAGCCGCCATGCAGCCGCAGGAAGGCCTCGACCTCTTGACGGTCGGGGCAGCCGCTCTGGCCGCCGAACCGGCTGCATTTGATCGACGCGGCCGCATTGGCAAAACGGATCGCCGTCTCCGTCTCCTGCCCCTCGCCGAGCGCCAGCGCGAATGCGCCGTGCCAGATGTCGCCGGCGCCGAGTGTGTCGACCACATCGACCGCCACCGCCGGCACATGACTGAAGTTCACGCCGTCCAGCACCGTTACACCATTCTCGCCATCGGTGACGCAGAGCCAGGCCTCGAACTCTTTGCGCGCGGCGAGGAGCCCGGCGCGGGCATCCTCCTCGCCGGTCAGATCCCGCAGCCCCTGGATCGAAAAGGCGATGTGCGAGGCAAGCCGCAGCGCCTCGAGCGCATCCCGGACCGGCGCTTCCCCGTCCATGATGCCGGGAACCCCGCGTTCTCGGGCTAGCCGCATCAGCGCCGCCGCTCCTTCCGGCCAGCGGGTATCGGCCACGGTCGCGCCGATCGACGGATGACCGGCATCGAGCAACCATCCGGCATCCGCCGGCAGGTCCCAGTCGCGGTAGTTGACGACCTGCCGCTCACCGGCAGCATCGATCAGGATCGAGGAGTAGGACGACCTGCGCCCCTCGAACCGCCGGGCAAAGCGGCAGTCGATGCCGTTCGCCGTCATGCCCTCCACGACGTGCGCCCCCATCATATCGTCGCCGAGACGGGTGACCGCAAACCCCTGGCCGCCGAGCCGGGTGGCGGCCAGCGCCTGCCCGGCCGCGCCGCCGCCGGTGCTCTGCGCAGCATCCTTTGCCCGGTATTTCTCCGGCTTCGTCGGCATCTCGCCGACACGGAAGATGAAATCCATGCTGGCGAGCCCGGCGCACAGAACATTGACCATGAAACTCTCCCCCGAATGCAAGTCTTGCTCCGCTCTCGCATATCGGCGGTTACCGGGAAAGGGCAGCCGGACACTCGTCAACGAAAAACCCGGACCGGCTTTCGCCGATCCGGGTCGTGTCAGTCAGGATTGTAAGGCAGCTTATTCTGCCGCCTGCTTCACCATGCGTGGCACGTCCTTGGAAGGCACCGTATCGCTTTCCATGTGGTGGTGCGCCGCGACCGGCTTGACCATCATGTTGGCAATCAGTGCGATCACCAGCAACGCGGCCATGGCGTACATGGTCGTGTTGTAAAGGCTCGGCGTCGGGTCGATCGTTCCGGCCGGCGCGATTGCCATCAGGCCGGCCACCGTCACGGTCTTGGCGGCCACCAGCTGGTCGAGCTGGTCGATGCCCGCGCCGAATTTCGCCTGGAAGGCGGCCGGGTCCACCTTGGCGGCGAGCGCCTTGATGGAGCTGGTCAGCGACATGTCACGCAGCTGCGTGATCGCCAGCGGGCCGAGAACGCCCGCCGTGCTCCACGCCGTCAGCAGACGGCCATGGATGCCGCCGACATACTTGGTGCCGAAGATGTCGGCGAGGTAGGCCGGAATGGTGGCGAAGCCGCCGCCATACATCGTGAAGATAATCATCGTGGCCGCGTAGAACATGATCAGCCAAGTCACCGCCGGATTGGCGCTGACCTGCTCTGCCGCAAACGGGATCGACAAATAGAGGATGATTCCGAGTACGAAGAAGCAATGATAAGTGTTCTTGCGGCCGATATAATCCGAGATCGACGCCCAGAAGAAGCGTCCGCACATGTTGAAGACCGAGATCATCAGCACGTAGGTCGCGGCGAAGGCGGAATTGACGATCAGCGGCAGCGTCGTGCCGAAGATTTCCGTCATCATGGTCTTCGCGACCCCGATCACGCCGATGCCGGCGGTCACGTTGAAGCAGAGGACGATCCACAAGAGATAGAACTGCGGGGTCTTCAGCGCCTGGTCGATATGGACGTTGTTCTGGGTGATCATCTTGCGGCTTGCGGAATCCGCCGTCGGCGGGGTCCAGCCGGCCGGACGCCAGCCTTCGCGCGGTACACGGTAGGAGAAGGCCGCAATCATCATCACGAAGAAGTAGACGATGCCGAGGGTGAAGAAGGTGCCGGCAGCACCGGTGTTGCCGGTACCGACCGCATAGACGCCTTCCTGCAGCGGAACGGGAGCCGCAGCCACCTGCTTGGCCGTCGCCACGACGACTTCCACCATCTGGCCGTTGACTTCCGCCAGGCGCTTGCCGCCTTCGGTGGCCAGGTTGACGGCGCCTTCGGCCCCGAGGAACTGCGGCGCCTTGTAGAACACGCCAAGCAACCATTCCTTGATCGGTGCGGCGATCATCGCGCCGCCGCCAAAGCCCATGATGGCCATGCCGGTCGCCATGCCGCGCCGGTCCGGGAACCATCGGATAAGCGTCGACACCGGCGAGACATAGCCGAGACCGAGACCACAGCCGCCGATGACGCCGTAGCCGAGATAGACCAGCCAGAGCTGGTGGGTCATGATGCCGAAGCCGCCGATGATGAAGCCGCCGCCCCAGCAGAGGGCAGCAACGACGCCGACCATGCGCGGGCCGACCTCTTCAAGCCACTTGCCGGCGAAAGCCGCCGCAAGGCCGAGGAAAACGATGGCGACGGAGAAGATCCAGACGACCGACTGCAGGCCCCAATCTTCCGACGCTGCCGCGACGACGCCAAACTGCTTGGTGAGCGGCGGATTGAAGATGCTCCAGGCGTAGACCGAGCCGATACAGAGGTGAATGGCGATCGACGCCGGTGGCACTTTCCACCGGTTGAACCCTTCCCCCGCAACGATGTGTTCTTTCTTCAGGCTGTCAAACACGTCAATTTCCTCCCATGTGTTGACCGCCGGCCAGGTCCCTTTGCCTCGATGCCCGCCCAACCAACCTCCCGGGCGAAACGCCCGCCTTGCCGGTGATGCCGGTCGGTGGGCTGATGCGAATGAACCGGATGTCCGGCATGCCTTGGAAAAGACAAATTCCGTGCCAGTTGCGATTTGTTAAGCATTGCGGGGATTTGCCACGAGCGCAGCCGGTGCCGAACTGGACAAAATGTCCAACCCATCCCGCCGCATGGACATTTTGTCCGGACAGAATGTCCCGCTTCCGGCGCGCTCAGTCGGCCTCGGGCAGGACGATGGTGAAGGTCGTTCCCTTGCCGGGCTCGCTGGCAAGCGACAAATGCCCACCCTGACGCGCGATCAGCGTCTGGCTGATGGAAAGGCCAAGGCCGGTGCCCTCGCTCTTCTTGGTGGAGAAGAACGGGTCGAAGATGCGCGCCTGCGTCGCCTCGTCCATGCCGATGCCAGTATCCTCCACCTCGATCGTCACGCCCGGTCGCCCTTCCTCGCTGCAGTCGAAATCCCGAAGCGTCAGCTCGCCGCCGTCGGGCATGGCATGGATGGCATTGACGATCAGGTTGACCAGCACCTGCTGCAGCTCGGTCCGGTTCATCAGCACGAGCCGCGTAGAGCGGTGATCCTGCCTGACTTCGATCTCGGCCTTGTTCAGGAGATGCTGGACGAGCGGCAGGCAATCGGCGACCACTTCGGCCGGCGAATGGCGCTCGACGGCTCCGGCATATTCCTCCGGCCGCGCGAACTGCAGAAGCTTGGTGACGATCAGGTGGATGCGGTGGATCTGCTCGTCGACGAGATTGATCTCGGTCCGGACGTCGTCGATCTGGCTACCGATCACGGAGCGGATGACATCGAGATTGCCTTGCATCACTGCGACAGGATTGTTGATCTCGTGCGCCACGCCCGCCGTGATTTCGCCGATCGCCGCCAGCTTCTCCGAGACGATCAGCTGCTTGGTCGCCGCCTCCAGCTGGTCGTTGGCAAGCCTGAGTTCGCGGGTGCGATCCTCGACGCGGCTGTTCAACTCCTCGTTCCAGGCCCGCAGTTGCCTGTCGCGCGACTGGATGTCGTCCAGCAGTTCGTCGAGATGCATCGCCACCCGCGAAATCTCGTCCTCGCCGCGCTCCAGTCCCGTGCGGGCGGCGAGATCGCCCTCCTCCACCTTGGCGATCGTCGCCGTCATCCGCTCCAGCGGCAGGAAGATACCGCTCGCCCAGCGCATGAACACCGGCACGCTGATGGCGGCCGCCAACAGGAACGCACCGACCAGAATGGCGACGGTGATGTATTTCGTCTGGCGGAACGGCGCTTCGAGGAAGCCGACATAGAGCATGCCGACCCGCTTGCCGAAACTGTCGACGATCGGCTCATAGGCGGAAATATACCAGTCGTTGACGACGAAGGCGCTGCCGAGCCAGATCGTCCCGTGGTCGAGAACCTCGTCGCGCACGGCGGCCGACACACGCGTGCCGAGCGCCCGTTCGCCCTCGAACAGGCGGACATTGGTGCTGATGCGCACATCGTCGAGGAACAGCGTCGCCGTCCCCTGGCTGCCTTCCGAAAGGCTTGCCTTCTGGTAGACGAGGTCGTTGATCGTATCGATGAAATCAAGGTTGCGGTTCAAAAGCATGCCACCTTCGAGCGCCGCGTGGCGGCCATCGGGCAGGATCACCGGGCTCGCCGAATGAATGACCATACCGCGCGTTTCCGCCCTGCGCTCCGTCGGCACGGCATTGGCTGTGGAGATGAGCTCGATATGCGCCTTGCGCTGCAGCTCAGGCGAGATCGCCGCCAGATCGTCTTCGGAAAAGATATCGACCATGGTCGAGGCCTTGCCGGCAAGCGCCGACGCGACCACCGGCCAGCGATCCGAACGGGCATCACCGCCGCCGACCTCCGTCAGGAACAGGAAGTCGAGCCCCATATCCTTGCGACGCGCTTCGAGCAACGCAGCCAAAGCCGCGCCGTCGGTCTGCTCGGCAGCGATCGTGTCGCGGAACTCCGCCGACTGGCCGAGCGCATCCATCGCGGTCCCGGTCTTGTCGAGCAGGCGGGTGAAATACTGATGCGCGATCGTCAGGTCGCTGTTGACCTTGGCCGTCAGCAGCGCGTCGAACTTGCCGTTCCAGCGCACCATGGCGATGCCGAGCAGCAGCGGCGCGATGAACAGCATCGGCAGGAGCGCAATGGCCAGCAGGCGATAGCGGACGGACCGCGCGACGGGTTCCGGGGCCTTGGACGAGTGGGCCTCAGACATCCCAGGACGCACATTTGCGGTCGATGGTCTTGCGCGAAACGCCAAGGCGCCGTGCCGCCTCCGCCCGGTTGCCGTCGCATTCCTCCAGAACCTTCAGAATGTGCCGGCGCTCCAGCGCTTCCAGCGATTCCCCGTCCCCGCCGGCAAGCGCCGCCTGTCCACGCAAAAGTTCCTGCGGAAAGCGGCCGAGGATCAGCGTCCGCTCGACCATATTGCGCAGTTCGCGGACATTGCCCGGCCAGTCGTAAGCGAGCAGCCCCTCGCGCACCTCCGGCGTGATCGCCACCTCCGGCATGCCGAGCTGCTTCGACAGGCGCTCCATGAACAGTGCGGCGAGTTCTACCACGTCGCCGCCGCGATCCTTCAGCGGCGGCATGGCGATCTGCATGACGTTGATCCGGTAATAGAGATCGGCCCGGAAGCTGCCGGCTTCGACCTTGCGCTCCAGATCGGCATTGGTGGCGAAGACGAAGCGCAGGTCGACGGGGATTTCGCGCTCCGATCCGACCGGACGGATGCGCCGGCTTTCGATCGCCCGCAGAAGCTTGCTCTGGGTCGCCGGCGGCAGTTCCCCGATCTCGTCGAGAAACAGCGTGCCGCCCTGGGCATGGAGAAACAGCCCGTCGCGGGTCGCGGCCGCGCCGGTGAAAGCCCCCTTCACATGGCCGAACAGCTCGGCCTCGATCATCTCGCTCGGAATGGCCGCGCAGTTGACCGGCACGAAGGGCTTGTCCTGGCGGTCGGAAAGCCCATGGATGGAACGGGCGGCGATCTCCTTGCCGGTGCCGGATTCGCCGGTGATCAGGATGGAGGTCGGCAGCGGCGCCACGCGGGCGATCGTATCGCGGATGGCACCGATCTCCGCCGAACTGCCGATCAGCCGGTCACGCAGCAGCCTCTCCTCCGATGCCGCCTTGAGTTCGTATTTCAGCACGAAGTTTTCGCTCTGCAGCCGCATGCGGTCGAGACACCGGGCCACGGCATTCAGGATCTGGTTCGAACGGAACGGCTTCAGCACGAAATCGACCGCGCCGGCCCGAAGCGCCTGGATGACGGTGTCGAGATCGGCGTAAGCCGTCATCAGAATGGCATTGGCAAAAAAGCCGATGCGGCGTTGCTCTGCCAGCCAGTCGACGCCGTTCATGCCGGGCATGATGTTGTCGAGGATGACGACGTCGAAATGCGTCGCGTCGAGCTTGCGCGACGCTTCGGCAGCATCCGCTGCCTCCTCCAGATGTTTGCAGCGCGGCCCCAGCGTTCTGACCAGGAAATTGCGCATCCCCGGCTCGTCGTCGATGATCAGGATGCTGGCCTGGGCAAGCCAGGGGCCGAACTCCGGATCGTTGGGCAACGTGGCGGCTGCCCTCTCCCTTTGCGGCATGGTCCTCTCCTCCCGCTTCAACGGCAGACTATGCAATTTCGCGATGTCAAAAAAGGCATATTGCCGAAATGCCGGAAGAGACTGTGGACGACCTCACCGCGGCGCCAGCGACTGACGCCATTGCTGGATGAAACTCTTCTTCTTCTGCTTGTCGAGCGCCACCAGAAGCGTCGGGTTCAGGCCGATCGTGCGCAACGTCTGTTCGCCGTCCGATGTGAGCTGGCTGAGGACGGCGGGACCGTCGACGGGCGAAAAGAGCTGTGGCGGACCCGCGAGCAGCGCGCGCCCCTCGCTGGACACGAGATAGTCGAGAAACAGGCTCGCGACGCCCGCGGCGCGGGCTTCGCGCGGAATATAGGCCGCCCGCGCCAGCACCAGCGTGTAATCGGAGGGGAAGATGATGCCGATGCGGTCATCGGTCTTCTGGCGGGCAAGCGCATAGGAGCCGAGCACGTTGTAGCCGAACAGCAGCCGGCCGTCGGCGACCCGGTCGAGGATTTCCGACGTGCAGCAGAAGGTCTGCGCCCGGTTGCGGCCAAAACTTTCGATGAGACGCCCCCAGGTGCTCGCCTGCAACGCATCCTCGAAGGCGAAGATGTAGCCGACGCCCGAACGCTCGATGTCGTAAGTCCCGATCCGCCCCTCGAAACGCCCCGGATCGCGCAGGAGGTCGATCAGCGAGAACCGGTCCTGCGGCACCTCGGCGGGCGCAATCCCCGCCTTGTTGTAGACGATCACCGCCGGCTCGAAGGTGACGCCGACAAGTTCGCCCCGCCATTTGGCAAAGTCCGGCAGGCTGGCCGCCGCCGTGCCGCCGATCTTCTGGGCGCAGCCATTGTTGACCTGCTGAACCTGCGCGGCAATCGAGGATGAGATGACGAGGTCGGCGGCAAACTGCTTCTGCTTGCAGGCCGACGCCATGGCTGCATCGAGATATTCGCTGGTGGTCTCGTTGTAGTCGATGGCGATGTCAGGATGATGCTTCTGGAACCCTTCGATCAGCGGCCGGAAGGCCTGCAGGTCGGTGATGCTGGCGATCACCAGCGTCTGTGACGGTTTGCCGGACATCGCCGGAAAATCCGTGTCGGCCGCGCCCGCAGCAGCCGCACTTGTCATGAGCAGACAGCAGACGCCGGCGGCGCGCGACAGGCGTGAGAAGAAGGCGGAAAGCCGGCTCATTGGACTGCCCCCTCATGGTCGACGACGTCGAAGCGCATGCCGATCCAGAAACCGGCCCCGTCGTTGCCGGTGATGATGTCGCCATTATGGGAGACCAGCACCTCGCGCACGATGGCAAGGCCGAGACCGGCGCTTTCCGGCTTGTTTTCGTTGCGGGCGAAGCGCTTGCCGATCTCGGACGGATCGGCGGCGGCAAACCCCTCGCCGTGGTCGGAGACCTTGACGATCGCCTTGCCACCCTCCTGCAGGACGGTGAGGCCGACTGGCGGCTTGCCGTGGGCATAGGCGTTGGCGATCAGGTTCTTGATCGCCTCCTTCAGCGAGAAGGCATCCCCCGTCATCCGCACTTCTTCTTCCGGCAGGTCGAGATCGATCGACGAGTTCTGCTGAAACGAGATGGAGCGGAACTCGCGTTCGGCCTCGAGTGCGACGCGGCGCAGGTCGAGCGGCGTGAGGACGGCGGTGTCGGACCGGTGGGTGACGAGCGCGTGCGAGAGCAGCTGGTCTGTCAGTCTGCCGACGCCGATGGCGCGCGCCCGGATGCGCCGCACCAGCATTTTCAGCCGTTCCGGATCGTCTTCCTCGACGGCGAGTTCCGCCTGCGCGCGGATGGCGGTGATCGGCGTGCGCATCTGGTGGGCCGCGTCGGCGACGAAATCCTGCAGCGCGTGGACGCGCCGCGACAGCCGCTCCATGAAGCGGTTGATGGAGCCGACCAACGCCTCGACCTCGCGCGGCGTCGTGGAGGTGAACGGCGATAGGTCGAGCGGATCGCGGGCGATGATCGCCCGCTCGATCCGGTCCAGCGGCCTGAGCGCAAGCCGCATGGCAAGAATGGCGAGGAAGATGACAGTCACACCGGCAAGGACGACGAGCAGCATGGCGCGCCGGGCAATGCTGCGGGCGAGCGCCGTGCGCGCCTCCGTCGTATGCGCGACGATGATGCCGACCGGCCCGCTGACGCCCTTTTCGGCGAGGTAGCGGGTGAGCATGACGGCCCTGACCGGCGCTCCGGCATAGACGGTCTCATAGGTGACGGGGCGGTTGCTCTTTTGCCGTCCTTCCGGCGGCAGAGGGAAATCGTCATAACCGGTCACCGTTTCGCCGGTCGAATCGAAGATGCGGTAGAAGATCCGGTCGTCCTTCGCGAGCGCCAGAAGCTCGAAGGCCGACAGCGGAATATCCGCCTCGAACTGCCGATTGCTGACCGAGATGCGCTCGGAAATTTGCAGCGCCGCTCCGGTCAGAAGCTGGTCATAGGTTTCGTCCGCCGCCGCCCGCCCATAGCTGTAGGCGGCATAGATTGCGACTGTCGACGCCAGCAGCAGCAGGACGGTCAGAAGCAGGGCCAGACGGGTTGCGACCGACGGGCCGCGCGAGGCCGGGGCGGAAACGGCTGAGATCGTCAAACGGCCTTCCCCTGCACGGTGTCGCGCGCCTGGTAGCCAATGCCGCGCAGCGTACGGATCTCCAGATCGGAGCCCTCCAGCTTGCGCCGCAGCCGGGCGACATAGAGCTCGACGGCATTGGCATTGCTGTTGCTTTCCAGTCCGAACAGCCGCTTCAGGAGCTCCTCCTTCTCCAATACGCGGCCGCGATTGGTGAGGAAGATTTCGAGCAGGATCGTTTCCCGTCGCGTCAGCTCGACCTCGCTGCCGTCGATCGTCAGGGAGCGCTCCGCCATGTCGAAGACGAGGTTGCCGACCGAAATCGACCGGTCGCTCTGCGTGCTGCCGCGCCGGACGATCGCCCGGATGCGCGCTTCCAGCTCGCCGAAATCGAAGGGTTTGACCATGTAGTCGTCGGCGCCGTAGTCGAGCGCGCCGATCTTGTCATTGACGGAAAGCCGCGCGGTCAGGACGAGCACGGGGAAGACGATCCGTTCCTGACGCAGGCGCTTTAAAAAATCGAGGCCCGAGCCGTCCGGCAGGTTCATGTCGAGGATCACCAGATCGTAGTCGTTGGTCACCACGAAATGCCAGGCATCTTCCAGGGTCTGCGCGAGATCGATGACATGGCCGGCATTGCCCAGCCGGCCGGCAATGGCCTCGGCGACATCCAACGTATCTTCAACAAGCAAGAACCGCATCGCGCGGCCTCCCGGGCCCACCAGTAGAGTGACAGGTTAATGACAGCTTTCTCGGCTAGCGTAAACGCCGATCGCGGATTCTGTTCGGAGGCAGATGCCGCGTCGTCCATTCATTCCTGAGGAGGGATTCATGAAAAAACTGATAACGACAACCTTTGCTGCCGTCATGACGGTCGCAACCTTCGCCGCACCGTCTTTCGCTTTTGAGCCGGATGCTCCGGAATGCGTCGCGCCGGCAAACCCGGGCGGCGGCTGGGACTTCACCTGCCGTCAGGTCGGCAAGGCGCTCCAGGACCTCAAGCTGGTCAACGGCACCGTTCAGGTCGCCAACATGGCAGGCGGCGGCGGCGGCGTGGCCTATGCCTTCGTGGTCGGCAAGCGCAACGACGATTCCAACCTGATCGTTGCCGCGTCCTCCGCAACCTCGACCCGTCTTGCCCAGGGCGCGTTCCCGGGCAACACCATGGATCAGGTCCGCTGGGTCGCGTCCGTCGGCGCCGACTATGGCATCATCGCCGTTGCCAAGGATTCGCCGATCAAGACGCTTCCCGAGCTGATGGATAAGATCAAGGCCGATCCGACCAGCGTCGCTGTCGCTGGCGGCTCCGCGGTTGGCGGCTGGGACCACCTGAAGGTTCTGATGGCTGCCAAGAAGGCAGGCGTCACGGACGTTCGCCAGATCAAGTACGTCGCCTTCGATGGCGGCGGTGAAGCCGTGACCCAGCTCCTGGCCGGCAGCGTTCAGGCCTTCACCGGCGACGCGTCCGAAGCCAAGGGCTTCGTCGATTCCGGCGACATCAAGGTCATCGCCGTTCTCGCTCCCGAGCGCCTGGAAGGCGACTTTGCCTCCTTCCCGACCGCCAAGGAACAGGGCATCGACGTGGTGGGCGCCAACTGGCGCGGCTTCTACGCACCGGGCAACATGTCCGACGAAGCCTACAACTACTGGGTCGAGTCGATCGGCAAGGTCTACGATTCCAAGGAATGGAAGGACGTCATGGCCCAGAACGGCCTGGCTCCGCTCGACAAGCGCGGCGCCGACTTCCAGGCATTCGTCCAGGAATCGGTCAACGAGATCACCTCGATTTCCAAGGAAATCGGCCTGATCAAGTAACGCTTTTGGGTAAGTATCAACGGTCCGGGCAGGTCTTTCCTCGCCCGGACTTCTTGTAGGAAGAAACAAGGGAGACATATCGTGGGAGGCAACATGAGCGACCGCGTTCTCGGCGTCGTCGGGCTTCTGCTGGCGGGCTTCTACATCTGGCAGGCGACCCTGATCGAAACCAGCTTCATCACCGATCCGGTGGGCGCCAAGACATTTCCAATCATCGTCGGCATCGTTCTGGCCATCGCCAGCGTCGCCATCTTCTTTCTCCCCGATAGCGATCCCCACTGGCCGGCCATGAGCCGCCTGTTCGAGATCGGCCTGTCGGTCGCCGTGATGATCGCCTACACCTACGCGCTGCCGGAAGCCGGCTTCGTCATCGCGACCATCTTCGCATCGGCCTTCCTCGCCTGGCGTCTCGGCGCCACGCCGCTGGAATCGCTGATCGCCGGCTTCTGCATTTCCGTCGGCATCTACGCCATCTTCCATCTCATCCTTGGCCTCTCGCTCGCCAAGGGACCGTTCGGTTTCTAAGGGGAGGAACAGTCATGGATACCCTATTCGCCCTTGCCGACGGCTTTGCGGTCGCGCTGACCTGGCAGAACCTGCTTCTGGCCCTCATCGGCTGCTTCCTCGGCACCATCATCGGCGCGCTGCCGGGCCTCGGGCCGTCGAACGGCGTCGCCATCCTCATCCCGCTCGCCTTCTCGCTCGGCCTTGGCGCCACCGCCGCGCTGATCCTGCTGACGAGCGTCTACTACGGCGCCATGTATGGCGGCCGCATCTCGTCGATCCTCCTGAACATCCCCGGCGACGAGCCGGCGGTGATGACCACGCTCGACGGCTATCCGATGGCGAAGAACGGACAGGCGGGCGAAGCGCTGGCGCTCTCCGGCATCGCCTCCTTCGTCGGTTCCTTCGTCGCCACCATCGGCCTTGCCTTCCTCGCCCCGCAGCTCGTCAAGCTGGCGCTTTTGTTCGGCCCGGCCGAATACTTCGCCCTCTACGTTCTGGCCTTCGCCACGCTCGGCGGCATTGCCAGCGCCAACCAGGGCAAGGCGGCGTTTGCCGCAGCGCTCGGCATCGGCATCGCCATGGTCGGCGTCGACGGGCAGACGGGCGTGCCGCGCTTCTCCTTCGGCAACGTCCATCTCTATGACGGCATCAACTTCCTGGTCGCCATCGTCGGCCTGTTCGCGCTGTCGGAAGTCTTCATCTTCCTCGAGCACCGCAACGAGGCGACCGACGGCAATCCGGACAGCAAGGTCAAGATCGGCCGCATGCTGCCGTCCTGGGCGATGCTGAAGGGCTGTTTCGGCGCCATCTCGCGCTCGACCGTCGTCGGCTTCCTGGCCGGCGTCCTGCCGGGTGCCGGCGCCTCGCTCGGCTCCTTCATGGCCTATGGCCTGGAGAAGAAGATCTCCGACAAGGACAAGACCTTCGGCAAGGGCGATCCGCGCGGCGTCGCGGCCCCCGAGGCCGGCAACAATGCCGCTGCCGGCGGCGCGCTGGTGCCGATGCTGGCGCTCGGCGTTCCCGGCTCCGGCACCACCGCGGTGCTGCTCGCCATGCTGATGGCGCTCAACATCACCCCCGGCCCGCTGCTGTTCACCAAGAACCCGGACGTCGTCTGGGGACTGATCGCGGCGCTGATCATCGCCAACGTCATGCTCCTGGCGCTCAACATCCCGCTGGTCGGCATCTTCGTGCGCATCCTGATGATCCCGACGAAGTACCTGATGCCGGCGGTCGCGATGATCTCCTTCGTCGGCATCTACGGCATCTCCGGCTCGACCTTCGACCTGATGGTCATGATCCTGTTCGGCGTGCTCGGCTGGGTGCTGCGCAAGCTCGACGTGCCGCTGGTGCCCGTCATCATGGGGGTCCTGCTCGGCAACGCCATGGAGGTCAACCTGAGGCGCGCCATGACCATCTCCAACGGCGACTGGTCGGCGCTCGGCGCCTCGCCGCTGTCGATCTCGATCTGGACCCTCGCCGTCGCCGGCTTCGTCCTGCCGATCATCGCCGGCAAATACCTCCGCCGTGCAAAGCCGACGGTCCCGGAAGTCGCCGAAACCGAAGCCGACTGAGGCTTCGTCCCTCGACCATCACAAACAGAAAGGGCACCGGAACGTTCCGGTGCCCTTTCCCATTCAACGCTTCAATGAAGCGTAGTCCAATTAGTCGTCGGCTGTTTCCACCGTCTTGCTGAAGTAGAGCGCCACCAGCGTACAGATCGCACCCGACAGCAGGTAGATGCCGACATAGGCGATGCCGAAGGCTTGGGCGACGCTGAGCGCGACCAGCGGCGCGAAACCGGCACCGATGAGCCAGGCGAGGTTCGACGTCAGCGCGGCACCCGAATAGCGATAGACCCGGCCGAAACGGGACGCCGCAGCGCCGGCAGCCTGTCCAAAGGAAAGGCCGAGAAGCGCAAAGCCGATCAAAACGAAGGCATCCTGGCCACTGCGGCCCATGTCGAGCAGGATCGGTGCGGTCAAGCTGAAGATGGCGATCAGCACGGCCGAGACCGTCAGCTGGCCACGGCGGCCGATCTTGTCGGCCAGCATGCCGGACAGGATGATCGTGCCGATACAGATGCAGGCGCCCAACATTTCGACCAGCAGGAAGCTGTGGACCGGGTGATCCGAGTAAAGCGTGATCCAGCTCAGCGGAAACACCGTGACGAGGTGGAACATGGCAAAGCTGGCGAGCGGGATGAAGGTGCCGATCACCACGTCCACGCCGCGATTGCGGATGAGGTCGATGGTCTTCACCGGCATCAGTTCGGCCCGCTCCAGCAGCTCGCCGAATTCACGGGTAGCCACCAGCCGCAGACGGGCAAACAGCGCCACGACGTTGATCGCGAAGGCGACGAAGAACGGATAGCGCCATCCCCATTCGAGGAAGTCTTCCGTCTTCAGGGCGAGCACGAAATAGGTGAACAGGCCGGCGGCCAGCAGGAAGCCGAGCGGTGCGCCGAGCTGCGGCATCATCGCATACCAGCCGCGACGGTTGTTCGGCGCGTTCAGCGCGAGCAGCGAGGCCAGACCGTCCCAGGCGCCGCCGAGCGCAAAGCCCTGGCCGAGGCGCAGCACGATCAGCATGGCCGCCGCCCAGTAGCCGATTTCGGCATAGCCCGGCAGGAAGCTCATCGCCGCAGTCGAACCGCCAAGCACGAAGAGCGCGATGATCAGCTTCGTTCCACGGCCGTAGAGGCGGTCGATGATGGTGAAGACGATCGTGCCGACCGGGCGGGCGATGAAGGCCAGCGAGAAGATCGCGAACGACAGGAGGATGCCCTCAAGCGGCTGGAAATTCGGAAAGAAATGCGACGGGAAGACGAGTACCGACGCAATCGCATAAATGAAGAAATCGAAGAATTCCGACGACCGACCCAAGATCACGCCAAGCGCGATCTTGCCGGCATCCGTTCCGCGATCGGCATGCATACCGCGCGCGTCTCGCTCCAGTCCGGCGGAATTCGGATGATCGCTGATCTGACCTGCAACACTCATTAATTAACTCCTCCAAGCTTCATCGAGCTTTGATTCTCCGCCGGCCGGCCCAAGGGCCCTCGGCCTGCGATTCCGCTCCTCGCCCGCCAAATATGCGCGCGAGGGCTGCCTGCGTCAAATGGACCTGTATGAAAGGCCCCCGCGCCGCGTGAGCCCGGTTGCCATAGATCCCGCCTTTTTGTTGGCGCATTCTTGTCGAATTTTTGCTGCACTGCGTCACATCACCTCATAGGCATTTTGATCTGGATCATTTACCGGCTCGTACCCAAGAGGAGTGGGGGAAAGAAAGACAACGCTACGCAAGGGATAACCGTGAAGAAAATTTGGAGATTTGGAGCTGCGTCCCTCCTTTGCATGATGCTTGCCTCATGCAACTGGGTCGTCATGGCGCCCTCCGGCGATATCGCCAACCAGCAACGCGACCTGATCGTCATCGCAACGATTCTGATGCTGTTGATCGTCGTGCCCGTCATTGCTCTCACGCTGATATTCGCTTGGCGTTACCGCCAATCGAACAAATCCGCCCGCTACGAACCCGACTGGGATCATTCCACGGGCCTCGAAGTCGTCATCTGGGCAGCGCCATTGGCAATCATCATTGCGCTCGGTGCAATCACCTGGATCAGCACGCATACTCTCGACCCCTATCGCCCGCTCGACCGGATTGCCGAGGACAAGGCACTTGATCCGAACGTCAAGCCGCTGACCGTGGAGGTCGTGGCTCTCGACTGGAAGTGGCTGTTCTTCTATCCCGATTACGGCATCGCCACAGTCAATGAACTCGCGGCCCCCGTCGATGTTCCGATCAATTTCAAGATCACCTCCGCCTCGGTCATGAATTCCTTCTACGTGCCGGCGCTGGCAGGTCAGATCTACGCCATGGCCGGCATGGAGACGAAGCTGCACGCCGTCATCAACAAGGTCGGCGACTATGAGGGCCTTTCGGCGAACTATTCCGGCGCCGGCTTCTCGCATATGCGCTTCAAGTTTCTCGGTCTCGATCAGGCCGGCTTTGACGACTGGGTCGCCAAGGTCAAGGCCAGCGATGACAGCCTGACCCGCGCGGCTTATCTCGATCTGGCCAAGCCCAGCGAGAAGGAACCGGCCCGCTACTACGCCAGTGCCGACACAGACCTCTACGGCAAGATCCTCGACATGTGCGCGGATCCGTCCGAGACCTGCATGAGCGAAATGGCGATGATCGACGCCGGGCTGGTCTGCCGGGCACCCGACGGCCTGCTTGAGAAAGCGGCGCTCGACGAAAAGAAAGCGATCCGCCCCGAGGGATGATCCGCCTCCGCTGCTGCGGCTTCGCCTCTGCGCGAAGCCGGACCCGGCGCCAGAAGCGCCGGACGCATTGACAGTTAGAAAGAAAACTCAAAGGAAATCCGATGTTTTCCGATCCGGATTTGATGAAATTCCTCTTTGGCAAGCTAACGCTTGACGCCATTCCCTACCACGAGCCGATCCTCGTCGCGACCTTTGCCGTCGTGGCGCTCGGCGGTGCCGCGGTGCTTGGTGCCCTGACCTATTTCCGCCTGTGGGGCTACCTCTGGAACGAATGGTTCACCTCGATCGACCACAAGAAGATCGGCATCATGTACATCGTGCTCGCCGTCATCATGCTGCTGCGCGGCTTCGCCGACGCGCTGATGATGCGCCTGCAGCAGGCGATCGCCTTCAACGGTTCGGACGGCTACCTGCCGCCGCACCACTACGACCAGGTCTTCACGGCCCATGGCGTGATCATGATCTTCTTCGTGGCCATGCCCTTCGTCACCGGCCTGATGAACTTCGTCGTGCCGCTGCAGATCGGCGCCCGCGACGTCTCCTTCCCCTTCCTCAACAACTTCTCCTTCTGGATGACGGTCGCCGGCGCGGTGATCGTGATGATCTCGCTGTTCATCGGCGAGTTCGCCAAAACCGGCTGGCTTGCCTATCCGCCGCTCTCCGGCATCATCCACAGTCCGGACGTGGGGGTCGATTATTACATATGGGGCCTGCAGGTGGCGGGCATCGGGACGTTGCTATCGGGCGTCAACCTGATCGTGACCATCCTGAAGATGCGCGCGCCCGGCATGTCGATGATGAAGATGCCGGTCTTCACCTGGACCTCCTTCTGCACCAACGTGCTGATCGTCGCCGCCTTCCCGGTCCTGACCGCCGTGCTCGCCATGCTGACGCTGGACCGTTACGTCGGCACGCACTTCTTCACCAATGCCGACGGCGGCAACGCCATGCTCTACGTCAACCTGATCTGGATCTGGGGCCACCCGGAAGTCTACATCCTGATCCTGCCGCTGTTCGGCGTCTTCTCCGAAGTCGTCGCAACCTTCTCCGGCAAACGGCTGTTCGGCTACACCTCGATGGTCTATGCGACGGTGGTCATCACCATCCTCTCCTACATCGTCTGGCTGCACCACTTCTTCACCATGGGCTCAGGCGCCTCGGTCAATGCCTTCTTCGGCATCACGACCATGATCATCTCGATCCCGACGGGGGCGAAGATGTTCAACTGGCTCTTCACCATGTATCACGGCCGCATCCGCTATGAAGTGCCGATGCTCTGGACGATCGGCTTCATGGTGACCTTCGTCATTGGCGGCATGTCGGGCGTCCTGCTCGCCGTCCCGCCGGCCGACTTCGTGCTGCACAACTCGCTGTTCCTGATCGCCCACTTCCATAACGTGATCATCGGCGGCGTCGTGTTCGGCGTCTTCGCCGGCATCAACTTCTGGTTCCCGAAGGCCTTCGGCTTCAAGCTCGATGCCTTCTGGGGCAAGATGTCCTTCTGGTTCTGGCTGATCGGCTTCTACTTCGCCTTCATGCCGCTCTACGTGCTGGGCCTGATGGGCGTGACGCGCCGCGTGAGCCAGTTCGAGGATCCGTCGCTGCAGATCTGGTTCCAGATCGCCGCATTCGGCGCCTTCCTGATCCTGCTCGGCATCCTGTCCTTCCTCGTCCAGCTCTACGTTTCCTTCAAGAACCGCGAAGCGCTGAAGGACGAGACCGGTGATCCGTGGAACGGCCGTACGCTGGAATGGTCGACCTCGTCGCCGCCGCCGGCCTACAACTACGCCTTCACGCCGATCGTCTACGATCACGACGCATGGTGGTTCATGAAGAGGCACGGCTACACGCGGCCGCAGGAAGGCTTCATCCCGATCCACATGCCGAAGAACACTCCGACGGGTATCATCCTCGGCGGCCTCAGCATCGCCTTCGGCTTCGCCATGGTCTGGCACATCTGGTGGCTGGCGGTCGTCTCCTTCGTGGCGATCCTCGGCGTCACCATCGTCCACACCTTCAACTACAAGCGCGACTACTACATCCCCGCGGAAGACGTGGTTCGCGTCGAGGCCGAGCGCACACGCAAGCTCGCTGCGCTGGAGACCTGACCCATGACGGATACTGCAATGGAAAAGCACCCGGCGAACGGCGAAAGCTACGCCTTCTACACGACCGAAGAGCATCATTCGGAAAACGGCACCGCGATCGGCTTCTGGATCTACCTGATGAGCGACTGCCTCATCTTCGCGATGCTGTTTGCGAGCTACGCCGTTCTCGGCCACAGCTATGCCGGCGGCCCGAACCCGAAGGAAATCTTCGAGCTGCCGCTGGTGGCGGTCAACACCGCCATGCTGCTGTTCTCGTCGATCACCTACGGCGTCGCCATGCTGGAGATGGAAAAGGGCAACCGCAACGGCGTGCTCGGCTGGCTGGCGATCACCGGCCTGTTCGGCCTCGCCTTCCTGTGCATCGAGCTCTACGAGTTCTCGACCCTGATCCATGAAGGCGCAGGCCCAGGCCGCAGCGCCTTCCTGTCGGCCTTCTTCACGCTCGTCGGCACCCACGGCCTGCACGTCACCTCCGGCCTCGTCTGGATGGTCGTGCTCATGCTGCAGGTCGCCAAACACGGGCTGATCGCCGACAACAAGCGCCGCCTGATGTGCCTGTCGATGTTCTGGCACTTCCTCGACGTCATCTGGATCGGCGTCTTCTCCTTCGTCTATCTCATGGGAGTTCTCTGATGAGCGCCGAACACCACGCCGGCCATCACGGCCACGACCATCACGAAACCCATGCCAGCCATGGCACGCTGAAGTCCTACCTGACCGGCTTCATCCTCTCGGTCATCCTGACGGCCATCCCTTTCTGGCTGGTCATGGGCGACGTCATCGGCGACCGCATGGTCACCGCCACGCTGATCATGGCGCTCGGTCTCGTCCAGATCGTCGTCCACATGATCTACTTCCTGCACATGGACACGAAGTCGCAGGGCGGCTGGACCATGATGGCGCTGATCTTCACCGTCATCCTCGTCCTGATCGCGCTCTCCGGATCACTGTGGGTCATGCATCACCTGAATGCGAACATGATGCCGCAGATGGAAGACATGATTAAGCAGTTGCCCTGAGGGCAGACGGGAGCGGCCCTGCGGGGCCGCTTCGCACATATGGGATAGAAAGATGAAGCATGCCGTGCAGAGCCAAGCGCCGAAACCCATCAGCGCCCGCAAATGGCTGACCGTCGGCTTCCTGACGCTCTTCTTCTTCTCCGTCTTCACGGCGCTCGGCACCTGGCAGGTCCAGCGGCTTTACTGGAAGCTCGATCTGATCGCCCGCGTCGACGCAAGGGTGCATGCGCCCGCTGCCGCTGTTCCGGCGAAAGCCGACTGGCCGTCCGTCACCGCCGAGAAGGACGAATATCGCCACGTCACGGTGAGCGGACGCTTCCTGAACGACAAGGAAGCACTGGTCTATGCCTCGACGGAACGCGGTCCCGGCTACTGGGTCATGACCCCGCTTGAGGAGAGCGACGGCTCCATCGTCTTCGTCAATCGCGGCTTCGTGCCCCTCGACCGCAAGGACCGGGCGAGCCGCATGGAGGGCGAGCCGGACGGCAATGTCACCGTCACCGGCCTAATGCGCATGAACGAGCCGAAGGGCACGCTGCTGCGTTCCAATGCCCCTGAGGACGACCGCTGGTATTCGCGCGATGTCGGGGCCATGGCGGCATCCCGCGATCTCGGGGACGCGGCCCCCTTCTTCATCGATGCCGATGCGACGCCCAATCCCGGCGGACTGCCGATCGGCGGCCTCACCGTCGTCCAATTCCGCAACAGCCATCTCTCCTACGCCATAACCTGGTACGTCATGGCGCTCATGTCTTTTGCGGGCGGCTACATCGCGCTTCGCTATCGGCGCAAGCCGGATGGCGTCGAGGAAGACTAAAAGCCCTTGGCTCGAACATCTCACATTTACATATGAACAATTTTTCATATGATGCATTTGAGTAATGATTGAGTCTTGAGGAGCAGGCCATGGCCGCGCACGACCACGCACACCAGACGCCGGACGGAAAGCATGACCACGCCCATTCCGGCGGCCATAGCCACGCACCGAGCGTCAACAACAACAATGAACGTGCCGTGCTATTGGGCTTCCTCCTCACCTTCGGCTTCATGATCGCCGAGGCTGCCGGCGGCCTCCTTTCGGGTTCGCTGGCCCTGATCGCCGATGCGGGTCACATGCTGACGGACTCCGCCGCCCTGGCTCTCGCCTGGGCCGGTTTCTACTTCGGCAGAAAGTCGGGAGACAACAAGCGCACCTTCGGCTACATGCGTTTTGAAGTGCTCGCTGGCTTCATCAATGCGATGGCGCTGATCCTGCTGGTTGTCTGGATCGCCTATGAGGCGGTCATGCGGCTCCTCTCGCCCTCCTCCGTGCTTGCCGGCCCGATGTTCGTGATTGCCGTCCTCGGGCTCCTCGTCAATATCGCTGTCTTCATGATGCTGATGAAGGGCGACAGCGACCATGTGAACATCAAGGGCGCGATGCTGCACGTGCTCGGCGACCTGCTCGGCTCGGTGGCCGCCATCGTCGCCGCCATCGTCATCTACTTCACCGGCTGGATGCCGATCGACCCGATCCTGTCGCTGCTACTCTCCGCCCTCGTGCTGCGTAGCGCCTGGGTTCTCCTGAAGAATTCGCTCAATATCCTGATGGAAGGGTCGCCGCACGGCGCCAATCCCGAAGCGATGCGGTCTCATCTCTGCAAATCGGTCGAGGGCATCGCCGACGTCCACCACATCCACGTCTGGTCGATCACCTCCGGCCAGACCACCGCGACCATGGAAATCACCCTTGCCGATGGCGCCGACCCGGCCGGCACCCAGCAGCGGCTGAAATCGGAACTCGCGGCCGAATACGACATCCGTCATTCGACGATCGAAATCGACTGGGACGGCAGACGGAACACGTGCCCAATCAATGGTCAGGGCGGCGGCAAAAAGCAGCAGGACGCCACGGGGCAGGATCATGCAGGGCACGATCACGCCGGTCATGACCATTCGGGCCACGATCACGGGCACGCCGCGGGAGGGCATTCGCATTGACGACCGCAACACCCGATGACGCCGACATCACCATCATCGCCGAAACCTTCCGCCTGCTCGGCGACCAGACGCGCCTGCGCATCCTGCTATGCTGTCTGAACGAACCGATGTCGGTCGGCGACATCGCCGCCCGCGTCGGCGCATCCCAGTCGCTGGTCAGCCACAATCTCCGCCTGCTCCGGGCCGCCCGCCTGGTGCGCAGCGAACGGCGTGCCAAGCAGGTCTTCTACGAGGCCGCAGACCAGCATGTCCGCCACATGCTGGCCGACATCACCGAACACGCCGCCGAGGAGGCGGAGGAATAGCCGCATCCGACTACGTGCCGGACCACCAACACGAATAGAGAATGACAATGACCCCCGCCGATATCCTCGAACGCCTGATTGCCTTCCCCTCCGTCGTCGGAACGCCGAACGGCGAGATCGTCGCCTGGATTGCCGACTATCTGGAGCAGATCGGCGCCAAGGTCACGTTGATACCCGGCCCAGAGGGCGATCGTTCGAACCTGTTTGCGACGCTCGGCCCCGCCGATCAACCAGGCTATATTCTCTCCGGCCACATGGACGTGGTGCCGGCGGGAGAACCGGACTGGACCTCCGACCCGTTTGCCATGCGCCGGGACGGCGATCATCTCTTCGGCCGCGGCACCAGCGACATGAAGGGTTTTCTGGCCACCGTCCTGGCCGCCGCACCCGAGTTCGCCAAACGGGAGCTGAAGCAGCCCATCCACATCGCCTTCTCCTATGACGAGGAAGCCGGCTGCCGCGGCGTGCCGCACATGATCGCGAAGATCCCGGATCTCTGCGCCACGCCGCTTGGCGCCATCATCGGCGAGCCGAGCGGTATGCGCGCCGTCAGGGCCCACAAGGGCAAGGCGGCCGCACGCATTACGCTGAAGGGTCTCGCGGGCCATTCGTCGCGCCCCGATCTTGGCCGCAACGCCATCCATGCCATGGCAAACGTCCTGAACGCGACGATCGCGCAGGCGGCAAACCTGGCGACCGGTCCCTTCGACGAAGCCTTCCAGCCGCCCTACTCCTCCATGCAGGCCGGCACCATCTCAGGCGGCCAGGCGCTCAACATCATCCCCGAGGAAGCCGTCATGCAGGTCGAGGCGCGCGCCATCACCGGCGTCGATCCGGCCGGGCTGCTGACGCCGGTCAAGCAAGCGGCGGAAGCGCTGGCGAAAGACGGTTATGATGTGGAGTGGACGGAGCTGAATGCCTATCCGGCCCTCTCCCTTCCCGCCGATGCGCCGCTCAAAAGTCTCGTGGAAGAGCTCAGCGGCAACGAAAGCCTCGCCGCCGTCAGCTACGGCACAGAGGCGGGACTGTTCCAGCAGGCCGGCATCGACGCCATGATCTGCGGTCCCGGCGACATTGGCCGCGCCCACAAGCCGGACGAATATGTGCTGATCAGCGAGCTCGAAGCCTGCCTGACGATGATCCGCGCGCTCGGCGATCGCTGCGCCGCCTGACGGTTGGCGATCAGGCGGGAAAGGCCGACCGCCGCACGAAGGTCTTGATGGCAAAATTCGACTGGATGCGCGCCACCCCCGGCGCCGCCGTCAGGATATCGAGCAGCCGCTGGTAGTGTTCCAGATCGCGCACCATGGCATGCAGCAGATAGTCGGAATTGCCGCTCGTCTGATAGCCGCCGACGACCTCGGGGATTTCGGCCACGCAACTCTCGAAGGCCAGAAGCACGTCCTTGGTCTGGCGCTCCAGCGTGACGGAAATGAAGACGCCGAGCGTGCCGAGCATCCGCCCTTCGTCGAGCAGTGCGGCATAGCCCTGAATGGCGCCGCTCTCCTCCAGCTTGCGCACCCGCCTGAGCGTCGGCGAGAAGGACAGGCCGATGCGTGCGGCGAGATCGCGCCAGCTGATGCGCCCCTCCTCGCTCAGAACCTTGAGAATCTTTCGGTCGAAGCCGTCGAGATCGTCCATCTAGATCATATGATCCAACAAAATCAGAAATGATGGATCAAAGCTATCACTATAACTGTATTGGTCAATCGAAATAGCGATGAAACGCGCCCAGAAGAGTGCTATTATCCAATACATCAAATCAGTTTCATTGGGAGGTGAAAATGGCAACGGAAGATCCGGTCGTGATCGTCGGCTCCGCCCGCACCGCCATCGGCGGCCTGCAGGGACAGTTTGCCGGCACCAGCGCGCCAGAACTCGGCGCCAGCGCGATCCGCGCCGCCCTGGAACACGGCAATGTTTCCGCCGATACGATCGACGAAGTCATCTTCGGCTGCGTGCTGCCGGCCGGTCTCGGTCAGGCGCCGGCCCGTCAAGCGGCCATTGCCGCCGGCATTCCCTACGCATCGGGTGCAACCACCATCAACAAGATGTGCGGCTCCGGCATGAAGGCCGCCATGCTCGCCCATGACCTGATCGCGGCGGGCTCGGCCACCGCTTGCGTTGCCGGCGGCATGGAAAGCATGACCAATGCCCCCTACCTCTTGGAAAAAGCCCGCAGCGGCTACCGCCTCGGCCATGGTCGCATCATCGATCACATGTTCCTCGACGGGCTGGAGGACGCCTATGACAAGGGCCGGCTGATGGGCACCTTTGCCGAGGACTGCGCCGAGGCCTACCAGTTCACCCGCGAGATGCAGGACGACTACGCCATCGCCTCGCTGGACCGCGCGCAAAAGGCCATCGCCCACGGCCTGTTCGAACACGAGATCGTTCCGGTCACTGTGCGCAATGGCAGGAGCGAAACGCTCGTCGCCATAGACGAACAGCCGGGCAAGGCGAAGCCCGAAAAGATCCCGACCCTCAAGCCGGCCTTCCGCGACGGCGGCACGGTGACGGCGGCCAATTCCAGCTCCATTTCCGACGGCGCGGCCGCCCTCGTTTTGATGCGGCGGTCGGAGGCGGACCGCCGCGGCCTGACGCCGCTTGCCGTGATCCGTGGCCACGCAACCCATTCGCAGGCCCCCGCTCAATTCGCCACGGCCCCGATCGGCGCTCTGGAAAAGCTGTCCGCGAAGACCGGCTGGGGCCTGAAGGATGTCGATCTGTTCGAGATCAACGAAGCCTTCGCGGTTGTCGCCATGGCCGCGATGCGTGACCTTGACCTGCCGCATGACAAGGTCAACGTCCATGGCGGCGCCTGCGCGCTCGGCCATCCGATCGGTGCCTCCGGTGCTCGCATCATCGTGACCCTGCTGGCGGCGATGGAGCGCTATGATGTTAGACGCGGCATGGCGGCGGTCTGCATCGGCGGCGGCGAGGCAACCGCCATCGCGATCGAACGCCCGCGATAAAAAGGAATTGGGAGGAGACCCGCGCATGATCCTGACGGAAGCACAAGAACAGATCCGCGACATGGCCCGCGATTTTGCCCGCGAGCGCCTGGCGCCGGGTGCCGCCGAGCGTGACCGGCACTCCCGCTTCCCGAAGGACGAACTGAAAGAGATGGGCGACCTCGGCTTCCTCGGCATGCTGGTGCCCGAAACCTATGGCGGCTCGGAGACGGGTGCGGTCGCCTATGCCATAGCGCTGGAAGAGATCGCCGCCGGCGACGGCCCCTGCTCCACCATAATGAGCGTTCACAGTTCCGTCGGCTGCGTTCCAATCCTCAACTTCGGCACCGACGCCCAGAAGGAACGCTTCCTGCCGAAGCTTAGCAGCGGCGAATGGATCGGCGGCTTTGCGCTGACCGAGCCGCAGGCCGGCTCCGATGCATCGAACCTGAAGACAAAGGCGGTGCGCGACGGCGACCATTACGTCATCAACGGCGCCAAGCAGTTCATCACGTCGGGTAAGAACGGCCAGATGATCATCATCTTCGCCGTCACCGATCCCGCCGCCGGCAAGAAGGGCATTTCTGCCTTCATCGTACCGACGGACACGCCCGGCTACGAGGTCGTGCGGGTCGAAGAAAAGCTTGGCCTGCATTCCTCCGACACCTGCCAGATCGCCTTCACCGACATGCGCATTCCGGCCGACCTGCGCCTCGGCGAAGAAGGAGAAGGCTACCGGATCGCGCTCGCCAATCTCGAGGGTGGCCGCATCGGCATCGCCGCCCAAGCCGTCGGCATGGCGCGCGCCGCCTTTGAGGCAGCCCGCGACTATGCCCGCGAGCGCAACGCCTTCGGCAAACCGATCTTCGACCATCAGGCCGTCGCCTTCCGCCTCGCCGACATGGCAACCCGCATCGAGGCCGCCCGGCAGCTCGTCCTGCATGCCGCAGCGCTGAAGGAAGCCGGCCTGCCCTGCCTGTCGGAAGCCTCCATGGCAAAACTCTTCGCCTCGGAAATGGCCGAAAAGGTTTGTTCCGACGCCATCCAGATCCACGGCGGATACGGCTACATGGCCGACTATCCCGTCGAACGCATCTATCGCGACGTCCGCATCTGCCAGATCTACGAGGGCACGAGCGACGTGCAGCGCATGGTCATCGCCCGCGCCTTGTAGCGGGCGGGCTTCCGTCGCCGGAAGAGGGGCCGCGGCGGAAGCCTGAATTTGAAAGAGGAGGAGAATGACGCATGAGTGAGCCCGGTCACCTGAGCCTGCATGTTCCGGAACCCGCGGTGCGCCCCGGCGGGGAGCCGGACTTCTCCAACGTGAAGATCCCGAAGGCCGGCAGCGTGCCGCGGCCCGAGATCGACGCGGCGCCGGAGACGATCCGCGACCTCGCCTATTCGATCATCCGCGTGCTCAACCGCGACGGCGAGGCCGTCGGCCCTTGGGCCGGATTGCTCACAGACGACGAGCTTCTCGCCGGTCTTCGCCACATGATGACGCTGCGCGCCTTCGATGCCCGCATGCTGATGGCGCAGCGGCAGGGCAAGACCTCCTTCTTCATGCAGCATCTCGGCGAAGAGGCCGTTTCCTGCGCCTTCCGCAAGACGCTGTCGAAGGGCGACATGAACTTCCCGACCTACCGGCAGGCGGGCCTGCTGATTGCCGACGGCTATCCACTCGTCACGATGATGAACCAGATCTTTTCGAACGAGGCCGACCCGCTGCACGGCCGCCAACTGCCGGTCATGCACTCGTCGAAAGCGCATGGCTTCTTCACCATCTCCGGCAATCTTGCCACGCAATTCGTGCAGGCAGTCGGCTGGGCCATGGCGTCGGCCATCAAGAACGACACCAAGATCGCCGCCGCCTGGATCGGCGACGGCTCGACGGCGGAATCCGATTTCCACTCCGCCCTCGTCTTCGCCTCGACCTACAAGGCCCCCGTCGTCCTCAACATCGTCAACAATCAATGGGCGATCTCGACCTTCCAGGGCATCGCCCGCGGCGGCTCCGGTACGTTTGCCGCCCGCGGCCTCGGCTTCGGCATTCCCTCGCTGCGTGTCGACGGCAACGACTATCTCGCCGTCCACGCGGTTGCCCGCTGGGCCATCGAGCGGGCTCGCCGCAATCTTGGGCCCACGTTGATCGAATACGTCACCTACCGCGTCGGCGCCCATTCGACCTCCGACGATCCGAGCGCATACCGGCCGAAGACCGAATCCGAAGCCTGGCCGCTCGGCGACCCGGTCCTCAGGCTGAAGAAGCACCTGATCGTCCGCGGTGCCTGGTCCGAGGAACGTCACGTGCAGGCGGAAGCCGAGATCATGGATAGCGTCATCCAGGCGCAGAAGGAAGCCGAAAGCCACGGTACGCTGCATGCCGGCGCCAAGCCTTCGGCACGCGATATCTTCGAGGGCGTCTATCAGGAGATGCCGCCGCATATCCGCCGTCAACGCCAGCAGGCGGGGTACTGACGATGGCCAGGATGACCATGATCGAAGCCGTCCGCAGCGCCATGGATATCTCCATGGAGCGTGACGACGATGTCGTCGTCTTCGGCGAGGATGTCGGCTATTTCGGCGGCGTCTTCCGCTGCACGCAGGGCCTGCAGGCAAAATACGGCAAGACCCGCTGCTTCGACGCGCCGATCTCCGAATCCGGCATCGTCGGCGCGGCGATCGGCATGGCCGCCTACGGCCTGAAGCCCTGCGTCGAAATCCAGTTCGCCGACTACATGTACCCGGCCTATGACCAGCTGACCCAGGAAGCCGCCCGCATCCGCTATCGGTCGAACGGCGACTTCACTTGCCCGATCGTCGTGCGCATGCCGACGGGCGGCGGCATCTTCGGCGGCCAGACCCACAGCCAGAGCCCCGAGGCGCTTTTCACCCATGTCTGCGGCCTGAAGACCATCGTCCCCTCCAACCCTTATGACGCCAAGGGCCTGCTGATCGCCGCTATCGAGGATCCCGACCCGGTGATCTTCCTCGAACCGAAGCGGCTCTATTCCGGCCCCTTCGACGGCCATCATGAGAACCCGGTCGTCGCCTGGTCGAAGCATCCGCTCGGCGAGGTGCCGGAGGGCCACTACACGATCCCGATAGGCAAGGCCGAGATCCGGCGCGAAGGTGCGGCCGTCACCGTCATCGCCTATGGCACCATGGTGCATGTGGCGCTCGCCGCCGCCGAAGAGACCGGCATTGACGCCGAGGTCATCGACCTGCGCTCGCTGGTGCCGCTCGACCTGGAGACGATCGTTCAGTCGGTGTCGAAGACCGGCCGCTGCGTCGTCGTCCACGAGGCGACGCTGACGTCGGGGTTCGGCGGCGAGATTGCCGCTCTGGTGCAGGAGACCTGCTTCTATCACCTCGAAGCGCCGATTATCCGCGTCACCGGCTGGGATACGCCCTACCCGCACGCACAGGAATGGAGCTATTTCCCTGGTCCCGAGCGCGTCGGCCGCGCCCTGCAACAGGTGATGGAGGGCTGAGCCATGAGCGAATACACCATCAAGATGCCGGATGTCGGCGAAGGCATCGCCGAGGCGGAACTGGTCGAATGGCATGTGAAGCCCGGCGATCCGGTCCGCGAGGACATGGTGCTCGCCGCCGTGATGACCGACAAGGCGACCGTCGAGATCCCCTCGCCCGTCGCCGGGATCGTGACATGGCTCGGCGCCGAGGTCGGCGAGACGATCGCCGTCAAGGCGCCGCTCCTGAAGATCGAGACAGACGCATCGGCCTCCACGGACCAAGAGCCGCCGCGGGACACGCCGTCCAGGCCGCCGGAGGAGGAAAAGCCTATCGCGCGGGAAGAGCCCACCAAGGCCGAAGCACCGAAGACGACGCAGCCCATCGTTGCAGCCCCCAAACCACAGCCGCATGCCGCAAAGCCTCTCGCCTCACCCGCCGTACGCCAGCGGGCGCGCGACGCCGGCATCGACCTGCGCCAAGTCCGAGGCAGCGGCCCGGCCGGCCGGATCACCCATGAGGACATCGAGCAGTTTCTCTCCCGCGGCGAAGGGTCGGCAGCCGCCCCGGCGGGTCTCAAGCGCAACACGGGCTCCGAGCAGGTGAAGCTTACCGGCCTTCGCCGCCGCATTGCCGAGAAGATGACGCTTGCCACCTCGCGCATCCCCCACATCACCTATGTGGAGGAAGTCGACATGACCGATCTTGAGGAACTGCGCGCTACCATGAACAACGGCCGCAAGGCGAGCCAGCCGAAACTCACCATCCTGCCCTTCCTGATGCGCGCCATGGTCAAGGCGATTGCGGAACAGCCGGCAATCAACGCCACCTTCGACGACGACGCCAATGTCATCACCCGCCATGGTGGGGTGCATATCGGCGTGGCGACGCAGACGCCGTCGGGACTGACGGTGCCGGTGGTCAAGCATACGGAATTCCGCAGCATCTGGGACTGCGCGGCGGAAGTCTCACGCCTGGCTGATGCGGTGCGCACCAATACCGCAGCACGCGAGGAACTGACCGGTTCGACCATCACCATTTCGTCGCTCGGCGCCCTGGGCGGCATCGTCTCGACGCCGGTCATCAACCATCCGGAAGTCGCGATCATCGGCGTCAACAAGATAGCCACTCGCCCGGCATGGGACGGAAGCCAGTTCGTGCCCCGCAAGATGATGAACCTATCGTCGAGCTTCGATCATCGCATTGTCGACGGCTGGGACGCGGCGACCTTCATCCAGCGGCTGAAGGCGCTTCTCGAAACCCCGGCTCTGATCTTTATCGAGGACTGATGCGATGAAGGAAATGACCTGCAGACTTCTCGTCATCGGCGCCGGCCCCGGCGGCTATGTCTGCGCCATCCGCGCCGGACAGCTGGGCATCGACACCGTCATCGTCGATGCCGGCAAGCCGGGCGGCACCTGCCTCAACATCGGCTGCATCCCTTCGAAGGCGCTGATCCACGCCGCCGATGAGTTCGAAAAGGTCCGGAACATGGCCGCCGGCGCAAGCCGCATCGGCATAAGCCTCGACGCACCCAAGCTCGATCTTGAGAAGACGGTCGAGTGGAAGGACGGCATCGTCGGCCGGTTGACCGGCGGCGTCGCCGGTCTGTTGCGCAAGGCGAAGGTCAGGGTCGTCGAAGGCACAGCCCGCTTTCGCGACGGCAAGACGGTGGAGGTCGAAACCGAAACCGGCGCTCAGTTGATCCGCGCCGAGACCGTTGTGATCGCCACCGGCTCCGCGCCGGTCGAGCTTCCCTCCCTGCCCTTCGGTGGAAATGTCATTTCTTCGACGGAAGCCCTGTCGCTGAAGGCAGTGCCGCAGACGCTGGCGATCGTCGGCGGCGGCTATATCGGTGTCGAACTCGGAACCGCCTTCGCCAAGATGGGCGCCAAAGTCACGATCATCGAAGCAACCGGACAGATACTGCCGCTCTACGATGGCGACCTGGTCCGCCCGGTGCTGGCGCGGCTGAAACAGCTGGGCGTCGAGGTGCTGACCGGAGCAAAGGCCAAAGGGCTCGACGGCAACACCCTGCTGATAGAGACCGCCGACGGCGGCGAGCGACGGCTGGAAGCGGAGAAGGTGCTGGTCACCGTCGGCCGGCGTCCGCGCACGCAAGGCAGCGGGCTGGAGGAGCTAGACCTCGACCGCGCCGGTCCCTTCGTCCGCATCGACGAACGCTGCCGCACCTCCATGCGCGGGGTCTATGCCATTGGCGACGTGACCGGCGAACCGATGCTCGCCCACCGCGCCATGGCGCAGGGCGAAATGGTGGCGGAAATCGTCGCCGGCCTCAAACGCGAATGGGACAAGCGCTGCATTCCGGCCATCTGCTTCACCGATCCCGAAATAGTCTCCGCCGGCCTCTTGCCCGACGAGGCTCGGGCGTTAAGCTCGGACATACGCATCGGCCAGTTCCCGTTCGGCGCGAACGGCCGGGCAATGACGACGGAAGCGGAGGAAGGCTTCGTGCGGGTGGTGGCGCAGGCGGAAACGAATGTGGTACTCGGCATTCAGGCGGTCGGCAGCGGCGTCTCGGAACTGTCGAGCACGTTTGCGCTGGCCATCGAGATGGGTGCGCGGCTGGAAGACATCGCCGCCACTATCCACGCCCACCCGACCCGCGGCGAAGCCCTGCAGGAGGCAGCATTGAAGGCACTCGGTCATGCAATCCACATCTGAGACGCGGACATCGCCGGCAGAGCCGGAACAACTGGTGCTGACGGAACGCGCCGGCGCCATCGGCCGCATCCGCCTGAACCGCCCGAAGGCGCTGAACAGCCTGACGCTTTCCATGGTGCGCGATATCGAGGCGGCACTGGATGAATTCGAGGCCAATGACGGGATCGCCGCGATCCTGATCACCGGCGAAGGCGAGCGCGGCCTCTGTGCCGGCGGCGACATTCGCGCCTTTTACGACGGCGGCAAATCCGGCTCCGATATGCCTGCGACCTTCTGGGCCGAGGAATACCGGATGAACGCGCGCATCCACCGGCTGAAGAAGCCCTATATCGCGCTGATGGACGGCATCGTCATGGGTGGCGGCGTCGGCGTTTCCGTCTATGGCAGCCATCGCATCGTCACCGAGCGCACACGCTTCGCCATGCCGGAAACCGGCATCGGCTTCTTCCCGGATATCGGCGGATCTTGGTTCCTGAGCCGCCAGCGCAACGAACTCGGCACCTATGCGGGCCTGACCGGCAGCCAGCTTGCCGCCGCTGACGTCATCACGCTTGGCCTTGCCGACTTCTACGTCGAAAGCGGACGGATTGCCGACGTGCTCGACGCCCTTGCGGCCCTTCCCGCTGGCAGCACACGCGCCGACATCTCCGCCCTGATCCGCGGTTTCGAAACTGACCTGCCGCGCGGCAGGCTCGAACAGGACAAGACGCTGATCGACCAGGCCTTCGCCTTCGATGTCATGGAGGATATCTTCGCCGTCCTGCAGCGCAACGAAAGCCCCTTTACGATCGAGACGCTGAAGGTGCTGAAGTCGAAGTCGCCGCTGAGCCTCAAGGTGACGCTGAAGCTCCTGCGACTCGGGCGACACACGACCCTTCTCGAGGAATGCCTGGAACGCGAGTTCGCCGCCACCGCCGCCGTGCTGAAGAGCGACGACTTCTACGAAGGCATCCGAGCGGCGGTGATCGACAAGGACCGCAATCCGCGCTGGCAGGCCGCAAGCCTTGCAGAGGTGACGACGGAAGAGGTGGATGCCTTCTTCCCGAAGCCGGAGAGCAGGCTCTTCAAATAGGCCTCGCTCTCCGTCCGAAGAAACGGCCGGTCAACGGCCGGTCTTCTTGCGCCAGGCCTCGAAGGTCGCCAGGTGCTCGTCCTTGGTGCGCGGATAGAGACCGATAATGGTCTCGCCGGCCTTCACCTGGTCGACCACGAAATCCTCGTAGACCGTCATTTCCGCAGCCTCGTCGGCGATCTCGTCGGCGATATGCGCCGGGATGACGATGACGCAATCGTCGTCGCCGACGATGATGTCGCCGGGGAACACCGGCGCGTCACCGCAGCCGATCGGACCGTTGATCTCGATCGCCTCGTGCAGGGTGAGATTGGTCGGGCTGGACGGCCGCGTGTGATAGGCAGGAATGTCGAGCTCACCGATCGTCACCGCATCGCGGAAGCCGCCATCCGTGACGATCCCTGCCCCGCCGCGCACCATCAACCGCGTCACCAGAATATCGCCGGCGCTTGCCGCGCGCGCATCCTTGCGGCTGTCGATGACCATGACATGGCCTTCCGGGCAGGTCTCGATCGCGACGCGCTGCGGGTGCTGCGGATTGCGGAACTCTGTCAGCTGGTTGCGGTCCTCGCGGGCCGGCATGTAGCGCAGCGTAAACGCCGGGCCGACCATGTTCTTGCCCTTCATCTTCACCGGATGCACGCCCTGGATCACCTGGTTGCGCAGCCCGCGCTTGAAGAGTGCCGTCGCCAGCGTCGCGACGGAGACGCCCATCAGTTTTTCTTTCGTCTCGGATTTCATCTCGTTGTCCTCAATCAGATGCGTCAGATCAGGCCGTTGGCCCGCAGGAAACCTTCCATCTTGGCCTGTTGCGCCGAAGTCAGCGGCCAGGCGGACGGCGGCCGCGTTGCGCCGCAATCCTTGCCGATCGCCTTTAGCGCCGCCTTGACGCCGGTAACGTTCGTGCCGTTCAGCTCCTCCGCGCGAACTTCCTCGAAGGCCCTCATGGCAGCGATCAGTTCGCGCGCCTTGGCGTAATCGCCGGCCTCAAGCGCCGCATGGATCGCCATGGAGCGCTCCGGCCAGAGATTGATGAGACCCGAGGTGAAGCCACGCGCACCCACCGCGTAGAAGGCCGGCGCCCAGACTTCGGCGAGACCGCCGACCCAGACGATGGAGGGGTCGCAGGCGGCGATCGCCTCGGCGAGCTTCATCGGATTGGGCGTCGCCCATTTGACGCCCTTTACGCCCGGCACGGCGCAAAGATCGGCGATCGCCTTCGTTCCGATCGCGTCGTTGCGCAGATAGAGCATGATAGGCAGCCCGCCGGATGCGTCGCTGACCGCCTTGATGTAGTCGACGGTGCCTCGCGGCGAGACGAACGGATCCGGCGGCTGATGGATCATCAGCGCCGCTGCCCCCGCATCGGCGGAAGCCCTGGCGAGCCGGCAGGCATCGCGAATGCCACGACCGACGCCGGCCAGCACCGGCGCACGGCCGTCGACCATGCCGGTCACTTCCGTCGCCATGGCGCAGGCTTCATCGGTCGTCAGCGCGTAGAACTCGCCGGTGTTGCCATTGACGACCGGGATATGCATCCCCGCGCCGAGCACGTGATCGATGATCGGCTTCAGGCGGGCCGGCGCAATGTCGCCGCCCTCGTCATAAGGCGTGACCAGAATGCCGGAGATGCCCTTGAGGGCCTTGTCTAGATCGTGAGCCATGCGGTTGTCCTCTCGCGCTCAGTAGATGTCCGGTTCGCCGACCGGGCGACCGAAATCGGATTGCAGGAAGTCGAAATCGCAGCCCTGGTCCGCTTGCGTGACGTGCTTGGAGAACATGTAGCCCCAGCCGCGTTCGAAATGTGGTGCGGGCGCCTGCCATGCCGCCTTGCGGGCGGCAAGTTCCTCCTCGCTGACCAGCATGTCCAGCCTGCGGTTCGGCAGGTCGAGACGGACGATGTCGCCGGTCTTCAGGAGCGCCAACGGTCCACCGATATAGCTTTCCGGCGCGACGTGCAGCACACAGGCGCCGTAGGACGTGCCGGACATGCGGGCATCAGAGATGCGCAACATGTCGCGATGCCCCTTCTTGATCAGCGCCTTGGGGATCGGCAGCATGCCCCATTCGGGGAATCCCGGACCGCCGAGCGGGCCGGCATTGCGCAGCACCAGCACATGATCCGGCGTCACGTCGAGATTTTCATCATCGATCGCCTTCTTCATCTCCGGATAGCTGTCGAAGACCAGCGCCGGGCCTTCATGGACATGGAACTTCGGATCGCAGGCGGCCGGCTTGATGACGGCGCCGTCCGGGCAGAGATTGCCGCGCAGCACGGCAAGCGAGCCCTCGTGGTAGACCGGGTTCGACAGCGGCCGGATGACGTCGTCGTTGTAGACCTTGGCGCCTTCGAGGTTCTCGCCCATGGTCTTGCCGGTCACCGTCAGCGCGGAAAGATCGAGACGGTCCTCGATCTGCTTCATCAGAGCCCGCAGGCCGCCGGCATAGAAGAAGTCTTCCATCAGGTAGTCCTTGCCGGACGGCCGGACATTGGCGATCAGCGGCGTCACGCGGCCGAGCGCATCGAGATCGTCGAGCGTCATCTGCACGCCGGCACGGCGCGCCATTGCGATCAGGTGAACGACGGCATTGGTCGAACAGCCGGTCGCCATGGCGACGATCGCCGCGTTGCGGCAGGCGGCTTCTGTCACGATCTTGTCCGGCGTCAGTTCTTCCCAGACCATCTCGACGATCCGCCGGCCACAGTCGGCGCCCATGCGCTGGTGGCCGGAATCGACCGCCGGGATCGAGGATGCACCGGGCAATGTCAGGCCCATCGCATCGGCGATCGCCGTCATCGTCGAGGCGGTACCCATCGTCATGCAGGTGCCGGCCGAACGGGCGATGCCGCCCTGGATGCCGAGCCATTCGGAATCGGAAATGTTGCCGGCGCGCCGCTCGTCCCAGAACTTCCAGGCATCCGACCCCGAACCGAGATACTTGCCGGCATAATTGCCGCGCAGCATCGGTCCTGCCGGCAGGTAGATCATCGGCACGCCGGCCGACAGCGCGCCCATGACCAGACCGGGGGTGGTCTTGTCGCAGCCACCCATCAGCACCACGCCGTCGAGCGGATGCGAACGGATCATCTCCTCCGTCTCCATCGCCAGCATGTTGCGGTAGAGCATGGAGGTCGGCTTGGTAAAGCTCTCGTCGACGGAAAGCGACGGCATCTCCACGGGGAAGCCACCGGCCTGCAGCACGCCGCGCTTGACGTCCTGCACCCGCTCCTTGAAGTGCGAATGGCAGGAGTTGAGTTCCGACCACGTGTTGAGCACGCCGATCACCGGCTTGCCGCGAAAGTCGTCCTCGGAATAGCCGAGCTGCATCATGCGCGAGCGGTGACCAAACGACCGCAGGTCATCGGGCGCGAACCAGCGCGCGCTACGGAGTTTTTCCGGATTCTTCTTGTCGTGCATCGGCACCTCCCTGACAATGCAAGTTATGTATGCGCTTTCATAAATTCATGTCAACTGCCATCACATGTGGATTAATCGCGAAAATTACGCCGAAGTATTGGGTTGACAAAGGCGACAACAACTGACCAAATTTATGTATGCGCATTCATGGGAGCGTTTGCGCACCGCTATCACCTGATTGACTTAAAAACCAACCGCCTCACGGCGGTGCTTGGGAGGAAAACATGAAGCTAACCCGTAGAATGATTCTGGCCGCCGGTGCCGTAATGGCCCTCACCCAGCCGATCACCGCCTGGGCGGTGGACCTGCCAAACAACATTCGTGTGGTGATCGGCTCCACCTCGACGGGAGGCGACACTTATCAGAACTCCGCGATCATCGCCGATGCGCTCTCGGAGAAGCTCGGCGTGAACATGAAGGTGGACGCAGTCGGCTTCAGCGAAGGCTTCAAGGCCCTGGAACGTGACAAACGCGGCACGACGATCATGATCTTCCACGACCAGGCCTTCCTGGGTCACCTTTATGGCGTGCGCGGCTACGACGACCTCTTCGCGAAATACAAGGTCGGCCCGACCATCGCTATCAATCCCGGCAATGCCTACCTGGTGTCCAAGGATTCGCCCTACAAGACGATGGACGACATCTTCAAGGCAGCCGCAGACGGCAAGAAGATCCGGGTGGCGATCCAGCCGGGCGGCGTCTCGGAAATCGGCTTTTCCGCCATGAAGAATGCGGCGAGCATTCTCTCGCCCGGCTCGGAAGCCAATCTGGTTCCGGTCAATACCGGCAGCCAGTCTGACAAGAACCAGGCCATGTTCGACGACCTCGCGGACGTCATCAACGGCTCGATCCAGGCAAACGAGCAGTTCACCCAGCTCCCGGAATCCGATCAGAAGGCCATGCGCTTCATCTGGATCACGGCACGGCCCGAGACCATCGAACAGGCCCCCGCGCAAGGCATGGGCAACACCTCGCGTGATGACATGCTGAAATATACGAGCCCGAAGACCAGCGTGACGGAAGATGGCAAGAAGGACTTTGTCTTCGATAAGGAATTCTTCTTCATCTACAACAAGGACATGCCACAGGATCTGGTCGATGCGATCGATGTCGCGATGAAGGACATCTACGCCGACGGCAAGATCCAGGAACGCCAGAAGGAGGCCTTCTTCATTCCTGACTTCAAGCCCTCTGCGGAGTCCTCGAAGGATATCGAGGAAAAGAACGCCGCCTACGCAAAGATCATCCAGAAGATCACCGGCAACTAAACAGTGCGGGCCGGAGTTCGTCTCCGGCCCAACCCGCCTTTTTCTTTGAGGAAGCCGGCATGAGCAGCCTGACCCAAGTCAAGATCAACTTCGCAACATCGCACCTCATCTTCCCGACGGTGATCGGAGCCGTTCTCGTCATCCTGGGATTGGCGATCGTCATTCAGCGGCGGCGATCGCTGGCCGGATCCGTCGGCTACTGGCGCGAGATCGTCTCGCAGATGGACAAGTTCCGTTTCTTCGGCGTGATCGCCCTCTGTTTCATCTATTTCTGGTTGCTCGAGCCGGTCGGAGAACTCATCCCCAATACCGGTTTCGGCTTCCTCGCCTGTTCCATTCCGTTCGTCTTCCTGACGTCGGTGCTCTTCATGCACCACCGCACGGTGAGGTCTCTCGTGCCGGTCGTCATCATGGCGCTCGTGGCGCCCGTTCTTTCCTGGTGGCTCTTCAACGACATCTTCTACCTGACGCTGCCCTGATCCGACCTCTCGCGGACATCATCTCATGGAAATCTTCGACTTCATCACCCCGCTCTTCCTGGTACTCATCGTCGCCGGGACCTTCATCGGGATCATCTTCGGCGCCATACCGGGCCTGACCGCGACCATGGCGGTCGCCGTCTGCCTGCCGCTCACCTATTCGCTCGGCCTCAACAACGGTCTCGCGCTGCTGCTCGGCCTTTACGTCGGCGGCATTTCCGGTGGACTGGTGCCGGCGGTGCTGATCGGCATACCGGGCACCCCCTCCTCGATCACCACGACGCTCGACGGCTATCCGATGGCGCAGAGGGGCGAAGGCGAGAAGGCGCTGCGGATCGGCATCATCTCGTCGGTTTTCGGCGGCCTGTTCAGCCTGCTCATCCTTTACCTCTTCGCCCCGACGCTCGCGGATTTCGCAATCAAGTTCTCCTATGTCGAGAAGTTTCTCATCATCCTCTTCGCGCTCACCGTCATGGGCGCGCTGAGCTCCAATATGCTGATGGGCATATTTTCCGGCTTTCTCGGCATCTTCATCAGCCTCATCGGCACCTATTCGATCGAAAACGGCGGCAACGGCGAGTTTCGCCTGATCCCGCCCGGCCTGGAATACTGGCTTCAGGACGGCTTCGTACTGCTTCCCGTCTTGATCGGCCTTTTCGGGATCGCCGCCGTCTTCGACGAGGCGGAAAAGGGAGTACCCGAAGGTCAGAGCATCCGCGACATCAAGGTCGGCCGAGATTCGACATTCAAGCTGTCGCTGTTCAAGGGCCAGATCTGGAATCTCATCCGCTCCTCCGGCATCGGCACTTTCGTCGGCATCCTGCCCGGTGTCGGTGGGTCGGCGGCCTCCATCCTCGCCTATTCGAACGCCAAGACCTTTTCGCGCACGCCCGAGCGTTTCGGCAAGGGAGAACCCGCCGGCATCATCGCATCGGAATCCGGCAACAACGGCCTGACCGGCGGGGCGCTCATCCCGCTGCTCTCGCTCGGCATCCCGGGAGATTCGACGACCGCGCTGCTGATCGGCGCCTTCACGCTGCAGGGCGTGCAGGTGGGACCGCTTTTCATCGGCAACAATCCCGGCACATGGGACGCGATGATTGTCGCGATGCTGATCGCCAACATCGCCATGTTCGCCATCATGTACCTGGCGATCCGCTATCTGGCGCTCATCGTGACCGTGCCGAAGCACATCCTGTTTCCGCTGATCCTGATGATGTGCACGATCGGCGCCTACACCACCAATTACGGCGTCATGTTCGACGTCTGGACGCTGCTGATTTTCGGCCTGTTCGGCTGGCTGGCAATGAAGATCCGCATCGAAATCGCCCCTTTCATCATCGGCTTCATTCTGGGCCCGTCCGCGGAGATCTATTTCGTCAAGAGCCTGGAATCCTTCGGCGATCTGACGATCTTCTTCACCAAGAGCTGGATTGCCGTCCTGTTGTGGATACTGATCGCGGCGTCTGTCTGGGTTTCCGTCATTCTATCGCGCAAGAACAAGGCAAACGGCAACGGCTGATGCTAGGATAAGCCGAATCCGAAAACATGAAGGGTCAGGCTCGGAATGGCAAAATCCGGTTCGGGGACGCGGGTAAGGCAGAAGGGAGACGGCGTCGGGGCGCGACCGGCGGCGGGTCGATCCGTCACCATGGAGACCGTCGGCCGGCTGGCCGGCGTGTCGCAGGTCACCGTGTCCCGTGCGCTCAGCGATCCATCGAAGGTTTCGCCGGCGACTCTGGAAAAGATCAAACAGGCGATAGAGACCACCGGCTTCGTGCCCAACGCGCTGGCCGGCGCGCTGGCCTCCCGTCGGAGCAAGCTGATCGCGGCGCTGGTGCCGTCGATTACCAACATCGTCTATTCCTGGATGATCAAGGCCTTCACCGAGGGCATCAGCGGCCACGGCTACCAGATCCTGCTGTCCGAGACCGGCTTCGACCCGGCCGAGGAAGAGAAGCTGATCATGACGCATCTTTCACGCCGGCCGGACGCCATGTTGCTGACCGGCATCCATCATACGGCGGAGGCACGCCGGATGCTGCTGGCCGCCGGTATACCGGTCGTCGAATTGTGGGACATCACGGAAAGCCCGATCGATCTTTGCGTCGGCTTTTCCCATGTCGAGGCGGGTCGAGCCGCCGCCAGTTTCGCCGTCAACGCCGGTTACCGCAACTTCGCCACCGTCAGCGCAGGCGACGAGCGCGCCACGCGTCGGCGGGATGCGTTCATCCGTGAAATCGCTCGTCTCAGCGGCAAGACGACGGCGGCAATCAACTTCGAGGAAATTGCCAGGCTTTCGCACGGTCGCGACGCAATGCGACGGCTGATCGAAGAAGAGGGTTTTCGTGACGGCTTGATCTTCTGCAGTTCCGACATTCTGGCTCACGGTCTCATCATCGAGGCCAACGCCCGAAACCTGAAAATCCCGGAAGACGTTGCCGTCATCGGTTTCGGCGACCAGGAATTCGCCGCCCATGTCGAACCCGCCATCACGACGGTCCGCGTCGATCGCACGAAACTGGGACACGCGGCGGCTGCGGCCGTATTGGCCCGTTGCGAGGGCGGACCGTTGCCGGACAAGGTGACGGATCTCGGCTTCGAGATCATCCGCCGCAGGTCCGCCTGAGCGGCCGTTCCGTCAGACCTCAGCTGCGGCCCGACCCCGAGAAACGCCGCCACTCGGCTTCGCTGCCATGGAAGGCGTTCAGATCGATGCGTCCGTCCACGCCGTGAGACAGGCCGGAACCCGAATACTGCCAGAATATCCAGTCACGGCCCGGATAGACCTTGGACGGATGCGCGGCCACCGAACGCAGCCAGAAGGGATGGCTCTTGAACGCGCCCTGCAGGTTGTCCTGGTAGAAGTCCGGCGCCGTATAGATGACCGGCCGCTTGCCGTAGTGGCGTTCGAGCATGTCCATGAAGACCTGCATCTTTTCGCGAATCTTTTCCGGCGACGGGCGGCGCTTGCAGCTCGATTGGTGGTTCCACTCGACATCGATGACCGGCGGCAAGGCATCCGGATCACGCGGCACGTTGCGGATGAACCAGTCGGCCTGTTCGCCGGCCGTGCGGCACCAGTAGAAGAAGTGATAGGCGCCGCGCTTCAGGCCCGCGGCCTTGGCATTGCGCCAGTTGGTCTTGAACATCGGGTCGAGATGGTCGCCGCCGTCGGTGGCCTTGATATAGGCGAAATTGGCACCTTGGGTCCTGAGCTTCGGCCAGTCGATATTGCCCTGCCAACGCGATACATCGACGCCGTGGACGGCGTGTTTATGCGGTGAGCGCTTGCCGAAATTGATCGGCTTGGCGTCGCGGAAGCGGCTGCTGTAGACGCGGGAGCCTTTCAGCACCGCCGGCGACGGCGTCGCGTCGAAACTATCACCGCCCAGCGGACGTTCGCTGGGAAGCGGCATGCTGATGGCAACGGTCGAGGCTTCGACGGCACCCGATGCCGGTACGTCGCCCGCCCAGGCAAGTTCATGCGGCTGCGGATCGGCGGATTGCGCGACCGCCTTGACGGGGACATTGCCGACCGGTTCCGGCGGCGTGATCGACCCGGTCACGTCCTGCGGCGCGACGATGTTCAAGGCCTCCGTGGGGCCGGACGTCGCCCTGCAGCTGGCGAGCGCGACACTGGCGAGGATCAGGAGGGAAAAAGCCTTAAAGCGCATGAACACAAAACTCGATACAAGGGGTTCAGGAGTGCTCCCGCCCGGCCTTACAGCCACGCCGAACGGAGTTGCTAACAAAGATTTACCGGAAAAAGATAAATTGAATCTTTACCGAACCGCGCTCGCAAGCGTGATTCCGCGAAAAAGTGTTAACGCGTGGCCGATCACGCACGAACGGCCGCTGAGGACATGACACAAGTCAATTCCATCGCTGCGCCATGGCTTATGATGGCATCCATATTGCAGTCCGGGAAAGGACGCTTGAGGGATGGAGACATTGGACGTTTTCCAGCGTCTGGCGCTGGCGCTCGCGATAGGCCTTCTGGTCGGCATCGAGCGCGGCTGGCAGGAGCGTGACCAGCCGGCGGGCGGGCGGACCGCGGGGATCAGGACCTTCGCGCTTGTCGGCTTCCTGGGTGGAGTGACCGCCCTCATCGGCCAGACGACGGGCTGGGTTCTGCCGGCGGCCATCGTGCTCTGCTTCGGCCTGGCCTTCGTCGTCTTCCAGAAGATGGAGGCGGAGCAGGAGAACAATCACTCCGTGACCAATGTGGTCTCCGCTTTCGTGGTCTTGGCCCTCGGCATTCTCGCGGTGCTTTCCGACATGAAGATCGCCGCAGCCTGCGGTGTCGTCACCGCGACTCTGCTTGCCGCACGCCACAGCCTGCACGGCTTCCTGCGGCGCATGACATGGCTGGAACTCCGGGCCGCGCTCGTCTTGCTGGCGATGACCTTCGTCGCCCTGCCGCTGCTGCCGAACAGGGCCATAGATCCCTGGGGCGGGTTCAACCCGTTCGAACTGTGGTTGCTGACGATCCTGATCGCGGCGATTTCCTATGTCGGCTATCTGGCGATCCGCATCGCCGGCCCGCAGGCGGGGGTCCTTTTCGCCGGTGCCGCCGGCGGCTTCGTGTCCTCGACCGCCGTCACCCTGTCTTTCGCCCGCATGGCGGCGGAGACACCGGCATTTTCGCGCCGCTTTGCCGCCGGCGCGACGATTGCCGGCGCCCTGTCCTTGAGCCGCGCCACGGTGATCGCTGCCGCAATCGCACCCGGCCTGTTGCTGCCGGTCGCAAGTGCTACCGTGCCGGCAGTGATCGCCTTCCTTCTGGCGACCGCGCTGATGGTCCGCAGATCTGTCGCGACGGGCGGCGCGCCCGCCGTAAACCTGAGCAACCCGTTCGAGCTCGGAATGGTGTTGAAATTCGGCGCCCTGCTGGCTGTCGTCAGCTTCGTCTCGCGGTTCCTGATAGCCAAACTCGGATCGGCGAGCCTGCTCGGCGTTGCCGCCGTCTCGGGCATCGCCGACCTGGACGCGATAACGCTGTCCGCGGCGCAGTTGTCGCAGTCGACAGTGTCGCTGCAGACCGCAGCCCTTGCCATACTGATTGCCGCCGCGGTCAATCTCTTCACCAAGGCGGTTCTGGCGCTGACGTCCGGCACACGGCTTTACGGCGCAAGCCTTGCCGCGATTACGGCAATCGCGATCGCATGCGGGGGCGCAGGTTTTCTGGCTTATTCTGCAGGAATTGGAGGAGTCTGAGGATCAACCGGCACGAATGGTCCAAGGAGGAACTGAACCTGCGGGATGGATCCTGAGTAGGATGTGGCGGCGATTGCCCTCGGCGGCTGATGCCGGCCGATCCGAAAAAGCGGGTTCGCGAAGCGGCCGGGCCCGGACCGGATGCGAATAGAATGAATCAGTGCCTGACGTTGGCGTACCAGCCGGCACAGACGATCGGAATGATTGCCATTGCGATGATGCAGACGGTAAGAATGCTTTGCGTGTCCATGACAGTGTCTCCCTTTCTTGTGACCTGTTAACGCGCGATCCGCCGGAAAGGTTCCACGCCCTGTAGAGGCGCAGGTTCCGGCCGTTCGCGCCGGTAACGATGGCTGTCGATGGAGGAGGACCAAATTCCGCTCGTCGTACAGTATGCGGAGAATGTCGTAGACAGGCTTTGGTCGTGTCGCGCCAGCAATTATGATTTGGCAAAACTTCCAATCAGGGTCGCAAGAAATGGCAGAGTTTCCGAACAAGGCGAAGATCGTCATCGTGGGTCTGGGGGGCATCGTCGGTGCCTCGATCGCCCATCATCTGATCGAACGGGGATGGGACGACATCGTCGGCATCGACAAGTCGGGCATCCCGACCGACATCGGTTCGACGGCGCACGCCTCCGACTTCTGCTACACCACCAGCCACGACTACCTGTCCGTCTGGACGACGCAGTACTCGATCGACTTCTTCGAGAAGATGGGCCACTACGCCCGCATCGGCGGCCTCGAAGTCGCCCGCACCGGCGACGACACCTGGATGGAGGAAATCAAGCGCAAGGTGACCTCGGCCAAGGCCTTCGGTACCCGCGCCCATCTCGTCACCCCGGCCGAGATCAAGGAAAAGTTCCCGCTGATCGAGGAAGACATGGTGCAGGGCGGCATGTTCGATCCCGACGCCGGCCTCGTCATCCCGCGCTCGCAGACGGTTGCCGGCAAGCTCGTCGATGCCGCCGAGAAGTCCGGCAAGCTGCAGATGTTCGGCAATACGCCGGCCAAGTCGCTGATCGTCGAGGGCGGCCGCATCAAGGGCGTCGTCACCCATCGCGGCACCATCTATGCCGACCACGTCATCGTCTGCGCCGGCCTCTGGGGCCGCCTGATCGCCGAGATGGTCGGTGAAGACCTGCCGGTCATGCCGGTCGACCATCCCCTGACCTTCTTCGGCCCCTATAACGAGTTCGAAGGCACCGGCAAGGAAATCGGTTTCCCGCTGCTGCGCGACCAGGGCAACTCCGCCTATATGCGCGACACCGGCGACCCGAAGACGACCGAAGGCGGCCAGATCGAATGGGGTTACTACGAGACGACCAATCCGCGTCTCTGCCATCCGCGCGAACTCCTCGAAAAGCACGAGGCCCGCCTCTCGCCCTCGCAGCGCGACCTCGAGATGGAACAGATCATCGAGCCGCTCGAACGCGCCATGGAGCTGACGCCGATCCTCGGCGAGCTCGGCTACAATGAAGGTCACTCCTTCAACGGCCTGCTGCAGGTATCGGCCGCCGGCGGTCCGTCCTGCGGCGAAAGCCAGAAGGTGCGCGGCCTCTGGTACTGCGTCGCCATCTGGGTCAAGGACGGCCCCGGCTACGGCAAGCTGATCGCCGACTGGATCACCGACGGCCGCACCGAGATCGATCACAACTCGATCGACTATTCACGCTTCTACCCGCACCAGCTGACGGAAGAGTTCATCGAGAACCGCTGCTTCGAGGCAGCCCAGAAGATCTACTTCCCCGCCGTCCACCCGCGCGAACCCTATGCATCGAGCCGCAACGTCAAGCGCTCGCCCTTCTACGAGCGCGAGAAGGAACTCGGAGGCTACTTCATGGAACTCGGTGGCTGGGAACGCGCCCACGGCTACGCCGCCAACGAGCATCTGCTCGAGAAATACGGCGACAAGGTTCCGGTCCGCGAGAACGAATGGGACAACCGCCACTTCTGGCGCGTCTCGAATGCCGAGCACCTGGCGATGAGCGAGGACTGCGCGATCATCAATCTCTCGCACTTCTACATGTTCGACGTCGAGGGACCCGATCATGTCGAGCTGATGGAATGGGTGTGCGCGGCCAAGATCGGCGGCGACAACAACATCGGCAAGGGCATCTACACCCACTTCCTCGACGACGAGGGCATGGTGCGCGCCGACCTGACCGTCATCCGCATGGCGGACCGCTGCCGCGTCATCGACGGCGCCGATGCCGGCCCGCGCGACTTCCACTATGTGAAGCGCGTCGCCGAGGACAAGGGCTTCGACGTCACCGTCACCGACGTCTCGGAGAAGTACACGACGCTCGGCATCTGGGGCCCGAATGCGCGCGAAAACCTGAAGAAGGTCGTTGCCGATCCGGCCGCCCTCGATCCGGAAAACTTCCCCTTCGCGGCAATCAAGCAGATCGAGATCGCCGGCAAGCCGGTCTCCGCATTCCGCATCTCTTACGTCGGCGAACAGGGCTGGGAACTGCACATGAAGTACGAGGACGGCCTGGCCGTCTGGGATGCACTGCGTGGCGTTGGCGTCATGGCAATCGGTGTCGAGACTTATGCCAACTCGCGCCGCATGGAAAAGAGCCTGCGCCTGCAGAACGCCGACCTCCTGACCCAGTACAACCTGCTGGAAGCCGATCTCGCCCGTCCGAAGGTCAAGGAAGCCGACTTCCGCGGCAAGGCCAAGCATCTGGAATACAAGGCCCGCGACCAGCAGCCGGCCATGCTCTGCACGCTAGTGATGACCGAGAACACCGATGCCAACGGCGTCAAGCGCTACCCGGTCGGCTCCATGCCGGTCATGGATCCCGAAACCGGCAAGACGCTGGTGGATGAACTCGGCCGCATCTCCTACACCACCTCGGTCGCCTTCGGCCCGACGATCGGCAAGAACATCGCGCTCGCCTATCTGCCGAAGGAATACTGCCAGGTCGGCCGCAAGCTGAACGTCGAATACTTCGCCGAAACCTACCCCGTCGAAGTCGCCGCCGTCGGCTACAAGCCGCTCTACGACCCGGAAAACCTCAAGCCGCGCACCTGATCCGCTGCCGGATGGAAAATGAAAGAAGGCCCGCTCGTCGTCGAGCGGGCCTTTTGCTTGAAGATATCAGAATCTGCCGATCTGTCGGGCTCAGACCACGACAAAATCCTGATGCTGAAGAACCGTGCCCAAAGCCACATGCGAGAAGACCACGGCAGCATTCGCTCCGTTGCCGTCGCTATCGTAGGAAAGCGTTCCCGCGGTATCGTCATAAATGATCCGCTGGTCGACCGTCGTGGCCGCGGTTCCTGTCCCGAAGGCGCTTTCCAGAAGCTCACCCAGAGACGGAAGGTCGACGAAGACGCCGTGATCAAGCAGGATAGTGTCATCTGCACTGGAGAAGTCCGCCAGCGTATCGGCACTCTCGCTGCCCATATGCTGGAAGAAGAAACTGTCCTTGCCCGATCCGCCGATCAGGATGTCGTTGCCGGCACCGCCTGCCAGCCAGTCATTTCCGGCAGAGCCGTTCAGCACGTCGCTTCCTGCGCCGCCTGAAATGCTGTTGTTGAGCGTGTTGCCCGTCCCCTGGAAGTCATCGTCGCCATCGTAAATGAGGTTTTCGAGATTGGCGCCCAGCGTGTAGCTTTCCAACGTCACATGGACTGTGTCGGTACCGGCGTTCTTCGCTTCTAACACAAGGTCACCAGCAGAATCGACATAATAGGTGTCATCGCCCTTGCCGCCATACATGCGGTCGGCACCGTCACCACCGATCAGCGTATCATTGCCGGCGCCGCCATCGAGATAATCGGCACCATCCCCGCCGGTCATCACGTTGTTGGAGGCGTTGCCATATCCCTTGAAGGAGGACGTCCCGACATAGGTCAGATCCTCCACATTGGCCGACAGCTTGTAGCTGCTCACATTGGCGAAAACCGTGTCGGTTCCTCCATTGCTGTATTCGACAATCGCATCCCGCGCATTGTCGACATAGTATTCATCGTCACCCGTGCCGCCAATCATCCGGTCGATGCCGGAACCGCCGTCCAGAACGTCGTTGCCGATGCCTCCGTTCAGTGTATCGTTTCCGGCGCCACCGAATAGCTGGTCATTGCCGCTGCCGCCGGTGATCACATTGGCAAGCTCGTTGCCCGTCCCAGTCCAGTCTCCGTCGCCCTGAAAATTAAGCTTCTCAAGCCAGGCGCCGAGGACGAAGCTTTCCAAGGTCGTGTAGACCGTATCCGTCCCACCCGTCTTGCCGGCGATCTCCATGATGACGTCGCCGACGCTGTCGACCACGTAGATATCATTACCGCTGCCGCCGTTGAGCTGATCGTCACCGGTGCCGCCGTCGAGATAGTCGTTGCCGGATCCGCCGATCAGGATGTCGCTGCCCGCTGCACCAAGCAGCCTGTCGTTGCCACCATTGCCGACGATACGATCCGCATCATCAGTGCCCTGGAGCAACTCGGATATCTTGGTGCCCGCAATTTCGTTGTAGACTGGCTGAGCATCGTCATTGACGATCGTGAAATCAGCCGTGGCAACACCCAGATCCAGTCCGGATGTCGGATCGGACAGCACGATGCGGAACGTTTCGTCCTGTTCGTAGACCGTATCACCGCGGACGAACACAGTGATTGTCTTCGACGTCTCGCCGGCGTCAAATGTCAGCACACCGCTCGTGTCGCCGGAAAAATCGCTGCTGTTGGCAGCATTGGCACCGGTTCCCGCCAGCGCCCAACTCACCTGCTGTTGCGTGTCTGCCGCCCTGCTCAGCGTCACATTGAACGTGACGGAACTGGTGCCCTCATCGCCCTCCGCAACCGTGGAAGCTTCAGCGGAAACGGAGGCGGCAGGATCGAAAAGAGCCGGATCGAGCAGGGAACTGAACGTCCGCACGACATTCAGACTATCGATGAAGCGTTCGACGGCCGTAATCGTATCCGAGCCGATCAAGGTGCTCATGAAGGTGAAGGTCACCGTGGTGACATCATAGGTCCAGCTGATGTTCGACCAGCTGTCTTCAAAGAGGACCGTATCCGTCCCGTCTCCGCCGTCAACGATATCATTGCCGGAACCGGCCGCGATCGTGTCGTCGCCAGCCAGGGCGTAGACGGCGTCATTGCCGCCGTTGGTGGTGATGACGTTGGCCAGTTCGTTGCCGGAAACCGTATCGTTGCCGCCGCCAGTCACCGCATTCTCGATGTAGCAGTTGCGGGCGATGGAGATGTTCATCGTCATGCTATTGCCGGACGAGAAGCTGCCCGGCGCCAGATCGACGGTGCTGGCGGTGTTCCAGCCGGACAGGTTGATGGTGTCGTTTCCACCGGCATCCCAGATACAGATGATCGGGTGCAGATTCTGGCTGAAATCGTAGATCGCCGCCGTTACGCCGGTGATGTTCGACGAAAAGCCGTAGACGGTGTCGCCGGTGCGCGTCGTCGTGTCGGCGCCATACATCGCCTGCATGGCCATGATGTCGTTCATCATCGGCGTCTGCGGCGAATAGAGCTTGCCGTCCGATCCAACCCAGTCCGCCCAGGCAACCAGTCCCTGGCCGTTGGCGCTGCCCGAGCCCCAGGACGGGCCGAAATAGGACATCACCGAGTAGACCGTCGAATCCTGATAGGACGACGGCGTTTCGGCGGAGCCGTTATAGTCGCCCATGTGATCAAGGCCGAAGGCATGACCGATCTCATGGATATAGGTCATGAAGCCGTGCGCGCCGATCTTCGGCGTCATCAGGTCATTGACGCCGGTCGTCGAATTGTAGGCGCTGTTCAGCCAGACGCTGCCGACCGACGGGTAATAGGCATGGGCATAGCTGACGCCGGTGCTGGAATTGCCGAACTCGATATTCGAGGTAGTGGACGACGAGCCGGCCGCCACCTGCTGGACCGAAGGCTTGATGATGTCGTCCCAGAGCGTCAGCGCCAGTTGCGCGCGTGACTGCTGTGTCGAGCTGAAGGCGGAAAATCCCGAGCCTTCGCCGGAGTATGTGGCAATGCCGCTTGCCGAGGTGGCGAATGAGTACGTGATGACCGACGAGGTCCAGCGCGAACCGGAATTCAACTGGGCGATTACTTGCTGATCAGACCAGGAGGACAGTGCCATCGCATTCCCATTCATTTGCTTCGACAACAGGGTCTTCACCCATTGCACCATATTGCTGGAACCAGCCTTGTTTTCCGGTTAGCAAAGTTGGTGAATTATTCGTCTCTCGACCCTGGAAAATCTTTATGAATCAACGCGAATTCTACCGCTCCCATACAACCGCCGGACCAGGGTGAATTTGAAAGACACCGGCAATTCCCCAGCGGTCAAAGCATGTGCCTCCCCCACCATGGGCCAAGGCATTGTCTCAGAGACAAATTCGCGGTTGTCGCTTGCCGCAATTCATGCAAGGCGTATGCCCCCGGTCGGGTTCGGGAGGCCCGTCTGTTTCATGGAGCATACACGCGTGACCCTGACCTCTGCCCTCACCCGCCACCTGAAGAACCCCGACCTTTTCGGCAGCCTGGTACGCATCCAGGCGCTTGGACCGGTCGCCGGCGAACGCACGTTCAAGGTCTACAATCCCTCGACCGGCGAGCTTCTCGCGGAACTGCCGGACATGGGTGTTGCGGAAACGACGACGGCGATCGACAAGGCTTATGAGGCGCAGGCGGAATGGGCCGGGCTGACGGCACGTGCGCGCAGCGACGTGCTCTGGCGCTGGCACCAGCTGATCGTCGACCATACCGACGATCTCGCCGCCATCCTGACCGCCGAAATGGGCAAGCCGCTCGCCGAAGCGAAGTCGGAGGTCAGCCACGCCGCCGCCTATCTGCAATGGTACGCTGAAGAAGCGAACCGGATCTACGGTGAGACGATTTCGGCGCCGTCCAACGATCGCCGGATGATGGTCATCAAGCAGCCGATCGGCGTCGTCGGCACGATCACGCCGTGGAACTTCCCGGCCTCGATGGTCGCCCGCAAGATTTCCCCGGCGCTGGCGGCCGGCTGCACCATCGTCCTGAAGCCCGCCGAACAGACGCCGCTCGTTGCCGGCGCCATGTTCGCGCTCGCCGAGAAGGCCGGTTTTCCGGATGGCGTCCTCAACCTCGTCTATGCCTCGGAAGGTGCGGCGGTCGGCCACGAACTCTGCACCAATGCCAAGGTGCGCAAGATCAGCTTCACCGGCTCGACGGAGGTCGGCCGGCTGCTGATGCGCCAGTGCTCCGAGCAGATCAAGAAGGTCAGCCTCGAACTTGGCGGCAACGCGCCCTTCATCGTCTTCGACGACGCCGATGTCGACGCAGCCGTGGACGGCGCGATCCAGGCGAAATTCCGCAATGCCGGCCAGACCTGCGTTTCCGCCAACCGGCTCTACGTGCAGGCCGGCGTGCATGACGAATTCGCCGAGAAATTCGCGGCGCGGGTCAAGACGCTGACGGTCGGCGACGGTTTTGTGCCGGATGTCGCGATCGGGCCGCTGATCGACACGCGAGCGCTCGCCAAGATCGAAAGCCATATCGCCGACGCGGTGTCGAAGGGCGGCAGGATCCTTTCCGGCGGCAAGCGGATCGGCAATGACGGCACCTTCTTCGAGCCGAGCGTACTGACTGAGGTCTCGGGCGCGATGCGGATCGCGCAGGAAGAAACTTTCGGGCCGCTCGCCCCGATCATCCGCTTCGAGGATCCCGACCAAGTGGTGCGCGAGGCCAACGATACGATCTACGGCCTTGCCGCCTACTTCTACGCCTCCAACCTCAAGCGCGTCTGGCGCGTCGCCGAGGCGCTGGAATACGGCATGGTCGGCATCAACACCGGCCGCATGTCGTCGGAAGCAGCCCCCTTCGGCGGCATGAAGCAGTCCGGCATCGGCCGCGAAGGCTCCCGCCACGGCCTCGAGGATTATTTGGAGATGAAGTATCTCTGCATGGGCGGCATTTGAGACTGAGCCGCCCGCCGAGCGCTATTCGTGCGCCCGGATGACGGCGAGGAATTCGTCTCCGAAGCGTTCCAGCTTCGACTGGCCGACGCCGGAGATGCCGAGCAATGCCTCGCGATCGGTCGGCCGTTCGGTGGCGAAGGCGACCAGTGTCGTGTCCGGAAAGACGACATAGGGCGGCACGGAGAGCCCCTTGGCGATTTCCATGCGCGCAGCCCTCAGCGCTTCGAACAGCTCCATGTCGCGCCCTTCCAGCGCCGCCTTGGCGGTCGCCGCGCGGGCCGAGCCCCCCTTGGAGGCCTTGCCGCGCGTCGGACGGTCCTTGCGGAACAGGACCTGGCGTTCGCGCTTGAAGACGGCGCGCGCTTCCGGCTCCAGCTTCAGCGCGCCAAAGGCCTCGTGGTTGACGCTGACGAGACCGGCGGCCAGCAATTGCCGGTAGACCGACTGCCATGTCTTGGCCGGCACATCCTTGCCGGCGCCGAAGACCGGCATGTCGACATGGCCGAAGCGGGTGGTCTTCTCGTTCTCGTTGCCCATCAGCACATCGATCAGATGGCCCGCCCCGAAGCGTTCGCCGGTGCGGTAGATGGCGGCGAGCGCCTTTATCGCCGCATCCGTGCCGTCCCAGGTCTCGACCGGCTTCAGGCAGGTGTCGCAATTGCCGCAATGGCCGGGATGCGACTCGCCGAAATGCGCCAGGATTGCCTGCCGCCGGCATCCCGGCGTCTCGCAGATGGCCAATAGCGCATTGAGCTTCGCCCGTTCGACACGCTTGATCTCGATCGCGGAATTGCCGCCGTCGATCATCCGTCCGCGCTGAATGACGTCGGCCATGCCGTAGGCCATCCAGACCTCCGATGGCAGACCGTCACGGCCGGCGCGTCCCGTTTCCTGGTAATAGGCCTCGACCGAGCCCGGCAGGTCGAGATGGGCCACATAACGCACGTTCGGCTTGTCTATCCCCATGCCGAAGGCGACGGTTGCCACCAGGCAGAGATCCTCTTCCTTGAGAAACGCGTCCTGGTTGGCGTCGCGAACCTCGCGCTCCATGCCGGCATGATAGGCAAGCGCGCGGATGCCCTGCCCGTTCAGCCATTCCGCCGTCTCCTCGACCTTGGCACGCGACAGGCAATAGACGATGCCGCTCGCCCCCTTGTGCCGCGACAGGAACTGAAGGAGCTGCTGGCGCGGCTGGTCACGCTCGACAATCTCGTAGGCGATGTTCGGCCGGTCGAAGGAAGTGGTGAAGACCTTGGCGGACGACAGATTGAGCCGCGCGATGATATCCTCGCGGGTGTGCGGATCGGCGGTAGCCGTCAGCGCCATCCTCGGCACGCCGGGATAGTCCTCGGCGAGCTTGCCGAGCTCGCGATATTCCGGCCGGAAGTCGTGGCCCCATTGCGACACGCAATGCGCCTCGTCGATCGCAAACAGCGCAATCCGCGCATTGCCGATCATGTCCTTGAAGCCGGGCGTCGCGATGCGTTCCGGCGTCACGTACAGGAGATCGAGCTCGCCCGCGCCGATCGCCCGCCGCACATCCATGAACTCCTCGCGTGACAGCGACGAATTGAGCGCTGCGGCACGCACGCCAAGCTGCTTCAATGCCTCCACCTGGTCGCGCATCAGCGCGATCAGCGGCGAAACGACGATGCCGACGCCATCCCGGCAGAGGGCGGGCACCTGAAAGCAGAGCGACTTGCCGGCCCCGGTCGGGAAAAGCACGACGGCATTGCCGCCGGACACCACCTGTTCGACAACCTCCGCCTGCCGGCCGCGAAAGGCAGGATAGCCGTAAACCCGCTTCAGGACGGCGAGCGGATTGCGCGGGTCGTCGTCGAAAAAGGGCTCGATGCGGTGGGGAGACTGCGGCATGGAATCGCTTTCGTGGAAGAATTTACGCCATTATGGCACAGCGATCCCTTGGGCGTGACCCCTGCCGCCATCATTCCCAAGAACAGTCCTCAGGCCGGCCCGATGACCACCGCGAGAATACGGCTATCCATCCCGGCATGAACACGCGCCAAGCCGATGCCATCGGCCGGATGCAGCAGCGTTTCATCGGCAGCCAGTGCGAAGGTCTGGCCGCCGATGACGACGTCCGCCGAACCTTCACAGCAGTAGACCAGCAGACACGCCCCTTGGGGCAGATCGATATCCCTCGAGCCTTCCGCAATCGCCAGAACCGTGTGCCGGCAGCGGCCACGCCGCGTCATGATGTTGAAATCAGTGAGTGGCCCGTCGATCAGCCGCGCACGGGTCTCTGCGTCGGCGGCAAAGCTGTGCGGCGCGCTCTCGGCCGTAAGCGTGATGGAGTCATCACCGGCAACGAAAAGTTCGAGCCCCTTGCCGGTCAGGACAGACAAGGTCCGGTCGATATCGGGAAAGCGTGAGAAAGGCCCGTCCTCGACGACGCTCGCCATGCTGACACGCCAGTCGAACGTGTCGAGCGTCGCACCGGGCGGATGGATGGCGATCTCGACGGTGACGCCGCCGCCGTTCTTCCACGGCATGCGGCGGTAGTCATCAGGACGCAGGATTCTAGCGACGTTGGCTGCCATAGCAGACCTCCAGAATGAAAGACCCCGGACCAGCGTCCGGGGCCTCAATGTCGAGCCTCAGTTGCCGAGAATACCCGGCAGGCGCAGGCCCTGCTCGCGGGCGCAATCGAGCGCGATGTCGTAGCCGGCATCGGCGTGACGCATGACGCCGGTCGCCGGATCGTTCCAGAGAACGCGGCCGACGCGGGCGGCGGCATCATCCGTGCCGTCGCAGCAGATGACCATGCCGGAATGCTGCGAGAAGCCCATGCCAACGCCGCCACCGTGATGCAGCGACACCCAGGTTGCGCCCGAAGCGCAGTTCAGGAGTGCGTTCAGGAGCGGCCAGTCGGACACGGCGTCCGAGCCGTCCTTCATCGCTTCCGTCTCGCGGTTCGGCGAAGCGACCGAGCCGCTGTCGAGATGGTCGCGGCCGATCACGATCGGCGCCTTCAGCTCGCCGTTGCGAACCATTTCGTTGAAGGCGAGGCCGAGGCGATGACGATCACCGAGACCAACCCAGCAGATGCGCGCCGGCAGGCCCTGGAAAGAGATGCGCTCGCGCGCCATGTCCAGCCAGTTGTGCAGGTGCGTGTTGTCCGGCAGCAGCTCCTTCACCTTGGCGTCGGTCTTGTAGATGTCCTCCGGATCGCCCGAGAGAGCGGCCCAGCGGAACGGGCCGATACCGCGGCAGAACAGCGGCCGGATATAGGCCGGCACGAAGCCCGGGAAGGCAAAGGCGTTTTCAAGCCCTTCGTCCTTGGCCACCTGGCGGATGTTGTTGCCGTAGTCGAGCGTCGGAACGCCGGCATCCCAGAAGGCGAGCATGGCTTCAACGTGCTCGCGCATGGAGGCGCGGGCAGCCTTTTCGACGGCCTTCGGATCACTTTCGCGCTTGGCCCGCCATTCGGCCATCGTCCAGCCCTTCGGCAGATAGCCGTTGATGGGATCATGGGCGGAGGTCTGGTCGGTGACGATGTCGGGGCGGATGCCGCGCTTGACCATTTCCGGCAGGATGTCGGCGCAGTTGCCGAGAAGGCCGACAGACTTCGCCTCGCCCGCCTTCGTCCAGCGGTCGATCATTTCCATGGCCTCATCCAGCGTCTCCGCCTTCTCGTCGAGATAGCGGGTGCGCAGGCGGAAATCGATGGAATCCGGATTGCATTCGATCGCCAGGCAGGAGGCTCCGGCCATGACCGCGGCGAGCGGCTGGGCGCCACCCATCCCGCCGAGACCGCCGGTCAGGATCCACTTGCCCTTCAGGCTGCCGCCGTAATGCTGGCGTCCGGCTTCGACGAAGGTCTCGTAAGTGCCCTGCACGATGCCCTGGCTGCCGATATAGATCCACGAACCGGCCGTCATCTGGCCGTACATGGCGAGCCCTCGTCTGTCGAGCTCGTTGAAATGATCCCAGGTCGCCCAGTGCGGCACGAGGTTGGAATTGGCGATCAGCACGCGCGGCGCGTCCTTGTGCGTCTTGAAGATGCCGACCGGCTTGCCGGACTGCACGATCAGCGTCTCGTTTTCTTCCAGGTCCTTGAGGCTGGCGACGATGCGGTCGAAATCCGACCATGTTCGCGCGGCGCGGCCGATGCCGCCATAGACGACCAGTTCGTGCGGGTTTTCCGCTACCTCCGGGTCGAGATTGTTCATCAGCATGCGGAGCGGCGCTTCCGTCATCCAGCTCTTGGCGTTGAGTTCGGTGCCACGCGGGCTGCGGACGTCACGAATGTTATGGCGCGGATTGTCCATGATGATCCTCCTAGATCCGGGCGGAAAGCGCGATCCTCTCGATGCGCTCCAGAATGTCTTTCAGGTGAATGCGAAGGCGAGCGGCCTTGTCGGCGTCATAGGCAAACGGCGGCGCTTCCGTCGCCAGATGGGTCGACTGCGCGAGCTCCATCTGGATGGCGTGGACGCCGTCCTGCGGCCGGCCGTAGTGCCGCGTCGTCCAGCCGCCCTTGAAACGGCCGTTGACGATGTGGGTGTAGCCGGAGGCGGAAGCGACGACGTTTTCCACGGCCGCCTCGATTTCCGGCGCGCAGGTGATCCCGAGATTGGTTCCGACGTTGAAATCCGGCAGCGTGCCATCAAACAGGAACGGGATCACCGAGCGGATCGAATGGCAGTCGTAGAGGACGGCGATGCCGTGGATCGACTTTACCCGCTCGATTTCGGCGGCGAGCGCCGCATGATACGGCGCATGGAAGCTGGCGACGCGTTCGGCGATATCGGCCTCAGTCGGCTCTTCACCGGTCTTCCAGATCGGCTTGCCGTCGAAATCCGTCGTCGGCACGAGTTCCGTGGTGTTCTGTCCCGGATAGAGACTGCCTCCCGCCGGGTCGCGGTTGGCGTCGATCACGTAGCGATGGAAGGTCGCCCGGACACTCGTCGCGTCGGCCAACAGCCCGTCATAGAGCTCATGGATATGCCAGTCGGTATCGGCGAGCAGCCGGCCATTGTCGTTCAGTCGGCTCCGGATATCCTCCGGTACGTCCGTACCGGTATGCGGCAGGCCCAGGATGACGGGCGAAGTGCCCTGCTTGATGTCGACAACAGCCATCTTACGCCTCCAGAACCGGCAGGATACCGGGACTGATTGCCGCGTTCAGCGCGCCGGTGGCAACCAGATCGGTGGCGGCGGCGAGATCGTCAGCCATGTAGCGGTCGACCTCGAGCGATGCGACCGCGTCGCGCACCACCTTCATCGCCTTCATCAGTTCCGGGCTGGTCGTCAGCGGACCGCGGAACTCCACGCCCTGCACGGCGGTGAGCGCCTCGATGCCGATGATAGAGAACAGGTTTTCCGTCATCTGCAGGAGCCTCCGCGCGCCATGGCAGGCCATGGAGACGTGGTCTTCCTGGTTGGCCGAGGTCGGCGTGGAATCGACGGAGGCCGGATGCGTCATCTGCTTGTTTTCGCTCATCAGCGCCGCGGACGTCACTTCGGCGATCATCAGACCCGAATTGAGGCCGGGCTTCTTGGCGAGGAAGGCCGGCAATCCGTAGGAAAGCGCCGGATCGACCAGAAGCGCGATGCGTCGCTGTGCGATCGCACCGATTTCCGAAACGGCGATGGCGATCTGGTCGGCGGCGAATGCCACCGGCTCGGCGTGGAAATTGCCGCCCGAAACGACAGAGTTGTCCGAGAGCACCAGCGGGTTGTCGGTGACGGCATTCGCCTCGATTTCGAGCGTGCGTGCCGCCATGCGCAGAAGATCGAGGCACGCGCCGTCGACCTGCGGCTGGCAGCGGATGCAATAGGGGTCCTGCACGCGCTCGTCACCCTGGATGTGGCTTTCGCGGATGACCGAACCTTCGAGCAGGTTGCGCAGCGCGCTGCCGGCGTCGATCTGGCCCTTGTGGCCGCGAAGCGTGTGAATGTCCGGATGGAACGGCGCCGAGGACCCCATCGCGGCGTCGGTCGAAAGCGCGCCGGTGACGAGCGCGCTGCTGGCGGCCCGATGGGCGCGGAAGAGACCGGCAAGGGCGAGCGCCGTCGATGTCTGCGTGCCGTTGATGAGCGCCAGGCCTTCCTTGGCGGCAAGCTCGACGGGCTGCAGACCGGCCTTGTCAAGCGCGGCGGCAGCCTTCATGCGTTCGCCGGCGAAGAATGCCTCGCCATGCCCCATCATCGCGGCGGCCATGTGGGCGAGCGGCGCCAGGTCGCCGGACGCGCCGACGGATCCCTTTTCCGGGATCACCGGAATGACGCCCTTCTCCAGCATGTCCTCGATCAGCCGCACCACCACCATGCGCACGCCGGAAGCCCCGCGACCAAGCGAGATGAGCTTCAGCGACATGATCAACCGGACGATGTTTTCCGCAAGCGGCGCACCGACGCCGCAGCAATGCGACAGGATCAGGTTGCGCTGCAGCGTGGCGACGTCGGCGGCATCGATCTTGATCGAGGCGAGTTTGCCGAAGCCGGTGTTGATGCCGTAGACCGGCTCGTTGCCGGCGGCGATTTCGGCGATGCGTGCCGCCGCCTTCTCGATGCCGGCGTGATAGGACGGCTCGATCCGGGCGGGCTCACCCGTCCAGTAGATCGTTTCCAGCTCGCTGAGAGCGACATGACCGGGTTTCAGAACGATGGTCATCTTGCGATCCATTCTCCCTTGAAGATCCTTGCGTGTAGCGGATTGAAGCCGATGCGGTAGACAAGCTCCGCCGGGCTATCGATGTCCCAGATGGCGAGATCGGCGGACTTGCCCGGCGCAATCGTACCGGTCTCGGACTGCAGGCCGAGCGCGCGGGCCGCCTCCCGGGTGGCACCGGCGATGCATTCCCCGACCGTCAGCCCGAAGAGCGTCGCCGACATGTTCATGGTCAGAAGCAGCGAAGTGAGCGGCGAGGTGCCGGGATTGCTGTCCGTCGCAATCGCGATGCGGGTGCCGGCATCCCGAAGCGCCTGCACCGGCGGCTTCTGCTTTTCATTGAGCGCATAGAAGGCGCCCGGCAGGAGGACGGCGACCGTTCCCGCTTTCGCCATGGCTTGGGCGCCATCTGCATCGAGATATTCCAAGTGGTCGGCGGAAAGCGCTCCGTAGGAAGCGGCAAGCCTGGCGCCGCCAAGATTGGAGAGCTGCTCGGCATGCAGCTTGACCGGCAGGCCAAGCGACTTGGCCAGATCGAAGACCCGGGCGATCTCGTCCGGCTGGAAGGCGATTCCTTCGCAGAATCCGTCGACGGCATCGACCAGCCCTTCGGCGTGCGCCTGACGGAGCGCCGGCAGCACGACGTCGGTGATGTAATCGGCGTTGCGGCCCTTGTATTCGACCGGACTGGCATGCGCGCCAAGGAATGAGGTCACGACGCGGACCGGCCGGATTTTCTCGATGGCGCGGGCCGCGCGCAGCATGTTGAGCTCCGCCTCTATACTGAGGCCATAGCCCGACTTGATCTCGATGGTGGCAACGCCTTCGGCGAGCAGCGTGTCGAGGCGGGCAAGCGAGACACTGACGAGACCGTCGACGTCGAGCGCACGCGTGGCGTTGACAGAGGAGACGATGCCGCCGCCGGCACGGGCGATTTCCTCATAGGTCGCGCCGTCGAGCCGCATTTCGAATTCGCGGGCGCGATTGCCGCCGTAAATGATGTGCGTGTGGCAGTCGATCAGCGCCGGTGTGACCCAGCGTCCGCCGAGGTCCTTCACCTCGACATCGGCCGCAGCACCGTCCGGCAATTGGCTTTCCTCGCCCACCCAGGCAATCCGGCCGTCATGCAAAAGGACGGCACCCTTGTCGATCACACCGAGGCCATTGTCGGTAGCGTCAAGCGTCGCGATCCGCGCATTCCTGAGCAACATCTCTCCACCTCTTCAGCCTTGCAAAGCGGCCCATGACTGCGCCTGCCTTTGCATTTTCGCTTTTCTTTGTGTCAAATATGTATATACATAAAAATCGCATTGCAAGCGAATTTTGAGAAGCCCGGTTGCAGCGGATTGCCGGCACCGGACCAAGAGGAGGCTCACGAATGGCTGTGTTCGCCGAGAAGGCCCTGCTGGCCGAAGGCTGGAGAAAAAATGTCCGCATCACGTTCGACGGCCGCCTGATCGGCTCCGTGACACCGGATGCGACGCCGCAGGCCGGCGACGAGCGTCATGCCATAGTCGTTCCCGGCATGCCGAATCTCCATAGCCACGCCTTCCAGCGCGCCATGGCCGGCCTCGCCGAAGTGCGCGGCCCGGCAAGCGACAGCTTCTGGAGCTGGCGGACCGTGATGTACGACTTCGCACTGTCCATGACACCGGACCAGATCGAAGCGGTCGCGGCCCAGCTCTACATGGAAATGCTGGAGGCGGGCTTCACCCGCGTCGGCGAATTCCATTATCTGCACCACCAGAAGGATGGTCGGCCCTACGCCAATATCGCCGAGCATGCCGAACGGATCGGCGCGGCCAGCGCCACTGCCGGCATCAACCTCACCCTCCTGCCCGTCTTCTACGCGCACTCGAACTTTGGCGGCCAGCCGCCGATCGACGGCCAGCGGCGTTTCGTCAATTCACTGGACAGCTTTGCAAGGCTGATGGAAGCAAGCGGCAAGGTGACCGCCGGGCTGGACGGCGGCGAGCTGGGCCTCGCCTTGCACAGCTTGAGAGCCGTGACGCCGGATGAACTGCAGACACTGGTGAAGGCGCATGGCGACGGACCGATCCACATCCATGTCGCCGAGCAAGTGAAGGAAGTCGAGGATTGCGTCACCTGGTCGGGTGCGCGGCCGGTCGAATGGCTGCTCGCCAACGCCCCGGTCGACCAGCGCTGGTGCTTCATCCACGCCACCCACATGACCGATGCGGAAACTTCCGGGATGGCGACGCGCGGTGCTATCGCCGGGCTCTGCCCGATCACCGAGGCCAATCTCGGCGACGGCATCTTTCCGGTCGAGACCTTTCTTCGGAACGGCGGCCAGTTCGGGGTGGGCTCCGATTCCAACATCTCGATTTCGGTCGCCCACGAATTGCGCCAGCTTGAATATTCCGAGCGCCTGGGCCTGCGCGCCCGCAATGTCATCGCTGCTGCGGGTCAATCCACCGGGCGGCGGCTCTTCGACGGGGCCCTTGCCGGCGGGGCGAAGGCACTCGCAAGCGGAACCGGATTGATCGCGGGAGCGCCCGCCGACCTGGTATCACTTGACGCGGAGACTGTGTTCGTGCGCACGGATGACCAGCTGCTCGACCACTGGATCTTCGCCGATGGCGTCTCCGTCGACAGCGTATGGGCAAGCGGCCGCAAATGTGTAACAGGCGGCCAGCACATCGACCGCCGTCGCATCGCCGATCGATTCCGCAACACCATGAGAGAGCTGATCGATGGCTGACAGGACGGACACGACCGGCAAGAACGATCCCGCCCGCTCATCCCTCCACAAGACAATCCTGGGGGATCTGGAGCGCAAGATCGTCTCCGGCGAATGGCCACCCGGCCATCGTCTGCCGTTCGAGGTCGACCTTGCCGCCTCCTACGATGTCTCACGCATGACCATGAACAAGGTCATGACGCAGCTGGCCAAATCGGGCCTCATCGAGCGTCGCCGGAAGTCGGGCAGCTTCGTCGCCCAGCCGCGCGGGCAATCGGCAATCCTGGAGATCACCGACGTCGAGGCCGAAGTTCGCGCCATGAAACTCCCCTACGCCTACCGGCTCCTATCCAGGACCCAGCGCGGAGCGACGGCAGCGGACGCCGCCGCCCTCGAGGTCCGCAAGGGAACCGGCCTCATCGAGATACGCGGCCTGCACATGGCCGGCGGCGAACCCTTCTGCATGGAGGAACGGCTGATCAACCTCGATACCGTGCCGGATGCCGAGGGCGCCACCTTCGCCGATGGACCATCCGGCGCCTGGCTTTTGAAGCAGGTGCCCTGGAGCACCGCCGAACACAAGATTTTCGCCGTCAACGCCTCGGCCGAAACGGCCCGGCACCTGCAGGTTCCGGCAAGGACTGCCTGCCTGCTGATCCAGCGCCGCACCTGGAGCGAGGTCGGCCCGGTCACCTTCGTCCGCTTCACCTATCCCGGTGAAAAGCACGTCATCGCCGCGACCTTCGCCCCGGTCGCCGGCTGAGGACATCGCGCTCGCGTCCGGCAAGACAGCCAATCTCTGGCGCCGCCCCCGTATCGATTTGTAAATATCGAAAAATACGATATAGACATGGGAATCTGATCAATACGCCAGGACGCCGGCATGAATCCGAAATTTCTCGTCATCGACCCGGAAAAGGACGCCGTCCTGTTGAAGGCCGTCGCCTCCCTGCCCCGCCTGCAGCTGCTGCAGGAACTGGCCAAGAACCCGGGCATGAATGTGAACGAGCTTGCCGAGGCCGCCGGATTGCCGCAGTCTTCTGCATCCTCTCACCTCCAAAGCCTTGAAAGCGCAGGGCTTATTCGCACGGAAGTAAAGAAGGCTCGCAAGGGCAGCCAGAAGGTCTGCTATGTCGTCTATGACGAGCTCGTGCTGGCGTTTAATCCATCGCCCACCAAGATCATGCCGAACCGGATCGAGGTGTCGATGCCGCTCGGGCTCTATACCGGCAGCACGGTCACCGGCCCCTGCGGCATCTGTTCGACCGAAGGCATCATCGGCCTGCTCGACGTTCCCGACACCTTCATGGACCCGGAACGGATGCGGGCGAACCTTTTGTGGTTTACCAGCGGCTTCATCGAATATCAGTTCCCCAACAATGCCAAGCTCAAGGGCGTCGGCGTCGAAAGCCTTGAAGTGGTTATGGAAATCAGCTCGGAAGTGCCGGGAACCTTAAGCAACTGGCCGTCCGACATCCTCCTCTCGATCAACGGCAAGGAGATCGGTGTCTGGACCTCGCCCGGCGATTTCGGCGATCATCGCGGCCTGCTCACCCCCACCTGGTGGAAGCTCAAGGGCTCGCAATACGGCATGCTGAAGACCTGGATGGTCGGGCCGGACGGAACCTATGTCGACGGCCAGAAGATCTCCGACGTCGTCATCGCCGACCTCGATATCGACAATCACCGTTCGATACGGTTGAAGATCGAGGTCAAGGCCGACGGCCGTCATCCGGGTGGCGTCAACATCTTCGGCCGCGGCTTCGGCAACTATGATCAGGACATAATTTTGCGCCTGAATACAGTTGCTTAGCGGAAACGCCTTCCCCTCTGTGCGCTGCAGCACATTAAGCCTGTTGACAAAAAGCCGGCTTGCCATGAGTTTATCGTCAATTCAGATGCATATCTGATTAATCGATATACAAATTGGGAGGATAGAATGGAAGCACGCGTTGCTGTCCATCGGGATTTTCGTGTCAGTACGATCGACAACCGGCTGTATTCCGCGTTCATCGAGCATATGGGTCGGGCGATCTACAGCGGCATCTACGAGCCCGGGCACCCCGAAGCCGATGCCAACGGATTCCGCAAGGACGTGCTGAAATTCGTCCGGGATCTGAAGATCCCGGCGATCCGCTATCCGGGCGGAAACTTCGTCTCCGCCTACAATTGGGAAGACGGTCTTGGGCCCAAGGACAAGCGTCCCGTCCGCCTCGATCTTGCCTGGCGCTCGAAGGAAACCAACCAGGTCGGCATCGACGACTTCGCCATCTGGGCGGAAATGGCCGGCATCGACATGATGCTCGCCGTCAACCTCGGTTCGCGCGGACTGGAAGACGCCCGCAACTTCCTCGAATACGTCAATTTCCCGGGCGGCACGACCTTGAGCGATCGCCGCCGCGCCAACGGCCGCAACGAGCCCTATGGCGTCAAGATGTGGTGCCTGGGCAACGAGATGGACGGCCCCTGGCAGATCGGCCACAAGGTCGCCACCGAGTACGGCCGCCTCGCCAACGAGACCGCCAAGGCCTTCAAGGGCTTCGATCCGACCATCGAGGCCATCGTCTGCGGCAGTTCCAACGACGGCATGCCGACCTATCCGGAATGGGAGCGCCAGGTTCTCGAGGAATGCTACGAGAACGTCGACTACATCTCGCTGCACAAATATTTCGGCAACAACAGCAAGGACACGCTGAACTACTTCGGCAAGATCGAGGAAACCGGCCGATATATCCAGACGATCGCCGGCACCATCGACTACGTGAAGTCGAAGAAGCGCGCCAAGAACGACGTCCATATCTGCTTTGACGAATGGAACGTCTGGTACCACATCCGCGAGGAAGACGGTCGCCGGATCAAGCAGTGGGACTGGCCGGAAGCGCCGGCGCTGCTGGAGGAAGACTACAATTTCGAGGACGCACTCTTCGTCGCCGGCCTCCTCAACGAGTTCATCCGCCGCTCCGACCGCGTCCGCATCGCCTGCATTGCCCAGCTGGTCAACGTCATTGCCCCGATCCGCGCCGAAAAGGGCGGCCCGGCCTGGCGCCAGACGATCTACTATCCCTACCAGATGGCCTCGCTCTATGGCCGCGGCGATGCGCTGAACGTCGCCGTCAGCGGTCCGACCTATGACTGCCGCGTCGCCGACGACGTCAATTATCTCGACGTTTCCGCGGTCCACGACAAGGAAGGCGGCATGCTGACGCTGTTCATCGTCAACCGCCACCTGACGGAGAAGGCCGATCTCGACGTCTCGCTGACCGGCTTTGCCAGTCCGTCGCTCGCCGAGCACTTCGCCATGCAGGGCTACGGGCTGGAGGAAACCAACGGCCCGGACCGCCAGGATCACGTCAAGCCGACCAACGGTTCGGGCGTCGGCATGGAGGACGGCAAGCTCAAGGGTTCGCTGGCACCTCTGTCCTACCACGTCCTGCGCCTCGAGGTCAGCTGAGGCGGGATCATGAGCATTCAGCTTCGCAATGTGAAGAAGAGCTACGGGAGCCTCGGCGTCATCCATGACGTGTCGCTGGAAATCCCGAAAGGCGATTTCGCCGTGTTCGTCGGACCGTCGGGCTGCGGAAAGTCGACGCTTCTGAGAATGATCGCCGGGCTGGAGGAAACCTCAGGCGGGTCGATCATGATCGAAGGCAAGGATGTGACCAATGTGGAACCCGCTGACCGCGGCGTCGCCATGGTGTTCCAGTCCTATGCGCTCTATCCGCATCTCTCCGTCTTCGAGAACATGGCCTTCTCGTTGCGGCTGAGGCGGGCGCCGAAGGCCGAAGTGCAGGAGATGGTGCACGAGGCGGCCCGCATTCTGCAGCTCGAGGAGGAGTTGCAGAAGAAGCCGTCGCAGCTGTCGGGCGGCCAGCGCCAGCGCGTTGCCATCGGCCGGGCGATCGTCCGCCAGCCGAAGGTCTTCCTGTTCGATGAACCGCTGTCGAACCTCGACGCGGAACTGCGCGTGCAGATGCGCCTCGAGCTTGCCCGCCTGCACAAGCAGATCGGCGCCACCATGATCTATGTGACGCATGACCAGGTCGAGGCGATGACGCTCGCCGACCAGATCTTCGTGCTCAAAAAAGGCGTTCTGCAGCAATCCGGCAGGCCGCTCCAGCTCTACGACGATCCCGACAACCAGTTCGTCGGCGGCTTCATCGGTTCGCCGGCCATGAACTTTCTGTCAGCGACGGTGCGCGGACGGGATGAAACCGGCCTGAAGGTCGAACTGGACGGCACCGGCGCCGTCATGAGCGCGGCCGTCACCGGCGATCTCGCCGTCGGCATGCAGCTGACGGCCGGCATGCGTCCGGAGCACCTGAACATCGGCGACGGCGGCTTTGCCGCGACGATAGAAATGGCTGAGGATCTCGGCGGCGTCTCCTATCTCCACACCCGGCTGCAGGACGGCCGCGAAATCGTGGTCGAGCGCCGCGGCAGGCGCGATGCGAGCGGCGGCGAGACGATCCATCTCACCTGCAAACCGGAGAACCTGATGCTGTTTTCCAGAGACGGCAGCCGGCTGCGCTAGCGCGTTTTCGTTTCATTACCAGGAGCCGCCAGAGGGAGCGATTGGCGGTTTGTCACAACAAGGGAGGAAAGCATGATGAAATATCTGAAGGCACTTTTGATGACGAGCGTCATCGGCCTGACGGCGCTGCCGGCACTGGCTCAGGAAAACATCGTCTGGTGGGATTTCCTGAGCGGCGGCGACGGCGTGCGCATGAAAGCCCTGATCGACAGCTTCAACAAGGAGCATCCCGACATCCAGATCAGCGGCACGACGCTGGAATGGGGCGTCCCCTTCTATACCAAGGTCCGCACATCCGTTGCCGTCGGCGAAGGTCCGGACATCATGACCTACCACCTGTCGCGTGCAACGCTCGGCCTCGAGGAAGGCGTCTTGAGCGAGATCACCGACGAGGACCTTAAGAATGCCGGCCTCAGCCGCAGCGACTTCTTCGAAGCCCCGATCAAGGCGGCGACCTATGACGGCAAGCTCTACGCCGTGCCGTTCGATATCCACGCCATCATCCTCTATTACAATGCCGACGCACTGAAAGGTTCGCCCTATCTGGACGACAACGGCAAGCTGACCGGCATCAAGACGCTCGCCGACTTCGAAGGAGCGCTGAAGTGGCTGAAGGACAACGGCATGGACACGCCGCTGACCTACCAGACCGGTGGCGATGGCGGCGTCTGGCGCGTCTTCTATACGCTTCTCAAGCAACAGGGCGGCGAGTTCATCGCCGACGGCCAGGTCCTGCCGGGCGACAACGCCGCCAAGGCCGCCAAGGCGATCGAGACCATGACTCATTGGCAGCAGGAAGGCTGGGCGCCGCAGCAGGCCGAATACGAAGCCTCCGTCGCGCTGTTTTCGTCCGGTAAGTCCGCCTTCCAGCTGAACGGCGTCTGGGAAGTCCCGACCTTCAACGACCTCGAATCCAGCGGCAAGCTCGGCTTCAAGTGGGGCGCGGTCGAAATCCCGCCGCTGATGGGCGAGCCGGCGACCTGGGCGGATTCTCACGCCTTCGCCATTCCGAACGAGGGCGACAAGACGATCTCCGGCGAAAAGCGCAAGGCGGTCATGGAAGTGATCGGCTGGATGGAGAAGCATGCCATCAAGTGGGCCTCAGCCGGCCACATCCCGGCCTACAAGCCGGTCACCGAAAGCGACGAGTACAAGGGCATGGAACCGAACGCCACCTATGCGTCGCTCGCCGAACATGCCGCTTACGACCCGCAGACCCGCGTGACCGGCGTCGCCTCGCCTGCCTATGACGCTGCGATCAACATCATCTCACCGGCGATCCATGGCTACATGAGCCCCGAGGACGCCGTGACGCAGATCCAGGAGGAACTGCAGGGCCAGCTGAAATAGCGCCTAGTCGCCCCGGCGGGCTTCCCGCCGGCCGGGGCCGTCCAGACGGAGAAAAATGCCATGGCCATGATTGAAAACCGGCGTAAGAAGTCGCTGATCGCGTTGTCGATGGTGGCGCCGTTCGTCATCACCTTCACGCTCTTCTTTCTTTATCCGGTCGTCGAAATGGTGCGCCTCAGCTTCACCGACGCGCCGCTGATAGGCCCCGGCAACTGGGTCGGCTTCGACAACTACGTCAAGCTGATCACCGATCGCCTGTTCATCACCTCGCTGAAGAACAACGGTTATTTCATCCTGCTGACGGTCGTTCCGACAACGATCATCGCGCTGATGATCGCGCTCGCCGTCAACCGGTTGAGCGGCGCGTTGCAGGCGCTCGTCATGACGCTCTTCTTTCTGCCCTATGTCCTGCCGGTCTCCGTGGTCACGGAAATCTGGGCGTGGATGCTGGATTTCCAGTTCGGCGTCCTGCAGCCCCTCATCTCGCTGATTTCGGGCAAGCCGGTCGCGGTCTTCAAGAACCCCTATTGGGTCATGCCGACGGTTGCGGTGGTCACGATCTGGTGGACGAACGGCTTCAACGTTCTTCTGTTCATCGCGGGTCTGCGCAATATCCCGAAGGAACTCTATGAGGCCGCCGCACTCGACGGCGCCACCAGCTGGCAGCGGTTTCGCCGCGTCACCTGGCCACTTCTGTGGCCGGTCACCGCGCTCGTCCTCACCCTGCAACTGATCCTGCAGCTGAAGATCTTCGACCAGATTTATCTCCTGAGCCAGGGCGGTCCATTCAACTCGTCCTACGTTCTGCTGCTCAAGGTCTACCGCGAAGCTTTCCAGCTCAATCACGGCGGCTATTCCTCCGCCGTCGCCACAGTTCTGTTCATCCTGATCGCCGGCGTCTCGGTGCTTCAGTTCCAGCTTCTTCGCATCAGGAGGGGTCAATGAGCCCGGCGCGCCGCACCGAAAACATCATCCTGACGCTGGTGACGCTGACGGCAGCCGCCATCTGGATCTTCCCGCTCTACTGGGCCTTCATCACCTCGATCCGCTCGGAAGAGCGCGTTGTCAGCAATGCCAGCCTCCTGCCGGACGAATTCCAGCTCACTGCCTATATTGAGGCCATCTTCAATACGAAGATCATGACCTGGTACTTCAACTCGGTCGGCACGGCCGTCATCGTCACCGTGGTCGTCATCCTGTTCTCGCTGATGTGCGCCTATGCCATCTCGCAGATCCGCTTTCCCGGCCGCCGGCTGCTCTATGGCATTGTCCTTGCAAGCTTCATGGTGCCGACCCAGGCCCTCGTCGTCACCCAGTTCATCCTCATGCACAAAATGGGTCTCATCAACACCTGGGGCGGCATCATCCTGCCGCAGCTGATCGTGCCGGTGGTGATCATCGTCTACAAGCAGTTCTTCGACGCCGTGCCGAAGGAAATGCGCGAGGCAGCGGTGCTCGACGGCGGCGGCGAATACACCATCCTCTTCAAGGTCTACCTGCCGCTCAACTGGGGCATCACTACCGCGCTTGCGATCATCACCTTCATCGGCGTCTGGAATGCCTTCTTCTGGCCCTTCCTGATCATCACGTCGGAAGACATGATGACGATCCCGGTCGGCATCACCCAGGTCAACGATGCTTTCGGCGTGCATTACGCCCGGCTGATGTCGGTCGCCCTGCTCGCCGCCATGCCGGTGGCGGTCGCCTATCTCATCTTCCAGAAGAAGGTGACGGAGGCGGTGATGATCTCGTCGGGGGTCAAGGGCTAGGGTTTCAATCCGGCAGCGCCGGAGCCGGGTGGGGCGGAAATTGCCGGTCGCATTTCCCGACGACACCAATAATGGTCGTTCCGGCCTTGACCGATGACATCCCGGTCATGTGCACTTACATCTTGAACGATGTAAGAAGATGACACGGCGCGGGGTCAAGACTTGCCACACCTCCCGCGGCCGGGAGCCCTGTAAACATGTTACGCAAATGCCTGATCGAGACGAGCGATCCCGCCGAGTTCCGGAAAGCGGTGGGAGCGCTGATCAGTGCCCCGAGGCTGGATCCGATAGCTGGACAGACCGAGCTGGACATCCGATTCCAGGTTTCCATCGTCCGCAACATGAAGCTGACGCAGGCCTCGACGCGGAGCGGATACGTCTTCTCCCACGCTCTCGGCAACAGCGACTGCTTCGGGATATTCTTCGTCAAGTCGGGACGCATCCGCTTCAAGCGCAAAGGCGAAAGCGTCGACATAGGCGCAGGCGCAGCCTATCTGGCGGTCAATACGGATGACATGGTCATAAACGCCTCCGCCGGATCGAGTCTCGTCTACGCGGAAATTCCCCAGGCACGATACGCATCGCTCGCATCGACGCATGAGATCGATCCGACAGAGAAGCTCGCGAGCCTGGAAGCGGTGGCCAGCATCGAAGCGCACGGACTTTCGATCGTCGAACAGATGGCAATGGTGCTGATTGGCGACGGATCCGAGGTGCATCCCTTGCTGAAATCTCCCTTTGCCGCCCTTCAGGTGAAGGAGGCGATCGTGGCCGCTTTCATAGAATATTGGCCGTCCAAGGCCTCGACCGGCGGAATGACAGCGTATCGCGGCACGGTGAGGCGGACCATCTCCTGGTTGCACGAGCACCTCTCGGAAGACTTCACGATTGAGGATGTTGCGAGGGTGGCAGGTGTCAGCATGCGAGGCCTCCAGCAGGCATTCAAGGATGAGATTGGAGCAAGTCCGACGAATTACGTCCAGAAGTTGCGCCTTCAGAGGGTCCGTCAGGACCTTCTTGATCCCTCATGTCCGGGGACGGTGAAGGAAATCGCCTTCAAATGGGGGTTTCGGCATCTCGGATATTTCGCGTCGCGCTATCGAACCCTCTACGGCGAATCACCATCCGAGACGCGGAAAAAGCGGGCAAGACCAACCTAAAGATATATCACAAATGCGAAAAGCGATCACGCGAACGCATAATTTCAGTATCCTAATGTAAACACAGCGGAATTTTAAGGCGACATTAAGGTTTACAACCATTAGCTATACCCGCCCCAAGCCTTTGTGTAATGGCTTCTTCCGCATGATGCGGTTCTCAACTGAACACCATTTCAAGCTTTTTTAATTTGCGCGTCGGTGATGCCCTCGCGCGAAGCGGGGAATTTCATGCGTGTAGTAATTGTCGATGACAGTGCATCTGTCGTCTCCTTCCTGCAGAACGCCATCGCCAAAATCGAAGGCACGACAATCAGCACGTTCACCAAGCCGCTCGATGCGCTGAACGAACTGAGACAGAATGAAGCCGACCTGCTACTCGTCGACTATACGATGCCACGGATGAACGGTGTCGAATTGATCCGGAAGGTCAGGCGTCACGCGATGACCCCGGACATCCCCATCATCATGCTAACCTCTGAAACCGACGCCGGCATCAAGCTGGCCGCGATGGAGGCCGGCGCGACGGAATTCGTCAACAAGCCGATCGATACGGCGGAACTGACGATCCGGGTCCGCAACCTGATGAACCTCTGGTGCGCGCAGCGCAGCCTGGGGGAACGGGCAACGCAGCTCGAACGCGATATCGCTGCCGCCCGCCAACAGATCGCCCGGCAGGAAGAGGAACTCATCTGGCGGCTGTCGAAAGCCATGGCCTGCCGCGATGGAGAGACGGCCGAACATGTGGCCCGCGTCGCCGCGGTCGCCAGCCTGATCGGCGAGGAGCTCGGCCTCGACGCCAAGCTGGTGCGCACGATCTACCTCGCCTGCCCGCTTCACGATGTCGGCAAGATCGGCATTCCAGACGCCATCCTGCTCAAGCCAGGCAGCCTGAGCGCCGAAGAGTTCGACAAGATGCGCCAACATTCCGCCCTCGGCGCCGAAATCCTCAGCGAGAGTTCGTCGCCGGTCGTGCAGATGGCCGCCCGGATAGCCGACAGCCATCATGAGAAATGGGACGGCAGTGGCTATCCGAAGGGTCTCCGGCAGGACGAGATTCCGATCGAGGGTCGTGTGGTCGCCGTAGCCGACGTCTTCGACGCCCTCTGCAGCGAACGCCCCTACAAGAAGCCCTGGCCAGTCGACAAGGCATTCCAGGAGATCGTCCGCAGCAGCGGCAGCCACTTCGATCCCGCCTGCGTGGCGGCCTTCTGCCGGCAATGGCAGAAAATCAGCCAGCTCTACAAGGAGCCGGACCAGTCTTCGGCGGACGACGCACGGTCTTCCGCTACCTCCCACCCACTCTCAAAGACCGGGAAAGTCGCATGACGGAACATGACGAAATTCTGCGCCTCGACGGCGCGCTTACGATCAAGACTGCGGCCGATGTCAAGGAGCGGATCTCCGCCTCAATGGAAGCCGCCTCTGCCCGCGGCGTGCCTTTGCGCATCGACATCGACGAAGACGCCGAATGCGACCTGACGACGCCGCAGCTGCTGCTGTCTGCCTTCAAGACGGCGGAGAGCAAGGGCATCGACCTGGTCTTGAACGCCCCCGCCGAGGGCTCGTTTCCCACCACTTTGCAGCGCGGCGGCTTTCTGGCCGACGGCGCTGAATCGAAAGAATACTGGACAAAAGGATTTCAACAATGAGCGCAAACATTCTGACCGTCGACGATTCCGCGAGCATTCGGCTGACGACGCGCATTGCCCTCACCGGAGCCGGCTACACGGTGACGGAAGCGGTGGACGGCGCTGACGGCCTCAACAAGATGAAGGCCGGCAGCTTCGACCTGATCGTCACCGACCTCAACATGCCCAACATGGACGGCCTGACCATGATCCGCAGCTTGCGGCAGTTGCCGGCCTATATGGGCACGCCGGTCGTCTTCCTGACGACCGAATCCGATGGAGAGCTCAAGCAGCAAGCCAAATCCGCCGGCGCGACAGGCTGGCTGACCAAGCCGTTCGAGCCCGACACTCTCGTCAAGATCGTACGTAAGGTTCTCGGTCGATGAACAATCTGGATCCGATCGCAGTTTTTATGACCGAGGCCGCCGAACAGCTTGAGCTGATCGAGGCCGGTCTTCTCGATTTGACGCGCGATCTAGATGATCGTGCCCAGATCGATGCCGTCTTCCGTGGCCTGCACACCCTGAAGGGCTCGGGCTCGATGTTCGGTTTCGATCAGCTCGCCGCCTTCACGCATCACTGCGAAACGGCCTTCGATCGAGTCCGCAAGGGCGAGGCACCGGCCACCGAAGAGCTGGTCGGCGCCGTTCTCGATGCCCAGGGTCACATGCAGGCGCTGCTTGAAACACCGAACGGCGATCACGAAGAGATGAGCCGCAGGCTTCTGGAAAACCTGCAGCGCGCCGTCGACGGCGCCGGCGGCGCGCCGGTTCGCAGTGCCACGACCGGCGCACCCGCCGCTGCGGCTGCGGCTGTGAGCACCGTCGCATCCGGAAAGCGCTCGTGGCTGCTGAAGTTCAGCCTGCCGGCGAATGCCATGATCAACGGCACCAACCCGCTCGGACTTTTGGATGAGCTGAGGGACCTCGGTGAATGCGAAATCGTCGCGGAAACGGACAAGATCCCGCTGCTCGACGATCTTGATCCGCGCGAGATCCACCTCTCCTGGACCGTCTCGCTGGTGACCGACAAGCCGCAGAGCGAAATCGAGGACGTCTTCATCTTTGTCATGGATGACATGACCATGGACCTGAAGGATGTCACCCCAGCGGCGACAGACGTCGCGGTCGAAGCCGGCTCCGAGGCAGTGACGACCGAAAAGACCGGGTCCATGCCGACGCCGGCCGTCCGCGAAGCTGCCGCTTCCGGCGACAATGCAAAGGCCCAGCCGCAGGACGCGAAGGCGCAGAAACAAGCCGACAATGTCCGTGTTCCGGCGCTCCGCCTCGACGAAATGATGGACCGCGTCGGCGAACTCGTGATCGCGCAGTCGCGGCTCAGCCAGATGACCAGTTCGCTCGCCGATCTCGGCCTGCGGTCGGTCTCCGAGGAAATCGAGCGGCTGTCCGGCGAATTGCGCGACACGATGATGGTGCTGCGGATGATGCCGGTGGCAAGCCTCTTCAGCCGCTTCCGCCGTCTCGTGCACGACCTCGCCCGTGAAACCGGCAAGGACATCGAGCTGGTCACCGAAGGCGAGACCACGGAAGTCGACAAGACCGTCATCGACCGGCTCGCCGATCCGCTGATCCACCTTGTCCGCAACTCCATCGACCATGGCCTGGAAAACCCGCAGGACCGCATCGCCGCCGGCAAGTCTCCGACCGGACGCGTTCAGCTGACCGCCCACCAGACGGGCAGCGAAGTGGTCATCACCATCAAGGACGATGGCCGCGGCATCGACCGGGAACGGGTCCGCGCCAAGGCAGAAGCCAACGGCCTCATCCAGCCCGGCCAGCAGCTGACGGACCAGGAACTGCTTCAGCTGATCTTCCAGCCGGGCTTCTCCACCGCCGAGAAGGTCACGAACCTCTCCGGCCGCGGCGTCGGCATGGATGTGGTCAAGAAGACGATCGAGACGCTTCGCGGCGCAATCGACGTCAAGTCGGAGTTCGGCACGGGGTCGGAAATCGCCCTCAGAATTCCGCTGACGCTCGCCATCATCGACGGTCTTCTGGTGCGGGTCGGAAACGGCAATTACGTCATCCCGCTCTCGGCGGTCGAGGAATGCCTCGAGCTGTCGGTGGAAGAGGACCTTCGTTCGCGTGGCCGCAGCTTCATCTCGCTGCGCGATCATCTCGTGCCCTTCATCCGGCTGCGGGAACTCTTCCGCACGGGCACCGAACCGGAAAAATTCCAGAAGGTCGTCGTCATCTCGACCGGCAGCGAACGCGTCGGGCTGGTGGTCGACCAGATCATCGGTGACCACCAGACGGTGATCAAGTCCATGTCGAAACTTCACAACAACGTCTCGTCCTTCTCGGGGGCGACGATCCTAGGCGACGGCAACGTGGCGCTCATTCTCGACGTCACGCATCTGGTCGCCGCGGGCCAGCACCAGGAAGCACAAGTGAGGGCAGCAGGATGACAAACACAGCCAGCAAAGCGGACCACAGCGCTCTGTGGAAGGACGAGGAGGAACTCTCCGTCCTCACCTTCAGCCTCAACGGCGAAATCTTCGCGATCGAAGCGATCATCGTCCAGGAAATCCTGGATCTGCTACCGGAAACGAGCGTACCGGGCAGCCTGCCCTTCGTCGGCAGCGTCATCAACTTCCGCGGCAAGGTCATCCCGCTCGCCGACATTCGAGTCGCTTTCGGCATGGAAGCTGCGGAAGTCACGATCGACAGCCGGATCGTCGTCACGGAACTCGAACTCGACGGCGAACAAGCCCTGATCGGCATTCGGACGGACAAGGTCTACGAAGTTACCCGTCTTTCCGCCAGCGCCAGCGAACCGCCTCCCATCGTTGGGATGCGCTGGCGCCCCGACTACATTCACGCGCTCGTCAAGCGCGAGGGTGAATTCATCATCGTCCCCAATCTTCAAGCAATCTTCTCGTCGCAGAGCGGGCAACCGATCAAAGCCACGGCGTGACCACTGAACCAGAGGATACTAAAATGCGTTTTACCATCAAACTCAAGCTATTACTGGCCTTCGGCTTCATCATCTCGATGCTCGTTGGCACCGCCGTCTACAACGTGATCAGCCTGGCCGCCGTCAATGATCACTGGTCCGAGGCCGTCCATGGTCCCGCCCAGCGCCTCAGCTACGCTCAGGACCTCAACATCGCGCAGCTGCAGCAGATCCGTCAGCAGAAGAACATGCTGAACGCAACCTCGATCTCGGAACTGAAAGGCTACATCGTCAAGAGCGACGAAGAGCGCGCTGCCTTCGACAAGGATTTCGATGCGCTTCTTGCCAAGGCAACCGAACAGGGAATGGTCTACTGGACGAAACTGAAGGCTCTGACCGCAGACTTCCGTCAGGACGACGACGAGATGCGCCGCATGCTTCTCGCTGGAGACACCGTCGGCGCCATGCGCGTTTCGTCGACCACGGCGCGCGAAGCAGCATCGAAGATCGACGATCTTCTCGCCGAAGTCTTTGATCTGGAACGCGAACGTCTGATCGCGGCAGACAACAACGCCGCCGAACAATACGCCGAGATCCGGACGATCGTGATCACCGTTGCCGCCGTCGCGTCCATCATCGCTCTGATCGCCGCTCTGTGGATCATCATGTCGATCAACAAGGGCATTGCGATGGCCGTCCGCACGGTACAGACGGTTGCCGACGGCGATCTCACCGAACTCGCCGAGGTCAAGACCCGCGACGAGATCGGCGATCTGATCGGTCACGTCAACTCGATGATCGAGCGCCTGCGCGGCGTCGTTGCCGACGCCCTGTCTGCCTCCGACAACGTCTCGGCCGGCAGCCAGCAGCTGTCCGCCGGTTCCGAGCAGCTCTCGCAGGGCGCTACCGAACAGGCATCTTCTGCCGAGGAGGCTTCCGCCTCCATGGAAGAGATGGCCGCCAACATCAAGCAGAACGCCGACAACGCCGCCCAGACGGAAAAGATCGCTCGCCAGTCCGCCAAGGATGCGGAAGCCTCCGGCGAAGCCGTCTCCAAGGCCGTCAACGCCATGCGGACGATCGCCCAGAAGATCTCCATCGTCCAGGAAATCGCCCGTCAGACCGACCTTCTGGCATTGAACGCCGCCGTGGAAGCAGCCCGCGCCGGCGAGCATGGCCGCGGCTTCGCGGTTGTTGCCTCGGAAGTCCGCAAGCTTGCAGAACGCAGCCAGGCGGCAGCCGCCGAAATCTCCGGCCTTTCCGGCGAAACGGTGACGGTTGCCACGGAGGCCGGAGAAATGCTGGTTCGTCTGGTTCCGGACATCCGCAAGACGGCCGAACTGGTCTCGGAAATCTCCGCCGCCTGCCGCGAGCAGGACATCGGTGCCTCGCAGATCAACGAAGCGATCCAGCAGCTCGACAAGGTCACCCAGCAGAACGCAGGCGCCTCGGAAGAAATGTCGGCGACCTCGGAAGAGCTTGCCGCCCAGGCCGAGGAACTGCAGGCGTCGATCGCATTCTTCAAGGTCGACAGCTCCGCCATGACCAAGTCCGCGACCGTGCATCCTGCTGCAAGCCCGGCAAAGCGCCCTGCCCGCCCGGCCGCGGCGAAGGCTGCGCCGAAGCCGCAGAACAGCGTTGCTGCCCAGCAGGCACGCGTCAAGGGCTTCGCCCTCGACATGTCGATGGGTGGACCGGACGAAGACGACGCGGATTTCCGGCAGAGCGCTTGAGCTCCGCCTTTTCCCGATAACGTACGGCGCCAACAGGCGCCGTACCAAAGCCGGTGAATGATCGCCGGTCAGAGAGAGGCCCCTCCCGAACTTCTCTCAAAGACATGTTGAACCCACCCGCCAGACAACCGACTGAAAAAGTCAACATTCACCCTTATCCTTCGGGGACCGCCTCCATGCGCTTTACGATCAAGCTGAAACTCGCACTTGCCTTCACACTTCTCATCTTGCTGTCGACCGGCATGTCGGTCATGGCAATCATGAACCTGTCATCTCTCAACTCGGCGATCACTGACATCATTCAGGGGCCCGCCGCCAATCTGCGCAATTCCAGTGACCTGTCCGACGCCGTTCTCAATGCGATCCGCAACGAGAAGAACGCGATCCTGAACACCGATCCGAGGCTCGTTGACACTTTCGTCACCGAAGTACGTGCCAACCAGCAGAAGATCGAAACGCTGGCAGACAAGATCCAGCTCGACAAGAATCCGGACATACAGTCCAAGATCAGCCAGTTCCTGACCAATCTGCCCGCCTGGCGGCAGGTGCAGGAGAAGGTCATCAAGCTGGCCATCGAAAACACCGATGAAAGCAACCGGATGGCCGGCGAAATCTCCATGAATGCAGGCCGCGCCGCTGCCGCCGAGCTGTTGAGGTCGCTTAGTGAACTCAATGACTCGATTGCCGCTGACCTCGCCGCCACCGACAATTCGACCAATCAGCAGTACGCCTTCTCCCGCAACCTCCTGCTCGGCGCGCTGGGCGTCATGTTCGTCCTCTCCATCGCCGTCGCCTTCTGGATTGCGCTTGGCATCAATAACGGCCTGAAGAAGATCCAGGCCGTTGCCGAGGCGGTCGCCATCGGCGATCTGGACCAGAACATCGAGATCAAGACCAACGACGAAATCAAGGACCTGGTCAACACGATCAACGTCATGACCGGCAACCTGCGCAATACCGCAGACATCGCCGACCAGATCGCAAACGGCAACCTGACGGTGGAGCCCAAGCCGCTTTCCGACAAGGACACCCTCGGCATCGCGCTTCAGTCGATGGTCGAGCGCCTGCGCGGCGTCGTTGCCGACGCACTGTCGGCCTCCGACAACGTCTCGTCCGGCAGCCAGCAGCTCTCCTCCGGTTCGGAGCAGCTCTCGCAGGGTGCGACCGAGCAGGCCTCCTCGGCCGAGGAAGCCTCTGCGTCCATGGAAGAGATGGCCGCCAACATCAAGCAGAACGCAGACAACGCCGCCCAGACGGAAAAGATCGCCCGTCAGTCCGCCAGGGACGCGGAAAGCTCAGGCGAAGCCGTCAACAAGGCCGTAAACGCCATGCGGACGATCGCCCAGAAGATCTCCATCGTCCAGGAAATCGCCCGCCAGACCGACCTCTTGGCCCTGAACGCCGCAGTCGAAGCGGCCCGCGCCGGTGAACACGGCAAGGGCTTCGCGGTCGTGGCCTCCGAAGTGCGCAAGCTTGCCGAGCGCAGCCAGGCGGCAGCCGCGGAAATTTCCGGTCTTTCCGGCGAAACGGTTTCCGTCGCAACGGAAGCCGGTGAGATGCTGGCACGCCTCGTCCCGGATATCCGCAAGACAGCCGAACTCGTCTCGGAAATCTCCGCCGCCTGCCGCGAGCAGGACATCGGCGCCTCCCAGATCAACGAAGCGATCCAGCAGCTCGACAAGGTCACCCAGCAGAACGCCGGCGCCTCGGAAGAAATGTCGGCGACCTCGGAAGAGCTTGCCGCCCAGGCCGAGGAACTGCAGGCCTCGATCGCCTTCTTCAAGGTCGACACTGCGGGCACGGCGAAGCCCTCCGCCCTGCACCGTCAGGCGCCCGCGGCCAAGCCTGCCGCGCGCCCGTCAGCCGCGAAGGCGACAGCAAAGACGGCGCCGAAGCAGCAGCACGACGTCGCCGCCCAGCAGGCACGCGTCAAAGGCTTCGCCCTCGACATGTCGATGGGTGGACCGGACGCCGACGACGCCGATTTCCGGCAGACCGCCTGACGGTCGGCCCAGCAATACAGGATGCAGCCGCAAGCGGCTGCATCCCAACCAGACCGAAAGGCATGCAAATGCATGACGCATCCACAGGCCGATCGACTTTCAAACTCTTCTTCGACGCAAAAGTGTTGCGTGGCGCGAAGACTGAAAGACCCAAGAATAAAACTGCCCTGCAATCAATTCATTCATTCGACATAGGATCGCGCCATGCTCAATAATCTTTCCATTCCCAAGAAACTGATGCTCTTCCTCGGCTTCATCATTCTCGCGTCGCTCTCCATCAACGCCGTTGTGCTGCTCAAGTCCAACGAGGTCAAGCAGACGACCTTCTGGAACGACCACACGATGAAGGTCATCAGCGCCGCCAACGAAATCGTTTCCGGCATGGTCAACCAGGAGACCGGCTTCCGTGGCTATCTCCTTTCCGGCCAGGACAAGTTCCTCGAGCCCTACAAGTCGGGCTGGGAAACCTTCAACAAGTCCTGGAACGAAGCCAAGACGCTGACGTCGGATAATCCGGCCCAGCAGCAGCGGCTTGATGAAATCAAGCAGATGGCCGAAACCTGGCACAACTCGGTCGCCGAGCGCGCGATCACGCTGATGGCCAATCCGGCCACCATGGACCAGGCCCGCCACGTCGAAATCTCCGGCGCCGGCAAGGAATCCATGGACGGCCTGCGCAAGAAGGTGGCCGAGGTCATCGACACCGAATCCGGTCTGCTTGCAACCCGCCAGGCTGCCCAGCAGGATGCCCTGAGCCTGATGACGCAAGTCATCATCGCCGGCATGATCATCAGCGTGCTGATCTCCGTCGTCACCGGCATCGTGATGACCAGGACGATCGCCAAGCCGATCGGCAACGTCAACGAAGCACTGGCAAAGCTGGCAAAGCCGCTGGAAACCGGCCGTCACGACGAAGTTGGCCAGATGCAGGGTGCCTCGCAGGCGGTGGAAGCCGCATTCCGGGACATCTCCTCGGTCCTGCAGGCTGTTTCGGTCGGCGACCTCTCCCGCCAGCTTGAGCGTGACTACGGCGCTCTCAGCAGCGAAGTGGCCGGCAACCTCACCGACATGATCACCAATCTGCGCGGCACCGCGACGATTGCCGATAAGATCGCCAATGGCGACCTGATGGTCAGCCCGAAGCCTCTCTCCGACAAGGACACCCTCGGCATCGCCCTTCAGTCGATGGTCGAGCGCCTGCGCGGCGTCGTCGCCAACGCACTCTCCGCATCGGAGAACGTCTCGTCCGGCAGCCAGCAGGTTTCCTCCGGTTCGGAGCAGCTCTCGCAGGGCGCGACCGAGCAGGCCTCCTCCGCCGAAGAAGCCTCCGCCTCCATGGAAGAGATGGCCGCCAACATCAAGCAGAACGCCGACAACGCCGCCCAGACGGAAAAGATCGCCCGCCAGTCTGCCAAGGATGCGGAAGCCTCCGGCCAGGCGGTTGAAAAGGCCGTCGGCGCCATGCGGACGATCGCCCAGAAGATCTCCATCGTCCAGGAAATCGCCCGCCAGACCGACCTCTTGGCGCTGAACGCCGCAGTCGAAGCGGCCCGCGCCGGTGAACACGGCAAGGGCTTCGCGGTGGTCGCCTCCGAAGTGCGCAAGCTTGCCGAGCGCAGCCAGGCCGCAGCCGCCGAAATCTCCGGTCTTTCCGGCGAAACGGTCTCCGTCGCAACCGAAGCCGGCGAAATGCTGCACCGCCTTGTTCCCGACATTCGCAAGACGGCCGAACTGATCTCGGAAATCTCCGCCGCCTGCCGCGAGCAGGACATCGGCGCCTCGCAGATCAATGAAGCGATCCAGCAGCTCGACAAGGTCACCCAGCAGAACGCCGGCGCTTCCGAAGAAATGTCCGCGACCTCGGAAGAGCTCGCCGCCCAGGCCGAGGAGCTGCAGGCGTCGATCGCATTCTTCAAGGTCGACAACAGCATGGTCGGCAAGGCTTCGGCGCCCTATCGCGCCGCAAGCCCGGTAAAGCCGGCAGTCCGCGCGGCTGCACCAAAGGCCGCGCCGAAGCGCGAATACACCGTCGCCGGCCAGCAGGCCCGCGCCAAGGGTTTCGCGCTCGATATGTCGATGGGTGGCCCCGATGGTGACGATGCAGATTTCAAGGAGAGCGCATGATGGCTGACAAGGCTTCCGAAGGACAATACGTAACATTCAGCCTCGACGACGAATGCTTTGCCGTTCCGGTCGAGGTGGTTCGGGAAATCCTGGACCATGAGGATGTGTTCCGCATCCCGCATGGTCCGGACTACCTGCTGGGGCTGCGCGACGTGCGCGGCCAGGGTGTGCCGATCATCGACCTGCGTCTGCGTCTTGGCATGTCCAGGACGGAGAAGACCCTGCACACGCGCGTTCTGGTGATCGACGTACCGCTTGCCGGCCGCATGCTGACGCTCGGCCTCGTTGCCGACCGGGTGCACGAAGTCGCCTCCTTCCAGGGGGCGGCGATCGAAGGTGCGCCGGATATCGGTGTGCGCTGGCCCTCCGACTACATCGCCGGCGTCGTGCGGCGCGAGACGGATTTCGTCGTCATCGTCAACCTCGCGCGGCTGTTTACCGACAGCGATGCGAAATCCCTGACCGGCTTCGGTCAAAAACAGGTGGAAATGGCATGATTGGAAGTGCGGCAAGAGCGCACCGGCAGGCAGAGACGGAGGCGTCGCCAAGCGACGTCTCCGGCCTCAGCCATCGCAATTTCGAGATGCTGGCGCGTTATATCTACGATTACAGCGGCATCAAAATGCCCTCATCCAAGCGCACCATGCTGGAAGGGCGCATCAGGCGGCGGCTGCGGCCGACGGGCATGCAGGACCCGAACGACTACTGCAACTACCTCTTCAAGCAGGGAGGCCTTGAAAGCGAGGCCGTGCACCTGATCGACGCGGTCACGACCAACAAGACCGACTTCTTCCGCGAGCCCAAGCATTTCGAGCATATGATGCAGGCTGGCCTGCCCGATCTCGTCGCCGCCGGCCACAAGCGTCTGCGGCTGTGGAGCGCGGCCTGCTCCATCGGCGCCGAGCCCTACACGCTCGCCATGGTCATGGAGGACTTCAAGTCCGACGCCAAGCTGAAGCTGGATTACACGATCCTCGCGACCGACCTGTCGACGGACGTCCTGAAGATCGCCCAGCGCGGCATCTACCCCACCGGCATGATCCAGCCGGTCTCGAAGGCGCAGCGCGCCCGCTACGTCATGGAATCGCGCGAGCAGGCGCGCAACGAGGTCCGCATCCATCCGCAGCTGCGCTCCCACGTCGGCTTCGCGCGGCTCAACCTGATGGACGACAGTTACAAGGTGGGCGATCCCATGCACATCGTCTTCTGCCGCAATGTGCTGATCTATTTCGACAAGCCGACGCAGCAAAAGGTGCTGACCAGGCTGTGCGACAACCTCATCGATGGCGGCTACCTCTATGTCGGCCACTCGGAAACCATCACCGGCTTCAAGCTGCCTGTCAAACAGGTGGCCAATACGGTGTTCAGGAAGGTCTAGGCCATGCATCTCGGCAGGAAAATCCGTGTTCTGATTGTCGACGACAGTGCCAGTGTCCGCCAGGCGCTGACCAGGGTTCTGGAGGCAGACAACGAGATCGAGATCATCGGCGTCGCGTCCGATCCCTTCATGGCCGCGAAGAAGATCCAGGAGGTCGTTCCCGACGTCATCACGCTGGACGTGGAAATGCCACGCATGGACGGCATCACCTTTCTCCGCAAGCTGATGTCGCAACATCCCATTCCGGTGGTGATGTGCTCGTCGCTGACCGAGGCGGGTTCGGAAACGCTGATGCAGGCGCTGGAAGCCGGCGCCGTCGACGTCATCCTGAAGCCGAAGATTGCGGCTGCCGATCATCTGGAAGAAAGCGGCGCCATGATCCGCGAAACGGTCAAGGGCGCCGCCGCTGCCCGGCTGGGTGCGCGACGCCGCCTCGTGCCGGCGTCAAGCAAGGTGCAGGGCAAGCTGACCGCCGACGCCGTGCTCCCTCCCCCGACAGGCAAGGCCATGGCCAAGACGACGGAAATGGTCGTCTGCGTCGGAGCATCCACGGGTGGCACCGAGGCGTTGCGCGAATTTCTCGTCGCCCTGCCGGCCAATACGCCGGGCATCGTCATCGTCCAGCACATGCCGGAAAAATTCACCGCCGCCTTCGCCAACCGCCTGAACGGATTGTGCGAGGTCGAGGTCAAGGAAGCGGAAAACGGCGACCCGGTGCTGCGCGGCCATGTCCTGATCGCGCCCGGCGGCCGGCACATGCTCCTGGAACGCCAGGGCGCCCGCTACTGCGTGGCCGTCAAGGACGGTCCGCTCGTCTCCCGTCATCGCCCCTCCGTGGACGTCCTCTTCCGCTCGGCGGCAAGGGCGGCGGGCAGCAATGCCATGGGCATCATCATGACCGGCATGGGCGACGACGGCGCCCGCGGCATGGAGGAGATGCACAATGGCGGCGCATTCACCGTGGCACAGGACGAGGCGACCTCCGTGGTCTTCGGCATGCCGAAGGAAGCGATCGCCCGCGGCGGCGTCGACCGCGTCGTGCCGCTCGAGCAGATTGCCCGGGAATTGCTGGCGGCCGACCGCCGACATCTGGGCTGACTTTCCGCTGTTACCGAGCGTTAATCACGATCGCAGGTAGCCTGCGGAATTTACCAGACATTTCAGATTGTTGTCTCTTATGGGGCAGACAACGGGGACACGACAGCGACCATGAATGCTTTGGCGAGATTGACACCAGCCGCCTACGGGACGGAAACGGCGGAAACCGATGGGATCGCGAACAGGCTGGAAGAGGCCCGTGCGCAGATCGAACAGCGTTTTCTGGAGGGCGGCACGCTGCTGGTCTCCGTGCTTGAGGTCTTCACGCAACTGACCCAGGTACTGGAAAAGGTCAGTGGCTCGCTCAAGGAAGAAGAGGCCGCGGAAGCATCGCAGGAACTGGCCCTGACGGCCAGCCTGATCGCCAAGCTGCCCGAGGCACAGACGTTCCGCGACACCAGGCTCGGGGAAATCGGCGTCGAGGGTCAAGCCCTCGGCCGGGAAATCCAGGCCATGGAGGAAACGCTTCGCTATCTGAGAACGTTTGCGACCACAGCCAAGATAACCGGCGCGCATATCCCCGACTTTGCCGGCTTCGCCGTGGAGATCATCGAGCGCATCCAGTTTGCCACCAAGGAAGTCAAGAGCCTGTCGGACAGGATCGCCACCCTGCACGGCATGATCCGGCAGGCGTCGCTGGCCAGCGGTTCGAAGATGAGCCGGCACGACGATGACATCCCCCGGATCGTTGCCGACCTCGAAAACAACGCCAAGGCCATCAAGGCGCAACGCGAAGCATTGGGCAAGGTTGCCACCAAGATCACCGACATGGCGCACAAGGTGCAGGGCCGGCTGGCGAGCAGCCTGTCAGCACTGCAGATCGGCGACGTCACCCGCCAGCGCATCGAACATTGCCAGGCCGCCTATTCCATTGCCGAGGCCCAGATCGCGGCCAACGCGGCAACCCTTGGCGACGACGGCAGGGAGAGGCTTCTGCAGGCCGTCACGAAGCTGGTTCATGAACAGATCAACGCGCTCAGCAGCGATTTCTCACGCGAATGCAGCACGATCGTCACCAATATCCGCGCCTTTTTCAACGACGCGGCATCGCTGATGTCCCTCTATGAAACGCTGCTGCCGCGACATGGCGGCACCGAAACGACACCCTTGACCGCGGTCAAGGCGGGTCTCGAATCCGCCCGCGGTACGGTCGGCGCCATCGAAGGCTCGGCCGCCGAGGCCATGCGCCTCAGCACCTCGGCGAACGGCGTGGTGGAAGAGCTGGTCCGCAGCGTCGAAACCATACAGCTGGTCCGCACCGACATTCAGTACATGGCGCTGAACACCAATCTGCGCTGCGGCAGGCTTGGCGAGGAAGGCCGTGCAATCAACGTTGTCACCAGCGAGCTGCGGGCATTCTCGGGCAAGCTGGACGAAGCGGCAGAACGCGCGCTCATCAACCTGCGCCGGCTGGAGCAGCTGGCCGCCGACCTGCAGCGCAACCGGAACGACGAAACCGGCAAGGACCTGTCGGTCCACATAGACATCGCTCTTGCCCACGTGACTACGGCCGCCGACACCGTCGACCTGCAAATGGGCGAACTGCGCGACTGCGGCAACAATGTCTCTGCCCAGCTGGCCGCAGCGACCACGGGCCTGAACTTCCACCATGGCATTCAGGACATCATCGCGGCCTGCGCCGAGCGAACCGCTTCGGCCCGCAACGCCGCAACCGACCTGTCCGGACTGGAGGAGATTGCCTCCGCCATATCTGCGCAGGTTTTCAAGACCTATACGATGAAATCGGAACGGGATGTCCACGCCCACGTGCTCGGCTTGCCGGAAACCGCTTCGGCGGCTGCGGCTCCTGTCCAGCAACAGCAGGACGACGACGATCTCTTCGAGGACGCCCTCTTCTGATCGCCGTCAGGCGACGTTGAGGATGGCATTCTCTTCCGTCTGCTTGCCGACCGTATAGGGCAGGATGCGGCGGAAGACTTCCATGCCGAGCATATGCGCATTGTGCTGCGCCTTGTCGAGGTTGCTGACGCGCTGGGCATCCATCGTATAGAGCGTCTCGCCCGCCCCGAACACATCGCGGAAGGCGGAGCGTTCGATGATCGGCGTGTCGAGGAGATGGACCCGCTTTTCGTCAAGAAGCGCCTTGACGGCCTGCAGTGCCCGCGTCGTGACCATCGGATTGATGCGCGTCAGCACCACCGAGTGCGGGATGTGAATGCCGGCCCGGACCTTCAGATATTGCAGGATCTCGATCACGTTTGCCCCGCCCTGCGCGTCCATGGCCGAGCCCTGGACCGGAATGATCACATATTGCGAATGCCCGAGCGCCTGCGCCAGAAGCGGGCTGCGCGAACCGGGCAGGTCTATGAGGACGAAGTCGTTCTTGGCCTTCGCTCCCCGGATATTGCGATCGAGATTGGCAGCCGAGACATAGGACACGACGGAAAGCCTGGACGGAACATTGGCGCCGAGCTGCTCGTACCACTTCGAAATCCAGTTCTGCGGATCGCAGTCGAGGACGGCGACGGAATAGCCCATGCGCTCCAGCTCGCACGCGATGATCAGCACCGCCGTGGTCTTGCCGGCCCCGCCCTTGGTATTCGCGAAAGTGATGACCGTCATGATGTGCTCCGAAGCTGATGGCAAGCAGACATTTCCGAAGAAAATCATACAGTTTCATGGTTAACCGACTGCTAACGCCGAAGCACCTCGGCAAGCTTCGATCGCCCTCTCCTCTCCTCACAGCGCAGGATTGCGGTGCCGCTATGCGGCACTCATGATGCCTTCCGCTTGACGGTGGGACAGGACAAACTCGAACAGTCGTGACGTTTCCCTGTCGTCGCTGACGGCGGCGATCCGCGCCCACGCCGCCTGGAAAAACAGCTTGCCCGTCAGCGTCATGAATTCATGGGCATGCGAGGCCGGATCGGCGTCTGCCAGCAGACCGGCGCGCATCGCCCGCCAGCGATCACGTAGCTCCATCACCTCGGGATGGTCCGTAAGCCGGCCGATCAACGCGTCGAAAGCCTCGGCACCAGCACCGCCGTTCGCCCGAAGCCCGCGCGTTGCCGTCGCCAGCGCATGAATGCCATTCGCGCCCTCGTAGATCGACGTGATCCGCGCGTCACGCCATGTCTGGGCCACCCGGTACTCGTTGAGGTAGCCGTATCCGCCAAGGATCTGGATGCCGAGATCGGCCGAGCGGATACCCGCCTCCGTGCAGAACACCTTGCAGACCGGCGTGAGGAAATCGACGAGTGGCCCGGCATCGCCGCGGGCCTGTTCGACCAGTGTCACATGCACCATGGCGCGGCTGCCAAGCGCGAGCGTCCGCTGCTCGTCAAGCATCCGGCGCACGTCGGCATGGTCCGACAATACCGCCGAAGCGCCGTCGTCCCGGCGGCCCTGCACGCGCTCGCCGGCATAGGCGGCGCCGATGGCGGATGCGCGGGCGGCATGGGCCACGCCCTGCAGCGCGACGTCGAGCCGGGCATGGTTCATCACCGTGAACATCGCCTTCAGCCCTTCGCCCTCCTTGCCGACGAGCTCCGCCGGCGTTCCGGAAAAGGCCATCTGGCAGGTGGGAGACGCATGCAGCCCGAGCTTTTCCTCGATCCGCACGACGCTGATCATCGCCCCGGCCCGGGAACGGCTGGTGAGAAAGAGCGACAGGCCTTTGACGCCATCCTCCGGCGTACCGGTCCGGGCGAGAACCAGATGCAGAATGTCATCCGACATGTCCTGGTCGCCGCCGGAGATAAAGATCTTTTCGCCATCGAGCCGCCAGCCATCCCCGTTGCGCGCTGCGCGGGTGCGGATGCGCGACAGATCGGACCCGGCGCCGGGTTCCGTGAGGCACATGGTCGACAGCACCTCGCCCGCCGCCAGACGCGGGATCCATTCGGCCTGCTGCGCTTGACTGCCGAAGGCCAGCAATGTGGAGACGGCACCCGGAACGAGATTGCACACCATCTGCAGCGAATGGCAGGCGCCGGAGAAGATTTCCGAGACACCGGCCGCGACGAGGCCGCCCTGCCCCATGCCGCCGAAATGCTCCGGCACGGTCAATCCCTGCCAACCCATCTCGGCAAGCTGGCGGAAAGCCGCCGCAAAGCCGTCCGGCATGCGCACCCGGCCTTTCTCAAGCCGGCATCCCTGCCGATCACCGGTCTCGTCCAAGGGCGCAATCACCCCCTCCGCGAAGTCGGCGAAATGACGGATGATGCCCTCCGCAAGTTCCGCATCCCATTCAGGCAGCGAAGCCGCGTCCGCCACCCGCGTCAGCGAGAAGAGGATGTCATCGACGGGAGCGGCAAAGGGGATCATGGGGCAACGCCCAGAAGACGCATGGCGTTTTCCTTCAGGATCAGCGGTCTCACCTCGTCCTTGAAGTCCGCCTTGTCGAAGGCGTCGAGCCACTTTTCCGGCGAGATCATCGGCCAGTCGGAACCAAACAGCATCTTTTTCTTCAGGATGCTGTTGGCGTAGCGCACCAGGATCGGCGGGAAATATTTCGGCGACCAGCCGGAGAGGTCGATATAGACATTCGGCTTGTGCTGGGCGACGGCCAGCGCCTCCTCCTGCCAGGGAAAGCTCGGATGGGCGGCGATGATGTTCATGTCGGGAAAGTCGACGGCGACATCGTCAAGATACATCGGATTGGAGTATTTGAGCCGCATGCCGTTGCCGCCGCGCATGCCCGACCCCACCCCCGTCTGGCCGGTATGGAACAAAGCCACGCAGCCATGTTCGGCCAGAACCTCGTAAAACGGATAGGCCATGCGGTCGTTTGGATAGAATCCCTGCATGGTCGGATGGAACTTGAAGCCCTTGATCCCATGCTCCTCGACCAGCCGGCGCGCCTCGCGCACCGCCATCTTGCCCTTCCACGGATCGATCGAGGCGAACGGAATGAGGATATCGTCGTTCTGCCTGACGAGCTCCAGCACCTCGTCGTTGGAATAGCGGCGATAGCCGGTCTCGCGCTCGGCATCGACCGGGAAGATCACCGCGGCGATGTTCTTCTCGCGGTAATGCGCCGCCGTTTCCGGAATGGTCGGCGGATGCGTCCATGGCGCGCCGAAATAGCCGGCCATGGTGCATTGCAGTTCGTCATAGCCGTCGTCGGAATGGCAACCGCAGGGCTCTTCGGCATGGGTGTGGATGTCGATCGCGCGGACCTTGGCAAAATCCACCATTTGATACCTCCGTCAGACGCGTATCAGCGCCGGGTCTTCGTTGTCGTAAAGGCGCTCGAGCAGACGGGCCCGGCGCGTGATGATCTTGCGCACGTTGAGCGAGCCCTTGTCGGTGAGCTCGCCATCCTTGAGCGACGGCGGTTCGGCAAGGATCATCGCCCGGCTGATGCGTCGGCCGGACCCGGTCGCGGCTTTCGCCATGGCCCTGAGCCGTTCCTCGATCATCGCCTGGAGGATGCTGTCGATCACGGCGCCATCCGAGCAGTTGTCGCCGTGCACCTGGTCGGGGCGCGGAAATATGAAGAGGCCGATCGCGTCCCGGTCATGGCCGCAGACGACGACGTCCTGAACCAGCCCCCGCAACCCCTCCAGCGCGTCAAGCCGCAGCTTGCCGGCCTGGACCCAGGTGCCCGTCTGCAGCTTGAAATCTTCCGACACCCGTCCGTCGAAGATCAGGCCACGGTCGGGATCGCCGGGGGCGACGAAGCGGACTGCGTCGCCGGTCTTCAGGAACCCGTCCTCGTCAAACGCCTCGGCCGTCTTGGCCGGATCGGCGTAGTAGCCCGGCATGATGTTCTGGCCCTTGACCCGCAATTCGCACCGCATCTCCTCGTCCGGGATCAGCTTTATCTCCGTACCGGGCAGCGGCACGCCGATGACGCCCGAGCGGCCGATCGGCTCGTGCACCATCACGGTCGCCGGCGCGGTCTCTGTCATGCCCCAGCTTGAGATCATCAGCGGGATACGGCCCCGCAGTTTCATCGCCATCGTTTCCAGGCTGGTCCAGACATCCTGAGGCAGCGAGGCGCCGGCATAGAAGATCATGTCCAGATCGCGGAAATAGGCCTCGCGCAGGACGGCATTCGTCTCCATCTCCCGCACCAGCATGGAGAAGCCGACCGGCACGTTGAAGGACAGAGTTCCCGGTCGCTCGATGGTGTTGCGGACGGTTTCGGCAAACAGCGCCTTGGTCGGCTTGCCGTTGTCGATCGTCAGCGTGCCGCCATGCGCCAGCATCATGTTGAGATTGTGCGACCCGCCGAACACGTGGTTCCAGGGCAGCCAGTCGCAGATGCTCGGTGGGCGATCCTTGAGGAAAGGCAGCACCGAAGCCATCTGCGACTGGTTCGCGCACATCATCCTCTGTGTCGTCAGGACACCCTTCGGATCGGAGGAGGAACCGGAGGTGAAGAGGATTTTGGCGACGGTGTCCGGCCCGACGGAGGCCAGACGTTCGTCGACATCGACTGCCGGGTCTCCCGCCAGAAGATCGGCGAACGGCGTCACCGGCCGGGGGGCGCCGTTCGTGCGGCTGGCGACGATCTCCACGCCGGCAAGTGCAGGCAAGCCAAGAGCGGCGGCATAGACACCCGCGTCCTCGACGAAGGCGAGCATCGGCCTGACCTTCTCGACGATGTAGAGCAGCCGGGCATGGGCCTCCGGGATCAGCGAATACTGCTCGGCAAGCGGCACGGTCGGCACGCCGGCAAACTGCGCGCCGTAGGACAAAAGCGCATGGTCGACCGAATTGCCGGAGAGGATGACGATCGGGGTTTCCGGCCCCAGTCCACGGACAACGAGCGCCGAGGCGATGGCGCGGACATGCTCGAGCGCCTGGGAATAGGTGACATCCCGCCAGCCATCGCCCGCCCGTTCGGACAGGAAGACGCGGTCGGGCGCGGTCCGCGCCCAATGATGCAGCCAGTCAGCCGTCCGACCGACGACCGGATCGAGCGGAAGATTGGACGTCAGCAGGAGATGCCCGTCCCGCCTCTGCATGGTCACGGAATGGCGCACGGTGCGCACCGCTGTCATCGTCTCAGTCATCCGACTGCTCCCGCCGGCGCTTCGCACCGCTGCGCGCCGCCCGGCACAACAGGGTCCGCAAGACATCGAGTTCCTCGGCCGAGAGATCGGCAAACATTGCGACCTCATGGTTCTGGACGGCCGCTTCCGCCCGGCGCCAGAGATCAGCCCCCTCCGGCGTGATCTGCAGGGCATAGGCGCGCCTGTCCGTCTCTACCGGCATGCGCTCCACGGCGTTCAGCTCTTCCAGCTCGTCGACGACGACGACGACCCCGGAGCGCTTGATGTTGAGCACATGCGACAGCCGCGTCTGCGAGATGCCGGGACTGGCGGCGATCACCGCCAGCGCCGAAAAGGTGCCGACCCGCAGGCCGAGCGGCGCCAGCGTCTCGCTGATGTCCTCCTGGACCGGGATGAAGGCCCGTTTCATGTTGTAGCCGACGAACTGGCGCAGCAGCCGGTCGTCCGGCGCCTTGACGTCGAGATTCTGGTTGGCAACGGCATTGGTGGACACTGGCTGGCCCTCCTCAGTTCGCGACAAGATCGACCAGCCAGTAACTCAAGGCCGGGAATGTGATGATGATGGCGATGCGGGTGAACTCCGCCATGATGAAGGGCAGCGTGCCGCGGAAGATCTGCGTCATCGGGATATCCTTGGCGAGCGCCGAGATGACGAACAGGTTCATCCCGACCGGCGGCGTGATCAGCCCCATTTCCACGACGATCAGCGAAATGATGCCGAACCACATCGCCATGTGCTCCGGTGTCAGGCCGAAATCGAGCGCCATCACCGTCGGGAAGAATACCGGCACCGTCAGCAGGATCATCGACAGGCTGTCCATCAGGCAGCCCATGACGAGGTAGAAGACGACCATTGCCAACAGGATCAGCATCGGCGGAATGCCCGAACCGGCGAAGAACTCGGCCACTTCCACCGGCATGCGGCTCAGCGCCAGCGCCACGTTGAAGAGATCGGCGCCGAAGACGATGGCGAAGATCATCGCCGTCGAACCGGCGGTGTCCACCAGGCTGTCGAGGATCGACCGCAGGCTGAGGCCACCCTTGAGGATGCCCAGGACCAGGGTGAGCACGACACCGATCGCAGCACCCTGCGCCGGCGTGAAGAAGCCGCCATAGATGCCGCCGAGAACGATGACGAAGATCAGCGCCACGTGCCAGATGTCGCGCAGGGTGCGCAGCCTCTGGCGAAAATTCTCGCGCTCGCTGGTCGGCCCTTCCGACGGATGCAGCCGGACATAGACCGAGATGGCGATCATGAAGCCGATGACAGCCATGATGCCGGGGACCGTCGCGGCCAGGAACAGCTTGACGATGTTCTGCTCCGTCAGGAGCGCATAGATAATCAGCACCACCGATGGCGGGATGAGGATGCCGAGCGTGCCGCCGGCGGCAAGCGCACCGGAGGAAAGCGCACCGGAAAAGCCGTGCTTGCGCATTTCCGGCATCGCCACGCGGGTCATTGTTGAGGCGGTCGCCAGCGACGAGCCGGAGATCGAGCCGAACAGCGCGCAGCCTGCCACCGCCGCCATCGCCAGACCGCCACGCCGGTGGCCGATCCAGGAGCGCGCGGCTGCGAAGATAGACGCGGAGATGCCTGAATTCGTCGCCAGATGCCCCATCAGGATGAAGAGCGGCACCACGGCAAAGTCGTAGGACATGAACTTGTCGACCCAGGCCGACTTCAGATAGGCGGTCAGGCCGGCAAGCGAGCTCAGCTGGATATAGCCAGCGGCGCCGACGAGGCCCATGGCGAGCGCGATCGGCATACGGATAAAGATCAGGATGAAGAGGGCAACGATCAGGACGATCGCGATGGCGAAGGGCGTCATGTTTCAATCCCGGTGCGGAAACTGCGGGGAAAGGCGGCTTCGAGGACCTGGATGGCCGCCACCAGAGCGGACATGCCGGTGCCGAGGATTGCGGGCAGATAGACCCACCAGATCGGCGCGCGCAGCAGCATCGTCTGGTCGCCGTAGCCGCGCATGTCGATCATGCCCTGCACCAGTTCCCAGCACAAAAACGCCCAGGCGAGCGCGAAGATCAGCGTCCAGACAGCATCGATGGAGCGATTGGCGGAACCGGGCAGCCAGTTGGTGAACACGTCGACCATGACGTGTCCCCTGGAAAGCTGGCAGAGCGGCAGGAAGAGCGATGCACAGGCGGCGCAGGAAAGCTCCACCAGTTCGAACTCGCCGCGCACCGCGCCGAAGCCGAAGGTCGCGCCGAGCACGGACAGGGTGACCGTAATCGATGCGCCGAGCACCACCAGCCCACCAAGGCCGGCGAGCGCCGTGCACAGGACGCGGAGCGTCCTGGACAGGAGGGTATCCCCCTCCTGTCCTGCCTCTACTGGAAGGCGTTCAGACATGATCAGCTCTCGTCAAGCAGTGCGTTTGCGCGCGCCATGATGGCAGCACCGTCAAGGCCGGCCTTGTTGAGCTTTTCGGTCCATGCCGCATGTATCGGCACGGCTGCCTCTTGCCAGGTGGCGATTTCTTCGGCCGGGATTTCGACGATCTTGTTGCCCTGCTTTTCGACAACCGATCGGCCAAAGGCCTCGAAGGCATCGAACTGCTTGCCGATCCGGTGCGACAGTTCCATGCCGGATGCGGCATCGATGACGCCGCGAAGGTCGTCCGAAAGGCTCTCGTATTTCGCCTGGTTCATGACGAAGGCGAAGGTGTTGGCGTAAAGGCCACGCGCCGCAGGCACCGGCTCGGCACTGAACGACGTCAGCTCCTGCAGCTTGAAGGCGGGCACCACTTCGAACGGCAGGCAGCAGCCGTCGATCACGCCGCTCGACAGCCCGACCACCATTTCGGTGACGGGAAAGAACACGACTTCCGCGCCGAGCGAGGTCAGCATGTCGCCCGTCGCCTGGTTCGGCGCACGCAGTTTGAGCCCCTTGAGGTCGGCCTTGCTGAGCACCGGCGCGTTGCGGGTGTGCAGCTTGCCGCCGGCATGGGTGTGATAGGCGAGAACCTTCATGCCGCGATATTCGTTCGGGCCGAACTCGTCCATCAGCTTGTGCATGGCGACCGATGACTTCTCCGCCGTGGTCACCATGAACGGGTTGGACATGGTTTCGGCCACCGGGAAGCGGTCCGGCGTGTAGACCGGCAGCGTCCAGGCGATGTCGCAGATCCCCTGGCGTGTCTGGTCGACGAGCTGCGGCGGCTTTCCGCCGAGCTGCATGGCCGGGAACATCTGGATCTCGATCGCCCCGTTCGAGGCCTTCGCGATCTCGGCGGCCCAGGGCTCGAAAAACTGCTTCTGCATCGGGGCAACACCCGGCAGGAAGTGATGCAGCCGAAGCGTCACCTCGGCCGCATGCGCCCGCGTCAGGATTGCCGGCGTGGCCAATGCCGCACCGATGGAAGCCAGTACTGTACGTCTTGTGAAGCTGGTCATCGAAGTTCCTCCCACTATCTCGACCTTCAATTCACGCTTGTCGCGTCTACCGGAAATCCGGCTTTCGCTTCTCCAGGAAGGCTTTAAGGCCCTCCACGGCATCTGCGCTTGTCTGCGACACGGCGGCGGCGAGGCTCTCGGTGAAGAGACCGTCGGCGCGCGACATGTCGGATATCCGGCTGATCGCCTGGATCATCATGAAATTGGAAAGCTGGGCGTTGTCGGCGATCTTCAGCGCCAGTTCGCGCGCCATCGCCATCGCCTCGCCTTCCCCCACCGCATAATGCGCGAGTCCGAGCGCCAGCCCCTCCTCGGCGCCGTATTTGCGGCCGGTCAGCATCATCTCGCACATCCGGTCCGAGCCGATGATACGGCCAATCTTGACGCTGGCACCGCCGCCGACGAAGATCCCGCGCCGCCCCTCTGGCAGCTGGAAAATGGTCGAAGGCTCGGCGATACGCACATGCGTCGATGCCGCAAGCTCCAGCCCGCCGCCGATGACCGCGCCGAACAGCGCGGAGACGACGGGAAGGCCGGAAAACTGCACGAGCTCCATGACCCGGTGCCAGTTGCGCGAGTGGCGCATCGTGTCTTCTGCATCGCGAGCGACATGCTCGCTAAGGTCCAGACCTGAACAGAAATGGCCGGCCGTTCCGGTCAGGATGACGACGCGCACGCCCTTTGGCGGCCGGCTGAAAAAGGCATCGATCTGATCGAGCAACGCGTCGCACATGGCATTGCGCTTTTCCGGTCGGTTCATCCGGAGGATTGCCAGCGGTCCATCGATTTCGACGGTCAGCATCTGGTTCGCATCCCCGGTTTTGACATGTGCCTGTGACAAGAAACGTCTCCTATTTGATCGGCATGCGCGCGCTGGCATCGAGGCGGATCACCGAGCCGTTCAGCATCGGATTTTCGATGATCGCCTCGACGAGACGGGCGTACTCCTTCGGCTCGCCCATCCTGGACGGGAAAGGTACGGATTTCAGGATTTCCGCCCGAATGTCATCCGGCAGGCCTTCGCTCATTGAAGTCTCGAACAGTCCCGGCGCGATCGCCATCACCCGGATGCCAAAGCGCGCGAGCTCGCGTGCGGCCGGCAGCGTCATCGACACCACTCCACCTTTGGAAGCGGAATAGGCGGACTGGCCGATCTGTCCGTCCTCGAAGGCGACGGAGGCCGTATTGATGATGACCCCGCGCGAGCCGTCGTCGTCCAGAGGCTCGGCCGCAGCCATCGCCCGCGCGGCAAAGCTCATCACCGTATAGGTCCCAAGCAGGTTGACATGGAGGGTGCGCTCGAAAGCGCCGATAGAAAGACTTCCGTCGCGCGGCAGGATACGGGCAGCCGTTCCGATGCCGGCGCAGGAGACAGCAATTCGCGGGGTTCCGAGTTCATCGACGATCCGAGCAAAAGCGGCACCGACCTCGGCTTCGCTGGAGACATCCGCACCGATCGCCAGCCCGCCGATCTCGACGGCGACTGTGGCAGCGGCACTTTCGGACAGGTCAATACAAGCGACCCGGGCGCCAAGCCCGGCCAAGTGGCGCGCGGTCGCAGCACCCAAGCCGCTACCCGCTCCCGTTACCACGGCAACGTGTCCCTTGATCATCGACAATTCCTCCCTGTTGATATTTGTTATTCAAAAATATTGTTCTGTCAATGAACAATATGCAATCATAACAAAATCGGGAATTGCTCGCCGAATATGCCAAATGGATATGCCGGACGGCGTTCGTCCGGCATGTCCTTGAGGGCGTAGTTCCGGCCGACTGGCCGGAAGAAGCAGACCTGCGTAGCTAGAACGGCAGGCCGACGTAGTTTTCCGCAAGCGCCGTCGACGCCGCACGCGAATGGGTCAGATAATCGAGTTCAGCTTCCTGGATCTTCTGGTCGAAGTCGAGCGTGTCCGGGAAGCGATGCATCATTGTCGTCATCCACCAGGAGAAGCGGACCGCCTTCCAGATCCGTGCGAGCGCCCGGGACGAATAGGCGTCAATCCCGGCGTTCGACTTTTCCTTGTAGTGTTCGAGCAACCCCTGGAACAGGTAATGCACGTCGCTTGCCGCCAGGTTCAGTCCCTTGGCGCCGGTCGGCGGCACGATATGCGCCGCGTCGCCAACAAGGAACAGACGGTTGAAGCGCATCGGCTCGGCGACGAAGGAGCGCAGCGGCGCGATCGACTTTTCGAACGACGGCCCCGTCGTCACCTTTTCGGCATGGAAGGCGGGCAAGCGGCGACGCAACTCGTCCCAGAACCGGTCATCGCTCCAATCCTCGATCTTCTCGTTGAGGGCGCACTGGATGTAATAGCGGCTGCGGGTCGTCGAGCGCATGGAGCAGAGCGCGAAACCACGCGAATGGTTGGCATAGATCAGCTCGTGGTTGACCGGCGGCACGTCGGCCAGAATGCCCAGCCAACCGAAGGGATAGACCTTTTCATAGGTGCGGATCGCGCCGTCGGGCACCGACTTGCGGCTGACACCGTGGAACCCGTCGCAGCCGGCGATGAAATCGCAGTCGATGCGATGCGTGACGCCATCCGTCTCATAGGTGACGTAAGGCTTTTCGCCGGCAAAATCATGCGGCGTGACGTTGGCGGCATCGTGGATCGAAAGGCCGCCGGTCTCCTCGCGACGCTTCATAAGGTCGAGGGTCAGTTCCGTCTGGCCATAGACCATCACGCGCTTGCCGCCGGTCAGGCCGAACAGGTCTATCCGGTGATCGCGCCCGTCGAAGGCAAGCGAGAAGCCGTCATGCGGCAGGCCTTCGGCATGCATGCGCTTGCCGGCATTCGCCTCGTCCAGAAGCCGGACCGTGCTTTCCTCCAGAACGCCAGCGCGGACGCGGCCAAGGATGTACTCCTTGCTGACACGGTCGAGAATAACATTGTCGATGCCGGCATCCGTCAGCAACTGGCCGAGCAGAAGCCCGGACGGACCGGATCCGATAATGACGACTTGAGTGCGCATTTTTCCTCCTGCGGCCGCGGCTCCCACCGCGGCTCCTTCCTCCCGGACCTGTGTCCGGGATCATTCGATTGCAGGAGAAACTTGCGTTTTGACAGGTCTTATCTCAATGGACTTTTCCGTCAAAAACTTGCACAAATCGAACATAGAGCATCAGGAAGCACGCATGCGCCAGCCCGTTCCGACATATGATCTCTACGGCGAAGAGAGCGTCGACAGACCCGATTTCTGGATGCATTGCGAAACCATACCCGCCCGCAGCCGGCTGCATCACTGGGAAATCGGGCTGCACCGGCACGAGAATTTCTTTCAGATCCTGTACATCGCGGACGGTTCCGGCGATGCCGTGTTCGGCGAGCGCACGCGGGCGTTCGCCCCGCCGGCAATCATCACCGTGCCGCCGACGGCAAAGCACGGCTTTCGCTTTTCCAGCGATGTCGACGGCTTTGTCTTCACCATTCTCGCCTCGCATCTGCCGGCGGCTCCGGGCGGGCGAAGCAGGCTTGGTAGCTGGCTTGCAAAGCCGCACCTGACCATTCTCGGCGACAGCGACGACGGGCGTTATATCGCCGAGACCCTCAAAAGAATGGCGAACGAATGGGAGACCCGGCGCGGCCATCGCACCGCACTGCTCGACAGTCACCTGATGACGGTGCTGATGCTGACCGAGCGCCTCGACCAGACGCAGCCCGACGAGGGAGCGAAGGACGAGACCGTCAATGAACGGCGCATGGAGGTGTTCAACGCCCTCCTGCAGCAGCACTACCTCACCCACCGGCCTGCGGCCTTCTATGCAAGCGAACTGAACATTTCCCCAACCCATCTGAACCGGGTCGTGCGCGCCGCGACCGGCAAGAGCGTGCAGGAAGTCATCGCCGGAAAATTGCTGTCGGCCGCCGGCCGTCAGTTGGTCTTCACGCGAGCGAGCGTCCAGGAAATCAGCTTCAGCCTCGGCTTTTCCGATCCCGCCTATTTCTCGCGTTTCTTCGTACGCCACACCGGCCTGTCGCCGCGTGCATGGCGCATCGCGGAACGGCGCAAACTCGGCGCCTGACAGCGACCACCCCGGACGATAGACCGGTTCCCGTCAGGCGAAATCGCGACGCAGGCTCTTGCCCGTCTTAGCATCGAAGAGATGCAGCTTTTCAGGACGTGGGGCGACCACGACCTGCTGACCGGGCTTGAATTCGTGCCGCTCGGAAAACACCGCGACCAGTTCGCTTTCGCCATAGCGCAGGAAGACCATGGTTTCGTGGCCCGTCGGCTCCGTGACGATTACCGTTGCGGCCAACCCGCTATCGCCGAGCAACAGGTGCTCGGGCCGAGCGCCGAGCAGCACTTGCTGACCGTCGGCGGCCTCCGGCTTGAAGCCGAGCGGAATTTCATCGCCGGTTTCGGAGACGAACAGGCCGCGCTCGGCCTTGTAGGTCCCCTTCATCAGGTTCATCGAGGGCGAGCCGATGAAGGTCGCGACGAAGGTGTTGTTCGGCCGGTCGTAAAGTTCCAGCGGCGTGCCCATCTGCTCGACATTGCCGCCCTGCATCACCACGATCTTGTCGGCCATGGTCATGGCCTCCACCTGGTCGTGGGTCACGTAGACGGTCGTCGTCTTCAGCCGCTGGTGCAGCTCCTTGATCTCCTTGCGCATCTGCACGCGCAGCTTAGCGTCGAGGTTGGACAGCGGCTCGTCGAACAGGAACACCTGCGGCGAGCGCACGATGGCGCGGCCCATGGCCACGCGCTGGCGCTGACCGCCGGAAAGCTGGCGCGGATAACGGTCGAGATACGGAACCAGATCGAGCGTCTCGGCGGCGGCCTGCAGGCGCTGCTTGATCACGTCGGCGGGCATCTTCTTAAGCCGCAGCGCGAAGACCATGTTCTCCGCGACCGTCTTGTGCGGATAGAGCGCGTAGCTCTGGAACACCATGGCGATGTCGCGATCCTTCGGCGGCAGGTTGTTGACCACCTTCCCGCCGATCGAGATCGTGCCGCCGGTGATGCTTTCCAGCCCGGCGACCATGCGAAGAAGAGTCGACTTGCCGCAACCGGACGGGCCGACCAGCACGACGAACTCGCCGTCATTGATATCGATGTCGATTCCGTGAAGGACGTTCAAGGCACCATAAGCTTTTTGCGCCCCGGAAATATTGACCTCAGCCATCTCGCTCCCATCGCCTCGCGCCGGACCGTCCTCACGGAACCGGAACCCGAAGCTTCCTTTCAAAAGTCGCGAATTTTCCACGCGGAAACCGGGCAAAACACGCCCTGAACCGCTTCCGAAAAGCCCGCGATATCCTCCTCCATGAAACGTTTCATTTTATATTGACATTTTCCGGCTCCCGTCTAATGCTCGTTGCCGAGACCGAGAGGAGCGGTTTCACGCAAGATATGAAACGTTTCATTTTCTTGCTTACCAGATAGTTCTGCCCGAGACCAGCGCAAAAATCGGACCGGCAAGTGACGCCTCCGGGCCCTGCGGGCAGCACATCAGACAAACGTGGAGGAGACCACATGAAAGTCGAGATATACGATGCATTGATGCGCCGGCATGCAAGCCGCCGCGACATCTTGCGCGGCACGGCAAGTGCTGCGGCCCTGCTGGGCGTTTCGGGTGCGATCGGCGGCCTGCCGGGAATGGCATTCGCCGAAGACGACATTCGCGCGCAGATCCTGCAGATCCCGGGCGTCGGCAAGGGGTCGCCGACGGACGCGGACTACCAGAAGGTCGGCGAGCTTTGCCTTGGCCCGACCAAGGCAAACGTGAAGGAAGGCGAATTCGCCGGCGTTGAGCTGACCTTCATGGGCCTCAACAACCAGAACCAGCACAACTTCCTGTTCCGCGGTTTCCTGAAATCGTGGGAAGCCTATACCGGCGCCAAGATCAACTGGATCGACCTGGCGCAGGCCGACTATAACGCCCGGCTGCAGCAGTCGATCGCCACCGGCACCGTCGACTTCGACATCATCGAAATGGGCGCCCCGTTCGAAGGCGACACCGCCGGACGCGGGCTTCTGGACGAGATGCCCGACTGGGTCGGCAAGCAGATCGAGTCCGACGACCTCGTGGACTATCTGAAGCCGCCGGTCGGCACCTGGGACGGCAAGACCTATCGCGTCACCATCGACGGCGACTGCCACACCTTCGCCTACCGCAAGGACTACTTCGGCGAAGGCTCCGTCAGCGGCATGGCTGAACCGCCAAAGACCTGGCAGGAAATCAACGAAGTCTCGAAGGCGGTCATCGGCAAGACCGACCCGCTCACTGGCCTTCCGACCTACGGCTTCCTCGACCCGCTCAAGGGCTGGGGCGGCTTCGGCTTCTATTTCCTCGAAGACCGGGCAACGCCGTATGTGAAATATCCGGGCGACGCCGCATGGCTGTTCGATCCGGACACGATGAAGCCGCTCGTCAACAATCCGGGTTGGGTCCAGGCGATCCAGGACGTGATGGACCTCATCGCGGCCAACGCCTATCCGGCTGACCAGATCAACGCCGATCCGGGCACCACCGCCTTCTCGCAGTTCCTCGCCGGCACGGGCTCCATGCTCACCTGGTGGGGTGACGTCGGCGCGGCCGCCCGCACCTCCGACACCTCGGTCGTCGGCGATGTCGTCGGCTTCGGCATCAACCGCGGCTCCGACAAGGTCTACAACCGCAAGACCGGCGCCTGGGAGGAAAAGTACAACGAAGCCCCGAACATGGCCTATCTCGGCTGGGGCATCTATGTGACCAACCGCGTCTCCGGCGACGAGAAGAAGCGCAAGGCCGCCTGGTCCGCAGCCGCCCATCTCGGCGGCAAGGATCTGTCGCTCTGGACGTCTGCCTATCCGTCCGGCTTCCAGCCCTACCGTCAGTCGCACTTCAAGTATGACGAATGGGAAAAAGCCGGCTACGACCGCGCCTATATCGAGGACTTCCTCGGTTCGAACGCCGACAGCTACAACCATCCGAACGCTGCCATCGAACCGCGCATCCCCGGTATCTTCCAGTACTATTCCGTTGCGGAAGACGAACTGGCGAAGGGCTTTGCCGGACAGTACAAGTCGGCCCAGGAAACCGCGGACGCGATTGCCGCCGCCTGGGAGAAGATCACCGACCAGATTGGCCGCGAAAGCCAGCTGAAGCTGTACCGCGCGAGCCTCGGGCTCTGATCTCCTGAACCGATCACGCCGGCGGAACCTTCCGTTCCGCCGGCGTTCAAAACGGCCCGGACGAGGAATATCATGTCGACAACCGAAGGCGACCTGCTGCACACGGTCGAAACCGGCTCCATTTCCACGAGCAGGCGCTTCTGGGGCCATACGGCCCTATGGCTGAGCGCCCTATGGCTGGTTGCATCCTTTTTTCTGCAAGCGGCCCAGGATCTTGGCTGGACGGAGTTCGGCTTCGACAACTGGCGGCCGGTGCTCTACGCCTATTTCATCTGGGCGTTCGTTCTGTGCGTGACCCGTGTGATCATCTACGGCGAATCCGGCAAGAAGGCGCTGTTCGTGCTGCCAGCCGCCCTCTTCGTCGTGTCGATGGTGGTGTTTCCGCTGCTGTTTGCGCTCTGGGTCGGATTTTCCGACTGGAACCTCGCATCTCTGACGGGCCGCCAGTTCAACGGGCTCGATAATCTCAAGCAGATGATCGCCGATCCGTTCTACGGCAATGCACTCCTGAACATGGTCTATTACTGCCTGGCGATCGCCATCGAATACGCGATCGCCTTCGGCCTCGCGCTGCTGCTGAACCAGGAGATTGTCGCCCGCAAGTTCTGGCGCATCACCTTCCTGGTGCCGCTAATGCTGTCGCCGGTGGCGATCAGCTGGATGGTCGGTAAGTCGATGCTGGAGCCGCGCTTCGGCCCGATCGCGCGGTTTGCCCGCTGGCTCGGCTGGGAGAACCCCTCCTTCTTCGGCGATCCGCTGACGGCGCGGCTCTCCATCATGATCATGGACGCATGGACTTTCATTCCCTTCATGATGATCATGCTGCTGGCTGGCCTTCAGGCCCTGCCGCGCGAGGTGCTGGAGGCGGCCGAAGTCGACGGTGCCACCAAATGGCAGCGCTTCTGGCAGGTCATCTTCCCGCTGATGCTGCCGGTCTCCGTCACCGCCGTGATGATCCGCATCATCTTCAAGCTGAAGCTCGCCGACATCATCATCACCGTCACATCCGGCGGGCCCGGCGGCGCCACAGATTCCGTGACCAGCTTCATCTACCGCGAATATCGTGACCGATCGAATGTCGGCTACGGCACATTGCTCGCACTCGTCTATCTGGTGATCATCGTCATCGGCATGACCGGACTCATGAAGATATCGGACCGGATCGTCCGCCGCATGACAGGGAGGCTCTGATGGCTTCGATCGATCTCGACAAATTCGACCGCGGCCAGCGCCTGCGCTGGTGGGGCATGCGGTTCGTCGTCTACGGTCTCCTGACGCTCTGGGCGATCATCTGCATCTTCCCGCTGTTCTGGACCGTCACGACCTCGTTCAAGACGGCCGCCGACGTCATGCGCGGCAATCTCGTGCCGTGGCTGAACTTCCACCCGAACTGGCTCGGCTGGCGCTCGCTCGGTCTTTCGCCCGACACGATCTTCGCGACCTCCACGGTGCGCGAGGAGTTCATGCGCAGGCTGTGGAACAGCATCATCATTTCGGGAACGTCATCCGCCCTCGCCGTCGTCCTCGGATCGCTGGCCGCCTATGGCCTCAGCCGCTTCTCCTACAAGTTCGGCTACATGCGCAATTCGGACATTTCCTTCTTCTTCCTCTCGCAGCTGATCATGCCGCCCGTCGTGCTCGCCCTGCCCTTCCTCGTTCTCTACAAGGAACTGGCGCTGCTCGACACCTATGCCGGCATGATCGCCATCTACACCCTTATGGTGCTGCCGATCGTCATCTGGATCATGCGCGACCAGTTCGCGACGGTACCGGTGGAACTCGAGGAAGCCGCACTCGTCGACGGCCTGTCGATCTGGGGCGCTTTCCTGCGCATCATCGTGCCGCTGGTGGCGCCGGGCATGGTCGCCGCCTTCATTCTGGCGCTGATCCTGTGCTGGAACGAGTATTTCTTCGCCGCACTCCTGACCTCGACCAACACCAATACGCTGCCCGTGATGATTGCCAGCCAGACCGGCAGCCAGGGCATCAACTGGTGGTCGATGGCGGCCTTGTCGACGGCCGGGATCCTGCCTCTTGTATTCGTCGGCGTCCTGCTTGAAAAACACATCATCGCCGGCATGACCGCCGGTGCGGTGAAGTAAGAGCGGTGAATTCGAGATGGACAAGATACCCACAGTCAAGGATGTCGCCGTCGAGGCTGGCGTCTCGGTGGGTACGGTTTCGCGGGTGCTTGCCGGCGAGGCTGCCGTCAAGCCGGCGCTCCGCGACAAGGTCAACGATGCCATTTCCACGCTCGGCTACCGGCCGAACGTCATGGCGAGGGCACTGCGCACCAGCAAGACCGATGTCATCGGCCTGATCGTCCCCGACATCACCAATCCGTTCTTCGGACAGATGGCGGCGAGCGCCGAGATCGCCGCCTCCGAGCACAAGCATTCGCTGATGCTCGGAAGCTCCCACAACGACCATGCCGCCGAGCGAAGCCACATGCTGGCCTTCCTCGACCGTTCGGTGCGCGGCATCATCGTGGTCGCCGCCAGCGACAGCCCGGCCTCCCGCCTGAAATCGTCCATCCCGATCATTTCTCTCGACCGCCGCTTCGGCAGCTTCCCGCTGGTCTCCACCAACCACGCGCAGGCGGCGGCCCTCGTCGCCGACCATCTTTTCGAGCTCGGCCACCGTCGGATCGCCTACATTTCCGGTCCGGTGGACACGGAGGCGGGCCGCGCCCGGCGCGACGGTTTCGTCAGCCGGATCAATGCGCTCGGCGACACCGTCGACCTCGAGATCTTCTACGGCAAGTTCGACTATGAATCCGGCGAGGCGGTCGCGCGCAAGCTGTTGTCGCGACCGGCAGGCAAGCGCCCGACGGCGATTGCGGCGGCCAGCGACCAGCAGGCGATCGGCGCATTGCGGGCGGCCCGCGACCTCGGCATCGACATACCCCGCGAACTCTCCGTTACCGGCTTCGACGACATCCACCTCGCCAATCTCGTGGTGCCACGGCTGACCACCGTGCATCAGCCGACCGACGAACTGGCGAGGCGTGCCGTCGAACTTCTGTTCGAGGCGCATCCGCACCCGGCCGACGAAGCCATGAGCGCCACGCTCGTGGTGCGCGGCTCGACCGGGCCACCCGTCGCACATCGCAACTGACATGCAATTGAAGACACGCCGGAACGGCGGCCATTAGAAGGGATGAAACAATGCTCAAAGGTATCAGGGCGGAACTCAACGGCGACATTCTGCAGGCGCTCAGCAATATGGGCCATGGCGACTACCTCGTCGTCTCCGACACCAATTTCCCGTCCGATTCCGTCGCGCACAAGACGCGGCTCGGCAAGCTTCTGACGATGGAAAACATTCCCGCACCGCAGGCGATCGACGCCATCCTGTCGGTACTGCCGCTCGACACGCCGTTGCAGCCGTCCGTCGGCCGCATGGAAGTGATCGGCAAGCCGGACGAAATCCCGGGTGTCCAGGCGGAAGTGCAGGCAATCGTCGATCGCGTCGAAGGCAAGCCCGCGCCGATGTACCCGATCGAGCGGATGGCCTTCTACGACATTGCCCGCAAGGCCTATTGCGTCATCGCCACCGGCGAGATGCGCTTCTACGGCTGCTTCATCCTGACGAAGGGCGTCATCCCGGCCGAGGACGTCGTGCGATGAGTGACCGGAAAGCGACCGTCATTCTCGGCATCTTTGCAGCCGATACCGCCTACAAGGCCAAGCGCATGCCGCAGATCGCCGAAACCCTGATCGGGTCCGGCTTCTCGCTCGGCCCCGGCGGCAAGGGTTCGAACCAGGCAATCGCCGCAGCCAAGGCGGGCGGCAAGGTCACCTTCATCTCGCGCGTCGGCAACGATCCCTTCGGCGACATGGCGCTCGCAGCCTACGATGCCGCGGGCGTCAAGGCCAATGTCATGCGCATGGACGGCGTGTCGACCGGAGCCGCCTTCATCTTCGTCAACGAGGACAATGGCGACAACGCCATCATCGTCGCCCCGGGCGCGGCCGGCCTGATCGGCAAGGAAGACGTCGACGCCAATCGCGCCGAGATCGAAGGCGCCGCGATCTTCATGACCCAGCTCGAGCAGCCGATCGAAGCCGCCATCCATGGTCTGACGATCGCAAAGAAGGCCGGGGTAACGACGATCTTCAATCCCGCGCCCGCCCAGGCCCTGCCGGATGACATCTACCCGCTCTGCGACTTCATCGTCCCGAACGAGGTGGAAGCGGCTGGCATCGTCGGACACGACGTCGATACCGACGAGCAGGCTGTCAAGGCGGCCGAAACGCTGCTCAAGCGCGGCGCCAAGGGCGTCGTCATCACGCTCGGCGGCCGCGGTGCGCTCTACCACACGGCCGGCCACAGCGAATTCGTACCGGCCTTTTCCGTCGGCAAGGTGATCGACACGACCGGCGCCGGTGATGCATTCCTCGGCGGCTTTGCAACGGCAATCGCCGAAGGTCAGGCCGCAATCGATGCGGTGCGCTTCGGCGCGGCGACCGCGGGCATTGCCGTCACCCGCCCCGGAACGGCGCCGGCCATGCCGGAACGCGGCGAAATCGACGCGCTGCTGGCCTCCGCATGAATGAGCAGGCGGCGACCATGAGCGGAAGCGACGACGCCCGGTTCCTGATCGGCGTCGACGTCGGCACGGGCAGCGCCCGCGCCGGCGTATTCGATCTCTCCGGAAAACTGCTCGCCGTCGCCAAACGCGATATCGCCCTCTACCGGGAAACCGGCGGCATTGCCGAGCAATCGAGCCGCGACATCTGGTCGGCCGTGTCGGAAACGGTTCGCGAGGCCGTGGCCGGCTGCGGAAGGCCGACATCCGCCGCGATCGGCATCGGCTTCGACGCCACCTGTTCTCTGGTGGTCCTCGGCGAAGGCGGAGCGCCCCTGCCGGTCGGCCCCTCCGAAGATCCCGACAGGAACATCATCGTCTGGATGGATCATCGCGCGATCAATCAGGCGGAACGGATCAATACGCTCGGCCATCCCGTCCTCGACTATGTCGGCGGGCGGATATCGCCCGAAATGGAAACCCCGAAACTGCTCTGGCTGAAGGAAAACCGGTCGGAGGTCTTCGACAGCGCCTGGCAGTTCCTCGATCTTACCGACTTCCTGACCTGGAAGGCGACCGGCGACCTTGCCCGTTCGACCTGCACGGTCACCTGCAAATGGACCTATCTGGCCCATGAAGGCCGGTGGTCGGCGGACTATTTTGATAAGATCGGCCTCGGCACCCTCGCGGAGGAGAACTTCGTCCGTATCGGCCAGACGATCGTCGAGCCCGGAGCCGCACTCGGAACGGGATTGACGGCGGAAGCCGCACAGGATCTGGGCCTTTCGGCCGGCCTTGCCGTTGGCGCGGGGCTGATCGACGCCCATGCCGGCGGGCTTGGCACGGTCGGCATCGGCAAGGGCGCGGCGGCCAATCTCGGCTATGTCTTCGGCACGTCGTCCTGCACCATGACGACCACAGAAGCACCGGTCTTCGTACCCGGCGTCTGGGGACCCTATTACTCCGCCATGGTGCCGGGCATGTGGCTCAGCGAGGGCGGCCAGAGCGCTGCAGGCGCTGCAATAGACCAGCTGTTGACGCTGCATCCCGCTTCATCGGAGGCCGCGAACCGCGCCCAATCGACCGGCCAGTCACTACCGGTATTCCTCGCCGACATGGCAGTCGAAAAGTCCGGATCCGCCTCCGCAGCCGTTCAACTCGCGCGCGGTCTGCATGTCGTGCCGGAATTTCTCGGCAACCGCGCTCCCTTCGCCGACCCGCATGCCCGCGGCCTGATCGCCGGCCTCGGCATGGACCGCGACATCGACAGCCTCGTGGCACTCTATGTCGCCGGCATCTGCGGGATCGGCTACGGCCTGCGCCAGATCGTCGACGCGCAGGCCGAGGCAGGCATTTCGGTCGAAAACATCGTGATCAGCGGCGGCGCCGGCCAGCATCCCCTGATCCGGCAACTGCTCGCCGACGCCTGCGGCCTGCCGGTCATCGCACCGGCAACAAGCGAGCCGGTGCTTCTCGGCGCGGCCATGCTCGGTGCCGTCGCATCCGGCAGCGTCGACAGTCTCCAGACGGCCATGCGGCAGATGTCCGCCGCTGAAGCGACCTGCCTTCCGGCCACAAGCTTTCTCGACCTGCACGCAAGGCGCTACGACACCTTCAGGCAGCTCCAGGCCTCTGCGAGAAACATACGGGATATCTGAGCGCCCGGCGCGCGATCAGAAGCACGCCGCCTGCCATCGACTATCTATCAAAACCGCTCGCCGGCGAAATGGGCGATCTGCGCGCCAGCCTCGTAGTAGATTTCCTTGACCGAGCGCAACGGCGCGCTCTCTGGCTCGGTGATCGGTAGCGGCAGCTCCGCTTCGTCCAGTTTCCCGAGGACAAGCTCCGCCAACGCGCGACCGAAGACCGTGCCGGGCGCTATGCCACGGCCGTTGTAACCAGAAAAGCCGACCACGTTCTCGGCAAACCGGTGGAAGCGCGGCAGGGCATTGTCCGTCATGCCGATCATCCCGAACCATTCGCTTTCGAACTCGACCGGGCAGAGGGCAGGAAAGAGCCGCTTGAGCGATCGCTTCGCCCAGGCGACATGGACGGCGCGCCCGGTATTGCGCAGGGCGCCGACACTGCCGAAGACCAGGCGGCCTGCCTGATCGAGCCGGAAGGACGAAAGAATTTCCTTCGTATCCCAGGCGCCCTGCCTTTCGGGCAGGATGGTCTGCAGGAGATCGGGCGACAACGGCCGGGTCGCCAGGTTGAAATAGGGCAGATGCACCTGCTCCTGCCGCACGCTCGCCCATGGCCCCGTGCTGTAGGCATCGGTCGCAACGATCACCCACGGCGCCGTCACGCTTCCGTACGGCGTCCTGACGGTCCAGGCCGCCCCGGACCTTGTACAGCCGGTCACCCGCGATCCGGTGTGGATGGTCGCGCCGGCGGCAACCGCCGCATGCGCCAGACCACGGACATAGGCAAGCGGCTGCAAGGTGCCCGCCCGCCTGTCCAGAAGCGCGCCGGCATAGGCGTCGGTACCGACGAGCCTCGCCGTCTCGGCGGCATCCAGCAGCGAGACCGGCGCGCCACGCTTGCGCCATTGCCCTTCTCGCTCCGTGATCTCCTTCAATCCGGTATCGCCGACAGCGCAATGCAACGTGCCGTTGCGCTCCAGTTCGCAGGCGATCCCATGCCGGTCGATGAGGTCCATGACGACCTTGGGGCCGGCGCCGAGCATGGTCAGCAATCGCTCGCCGTGCAGCTCGCCGAGTTCGCCGGGCAGGTCATCCGGCATCACCCACATCCCGGCATTGATCAGCCCGACATTGCGGCCGGCGCCGCCGAAGCCGATTTCGGCCGCCTCGAGTACGATCACGCACCGTCCGGCCTCCGCCAGATGAAGCGCCGCGGAGAGACCCGTAAAGCCGCCGCCGACGATCACCACCTCGGCCAGGCTGTCACCGGTCAACATGCCGGTTGCCGGTGCCGGCGGCGCGGTCTTTTCCCAGAGTCCGTGCGAGCGTGGATCGTTCAGCATTCCCGCAATCCTTCAGCGCGAGTCGGTGATGATCGCAAGGAAATCGGAGAGCGACGAACCTGTAAAGTGGTGCCGCGGGACCGTCACGTCACGCGCGACACCTTCCTGTATTTCGGGTTGTACCAAAGGCGTCCATCGATCACCTCGACAATGATTTCGGCGGCCCTGACGACATCGTCCTCATCGAGATAGAGCGGCGTGAAGCCGAACCGCATGATGTTCGGCGCGCGGAAGTCGCCGATCACGCCGCGATCGATCAGCGCCTGTATCGCTGCATAGCCATGCTCGAAGGCGAAGGACACCTGAGAGCCGCGCTTCGACGGATCGCGAGGAGAGACGAGCACAAGCGCGGGGCATCTCGAACCGACCTCTTCGATGAAGCACTCCGAGAGAGCGATGGAGGCCGCCCGGATGTCGGCCATGTCGACGCCCTCCCAGGCATCAAGCGCCTGATCGAGGATGGACAGCTGCACGATCGGCGGCGTGCCAACCCTCAGCCGCTCCGTCGACATCGCCGGCCGATAGCCGAGTTCCATGGCGAAAGGCGCGTCATGCCCCATCCAGCCGGCAAGCGCCGGCTTCACGTCCTCGACGATGTCCGGCCGGGCATAGATGAAGGCCGGGGCGCCGGGGCCGCCGTTAAGGTACTTGTAGGTGCAGCCGACCGCGAACTCCGCCCCGCAGCCGGCAAGATCGATTGGCACGGCGCCGGCGCTGTGGGCGAGATCCCAGATCATCACCGCGCCCGCCTCGTGCGCCCGGCGCGTCACGGCGTCCATGTCGTGCATCCGGCCCGTGCGGTAGTCGACCTGGGTCAACAATACCGCCGCGACCTGGTCATCGATCGCATCGGCGACATCCTCCGGCGCAGGCGTGCGCAACTCGTAGTCCTTGCCGATCACGTCGATCAGCCCGCCCGCCATGTAGAGGTCGGTCGGGAAATTGCCGCTGTCGGAGAGGATGATGCGCCGGTCGGGCCGCATCTTCAGCGCCGCCGCCAGCGCCTGGTAGACCTTGATGGAGAGCGTATCGCCGGTCGCAACCGAACCGGCCGGCGCGCCGATCAGCGGCGCGATGCGGGAACCGACACGTTGCGGCAGCGAGATCCAGTCGGCGGTGTTCCAGGCCTTGATGAGCTCACGGCCCCATTCCTCGGCAATGACATGGCCGGCCCGCTCGACAACGCCCTTCGGAAGCGGGCCGAGGGAGTTACCGTCGAGATAGATCACCCCTTCGGGAAGATCGAACAGATGCTTGCGGGGAAGGTTGGAGGCCGTCATGTTCAAAGTTCTCCTCGCAATTGCCAGAGTTCGGGAAAGAGTTCGACGCTCAGCATCTTCTGCAGATAGTTGACGCCGGACGTCCCGCCCGTCCCGCGCTTGAAGCCGATGACGCGTTCGACGGTGGTCACATGGTTGAACCGCCAGCGCCGGAAATAGTCTTCCAGATCCACCAGCTTTTCCGCCAGCTCGTAGAGGGACCAATAGCGGTCGTTGTCCTGATAGACGATCTTCCAACGCGCCTGGATCTCGGGAACGGCGGCATGCGGCGAGCGCAGCTGCGGCGCCGGGACGGCATCTTCCGAACCGTCGACCGTGCGGAACAGAAGCCGGACGACCTCGTCGTAGAAGCTGGGGCGGTCCAGTTCGGCCGTCAGCATGGCGTGCACCTCCGGCACATGCTCATGCGGCTTCAGCATGTTGGCGTTGCGGTTTCCGAGAATGTATTCAATCAGGCGATACTGGTGGGACTGGAAGCCGGAAGACGGCCCAAGCGCCTCGCGGAAACGGGTATAGTCGGCCGGCGTCATCGTCCGCAGCACGTCCCAGGCGCTGTTGAGCTGTTCGAAGATGCGGGCCACGCGCGCCAGCATCTTGAACATGGCGGGAATATCCTCCCGCTTCAGCGCCTCGCGCGCCGCGCCGAGTTCATGGATGATCAGCTTCATCCACAATTCGCTCGTCTGATGCTGGATGATGAACAGCATCTCGTCATGCGCCTTGCTCAAGGGATGCTGCTGGCCGAGAATGCCGTCGAGATGAAGATAGTCGCCGTAGGACATGGCATCGGCAAAGTTCATCTTCGCGCCCTCGGCGCCGGGATTGTAAGGCTGATTGCTCACATGATGCTCCTGAGATTTGGAAGCCGCGCGCTGCCGCCGGCGATGCGCAGGATGCCGGCGTCGGTCATGGCCCCGCCTCCAGCGCATGGATGAGGTGATCCAGCCGCCGGATCATGCCGTCGACGTCATCGGCATTAAGCCCGCCAAGAATCTCGTCGATCCATGCTTCATGGGTTCGCGCCAGGGTTTCGAACTCCTGCCGCCCCCTCTCCGTCAGCTGGATGATCTGCGTCCGGCGGTCCTGCGGCGGCGTGGTGCGCAGCACCAGCCCTTCTTCCACGAGCTTGTCGACGATGCCGGTGATGTTGCCGTTCGAGACGCGCAGAAGACGGGAGATGTCCTTCATCTTCAGGCCGTCGGGCGCACGAGAAAGCGCGGACATGACATCGAAGCGCGGCAGCGTCGTGGCGAACTGCGCGCGAAGCCGTCGGCGTATTTCGTCCTCGACGCGGCCGGTCGACTTGATGAGCTTCAGCCACAGGCGAAGCCGGTCCTTCGAAAGCTGCGCCTTCGCGCCCAGACTTTCCAGATCCGCCAACAGTTCCGTCTCCCGCGTCAAGCCGCGCCAGAAACAGGCGCGGCTCCCAGTCGATAGCATGACCGGATCACGGGATGCAATATAATTCAAGCTTGAAATGTTTATGCTGAGACTTTATCGGCGTATGGCAGCGGCACAAACGCAGCCTCCCGCGCCCAAAAGATCAGGCATAGGCCTGCAGACGACAGGCAGCGACATCCGCCACCACGGAAAGTGCGAGGGAAGAGGCATCGCGCGCGGGTCCGAACATGCCGATCGGCGCCTTGATGCGCGCCAGCGCATCGTCTGTCCAACCCAGCGCACCAAGCCGATCGAGCCGTTTTCTGTGTGTGCGCGTGCTGCCGAGCGCTCCCAGATAGAGAGGCCGCGACCGAAGTGCCGCGTCAAGCACGTCCAGCTCGTTTTCGATGTCATGATGCATCAGGACGACGGCGGTGAACGGGTCGATCAGGTCCGCCAGTTTTCCGGCAGCATCTCCTGGCTTCAGGTTGAAGACGTCGAACCCGGCAGCCTCCGCCACGCGGCTGACCATGTCGGCTTCGTTGCTCTGTCCCGAGACAATCAGCCGGGTTGCGGGGCGATAGACCGTCGCAAAGGCATCCTCGTCCCAGCCGGCACGCCCGACAGGAGTGGTCGCGACGAGCGTCTGCGCTTCGGGCGAATAGAGAAGCGCGGCCGGCTGCCGCCGCTCGAGACGGGCCAGAACATGTCTGATCGGCTTGGCATCGCGCAACACGTGGATGGCGACCGTGATACCGCCGCCGCAGGGAAGGACGATATCGAAGAAGGGCGAACCTTCGCCGAACATCACCATCCGGTCGCGCCCCTCCTCCAGGGCGAGAAGCGCCTCGGAAGCGACCGCGGCCTCGACGCATCCACCCGAAACATATCCGCAGAAGCGCCCGTCGGCGGCAACGACGACATGCGACCCGAGGGCCCGCGCCGCGCCGCCGCGAATGGCGACGAGCGTCGCGATCGCAGCACCGCGGTCGTCACATGCATCGGCGGCAAAGCCGAGGATTTCGGCAGGATCGTCGGACACAGTGGACCGCGCCGGCAACGGCCGACTTTTGCGAATTGGTTTATCCAGCATTGCCTGCTCCAAATGAATTGGCACGGGCCGGAGATGCCCGGCATCTGTCCTGTCAGGCGGCAACCGTGCGTGTTGCCGCTGAACGATGCCGGCGGAAGCACTTTCATGCTCCGCCGGCATCGGTGTCTTACGCGGCCGACCGGCTTTCGATCAGATCCTCGATCCGGATCGGGAAGCGGCGAACGCGAACGCCCGTCGCATGCCAGACCGCATTGGCGATCGCGCCAACCGTGCCGGTGATGCCGATTTCGCCGACGCCCTTCACCCCGAGCGGATTGACGAGCGTGTCTTCCTCAGGGATGAGGATCGCGTCGAGCGAGGGAACGTCCGCATTGACCGGCACGTGGTATTCGGCGAGATCGGCATTCATGATCCGGCCGCTCCGGTGGTCGAACACGGCTTCCTCGTGCAGGGCGAAGGATGCGCCCCAGATCATGCCGCCGAAATACTGGCTGCGCACAAGCCGGGGATTGATGATCCGGCCGGCGGCAAATGCGCCGACCAGCCGTGTCGCCCGCACCTGACCGAGATCGGGATCGACCTTCACTTCCGCAAAGACGGCTCCGTGCGAGAACATGGCATGCGACGCCGTCACATCTGCATCACGCCCGGACTTGCCGGTGCCGACGACGACACGGCCGCCGGCGCGGGCAATGATCTCGGCATAGCTTTCGCTGCGGCTTTCGTCGTCACGACGATAGAGCCGCCCGCCACGCGCAATCACTCCGATATTGCCGGCGCCGAAGAGCGGTGACGCGGAATCGGCGGTGGCAATCTCCGTCAGTCGGGCAATGGCATCCTCGCCGGCATTGTGAAGCGCCAGGCCGGCGCTTGCCGTATGGCCGGAGCCGCCGGCAATACCGCCACTCGGCAATGTCGAGATGCCCGAGTGGAACTCGACCTGGTCCATGTCGAGCCCGAGCGCTTCGGCGGCAATCTGCGCCAGCGCCGTCCAGGCGCCCTGCCCCATGTCGATGCCGGACGTCTCGACGAGAGCCGTACCGTCGGCGCGCAACGTGGCGCGTGCATCCGCCGGGAAATGCGGACAGTGGAATACCGCCGTTCCCATGCCCCAGCCGACGAGAAAGCCGTTCTCGTCGCGCATCTGCCGCGGCTGAAGCGGTCGCTTCGACCAGCCGAAACGCTTGGCGCCTTCGGCATAACAGGCACGCAGGGCCTTGGAGGAAAACGGCCTGCCGGTTCCCGGCTCCGTCTCGGCGTAGTTGGCCAGGCGGAAGTCGAGCGGGTCCATGCCGCAGGCTTCCGCCGCCTCGTCCATGGCCACTTCCAGGGCAGCCGACCCGGATGCTTCACCCGGCGCGCGCATCGGCCCCGGCGTGCCGATATCAAGCCGGATGCCGCTATGCTCCGCCAGAAGTGCGGGGCTGGCATAGAGCGGCAGTGACGCATTCGACGACGATTCGAGAAAGTCGTCAAAACTCGACGTGGCCGCCATCGTGTGATGATGCAGCGCTGTCAGCTTGCCGGCGCCGTCGAGACCGATGCGCAGGGTCTGCCAGGTCTGCCCGCGGTGTCCGACGGGACCGTACATCTGCGCCCGGGTGAGCACGAGCTTGACCGGGCGGCCCAGCATGCGGGCGGCAAGAATGCCAAGGATCTGCGGCCCGTTGAGGATCGCCTTCGACCCGAAGCCACCGCCGATGAAGGGCGACCGGATCGTCACGTTCTCGGCCGGTATGCCGAAATACGCCCCGTAGGATTCACAGCTCAGCGCCAGAGCCTGATTGGGCATGTCGAGCATGACCTTGTCGCCATCCCACTCGGCAACGACCGCATGCGGCTCCATCGCGTTGTGATACTGCGACGGGACCACATATTCGGCCTCGACGATCCGCTCCGCCGCCGCCATGCCCGCCTCGATATCGCCATGGGCAGTGCGGCTCGGCGAGCCGATACCGATCGCCTCCGGCGCAAAGCGCACGCCATTGTTGATGTCGGTGCGAGCCGCCTCCGCCTCGTATTGCGGATCGAGAAGCGCCGCCCCCTCGGTTGCCGCCTCCAGCGTCTCGGCAATGACCAGCGCGATCGGCTGGCCGGCATAGCGGACGGTATCGTCCTGCAGCACTTCGGTCCGGAAACCGAAGGGCGGCATCTTTTCGTCCGGGTCGTGCGAAAGCGGCGGACGGTTCTGCGGCGTGATCACCTCGACGACGCCGGAGTGGGCCTTGGCCGCATCGACATTCAGTGAGGTCACGCGGCCGCGCGCGATCGTGCTGGTGGCGGTCACCGCATAAAGCATGCCGGCAGGGTGGTTGTCGGCGGCGTATGTCGCCCGACCGGTCACCTTGAGCACGCCGTCGCGGCGGGTGAGCGGCTGCCCGATATTCGAGCCAAACCGCGGGTTCTTCGCTTTGGATGTATCAGGCGACATGGTGTGCTCCCGTATGTGAGGAGAGGACGGAACCGGGCAGCGCGGGCATTTCGGCCGGCGTTCCCTCCGATGCAAGGGTGAGGGCGCGCAGCAGGATGCGGCGCGCCAGTTCGATCTTGAAGGCATTGTCGCCGGAAGGCTTTGCCTCGGCTAGCGCCAGTTCTGCAGCCCTGGCGAAGGCTTCGGGCGTCGGAGCGACGCCGGCAAGGACCGCTTCCGCCTCGCGTGCCCGCCACGGTTTTGCCGCAACGGCGCCAAGCGCAATGCGTGCCTCGGTGATGACGCCGTTCTCGACGGTCAGCATCGCTGCGGCGGAGACCACCGCAAAGGCGTAGGACGTGCGCTCGCGCAGTTTCAGATACCGGGCATGGCCCGAGAAGGATGACGCTTCCGCCGGCAGCGTGACCGCAACGATCAGCTCTCCCGGCTCGAGCGCCGTCTGCTTCTCCGGCGTATTGCCCGGCAGGAGGTGCAGCACCTCTAGCGGGATGGTCCGTTGTCCCTTCGGCCCTTCGATCTCCACGACCGCGTCAAGAGCGGCAAGCGGCACGCAGAAATCCGACGGATGGGTGGCGATACACTGATCGCTCCAGCCGATGACGGCATGCAGCCGGTTCTCGCCCTCGATGGCGTCGCAACCCGATCCCGGCTCCCGCCGGTTACAGGCGCTGGACTTATCCTGGAAATAGGCGCAACGCGTCTTCTGCATCAGGTTTCCGCCGACGGTCGCGGCATTGCGCAACTGTGCCGATGCGCCGGAAAGCAGCGCTTCGGCAACCGCCGGGAAGCGCTTGGCGAACCTGTCGTCATAGGCAAGATCGGAATTGCGGACGAGCGCGCCGATGCGCACGCTGCCGTCATCACGCCACTCGATCCGGTCGAGACCGGGCAAGCGGGTAATGTCGACAAGCCGCTGAGGCTCTGCCGCACCGACCTTCATCAGGTCCAGCATGTTCGTTCCGGCCGCAAGGATGGCTGTGCCGGGTTCGCCGGCCATGCGGATCGCTTCGGCGACGCTTGCGGGCTTCAGATAATCGAAGGGCTTCATGCCGCGTCCCTCCCCTTCTCGTCGACAAGGATCTTCTGGGCTTCGATGACGGCTTCGGTGATGCCTTGATAGGCACCGCACCGACAGAGGTTTCCGCTCATCAGTTCACGGACGCGCTCGGGGTCATCGCCCGCCCTGCCCTCGTTGATGAGACCGACGGCGCTCATGATCTGGCCGGGCGTGCAGTAGCCGCACTGGAAACCGTCGCAGGCGATGAAGGCCGCCTGCACCGGATGCAGGTCGTCGCCATCGGCAAGACCTTCGATCGTGGTGACTTCCGCGCCGTCGAGGCTTGCTGCGAGCGTCAGACAGGAATTGATGCGCCGACCATCGATGAGAACGGTGCAGGCACCGCACTGGCCGCGATCACAGCCCTTCTTCGTACCAACAAGATCCAGGCGCTCGCGCAAAAGATCGAGCAGCGTGACACGCGGGTCGTCGATCGCAATGTTGCGCGACTGACCATTGATAGTCAGACTGATGGAGAGTGACATGAAGTACTCCATTTCATAGATTGAATTTTATGGATCGGGGCCGCCCGCAGGCGACAAAAGTGGCGATTTCACACATAGGGGGCGATCGGCCGACCGCCGGCACCAGGAGAGTGTTTCCTCTCCACTGCTCCGGGTGTACAATGCAATATACGGAGGATGCCTCCGTTTAGCAAGTCAAAATCCAGCCTGTGCGAGAAGATGGAACCGAAAGCCGAAAAAGCAAGACGAAAGCCGCGTTCAGACTCCCTGCGCAATCGTGAACTCCTGCTCGCCGCAGCAACGCAGATCTTCAGCGCCGGCGGCAAACAGGCGAGCCTGGAGGCGGTGGCACGCCAAGCCGGTGTCGGCATCGGCACGCTCTATCGGCATTTTCCGACGCGCGAAGACCTGTTCGCCGCCGTTTACCGTCATGAAGTGGACCAACTCGCAGACCTCGCCGCCGAGCTCGCAAATGACGAGAAGCCGGTGGAAGCCCTGCGCAAATGGATGCGCGCCAACATTCAACTCGTCGCGACAAAGAAGGGCATGATCGAGGCGCTGCAGCTTGCCGCCTACGGATCTTCGGAACTGAAGGCCTACACAAGCAACCGGATGGCTGATGCGATCGGCGTGCTGCTGGCACGGGCAGTGGCCGCGGGCGACGTGCGCGATGACATTCCACCGGAAGACATCCTGCGTGCACTCGCCGGCATACTCTACTCGCTCGGCCCGACCGACTGGCAACCCAATGCGCTCCGCCTCGTTGACGTCTTCGTCGACGGCTTGCGCAATCGCTGACGGCAAGCCTCCGCCTCTAAGCCGCATCCGGCGGGATGATGCGCCATCTTGCTACGCACCGCGCCACATGCGCAGGGCGTACGATCTCACACGCTCGGAAATTTTAAGCTCAAAATAATTCTGCTCACAGCCCTTTTGGAATTGACAGCCATGGGCAGAGGCAATTACTTTAATCTTAAAATAATTCCTGAAAACAGGAAAACGTCTTCGACGAAAGGGAACGGACATGCGCATCGTCTGCATTGGTGGAGGACCGGCCGGTCTCTATTTCGGTCTGCTGATGAAGAAGTTCCATCCGGAACATCATGTCCGCGTCGTCGAGCGCAACCGCCCCTATGACACCTTCGGCTGGGGCGTCGTCTTCTCGGATGCGACCATGCAGTCCATGCGCGTCTGGGATCCGGAAACCGCTGCGGAAATCGAGGACGCGTTCAACCATTGGGACGATATCGAGGTGCTGTTCAAGGGCACCCGCCAGCGCACCACCGGCCACGGCTTCGTCGGAATCGGCCGCAGGAAGCTCCTCAATATCCTGCAGGCCCGTTGCGAGGCGCTCGGCGTCGAGCTCGTTTTCGAGACAGAGGTCGACAGCGACCTCGATTTCCCGGATGCCGACCTGATCATCGCCGCCGACGGACTGAATTCGAAGATCCGCCGCAAATACGAAGCCGAATTCGAACCCGACCTCGTCGTGCGCCCGAACCGCTATATCTGGCTCGGTACCGACAAACTCTACGACGCCTTCACCTTCGATTTCCGCAAGACCGAGCACGGCTGGTTCCAGGCGCATATCTACAAGTTCGACGACAAGACCTCGACCTTCATCGTCGAGACGACGGAGGAGGCCTATCAGGCTCACGGCCTCGACGCGCTCGACCAGCAAGGCTCGATCGACTTCTGCGCCGACCTGTTTTCCGAGGTGCTGGACGGCGGCAAGCTGATGACCAATGCCCGCCATGTGCGCGGCTCGGCCTGGCTGAATTTCAGCCGGCTGATCTGCGGCAAATGGAGCCTTTTCAACGGCAAGTCGCATGTGGTGCTGATGGGCGACGCCGCCCACACCGCCCATTTCGCCATCGGCTCGGGCACCAAGCTCGCGATCGACGACGCGATCGAGCTCACCAACCAGTTCCAGAAGCTCGGCCACGAGACGGACAAGATCCCGGCCGTGCTGGCAGCCTATGAAGACATCCGCCGCGTCGATGTCGCCCGCATCCAGAATGCCGCCCGAAACGCCATGGAATGGTTCGAGGTCGTCGGCCGCCGCTATGCCGACACGCTGGAGCCCGAGCAGTTCATGTATTCGATGTTGACACGCTCACAGCGCATCAGCCACGAGAACCTGCGCCTGCGCGACAAGGACTGGCTGGAGGGATACGAGCGCTGGTTTGCCCGCAAGCAGGGCCTCAACGTCGAGGACGGCAAACGCTGCCTGCCGCCGATGTTCACGCCCTATACGGTGCGCGACGTGACGCTTGCCAACCGCATTGTCGTCTCGCCCATGGCGATGTATTCCGCCGATGACGGCCTGATCAACGATTTCCACATGGTCCATCTCGGCAGCCGCGCGCTCGGCGGCGCCGGCCTCGTCTTCGCGGAGATGACCTGTGTGTCTCCCGACGCCCGGATCACCCCCGGCTGCCTGGGCCTGTGGAACGACGAGCAGGCGGAGGCCTGGAAACGGGTGATCCGCTTCATCCACGCCAACAGTGCCGCGAAGGTCGGCATCCAGCTCGGTCATGCGGGTCGAAAGGGTGCCACGAAACGCGCCTGGGACGGCATCGACCAACCGCTGGAGGATGGCGGCTGGCCGCTGATCTCGGCCTCCGCCCTGCCCTACCTGAAGAACAGCCAGGTGCCGAAGGCAATGGACCGGACCGACATGGATCGCGTCAAGGCCGACTTCGTCGCCGCCACCAAGCGCGCGGCGGAGGCCGGCGCCGACTGGCTGGAATTCCATGCAGCCCACGGCTACCTGATTTCCAGCTTTCTGTCGCCGCTGACCAACCGCCGCGACGACGACTACGGCGGCAGCCACGAGAACCGCGCGCGCTATCCGCTGGAAGTCTTCCGGGCGATCCGCGAGGCCTGGCCAAAGGAGAAGCCGATCTCCGTGCGCCTCTCCTGCAACGACTGGTTCGAGGGCGGCAACACGCCGGAGGATGCGGCAATCTTCGCCGAGATGTTCAAGGATGCCGGCGCCGACCTGATCGACTGCTCGTCCGGCCAGGTGTGGAAGGAGGAGCAGCCCGTCTATGGCCGCCTTTTCCAGACGCCGTTCTCCGACAAGATCCGCAACGAAATCCGCATTCCGACGATCGCCGTCGGCGCGATCTCGGAAGCCGACCACGCCAACTCGATCATCGCCGCCGGCCGCGCCGACCTCTGCGCCGTCGCCCGTCCGCATCTCGCCGATCCTGCGTGGACACTGCACGAGGCCGCCAGCATCGGCATTTCTTCGGTTGCCTGGCCGAAGCAGTACCAGTCCGGCAAATATCAGTACGAGGCGAACCTCGCCCGCGCCAACCCCGCACCGGCTGCAAAGTAGGGAGCCGCCGATGACGAACGGAGTTCTAAAGGGGCGCCATGCCCTGATCACCGGAGCCGGCAGTGGCATCGGCGCCACCATCGCGCTGCGGCTTCTCGCCGACGGCGCATCGGTAACCCTCGCCGGCCGCCGACGCGCACCGCTGGAAGCAGTGGCCGACGAGGCGGACAGCGACAGGGTCTTTATTGTCGATGGTTTCGACGTGACGGACCCGGCCGCGATTGCCGCCGGCCTCGACGCCGCACGCTCCGCATTCGGTCCCGTTTCCATTCTCGTCAACTGCGCCGGCGAAGCGCCGAGCGCACCCTTCGAGAAGACCGATGCGGCGATGTGGGCGCATGTGCTCAATGTTGACCTGACCGGCGTCTTCAATGTCACGCAGGCAGCCCTTGCTGACCTGAAGGCGCATGGCGAGGGCGCGCGCATCATCAACATCGCCTCGACGGCGGGCCTGACCGGCTATGCCTATGTCTCGGCCTACTGCGCCGCAAAGCACGGCGTCATCGGCCTGACGAGGGCGCTGGCGCTGGAGCTTGCGAAGAAGGGTGTCACCGTGAACGCGGTCTGCCCCGGCTTCACCGACACGCCGATCATCACGCAGTCGATCGCCGCCATCGTCGAAAAGACCGGCCGCAGCGAAGAGGACGCACTCAAGGAATTCGTCAAATCCAATCCGCAGGGACGGCTGGTGCAGCCGCAGGAGGTTGCCGATGCCGTTGCATGGCTCGCCTCTCCCGGCGCATCGTCAGTAACCGGCCAGGCGATCGCGGTGGCCGGCGGAGAAGTCATGGCGGGCTAGCCGCCTGAACTGCAGCAACGACAAGCGGGAGTGTGGAATGGAACTGGAAAAAGGCATTACGTCAAACGGGACCGGCTTCAAGGGTGTGAAGTGGAACATCCTCGGGCAGGTGTATTTCCCGAAAGCGCTGTGTGACGACACATTTGCATTCGAGACCAACAGCGAGCCCGGACAGTTTGTGCCCGTGCACGTCCATCCGACCCAGGACGAGTTCATCCTCGTGCAGGAAGGCGAGCTGGATCTGAAGCTTGACGGGGAATGGACGAAGGCCCGGGCCGGCGATCTGGTCCGCATGCCGCGCGGCGTTCCCCACGGCTACTTCAACAAGTCGGACAAGCCATGCCGTGCGCTGTTCTGGGTGTCGCCTGCGCGCAAGCTGGAAGACCTGTTCCGCAGGCTCGACCAGATGACGGACGTCGACGAGATCGTCCGCGTCTCGGGCGAACATGAGGTCGATTTCCTGCCTCCATCGGCGAACGAATAACAACACGAAAAAGCGCCGGCCGCTGTCATGCTGCGGCCGGTACCCAAGAGGAGGAGCTCAACATGACCAACGCTATGCAAGGCATGACGCGGCCATTCCGCGACTACAAGGCCGAGCACTTTCTCTGGGATGTGAGCGATGACGGTCGCGTGGCGACGCTGACGCTGAACCGGCCGGACAAAAAGAACCCGCTGACCTTCGAGAGCTATGCCGAACTGCGCGACCTCTTCCGCGACCTCGCTTACGCCTCGGATGTCCGCACCATCGTCCTGACCGGCGCCGGCGGCAATTTCTCTTCCGGTGGCGACGTGTTCGAGATCATCGAACCGCTGACCAGGATGGTGATGCCGGAGCTACTGGCTTTCACCCGCATGACCGGCGACCTCGTCAAGGCGATGCGCAGGTGCCCGCAGCAGATCATCGCCGCCGTTGACGGCATCTGCGCCGGCGCCGGCGCGATCCTGGCAATGGCCTCCGACCTGCGGCTGGCGACGCCCGAAGCGAAAACCGCCTTCCTGTTCACCCGCGTCGGGCTCGCCGGCGCCGACATGGGCGCCTGCGGCATGCTTCCCCGCATCATCGGCCAGGGCCGCGCCGCCGAGCTTCTCTACACCGGCCGCTTCATGACCGCCGACGAGGGCGAGCGCTGGGGCTTCTACAACGGCTTGCATCCGCAGGCGGAGCTTGCCGGCAAGGCGGCCACGCTGGCGCAGTCGATCGCCGACGGCCCGTGGTTTGCGCATGGCATGACCAAGACAATGCTGAACCAGGAATGGGCGATGGGAATCGAGGAACTGATCGAAGCGGAAGCGCAGGCGCAGGCTATCTGCATGGCGACGCAGGACTTCCGCCGCGCCTTCGAGGCCTTCGCCGCCAAGCGCAAACCCACCTTCGAAGGCAACTGAGGCGATGACGCAGCAACCGCCCGCCCCTGCGCTCGACCGCGACCATCTTGCCTGGCCGTTCTTCGACGCCTCGCATGCCGACTGGGCCGCAAAGCTCGACGCCTTCGCGGCGGGTGACGCGATGGCGCATGTCGACCATCAGAATGTCGACGACGCCTGCCGCGCCCTCGTCCGGGCGCTCGGCCAGGCGGGCCTGCTGACCGCCGCCGTCGGACTTTCCGGTGGAGACGCGATCGACAGCCGCAAGATCTGCATCGCCCGCGAGACGCTTGCCTTTCATGACGGTCTCGCCGATTTCGCCTTCGCCATGCAGGGGCTCGGCAGCGGCGCCATCAGCCTCAGCGGTTCCGATGCGCTGAAGAACAGCGTCCTGCCGAAAGTCGCCTCGGGCGAATGGATTGCCGCCTTCGCCCTGTCCGAAAAGGATGCCGGCTCCGACGTCGCCGCCATGTCCTGCGCGGCGCGGGCCGACGGCGACGACTATGTGCTCGACGGCGAAAAGACCTGGATTTCCAACGGCGGCATTGCGGATGTCTATACCGTCTTTGCCCGCACCGGCGAGGCGCCGGGAACGCGCGGCATCTCCGCCTTCGTGGTCTTCGCCGACGATCCGGGTTTCTCGATTGCCGAGCGCATCGACGTGATCGCCCCGCACCCGCTGGCGACGATCCGCTTCGACAATTGCCACATTCCGGCCTCGCGCCGGCTCGGCGCACCCGGCGAAGGCTTCAAGATCGCCATGCGCACGCTCGACATCTTCCGCGCCTCGGTTGCCGCCGCCGCACTCGGCTTTGCACGCCGGGCGCTTTCCGAAGCGCTCAGCTACAGCCGCGAGCGGCCGATGCTCGGGGGCACGCTTTCCGACCTGCAACTGACGCAGGCGGCCCTCGGCGACATGGCGACCGCCGTCGATGCGGCGGCGCTGCTGACCTACCGCGCGGCATGGCGTCGTGACGTTCAGAAACTGCCGACGACGATGGAGGCGGCCATGGCCAAGATGACGGCGACGGAGAACGCCCAGGCCGTGATCGACCGCGCCGTGCAGATGTTTGGCGGCCGTGGCGTCAAGAGCGGCGAGATGGTCGAACGACTCTACAGGGAAATCCGGGCGCTGCGCATCTACGAGGGGGCGACGGAAGTCCAGAAGCTCATCGTCGCGCGCGAACTGATCAAGGCGCATGCCGGCGGCAAGACGGCGTGAGGAGAGCCATGTTCCAGACAACGCGCTACCTCAAGTTCGGCGATTGCGATCCGTCCGGGATCGCCTACTTCCCGTCCTATCTCGATCACCTCGTCGGTGTGCTGGAAGAATTCTTCGCCGCCGCCGGCTTCCCTTGGCCGACGCTCATTCAGGAACGGCGGATCGGCGTGCCGACCGTAAAACTCGACCTCACTTTCTCGAAACCCGGCTTTCATGGCGACCGGCTCGACTTCGCGCTGCGGCTGAAGCGGATCGGCACGTCCTCGATGGACCTCGAACACGAGGTCTCGTGCGATGGCGCAATTCTATGGCGCGCTGACCACCGCATTGTCGCCACCTCGCACGACACCCACCGCGCCTGCCCGTGGCCCGACGACATGCGCCGCGCTTTCATGCCCTATCTGGAGACCCAAGATGCATAAGATCCTCCAACCCGAAGGATGGGCGAAGCCCGTCGGCTATTCGAACGGCATGGAGGCGCGCGGACGTCAGGTCTATGTCGGCGGCCAGATCGGCTGGAACGGTCAGTGCCAATTCGAAACCGACGACTTCGTCGGCCAGGTCAGGCAGACGCTGCAGAACGTCGTCGACGTGGTGGCTGCGGCCGGCGGAGAGCCGCACCACATCACCACCATGACCTGGTATTTCGTCGACAAGACCGAGTATCTCGCCGATCCGAAGGGGCTTGGTGAAGCCTATCGCGCCGTCATGGGCCGGCATTTCCCGGCCATGGCCGCCGTGCAGGTGGTCGCCCTGGTGGAGGATCGCGCGAAGATCGAAATCCAGGCAACCGCCGTCATTCCGGATTGACGGGAAAAGCGATGACCGGAGAAAGCCTCCAGACAGACGCGTTTTCGTTCTCCTCAACGGTCCGGGCACGGATCGACGGAACGACGCTCGTCGTCGCCATCGACAATCCGCCGGTCAACGCCGCCGGGGCGGAGGTCCGCGCCGGGCTGGCAGCCGCGATCAGCCATGCGGAAAACAACGACGGCGTGACGGCGGTCGTCATCACGGGAGCCGGCAAGACCTTCGTCGGCGGCGCGGATATCCGGGAATTCGGCAAGCCGCCGGTAGAGCCGTCTCTTCCTGCGGTCGTGGCGGCCATCGAGGCGAGCGGCAAGCCGGTCGTCGCTGCCATCAACGGCGCCGCGCTGGGCGGTGGGCTGGAACTGGCGCTCGCCTGCCATGCGCGCATCGCATCCGCCTCCGCGTCCATGGGGCTTCCTGAGGTCAATCTCGGCCTCGTTCCCGGTGCCGGCGGCACGCAGCGCCTGCCCCGCCTCATCGGCATGACGGCTGCCCTGGACATGATTGCCGGCGGCAAGCCGGTCAAGGCCGCCAAAGCGCTCGAAACAGGACTGATTGACAAGGTTGCCAGCGCCGACCTGATCGGCGAAGCGATAGCGCTCGCAAGTGAACTGGCAGGCAAGCCGCCACGCCGCACCGGTGGGCTTTCCGTCCCCAAGGTCGACGAAGGGGCATTCGAAGCGCTGACGGAACGGTTCCTCAAGAAGGCGCGCGGGCAGACCGCTCCCGGCGAAGCGATCCGGCTCGTCCGGCTTGCCGCCGGGACCGACCTTGAAAAGGGTCTGATCGCCGAGCGCGAAACCTTCATCCGCCTGAGGGATGGAGCGGAATCGGCTGCGCTACGACACATCTTCTTTGCCGAGCGGGCCGCCGGCAAGCCAGCCGACCTTGCCGGTGTCGAGCCCTATCCCTTGTCGGTGATCGGCATCGCCGGCACCGGGCTGATGGGCTGCGGCATCGCTGTCGCGACGCTTGCCGCCGGGTACAGGGTGGTGGCGCTCGACCAGACCGAGGAGGCTGCACAGGCAGGTCTACAGCGCATCCGCGGCATGATCGAACAGTCGGTTATATCGGGGCGCCTGACCCGCGAAGCGGCCGACGATCAGCTGTCGCGCCTGACGGCATCGGCCGATCCGAAAGACCTCGCCGAAGCAGACCTCGTCATCGAGGCGGTTTTCGATGACTTCGAGGTGAAGGCGGAACTCTTCCGCACCCTCGACGGCATTGTCCGTCCGGACACCGTTCTCGCCACCAATACCAGCTATCTCGATCCGGACGGGATCGCGGCAGCAACCGCGCATCCGGAGCGCGTCGCCGGCCTGCACTTCTTCTCGCCGGCCAACATCATGCGGCTGGTGGAGGTGGTGCGCTGCGCCAGGGCGACGCCGCGCACGATGGCGACGCTGCTCGCCTTCGCGCGCAAGCTGAAGAAGATCCCCGTTGTCACCGGGGTCTGCGAGGGTTTCATCGGCAACCGCATCTTCTCCGCCTACCGGACGGCCACCGAGCGGCTGCTGGAGGAAGGCGCACTGCCGCAGGATATCGACCGGGCGGCGGAAGATTTCGGTTTTGCCATGGGTCCCTTTGCCGTCTTCGACATGGCGGGCCTCGAAATTGCCTGGACGCGACGCAAGCGGCAGGCGGCAAGCCGCGATCCGTCCCTGCCCTATTGCGAACTGCCGGACAGGGTTTGCGAGGCCGGGCGCTTCGGCCGCAAGACCGGCCGCGGCTGGTACCGCTACGAGGACGGTAAGCGCATGATCGACCCGGACATCGACCGCATGATCTCGGACTACCGTGCAGAAAAGGGCTTTTCCGTGCGAAAGATCCCGGACGCCGAGATCGTCGAGCGGCTGCTGGGCGCCATGGTCCGCGAAGGTCTGGCGCTGATCGACGAAGGCATCGCCGCCGGGCCGGACGACATCGACGTGGTGATGGTGCACGGCTATGGCTTTCCGGCACGGCACGGCGGCCCGATGTTTGCCGCCGGCATCCGCAGGCGGTGACCGCAAGCATCGATCAACACGATCTTTCCACCGCGTTTTCATACCGGAAGGCTATGACAATTCCCGGAGCTGCTTTAGAGTTCAAATAGTTTGCCCGACGGCGCATCGCGTTCCGGACAACCGCTCATTCATACGCACGGGAACGGTTCAACCTTGAGCAAAGCAGTCGATCTGGAAGTCGTCGTCGAGGACACGCATGAAGGCAAGGACGAGCTCCGGCTGTGGCTGAAGCTGCTCGCCACGACGAAGCTGATTTCACAGGAGATCCGCCGCCGGCTGCGCAGCGAGTTCGGCGCCACCCTGCCGCAGTTCGACCTTCTGGCCCAGCTCTACCGTGAACCATCGGGCCTGCGACTCGGCGAGCTTTCCAAGCGGACGATGGTCACCAACGGCAACATTACCGGGCTCGTCGAGCGGCTGGAAGCGGATGGGCTGGTGATCCGCGAGACGCCGGGCGGCGACCGGCGCGTGACGGTCGCCCGGCTGACGGAGACGGGCCGCGCGTCCTTCGCAGAAATGGCCGAGGCGCATGAAGGCTGGATCCGCGACATGATGGCGGATGTCGAACCGGCCACGATCAACAGCATGCTCTCGCATGCGGACCTGCTGCGCCAATCCGCCCGCACCCACCTCTCCGGCCCCGAAGAGGAATAGGGTCAGATACCCAGATAACGATCCTTGATCGTGCCGTCGATGTCGCCCGGCCGGCCCGTCCAGACGGAGCGGCCGTTTTCGAGGATCACGCAGCGGTCGGCGACCGGCAGCAGTTCGGACAGCGTCTTGTCGACCAGCAGGATCGACAGCCCGTCGGACTTCAAGGCCTTGATCGCCCGCCAGATGTCGTCGCGGATGACCGGCGCCAGACCTTCCGTCGCCTCGTCGAGAATGAGCAAGGTCGGGTTCGTCATCAGGGCGCGGCCGATGGCGAGCATCTGCTGTTCGCCGCCCGACAGCGTCTTCGACAGCTGGTTGCGACGCTCGGCAAGCCGGGGAAAGAGCTCGTTGACCCGCTCCAGCGTCCACCGTCCCGGCCTTGCGGCGGCCACCAGGTTTTCATGCACCGTCAGCGTACTGAAGCAGCGCCGGCCTTCCGGCACCAGGCCGATGCCGCGCCGCGCAACGCGGAAGGCCGGCTGGCGGCTCGTCGATTTTCCGGCGAATGAAATCTCGCCGCGACGGGGCGGCGTCAGATTGCAGATCGAGCGGATGGTGGTGCTCTTGCCCATGCCGTTGCGGCCCATCAGCGCCATCACCTCGCCTTCGGCGATCGCGAGGCTGACGCCGAACAGCGCCTGGCTCGCACCGTAGAAGGTTTCGATGTCCTTGACGTCCAGCAGCATCAGGCGTGTTCTCCAAGATAGGCGGCGCGCACGGTCGGGTCGCGGCGGATCTCATCGACGCTGCCGGTGGCGACGATCTTGCCGTAGACCAGCACGGAAATGCGGTCGGCGAGCGCGAAGACGGCGTCCATGTCGTGTTCGACCAGCAGGATCGGCGTTTCCGCCCGCAGCTTGTCGAGAAAGCCGGTCAGTGTCTTGGACCCTTCCGGTCCCATGCCCGCCATCGGTTCATCAAGCAGGAAGGCCTTTGAGCCGAGCGCCAGCGCGATGCCGATTTCCAGCTGACGGCGTTCGCCATGCGAGAGTTCCGAGGCCGGCAGCCTGGCCCGTTCCGCAAGGCCGACCCGTTCGAGAATGGCCATGGCCGGGTCGGTCAGCGACGCATCACTCATCACCGGGCGGAAGAAGCGGAAGCTCGAACCCTGCCGCGCCTGGACCGCCAGCATGACGTTGCGCAGCGCCGAGAATTCCGGCGCGATCGACGAGATCTGGAAGGTACGGCCGAGCCCCTTGCGCGCGCGGGCCGCCGGACCGAGGCGGGTGATGTCCTCGCCTTCGAGCCGGATCGTGCCGCGGTCGGGCTGCAGCGTGCCGCAGATCTGGTGGATCAGCGTGGACTTTCCCGCGCCGTTCGGGCCGATCAGGGCATGGATCTCGCCGCGGCGGAGATCGAGGCTGACGTCGCCGGTCGCCTGCAGCGCGCCGAAGGTCTTGAAGAGGTTGCGGATCTCGAGAACGGGCTCAGCCATGACGCGCCTTTCCGGCCAGGAGGCCGATCGCGCCGCCTCTGGCAAAGAGAACGGTGGCGAGCAGGATCAGTCCGAGGAAGAACTGCCAGCGCTCCGTGATCTCTCCGAGATAGTACTCGATCAGCACGTAGAGCGCCGCGCCGGCAACCGGGCCGAACAGCCGGCCGGTGCCACCCAGGATGATCAGCACGATGAGTTCGCCCGACATGTGCCAGGCGAGCATGGACGGGCTGACGAAGCGGTTGAGATCGGCAAACAGCGCGCCGGCGATGGCCGTCAGCATGGCGGAGATGACAAAGGCGACGAGCTTGACCGGAAACGGGGCGATGCCGACGGCGGATGCCCGGACTTCATTCTGGCGGGAGACTTCGAGCGCGCTGCCGAAGCGGGAGCGGCGCAGGACGAAGAAGACCAGAAGTCCCAGCATCAGAAGGACATAGGTGATCAGGAAGAAGCTCATCGGCTTCATGGTGTTGAGGCCCGGAAAGCCGTTGCGCACCAGGATCGACAGACCGTCCTCGCCGCCATAGGCGGGCCAGGAAACCGCAAAATAGTAGACCATCTGCGCGAATGCGAGCGTGATCATGATGAAGTAGACGCCGCTGGTGCGCAGGCTGATCGCGCCGACCGCAAGGCCCATCACGCCGGCCAGCACGGCCGCGACGATCCAGATCACCGGCATCAGCGTGGTGCCGGGTATGCCAAGCAGAATCGGCTCGCCCGAGAAGGAGTGGCTCGCCAATATGCCGGCGGCATACCCGCCGATGCCGAAGAACATGGCGTGGCCGAAGGAGACCATGCCGCCAAGCCCGAGCGCAAGATTGAGGCCGACGGCGGCGAGCCCGAGGATCGCGATCCGCGTCGCGAGCGTGATGTAGAATATCTGTCCCGTCGCCTGCGCGGCGAAGGCGGCGATGAGAAGCCCGAGCGCAATGGCGGCGTTGACGATTGTTTCGCGTGTGATCATGTCGCCCGTTCCCGCCTATGCCGCAAACAGGCCGCGCGGCCTGAAGGCAAGAATGAAGGCCATCATGATATAGATCAGCATCGATGACAGCGCCCCGCCGACCGATCCTGCCGCCGACGGCGAAACGACGAGCAGCAGCAGTTGCGGCAGCAGGAAGCGCCCCAGCGTATCGACGACACCAACGAGCAGCGCACCGATGAAGGCGCCCTTGATCGAACCGATACCGCCGATGACGATGACGACGAAGGCGAGGATCAGCACCGGCTCGCCCATGCCGACCTGCACCGACTGCAATGCGCCGACCATCGCCCCGGCCAGACCGGCGAGTGCGGCGCCGAGGGCGAAGACGACAGTGTATAGCGTCTGGATATCGATCCCGAGCGCGCCGATCATCTCGCGGTCGTTTTCGCCCGCGCGGATCTGGATGCCGAGCCGCGTGCGGCCGATCAGCATGGCGAGGCCAAGTGCGACCAGCCCGCCGACGAGTATGACCGCCAGGCGATAGACGGGGTAATGCACGTCCCCCGGCAGCGCGACGGCACCTTGCAGGATCGGCGGAATGTTGAGGTAGAGCGGAAACGAGCCGAAGATCCAGCGCGTGCCTTCCGAGAAGATCAGGATCAGGGCGAAGGTCGCCAGCACCTGATCGAGGTGGTCGCGCGCATAAAGCCTGCGCACGACCAGGATTTCGACGAGCGCGCCCGCTGCTGCCGCGGCAACCAGGCTGGCGGCAAGGCCGAGCCAGAAGGAGCCGGTAGCGGCAGCCACCGCGGCACAGGCGAAGGCGCCGACCATATAGAGGGAGCCATGGGCCAGGTTGATAAGGCCCATGACGCCGAAGATGAGGGTCAGTCCCGCGGCCATCAGAAACAGCATGACGCCGAACTGAAGGCCGTTGAGCAATTGCTCGATCGCCAATGCCACAGTCACGATCCGTCCTTACATCTTGCAGTCTTGCGCGTAGGCGTCGCCGTGATCGGTAAAGGCGGTGCCGACGATCTTATTGGTGATCACGTCGCCTTCCTTGACCACTTCACGGACATAGATGTCCTGGATCGGATGCTGGTTGGTATTGAACTTGAACTTGCCGCGCGGAGAGGCGAAGTCGGCCTTCAGCAGTTCGGCGCGGAAAGCCTCGGTGTCCTTCACATCGGCCTTGGCGGCGGCCGAAAGAATGATCTGCGCGGCATCATAGCCCTGCATGGCATAGATCGACGGCAGGCGGTTGTATTCGGTCTTGAAGGCTTCGACGAAGGTCTTGTTGGCGTCGTTGTCGAGGTCTTGCGACCACTGGCCGGAATTCTTCGTGCCGATCGCCGCATCGCCGATCGCGCCGAGCACGTCCTGGCTGAAGGAGAAGCCCGGGCCCATTACCGGAATGTCGACGCCCGACTGGGCATACTGCTTCATGAAGGCGATGCCCATGCCGCCCGGCAGGAACATGAAGACGCCGTCGGCACCTGAAGCGCGGATCTGGGCGATCTCGGCGGCATAGTCCGTCTGGCCGAGCTGGGTGTAGATCTCGCTTGCCAGTTCGCCCTTGTAGTAGCGCTTGAAGCCAGTCAGCGAGTCCTTGCCGGCCGGATAGTTCGGCGCCAGGATGAACATCTTCTTGTAGTCCTGGTTGGCATACTGCCCCATGGCTTCGTGAAGATTGTCGTTCTGGTAGGCGACGTTGAAGTAGAGCGGGTTGCAGCCCTTGCCGGCCAACGGAGCCGGCGCCGCATTGGTCGAGATGTAGAACTTGCCCTGGGCAACCACGCCCGGTTCGACGGCCATGAGCAGGTTCGACCAGACGATGCCCGTCAGGATGTCGACGTTTTCCTGCTGGATCAGCTTGTCGGCGAGCTGGACTGCGATTTCCGGCTTCTGCGCATCGTCTTCGACGACGACGGACACGTCCGGATTGTTCGCCCGCTTGATGGCCAGCATGAAGCCGTCACGGGTGTCGACGCCGAGACCGGCGCCGCCGCCGGAAAGCGTGGTGATCATGCCGATCTTGACCGGTTCGGCGGCGGCAGAGCCGGCGACGCCGAGGCTCAAGGCCAGGGCTGCGGCGGAGATGATTGTCTTCATTGTTCCCTCTTTCTGGTTATCTCGAACGCCGGGTACATGGAACCATTCGCCCTCCCCCCGACTTGGCGAAGGCAATGTCCAACGGCGAAACGACATTCGTCAAGCCATTGAACGGTTTAGTTGACAGTCTCGGCCTTCAGCCGGAAGCGCTGGATCTTGCCGGACTCGGTCTTGGGCAGCTCCTTGATGAAGACGATCGAGCGCGGATACTTGTAGGGCGCGATCTGTGCTTTCACATGATCCTGCAGCAGTTTGACCAGCGCATCGCCCGGAACGGCATGGGCTTCGAGCACCACATGCGCCTCGACGATGTGGCCGCGAGCGTCATCCGCCTTGCCGATGACCGCGCATTCACGGACATATTCGTGGGAAAGAAGCGCTGCCTCCACCTCCGGGCCGGCAATATTGTATCCGGCCGATACGATCATGTCGTCGGAGCGCGCGGCGAAGTGGAAATAGCCGTCCTCGTCCTCGATGAAGCTGTCGCCCGTCAGGTTCCAGCCGTCGCGGACGTAATCGGCCTGCCGCTCGTCGGCGAGATAGCGGCAACCGACGGGACCGCGCACCGCGAGCTTGCCGACGGTGCCGCGCGGCACCTCGTTCATCTCGTCGTCAACGACGATCGCCCGGTAGCCCGCAAGCGGCTTGCCAGTCGAGGCCGGTTTGTGGTCGTCCAGGCGGTTGGAGATGAAGATGTGCAGCATTTCCGTCGAGCCGATGCCATCGAGGATCGGCTTGCCGGTCTTCCTCACCCATTCCTCGTAGACGGGCGCCGGCAAGGTCTCGCCGGCGGACACGGCAACCCTCAGCGAGGACAGGTCGGCGCCCTGATCCATGGCGCCGAGCATGGCGCGATAGGCGGTTGCGGCGGTAAAGCAGATCGTCGCCTTGTACTTCTTGATGATCTCGATGAGGTTCGGCGGCGTGGCATTCTCAAGAAGTGCTGCGCTGGCGCCGAAACGCAGCGGAAAGATCGCCAGCCCACCAAGTCCAAAAGTAAAGGCGAGCGGCGGCGAACCGACGAAGACGTCTTCCGGCTGCACGTCAAGCACTTCCTTGGCATAGGCATCGGCGATGATCAGCAGGTCGCGGTGGAAATGCATGGTCGCCTTGGGAATGCCGGTCGAACCGGAGGTAAAGCCGAGCAAAGCGACGTCGTCGCGGCCTGTCCTGACCGCCTCGAACTGCACCGGCTTGTCGAGCGCCGCACGGTCGAGCTCGGCATCATGATTGGCGGTGCCGTCGAAGCTGATGACCTGCTTCAGGAAGGCGCTTTCCTTGGCACAGGCGACCATCTCGTCCATAAGCCGGCTGTCGCAAAGCGCCAGCGAGATTTCGGCCTTGTCGACGATCTTGGCGAGTTCCTTCGCCCTCAGCATCGGCATGGTGTTGACGACGACGGCGCCCGCCTTCGTCGCCGCCAGCCAGCAGGCGACCATGGCCGGATTGTTAGCCGAGCGGATCAGCACCCGATTTCCGGGCTTCAGGCCGAAATCCTCGACCAGCGCATTGGCGAGCCGGTTGGTCCAGTCGGTGAGTTCCTTGTAGGTGCGGCGGCGGCCATTGCCGATCAGCGCGACACGGTCGCCGAAGCCGCGATCAACCATCCGGTCGCTCAGTTCGACGCCGGCATTCAGCCACTCCGGATAGTCGAAGCCCGACAGGTCGATCTCGGGCCAGTCTGCAGGCAAAGGAAGATTATCCCGCGCGAACGTGTCCGCGTGAGCCGAAGGTCCAAGCATGATGTCTTTCCCAGTTTTAGTCAGCGCGAACCGCCGGGCCTGTTCCCTGCCCTTTGACGATCCATGGCGGCGCAATTCACCCTAAATCGAAGCATTGCACTGTCTGCGCCTCGTCGCAAGAAAGAAATTTCAAGTTTATAATATTTTTTGCGACAGCCTTGTTTCCATTGACTTCAGCCCCTTTCGCCCGGACATTCCGGGTCATGTGAAACCCTCTCCGAACGGGCGACGGCCCGACAAGAAACGCTGCGAGGAACGATGCTGCACCGAATTACCGACTGGTCCGATGCCTACGCCAATGGCGCGAACATTCCCGGAGGCGAACGCTGGCCCGGACTGTGGGTCGAGCCGGCAAAGGCCATGCGCGACTCAATGATGGCCGCCGGTCGCGCCAAACTCGACCTCCCCTATGGCGACGGCGAGCGCAACCGCTTCGACCTGTTCCTGCCGGAAACGGCACCGAAGGGTCTCGTCGTCTTCGTGCATGGCGGCTTCTGGGTTCGCCTCGACAAGAGCTACTGGTCGCACCTCGCCGCGGGACCGCTGGCGCATGGCTATGCAGTGGCGATGCCCTCCTACACACTCTGCCCGGAAAACCGGGTCAGCGGCATCACCGCGGAAATCGGCAAGGCGATCGATACGGCAGCCGCCGCGGTCGACGGACCGATCCGCCTGATCGGACACTCCGCCGGCGGTCACCTCGTCTCCCGCATGGTCTCGTCGACTTCGCCGCTCTCCGCGCCCGTCGCGTCCCGCATCGCCCATGTCGTGTCGCTGTCCGGCCTGCACGATCTGCGCTCGCTGCTGCCGACCAGCCTCAACGACGCGATCCGCCTCGATGCCGAGGAAGTGGTCCGCGAAAGCCCGGCGCTGCTGCACCCGGCCGCCAATGCCCGCATCACCTGCTGGGCAGGCGCCGGCGAGCGCTCGGAATTCCTGCGGCAGAACGCGCTTCTCGCCAATATCTGGAAAGGTCTAGGGGCGACGACTGATTGCGTCGAAGAGCCCGACCGCCATCACTTCAACATCCTCGACGGCCTCCTCGATCCTGAGCATCCGCTGACGCTCGCACTGCTTGGCTGACAGTCGGACTAGAAGTGAGGGCGTGAGATCGTCGCGTGCGATCTTGTGAACGACCGCACCACTCGGGAACTCTGGCGCAGACAATAAAAAACCCGCCGCAAAAGTATTTTGCAGCGGGTCGATGAATTTGATGTCGCGGTGCCGGGGTTCAGAACTCCTGCCAGTCCGCGGCGACAGCAGCCGAACCGTAGGCGTTGGCGAGCTTGCGTCCGAGACTACGCGCGGGCGAAGTCACCGGCTGCTCGGCAGGAGCGGCGTGGCGGGGTCCGCGCGCATTCTCCGACGTCTTGAAGCGGGCAACCAGCACGCTGAGGTTCTTCGCCTCTTCGGCGAGACGATTTGTGGCAGCAGTGGATTCTTCCACCATCGCCGCATTCTGCTGCGTCGTCTGGTCCATCTGGTTGACGGCGACGTTGACCTCCGACAGGCCGGTCGCCTGTTCACGCGCCGCGGTCGCGATCGAGTTGACGTGCTCGTTGATCCTGATGACCCGGCCTTCGATCTGCCGCAGCGCTTCGCCGGTCCGGCTCACCAGATCCACGCCCGAGCGGACTTCATTGCCGGAGCGATTGATCAGCGTCTTGATATCCTTCGCGGCGGTCGCCGAACGCTGCGCCAGCTCCCGCACTTCCTGTGCGACGACCGCAAAACCCTTGCCGGCTTCGCCGGCGCGCGCTGCTTCCACCCCGGCGTTCAACGCCAGAAGGTTGGTCTGGAAGGCGATTTCGTCGATGACATTGATGATCTGACCAATCTCGCTGGACGCCTTCTCGATCCGTCCCATCGCTTCGACGGCAGACTCCACAACCTCGTTCGATTCCTCTGTGTCGCGGCGGGCCTCCTGCACCATGCGCGAAGCCTCGACCGAGCGCTCCGAGGAGTTCTTCACCGCAGAGGTGATTTGCTCGAGAGCCGCAGCCGTTTCCTCAAGAGAGGCAGCCTGCTGTTCCGTTCGCTTGGACAGATCATCGGATGCGCCTCGCAACTCGCCGGCACCGCTGTTGATCATGTCGATCGCGGAACGGATTTCCGTCATGATCGTCCGCAGGCTGGTCATCGTGGTATTGACGTTGTCCTGCAGGTTCTTGAACGCACCCTGGAACTGCCCGTTCATCGACTGGGTGAGGTCACCTGCAGCAAGCGCGGCGACCACACGAACAGTCTCGTCCACGCCTCTTTCGACTGAACCGACCAACTCGTTGACGCTGGCGGCAAAGCCGGCGAGGTCGGGATTTTCATAGGTCTTTGTGATGCGGGCGTTGAAGTCTCCGGCAACCGCTCTGGACACCACGGACGCGATGCTGGCCTGAAGGTCCGCGTTTTGCGCCTGGAGGGCGGCTTCCTGGGCGTTCATGTCGCGCACCTTGATGCCGTTCTTCCGGAAGACTTCGACAGCGTTAGCCATCTCCCCGATTTCGCCGGGGCGGCCGGTGAACGGAATATCCTTGTCAAGGTCCCCGGCTGCCAGCGAGTTCATGCTTTCGGTAATGTCACGGATCGGATTGGCGATGGCCCGCTTGCCAAAAATACCCGAGCCGATCAGCAACAATATCATGACTGCTGTCATGACATTGGTCACGATGGACGACAGGGACTGCATCTCGCGACGGTATTCGGTGGCGTCGCTTGCGCGCTTGTTCGCAGCATCGACAGCCTGGTCGACGAGAGTGGACATTTCCTCGGCCGTTACACTCAGGCTCTTGACGGTTTCGCTGTCTTTGGCGCCGTTGCTGGACGCCAGCTTGCTGGCGAGGTTCTTGGCCTCTTGATCATAGCTATCCAGCAAAGCCTTGATCTTGCCGACCCGGTCGATGTTCTCCTGAACGGTCATGTCGGCGACGGCAGCGTCTATAAAGTCGATCGCAGCGGCATAGCGCTTTTCGATATATTGGGCGGCTTCCGCCTGCTCGGCAGGCGTCGTTGCCAGGCGGAAATCGCGCACGCCGATCTGCATGCCCCGCATCGAAGCCTTCATCGACACCATATTTCGGGAAATGTCCTGCTGGATCCGGCTGAGCGAGACGGCCTGATCGACGGAGTTGCCGACAATCCAGGTCGTCAACGCAGTCACGAGCATGAAACCTATGCCGAGCGCCGATATGATCGCCAGTTTCGTACTGATGCGGGAGAAGTCCAGTTTCATTCAAAAAAATCCTTCGCTTGACGTACGGCGTTTCATGCGCCTCGAAGCGAGCAATTCATTCGCCCAAAAGTAGATCCAGAGTATCGCGACCAATGGTTGCGCATCGAGTTGTATTCGTATTGATACTAGTTAAAGTTTTAATTAATTGGCGCTGATTTTCATTCGAAATTGACCTGCTCCTCGAAATTTGGACGCCTGCAAAACGTCGTCTGGCGCGAACCACCTTCATCGGCCGTGTCGCCTTGAAAGGGCGTCGGCCAACCCCTCCCTGCGCGTCCAACGAATTATTTTGAGAAAACGTTTTCTCATATTGACACCTCAAGTGAGAAAAGGTTTTCTCGGGTGAAATTTGGAGGGAGGCCAGATTGGCGAATTCGGACAGGACATTGCGTCGCGCGACGATTCATGACGTGGCCAGAGCGGCCGGCGTCAGCGTGTCGACGGTCTCCAAGGCGCTGAATGATACCGGCCGAATGGCGGAGGAAACGCGCCGGCGGATCAAGAAGGTTGCCGCCGATCTGAGCTTTCGTCCGAATGCGCTTGCCCGAGGTCTCCTGTCCAGCCGTTCCCTGACGATCGGCCTTCTCACCAACGACACTTATGGTCGCTTCACCCTGCCCGTCATGGCCGGCATCTCCGAGGCGCTGGTGGATCAGGGCGTATCCGTCTTCCTCTGCGCGATCGAGGACGATCCAGCGCTCGGCAAGATCCATGTGGACGCGATGCTGGACAAGCAGGTGGACGGCATCATCGCGACCGGAAAGCGCATGGACCGGTCGCTGCCGGTCGACCTTTCGGGTCTTCCGGTGCCGGTGGTCTACGCGTTCACGAAGGGCACGCCGGACAGCGTGACCTTCACGTCGGATGACGCGCAAGGCGCCGGGCTGGCGACCGACTGGCTGAGGCAGATCGGCCGCAAACGGCTGGTGCACGTTACCGGCCCGGAGGATTTCGCCGCCGTCAGCGAGCGCTCAGCGGCCTTTCGCAGCCACGCCGGCGACGGCGCGGAAATTCTTCACGGCCAATGGTCGGAGGACTGGGGCCATCGGGCCGTCTCCGAGCTTTGGAGCCGGCACGGAGAGAAGCCGGACGGGATCTTCTGCGGCAACGACCAGATTGCCCGCGGTGTCATCGATGGCTTGCGAGAGCGCGGCGTCAATGTGCCGGATGATGTCTCGGTCGTCGGCTTCGACAACTGGGGGATCATGGCGGAGCACACCCGCCCGCCCCTGACCACCATCGACATGAACCTGAAGGAACTCGGCCGGCAGGCAGGCCTTACGGTGCTCGCCCTGGGAGAGGGTGAGCCGGTGGAACTCGGCATCAGAAAACTACCATGCCGGCTGGTTGTTCGCCGGTCCTGCGGAGGAGCAGGCGCATCCTGAGAATGCAAGGGTCATCAAGAAGGCCGTGTGCCACGCGGTCTTATCAAAGGGAGGAATGGAAATGCTCAGTCGGATTATGACATCCACAGCGCTCGCGACATTGCTTTTTGCCGGCAGCGCATCGGCCGAAACGGTGCAGATGTGGGTGAGAAGCGGCATCGGCGATGCCTTCAAGGAAACCGTGAAAGCCTATAACGGCAGCCACGAGGACAAGATCGAACTGACGGAAGTGCCGTTCAGCGAACTGGTGCAGAAATATGCGATCGCCATCGCTGGCGGCCAGGCGCCCGACGCGCTGTCGCTCGATCTCATCTATACTCCGGCCTTTGCCGCCGCAGGTCAGCTCGAGGACCTGACCGACTGGGCGAAGTCCCTGCCCTACTTCAACTCCCTCTCGCCTTCCCATGTGAAGCTCGGGACATACGAGGATCACATCTACGGCCTGCCGCTGTCGGTCGAAACCTCGATCTTCGCCTGGAACAAGGACCTCTACCGCAAGGCGGGTCTCGATCCGGACAAGGCGCCGACGACCTGGGACGAAATCACCGCCAATGCCGAGAAGATCACGGCGCTCGGCAATGATACCTACGGGTTCTATTTCTCCGGCGGCGGCTGCGGCGGCTGCATGATCTTCACCTTCACCCCGCTCGTCTGGGGTGCCGGGGCCGACATCCTGTCCGAAGACGGCAAGACGGCGACGCTCGATACGCCGCAGATGCGCAAGGCCGTCGATATCTACCGCAACCTTGTACAGAAGGGCACGGTGCCGGCGGGCGCAGCCACCGACAACGGCTCGAACTTCCTCAGCCTCGTCAACGGCAATATCGGCCAGCAGACGCTCGGCGCCTTCGCCATCGGCACCATGATCACCCAGCATCCCGAACTCGATTTCGGCGTCACGCTGATCCCATCGGTCGACGGCAAGACGTCGTCCTTTGCGGGTGGCGACAACTTCGTGGTGACCAAGGGCACGAGCAAGCTCGAAAACGTCAAGGCGTTCCTCGACTATGTCTATTCGCTGGACGGCCAGAAGATCATGGCCAAATACGGCAGCCTCCCGACACGCGGCGATCTGGCGGATCAGGTTCTCGACGGCCTTGATCCGCGGCTGAAGGTGGGCGTCGATGCGATCAAGGTTGCGCAGACACCCTACACGCTGCAGTTCAACGATCTGATCAACAGCGCCAACGGTCCCTGGGCCAGCTTCACGCATGCGGCGATCTTCGGAGACAATGTCGACCAAGCATTCTCGGATGCGCAGTCGCAGATGCAGCAGATCATCGACGACGCCCAATAAAGGCTCCCGGGCAGCCGCTGGACTTCCGGCGGCTTCGAAACCGGCCGGAAGTCCAGCGAAACGCTTCCGGCCGGCACCGGCAAATTCATCAACAAGAGGTCATCAACACAGATGACGGTCTCCATGACGCATGACATCAAAGTCGAGCCGATCAGAAAACGCCGCCGCTCAACCCAGCGCGGCTCATGGAAAGGGCTGCTCTATATCGCGCCGGCCATGCTTCTGGTCGCCGTCTTCTTCATCATTCCGGTCTTCTTCACCGCCTGGATGAGCCTGCACAACTGGTCCCTGCTCGGAAATCCGAAATGGGTGGGCCTGCGCAACTACATCCGCATGTTTTCCGACGCCCGGTTCATGGATGCACTCGGCTTCACGGCCTATTACACGGTCATCGTGACGATCGCGATCTTCGCCGTGGCGTTTCCGCTCGCCATCTTCGTGGAACGCCAGCGCCGTTTCGTCGCCGCCTATAGAACCCTCATCTTCCTGCCCGTGGTGGTCGGCCTCGCCTCCGCCTCGCTGCTCTGGGTCTGGCTCTCCAATGTCGACAGCGGCTTCTTCTCGCCGCTCTTCGAAATGCTCGGATTGACCGAAGGCCGGCTGAACCTTCTCGCCACGTTCGACAAGGCCTTTGCCATCATCATCGTGATGGTGGTGTGGAAGATCGCCGGCTTCACCATGGTCATCCTGCTGACCGGGCTGCAATCGATCCCGTCGGAACTGATGGAAGCGGCGAAAATCGACGGCGCGGGCTCGTGGCAGCGTTTCCGGCATCTCACGCTGCCGTTGATGCGCAAGACCCTGGCCCTCGCCCTCATCCTGTCGATCACCGGCTCGGTGCTGGCCTTCGACCAGTTCTACATCATGACGAGCGGTGGACCGCAAAACAAGATGATCTCCGTCGTCTACTACATCGTCAACCAGTCGTTCGTCTCATTCCACCTGGGATACGGCGCGGCGCTTTCGATGGCCGTGCTGGTCATCCTCGTCGCCATCAGCGTCTTCCAGCTCTGGCTTCTGCGCGTCGGGGAGGAGCAATAATGGCATCGGCAAAGGACCTCAGGACACGCCGGAAACGTCTCGGCAACGTCATCTTTCATTCGACGGGCATCATTGTTTCCCTCTTCTTTTTCGCGCCGTTCGCCATCGCCCTGCTCGCCTCGTTCCGGCGCGGACAGGAAGCCGGAACGCCACCGCTGCCGCCATGGCCGATGCACGGCTTCTCGCTGGATGCCTATCGCGCGCTCGACACATTCGGCGCCGGCGTCTGGCAGCACACGATGAACTCGCTTCTCGTCTCGCTTGCCACCGTCATTCTCACGGTGATCGTCAGCGTGCTGGCGGGATATGGCTTCTCGCGCTACCGCTTCGCCTTCAAGAATGTGCTGTTCATCCTGCTGATCGCGACGCTGATGATTCCGTTCCAGTCGATCCTGACGCCGCTCTTCATCATCCTTGCCAAGCTCGGGCTCAGCAATTCGCTCGTCGGCCTCGTGCTCGTCTATGTGACGCTGCAGCTGCCGTTCTCGGTCTTCATGATGCGCAACGCCTTCGATGCGGTGCCCAAGGAAATCGAGGAAGCGGCACGCATCGAAGGGGCTCGCGATATCAGGCTGCTGACGCGCGTGCTGTTGCCGCTGGTCATGCCGGGCGTTGCGACCGTAGCGATCTTCGCCTTCCTCAACGCCTGGAACGAGTTCCTGGCGGCGCTCATTCTGCTTTCCAGCAACGAGCAATATACGCTCCCCGTATTGATGACCGCCGTCAGGGTCGGCCGATTGGGGGCGATCAACTGGGGCGCCGTACAGGCGGGCGTGGTCGTCATGATCGTCCCCTGCCTCGTCGTCTTCCTTCTCCTGCAACGCTATTACCTGCGCGGCCTGATGGCCGGTGCGGTCAAGTAAAACAAGGAAACAAGCATCATGCCGAACCTGGAAAAGCAATTCCGTCCGCCTGCCGTGCCCGCCGTCCGCGTCGATGGTTTCTGGGGCAAGTGGCAGGATGCCATCTGCAACGCGACCGCCGGTATCCTTCTCGACCGCTGCGTGGAAGCCGGAATGCTCGACGCCATCGATGTCCGCAAGCCGAGCCCCGGCGTCATCATTCCAATCCAGCCCTGGGGCGGCACAACGCAGATGTTCTGGGACAGCGACCTGGCGAAATCGATCGAGACAATCGCCTATGCCCTGTATCGCCAGCCCGATGCCGGGCTTGAAGCCAGGGCCGACGAGATCATCGACATGTATGAAAGGCTGCAGGACAGCGACGGCTATCTGAACGCCTGGTTCCAACGCATCCAGCCCGGCCGCCGGTGGACCAATCTGCGCGATCACCACGAACTCTATTGCGCCGGCCACCTGATCGAAGCGGCCGTGGCCTATTATCAGGCGACGGGAAAGCGCAAGCTCCTCGACATCATGTGCCGCTTTGCAGATTACATGATCACCGTCTTCGGACATGGTGAGGGCCAGATCCCGGGCTATTGCGGTCACCAGGAAATCGAACTCGCTCTCGTCAAGCTGGCGCGGGTGACCGGCGAACGCAAATACCTGGATCTATCGAAGTACTTCATCGACGAGCGTGGGCAGGAGCCGAACTTCTTCATTGAAGAGGCGATCCGCGACGGCCGCGCCCCGGCCGAATACATTCAGAAGAACAACGAATACAGCCAGTCGCACCAGCCGGTGCGCGAACAGAAGAAGGTCGTCGGCCATGCGGTCCGGGCCATGTACATGTATTCCGGCATGGCCGACCTCGCCACCGAATACGAGGACGACACTCTGACCGATGCGCTTGAAACGCTCTGGGACGACGTGACCACCAAGCAGATGTATGTCACCGGCGGCATCGGACCATCGGCAAGCAATGAAGGCTTCACCGACTATTACGACCTGCCGAACGATACCGCCTATGCGGAAACCTGCGCTTCCGTGGCGCTCGTCTTCTGGGCAAGCCGCATGCTCGGCCGGGGCCCGAACCGGCGCTTCGCCGACATCATGGAACAGGCCCTCTATAATGGTGCCTTGTCCGGACTGTCGCTCGACGGCAAAACCTTCTTCTATGACAACCCGCTGGAAAGCACCGGCAAGCATCACCGCTGGAAATGGCACCATTGCCCGTGCTGCCCGCCGAACATCGCCCGCCTTGTCGCGTCGATCGGCTCCTACATGTACGCCGTCGCCGACGAGGAGGTGGCAGTCCACCTCTACGGCCAGAACACCGCGCGGCTGACGGTGGCCGGCAAGGATGTCGAACTGCGCCAGGAAACCGCCTATCCGTGGGAGGGGGCCGTCTCGATCACGGTCGATATTGCCGAGCCACAGAGGTTTGTCATGTCGCTGCGGATTCCGGAATGGGCTGCTGGCGCCCGCCTTTCGGTCAACGGCGAGACGGTCGAGATCAACGCCTGCCTGAAGGACGGATACGCGCGGCTCGACCGGACCTGGAGTTCGGGCGACCGGATCCTTCTCGACCTGCCGATGGCGCTCCGCCCGCAATACGCCAATCCGAAGGTGCGCCAGGATGCCGGCCGCGTCGCGCTGATGCGCGGACCGCTGGTCTATTGCGCGGAGGAAGTCGATAACGGCGCCGATCTGAACGCCTATGTCGTCTCGCCGGCGGTATCCGAGGTTGGCAGCCAACGCATCGCGGAACTGGGCGACGCTTTCGCAGTCGACATCGAGGTTGCGAAGGAGGATATCGACGGCTGGGGAGCCGCGCTCTATCGCAGCGGCCCAGCGGAACGCGTTCCTGCACGATTGCGGCTCGTGCCCTATCATCTGTGGGACAACCGTGATCCCGGCGCCATGCTCGTCTGGCTGCAGGCCGGTGATCGTCAAGCGACTGGAGGCCCTGCGGCATGAGGCAGTCTGCGGGAAGTGCGGGCGTCGTGCTGACCGACGTGCGCAAGAACTTCGGGGCAGTCGAGGTGATCCACGGGATCGACCTCGATATCGCCGGTGGCGAGTTCGTCGTCTTCGTCGGCCCGTCCGGCTGCGGGAAATCCACCCTGCTGAGGATGATCGCCGGCCTTGAAGAGGTGACCGACGGCGAGATCGCCATCAAGGGCCGTGACGTCACCGATCTCGATCCGTCGGAACGGGGCATCGCCATGGTCTTCCAGTCCTACGCGCTCTATCCACATATGACCGTGCGCGACAATCTCGCCTTCGGCCTGAAGATGGCGCATGCCGGCGCAGAGGAAATCGCCTCGCGCGTCGGCCGGGCATCCGAAATCCTGAAGATCGACCATCTCATGGATCGCCGGCCGGGCCAGCTGTCAGGCGGCCAGCGCCAGCGCGTGGCGATCGGCCGCGCGATCGTGCGCGAACCCGACGTCTTCCTGTTCGACGAGCCGCTCTCCAACCTCGACGCCGAGCTTCGAGTGTCGATGCGGGTGGAGATCGCCAAGCTGCACAAGGAGCTCGGCAATACGATGATCTACGTCACGCACGATCAGACGGAGGCGATGACACTCGCCGACAAGATCGTCATCCTGCGCGACGGTCGCATCGAACAGAGCGGATCGCCGCGCGAAGTCTACGAGAACCCCGTCAACACCTTCGTTGCCGGCTTCATCGGCTCGCCGCGGATCAATCTTCTCCAGGGAGAATGGCTGGAGGGCGGCGGGATATCGCTGGCCGGCACGACGATCGAAGCGCCGCTTGCCGGTCTACCGGGCAAACCTGGGGCAATGGTCACCGTCGGCATGCGCCCGGAGCATGTCACCGTCCTCGACGACGGGGATGAAGGGCTGGCCGCCACCGTCGACTTCAGCGAGTATCTCGGCGGAACGCGCTATCTCTACTGCAACCTCTCCGACGGTCAGCCATTTGTCGCCGAACAGCGCGAAGGCCCCGACTACAAGGGCGGCGAAAGCATCCGGCTGGTCGTCGCGCAGGAGAAGCGCCGCTATTTCGGCGAAGACGGATTGCGCCTCGATCGCCAATGAGGCGCGACCGAAGCCGGGATGTGACGCACGTGGCGGGGAGATCATTCCCACGCGCCCGCAACGCATGGGGCGGCACGCCGGATGACCTCGGTGACCTAGGGAAGCCGCGGATCGCCGAGTTCGTGGCCGCTAGCCGCGCGCCCCATCTCCGGCACCGTAGCTTTCGAGAAAGATGGCGCAGGCAGGCCCGACATTCTCGAGGATTTCGGTTTCCGTGACGCTGTTGCGTGTGGCCCATAGATATTGCTCGAACAGGCGGGCTTCGCAGAGTGCCTTGAATCGCCATGCCGCAGCCACCGGATCGTCAAGCTGCAGTTCTCCAGCTTCGACCGCCTCATTCAGAGTGGTGACGATCACACCGATCACGCTCTTCGGCCCGTTCTCGTAGAAGATGCCTCCGAGCTCGGGGAAGCGCGTGGCTTCCGCGATGACGAGCCGGTTGACCGACATGATTTCATCCGACAGCACGAAGCGCAGATAGTTCTTCCCGAGCGCCCTGAGCTTGGATTCGATGCCGTCGGACGTTTCCGGAAAGCTGATGAACTCTTCCCATCGCTGCAGGCCGGCATTGACGACGAAGGCCGCGAACAATTCCTCCTTCGATGAGAAGTAGCCGTACAGCGTCCCTTTCGAGCCGCCGACCGCGGCGGCGATCGTCGCCATGGACACCGTGCCATATCCCTGGCTGCGGAAAAGGTCGCCGGCAATGGCGATGATTTCGTTTCGCTTCTTCTGACTTCTGACTCGCATGGCGCCTTATAACCGTATCGACCTGTATTGTTAAGTTGACATATGCCAAAACCTATAATAGTACACATTAGTACGGTTATGAGGAGGAGATACGATGACTGGACCTTTCCCCAGCGCACCTGAATTCACCGGCGCGCTCTACAAGCCTGCCCGATTTGAAGGACAGGTCTATGATCTGGAGGTGGAAGGAAAGATCCCGGTCGAGATCGACGGCACCTTTTTCCAGGTGGCTCCCGATCCGCAATATCCGCCGATGCTTGGCAAAGACATATTCTTCAATGGCGACGGCGCCATCTCCGCCTTCCGTTTCCAGGGCGGGCACGTCGACTTCCAGCGTCGTTACGTCATGACCGAGCGTCTGAAGGCGCAGCGTGCAGCGCGCGCATCGCTCCACGGCACCTATCGCAACCAGTATACCAATGACCCGACCGTGCGCGATTTGAACAACAGCACGGCCAATACCAACGTGATCGTCCACGCCGGCAAGCTGCTGGCATTGAAGGAGGACAGCGCGCCTTACGCGCTCGATCCCGTAACGCTCGAAACGATCGGCCTTTGGGACTTCGATGGTCAGCTGACCAGCGCCACCTTCACGGCACATCCGAAGTTCGATCCGGCGACCGGGGACCTTCTCTGTTTCGGATACGAAGCCAAGGGCGATGCGACACCGGACATCGTCTATTACGAGATCGACGCAAGAGGCCGGAAGAAGCGCGAAACATGGATTGTCGCGCCCTACGCGGCAATGATCCACGACTTCGCCGTCACAGAAAACTACGTCATCTTTCCGCTCATGCCGCTGACCGTGGACCTTGAGCGGCTGAAGAACGGCGGAAAGCATTTTCAGTGGCAGCCGGGCCTCGACCAGCTGTTTGGCGTCCTCCGGCGCGACGGCGACGGCAGCGACGTGCGATGGTTCACGGCACCCAACGGCTTCCAGGGACATACGCTGAACGCCTTCGACGATGCCGGACGCATCTATGTCGACATGCCCGTCACCAGCGGCAACATCTTCTACTTCTTCCCCCAGGCAGACGGGACAGTGCCGCCGCCGGAAACGCTCTCGTCCAACCTGATGCGGCTGACCATCGACATGAACGCACGCGGCAATACGCTATCGATGACGCCGCTCACCGCCTTTGCCTGCGAATTCCCGCGAAGCGACGACCGTTACATGGGCCGGCATTACCAGCATGGCTTCGTCATCGCCATGGACCCGAGCAGACCTTTTGACGAGACCCGCATCGGACCGCGGCCGTTCCAGTTCTTCAACTTGCTCGCTCACGTCAACGTGGCGACAGGCAAGACGAAGACCTGGTTTGCCGACGACCAGTCCTGTTTCCAGGAGCCGATTTTCGTACCGAAGCGCGCCGACTCTCCGGAAGGCGAAGGCTATGTCATCGGCCTCTGCAACCGCCTGGCCGAACAGTCTACGGACCTTTTGGTACTCGACGCCCAGCACTTGGACGAAGGGCCGATTGCAACGATCAAGCTGCCGATGCGGCTGCGCATGTCCCTGCACGGCAACTGGGTGCCGGGAAGCGTGCTGCAAGCGAACTGACGCTGGGACGACCGTCCAGCCCTCTGGCTCGGCGGCGAACAGACCCGCGTCGGCCGACACTGAAGCCAAGCAAAAACTCCGAGTATTGCCAATACTCGGAGATAAACTCATTTTCACTTAAGTAAACTATAGCATAAATACGGTTATACATATTTCTTATGCAAGAAAATCACAATTAATATTGATAAATTTCATTTTTGTGGGAGTGTATCTCTAGGGGGCGAATTCTTTACATAACGAGACTCAACACGGCAGCGCTCAGCGCCGTCTGCGACGTCTTGTTGATCGCCAAGAGGAGGATACACTTTGCAGCAGCGCATCGATCAATCCGCGTTATTCCCGTCGTCCTACGATGGATTTTCCGGACAATATATCGCCGGCCGGTGGGTCGCCGGCACCCAGGGCACCACGGCTCTCGACCGCAACCCTTACAATGACGCCGTTCTCGCCGAGATCTCTCAGGCGAGCCTAGTCGATCTGGACCTTGCCTTCCAGGCCGCGAAAGCGGCGCAGCGGCAGTGGGCGCAGACCTTGCCGGCCGAGCGTGCCGCCGTCTTTTTCAAGGCGGTTTCCATTCTCGACATGCGCAAGGAAGAGATCATAGGCTGGCTCGTTCGGGAATCGGGCAGCACGCGCATCAAGGCCGGCATCGAATGGGGCGCCGTGCGCGCCGGCATGCTGGAAGCCGCGACCATGCCCGCCATGGCCCAGGGCCACATCATCCCCGTCGACAAGCCCGGCAAGGAAGCACGCGTCTACAAGAAGCCCGTTGGCGTCGTCGGCGTGATCAGCCCGTGGAACTTTCCGCTCCACCTGTCAAACCGGTCGGTGGCGCCGGCGCTTGCCCTCGGCAACGCGGTCGTGCTGAAGCCATCCAACGACACTCCGGTCACGGGCGGCCTGCTCCTCGCCAAGATTTACGAGGAGGCCGGCTTGCCGGCTGGCGTGCTCAACGTTATCGTCGGCAGCTCGAGCGTGATCGGCGACGCCTTTTCACGCCATCCCGTGCCGCGCGTCCTCACCTTCACCGGCTCCACGCCAGTCGGACGGCATATTGCCCAGGTGGCAGGGGAATCGTCGCTGCTCAAGCGCATCGGCCTCGAACTCGGAGGCAACGCGCCGCTGGTGGTCCTCGATGACGCCGATCTGGAAAAGGCAGTCGGCGCCGCACTGATCGGCCGGTTCATGCATCAGGGACAGATCTGCATGAGCACCAACCGGATCATCATTGACACCGCGATCTACGATCGCTTCGTCGAAGCATTCACCGCCGCCGCCAAGACCGTGAAATACGGCGATCCGAACGAACCGGACACTTTGGTCGGACCGCTGTGCAACGACAGCCAGTTGAAGAGCGTTGCCGCAAGCATTGCCCGCGCCCGAGAGAGCGGCTTCCGGGAATGTGTTTCCGGTACGATCGATGGCCGCGTGGTGTCTCCGCACGTCTTTGCGGACGTGGCAAACGACTCTGACTTCGCGCGCAATGAAATCTTCGGACCCGTTGCGCCGCTGATCCGCGCCGCCAACGAGGCCGAGGCGCTGGCCTTTGCCAACGACACCGAGTTCGGCCTGTCCAGTGCGGTTTTCACCCGGGACGAAGCGCGAGGTCTTGCCTTTGCCCAGCAGATCGAAGCCGGCATGACCCATATCAACGACATAACCATCCACGACTATCCGCACGTGATGTTTGGAGGCGAAAAGAACTCCGGCCTCGGCCGCTTCAACGGCAAGTGGATCGTCGAGGAACTGACCACGGATCACTTTATCTCGATCCAACGATAAGGAGCCGGCATCGCTGGAGGAGAGCGATGCCGCCCCCCAACCGGGGGCATCGGGTCACGCAGCCCGAGACGAATTTCTGAATACGCAATCTGGGAGATGGGCGGCGCGCCTTGCAGTCGTGCGAGGGCGTGTGCCGTAGAGGAGGACGAAATGCAAAATCGTATAGCGGGCGCCCCTCAGGGGCTGTTGCTTGTGGCCGTCGCGTGGCTTGCGCCCATAGGGTCGACCTTGTTCGCCCCGGTATTGCCGCACATGATCCAGTATTTCTCGGCGGTGCCGCATGCCTCGGTGCTGGCGCCAGTCGCACTGGTCACCCCTGCGCTGTTCGTCGCATTGCTTGCGCCGCTGGCGGGGCTTCTCGCCGACCGGCTCGGGCGCAAGCGCCTGCTGATGGCCGCCCTGGCGCTCTACGCATTGGCCGGCATAGCGCCATTCTGGCTGGACAGCCTGCACGCCATCATCCTGACGAGGGCGGTGGTCGGCATCGCCGAGGCGGGCGTCATGACGGCCAGTACGGCGCTGATCTGCGACTACTTCACCGGAGAACGCAGGGCACACTGGCTGTCGGTGCAGTTCGGCTCGGCCTCACTCGTCGCAACCGTCTGTTTCGTCATCGCCGGCTTCCTCGGCGGATATGACTGGCGCGTGCCCTTCCTCATCTATGGCGGGACGGCGCTGTTCATTCCTCTGGTCCTCAAGCTGATTTTCGAGGCCGAGCACGTTGCGCCGCAAAGGACCGCCGAACGGCCGGCGCAGGAGGCTTCGCAGCACCTGTTCACCGTCCGCTTCGCAAGCTGCCTTGCGCTCACCCTGGTCTGCGGCCTGCTCTTCTACGTCACGCCGGTTCACATTTCCCTCGTGTTCAGCGAGCGCGGCTTCTCCGCGGCCGGTGTGCTGGGTCTGGCGAGCGCAATCGGATCGCTCGGCGTGGTCGCCGGCGCCATGCTCTTCCGCTTTCAGTCGAGGGCTCCGATCGGCGTGTTGTTGACGGGCGCCCTGGCGGCACAGGCGATCGGCTACGCCACGCTCTACACCCAGCCTTCGCTTGCCGGCGGCATCATCGGCATGTTCATCAACAATATCGGCTGCGGGGTCTCCCTGCCGCTGGTGCTGGCACTCACCATGAGCAGGTTGCCGGACAGTCATCGTGGCCGCGCCTCGGGCATCTGGACCTCGATGTTCTTCATCGGTCAGTTCGTTTGCCCGCTCACTGTCGGCGCCATCGCCAGCCTGGCCGGTGGCATGGTTGCGACCATGGCCGTGTTCGCGGTCCTGACCGCACTTGCCGCTCTCGCCTTTCTTTTGGGTTCCGCATTCGGACGCTCTTTGCGTGAACCGGTGACCCGCGGAGCGGCCATTACACCTACGCACTGATCAACATCCAAAAAGGGGGGATTTTGAATGGAAAGCCAGCGATCAATCGGCAGACTGACGTCTCTGTCTGCACTCACGCTTCTGCTGCTGGGCGGCGTCTCGAATGCCGCGGAATTTTACCAGACCGTAACGCCTGGCGCGACGACCGACATCAGGGCGGCCGAACTGCCGCCCGAACCCGGCCTCTATGCCATCGGCGGCCTTTGGGGAAGCTGGCGCGACCGGCTGAACAACGGGGATGGCGATGCCATGTACCCCGACACAGAGGAGCGGACGTTCATGGGGCAGCTCGGAGGTCTCTACGTCTATCCGGAAGAGGTGCTCGGCGGCCGGATGGCGTCCTCGCTGATCTTCGCTTATGGCAGGCACGACCTGACGGTGACGAACACGCTGCCGGTCGACCTCAGCGCCAAGCATACCGGCTTCTATGACGCCTACTCGGACGTGTTTTTCTGGTCGAAGAGCTGGTATGAAGGGCCGCCTCCGGGAGCACCCGGACAGCCCGCGCCCACCGAGGATTTCGTGCCGCCCATGCCGGTCGGCTTCACTCTCGGCGTCGGCCTCGGCGTCACGATCCCGATTGGCAGCTTCGAAAACACGTCTGTCGGCTATCCGGGTTTCAACAACTGGGTGCTTTCACCGAATATTGCATTCACCTACCGGACGAAGCCGATCTTCCTCGATGCCACGGAGTTCTCCGCACGCCTGTTCTACAATCACAACTTTGAGCGTGACGATTCAACCGGCGGCTTCACCTACCGGGACGGCGACTATCTGTCGGCGGATTTCGCGGTGACGGAGCGCTACGGCCGCTTCCAGTTCGGCCTCGCCGGCAATATCAAGTGGCAGATCCAGGATGACGAAGGCACACCGGCCACGCCCGCCTCCGACGGGCAGCGGCACAAGTCCATCCGGATCGGTCCGATTCTGTCGGTCGACTTGCCCGAATACCGCTCGACGCTGACGCTCAAATACCTGACGGATGTCTACAGCCGAAACGCGTTCGAGGGCGACTACCTTCAGCTGAGCTTCATCCGCAAGATCTGGTAGTCCGCCCACCCGGCCGACACAGATGAGAGCACCCCGCCGGCATGGAGGAAAGCCTCCATGCCGGCGGTGACACAAGTATCATGGCGTTGAGACGCTACCAGTGGCCCTGACAATCAGGCTTCACCTTTCGATGAACGGCAACCACGCGCGGGTTGACGACGAAGTCGCCGCGTCTCCGGATCATCTCTATCCGCTCAGGGCTCCCAGCCTGCCGATCACAGGCGCATCTGCGCCGACGACGAAGCCGCCGGATCTGCGTGCGCATCGACGCGTTGCCGCTGTCGCCGGCCCTGGCAAAAGCCTCAGTTGGCAAGCTGATCAGGGCTGAATTAATATATACCTATATATACAATCTTGAATATATTAAGGGCAACTTTGCACACTAATAAGTAAATATAAATCTGATTTAAAAAGTCATAATATAACTAAATATAATGAGGCAATGATGCTACACTTGCCACTTAACAATTTAAATACCAAAAATGATCTCCTTGGATAGGTTGCGATATCGTGATACTTCACGTTCAAGAGTTGATTGTGCGAAGATGCAATGCATTACGACCTATGCACGGATTTTATTAGGAATGACTGTAAAATCTACACCGGGTCCAAGTCTAAAGTATTCGCGCTGATTGGGGTGGGATATGAATTCTAAGTTGAAGGCCGTTCTGGGGGCAGTCTTGCTCGTAGGAACGATTCTGTCTGCAAATGGCGCAGGCGCAATGACGCTTCATGAAGCGTTGGCCCTCGCGGTGACGACCAATCCGGAAGTGGGGCAGGCACTCGAAAACCGCGAAGCGGTGGAGTTCGAGCTGCGCCAGGCGCGCGGCCTCTACCTTCCTAGCGTGGATCTGGAGGCCTCCGTGGGCGTCCGTGGTTTTGACAGCCCTAGCCGTCGCAGCATCGGACTCGACGACAATGCCCTCTATCCGTCCGGCGTCGACCTCGTGGTCACGCAGAAGCTGTTTGACGGCGGCAAGCGCCGCGCCGGGCTCGACCTTCAAGCCGCACGCGTCGACAGCGCATCCTTCCGCGTTCTAGAACGCAGCGAGACGATCGGCCTGCAGGTCGTGCGTGAATATCTGGAATACATGCTGCAGACGCAGATCATCGCCGAATCCAAGAAGAACATCGCCTTCCATCAAGGTATCCTGAAGGATATCGGCTCGCTGATCTCAAGCGGTACGCTGACGGTCGCCGATCGCCAGCAGGCCAACGAGCGTCTTCTCGGCGCCCAGGCGCGACTGCAGGAGGCAACCGAGACGCTTGAAACGGTCAAGGCCAGCCTCAACCGCCTGCTCGGCCAGCAGCTCACCAATCCGAGCATGCCGAAGCCGGTCGCGGGCGCGTTACCGAAGAGCCTCGACGCCGCCATCGATCTGGCGCGTCGCGGCAATCCCCGCATCAGCGTGGCCAATGCCGACATCGACGCGGCCGATGCCAACGTGCGCAGCGCACGCAGCAACTACCTGCCGGAGATTTCCGCAGAAGGCCGCCTGCGGACCGGCAACGACATCGACGGCAGCGACGGCCATACCGGCGACGCGCAGGTCCGTCTTGTCGCCCGCTGGAACCTCTATCGCGGCGGCATCGACATCGCCAACGAACAGGAGCAGATCCGTCGGGCAAGCGAGCAGCGCCTCGCACTCACCCAGACGCACCGGGAAGTGGAGGAAGCGGTCCGCGTGTCCTGGGACAGCCGGATGAAGCAGAGGGAGCTGGCCGGCATCCTCAGCCAGCAGGCCTCGTCAAATGCCCAGCTGGTCTCCAGCTACCGCGAACAGATGAGCATCGGGCAGCGTTCGCTCCTGGATGTGCTCGGAGCGCAGAACACCCGCTACAACGTCGACATTCTTTCCAAGACCGCCCAGTACGCGGCGATCTTCGCCGACTATCGTCTGCTCGCCGCCACCGGCAGCCTGCTGCGCACCATGCAGATCACGCCGCCGAACCAGGCCGAGGCCTATGCCCGCGGATCGTTCAAGGTGAGGAGCGTCGACAATCCGCAGTACAACCGGCGTCCGTCCCGCCAGGATCCAGGCATTCCGATGGATCTTCTGCTGCCTTCCGGCAATTGAGTGTGTAAGGGCGAGTGCCATTGACCGTTGCCGGGGAAGTACCTGATCTGCAAGCTTTAAATGGGGCAACGACGTTCAGGGATTCATTTCGCAGTGTCGCCGGCTTTTACAGCAAGCCGACGTCCGATGCTGTGCTTTTCTCCGGCGTTCCCTTTGACGCCGTCCAGCCGACATTCGAAGAGGTAGAGCGGCTGGCGAGCAGGCTCGGGCTCGAGGTCAGGGAAATCAAGCCGGAAGCCTTTGCCCGCCACGCCTTCGATCTGCCCCTGCTCATAATATATCGGGATGGAACTTCCGCCGCCCTTCTGGAAGAACGCCCCAACGGAACAGTTGCTTTCGAATACAGGCCGGTTCCCGGCCCCGATATGCTGTCCGATGCCACAAAGATGCTGAAGCGCGCCCCATTGACAGCTTTTTCCTTCCAGCCGGTCTACAGCAATGCCTCGGAAGACGGCATTTCCGGCGTTGCCGCCGAAGTGGAAAAGCAGCATTGGCTGCGCTCCACGCTGAAACCTTTCATGCGCTCCTATGTGGAAGTCGCGCTGGCAACGCTGTTCATCAATCTCCTGGCGCTCGCCACTCCGCTTTTCGCGATGAACATTTACGACCGCGTACTGCCGAACAAGGCGGCGACGACGCTCTGGGTTCTGGCCATCGGTGTGGCCGGCGCGTCGCTGTTCGATTTCACGCTGCGCACGCTCCGGGCATCGATCATCGACTTTGCCGGACGCAAGGCGGACCTCCGCCTGTCCTACATGCTCTACGAGAAGATCCTGAACACCAGTCTAAAGTCGACGGCGATGTCCACCGGCGAATATGCCAACCGGGTGTCGCAGTATGAATTCGCACGCGAGTTCTTCACGTCCAACACCATCAGCGTCGCCATCGACTGCGTCTTCGTCTTCCTCTTCATTGGCATCATCTATGTCATCACCGGCTGGGTCGCCGTCATTCCGCTGATCGCGTTCGTGCTCGTCGTCATGATCGGCTATTACGCGCAACTGCGGATGAACCGGGTGATCGCCACCTCACTGAACGAGGGCTCCCTCAAGCAGTCCCTGCTGGTCGAGACGATCGCAAGCCTGGAAACGGTCAAGCTGCTGACGGCCGAAGTGCCGCTGCTGCGCCGCTGGAGCCAGTTGTCCAGCAACGCATCGCGCACCGGGGAAAACATCAAGCGGTTGTCCGCCTGGACCGCCAACGTCACCCAGTTCATCCAGCAGGTCGCCTATGTGGCGATCATTGTCGGCGGCTTCTACGAGTTTTCGGCAGGCAACATCACCTCCGGCGCGATCGTGGCCGCCTCCATGCTATCGTCGCGCGCAGTGGCACCCCTGAGCCAGCTGGCTCTGACGATCGCCCGCTTCCGCCAGGCGATGCTCTCATTGCGGATCGTCGACGGCATCATGTCCCAGGAGGAGGACCGGCCGGCCTCCGCGAGCTTTGTGAACCGCGACGTCACCTCGGGCGCCGTCGCCTTCCGCCAGGTCGACTTCACCTACCCCGGCACCGACAACCAGGTTCTCGCCGGCGTCAACATCGAGGTGCGGCCGGGCGAGAAGGTCGGCATCATCGGCCGCATCGGATCCGGCAAGACGACGATGGGCCGCATGGTTTCCGGACTTTATTCGGCAAGCAACGGCCGGGTGCTGATCGACGGCGTCGACATCCGCCAGTATCATCCCGCCGCCGTCCGCACCGCCATCGCCTTCGTTTCCCAGAACTCCGACCTGTTTGCCGGCACGGTGAAGGAAAACCTCTTGATGTCCGCGCCGCAGGCGACCGACGAGGAGATCATCGAGGCCGCCCGCAATGCCGGCGTCGAACGCTTCGTCTCGCGCCACCCCGCCGGTTATGACATGCCGGTCGGTGAGCGCGGCAGCCTGCTGTCCGGCGGCCAGCGGCAGTCGATCGCCATTGCCCGCATTCTCTTACGCAAGCCGAAAATCATATTCCTCGACGAGCCTTCCGGCGCCATGGACCTGGCAAGCGAGAAGGAGCTCATCGATCGTCTGTCGACCTGCTTTCCGCGCGAGACGACCATTCTCATCTCCACCCATCGCTACAGCATGCTGAACCTCGTCGACAGGCTGATCGTCCTCGATCAGGGCCGCGTCATGGCCGACGGCCCGAAGGCCAAGGTCATCGAGTTCCTCAAGGGGGCCACCGCAAACGGCGGCGCGCCCGTTCCGGTTCAGGAGTGACGTGCCATGGCGGGGGCTAAGCGATTTGCGCGACGCAAGAGCAGACCGATCATCGCCAAGGAAAGGCAGGCGCCGGAAATCCGGGCGACGCTTTACCTCATCTGCGGCCTGATTGCCGCCTTCCTGGTATGGGCATCCAGCGCGCAACTGGAAGAGATCGCCCGCGGAACCGGCCGTGTCATTCCCGTTTCCAAGACGCAAATCATCCAGTCCAGCGAACCGGGCATCGTGCAGGACATTCTGGTGCAGGTCGGCCAGACCGTGAAGAAGGGCGATATGCTGCTGCGGCTGGACGACACCATGACGGCCTCCTCGCTGGGTGAGGCCGAAGCCAAGGCCCGCTCGCTCAGCGCCCAGATCGCCAGGCTCGACATAGAGCAGAGCGGCAATTTCGACACCACCTACGCCTGCCCTCAGGACGTTGCCAGCATTGCCCCCGAGGTTTGCCTGAATGAAGCAAGCCTGCTGAAGGCACGGGCTGACAATTTCTACAACCAGATGGACGTGCTGAAGGAGCGCCTGCAACAGCGCGTGAAGGAACTCTCGGAAGCCCGGGAGAACATCTCCCGACTGCAGGAAAGCCTCAAGATCTCTCAGCAGGAGGAAACCCTTCTCGGGCCCCTCGTGCAGCGCAAGCTCGCCGCCCAGACCGACCTCCTGAAGATCCGCAAGGAAATTGCCGACACGCAAGGTCAGATCAAGCAGCTCAAGGAAACGGTCGATCGCGTGCAGGCGGCCGGCAATGAGGCGAAGCTTCAGCTGAACGAACTGAAACTGCAGGCGCAGCAGGAAGCGCTGGCCACGAAGACGGAGGCGCTGTCCCAGCTTTCCGTGCTCAAGCAGACGATCAAGGGCGCCGAAAGCCGGGTGACGAACACCGACATCCGCTCGCCCGTCGACGGCATCATCAACACGTTGGACGTCAACACGGTCGGCGCCTATGTCAACGCCGGCGCGGTCGTCGCGGGCATCGTGCCGACCTCCGACAAGCTCCTGGTGGAAGCCCGCCTCTCGCCTTCGGACGTGGCCTTCGTGCGCCCCGGGCAGTCGGCGACGATCAAGATATCCGCCTATGACTTCACCATCTATGGCGGCCTGCAGGGAACGGTCCAGACCGTTTCGGCCGATAGCATCGTCGATCAGCAGAAGGGCGAAAGCTATTACCTTGTGCGCATCGGCACCGACACCGCCGCCCTGACGAAAGACGGAAAATCCTACCCCATTTCACCTGGCATGATTGCGACCGCTGACATCGTCACCGGCAAGAAAACCGTATTAGCCTATCTGTTGAAGCCCCTTATCAAGGCTCAAAGGGAAGCGATGAGGGAGCGTTGAGACCTTTGACTGTGGAAGACAATACCGACAACCTGAGATTTCGAGTGATATCCCTCGGCGGAACAAGACGCGGCGTGCGCCTTGAGGACGGCTTCTGGAATGCTCTTGCCGAGATCGCCGCGCACGAAGGCAAGCGGGCGAATGCAATCATCGGCGAATACGCAGAGCGCTACGTCAATCTCGGCAACCTGACAGCCGCCATTCGCCTCGGCATCCTCGAGGATATTCGCAAGCACCACAAGCTTAGGCCGGGCGCATCCGACCTGATCATCGGCCTGGTGGCCGCGAGCCCGACAGCATCTTTCGCCATCTCGGGCAACAAGCGGATCATAACCTATAACGCCGCGTTCCTGACATTGCTGCAGGCACGCTTGTCGCACGTCGCATCGGAATCCCTCTCGGCAAGCATGAAGTTGCAGCTCGAAACACCGCTCGAAACGCTGATGACGCAGTTGAAGGCGTCACCGCGAAGCCCGGTATCCACCACCTATGCCATCGCCATGCAGGATCGTGTGGTCAAGGGACGCGTCAACACGGTACTTGCCGACCCTTCGGGTCAGGGCGCCATCATCGGCTTTATTCTGAACTGACGGACGCCAGGGGACTCCCGCCGGGATCAGCCCGGCAGGCTGCCTTCCAGAGCCATGCCCTGTGCGGCCACATTGGCGCTCCCCTTGGCAAAGCCATGGATCCACGACCGGTCGGCGCTCATCGAATAGAGCGGCACATAGTTGGAATAGCTGGTGTCCATGGCGACGTTGGTGCGCAGGTTGTCGAGAATATAGTGACCCTGGCTGGTCGAAACCGCCAGCACGGCATGGAAAATGTTCCGGTTGGTGATCTTCAGGACGACGATGGACATGCTCTTCTCCGGAACGCCCATGGCCTTCAGCGCCGTCATCTTCAACAGGGCGAAATCCTCGCAATCGCCCTTGCCGAGCTGCAGTGTTTCGGACGGCTTCGCCCAATAGTCGCGCTTGCCGTAGAGCGCCTTGTCCGACGTGTATGCGATCATGCCGTTGACCGCGCGGTTGACGGCCGAAAGCCGGTCGGCAAAAGGCATGCTCTTGGCGGTCGAAACGATCCGCTCCAGCTGCTGTTCGCGGCTGGCGCAACCGGACTTCTGCCCGCAGGCGGCAGACGCATGCAGATCAAGATACGGTCTTACCTTCTTCCAGCTGTCGGAAGCCGGCAGACGATTGAAGCTGATCGGAACCGACGCGAACACCGCCGTCGCCTCGGACGTCTGCGGCACTTGCCTCTGGGGCATGGATTTGCCCAGAATATCCGTCGACAACCGACCGGCCATGTTGCTGATCACCGATGCCATGATCGGCAAAGAGCTGATCTGGAACACAAGACTGTTGGCAGCCATGACAAGGCTGGAAGAGGCGTTGAGAACCGGCAGCTCGATTGCCTTGGCGGGACCGGCAAGCGCCATCACCCCGGCCAGAGCGGCTGCTTGAAGAAGGATTGGTTTCTTCTTGTTCTTGATCATCGAATATTTCCCCGTTCTTGCAAATAAGAATAGCAACGGGGGAGAAATACTCGGTGAATATACTTGACTTATATTTGCATAATTTATCAGCTAAAATTTTATGAGAAACCGCAACCTGAGGCGCCCGTCGTTTGAAGGGGCAAACGGCCGCCAAGCTGCCCGTCCCGCCGCGAAACGGGAAACAGCAGCTCGAACCCTATAGGCGCTGGAAATTCGATCGAGCCATGGGGCGACCGAAGCCAAAAGTGAAGAACACGCCCGACGATCGTTAACGTCGGAAATTCCGGGCGTATATATTTAGATATATACAGCAATTAACCATCGGTAAAAATAACATTAAATAGCATAACTGGATATATATACTTAATATGAATAAGTAAAATTCGAATTGATAAGTAAAAACTGGCGTGGTTTACAAATCCCTAACGAACGGGAGAAGACCATGCTGGATCGCGTCAATACGGAAACGTCGGCTCAAAACAACACGGGCAGCGCGGACAGCGCCGCCGAGCATTCGAACCGCACCGTGCGAGTGGCGCAGAATGCCGAGCCGACCTTTGTCGACCCCGCGACCGGAAATGCCGCGCAGCAGCCCCAGCCAGAACAGCCGTTGCTTCCCACGCCCGGCCAGCCGACCACTGTCACCGCCAATGCCGAGAACCAGGTCCAGCTGCCGGCCGGCGTTTCGATCGACAACATCGTGGTCAAGGGCGACAACCTCGTCCTCGTTCAGCCCGACGGTTCCGAGATCATCATCGAGAAGGGTTCGCAAAACATCCCGACCTTCCTCATCGGCAATGTCGAAATCACCCCCCAAACGCTGGTCGCAGCCCTGCAGGCCAACGGCATCAACGTCGCCGCCGGCCCCGACGGCACCGTGGCCGTCGCCAACAACACACAGAGCTCGGGTGGCGACAGCTCGGATGTTTCCGCCGACATCGGCTCCGCCGGCCCCGTCATCGATCTGCTGGGCGCGACCGAACTGCAGTTCGGTGCCCCAACCGAAGACATCATCACCCCGCCGGCGGAACAGCAGTCCACTCCGAACTCGCTGCCGACCATCGACAGCATCCCCCAGGGGAAGGACGACGGCGCCATTGTCTTCGAAGCCGGCCTGCCTGCCCGCAACAGCGAGCCGCAGGGATCCGACGAGCCCTCCAATTCCGAGAAGACGACCGGCGCGATCCAGTTCACCTCCGCCGACGGCGTTTCTGTCGTCTCGCTGGGCGGTCATATTCTGACCACGGCCGACCAAACCTTCTCCGATGCGACCGGCGACCTCGTTGCCCGCTACACCTACGATCCAGCGACTGGCATCGGAACGATCGTCTACACTTTCACGCTGACGGACAACACCTCCGGCGATGACACAACCGTCTCCCTCGACATATCGGTGCTGGATCCCCAGGGCGATACGGCGACCGGCAACCTCGTCATCAACATCGTCGACGATGTGTCCACGGCCAATGCCGATACCGACACCATCGCCTCCGGAACCTTCGGCCCGGCCACCGGCAATGTCCTGACCGGCGTCGACATCGCCTCCGGCAACGACAGCAATACGAGCGACGGCACCGCAGACGTCCAGGGCGCCGACGGCGCAACCGTCGTCGGCGTCGCCAGCACCGACACCGGCAGCAATCGCGACGATGCCACATCCGGGCAGGCCGCAACCGTCGGCGCCGCAATCCAGGGCGACTACGGCAAGCTCACCATCAACGCCGACGGCTCCTACAGCTATGTCCGCGATGCAGGCTCCAAGGGCGGCGTCAGCGACGTCTTCACCTACACCATCAAGGACGGCGACGGCGACTACTCGCACACCACGCTGACCGTCTCCATCGACGACGCCACACCCACAATCAACACCGTCCCGGCCCCGGGCGCAGCTGGCGCCATCGTCTATGAAGCCGCCCTGCCGGCTCGCAGCGGCGAACCCCAGGGCTCAAACGCATCCGCCACCTCCGAGACCACCTCCGGCTCCATCGCCTTCACCTCCAAGGACGGCATCACCGCCGTATCCCTCGGCGGCCACGCCCTGACCACCTCCGACCAGGTCTTCGCCGACGGCTCAACCGGAACCCTCACCGCCCGCTACACCTATGACGCCAACACCGGCGCCGGCTCCATCATCTATTCCTACACCCTTATCGACAACACATCCGGCGACAGCACCAACGCCACATTCGCCATCGACATCGAGGATGCAGACGGTGACCACACCGCAGCAGGCAACCTCGTCATCAACATCGTCGACGATGCGTCCACGGCCAATGCCGATACCGACACCATCGCCTCCGGAACCTTCGGCCCGGCCACCGGCAATGTCCTGACCGGCGTCGACATCGCCTCCGGCAACGACAGCAACACGAGCGACGGCACCGCAGACGTCCAGGGCGCCGATGGCGCAACCGTCGTCGGCGTCGCCAGCACCGACACCGGCAGCAATCTCGACGATGCCACATCCGGGCAGGCCGCAACCGTCGGCGCCGCAATCCAGGGCCTCTACGGCAAGCTCACAATCAACGCCGACGGCTCCTACAGCTATGTCCGCGATGCAGGCTCCAAGGGCGGCGTCAGCGACGTCTTCACCTACACCATCAAGGACGGCGACGGCGACTACTCGCACACCACGCTGACCGTCTCCATCGACGACGCCACACCCACAATCAACACCGTCCCGGCCCCGGGCGCAGCTGGCGCCATCGTCTATGAAGCCGCCCTGCCGGCTCGCAGCGGCGAACCCCAGGGCTCAAACGCATCCGCCACCTCCGAGACCACCTCCGGCTCCATCGCCTTCACCTCCAAGGACGGCATCACCGCCGTATCCCTCGGCGGCCACGCCCTGACCACCTCCGACCAGGTCTTCGCCGACGGCTCAACCGGAACCCTCACCGCCCGCTACACCTATGACGCCAACACCGGCGCCGGCTCCATCATCTATTCCTACACCCTTATCGACAACACATCCGGCGACAGCACCAACGCCACATTCGCCATCGACATCGAGGATGCAGACGGTGACCACACCGCAGCAGGCAACCTCGTCATCAACATCGTCGACGATGTGTCCACGGCCAATGCCGATACCGACACCATCGCCTCCGGAACCTTCGGCCCGGCCACCGGCAATGTCCTGACCGGCGTCGACATCGCCTCCGGCAACGACAGCAACACGAGCGACGGCACCGCAGACGTCCAGGGCGCCGATGGCGCAACCGTCGTCGGCGTCGCCAGCACCGACACCGGCAGCAATCTCGACGATGCCACATCCGGGCAGGCCGCAACCGTCGGCGCCGCAATCCAGGGCGACTACGGCAAGCTCACCATCAACGCCGACGGCTCCTACAGCTATGTCCGCGATGCAGGCTCCAAGGGCGGCGTCAGCGACGTCTTCACCTACACCATCAAGGACGGCGACGGCGACTACTCGCACACCACGCTGACCGTCTCCATCGACGACGCCACACCCACAATCAACACCGTCCCGGCCCCGGGCGCAGCTGGCGCCATCGTCTATGAAGCCGCCCTGCCGGCTCGCAGCGGCGAACCCCAGGGCTCAAACGCATCCGCCACCTCCGAGACCACCTCCGGCTCCATCGCCTTCACCTCCAAGGACGGCATCACCGCCGTATCCCTCGGCGGCCACGCCCTGACCACCTCCGACCAGGTCTTCGCCGACGGCTCAACCGGAACCCTCACCGCCCGCTACACCTATGACGCCAACACCGGCGCCGGCTCCATCATCTATTCCTACACCCTTATCGACAACACATCCGGCGACAGCACCAACGCCACATTCGCCATCGACATCGAGGATGCAGACGGTGACCACACCGCAGCAGGCAACCTCGTCATCAACATCGTCGACGATGCGTCCACGGCCAATGCCGATACCGACACCATCGCCTCCGGAACCTTCGGCCCGGCCACCGGCAATGTCCTGACCGGCGTCGACATCGCCTCCGGCAACGACAGCAACACGAGCGACGGCACCGCAGACGTCCAGGGCGCCGATGGCGCAACCGTCGTCGGCGTCGCCAGCACCGACACCGGCAGCAATCTCGACGATGCCACATCCGGGCAGGCCGCAACCGTCGGCGCCGCAATCCAGGGCCTCTACGGCAAGCTCACAATCAACGCCGACGGCTCCTACAGCTATGTCCGCGATGCAGGCTCCAAGGGCGGCGTCAGCGACGTCTTCACCTACACCATCAAGGACGGCGACGGCGACTACTCGCACACCACGCTGACCGTCTCCATCGACGACGCCACACCCACAATCAACACCGTCCCGGCCCCGGGCGCAGCTGGCGCCATCGTCTATGAAGCCGCCCTGCCGGCTCGCAGCGGCGAACCCCAGGGCTCAAACGCATCCGCCACCTCCGAGACCACCTCCGGCTCCATCGCCTTCACCTCCAAGGACGGCATCACCGCCGTATCCCTCGGCGGCCACGCCCTGACCACCTCCGACCAGGTCTTCGCCGACGGCTCAACCGGAACCCTCACCGCCCGCTACACCTATGACGCCAACACCGGCGCCGGCTCCATCATCTATTCCTACACCCTTATCGACAACACATCCGGCGACAGCACCAACGCCACATTCGCCATCGACATCGAGGATGCAGACGGTGACCACACCGCAGCAGGCAACCTCGTCATCAACATCGTCGACGATGTGTCCACGGCCAATGCCGATACCGACACCATCGCCTCCGGAACCTTCGGCCCGGCCACCGGCAATGTCCTGACCGGCGTCGACATCGCCTCCGGCAACGACAGCAATACGAGCGACGGCACCGCAGACGTCCAGGGCGCCGATGGCGCAACCGTCGTCGGCGTCGCCAGCACCGACACCGGCAGCAATCTCGACGATGCCACATCCGGGCAGGCCGCAACCGTCGGCGCCGCAATCCAGGGCCTCTACGGCAAGCTCACAATCAACGCCGACGGCTCCTACAGCTATGTCCGCGATGCAGGCTCCAAGGGCGGCGTCAGCGACGTCTTCACCTACACCATCAAGGACGGCGACGGCGACTACTCGCACACCACGCTGACCGTCTCCATCGACGACGCCACACCCACAATCAACACCGTCCCGGCCCCGGGCGCAGCTGGCGCCATCGTCTATGAAGCCGCCCTGCCGGCTCGCAGCGGCGAACCCCAGGGCTCAAACGCATCCGCCACCTCCGAGACCACCTCCGGCTCCATCGCCTTCACCTCCAAGGACGGCATCACCGCCGTATCCCTCGGCGGCCACGCCCTGACCACCTCCGACCAGGTCTTCGCCGACGGCTCAACCGGAACCCTCACCGCCCGCTACACCTATGACGCCAACACCGGCGCCGGCTCCATCATCTATTCCTACACCCTTATCGACAACACATCCGGCGACAGCACCAACGCCACATTCGCCATCGACATCGAGGATGCAGACGGTGACCACACCGCAGCAGGCAACCTCGTCATCAACATCGTCGACGATGTGTCCACGGCCAATGCCGATACCGACACCATCGCCTCCGGAACCTTCGGCCCGGCCACCGGCAATGTCCTGACCGGCGTCGACATCGCCTCCGGCAACGACAGCAACACGAGCGACGGCACCGCAGACGTCCAGGGCGCCGATGGCGCAACCGTCGTCGGCGTCGCCAGCACCGACACCGGCAGCAATCTCGACGATGCCACATCCGGGCAGGCCGCAACCGTCGGCGCCGCAATCCAGGGCGACTACGGCAAGCTCACCATCAACGCCGACGGCTCCTACAGCTATGTCCGCGATGCAGGCTCCAAGGGCGGCGTCAGCGACGTCTTCACCTACACCATCAAGGACGGCGACGGCGACTACTCGCACACCACGCTGACCGTCTCCATCGACGACGCCACACCCACAATCAACACCGTCCCGGCCCCGGGCGCGGAGGGCGCCATCGTCTATGAAGCCGCCCTGCCGGCTCGCAGCGGCGAACCCCAGGGCTCAAACGCATCCGCCACCTCCGAGACCACCTCAGGCTCCGTCGCCTTCACCTCCAAGGACGGCATCACCGCCGTATCCCTCGGCGGCCACGCCCTGACCACCTCCGACCAGGTCTTCGCCGACGGCTCAACCGGAACCCTCACCGCCCGCTACACCTATGACGCCAACACCGGCGCCGGTTCCATCATCTATTCCTACACCCTTATCGACAACACATCCGGCGACAGCACCAACGCCACATTCGCCATCGACATCGAGGATGCAGACGGTGACCACACCGCAGCAGGCAACCTCGTCATCAACATCGTCGACGATGCGTCCACGGCCAATGCCGATACCGACACCATCGCCTCCGGAACCTTCGGCCCGGCCACCGGCAATGTCCTGACCGGCGTCGACATCGCCTCCGGCAACGACAGCAATACGAGCGACGGCACCGCAGACGTCCAGGGCGCCGACGGCGCAACCGTCGTCGGCGTCGCCAGCACCGACACCGGCAGCAATCGCGACGATGCCACATCCGGGCAGGCCGCAACCGTCGGCGCCGCAATCCAGGGCGACTACGGCAAGCTCACCATCAACGCCGACGGCTCCTACAGCTATGTCCGCGATGCAGGCTCCAAGGGCGGCGTCAGCGACGTCTTCACCTACACCATCAAGGACGGCGACGGCGACTACTCGCACACCACGCTGACCGTCTCCATCGACGACGCCACACCCACAATCAACACCGTCCCGGCCCCGGGCGCAGCTGGCGCCATCGTCTATGAAGCCGCCCTGCCGGCTCGCAGCGGCGAACCCCAGGGCTCAAACGCATCCGCCACCTCCGAGACCACCTCCGGCTCCATCGCCTTCACCTCCAAGGACGGCATCACCGCCGTATCCCTCGGCGGCCACGCCCTGACCACCTCCGACCAGGTCTTCGCCGACGGCTCAACCGGAACCCTCACCGCCCGCTACACCTATGACGCCAACACCGGCGCCGGCTCCATCATCTATTCCTACACCCTTATCGACAACACATCCGGCGACAGCACCAACGCCACATTCGCCATCGACATCGAGGATGCAGACGGTGACCACACCGCAGCAGGCAACCTCGTCATCAACATCGTCGACGATGTGCCGACGGCCGTTATCGACAGCGGCTCCGTCAATGAAGGTGCGAGCCTCACCGTCAATGCGGCTTCCGGCGTCCTAGCCAATGACATCGCCGGCGCAGACGGTGCGGTCGTGGCCGGCGTGCGCGCAGCCGGCGCCGACACCACATCGGCCGTCACCTCCGGCATCAACACCGTCATCAATGGCCTCTATGGCACGCTGACCCTTCAGGCCGACGGCTCCTATGTCTACCATTCGACCGCAAACGCCATCTCCGGTGCCCAGCAGGATGTCTTCGTCTACACCGTCGTCGACGGTGACGGAGACCTGTCGACCACGACGCTCACCATAAACCTCGCAGACGCAAACCTGGCCGCTCCGGCAGACAGCGACGTCACGGTCTATGAAGCGGCACTCGACACCAGTAAGGACGGCGCGGACCTCGCAGCCGGCACCGTCACAGGCTCCATTCCGGCCGGCACCGGCGAGACCGACGCCTCCAACCAGCTCAATGCCACCGGCGGCTTCGGCACGCTGACCTATGCTCTCGTCGGATCGCCAACCGGTTCGTACGGAACCATCCAGATCAACAGCGACGGCTCATACGTCTACACCCTCACCAAGCCATTCGACACCACGCCGGACGCCAACAACGCCAACAACACGGAAACCGCCGAGAGCTTCACCTATTCCGTCACCGATGCAAACGGCAACACGACGACAGGCACCATAACAGTCAACATCGTCGATGACGTACCGACGCTCGGCGCATTCATGTCAGCTGTGATCCCCAACCAGACGGGAACAGCCAACGGCTTTTTCGATGTCAACTTCGGTGCCGACGGCTACAATCATGGCAATACATTCGACATCCATTATACGGGGCCAACTCTGAATGGAGTAACGTTCACGGAAACGGATCTCGGAGGAGGCGTAACGGAGTTTCTGGCTGAAACATCAACGGGCACCGACATCTTCAAACTCACAGTAAGTGCAGACGGCACCTACACCTTCAATCTGATCACCCCAGAAGCATCGCAGGACCGCACTGTAACTGTTTCTGACCTGGCACCAGGCAATACGCACTTCAGGGAAACCAGTGATGGCCGCATTGAGTTGACTGCGGGACCAAGTGCTGGCGCGACGGTGAATGCGTCCGGACCAGGCTTTGGTGTCAACAACCAGTTTCTTGGTGATGGCGAAACTTTGAACATGGAGTTTCACCATACAGGGAACTTTGGGACCAATGACAGTCCCACATCGGATCCCGAGTATCTCAGCAGTCTGACGTTGACCGTCGGGCAGCTAAATGGCAGCGCAGTTACAATCAACTGGACGGCAACCAACTCGCTTACCGGACAAACCGAATCCGGGTCATTCTCCGTTGGCGCCGCCGGCACCTATACAATTGATCCAAGCATCCTGTCTTCTTTCAACGTCATCCAGCTAAGTGCTTCTGGAGGCAGCGGCAACGGGATACGTATTGATACGATTACAGAACACATCACCATTCTTCCTCAGGATCAGAATTTGACTTTCGATATCGTCGCGAGAGACGGTGACGGCGATTTGAGCTCGACTTCATCTATTGCGGTCCACCAGGTTGCGGCCACATCGACAAGTTACATGCTTAACGGTGGTGCGGATGAAGATGTAATTGCCACGAGCAATTTGGCCGATACGATAACCGGAGGAAGCGGCTATGACATCGTGGACTACCGCGATGACACGACTGGAGTTACCGTGAATCTTCTCACTGGGCACGGTTCCGGAGGAACAGCCGCCGGTGACATCTACTCTGGGATAGAAGGCATACTTGGAGGCCTTGGGGACGATACACTTGTTGGAGATTCTGGGGATAATCTTCTCGACGGTGGCTCAGGTTCTGACCACATGACGGGCGACACCGGCGACGACACGTTCGTCATCAGTGCGGACACGCTCGCCATCGGCATCGACGACATCATCACGGACTATCATGCAAACGAGGATACGGTGGACCTCACGTCGCTCCTGAATGGATTGGCGGGCGTCACGGACCCGCATGCCTCCGGCTATGTGCAGGTGGTGCAGTCCGGTAGCGACGCACTTGTTCAGGTGGATACCAACGGGAACGGCGACAACTATCAGACCGTCGCCATTCTCAACGGTTTCAATTCCGCACTAAACACCGTTCATATCCTCTATGATGACGCAACCAGCACGCCACATCAGGCCAATGTCTGATGTGGCTGCGCTGTCGGTGATAAAGTCTCATTACCGCGCAACGTGCCATTGGCTGGGCAATGCGTAGTTGTGTATGTCGCGATGGAGGAAACCGTCCACATGGCACTGAGGAGCGCCTTCAATCGCGGTCTTGTCGAGTGCGTATGAGGTTAGGATCAACATGGTGATGCCCGTGGAACTCAGGAAGCCATTTTACATGGCCCTGCTCCTTTCCGTTCTCGCCGGCTGCCAGACCGGCGAGCTGGCCGAGGGCATCGATACACCGGCGGGGAAGACGTCGGCGCACGCCGGTGGCCCGCAGCCGAAGAGCGAGACCATCGGCACCGGCGATCCTCTCATCGGATATCTGGGCTTTCAGCCGGCGGACCAACCCGCCAGCCAGGCGGAGCGTGACAGGCGGGCCGGAGCGTCGATGGCCGTCCGCGATCTGGGTGGCGGCGATTTCTCCATGCGGGTGGAGCAAAGCGGCGACAAGCCCGATGAGGTGGAGGCGGCAACCCGCAAGCTCGGCACAGCCGGCATCAAGGTGCTGCTGACGTCCGCGCCACCGTCCTACCTGCCGGACATACGCCGGGCGCTCGCGGGACGCGATGCAGAGATCATCCTGCTTTCAGACAACGGAGCCCTGCCGCCAAAATCCGGTGCGTATCTCTTCAAATCCAACGCCGTCGACGGCATCATCGAGGCCGTTTCCTTCGCCACGGCCGAAGGCGCCCAAAAGGGTGTGCTGCTCGCCCCGGCGGGCTACAGCAAGGCAGAGATCGAGCGCGCGAAGCAGGAGGTTGCCGCATTTGGCGGCTCCATCGCTGCAACCATCCCCGTGGGCGAAGCCCCGCCGAGCGGCAAGCAGGCGGAGGCGATGAAAGCATACGACCTCATCGTCCTGTTTCCCGGCATCAAGAATGCGCCACAGATCGTCAGGAGCATCCAGGAAGGGCGCGCGACCTCCGCCCGTGCGAAGCTCGTCATCGCGGAGACGACCCCAGTCGACGCGCTTCGCGCGCCGGACCTTTCCGGCGCGCTCGTCTGCCGCTTCGGCTACAACATCCAGAATCGTATCGGCGATCGCTATCTCCGCGAGACCGGCTTTCCCGTCAGCCTCGATGCGGCCTATGCATATGACGCCGCCGCCATGTCCCTTGGCATAGCCCGCCGATATGGCCGCCAGGGCCTCGACGAAGCGCATCTGACGACGCCGTCCGGCTTCCGCGGCGCGGCCGGCGTATTCAGGTTGCACGCCGACGGGACGGTTCGCAGGAACTGCGACATGTTCCGAGTTTCCAATGGCCAGTTCGTCTTCTTTCAGCCCGCCCCGACGACCTTTTGACGCGCATTCACGCGATGCATTAAGCCCGCGACACTGGCTCTCGACAGCTCTGCGGCAGGTTCTCAAGATCCAGCTCGCTCCCCCCAGCCATTGGGTTGCCGCCTGCACGGCTTGCCGCGAAGCATAACGCATCGCGGTGCGAGATATTTTCCCAATTGACTAACACGTCGGGCCATGGAACGTATGTAAACAGGTTTGAACAGGTTCAGTGAACAAGTTGACTGGAGAATACAGCCGCAATGAAGGTTAAGCTCGAACCAGGAGTGGCCAAGCCGCAGCAGATCGCCAGCGTGCTGGAGGAGGAAATCCGCTCCGGCAGGCTGGCCTTCGGCGATCGGCTGCAAAGCGAGAACGAGCTTGTCCGGCGGTTTTCGGTGAGCCGCAATACGCTGCGCAAGGGATTGGAAGAACTGAACAGCCGTGGCCTGATCACCACCAAGGTCGGGATCGGCTCTTTTGTGACCTTCAACGGAAAGACCATCGATGATGCGGCCGGCTGGTCGAGAGCCCTTGCCGATGCCGGAGCGCAGACCGAAACGCGCGTCTTGCGAATTGAGATGCTGCGGGATGCCGATCTTGCGGAACAGCTTTCAATCGAAGACGACACCTTCATCGCCGTCGATCGCCTGCGCCGCCTGTCCGAAGGACAGGTCCCAGTGTCGCTGGAACGCAGCCGCCTGCCGATGTCGCCGGAACTGGAGAGCGTACCGCTAAGCGGCCTCAAGTCCGGCTCGCTGCGGGAGACGTTGCGGGTTGCGGGGCTCATTCCGACGAACGGCGAAGAGTGGGCCGATATCGCTCTGTTGTCGGCGGAGGACGCCGCCCTCCTGGAATGCGCCGAAGGTGCCGCATTTCTGCGGACAAGGCGCCTGTCGCGTAGCGCGGACGGTCGCCCGATCGAATATGTCACCAGCCTTTTGAACCCCACATATTTTGCACTTCATCTGGAATTTTGAGCATGACGGTTTCCCGCGAGAAGATGGTCGATAGAGCAGTAGCGGCACTGACAGGCGGCGCAATCGGCGACGCCATGGGAATGCCGACGCAACTTCTCTCGCCGCAGCGGATTGCCGAACTCTACGGGCACGTCGAGAGCTTTGTTGCTCCGACCGAGGATCACCCTGTCTCCCGGGGCCTTGCGGCCGGTACGATCACCGACGACACGGAGCAGACCCTGCTTCTTGGCGACGTCCTTCTGCAATCGCGGGACGGCTTCGATCACAGGCTGTGGATCGACGCGCTGCTGGCCTGGGAAGAGAGCATCCGCGCCCGTGGCGGCTATGATCTCCTCGGCCCTTCGACCAAGCGCGCCATCGACGCGATCAATGCCGGCGTCCCGCCGGAACAGGCCGGTCGATACGGCGACACGAATGGCGCGGCCATGCGCATAGCACCTGCCGGCATCATGCTGCCTGCGTCGCGCCAACTGGTGCAGACCGTCGCCGAGACGTGCCGCTCGACACACAACACATCGATCGCCATTGCCGCCGCGGCGGCCGTTGCCACCGTCGTCAGTTGCGGGCTGGACGGCGCTGTGTGGCGTGAAGCCATACCGGCCGCACTGGAAGCCGCAAAGGTTGCGGAGAGCGAAGGAGCCTGGGTTGCCGGCGGACGCATTTCTGCGCGGATCGCCTGGGCTGTGTCTTTGGCCGAACAGGCCCGAACAACAGCGGATATCCAAGCAATGTTCGATCTCATCGGCACCAGCGTCGCCTCGCAGGAATCTGTTCCGGCCGCCTTTGCGGTCCTGGCCCTGGCTGATGGCAATTGCTGGAGGGCGGCCGTCATTGCCGCCAATCTCGGCGGCGACACCGACACGATCGGCGCCATCGCCTGCTCCATGGCAGGCGCCTGCGGCGGTCTCTCGTCGGTCGCGGACGACATGATCGCCGGCCTCAAGGGGTTCGATCCGGAGAAGGCCCTTTCACTGGTTGAGGCCCTTGTCGATCGTCGCCTGGCACTGGCCGAGAACCAGAAGGGGCGGCATGCCTGAACCCCGGCTCTTTCATATCGGCAGTGCCGTCGTCGATTACGTCTACGAAATCGATCGATTGCCCATGCCCGGCGACGACCTCCTGGCGTCCAGCTTTTCGGCCCTGCCCGGCGGCGGCTTCAACATGCTGGTCGCAGCGCATCGAAGCGGCCTCGATTGCGCCTATGCCGGCAAGATCGGGTCGGGACCCGTCGGCGCCCTCCTCGCGGCGGCATTCCAGGCGGAAGGCATCGATTGCATCCAGACAACGGCAACCGGCGCCGACACCGGCAACTGTATCGTGCTGGTCACCGCAGACGGGGAAAGAACCTTCGTCTCCCGACAGGGGGCGGAGGCACTCATCGAGGCCGACGATCTTCGCTCCATCGCCCCAAAGGCCGGGGACTGGTTCTTCACCTCCGGATACACGCTCGCCTATCCGGAATGTCGCGATATCCTGGCAGATTTCATAGAAGGCCTGCCGGGCAATGTGACCTTCATGTTCGATCCCACCGGCGTAGTCACCCATATCCCGGAGGATATCCTGGCACGGATCATGAAGCGCTCCGACTGGCTGACCTGCAATCGCGCGGAAGCAACAGCGATCGCCGGCAAAGCCGGTCTGGAGGATCTGGCAACAAGGCTGCTTGACCGGTCCTGCCCGCATGCGAAAGGCGTGATCATACGCTGCGGCGGCGATGGCGCGCTGCTGGCCTTGAGAAACGAGCAACCCGCCTTTGTCCCAGCCTTCCGGGTCGACGTGGTGGATACCAATGGCGCCGGTGATGTCCATTCCGGCGCGATGGCCGCGGCGCTTGCCCGCAATGAGCCGCCCCTGAATGCACTGCGCATTGCCAATGCCGCCGCCGCCATTTCGACAACCCGCCGCGGCGGCTCGAATGCCCCATACAGACAAGAAGTCGAAGAATTCCTGAAACGTGCCGGGGAAACATAATCGACTGAAAAAGAAGAAGAACAGGCACATCAAATCTGAGAGGAAGCAGACATGAAATCCTATACGATACTGGCGACCACCGCCATCATGACAGTGCTGATGCAATCCGGCGCAATGGCAGCCGACGTCCATGTTCTCAACTGGAAGGGCTACGGCACCGACGAGCCCTGGGCCGTGGAAGCCTTCGAAAAGGCCACCGGAAACAAGGTCATCAACGATTACTTCAATTCCGAACAGGAAATGCTGACCAAGCTGCGGACCAATCCCGGCCTCTACGACGTCGTGATGATCAACGCGGCCTTCAACGACCAGGCGACGTCGGAAGGGCTCATCCAGCCGATCGACACCAGCAAGATCGCCAATGCGGCGAACATCAGCGAGGAAAAGGCCAAGTCGCCCCTGCTCAACCACGACGGCCAGACCTATGGCGTGCCGTGGGTCTGGGGCCTGACCTCCATCGCCGTCAACGACAAGGCCTTCGACAAGACCCCGACCTCCATTCAGGTGATGTGGGATGAAGCCCACAAGGGACGCGTGGTCTTGCGCGACGACGCCCTCGAAGCCATTCAGTTCGGCGCCATTGCAACCGGGCAGAACATCAACGACATCAAGGACATGGATGCGGTCAAGGCCAAGCTTGCGTCCCTGATGCCCCAGATCCGCACGTTCTGGAGTGCAGAGAACGACTGGAATCAGATGGTTGCCGCCAACCAGATCGACGTCGGCACCTATTGGAGCGGTTCGGCTTCGCGCGCCAAGAAGAACTTCGGCCTTCCGGTGACCTTCGTCGTTCCGGAAGAAGGCGCGGTCGGCTGGCTTGACGCCTTTTCCATCCCCAAGGATTCGAAAAACGTCGAGGGCGCCGAAGCCTTCATCAACTACATGATCGATCCGAAATTCTATGTCGAATGGGACAACAAGGTCGGCGCACCGGTTTCGGCCAACACTGCAGCCGTCGCCGAACTGCCGGAAGACGCATTCAACCGAAAGGTGATGGGCGACCCGCAGGTCGCGTCGCGCATCCAGTTCCAGGCGCCCGTCTCGGATGCCGACCGCGAGAAGTACCTGCAGGTCTGGCAGGAACTGAAGGTCAATGTGAAGTAGTCACGATCAGGGAAGGAGCACGGCATGGGCGCATCACAATCCCGGCTTGGGCATCGTTCGACGGCGAAAGCCGCCGCGCCGCTGCTCCTTCCCGCCTATCTCTGGCTGATGGTGGCAATCTTCCTGCCATTGTCGGCCATGGTCTTCTTCAGCTTTGCCAGCGACATGCCTTTCATGGGCAAGCCCTGGTCGCTGACATTGTCGAACTACGCCGATTTCTTTTCGAGCGATGTCTACGCAAAGCTTCTGTTGTCATCGTTGCGCCTGGCCTTCGAAGTCACGGTATGGTGCATCGTGCTCGGCTTCCCGTCAGCCTATGTGCTGGCCAAGGTATTCAAGGGGAGAACCCGGGAAGCGATCTTCCTGCTTGTCATCCTCCCCTTCTGGAGCAACGGACTCGTCCGCATCTTCTCCTGGGCGATGGTGCTGCGCAGCGGCGGCATACTGGATACGGCGCTGAACGCCATCCTGCCGTTCAAGGTCAATATCGACCTGATGTATTCCTATCCGGCCGTCATCATCGGCCTCGTGCATTCCTATGTGCCCTACATCGTGCTCACCTGCTACCTCAGCATCCAGGCGATCGACGACAGCCTCATCGAGGCGGCGCGGTCGCTCGGCGCATCACGTTTCCGGATTTTGAGGCGCATCATTCTCCCGCTGTCGCTGCCGGGCATCATCGCCGGAGCCGTTCTCGTCTTCGTGCCGGTGATCGGCTCGTTCATGGAGCCCCGCATCCTCGGCGGCCGGACCGGCACCTTCTACGGAACCGTCATCGAGGACCAGTTCGTCGCCGTCTTCAACTGGCCGCTCGGAGCCGCACTCTCCTTCATCCTGCTGGCTCTCGTCCTCGCCATCCTGGCATTGGCCTCCCCCGTCATGAGGAAAGCCGCATGAGCAAGACCACGCGCTTCCTCAACGCCATCGGGCGCCTCTATGTCGGCCTTCTCCTGGCCTTCCTGTATCTGCCGATCGTCATCATGGGACTGATGTCGTTCAACGCATCGCCCTTCTACCAATTGCCGCTGACGTGGTCGACGACGTGGTACCAGGCGCTGTCGCATGACAGCCAGCTGATCGGCGCCGCCCTCAACAGTCTCGAGATCGCCGTCATCACCACGATTGTCGCGACGGTCATCGGCACGGCCGCATCGCTGGCCTTCTTCCGCTACGAGTTCAGGGGCAAGAAGCTGCTTCAGGCGCTGCTGCTGCCGCCGATCGCCATTCCGTGGCTGATCACCGGCACGGCAATGCTCGTCTTCTTCTACGGCATTGGAATAGGCCGCGGCCTGCACGCCATCATACTCGGCCATGTGGCGCTCGCCCTGCCCTATGTCATCATCGTGATCAATGCACGCCTCCAGACCTTCGCGCCGGAGCTTGAGGAGGCGGCCCGCTCGCTGGGCGCCAGCCAGTGGCAGATCACCCGCAGGGTGACACTCCCCTATCTTGCGCCGGGCGTCGTCGCAGGCGGGCTCTTCGCATTCGCCGTTTCCTTCGACCAGTTCGTCGTCTCCTATTTCCTGGCGACCCCGGGGCAGACGACGCTTCCAGTCGAAATCTACGCAGCGATCCGCAAGGGCTTCACGCCCGAGATCAACGCGGTGTCGACGATCATCATCGTCATGTCCATGGTCCTGATGCTGGTGACCGCCCGCTTCTACAAATTCGGAGGAAATAGCTGATGGCCAGCGTCGAGGTGAAAAACCTGTCACGAAGCTTCGGCATCTACAAGGCGCTCGATGACATCTCGGTGCGCTTCGAGGATGGCGGTTTCTACGCACTTCTCGGCCCGTCCGGCAGCGGCAAGACCACGCTGTTGCGAATGATCGCCGGCTTCGACTATCCCGACACCGGCCACATCGAGATGAATGGCGAAAGCGTCGAACGGGTTCCCCTCGAAAAGCGCAACATCGGCATGGTGTTCCAGAACTATGCGCTGTTTCCCAACATGACGGTGTTCGAGAATGTCGCCTTCGGCCTCAGCGTGCGGGGCGTCGCGCGCGAGGAGATGCGAAAGAAGGTCATGAACGCCCTCGACCTCGTGCAACTCGGGAAGCTCGAGGGCCGCAAGCCGCATCAGCTTTCCGGTGGACAGCGCCAGCGTGTGGCGCTCGCGCGCGCGATCGTCATCAATCCTCGCGTACTGCTTCTCGACGAGCCCCTCGGGGCACTGGACAAGGCCCTGCGTCTCGACATGCAGGTCGAACTAAAACGTATTCAACGGGAAATCGGCATTACCACCGTCTTCGTGACCCATGACCAGGAGGAAGCCCTGACGATGGCCGATCGCATCGGCCTTCTCAAGGATGGGAGATTGATCGAAGAAGGACGGCCGGAAGACATTTACAACCGCCCGAAGACCCTGTTTGCCGCGACCTTCCTCGGGGACGCCAATATTTTCGAGGGCGAATGGCAGGACAGTGGCGTGATGCTCACGGACGGCCGCGCAGTTCGCGTCGCCGACAGCAACGACATGCAGTCCGGGGTGATCCGCTGTGCGGTTCGCCCGGAGCGGATCCGGATCGTCTCGGCTGAACAGCCGAGACTGGACAACGTGCTGGAAGGCCGTATCGAGCGCCGGCTCTTCGCCGGCAACAGCACCACGCTGTTCGTCAATCACAATGGTCGCGAAATCCGAGTGGGCCTTCCCAATACTGGATCGGTGAGCCTCGGTGACGGCGAGGCCGTCACGCTGACATGGTCACGCGAAAGCACCATACCGGTTGCCGCGGCTTAGCAACCGTCTGCGGTCAGGGCGCCAAAACTGGTGTCGGATCAGTCCCGCATCGGTGTCGGGCAGGATGCAGGTAAACGTCGTGGCTACTGGTGATCGAGCGCAAAAATTCTCGTCTGCGCTCGAGAAAACCCGATCCCGAAACACGCAGGTACCCTTTGATTGTATCACGATAGGGTGACAACTCTCTGGCGGTAGGGAACGGAATGTGAGACTTTAGCGTTTGTCAGTTTGCCGCTTGCAACTGACATGCGTTTCCGGGCGCGCCGGGAACGACGGAGCGGTTGCCAATTCGGGAAATGTCCCGGAACCAGCACCCGCGGAAAGATCAGTCCGGCATCAGCCGGCGAAAGGAAAACATCATGAGAGATATGCCAGGACGCCCCTCCCGGCGCGGTTTCCTCAAGGGAAGCGCCGCAGGGATGGCGATAGCTTCGCTTGCCGGTACGGCCAGTGCACAAACGCCCGAGAAGGAAGCCCCACCGCCGCTTGATCAATACGAGCGGGTCTATCTCAACGACGCGGAATGGGCCTTCGTGATGGCCGCCTGCGCCCGACTCATTCCCTCGGACGGCGACGGACCCGGCGCGATCGAATGTCGGGTGCCGGTCTTCATCGACCGGCAGCTCGCAGGAGACTTCGGCAAGGCTTCGGACTGGTACATGCAGGGGCCGTTCCACCCTTCGGCGACGCCGACGCTCGGCTTCCAGAGCCCCCTCACCCCGGCGCAAATCTATCGCAAGGCGATCCCGGCGTTTCAGGACTGGTGCAACAAGACCCACGGCGACGGCTTCGAAAATCTGGACTCCGCAAAGCAGGACGCGGCCCTGACCTCGCTGCAAAAGGGTGAAGTGCCGCTCGATCCCGAGCTTCGGGACTTCTTCTCCTTCCTGCTCGCCAACACAAAGGAAGGCTACTTCGCCGATCCGGGTTACGGCGGCAATCACGACATGCAGGCCTGGGTCTATATCGGCTTCCCGGGCGCGCGTGGTGCCTTCACCTCCTGGCCGGGTCGCGAGAATGCGAAGTATCCGCTGGGTCCCGTGGCGATCAACGGGGACAGGGCGTAAACCATGGCAACGAGAACAGACCCCAAGAAAGACGTCGTCATCATCGGGCTCGGCTGGACCGGCGCGATCATGGGCATGGAACTGGCCGGCGAAGGTCTTGAAATCCTCGCGCTCGAGCGGGGTGAGGACCGCAACACCGTTCCCGACTTCCAGTATCCCAACACATTCGACGAACTGAAATACGGCGTGCGTTACGGCCTGATGCAGAAGCCCGCCAACTCCACGTTGACCGTGCGCCACAACACGCAGGAAACGGCACTTCCCTATCGTCAACTCGGCTCGTTCCTGCCGGGAGACGGCGTCGGCGGCGCCGGCGTTCACTGGAACGGCCAGACCTGGCGGCCACAGGCGGTGGAATACCGGCTGCGCTCCTATGTCGAAGAGACCTTCGGCGCCGACATCATTCCGGAAGACATGCAGCTTCAAGACTGGGGCGTGACGGCCGAGGAAATGGAGCCCTTCCTCACCAAGTTCGAGAGCGTCGCCGGCATTGCCGGCAAGGCCGGCAATCTCAACGGCCAGATCCAGGAGGGGGGCAATCCGTTCGAGGCGCCGCGTTCGGCCGACTATCCGATGCCGCCGCTGAAGAATACCTGGGATTCGGAGCTGTTTGCCGATGCTGCCCGCAAGATGGGGTATCACCCCTTCCCGCGCCCTTCGGCCAATGCCTCGGTCCAGTATGTCAACGACTACGGCATGCAGCTCGGCCCTTGCAATTATTGCGGCTTCTGCGAACGCTTCGGCTGCAACAACTATTCGAAGTCGTCACCGCAGGTCTGCATTCTCGATGCGCTGAAACGCAAGCCGAACTTCAGCTACAAGACCAAATGCGAGGTGCTGAAGATCGAAAAGGCCGCCGATGGCAAAACCGCGACTGGCGTTACCTATTTCGATGACAATACCGGCGAGGAGGTCTTCCAGCCGGCCGATCTCGTGCTGGTCTGCGCCTATTCGCTGCACAACGTCCACCTTCTGCTGCTGTCCGAAATCGGCCAGCCCTACAATCCGGATACCGGCGAAGGCGTGGTCGGGCGCAACTATTCCTACCAGATGACCGGCGGGACCGGCCTCTGGTTCAAGGACAAGGTGTTCAACCCGTTCGTGGGCACCGGATCCGGGGGCATGACGATCGACGATTTCTCGATGTCGCAGATCGATTTTGGCAAGGAAGGCTTCATTGGCGGCAGCTATATCACCTGCGGCCACACCGGCGGCCGACCGATCCAGCAGATGTCGCTTCCACCGGGCACGCCCGGCTGGGGCGCCGGCTGGAAAGCGGCTGTGGGAGAATGGTACGGCCACAATCTCTCGATCGGCTCGCACGGATCGAACATGGCCTATCGAGATACCTGTCTCGACCTCGATCCGACCTACAAGGACCGTCACGGCCGTCCGCTGATGCGCATGACCTTCAACTGGAAGGACAACGACATCAAGATGACCCAGTTCATGAAGGCAAGGATCGAGGAAATCGCGAAGAGCATGAACCCGGATGCCATGTCCTCCGGCTACAAGGGCGACGGCGCGCAATACGATGTCCGCCCCTACCAGTCGACCCATAATGTCGGCGGTGCGATCATGGGCATCGACCCGAAGACTTCGGCGATCAACCGCCATCTCCAGAGTTGGGACTGTCATAACGTCTGGGTCATGGGCGCCTCCGCCTTCCCCCAGAACCTGCAGTACAACCCGACAGGCGCGGTCGGGGGGCTCGCCTACTGGGCGCTCGAGGCGTTGCGCAAGGATTACCTGCCCAACCCAAGACCGTTGATGTAAGGAGCGCGGATCATGAAAACCTTTATTCGCATCATCCTTGCGCTCGCCGTCCTCGGCCTCGTGGCGCTGGCGGCGACTATCTTCGTGCCGCCCTTTCTCACCAAGCCGGACGGCACTGTTGCTGCCGACTGGAAGCCGGCGGCGGGCCAAGGCAAATACGCCACGCAGATGGCCGACTGTCAGGCCTGTCACACCGCCGAAGGCGGCAAGCCGTTTGCCGGTGGCCGCGCGATCGAAAGCCCGATGGGCACGATCTGGTCAAGCAACATCACTCCAGATCCAAAGACCGGCATCGGCGACTGGACCTATGAGCAGTTCCATGCCGCCCTCGTCGATGGCATAGCGCCCGGCGGCGTGCACCTTTACCCGGCCATGCCCTATGAGAACTACCGGCATCTGAAGGAAGAGGATATCCGCGCCATCTGGGACTACGTCCATAACGATGTCGCGGCAGTCGACAATCCGGTGAAGGAGACGAAGCTTGCCTTTCCGTTCAACCAGCGCTGGGGCATCCGTGCCTGGAACTGGCTGGCGCTCGACAAGCCCGGCTTCCGTCCGGATGAAAAGGCGGCCGGCAGCGACGAGCTTGCCCGTGGCGCCTATCTCGTGCAGGCGCTCGGTCATTGCGCAGCCTGCCACAGCCCGCGCGATCAGTTCATGGCCGAGGACGGGAAGAAGGCCGACAATCCCTCCTTCCTGACCGGAGGAGAAATCGGCGGCTGGTCGGCGCCCGATCTGCGTACGGCCAATTCGGCCCTCCAGACCTGGTCCGACCAGGACCTGAAGGACTATCTCACCACCGGCCGCAACGCGCATTCCGCGGTCGTTGGCGAGATGCAGCTCGTCATCGCGGACTCGCTTCAGTACATGAAGGACGAGGATGCCGATGCGATGGTTGCCTATCTGCGGGCGATTTCGGACGCAAAACCGAATCCGAAGCCGGTATCTGCGGACAAACGCACCACGGATCGCCTCGATGCCGCCGACGATCCGACGACGGCCAAGCTCAAGGCCGCGACAGGCCTCAGCGATGGAGAACTGCTCTATCTCAACAATTGCAGTGCCTGTCACATGCCGGACGGACAGGGAGCGCCCGGCGTCTTCCCGGCGCTGGCCGGAAACTCGCTGGTGATGGCGGATACGACCAAGGGGCTGACCGAGGTCATTCTCCACGGCGCGGAGATGCCCTCCACCGAAAAGCGGCCCGAGCGGCTGAAGATGCCGGCCTTCGCCGACCGGCTTTCGGATGGCGAGATCGCCACGCTTGAAACCTTCCTGCGCAGCGCATGGGGCAACTCAGCGCCGGCGGTGGCGGAAAATGCAGTAAAGGCCGTGCGTCCCTGACGGCGCACCGCTTTCAATTGCTATGAGGCCTGCCAATGGAAATTGGCAGGCCTCTCATTTGCCGGTGGCAAAGATGGTGCACATTGGCCGCTACGCGATGGAAGAGTGCCCTTTAATGGGCCTTCGTCGCCTTTGACGCGAGTACGAAATCGTGTCTCACATCCCAGAAATCTCCGGCGAAGCCATAGCGTGCCGCGCGCTCCTCGTCGTGGGTCATGACGAACTCAGCAAGCAGGCTTTCCTTCACGCCGAAGACGGCATCCGAATTGATATAGGGATCATCCGGATCGAAGATGTGGGTCGTCAGCGTCTCGTAGCCATCGGCCGTGATGATGTAATGCAGGTGTGCGGGGCGATAGGGATGGCGGCCAAGCGCCTCCAACAGCTGTCCGACGGGGCCGTCATTCGGAATCGGGTAGTATTTCGGCTTGACGGCGCGAAACCAGTAACGGCCATCCGCGCCGGTCTTGAAGATGCCACGCAGGTTGAAGTCCGGCTGCAGGCCCTTCTGCTGGACGTCGTAGAAGCCTTCATCATTGGCCTGCCACACGTCGATCACCGCACCCTCTATCGGTTTGCCGTCGGTATCCAGGATACGCCCTTCAATGAACATGTCCTCCCCCTTCTGGTCGAGGCATATATTGGCGCCCATTTCCAGATGGGGCGCTCCCTCGACATGGAAGGGTCCGAGAACCGTTGATTCCGACGCGCCGGACGGCTTGCGATTGTTGATGGCATCCACGAGCATGGACACCCCGAGGATATCGGAAAGCAGGATGTATTCCTGGCGCCACTCGTTGCATATCTGGCCGGTCCTGGTCAGGAACATGATTGCCTCAAGCCACTCGTCCTGCGTCGGCTCCAGTTCCTTGACGGCTTCGTGCAGCTTGCGGGTGACAACTTCCATCACCTGCACAAGGCGCGGGTTCTCGGCCTTGGCATTGCGCCCTGTGACGACCTCGACGGAATTCTCTTCCGTGAAAAAACCTTTCTCGTGCGCTTCCATGTTTGCCTCCCTCTATCTGTTCAGGATTGCCGCGAGCACGCGGTGCAGTTCGGCGGCCGGATCGGCAACGGCGCCGAAGGAACGCCATGCGACATGATGGTCTGGACGAACGAGCAAGGCGCCGCTGTCGGAGATCTCGTTGATGCGTGCCCAGTCGCCCGTGAAGTCCTGCCAGGGGCGGCGCGGACCGATGATATGGACCGCTACATCAATGCCGAACGTCTTGCTGACCGTCGCAGCAGCCTTCGCCCAATCGGCACCGCCGGGACCAGTCAGAAGGCTGAACATGCCGTGTCCGCAGAGGTCGAGCGTGGAGGTTTTCCCGCCGTCGTCGGAGAACAGCCAGGCATGTGGCAAACGTGCACCGGGCCAGCTCGTCTGCTGGAAGTGCAGATCCGCGTCCTCGGTGAACGCGGGCTCCGTCTGACCATCCGTCACAACGGCATTTGACGTGTAGCGCTGGTTCATCTCCACGCCATGCGCGTCGAATTCGTAGACCTTGTAGGCGATGGCTTCGCGAATGGCCTTGCGCTGTGCCTCGGCCTCCGGTGTCGTGCCACAACGGGCATCCATGTTTTCCTGCATCTTCACCGGATCGACGGAATCGAGCAGCCCGAGAGCCTTGAAGATCGGACCAAATTCCTCGATCGACTTGTTCGCCCGAGTGACGATCTGGCGTGCGACGGGCGCACGCTCGGCGCTGTAGCTGTCCAGAAGCCCCATTCCGGCCTGTCCCTTGGCGACCAGCGCCACCTTCCAGGCCAGGTTGAATGCGTCCTGGATGGATGTGTTGGAGCCCAGACCATTGGACGGCGGATGACGATGGGCGGCGTCGCCCATGATGAAGACGCGCCCCTTCTGCATGTGGGTCGCGAACATGTTGTTCACCGTCCATGTGCTTGTCGAGGTAATCTCGATCGGAATATCGGGATCACCGATCAGGTCGCGTGCCACCTTCTTCGCAAAGGCCTCGTCGACCTGCGGCGCGGGCTGATTGATGTCGTAGCCCCAGTTGATGAGCCATTCATTCCAGGGGCGCACCATGCGAACAAGGCCCATCCCGATGCCGCCGACATCCGCGCCGGGCTGCAGGACCCAGTAGAGAACCGAAGGCCGATGCGCGACATATTTGCTGAGATCGGCCTTGAACACGATATTCATGGAACCCGCCACGCCCATCTTCCCCTCGAAGGGGAGATCGGCATGTTCGGCCACCTTCGAATTGCCGCCATCCGCGCCGATCAGGAATTTCGAGCGAACCGTGAACTCTGCCCCGGTGAGCCGGTCCAGACAGGTGGTCGTCACCCCGTCGGCGTCCTGGACATGGAACAGATATTCCGTGGACATGCGCGGCTGCGTGCCGCGCGAACACGCCGTCTTCAGAAGGATCGGCTCGAAATAGGTCTGCGGAAGGTCGTTCATCAGGCTCGGAGACGACAGAAGATGCTCGGCCTTCGACTTCGGATGGGTTCCCCAGCTGTACATGCGGCCGATCTCTTCGCCGGCAATCGACGCGCAGAAGACGTTGTTCCCAAGGTATTCCTGGGCTGTCGCATAGAGATAGGCCTCCTGCTCGACCTCCAGGCCGAGATCGCGGATGACCTCCATCGTGCGCTGATTGGTGATATGCGCGCGCGGTGTGTTGGCAAGCCAGCGGTAGCGGTTGATCGCCATATTGTCGACGCCGTAGCTCGAGAGCAGCGCCGCCATGGCGCCGCCTGCCGGGCCCATACCGATAATGAGAACGTCAGTTGAAAAGTCTGCCATTTAGTCCTCCCTAACTGGCCTGATTTTGAACGGATGCCGGTTGCGTGAGGACGAGCCTGCGCCTGACCGGAAAGAGTTGAATGCCTGTCTTTTCCGAAAAGAGCCCCCAGAGACCCGTCGGCGCAAGGATCATGGTCGCGATGCCGATGAAGCCGAGGATCAGGAGGTAGATCGATCCGAAATCCGAGAGCGTCTTCTGAAGAATGAAGAAGACGATGATGCCGACGATCGGACCCTCGATCGTACCGATGCCGCCGATGACGACGATGAAGAGCACATAGGCCGTCCAGTCGACGACCGAGAAGGCCGCGTCCGGCGAAATGCGCGCCTTCTGGACGTAGATCAGCGCGCCGGCGATGCCTGTGATGAAGGCCGTGACCAGATAGACGAAAACCTTCATGCGCTGCGCATTGACACCCACGGCGCGGGCCGCCGTCTCGTTGTCGCGCACTGCGGCGAGGCCGAGGCCCTGACGCGTGCGAAGTATGCGGTAGAAGACGAGGATGGTGGCAACGGCGAGAAGAAGTGCGAACCAGTAGGTCAGCACATCGCTCGCCTCGGACGTTTTCATGCCGAAGGCGTCTTTCAGGAAACCGACTCCGAGCATCTCCTTGCGTGCTTCGGTCGGCAAGGAAGTGCCCGTGCCACCGCCAAGTGTCTTCCATTGCGCGACGATCAGTCGGACCACCTCGGCAATGACCCAGGTGCCGACGCCGAAATAGGCCCCCTGAAGACGGAAGGAAAAGAAGCCGGCCGGGATGGCAAGCAGGACCGCAAGGACGCCGGCAAGCAGCGTCGCCAGCAGCGGATCCATTCCAAGGAGGATCACGCAGCCGAACATCGAATAGGCCCCGAACCCGACAAAGGCCTGCTGGCCGATGGAGAGAAGGCCGGCATAGCCCGCCAGGAGGTTCCAGCTTTGCGCCAGAACCAGCATGGTCAGGATGAAAAACAGGTCCTGAAGGACGTCGCGGGGAACCAGGAACGGCGCCGCCGCTCCGACCAGGACGAGCACGGCTGCCGCAACGCCGAAGAGCGAAGATGCGCGCGTGCCAGTCGCCATGGTCCAGCTCGGAGCTTTTGAAGTCATCGTTGCACCTCAATCGAAAGCGCGCGGGAAGAAGCCGCGCGGCTTGAAGGCCAGAACAGCGAGAAAGGCGATGTGGCCAGCCAGGATCTGCCATTCCGGATTGATGCTAGCGCCGACCGTCTGGGCAACCCCGAGGATCACGCCGCCGACGAGTGTCCCCCAAAGGGACCCCAGCCCTCCGATGATGACCGCCTCGAAAGCGTAGATCAGGCGCGACGGGCCGGCCGAGGGATCGAAATTGGCACGCGTTCCGAGATAGAGTGCGGCAACGGTCACGACGACCATGGCGATGCCCGTGGCGGTGGCGAAGATCCGCTTCGGCCTGATCCCCATCAGCCCTGCCGTCACCGGATCATCCGACGTAGCGCGAAATGCCCGACCGATGGGTGCGCGGTAAATCAGCTGGTTCAGCGCGACGATCACGGCGATGGCGGAGAGGAATGTCAGAAGCGGCATGACGCCGATGTTGACGCTGCCGAGCGAGATCGTCGCCGCGTCAAGCGAGCCCATCGCAATGCGCCGGCTGTCGGCGGTGAAGCCCTCCAGCAATCCGTTCTGAATGATGATCGAGAGGCCGAACGTTACGAGCAGCGGCGGAAGGATATCCTTTCCGAGCGTCCGGTTCAGCAGAAAATACTGCAGCATCCAGCCGGCAGCGAACATCAACGGCGCCGCGACAAGGGCGGACAGGAACGGATTGAGCCCGAGGAGCGACGTCAGCGTCAGGATCACAAAGGCAGCAAAGACGATCAGGTCGCCATGCGCGAGATTGACCAGCCGCATGATGCCGAACACGATGCTGAGGCCCGCCGCAAACAGCGCGTAGAGACCGCCGAGCAGGACGCCCTGAACAAGTGTGTCAATGATGTTCATGGGTCGCGGCTCCGAAATAGGCCTTGTGAATGTCCTCGCGCGACACGTCCGTCGAACGGCCCGAGAGCGTGATGCGACCCTCCATCATGCAATAGACGCGATCGGAGACCAGCAGCGCGTGGCCGATATCCTGCTCCACGATCACGATGGAAGCCCCGGTCGCCTTGATCTGCGGAAAGGCGGCATAAATGTCCTTCACGACGACCGGCGCCAGACCGAGACTGATCTCGTCGCACAAGAGCAGCTTGGGGTTCGACATCAGCGCCCGCCCGATCGCCACCATCTGCTGCTGCCCGCCGGAGAGCGCGGTCCCCGGAGACCGGCGGCGCTCCTTGAGAACCGGAAAGAGATCATAGATCCTATGCAGATCCCAGGCGCCGCTTCCCTCTGTTCCATAGGCTCCGATCAGGAGGTTCTCTTCGACCGTGAGGGACGGAAAGAGCTTGCGCCCCTCCGGCACCATGGCGATGCCAAGTCTCACGACATCCGGCGAGGCCAGCGCGCCGATCGGTCGGCCGTTGAAGAGGATCGCATCGGCTTGACTTGCAAGAACCCCCGATATCGCCCGCATGAGCGTCGTCTTGCCCGCGCCATTTGCGCCGATGACGGCGACCGTTTCTCCGGCCTCAAGATGCATGTCAACGCCGAAAAGCGCCTGAAAATCCCCGTAATGGGTGGTCAGGCCGGATGTCTGAAGCAGCGTCATCACACCTCCATCCCCAGATAGATTTCGCGGACTTCCGGCGAGTTCATCATCTCATCCGGTGTGCCGATGCCGATGATGCGGCCGAAATGCAGGACGAGAAGTCGTTCGACGACCGAGTTCAGGGCGTGCAGGACATGCTCGATCCAGATGACGGCCACGCCGCTGCGATGGATCGAACGGATGGTCTCGACCAGCAAGCTGCATTCACCTTCCGTAAGGCCACCGGCGATTTCGTCGAGCAGCAGGAGCTTGGGCCGGGTTGCCAGCGCACGCGCCAGTTCCAGCCGCTTGCGCTGCAGCAATGACAGGCTGCCGGCAGGCGTATTGGCCTCGGCAATAAGGTCGGTTTCGACCAGGATGTCCGCGCAGTCCGAAACGATATCGGCTTCCCGCTTCTGCTGGCCGAAAGTGCCTGCGACCAGGAGGTTTTCAAAGACCGTCAGCTTCTCGAACGGCTGCGGGATCTGAAAGGTCCGACCCATGCCTGACAGGCAGCGCTGCATGGGACTGACCCGGGTCACGTCCTTGCCGAGGAAGCGGATCGTTCCGGCATCCGAGGCCATGGTCCCGGTTATCAGGTTGAAAAGCGTCGACTTTCCCGCGCCGTTGGGCCCGATGATACCCAGCGCTTCGCCCTCCGAAACCGAAAAGGCGATCGCCTCGGCCACCGTCAGTGCGCCAAAGCTTTTCGAAATTCCATCGAGTTGCAGCAATGTCATCGATCGTTCCCGAGCAGGTTTGCGGCCGGCGGACGAGCCGCCGGCCAGTTCTTGCATATCAGCTCAACGCTTCCATCTTGCCGCCCAGCGGCACCTCCGGCACCGTGGAATTCTCGACGACGACGAGCTCGTAGCTGCCCCCGTCCTTCAGACGCCACTGTCCGCCGACAAGCGGTGTCTTGGCGATATTCTTCTGGGCAAAGGGCGGCAGCTTGTCGCTGCCCCAGGCGATGGGCCCGACCAGCGTATCGAGCTTCGTCTTGCCGATTTCGGCGGCCACTGCCTCTCCGTCCGTCGGATCTTCCACCCGCTTCATCACGTCGACGGCAAGCTCGAAAAGCGCATGCGCAAAACCGATCGGCTGAGTCCAGGGACGGCCGGTCACCTTGGTGAACTCCGCCGCGACTTCCGCCGCCGTCTGGCCCGTCAGTGACGATTTGAACGGATGGGTCGGCGTCCACCAGACTTCCGTCGATAGGTTGTGACCGCCCTTGCCGAGCGCTTCGACCGCCTGCGGAAAGAGCATGGCCTTGCCGATCGAGGCAATCTTGGGCTTGAGGCCCTGCTGCTGCGCCTGGTTCCAGAAGGTAGTGAGGTCCGGCGGGATCATCACGCCCGTCAGGATCTCGCAATTCGCCTTCTTGAATGCGGCGATCTGCGCGGAGAAGTCGTCGGTCATGTTCTGATAGCGACCGGGGTCGGTCAGGCCGTAGCCTTGCGCGTTCAGCACAGGCGGGAAGCCGACATTCGGGTCACCCCATGCATTTCCGTCGCCGTCGTTCGGGAAGAGACCGCCGACCTGCTTGTTGGTCTCGATCTGCGACCACATGCCCGTGAAGACGGCAATCACGTCTTCGAGGCCCCAGAAGAAATGATAGGCGAAGTTGAAGGGCTTCCAGCTTTGCGGATCACCGGGATTGCCCTGCTGGCCGATGAACCAGGGCTGCCATGGTGCAACCGTGGAGATGCAGGGAACCTCTTCAGCCTCGCAGGTGGTCGAAACCGGATTGGTCGTCTCCGGGGTGGAGGCCACCAGCATCAGGTCGATCTCGTCGTTGACGATCAACTCCTTGGCGACTTCCGCCGCCCGGTTCGGATTGGACTGGCTGTCCTTGACCACCACGTCGAACTTCTCGCCATTGGCCTTAAGGAAGGCATCGATGACGAACTTGTCCGCTTCCCCGAAGCCGGCGAGCGGACCCGTCTGCGGACTGACATAGCCAAGCTTGATCTTGGAGCCCTTGGCCAGGGCCGGCATGGCCAGTCCGGATGTACCGACCAGAGCGCCGGCGGCGACCGTCGTCTTCATAAAATCGCGTCTCGTAAACATGCATCTTCCTCCCTGTTGCATGATTTGAGTGCATTATCTCGTCTTCAATTCTCCGGCCGGCGCCCCTCATAAGCGGCCTGCAGGAGGTCCCGGATCGAGCGACGATCGATCGGCCGGGGATTCCAGTAGGGGTTTTCCGCAGCCAGATCTGCGGCGCGGTCGAGGTTGGCTTCGTCGAAACCGATATCGCGCAACGACACGGGAGCGCCCAGCGACTTCGAGAAATCAAAGAGGCCGGCCCCCGGGCTGCCGCCCATGATGTCGCCGATCGGCGCCAGGAGCCGAGGAACCGCAACAGCATTGTAGGCGGTGGTGTAAGGCAGCATGACCGCGTGGGTTTCAGCATGCGGCGTATCAAAGCTGCCGCCCAGCGTGTGGCAGATCTTGTGATGCAGCGCCATGCCGACCGTGCCGAGGACTGTACCGGCCAGCCAGCAGGCATATTGCGCTTCCGCACGCAGATCGAGGTCGTCCGGTTTCTCGACGAGACCCGGCAGCGATGACTTGAAGGTGCGGAAAGCCTCGACGGACATCATCGTGGAAATGGGATTGCGGTCACGCGCGTAGAGCCCTTCCATGGAGTGCGCGAGTGCGTTGAGTGCGCTGACAACCGTCATCGGAACCGGCAGGCCGAGCGTGAGCTTCGGATCGTAGATCACCACTTCCGGCAGGATTTTGACATCACGCAATGTGGTCTTGCGGCCCCCTTCGGTCTGGCCCAGGATCGGCGTGACCTCGGACCCGGCGTAAGTGGTCGGAATGGCGATTTGCGCGACGCCGGTTCGATATGCGATCGCCTTTCCGAGACCGGTCGTGGAGCCGCCTCCAAAGGAAATGACACAGTCGGCCCCGGCCGCCTGCAATACGGCGACGGCATGCTCGCTGACATCGACGGGGGTATGCATCACGGCGCCGGCAAAGCAGCCGGCGGAGAGTTCGCCGAGATCGTTCGCCAGCGCTTCCGCCTCCCGCGCCTGATGCGGCGTCGACAGGACGAGCGCCCGAGACTTGCCAAGCTTGCGCACCCATTCGGCCGCTTCACTCAGACGCCCGGCGCCAAAGACAACCGTGGCACGATTGACCTCGTAGACGAAATCACGGCTCATCGCAGTGCCTCCTGGCGTTCGCGCACCATGACGAAGCTCACCTCAAGTTCCCGTCCGGCAGGCGTGCGCCGGAACGACTTGACGAGTTGCGGCCGCACGGCAAACAGGGGATCGGATACAAGGGCCGGATCTTCCGCATCGAAGATGTGCGTCGTGATGGTTTCGAAACCCTCTGCGGCGATCAGGAACTGAAGATGAGCGGGCCGCTGCGGAGGAAATCCGGCGCGGGCCAGAAGTTCTCCTGCGGGACCCACCAGCGGCACCGGGTAACCCGAAGGCATGACCGTCCTGTAGTGGAAGCAGCCTGCCGCCTCGGTCGTGAAGCGGCCGCGCAGATTGAACTCGGGCTGGCGATCCGGCTGCTGGTTTTCGTAGAAGCCTTCGCCATTGGCCTGCCATGTCGTGACGCGCGCACCCGCAATCGGCAGGCCATCGAGGTCGACCACCTTGCCGGAAACGGAAAGCGGCTCGCCCTTGCCATCGAGGCAGATATTCGCGCCGAGCGGCCTGTCGGGCGTATCGGCCCGGTAAAACGGTCCACGCGCTGTATTGGGGATTGCCGCTGCCGGGCGCCGGTCGTTGATTTCCTCCACCAGCGCCGAAATGCCAAAGAGATCCGAAATCAGCACCCATTCGTCACGTCGCGTGTCGCTGTAGTCGCCAATGTCTCTGAGGAGCGAGAGGAAGGCGCGCCATTCCGCGCGTGACGGACGGATCTCGCGTACCAGCGCCTGCAAATGGGAGGCGAATGCGATCAGGGTCGCCGGCAGCTTTTCGCTTCGGCGATCGCCGAAACGTTCGGCAAAGATGTCCGGCGTGATGGACATGCCGGCGCCCGCCTTGTTGCGAGCTGTAACCATGGAATGCTCCTCCCAGAACGTCTCCCATCAGAAAGGTAGCAGAACGAAAAACACGTTTGATGATTTCTTTGTCAAATAATATAAGCATTTGGTATGAAGATCGAAGAGAAGCATCTCGTGCAGCTGGCTGCCGTCGTTAAAGCCGGCGGCGTGGTCGAAGGCGCAACCCTGCTGGGGCTGACCCAACCGGCGGTCTCCCGCACGCTGGCGATCCTCGAAAAGCGGGTCGGCGAACCGCTCTTCGTCAAGGGCCGGCGTCCACTGATGCCCACGCCCCTGGGCCGCGAACTGGCGCAACACGGCATGGCGGTCATTACGGCATCGCGCAAGGCGAGCGAGGCAATCGACAGTTTCCGCCTCGGACGTAGCGGTGTGGTGCGCATCGGGGGAACCCCCTACTTCATGGACGGCCTGATCGCCGGCATGGCCGCCGACTTCCAGACCGGCCATCCAGATGTGCGTATCGAACAGAGCTATGGGTATATTCAGGATCTGAAATCAGGACTGACATCGGGTCAACTGGATCTGGCGATCTGCCCGATAGATCTTCTCGATGAGGGATCAGGCCTGATTGCACAGGAGATACTGCCCGGCCGCAATGTGATAGCCTGTCGGGTGACACATCCGTTGCTGATAAGCCGGAAACTGCGGCCGGCGGCGCTGCTTGACTATCCCTGGATCGCCCCGCCGCCCACCAGCCCCCTTTTGGCCGACCTGCACAGCCTGCTTCTGTCACTTGGAGCAACGGAAGCCAAGATCCGCTACTCCGGCGGCTCGCTGATGAATGTCGTCAACTACCTCAAGGGATCGGATGCCCTGACAATTCTCCCGCATTCGACGGTATTCTCGATGCGAAACGATCGATCCATCACGGCCCTGCCCGTGCAGATCCCCCATCCCGAACGCGCGCTGGTGCTCTTGCGACAGAAGGATGCGGCGCGCATGCCGGCCGTTGAAAATTTCGCAAAGCATATTGCCCACCGCTTCGAAGAGTTGAAACACCTCATCAAGAGACACGAACAGGCGGTTGTCTGGGGCGGATAGGGAGACCGGAACGGCAATGCCTTGAGTGGATAAGGCGACCAGGCCCAATCGCCTGATTTTCGAGACGAGAACCACCCCGCTATCGGTCGGCACTACGGGGCGTGGACCCGCCGTCAGCGATTTGAGAAGGCAACGGTTTCTCACCCCACGCGGCCTTCCGCTTGCTGTCCTCTTCCTGATCTGCTTTTGTAGCGACATCCTGGAGTTCGAAACGTTCTGGAAAGAGTATTCTGTCAGGGTATCGATTGCGCCTGTGCTGAAATCCGGCACGTTATCGTTCGGGTATTTTTTAGCATTTTAATAATTCAGGTAACTGGTTTGATAGAGGCGGTGGCTAATGTGCGCCGCGTGAGAGATGTGGTTATTTCACGCTGAAGAGCGCGCCCGGCATGATGCTTGATTACAATTCCCTTCTCCTCGCCCTGGGCTTCTCGGCGATCTGCCTGATGCTGACTCTTCTCGGAACCTGGGTTTCGCGACGCGCGGATTCCTTCCTCCTGACGCTGGTCGTCGCCCTCTTTTTCATCATCGTCGGCATCTTCATCTTCAGCGACTACACGCTGGAAACCGGCGTTCTCAGGGCATGTCTCGCCTATGCCAGCCTGATGGCGGGCTTCAGCACGATCTATGCCGGATCCGTGCAGTTCAGAACCGGTCGCAGCCCCTGGATGCTATCATCCGCTCTCGCGGTCGCCACGATCGTACCCGGCCTCGCGTTGATCCTGTGGGGTCTGGACGGGGTGGGATTCATCTTGATGAACACCGCCACGGCCGCACTGCTGATCGGCACCGGGTGGCAGTACTGGCGCGCCCGCGCGGAGGCGCCCGGACCGCTGACCGGAATGGTCTTTCTCTACATTCTCAGCGGAATTTCGTTCGCACTTTGCGCTGCCGTCCTCCTCAGTCGGCGCCAGTGGGTTCTCGGCCATGCCCCGGAGAACTGGGCGGAAAATCTCAATCTAGCGATCTGCGTTGCCGGCATGTCCGGTATTGGCGCGTTGTCGCTCGCGCTCCATCAGTGGCGACTCGCGGCAAGGCACCGCCATGAGGCAAACACCGACCTGCTGACCGGCCTGCTCAACCGTCGCGCGCTATTCGAGCATGTTTCCGGCCGACCGATCGACACGAAGACTGCAGTCGTCACTTTTGACATCGACCTGTTCAAGTCGATCAACGACCAGCATGGCCATGCAGCCGGCGACATGGTGATCAGGATATTCGCCGAGGAACTGAACAATGGTGTCGAAGGCCAGGAGATCGTGGCCCGTCTGGGGGGCGAGGAGTTCGCCATTGTCCTCACCAACACGTTGCCGGCCAGGGCAGAGCGGGTCGCGGGCGATATTTTGCGCAGGTTTGCCTCCCGTGAAATTCGGATCGGGGAGACGAGCGTGCGCTGCACGGCCAGCGCCGGCATCGCCTTTGGGACGCCGGAGACCGACAGCTTCGAGATCGTCCTGAACCTCGCCGATGCCGCGCTGTACCGCGCCAAGCGCGATGGCCGAAATCGTGTGCAGATAGCCGACTTTCTGCACCAGGTCGAACGGGTGGAAGCCAAGGGCAGCGCGGCGCCATAAAGGCCCGGTGCCCCCGGCACCGCTATACGGCGCAATTAGCCGCGCAGCTCCTTGATATACGCCCGCCAGCCGCCGAGTTCGGTGATCTCACGAGCGCTCGCGACCGCGTGGACCTCGCACAGGAAGCCCGAGACCTGCGATCCGTCATCGAGCGTGATCTTGCCGATGCCGAGCGGTCCCGGGATATTGGCGACGAACTTGCCGAAGGCGGCCGGCGGCAGCTTCCAGACCTCGACCTCCAGACCCTTGCCGGCGAAGCCCGGTTCGCGGATCAGACCCGGCTTTGGCGGCGTGGTGTTTGGCAGGACAAAGAGCCGGTAGTCGCCCGCCGTTCGGCAGGTCTTGACCAAAACACCGCCCGGACCGGTCAGTTCGTGGTTCAGCGGCATGCCGGTCAGATGGGCGCCAACGACCATGATGGAGATCATGCCGTCATCCGCGGGCAAGACGCGGCTCGCCTCGGGGATTGCAGCCGTCTTGTCCTTGCCCATGCCGGCGGCAAGCGCCCGGTGCATGGCGTCGGCGAAGGGGGCCAGCGCCTCGTCGGAAAAGCCCGGACCGATCAACGTCACGCCGGACGGCAGATGGCCCTCCGCATCGAAGCCGGCGGGAATGGCAATGCCGGCATAGCCGAACAGATTGGCGAAGTTGGTGTAGCGGCCGAAATGACCGTTCTTCGCGATCGGATCGGCCTGCATTTCCTCCACAGTGTAGGTCGTCGGCGACGTCGGCAGCATCAGCACATCGACCCTGGACCACTCGACTTTCGCCTTCTGGCGCAACGCTTCAAGCTTGTACTTGCCCTCGAAGGTCGCAACGGCGTCATAAGCCCTGGCGCCCTCGATGATGGTGCGCACCGTCGGGTCGAAGTCATCGGCATTGGTGGCGATGAAATCCTTCACCGCCGCCAGGCGTTCCGCGACCCAGGGGCCGTTGTAGAGAAGTTCGGCCGCCTCGCGGAACGGCGTATAGTCGAAGGGAACGATGGTGGCACCCAAGGATTTCGCCCGCTCGATTGCGGCATCGTATAGCGCCTCGTAGGCCTTGTTGCCGTAGAACTCGCGCTCTGCGCCGTCGAGGACGCCGATACGGAGGCCAGATGCCGCCAAGCCGACGGGGACGGCCTCAGTCGAGAACGGATCGGCGGCGTCATAGCCCTCCATAACCTTGCGCACGGCAATGCCGTCGCCGACGGTCGCGGCGAAGACGGTCACCACATCGACACTGCGGCAGGCGGGAATGACACCGGTGTTCGGCACCAGTCCCGGCGTCGGCTTGATACCGATCAGATTGTTGAAGGCGGCGGGTACACGGCCCGAACCGGCCGTATCCGTCCCGAGCGAAAAGGCGACCAGGCCGGAGGCCATGGCGATGGCGGAGCCCGAGCTGGAGCCGCCGGAAACATAGGCCTTATCGAAGACGCAACGCGGTGCGCCATAGGGCGAGCGCGTGCCGTTGAGGCCGGTTGCGAACTGGTCGAGATTGGTCTTGCCGACCACCAGCGCGCCGGCGGCCTTCAGGCGGGCGATCAAGGTCGCATCCGTCTCTGGGCTGTATTCGTAGGCCGGGCAAGCCGCCGTCGTCGGCAGTCCCGCGACGTCGATATTGTCCTTTACAGCAAACGGGATGCCCCACAGCGGCAGCGAGTTCGGCTCTGGCGCTCGCGCCATCAGCTCTCGGGCGGCAGAAAGAAGCATATCGTCCGGCGCTCGGGTGATGAAGATCGCCGGGTCGTCGGAGGCGTTGCAGCGGGCGATCACCTCTTCGACGAGGTCGAGCGGCGTCATTCCGTTGGCATAGGCGTCGCGAATGGATGAAAGGTCGAGAATTTCGGGCAGCATCAGATGTCCTCAAGCACGGCCAGCACATCGCCGGCTCTTACGTTTCGCCCTGCACCGGCGCGCAGTTCCTTCACGCGGCCGGCAGCATGGGCAGTGATCGTGATTTCCATTTTCATGGATTCGATGATGGCGAGCGTCTCGCCCGCCGCAACGGTCTGGCCCTCCTCGACGAGAACCTTCCAGACATTGCCCGGCACGGCGCTCTCGACGCCGAAGCAACCCTCCGGAATATCGCCGCCGGCATGGTGGCAAGGGCCTTCGTCGACGGTGAAACTGTCGAGGCCCTGCTCCTTCCAGCGCCGCCGTTCGGCTTCGAAGGCCGCCTGCTGGCTTGCCTTGAAGGTGGCGATAGACGCGGCATTCGCAGCGATCCCCGCCTCGTAATCCGCATAGGAAAACGTTCCGTCGTCTATACGGATCGGGTAGCCGCCATGCGGGAAGGCGGCGCGGGCTTCCGTCAGCTCGGCGTGGCTGACCGGAAAGAAGCGGACCTGATCGAAGAAATCGAGAAGCCAGGGCTTGCCGTGGCCGAAGACCGGCGTCTGCCGCCACGTGTTCCACATCTGGATGGTGCGGCCGAAAAGCTGGTAGCCGCCGGGTCCTTCCATGCCGTAGATGCACATGTAGGCGCCGCCAATGCCGACCGCGTTTTCCGGCGTCCAGGTGCGGGCAGGATTGTACTTGGTCGTCACCAGCCGCTGACGCGGATCGAGCGGTGTCGCCACCGGCGCGCCGAGATAGACGTCGCCGAGCCCCATCACCAGATAGCTGGCATCGAAGATCGTCTGCTTCACGGCCTCTTCGTCCGCAAGCCCGTTGATCCGGCGGATGAATTCGATGTTGGACGGGCACCAGGGCGCGTTCGGACGAACCAGTTCCTGGTACTTGCGCATCGCCAGTTCGGCATCCGGATCGTTCCAGGAGAGCGGCAGCCAGACCGTGCGGCTCGGAACCTTCACGGCGTTGATCGACGGCAGCGAGGCTTCGATTTCTCCAAGCAGTCCGACGAGGCGCGATCGCGTCAACGCCGTGCCGTCATAATGAACCTGCAGCGAGCGGATGCCCGGCGTCAGGTCGACAAGGCCGGGCACTTTCTCTTGCTGAAGAGCCTGCATCAGCAGATGCGCGCGCAACCTGAGCCCGATCGAAAGCTGCATCGATCCGTATTCTATAAGCAGGTTGTCGTCGCCCTGCCGGCGGTAGACGACCGGCACCTCGCTTTCGTCGCTGCCGCCAACGATCGGTGAGCCCGCCTTCTCGCCGATGCCTATAACCGTCGGGCCGACCACCGCATCGTCGGTCCGGGACACCGCATGAAAGCGGATCTTGTCGCCCGGCTTGAACTGGCCCATCTTCCACTGCTCGTCGCGGGCAATGACTGCCGGGCAGACGAAACCGCCGAGACTCGGCCCATCCGGGCCGAGGATGATCGGCATATCGCCGGTGAAGTCGATCGCGCCGATGGCATAGGCATTGTCGTGCAGGTTGGAGGGATGAAGCCCCGCCTCGCCGCCATCCTCGCGCGCCCATTTCGGCGCCGGCCCCATCAGCCTGACGCCCGTACGCGCGGAATTGAAATGCACCTCGTATTCGGTCGCAAACAGCGTCTCGATATCTTCCTCAAGAAAGAAGTCCGGCGCGCCGTGCGGACCGTAGACGACGCCCACCTGCCATTCCCGCGTGAGCGGCGCCGGCTTGCCGGCGGGCACGACACCGGCTTGGGAGGTGCGTGCAAGCCTGAGCACATGGCCGGCCTTCAGCGTGCCAGTGGCGTTGCCACCGAACTGACCAAGGCCGAAGGTTGCACGCGAACCGAGGACCACCGGGGCGGCAAACCCGCCGGCAACGGCCAGATAGGCGCGCTGGCCCGGCCCGTCGATCGCACCGATTGCCAGCGTCTGGCCGGCTTTAACGCCGAAGGCCGCATCATGCGGCACCGGCTCGCCATCGAGCTTCATCGGCATCCGTGCACCGGCAAGGGCAACGGTGACGTCGGAGAAGAATTTCAGCACAGGACCGGAAACCGTCAGCTCCAGCGCAGCCGTCTCGTCATGATTGCCGACGAGACGGTTGGCGTGGCGGAAGGAATAGTCGTCCATAGGACCGGACGGCGGCACGCCGACATGCCAGAGGCCGAGACGGCCGGGCAGTTCCTGAAGGCTCGACTGCGCGCCGGGAGCGATCACCTCGATCACGTCCGGCACGAAGTCGAAATCCTTCAGCGCCGTCGTGGCGACATCGCCTTGGCCGAACAGGTCCGAGGCGGCAATCGCCTTCAGATAGTCGAGATTGGTCTCGATGCCGCAAAGGGACGTGCCGTCGAGCGCCTTTTCCAGTGCAGCGATCGCCGAAGAACGGTCTTCACCCGAAACAATCAGCTTGGCGAGCATCGGGTCGTAATAGGGCGTGACCTCCGTCCCGGTCTCGATCCATCCATCGACGCGCACGTCGGACGGAAAGACGACCTCGGTCAAAAGGCCTGCACTCGGCCGGAAATCCGCATGCGGCATCTCCGCGTAGATGCGCGCCTCTATGGCGGCACCTTGCGGCGTCAGGATCTCGTTTCCGCTCAGCACGTCCTCGCCGGCCGCCTGGCGGATCATCCATTCGACGAGATCGATCCCGAACACGGCTTCGGTGACGGGATGCTCGACCTGCAGGCGCGTATTGACCTCAAGGAAGTAGAATTCCTCGCGGGCCGGATCGTAGATGAACTCCACAGTGCCGGCGGAAGCATAGGCGACCTTTTCGCCGAGCGAGATTGCCGCCGCGTGCAGACGCCTGCGGACCGCGTCGGACAATCCCGGCGCCGGCGTCTCCTCGATCACCTTCTGGTTCCGCCGCTGCAGCGAGCAATCACGCTCGCCGAGCGCGATCACCCTGCCCTTGCCGTCGCCGAAGATCTGCACCTCGACATGGCGGGCCTTGGCGACGAAGCGTTCAAGATAGACGCGGGCATCGCCGAAGCTCGCGCGCGCCGTGCGCTGGACGCTCTCGAAGGCCGATTTCAGGGCGCCCGCATCGGCGCAGAGCTGCATGCCGATGCCGCCGCCGCCGGCGGTCGACTTCAGCATGACCGGATAACCGATCGCCTCGGCGGCTTCGAGGGCCGCATCGGCGCTGTCGAGCAAATCCGAGCCCGGCAGCAAGGGAACGCCGCTCGCCTTGGCAAGTTCGCGCGCCGTGTGCTTCAGCCCGAAGGCCGAGATGTTTTCAGGCTTCGGGCCGATGAAGGCGATACCCTCCGCCTTCAGCCGCTCGGCAAAGCCGATATTCTCCGACAGGAAGCCATAGCCGGGATGGACGGCCTCCGCCCCCGTCGCCTTGCAGACGGCGACGACGGCATCGACGTCGAGATAGCTTTCAGCCGCCGGCGCGGGACCGAGCCGGACGGCTTCGTCGGCCATCAGAACGGCTTTCGAGAAACGATCGGCATCCGAATAGACGGCAACCGAGGCGATGCCGAGTTTCTTCAGCGTACGGATGATCCTGACCGCGATTTCGCCGCGGTTGGCAATGAGCACCTTTTTGAACATGGCTCAGGCCTCATCGTCCCAGACAAGGACGCGGATCGGTGTCGGATCGAAGCCGTTGCAGGGGTTGTTGATCTGCGGGCAGTTGGAGATGACGAGCAGCACGTCCATCTCCGCCTTCATCTCCACGTAGTCGCCGGGCGCCGAAATGCCGTCGACGATCGTCATCTTGCCGTCGGGTTCGATCGGCACGTTCATGAAGAAGTTGATGTTGGGCGCCACGTCCCGCTTGCTCATCCCGTGCTTCGAGACCTCGATGACAAAGTTGTCGCGGCAGGCGTGCAGGTACTTCGTGCCATGGCCGAAACGAACGGTGTTGCTCTCGCAGGAGCAGGCGCCGGCGGACGTGTCGTGCCGACCGCAGCTGTCGGCGGTCATGGTGGCCATGATCCGGCCTTCGCTCGACATGATCTTCGTGCCGGTGGTGACGTAGGCCGCTCCCTGCTCGCGCATGGTCTCCTGGTTGGAATAGCGCTCGGAAAAATCGGTCGCGTTGTAGAACAGGGTGTCGACGGCCTGCTGGCCGTAGCTGTCCTCGATGCGCAGGATCTGCCCCTTCTTCACGAAAGTCGAAAACGGCGCTTCGGCCGGAATGTAATGGTCCTGAACCGCGTTCTCGGGCGTGCGGGCGGGCGATGTTGCAACGAAATCGGTCATGGTGTCCTCCCCTCAGGCTTCCGAAAAGGCGTTGTTCTCGAAGCCGCGAACGGCTTCGGCGGTTGCCGTCCGGCAGAGGTCGTCCGACGCCGGTTCGCTTGCGGCAATGCGGGTGACGGTCACCGCATTCGGGGCATAGGCAGGATTCGGGTCGAGCGGATGCGGGCAGTTGGAAAAAACGACGGTCATGTCCATCTCCGCACGAAGCTCGACATAGTCGGCCCCGTTCAGAAGCTCCGGCTTCCAGACGAAGCGACCTTCGCTGTCCACCCGAACCGGCGCGAAAAGCGCGAGCGCTGCGGGCAGGTCGCGCTTGTCGAGACCGAGCTTGGTCGCCGCGATGATGAAGTTGTCGCGCGTATTGCGCGTCGCCTGGCTGTTGGCGGTCGCATATTTCTTCGCATTCGAGCTAGCCGTAGAGCCGCCCATCAGGCAGTCGTGAGCACCGGACGTGTCCTCGACGATCGAGAACATCACCTTGCCCATGTCGGAGAAGATCACCCTGCCCTTGCCAAGCCCGGTGGTCCATTGCAGCTTCACCGTATCGGGCAGATTCAGCCTTTCGGACGGATCGCTGGCATTCCAGGCAACGAGTGACAGCGTCGAGAACCCGTCGTCGAGGCTGACGCGCAGGACCTCATTCTTCTTCACCTTCGTCGACCAGTACCAGCCGCCGGGAATGACTTCACGGTGAACGATCCTGTCGGCGGCGATGTCCGGTGCCGGCAACGGGCTTGCACCCGGCAGCGCCTTAGGGGCGAATTCGAGCCCCTTCTTCTGATGCTCTTCATAGCGCGCGCGGTTGGCGGCGATTTCTTCCGGAGAACGTCTGATGTGCACGGTTCTTCTCCTTCATCATCAAGTTGGCCGGGCCGTCCCGGCTATTGGCCTTGCAGAACCGGGCCGTCCCGGTCAGGCCGAATGAGAGACGCCTGGCCAGCCTTGCGCGGCGGCCAGATCGCAATGTCGCGGGTAATCGTGGCGCCGTAGCGGAGCTTTTCCTCCGGCCGGTCGCGCAGACGCTCGAAGGCGACGACCCGGGTCGCCAGCGTGAAGGCCTCGCGCATGTCGTGCGTGACCATCACAACCGTCATCGGGTTTTCGTGCCAGAGCCGTTTCATCAGCTGATGGATCTCGGCACGGATGCCGGGATCCAGCGCGCCGAAGGGCTCGTCGAGCAACAGCACCTTCGGCTTCATGATCAGGGCCTGTGCCAGAGCGAGGCGCTGCTGCATGCCGCCGGAAAGCTGCGCCGGATACTTGTCTTGGGCATGCGCAAGCCCGACCTCGGCAATCAGTTCCCGCGCCTCGTCGATTGCCGCCCGGCGCGCGGCGCCAAACAGCCTGGCTGTCACGCCGGCTTTCGTCATTTCCTTGCCGATCAGCACATTGCCGAGGACGGTCAGGTGCGGAAAGACCGAATAGCGTTGGAACACGACGCCTCGGTCGGGTCCCGGTTCCTGCGGCAAGGGCTCGCCGTCCATCAGGATCGTGCCGCGCGTCTGGCGCTCCTGGCCAAGCAGCATGCGCAGGAATGTCGTCTTGCCGCAGCCCGACGGGCCGACAAGCGCGACGAAGGCGCGGGATTCGATCTCGATGGAGACGTTTTCCAGAACGATCTGGTCACCGTATTCCTTCCAGACCTTGTCGATGACCAGCCGGCTCATGCGTTCTTCTCCAGGTCGGACCAGGGGAAGATGGCGATGCGCAGCCGGTCGAGGATCAAGTCGGTCCCGACGGCAAGCAGCGTGATCCAGACGACGTAGGGAAAGATCACATCCATCGCCAGATAGCGGCGGACGAGGAAGATACGGTAGCCGAGGCCGGCATCCGAGGAGATGGCTTCTGCGGCGATAAGGAACAGCCAGGCGGGACCGAGCTGCAGGCGCACGCAGGTGAAGAGCCGCGGCAGGATCTGCGGCAGCACGACGCGTAGTGCAATCTGCCAGGACGAGCCGCCGAGCGTCTCGGCCTTGATGATCTGTTCGCGCGGCAGTTCCAGCGCTTTCAGCGCCAGGTCGCGGATCATGATCGGCGTCACGCCGATGACGATCAGCGTGATCTTGGAGGCCTCGCCGAGACCCATGATGATGAACAGGATCGGCAGGAGCGCAAGCGGCGGCACCATGGAGACGGTGGCGACGAACGGAGCGAGAAAGGCCCGGACATAGGGCAGCATGCCGATCAGCATGCCGACCGCCAGCGCGATGGCCGTCGCGATGCCGATGCCCGAGAAAAGCCGGGTCAGGCTCGCCGCGGTGTCGGCCCACAGCAGATAATCGCCGGTGCGCGCATCCGCCATCAGGGCCATGCGATTGATGGCGTCGGCAAAGCCCGCGAAGCTCGGCAAAAGCTTGTCGTTGGCGTTTTCCGCCAGCCGTGCCGCCGAACCTATCATGTAGGCGATCAGCAGTGCGGCGAAGGGCAGAAGCGCGAGCGCGAGCTTCAGTCCGTTCGACGGGCGCGTATTGATCCAGCGCATGGTCCTCTCCGGTGATCGAGTGGCAACGGGGACCGGCCGGCTATCCGCCCGGCCCTCGTCATCGCTTTTCGACTTAGAGCGCGCCCTTGGCCGCAGCGTCCATGTAGGTGGTCGCGAAGCGGAGCTTCACATTGCCCCTGTCACCGAGCACGGAGCCATCGGGCATCTCGATGCCGATGACGTCCGCGGAGGCAGCACCGCTGCCAAGCAGGCCCTTCTCGAACAGGAAGTTGCGTACGTGGTCCATGGTCTTCGGAAGGTCGGCAGACGTGGTGAAGCTGACCGCGTCTTCCGGCTTGTCGAAGAGCTTGGTGGCGGCGAGCTGCGCGTCAAAACCGGCGAGGTCGGTGCCCGATGCCTTGCCCATTTCCTCGCGCGCGGCCTTGGCCTCGTCGCTGTCGCCAGTCATCGCTTTCATCGTGTCGTACCAGATGCCCGCAAGCGCCTTGCCGAAATCCGGATTGTCCTTCAGCACGTCGGTATTGGCGACCATCAGGTCGATGATTTCGCCGGGGATCTGCGAGCTGTCGAAGACCTTGTGGGCATCAGGCTCTTCCAGAATGGTCGACACCAGCGGGTTCCAGGTAACCACGGCCGTCACGTCCGGCGTCTTGTAGGCGGCGACCATGTCGGCATCCGACGTGTTGACGATCGTCACGTCCTTCTGGCTCATGCCGATGCTTTCAAGACCGCGCGCCAGGAGATATTCCGACACGGAGAATTCGACGAGGTTGACCTTCTGGCCCTTGATATCCTCGAACTTGTCCTTGTCCTTCAGGATGACGGCATCATTGCCGTTCGAGAAATCGCCGACGATGACCGCAGTCGTATCGACGCCGCCGGCAGCCGGGATCGACAGCCCATCCATGTTGGTAAGCGTCACGGCGTCGAACTGGCCGGCCGTATACTGGTTCATGGATTCGACGTAATCGTTGAACTGCGTGACGTCTATGGTGATGCCGTACTTGTCCGCCCACTTCTTGACGATGCCATGGTCGGCTGCATAGCCCCACGGCATCCAGCCGACATAGATCGACCAGGCGACCTTGAACTCCTTCTTGGCTTCCGCATGCGCAGGCGCGAATGCTGCCACAGCGAGCGAAGCCGAAAGAGCGGTGATGGAAAGGATGTGCTTGAAAGTCTGCATTGGTATTCCCCTTTTGTCATTTTCCAAAAAGGGATCGGCAAAGACCAACGCCGCCAATCCCTTGGCTAACGAGGTCTCCCGGGCTTTTGTCCCGCCGTGCACCCGACAGGATGTCTCCCTGCCGGTGGCTGCTCTCGGACCAGTCACGCCCTCAAATGAGGCGCCGGAACCCTAGCGGCCAACTCTGAATTAAACGAAGCAAGTTCGGTGCCAAATCAGAAATTTCAGTAAATTCAAAATGATAACGGTTCGGATTTGTATACGAAAATTGTCTGTCGTCCTCTTTTTAGGCTCGACGCTCAAGTTATGGGCACATGCGATGAACTACTGGTCGAGGAAATCTCTGACGATGGCATTGAAGATGTCGGGCTTTTCGAGGTGCACGATATGTGCGCAACCGGGGACGACGGCCAGCCGGCAGTCGGGGATCGTGCGCCAGAGCTTTTCCGGCTGGCTCCAGCCGTAAGAGCGATCGCCGTCGCCCCAGATCACCAGGGTCGGCATGGGAAAGGCCGCAAGATTGTCCGAGCCGTCCCATGCCTCCCAGGCGGATAGGCTGGCAAGGGCGGCTTGCATCGTGGCCTTTGCCCCCTCGGTCAGGCAGACCGGATAGCGTTCCGCCTGTTCGCCCATTTCGAACCATGTGGCTGCAATGCGAGCGGCGGTCGCCTGCAGCCCTTCAGCCTTCAGCCGCTGGCGCGATACGTCGATCGTTTCGAAACGGTCGGGCAGCATGCCGACCGGACCCGTGCCGTAGAGGACCAGCCGCTTGATCCGTTCCGGCGCCATCGTCGCCATCTGCTGGACGACCATGCCGCCCATGGAATGTCCGAGAAGATGGAAGGTGTCGATGCCCGCCTGCGTCAGCGTGTCGAGCACCAGCCGGGCATGCCCTTCGATCGTGTCCGGCGCGACCAGACCAGCGCTGTCTCCAAAACCAGCGAGATTGGGGGCAATGCAGCGAAAGCTGTCGGAGAAGGCCTGCAACTGGCCGTCCCAGAGGCCGGCGCCGCCGAGATAGCCATGCACGAAGACAAGCGGCGGTCCGCTCTCTCCCGATTGTTTCAGGGTGAGCATGGTCATGCGCTCTATTCGGCCGCCGACAGGTCGAAATTTTCGCCCGGGAAATATTTGCGCAGCCGGATATCCGCGGTGCGGGCATGGCCCTCCATTCCCTCCAGCCGCGAAATGCGGGCCGTCGCCAGCGCCACGGGCTTGGACCCCGCCTGTGTTGCACGTTGCCAGGTCACCACCTTCATGAACTTGTGCACCGACAGGCCGCCCGTGTATCGCGCGGCGCCGGAGGTCGGCAGAACGTGATTGGGGCCGGCCGACTTGTCCCCATAGGCGACCGTCGTCTCCTCGCCGAGGAACATCGATCCGTAGCACTTGAGCCGCGCCAGCCACCAGTCGAGATCGTCCGCCTGCACGCTCAGATGTTCCGGTGCATACTCGTCGGCCGTCGCCGCCACTTCCTCGCGGTCTGAACAGACGATCACTTCTGCATAATCACGCCAAGCAGCAACCGCGCTGGCCCGGTTCGGCTCCGGCAACGTGTCGATGAAAGCGGGCACGATCCTGATGACTGTCTCCGCCAGCTCCAAACTGTCGGTGACCAGCCAGACCGGCGAATTGTAGCCGTGCTCGGCCTGTCCCACCAGATCGGCGGCAACGATCTGAGGGTCCGCGGTGGCATCCGCCACGATCAGGCTGTCGGTCGGCCCGGCCAGCATGTCGATGCCGACGCGGCCGAAGAGCAGGCGCTTGGCTTCGGCGACGAACTGATTGCCGGGGCCGACGAGAATGTCGGATTTTGGCTGGCCAAACAGGCCGAAGGCCATCGCGGCCACGCCCTGCACCCCGCCCATGGCAAGGATGCTGTCTGCACCGCACAGGTCGGCGGTGTAGAGAATGGCCGGGTGAACGCCGTCCGCGCGCGGCGGGGAGCAGACGGTAATGTGGCCGCAGCCGGCGACTTTCGCGGTCGTCACCGTCATGATCGCCGAGGCGACATGGCTGTAGCGCCCGCCCGGCACATAGCAGCCCGCCGCCTGGCATGGAATGACCCGCTGACCGGCCACAAGGCCCGGCACGATCTCGATCTCCGTTTCCGTGAGCGTCGCCTTCTGCGCCTCGGCAAACTTGCGGATATTGTCGTGGGCGAAGTGAATGTCGTCCTTGACCTTCTGCGGCAGGCTGGCGGCTGCCGCTTCGATCGCGGCGCGACCGACCAGTATATCCCCGTCGTAACGGTCGAACTTCGCCGCATAGGCTCTCGCCGCGGCGTCGCCGCCCTTCTCGATCTCCTCAAGGATCGTCCGCACCGTTTCGGTAACGGAGGCTGAATCGCTTTCGGCGGTTTTCTCCGCCTTCTTCAGATAGGTACGCGGCATTGGGCATTCCCTTGAACTGGGCCGGGACGATAGGGGTTGTGAGTATCGGTAAGCCGATCAGGCCTTGCCCTTCCACGGCACCAGCTTGTGCTCGATGAAACGCATCAGCATGTCGAACGCATAGGCAATGGCGGCAATGATGATGATGCCCATGATGACCGTCGGCGTCTGCAGGAACTGCGAGGCCGAGAGCACCATGTAACCGATGCCCTTGGTCGCGGCGACCATTTCGGCGGCCACCAGCGTCGTCCAGCCAAAGCCGATGCCGATGCGCATCGCGGTCAGGATTTCCGGCATGGCAGCGGGCAGGATCACATAGCGCATGACCTTCCAGCGGCTGGCGCCGAAGGAATAGGCCGCATGGATCTGCTCGATCGCCGCCGACTTGACGCCGGAGCGAGCACCGAGCGCCACCGGCGCAAAGACCGACAGGAATATCAGCAGAACCTTGGAGGTTTCGCCAATCCCGAACCAGATGATCATCAGCGGCAGATAGGCCAGCGGCGGGATCGGACGGTAGAACTCGATCGGCGGGTCGAATATGCCGCGAATGAGCGGGCTCATGCCCATGGCCAGACCCAGAGGAATGCCGACGGCGCAGGCGAGAATGAAGGCGCTGAAGACCCGCCCGGTCGAAACCCCGATATGGACGAGAAGCGACGTCCCGGTGAAGCCTGACTCGATCGTAGAGAGAAACTTGGAGACGATGGCGCCGGGCGATGGCACGAAGAGCGGCTTGACCCACCCCATGGCCGTGACCAGCCACCAGACGGCTATCAGTATCAGGATCGTTGCGATGCTCAAAAACAGCGTGTCGCCCTGGCCGGGAACGCCGTAGGTTTCCCCGGGTCTCGTCGCCTTCGCCTTTGAAAGGCGTCCGATAAGGCTGACGGTCGCGGGACGGGATTTGGTTTCGACGGATCCGTTGTCCGCGCTCGGTTCGATGACGTCGCTCATGCTGCATTCTCCTCGTCGGCGAAGATGATGCCGAGCACCTCTTCGCGAAGCTTGATGAAGTCGGCTGACGCCTTGATGTCGCGTGCCTTCGCACCCTCGATGAATCGACGCGAGAACGGCAGATCGAAACGATGCGTGATGCGCCCCGGTCGCGGCGACATCACGATCAGCTTGGTGCCCATGAACAGCGCTTCTTCGACGCTGTGGGTGATGAAGAAGACCGTCTTGCGCGTACTTTCCCAGATTTTCAGGATCAGCTCCTGCGCCTTTTCGCGTGTCAGCGCATCGAGCGCGCCGAGCGGCTCGTCCATCAGAAGGACGCGCGGGTCGCAGGTCAGCGCCCGGGCGATGCCGATCCGCTGCTGCATGCCGCCCGAAAGGGCGTAAATCGGCGATTCCTCGAAGCCGTTGAGCCCGAGGAGCGCGATGAAATCGTCGGCAATCTTGTCACGCTCGGCCTTTGGCCGGTCCTGCAGCTTCAGGCCGAAGGCGACGTTTTCACGCACATTCAGCCAGGGCATCAGCGCGTGCTTCTGGAAGACCACGGAGCGGTCGGCCCCCGGCCCTTCCACCCTGCGACCATCGAGAAGGATTTCGCCGCTGGTGGGTGACAGGAAGCCGGCGATCAGACTGAGAAGGGTCGACTTGCCGCAACCCGAAGCCCCGAGCGCAACGACGAAATCGCCTTCGTCCAGCGTGAGGTCGATCTTTCTCAGCGCTTCCACCGGCGCGCGGCCGCCTGCGAAGGGGTAGATGACGGAGGCATTCTTGATTTCCAGCACCATGGGTCATGCTCCTGTTGTTCCCCGGACCTTGGCAAAAGCCTCGGTCCGGGGATGCGGGACTGCGGTGGGGCTACTTCGCAGCGTCCGCATAGGTGGAATTGACGAACGGCGTATAGTCGTCGGCAACCGCATCGATGCGGCCGGCGGACTTCAGGAAGTCTGCGGTTCCCTTGAGCGTCTTGGCAGCACCACCAAGCCATGTGTCGGACACCTGATCGGCCATCGGCAGGAAGGTGAAGCCCTTCAGAATTTCCGGAACCTGCGCGGGATCAGCACCGGTAGCGGATGCAAGGGTCTTGACCTCTTCGCTGTCGACGGTCCACTTGGCCGGATCCGCCAGATAGGACTTGTTGACGCGATCGACTTCCTTCAGGAACGCGACGATCTTGTCCTTGTTCTCCTCGCCGAACTTGGTGTTGACCACCCAGGCGTCGAAGGTCGGGTAGCCCCATTCGGCGGTCTTGTCTGCGCCGAGCAAAAGCGTTCCAGTCTTCAGGATTTCGGATTGCACCGGCTGCCAGATCCATGCGGCGTCGATGGCGTTCTGCTGCCATGCGGCGGCGATCTGGTCCGGCGGCATGTTCATGATAGTCACTTCGCTTTCGGCGATCCCTTCATGCTTCAACGCACCGATCAGCGAAAAATGCGCGGTCGAGCCGACCGGCACGGCAATGCGCTTGCCCTTGAGGTCGGCGAGCGTCTTGATGCCGGACGAACTGCTGACGATCAGCGATTCCGCGCTGCCGATCACGTCGGAAAAGGCGATCAGCTGAATGTCGACGCCCTGGCTGGTGGCAATCGCCAATGGCGAGGAACCGAGTTCCGAAAGCACGACGTCGCCGGAGGCCATCGCCGCGATGACGTCGGTGCCGGACGCGAACTTGCGCCATTCGACGTCCCAGCCGGTGGCCTTCTGGATGGCATCGGAGCTCGCCAGGAGCTGCATCGGCGTCGGATTGCCGAAGTGGCCGATGATGATCGTTTCCGCCATTGCGGAGCTGGAAATCAGCACGGTCATGACGCCCGCGACTGCACCACTCAATAAAGTCCTAAACATTCCACTCTCCAGATTTTTTGGTTTGATGCGGGCTTTTGGTTGGGACTGCGGCCAGTCCCCGCTGTTTTTCTCTGGCCGCAGGTATGGATCGGATCACCCCTCCTTGCCTGTAGAGAAGGCCACGCAGGCCTCCGCCAGAACGTCCAGGGTATCCAGTGTGAAAGCGTCCGGCGGCACGGCCGCCGAAACCAGCGACAGCTCCGAACACGAGATCAGAAGACTGTCCGCCCCCTGATCCAGAAGGCTTCGCGAGAGCCGCAGCATGGCAGCGTCCGACTCCTGAAGGCTGCCGCCCTTCTTGATATGCCGGATGAGAGACAGAAGCGGCGCGTCGTCATTGAGGTAACAGGGCTGGCAACCCGTGCCGTCAAACGCGCGGTCGAAAACGCCGGTGATCCGCACGGCCGGCGACGCCAGCATGCCGATTTTCGCCCCGGTCCCCATCCGCGAAGCCATCCGGGCAGCGGAAAGCTGCACCATGTCGAGGAACGGGATCGTCACCGCGGCACGAATCCGGTCCGCATAGTGGTGCGCCGTATTGCACGGCATGGCGAGCGCTTCCGCGCCGAAAGCCTCGAGCCGCGATGCCATCCCGGCGATCACCGGCCCCGGATCTTCGCCCTTGCCTTCGATGAGGGCTGCAATGCGCGAGGGAATTTGCGGATTGTTGTCGACGAACATCGGCACATGATCGGCATCGTCCTCGGCCGGGGTGGCAGCGATGATCCGGTTCATCAGCAGCGCTGTCGCCTCGGGGCCCATGCCGCCGATAATGCCGATCCGCCGCCTGAACCTTGCCCCTGCCATCAAGCGGCTCCCTTGAGCGCCAGCGAGCGCCCGCAATGGACGATGATGTCGGCGATATGGGCGCAGTCGTCGAGGCTGAAGGTCAGCGGGATACGCATGTCGAACACGCCGGACAGAACCTCATCCGTCTGCGGCAAATCCTGGTCGTCAAGAAATCGCCAGCTGTGGTGATTGCTGGTGAAAGCGACGGGATTGGCGTCTCCGAACCATTTCAGCTCGACACCCAGCGCCTTCGCATCGCTGACGAACCGCCGCGCATCCGCCTCCGATATGCCCTCGATCAGAAACTGGATCGAACTGCCGACCGGACTTTCCGCTGCGGGACGCTCCGGAAGATGAAACAGGCCGAAACCCTGCAGGATTTCTTCGACCGTCTGATAGCGGTCGTTCCAGCGCGCGATATTGGCTTCCAGCCCCGCAAGCTGCGGTCTGAGGATAGCCGCCCGCAGATTGTCCATCCGGCCCGAGCAGTTGGGCGTTTCAAGCCGCACCTGTTCAAAGTAGCGCATCTCCGGGGCGGCACCATGACGCTCATAGAGCATGTAGGAGCCGGACAGGATGATGGCTCTCGCCATGAACTCCGGATCGTCGGAGGTCAGCAGACCGCCCTCGCCCGAATTCATATGCTTGTAGGTCTGCGTGCTGAAGCAGGCGGCGAGACCGAAATTGCCGCTCTTCCTGCCGCCCCATTGCGCGCCCATGGTGTGTGCGCAGTCTTCTATGACCGAGATGCCGAACTCGTCGGCAATGGCGACAATCCGGTCCATGTCGACGATGTGGCCGCGCATGTGCGAGAGAAGCAGAAAACGGGCGCCGGAAGACACGGCCTTGCGCTCCAGATCTTCCAGGTCGATGACAAGGTCGCGCGTGCATTCAACGAGGAGCGGCTTTCCGCCCGCATTGACGATGGCGCCCGGCACCGGCGAAAGCGTGAAGGCATTGGTGAGCACCGGCTCGTCCGGCCGCAAGCCGGCGGCCAGAAGCGCAACATGCATCGCATAGCCGCCGGAAGCGCATGCCAGGCAATATGGGACGCCCTGCCATGCCGCAAACTCCGCTTCCAGCAGCGCCACTTCCGAGGTCTCGCCCGCAACCGTGTTGTACCGGTGCAGCCGCCCGGTCTTCATGATCCGCACGGCGGCAGCAATCGCGGCATCGTCGAGCTGCTCCTGCTGCGTAAAAGCCCCTGTAAACGGCTGTGGCGCCATGGAAATCTTGTCCTATTCGGCTGCGATCGGCGCAGCGTGATCGAAGGAAAATGCACCGGTGTAGCCGAACAGCGCTGCCGATCCGCCCGTGTGCAGGAACACGACCCGCTCACCCTTCTTGAAGACGCCCTTGCCGATCAGGTCGATCAGCCCCGCGGCGCCCTTGCCGGAATAGACCGGGTCGAGAAGGATGCCTTCGAGCTGGGCGAACATCTCAATCGCCTTGATAGTTTCGGCGGTCGGAATGCCGTAGCCTTGGCCGACATAATCCGTATTCGCGACGACATCCTCGCGCTCCACCACGCCAGGGCACCCGAGCTTTTCCGCCGTAGCGCATGCGAGCTTGTAGACGTTCTCCTCCTGCTTCGGCTTCGGCGCGCGCACGCCGATCCCCATGAGCGGGATCTGCGCATTGATGGCCTTGAGCCCGGCGACCAAGCCGGCCTGAGTGCCGGCGCTGCCCGTCGCATGGACCAGATGATCGATCACCAGCCCGCGCTCATTGGCCTGATAGACCAGTTCGAAGGCGCAGTTGACGTAACCGAGCGCGCCGGTTGCATTGGAGCCGCCCCCAGGGATGGTGTAGACGGTTTTGCCACTGGCGCGGAAGGTGTCGGCCACTGCCTCCATTTCGGCATTCATGTCGAGACCGCCCGGGCGCTTCTCCGCCGTCGCGCCATGGAGATAGTCAAGGAAGACATTGCCGTTGGCATTGTAGTTCGGATCGTTCGAACCGGTCCGGTCCTCAAGCAGGATGTGGCACTGCATGCCGAGCTTGGCCGCCGCCGCCGCGGTCTGGCGCGCATGGTTGGACTGGGTCGCACCCTGCGTCATGACCATGTCGGCGCCCTGCGCCTGCGCTTCCGCCATCAGGAATTCCAGCTTGCGGGTCTTGTTGCCACCGGTCGAAAGACCCGTGCAGTCGTCACGCTTGATCCAGATTTCCGGCCCACCGAGTTCGGCCGAAAGACGCGCCAGCGGCTCCAGCGGGGTCGGCAGATGGGCCAGATGGACACGAGGGAAACGAGACAGATGCATGGGAACCAACCTTCATGAATATTGCATAATTCATAAGAAACCCAATTAATGCCCTTGATCAAATGCCGTTTTTTGCGCCTATTATGCAAAGAATGCATGTTAGGGAAATTCGATGCGGCTGGAATGGCTGGAAGATATCGTTGCTGTCATCGAGACCGGCTCGTTCAACGCGGCCGCCACACGCCGCAACGTCACCCAGCCGGCCTTCTCACGGCGCATCCGTGCGATCGAGGAGTATATCGGGGCGGAACTGTTCGACCGCGACCGCAAGCCGGTCGGCCTGAAGTCTGCAATCTCGGCACAGCAGGAAGACATCAAGCGGCTTGTCACGCAGACGAAGGAACTGGTCTACGAGCTGCGCCGCCACGGACGCGAGACGAATAACCGCATCATCATCGCCAGCCAGCACGCCATCACCGCCACGCGAGCGCCGGCCATTGTCGAGACGCTCTCCAAGCGCATCGATGTCAGTGTCCGGCTGCGCTCCGCGAACCGCGACGAGTGCCTGGCCCTGCTCATGACGAAGCAGGCGGACCTTCTGCTCAACTACGAATCCGCTGCTGAAGCGGACAGCCGCGCGGAAGACTATTTCGAGCGGGCCCAGATCGACACGGAGCGCTTCATTCCGGTCTTCGCGACCAGCAGCCTGAACCTGCTCAATGACTGCTACGCCCGCGGCGAACTCCCGATCGTGGCCTACCCGAGCGATGCCTTCCTCGGCTGGATATTCAACGAGGAACTCCTGCCTCAGATCAGCAGCGGCGAATTCGTCCGGCGCAAGGTGGAGACGGCTCTGACACTTGCCGCGCTGCAGTTTGCAGTCAACGCCGTCGGCATCGCCTGGGTGCCCGAAAGCATTGCGCGCGACAGCATCAAGGCCGGATTGCTTTTCGATCTGAGCGACGTCCTTCCGTCGACCGTGCTGACGGTCTCGGCCCTGAGGCTTGCCGGCAAGCACACGGACATCGAGGAATTCCTCTGGAAGGAAATTTTGAACCATTGCCCCAGCTAGTCCATCCCGCTTAAGTCGAAATACCGTCTGGGCCCTGCCCTGCCGCGCAACCCGAACCGATGAGCTTCCAAATCTCAAAGTCAGCACCGACACATCCGGACATCGTCTGGACCCGTCTCTTCTCAGGGATCGACAGGAACGGCGTCGAGCTGAATGTCCAGATCCGGCGTGCCCTCGTCTACGCCATCCAGACCGGCACGCTGACGACAGGGGCACGGCTGCCTTCGAGCAGAAGACTGGCGGCGTTGCTCAACGTCGCGCGCAACACGGTGACCGGCGCCTACCAGACCCTGGTGGACGAAGGCTTTCTGGTCGCAACCGAAAGGCAGGGCATATATGTCGCGCCTTCGGTTCAGGAACGCGCATCAGACCGGCACCGGGATGAGGCGGGCTCCTTGCGCTGGCAGGCGGGCTTCGCGATCCGCCCCTCGCTCCAGCGGCAGATCGACAAGCCGCGCGACTGGCTCGCCTTCCCCTACCCCTTTGTGTTCGGACAGTTCGACCCATCCCTATTCCCCACCAACAACTGGCGCGAAGCGGTCCGGGTGACCTCGAGCGTCAAGGAAATCTACGGCTGGGCAGGCGATCAGGTGGACGATGACGACCCGGACCTCGTCGAGCAGTTGCGGGTTCAGGTCCTGCCGTCACGCGGCATCTTTGCCGATCCCGGCGAGATCATCGTCACGCTCGGCTCCCAGCAGGCACTGTCGATGCTGGTGCAGCTGATGGTCGGACGCGACACGATTGCCGGCGTCGAGGACCCCGGTTATGCCGACCTGCGCAACATGGTCGACCTCGCCTCCAGCGGCCGGCAGAACCTCAACATGGATGGCGACGGCGTCATTGTCGACGACACCTTCGGCCGTTGCGACATCGCCTTCCTGACGGTCAGCCATCATTGCCCGACCACATCCGCAATGCCGCTTTCACGACGCCAGGCGCTTCTCGAACGCGCCGAGGCGGACGATGTCCTGATTGTCGAAGACGACTATGAAGGCGGGCTTTCCACCGACCCGCTGCAGGACGTCCCGTCCCTGAAGAGCCTCGATCGTACGGGTCGCGTGGTCTATGTGGGCAGCTTTTCCAAGGCGCTCGCGCCGGGCCTGCGCATCGGCTACATCGTCGCACCCCCCTCCGTCGTCCAGGAACTGCGCGTTCTTCGCCGGCTTCTGTTGCGCCATCCGCCGATCAACAATCAGCGCATCCTCGCAACCTTCCTTGCCCTCGGCCATTATCGACAGCATATGGACCGCATGAGCACCGTTCTGAAAAAGCGCGCCCAGCACATGACGGCGATGCTTGGCGAATGCCTGTCCGATTGCAACTGGCAGCGCAGTCCGGGCGCCAAGAATTTCTGGGTCGAGGCTCCGCCAGGGGTGGACTGCGCGGTACTAGCCGGAGTGGCGCGTGAGAAAGGCGTTCTGATCGAACCGGGCGCGGCCTTCTTTGCCGATCCGGCGGCAGGGCGGCGCTTCTTTCGGCTGGGCTTCACCGCGATTGCCGAAAAGCGCATCGGCCCGGGACTTGCGCTGCTCTCCGAGGCCATCTCCGACTGCCGGTCCTAACCCGCCAGCCAGACTCGGCTTTTGAGGGAGCCAGAACGCCGAATGCCGCCCGCAAGGCGACGCCACGTGCTATAGATGCCGCATCAACGAAACGCCAAGGAGCGCAAGATGGGCATCGCTGCCAACCCCAACGATCTGAGCCATGTCATTGAAGCCGACCGCGCGCATGTGTGGCACCATCTCGTCCAGCACAAGCCTTTCGAAACCGTCGACCCGCGCGTGTTCGTCGAGGGCAAGGGCATGCGCCTGTGGGACGCGACCGGTCGCGAGTTCCTCGACGCCGTGTCTGGCGGCGTGTGGACCGTCAATGTCGGCTACGGTCGCACGTCGATTGCCGACGCCGTTCGCGATCAGCTGGTCAAGCTGAACTACTTCGCCGGTGCAGCGGGCTCGGTGCCCAGTGCGCTGTTCGCCGAGAAGCTGATGACCAAGATGCCCGGCATGACCCGGGTCTACTATTCGAACTCCGGCTCGGAGGCCAATGAGAAGGTCTTCAAGATGGTCCGGCAGATTTCCCATCGTCACCACGGCGGCAAGAAGTACAAGATTCTCTACCGCGACCGCGACTATCACGGCACCACGCTTGGGTGCCTCGCCGCCGGCGGACAGGAAGAGCGCAAGGCCCAGTACGGGCCTCTGCCGGAAGGCTTCGTCGAAGTGCCGCACTGCCTCGAATACCGCAGCCAGTGGGGCGACGTCGACAATTACGGCGAACGGGCAGCCAATGCCATCGAAGAGGTTATCCTGCGCGAAGGCCCCGACACGATCGGCCTTCTCTGCCTGGAACCGGTGACGGCGGGCGGTGGCGTGATCGTGCCGCCGAAGGGCTACTGGGAAAGGGTCCAGGAGATCTGCCGGAAATACGATATCCTGCTTCACATCGACGAAGTCGTCTGCGGCGTCGGACGCACCGGCAAATGGTTCGGTTACCAGCACTTCGGCATCGAGCCCGATTTCGTGACCATGGCCAAGGGCGTGGCTTCCGGCTACGCGGCCATTTCCTGCACCGTGACGACGGAAAAGATCTTCGACCTGTTCAAGGACGATCCGACCGACACGCTGTCGCATTTCCGCGATATCTCGACCTTCGGCGGATGCGTCTCCGGCCCGGCAGCGGCGCTTGAGAATATGCGCATCATCGAGGAGGAAAACCTGCTCGAGAATACGACGAACATGGGACACCGGGTGCTGGATAACCTTCGCGCGCTGCAGGAAAAGCATGCCGTGATCGGCGATGTGCGTGGGCTCGGACTGTTCTGCGGCGCGGAACTGGTTGCCGACCGCAAGACCAAGGAACCGCTGGAGGAGAAGAAGGTCCAGGCCGTGGTTGCCGATTGCTTGGCGCAAGGGGTGCTCATCGGCGCGACCAATCGATCCGTACCGGGAATGAACAATACCCTGTGCCTGAGCCCGGCCTTGATCGTCACCGCCGCCGATGTCGACGCCATCACCGGCGCCATCGACAACGCCCTGACAAAGGTTCTCGGATAGGCTCCGCTGGAAGCCGCAGACACGTGAAAGGGAGCAGGCTCTGCCTGCTCCCTATTTTCGTGCAACCTGGAAAGGTGCCCAGGACTGGCTGACCGGCATGATTTCAACGGAGTTGATGTTCACATGTGCCGGCAGTGACGCGACCCAGTAGATCGTCTCGGCGATATCCTCCGGCTGCAGCGGATCGGCACCGGAATAAAGCCGGTCATAGGCCGCCTTGTCGCCGCCCGTGCGCACAAGCGTGAATTCGCTTTCCGACAGTCCCGGCTCGATGGAGGTCACCCGCACACCCTTGCCCGAGAGGTCGGAGCGCAGGCCGAGCGAAAACTGCTGCACGAAGGCCTTCGTGCCACCATAGACATTGCCGCCCGGATACGGCCAGTTCGAGGCGACCGACGCCAGATTGACGATCAGCCCCTTGCGGTCGATCAACGTGTCGATCAGGAGACGGCTGATGGTCACCAGGCCGGTGATGTTGGTATCGATCATCACCTTCCAGTCACCGAGATCGCATTGATCGATCGGCCCGGTGCCGAGCGCAAGTCCGGCATTGTTGATGAGCGCGTCGATGCCTTTGAAGTCGTCTGGAATGTCGGCCAGGGCCGCACGCGTGGCTTCCTCGTCGCGGATATCGAAGACCAGCGGGCACACCCGCTCCGGTCCTCCGAGGGCATCCACCAGGGTCTCCAGCCGATCCTTGCGGCGACCGGTGACGATGATCTTCCAGCCCTCGCGAACAAATCGCCGGGCAATCGCGTCGCCAAAGCCGGAGGTGGCCCCTGTAATCAGTGCGGTTTTCGTCATGTTGCAAACCTTCCGTCGTTCAAATTTGTCAGTAAGGACGACCACCGCCTGGATTGACGGCGTCTTCAGTGGATTGGTCCAAGGCCCAGGTGAAGCATCTGGAGCGCCTTGAAGGCACCGGCAAGCGCAATGAGCACAAGGCCGCCGGCGCCGACCCTTACCCATGCCTTCTGGCTCAGTCGCGGACCGATGAAATGTCCGAGATAATATCCGGCAATCGTCACGGGCAGATAGGCCAGCGCCTGCAACGGCAATTGCGGATCGATTTGCCCGAGGAACAGTCGGCTCAAAATACTGAAGAGATCGACCGCCCCGAAGAAGACGGCAAGCGTTCCGCGCGTCGTCTCCCGCCGCGTGCCGCCGGCCAGGAGCCAGACGGCAATCAGCGGGCCGCCGACGGCAAATGTTGCCAAAAGCAGGCCGACGACGAGACTGGTGACGGCCCCGACAGCCTTTCCCGACAGCCAGCGCGGCGGCTCATGGACCATGGCGACGAGGGCGGCAACGAACACGACCACCGCAATCAGCAGCCGCGTGGTCCCCTCATTCAGGAAGCCCGCCAGGAATCCGCCTGAAACCGCGCCGAAAAAACCGAAGAAGAGCAGGAACAGCGCCACCGGCCAGTCGACGGCACCATGCTTGCGATCAACCAGAATGAGGATGGTCAGGACGAGGTCGTTGATGAGGATCAGGGGTACGAGCAGGTTTGGCGATACGGCGCCGAAAACCCCGATGGCCATGATCAGGGCATAGCCGAAACCGGTAATGCCCCGGTAGCAGGCCGCGCCGAATGACACCATGCTGTTTGGAAGAAACTCCATCCACCGTCCTGTTCCAGCCGCGCACGCTGTCCGAAATTTCAACCGCATTGCACTTCTAGGATGGACGGCCTCTATCGTACAGGACCAGCCATCCGGCTTCATGGGACCAGACTCCGTGGCGGAACAGCCAGGTGTCTGAGAAGAACGCGGCGGATTTCACTGGCGCTCGGCCTGTATGGCGGGGCCATTCCGGCCGTGCTTCTGCGCATTCCCGGAACGCCCGCCGCCGTTGCCACCACCTTTGACGGCTATCCGATGGCGCAAAAGGGCGAAGGCGGCTTTGCGCTGCAGGTCGCCGTGGTGTCCTCCTCGATCGGCGGCATCGCCAGCGCCATCGCACTCATGGTGCTCGCACCGCCGCTGTCGAAGGCTACCTTGCTGTTCGGACCGTAGGAAGTCTTCTGGGTCGCCGTCTTCGGCCTGGCCAGCATCATCTTCCTGCTTGGCGGCCTTCAGCGGGGGCTAGCGACTTTCGTGGGGGACAGTGGCCGACCAGCCGGCCTATAAGCGGCATGTGACGCGGCGACCGCCTTCAATGCGTCCTCGACCGAGACGGCGGCAACGGTCGAGGCAATCTCGTCGTTGCGAGGATTTATGCGGTTGAACGTCCAGCCTGATCGGCGGCCGCTTGACGGCCGCCGATCAAGAGTTCGAAGTTCGTGGCCATTTTGCCTATTCCGCGACGAACCGGTTTTCGATCGCCCCGAGACCTGCCACTTCGACACGAACGACGTCGTTCGGTTTCATGAACGTCTCTGTCGCAATGCCGACGTTCGAGGGCGTCCCGGTCACGATGATGTCGCCCGGTTCCAATGTCATTACCGTCGACAGATAAGCTATCTGGTCCCAGATGTCGTAAATCATGTCGCCGGTCGACGACCGCTGCCGCTCTTCCCCGTTGAGCGAGAGCGTCAGCGTCAGTGCGTGCGGATCGGCAATCTCGTCATCGGTCGTGATCCACGGACCGATCGGCCCATGGGTGTCGAAGCTCTTGCCAAGCGTATAGGTGGGAGAACGGAACTGCCAGTCGCGCGCGGTTACATCGTTGGCGACGAAATATCCGGCAACGACGGAGCGGGCATTGTCCCGGCTGACATGCCGGCATCGCCGCCCGATGACGAATCCCAGTTCCGCCTCGTAGTCCACCTTGTCCGAAACCGCCGGAATCACGATGTCACCATGCGGGTCGTTGATGCAGGAGACCTGCTTGTTGAACCACAGCTGCGACTTCGGCGTCGGAATGCCGGCTGCTGCAGCCTCCTCGGCATGCGCCTTGTAGTTCATGCCGATCGCCAGGAACTTGCGGGGATCATCGATCGGCGCCAGCAGACGGATCTCGGACAGCGCAAAGCTCGGCGTCCCCGTCTTTTCAATGGCCGCGCGAAGTTCGGGCAACCGCTCGATCAGCTGTCGCATGGAACCGCCAAGCTCGGGCGCCACCGCGCTAAGGTCGATGATCCGATCGCCCTCCACCCGGCCGAGCCGTGCCTCTCCTTCAACTTCAAATCTGGCAAGTTTCATGTCTTTCTCCTGTTTATTCGGCGGGTTCGACCGGCCGGATGCTGTTGACCGAGACGCCGATGCCCGGCCCCGAGAAGGCAACCATCTCGGTCTTGACGATTTCGAGGCAGGGAAGGTCGGCGATCGCGTTGACGATATGGAAAGTCGTCGGCAGCTGCTCGAACGTGGCGCGATGCCAGTTGAAGCTGCCCTTCGCCTTCCAACGCTTGAAATCATAGCCTTCGAAACTGATCGCGTCCGGCCGTCCCTCACCCGGCCGCGGCGCCGGTGTGGTGACATAGGCAACATCCGCGCCCGCGCCGTGCCGCGGATTGGTGCGGGGCACGTATTTGTAGTACATGGCCGCCCCGCCGCCGGACCCGGGCAGGCTGGGCGGAGCGTCTTCTTCAACCATGTCTGTGAGGGCGATGTCGAAAAACTTGAAGCCGAACCAGGACGTCTCGCAGGACGCAGTCCCCTTCTGGCGATCCCAGGCGATTTCAGGCATGTCGCAGAAGAGTTTGGGGAAGCCCATCTCGTCCCTGCCGGTGAGGATCGCTTCGGGCTGGCCCTCCCATATCACCGGGCAGAAGGAACCTTCGAGCGTCTCGGTCTTGCCCTTGTAGGTTACCGGAAAGTCGAGCGACAATATGCCGTAGCCGCGCCCAGCAAGCCAGTAGAGGTTCTTGAACCAGGCGCAGGACACGCTGAGCAGCGGCTCTCCGCGCAGGCTCATGCCGGGCGGCAGAAGCGCCTTCAGCCCGTCGGGGTCGGTGCGATAGGTAATCGCCATCCACTCGGCATTCATGGTACCGGTTTCTTCCAGCGACCACATCCCGCCACCCGGCTTTTGACGCGGACCTATCGCAGGGCCGAAAACGACAGGCATCCGGTAGCGATGTTCGGGGTTCGGTTTGAAGCCCATGGTGTATCTCCTTTGGAAGGCTAAAGCGGTGTAGAAAATCGAATGGTCACGTGGCGCCGGGCCGGCGCTCCACCACCGCCACCGTGTGGTCGCAGTCGAGCGACTGCCGGGCCAGCACCTTTCCGGCAGCTTCACAGCCAAAAATCATGGCGTTGCATTCCGTCATGATTTGGCTGCCGTCACCGCACGCGAGGTCGGTATCCATTCAGCATGGTCCGCCATCAGAAGTCCGGGTCAAACGGAATTCCCGGGCGCAGAAAGCCGGGCGTTGGCGGTGTGCCCCACAGGTTGAGCCAACGGCCGGCCAAGCCTTCCGAAATGTCCCAGGTGCGCGGCTCATAGGTCGCATCATTGTCAATGCGGTCGAGCTCGATCGAGTTCTCGACCAGGCAGCCATGCGGGTCGGCGTAGTAGGTGAAGATGTTGCCGCCGGCGCCATGACGGCCGGGCCCCCAGACCAAGGCCCGGTCCTTGAGCGTCAGATTGTCGGCAATGGCGGCCAGATCCTCCAGCGAATGGAGGTCGAATGCATAGTGATGCAGGCCAGGCTCGCCGGGTCCCATGGCGATCGTATGGTGATAGCCGTCCTCGGCGCGATACCAGCGCAGCCCGTCATCGCCGGTCTGGTCCGAGAGTTTCATGCCCAGCACCTTTTCACAGAACTCGCCGAAAGCCAGCGTATCCGGCGCAAAGGAATTGATATGCTCGATGCGACGGGGACGAGCGCCAGGCGTCGAGTAATTGTAGCGGCGCGGCTGGTTGCGGGCGATCGGGGTGTGAACTTCGAAGATCGTGCCGCCAGGAGCCACCAGGCGCACGGCGCGGTCGTAATGCTTGCCGAGCGGCTTGTCGTCGAGCACCGTCAGTCCATCGGACAATGCGCGCCGCTTCACTTCCTCGACCGCCTCCGGCCCGACAGCCTCCAGGCCGCAGGCAACTGCCTTGCCGTCACCCTTGACGTATGTCACTTCGTGATGCCGGTCGTTGCTTGAAAGATAGACCGAATCCCCATCCTGTTCGGTAATGCGCAGACCCACGACCTCGCATAGATCCTCCGCGGCTCCGAGCGGGTCGGGTGAAGAGATGACAACATGTCCCATTTGCCGAATTAGATAAGTCATTCCCGTTCCTTCTCTTGAGTAAGTGCTTCCTCCGGAAAGCCGCGCAGCCTTTTTCAAAGGTCGCAGGCACCCTTGCCGCACAGTTGCCCGTGTGGAGGGAAAACGCTCGCCAGAGATCTTTTCGGATCCTGCGGACCAGGCCCGCAGGGAACCGGACGGTCTGTTATCCAACCGTCCGGAATTGGTTCAGTCCTGGGCCCGAAGGCCACATCCGTTTAATGGACCGGATGTGATGACATGACCTTCCGCACCGAGGGGCGCTCGCCGATCCGCTCGAGATAGGCCCCGATCCGCGGCCAGGCGGAGAGGTCGAGATCGACCCTCTTGGCCCATCCGAGGACGACGAAGGCATAGGCGTCGGCAATCGTGAACGTATCGCCGGCAAGGTACGGGCTCTCGGCCAGACGGGCGTCGAGCACGCTGAAGACGCGCGGCAGGAACATCGATCGCGTCTGTTCGCGATACTCGGCCGGCGTATTCGGCCGGTTCAGCGGCGAAAAGGTCTTGTGCAATTCGGTGGCGATGTAGTTCGTCCATTCCAGCACACGGTACCGCTCGAAGCTGCCGGGCGGCGGCAGCAGGCCGGAATCGGGCACCTGGTCGGCGATGTATTGCATGATCACCGCCCCCTCGGTGAGAATCTGTCCGTCATCGAGCACCAGGGCGGGAACCTGGCCTTTGGGGTTGACCGCCAGATAACTCGTGCCGTCCGCGAGGTTCTTCGTGCGGATATCGACCGTTTCAAGAGCGACGGGGATGCCCCCCTCCTCCAGGACGATACGCGATGCAGTCGAGCAGGCGCCGGGGACCTCATAGAGCTTCATATTCTCATACTCCAATCTTTGTATTATGCATTTCAATCAATGCTTTGGCGGCGCAATCTTGTTGACGCTGCTCCAGTGTTCGGAAAGCTTGTCCCCGCGCACGCGGAAGGCATCGAAGATGTAATAGTCGTAGCTCTCACCGCTGCCGTCCGGCTCCGGTTGGGGGAGATAGGCGGCAAGAACCACCATGTCGCCCTCGGCAATCATGAAGGTCGGAGGGATGCGCATCTCCTCCGGTTCCGGCACTGGTCCGTTCGGGAAGACCGCCCGGACGAAATCCTCGAGACCAGAGAGGCCGCTTGGAATGTGACTGCAGTGCTGGCGATAGTCTTCGGTCACGAAATCCTTGATCGCGTCTGCATTCTGGCCGTCGAAAACACGGCGATAAAAATCTCGAACCAGACGCTTGTTGCGCTCGAGCTGTTCCTTGATGTCCTGTTCCATGTCTTTTCCTTCTGAAGTGCAGCGCCGGGCTTAAGGCCGGCGCAATGGGGACAGCCCGAGGCCGCCGCTGATATCGAAAGCCAGGGTTGCGTAGAAAACGAAGCCGTCTTTCTGCCGTGAGCTGGAGAAGTCCGCGAGGACTGACGTGTTGGGATTGACAATGTAGGCCGCACCGATATCCAGAATGCCCCGCTGGAACACACCAAGGCTGCCGTGCACATCGAACATGAACGTGTCCTGTGGCTGCTTTTCATCAACACCGGAGATGAACAGCCTCGCATTGCGTTCATATTCGGCGCGCTTTTCGCTGAGCCGGATGTAATGAACGGACGCACCGATCGTCGCTACCGGGTTGGCATCCCAGAAACCGGAATACTCGATGCCCGCATAGGCTTCCCACGGATAGGCCTGGCCACTGCCGAACGTATGGAATACCCCGCCGTAAAGCGCGAGATTTTCCGGGATCGGGCCTTCGCCCGGCTCGCTCCAGACAACCTTACGGAACTGACCGTAAAGGCCTACCGTGTTTTTGTGATCGACGATCTTGGTGGAAGGTCCGAATGTCGGATTGCCCCAGCCAGAATTGTAGAGCGCATCCTCATACGAAGTGGAGCGGTAATAGCCGCCGACCTCGTATTTGAGGGGATTGGCATTCTCGAAGAACGATTCCTCATGGCTCACATTGGCAATCGCTATGACGCCGTCCGCATTGCCCTGCGCCCAGTCCCAACCGTTTCCGCTCTGCCAGTTATCGGGATTGTCCTCCACCATGCCCAGGCCGAATGTCGTATTCGGGTTGATGTCGTAAGCCATCCGCGCGCCCCAGACCGAGAGAGCTTCGCCTGGCATGTTGAGCGTGATCGCCAGCGTGGAGTTCACGCAGCCAATGCCACCGCAAAAGCCGCGTTTCATGAAGTCCTGCCCCAGGCCAAGACGGCCCCCCTCGACTTCAAGCCGGTCATCGAGAAAATCGGCCTCGACCGTGAGCCTCGACAGGTCCGTATCGGAATCGACAATCGGGACCGGGAAGAACGAGTTCGAAAGGTCGAACAGGTAGCTGTCGACATTGTAGGATGGGTGGTTGATCGTCTCCACCAACTTGACCCTGAGATCGGGTGTGATGTTGCCGGTCGCACCCAGGACGAACATGCCGTAATTTGCCGACGAACCTTCGGTAAAGCCGAAATTCGGCGCATTCTGGTAGATGTTCACGTAATCAAGATTGATGTCGATGCCGTGGTCGTGAAGCCAGGCACCTGTCTCCGCCAGCGGCCCTACATAAACCGGTTCCGGCTCGATCCCGACCGGGCCAACCCGTGGCACATTGATTTTCACGCCCCCGTCCTGCCCGGATGTTTCCTGTGCGGAAACGGACGTCGCGAGCAATAACAAAGCCGGCACAGCATGCATGAAGCTGATGCGCATAATAATCCTCCCACTCCCCAAAAAATTGCTCAGCGGCCGATGGCGTCGGCGAGCCGTGTCCTCTTGTCGCCGGCATGCCTTGGAGGCGATGCGACGAGAATGGCGAAGGCCGCAACCCCGCAAAGGCAGATGATGATCTCGAACATCAGCCCGTACGATCCGGTCTGGTCGAAGATCGCGCCGGCACCGGCCGCGCCTGCGGCGGCGCAGAGGGTTGACGCAGGCATCATCGATCCAAACATCGCCGAGAAGGATTCCCTGCCGAAGTAGTTGCCCAGCAGCGTCATCAGGCAGACCTGCGAAGCGCCGTAGCCAATGCCCGCCGGCACCGCATACATCCAGATCCCGTCGAACCCATGCGGCTGGATCAGCAGAAAGAAGCCGATGGTGACGAGAACCATACCGGCGGCCGCGATGACCGCGGGCGAAATCCGATCGCCCAGGAAGCCAGCTGTCATGTTGCCAACGAAGGATGCGACGATGGTGATCGCCATGGCCATGGCCGTTTCACTCGATGAGTAGCCAAGGTCCTGAAGGTGAACGACGCCGTGAGCCATCAGGAACACCCATGCGACGCCGGCCACGCTCATATAGGCCAGAATGAGCCAGTAAGCCCTGGTTTTGACCGCCTCCTTCAGGGTCCAGTGAACCCGGCTCTTGAAAACGGTGGACTCGCTTTGCGTCTCCGCGACCGTCGGGTTGTCCAGGACAAGCCGTTCGACATGACGCTCGTTGAGCACCAGCCGCGTGGTCAGGAGCGCCACGGTTGCGAGCCCGGCAATCACCCACCAGCCGAAGCGCCAGTTGTTGTCCGTCACGGCAAGCAGACGGTCGAGCGCCGGCGGCGACAGAAAGCCGCCGAACTCGATTGCCGAAAGCACGACCGATACGGCCAGGGCGCGGCGGACATGGAACCATTTTGCAATGGCGGCCTGAGCGGGCAGCATGCCTGCAACGCAGACGCCGGTGCCGACAATGACCCCGAAACCCATGACATATTGCCAGCCGGTGCTGACGACTGTCGCCATGACGACGGAACCGATGACCAGAATGAAGCAGCCGAACGTGACAGTCCGCTGGTATCCAAACTTCTGCATCAACATCGCCACGATCGGGCCTTGGAAGCCCATCATCATGACGAACATGCCGAAGCCCAGACCGAAGACAGATCTGTCGATATGGAGATCGGCGATCATCCGGGCATTGATGACGGAAATGCCAGCGCTTGGCACCGCCACCACGAGGAGCACAACCAGCCAAAGCGCGCCGAGAACCCTCCAGGCGTCATAGCTGAACTCAAAACCTCGTGCATTCGCCGGCTCTCTGACGGCGTGCACCCTCACTCCCTGTTCCAAAGTCTCTCCTCCCGTTGAGTTGTCTGTGCGGCCTCCTACCGCACAGACTTCGGATTATTTCGCTGGCGCTGGCTGTGACCGGTCGGGCAAGCCGCCGGCGAACATCGGAAACGGCGCGATTCCCATCAGCTGGCGCCCAAAGATTTCTGCCGTCGGATCGAGACGGACTGCCCCATGGAGCAATGCCACGCGGACGTCGCGCGCAAACCGCTGGACCGGGTTGTTGTCGCTGGCCGTTGCCGAGCCGATGCTGAGCTGCAGCATCCCGAGCACCCCATCCAGTGAATTGGTGGCATAGACTGCCTCCATCATCATGGACTGCTCCTGCTCGTGCGAAATCTCGATGCCTTCGATGGCATGGCGATCCAGCGTGTCGGCGGCGCGATAGGCGACGGCTTCCGCCGCCTTGATCATGGCGTAGGCTTTCGCCGCACAGACCTGCGTCGAAGCCATTTCGGCAACCCGCGGGTAAGGCAGGTTGAACGGCTGCTGCTTCTTTGCCATCTCGACGTAGCAATCCAACGCGCCTCGGGCCATGCCCAGCACGATCGCCATATGCGTCAGATTGGTCAGCAGCATCAGGCCGCGCGCATCGAACTTGCTGGCGAGACCGCTGTAACGGCGCCGCGTCTCGTCCATGCGCATCGGAAAGTCGCGCATGTCCATGAAGCGGCGATCGGGCACGAACTGCTCTTCCTTGACTGTGAGACTGTTGGACGAGGTCGCCTTCATCCCCATCACATGCCAATTGTCGATGATGTCGACCTGGTCGGCATCGAGGATCGTCATAGCGCGGCTCATCTCGCCGGGCGCCCGTTCGTAGTCGACGCCGACCGCAATCCACTTGGCGTGCTTGCAGCCGCTTCCGAAATGCCACGAACCGCTGACCATCCAGCCGCCTTCGACCCGTCGCGCCGAACCGACCTTGGTCGCAAAGATCGAGGCACCGGCCGCGAGCGGACCGACCCAGTCCCGCCCGCCGTCGAAAATCTCCTTCACGGCCTCGTCCGGGAAGGTCAGGATATTGCGCAGGCCACCGGCCACGAAGATCATCCAGCCGGCCGCACCGTCACCACGCCCCACCTCGCTGACGATCTCAACGACGTCGCGAGCACCGAGCGCATAGCCGTCGAATTCCGTCGGCAAGGTGAGCCGGAAAGCGCCGATGTCATTCAGCGCCTTGAGGCTTTCATCGGCAAGAGCGCCGCGCTTTTCGCCTTCCAGCGCATTCTTGCGCAGCAATGGCACCAGTTGCGAAGCCTGTTCCCGGATGCTCCGCCCGACTTCGGTTGAATAGGGCGATTCAAGCCCCTTCGGCCCCATCGGCTGTTCAAAGGGTTTCATGGTCATATTCACGATATTGTCCTTATCTTTTCATGGATGCCGGTCGCGGCTTCAGTTAATCAGGAGGCGGCGAGCGGCTGGCACGAATGGAAGCCGCGGCGGAACCAGGCGACCGGCGCGCCGGGTTCCTGATCGACAGAGGCCGAAATGACCCGGCCGGTGAGAAGCTGGTGGTCGCCGGCGGCATGCGTGCTGTCGAGCACGCACTCTATGGACGTGTGGAAACCCGCGAGAAGCGGCACTCCCTTTTCGGAAAGCGTCCAGGCCACTCCATCGAACTTGTTGGCGGCACTTGAGGCGAAACGAAGCGCAACGTCCCGATTGGGTTCGGAAACGAAATGGACGGCAAAATGCCTATGATTGAGAATGGCGGCCAAGGTCTTGGAACTGTCTGCCAGACCCAGAGCCACCAAGGGTGGGGAAAAGGACAGGGAACTGAACGAGCTGACCGTTGCGCCGGTGGGTTCACCGGCAGGGCCGACACTGGTGACGATGACCACACCGGACGGCAGTTGCCCGAAAGCGGCCTTCAGCGTCTCCAGGCTTGGAAATGCATCCGAGCTTCGGACAGCTGGCAGATCGCCGACCATCGCATGACACATTGACCTCATAACCTCCTCCTCATTTAATTTAGTGGTATCTTAGTGCTAAAATGATTTTTGTCAACACAGGCTGTTTCGAAGTTGTGTCTTAGGATCTATAGGCAAAACGGCAATTTGCGCATGGTGCCTGGCTTTGCTAGGCTTCAACGAGCTTCGGAGATTTGGCTGCAAGATGTTTGATACCAAGGACCGCCCTGTTTCTCAGACACAGAAGATCTTCGACGGACTTGTCCGGCAATGGGAGAATGATTTTCCTGGTGAGGACAGTTCCCCGATCGCGATCGCCATGAGAATTCGCCACCTCTACCAACTGGACCAGGAATCCCTGCAGTCAATTCTTGCGCCCTTCGGTATTGGCGTCGGAGAAATCGACGTTCTTACTCATCTCGCCCAATGCCCGCAGGGGCAGTCCCTACGACCGAGCGACCTTGCAAGCCTTTGCATGGTGACGACCGGCGCGATCACCGGCAGGCTGACACGGCTGGAGGAACGGTCCTGCCTCAAGCGGGTACCCCATCCCTCCGACAAGCGGACCATATATATCGAGATCACGGACGCAGGACTGGAGCTGCTCAACAAGACGCGCAAAGCGGTTGCCAGATCGTCCCACCTTCTGGAGGGCATCAGAGGCCTTGAAGAGTCGGAAAGATCCAACCTCATAGAGACATTGACAAAGCTTATTCGGATCATGCCGGGCTGACGGGCATGTGGCAAAGTTGCCCAACGGCCGCGGCTAGGCATCGTGAACTTGATGGCCCTGCTCAAATCACAGCCGGATAAGACTTCAGGGGCAGGTCAAGCCCAAAAAGCAAAAGCTCACCATGGCTTATGCCGAGGGCTTTGACGCAAATTTCCCGAGTGGGAGAATTTGCAGGTTTTGAATAGCCCCGAGTTTCGTAGACACCCTCGGGTTAGATTTTCTGCTGCTTCTCGAACTCGACGAGCGACGGCATCCCAAAATGCATCGACGGTCCGCTCGGCTTTTGCGCGCAAGACCGCCTTCAGTGATGTTGCCCGGTGCCACGGTTGGAACGAGAAACGGCTCAAGATAGGCCAGAAACGCGATCCCGTTCATCGCGCGGTCGAGGGCCATGGGTGCGGTCATGTTCGAAAGTCTGAGTGCTCCGGTGAATGTCGCTTTCCAGTATCCGTGGGGGATATGGGAACGGCACCGCTCTCCGCAAATAGCCTGACCTCGAAGCGGAGACGTGCCGGATCGAGATCGAGCTGCCCGTCGAACCAGTCCCGGCCGCGCTTCAGAAGGTCGGGGCGTTCCTGCTCCAATGCAGGTGCGGGTCCCCTATTGAATGTCCAGACGCGCTTTCGCAGCCAGACATGAAGACCGCTGCAGCCAAGGGAGACTCCCATTCTTCGGTCAGTCGCAGGACCATCTCGTCGAGCGTGATGTTTTTTGCCTCTTCGACCATGCCGACAGCGCGCCGACATGTCATCGCGTGAAGCAGTCAAGACGCGGCTCCGAAGATCATCGCTGAAAGCTCGGGTCATGTTCCATCCGACCAAACCATCATTCGGAGCAAGGGAATCCGAATTTCGGTAGCAAAGGAATCCTCAATCCGATTCTGCGTTCAATGGATGTGCTCTAAACTGCATGCAACAACCACAGCGTCACTTGAGGAAACAGAACGAGGATTAGGATGCGAACGCAATCCGCCAGGAAGTACGGTGTAATTCCCCGATAGATCGTGAAGAGAGGAATGTCCGATCGCATGGAGCTCAAGAGCATAACATTGATGCCGATGGGCGGTGTCAGCATGCCCACGCCAACAAGAGCAACGTTCAATATGCCCCACCACACCGGATCGTAGCCCATCGCAACGATAATCGGCAACACGAACGGCAGCGTCACAACGATGGCGGCCACCTCGTCAAAGATGGACCCAAGGAAGAGATAGACCACCACCAGCACGAAGATAACTCCAAGCGGGGGCAGGTTCAGATTGTTGATACCGACCACAATGTCGGTCGTCACACCCGATATGCTGATGAAGTAGGAGAATATCATTGCCCCAAACACCATGATGTAGATCATCACGGTGGACACACTGGCATCCGACAGCACGACCAGAAACGTCTTGCGGTTGAGACGGCCGCGAAAGATCGCAAACAGGAATGCCAGAACCACGCCGATTGCGGCTGCTTCGTTGACCGTGAAGATCCCCGAGTAAATGCCACCCAGCACGATAATAGCCAGTGTTATGGCGCCCCACGACTTGCCGATGGCTCTGATCCGATCCCTGTAGGGGAGACGCTCTGTTCCAGGCATGGCAGCCGGATTGCGCTTGGCGACGAACCAGATCGCAATCATATAGAGCGTCACTGAAAGAATGGCCGGAATGACGGCTGCCGTGAAGAGCGAAAGAACGGACTGTTCCGTCAGCACGGCGTACAGGATCATGATGCTCGAAGGCGGCACGATGATCCCGAGGGTTCCGCCGGCGGCAACCGCGCCGGCCGCACTGCCGGGGGAATAACCGCGCTGGAGCATCTCCGGCAGGGCCACCCGCCCGAATGTCGCGGTGGTGGCAACGCCCGAGCCGCAAACGGCACCGAAACCGGCACTGGCGACAATGGTCGTGGCGGCAAGGCCACCGGGGCGATGTCCCACAAGCGCTTCCGCCGTCTCGAATATGTCCTTGGCCAGGCCGCCTGCAGTGGCGAGACCACCCATGAGCATGAACAGGGGTATGACGGCCAGATCGAGACTGGCCATTGTCGAGGCGGGTTCCGAAGCGAGAAGCGACAGCGCGGGATCCCAGCCGGCAATCGAGGCAAAGCCGACAATACCGACGACGGCCATGGAAACACCGATCGGCACATGGAGCGCGACCAGCGTGAACATGGCGACGAAGCCGATCAGAGCAATGACAGAAGGCTCCATTTTTACAAACCACTTTCCGAGTTTGCGTCATGCGATTTGGCTGGCTTCGTTTCGATCCCTTGCGGATCGACCCGCCCCCCGGTCAACATAACAATGATATCATTGATTAAATTCAGGAATTGCACGACAGCGGCCAAGAACAGGAACGTCGTTGCCGCGACCCACCAGGGCCAAACCGGCCAAGCCAGTACCCAGGTCTGGCGTCCGGTCGTGTAGATTTCTTCCGTATAAGGCACAAAGTAACAGGCCATCAGCAACATGAAGATGAAGACCACAAGGCTGGAGAAAACCCTGAGCAGACGCTCAAGCCACGGCCCGCCCACGGAGCCGAGAACCTCGACCGTGATATTGCTGCGGTCGTAAAGGCTCGCGGGTATGCATGATGCGATCACGACCGCCATGACGACCGAACTGACGTCGTTGACCCCATGTATCGGAGTGGAAAACAATGACCGGGAGATCACATCCACTGCAGTCATGATCGCAAGGACCAGGAGCCCCCCAAAGCCCAGCAGAGCCAGCCATCGCGTTGCATGGCGCGCAATATTATCTATGAACGGCAAATGTTTTACTCCACTCTGTAAAGGTGAGATCCGGATTCAGCCGACATCAGATTGATGAATATGAAAGGTGAGTATGGGCAACGGCCAAATGATGCTGTCGTTTGGCCGTTACCAAATTCGGATGGACTACTTGCTCGCCTTGGCGATTGCGTCGCTGTAAGCATCGAAGATTTGCTGGCCATTTGGAGTTTTTTTGATCCAGCCGTCGACAACGGTTTGCAGGCGCGCGTCCCACTTGGCCTTTTCTTCGGGCGCAAGGTTCACCATCTGCTGGGAAGGATCTCCCAGAGCCTTGGCGCGGAGCTTATCGTTGTTCGCATCGAACTGCTCACCCCAGAGCCGGGAAAAAGCCTCCCCCGAATTGCTGTCGATCGCTGCCTTCTGTTCGTCCGAAAGGGATTCGTATTTCGCCTTGTTCATCACGACCATGATTGGCGAGGTTCCCATGTTGACATCGACGTGAAACTTCGCGGACTCAATGACGCCGAAAATCGTCGCCGCAACCCATTCGTTCACCGAGCCGCCGACGAGCCCGCGTGACAAAGCCTCGCTGAGGTTGGAACTTGTGATCCCGCCAACAGGTGTCGCCCCGAGAGCCTCGATCGAGGCCAGCAACTGCGGACCCGCTCCGCGAAGCCGCACGCCCTTGAGCTCATCCAGATTTCCGATCTTGGAGGTGGTGTGAAGAATGGTCGGCGCGGTCGAGAACATGCCCAGTATCATCACACCGTCCATGCCCACGCCCTTGAACATTCCCTGCTTCACCATCTTGGCACCGGCGAGCGAACCGATCGTCGCAGAGGGAATTACGCCAGGCAATTCCATCACTGTTGTTTCGGGGAAAGCGCCCGGCGTGTAGCCGGCAACAACATAGCCGATGTCGGCGATGCCGTGAGAGACCATGTCGAGGTGCGACGCGGGATCCCGGCCCAAAGCCCCGGACGGAAACACTTCCACATCAAGCGTGCCGTTGGACGCGTCCGTGACATTTTTTGCCCAGACCGCAATAATGTCCTTGTACAGGAAAGAAGGCGCTGGAAGACTGGTCACCAGTCTCAGTTTTTCTGCCGCATAAGCGCTGGCAGATACAAATAGAAGCGTGGAACAGGCGACGCTGACCACCGATACTATTTTCGTAAAAGCTCTAAAGTTTGACAATCTTTCCTCCCAAAGAAAGTTATACTACGTCTAATTCCATTCTCTTTCACAGGAAATCGAATCCTAAAGAGAGAAGAAGCCCAGCTGTTCAGAGATGGCGATCCCGGAGAACTCCTCAGCTGCCATGAGCGGCCGCACTCCAAAAACATGCCGTCCCCTCCACTCATTCTGCCGCCGCTTTCGAGGCAACGTCGCCTTTTGAGCAACGCCTGCTCGCTCCTCCAAACTCGCCTTCAATTCCCTTATGGCATGCCAAACTAATTGATCGATGGCAAAACGCAAAGAGATTTATTGATTTTTTGCAAAATGGCATGCTATTTGGCATACACATACGATTTACACCAAGCTGGCTAGCTCTTAACGCGGCCGGTCAGCTCCCCACAAAAGGTCGGTTTGGTGTAGAAGGTGAAGTCTGAAGCGCTGGAGAGTGATAGGTGGCACATTCGAACGGAGAGTCGCAGAGCAAACTCCAGATGCGGGCTGGAACGCTCACCAACACCGAAATCGTGGCGCAGAAGCTCCGCGAAATGATACTGGGTGGAGAACTGCCGGCAGGCAAACGCGTGCAAGAGCGGGACATTGCCGAGACGTTCGGCGTTTCTCGTACGCCGGTTCGCGTCGCTCTGGGCATGCTGGAGGCCGACGGCCTTGTTGAAGGGCACCCGAACAGAGGCTTCACCGTCTGCGAATTTACGGTTGACGATATCCTGTCCGCATATGACGTACGCAGCGCCCTCGAAGGTCTCGCCATCCGCACTGCAATGGAGGAGGGGCATCTGAACGGGAGGGCCCTGGAAGTCTTCGAAGAGTGCATTGCCGAGTGCGATGACCTGTTGTCAGGTGCGGGAACGTCGGCCGAGAAGCTGTCGCGATGGACACGTGCGAATGAGAAGTTCCACCTCAACATCATCCAGGCAGCCAATCGCTCCACGCTCAACAAGGTCTATGCGAACCTCAGCCGTATGCCTCTCGTTTCACCGTCTACCTTTCTTTTCACGTTGAAGAAGGATGAGGACGGGTTGGCCCGCATGGAAGAGGCGCACGGAGAGCACAAAGCGATCTTCGGAGCGGTTCGAAGAGGACAATCGTCGCGCGCGGAAAACCTCGTCGTGGAACATGGCCACACGGTCAGGGAACGCCTGCGGGAGATATTCGAGTGCGATCTCCAGGTGCGCGAAATGTTACCGCCGGCGGCCAATGTCCGTACTCTCAGGCGGTGAACCGGGCATCTTCGCCCGCGTCTGAAGGCCACCGGGAACACGGCACACTTTGCCGAACAACCAACCAGGACCGGGCCAGATTCAAAACGAACGGAATGTCCGAAAGGATGTCCGCCGATCTCGTCGCCCTCGCGATATTTACACCGCCATAGGAGGAACACATGAGCGAAACCGTCATATATGCCTATCCGGGCGCCTGCTCACGGGTGACGTTGTCAGCACTCGAAGAGGCCGGCGCTCCGTATGTCGACCAATGGGTCGACATTCGCGGAAACCAGCAATACAGCCCCGAATATATTGCACAGAACCGGAAGGCGAAGGTCCCCACGCTCTCGGTTGACGGCAAGATACTGACCGAAAATCCGGCCATTCTGTCTTACCTGCACCAGATTTACCCCGATGCCGGCTTACTACCCCGTAGTGGCGATCCGTATGATGATGCCCGGGGGCTGAGCGACCTTGTCTGGTGCAGCAGCATGCTGCATCCCATGGTACGCCAAATCAGGAATCCCCAGAAATGGAGAAAGGGCGACGTCAGCGGGATTGCGGAGGACGGACTGGAGAAGCTGAACAAGGAAGCCAAGTTCGCCGAAGAAACGCTGTCGATTTCTACATGGTGGTACGGCGAGCATTGGTCGATTGTTGATGTCTACGTGTACTGGGTGTTCAGCACAGCGGCGAAGGGCGCATTTAACCTGGAAGATTATCCCTCTCTCACAGCCCATGCCGAACGGGTTCGCGCACGCCCTTCATTCCAGCGGGCGCTGGCGCGAGAGCAGGCGGCGGTTGCGAAACACAAGCTGAATATGGACGCATCAAAACTCTGACGCATCCAGGCGCTGGATCCCGTTGATGCGGACCAGCGCCATGCCCCCAATTTCGCTTCAGAAAAACACTTTCAAGTCTGCGGTACGGGAAATCAATCGTTCGCCTGTTCGATTTCGATGTCCAGCTTTTCGACCTGACTGGCGATGCTGCCGGCGGTTTGAACGAGCAGATCACGATAGTTTGCCACGGCCGTTTCGAAGCTCAGCGCCGACTTGATCCAGACCATCGTCAAGCATGCAATTACGCGCTTCTTGAAAACGACCGGAGCCGAAATGCTCATGGTTTCACGTCGAAAGCCCTCACGACGAAATCCGACGCCCAACTCCCTGCATTGCCCCAGTATCCTTTCCAATGGACCATCCATGGTCACGAAAGGCGGTTCTACGCCGAGCTCGACGCTCAGGGCGGCCAGGACGTGTTCCCGCTCATCATCGGGAGAAAAGGCCAGATAGGCTCGCCCGCTTGATGAATTGAGAATGGGCAGACCCAAACCGACCATCCCATGATCGAGAGAATACGGACTGAGATTATGTGTGGATTCCCGGATCTCCATGACCGAATTGCGGAATGTAACCAGATCAAGTGGCCAGAGAACCTGACGACCCAGCCGCACCATTTCGGGAACAGCCGTTTGAATGACCCAATCTTCATCGCGAAAGCCGGAACTGAGCGACTTCGCATGAACGGCAACGCGCCAGCTGTCACTGGTCTGGTCTCTTACGATCAAACGCATCTGCTCCAGAGTTTCCAGCAGCCGGTAGACGGAGGACCGGGGGATCTTCGCAATGGCCGCGATCTGTGCAGCCTTCAGACCGTTCTTCTGGTTTATGATCTGTAGTATTTCGATACCGCGCTGCAGCGATCGCACGTAATTGTCTTGCGTCATGTTAGCTACAGACCCGCGCGTTCCGGAGAAAGTCCGCCTTCAGGCAAAATATCGCATGCGGCATGGCAACGGTAAAGTTTGGGCGCATCGATACATCGATCATGACCGTATTGCGGGGACAGCGCGATGGCATGCCGCCGAAGGCGGCCTCCGGGCAACCGGTCGGCAAAAGACGCGCCTGAACCCGACAAGGCCCGTGATCGCCTCGATCTGCGGCGGACGCCCGCAGCACCATCACACCACTCATGGTCCATCCGCACTCTGCCGGCCCGCAACCGTGCTCCACAATTGCGTTGATGATTGGGGAAGCTGGTCACCACGCCAGCAGACATGGCCATCCGGCCGCACGAGCACCAGCGGTTTCTCATAAAGCACACCGATTTGCTCTTCTTCGATCAGATGCATTTCGGCAGGTATGCCCATGCGTTCGGCCTCGGCAAGGAACGCATCGGTTCCTGCTGTTTTGCCGAAAGCCAGAAGGACATACCCCTTGCCAAACAGATCCAGCGTTGAACGGCCAGCATGCATCCAGGCATGCGGCGCCCGGCCGCCGGGATATGTTGACGGGCGATAAAGCATGTGATCGTCCGGCGGCTCCAGACTGTGATCCGGAATGCAGATCGGCGATTGACGATAGCGATGTCCCAGTTGAATTCCGGCCGTTGTAAACTCCCGGTAACGCAGGGCGAACAGGAGGTCCCTCATCCGCTGGCGCGCTTCCTCTCCCTTCTTGTCATCGTCCTCCAAGTGCGGCTCCGGAACGATCATGCCGTCGAACACCCGGTTATTTGCCGCTTCGTTGGTATTGCGTGTTGCTATCGGTCTGCGTTCGATTTCGTAGCTGTCGAGCAAAGCCTCTCCACCCCAGCCTTGCAATCGCGCGGCAAGTTTCCAACCGAGATCTACCGCATCACCGATACCAGTATTGGCGCCGAATCCACCCTTTGGCCAACGGAGATGATTTGAATCGCCAAGCAGAAACGCACGGTTGTCCCTATAGCGCTCTGCGACGACGCGGTGACCTGTCCACGGCTGCGCCTGCATCACCTCGAACGCGAGTCCCTGGCCGATGGCCGCTGCGACCACTTCTTTCGGGTCAAAATCCCGTTTTTCTTCCGTGTACATGGAGAAACGCCATTCGTCACGGCCGTCGACTGCCGTGAGATAGGCACGATTGTCATGGCAAACCGTATGTACTTGTGCCATGTCCTGCCCGAACAGGCTTTTGAGCTTATCTCCGAGGCCGGGGCAGCGGAAGTATACCGCAAAATTGAACCCCTCGCCGAAGTTTCCAATGTAATTGATGCCCAGTTGTTTGCGAACGGTGCTGCGCGCGCCGTCGCATGCCCCGAGATATCGGCTGCGTATCCGAAACGTTTCTCCGGTCTTCAGACGTTCAACCGTGGACGTCACATATTCGGAATCCTGTTCGAACGAAATCAGCCTATGACCGTATCGCAGATCGCCGCCGTTCTCCTCCGCGGCCTGCCGCAATGCAGAATCGAACCCTTTTTTGGGATAGAACAATCCGCCTTCCGGCGAATACGGATCCTTCACGGGCGCTTGTGCATTGGACACGCCCGGAAACAGTGCCAACGGCCAGCCGTCTACGGTGGTGCAGAATCCCATGTTCCGCGGATAGTCGGGCGATATCGCGTCACCGAAGCGCACCCGCTCGGCGATGCCCCAGCGGCGCAGATGTTCCATCGTGCGCGAAAAGATATTTTCGCCTGCCGGGAAGAAGATCTTGCCCTCCCCCTCGTCGACAAGGACATAGTCGATATCGTGATAGCCAAGCTCGTTTGCAAATGACAACCCTACCGGGCCTGCTCCGACGATCAGCACGTCGGTCTCAATAACTTCTGTCATGTTCCTACCCATCGTCATGTGGCATGCATGTCGTCGCTTCACGTATGCCGGTTTTGGTCAGCATATCGCGGCGACCCGATTTTCCCGGACGATCAGGACGCGCCTTCAAGTCCGGTCGTCCCGGTTTCCCTCCCGTTGTCTTCAGATATCAAAGCGCCCTTGACGGAGGCCAACTCCAACTCCGATCTGCTGACCAAGACCGCGTCCCGATCGGCATAGATCCAGTCGCCGCGATTGATGGTGACGCCACCGAAACGCAGTTGTTCTCCAAGCTTGCCCGAGGTCGCATGCCATCCCCGCCTTGCGGTCGTGCCAAGCGCCTTCACGCCAAACTCCATGGCATCGATTGCCAAGCTGTCGCGAACCGCCCCATTGATGACAACACCGGCCCAGCCGTTAAGTCTGGCGATGTCCGCAAGACGATCCCCCATCAAGCCGGTCGTCAGTGACCCCTCGCCGTCCACGACAAGGACACGTCCGTTGCCGGCAGTAGAAACCGCAGCGAGAACCGGCGAGTGATCCTCGAACGTCGAAACCGTCTCCGCCGGCCCGAAGAAAGACCTCCATTTTCCAAGGCTTCTGAACTGCAGAAAACAGACGTCCACCTCGGCATGGAAGGTATCGTAAATATCGGCGCAAGAGATCGGCGATATGAAGCTTGATGCGTGAAGGTCACGCCCGGTCGGCTCTGTCATCAAATCAGCCCCTCTTCGTAATGGCGGCTGGATGCTTTGACGATCGGTCGTCTGCTGCAACGAAACAACGCAACATCGTCGCGGTCGATTGCCCCGCGACATGCCGATGTCTGCGCCAGACATTTCCCTTTGGAATCTTCCAACTTCTGCTCCTCCTGCTTGCCGGATTGCGATGCTTGCCCCCTCAATCCCGATCCTCATCAAAAATGCGCGGATCGGGAGATTGCTTTTTTGCAATTCTATTTCGTTGCAGTATTCTCTTTTTTAGATAATATTGCAACGTGAAAACTTGGAGGAGAATGCAAATGTCCGATACCGTCGCCCAAGCTGGCGCCTACCTTCACCACGTTGCCTTCGAAAGCGCCAACCCGGAGAGGCTTGCGGCATTTTACGGCAGCGCCATGCAGATGGAGGTGGAACAGATCTCCGATACGGAATGGCGGTGCGAAGGACCGGCCCGCCGCATGATCGTCTTGAAGGGGGAAGACCGGAAGCTCGGGTTTTCCGGACTTGCGGTGCGAGACGCCGACGGTCTGGAAATGATCCGCGAGCGGGCACGGTCGCAGGGCGTTGAAATGTTCGAAAGCCCGTCGCCCTATTTCAGGGACGGCGCGTTCGCCGTGCGCGATTACGACGGCAATGTGGTTGTGTTCGGACTATCGAAAGCCGCTTATGTGAAAGCAATGGGCTGGCCCCGGGCAAACAGCGGAAAACCTATCTGGGGCCCGGTTCAGCACATGACCTATCGAACGCAGAATATCACCGGATTCTATGAATTCTATCACGAGAAACTCGGGTTCCGTATGGTTGACCGCGTGGTGCGCGAGGACGGATCGATCGCTACGATTTTCGTGACGTCCAATCACGAGCACCACACCATTGCCGCGTTTGATGGCGACCGCACGGGCATGGATCACCATTCCTATGAAGCCGGGGAATGGAATTATCTTCGCGACTGGTGCGAGCATTTCGCCAGCAAGAATATTCAGTTGATATGGGGCCCAGGTCGGCATGGACCTGGTCATAATCTCTTTGCTTTTGTCGCCGATCCGGACGGCAACTGGATCGAAATTTCGGCTGAGCTTGAAGTCATTCACGACCGCCCGTGCGAAGACTGGCCGCACGAGGCGCGGTCCCTCAACACATGGGGCAAGGCCATTCTGCGATCATAGGACGCTTACGTCTGCTTCAGGGGTGCGGGTGCTCGACACTGCGTGCCCCTGAAGTCTTATCCGGCTTCAGGCGCCTTATGCCATGCCGCCAGAAACGACCTTATGCTTTCAACCGTCTGCGCAAGCAGAGCAATCACTCCGCCAAGTTCTTCCTCGGTGACATCATCAGTTCTCACAACGAGACTGAGCGAAGCCTCGAGCCCGAGTTGCCGGTCGAAAAGCGGAACGGCAATGCCCATTGCACCCGGATCGACCTCGCCATGCGATATCCAGTATCCCTGCTTTCTCGTTGTAAAAACATCCTCCAGAAATCGGCTCAATGATTGCCCCGTCAACTCGGTTTCACGCTGGAGGAAGCGCTTCAGACGGCGTGATTCGATAACGGACAGGATGGCGCGCGATGTCGCGCTTTTCGTCAAAGGCATGGGCAGCCCTCTTTCGAAGCTGCTGGTCAACTGCATGCCTGCGCTATGCGCATCGGCGACGCACATGACCTTGTTTCCATAAAGCCGTGCCAGAATCGCCGTGCACTCAAACCCTGCCTTCTCGACAAGGTCTGCGAGAAACACATCACCCGCGCGCAACAGGGGATCAGTTCGCCTCAAACGGCGTTCGAACTCCAAAAACGCCGGACCCAGTCGATATTGGGCGTCGAGGGTGGCCTCAAGAAAGCCAAGCGCCACGAGTTCCCGGACCCATTTGTATAAAGTGCTGCTGGCGATATCGAGCTGGCTCGCCAAATCGGCCACGGTCCAGGCCGGCTTGTCTTCCGTAAACTGATCGAGCATCCTTGTGTAGCGTGATCCGCCCTTGGTGGCCATTCTCGAACTGCTCTCCGGGTGCATAAGCGCAAGGCTTTGCCAATGCCATGTTTCGCGTTTTCAAGTCCGCGGTCACCCCCTATTAGTCGAAAATCAGCCGTGATGCCAAGGCAAGTGACCCACCCGGATGCCAGTTCGGCAGCGTACTGAAATTGAGCGGAAAACGTTCCGCGACGCATTGCAACTGGACAAGCCTACCTTTCGCTGCCCGAAGACCGCTTGCTGGCCATTCAATCGTGGCGGACTTCAAGGATTATCTTACCGATATGGCTGTTGTTTTCCATCATGCGATGCGCATCGGCCGCTTTGGTGAAGTCGAACTTGCCGTCGATCTGAGGCCGCACCTCGCGTCCGAAAAGCGGCCAGACATCCTTGCGGATCATATTGGCGACGGCAATCTTGCGCGCCATCGGCAGCGGGCGCAGCAGCGAACCGGTGATGCGAATGCGCTTGGCCATGATCTCCCGCAATGGAATGCTGAGATCGGCTCCGCCACCGCCGGACAGATGCGCCATTATACCATCCGGGGCCATCATCTTCAGATCCTGAACTATATGCGCGCCGGCGGAAACATCCAGGAGTGCGGATATGCCCATGTCGCCGGTGGCCGCCAGAACCTTGTCCGCAAGCTCTGGGTCATCGTAACGAAAGGCGGCTCTGGCACCGAAATTCAGAGCTGCCGACACTTTCTTGTCGCTGCCGCAGGTTGCCAGAACATTATACCCCAGGGCCGACATTGCCTGCAGTGCGATGTGACCAACACCGCTTGTGCCGCCGTGAAACAACGCAAACTGATCTTTCTCAAGCGCCATCAGATTGAAGAAGTTCCACCATGTCGTGAACACGGCTTCCGGAATGCCAGCGGCCTCGGCATCGGACAGCGAAACAGGGGCCGGCATCACCAGGCCGGCATTTGCGACGACATACTGGCCATATCCGCCACCCTGGACAAGTGCCATGACACGCTCGCCTTTGGCGACGCCGCCCACGCCTTCGCCTACGGCAACGACGGTGCCGCAAACCTCGAGCCCGGGAACAGCCTGGCCATCGCTGTGCTTTCCCGCCGCACGCTGATGCACATCATGCCGGTTCACGCCTGCCGCCGAAACCCGGATCAGCACCTCGCCGGGGCCGGGATTTTGAACAGGCACCCGCTCGGCGACGAGGACTTCGGGACCACCAGCTCCTTTGATGATGACTGCTGTCTGGTATTCAGGATGCGGCATTCAACACGGTCTTTCTCGCAACGATTTCGTCTCCAGACTTGGAATTCTGGCCAATCGACCTGCGAAGCGCGGCAATCAGGGCCTCCGTATCGCCGCCTTGGGAACAACGCCACGCCACATGACCGTCGGGACGAATGAGAACCGCCCCCTCATCCGAGACGCCATACAGTTCTTTCCAGGCGTCCAGGTCGAGTTCAACATCGAGGTCGTTTCCAAGCTGATAGGCATTGACCTTGGGCAGTGTCTTGCCGTCCACGTCTTCGAGCGCCGCCTTCCAGGCTTGCCCCTTCGGGCCCGCGAGAAGTGTGAAGGAGCCGAGGTCGAAAAGGTCGATGATCGAAATGTCCCGGCCGTCGAAATGTGCCGGAATATGCGGAGCGCGGTGACCCGGACGCGCCGTTGGCGTGTAGGTCTCAACCTCGACAGGCGGCGCGGGCGTTCCATCTCCAGTGACGAGGCTGGACTCATAGCGAAAGCCGAAAGTCTGGCCCGGATAGTCGAAATGCGCGCGCTGTTCCGGAATGCCCTCGGCAAGCTTCGCCCGGTTTGCCGCACCCGCGGGTCCCTCAAGTTTGGACAGGAGCTTGTTGTCATTGAACAGCATTCCCGACAGGCCCTTCTTTTCCATGGCCCGGGCATTGCGCGCGCTCTGCTCGACATTGAATTTGGCGACCGGTCGGCGCTCCGTGTCATAGGTCTCCAGCAAACTTTCAGGCGCCAACCCCTTGAGCACGAGAGCCAGTTTCCATGCCAGGTTATGAACATCGGCAACGCCGGTGTTTACCCCCTGACCGCCGGTCGGTGGCAGCGGGTGCGCGGCATCGCCGGCGAAGAAGACCCGCCCCGACGACATGGCGTCGACAATACGGGCCTGCATTCGCCACGGCATGATATTCTTGATCTCGATTTCGATATCGTCTGTGCCGATGACCGCATGGAGGATGTCCAGGCAGCGCTCTTCGGAAAAGTCATGCCGCGTCTCGTTATCCGCATAGCCGAAATTGTAGGTCCAGCGATGGCGACCATCCAGAGAAATGAGGACGCCTGACGTCTTGGAATTGTATATCCAATTGAGCAGGTAAGGCCGGTCTTTCACATATTCCCAAAGATCGGCGTGGAAATAGATCCCGATTTGCTGACCCATCGATTCGCCGCTTATGCCGACACCGACGGCATCGCGCGCTTCACTGCGCGTACCGTCCGCGGCAATCACGTATTTTGCCTGCGTGCTGCCGGACCTGCCGCCGGCGTCCTCCCATCTCAGCGTGACGGCTTCATCCTGCTGTTCGATGCCGATGACATTGCAGCCGAAGTTCAGCGATACGCATTCGAAGCCTTCCGCATGCTTCCGGATCACCGGCTCCAGCCTGTCCTGCGGGCAGGAGCGCTTCAGCATGGGACTCTGAGAGCGCTCGACGCGGGCCCATTCAGGATCGCTACGCGTCTTGATCGCGCCGATCTCATCGCCAAGAAGGCTGGTGACAAACCCGATGCCGGCGTGTCGTTCAAGTGGAAGAGCCTCTGCGTCGACACCATCGGCCATACCCATCATTCGGAAAATTTCCATGGTCCGGGTGTTCACCACGTGACCCTTTGGATGAAAGGCCGTTGTCTGGTTGCGCTCGAACAAAACACAATTGATGCCAAGTCGGCCCAGCAGGCTTGCTGCAGTCAGGCCGACGGGGCCGCCACCTATCACGGCGACTTCTGCGCGCGTCGGTATCATCGTTGTCCTCCCAGCTTCCTGGCGATTGTTCTGGTTATTCGTCGGCAATGACGTTTCGGAGCGTTCCGATACCGGAAATCTCGACCTCGACCTGATCGCCCGCTTTCATGAACACCTTTGGGTCCCTGAAGAATCCGACCCCGCTCGGTGTCCCCGTTGCGATAATGTCGCCCGGCAACAACTCCGTGATCGTGGAAAGATAGGCGAGCAGATCCGGCACCTTGAATGCCAGGTCGCCAACTGAGGTCTGCTGCATGACTTCACCGTTGAGCCGCGTGACCAGAGTTTGCTTGTCGACGTCACCCAACTCGTCGGCCGTGACGATCCACGGTCCCATGGAGCCCGACCGGTCAAAGTTCTTGCCCCCCCAGAACTGGGTCGTATGCCGTTGATAGTCGCGGATGGATCCATCGTTGAAGCAGGTGTATCCGGCCACGTGATCGAAGGCCTTGTCCTTCTCAATGGCGCGTCCGGCCTTGCCGATGACAACCGCAAGCTCGCCCTCGTAGTCAAACATGCCCGAAGCCTTTGGCCGGATCATGGGCTGGTCATGTCCGACCAGTGTCGAAGGATAGCGGGTAAAAATCGATGGATACTCAGGCCTGTCCCGGCCGGTCTCCTTGATGTGGCCCAGATAATTGAGCCCGATGCAAATGATCTTGTCCGGGTTCGGAATAGTCGGGACCAGCTTGACACTGCTGAGGGCCAAGCTTTCACCATCGGCAGAGGTCAGCTCCTGAAGATCATTTGCCCCGATCAGCGCCTTCAGATCGGGATGTTTTCCACGCAGCGTGGCACCCGCGTCTCTGATCGTGTCGCCTTCGATCACCCCATAAGATGCAGTGCCGTCCGGTAAAATGAATGATGCAACTCGCAATGTCGTCTCCTCTTCGTTTTTTACTGATCTGAAATAAGCTTCCTATTCGGCACGCACGACGCTATCGAGCCATGCACAATTCGGTTTCGGATCGGGAGCGCGGAAACCATCACGGGCGGTCTTGTGCCGCATCTCGCGCATCCGAATTCTGACCGCATCGTCTTCGGGAAGATAAACGCGCTCATGCCCCCAGGTTGAAGGCCCTTCATGCGTTTCGAACGGCTTCCAGGTTTCGGGATCCACCACCTGAGCACCCCAGCCATATTCCACGAAGAACTTGGACGGCGTGTTGGTGTAGAAGCTCATCATATGGTCGTTTGAGTGACGGCCGAGCGTGTAGGCGATCCCCTCGTCACGCTGCTGGGCTATGTCGTAGCCTTGGCCCACATCGTCGAGCGACAGCAGTTCGACCATGAAATGATGGATGCCCTTGCGGCCGGAACCGACCATCGCAAAACTGTGATGGCGTCCATTCACGTGGAAAAAGTAGAGTGGGTAGGGCGTCAGTCCGTAATCGGTCACCTTGAACCCGAGTATGTCCCTGTAGAAATGCAGTATGCCCTCGACGTTAGCCACATGCAGTACGGCATGACCCATTCCGAGAGACCCTGTCTTGAAACCGCTGATCGGCCGTCCCGACAGGAAGGGATCGCTGGCAATCTCGGGTCCGCAGAATGCTTCCAGACGGTTGCCGTCCGGATCATGGAAGGAAATCAGCCGGGCAACGTGACGCTGGTCCGCCAGCGACGCTCCATGCAAGGTCACAGGGAACCCCGCATTCTCGAGCCTTGCCGCCAGAGCTTCAAGATCTTCGGATGAGGCGACTTCCCAACCCATGAAGGCGAGGTCCTCCTCGCCTTCGCCGGTCACGATCAGGCGCTGCTTGCGATCATCCATCCTGAACATCCGCATGGGACCGCCCTGATCCACCTTCTGCATGCCAAGCAGATCCGTCGCGAAGCCCTCCCAATCACCGAGCTTCTTGGAATTAATCCCCATATAGCCAAGTGAAATAATCGACATGCGTCCACTCCTCCCACCCGGCATTTACTGCAGCACTGCGGTAGCAAGCCGTGCATTTCAGGCAGAAGCCGGGACCTATTTCCTTCTCACATGAGGCACAGTACGGACGCCATCCGATTGAAATCCAGTTGAAATTCAAACTTGTCCGACTGCCGGACAATGAATAGCCCCGAGTTTCGTAGACACCCTCGAGTGCTCGTTCATCGACGCTTTTGCCGCTTGGTCGGATATCGATTGAGGTCGGCAACTCACGGCATTTATTCCAGCAGACATTTCAAAGTCTGGAGGAGCCATGCACCAGCAGCCGGGAAGGAGGGCCGCCGTGTCCGGGTCGTCTGTTGCACGGGGACTGCGCCCGGAAATTCTGGCGCTCCTGGCAGCCATGGCGAACGGCACGATCGGACCGTTCAGCCGTATAGCCTTCGAGGCAGGCGCCGGCCATGCCGAGATCGCCTTCTTCAAGTGTTTCGGCGCCTTCGTTATCGTCGCGTCGATCTGTCTTCCGTTTGCCAGGTACCGCCGGGGCCTGATCGAGCTCCGCCACAAGGCGCTTCCTCTCTGCGTGCTCTCGGCAACCGGGATTGCCGGCGTCTATTTTCTGGAGACCTGGGCCTATCGTTCGGTCTCGATCCCGCTGGTCTCGCTGCTGATCTATGCGGCCGGGGGCCTGGTGTTGCCGATCTCCGCTCTCTTCCTCGGCGAACGTTTCGGCATGCGCCAAGTCGTGATCTTTGCGTTGATACTTCTCGGAGCCGTCCTGCTCTATGCGGCCGCCGACCTGACCGCAAACGCTCTGTCCGGTGTGCTGCTGGCGCTACTCGGCGGGCTTGCCTATGCCGTCTTCATCGTCGGCGCCAAGGCCTGGAAGGTCGGCAGCGGCCTCGCCCAACTCGTCTGGATGTTCGGCTTCTCCAGCCTCATTCTCTTCGTACCTTGGTGGATCGAGGGAGCCGCGCTGCCTGGCCCGGTCGCGACCCTGGCAATTCTAGGGCAGATCCTCGTCCCGGCGATTGGCGGATATTGGCTGACGATGGCGGCCGTGCACAAGGGAAGCAGCACCAGCTCGGTTCAGGTCATCGAGACCAGCGAGCCGGCTTTCGCCTGCCTCTATGCCTTCCTGATGTTCGGTGACCGGCTCACCTCGCTTGGCATTCTTGGCGCTGCACTTGTCCTACTGGGGCTCATACTGTCGGTTGTCAGACGCAAACAAGCCATCGCAACAGCACCATCGCTGGTCTCCGAAGGCTCCTGGTGAGGCAATTGGCAAGCCGGGATGAAACAACACGCGGGACAATGCGGTCGGCCCTTCCGCCGAAGACAACTCGCCATCGAGGCGAGATCGCGCGCACACCGCGCGATTGGCGGCGGCATGACGACATGCTAGCGATGTCCTCACCCAGAGCGGACCATCGCAGGAGCACAGCGTGAGCGAAGCATCAGACGACCTGGCGACAGCCAAGCGAACCTACTCCCGTGTCGCCTTGTACCTGTTCATTTGTCTGCTTGGCCTGATGATCAGGCTTCCTCTCTATGCCGACAAGACACAAGGGGCGATCTTCTCGATCGGCATAGACACACTGCTCTTCATGAGCTTCCTGCCTTTCGGCCGCTTTATCGAACGGTCACGATGGTCGCGCATAACCTTGGCCAATGGCACAGCTCTGGTGCTCGTATCGATGGCGATGGGACTTGGCGTGAGCCTGTGCTCGATAGCCATCGTCCATGTCGAACCAGTTTTCAGGAACAAGTTTCACGACCATCCATTCGCCGCCTATCCCTATTTCGTTCTCCTCTACATCCTTCTCGGCCTTGCCGCATTCTGGGAGAAGAACTGGCAGACGGCGGTCAGTTCTACCCGCAGGGCGGCACAGGCGGAGCAACGGCTGATGGAAGCCGAGCTGAAGCGTCTGCGCAGCCAGATCGATCCCCATTTCATGTTCAACACGCTGAACATGGCGCTGATAGAGATCAACAAGCACCCGAAGCGCGCCGCCTCACTGATCGGCGAACTCAGCGCCTATCTGCGCCATTCCCTGGACAGGGCTCACATCGCCTTCGTGCCTCTTTCGGCCGAACTGGCCATGGTCCGCTCGTATCTGCGCATCCAGTCCATGCGGTTCGGGGCGCGGCTTGTCTGTCAGATGGATGTCGCCACGCCGGCACGCAAAATGATGGTCCCGGCATTCCTGCTCCAGCCACTCGTTGAGAATGCGATCAAATATGGCATTCCGGACGACAATCAGGTGCAGAGGATTGCCATCAGCATCAATCGGGACGGCGACAGCCTGCTGATCACCATCCGCAACCGCGCCGACTTGCGCATGGTCCCGGAGAGCGACAAGGGGCCGGGCATCGGATTGGCAAACCTCAGAGCCCGCCTCGACATCCATTACCCGCGAAAGAACGAGGTGAGTCTTCGCCAGGAAGACGAAGAAGTGGTCGTTGTCGTTCGGATTGAGGGTGAGCCATGCTGAAGGTTGTCGCCGTCGATGACGAGCCGAGCGCGCTCTCCGACATTGCCGATCGTATTCGTGGCGACGAGCGGTTGCGGCTGGTCGGAACGGCGCTAAGCGCCGTCGAGGCCCTTGAGATCATCGCCCTGCGTAAGCCCCAGGCATTGTTTCTTGACGTGCAGATGGCCGGGATGAGCGGCCTGGAACTGGCCGAGGCGGTCAAGGATCTGAAGGTGGTGATCGTTTCCGCCTATTCCAGCCATGCGCTTGATGCCTTCGAGGTTGACGCGATCGATTATCTATTGAAACCGATCAATCAGTCGCGGTTCCAGGAGGCCGTCAATCGCCTCGTCAAGGCCGTCGACCTGGAGGCGGCCCTGATCAAGGCTCGCCCGTCCAGGGCGGACAGCGCCACCACGCTTGTGACGGCCGGACGGGACCGAAAATTAATTCCGGCGCAGGATATCATCGCCGTTCTCGCCGACGGTGACTACGCGCAGATCGTCCCCGCCAATGGCCGATCGATGCTGTCTGGCCTGTCGCTCAAGCAGATAGAAGCGAGCCTGCTCGATGAACCGTTTCTCAGGCTCGACCGCTCGACACTCATCAATTTAAGCCGACTGAAGTCCTTTCGCACCGTCGATCGGGTCAAGATGCGTCTGTTCTGCGATGGGCTCGACGGCTCGATGCTGATCGGTCGCAAGGCGGCAACCACCTTGCGTAACCATCTCGCCGCTGGCCTCAAGGGAAAAATACCATAACGAAGCCACTCGGAATCCAAGAACAATCTATAAACGCAAATCCTGCGAGACCATCTGCTTAGATTGCATCCCATTCGGATTGACCTGCCCCCTTCATGTCATCGCTTATAAATTAGCTCTGCTCGGACTGTGAGGTGCACCCCGGATTTGGGCCAGCGGGAGCTGGAATTTTCCGGGGTTAAGGCTCATTTCGGCGGGGATGCCGGCGAGCTGTCGGGGCGATGTCCTTAGAATGGCAAAAGCCCGCCGGAATTGGCCGCCGGGCTTAGATAAGTTGGTTGCGGGGGGGCCTGATTGCACCGAGACATGCATTACCAATACTCAGAGAGACTGGAAGCCCGGCCCTCCTGAGATGTAGCGACCACCATTGCTCGCCCATGTGCCTGGTATATGGGCTAAGATTTCCCCTGCACATCGCACGTGATTTCCAAGCGGAACTGCGCCGCCGGACCTCTGGACCGCCGCGGCCGTCTCCTCAGGTCGCCAAGGATTTGAGGACCTGGATAACTCTCATCACTATAAAATCTACCATGCAGAGACACCAATAACATGATGTTTTCACTCAAGTAAAATCATCCTATGACGGAGAGAGGCTGCCAGCCTTCGCTCTCGCGACACAAACACAGCCCGAACCGGCAAGCCACGTGGAATTGGAGAAGAGATGCTTGACCATCACAGTTGCAGCGGCCATGGGCAATTTCCTCCTGGTCATATTCCCGGCGCATATGGTCAAGTCCTTGGATACCGACCGGCATGAACCTGATCGAACCGCATCGTTTCACCCCCTATGAGCCGGGGCACACGACCTCGGTCACACTGCCCGGACTTCGCGACACCCATGTCGAGGTGCTGCGGATCAATCCGGAACTCGTGCTGGCACACAGCCATTTCTCCCCATCCATCCGGCATGACGACGACATCCGCCGCCCGGAGGATCAATTGATTCTCGCTTTCAACCTTTCGGGCCGGATGCTGCTGATCGATCCGCAGGCAGCAGCGCATGAGATCACCGGCGGACAGGGCTGGATCATCCGCTCCGGCGGCAGAAGATTACGGCGGATCGTCGAGCAGGGCGACGGTTGCTCGAACCTCGTCATCGCCCTGGCCATCTCCCGGATTTCGCCGGCGCTTGCCAGCGTTCTGGAACACTCACTGCCGCAAGCCGCTCCGTTTCGGCGCCTGCGCCTACCAGTGCCCGGCAAGACCACGCTCGAAACCCTGCTCGACGGGCGCACCGATCCGGCAGCGGTGCTGCGCAAGGAAGGGCAGTGCCTGGCCCTGATTGGCCATGCGCTGGAAGAACTCGCCGCCACGCCGAACCTCGGCAATGCAATGGGTGACAATACCCTGTTCGTTGCGCGTGTGACGGCATTTCTGTCCGAGCGCCTGGACCAGACGATTACGATGGCAGAGGTCGCGCGCGAAGCGGGCCTGAGCCATGTAACGCTCAATCAGGTCTTCCGGTCGGAAACCGGCATGACGGTCTTCGAACATCTACGAAACCTGCGGCTGGAAGCGGCCGAACGCCTGATCCGCCTCACGGACCGCAGCTTCACTGAGATCGCGGCAGAATGCGGCTTTTCCGATGCAAGCCATCTGTCGAACGCCTTTCGCAAACGCTATGGCGTCACTGCCAGTGATTGGCGACGTGTGGGCACGAGAAAATCCTGACCGCTTTCGTCATATTCAAGAGTAATTTCGTCAACTTCAAGATTCGCACGATCAGCCATGGCACGAACCTCCACGAAAAGGAGGCCGTGCATGTCCCAATATCACTTGTCCCGATTGTTTTTGAGCAGCAGCGCGTTCTTGAGCCTATCCACCCTGCTGGCTGGAGGTCTTGTGGCGAATACGGCGCTCGCAGAAGAAGACACGGTCTATCTCGATGAGATCACCGTTTTCGCCGATGGCAGGCAGGAACTCGCGCACAAGGTCGCGGTGACGGCAACGGCGCTCAGCCATGACGAACTGAAGCAGCCGGTCTCACCCGATCTAAGCGCCATGGCGACCCGTTCCGCCAACACTGTCTTCCAGCGCGCCAATTCCCAGGAGCGTCTGGTGGTTCGCGGTATGACGTCCTTTGACAACGCGCTCGCCGATCCGGTCGGCTATCTGGTGAACGGCGTGGCGCTGCCGATGGGCACGATCCAGTTGCCGCACTTCTTTGGCGCGGAGAATGTGACGCTGTTGAAGGGGCCGCAGGGCACGACCTTCGGGCGCAACTCGGAAGCCGGGCTTGTGACCTTCGAAACGATCAAGCCTGGCAGCAGCGAGGGCGGCGAAATCAATCTCGGCTTCGCGGGCTCCGATGCGGGGGCGTCTCCGATTGGCGGCAACGGCTCGGTCCTCTGGTCGGGTCGCGCTGCGGATGGCCCCGCGCTGGTCTTCGGGGTGGAACATGCCCGCGATCCAGGCGTGATCTCGAACCCCGTCACGGGGGCCGATGACGGCGGCAAAAACCAGCGCACCACCGGCTTCGCCGGAGTGGAATGGGATTCGCTGGATGGAAGCTATCTGCGACTGACGACGCTGGTCGAGGACCAGAAATTCAACAAGGAACAGTTCCGCTATGTCTCCGGCCCGCTTGCGACCGACCGCTATGAAAGCGTCTATTCCGACCCTTCATGGGAGCAACGCCGCACATCCGTCACCGCGCTGGAATTTGGCACCAGCTTTGAAGGGTTCGATCTGACCGCGATTACCGGCCTCACCACGTTCGACCGCGATTTCGTACTGGATTTCGACGGCTCTCCTCTACTGCTCGGCGTCACCGAGATGGATCTCAGCGATCGCACGATATCCCAGGAGGTCCGCCTGACCTCGACCAGTGAGGGACCTGTGAAGTGGGTGGTGGGCCTGAACGCCTTCAGTCAAGATACGGATGCCGATTTCAATCTCGGCTCCATGTCGACCGACCGCCATACCGAGATCGACCAGATTGGCGCGGCGGCTTACGGCTTCGCCGAATACGCGCTTGCTGACCGTCTCCGCGTCGGAGCCGGGCTGCGGGTCGACCACATCTCGTCCGATGCCTGGCAGAGCTTCACGTCACCCTTGGCGAAGCTGCGCTATGAGGGCAGCGACAGTTCGACCACGGTTCTGCCCAAGCTGACGTTGGCCTATGACCTCTCTGACTCGACCCTGCTCCATGCAAGCTATGCCCGCGGCTATATGCCGGCGGGTTACAATTACGGCTTCGCCAACAGTGCCGACAGCCTGACCTATGCCGCGGAGTACAGCTGGAGCGCCGAGATCGGGGTGAAGCAGGAGTTCGCCAATGGCGCTACGCTGAACCTCGCCGCGTTCCACACCACCGTGAAGGACAAGCAGATCACCGAAACCATCCCCGGTGCCGCGCAATACATTTCAAACGCCGGCGAGACTGAAAGCTATGGCATCGAGGCGGAACTCACGGCCCCCTTGGGCGCGGGCTGGGAGATTGCCGTCAATGCAGGCTGGCAGCGAGCCCGGGCGACCTCTTTCCGCACGACCTCCATGGATCTGACCACTGGAACACTGGTTCCTGTCGACTGGTCCGGCAATGCCCTGCCCATGGCGCCGGAGACCACCTGGGGCCTGGCGGTCACACATCGGGGAGAGGTCTGGCGCGCGCAGGTCAGCTTGAACGGATCGGGCAGCTATTGGTTCGATCCGGGCAACACCGTGAAACAGGATGGCCTTGTCACGGTCGATGCCGAAATCTCGCGCAAGCTGGGCAGAGGTGAACTGACGCTTTGGGCGAAGAATCTTTTCGACGAGGAATACTACAGCACCGCCGCCTCCACGATCCGCGGCGTGATGGTCGAGGATGGCAGCCCGCGCACATTTGGCATGAACTGGAAAATGACATGGTGAGCTCCGGACGTCAGGCCGGCATCGGCCTTTTGCTGCAAACACTGGAAGGCCCGATCCGCTACGCGCTTCTGGACTGGGCGCTGGAAAGCAAAGTGTTCGACGTTTGCCAAAGCTCCCTGACGCCGGATCAGCTGGCAAAGCGCATGGATCTGCCCGAAGGGCCACTTACCCTTGCTTTGCGCGCCATGGTCGCGGCCGGGTTCATGGAGGTCAGCGACGCGGGTTATCGCACTGCGCCGGGGATTCTGCCTTTCGTGGCAACGGACAGCCCGCGCAGCATGGTCGAGACACTGCGCATGATGGCGAAGACGCGGCATGCCGGCATCGATCAATTCAGCGCCCTGATGGCGGGGGCGACCTTCGCCTCCGAAACGAAGCTGTTCGACGATGCGCATTGGGATGCCCATTACCGCTCCCTGGCAGAATTTCACCGGGCGATCGCCGCAGATGCGATGGGCCCCTGCCTGACCGGCCTTCCCGAATGGCCGAGTGCCCGGACCCTGCTTGAGATCGGGCCGGGGTCATCTGCGCTCGCCGTGGGCCTGCTCAAGCAGCGTCCGGACCTGCGGATCACCTTGTTCGATCTGGCCCCGGTGGCGGAGCGGATCAGGGCGGAGACCCCTGACCTGCCGATCACTGTGTTGCCCGGAAACTACAATCATTCCCTGCCCGACGGGCCTTTCGACATCGTCTGGTGTTCGATGACGCTTTACTTCCACGACAGTGGCGTGCCCGCACTGATCTCCAGGCTGGCCGAGCGACTGGCACCGGGTGGCGTACTGGTCAGCTTTCACGAGGCGCTCACGGATCATCGCACGGCACCGCCCGAGCATGTTCTGGGGCGTCTGATGCCGGCACTGCGACAGGGTGATGTGTCCTTCACCGATGGCGAAATCGCCGATGCCATGGCCGGGGCCGGCCTCGTCCGCCCGACTTCACAGCTCCTTTCCATCCCCTTCGGCCGCTTCCGTCTGGATGCCGCCCGCAAAGAGGCCTGACATGCGCCGCCTGCTCCTCATCCTCATCTCCATGCTGCCGCTGCCAGCGCAGGCCGAAGACATCCTGCTCTCCGGCCCGCCGACATGGGAAAGCGCGCCGCTGATCGCGCTGACCGAGAGCCAGCCTGTCGAGGGGGTTACCTTTACCTTCCGCCCCTGGGCCAGTCCCGAAGAGCTACGCAAGCGAGTGATGGCGGAAACGCCTTTGATGGCGGTCGCCCCTTCACCAACGGCGGCGATCTTCGACGCGAACGGCCTGGATCTGCGCGTGGCCTCGGCCACGATCACAGAGGGCAGCATCTCGATCATCGGACTGGGCGGCAAGGTCATGGATCTGCGCGATCTGGCCGGTGTGAGCCTCGCGCTGCCCTTCAAGGGCTATCTTCCCGACCTGATGATGCGCCGCATTGCCGAACCCGGTCCGGCCAGCTGGCAACCGTATTACACCGGCAGTCTGGTGGCCGGCATGCAGCTCCTGCTGGCCGGCAAGGTCGAGAACGCCATGCTGCCAGAGCCCTTAGCAACACTGGCACTGGCTCGGGACGAGACCCTGAGCCGACGCGCCGACCTATGCGCGCTGTGGCGGGACGCGACGGCACTGGCCGATTGCCCGCCGGCCGGAGTGATCGTGGTCAACCCTGCCTTCCGAGACAGGCCGAACGTGCTTTCTGCCTATCACGAGGCTTTTTCCGACCTTTCCGCCAATCCGTCCAGCGCCGCCAGACTGCTGGCAAAGCATTTCCCGGAGATGGGTGGGGCCAGTGAGGGCTTTGCCCGCATCCAACCGGCGGACCTGCCGATGCCAGAAAAGGCGGATGTGCTGGCCGACTTCTATACCGCGATCATGGAACTGGAGCCCGCCGCCATCGGAGGAAGACTGCCGGGGCAGGACTTTTACGGCAAATGACACAGCGTCTGGCTTTCTTGACCGGCCTTGCGACCTTGTTATTGCTCTGGTCGCTTGCCGCGAGCAACAGCCTGCCCGCAATCCTGCCAGGCCCACTGACGGTCGCAACGGCCTTTGTTCAGATCATCACTGACCCAGCCTTCTGGACCGGCACCCTCGTTCCCAGCATTGGCCGAGCCGTCGCGGGGCTGGTATTGGCCTTCACCGTCGGTGCGTCGCTCGGCCTGGCGGGCTGGCGTTGGCCGGTTGTCTCGGCACTGCTCGGACCCCTGCGGTTGGTATTGATGGGCCTGCCCGCGCCGATTCTTGCCATCCTTTGCATACTTTGGTTCGACGGTGGCACCACGACCACCGTCCTGACTGTTGCGGCGCTGCTCCTGCCGGTCTTCCAAATCGCCATTGCCGAGGGCATGAACGCGATGGACCCGCAACTGCGCGAGATGGCGCATCTGTTTCGCGTACCTCTGATCCGTCGCCTGCACCGGATCGCACTGCCGGCGCTATGGACCGCTCTTGCTCCGGCCCTGCGCGTCGCGGTGGCCAATTCGATCCGCGTCACATTGCTCACGGAGCTTCTGTCAGGCACGGAGGGCCTCGGCGCCGCGGTCCAACGCGCGCACAGCTGGCTGCAAACCGACCGGCTGTTCGCGCTGGTGATTGTGATCCTTGCCCTGATCGGTCTTTCCGAGGCAGCCCTCGCGGCGCTGACCCCTACGAGAAACCGGTCATGACCCTTTTCTCCGCCGAAGCCGCCAGCCTGCATTATCCCGGCCGTCCTGCCCCGGTCTTTCAAGACCTGTCGCTGACAATCCGCAGGGGCGAAAACCTGCACCTGACCGGCCCGAGCGGTGCGGGCAAGACCAGCCTGATGCGCGTGATCGCTGGGCTGGAGCGCCCGACATCGGGTCACGTCACCGCCCTGCCCCGCAGGATCGGCATGGCCTTTGCCGAGCCGCGCCTGCTGCCACGGCTGTCGGTCATGGACAATCTCATGTTTGTCGCCCCGCAATCGCCCACGGATGCTGCGGCGAAGCTTGAAGCACTCGAGATGGAAGGATTGCAGAACGTCCCTTGCAGCGCGCTCTCGAAAGGACAGGCGCAACGTGTGGCGCTAATCCGCGCCCTACTGGTCCGCCCCGACATCCTGCTACTCGACGAGGCCTTCGGCGGGCTTGACATGTCGACCTGGCATCGCGCCTGCGATCTGATCCGGGCGCAACGCGCCCTGGACGGCTTTTCCCTGGTCGAGATCAGCCACGACCCGGCACGGCTAGTCGCCCGAGATGCTGCAAGATTTTCGCTGCCCTGAAGGATGGACCGTCTACGCCCGCAAGAAAGACTGTGAGGTGCTACCCAACTTGCCCCCGACGCCACGACATGGATGCGTCAATGCCGACTTGGCACGACGCTCTAAGGAAACCCAAGTGGATGAGCGCTATCCATGATCCCCGATTTCTTCGTGAATGGCGACGATGATTTCGGCGCGCCGCTGCGCTGAGCGGCCGGCATGTGCTGCGAATGTCAACGCCAGCAACCGCACTGTACTCAAAATCGTCGTGTGCGAAGGACCGAGCGCGAAGCTCGCCACGTGGCAAGGCAGGACGACGCTTGAATAACGCTGCGCTTCCAGCATGGACGTCCGGTCGGTGATGGTGATGACATTGAGGCGGCTTGTCGCTGCGTGGCTGAGGATGGGTTTCAGGATCGGTTGTTGCGGCGGCAGCGTGATGAGGATCAGCACGTCCTTCGGACCCGTCATCGCAAGGTCTTCCGCCCATGACCCCTGATTTATGCCGAGGATCATCACATCATGCCGGAGCCTGGAGAAGAGAAGCCGCGCATAACGCGCCACGCCTTCCTCCGTTCCAAGGCCCAAAATCCAGACCTTTGGTGCTGCGCTGATCAGTTCGGCTGCCTCGCGCACCTTGTCCGAGCGCATTTCCTCGAAGGTCTTCGTGAGGTTTTTCAGCTCGAGTTCCAGATGCGCGCCAATCGTGCGGCCAAGTGCTACCTGCTCCGAATTGGTGACGGAATAGCCATAGGGCTCCGTGCGGTTACGCTCCTCACGCGCCTGCAGTTTCACCTCATTGAAGTCTGCATAGCCTAGATGCTGAAAGAAGCGCGCTGCGGTCGCCTTCGACACGCCGGCCATTTCGGCGATCTCGGTCGCCGAATGGGTGAGGATATCATCCTGCCGATCGAGGATAAGCTGCGCAAGCTTCTGCTCGCCCGCGGTCAGCTGGGCGTAGCGTTCCTGAATGCGCAAGACGAGACGTGAGGCCAAGGTTCTCTCCGGGTTTCCGTCGCTCTGAATAAAAAGATTATCACCCCTCTTGCAATAATGAAACTGATGTTTCACAGTTATGAAACAATGAAACGGAGGCCACCATGGCGCAACCGCGCGTTTTTCGGCAGAAAGTCTGGGAAAGCTTGAAGGCGGTTGCCCGTCCCGACACGCGGTTTCATCTGAGTTTCAGCGAGTTCATTCCCGACTTCGATGGCGTTGAGCAGGCGGTTGACAGGCTGGCTGGGCTGGACGTGTGGAAACGAAGCAGGCTCGCTTTTGTCACGCCGGACAATTCGATGACTGAAGTGCGGCGGCGACTGATTGCCGAAGGCAAGGCCTTCGTGATGTCGACCTACAACATGCAGCGCGGCTTCCTCTATATGGAACCCGGCAAGGTGAAGCCGGAGCAAGCGATTTTCGCCGCCTGGCTCGACGGCATGGAGCATTTCGCGCGGCCGGTCAATCTGGCGGAATTGACGCATATCGGCCGCTTCGATTTTCTGGCGACCGGCGCATCTGCCGTCACGAGGGACGGCATCCGTTTCGGCAAGGGGCACACCTATTTCGATCTCGAATGGGGCATGTTCACCGATCTCGGCCTTGTGGATGAGGCGACGCCGGTTGGCACTGTCGTGCACGACGTGCAGGTGATCGACGAGCAGATGAATGTCAGCGATACCGATATCCAGGCCGATTACATCGCCACGCCGTCAAGACTTTCGACCATCGAGCGCAGTGGCCGCAGGCCGCGCGGCATTAAATTGGAACGGCTGACGCGCGAGGAAATCCTGGCCACGCCGCCGCTGAAGGAACTCGCGCATATGCGCGGCGTCATTTGACTTTAATAACAATAACTTCACTTCAGAGCAGGAGCAGTTTGACAATGCGTATGACACTCAACCGCAGGCATTTCATGGGACTGATGGGCGCGGCCGCCGCAACGCCGCTGGTTGCGCGCCGGGCTGCCGCCGCGACGCCCTTCAACTTTCAGGCGTCGTGGATCAACGATGCGGAATTCTCCGGCTATTTCGTTGCCGCCGACAAGGGCTACTACAAGGAGGCCGGACTTGATCTGAACTACATGTCCGGTGGTCCGGATGTCATTCCCGAAAGTGCGATCATCGCCGGCAAGGCCGATCTGACGCTCACCACGCCGGATACGACGATCAAGGCGATCGTGGAGCAGGCAGCACCCTTCAAGATTATCGGCGCGCAATATCAGAAGAACCCGATCGGCATCGTTTCGCTCGCCAAGAACCCGATCCGGGAGCCGAAGGACCTGATCGGGAAGACGCTGGCCGTCCCGCCTGTCAATGTCGTGTCCGTCGAGGCCATGCTGAAGATATCCGGCATCGACCGCTCCAAGGTCAATATCGTCCCTTACGCTTACGATCCAACCCCGCTCATCAAGGGCGAGATCGATGCGTCGCTGGACTTCACGACCAACGTCCCCTTCACCATCAAACAGGCGGGTGAGGAGGCTACCTCCTTCCTCCTCTACGATTTCGGCTTCACAATCTTCAACGACACAGTCGTTGTCACCGAAGAGACCCTGAAGACCAAGCGCAAGGAGATCGTCGCCTTTCTCAAAGCCAGCCGCAAGGGCTGGGACGAGAACCTGAAGGATCCAACCGTCTATCCGAAGCAGTTCGCCGACACCTGGTATAAGGGCACCGGCCGTTCCGTTGAAAACGAGGTCTACTTCAACACAGCGCAGAAGCCGCTGATCGAGAGCTCCAAGGGCATATTCTCGATGAGCGAAGAGTCGATCGCCGCCAACATCGAAGCGCTGGCCGCCGTTGGCATAAAGGCCAAGCGTACGCATTTCGACACCACCGTTCTCGAAGAAGTATGATGACGACGGGCGTCGGCATCACACTGAAGGAAGTCTCGCGCGCCTTTGCCGCGCGCGAGACCGTCGTACAGGCGCTCGACCGTGTTTCGCTGGACTGCCCGGCCGGCTCGTTCACGGCGCTGATCGGACCGTCGGGCTGCGGCAAATCCACCATGCTGCGCCTGGCGCTCGGCCTTGATGTTCCGTCAAGCGGTACGATCTCGATTTCGGGACAGTCGCCACAGGCCGCGGCCAAGGCCGGACTGACCGGTGTCGCCTTTCAGGATGCCGCGCTCATGCCCTGGCGCAGCGTTGAGGACAATATTGCCTTGCCGCTCGATGTGCTTGGCCGCAAGCGGTACGATTATGTCGGCAAGATTGCGGGATTGATCGACCTTGTGGGCCTCAAGGGGTTTGAAAGGGCGCTGCCGGGCGAGCTTTCCGGCGGGATGCGCCAGCGTGTGGCAATTGCCCGCGCGCTCGTCACCGAACCGCAGGTTCTGTTTCTGGATGAGCCTTTCGGCGCGCTCGACCAGATCCTGCGCCGGCAGATGAATGTCGAACTGCAGCGAATCTGGATGGAAAGCCGGGCCACCACACTTCTCGTAACGCACGGCATCGATGAGGCGGTGTTTCTTGCCGACCGCGTTGTCGTCATGCAGAGCCGGCCGGGCCGGATCGGCAGAATTGTCGATATCCATCTGCCACGCCCGCGCCTGCCGGATATCTTCACGACGGAGGCGTTTCACGCCCTTGAGGATGAGATCACGGAGGCGTTGGATGGCCATTGACGCCGCTGGCCGGAGGGGGAAGCGTCTGGCCGGCCTTCTCAACCTCCTCGTCCTGCTGTCCGTCTGGGAGATCCTGGGCCGGTTCAAGCTGGTTGCGGGTGGCGCGCTGCCAGCCCCGAGCGCCGTGCTCATCCGATTCTGGCAGGATCGCGGCGACTATCCGTTGCATCTCCTGGCGACTTTCGAAGGCGCAGCACTCGGATTCCTGGTTGGCAACTTCGTGGCGGTTGCCGCCGGCATTCTCTTCGCCGCCTCACCTGTTGCGGCTCGGCTCGGACGTGGACTGAATGTTGCGATCTTCGCGCTTCCGCCGATTGCCATTTCGCCGATCCTGGTACTCACGTTTTCCGGCATGACGCCGCGCGTCGTGCTGGCCGCGCTCGGCTGTTATTTTGTCACCATGAGCGCCACGGTGACGGGAATCACCCAGACGGATCGACGCATGCTGGATGTCGTGCGCGCCTATGGCGGCGGGCGTTTGGCGCTGCTTCGTCTTGTGGAAATCCGGTCCGCCTTGCCGGCAATCCTGGCGGGACTGCGGGTGGCCGCACCTGCTGCAGTTCTCGGCTCGGTTCTGGCCGAGTTCGGCGGCGGCGGACGCTACGGGCTCGGCGTCTATCTCATCGGCTCGCTTGGACGGGCTGAACCTGCACGGCTTTGGGGCATCGGCCTTGCTGCCACCGGCATGGCGCTGGTCGCATATGCGATCTTCGCCCTGATCGAAGTGCGGATCACCCATGCGACGCGCGCCGTCACCGTTGCCGCGACACCGCCGGGCACGCCGCTCGCCATCGGCTGGCTTTCGGGGGCGGCGTTCGCCTTCGCTTCGGCAATGCTTCCTCTGGTCGTATGGTGGGGCCTCCTGAAGCTTCTCGGCACTCCGTCGATGATCGCCAAGACGCCGCTCGGCGTGATCGACTACCTCTTCTTCGCTCCATCTGCCGAGACTGCGCAACTCCGGCTCCTGTCCGCGCTGACACAGACGCTGCCACTGACGCTTCTCGGCATGGCCGCAGGCCTTGCCTTTGCATTCGCGCTGGCGCTCGCCTCCGTCGTGCGGCCCGGTATCGTGCGTTCCTTCATGCCGGTGGCGCTGGTCACGCAGACCATGCCGCTCGTTGCGCTGACGCCACTCCTCGTTCTCCTGCTTGGGCGCGGGCCTTCCGTCATCCTGTGGATCACGGTTTCGGTGACGTTCTTTCCGGCCTTTGTGACGTTGGCGCAGGGGCTGGCCATGGTGTCGCGCGGCGCGCTCGACGTGGTGAGGGCCTATGGCGCGAACCCGCTCACGCAATTGCGCCTCGTGTCCGTCCCGGCATCGCTGCCCTACCTCTTTGCCGCCATGCGGCTCGCCGTGCCGCGCGCGCTTTTGGGCGTCATGATTGCGGAGTGGCTGGCGACGGGAACCGGGCTCGGCAATCTGCTGAACCAGTCCCGCGGCTATCTCGACTACGGAATGATCTGGACCGTCGCAGTCGTCTCGGTCCTCATCTCCGTCCTTTTCTATCAGATCGTCATCATCATTGAACGGCGCGTGCTGCAAAGGCGCGGCATGCAGCCGGCGAACTAAAATCCATCAGAGGAGCAAACATGTCTACAGCCGCTGAAATCGCCGATCATAAATCCTCAGTGCGCGAGCGCGTCTGGAGCGAATTGCGCAAGGTCGCTGTCGCCGACAGCCGATTTCATTTCGATTTCGGCGAGTTCATCGCCGACTTCGAGGGCGGCGAGGAGGCGGTGCAGCGACTGACCGACAACGCATATTACCGCAACGCAAGGCTCATTTTCATTACGCCCGACAATTGCCTCGACCGGCTGCGCCTGCAGGCGCTGAAGGACGGCAAGGTCGTGCTGATGACCACCTATTCCATCAAACGCGGCTTCTGGCTGCTCGATCCGGCGCAGATCGCGCCGGATCTCTATCTCTACGCTTCGACGCTCGACGGCATGGAGCGGGTCGGGCAACACCTGACGCTGGCCGGAATACAGACCACCCTGCCGAAGGTTGATTACATGGTGACAGGCACAGGTGCGATCAACCATGAGGGCGTGCGCTTCGGAAAGGGCCACGGTTTCTTCGATTCCGAATGGGGCATGCTCTATCAGATCGGTCGGATTTCCGTCGAAACTCCTTGCGCCGCCGTGGTGCACGACTGCCAGGTCCTCACGGAAAAGCTAACGCCCGATGAGTACGACACGGTCGTTGACGTGATCTTCACGCCGACACGAACGATCGAGGTCGACAATCCGCACAAGCCCACCTGCGGGATCATCTGGAACCGGCTGGACCAGCACATGTTCGATACGATCCCGCCCCTGCAGGAACTGAAGGCCATGGGCCTGTGAACCTGGCGCGGGGGTAACCTGAGACTCGAGTTTCCTCTGGGGTTCGCAGAGTCCAGAGCATCAATGCAGTGAGCCCTGAGCAAAAAGGCGGGCTTCGTGTCCGGACCGTGTGATGGCTTTTACCTGCATTGGGCGAACCGGGTCCAGAACCGCCATAGGCCCTACGATGGCTTTGCCTTCTTGCGAGGGCTGTGATGAGGGGTTCAATTCTGGACGCGTTGACAATAAAAAACCCGCCTTTGGGGCGGGTGTTTTTATTGGTTGCGGGGGCAGGATTTGAACCTGCGGCCTTCAGGTTATGAGCCTGACGAGCTACCGGGCTGCTCCACCCCGCGTTATATGTTTCCGGGTTTTGTCCCGGGAGCGATTTCAGGCTTAGCCTGATGAGTGTCTGCCTCAAAAGCAAAAGGCCGCTTTGGATGCGGCCTCGTCTTGGGCATGAGGCCCTTGGGTTTGTGAATGAGAAGATTTGTTTTGCCTTTTGCAGACCTGGCAGCGACCTACTCTCCCGCGTCTTGAGACGAAGTACCATTGGCGCTGGGGCGTTTCACGGCCGTGTTCGGAATGGGAACGGGTGCGGCCGCCCCGCCATAACCACCAGGTCGGCAAAGGGCAAAACATGAGAAGCTGGATTTTTGATCGCGTTTGGGCCTGTCCGTCTGGCACTTGACGAAGCGAAGCTTCGCAAGGCCGAACGGCCGTCGCGCCTTTTGGCGCGGCCCGTCCGGAGCGTAGCGGCGAAAGCCGCGACAGCGTCAGGACAAGATGATCATCTTTTTTTCGATGATCATTGATCAATGAGAACGATCAAGCCGATCGAGCTATTAGTACCGGTAAGCTTCATGCATTGCTGCACGTCCACACCCGGCCTATCAACGTGGTCGTCTTCCACGGCTCTGATAGGGAACACTCGTTTTCAGGTGGGTTTCCCGCTTAGATGCCTTCAGCGGTTATCCCTTCCATATATAGCTACCCTGCTATGCCGCTGGCGCGACAACAGGTCCACCAGAGATATGTCCATCCCGGTCCTCTCGTACTAGGGACAGATCCTGTCAATATTCCTACACCCACGGCAGATAGGGACCGAACTGTCTCACGACGTTCTGAACCCAGCTCACGTACCGCTTTAATTGGCGAACAGCCAAACCCTTGGGACCTGCTCCAGCCCCAGGATGCGATGAGCCGACATCGAGGTGCCAAACAACCCCGTCGATATGGACTCTTGGGGGTCATCAGCCTGTTATCCCCGGCGTACCTTTTATCCGTTGAGCGATGGCCCTTCCACGCGGGACCACCGGATCACTATGACCGACTTTCGTCTCTGCTCGACTTGTCAGTCTCGCAGTCAGGCGGGCTTATGCCATTGCACTCGACGACCGATTTCCGACCGGTCTGAGCCCACCATCGCGCGCCTCCGTTACTCTTTAGGAGGCGACCGCCCCAGTCAAACTACCCACCATACACTGTCCCGGATCCGGATGACGGACCGCGGTTAGACATCCACGAAGATAAGGGTGGTATTTCAAGGATGGCTCCACAAGAACTGGCGTCCCTGCTTCAAAGCCTACCACCTATCCTACACATGCCTTGGCGAATGCCAGTGTAAAGCTATAGTAAAGGTGCACGGGGTCTTTCCGTCTGACCGCAGGAACCCCGCATCTTCACGGGGAATTCAATTTCACTGAGTCTGCGTTGGAGACAGCGGGGAAGTCGTTACGCCATTCGTGCAGGTCGGAACTTACCCGACAAGGAATTTCGCTACCTTAGGACCGTTATAGTTACGGCCGCCGTTTACTGGGGCTTCGATTCAGAGCTTGCACCCCTCCTCTTAACCTTCCAGCACCGGGCAGGCGTCAGACCCTATACGTCGTCTTGCGACTTCGCAGAGCCCTGTGTTTTTGATAAACAGTCGCTACCCCCTGGTCTGTGCCACCCTCATCTACTTGCGTAAATAAGGGTCACGCTTCTTCCGAAGTTACGCGTGCAATTTGCCGAGTTCCTTCAACGCAGTTCTCTCAAGCGCCTTGGTATACTCTACCTGACCACCTGTGTCGGTTTCGGGTACGGTCTATACGGTGGAGCTATTTCCTGGAACCGCTAAGCAGCACTGACAATCCAATAAGTCAGTACAACAGTCGCAATCCGTCACTACCACCAGGCCCACGAATATTAACGTGGTTCCCATCGACTACGCGTTTCCGCCTCGTCTTAGGGGCCGGCTAACCCTGCTCAGATTAACTTTAAGCAGGAACCCTTGGTCTTTCGGCGAGGGGGTCTCTCACCCCCTTTATCGTTACTCATGTCAACATTCGCACTTCCGATATCTCCAGGACCCCTCACAGGTATCCCTTCACAGACTTACGGAACGCTCCGCTACCACGTGCAGTAAACTGCACATCCTCAGCTTCGGTGCATGGCTTTAGCCCCGTTACATTTTCGGCGCAAAGACCCTTATTTAGACCAGTGAGCTGTTACGCTTTCTTTAAATGATGGCTGCTTCTAAGCCAACATCCTGGTTGTTTTGGGATCCTCACATCCTTTCCCACTTAGCCATGACTTGGGGACCTTAGCTGGAGGTCAGGGTTGTTGCCCTCTTCACGACGGACGTTAGCACCCGCCGTGTGTCTGCCGAGTAGTACTCCCCGGTATTCGCAGTTTGGTTAGGATCAGTAAGACGGTGAGTCCCCATAGCCCATCCAGTGCTCTACCCCCGGGGGTATTCGCTCGACGCTCTACCTAAATAGATTTCGCGGAGAACCAGCTATCTCCGAGTTTGATTGGCCTTTCACCCCTAGCCACAAGTCATCCCAATCTATTGCAACAGATGCGGGTTCGGTCCTCCAGTTGGTGTTACCCAACCTTCAACCTGCTCATGGCTAGATCACTCGGTTTCGGGTCTAATGCAACATACTATGGTCGCCCTATTCAGACTCGCTTTCGCTACGCCTACACCTACCGGCTTAAGCTTGCATGTTACACTAAGTCGTTGACCCATTATACAAAAGGTACGCTGTCAGGGTTGCCCCCTCCAACTGTTTGTAGGCATCCGGTTTCAGGTTCTATTTCACTCCCCTTGTCGGGGTGCTTTTCACCTTTCCCTCACGGTACTTGTTCGCTATCGGTCATGCACGAGTACTTAGGCTTGGAGAGTGGTCTCCCCATGTTCGAACAGGATTTCACGTGTCCCGCCCTACTCTAGGACAATGAAGCATTCTACGCGTACGGGGCTATCACCCGCTACGGCCAAACTTTCCAGAATGTTCCGCTTTATTCTTCATTGCCACTGGCCTGGTCCGCGTTCGCTCGCCACTACTTGCGGAGTCTCGGTTGATGTCCTTTCCTACAGGTACTTAGATGTTTCAGTTCCCTGCGTTCGCTTCTTTCACCCTATTTTATTCAGATGAAGATACCTTATTTCAATACTTGGAACATTGCCGCGCCAAAGACACAGCAACATTCCCAAGTATTTAAGGTGGGTTCCCCCATTCGGAGATCCATGGATCAAAGCTTATTCGCAGCTCCCCACGGCTTATCGCAGCGTATCACGTCCTTCATCGCCTGTGCATGCCAAGGCATCCACCAAATGCCCTTAAGACACTTGATCGTTCTCATTGCCAATGATCATCTTTGTTTTGGTGGGTTTGGAATTCCTAACCTTCTCGCTTGCGCTCGAAGGGGTTCCAAACCGCGCCTACGGATACCTTTTACATCCGTAATAATCATCGACGCGATCAAAAACACGAAGCAGCGTCACCGCTTCGTGCCTTATAATTTAGACCAGCTTCTCGAGATAATGTCCGGTGACGCGCGGTCAGGCAACGCCAATAAGATTGTCATCAGATGCAACCGAAGTCACAAACAACGACAATCCTTGAGTAACAGAACTTCCTACCTCAACCGGACCCTCGCTCCGTCA
>NZ_CM128607.1:2395000-3082500 GCF_052908355.1 Rhizobium sp. PAMB 3182 | reverse complement strand
GCAGCTTATAAGCCCACCAACCAAATCAAGTCAACACAACTCATCAGAAAAAATTCAAAAAATCACAAGGTGCTGATAATTATGAATAATTCCGAATTCAAAGGCCAAAACGCCCCCTTAAGGCGCGTTAACCATACGACTTCTGTCTATATATGGTAGCTCCACCCGGGGATCGCAAGAACCGAGGCACTCGTCACCACAATTGGGGCTGCAGATGGCGCATCAACGCCGTCGCCGAAGATGGCCCCGGAGACATCCCCGTCTCATATATATGTCTCTGCAATGACCTTTCCCGCCATCGTCGGCATCATGGAAAGATGCCCGATCAACCATCCGCCACAAACTCCGGTGGACAGGCGCTGGTCCGGACCTGCGGGCACCCCAAGGGCCTCAATTTCGCCCGGAATAACCCGCATCCCCAGAAAAGGTGATTCACCATCCGCGGTAACGGATTATTAACAGGCGGTTTCAGATTTGACTCAACCGCCGAAAACAGGCACATCCTGCTTAGAACTTGGGATGAGACGCTCGATTGGGGACAGGTATTGATTGGCACGACTGCTGAGAGCGCCATTGCGCGCTCGCTCGGCGATGAAGCGCCTATTCTCGCTGACGGCCGCAAGGCTCCCGACCGTCGCGATGTTTCATTGCGCTGGCTCGCGGGAACATTCCTGACCGGTATTACCTCCAGCGTGCTGATGGGCGTTGCCCTGTTCGCCGCGCTCGACGGCCGGCAGCAGCTCGCCATCCCCGCAGAAGCCTACGCCATGACCGAAAATGCCGGCAACGGCGCCTCCGCAGACAATGTCGTGCGCGGCAAGCGGCTGCTCGAAACCAAGCTCGCGCCCAAGCAGGCCGACCGCACGATCATGGAAGTCGCGACCGTCACCAATGATGGAAAGAAGGAAGTGGTTCGCCGCGTGCCCTTCGCGCATGTGACCATGGCGCTGGCGACGGACCACTCGGATCAGGACAATTACCCGCCCTTCGATCCGCTGAACATCTTCGCCGCCAATATAAAGCAGGCGCCGGCCACCTTGCGCACCGGCCTGATCTACGCATCCGACGTCGACTCCGATGTCAGCCTCAAGACCGAAGACTTTCCCCTCAAGGCATCCCCCTACCCCTTTGCCGGCATGATGTCGCTGTCCGAAATCGAGGAAAACGTCCGTTCCAACGGCTCCGTCCTCTCCGATGGCCAGACACAGCTAGCATCCCTCTCCTATGTCGATCCGCGGCGCTTCGCCAATGACGATCTCGATCTCAGCCTTTCCGCCGGCCTGTCGGCCAAGATCGTCGACCAGAACCTTTCGGTCGCCATGCCGGACACCGTCACGCCCGATACACCGGAATATGCCGACGACGTGCTGCCGATCCGCCAGGACATGACGATCGAAAAGGCGCTGAACGACGGCGGCTACTCCGAGAAGGACGCCGAGGCGATCATCCCCAAGCTCGCCGAGACCATCGGCTCGAAAGACCTGAAGGAAGGCGATGTACTGCGCATCGGAGTCCTGCAGAAGGGAGAGGATGCAACCGTCATCCGCGCCAGCGTCTACCGCGACCAGGAACACTTCGGCACGGTCGCGATCAACGACAAGGGCCGTTTCGTCACCGCATCCGAGCCTGCCCATCTCGACGCCGTCGATACCGCCTTCAATGACGACGCCCCGCCGCCGCCGAAGAGCCGGCATGACCTTCCGAGGGTCTACGACGCGATCTATCAGGCGTCCCTCGCCTACGGCATGAACCCGTCCATGACGGCGCAGATCATCCGGCTGCTCGGCAGCAATGTCGATTTCCAGGCTAAGGTGAAGCCGAAGGACACGCTGGAAGCCTTCTTCTCGGTCTCGGACGAAAAGGGCAAGGCGACCGAAGACTCGGAGCTTCTGTTCGTCCACGCCAAGTTCGGCGATCTCGACAAGCGTTTCTACCGGTTCCAGGATCCGGACGACAATTCCGTCGATTATTATGACGAGAACGGCAAGAGCGTGCGCCAGTTCCTGTTGCGCAAGCCGGTTCCGAACGGCCGCTTCACCTCGGGCTTCGGCATGCGCCGCCATCCGATCCTGAAATATGCCCGCATGCATCCGGGTGTCGACTGGGCGGCTCCGATCGGCTCGCCCATCCTGGCCGCCGGCGACGGCGTCGTCATCAAGGCCGGCGAATGGACAAGCGGCTACGGCAAGCAGACGCTGATCCAGCACGCCAACGGCTATGTCAGCTCGTACAATCACCAGAGCGCAGTCGCCAAGGGCCTCGCACGCGGCCAGCATGTCAAGCAGGGTCAGGTAATCGGCTTCATAGGAACGACCGGCCTGTCAACCGGCCCCCACCTGCACTTTGAACTGATCGTCAACGGCACCAAGGTCGATGCGATGAAGATCCGCCTTCCGAGCGGCAACTCGCTTGATGGCGATGCGCTCGCCAAGTTCGAGACGGAGCGCAAGCGCATCGATGCCCTGCTCGGCGTCAAGGACGACGACAAGGAAGTCGCTTCAATCAACTAAAACGTGGCTGGCAAGGGCCGTGAAATACCGCCCTCAGTTTTCCAGTGCGCCCGGCTTTCTCTGCCGTGCGGAGGGCGCCGTCGCCGCGATCTTCATCAGGTCGCCGCCGGCGGCGGTGAACCGTCTTGAAACCCTCGTGACAACCAACCCCGCCTGCGGCGCGATGACCTCCAGAATACCGCCCGCCATGCCGGGAGCGGTGATCAGCGAAGCCAGAACGTCACCGGCGACCACCGTGTCGCCCGGCTCGCGGTGAAACAGGATCGTACCGGCCTGCGGCGCCCGTATCATCTCGATGTGATTGAGCGGGGTCACCGGTCCGCTGAACGCCGGCAGGTTTGGAACAGGCCCCGAGACGGCGCCACGCATCTTCAGAAATGCCATCAGGCCATCCGCATCCTTGCGGGCGAGACCGGCATCCACGTCGCGCCAGCCGCGCAGTTCCACGGTGGTCACCAGACGCCCGCGGAAGCGATCGCCTTCCGCCCGGCCACCGTCACGCTTCCAGGCATAGCCGATCGCCTCGTCGAACGCCGAGCTCTCGCCGTCGGCGATCAGTACCGCATCCATGGCGAGCGCGGTGGCCAGGTCGGCGGCTTCCGGCCAGACTTCCTTTTCGAGATAGGCATATTGCAGGGATTCATCATCGCAATGCAGGTCAAGAACGATATCGGCATCAAACGCCATGCGCATCAGCCGGCGCTTGATCTGCTCGACAGCCGGACGGCGCTCGATGTCGACGAGCAGACCGTCGCGATCGTCGAAGGAGATCAGCGGGAATTCGCGGTTGAAGTTGACCCGGGAACCGAGATCGAAACGTCCCTGCATCTCGCCGGCAAACCATTGCGCCGTGCCATAGGGATTGGCCTGCGGCACGATGGTGATGTCGCCGGCAATCTCGCCCCGCTCCTCGGCAAGGCGCAGCTGCTGGCAAAGGAAATGCAATGCCGCCGTGCCCGGCAGCTCACCGGCATGCAATGCCGCCTGCATGTAGACCTTCGGCGCATCGCTGTTGGAGCCCGAAAACCGTAGAACCGGAATGCGATAGCTGACGCCCGGCGTGTCGCCGGCGATAACGATGTCTGAAACGTTCACGGGAACCACCTGTCAAAATTGATTAGGGCTTCCTAGCAGGCGGGAACGACCCGCGACAGAAAAAATTGGCGGCCCGATGGACCGCCAATTCTGATTTCAGGTTTGTCCTGACCTTGCTTAGGCCGCCTGCGCGACCGACTTGCGGGTCGAGAACAGCAACCGGTCGGATGCCGACGTGACCTTGACGTCGGAGCCGTCGGAAATCTCGCCACCGAGGATCTTCTCGGCCAGCGGATCCTGCACGAACTTCTGGATGACCCGCTTCAGGGGACGGGCGCCGTAGACCGGGTCGTACCCCTTGTTGGCGAGCCACTCGCGGGCATCGTCGTCCAGTGCGATCGTGATCTTCCGCTCGGCCAAGAGCGACACCAGATGCTTCATCTGGATATCGACAATAGCGCCCATCTCCCTGCGGTGCAGGCGATGGAACAGGATGACGTCGTCGATCCGGTTCAGGAACTCCGGCCTGAAGGCGCTCTTGACCACGTTCATCACCTGCTCGCGGGCGACTTCGCTGTCATCGTTCTCGCCAAGCTGGGTCAGGAATTCCGCGCCCAGATTGGAGGTCATGATGATGATCGTGTTCTTGAAGTCCACGGTCCGGCCCTGGCCATCGGTCAGGCGGCCGTCGTCAAGAACCTGCAGCAGGATGTTGAACACGTCCGGGTGCGCCTTCTCGATCTCGTCGAACAGCACGACCTGGTATGGCCGGCGGCGGACGGCTTCCGTCAGCGCGCCGCCTTCCTCATATCCGACGTAGCCGGGAGGCGCGCCGATCAGACGGGCAACCGAATGCTTCTCCATGTATTCGGACATGTCCATCCGAACCATGGCGGTCTCGTCATCGAACAGAAACCGGGCCAACGACTTGGTCAGCTCCGTCTTGCCGACGCCGGTCGGGCCGAGGAAGATGAACGAGCCGATCGGCCGGTTCGGATCCTGAAGGCCGGCACGCGCACGGCGAACCGCCTTCGAGACGGCCTGCACGGCATCGCCCTGGCCGACGACGGATTTCGCCAGTTCGTCTTCCATCCGCAGAAGCTTTTCGCGCTCGCCTTCCAGCATCTTGTCGACCGGAATGCCGGTCCAGCGGGAAACGACATGCGCGATATTGTCCGGAGTCACCACTTCCTGCACCATGCTGCCGGTCTCGGCGCCATCGTTCTCTTCGGCGGTGGCCAGTTCCTTCTCGAGGCGCGGGATGATGCCATAGGCAAGCTCCCCTGCCCGCTGGAATTCACCGGCGCGCTGGGCGTTGGCCAGTTCGTTGCGGGCATCGTCGAGCTGCTTCTTCAGCTCCGCCGCATGGCCGAGCTTCTGCTTTTCCGACTGCCAGCGGGCGGTCAGGGCATCGGACTCTTCCTCGATTGACGCCAGCTCCTCTTCCAGACGCTTCAGCCGGTCGGCGGAAGCCTGGTCGGTTTCCTTCTTCAAGGCTTCCCGCTCGATCTTCAGCTGGATGATCCGGCGGTCGAGCTCGTCGAGTTCTTCCGGCTTGGAATCCACCTGCATGCGCAGCCTGGATGCGGCTTCGTCCATCAGGTCGATGGCCTTGTCCGGCAGGAAGCGGTCGGTGATGTAGCGGTTGGAAAGTGTCGCGGCGGCAACGAGGGCCGAATCCGAGATGCGGACCTTGTGGTGCTGCTCGTACTTCTCCTTCAGGCCGCGCAGGATCGAGATCGTGTCCTCGACCGTCGGCTCGTCCACCATGACCGGCTGGAACCGGCGGGCAAGTGCGGCATCCTTCTCGACATGCTTGCGGTACTCGTCAAGCGTGGTCGCACCGACGCAGTGGAGTTCGCCGCGCGCAAGCGCCGGCTTCAGCAGGTTCGACGCGTCCATTGCGCCGTCCGCCTTGCCCGCACCGACAAGCGTGTGCATCTCGTCGATGAACAGGATGATCTGGCCGGCTTCCGACTGCACCTCGTTGAGCACGGCCTTCAGCCGCTCCTCGAACTCGCCGCGGTATTTCGCACCGGCAATCAGCGAGCCCATGTCGAGCGCCATCAGTTTCTTGTCCTTCAAGGACTCCGGCACGTCGCCATTGATGATGCGTAGCGCCAGGCCTTCGGCGATCGCCGTCTTGCCGACGCCGGGTTCACCGATCAGCACAGGGTTGTTCTTCGTCCGGCGCGACAGCACCTGGATCGTCCGGCGGATTTCGTCGTCACGACCGATAACAGGATCGAGCTTGCCTTCGCGGGCTTCCGCCGTCAGGTCACGTGCGAACTTCTTCAGCGCGTCGAAGCCCTGTTCGGCATTGGCCGTGTCGGCGGTACGACCCTTGCGGATGTCGTTGATGACCTGGTTGAGTGCGGTCGGCGTGACGCCCGCCTTCTTCAGGGTGGCGGCAGTCGAGGCCGTCGTTTCGATCGCCAGCGCCTGCAACAGGCGCTCGACTGTCACGAAACTGTCGCCGGCCTTCTTGGCGGCGTCTTCCGCAGTCGAGAACACCTTGGCGAGCGGCTGGGCAAGGTAGATCTGGCCGTTGCCGCCGGTAACCTTCGGCAGTTTGGCAAGAGCAGCATCGTTAGCGATGCGGGCTTCCTTGGCATTACCACCGGCGCGTTCGATCAGCGACGAAGCCATGCCTTGGTCGTCGTCGAGCAGCACCTTCAGGATATGTTCGGGCGTGAACTGCTGATGACCTTCAGCAAGGGCATAGGTTTGAGCGGATTGCAGAAAGCCCCGGACCCGCTCCGAGTATTTTTCCATATTCATGTCTTACCTCCACAGGGTCCCCTCGCCCGTTGCGGCACAAGGAGATTGGGTTGGATTGGGCTCCCTTGATAGGCAAGCCCGCCATCGGCACCGGCCACTACAACCGCCGCCTTTCGAATATCCATATGGGAGAGATGTTTGCCCTTTTAAAGAGAGTTTCAAACGAAAAAACTCCGGCGCGAACCGGAGTTTTGACGTTTGCCAATTCTGCTTGAAGAACGGTCGAACTCAGTCGGAACCCGCCTCGGCCATGGCCGGGGTCGGCTCGCCGCCTTCGCCGGACGAACCGCCATCTTCGCCCTCGCCCTGAGCGCCGGCAGACTTGCGCGGCGTGCGGCGCGAACGGTTGGCACCACCACGACGGCGGGTCTGGCCACGCTCGGCCTTGCCTTCGCCAGCGGATGCTGCCGCTTCGTCTTCCTCGGCGGCGACCTCGGCCGGAACACCTTCGATTACCGGCTGCGGACCGCTGCCGTCGACGACGGGCTGTTGCGCCTGGTTGTTGCCGGAAGACTGCCTGCCGGACTGTTCGGAGGACGAACCGTTGCCGCCGTTGTCGACACGATCGTCATCATCGCCGTCTTCGTCATTCGAATCGAAATTGCGGTCTTCGCGCTGGAACCGCTCCTGCATCTGCGCCTGAGCGGCTGCGATGATGCGGTTGTAGTGTTCCGCATGCTGCAGGTAGTTCTCGGCAATCACGCGGTCGCCGGAGCTCTGCGCGTCACGCGCAAGAGCCGCGTACTTCTCTGCGATATGCTGGGCTGTACCACGGATCTTAACATCAGGACCGGAACTGTCGTAAGTCCGGGTGAGCGGGTTGGCGCCCTTCCTGTTGAAGTTGTTATTATTGTTGTTGTTATTGCTGCCGCCGTTGTTGTTACGCCCACGACCACGCTTGTTTTGCTGCCCTGGCCTCATCTATCGATCACCTGAACTCTCATGCTGTGCTGTCAATATGGCTTTGCCGATCGTGCCGAAAACCGGCCACGTCAGGCAAGCCGCAGGCAAACCACATGTGCGTGTTTGCCGCTGGTGAAAATCAAATTACCTGATTCACGTACCGGGACTTGTTCAACCTTGTATCTCTCGAAAGAGAATAACCCCCAGGCTAATCCGCACCTAAACGAATCTCATTCGTCTTTCAGCTCCCCGGCGCGTAGGGGCAAACTAGCCCGCTTCATTCCAAATTCCAAGCTTTTTCTTCACTTAGGGTAAAATGTGGGGATGGTGTCCCGCCACCCATCCATTATCCGCGTTCAAACACCAGCGCACGATCATTGCCGCCGTAGTCTGCGACAGCCTGCAGACGGCGAAAGCCGGAGGCAGCAAACAGTTGGGAGACGCTCTCCCTCTGGTCGAAGCCGATTTCAACGGCAAAGGTTCCGCCCTCTCTGAGGAATGCGCCGGCGCCGGAAGCCAGCATTCTGTATGCCTCCAGCCCGTCTTCGCCGCCATCAAGCGCCGCCATCGGATCATGCTCGCGCACCTCCGGATCCAGCGTGGCGACGACATCGGACCGGATATAGGGAGGGTTCGAGACGATGATGTCGAAGGTCCCTTCGACCGCGCCGAACCAGTCGCTGACGGTTCCGGTGAAGCGATCCTCGAGACCGTTCAGCTGTGCATTGCGGATCGCCGTATCCACAGCATCGGACGAAATGTCGCAGCCGACACCGGTTGCGCCCTTGCATTCATTGAGAAGCGCCAGGCAGATGGCACCCGTCCCCGTGCCGAGATCAAGGATTCTGGCCTCGCCATTGTCCGCCAGTCTCCGCTGCAGATAAGGCAGGACGGCATCGACCAGGACCTCGGTATCCGGCCGAGGCTCCAGCGTTGCCGGAGACAGCGACAGCGTCAGGCCGTAGAACTCACGGAAGCCGAGAATACGATGGACCGGTTCGCGGGCGATCCGACGCGAGACCGCCGCCATCACCGTTTCGCGTTCTTCCGCCGACACTGCACGGTCGCCTCGCGTCAGCATGTCGGTGGCCGATAAGTCGAGCAGCCCCGAGACCAGCGTTCTGGCGTCCGTTGCCGCCGCTTCGATGCCGCCGTCGAGCAATTCCTGCCGCACCTCGGACAAAAGCGCCGAAAGGGTCTCGACCTTCGTCACCCCTGGGCTCCGAGCTGGGCGAGCTGACCCGCCTGGTAGTCGGAGATCAGCGCATCGACGACTTCGTCGATATCGCCTTCCATGACCCGGTCGAGCTTGTAGAGCGTCAGGTTGATGCGATGATCGGTGAGCCGGCCTTGCGGGAAATTGTAGGTCCGGATGCGTTCCGAGCGATCGCCCGAGCCGACCTGGCTCCTGCGGTCGGCGGAACGCTCGCTTTCGGCCCGTTGGCGTTCGATGTCGTAGAGACGCGCTTTCAGCACCTGCATCGCCTTCGCCCGGTTCTGGTGCTGGGATTTTTCCGAGCTCGTGACGATGATGCCCGTCGGCAAGTGGGTTATACGCACCGCGGAGTCGGTCGTGTTGACGTGCTGTCCGCCGGCACCGGACGAGCGCATCGTGTCGATGCGGATGTCTTCGGGCCGGACCTCGATGTCGATGTCCTCGGCTTCCGGCAACACGGCCACCGTGGCCGCCGAGGTGTGGATGCGTCCGCTGGCTTCCGTCTCCGGCACGCGCTGCACGCGGTGAACTCCGGACTCGAACTTCAGCTTTGAGAACACGCCTCGGCCGGAAATGGTCGCGATGATTTCCTTGTAGCCGCCGGCTTCGCCTTCGCTCGCCGACAGGATCTCCACCTTCCAGCCATGGGTCGCCGCAAAACGCTCATACATGCGGAAGAGATCGCCGGCAAACAGCGCCGCCTCGGAACCACCGGTGCCGGCTCGAATTTCCAGGATGGCGCTCTTCTCGTCGGCAGCGTCCTTCGGCAGGAGAAGGATCTGCATCTCCTTTTCCAGCGCTTCGATCTGTTCTTCCAGTTCGGGGATTTCCAGTTCGGCGAGTTCGCGCATTTCGCGATCGGTCGCCTTGTCCGCCAGCAATGCCTTCAGGTCGGCGAGTTCGGCCACGCCCTTCTCGTATTCGCGGATCTTTTTGACGACCGGCTCCAGTTCGGAATATTCCGACGCCAGCTTGACGTAGACGTCCGGCGCCGGGCCCGCCGACATGCGCGCCTCGATCTCGCCGAACCGTCGCTCCAGCTCACGCATCTTTTCTACAGGAAGCTTCGCCACCCTTCTCTCCGGTCTTCTTGTTGTCGTTACCCGCCAGATGGGCCTGCTAAATGGGAATGTTGTGCGCCTCGGCAAAGCGCTTCAGCAGGTCGCGGATCGGAACGCGCGACGCGTCGTCGTCGATCGCCGCCGTCATGATCTCTGCAAGCATCCCGACGTCGAGGCCGAGCAGCATTGCCTTCACCGGGCCAATCGCAGCCGGTCCCATGGAGATGGAGCGGAAGCCGATGCCAAGCAAAGCCATCGCGCTCAACGGCTTGCCGGCCATCTCGCCGCACAGCGTCACCGGCGTCTTGTTGCGCTTGCCCGCCTCGACAATGGATCGCAGGATCCGCAGGAAGGGCCGGCCGAGAATGTCGAAACGGTCGGCGACCCGCGCATTGCCGCGATCGACCGCCATCGAGAACTGAAAGAGGTCGTTGGAGCCAACGGAGACGAAATCCACTTCCGCCATCAGTTCGTCGAGCTGCCACAACAGCGCCGGCACCTCGATCATCGCGCCGAACTGCAGCTTCTTGGGCAGGGGATGACTGAACTTCGACAGGTGCTGCACCTCGCGCTGCAGAAGTTCGCGCGCCTGACGGATTTCGGCGACTTCCGTCACCATCGGCAGCATGACCTTCAGCTCGCCGCCGCTTGCCGCCCGCAAAAGCGCGCGCAGCTGCATGCGCAACAGGCCGGGCCGATCGAGCGCCAGTCGGATGGCGCGCCAGCCGAGCGCCGGATTTTCTTCCTCGTGCGGCCGGAAATAGGGAACGACCTTGTCGCCGCCAATGTCGAGCGTGCGGAATGTAACCGGCCGCTTGCCCGCCTGGTTGAGCACGGAGCGGTAGAACTCCTCCTGCTCTTCCGTCTTCGGCATGGTCGAGGCGATCATGAACTGCAGTTCGGTGCGGAACAGACCGATACCGTCCGCACCGGAATCCACGAGCTGCGGCAGATCCACCAGAAGGCCGGCATTCATCTGCAGGTTGATCCGCTCGCCGTCCTTGGTGACCGGGTCGACAGACCGCAGCGCGCGGAACTGTTCCTGGCGCTTGGCCCTCAGCCGCACCTTTTCCTGATAGGCGACCTGCAGTTCCGGAACGGGCCTCAGGTGCACCTTGCCGTCATCGCCGTCGATGATGACGGGATCCCCGTTTTCGGCGAGCGCCACGACACCGGCCGCCTGGCCGACGACCGGAATACCCATGGCGCGGGCGACGATCACCACATGGCTCGTCACCGCGCCATCTTCGAGCACGAGGCCGCGCAAGTACTCGCGCGGATAATCAAGCAGCTCGGCGGCGCCCATCGCACGGGCGAATATGATCGCATCGCCGTTTGCCACCTTGCCGGCGACGCTGGTGGTGTAGCCGGTCAGCTGGCGCAGCAGGCGGTTTGCGAGGTCGTCGAAGTCATGCATGCGCTCGCGCAGGTATGGGTCCGTCAGGCGCATCATCCGCGCCCGCGTATCGCTCTGCACCTTCTCGACGGCCGCTTCCGCCGTCAGGCCGTTGCGGATTGCCTCCTCGAGCTTGCGCACCCAGCCTTGGTCATGGGCAAACATCCGGTAGGTTTCCAGAACCTCGCGGTGCTCGCCTTCCATCGACACGTCACGCCTCGACAGCATGTCGTCGATCGAAATCCGCAGCGATCCGAGCGAATCGGCGAGCCGGCGGATTTCCTGGTCCGTGTCTTCGTTCAGGAGATTGGTGACGACGATGCGCGGCTCGTGCAGGACGACGTAACCAAGCCCGATGCCCTCGTTGTAGCTGTCGCCATCGATCGCCACATGCCGGGTAAGGTCGAGCTCAATGCCGGGCCGGGTGATCTTCTTCAGTTCACCCGTGGCGATCATTTCGGCGAGGATCATCGCCGTCGTCTCGAGCGCCTCGACCTCGTCTTCGCGGTAGTTGCGCTGCGCCTTGTTCTGCACGACCAGAACGCCAAGCGTTCGCCCGGTTCTCAGAATCGGAACGCCGAGGAAGGAGTGATAGATTTCTTCGCCCGTTTCAGGCAGGTAGCGGTAGGCGGGATGCGACTGCGCGTCCGAGAGGTTCAGCGGCTGGGCGCTCGCGGCAATCGTACCGACGAGACCCTGACCCATCTTCAGCTGGGCCAGGTGGACGGCGTCGGGATTGAGACCTTCGGTGGCGTAGAGTTCGAGGACGCCGTCGGCGCGCAGCACATAGACCGAGCAAACCTCCGCAACCACGTTGCGGGCGATTTGCCGGACGATCTGGTCAAGGCGTTCCTGCGGTTCGAGCGGCTCCGCCATCAGTTCGCGCAGCCGCTTCAGCAGAACACGCGGACCTGTCGACAGATCTCTCATCGCATAAGCGCTCCCGAATGCCTAGAAACATGCCCGGGACAATCTCAAGTCGTAAACGATTCTCGAAAGGCACCCGGCCGATATCAACTCTTATCGAGACCGTAGCAGGAATGCAAAGTCCTGACAGCCAGTTCGGCATAGGCTTCGTCGATCAACACAGAAATCTTGATCTCGGAGGTGGTGATCGCCTTGATGTTGATGCCCTTGCCGGCCAGAGCCTGGAAGGCGGAAGCCGCGACGCCGGCATGGCTGCGCATGCCAATCCCGATGACCGATACCTTGACCAGCCCGCGCTCGCTCTGGATCACGTCGTAGCCGATCGCATCCTTCTGCTTGCCGAGCACCACCATCGCCTTGTCCAGATCGCCGGACGGCACGGTGAAGGTGATGTCGGTGCGAGAGCCATCTTCGGAGATGTTCTGCACGATCATGTCCACGTTGATGTGGTTTTCGGCCAGAGGCCCGAAGATCGCGGCGGACACGCCCGGCCGGTCGGCAACACGGCGCAGCGAGATCTGGGCTTCATCCTTGGCATAGGCAATGCCGGTTACGACTTCCTGTTCCACGATTTCATCCTCGTCACAAATCAGCGTTCCGGGCGGGTTCAACAGATCACCCATGCCCGGCGCATCGGGATCATCAAAGCTGGAGCGCACGAAGGTGCGGACCTTGTGCACCATGGCAAGCTCGACGGAGCGGACCTGCAGCACCTTGGCACCGAGCGAGGCCATTTCGAGCATTTCCTCGAAGGCGATCTTCTTCAGCCGGCGGGCCTTGGGCTCGACGCGCGGATCGGTCGTGTAGACGCCATCGACGTCGGTGTAGATGTCGCAGCGGTCGGCCTTGATGCCGGCGGCGATCGCCACGGCGCTGGTGTCGGAGCCACCACGGCCGAGCGTCGCAATCCGGTTGTCCGGACCGATGCCCTGGAAGCCGGCGACGACGGCCACCTGGCTTTCCTCTTCCATGCGCCGGATCAGTTCAGTGCCGTCGATGTCCTCGATGCGGGCCGCACCGTGCGTGCTGTCGGTCTTGATCGGGATCTGCCAGCCCTGCCACGAGCGCGCATTGACGCCCAGCGACTGCAGGGCGATCGCGAGAAGACCGGAGGTGACCTGCTCGCCGGAAGCTACGATCGCATCATATTCGCGCGCATCGTAAAACGGCGAGTTGGCGCCCGTCACCTTCGGCATGTTCTGGACCCAGCCGACAAGCTCGTTCGTCTTGCCAGCCATTGCCGAAACCACGACAGCCACCTGGTGACCGGCATCGACTTCCCGTTTGACGTGGCGCGCGACGTTGTGAATGCGGTCCAGATCTGCGACGGAAGTTCCGCCGAATTTCATCACAATACGAGCCATGGCCAATTCCGGTAGTGTTCAGATGACGTCTTGCGGCGCCGGACATACGAAAACGCTCCACCGGCGACGGGGAGCGAAGTTGCGGTCTCTTAGCGAAATCCGGCCGAGGGCGCAATGGGTGAATGGAGGCGCCTGCCCGCGACGTCCCGGCACTTGACTTCGTCGGCCATTCACCCGATTTCAACATCATCATAAGGGAGTAACTGCTATGAACGCCGCCGAAGTCCGCACCACCGTCGATCAGAGCGAAATCGATCGTTTCTCGGCCATGGCGGCGGAATGGTGGAATCCGACCGGCAAGTTCAAACCGCTGCACAAGTTCAACCCGGTTCGTCTGGCCTATATCCGCGATACCGCTGCGGCGCATTTTGGGCTTGAGGCGAACGCTGCCTCTCCGCTTAATGGGTTGAGAGTTCTCGACGTCGGCTGCGGCGGCGGCCTCTTGTCCGAGCCGGTCGCCCGCATGGGCGCAACCGTCACCGGCATCGACCCTTCGGAGAAGAACATCGGCATCGCCTCCACCCATGCCGCGGCAACGGGCACCGACGTCGACTACCGGGCGCTGACCGCCGAAGATCTCGCCGCCGCCGGCGAGACGTTCGACATCGTCCTCAACATGGAAGTCGTTGAACACGTCGCCGACGTCGAACTGTTCATGACCACCTGCGCCAGCCTTGTTCGTCCCGGCGGCCTGATGTTCGTCGCCACCATCAACCGCACGATGAAGGCTGCGGCACTCGCCATCATCGGCGCAGAGTATGTTCTGCGCTGGCTACCCCGCGGCACGCATCAGTACGAAAAGCTGGTGCGCCCGGACGAACTCGAAAAGCCCCTGAATGCAGCCGGCATGGACATCTTCCAGCGCACAGGCGTGTTCTTCAGCCCGCTCACCAACAGCTGGAACCTGTCGAAGGACATGGACGTCAACTACATGGTGGTCGCGAAGAGACCGGCCTGAGGTTCAGACTTTGAGCTTTCCGACTGCGGTCAGCATGTCGCGTTGGCGTTCGATGTTCCGAGCGGACATCTCGCGGACCCGGTCCCGCTTCAAAACGGCGTCCTGCCCCTCGCAGTCGTATGGCTTCTTGAAATGGAACGCATGCGGGCTCGGCCCGTGGTCGTGAAGATGTTCGAAACGCTCGACGCCCTCCGCCCATGTCGGCAAACGATCTTTGGGCACCCACCACAAAACCAAAGCGGGCCAGGCTTTTTCCACCTGCCAGATGCGGGCATGCTTCAACGCATCGGCGTGAACACCCGAATAGGTGAATGCCATCAGCGCTTCCAGACTTGTCCAAAGGGAAAGCGAGGACGGCGCAGTCTCAAACCCGCTGCCCTTTATGAACCGAGGAAAGACTTGAGGTCCCCAGCAAGCGGGACCGGTCTCGCCTTCATACCCTGAGCGACCGACAAACCCTTCCGCAGCCTCAGCAGCAGCAAAATTGAAAGGTTCGCGTAGGCGAAAGCCTTCAACTAGATCCGAGTCATAGCTTGCTCGAAAAAGACCGAAGTTATAGATCGCAAGCCGCATCGACCTAGTTCGCGTCATCCGGCAGCACGGGCAGCGGTGCGACCTCGATGCCTTCCTCCAGCAGCGACCGCACCTCCTCGGCCTTCGCCTGGCCGATGATGCCGCGCGCCTCGGCCTCGCCGTAGTGAATCTTACGGGCTTCCTCCGGGAACCGGGTTCCGACGTCCTCGGACTTCGACTTGATCTCGGCGATGGCTTCCTTGAGTTTTGCGTAGGCGGCCTGCTGCACGGCATTCGTTGCCAGCGCCTGCCTGTCTTCCTTCTTCCGCGCCGTCGAGACGGAAGGCGCCATCAACGATTTCGAGACGGCGACAGAGCCGCAGGTGGGACAGGACACAAGGCCGAGCTCCACCTGCCGGTCGAAATCACCGCTGCTGGAAAACCAGCCCTCGAATGTATGCGCCTCGTCACAGATCAGGGAATAGTGGATCAAGCTGCAGCCTCGCCTTTCGAACCATTGCCAGCGGTTTGCATCGAAAAGTCCCGCCCGTTCTTGAGGTTCGGTATTTTCGCGCGCGCCGCCTTTACATCGGCGAGATCGATTTCGGCAAGCACGATTCCCTCACCCGTGCCGCCGGCGGACGCCAGAACCTTGCCCCACGGGTCGATGATCATCGAGTGCCCGAACGTCTCGCGTCCGTCCTCGTGTAGACCGGCCTGCGCGGCGGCGATCAGGAACGCGCCGTTCTCGATGGCGCGGGCGCGCAACAGGATTTCCCAATGCGCCTCTCCCGTCTGGCGGGTGAAGGCAGCCGGGACCGTCAGAATATCGGCGCCGGCCATCGCTTCCGAGCGGAACAGATGCGGGAAGCGGACATCGTAGCAGATCGCAAAGCCCATGTTGCCGAAGGGAAGCGAAGCAACGAGCCCCGTCTCGCCCGGACGATAGACTGCGCTCTCGCGCCAGCTCTCGCCATTGTCGAGATCGACGTCAAACATGTGAATCTTGTCGTAGCGGCACACCAGTTCGCCATCTGGCGCGAACAGAAAGCCGCGATTGGCGATCTTGCCGTCATCGAGAGCGATGGCAGTGGAGCCGACATGGACGTGGATGCCGAGTTCGGACGCCAGCGAACGCGCCGTCTTGACGATCAGATCATTGGCTTCGTCCTTAAGGACAGCCATCAGCGCCGGCCTGCTCTTCTGCACGGCGCCGGTCATTTCGGGCGTCTGAACGTAGACGGCGCCATGGGCGGCCGCCTCTCGCACGAGCCGCGCCATGTCGCTTGCGTTCTTTTCCGGATCGACACCGGAGCACATCTGGATTGCAGCCACCTTCACAGTCATCGGATCAGCCCTTCCCTGCTTCAGGCGGCCAGCATGGCGTCGAGCTTGCCGGCGGCATCGAGCGCATGCAGGTCGTCGCAGCCGCCGACATGCTCGTCGTTGATGAAGATTTGCGGGAACGTCGCACGGCCGTTCGCCTTCTGGATCATTTCCTTGCGCAGATCCGGAGAGAAGGTCGCATCATGCTCGACATAGGCGACGCCCTTCTTTTCAAGAAGGGACTTTGCCCGCGAGCAAAAGCCGCAGAGCTGCCGTGTGTAGATCGTAACCGAGGCCATCATGTACTCCAATGGGGTGGCAGGGAGACCACCTGAAAAGAATTCCGTCTGATTGTCATATAGGCCCGTCCAGCGCCCTTGCAAAGGTGAGGACCGTCACGTCGGTCGCACCGGCCTTCTTCAGGACGCGCGTGGCTGAAGCGACTGTCGCCCCGGTCGTATAGACATCGTCGACAAGCACGACGCGCAGACCGGCGACATCCAGTTCGTGCCCGGGCGCCATCGCGAAAGCGCCTCGGACATTGTCCTCGCGCGCCTTGAGCCCGAGGCCGACCTGCTGCGCCGTCTTCTTTTTGCGGATGAGGCTTGCAGGCAAGAAGACTTTTTCGGTTCCGGCGGCGATCTGCCGGGCGAGTTCCGCCGACTGATTGAACTTGCGCGACATCAGCCGCTGGCGGTGCAGCGGCACGGGCAAAATCGCATCCGCTTGGGCCAGTGCGTCGCCACCTGCCCTTTGCATCCACGCCGCCATCATGCGGCTGAGATCGATGCGATCGCGGTATTTCAGATTGCCGACAAGCTCGCGCACACTACCTTCGTAAAGGGCCGCGGACCGCAACCGGTTGAACACGGGCGGGTTGGCGATCGCTTCCGCGGAGAGAATGCCAGGGCCAGGATCATAGGAAAACGGCGTGCCCATCACCTCGCAATAGGGCCGGTCGATGAAGCGGATGCTGGCCCAGCAGCCGGCGCAAAGCGCGCCGTGATCGCCGCTGCCCGCACCGCAAACCGCGCAGCATGGCGGGAAGGCCAGATCGGCGACGAACCGGCGCACCGGCAATGTCATGCCGGACAGTGATGACAGGCCGCGAAGAATGGACGCTCCAAGCATGAGCTTGACAATAGCGCAAGCCAGGGCCCAAAGCGAAGCACCAACTTCAAGAGACGGCAGGCAGAACCATGGACCCAATCTTCGACCAGGCGCTGATCGCGCGCAATCGCGAACGGGCGAAAAACCTCTCCGAGGGACCGGCGACCTTTCTGCTCGATATCGCGGCGGAAGAACTGGCGGGCCGGCTGGGGGCGGTCGAGCGGCAATTCGAGGAGGCTGTGGAACTGCACGGGGGAAGTGGCGTCACGGCGCAGATGCTCGCCGGCACCGGAAAGGTCGGTCACATCCGGCGCGTCGAGACGTCGGCATTGTTTGCCGCTCCCGGTGAAGATATCCTCGTCGCACCGCTCGACGCAGTGCCGCTGGAACCGCAATCCGTCAACCTGATCGTCTCCCCTCTCTCCCTGCATGTGACGAACGACACGCCGGGCGTGTTCATCCAGATCCGCCGCGCGCTGAAGCCGGACGGCCTGTTCCTCGCCGCCGTTCCGGGTTCGGGCACATTGCAGGAACTGCGCGAGGCGTTTCTGGCAGCAGAATCCGAGAAGACCGGCGGTGCCAGCCCCAGGGTCATTCCCTTTGCCGACGTGCGGGATCTGGGTGCCCTATTGCAGCGGGCCGGCTTCGCTCTTCCGGTCGCCGACACGGAAAACTACACGGTGCGCTACGACACCATGTTCGGGCTGATGCGGGACTTGAGGGCAATGGGAATGACCAATCCGCTTGTCGGCAGAAGCCGCAAGCCTCTCCGGCGGGAAACGCTGGTCCGGGCCGCTGAAATCTATGCCGAGCGGTTCTCGGACCCGGATGGCCGCATCCGGGCGACCTTCTCGATCGTCTATCTGGCAGGTTGGGCGCCACACGAAAACCAGCAGAAGCCGTTGAAACCCGGCAGCGCCAAGGTACGCCTGGCCGACGCGCTGAAAACGCAGGAGATCAAGATCTAGAGGTGAAGCAAAGGGACATCAGCCCGCGTTGGTAATGGCATTCGACACTGTCGAGAAGACGTTGCCCAGACCATCTGAGAAGAGCTCAAGACCACCGATGAGGCCAGCGGAAATGAGCGTGGCGAGGAGGCCGTACTCAACGACGGTGGCGCCGCGACGATCCTTGAGAAGAGCAATCAGAAACTCCACAGTCGCGACCCTTTTTCAGCACTCATTGGTTAGAAGGAAACACCCCGCCTGTCAGCAACCGTCCGATGCATCGCCATCCCCCAGGACGCAAACAGATCCCGGCGAGTCCAGCAGAACGCTGCGGCGCAGCGTGTAGGTGCGGCCGTTGTTATCGGACTTCTTGATAGAGCCGGTCGTGATATTGTCGTAAGGATCCTGGATGCTCGCGTAGAACGGCCCTGTCGACTTCGACAACATGGGCGTCAGGATGAGCGAGAGCGCCACGACGGCAATCCCGAACAGCAGGGCGAAATTCAGAGCGCCGGTACGATAGGTCTTGGCGGAGAACTGCTTCTCATCCCTGATCGTTCTCCAGAGTTCGTCATCTGTCACTTTCGGCACCCTTGTCCTGCCAACGCATAACTTGCGTCCAATATCGCAACGGGTGATAAAAGTTCTGTTAACGACGCTTCGAAAGAGAAAATAAAATGTGATCCGGGGCCCTGCCGTCACGCGGTGTCACTGGCCGGTGCCCGTCGCCACTCCCGCGTCCAGCAATTCAGCCGTCGTCGGAAACCACATGTCGGCCGCACCCTTGGCAAACATCTGCGACAGGAAGGCGGGTGCAACACCCGCCTCGCCATAGAGGCCGCGATCCTTTTCCTGTTCCTTTGCGGGATCATTGCCCAGGACGACGTATTGCGCGTCAACGCGGTATTGATGAAATCCGAGCCGTCCGCCGGGCCCGATGATCCGCTGCGCTCCGCCGATGAAGATGATCGTACAGGCGGACGTGCAGTCCCCGTCCACCCGCGTGTCGATGCCGCGTTCGCGGATCAGCTTCGCAAGACCTCTGGCCTCGAAGATGTTTCCGCCTTCGCTGGCGAGCGTGACGGTCTTGATTCCAGGATGGCCTTCAAGGAGTTCCCGCATACGCCGGGTCGCATTCAACTCGATCGACCCGACCAGAGATACCACGCCGGCCTCGTCGTCCACGATCATCTGGTATCGGCTCATGCGTTCGCGCTCCATCCGCGCGGCAAAGCTTTCGCCCTTGGGGATGTAGATGGTCGTTTGCCAGGCCTCGAAGGCATAGGAGATCGTCAGCCAGAAAGCGATGATGACACCGAGCTGCGCGCCCCAATGCGCGGCGATGGATCCGTTGCTTCGGATATGGGCTTCGCCGGCCCGGAAGACACCGACCACCTGCCAGACCAGCACCACACCATGGAACAGGAACATCAGCAGGAACACTGCGATGCGACCGTCGAAATAGTCGTCGCCCTTCGCGGGACGCAGCAGCCATTGGGCGAGAAAGATGAGGGCCCGAAGCAGCACGAGGTTGACGGCAAAGGACCACCAAAGCCCCTGCTCGCCGCGCCAGTGGGACCGGATGTAGGCTGCAATCGAGGACGGCACCGACGTCCGCTCGGAAAGATGCTGCGTGTCCATACTGGCAGATTAGCGCGGCGACCGGATTTTGTCTGCATCTGCCACCAGGCATGCAGCCTACGTTTCGACGCCCCGACGCTTTAGGCTGTCGACCAGCGCCTCCACACGGGCGGTCGCCTCACCGAGGTCCGTTCCTTCCTTTTCGATCCAGCTGCTGTACTTCTTGAACAACCGCGCGAAGGTGACCAGATCCTCGTCATCCCAGTCCCGCACGGCCTGGGAAAACATGATCGCCTTGTAATCGAAAATGGCATCCAGATAGGCCTGCCCGGTCTCCGTCAGTTCCAGGCAGATTCGGCGGGCGTCTCCCTGCGAGGCGACCCGGCGCAACAGGCCTCGCTCGACCACCTCCGCGACCAGCCGGCTTGCTCGCGACGGGTCGATCGCCAGCCGTTCGGCAATGGTGCCCACCGTCACTTCTCCGGAATCCGGCATGCACGCAGCGGATCCGACCGTGTGGACGACCTCAAGTTGGGGGACATCGATGTCGAGTGAAAGATGTTCGATCGCCTTGCGGGCCACCTGCCGGCGGATCATCGACCGGCGGATAACGGAAAGCGTGTCATCGATCATCACGGCTGCGCCTGCGGCGTCTTCCGACAGGCCGTTCTGCCTGTACCGGCCCACACGCAGATCACGCCCGCATAAGTCTTTCTGATCTGCCGCCAATGACCGTCCAATCTCCTTGTTTCCCGCCTGTTCCACTCTCATTATGACACCCGTCGGACATCGGTCAAGAATATGCATCACGCATATGCAGGCAAAATGTAAATATATGCCATTTACATATAAATGCTACAGACATATAAATTGCGCGTTCTTCAAATAAGGTTCCCCGATGAATACTCAAGCCCTTTCCTCCCGGCGGCGCCACGTCATCTACATCGCGGCTCTGGCCTCGATGTTCATGGCCGTCCTGGACATGCAAATCGTTGCGACAGCGCTTCCGACAATCGCCGATGACCTTGGCAATCTTGACCTTTTCGGCTGGGTCGGAGCCTCCTACCTGCTCGCCACGGCAGCCGTCACGCCGTTCTATGGCAAGCTTGGCGACCTCTTCGGTCGCAAGACCATTTCCATCGCCGCCATCACCATCTTCACGATCGGGTCGCTCGCCTGCGGCCTTGCCTGGTCGATGGAGAGCCTCATCGCTGCCCGCGTTCTGCAGGGCCTTGGCGGCGGCGGCCTCATGACCACCGCCTTCGCCATTATCGCCGACCTCTTCGAACCGCGTGAGCGGGCGAAATACCAGGGCTATTCGACGATCGTCTTCACGCTCGCAAGCCTCACCGGGCCCGCCTCCGGAGGCCTGATCGCCCAGTCGATCGGCTGGGAATACGTCTTTCTGATCAACCTTCCGATCGGCATTCTCGTGGCCGCGGTCCTGGCATTCGCCATGCCGGCCAACCTCAGCACGAAACGGCCTGCAATCGATTATCTCGGCGGTCTGCTGCTCGCCGTCAGCGTGACCGCCATCGTTTACTGGACGGAAGAAGCGGTCTCGGGCTCCATGTCGACCGCGCTCTATGTCGGCATGCCCATCGTCGCAGTGCTCGCGCTCGTCGGCTTTATTTTTGCCGAGACGAAGGCCGAAGAGCCGATGCTGCCGCTCTCACTCTTCACCAACAGGACGATCGCGCTGTCGCTGGCGATTTCCGTCGTCGTCGGCGTCTGCACGCTGGGCCTGCTCAATTATTTCGCCCTGTTCCTGCAGACGGTGACCGGCCTGCCGCCGGCATATGCGGGGCTCCTGTTCATCGCACCTTCGACCGGCTCGCTGATCGCCTCAGTGACATCCGGCATCATCGTGTCAAGAACCGGGCGCTACAAGATCTTCCCGGTCATCGCGATGGCGTTGGGAACCGTCACCCTCATCCTGTTCAGCCAGGTGAGCGCCGCGACGCCCATATGGCTGATCGCGCCGCTGATGTTCTTCTTCGCCTCCGGCATCGGCCTGCAGATGCAGACACTGATGACGGCCATCCAGAACGCCGCCCCGCACCACCAGGTCGGAGCCGCGACCGGTGCGATCAACCTCGCACGGATGATCGGTGCCTCCTTTGGCCTGGCGGTCAATGGCGGCCTCTTGAATGCCGGGCTCGGATACTTCCAGGGTCGCCTGCCGCAGGACGTCGTCGCCAGCCTTCCTGCGCCCGTCAAGGAGATGACCCCGGAGGCCATGCAGGCGCTTCCTCATGACGTCTATGTCATGGTCGTCGATGTCTTCACCGATGCGTTTGGCTGGGTCTACAATTTCGGCGCCATCCTGTTCGCGTTGAGCTTTGTGCTGGCTCTTCTGCTGAAGGACGTCCGCCTGCCGGTTCATGAGAAGGCGGATCCGCTCGACGACACCGAACCGAAGAACGCCACGCTTGCGCCGGCACTCGGCGAATAGGCGAGACGGACCTGCGGGCGGGACTCGACCTCCCCCGCCCGCAGGTTTAAGCTTCGAAGGCCAAGGTCAGGATGGCCTTCACCCGGAGAAGTTCGCGATGGACGACGCCGACCAGAATGACGACCGCCTGACTCCCGAAGAGGCCCGTCAGGATCACCGCGAAATGCTGTGGTTTCTGGGGCTGAACGCGGCCTTCGGCATGGTCCTCGGCATACTCGTTGCTGCGGTTCTGATCGCCACGGATGTCGGCGGCCTCGGCACGCACATCTTCCGCTCGCAGACGCCTTACCTTGCCGCTTTCATGATTTCGGCACCGCTCGCATTGACGTTCGGAAGCGCGGTTACGGGATCGGCCATCATGATGATGCCGTACCGGAAGAAGTTCGAACGCAGAACGAAGCTTCCACCCCGAAATGACCGACGTTAAAGCAGATCCAGGAGGAAGGGGATGAGCGGCTCATCTGCCGGCGGCATCGGATAGTCGCGCAGGGCCTGCGGCTTCACCCATTTGAGCGCCTGCCCCTCGCGGCCATGGGCGACGCCCTCGTAGCGGCGGCAGACATAGAGCGGCATCAGCAGGTGGAAATCGTCGTAGGTGTGGCTGGCAAAGGTCAGCGGCGCAAGGCAGGCGACTTTCGTGGTCACGCCGATTTCCTCATCCAGCTCGCGGATCAGGGTTTCCTCCGGCGTCTCGCCCGGCTCGACCTTGCCGCCGGGAAACTCCCACAGTCCTGCAAGCGCCTTGCCCTCGGGGCGCTGGGTCAGAAGAATGCGGCCGTCGGCATCGATGAGCGCACAGGCGGCAACGAGCAGGATCTTGCGAGGCGTGGCAGACATGCGCGATCAGTCCTTCACCCAATAGCGGTAACGATAGGCTTCCTTGAACCCGAAGCCGCGATAGAGCGCCTTGGCGGGGTCGTTGGCAGCTTCCACTTGCAGCCAGGCCTGCCGCGCGCCGCGCAGCTTCGCCCAGAGGAGGGCCGAGGACAGGATTTCCGTCGCCAGCCCTTGGCGCCGCAGGTGCTTGACAACCGCAACCTGCTGGATGCCGGCAAGATCATTGTCGTGGATGCAGAGCGCAACCGCCCGGGGCCCCTCGACCTCGTCCTCAATGAAGAACAGGCCGGCTTCCGGCTCGATCGCACTGAACAGCCGGACCAGAGCGTCGCGCGACGCCCCCTTGTCCGGTTCCACGGCAAGGCAGGCCTCCACAAAGCGCTCGATGTCATGGCTCGGCAGGTGGTCCTGGCCGTTACCGAGATCCATACCCGCGATGTTCGCGGTCTGGACGGAGGTCTCGCCTTCCGGCTTGAAGCCCTGTTGCTCCAGAAGAGCGACCAGCTGGGGCGGGCAGAGCGGCGTTTCCTTGATGGCAAACCGGCGGCCGGCCTTGGTGAACATGTCACGGGCCTGCGAGAGACGACCGGCAATATCCCGTATGTCGCGCGGGTCCAGCGGGACGAGCGAGTTGGCCCGCCGGCTCGGATGCCCTGCTGTCATGCGCAACTGCCAGCTTCCGTCATAGCGGATGTCGGCAGCCGGCCAGGCCCGAAAACCGACCGCTTCGAGACGGCGGACAAGCGGCAGGTTTGGATTGACGTCAGAGGCCACGGCAGGGGTATTCCACATCGAAAGAGATCAACTCCGGTAGTCGCCATTGATGGCGACATATTCCTTGGTGAGATCGCAGGTCCACACGGTCGCCGAACCCGAACCGATACCCAGATCGGCGCGGACCTTGATACGCTGCTGCTTCATGACGGCCGAGGCCGCTTCCTCGGAATAATCTGCGTCGCGCTCACCGTCGACGGCGACGCGGACGTCGCCGAACCAGATGGCGAGACGGTCGCGATCGGCAGCCTCGCCGGCCTTGCCGACAGCCATGACGACGCGGCCCCAGTTGGCATCCTCGCCGGCGACAGCCGTCTTGACGAGCGGGGAATTGGCAATCGAAAGTGCAATCCGCTTCGCGGCAGCATCGCTCTCGGCGCCGGTGACGTTGACTTCAAGCAGCTTGGTCGCGCCCTCGCCGTCACAGACCACCTGCAGGGCAAGGTCCTTCAGGAGATCGTTCAGCGCCGTACGGAACTCGCCGAGCGCGGGATCGGATGCATCCGTAATCTTCGTCTGGCCATCAGCAGCGGCCGCACCGGTCGCAAACAGCATCAGAGTGTCGGAGGTCGAGGTATCACTGTCGACCGTTACGGAATTGAATGTCGGGCCGACGCCGTCGGAGAGCAGAGCCTGCAATGCCGACGCTTCGATGTCGGCGTCGGTAGCAACGAAGGACAGCATCGTCGCCATGTCCGGCGCAATCATGCCGGCGCCCTTGGCGATGCCGTTGATCGTGACCGTGACACCGCCAATCTTCGCCGTCCGGGTCGCGACCTTCGGAAACGTATCCGTGGTCATGATTGCCTTGGCCGCTTCCTGCCAGAAATCGCCCGTGGCCGCACCTGCCATGTCGGACAGCACGCCGGCAAATTTTTCCGCCTTCAGCGGCTCACCGATCACGCCTGTCGAGGCAAGGAAGACCTCGCTCTCGCTGCAGCCGACGGCTTCGGAAGCCGATTTGGCGGTCAGGGCGGTCGCCTCGCGGCCCTTCTTGCCGGTAAATGCGTTCGCATTGCCGGAATTGACGACTACGGCCCGAGCCACGCCGTGCGGCAAATTGGCACGGCAGAAGTCGACCGGGGCCGACGGGCACTTGGAACGCGTAAAGACGCCGGCAACGGCGGCAGGCTCATCGAACAGCATCAACAGGACATCGGTTCGGCCCTTGTACTTGATACCTGCGGCAGCGGTCGCCATGCGCACACCGCGAAGCGCGGGCATTTCAGGAAAGGATTTCGGAGCGAGCGGCGAAACGGTTCCGGACATGGCCAAATGATCCTGGGAAAGAGCGGGTTGATGCAAATCGGGGCAAGCCCGCCGGATCGCTGAGACCCGGCGGGCGGTGTCAGTCTTTTACTTCGTCGGCTCGGTAGCCTCGGGCGCCTTGTTGGCGTCCTCGTAGCCCTTGCGCAGGGTCTCGTCGAGAATGTCGACCTTGGTCTTGTCCTTGGCTTCCTGCAACAGCGCGACGTACTTGTCACGCATCACCAGCTGGCGAACCTGATCCTTGACCTGATCGAGCGGCGGCGGAGCGACGTCGCGCTTTTCCTCGACCTTGATGACGTGATAGCCGAACTGCGTCTTCACCGGCGTCTTCGTGTAGGTGCCGACCGGCAGCGAGAATGCCACCTCTTCGAATTCCGGAACCATGCGGCCCTTGGTGAACCAGCCAAGATCGCCACCTTCGCTCTTTGCGGGATCGTTGGACTTTTCCTTCGCCAGCGTGACGAAATCGGCGCCCTTGTCGAGCTCGGCAATCACAGCCTTCGCCTCGTCTTCGGTCTTCAGCAGGATATGACGCGCATGCACCTCCTCCTGCTTCGGCATTGCCGCGATTTCCTTATCGTAGCGCGCCTTGACCTCATCATCGGTGACGGCGTCGACGACATGCTTCTGGAAATAGGTGTTGTGAAGCTCGCGATCCTTCAGATAGCGCATGCGCATCTTGAAGTCGGCGTCGTTTTCCAGACCTTCGGCCATGGCGCTCCCGGCGAGGAGCTTGAGGTCGATCGCGCCGGAAAGGGCTGCGACTTCCTTCTGCTCGGGCGGCAGCTTGGCGAGCTGCGGATCCAGGTTGGCGACGGCGAGATCGAGTTCCGACTGGTAGATTTCCAGATCGCCGACCTTGGCGACGACCTTGTCCTTGGCATCTTCGGCAAAAGCCGCGGCGTGGGACAACATGAATGCAGCGATTGCGGCCGCTGCGAATTTCCGAGTGCTGAGCATGAACAGGCCTTTCCCTATTGTCCCGGACTTCGAGGAGCACATATGCGAAACCGGGCGAAAATCGTCATGAACAGTCAAATGTGGCCTTTATCGGCCCGCCTGTCCCGTTGACATCATTTGCCCCCCCTCTTATCTGTCACGCAACCTCGCGTCCAGAAGAGTTCCGGGCGATTTACACCGATTTGCCGCAATTTTCGGCGAACGAAATACAGTCAAGGAAAGGGCCATTCGATGGTCAGCTTCGGCGGATTAGCCCGCAAAATCTTCGGATCAGCCAATGATCGCCGCATTCGCGCCTACCAGCCGAAGGTGGCTGCGATCACTGCGCTGGAAAGCGAAATGCAGTCCCTCTCCGACGAGCAGCTCAAGGCCAAGACGGCCGAGTTCAAGGAGCAGCTCGCAGCCGGAAAGACGCTCGACGACATCCTCGTTCCGGCCTTCGCGGTCGTCCGCGAAGCGTCAAAGCGCGTTCTTGGCCTGCGGCCTTTTGACGTACAGCTGATCGGCGGCATGATCCTGCACGAAAACTCGATCGCCGAAATGAAGACTGGCGAAGGCAAGACGCTGGTGGCCACGCTTCCGGTGTATCTCAATGCGCTCGCCGGCAAGGGCGTGCACGTCGTCACCGTCAACGACTATCTCGCCAGCCGCGACTCCGCCACCATGGGCCGCCTCTACGGCTTTCTCGGCATGAGCACGGGCGTCATCGTCCACGGTCTCGATGACGAACAGCGCAGCCAGGCCTATGCCTGCGACATCACCTACGCCACCAACAACGAGCTCGGCTTCGACTATCTGCGCGACAACATGAAGTTCGACCGCGCCCAGATGGTCCAGCGCGGCCACAACTATGCGATCGTCGACGAAGTCGACTCGATCCTGGTCGACGAAGCGCGCACGCCGCTCATCATCTCCGGCCCGCTGGACGACCGCTCCGATCTCTACAACACCATCGACAAGTTCATTCCGGAACTGGTCCCAAGCGACTACGAAATCGACGAAAAGCAGCGTTCCGCCAACTTCTCCGAAGACGGCATGGAGAAGCTTGAAAACCTGCTGCGCGATGCCGGCATGCTGAAGGGCGAGACCCTTTACGACATCGAGAACGTCGCCATCGTCCACCACCTGAACAACGCGCTGAAGGCGCACAAGCTGTTCCAGCGCGACAAGGACTACATCGTCCGCAACGACGAGATCGTCATCATCGACGAGTTCACCGGCCGCATGATGCCGGGCCGCCGTTATTCGGAAGGCCAGCACCAGGCGCTCGAAGCCAAGGAACACGTCCAGATCCAGCCGGAAAACCAGACGCTGGCCTCGGTGACCTTCCAGAACTACTTCCGCATGTACGACAAGCTGGCCGGCATGACCGGTACGGCATCGACGGAAGCGGAAGAATTCGGCGACATCTATGGGCTTGAAGTCGTGGAAGTCCCCACCAACCTGCCGATCGCCCGTATCGACGAGGACGACGAAGTCTACCGGACGGCGGAAGAAAAATACCAGGCCATCATCACCGAGATCAAGGCCGCCAACGCCAAGGGCCAGCCGGTCCTCGTCGGCACGACCTCGATCGAGAAATCCGAACTGCTGGCCACGCTCCTGAAGAAATCAGGCTTTTCCGACTTCAGCGTGCTCAATGCCCGCTACCACGAGCAGGAAGCCTACATCGTTTCGCAGGCCGGCGTTCCCGGTGCCGTCACGATCGCCACCAACATGGCCGGCCGCGGTACCGACATCCAGCTCGGCGGCAATCTCGAGATGCGCCTTGAGCGCGACCTGGCCGACATGGAGCCGGGCCCTGAGCGCGACGCCAAGGCGGCCGCGATCAAGGAAGAGGTCAAGCAGCTCAAGCAGCAGGCGCTGGCCGCCGGCGGTCTCTACATCATCGCCACCGAACGTCACGAAAGCCGCCGCATCGACAACCAGCTGCGCGGTCGCGCCGGTCGCCAGGGCGACCCGGGACGCTCGAAGTTCTATCTCTCGCTTCAGGACGACCTGATGCGCATCTTCGGTTCCGAGCGCATGGACAGCATGCTCCAGAAGCTCGGCCTGAAGGACGGTGAGGCGATCGTCCATCCGTGGATCAACAAGGCGCTCGAGCGCGCGCAGAAGAAGGTCGAGGCACGCAACTTCGACATTCGTAAAAACCTGCTGAAATATGACGACGTGCTCAACGACCAGCGCAAGGTGGTCTTCGAGCAGCGCGTCGAGTTGATGGACGCGGACGACATCTCCGAAACCGTCACCGACATGCGCCAGGAAGTCATCGAAGCGATGATCAGCCGTCACATTCCGGAGCGGGCCTATGCCGAGCAGTGGGATGTGAAGGGCCTGAAGGCCGAAATCGAGAATGTTCTCAACCTCGACCTGCCGGTCGAGGAGTGGGTCAAGGAAGACGGGATCGCGGAAGACGACATTCTCGCCCGCGTGACCGAGGCTACCGACAAGGCCGCCGCCGACCGCGCCGAGCGCTTCGGTCCCGAGGTCATGACCTATGTCGAGCGCTCCGTCGTGCTGCAGACGCTGGACCATTTGTGGCGCGAGCACATCGTCAACCTCGATCACCTGCGCTCCGTCATCGGTTTCCGCGGCTACGCCCAGCGCGATCCGCTCCAGGAATACAAGCAGGAAGCGTTCGAACTCTTCACGGCGCTGCTCACCAACCTGCGCCAGGCCGTGATCACGCAGCTGATGCGTGTCGAGATCGTCCGCCAGGCTGCCGAAGCACCGGCCCCCGAACTGCCGGCCATGGAAGCACATCATCTGGATGCCACGTCTGGCGAAGATGAATTTACGCAGCCCGCGCTGGCGTCTGCAGAAACGACGGCTCTCTATGTCGCTCCCGAAAACCGCGATCCGAACGATTCGGCAACTTGGGGCAAGGTCGGCCGCAACGAGGCCTGCCCCTGCGGATCCGGCAAGAAATACAAGCACTGCCACGGTGCATTCGAGCAGGCCTGAGATAGTTTCAATCTGAGAATACTTTAACTATTCGCGGCACTACATTATGATCGGCTCCACATCTCATGGAGTCGATCGGTGAGATGCGTGCGGGAACGGAATGGTTAAGCAGTTCGGGATTGATGAGTAGAAGAAGCATAAGACTTCAATTCGCAAAAGCACTACTGCTTTCCAAGCCACTGAATTTTCGTATTTTTTACGACGAAGATCATGTGGCTTTCTTTCCGAAGCTGGGCCTGTGCTTCAACAGGATCAAGAAAAGTGGAAACACGTCCATAGCGGCAAGGCTGTTGGAGTTGGAGAATGGCGTCACCGCCAGTCCCGACTTCAAGCAGCAAATCCGAAACCCGATGAATGTCTCTCTCATTGAAGCCAGTCGCTACGACAACCTCTTCAGCTTTGCGATATCTCGCAATCCCTACACGCGGGCCCTGTCATGCTATCTCGATAAAGTGGGCAGGGGGCGGCATGAAAGGTATCGCCTTCCCGGCTTCGGGATGAACAACAGGGAGGGTTTCACATTATTTCTCGAAGCGCTTCAAAGTGATGTTCTAGCGCACAACCGGCATTTTTGGCCTCAATACAATCTCCTTTTCCAGCCAATCGAGAAATATGGCCACATCGGAAAGATTGAAAACATCGTCGAGGAGATGCACGTGTTATTCAGAAAATGCGGCCTGAACACGGACTGGGCACAGTCCTTTGCAAAGCCGCACTCCGTTGAGGCCGGAACGACAAAGATAACATCAGCCCGCGACAGGCTCGAGACCTTCTATGACAGCCATAATATTCAACTTGTTCAAGATATATATTCAGACGACTTCGTAAATTTCCGGTACTCAATGAACTTCGAAGACGCAGCTCGCGGATAGGTATCCCGTCCATATCGACTTCGGTCGAGCAGCGTCAGACGTCAATCATTGCCATCAGCGTCTCCAGGCGATCCGCCTCTGCCGGCAGTTTGTCCGTCCTAAGCCGTGATATGCGGGGAAAGCGCATGGCCACACCCGACTTGTGCCGCTTCGACCGCGCAATACCTTCGAACGCAACCTCCACGACGAAACCGAAATCCGGCTCCGCGCGAACCGCCCGCACCGGGCCGAAGCGATCGACCGTATTGTTGCGGACGAACCGATCGAGCACTTCGAGTTCGGCATCGGTGAAGCCGAAATAGGCCTTGCCGACCGGAACCAGTTCGCCGACGCCCGGATCATCCGTCCAGACGCCGAAGGTGAAGTCGGAATAGTAGCTCGAGCGCTTGCCGTGGCCGCGCTGGGCATACATCAGCACCGCGTCGACATTGTAGGGATCCCGCTTCCATTTGAACCAAGGACCCTTTGCCCGTCCGGGCGCGTAGGAACTGTCGAACCGCTTCAGCATGACGCCCTCGATCACCGGATCCGGCGGGTCGGAGCGCAGGCGATCCAGCTCTCCCCATGTCGAGAAATCGACCAGCGGCGAAAGGTCGAAGCGCTCCGGCTGCGCCCGCTCTATCAGATCGGCAAGGCGGGAACGCCGCTCGGCAAACGCCGTCTCTCTTATGTCCGTCTCACCGGAAAACAGCAGGTCATAGGCGCGAATGAAGGCCGGATATTCCGTTGTCATCCGGGCGCTTACCGTCTTGCGGTTCAGGCGCTGCTGCAGGTCGGAAAAGGTTCGCGTCGGCCGGTTGGTTCTGGCCGTGCCGCCGATCAGGAGCTCTCCATCGATCACGCCTTCGAAGTCAACGGCCTCGAGGATATCGGGAAAGGCATCGGAGATGTCGTCGCCACTGCGCGAATAGAGTTTTCGGCGGCTGCCTGCGCTTGAGAGCTGAACGCGAATACCATCCCATTTCCATTCGGCGGCGTAGTCTTCCGGATCGAGCTTTTCCAGATCGCCCTCGCCGACCGGATTGGCGAGCATGACCGAGTGGAAGATGGCCGGCGTCGCCAGCTCCGGCTTCTGCGCCCGCCCCTCCAGCCATACGAAGAGGTCGATATATGGCGGATGCAGCCCGTGCCAGAGGGTTTCGATCTCGCTCACCTCCACCGCCCCGAAAGTCGCCAAGGCCTGCTTGGCGAGCCGCGCGGAAACGCCGATGCGCAACCCGCCGGTAGTGAGCTTGATGAAGGCATAGCGCCCGGACGGGTCGAGCCTGTCGAGGAGCCCCCTGACATGCGCCCGCACCTCGGTCCGCCCGAGACTGTTCATCTCCTCGACGACAGAAGACAGTGACGGAGCCTTCTGGCCGGGGCCGGCCGCCTCGCCACCGCTCTCCCAGGCGAGCGAAATCGTCTCCGCCAGATCCCCGACATAGTCGTAGGAATAGCGGAACAGTTCCTCGTCCATCCGTTCGAGGATCAGTTCCTTGAGGAGGGCCGGTTTGACGGCGTGAATGTCGAGCGTACCGGTCAGTGCGGCGAGCGCATAGCCGCGATCGGGATCCGGTGTCGAGCGAAAATAGTCGACCAGAAGCGCGAGCTTGGCATTGCGCTGCGGCGTCAGCAGAAGCCGGTCGAGAAGGGCGGAAAAGGCCTTCATCAGTCGCCCTCGTCCTCGTAGCCGACGAGATGCAGCGGCCGGGCGCGAATGCCCTGCAGTGCGCACCAGCGCACCAGCGCCTCCTCCCGTCCGTGGGTTACCCAGACTTCGCCGGGCTTCAGCTCGGCAATGGTCGCGGTCAACTCCGGCCAGTCACAATGATCGGAGATCACCAGAGGCAATTCGACGCCGCGCTGCTTGGCGCGTTGACGCACCATCATCCAGCCGGACGCGAACGCGCCGATGGGATCGGAAAACCGCCGCGCCCAGCGGTCGGAAAACGACGCCGGCGGTCCGACGACGATTGCGCCGCGAAACGCCTGCCTGTCCGTCCCCTCCACGGTCGCCGGCCGCAGGTCGCCGAGATCAATTCCCTCGCTGGCGTAGTAGTCGCAGAGCTTCTGCAGCGCGCCGTGGATATAGATCGGCGGCTCGTAGCCGGCCTCGCGTATGAGCGCGATCACCCGCTGTGCCTTGCCGAGCGCATAGGCCCCGACGAGATGAGTGCTCTCCGGGAAGGTGCTCAGCGATTTCAGTAGCTTGCCGATCTCTTCCACCGGATCCGGATGATGGAAGACCGGTAGCGCAAACGTCGCCTCGGTCACGAACACGTCGCAGGCCACCGGCTCGAATGGCCGGCAGGTTGGATCGTGGGAGCGCTTGTAGTCGCCGGAAACGACGATCCGCGTTCCGCCACGCTCGACCGCGATCTGCGCCGACCCCAGCACATGGCCGGCGGGATGGAACGAGACGGCCACGCCGCCGATTTCGATCGTCTCGCCAAGGGCCGTCGGCTGCTCGCTCCCGGCAAAGCCATCACCATAGCGGATCCGCATGATGTCTAGCGTCTGGCGGGTCGCCAGGACGGATTGATGGCCGGCACGCGCGTGATCAGAATGACCATGGGTGATCAGCGCCCGCGCGACCGGTCGCACCGGATCGATGTAGAAGTCGCCGTCGGGGCAGTAGAGACCGGCAGGTTGCGGATGAAGAAGTGCCTCTGGTTTCATGAGAACAAGATAGGTTTCAAGCCGCCGAAAACCAACAGGCAGCGCGGCACCGCGAGACGCCTGAGGCTCCGTCCTCACCCTTTCTTAACCCTGTTGGCGATACAACAATACAAGTTCCTCTGCATTTGATCACAGGTATTGCGTTTTGATCATGGCGGTCATTGAAACAGCCGAAAAAGTGCTGCCTCCCCGTTTGCGTGCACGCACTGCACCGCACACGGCGAAGCTTGCCGCCATGCTGACCGGAACAGATGAACTCGCACACGCCCAGCGCATGGCGTTGATCGCTTTCGTAATCCGCGTCGTCAGCGCCGGCATCGCCTTCATATCCCAGATCATTCTCGCCCGCATGATGGGCGAGTTCGAATACGGCGTTTTCGTCTACGTCTGGGTTCTGGTGATCACCTTCGGCGATTTCTCCTGTCTTGGTTTCAACACGGCGGTCATCCGTTTCCTGCCGGAATACGAGGCGGCGGGAGACAATGCGAAAGTGCGCGGCGTGGCCTTTACGGCCCGCATCTTTGCACTCTTGGCTTCAAGCCTCTTGCTGGGCGCCGGACTGGCCTTCCTGCATGCCTTTGGAAACTCGCTGCCGCCCTACTACCTTGCTCCCGTGTTCCTCGGACTGTTCGCGCTGCCCATGATCGCACTCGGCGATGTGCTGGACGGCACGGCGCGCGCCAACCGCTGGCCCGTCAATGCGCTGAGCCCGACCTTCGTCATTCGTCCGACGCTGATCATTCTTTTCATGGCCGTTGCCGTGAAGCTCGGCCAGCCGAGCACGGCGGTCACGGCCATGGTCGCCGCCCTGGCGGCCGCTTATGTGACGACCGTCGGGCAATTCGTCGTCGTCACCATCCGCCTCGGCAGGCGCTTCCTCAAAGGCGACCACAGCATCCACTTCGGCCAATGGATCAAGGTCGCCCTGCCGATCTTTTTCATCGAAGGCTTTTCCTTCCTGCTGACCAATTCCGACGTCGTCATCGTCGGCATCTACCTGCCGCCCAACGAGGTTGCGGTCTACTTCGCCGCCGCGAAGACCATGGCGCTGGTTCAGTTCGTCTTCTTCTCGGTCAAGGCTGCCGCCGGCCCGCGCTTCTCGACACTGTTTGCCCGCAACGATCTCGCCGGCCTTGCACGCTTCGCCAATGAGACCGCGCGCTGGACCTTCTGGCCGTCGCTCGCCATCGGCATTTTCGTGCTGATGGTCGGAAAGCTGATCCTCTCGCTCTTCGGGCAGGCCTTTACGGCAGGCTACATGCTGATGGTGATCCTGTTCTTCGGCCCGCTTTTCAAATCCATGATCGGCCCGGCAGAATCCCTTCTGACCATGTCCGGTCGCCAGAGGGCTTGCGTCGTGGTCTATATCGGCGCACTGGTCGTCAATATCGCTCTCAATATGACACTGATTCCGCTTTGGGGATTGACTGGCGCCGCAGTCGCCACTACCGGCGCCATTCTTGTCGAAACTGTCTTGCTCCATTTAGCCGTGCGCCACGCGCTCGGCATCAGTCTATTCGTCTTCGCCGATCCGTTGGCCGACAAGCCCAAACCGGAGGCCCCATAATGCCTACGACCCAAAACCCTACGAACCAGCCTCCCGTCGATCTCGTCTATCCGGCCACGGCTAGAAAGGCCGACGTGGAACCGCTTCCTGCCGCCGACATCAGCCTCGCCGTCGGCCGCCCGGGTCGCGAGCTGTGCCTCTACCCCGCTTCCGTCGGCTATGATCTACAGAGCGAACTCGACTTCCTGTCGAACCGGTCGGCAGAACCGAATATCTTCTTCTCCGCCCGCTTCCTCGTCCCGGCCATGCCACGGCTGGAGGACAAGGTCATTCGCCTCGCCGTCATGCGCGATAACGACGAGCGCCGCAGCCGTCTGCGCTTCCTGATGCCCTATTCGATCGAGAAGCCCGGATTTTCCCTTGGGCCCTCGATCATGCGCGCCTGGGCCAATCACTTCGGCCCGCTGGGCACGCCGCTGGTCGATGCCGAAGATGCCGCCGAGAACGTCGACAACGTGCTGGAGGCATTCTCCTCGCCGATCGCCGGCCTGCCGAGCGTGCTGGTCCTGCCCGATCTGCGGCTGAACGGCCCGATAGCCAGCCTGTTCAAGGCGATCGCAATCGGCCGGAACCTGCCCGTTCTGGCAACGGAGAAGTCGCTGCGCCCGATGCTGCAGAGCTACGAGGACGGCCAGACCTATCTGCAGGGATCCGTCAGCGCAGCACACCTGCGCGAAATGCGCCGGCAGTGGCGCAAGCTGGAGGAGATAGGCGATCTCACCTACAATGTCGCCCGTCAGCGGCAGGACGTGCGGTTGCGCATGGAAGAATTCCTGGCTCTGGAGGCCGGCGGCTGGAAGGGCCGGAAGCGCACGGCCATGGCCAACGACCGCTTTGGCGCCGCCTTCTTCCGCGAGGCGATCACCAATCTCGCCGAGATCGACGCCGTCCGTATTCACACGCTCGACCTCGATGGCAAGGCGATCGCCTCGATGATCGTCTTCATCATGTCCGGCGAAGCCTACACCTGGAAGACGGCCTATGATGAGAGCCTCGCACGCTTCTCACCGGGCAAGCTCCTCGTCATGCGGCTGACCGAATGGCATCTCGACGACGCCAACATCGAGCGCACCGATTCCTGCGCGGTGCCGGACCATCCGATCATGAGCCGGATGTGGCTGGAGCGCGAGGAGATGGGAACGCTGCTGATCGGCCTCAGGCCGAACGCCGACCGCGATCTGCGCCAGGCCGCCAATCAGCTGCACATGTATGCGAGCACCCGCAATGTGGCCCGGATGATCCGCAACAAACTGCTGTCGATGGCACGACGCGGCCGCGGCTCCGAATAGCAGGCAACTGCGCGGCGGCTATTCCGCCGCCTCGCCTTCCACCATCGCCTGATCGCGCAGCAGCCGGCGGATGATCTTGCCGGTGGTCGTCATCGGCAGGTCGTCGACGAAAGTCACTTCGCGCGGATATTCATGCATGGAAAGCCGCTGCTTCACCCAATCGGATAGCTCGTACGCCAGCGCATCACTTCGCTCGTAGCCATCCCGCAGCACCACATAAGCCTTGACGATTTCGGTCCTAACCGCGTCCGGCTTGCCCACGACGGCGGACAGCCGCACGGCCGGGTGCCCGCTCAGGCAGTCCTCGATCTCGCTCGGCCCGATGCGGTAGCCGGACGAGGTGATGACATCGTCGTTGCGCCCGAAGAATTCGATGTAGCCGTCGCGATCCATGCGCCCCTGGTCGCCGGTCAGCATCCAGTCGCCGATGAATTTCTCCCGCGTCGCCTTCTCGTCCCTCCAGTAGCCGAGGAACATCACCGGGTCGGGCCGCCTCACCGCAATCTGCCCGGTCGCGCCGGCCGGCAGTTCGCGCCCCTCGTCGTCAACTATCGCAACATGATGACCCGGCACCGGCCGCCCGATCGGTCCGGCACGTGTCACACCCAGTTCCGCAGCCGAGGAAATCACGAAGTTGCATTCGGTCTGGCCGTAGAATTCGTTGACCGTGATGCCGAGCACGCGCTTTGCCCACTCATAGGTCTCGCGCCCGAGGCTCTCGCCGGCCGAGCCGATCGTGCGCAACTGAAGATCATAGGTGTCGAGCGGCGCCTCGACGGATTTCAAGAGGCGCAGCGCGGTCGGCGGAATGAAGGCATTGCGCACCTTCATCTCAGCCATGATGCGATAGGCGGTGTCCGGATCGAACTTCTGCGCCGGCGACGAGACGACAGGAACCCCGAGCATCAGGCACGGCATCAGCGCATTGAGCAGGCCGCCCGCCCAGGCCCAGTCCGACGGCGTCCACATCCGGTCGCCCGGCTGCGGCAGGAAATGGTGGGCGAACTGGATGCCGGGAATGTGCCCGGCCAGAACGCGGTGGCCGTGCAGGGCGCCCTTCGGCGCGCCGGTGGTACCGGAGGTGAAAATCATCAGCGCCGGATCGTCCGGCCCCGTTCTCGGCCCATCGAAGTCGGCCGGCTGCGAAGCAATCAGCGCCCCGAAGCCATGCGCGCCCTCACCAGCCGTATCGCCTGTCAGGATGATGTCCTTAAGCTCGGGCAGCCGATCGCGGATCGCCTTCAGCCGCGAATGGCCGAAATCATTGGTGACCACGACCGATGCACCGGCAAAGGCCAGCCGGTATTCCAGGGCCTCTGCGCCGAAGAGCAGCGCCAGCGGCAACGCGATGGCGCCAAGCTTGTAGATCGCCGCATGGGCGACCACCGTCTCGAAGCTCTGCGGCAGGAGCAGCGCGACCCGGTCTCCGGGCACGACGCCAAGAGAGCGCAGGGCGTTTGCAAAGCGGTTGGACTGCTCGGAGAGTTCGCCGTAGGTCATCGACAGATGGTTGCCGTCCGGCGAAAAATGCTGGAGACAGACCCGGTCCGGCTCCCTGACGGCCCAGGCATCGCTGATTGCCCGCCCCATGTTGAAGTCCGCCGGGATATCCCAGACGAAATCACGGATCAGGTCATCATAGCTGTTGCGGGGCGGCAGTTTCATCGGCAGCGTTCCAGAATGCTGCACCGCAATAGCATTTCGCGGCAACGATGAACAAGAAAAAAGCGGGACCGGGAAAAGGTGGCGTGCTCTAACGGGCAAACTTCGAACCCGAAGGGTTCGCAAGGCCAAGTGGCCGTCGCCGGTCGTCCGGCGCCCGCTCTGGAGCGAAGCAGCCAAGGGCTGCGGCAGCATGAAGAGAAAATTGTGGTGCCCCATGCCGGGGTCGAACCAGCACTCCTTGCGGAACTCGATTTTGAGTCGAGCGCGTCTACCAATTCCGCCAATGGGGCATCCGGCTTCGTGGTCGAAGCGGAATTCAGCGGGACTATACGAACGCCGAGGGCCGGGTCAACCGTGATTTTCGCAATTTCTCCCGCTCACGAAAAGTTTTTGAGAAAAGCGTAAGGCTGCGGAAAAGGCTGATTTACAGGCATCACGCCTCCCCCTAAAAGGTCATCGATATTTCAAGAAGGACGGCCATGCTGAGACGCCTCTACGACTGGACCATGTCGCTGTCTGCGACGAAGCATGCGGAAAAGGCGCTTTTCGGCGTCTCCTTCATCGAAAGCTCCGTCTTTCCAATACCGCCGGATGTCCTGCTGATCCCGCTGACGATTGCGAGACCGCAGCGCTGGATAAGACTGGCCGTCATCTGCACACTCGGCTCGGTACTGGGCGCCTTCCTGGGCTATGCGATCGGCATGTTCCTGTTCGAGAGCATCGGCAAGCCGATCCTCGCTTTCTACGGCAAGGAGAACTCGTTCGAGCAGATCGCCGAGTGGTACAACACCTGGGGCGGCTGGGGCGTGCTGTTTGCCGCCGTCACACCGTTCCCGTACAAGGTGCTGACGATCTTCTCCGGCGCCACGGGTCTCAATTTCGTGGTCTTCACCGTCGTCAGCATCATCGGCCGGGCCGCACGCTTCTTCCTCGTAGCCTGGCTGCTCAGCCGCTTCGGTGAGCCGATCCGGCTGTTCATCGAGAAGTATCTCGGCATCCTTTTCACGGTTTTCGTCGTGCTTTTGTTCGGCGGCTTCTACCTGGTAAAATTTGTATTCTGAACGGACGATCGAAACGATGATAGCCGACAAGCTGACCCTGAAATCCTCCGCTGCCCTGCTGACCGCCGGAATGGTCGCCGTCATCGGATCGGCGCTCGCCTTCGAGCACATCGGCGGCTACATTCCCTGCCATCTCTGCCTGATCCAGCGCCAGCCATACTATCTCGGCATACCGCTCGGCGTGCTGGCCGTTCTCTCCGCCGTGTTCAAGTTGCCGGCATCGGTGACGCGCGGTCTTCTGCTCCTGCTTGCCATCATGATGATCGTCGGCGCCGGCCTCGGCGTCTATCATTCCGGCGTCGAATGGGGTTTCTGGGAAGGACCGGCAAGCTGCTCGGCGGGTGGAGCAAGCGTCACCGGCAGCGCCTCGGACCTCTTGACCCAGATCGGCTCGGAACATGGCCCGTCCTGCACGGTCGCAGCACTTCGCATCTTCGGATTGTCGATGGCGAACATGAACGTCATCACCAGTCTCGTGCTCGCCGCGATTGCCTTCATCGGCTTCCGCAAGACCGCCTGACGAGCACTGGCGAACCCAGGCTTACGGCTGCAGTTCGGAATCCCAGTAGAGATAGTCCATCCAGCTTTCATGCAGGTAGTTCGGCGGAAACAGCCGGCCGTTGTTGTGCAGGTCGGCCACCGAGGGCCTGTAGGGCTTCTGGATCGGGATCATGCCCGCCTGCTTCGGCATCTTGTTGCCCTTCCTGAGATTGCAGGGAGAACAAGCCGCCACCACGTTTTCCCACGTCGTCTCGCCGCCATGCGAGCGGGGGATGACGTGGTCGAAGGTCAGGTCTTCGTGCGTCCCGCAATACTGGCACTGGAAGCGGTCGCGCAGGAAGACGTTGAAGCGGGTAAACGCGGGGTTGCGGGACGGCTGGACGTAGGTCTTGAGGCAGACCACGCTCGGCAATCTCATCGAGAAGCTCGGCGAGGAAACGGAGTGTTCGTACTCGGCGACGATGTTCACGCGGTCTAGGAACACGGCCTTGATCGCGTCCTGCCAGGACCATAGCGACAAGGGATAATAACTCAGTGGCCTGTAGTCGGCATTCAGCACTAGAGCCGGCAAAGCCTGTGGTGACACTGCAATCGTCAAGTGAGCACTCCTGATCGATTCGGCATTCGCAAGAACGATATTAGGCGTGTTATTACAGCTATGTGAAGCCTAAATAACAATCGGCCAATGCTTTCCGCAGAACCTCCCGAATACTGTTGCCGATCGGGGTCACGTAACGGGAAGCGCCTCCCTCTGCCGGCGCCGCGCATAGTCGGCCCAGAGCAGCCGGGCGGCGACCGACCGCCATGGCGCCCAGGCCGCCGCGATCGCTTTCGTCGCCTTCTCGTCAGGCCGCTCGCCGTTGAAGAACAGGTCTCCCGCGGCCGCCCGCAAGGCAACGTCGCCGACCGGGAAAATGTCCGGATGGCCGCCGCAGAACATCAGGTAGATCTCCGCCGTCCAGGGCCCGATGCCCTTGACCGAAGTCAGCCGCGCCATGGCCTCGCCGGCCGCCATTTGCGGCACCGCATCGAGATCGAGGTCCCCTTCAGCAACGGCTGCGGCAATCCGCCTCAGGGTCGTTTCCTTGGCCCGCGACAGGCCGAAGCCCGCAATCACCGTCGGCTCGGCCGCAAGATAGGCTTCGGCGGTCACGTCACCAAGAGCCGAGACCACCCGGCCCCAGATGGCGTTGGCGCTCGCCCGCGACACCATTTGCGAGACGACGATATGGGCGATGCCGGCATAGCCCGCCGGCTGCAGCCTGAGCGGCACCATGCCAGCGCAGGCACCGATCACCGGTTCGAGACGCGGATCGGCCTGCAGGAGGGCGTCGAGACCGCGCCGGATATCCTCGTCCGAGCGAATGATGTGCATGCGCGGTGCTTTTCCCTTGGTGTGGCCGAAACAGTCGTGGCAGAAGAAATCATGCAGACCGACGACCGGCAACCCGTTTTCCGCTTCGCGCCGAGCCCCAACGGCGCGCTTCATCTCGGACACGCGCTGTCCGCCCTGATCAACCGCGACATGGCTGAAGCGGCCGGCGGCAGGCTGCTGCTCAGGATCGAGGATATCGACCTTGCCCGCTGCACGCCGGCTTTCGAAGCGGCGATGCTCGAAGACCTCGCCTGGCTGGGCTTTCCCTACGAAAAACCGCCGCGCCGGCAATCCGAGCATTTCGACGAGTACCGGCAGGCACTTCAGGCCCTGATAGAGCGCGGCCTCGCCTATCCCGCATTCATGACGCGCGGCGAGGTCAAGGCGGAGGTGGCAAAGGCGGAAAGTGAGGGCGTGGCCTGGCCCCGCGATCCGGACGGCGCGCCGCTTTACCCGGACACCGACAGAAAACGACCAATAGAGGAAAGAGACCGGCTTCTCGCCTCCGGGATGAAACACGCATGGCGGCTCGACATGGAAAAGTCCCTCGCCTCGATCGACGCTCCATTGACCTGGCTTGAAACCGGCGACGGCGCCCGCGGGATCATTCCGGCGAACCCGGCGGCCTGGGGCGACATCGTGCTGTCACGCTCGGACGCGCCGTCCAGCTATCACCTCTCGGTCGTCCTCGACGATGCGCTGCAGGGGATCACCCATGTTGTACGGGGGCTCGATCTCTTTCACGCCACGTCCGTTCACCGGCTGTTGCAGCATCTGCTCGCGCTGCCGCAACCGGTCTATCATCACCATCGGCTGATCACGGATGACGGCGGCAGGAAGCTTTCGAAGAGCCAGGGCGACACTGCCTTGTCGGCGCTGCGCGCCGCAGGTCACTCATCCACCAACATCCGACGCCTCGTCGGCCTTTAGGGCGGCGCGCTCCTTGTATCCCCGCCCGCCATATTTGCTCAAAACCTCGAATTTCATAAGGGCAGCGTTGAACTCGGCGCCGATGATAAAGATGACGCTGACGATGTTGAGGAAGATCAGAACCACCATCACAGAGGCGAGGCCCGCATAGGTCGCGGTATAATTGGCGAAGGTTGACAGATAGAGCGCGAAAAGCAGGCCGCCGCCGGCCCAGAGCAGCATCGTCAGAAGGATGCCGGGAATGATGTCGACGATCTTCCTCCGGCCGGCCGGAAGCCAGTAATGCACGCAGATCAGCCCGAGCAGCAGGACGACGAGCGTCGTGTAGATGCGCCAATTCGAAACCGCCGTCAGCGGGCCGGAGAGCCAGGGAAACTGGGTCTCGGCAAATTGCAGCGCGATCGGCACCGCCAGCAGCAGCGTACTGGCGATTGCCAGCACGATGACGGCCAGCAGGATGTAGCCGAGACTGAGGAGACGGGTCGTGTACCAGTGGCGGTTCTCGCTCACGCGGTAGGCGCGGTTCAGCGACACCCGTAGCGCCTCGACGCCGTTCGACGAGAAATAGGCGGCCGCCAGAACCGAAATGGTCAAGAGGCCGCTGCGTTGCTCGGTCAGCACCTCCGTCACCTGCTTGGAGATCGGCTCCGCGATCGCCGCCGGCCAGGTGTCGAATATGAGATGCACGGCCGTCTCGGAAAAGCGATTGGCGCCGAGGAAACTCGCCAGCGTCGTGCCGAAAATCAGAAAAGGGAAAACCGCGAGCAGCGTCGACAGCGCGACGTGACTTGCCATTGCGAAACCGTCATCGTCAATGAAGTGGAAGACCGCATCCACCGTGACCCGATATAACACCTTGATTTTCGAAATCATTCGCCCGCTGTCGATGCCTCCGGAGATTGTATCGTCTTCCTGAATATGGGAAAGCTTTGGCACTTGTACAGGAATCGATGAATGAATACCGCCCATAGCGTGACCTCTCCAGTCATCATTGTCACCGGCTGCTCTTCCGGCATCGGTGCGTTTTGCGCGCGGGCACTGAAAGCCGACGGATGGCGGGTTTTTGCCACCGTGCGGCGCGAAGAAGACCGTTCAGGCCTCGAGGTTGACGGTATCGAGACAGCGATCATGGATTACACCGATCACGCTTCGATTGCCGCCCTCGTAGAGAGGGTTACGCAGGAAACCGGCGGCCGGATCGATGCCCTCTTCAACAATGGCGCCTACGGCCAGGTCGGCGCGGTCGAAGATCTGCCGAGCGATGCATTGCGCCGGCAGCTGGAGACGAACGTGATCGGCTGGCACGAGTTGACGCGCCGCGTCATTCCGTTCATGCGCCGCCAGGGCCACGGCCGCATCGTCCAGTGCTCGTCCATTCTCGGCATCGTCCCCTATCGCTGGCGCGGTGCCTATAATGCTTCGAAATTCGCGCTGGAAGGGCTCAGCATCACGCTCGCCATGGAACTAGCCGGCAGCGGGATTCATGTCAGCCTGATCGAGCCGGGTCCGATCGCCTCACGCTTCGTCGACAATGCTCTCGTCAAGCTGCGCGAAACGATCGACATGGAAAATTCCGTGCACCGCGACGAATATCGCCGCCAGCTCGCCCGTCTTTCGGGTGAAGGGCCGCCGAACCGGCACAAGCTTGGCCCGGAAGCCGTCTATGCCGAGCTCCGCCACGCCTTGACCGCCCGCACGCCCCGCCCACATTATCCGGTGACGACTCCTGCCAAACAGGGGATCATCCTGAAGAAGATTCTGCCGGCAGCACTATTCTACAAGATCATTCGGCGCTTCGGCTGACCGGTACGGGAGGAAACGCATGTCAAACTTCACCTACATCCTGGCCCTTGCCGTCATGGCGCTGGTGGTCCTGGTCCTCATCCGCGGCCTCTACAACATGCTGAAGGGCAACAATCCGAGCCTGTCGAACCGGCTGATGCAGATGCGCATCCTGCTGCAGGCCATCGCCATCGCCCTGATCATGCTGACGCTGTGGCTGACGGGCGGCGGACGCAGCTGACGACGACGGAAAACCTCGGAACTGGAAATACGGGAATAGCATGGTCAAGCTCAACAAGATCTACACGAAGACCGGCGACGACGGCACGACGGGACTGGTCTCCGGTCCGCGGAGACTGAAACACGACCTGCGGGTGGAAGCCTACGGGACGGTCGACGAGACGAATTCGGCGATCGGCATGGCGCGCCTGCACACAGGCGGCATTGCGGATTTGGACGCGATGCTGATGCGCATCCAGAATGATCTCTTCGATCTCGGCGCCGATCTTTCTACGCCCGAGACCAACGAGCCGCCGGCCTTCGAGCCGCTGCGCGTGATCGACGCCCAGGTGGATCGGCTGGAGGCGGAGATCGACCAGCTCAATGCCTCTCTCGATCCGCTGCAATCCTTCGTTCTGCCCGGCGGGTCGCCGGCCGCCGCCAATCTGCACCTTGCCCGCACCATCGCCCGCCGCGCCGAACGGCACATGGTGGCGCTGGCCAAATGCGAGGGCGAAATTGTCGGCGCGCCGGCGCTGAAGTATATCAACCGGCTGTCGGATTTCCTGTTCGTCGCGGCGCGCTATGCCAATGACAGCGGCAAGGCCGACATTCTCTGGGTTCCGGGCAAGAACAGATAGATCGTCTGGCCCTTGCGGCCATAGGGAGGCAGGCGCATGTTCATACCGCTCTACGATGCGAATGCCCTCAAGCATATCCAGGCGCAATATGTGACGATCTCCCTGATCGTCAGCAATGTTGCCGTCTGGCTCGTCAGCGGCTTCCTGTCGACGGAAGCCTTCCAGAACGAACTCCTGATCGGCCTTGGTTATATCCCCGCCGTCGCCTTCGGCTATGGGATCCTCGATCCGAGCCTGGCGATCGCGCCGGACTATGCCACCTACGTCACCTATGCCTTCCTGCATGGCAGTTTCTGGCATCTGGCGTCCAACATGGTCTTTCTCTGGGTATTCGGAGACAATGTCGAAGACGCGCTCGGCCATGTGCGCTTCCTGATCTTCTATCTGCTGTGCGCCGCCGCCGGCGCCTTCGTCCATGGCCTGACCGCCCCACATTCCGAGGGGCCGCTCGTCGGCGCTTCCGGCGCGATCGCCGGCGTGGTCGCCGCCTACATGATCCTGCACCCCAAGGTCCGTGTCTGGATCCTTGTGTTCATGCGCATTCCCATTCCCCTGCCGGCCCTCGTCCCGCTTGCGCTCTGGATCGGCTACCAGTTCCTGATGCTGCTGATCGACAACGAAAGCAACGTCTCCTGGGGCGCGCATGCGGGCGGCATCCTCGCCGGCGCCGGACTCGTCGTCATCATGCGCCGACCGGGCGTTCCGCTGTTCGACCGGACCATGCAGACGCCGAAAGCCGTCACCCATATCGAGGCGGCGGAGAGCAGCGCGCGGATCGCGGCAGAAGCCCCGCCGCCGAAGACAATTCGTTGGGGCCGCCAATGAACATTATTGACGTGTACGTAAGCGTAATATATGCACGCTACCCATAGGATAATTCGCAGAAACGCGTTGAAATTGGGGAAAAAACGCTTATCCATGTCGCCAATCGACAATTGGGCGTACGCGCAATAGCGCATTTTCTCCCCACCGAAAGTGAAGGAAGGAATTCGATGAAGATCCTGGTCCCAGTCAAGCGCGTTGTTGACTACAACGTGAAGATCCGTGTCAAGCCGGACGGTACGGGCGTCGAGCTCGCCAACGTCAAGATGTCGATGAATCCGTTCGACGAAATTTCCGTCGAAGAGGCGCTGCGTCTCAAGGAAGCCGGCAAGGCTGAAGAAGTCGTCGTCGTGTCGATCGGCCCGGCCAAGGCCGAGGAAACGCTGCGCACCGGCCTCGCCATGGGCGCCGATCGCGCCATCCTGATCGAGACCGACGAAGCCGTCGAGCCGCTCGCCGTTGCCAAGCTCCTGAAGGGCGTCGTCGAGGCGGAAAACCCCGGCCTCGTCATCGTCGGCAAGCAGGCGATCGACGACGACTCGAACCAGACCGGCCAGATGCTGGCAGCCCTGCTGGGCTGGGCGCAGGGCACGTTTGCCTCCAAGGTCGAACTCGGCGACGGTTCCGCCAAGGTCACCCGCGAAGTCGACGGCGGTCTGCAGACCATCGAGATCAAGCTTCCCGCCATCGTCACGACGGACCTGCGCCTCAACGAACCGCGCTACGCTTCGCTGCCGAACATCATGAAGGCAAAGAAGAAGCCGCTCGACAAGAAGACGCCCGCCGATTTCGGCGTCGACGTCGCTCCGCGGCTGACGGTCCTGAAGACCGAAGAGCCTGGCGGCCGCAAGGCTGGTGTCAAGGTCGGCTCCGTGGCCGAACTCGTTGACAAGCTCAAGAACGAAGCCGGCGTGCTTTAAGGGACGGAAAGGGAGTTTAGTAATATGGCCATTCTTCTTCTGGCAGATCATCACGACGGCGCCGTTTCCGACCAGACCGCCAAGGCTCTGACCGCAGCCACGCAGATCGGCGGCGACGTGCATGTGCTCGTCGCGGGCGCAAATGTTGCAGCCGCAGCGGCAGAAGCCGCCAAGCTTTCGGGCGTCTCAAAGGTCCTGACGGCGGACGCCGGCGACTATGCCAACAACCTCGCCGAGCCGCTCGCAGCCCTGATCGTCTCGCTTTCCGGTTCTTATGACGTCATCATGGCGGCCGCCACTTCGGTCGGCAAGAACGTCATGCCGCGCGTCGCAGCGCTCCTCGACGTCATGCAGATTTCGGAAATCACCGACGTCGTCTCCGCCGACACGTTCAAGCGCCCGATCTATGCCGGCAACGCCATCCAGACCGTCCAGTCGAAGGACGCAAAGAAGGTGATCACGGTCCGCGCCGCCTCCTTCCAGGCAGCGGCAGCCGGCGGCTCCGCCTCCGTCGAGGCAGCACCCGCTTCGGCCAACCCCGGCCTGTCGAGCTTCGTCTCGGACGCACTGTCGGCCTCCGACCGTCCGGAACTGACGTCCGCCAAGATCATCATCTCGGGCGGCCGCGCACTCGGCTCCTCGGAAAAATTCAAGGAAGTCATCCTGCCGGTCGCCGACAAGCTCGGTGCCGCCGTCGGCGCCTCGCGCGCTGCCGTCGATGCCGGCTATGCACCGAACGACTGGCAGGTCGGCCAGACCGGCAAGGTGGTGGCTCCCGAGCTCTACATCGCCTGCGGCATCTCCGGCGCGATCCAGCATCTGGCCGGCATGAAGGACTCGAAGGTCATCGTCGCGATCAACAAGGACGAGGAAGCGCCGATCTTCCAGGTCGCCGACTACGGCCTCGTCGCTGACCTCTTCGAAGCCCTGCCGGAACTCGAAAAGGCACTTTGACCTTTCTTTCGCACTTGCGAAAGGACTGGAAAAATCCGAAGGTCCGGACTATCAATCTGCCGGGCGGTTTTTTAAGACCGCCCGGCTTTTTCATACAACGAGCCTGAAATGGCGCAAGGGAGAGAGGCAATGGACATGCAGATCAAGACCGTCGGCGTAGTCGGTGCGGGCCAGATGGGCTGCGGTATCGCTCAGGTCGCCGCGGCTGCCGGCTACAAGGTCCATGTGTACGATCTGAACCAGGACCGCATCGAAGCCGGCCTTGCCACCATCAACGGCAACCTCGCCCGCCTCGTCTCGAGCGCCAAGCTCGACGAGACCGAGCGCAAGGCGACGCTCGAGCGCATCACCGGCTCCTCCGACATCCAGGACATGGCCCAGGTCGATCTGGCCATCGAGGCGGCAACCGAAGACGAAACCGTCAAGCGCAAGATCTACGCCCAGATCTGCCCCGTACTGAAGCCGGAGGCCATCCTGGCAACCAACACCTCCTCGCTGTCGATTACCCGGCTGGCGTCGGCAACCGACCGCCCGGAACGCTTCATGGGCATCCATTTCATGAACCCGGTGCCGGTCATGAAGCTCGTCGAACTGGTGCGCGGCATCGCCACCGACGACACCACCTTCCGCGCCGCCAAGGGCTTTGTCGACACGCTCGACAAGACGACCACTGTTGCCGAAGACTTCCCCGCCTTCATCGTCAATCGCATCCTGCTGCCGATGATCAACGAGGCGATCTACACGCTTTACGAAGGCGTCGGCAGCGTCGAGGCGATCGACACGGCCATGAAGCTCGGCGCCAATCATCCGATGGGCCCCCTGCAGCTTGCCGATTTCATCGGCCTCGACACCTGCCTGTCGATCATGCAGGTGCTGCATGACGGGCTCGCTGACAGCAAGTATCGTCCCTGCCCGCTGCTGGTAAAGTATGTCGAAGCCGGCTGGCTCGGCCGCAAGTCCGGTCGCGGCTTCTACGATTATCGCGGCGAGAAGCCGGTTCCGACCCGCTAGGGTTCACGACCGCAAGCGGCGAAAGCCCCGCAATAGCCGCGTTCAGCGACCGTTAACGTCCCTGCGATACCCTCTGGCATGCATCGGGGGAACGTATGCGTTACAGCTATCGACTGAGGTTCTGGATGACATTCGTCCTGCTGTGCACCACGATGTGCGCAGCCGCATGGATTGCCAAGGTGAAGCTGGTCGAAAGCGCGAACCGCAGAACCCTCAGCAATATTGCCGAAACCACGGTCAGCCGCGCCACGCTCTCCGTAGACTATGCCATCGCCTCGATGGGCCGCTTGCTGGATGTCGACGGCGGCTCATGTTCGGAGAAGAGCCGCAAGCTCCTGCGGAGAGTCATCTTCGAAACGAGCAACCTGAAGGAAGTTCGTATCCGCGAAGGTCAGCTGACCTGCTGGGGGCTGAACGGCGCAACCGACGGGCTGGACACAGCGATCAAATTGGCGCCGAAGGTGCCCGCCGCCAATCACTTCTTCAGTCTTTTCCTCCTCAACGCCTCCGCCTGGCAAGGCCTCGGCATCCGCTGGCAACTCAGCGAAACACACGACATCATCGAGATCATCAACCCGGGAACGCTCTACGACATCCTCCCGCCCGACCTGCGGTCGCGGGCAAACATCCGCCTGCTTCTTTCCGACGGGACCGTCTTCGCGCGCTATATCTCCAGTGGCGACTTCGAATGGCGGACAACGAACGCGGAAGTCTACACGGCAACCTCGGGCCGTTTCCCGATAAGGGCGGAGATCGAGGTCGACCGGCAGTTCCTGCTTGGCTGGCAGCAGCAGATCCACCCGGCCGCCCTGATCGGTGTGGGACTGGTGATCTGCCTTCTCTCCTTCTTCGTCACCCGCGGCATCGTGCGCGGCAAGGGAATGGCAGACGATATCGACGCCGCCATCCGCTCCGGTCAGATCCGGCCCTACTATCAGCCGATTGTCAGCATCTCGACCGGGGAAGTCATGGGTTTTGAAGCTCTCGCGCGCTGGATTCGCAACGATGGCACCCTCATCCCGCCCGACAAGTTCATCCCCTTCGCCGAAGAGACCGGTCAGATCGAGACGATCACCCACAGCCTTCTGAAGACCGCAGGCGAGGATATTGGCGAGCACCTGCGTGCTGACCCGCGCCTGAAGATGAGCTTCAACGTGACGCCCACACAGTTCCTGAAGGCCGGATTCGCCTCCAACCTGCTCGAGCAATTCCACCGCAACGGTCTGCCACCGGCCTCAATGGTCGTGGAAATAACAGAACGCCAGTCGCTCGGAGACAAGGAGGCCGCGCGCCGGGTTGCCGAAGAGCTCTCTGCCTTTGGCGTCAGGATCGCGATCGACGACGTTGGCACCGGGCACAACGGCCTGAGCTCCATTCACGGCCTCGGCGCACAGTATCTGAAGATCGACAAATACTTCGTCGACAGTCTGACGGTGAACAAGAAGTCCCTGGTGCTCATCGAGATGATGGCGTCGATTGCCAGGGAATTCGGCATGACGGTCGTCGCCGAAGGCATCGAAACAGCCGAGCAGGCCACTATTCTCGCCCGCCTGGGCATTACCGAGGGTCAGGGCTATCATTTCCACCGGCCGGTACCGGCCGCGCAACTCAAGTCCCTTCTGACACGCGCCCCCGAACAGGGCCCGCCGGCAAAGAAGACCAGGGGCCTTCGCAAGGCAGCGGCCTGATTCTCGCCAATTCCGGACTCAGGTCAGCGGGATCATGACGGCCTTCCGATAGGCCGGACGCTCCTTGAGCCGATCGTACCAGGCTTCCAGCGCGGGCATCGACGGGCGTTCGATATCCATTTCAAACCAACCATAGGCGATCACGCCAAGCGGAATGTCGCCCAGACCGCAGACGTCTCCTGAGAGATAGGGCTGCTTCTCCAGCGCAGCATTGGCGATTGCCAGCCCCTTGGCCACGGTTGCTATGCCGCGCTCGACGGCGGCCATGTCGCGCTTGCCGGGTTCGGTGCGCACCATGTTCCAGAAGACGTCACGAAAGCCGCCGCCGAGGGTCGCCGGTGTCCAGTCCATCCATTTTTCTGCGCTAGCCTTGCCGGCGAGGTCCGTCGGCCCGAAACCGTCGGCCCCATATTTCGCAGAGAGATATCGAACGATGGTGTTTGACTCCCAGAGAACGAAGCCTTCGTCCTCGATCACCGGCACGAGGCCGTTCGGATTCATGGCACGGTAGCCGGGATCGTTGACGACGCCGAACACCCCGCCGGCATCGATCCGTTCATAGGAAAGGCCGAGTTCTTCGGCGATCCAGAGAACTTTCTTGACGTTGGTCGAATTGGTGCGACCCCAAATTTTCAGCATTGGACGTTCTCCGTGATCTCTGCTTTCTTGCCCGAAATCAGCTTCCGATTGCCGCGCCGATCAAAGCCTTCGCATCCGGGCTGTCCCAGACGGCCGGCCCGTTCATGGCGCCGAGCAGGCAACCGTCCTCGCCAATCAACATGGTTGCGGGAAGTCCGAAGGCAAGCCCTTCCTTCTTCATCGTGTTGAAGACACCCATCGTGCTGTCGTGGTAGAGCGCCAGCGACTGGATGTTGTAATCCTTGTAGAAGCCTTTCGGCTTCGTGTCGTCGCCCGTGTCGATGTTGACGGCGACGACCTGGAACTTGTCGTTGCCGAGTTCGCGCTCAAGCGCGTCCAGCGCCGGCATTTCCTCACGGCAGGGCACGCACCATGTCGCCCACATGTTGAGCAGCACCGTCTTGCCTTTGAAGCTTTCCAGCGTGTGCGGCTTGCCGTCGGCATCCTTGAAGGCAAGCGCAGGAAGCACACGCGGCTCGCTGACGGCGTTCATAGCCGCGACCTCGCCGACAGTGAACTTGGTAAGCTTGCCGATCTTCTCCTGGTCGACCTTGCAATTGTCCGAAAGCCCTGCCACCTCGGCCATGCTCTTGCCAGAGGCGGCGTGCTTCACGTATACCGCAGCCGCGCCAGCCACCATCCCCGCGACGGCGGCAATGGCAATCAGTTTGACGGAAGGCAGGCGGAAGCTTTTCTTTTCTGTCATTTCGTACTCCAGACCACTCTCCAAGGCAGGCACTTCATGGCGGACTCGACGGACAGCAAATCCTCCAACCAGATGTGGGGCGGGCGTTTCGCTTCCGGACCGGATGCGATCATGGAGGAAATCAACGCCTCCATCGGTTTCGACAAGAAACTCTTCGCCCAGGACATTTCCGGCTCGATTGCGCACGCCACCATGCTTGCCTCCAAAGGCATCATCACGGAAACCGATCGCGATCAGATCGTCGCCGGTTTGAACACGATCCGTGGCGAGATTGAAAGCGGCAATTTCGAGTTCTCACGCAAACTTGAAGACATTCACATGAACGTCGAAGCGCGGCTTGCGACGCTGATCGGCCCCGCCGCCGGCAGGCTGCACACCGCCCGCTCGCGCAACGACCAGGTCGCCGTCGATTTCCGCCTCTGGGTCAAGGAAGAGCTCGGCCGCATGGAAAAGGCGCTGACCGGCCTGATCGCCGCCTTCCTGGACCGTGCCGAAGAGCACGCCGACACCGTCATGCCCGGCTTCACCCACCTGCAGACGGCCCAGCCGGTGACCTTCGGCCACCACTGCATGGCCTATGTGGAAATGTTTGCCCGCGACCGCTCACGCGTCCGCCACGCCATCGATCACCTCGACGAAAACCCGCTCGGGGCTGCGGCACTCGCTGGCACCGGCTTTGCCATCGACCGGCACATGACCGCCAAGGCGCTTGGTTTCCGCGAACCGACCCGCAACTCGATCGACACCGTGTCCGATCGTGACTTCGCGCTCGAATTCCTCGCGGTCGCCGCCATCTGCGCCACGCATCTCTCCCGCCTCGCGGAAGAAATCGTCATCTGGTCGACGCCGCAGTTCGGCTTCGTACGCCTGTCGGACGCCTTTTCGACCGGCTCCTCGATCATGCCGCAGAAGAAGAACCCGGATGCCGCCGAACTGGTGCGCGCCAAGACCGGCCGCATCAACGGTTCGCTGATCGCGCTCCTGACGGTGATGAAGGGCCTGCCACTCGCCTATTCCAAGGACATGCAGGAAGACAAGGAACAGGTCTTCGACGCCGCCGAAAGCATCGAGCTGGCGCTTGCCGCCATGACCGGCATGGTCCGCGACGTCACCATCAACAAGGACCGCATGAAGGCCGCTGCCGGCTCGGGCTATTCGACCGCCACCGACCTCGCCGACTGGCTGGTCCGCGAAGCCGGCCTGCCGTTCCGCGAAGCCCATCACGTGACGGGTCGCGCGGTCGCCATGGCCGAAGGCAAGGGTTGCGATCTCGCCGCCCTCAGCCTTGCCGACCTGCAGTCGATCAACCCGGCGATCACCGACAAGGTTTTCGACGTGCTGACAGTCGAGGCTTCCGTCGCCAGCCGCACCAGCTTCGGCGGCACGGCGCCATCGGAAGTCCGCAAGCAGATCGCCTATTGGCGCTCGCGGAACTGATCAGTACGCTTGATCTGTCCGATCACGAGAATCGGGGTGCACAAGCGTCCCGATTTTCGCTATGACGGCTTCACGATAAACTTCCGGCAAGAACCCAAATGCAAAAAGCGATCCGAAGCATCACCCTTTCCGCCGCCGTACTGGCGCTTGCAGGCCTGGCCCTTTCAGGATGCGGCCGCAAGGGCGATCTCGATCCGCCGAGCACGCCGATCGAAAAACAGAACACGAAGGCCGTCGACACCAGCAAGGTTGAGGTGCAGGACAAGCCGTTCATTCTCGACCCCCTTCTCTGACAGGTAGACGTCCGTGAACCATTTCGAATACCGCGACGGCATTCTCTATGCCGAGGATGTGCCCGTGCCGGAAATCGCCAAGGCCGTTGGTACGCCGTTCTATTGCTATTCCACCGCAACGCTTGAGCGCCACTACAAGGTCTTCTCCGGCGCCTTCGCCGACGTCGATTCGATGGTCTGCTACGCCATGAAGGCCAACTCCAACCAGGCCGTCCTCAAGACGCTCGGCCGACTTGGTGCCGGCATCGACGTGGTGTCGGAAGGCGAACTGCGCAGGGCGCTCGCCGCCGGCATTCCGGCAAACCGCATCATGTTTTCGGGCGTCGGCAAGAAGCCGTCGGAAATGGACCTCGCGCTCGAAGCCGGTATCTACTGCTTCAACGTCGAATCCGAGCCGGAGCTGGAAATCCTCAACCAGCGCGCCCTTGCCGCCGGCAAGCAGGCTCACGTTTCCTTCCGCATCAATCCGGATGTGGACGCCAAGACCCATGCCAAGATTTCGACCGGCAAGAAGGGCGACAAGTTCGGCATTTCCTACGAGCGCGCCCGCAGCGTCTACGCGCACGCCGCAACCCTCAAGGGCATCAAGGTCACCGGCATCGACATGCACATCGGCAGCCAGATCACCGATCTGCAGCCGTTTGCCGACGCGTTCCGCCTGCTGCGCGAACTCGTCGACACGCTGCGCGCCGACGGCCACACCATCGAGCATGTCGATATCGGCGGCGGCCTTGGCATTCCCTATCGCGACGATAACAACCCGCCGCCCCTTCCCGACAGCTTCGCGGAAATCGTCAAGGGGCAGCTGAAGGATCTCGGCTGCAAGATCGTCGCCGAACCGGGTCGTCTGATCGTCGGCAATGCCGGCATCATGGTCACCGAGGTGATCTATGTGAAGGACACCGAAGACAAGACCTTCGTGATCGTCGACGGCGCGATGAACGACCTCATCCGCCCGACGCTCTACGAGGCGTATCACGAGGTCAAGCCGGTCCGGATCTCCGCCGCCAACTCTCCCTGGATCAAGGCCGATGTCGTCGGCCCGGTCTGCGAGAGCGGCGACTTCCTCGCGAAAGACCGGGAGATGGCCATGCCGAAGCCGGGCGACCTGCTCTGGGTCGGAAGCGCCGGCGCCTATGGCGCGGTGCAGGCGGGCACGTACAATACCCGTCCGCTGATCCCGGAAGTCCTGGTTAAGGGCGGCGATTTCCATGTCATCCGTCCGCGCCCGACCTACGACGAACTGATCGGTCTCGACTCCGTGCCAGCCTGGCTCGACTGATACACGGCCGGTTCAAAATTCGTTGATACCGGGCAAAAAAGGCGGGGCCGGCACAAAGCGCCCTCGCCTTCGCCACAAACAATGTTATCCTGACGCCATGAATTCGGCATCGTGCCGCCTTAACCGCCTTGGATGAAACAAGGCAGGGAGCCCGACTGGATGACGGAGCCTGGGCAAGGCCAGAGCAGCAGCAAATCTCAGAAGCAGACGCGAGCGTTGGCGTTCCGGCGGATCACCGCGGCCAGCGTGATGCTGGCCGAAAGGTTGATGCCCATTCTGCTTGCGCCGCTCGCCGTCGCCGCACTTTTCCTGTGCTTCGCCTGGTTCGGCCTTTACCGCCTGATGCCGGATCCGCTGCGCCTCACGCTGATCTTCCTGTTCGTCTTCGCCTTCCTCGCCTCGCTCCTGCCCGCACTCAGGCTGCGCTGGCCGAAGAACCGCGAGGCCGACCGCTTCCTCGAAGAGCGCAACAATCTCGCCCACCAGCCCGTCGCCATCCAGGACGAAGAGCCGGCCTTCGACAGCCCGATCGCCGCCGCCCTCTGGCACGAGCACCAGCGGCGCATGGCGGCCCGCATCGCCTCCCTCGACGCCGGTTTGCCTCGGCCGGACATCGCCCGCTTCGACCGCTGGGCGCTGCGCGCCGTCCCGGTCCTGCTGGTCACGGTCGCCTTTGCCTATTCGTTCTCCAATGGCGCCGGCACTCTCGTCGACGCCTTCCGCAACCAGTCCGTCGCCGCGAGCGATCCGGACATGCGCATCGACGCCTGGATCGCGCCGCCCGCCTATACCGGCAAGGCGCCCGTCTACCTGACAAGCCGCCTCGACCAGTCCGGCGAGCCGGTTTCCGTGCCGGAGGAATCGGTCCTGACGATCCGCATGACCGGCGGCAAGGGCGACAAGACCGCCCTCTTCAAGCCGCAGGGTGTCGGCACTGCCGAAGAAGTGCCGCTTCTGGCGGCAGAAAAGACGGACGACGCAGCACCCGAGCCGAGCCAGGCATCCGCTGACACCCCGGAAACGCATCAGATGACGCTTCAGCAGAGCGGCATTCTCAGCGTCAATGGCCGCAACTGGGCGCTCTCGGTGGTCCCGGACCGGCCGCCGGAAATCGCCTTCGACGGCTTGCCGCGGCGCGCCGTCAACGGCGCTCTGGAAATTCCGTTCAAGGCCAGCGATGATTACGGCCTGCAAGAGGCCCATGCGGACATTGAGCCAGCCTACGACGCCGACAAGGACGCCGTGCCGCTCTTTCCCCTGCCGGAATACAAGCTCAACCTGCCGCGCCGGAATACCAAGGATGCCAAGGGCCAGACGAGCCGCAATCTTACGGAGCATCCGCTCTCGGGCAAAAGGGTCAAGATCACCCTCGTCGCGACCGACGCCAAGGGCCAGACGGGCCGCAGCCAACCGCATTACATGACCCTGCCGGATCGCGGCTTCAGCAAGCCGCTGGCGGCCAGCGTCGCCGAAGAGCGTCAGATCTTCTCCCTCGATGTCCGCGCGCTTCCGCAAGCGATCGCGATGAACGAGGCGCTGCAGGTCCGCCCGGAACTGACCATTCCCAACCTCACCGATTTCCTGCTCATCCGTTCGGCCTTCATGCGGATGAAGATGACGCGGGATCAGGAAGGCCTGAAGGATACCGCTTCCTATCTCTGGGAGATCGCCAACGGCATCGAGGACGGCGACCTGTCCCAGGCCGAGCGCAAGCTTCGCGATGCGCAGCAGGCGCTTGCAAACGCGCTGGAGCGCGATGCCGGCGATGAGGAGATCAAGAAGCTGATGGACGAGCTTCGCAAGGCGATGGACGAGTACATGAAGGAACTCGCCAAGCGCCTCGACAACAATCCGAACGCTTCGCCGCAGCAGCAACAGCAGCAGGCACAGAATATCCTGCGCCAGCAGGATCTGGAAAACATGATGGACCAGATCGAAAATCTGGCCCGCTCCGGCAACAAGGATGCCGCCCAGCAGCTGCTGTCCGAACTCCAGCGGATGATGAACAACCTGCAGGCCGGCCGCCAGCAGCCGAACGGCGGCCAGCAGCAGGACAACCCGATGCGCCAGCAGATGGACAAGCTTGGCGAGCTGATGCAGCAGCAGCAGAAGCTCATGGAGCAGACCTTCCAGATGAACCAGGCGCTGAAGGACCGCATGCAGCGCGGCGACCCGGACCAGCAGGAAGGCGACGACCAGCAAGGCCAGCAGGACGAGGGCCAGCAACAGCAGCAGGGCCAGGATCAGTCCGGCGGCGATCAGCAGCAGCAACAGCAGCAGGATGGCGACCAGCAGGCCCAGAACGGCGAGAACGGCCAGCAGTCAACCGACGGCATGACCAAGCAGCAGCTGGAGGATGCGCTGAAGAGCCTCAAGGCCCAGCAGCAGGCGCTGGCCGATTCGCTGGCGGAACTGCAGGGCGAACTGAAGAAGCTGGGCATCAAGCCCGGCGAAGGCTTTGACGATGCCAACCGCGAAATGAACGGCGCTGCCGGCGCGCTCGGCAAGGGTCGCGGCGATCAGGCGGTCGACGGTCAGGGCCGTGCACTGGAAGCGCTTCGCCGCGGCGTCCGCGACATGATGAGCCAGATGATGCAAGCCATGCAGGGCAATGGCCAGGGACAGACCGGCCAATCGCAGGGCCGTGACGGCCGTGACCCGCTCGGTCGCCCTCTCGGAAATCGCGGTCCGGATTTCGGCGAACGCGTGAAGGTGCCGGATGAGATCGACATCCAGCGTGCCCGCGAAATCCTCGACGCGATCCGCGAGAAGCTGTCGAACAATCCGGCCATGCAGATCGAGAAGGATTATCTGGAGCGTCTGCTGGATATCAAGTAAGCGGCACTGACGGGTCCGTCAGGCCAAGGACTTCTCATACATTTGGCTCAGCGCTTTAAAGGAGCCTTCGACGCCCTCCGGCAGCCAGAGCGGCTCTTCCACCGTCTGCCTCAAGCTCCAGCCTTGACGCTGATAGAACCGTTCCGCCCGCGTGTTTCCTGCAAGACAGTATACCTTGGCGATCTTGCATCCGGCAGACGCCAATTCATCCTCGCCATAGGCAAGCAATGCCTGCGCGGCTCCGGACCCGCGCGCTCGCTGGTCCACATAGAGCCGGCAGATCTCGTCATTGCGCGTGGAAACGAAGCCGAGCACGGTTCCGCCAGCCACGGCGACAGAGAAGAATTCTTCGCCGAGTGCCTCGGCCAACCACTGCGAGAAATGATCGGGTGTTCGAAAAGCCAGGATGCCCGGCGGAACGAGATCGGCATGGGCCTCGTGCCAGGCCCGGTGCCAGAGAGAAATCAGCGGGGCGTAGTCACCATGATGGACGGGTCTGATGGTTCCTTGCACGCCGCCCGCCTCAGGCTCAGGCCGCCAGCGCCAGCGCGACGGCCTTACGGATGTCGGGAAGCGCGAACGGCTTCGGCACCACGTCGACGATCTTGCGCGCAAGGTCGTCGGCCCGCTCGCGCTGCTCGGCATAGCCGGTCATCAGCAGGATCTTCAGCTGGGGAAAGTGCGACGAGGCTTCATGCGCCAGCGCAATGCCGTCCATGACGGGCATGCGGATGTCGGAAAGCAGCAGATCGAACGAGCCGGCCATCAGCTTTTCCAGGCCTTCCGCGCCGTCCGCGGCCTCTTCCGTCTCATGTCCGTCAAGACGCAGGGCACGAGCCACGAAGGTGCGCAGGGTGTCTTCGTCTTCGGTGATCAAAATCCTTGCCATGTCCCGCATCGCTCCATCTTTGTTACTGTCCCGTGAAGGCAACTCATCAAAGTTTCCTTTGCGATCGGTAAATGCAGCTTGCCATCAAGCGGGCATAGTTAACAAGGTCTGTCCGCCGGACGGCCGGAAATCACTCCGCGTCGCCGGTCACGACGCCGACGAAAGGCAGCTCGCGGAAGGCATAGGCGACGTCCATGCCATAGCCGACGACGAAATAGTCGGGACATTCGAAACCGACGTGATCGGCCTCCAGTTTTTCCGAACGCTTGACGCTCTTGTCGAGAAGGACGGCAATGCTGACATGCCGCGCGCCGCGCTCGTAGAGTAGTTCCTTCGCAAACAGCAGCGTGCGGCCGGATTCGAGAATGTCGTCGATCAGCAGAACGTCCCGGTCCTTCACGTCGCTGTCGATGTCCTTGACGATCCGGACCCCCTTGGAGACGGTGCCGGTGCCGTAGCTCGAGAGGGTGATGAACTCCACTTCCGGCGCAAGGCCGGCATCGTGCAGCGCCCGGATGAGGTCGGCGGCGAAGATGAATGACCCCTTCAGGACGGCGATGACCAGAAGGTCACGTGTCGGGCCGGATGCGATCTGGGCGGCAAGGGTACGGTTGCGCTCGGCGATCTGCTCGGCGGTAAAAAGGGGTTCGATATTCTTTCCGCGTACGACGGGCATGCGGCATTCTCCTGGGTGGCGACACTAAAGCCGATACCATGAGAGATGCCCGGAAGCACCCTATTGCATGAAGGAAACCCTGACATCCGGCTGTTTTCCACCGGGATAGCTCAATCGCGCGGCAAAGCCGCGGCTCATTCCGCCCGAAAGCGCGTCGGTCGGCGGGTCGAGGATCAGGCTTGCCGTCAGTTCGCCATCGGCGAGAATATCGGCGCGCAGGCGCGGCACCGGCTGGTCGCTTTCGAGCCGGTTTTCGATGATGCCGTTGACGAGCAGCACATGCATGCCGTTCGCCATCTGCGGCGTCACCGTGACATGGGTGATGTCGAGCGGCGAGACGGATGCCGGCACGGACGCCCCGCCGGCGAGCGCCGAAAAGCCGCCGCAAAGCGCGAAGACCGCCACGAACGAGGTCGCCACAAGCCCGGAAAACTGGCGCTTCGGCAATCGCGCCAGCATACGCTCCGCAAAGGACATGGCGGAAAGGGCGAGGTCCCGGCCGGAAACCATTCTCGCCTTGCGGAATTTCGGGCGGGAAAACGAGGGCCGTTCGTGAGAATCCGGTTTGCGGTTGTCGTTGATGACGACGAATTCGGCATCGACGACATCGGCATGGCCGGATGACTGATAGCGTGGGCGCCGGGATGCCACCGGCCGCTCGGGCGGCAGCAGGTCGATCGTCTCGGCTCTTGCCTGCCGTGAACCGTATGGAGCCATGGCCGCCTAACCTCTCCCTCCGCCGGGCGCATCCATGGTCTGGACAAAGCCCGGCATTGAAACACATAGGAACGGGTCGTAAACGTAAATGGTTAACGCTTCGCAAAGACGGCCCCCAAAACAACGGTTTTCGGCCGTTTCTTTACCGCCTGTTAACCACGTTGGTTAAGAAGTGTCATGTTGGCTCCAATTCAAATCCGAAGCCAGAGACTGGAAATGCTCCCTTGATCCATTTTGAAAATGTCGGCTTGCGATACGGAATGGGTCCGGAAATCCTCAGGGACCTGACCTTCGATATTCCAAAGCGCTCCTTCCAGTTCCTGACCGGACCCTCCGGTGCCGGCAAGACGACATTGCTGCGCCTGCTTTTCCTGTCACTCCAGCCGACCCGCGGCCTCATCCGCATGTTCGACCGGGACATCGCCACCATTCCGAGAAGCGAACTGCCGATGCTGCGCCGGCGCATCGGCATCGTCTTCCAGGATTTCCGCCTGCTGGAGCACCTCACGACATATGAAAACGTGGCGCTGCCGCTTCGCGTGCGCGGCAAGGACGAGGCGAGCTACCGCACCGACGTCGTCGAACTGCTGAAGTGGGTCGGGCTCGGCGATCGCATCAATGTCCTGCCGCCCGTGCTGTCCGGCGGCGAGAAGCAGCGCGCGGCGATCGCCCGCGCCCTGATCGATCGCCCTGAGATCCTGCTCGCCGACGAACCGACCGGCAACGTCGACCCGCCCATGGCCAAGCGCCTCTTGAGCCTGTTCCTGGAACTCAACCGCCTCGGCACGGCGGTGGTCATCGCCACCCACGATTTCGCGCTGATGGACAGCATCGACGCGCGGCGTATGATCCTGACGGAGGGGCGGCTGGAAATCTATGAGTGAGGCCATGAACGACAGGACGGGACGACAGCCACCGCCGCCCCAAACGAAAAAGCCGCGCCGACCGCCGCTTCGCCTGCGCGCCGCGGGTCCGATTGTGCCCTCGTCCAACATTCAGGGCAACGCGCTGATGGTGGTCATCGCCATCATGGCGTTTCTCGCCTGCATCACGCTCGGCGGCGTGTCGATGGTCCGGGCCACCGCCCATTCCTGGCAGAGCCAGATTTCGCGGGAAATCACCATCCAGATCAAGCCTGACGACCGGCTGGACATGAACCAGGCTCTGGAGAAGGCGAAGAACATCGCGCTCTCCTATGTCGGCACCAAGTCCGGAACCATCATGGACGAGGCGGCAACGGCGCGCCTGCTCGAACCCTGGCTCGGCACCGGTCTCGACATCAACGAACTTCCCGTCCCGCGCCTCGTCATCGTCACCATCGACGAGAACAATCCACCCGATTTCAGCGCCATGCGGGCGCAGCTGAAGGCGGAAATTCCCCAGGCGACGCTGGACGACCATCGCACCTGGGTCGATCGCCTCGTCTCGATGGCCCGGACCACGGTCGCCATCGGTGTCGGTCTCCTGGGCCTGGTCTTCTCCGCAATGGTGTTGACCGTGGTCTTTGCAACGCGCGGCGCGCTGGCCGGCAACCATCACATCGTCGAGGTGCTGCATTTCGTCGGCGCCGAGGGCTCCTTCATCGCCAACGAGTTCCAGAAGCATTTTCTGAAGATCAGCCTCAAGGGCTCGGCGGCGGGAAGCCTTCTCGCCGCGGCCTCCTTTGCGGTCGCCGGCTTCTGGCAGAGCCGATCTCTCGCCACCCCGCAGTCCGATCAGGCGACCGCCCTTTTCGGCACCTTCTCCGTAGACTATCTCGGCTACGCCGGTATTTTTGCCACGATGATCGTCATTGCTTTCCTGACGACGCTGACGGCCAGGATCACCGTGATTCGCACGATCTACGAGATCGACCGGATCCGGTCGGACCCCGCCCGCTCCGATGGCACTGCGGGTTGAGGAAAGCCGGAGAGAATGGCCTTGGCGGTTTTGGTCTGTTTCGCACCGGATTCGATAATTAAGAAGATTTCATGGTCACCGAGGAAACATTGCACGGCGCCCCAATGACCGAATCGCGCCGAAAAGCCGAGCCCCGTGCCCGCCGAAGCCTCTTTCGGCGCGTCGCGCGTCGGGTGGGCATTGTCAGCGTTCTTCTGGCCGGCGTCGTCTTCGTCGATTTCCTGCGCTTTGCCGACACCGTCTCCTCCTACGCGCCGCCCTCCTCCCCGAAGGCCGACGCGATCGTCGTGCTGACCGGCGGCTATCAGCGCATCGATCAGGCTGTCGCCCTGCTCGCCGAGCACGCAGGCGCCCGCCTTCTTATCTCCGGCGTGCATCCGAGCACGACCGGCGCCCAGATCCGCAAGATGACCGACGCGCCGAAAGACCTGTTCAACTGCTGTGTCGATATCGGTTACGCCGCGCTCGACACGATCGGCAATGCCAACGAGACGATGGCGTGGATCGAGAAGAATGGCTATCGCTCGGTCCTGGTCGTGACCAACAACTACCACATGCCCCGCAGCCTTCTGGAGCTTCGCCAGGTCGAACCCCGCATCGAGTTCCTGCCCTACCCCGTCGTCAACGCTGATCTCAAGCAGCGCAACTGGTTTGCCGATCCGAACGCCATGCGCACCATGATCGCCGAATACGTCAAGCTGCTGGCTGCCAGGCTTCGCGGCCTGACCGGAATCGGCATCGGTTCCGGCCTGAGGGCCGGCATGGACGGATAGCCCTCGACGGCCGAACGTCTTTCACTCCACGCCCATTTCGTGTAGGCAGCGGAAAACGACTTTCACATCAGGCCCTCCGATGATCTTCTTCCGCTCGATGCTGTTCAACATCCTGTTCTACGCGAACATCATCATCCGGATGATCGTGCTGTCGCCCATCTATTTCTTCTTGCCCCGCAAGACCGCCTTCCGGATTCCGAAGAATTGGGCGATGTCCAACCACCGCCTGATGAAGGCGATCGTCGGCACCACCTACAGCGTCGAGGGCCTTGAGAACCTGCCGGACGGTCCGTACATCGCGTCACCGAAGCACCAGTCGTTCTGGGACGTCTACGCGCTGCTGCCGTTTATCAACGATCCGCTTTTCATCTTGAAGCGCGAGCTGATGTGGATCCCGCTCTTCGGCTGGTACGCCATGAAGCAGCGGATGATCCCCATCGATCGCGGTGCACGCGGCAAGGTCATGGTCGACCTGATGAAGCGCACGAAGGCGGAAATGAAGACCGGTCGCCAACTGGTCATATACCCCGAGGGAACACGCCGCCCGCCCGGTGCCGAGCCGCAGTATCGCGCCGGCATCGCCCGCCTCTACCGCGACCTCGAAATGCCCGTCGTGCCGATCGTCTGCCATGCGGGTCTGTTCTGGCCGCGCCGCAGCCTCAACCGCTATCCGGGCCACATCACCATCCGCATCCTGCCGCCGATCGCGCCCGGCCTGCCCCAGGACGTCTTTTTCAAGACGCTTGTCGAAACCATGGAAAAGGCGAGCGACCAACTGCTGCTCGAAACCGTCGAGAGGAATGCGGACCTGCCGCTGCCGCCGACGGCCGTCGCGAGGATCGCGGAATTGCGGGCGCAGAACGCCGCTGATCAGCTTCCGGCCTGAGCGAGCCGCCCCATCTCTGCGATCACCCTCTCCAGCCGATGGTCGCGAATGCCGATACCCCTGAGATGCTCGACGGTGTTGCGGACATAGGCCTCGTTCGGCCCGGACCGGCCTGTCGCCGAAAGGACGGTGCCGGCGGCATGCAGCGGGTCCAGCGCACCGGCATACTGTTCGTGCCGGCGATCGATGACATAGGTGAGAGCCCTCACCTTTCGCCCGTTGTCCAGCCGGATCGGAACGCTGCGTTCGAGATAGACGCTGGTCACCAGCTCACGCTCCCGCAGATAGTCGATGACGCTGTCGCGGTCGTGCGGTTCAACCTTGAACGCCATGCCCCGGCACGAGCCACCCTGGTCGAGACCGAGCACGAGACCCGGACGCTCGGGCGTGCCGCGATGCACATAGGAGCGGACGCAAAGGGCGCGACGGTAGCCGGCGAGAAGCGCCTGACGGCTTTCGCTGAACACAAAGCCCGGGTTCCACATCAGCGAACCGTAGCCAAACACCCAAAAATCGTCCATATCCCGCGTCAAGTCTCTCAATAAGCCGATTCAAGAACGTGGAGAACCCAATGGCGGCACCTGCTCCCGGCAATAGATCGATAGTGTCAGGAAGGGTCTATTGGCTGGCCGCAGCGGTCCTCGTCGCAATAGTCCTCTATACGGGCGGATGGTATGTCGCGGCAAGTCAGCTGAAGACCAGGGTCGCCGAGTTTCTGGCCGGATCCGGCGCCGCCGACGGCATCGGCGGCCAGTGCAGCGCTCTGGATGTCCGGGGCTATCCGTTCCGCATCGGCCTGTTCTGCGACAAGCTGGCGATCGACGACAGCCGTCAGGGCCTGTCGGCAACCTTCGGCGCCCTGCGCTCGGCCGCGCAGATCTATCAGCCAGGCCATGTCGTCTTCGAACTCGACGGACCGGCCGAGCTCCGCACCACTTACGGCCTTTTCACACATCTCGAATGGTCCAGCCTGCAATCGAGCTTCCGCGCCGGCCTTGGCGGGGTGAGCAAGGTCGACCTGATTGCCAAGGACATCACCGGAAGCGTTTCGAGTTCTCTCGCAAAGGTATCCGCCGATGTGAAATCCGGTCACGGTGAAGCGCATCTGAGAGCCAACGGCGCGGACCTCGACGTCGCGCTGCTGGCCGAAGATGTCAACGCCACGCTGGCCGATCCCGCGCAGAAGGTCCTGCCGCCGTTTTCGACCAGCATCGACCTGACGCTCACCGGCAAGGCAGGTCTTCTCGCCGGCAAGGAACGACTGGATACGGTTCTTCGCAATTCCGAAGGCCAGTTGCGCGGCCTCGCGGTCGATCTCGGCGAAGGCCGCATCGTGACCGCGTCCGGCCCATTCAGCGTCGATGAGAACGGCTTCATCTCCGGCCGCATTCGCGTCGAGATCGAACGCATACAGGCCTGGCGCGACCTGCTGGTCAGCGAGTTTCCGGAAGCTGCGGGCCAGATCCGCAACGTCGCCGATATCCTGAAGAGCATCGCCGGCAAGCACGACAACGGCACCATAAGCCTCGACATCGAGGACGGTGCCGTCTTCGTCAGCTTCATCCCGATCGGCTATCTGCCGCCGCTGTAATCCGGCGGTTTCGCGATTACTTCTTCTCGTCGCGCAGATGGCGGCCGAAGTCGGGCGTATCCACGTCCTGGCCGGCCTCGATGATCAGGCGGCGGATCGCCCGCGTGCGGGTGAAGAGTTCGAACAGCTTGTCGCCTTCGCCCCACCGGATCGCCCGCTGCAGATAGGCAAGATCTTCCGAAAAGCGCGCCAGCATTTCAAGGATCGCATCCTTGTTGTGCAGGCAGACGTCGCGCCACATGGTCGGATCGGACGCGGCAAGACGGGTGAAGTCGCGGAAGCCCGAAGCAGAATACTTGATGACTTCCGATTCGGTCACCGTTTCCAGGTCATCGGCGGTGCCGACGATATTGTAGGCGATGATTTGCGGCAGGTGCGAGACGATCGCCAGCACCTTGTCGTGATGCAGCGGGTCCATCTCGTCGATCTTCGAGCCAAGCGCCATCCAGAAATCCCTGAGCGCCTGCAGCGCCGCCGGATCCGTGCCTTCGAGCGGCGTCAGGATGCACCAGCGACCGGAGAAGAGACCCGAGAAACCGGCATCCGGGCCCGAGCGTTCGGTACCGGCAATCGGATGGCCCGGAATGAAATGGACGTTGTCCGGCATGTGCGGCTGCATCTGCGCGATGACCGACGCCTTGGTCGAGCCGACGTCGGTGACGATCGCGCCCGGCTTCAGGCTGCCGGCAATTTCTGCCGCGACCGCAGCCGATGCACCGACAGGAACCGAGACGACGACGAGGTCCGCATCCTTGACCGCGTCAGCGGCGGACGCGACGTAGCGATCGCCAAGCTCCAGTTCCTCGGCGCGCTTTAGCGTATCCGCGCTGCGCGAAGAAATGACGACTTCCTTGGCAAGACCGTACTTCTTGATGTCGCGCGCTATGGACGAACCGATAAGGCCGATACCGATCAGTGCTATCCGGTCGAAGAGAACATTGCTCATTTCTGCTCACCCATGAATTCCGTCAGTGCGGCGATCACGCCGCGATTGGCCTCTTCCGAGCCGATCGTCATCCGCAGCGAATTGGCAAAACCATATCCCTTGACCGCTCTCAGGATATAGCCGCGGCTGGTCAGGAAGGCGTCGGCCGCATCGGCGCGCTTGCCGTCCACGTCCGGGAAATGGATGAGGACGAAATTGGCGACCGACGGCGTGATCTTGAGACCCAGTTTTTCCAAAGCCTCCGTAACCGTCGAAATCCAGGCAAGGTTGTGCTCGACCGCCTTGCCGACGAAGCCCTGGTCGCGGATGGCGGCCGACGCGGCGGCGATCGCCGGAGCGTTGAGGTTGAACGGACCGCGCACGCGGTTCATCGCGTCGATGACGGCGAGCGGACCGTAAAGCCAGCCGACCCGCAGCGCGGCCAGACCATAGACCTTGGAGAAGGTCCGGGTCATCACCACGTTGCGGTTGGACGAGACCAGTTCGATCCCCGCCTCGTAGTCGTTGCGGCGGACATATTCGGCATAGGCCGCATCGAGAACCAGCAGCACATGCGATGGCAGGCTCTGATGTAGCCGGCGGATTTCGCTGACCGGCACATAGCTCCCGGTCGGATTGCCGGGATTGGCGATGAAGACCATCTTCGTCTTCGCCGTCACAGCGGCGAGGATCGCGTCGACATCGACGGCGCAATCCCTTTCCTTGACCACGACCGGCGTCGCACCCGCGCCCATGATCTGGATCTTGTAGACGAGGAAGCCGTGCTCGGTGATGATGCCCTCGTCGCCGGGGCCGAGATAGACATGGCAGAGCAGGCCGAGAAGTTCGTCCGAGCCGTTGCCGCAGATGAGGTTGGCGGTGTTCAGCCCGTGGACGGACGCAATCGCCTGACGCAGTTCCGTCGCCTGCCCGTCCGGATAAAGCTCGAGATGACTGGCGGCGCCGCGGAACGCCTCGATCGCCTTGGGGCTCGGCCCAAGCGGCGTCTCGTTGGAGGAAAGCTTGTAGACCTTCGCCACGCCCGGAGCGGATTCCTTGCCAGGAACATAGGTGGCGATGTCAAGGATGCCGGGACGCGGAACAGGCTCTTGCATTTCGGTACTCATGTGATCGACCTTGCGGAATTGGGCCGGCCGCAGCCTGCCCGAAAGGAAATCACCGATTAAAGCGGATTGCGCCTTTTGTCGAGGCGGAGTGCGGCGCGATCAGCCGAGTTTTCGAGGGTCCGCGGCGTCCCTGGTGGTCGGCACGCCGTGTGGGGCGAGCACCGGCACGAAGACCCGCCGTGACGCCCGTGCGCTGACTGGCAGGCCCTGGTAGAGCCGCTTCTGCGCCTCGACGACGATGACGCCGGAAAAGAGCGGCCAGAGCTTGCGCCCGAAGCGCTCAAGCAGTGTCCTGAGCTTCAGGATGGTGCGAAACCTCGATGGCGGGAAGAACAGTGCGTCGGTCGCCGAAATCGGCGTGAAATTCGTCTCCCTCAGCAGCGTCGACAGCTGGCCGCGCGAATAGGGCCGGCCCGAGCCGAACGGCGTGTGCTCCATCTGCGCCCACACGCCGCGACGGTTCGGCACGACGATGACGAGGCGTCCGCCCGGTGCCAGGATGCGCCAGATTTCCTTCAGCGACTCGCGCGGATTTTCGGTGAACTCCAGCGCATGGACCATCAGCACGCGGTCGATCGAAGCATCCGGCAGCGGCAATTCCTCGTCGAAGATCAGCGCCGTGGAGGAATATTCGCCGAGCGGCCAGTTCACCGCCCCCTGCCCGGCCGGCATGAAGGCAAATGTGCGCTCGGTATCGGCGCGGAACCGGTCGAGATAGGGCGTAGCATAACCGAGGCCGACGAGACGTTCCTCTGGCAGCCTTGCCCATATCGAAGATAAGGCCATCGCGATCGAATGCTCGGCCAGATGACCGAGCTCGGAATTGTAGAACTGCCTGAGGTCGACGATGTCGGTATGCATGCTGTAAACCTAACTGCGTTTCGGTGGACTTCAAGACGGAACAGTCTACATTCTCCAATCATTGATAGAATGATCCCGGTTGCATGGAGTGTTGTAGATGGCCTTATTCGAGATCGATGTCTTTCCCTGCCGCAGCGACAATTTCGGCGTGCTGTTGCACGACCCCGAAACGAAGCAGACGGCGGCCATCGATGCGCCGGAAGAAGGGCCGATCCTGGAGGCGTTGAAACGCCGCGGCTGGACGCTGACCCACATTCTCACTACCCACCATCACCACGACCACGTCGAGGCCAATCTGGCGCTGAAGGAAAAGTTCGATTGCGAGATCACCGGACCGATCAATGAAGCCGTCGCCATACCGGGCCTGGACCAGGCCTTCGGCGACGATGACCGCTTCGAGTTTGCCGGCCACCCTGTCCATGTGATCGAGACACCCGGCCACACGGCCGGCCACATCTGCTATTATTTCCCGGACGACGCGCTTCTCTTTGCCGCCGACACCCTGTTCGCGCTCGGCTGCGGCCGCCTGTTCGAGCGGCCGGCCGCCGACATGTGGCAATCGCTACAGAAGCTCGCCGAACTCCCTGACGGCACCAAGGTCTATTTCGGCCACGAATACACCCTGTCCAATGCCCGCTTCGCGGTCACCGTCGACCCCGGCAACGACGCGCTCGCAAAGCGGGCAGCCGAAATCGAAGCCTTGCGGGCCGATGGCAAGTTCACCATCCCGACGACGATCGGGCTGGAGAAGGCGACGAACCCGTTCCTGAGACCGTCCGATGCCGGCATTCGTGCCCATCTGGGCATGGAGGCGGCAAGCGACGCCGATGTTTTTGCAGAGATCCGCAAACGCAAGGACAACTTCCGATGACTGCCGAAGAGATCATCCAGAAACTATCCCTGCAGCCGCACCCGGAAGGCGGCTGGTACGCAGAAACCTTCCGCGACACCGCCGGCGCACCGCGCGGAAATTCGACCGCCATCTACTACATGCTGCAGAAGGGCGAGAGATCTCACTGGCACCGCGTTCGCGATGCCGTTGAAATCTGGCACTATTACGCCGGCGCGCCGCTTGCCCTGCACCGCTCGTCGGATGGCCTGATCAGCGACACCGTCAAGCTCGGCATCAATCTGGCCGACGGTGAACACCCGCAGGCGATCGTCCATTCGGGCTGGTGGCAGTCGGCGGAAACGCTCGGCGATTACACGCTTGTCGGCTGCACCGTTGCACCCGGCTTCGAGTTTTCGAGCTTCGAAATGGCTCCGGCGAACTGGAACCCGCTCGACCGCTGAGTCGCCCTACTTGGCCCTCGCGGCCCGCCGGCCGATCATTTCCTGTGCCGCCAGCATCGCGCCGCCGGTAATCAGCAGGCAGGCGAGACCGATCCGCCAATCCAGCACCGCGAAACCGGCCAGCACGAGAACCAGCGTCGAGACGAGCGGCGCCGCATAGCTCGACGCGCCGAGAATCTGGATATCGCCGTTCTTCACCCCGTAGTCCCAGGTGTAGAAGGCAGCGCCGACCGGAAACAGTCCAAGCCCCAGCACAGCAAGCCATTCACCGACCGTTTGCGGCCATACCGTCTGCTCGAGCGCGAGATGGCTCAGGAAGGAAAGAATCGCCGTCGCCAGGCAGAAGCCCGCGACGACATCCGTCGGAACCTTGCCGAATCGCCGCGACAGCAGCGAATAGGCCGACCAGGTGAAGGCGCACAGGAACGCCGCACCATATCCAAGGGCATAGGCGCCATCGAATGCCACCCCATGGCGGCCGACGATCAGGACGGTGCCGCCAAGGCCCATCAAGGCGCCGGCGACATGAAACCACCTGAGCCGCTCGCCCGGAAGCATCGCCGAACCGACGACGATCAGCAGCGGCCAGAGATAGGCGATCAGCCCGGCCTCGACCGGCGGCGCGTTCCGGAGCGCCGTGAAATACAGGAAATGGTAGCCGAACAATCCACCGATGCCGAGCACCCAGACGGGCAGCGGCTGGCGCAGCAGGCTGCGCCTTTCCGGGCGAAGGATGAGAGAAAACAAGCCGGGCAGGCTGCCGATCGCAAATGTCATCGCCGCCAGCTGGAACGGCGGCACCTTGCCCGAGGCAGCTGTGAACAGCGCCAGGAATGACCACATTATGACGGCCGTGAAGCCGATCAGCGTCGCGCGGGTCTTCATCTTCAGGATTTCCGGCAAAAGGAGTTATGGACGAATTGCGGGCGAACCATAACCGGCACCACCATGACTGGCAATATGGCCGTTCTACCCTTCGAAGCGCACCGCCCGGATTACCAGCGTGCCAGCCCGGGTCGGGATATCCACATAGACCGGCGCATAGGCGCCACCGGACGCGGTTTTGGCGAACCAGATCTCCATGTCCCGGCTGCCGGCGAGATAGCGCATGTCCTTGTCGCTTTTCTTGTAGCCGGCCTGCGGTTTGAAATCGACGGCGCAGACTGCAGCATCTCCCTTGTAGCCGGCGGCGGAGAATTTGCGCATGGAGCGGAAGGACATCTTGAGCTCCATGCGCGTTTCCCCGTCGAACAGGGAAATCTGCTTCGGGCAGGCACCCTCGCCTGGCGGCAGAATCAGGCCGGAGATCGGATCGGAAACTCCGCGCAGATGTGCCGGTTCGACGTCGACCCAGTCCTTCGGCCGCCGTTTAGATGGCACGATCTCGGACGACGTCACGTTGCCGTTGTCGAAGGCGACCGTAAACTTGCGGTGCTTCTTGCCCTTCTTGTAGGCGAGCGCGTATCGCGACGGGGAGAGCCGTCCGTCGCGCACCGCGCCGCTGACATCCGCTGTCGCATCGAAGTCGGTGAAGAGATCGGCGATGCCACGCGCTTTGATGCGGCCGCTGATGGTGAAGGCGCCATTGTCGATCCGCGAGACGAAGGACGCGCCCGCCACGGTGAAGCCGGCCAGTGTCACCTTGTATTCGGTGGTGCCGCCACCGGCCTCCGCAGAGGCTTGCGGATTGAGGGCGGGAAGGACGCACAAGGCGCCAACAAGAGCTAAGCGACGCAACATATCGAAGGTACCTTTTCGCCCGCCCGGCGGATCGTCGGCCTTTGCGGCTCGTTGGTTGTGCTATGATATCGCGCTAGATGTGAATTGAAGCAAGTTTTTGTCTGAATCGGCTAAAACATCGAGCTTTGTCTTGACGCGGGCGGCTCCTCTGACTATAGAACCGCAACTTTCCAATCATGACCAGTTGGATTGCGCACTGGGCTTTGCCTGGCTGACGATCCAACGCGAAGAAAAAGAAATAAAGGTGTATCATGTCCCGCAGTTGCGAATTGACCGGCAAGGGCGTCCAGTCGGGTAACAATGTCAGCCACGCAAACAACAAGACCAAGCGCAAGTTCCTGCCGAACCTGTGCAGCGTCACGCTGATCTCCGATGCTCTCGGCCAGCGTTATCGCCTGCGCGTATCGGCTGCGGCCCTGCGTTCGGTTGAGCATCGCGGCGGTCTCGACGCTTTCCTTCTGAAGGCCGACGAGAACGAACTTTCGATGCGCGCCCGCCTGCTGCGTCGCCAGATCGTCAAGAAGACGGCCGAAGCCGCCTGATCAGGCCACCGTGCTTAAAGCTTGAAAAGGCTTGACCGGCATCCGGTCAGGCCTTTTGCTTGTGCATAATCGACACTCCAACTGGTGGCATACCCCAGGATAAAAAAATGCAGATGCTCAGACACACAATCCCCTATGTTGCCCTGATGACGCTCGTCGTCGTCGCCTCGAACTTCCTTGTGCAGTTCCCGGTACCTGGCACGATCTTCGGCATCAATCTCGCCGACATCCTCACCTACGGCGCCTTCATCTATCCGGTCTCGTTCCTGATCACCGACCTGACCAACCGGCAGTTCGGTCCGGCGGCGGCGCGCCGTGTGGTCGCAGCCGGCTTCGCCGTGGCGGTCATCCTCTCCATCGTCGCATCGACCCATCGGATCGCAATCGCCTCAGGCTCCGCCTATCTCGTCGGACAGCTGCTCGACATCACCCTGTTCAACCGGCTTCGCCGCTCAAGCTGGTGGAAGGCGCCGCTGGTGTCGACGCTTCTCGGCTCCGCCCTGGATACGGTCATCTTCTTCTCGCTGGCATTTGCGGCGGCCTTCGTCTTCCTCGGTCCGAACGACGATTTCGCGCTCGGCACCGCGCCGATCCTCGGCGTCGTCGCCTATGATATCCCCCGCTGGATGTCCTGGGCGATCGGCGACTTCACCGTGAAGCTTTTGATCGGCTTCGTCATGCTGCTGCCCTACGGCGCCGTCATGAGCCTCGTCAAGCCGATGCCGGCGGTAGAACCGACAGCCTGAAACTCATTGAAAAAGCGCGCGCGGAAGGTGTTCCGCGCGCTCTGCCCTCATTCGACCAGCTTGAACTCCAGCATCAGGCTGCGCTGCAGGATCGAATGATTGTCGTCCGAGACGAGGATGACATGCGTGCTGCCATCCTCCGCCTGCAAGGCGTCGATCCCCTCCATGTTATCGATCTGGTAGGACAACCCCGCCTGCAGCAGCACGTCGCCATCGACGAGAGCACCCGGACGGATATCATCCGTCCTGATCCGGCGGATGCGCATGTCGAGACCGTCGGAGAAGTTGAACCGGCGTTCAAGGATGAGCAAATCGCCGCCCGGCAAAAAGGTGCCGTCCGTCACGTCGAAATCGTCGGTGCGCCGAACGGTGAAGATACCCTTCCTGGGACCGCTGAGGACCGCTCCGAACAGGTTGCCGGCCGCATCGACGCTCTTCTCGGCAATCACCATCAGCGAACCGCCAAGCGGCCCGGCATCCGGAGAGCGCACCAGCGTCTCGAACCCGCCATTGTTTCGCAATTCGCCGCGAGGAATGAGGAAATCGAGCGTGCGCAGCGGCTTTGAGGCCTCGAATCCCGGATCGGGATAGACGTCAATGCGATGGCGCTGCTCGAAGCTGGCTGCAATCTCACCGCCCTCCATCAGTGTCAGCCCTTCGGCATCCACCCGCCACTTTTGCGATTGCGGCGCGCCGGACGAATCGAGAATCGACGTGATCGCGACGTCGCCGAGCCCTTTCAGCTTGCCGCTGTCGTCTCTTTCGATCTCGCCGGTTATCCAGTGCCCCGTATCGAGCACGCCGACGAAATGCCGCCCGTCCGGACGGAAGCGGATGGACGACCAGGCACCGAAGAGGCTGTCGGGCGAACTCATCACCATGCCACCGACGAATTCGAAAGCGCCGAACCGGGAGGCATCGGAGCCGGGCTCGAAGGCCGTGATCTGCCGCGCGGTCACCGTGCTTCCGCCGCTGGCGGGGCCACTCAGGCCGATTGTCACCGCGAAGGCGGCACAGGCAATAACGGCCCGGCGATGGGGAAAGCGCATTTTGATCGGGATCCTCGTAAGTCTGAGCCGCTGTTTACAACGCTGCGGCCGATCGCGAAACCCACGATCGCGCCTGCTGTAACGCGCCGCTCCAGCCACACGCAAGTATCAACGGAGAAACTCGCGCACTGGTAGAAATTTCCGCGCTTTCCGCGCCACGAGGGCGACATGGTTCACTCTTATACCGTTAGCAACCCCTACACGAACGTCGGCAGCGTTGCCTCCGCCGGCAACAGCAACGTGAAGTCGGCCGACACCGCGAGCTTCGATGACATCATCGCCAACGGCGCGCAGCAGGAATTGACGCGGGAGGAGAGACTTGCCGCTCAGGAGGCCGACAAGACCGCCGAATCCGACGCGCGCCACGCGGCACTCGCCGAAGAATTCGGTGACATGGCCAACAGAACGGCTGCGGAGCAGATCCGGGCACAGTATCTCGAAGAACGCGGCATGACGGAAGAATCCCTAGCCGCAGCCCCGCCTGAAGTCCGCGAGCAGATCGAGAAGGAAATCGCCGAGGAGATCAAGAAGCGGCTCAGGATTTCAGAGGACGCGGCTCCCGGCACGCTTGGCGCCGACAATCAGAATGAGGATCCCGCCGCCGAGCTGACGGCCAGCAACGCGCTGGACCTGCTGGAGTACTAAGCGGCCGGCTGCGATCAGCCGGCGCGGCGCCGGCTGCTGCCCCGCTTGCGCGTCATCTGCTCGTCCTCGAAGAGTGCCGCCAGCTGTTCGGTCATTGCGCCGGCCAGTTCGTCCGCATCGATGATCGTCACCGCGCGACGGTAGTAGCGCGTCACGTCATGGCCGATGCCGATCGCCAGCAGTTCGACCGGCGACTTCGTCTCGATCTGCTCGATGACCGCCCTCAGGTGCCGCTCCAGATAATTGCCCGGATTGACCGACAGCGTCGAATCGTCGACCGGCGCACCGTCCGAAATCATCATCAGGATCCGGCGCTGCTCGGGACGTCCGAGCAGGCGGTTATGCGCCCAGATCAGCGCCTCGCCGTCGATGTTCTCTTTCAGCAGCCCTTCCCGCATCATCAGACCGAGATTCCGACGGGCACGCCGCCAGGGCGCATCGGCGGACTTGTAGACGATGTGGCGCAGGTCGTTGAGGCGGCCGGGCGACTGAGGCTTGCCGTTGGCCAGCCACTTCTCGCGCGATTGACCGCCCTTCCAGGCCTTGGTGGTGAAGCCAAGGATTTCCACCTTCACGCCGCAACGCTCAAGTGTGCGCGCCAGAATGTCGGCGCAGGAGGCCGCAACGGTGATCGGACGACCGCGCATCGAGCCGGAATTGTCGATCACCAGGCTCACGACCGTGTCGCGGAAATTCGTGTCGCGTTCCATCTTGAAGGAGAGCGGCTGCATCGGGTCGATGACGACGCGCATCAGCCGCGCCGTGTCGAGATAGCCTTCCTCGAGGTCGAAGTCCCAGGAGCGGTTCTGCTGCGCCATCAGGCGGCGTTGCAGGCGGTTTGCCAACCGCCCGACCGCGCCCTGCAGATGCGCCAGCTGCTTGTCGAGGAAGGCGCGCAACCGATCGAGCTCGGCCTCGTCGCACAGTTCCTCTGCCAAAATTTCTTCGTCGAACTCGGGCGTGAAGACGCGGTAGTCGACCTTCTCGTTGACGTCGTCCAGCGGACCGTTGGGGCGGCGCGTCTCGCCGGGCGTCTCGGAATCGTCGTCGCCTTCGTCGGACATTTCCTCGTCGGAAATCTCGGCGCCGTCCATCTCGCCGTCTTCCATCTGCTCCTGGGACGACTCGTTTTCTTCGGCGGGCGCGGATTCGGAGCCGGCCTCCTCCTCCATCTGCTCTTCACCCTGCTCTTCGCTGCGGGGCTGATCTTCGTCCGTCGTCTCGCTCTCGTCGTCCTCTTCCGTCTCCGGATCGGCATATTCCTCGGCGACATTCATGGACGACAGCATGTCGCGCACGACGCGCGCAAAGGCCTGCTGGTCCTCGATCGTGCCGGAAAGATTGTCGAGTTCGCTGCCGGCCTTGTCCTCGATGAACGGCCGCCAAAGGTCCAGCACCTTGCCTGCCGAACCGGGAGCCTTCTCGCCGGTGAGCTTCTCGCGCACCAGCATGGCAACGGCTTCACCGAGAGGGGCGTCATCCTGGCGTTCGATGCCCTGGAAATTCGCTTTGGCATACTTCTCGGAATGCATCGACTTCAGGTTTTCGGCAACGCCGGCCATCCGGCGGGCGCCGATCGATTCCACCCGTGCCTGCTCGACGGCGTCGAAGATCGCCCGCGCATCGTCGCCCTGCGGCGACATGGAGGCGTGGATCTTGGCGTCGTGGCAGGCGAGACGCAGCGCCATCGAATCGCCAAGACCGCGGATAACCGCCAGTTCGTGCGCCGTTGGCTTCTTGGAGAGTTCCGGCAGGCGCACCCGCTCGCCGGCGAGCCCCGGACGCTCGTTGGAGAAGCTGACTTCGATATTCGGATCGCCGGCGACCGCGCGCACGCAGCCGGTGACGGCCCGCCGCATCGGTTCCGTATCCACGGCCTTGCCGGCCGTACTCCGTAAGTTGTCTCCGGGGCCTGCCATTATCGGGCCTTTCTCAGGCGCTGAGCACGATGTTTGCGGCGCTTTCCTTCAGCTCGACGCCGAAGGCGCGCTGGTAGTGTTCCGCCACCAGGGTCCGCTCCAGCTCGTCGCACTTGTTGAGGAAGGTCACGCGGAATGCAAAGGCCAGGTCGCCGAAGATTTCGGCATTCTCGGCCCAGGTGATGACCGTACGCGGGCTCATGACGGTCGACAGGTCGCCGTTCATGAAGGACGCACGGGTGAGATCGGCGACGCGCACCATCTTCGAAACCGTTTCGCGGCCGCTGCCGGTCGCCAGGCTCTTGACCTTGGCGCAGACGATGTCGACTTCGTTGTCATGCGGCAGATAGTTCAGCGTGGTCACGATCGACCAGCGGTCCATCTGTGCCTGGTTGATCTGCTGCGTGCCGTGATAGAGGCCGGTCGTGTCACCAAGGCCGACCGTGTTGGCGGTGGCGAACAGGCGGAACGACGGGTGCGGGCGAATGACGCGGCTCTGGTCGAGCAGCGTCAGGCGGCCGGATGATTCCAGCACGCGCTGGATGACGAACATCACGTCCGGGCGGCCGGCGTCGTATTCGTCGAAGACGAGCGCGACATTGTGCTGATAGGCCCAGGGCAGGATGCCATCGACGAATTCGGTGATCTGCATCCCGTCGCGAACGACGATCGCGTCCTTGCCGACGAGGTCGATACGGCTGACATGGCTGTCGAGGTTGACGCGCACGCACGGCCAGTTGAGGCGGGCGGCGACCTGCTCGATGTGGGTCGATTTACCGGTTCCGTGGAAACCGGACACCATCACGCGGCGGTTGTGGGCAAAGCCGGCGAGAATGGCAAGCGTCGTCTCGCGGTCGAAGAGGTAATCCGGATCGAGGTCCGGGACATACGCGTCACCCTTCGTGTAGGCCGGAACGCGCAGGTTGGTGTCAATGCCGAAAACCTCCCTGACCGAAACGGTTGTATCGGGCAGGTTTGCATAATCATATTCAGTCTTGCTCATCGTAACTCCATGCCGGGCGGGAGACACTCGGCTTCGACATCTCAAACTTCATGGTGCCAAGTTTTTTTCGTATCGTGTTCGCTTAGCAGAAGCCAGCCTGTTTTAACAATTGGTATGCTTGCACAACGGCGCGAAATCTTTCCTCCGAGCCCCGGTCGCCGCCATTCGCATCGGGATGGTGTTTCTTCACAAGCGCCTTGTAGGCCCGCTTGATGTCGGGCGCCTGCGCATTGGCCGACAGTTCGAGCGTATCGAACGCCTTGGCCTCGAGCGTTTTCAACTTACGCTGGCGCGGCTCGAACCGGGTTTCCTTTCCGCTCTGGTGTACGAAGCCGAACGGATCACGGACCCGCGCGAACGATGCGGCACTGCCCGAGCGAGTCGTGGAATGCAACGGACTGGCGCGCGCGGCGCTGTTGACGCCCACCGTCCAGGTGGGACGATGGCCGGTGATCGCCTCTTTCTGGTAGCGTGCGATCTCCCCGTCCGACAGGCCGGAGAAGTAATTATAGCCCTTGTTGTATTCCTTCACGTGTTCGAAACAGAACAGGAAGAACTTGCCTTCGGCGTTGCGTCCGACCGGCGCCCGGTGGGTACCCTTCTGCTCACAGCCGTCCCACTGGCAGGTCGGCACCGATTGGTCCGGTTCCGGCGTTCGCTTGCGTCGCGTGCGGACCTTGTCGAAATATTTTGAATCGAGCCTCATGACATCCATTATGGTGCGCCGCAGGGACCGCGGCAAGAATTGACAAAACGCTTTGTTGCTGGCTTTGTGCCTGCCCTTTTCCACCGGCCGCCGGCCGGAGCTCAAACACCGGACACATTACCGATGACGACCAGAAAAGACCGTATCGAGAAAACCCTGACCCGAACCTTCGCGCCTGAGCGGCTGGTCGTGATCGACGAAAGTCACCAGCATGCCGGCCATCACGGCATGGACGGCGCCGAGGGAACACATATCCGCGTGAGGATCGTTGCGGAAACCTTCAACGGCATGACGCGCATTTCGCGCCACCGTGCCGTGACCGATGCGCTGCGCGGCGAGATCGAAGACGGACTGCATGCGCTGGCGATCGAGCCGGCCGCACCGGGAGAACCGACCCGCTGGTGACTGCCAGACCGCTTACTTGACCACCACCTCATCGACCGGACGGATGCGAAGCTGCACGATCCGGTTCTTCTCCCGCTTCATGACGGTAAAGCGCTTGCCGTAGAAGGTGAAGGCCTGCCGTTCTTCCGGAATGGTCTTCGATTCGTGAATGACGAGGCCGGCGATCGTCGTCGCCTCTTCGTCCGGAAGATCCCAGTCGAGCGCGCGATTGAGGTCGCGGATCGGAACCCAGCCGTCGACGACGATGGAGCCGTCCGCCTCCTGACGCACACCGGAGATTTCGAGATCGTGCTCGTCGGCGATATCGCCGACGATTTCCTCGAGAATGTCCTCCAGCGTGACGATGCCCTGCACCTCGCCATATTCGTCGACCACGACGGCGAAATGCACCTTGCGGCGCAGGAAGGCGTTCAGCTGGTCCTTGAGGTTGGTGCTGTCCGGCACGAACCACGGCTTCTGGGCGATCTTGACGATATCGACCTTGGACGAATCCGCCTCGGCTTCCGCAAGCGCCCTCAAAAGGTCCTTGGCGTGCACGACGCCGATGATGTTTTCCGCCGAGCCACGCCACAGCGGCATGCGGGTGTAGGGACTGGTCAGCACGGTCCTGACCGCCACGTCCGGCGGATCGTCGGCATTGACGCCGCGCACCGCGGTGCGGTGGATCATGACGTCGGAAACTTCCAGCTCGCCGAGGTCGAGAACGCCGCCCAGGCGGTCGCGGTCGGCCTTGACCACCGAGCCTTCCTTGTGGAGCAGGTCGACGGCGCCGCGCAGCTCCTCATGGGCCGACAACATCGAATGGTCGGCGGAAAGGGTGAGCCCGAACAGCCCGAGGATGAAGCGGACGATCATGTTGACGCCGGCCGACAACGGGCCGATCACCGCCACCAGGATGCGCACCGGCGTGGAAACGGCGAGCGCGAAGCGGTCCGGGCTGGAGATCGCCCAGCTCTTCGGCAGCACTTCAGAGAAGATGACGAGAAGCGTCGTCATGACGACCGTGGCGATCGCGACGCCCGAAGCGCCGAACAGCGCCAGGAACAGGCTGGTCGTCAGCGACGAGGCGAGGATGTTGACGAGGTTGTTGCCGATCAGCAGCGCGCCGATCAGCCGGTCACGGCGCTCGATGAGGGAGTTCACCATGCCCGCCTTCACGTCACCGCTGTTTTCCAGCGAGTGCATGCGGGCGCGCGACACCGCCGTCAGTGCCGTCTCGGAGCCGGAGAAAAAGGCGGATGCGACGATCAGCACCAGGATTGCCGCAATCGTCATCCAGTGTTCCGCAAGTGCCGCAATGATCCCTTCGAATGTCATGCCGGGTGTTTTTCCTTCAGGAAGCTCAAGACCTCTGAGGCGGGAACGTCATCGGCGACAAACGACTGGCCGATGCCGTGCGTCAGGATGAAGGTCAGCTTGCCGGCCTTCACCTTCTTGTCCTGCGCGATCGCATCCATCAGCGTATCGGCCGGCGGCAAAGCGCCGGGGATGTCCTGGATGACGGTCGGAAGCCCCACCTCTTTCAGATGCGCCTTAACTTGGGATGCGGCGTCCGGGCTTGCAAGGTTCATCCGTGCGGAGAATTCATGCGCCAACACCATGCCGATGGCGACGCCTTCGCCATGCACCAGCCGCCGGCTGTCATATTGCGTCGCCGCCTCCAGTGCATGGCCGAAGGTGTGGCCGAGATTGAGGAGCGCGCGCTGGCCGTTCTCGCGCTCGTCGGCGGCCACCACATCCGCCTTCGCCTGGCAGCTGATGGCGATCGCCTCGGCACGCGCAGCACCTCCGGCAAAGACCTCGCGCCAGTTCTTCTCCAGCCAGCCGAAAAACTCCGGCTTGTCGATGAGACCGTATTTCGCGACTTCGGCATAGCCGGCGCGGAACTCGCGTTCGCTCAGCGTGTCGAGCACGCTGGTGTCGGCGAGCACCAGATCCGGCTGGTAGAAGACGCCGACGAGGTTCTTGCCGTGCCGGGTATTGATGCCGGTCTTGCCGCCGACGGAGGAGTCTACCTGCGCCAGAAGCGAGGTCGGGATCTGCGCGAACCGCACGCCGCGCCGGATGATGCCGGCGGCAAAACCGGTGAGATCGCCGATCACCCCGCCGCCAAGCGCGATGACCACGTCATTGCGTTCGATGCGGGCGTCGAGCAGCGCGTCCGTGACCGTCACCAGATGCTCGAAGCTCTTGGTCTTCTCGCCAGCCGGCATGACGATCGGGAAGACCTGGAAGCCCTCGGCCTTCAGGCCGGCGCTCACCATGTCCAGATAGAGCGGAGCGACATGCTCGTCGGAGACGATTGCCGCGCGCCGGCCCTTGATGCGTTCCGCCAGTCGCTTGCCGGCATCGGCCAGAAGACCGCCGCCGATCAGGATGTCGTAGGACCGGTCGTCGAGCGGTACGCGGACGGATTTCAGCTCACTCATCGGCACAGTTTTCCTTGTTCAGGCGGGCGACCGCCTTCAGCACTTCGCGCATCATGACGTCCTTGCGCACGTTTCGGGACACGACGGTGACATCCGCCTGCGCATAGATCGGATAGCGGCTGTCCATCAGCTTCTCGAGCGTCTGCTTCGGGTTCTCGGTTTTCAGAAGCGGCCTGTGGCTGCGCTTGCTGACCCGCTCCCAAAGCGTATCCAGGTCCGCCTTCAGCCAGACGGAGAGACCGCCATTGCGGATCTCCTGGCGCGTTCTCTCGTTGATGAACGCGCCGCCGCCGGTGGAGACCACCCGGGGGCCGTCCTGCAGGATGCGGCCCATCACCCGCGTTTCCAGGGCGCGAAACTCATCCTCGCCATAGGCGGCGAAGAGCTCCGAAATCGACATGCGCGAAACCGTCTCGATTTCGTGGTCCGTGTCGATGAATGGAATGCCCAGTTCGGCGGCGACCATGCGACCGATCGCGGACTTGCCCGCCCCCATCAGGCCGACCAGAATGAGGTTTCGTCCGTCAATGGCTTTGAGGGCCTTGTCACGCAGGGTCTCGGCGACGGGTGTTTGAAGCTCTGTCATCACGCTTTTCTGGCAAAATTTCATGACGGTATCGACAAATGTAAAGCAAGCGTCAAGCCATTCTGCGTCAAAAGACGGGGACTGGACCACACCTGCCTTGCGATCGGCTGCCGGCTTATCCATAAGGTGATGAACCTAGAGGACGTCTGAATGCCTACCCTCACCCGGCTGATCTTCATCATTGCGGTTATCGTGGGGTCGATCTACGCCGCGATGTTCGCCCTGACCGTCCTGGTCGAGCCGGCCCCGAGGCAGATTTCCGTCGACGTCCCGCCAGACCTCCTGAAGCCGCAAAGCCAGAAGGTCAAGCCATGAGGGATCTCGGCCGCGCCCATATGGAATCCTTCCTGGAAATGATGAGCGCCGAACGCGGCGCGGCGGTCAACACGCTATCTTCGTATCAACGCGACCTCGACAGCCTGCATGCCTTCCTCACCGGTCGCGGCGCACGCATCGTCGAGGCGACGACGGAAGACCTGTCGGCCTATCTGGCATCACTCTCGGCCGCCGGCTTCCAGCCGAGCACCCAGGCGCGCCACCTGTCCTGCCTGCGCCAGTTCTACAAGTTTCTCTATGCCGAAGGACTGCGCGACGACGACCCCACCGGCATTCTCGACGCGCCGAAGAAGAACCGCTCCCTGCCGAAAATCCTCAGCGTCGACGAGGTGACTCGCCTGATCGACCAGGCGACAGAAGAGGCCGAAGCCGAAGGCCCCGGCCAGTTGCAGCGACTGCGACTGCTTGCCCTCCTGGAATTGCTCTACGCCACCGGCATGCGCGTGACCGAACTCGTCTCGCTGCCGGCCAAGGTTCTGGATCATGAAGGCCGGTTCCTGATGATCCGCGGCAAGGGCAACAAGGAACGCGTCGTTCCGCTCTCGCAGGCAGCGATCAGGACCCTGCGCGCCTACGCCGCCGCCCGCCGACGGGAGGCTGAGCTCTCCGGACGCGAGGACGATTCCGAATGGCTGTTTCCATCATCGGGAAAGGCCGGCTATCTGCCGCGCCAGGTTTTCGCCCGCGACCTGAAGGACCTTGCCATCCGGGCCGGCCTTCCGCCGTCGGCCCTCTCGCCCCACGTCCTTCGCCATGCCTTCGCCAGCCATCTTCTGCAGAACGGCGCGGACTTGCGCGTCGTGCAGGAATTGCTCGGACATTCGGACATTTCCACCACGCAGATATACACTCACGTGCTGGAGGAAAGGCTGCGCGACCTTGTGGAAACACATCACCCCCTTGCCAAACGGGTGAAAAATCTAGATTAGGACCGTCAGAAAGCTCGGCCCATACCGGCCGAACGGCACGGACATTGAGAAACCGGACCCGACTGATGCACAATTATCTCGATTTCGAAAAGCCGATTTCCGATCTGGAAGGCAAGATTTTCGAACTGAAGAAGCTGGCAGAAGAAGACGAAAGCATCGACACGAGCGACGAGATCGGTCGCCTCGAAGTCCGCGTGCAGGAGGCGATGTCCGAGATCTACACCAATCTCACCGCCTGGCAGAAGACGCAGGTCGCCCGCCACCCGCAGCGTCCGCATTTCGTCGACTACGCCGCAGCGCTCTTCGAAGACTTCACGCCGCTCGCCGGTGACCGCAAGTTTGCGGAAGACGCCGCCATCCAGGCCGGCCTTGGACGCTTCCGCGGCCAGCCGGTCGCCATTCTCGGCCAGGAGAAGGGCAGCGATACAAAATCGCGCCTGAAGCACAATTTCGGCAGCCCCCGTCCGGAAGGCTACCGCAAGGCGATCCGCATCATGGAACTGGCCGACCGCTTCGGCCTGCCGCTGATCACCATGATCGACACGGCCGGCGCCTACCCGGGTGTCGGCGCCGAAGAACGCGGCCAGGCGGAAGCCATCGCCCGTTCGACGGAAATGTGCCTGAACGTCAAGGTTCCGATCGTTTCCGTCGTTCTCGGCGAAGGCGGCTCGGGCGGTGCGATCGCTATCGCCACCGGCAACCGCGTCTACATGCTCCAGCACGCGATCTACTCGGTCATCTCGCCGGAAGGCGCTGCTTCGATCCTGTGGCGCGATTCGACCCGCGCCCGGGAAGCTGCGACCAACATGAAGATCACGGCGGATGACCTGAAGTCGCTCGGCATCATCGACGGCATCATTCCCGAGCCGATCGGTGGCGCCCATCGTCATTCCGAGACGGTCATCAAATCCGCCGGCGATACGATCGCCAACGCGCTGAAGGAGCTTTCGGCCCTTTCGCCCGAGCAGGTGCGCGCCGACCGGCGCCAGAAATACCTGGCTATCGGCCGCAATCTCTAAGCTGTCATGCGTACATGAATTATGGCAATAATTGCCGCCATAATTCATGATATCGACACAATCTTACCGTCAATCGTGCCGTCAGGCAGCGATATTGGTAAGGTTTTGTGAAGCATACCCCGGATAATATCCGGGGGACAAAACCGGCAGCAACAGAGATCTGCCGAAACACATTCTGTGAGCGACCGATTATGGCCAACAGGCAATTCATTGCCGTAATGCTGATGGCAGCCCTTCTTGCCGGCTGCACCAATTCCACGGATGTCCTTGACGTCTCCAACGTCAAGGACAAGGTCGACCATCCACTGCCGAAGGAAATCCTCAACCGCATGGCGGCGAAGGATATGCCGAAGAATTCGCCGATCATGATCCGCATCTTCAAGGAAGAAGGCGTGCTGGAGATCTGGAAGGCGAAGACCAACAATCGATTCGACAAGATCGCGGAATATTCGATCTGCGCCTGGTCCGGCCGTCTCGGCCCCAAGGTGAAGGAAGGGGACCGCCAGGCGCCGGAAGGCTTCTATCCGCTGACGCGCGCCAATCTGAACCCCTATTCGAAGTACTTCCTGGCGATCAACACGGGTTTCCCGAACACCTATGACCGCGCGAACGCCCGCACCGGCACCAATTTGATGATTCACGGCGCCTGCTCGTCGTCGGGCTGCTACTCGATGACGGATGCGCAGATCCTCGAAATCTTCGGTTTCGCACGCGACGCCTTTGCCGGCGGGCAGACGACGATCCAGCTTCAGGCCTTTCCCTTCCGCATGACGCCGGACAACATGGCGCGTCACCGGATGAGCCCGTATATCGGCTTCTGGAACATGCTGAAGGTCGGCTACGACCAGTTCGAAGTGACCAAGCGCCCGCCGGAGGTCAATGTCTGCGAGAAGAAATACGTCTTCAACCAGCAGCCGGCCGAAGGATCCTCGTTCAGCTCGACGGGCGCCTGCCCGCCGATGAGCACGCCGCCGGCGCTTTCCGCGGCCCTGGCCGACTACAACAAGACCTATGACGTGGCCTACGCCAAGGCCATGCGCAAGTATGACGGCCTCGTCTGGTACGATCCGACCGAAGCCGAGCGCAAGGCTCTGGTGGCGGAACAACGCAAGGGCCGCGATCTCGCCTATGCGCCCACCGGCTCGGCCTTGAAGGCTGGCAAGCTGATGAAGGTCGAGGACCTGGAAGCCAAGCAGGAGGCACAGGAACAGGCCGAGGAGGCGAGTGCCGCCCTGAAGGCAACCTCGACCGTCCCCGTTCCCCAGCTTCCCCCGCCGCAAGCACAGGCGGCCGCACCTGAAGCGCAGCCGGCCGCAACCGCTCCATCGGATGTTGCAGATGCGGACGGCAAGAAGCCATTGTGGAAACGCTGGTTTACGAAGTGAGCGGCGACAGGCCCGAAACCGTCTACGATCTCAGGGGGCTGAAATGCCCCCTGCCCGTCTTGAAAACGCGTCGTCGCTTAACCGAGATGGCGTCCGGCGACGAACTGACGATCGAAACCACCGATCCGCTTGCCGTCATCGACATTCCGCATTTCTGTCATGAGGACGGCCACGAGCTGATCGGCTCGGAAAAGGCGAATGGCGGCCATCGCTTTCGTATCAGGAAGGGCTGATCCTCGTCAGAACTTCATGCCCGGCACAGCCAGCGGATTGTTTTCCAGCCCCTGTCGATCGGCCCGGTCAATCTGCGGCCGGCCGGTGAAGGCGTCAAACAGTTCGCGCACGAAGGCTTCCTCCAGCCCGTCGGTAATCAATACCATGCGGGTCTTGCGTTCGGCGCCCTCCGGCCATGCCTTCATCCGCACCGGCGTGTGGAAAATCTCCTGCACGCCGTGCAGCACCAGCGGACGGTCCGGATTGTCCTTCAGCAGGACGACAGCCTTCATCCGCAGAAGCTTTGGCCCATGAGCCGAACGCAGGAGGTCCACGAACATTTCCAGCGCCATCGGGTCGATGGCCTCCTCATGCACGATAGAGAAAGAGCGGATCGTATCGCCATGACGCGTCACGTCATGATGATGATGGTGGTGTCCGTGGTGGTCATGGTGATGGCCATGATCATCGTCGTGGTTATGGTTATGCTCATGATCGTGGTCATGATCCGTCTCCGCTTGCAGCCACTGCACGACGTCCGGAATCTTCGTCTCCGGATCGTAGAGCCCGTTCGCGAGAAGGGCCGCCCTGCCGGCATCCTCGCTGTCACCGTCGATCATGGGCGCCCGCGGATTGATGGAGCGCAGACGCGCCTTGAGGGCGGAGATCTGCTCAGCGCTTGCAAGCGTCACCTTGGACAGCACCAGCTGGTCGGCCACCGCCGCCTGCCGCAGCGCCTCGGAATGCCGCTCCAGCGTCGCGAGGCCGTTGACCGCATCGACGAGCGTGACCACCCCGTCGAGCACGAAATTCTGGGCGATCACCGGATTGCCGATGACGGCCTGCATCACCGGCGCCGGATCGGCAAGCCCCGTCGTCTCGATCACCACTCGCTTCAACGCGGCGATGCGGCCGGTCTGAACCTGCTCGACCAGCATGGCCAGCGTGTCGACCAGTTCGCCGCGGATCGTGCAGCACAGGCAGCCATTGGCGAGCTCGATGACGGAATCGTCCGACGCCTCGACCAGCATGTGATCGATGCCGACCTCGCCGAACTCGTTGATGATGACCGCCGTGTCCTTCATCGCCGGATCCTGCAGAATCCGGTTGAGCAAGGTCGATTTGCCGGCACCGAGAAAGCCGGTGACGATGGAGACCGGTATGGTCAGGGGCATGGTCTTTTCCGTGATATCTAGAGGGCCGGGCGCGGGATCGGCACCGGGACGTTTGCAATCTTCGGTGCCGGATCCCCGCCGGGCAGCAGCCCGGCAAAGACGTAGGTCGGCTGGTGATCCAGCGGCTTCATATAGGGCGAAACCGACTTGCTGTCGCTGTCGCCGTCACTGGTCTCCGATGCATTGCGCCGCGCTTTCGGATCGCACATCTTTTGGGAAATATCGGCAACCGGATTGGCAGCGGCCTGATCCGGCGCCAGCGACATCAGCGGCACTCCGGCGCCAGACGGCGCACTCAGGCCGGCCGTCAGCATGTCGGCCGAGCGTTCGGCCCGGGCCGCGAGACTGTCCGTGCCGAGCACGACCGAAATTACCGAGCGGCCGTCACGGGTCGCCGAAGACACCTGATTGTAGCCCGACGCGCAGATGTAGCCCGTCTTCATGCCGTCGGCGCCCTTGTAGCGACCGATCAGGGCATTGAAATTGCCGTAGGTGCGTTTGCCGGTGTTGATGCCCTCGATCTTGAAATAGCCGGCATACTGCGGAAAGTTCCGTTTCAGGGCGAGCGCCAGCAGGGCAAGATCGCGCGCCGTCGTGTACTGGCCAACGCCCGGCAGGCCGTTGGCATTGATGAAGCGGGTCGACGTCATGCCAAGCCGAGCCGCTTCGGCGTTCATCCGATCGACGAATGCCGGCTCGCTGCCACCGACGGTCTCGGCCACCGCCACGGCAATGTCGTTGGCCGATTTCACCAGCATGATCTTTAGCGCGCTGTCGAGCGTCAACCTCTGGCCAGGCTTGAAATACATCTTGCTCGGTGGCTGCGAGGCCGAATGCTGGCTCATCACCACCTCGCTGTTGAGGGTGAGCTCGCCGGCCTTCAGCGCGTCGAAGGTGACATAGGCCGTCATCAGCTTCGTCAGCGATGCCGGATACCATTTCTGGAACGCGTCCTCATGCTCGATCACGCGACCGGTATAGGCGTCGACGAGGATCGACGGATTGGCCCATGCGGTTCCTGCCGACAGAGCCATGACGGCGGCGAAGACGCTGCCGATGAAATACCGGATTGCCGATTGCATACGATTGTCTGAGGACACGGTTCCTCCCGGAATATTTAGCTTGATAGCGCGATTTTTTCCATTGCGAGGCGGTTCAAACGGCCTGGCACGAGGCCCATATGAATGGCAAAGACGGCCCCAAAGGTCAATTGCCGGGGCGCCCGCCGCCTGATAACAAAAACGTTTACTCATGAATTTGCCGGAGTCCAGACAATGCCGATACTCAACAGGGTTGCCGATCTTCAACGCGACGTCACCGAGTGGCGCCGCCACCTCCACACGCAGCCGGAGCTGATGTTCGACGTCGACGATACCGCAGCCTTCGTCGCCGAAAAGCTGACCGCCTTCGGCGTCGACGAAGTGGTTCAGGGCATTGGCAGGACCGGTGTCGTCGGCCTCATCCGCGGCAGAGGCACCTCGGGACGCACGATCGGCCTGCGCGCCGACATGGACGCGCTGCCGCTCGACGAAGTCTCCGGTAAGCCCTGGTCCTCGAAGGTTCAGGGCAAGATGCACGCCTGCGGCCACGACGGACACACGGCCATGCTGCTCGGTGCGGCGAAATACCTCGCCGAGACACGCAACTTCAACGGCAATGTCGCCGTCATCTTCCAGCCGGCGGAAGAAGGCGGCGGCGGCGGCGACCTGATGGTCCGGGACGGCATGATGGAGCGCTTCGGCATCGAGGAAGTCTACGGCATGCACAACATGCCGGGCCTGCCCGTCGGCCAGTTCGCCATCTGCAAGGGGCCGATCATGGCGGCGACCGACCAGTTCACCATCACCGTGAAGGGCCTCGGCGGCCACGCCGCCGAGCCGCACAAGGCGATCGACCCGATCACCATCGGCGCGCAGGTCGTCTCCGGCCTGCAGCAGATCGCATCGCGCAACACCGATCCGCTGAGCTCGATCGTCGTTTCGGTCACCCGCTTCAACGCCGGCTTTGCCTTCAACGTCATTCCGAACGAAGCTATCCTGAACGGAACGGTCCGCACACTGTCGGAGGAAAACCGGTCACTGGCCGAAGCCAAGATCAAGGCGATCGCCGAAGGCATCGCCGCCGCCCATGGCGGCAGCGCCGAGGTCGACTACCAGCGCAATTACCCGGTGACCGTCAACCACGACGCCGAAACCGACCACGCCGCGAATGTCGCAAGCGAAGTGGCGGGCGAGGCAAACGTCGAGAGAAACTACGCGCCCTCCATGGCCGGCGAGGATTTCTCCTTCATGCTGAACGCCCGCCCCGGCGCCTTCATCATGATCGGCAACGGCCAGACGCCGAACCTGCACAACCCCGCCTACGACTTCAACGACGAGGCGATCCCCTTCGGAATCTCCTACTGGGTTCGCCTGACCGAGCAGCGCCTGACCGACTAAGCACGCACGTCAAAATCATCCTATTGCCAGGTCCGATTAGTCCGTTTTCGGACTTGGCTTGTGGCCTTCGCTTTTGTATGGATGAACGCAAGTGGTCCCGTAGCTCAGCAGGATAGAGCGACAGATTCCTAATCTGTAGGTCACGCGTTCGAATCGCGTCGGGATCACCAATTTTCAGAACAACCCATGTCTTTCAGTGCGAACGCGAAGGCATCCGCCCATCGCTCGGCACCATTCCCTCCACGCATCACCCCATCCGCCTTTTTGGCTTGCGCAGTTTGCGATGGTCGCTCTAGAGTGAGACCGCTCGTACACGAATATCCCGTCCGGCTCCCCTGCCGGCCCGGCCTCTTCCGCACCCCTTCCACTGTGAAAGTCATGACATGGAACTGGTATTCGACGGTCACAACGACGTACTTTTGCGGCTTTGGAAGACGCGAAAGGATGGCGGCGACCCGATAGCGGAGTTCATTGACGGCACGGACAAGGGACACATCGATGCGCCCCGTGCCCGCAAGGGCGGGCTCGCAGGCGGGCTCTGCGCGATCTACATTCCGTCGGAAGGACCGATGCAGTTCGCCCCGGATGCCAACGGCCATTACGCCACGCCGCTTGCCGCGCCTCTGGAGCACAGCCCGTCGCTCGACATCGCTTTGGAGTTTGCTGCAATCGCCTTCCAGCTTGACCGCGCCGGCGGCTGGAAGCTCTGCCGTTCCACCGGAGACATCCGCCAGGCCATGGACGCCAGCGTCTTCGCCGCCGTCCTGCACATGGAAGGCTGCGAGGCGATCGGCCCGGATCTCGCCGCCCTTGAGACCTTTTATGCGGCGGGCCTTCGCTCGCTCGGTCCGGTATGGAGCCGCAACAACGTCTTCGGCCACGGCGTACCGTTCTCCTTTCCTGCCGACCCTGATTGCGGACCGGGCCTGACCGAGGCCGGTTTCGATCTCATCAAGACCTGCAACCGGCTGGGCATTGCCATCGACCTTGCCCACATCACCGAAGCTGGTTTCTGGGACGTGGCGAAAACCACCGACCAGCCGCTGATCGTTAGCCACTCCAACGTGCATGCCATCACGCCGGTCGCCCGAAACCTGACGGACAGGCAGATGGACGCCGTCAAGGAGAGCGGCGGCCTGGTCGGGCTCAATTACGCCGTCGCCATGCTTCGCCCCGATGCCGCCGCCGACGGCGACACGCCGATCTCGGACATGGCGCGCCATATAGAGCACATGCTGGAGCGCATGGGCATCGGCTGCGTGGCACTCGGATCGGACTTCGACGGTGCGCTGGTGCCCGATGCCATTCACGACGCAGCGGGAAATCAGGTTCTGATTTTGGCTCTTGAAAAGTTGGGCCTTAACGGGGAAGAATTGGCAAAAATCTGCAGGGACAACTGGTTGAGGGTGCTGAAATCCGCCTGGAAGGAAGCCTGACAACCGGCACACGGCAAGAATTCAAAAATCAAAAAAGGGGAAATCGCAATGACGATCATGTCCACGTTCAACAAGCACTTCCGCATGCTTTCCGCCGGCGCGGCCTTAGGCCTTCTCGTCGCCTCCACGCCGCAGGCCTTCGCCGAGACACCTAAAGACACGCTCGTGATCGGCTGGGCGATCGACGACGTCATCACGCTCGACCCCGCCGAAGCCTTTGAAATCACGATGGGCGAAATCAACGGCAACAGCTACAACACGCTGATCAGCCTCAACACGGAAAATACCTCGGAAGTCAAACCCTCGATCGCCGAGAGCTGGACCGTCTCCGACGACGGCAAGACCTTCACCTTCAAGCTGAAGCCCGGCCTGAAATTCGCCTCCGGCAACCCGATTACCGCCGAAGACGTCGCCTGGTCCTTCGAACGCGCCGTCAAGCTCAACAAGAACCCCGCCTTTATCCTGCAGCAGTTCGGCCTGACCGGCGATAACGTGACGGAGATGGCCAAGGCCGTCGACGAAACGACCTTCACCTTCACCACCGACAAGGCCTATGCGCCGAGCTTCGTGCTGAACTGCCTGACCGCGACTGTCGCTTCCGTCGTCGACAAGAAGGTCGTGATGGAACATGTCGCCAGCGTCACGCCGTCCGACGAATACAAGTTCGACAATGATTACGGCAATGAATGGATGAAGACCCATTATGCCGGCTCCGGCCCCTTCACCATCCGCGACTGGCGCGCCAACGAAGTGATCGTGCTCGACCGCAACGAAAATTACTTCGGCGAAAAGCCGGCGATGGCGCACGTGATCTACCGCCATATGCCGGAAAGCGCCGGCGAGCGCCTGGCGCTCGAGAACGGCGACATTGATGTCGCCCGCAAGCTGCAGCCGCAGGATCTCGACGCGATCGCCTCGAACCCGGACATCAAGACGGTCTCGGCGCCGAAGGGCACGGTCTACTACTTCAGCCTCAACCAGAAGAACGAGATCCTCGCCAAGCCCGAAGTGCGCGAGGCGATGAAATACCTCGTCGACTATGAAGCGCTGGAATCGACGCTGATCAAGTATATCGGCACCACGCACCAGACCTTCCTGCCGAGCGGCATGTTCGGCGCACTGGACGAAAACCCCTACAAGTTCGACCCCGCAAAGGCCAAGGAACTGATCGCCAAGGCCGGCTATCCGGACGGCTTCTCCGTGACGATGGACGTACGCAACAACCCGCCGGTCAGCTCTGTTGGCGAAGCGCTGCAGCAGACCTTTGCCGAAGGCGGCGTCAAGCTGGAGATCATTCCCGGCGACGGAAAGCAGACGCTGACCAAATACCGCGCCCGCAACCACGACATCTATATCGGGCAGTGGGGAACCGATTATTGGGATCCGAACTCCAACGCCGACACCTTCACGTCGAACCTCGACAACTCCGACGAGTCCAAGACCAAGACACTGTCCTGGCGCAACGCCTGGGACCGCCCTGACCTGACGAAGGAAGCCCAGGAAGCGCTTGTGGAGAAGGACACCGCGAAGCGTGCGGACATGTACAAGGACCTGCAGAAGAAGGTGCTTGAGGAAGGTCCGTTCGTGATCATGTGGCAGGAAACGGAAGTCGCGGCTTACCGGTCGAACCTCGGCGGCTACAAGCTCGGCCCGACCTTCGACACCAACTATCTCGATACGGTCACCAAGCAGTAATCCCTGCGAAAGGGACAATGCCATTGACCTCCATCGATCAAACCAGTGAAGCGCGGCGGGCGACCGCCCGCGCTTCCAGCTACATCATGCCCGTCATCCGCTTTCTGGTGACCCTCGTCACCACCTATCTCGGCCTGCTGGCGGTCACCTTCTTCATCGGCCGCGTCATCCCGGTGGATCCGGTTCTGGCGATCCTCGGCGACCGCGCGCCGGCCTCTGCAATCGCCCGTGTGCGCGCAGAACTCGGCCTCGACCTGCCGCTCTATCAACAGTTCATGATCTACGTGCAGAAGGCCCTGACAGGCGATTTCGGCACATCCGTGCTCACCACCCATCCGGTGATGGAAGACATCAAGCGCGTCTTCCCGGCGACGATCGAACTGGCAACGCTCGGGACCATCATCGGGACCATTACCGGCATTCCGCTCGGCGTGCTTGCCGCCGTCAAGCGCGGCAGCCTTGCCGACCAGATCGTACGCGTCGTCGGCCTCATTGGCTATTCCGTGCCGGTCTTCTGGCTGGGCCTGATTGCGCTGGTGCTGTTCTACGCCAAGCTTCGCTGGGTCTCCTATCCCGGCCGCATCGACATCGTCTATGAATATACCTTCACGCCGCAGACCGGCTTCTACATCATCGACGCCATCCTTCAGCGAAACTGGGAGGTTCTCGCCGACGTGATGCGTCACATCATCCTGCCGGCGGGCCTGCTCGGCTATTTCTCGCTCGCCTATATCAGCCGCATGACGCGTTCCTTCATGCTCAATGAACTGAGCCAGGAATATATCGTCGCCGCTCGCGCCAAGGGCATCTCGGAAAGCCGCATCATCTGGTTCCATGCGTTGCGCAACGCCGCCGTGCCGCTCGTCACCGTGATCGCGCTCTCCTATGCCGGCCTGCTGGAAGGCTCCGTGCTGACGGAAACGATCTTCTCCTGGCCGGGCCTCGGGCAATACATCACCAGTTCGCTGCAGAATGCCGACATGAACGCCGTGCTCGGCGGCACCATCGTCGTCGGCTCGGTGTTCATCGCCATCAATCTCTTCACCGACATTCTCTACCGCACGCTTGATCCGAGGACGAGAAGCCGATGACCGTCACCGCCTCGACACCAAAACTCAGCCGACGGGATTGGCTGCTCTCCGACAGGCCACAGACGCGCCTGCAGGCAAGGCTCGGCCGCTCCTACGTCATCTGGCGGCAGTTTTCCGCCAACAGGCTCGCCGTCGTCGGCATGTGGATCCTGATCGGCCTCCTGTTCGTCGCCGCCTTCGCGGATCTTCTGGCACCCTATTCGCCGGTCGTCGGCGACCTGAAGAACGCCCGGCTGCTGGCGCCGAACGCCGAACATTGGCTAGGCACCGACGGCCAGGGCCGGGATATTCTCTCGCGCCTCATCTACGGCTCGCGACTGACGCTGCTCGTCGTGTCGCTGGCGGCCATCATCGCCGCCCCCATCGGCCTCATCATCGGCACCATGGCGGGCTATGCCGGCGGCTGGATCGATGCCGTGCTGATGCGCATCACCGACATCTTCCTCGCCTTTCCCAAGCTGGTGCTGGCGCTGGCGCTGGTTGCAGCCCTCGGCCCCGGCATCGAGAACGCCATCCTGGCCATCGCGGTCACCTCCTGGCCGCCCTATGCCCGCATCGCCCGGGCCGAAACCCTGACCTTCCGCAACTCGGACTTCATCTCGGCGGTCAAGCTGATGGGTGCGTCGCCCACCCGCATCGTTATCCGCCATGTCATGCCGCTCTGCATGTCTTCACTGATCGTGCGTGTCACGCTCGACATGGCCGGCATCATCCTGACGGCCGCCGGCCTTGGCTTTCTCGGCCTCGGCGCCCAGCCGCCACTGCCGGAATGGGGCGCGATGATCGCCGACGGCCGCCGTTTCATTCTCGACCAGTGGTGGGTCGCAGCCGCCCCAGGCGTCGCCATCCTCATCGTCAGCCTCGGCTTCAACCTTCTCGGCGACGGCCTGCGCGATGCGCTTGATCCCAAGGAGGCCGGCCAATGAGCAATCTCCTCGAAGTCGACGACCTGCGCGTCACCTTCCCCACCCGCACCGGCGAAGTGAATGCCGTGCGCGGCGTATCTTTCACGCTCGGACGGGAACGGCTCGGCATCGTCGGCGAATCGGGTTCCGGCAAGTCGCAGACCGGCCGCGCCATCATGGGCCTGACGCCGCCGCATGCGAAGATCACCGCCAACCGGCTGAATTTCGACGGCATCGACCTTCTCGAAGCGCCGCCCGCCTTGCGCCGAAGCCTCAGGGGAAAGCGCATTTCGATGATCCTGCAGGATCCGAAATACTCGCTGAACCCGGTCATGCCGATCGGCAAGCAGATCATCGAGACCTTGTTGGCGCACGAGAAAATCAGCAAGGCCGAGGCGCGACGACGCTCACTCGACATGCTGGAAGCCGTGCAGATCCGCGATCCCGAGCGCGTCTTCAAGCTGCATCCGCACGAGGTCTCGGGCGGCATGGGCCAGCGCATCATGATCGCCATGATGCTAGTTACCGGCCCGGAATTGCTGATTGCCGACGAACCCACTTCGGCGCTCGATGTCACCGTCCAGCTCGACGTGCTCGCCATCCTCGACAAGCTGGTCGCCGAACGCGGCATGGGGCTGATCTTCATCTCGCACGATCTGCGTCTGGTCACCACCTTTTGCGACCGCGTCCTTGTCATGTATGCCGGCAAGGTGGTCGAGGAGCTGTCGTCCTCCGCGCTCGGAGAGGCAAAGCACCCATACACGCAGGGTCTCCTGAACTGCCTGCCGCAGATCGGCAACGACCGCCATCCCCTGCCCGTCCTCCAGCGTCAGGTGGAGTGGAGCCAATGACAGACGCCATCACCATCAGCGACATGACCGTCAGTTTCTCCGGCCATCGCGCGCTCGACAATGTCAACCTGTCGGTCCGCGAGGGCGAATCCTTCGGCATTGTCGGCGAATCCGGCTCCGGGAAATCGACGCTGCTTCGCGCCGTCTCCGGGCTCACCCATTTCGACCGCGGCACCCTCACCGTCAACGGACGTCGATACGGCCCGAAGCGCCGCGACAAGGAATTCTACCGCACGGTGCAGATGGTCTTTCAGGACCCTTACGGCTCGCTGCATCCGCGCCAGACGGTCGACCGGCTGCTGCTTGAACCGCTCGTCGTCCACGGCTTTGGCGACGCCGAAACGCGCATCCGCCGCGCGCTCGACGAAGTCGGGCTCGGCTCCGGCTTCCGCTTCCGCTATTCGCACCAGCTCTCCGGCGGCCAGCGCCAGCGCATCGCCATTGCCCGTGCGCTGATCGTCGAACCGAAGATATTGCTGCTTGATGAGCCGACGTCCGCGCTGGATGCCTCCATCCAGGCGGAAATCCTCAACCTGCTCGAACAGGCGCGCGCCGATCGCAATCTCACCTTCGTCATGGTCAGCCACGACCTCGCCGTCATCAATCACATGTGCGGACGGCTGGCCGTCATGCGCGGCGGCGAAGTTGTCGAGATGCTGGATGCCTCAGCTCTTGAAAGCCGTGAGTTTCAGGCCGACTATACAAGGCAGTTGATGATCGCCAGCGAGGGCTTCAAGCGCGATCCCGTATCACCCGCCTCCGCGTAAACAACCAGCGCATAAGCCAGGACATTCCATGGGTAGGCACCGCCTGATCGTCGGCCGCGACGAATACGACGAAATCTTTGCCGTTGGAGATGTGCACGGCCATCTCGACCTGCTTCTCGGCGCCGAGGAGCGCATGCGCAAGAGCAGCAAGACTCACGGCCGGAAGCTGATCATCATGCTTGGCGACTATATCGACCGTGGTCCGCACTCATACGGCGTTATCGAGCACCTCATGAACACGCCGCCGGAAGGTTTTGACCGCATCTGCCTTACCGGCAACCACGAAGCCATCATGCTGGCGTTTCTCGCCGGCATCGAGGGTAATGGCGCCTGGCTCCAATGGGGCGGGACGGAGACCGTCGCCTCCTACGGCGTCGATCCCTACAAATATCTGGACATGGACGGCACCGGTCACGCCTTGCGCACCGTCCTCAATGACGTCCTGCCGCAGAGCCATCTCGACTTCATGCGATCCCTGCCGATCTGCGTCTCGTCGGCACCCTACCTTTTCACCCATGCCGGCATCGTTCCCGGCAAGCCGCTCGCCGAGCAGGCCGACGAGGACCTCTTCTGGATCAGGGAACCGTTCCTGACGCTTGGACCGCAATTGCCGGGACTGACGGTGGTTCACGGCCATACGCCGGCACCGGAGCCGACATTCGCCGAGGGCCGAATCGGCATCGACACCGGCGCCTACAAGACCGGCAGGCTGACCGTCCTGAAAGTCGATCAGGACGGAGCCGTGGTGCTATGATCGCAGGTTCTCCTGCCCCCACCCGCGATGAGCTCAGCGCCAGGACCATGCGATCCGGCGCCGACCTCATGGAGGAAGGCCGTAAGCTCGCCTCTGTCTGGCGGCTGGGACAAAGCCGGTTCATGCAGGAGACCGGCTTTCCCTCCGAGGCGGCTTACAAGCGTCACGCCATCAGCAACGGCGTCATCACCCAGCACGCCCACATCGGCTTTCGCAGCATCGAGCGCACACTTGCGGCCATGGGGGAAGTTCGGGATGCCTGCGCGGCGGGCGGTGTCACGGTCGACCGCTTTGGCATCACACTGGACTGGTCGATGGGCTATCCCGTCGACCGACGAGCGAATGCCGGCCGCGGCACCGGCATCGTCCTCAGCGGACCGGATGACTTCGCCCGCATCACGGATGCGACCGGTGCCGCCTGCCATTTCGGCGACTTCATGCTCGGACTCCCCGGTGCGCTGGACAATGTCAAGGCCGCCATCGCCGCCGGCGCAACCGCCCTCGGCAATCTCGGACAGTACTTCACATTCCGCCTGCCATACTGGGACGACGACGTGGCGACGACCGAAGCAACCGTGACGGCGCTCGGATTGATCGCGGCTCAGGACGCCGAAATTATCGTGCATTCCAATCTCGACGACGGTTTCGCCGGCCTGTTTCTCGACATGTGCTGCAGCCTCGGCATGGTGATCGTGGAAAAGCACATCGTCGAAACACTGATCGGAAGCCGGCTCTCCCATTGCTATGGCCACCATTTCTCCGATCCCCTGTCACGCATGGCATTCCATTGCGGCCTGACCCGTCTGAGCGACAGCGTCGGCACCATGATCTTCGGCAATACGGTCAGCTACCAGTCGAGCGACGCGGCCAATTTTGCCAGCCTGTCCAACTATCTCATGGCGGACATCCTGTCGTTGCGCCGATGGCCAAGCGGTCATGCGATCAACCCGGTCCCGGTCACCGAGAACCGGCGCATTCCGGATACCGACGAAATCATCGCCGCACAGGAATTTGCAGGCCGCCTGAAAGAGCACGCACATTTTCACGAGGCTGTTGTCGACTGGCAGACGGTGGAAGCGCTTTCCGACAGGCTCGTCGCCGGCGCGCGTCAGTTTGCCGAGAACCTGCTGACCGGGCTTGAAAACCTGGGGATCGATACGACGGACCCGGCAGCGCTGATGCTGGCAATCCGCCGTCTCGGCCCGAGGCGGATCGAAGCCCTGTTCGGCCCTGGCGCACAGCGCTTGGGACGTGACCGAAGATCAGCATTGGTTCTGGCGGAATGGGCGCGTGAGCTGGACGACAAAGCCGGACACTGGGTCGCCGCGAACCAGGTCGGCAACGAAGGCTTCGAGAGGCTGAAGGTCTGCGTGGGGACCTCGGATGTCCATGAGCACGGGAAATATCTGGTGGAAAAGGCGCTTGCCGGCCTCGGTGTGCAGATTGCCGACGGCGGCGTCGCGGTCGATCCGGAAATGCTCGTCGAAAGGGCCATCTCGCAAGGCGCGGACCTGATTGCGATCAGTACCTACAACGGCCTGGCTCTGCGCTACACCAAAAGTGTCCTCGACGCCGTGAAGGCGCGCGGGCTTTCTATCCCGGTCATGGTTGGCGGCCGGTTGAATGAAATTCCAGCGGATTCGAATTCCGGGCTTCCGGTGGAGGTCGCCGACGACATCAACAGGATCGGTGCCACGGCCTGCGCGAGCCTCGACGACATGCTTCCGCTCCTGCGTTCGACGATGCTCGGCCGATCGGCGCGAATGCCGGATGCGACAAGCTGATTTCGGTTCGCCTCTTGCTGGCGCTACTCAGGAATTGTAGAGCAGCGCAAACGGAAAAAGAACGGCGCGCAATGACACGAAAATCCGTCACGATCCTCGGCTCCACCGGCTCCATCGGCGTCAGCACGCTTGATGTCATCGGCCAGCTTGGCGGGCGCGAGCGTTTCGACGTGATGGCGTTGACGGGCAACGGCAACATCGCCCTGCTGGCCGAGCAGGCAAGAAACACCGGCGCAAGGCTGGCGGTCACGGCCGACGAGACGCGCTATCAGGAGCTGAAGGACGCGCTGGCCGGCACCGGCGTCACCGTCGCAGCCGGCGCCAGCGGCCTGGCCGAGGCAGCCGCGATGGAAGCGGACTGGGTGATGGCCGCGATCGTCGGCACCGCGGGGCTTGCCCCGACGCTCACCGCCGCCGAGCGCGGGGCGGATATTGCGCTCGCCAACAAGGAATGCCTCGTCTCCGCCGGTCCGCTCTTCGTCGAGGCTGTCAGGCGCGGCGGCGGCAAACTGATCCCGGTCGACAGCGAGCACAGCGCGATCTTCCAGACGCTGGAGGAGCATCAGCGCCATGCCCTGGAGCGGATCATCCTGACGGCGTCCGGCGGACCCTTCCGCACATGGTCACGCGACGAGATGGCCAATGTCACGGTGGAAACCGCCCGCGCCCACCCCAACTGGTCGATGGGCCTGAAGATTTCCATCGGCAGCGCCTCGATGTTCAACAAGGCGCTGGAAATGATCGAGGCGCAGCATCTCTTCGCCGCCACGCCGGAGCAGATCGAGGTCGTCGTCCACCCGCAGTCGATCGTCCACTCGATGGTCGGATATACCGACGGCTCCGTGCTCGCCCAGCTCGGCGTTCCGGATATGCGCACCGCCATCGGCTATGCGCTGACCTATCCGGCCCGCTCGCCGCTCAACGTGGACCGGCTGAACTTCGCCAAGATCGGCCGCCTGGATTTCGAGGCTCCGGACGAGGAGCGCTTCCCCGCCCTGCGTCTGGCACGTCTCGCTATGCAGCGCGGCGGACTGCAGGGCTGTGTCATGAACGCGGCCGAAGAAACGGCATTCGAGGCCTTCGTCGATGGCCGGATCCGCTTCCTGCAGATGGCGGACATCGCCGAGGCCGCAATGGAGCGCCTCTCATCGATTTCGCCGGCCGCATCGATCGAGGACGTGTTTGCCGCCGACGCCGAGGCCAGGCGGACGGCTGCCGAGATCATCGCCAGCCTTTAATGGAAATCAGGCCGCGTAAAGCGCCTTCACCAGATCGTTCGGAAACGCCCCGGTGCAGCCTTCCAGCGCCGTATTGCTATAGGCGACAAGACTGATGCCGTTTGACGGGTCGAGAAGCCAGCTGTTGCCGTATACGCCGCCCCATTTCACCGTTCCGGCCGGCACGCAGCTTTCCGCCGCTTCAGGGTTCACCGTGACAGAACCGAAATAGCCGAACTTCACGCCGGGGCTGTGAAGATGCTTGCCGATCTGGTTCGAGAGCCCCTTCACCGTCATCTCGGAAGAAAGGATCGGATCCCCACCTTTCTGAAGGGCATCCAGGAACTGCATGAAATCAGGAGCAGTGCCGGCCATGCCGGCGCCACCGGACTGAAACGCGGTCGGATTGAAGATCCGTGACGGGGAGAAGTTGAACGACGCCCCCTCCGCATTCGAAAGCCATTGCGGATCGGTCATCGGCATCGGGCGCGGACGCTGGTCGGCATAGGCCGTCGCAAGACGCTCCATGTCGACGACTCGGAACCGCGTGTCAGGCATGCCAAGCGGTCCGCAGACATGCTCGACGACGGCCTCTTCAAGCGTGCTCCCCGACACAGTCGCGATCGCCGCGCCGAGAATATCGGTCGCGTAGGAATACATCCAGCCGGTCCCCGGCGCGAAGCCGAGCGGGCGGCGGTTGACGCGCGAGAAATTCGTCTCGAAGTCGAGATCGGTATCGAGCAGACCCTGGTTGATCCGGTCATCCAAGGGCAGCTCCTCAAGCGACGAATCATAGGCAAGGCCCGATGTATGGGTCAGCAGGTGATGGATGGTGATCTCCGGTTCGGTGCCATCGGTAAGCTTCGGATGAAACCAGGGAAGGTAAGCCGAGACGCGCGCATCAAGCGCCAGCTTACCCTTTTCGACCAATGCGAGCGCGGTGGCCGCCACCAGCGGCTTCGTCACCGAGGCCATCCGGAATATCGTGTCCGTCGTCGTGGCCTTGTCGCTCTCCCGGTCGGCATAGCCGGCGGTTCGCTCATAGACCGGGCTTCCATTCTGGTGCACCAGCACCACGGCTCCGACGATCGTCTCGCCGGAAATAGCGGCATCGATGACGCGGTTGAGGCGGCTTTCAAGCGACATGAAACAGTCCTTCGTAATACAAAACAAAAAAGTGCGGGCCATTTAGAAATGACCCGCACCGAAATTCAAGCAGAGTTATGTCAGATCAGGCGACGGCGCGTGCCAGCGCACACTGCGACCAGAGATCGTGCAATGCGCCGACCAGATGGTTCAGGTCCTCGTCGGAATGCAGCGGTGTCGGCGTGAAGCGCAGGCGCTCGGTCTTGCGCGGCACAGTCGGATAATTGATCGGCTGGACATAGATGCCGTAGTTGTCGAGCAGGATATCGGAGATCCACTTGCACTTGGCGGCATCGCCGACCATGACCGGCACGATATGGCTCGGATTGGGCATGTGCGGGATACCGCGGGCGTCGAGCAGCGAACGCATCCGGCGGACGCGCTCCTGATGCGCACGGCGCTCGTCCTGCGAAACCTTCAGATGCTGGATCGAGGCAATGGCACCGGCGGCCAGTGCCGGCGGCAGCGCCGTGGTGAAGATGAAGCCGGACGAGAACGAGCGGACGAAATCGCAAAGCGCGGTCGAGCCGGTGATATAGCCGCCCATGACGCCGAACGCCTTGCCTAGCGTGCCTTCGATGACCGTCAGGCGATCCATAAGGCCTTCGCGTTCGGCGACGCCGCCGCCACGCGGACCATACATGCCGACGGCATGCACTTCATCAAGGTAGGTCATCGCGCCATACTTGTCGGCGATGTCGCAGATTTCCTTGATCGGCGCGATATCGCCGTCCATCGAATAGACTGATTCGAAAGCGATCATCTTCGGCGCCTTCGGATCGGCGGCCGCGAGCTTCGCTTCCAGATCCTTGACGTCGTTGTGCTTCCAGATCACCCGCTCGCAACGCGAATGGCGAATGCCTTCGATCATCGAGGCGTGGTTCAGTGCATCCGAGAACACGATCATTCCCGGGATCTTGGAACAGAGGGTTCCGAGAGCCGCCCAGTTGGACACATAGCCGGACGTGAAGATCAGCGCCGATTCCTTGCCGTGCAGATCGGCAAGCTCGCGCTCCAGCAGCACGTGATAGTGATTGGTTCCAGAGATATTCCGGGTGCCGCCAGCACCCGCGCCACAGTGATCGATGGCCGTTTTCATGGCTTCGATCACCTTGGGATTCTGCCCCATGCCGAGATAATCGTTGGAACACCAGACGGTAACCTGCTGCTCACCCTTGTCCGTGAAGCGGGTGGCGCGCGGAAACTGCCCGCTGTTGCGCTTCAGGTCGGCGAACACGCGATAGCGTCCTTCTTCGTGAAGGCCGGCGAGTTCGCTCTGAAAGTAGTTCTCGAAATCCATCATTATCTCCAGACAGGTGGAACCGTTTTCTTTTGAATCATTCCAATCGTCAACCTTTTTTCGTGCCACCCACGGCGCACTGCGTCGATTGGGCCCACCGGCTGAAACGGGGCTGCCGGACCTTTCAATATCCGGGCGATTCACCTGCGGCCTTGATGCAAATCAAAAACAGAGTCGCTTGGAAAAATGAATGCGAGATGAACGGGCGGTTTTGTTGGCGTTCATCGAAACGTCCCTATAAGATGCGCAAGTGTAAGCGAGGATCGTCAATCTGACCCGGAGTGTTTCATGTACGGCAAGGCATTCACGACCATAATCGCGGCAAGCATCGCCATTGGCGGCTTCCTTGCCATGCCTGCGGCATCGTTTGCCGAGGGCACAGTCATCACCTCGGGCGGCCAGGTTACAAGAAACAGGACCGAATACGACGGCGACACGAGCTCCAGCCAGCTCGGCGGCAAAACGACCGACGAATCACGTGGACGGATGCGTTGCGAAATCAGTCTCGCGAAGGAAAAGGCTAAACGATACGGCTATCGTTTTCCGGAAGTGGCATCCGTCTCGAAGCGGGCAATCGTGATCGGCGGACGTCTGAACAATCGCTGGCGCCAGATCGCGTTTGCCAACCACTATGGCTGCCCGGTGCTGGACCGATGACAAAAGCGCGCCGGGCCAATGCTGGCGGGATTAATTTTATTTAATGAGCCGGGGAACAAACGTTCGTTCTTTTTATTTATGTGGTGAGCCTTCAACTTGCATGCGTATTGAAATACTCTGAGCCCGCCACATCAATGATCGCGACAATCTTGGACAACGGGACAGGCGATCAGCTCGAAGTTTAGGTCAAGACCGGCATACAAAGTTGCGTAATACCCGATTTCGCCGTGGGGCGTTGGCGGGAAACAGGGACCCGGGAGCAGAAGCCGCCTTCCGGTCCAGCGGATCAAGCGGCTGACAAAATTTGGAGAGAGTAGATGAAAAAGGCAATTGTTCTGATTCTTGTCGGCTTGTCCGTCGCAAGCTGCACCCAGACCGAAAAGGGAGCCGGCATCGGCGCTGCTTCCGGCGCTGTCATCGGTGGTCTGGCGACCGGTAACGTCCGCGGCGCAGCCGTTGGCGCTGCAATCGGTGGCGTCGCTGGCGCTGTCATCGGTTCGGCGAACGAACCCGGCAAGTGCTACTACCGCGACCGTTACGGCCGCCGTTATGTCGACGATTGCCCGGCTGGCTACCGTTAATCAATCCAGGCAAGGCGCACCCAACCGGTGCGCCTTCGCATTTTTGGGGCAGCGTTGACCGCGGCTTCCCAATGATTCTCGCATTCGGAACGTGCTCCGATCGACGCGGCAAGTGTGTCTGCCGTCTGACGCTTCCGGAAATTTATGGTCGAAACCGCAGCTCTGAAGGCAGTTGACTGTTGCCTGGATCGTATCGGTCTGAGACAATGTCTGTACCAATGTTGAAGAGACCGAGCGGACATAGAATGAGTTTTGCGTTGTCACGCCACCGGCCGATGGTCGTCGCGACGACGGCGCTTTTGATATTTTCGGCCCTGCCCCCTGCTGCCTCAGCCTTTGAACTCTTCGGCATCCATCTTTGGGGTTCCAAGGATAAATCGGTCGATGTCGTCGATCCGGTCAAGTATGACGTCGAACTCACGCTGACATCCTCCGACAAGGACCTGAAAGAGACGCTTGAGGAAAGCTCGCTTCTCGTTCAGGACAAGGATACTCCGGTTTCCGGCGATCTCGGCCTCATCGTCAAGGCGCGCGACGATCGCGACCGCCTGGTCGCGGCTCTTTATGAAAACGCCCGCTATGGCGGCGTCGTCACCGTCACCATCAACGGCCGCGACATCGACCAGATCGGACCGACGGAATCATTCGATCGAACGTCAACTCCGAAAGTCGTCATCTCCGTGGACCCCGGCCCCGTATTCAAGATCGGCAAGGTTGCCTTTGAAGGCGATGCGCAGAGGCTCGATCCTGCCAACTACGATCTAGTGCCGGGAGGTGACGCGAGCTCACTGGTCATCCTCAAGGCTGCGGAGAAGGTTGTCCAGGACCTGAAGGCCGAAGGCCGCCCCCTGGCGCGACTGACGCAGCGGGCCGTGGTCGCCGACCATGACACGGATCTCGTCGATATCACCATCGGAGCAGAGAGCGGTCCCATCGCACCGCTTGGACCTGTCAGCGTCAACGGGCAGAAGACAGTGGATCCCGATTTCATCCGCCGCTATTCCCGCCTGAACGAGGGCAAGCCCTATTCGCCGGAGCAACTCAAGGCCGCCAGCGAACGGCTTCGAAAGCTTTCCGTCTTTTCGAGCGTCACCGTCAAGGAAGACGACACCCTCAATGGCGCCGGCCAGATTCCGGTCAAGATCGAGGTCTCGGAGGGCAAGCATCGCTATTTCGGCTTCGGCGCCGAATACTCGACCACAGACGGGTTCGGCCTTACCGGCTACTGGGGGCACCGCAATCTGTTCGGCGAGGCCGAAGCCCTCAAGATCGAAGGGTCGGTCTCGCGCCTCGGCGAAACGACCGACTTCAAGCAGCTCGACTATTCTACCGGGATCACCTTCACGAAGCCGGGCGCATTCGTGCCCCAGGCAACCTTCTCCGCCGGCCTAGTGGCCAAGACGGAGCACACCGACTCCTACGACACGGCCAAGGTAACGGGAACGACCTCGATCGCCTACGAGCTGACCGACAAGGACACGCTCACCGGCGGTCTGGAGCTGTCCTACGAAGACACCGACGACGCCTACGGCAACAATCAGTACGTGACCTTTGCGACGCCATTCGAATATGTTCGCGATGCCCGCGACAACGAGCTGAATCCGACCGAGGGATATCGTTTCTCCGCTTCCGCGGAGCCGGGTTACGAGTTCCTGAGCGCGTCGCCATACCTGTCGCTCGAAGGGTCGATCTCCGGCTACAAGGCGTTCGGCGCCGATGACAATGTCGTCTTCGCCGCCAAGCTTTCCGCCGGCTCGCTTCTGACCTCGAACCTTGAGCATGTACCAGCTACCAAACGGTTCTACGCCGGCGGCGGCGGCTCGGTTCGCGGCTATGCCTATCAGGAAATATCGCCGTACAATTCGAACGGCGATGCGCTTGGCGGCCGCTCCTATGCGCTCGGCTCCTTCGAAGCCCGCATCCGTGTCACGGACACGATCGGTGTTGTTCCGTTCCTCGATGCCGGAACCGTCTCGAGCGAACTCTATCCGGACTTCTCGGACATTCGCACCGGAGCCGGCATCGGGCTGAGATATGCCACGCCATTCGGCCCGATACGCCTCGATTTCGCCGTGCCGCTCAACCCCTATCCTGACGGCACGAAGTACGGCATTTATGCCGGCATCGGTCAAACCTTCTGATAAGCGGACGAACGCCCTTCTATAGACGTTTTAGGCCTGTATTTACTTGAGGATGAGCAGTTTGATTCGCGCCCTTGGCCAGATCACGAAATATGCCGGTATCGGCCTGGTTGTGCTTTTGGCGCTGGCCGTTGCCGTCATTCTGGCGGCCGGCTTCGTCCCTTCCCTGACCCAGTATGCAGCGGACAAGGTTGCCGCGATGGTGTCGACACCGGAACGTCAGATCGCCATTTCGGATCCTTCCGGGCTCTTGAGCGGCCATCTGCGCGTCAAGAACGTCACCATTTCCGATGAAGACGGCACATTTGCGACCATAGACAATATCGCCGTCAACTGGTCCCCGCTCGAACTCCTCGGCGGAAAATTCCATGCGCGCACCGTCGCCGCCGACCGGATTGAAGTCACCAGGCAACCGAAGGCGTCGACGGAGAGCAACACCACCGAGACAGACTCAAGCGGCTTCTCCCTTCCGGTCGCGATCGACGTCGACCGTTTGACGGTTCCCGAAATCGCGCTCTCGGAAAATATCACCGGACGCCCTTTCGACCTGACACTCGACGGATCGGCGGCCGCCGACAGCAACAGCATTGCCCTGAACCTGGCCATCAACCGCCGGGATGTGCCGGACGCGAAGGCGCTCGCCGATATCCTGTTCGCACCGGATGAGAACCGGCTGACGCTGAAGGCGTCGGTCTCCGAGCCGAAGGGCGGCCTCCTCGTCAAGGCACTGAACATCGCAGGCGAGCCGGCAATCGATCTGTCGCTCGACGGCAGCGGACCGTTGTCCGACTGGTCTGGAACGCTGAGCGGCTCGGCGAACGGACAGCAACTGGTGACAATCAAGGGAACGCATCACCAGACCGTCGCCGGCATGCACGACGTCAGCCTCACCGGCGGCGGCGAGATTTCCGCCCTGCTGCCGGAAACGTTCCGCACGTTCTTTGCGGGGGAGACGGACATCAATGTCGCCGGTTCCTTTAATGAGAACGGAAAGATAACCGTCGACAAGTCCGATATCGCGAATGCCAGTTTCCGCCTGTCCGCATCCGGGGCGCTCGATCCGGCAGGTCAGAACGACCTCCAGGCCAGCATTTCCGGCGTCTCCGGTCCGATCGATTTCCGCTGGCCGCTGGCAGAAGGCGAACTGCGCGCGTTGATCACGAGCGCCCGGCTTTCGGTCACCGGCCCGGCGACGGCATCCGGCATCAAGGTGTCGGCGGCCCTGCAATCCGTGGCAATGCCCGGGATCTCGGCCGGAGACATCGCCGTCACTGCGGCAAGCTCGTCCTTCGACGTCGCCGGCAGGACCGGTCAGCTGGCGACGACGCTGTCGGTGGGCAGCACCGCCTTTGCCAATCCAAACCTGCAGCGCCTCGTTCGTGCGCCGCTGAAACTGACGGCACCCCTGAAGATCTCCGACGACCGTGTCGGCTTCGACGGGACGGAACTGGAAAGCGCATCGATCGGCGGCACCGTCAATGGCGGCTATCAGATTTCCGAACGACGCGTGACCGGCAACCTTCAACTCTTCGCTCTCCCTGCCACCTTGCCGGGCGCGCTGGCTGCCAAGGTTTCCGACACGATCCAGATCCGCACCGATTTCGACGCGACCCTGCCCGGCTCGGTGGCGCTATCCGATCTGATCGTCAAGTCCGACGTGCTCGATCTCAGCGGCAACGCCACGCTCGCCGACAACAAGCTGACGGCGGATATTGCCGGCAGCATCCCCGAACTGTCGAAGTTCGTCGCCAACACTGCCGGTTCCGTCAGCTTCAAGAGCTCGCTCGCCGGACCGCTGACAGCCCTGGAGTTCGATGCTTCCGCCGAAGCGGAAAACGTCTCCATGGCCGGCAAGACGCTTGAAAGCCTCAACGTTTCGGCCAAGGGCACCGCCGATCCGGACGCACCGCAGGCGGCGCTGACGGCCAGCGGAAACCTGGACGGACAGAGGATCGATGCCAAGGCCAATGTCGTTTCCAAGGACGGCAAGATCAACCTTCCGGAACTGACGGCTGATGTCGGCCCCAATCACCTGGAAGGCGCCATTGAACTGTCGGCAGACTTTACGCCGGACGGCAAGATCAGGTTCGATTTCCCCGACGTCTCGCTGCTCGCGGCCTTCGCCGGCCAGCAGGCGGCAGGTGACCTATCGGGAACGGTCGACATCGCCAGCCAATCGGGAACGACAAAGCTCTCCGTTACAGCGAACGGTCAGAAACTGCAGGCCGGAACGGCAAGCGTCGCAGAACCGAAGGTCGATTTGACCGCGACGATCGGGGAGCAGCTTGCAGCCAACGGCACCGTGAAGGCGAGCTCGGTGGCGTCAGGGAGCAATCAGGTCAAGAACCTCTCCCTCGGCTTCGACCAGCAGGGCGCGGCCACAGATTTCAAGTTGCTCGGCACCTACGACAACGCGCCGCTCAAGGCCGACGGACGGCTGACGACGTCGGACGGCACGATGGTATCGCTCAACGATTTCCAGGCGAAGCCACGCGGCATCCCGCTCTCGCTTGCCAAGCCGGTGGACATCACCGTCAAAAACGGCGCCGCGCGCTTCAAGGATCTGACCGTCAAGACGGGCTCCGGATCGGTTTCCGCCAGCGGATCGGTCGGCTCCAGTCTCGATGTACAGGCCAACATCACCAACCTGCCGGCGGACCTCGCCAACAGCTTCGTCCCGACGCTCGGAGCGGAGGGGACTATCTCGGGCAAGCTGACGGCCAAGGGCGCCCTGTCCGCGCCGGTGGTGGATTTCCAGTTGAACTGGGGCAATGCGGCCGTCGCCGCCAGCCGCTCGCAGGGCATACCCGCCTTCGGCCTCAAGGCGAACGGCACCTTCGCCAACAACAAGCTGGACCTGCAGACGGACCTCTCCGGGCCTGGTGGACTGAACATCGGCGGCAACGGCAACGTGAACATCAGCGGCGACAGGCCGCTGTCCTACAAGCTGACCGGCGCGGTGCCGTTCTCCCTGCTCGCTGCCAAACTCGCTGAACAGGGCTTCGTGCTGAACGGCAATGCTTCGGTCGACCTGACCGTTTCGGGAGGTGCTTCCTCGCCGCAGGTCTCCGGCACGCTGAGTGCAAAGGGCGCACAACTCATCGATGTCCGCCGCAATCTGGTCCTCAACGACCTGACGGCCAATGTCTCGCTGTCCGGCGAAAAGGCGACGATTTCCGCGCTGTCCGGCAAGCTGGCGACGGGTGGATCGCTGTCGGCGACCGGCGAGGTGGGCATTTCATCCGGCAGCGGCTTCCCGGCCGACATCCGCATGACGATCGACAATGCCGTCTACGTCAACGGAACGCTGGTGACATCCACCGTTGACGGCAAGCTGAGCCTCACCGGACCGCTCGTGGGGTCTCCGACGCTGTCGGGCGAAGTCCGCCTTCAGAAGACGGCCATCACCGTGCCGCAGAAATTGCCGGCTTCGCTGTCGGAGATAAACGTCAACCATCGCAACGCTCCGGCAGACGTCCGGGCCCAGGCCTCCGAAATTGGCCAGCAGGGACAGGTCGGCACCAGCTCCTCTTCCTCGGGCATAAACCTCGACCTGGCGATTTCCGCCCCGAGGGAAATCTTCGTGCGTGGTCGCGGTATCGACGCAGAGCTTGGCGGCAACCTGACCGTCAAGGGCTCGACCTCCTCACCGGTCGTCTCCGGCGGCTTCACCATGCAGCGCGGGCGCCTGACGATCCTCAACAAGCGGCTCGATTTCTCGTCGGGCACCATCACCTTCGGTGGCGGGCTGATCCCGTTGCTCAACATGGTGGCGACGTCTTCGGTCAACTCCAACACGATCACCGTGGATGTAAGCGGATTCGCCAACGATCCGGATTTCACGTTCTCGTCCAGCCCAGCCCTGCCTCAGGACGAAGTATTGGCCCAGCTCATCTTCGGGTCGTCGATGTCGAAGCTTTCGGCGCTGCAGATCGCCCAGCTGGCAAGCGCGGTCAACCAGCTGGCCGGCGGCCGTTCAACCTCGCTGTTCGACAGCCTGCGGTCCGGGCTCGGGGTCGATGATCTGGACATTTCGACGAGCAATGACGGGCAGGCCGAGGTATCGGCGGGCAAATACCTCAACAACCGCACCTATCTGCAGCTGGAGCAAAGCGGCAGCTCCGGCGGCAAGGCGATCATCAATCTGGATGTCGGCAAGGGCGTCAAGCTGCGCGGCGAGGCCGGCAGCGACGGATCGGCCGGCGGCGGCATCTTCTACGAAAAAGAGTACTGATCGCGGCACGCCTGCCAAATTGGCAGTTCCCGTTCGACAAACTGCTCGATTGACGTTCCGAAATGACAGTTTTCTGTCTTTTTGGTGAAACCAATCCCGTCGATAATGGGCGGCACGCAAATCAAAGAGGTCAGCATGTCGAAGATGAAGCAGCCCGTCACCCTGATTGGAATTCCGCTGGAGGAAGGCTCCGGCAGACGAGGTTGCGCCATGGGTCCCGCCGCACTCAGGATCGCCGGAATAGAAGAGACCCTGGCGGAGCTTGGCTATGAAGTCATCGACGCCGGCGATCTCGAGCCGTCGCCCGTGAACGATCTTCAAGAGGTGGCCGGTACGAAGAACTATGCCCAAGTCGCCGGCTTCACCCGCGCGATCGAGGCTGCGACCTATGACGCGGCCAGAAGCGGCACGCTGCCGATTCTGCTCGGTGGCGATCACAGCCTTGCCATGGGCAGCGTGTCCGGCATGGCGCGCCACGCCGCCGAGACAGGCCGTCCGCTCTTCGTGCTATGGCTCGACGCTCATGCCGATTTCAATTCGCCCGCGACATCGCCCTCCGGCAACATTCACGGCATGCCGGTAGCGTACTACTGCGGCGAGGCCGACCTTGGCGATATCCTGCCTGCGGGCCGTCCGCTGGTCGATCCGACACGGGTCTATCAGGTCGGCATCCGGTCGGTCGATGAACGCGAGCGTGAGGAAATCGCCGACCACGGTGTCAACGTCTTCGACATGCGCGCGATCGACGAGCACGGGGTCGGCAGCATCATGAAGCAGATCATCGCCGCGGTGGAGGCGGAGAATGGTCTCCTGCATGTCAGCCTCGACGTCGATTTCCTTGATCCCGACGTCGCACCCGGCGTCGGCACCACGGTGCCCGGCGGCGCCACCTTCCGCGAGGCGCATCTGATCATGGAATTACTGTGCGACAGCGGGCTGACTGCCTCCCTCGATCTCGTCGAGCTCAACCCCTTTCTCGACGATCGCGGCAAGAGCGCCCGCATTCTCGTGGAGCTGACGGCAAGCCTGTTCGGACGGAGGATCTTCGATCGGCCAACCCGGGCCGCGTGACTTGCCAAAGGCTCTACAAAGCTTCGCAGATTAAGATCGCGATCCGACGGCGTTAGCATTTCTTTGACGCGATGGTTATCAGCACCTTACAGAAATGAATGGATACTTAACGGCGGGCATCCTGAAATCTTGTAGTCAAACCTTACCGCGGCATTAATATTCGCCGTGTAGAACCGTCTGTAAGAGAAAATTAGGATTTCCCCAACCCGGCCCCGGAAACTGTGGCTGGGCGCTTGTGTTTGTGATCTATTAATTTTTACCATTTAGAACTGCTCCTCATCGAGACACCCCCTCGCACTGCGGCTGTCTCGACCTTGCATCGTCAAAGGTCAGGCGCGCTTCACGAGCTTCCTCACGGATTGCACCGTGACGGAGGAGAAGGAACAGACATGAGTTTTATGGGTTCGGACGAAAAAGCCGTCCTGAAAGCGATCGGCAAATCACAAGCCATCATCGAGTTCGCGACGGACGGAACTGTCCTTTGGGCAAACGACAATTTCCTGCAGACGCTCGGCTATGCGCTTGAGGAGATCAAGGGCAAGCATCACCGCATGTTCTGCGATCCCGCCTATACGGCATCAGCGGAATATGAAGCCTTCTGGTCCAATCTGCGCAACGGCCGCAGCAATGATGGAGAGTACAAGCGCTTTTCAAAGGACGGCCGGGAAGTCTGGATTCAGGCGTCCTACAATCCCGTATTCTCGGGCGGCAAGGTCTACAAGATCACCAAGATCGCCAGTGACGTCACCGCCGCGAAGCTGAAGGCGGCCGAAAATTCGGGCAAGATCGACGCGATTTCCCGCGCCCAGGCAGTGATCGAGTTTACGCCAAAGGGCGAAATTCTCGACGCGAACGACAACTTCCTGAATACCGTTGGCTATTCGCGCCAGGAAATCGTCGGAAAGCACCACAGCATGTTTTGCGACCGCGATTACGTCCGTTCGCCCGACTATGAGGCCTTCTGGCAGAAGCTGGCGGCTGGCCAGTATGTCGCCGACGAGTTCAAGCGTATCGGCAAGGGCGGCAAGGAGGTCTGGATCCAGGCATCCTACAATCCGATTTTCGACATGAACGGCAACGTCTTCAAGGTCGTTAAGTTCGCAACCGATGTCACGGACCGCGTGAACGCAGTCGAAAGCCTGGCATCCGCACTCGGCGCACTCGCCAAGGGCGACCTGTCGAATACCTTGACAACTCCCTTCCCGCCGGCCCTCGAACGGATACGCGAAGACTTCAACACCTCCCTCTCGCATCTGCGCGACGCCATGCGCACGGTCGCCGGAAATGCCGACACGATCGCCGCCAGCGCCGAGGAAATCCGTTCGGCGTCCGACGATCTGGCCCGACGCACGGAGCAGCAGGCGGCCGCGATCGAGGAAACGGCAGCCGCCCTCGAGGAAATCACCCAGACGGTCACCGACAGCGCCACTCGCGCCCGCGAGGCAGGTGAACTGGTGGCCAACACCAAGTCGCATGCCGAGAAATCCGGGGAGGTCGTGCGCAAGGCCGTCACGGCCATGGGCGAGATCGAAGCCTCCTCGAAGGAGATCGGCAATATCATCGGGGTCATCGACGACATAGCCTTCCAGACCAACCTTCTGGCACTGAACGCGGGCGTCGAAGCGGCACGCGCCGGGGACGCCGGCAAGGGATTCGCGGTCGTCGCCCAGGAGGTGCGCGAGCTTGCACAACGCTCGGCCAATGCCGCCAGGGAGATCAAGACGCTGATCTCGAACTCGTCGTCGCAGGTCACCAACGGCGTGAAGCTGGTCGACGAGACGGGCAAGGCGCTGACGGAAATCGTCGGCCAGGTCAACGCGATCAACACCAATGTCGCAGCGATCGTCGAAGGTGCGCGCGAGCAATCGACCGGTCTCAGGGAGATCAACAAGGCCGTCAACCAGATGGACCAGAACACCCAGCAGAATGCCGCGATGGTGGAAGAAAGCACCGCGGCAAGCCATGGCCTGTCGCGAGAAGCCCAAATTCTGCGCGATCTGCTGGCAGGATTTAGATTTGGGCAAGATTCTTCCGGTAGGGTGCAATTGGCGCGGTCCGATGCCCAACCGGTAGCATCGCCTGCACGGAAACTGATGGCACAGATTGCCCGCACCAACGGGAATGCGGCACTGGCATCCAACAACTGGGAAGAGTTCTAATGGCGACGGCAATCAACCCAAGCAATTTCGGCACGGAAAATCTGGAAATCATCGCCTTCCGGCTGCATGACCAGGAATTCTGCGTGAAGACCACGACCATCCGCGAAATCCGCGGCTGGGCACCGTCCACCCCGATCCCGCATTCTCCGCCGGAAGTCATCGGCGTGATGAACCTGCGCGGCTCGGTGATCCCGATCATCGATCTCGCCAAGAAGCTCGGCATGCCCTCGACGGTCGCCAACGAGCGCAGCGCCATCGTCGTCGCCGAAGTCCACAACATGGTCATCGGCATGCTGGTCGACCGCGTGTCGGACATCCTGACGATCCCGTCGATCCAGATCCAGCCGGTTCCGGAAATCTCGGCCTCCTTCGACAAGTCCTTCTCCGAAGGCATCATCGCCAGCGAAGAAGGCATGATCTGCTTCCTGAACCTCGCCAAGATGTTCAAGGAAAGCGAAGCCGAAGAAATGGTCGCCTGATCGATCCGTCATCGAATGACAAAAGGCCGTCCGCGAAACCCGCGGGCGGCCTTCTTGTATTCAGTCATGCGGATCAGGCAGCCGGGCGGTTGATCTTGCCTGAAGCGTCGATCACCAGCGGATCGAAACCGGCATCGCCCTTCTCGATCAGCTCGAAGAACTGACGCCGCATGCGCGGCTCCCAGAACTTGTTGATGTGATTGGCGACGCCGTCGGCGGCCTCGCTTGCCGGCTGCGACTTGAAGAACGTCGCGATCTGGTTCGCCATGCGGACGAGCTTGTTATCATGCGACATGGGCGGTCGCTCCTTCCCTGATGCGTTCCGGATGGCTGAAGACTTCGAATTCTTCGCCCCGGACGAGCGCGATGATGGTCATGCCGGCCTTTTCCGCCGTCCGGATGGCAAGCGCCGTCGGGGCGGAAATGGCAATGATGAACGGGCTGCCGGCGGCGGCGGCCTTCTGGATCAGTTCCACCGAGACCCGGCTGGTCATGACGACCGCGCCCCGGCGTGGATCGACGCTGGCGCGTGCCAGCGCGCCGACAAGCTTGTCGAGGGCATTGTGGCGGCCGACATCCTCCCGCACGGCGAGGAGCCCCTCGCTGGGCACGTAGAAAGCCGCGCCGTGCATCGCCCGCGTCAGCGCATGCAAAGGCTGCCGACCATCGAGCAGGCGGACGGCCTCGACGATCTCCTGACTGGAAAGCGACAGCGATAAGCCAGCGACCGTTGGCGGCTCCTGCAGGGCCTCTTCGATCGATTCCACGCCGCACAGGCCGCAGCCGACCGGCCCGGCCTTCGCCCTGCGGCGACCCCGGAATTCCTCCGTCAGATCGCCGGCCAGCGTCATCTGCAGATCGATCCCCTCGCCTGCCGGAACCACTTCGAACGAAGCAATGTCTGCGGGCGACGTGATGATGCCCTCGTTCAGCAGGAAACCGACGGCGAAGTCTTCCAGATCGTCGGGTGTGGCCATCATCACCGCATGCGAAGACCCGCCGATGGAGAATGCGATCGGCATTTCCTCCGGCACCGTGCGCGTGCCGGAGAGCATCGCGCCGCCACGGCGCAAGGTTTCCGGCACGGACTGGGTGGTCTTGGCGGCCATCGCTACTCCGCCGGTTCCATCTTCTCGGCAATCCGGCGGGACTGCCGCGCCTGCTCCTCATAGTCACGCTGCCATTCGGTCGGGCCGTTGGAAGGCGACACCTGCACCGCCGTCACCTTGTATTCCGGACAATTGGTCGCCCAGTCGGAAAAGTCGGTGGTGATGACGTTTGCCTGCGTGTCCGGATGGTGGAAGGTGGTGTAGACCACGCCCGGCGCCACACGATCTGTGATCAGGGCCCTGAGCGACGTCTCGCCGGAGCGGCTGGCAAGCCGGATCCAGTCGCCGTCGCGGATACCGCGGTTTTCGGCATCGTGCGGATGGATTTCCAGACGGTCCTCCGCATGCCAGGCGACATTGCCGGTACGCCGCGTCTGGGCGCCGACATTGTACTGGCTGAGAATGCGGCCGGTGGTGAGCAGCAACGGGAAGCGCGGACCGGTCTTCTCATCCGTCGCAACATATTCCGTGCGGATGAACTTGCCGCGGCCGCGCACGAAGCCATCGACATGCATGACCGGCGAGCCTTCCGGGAACTTTTCGTTGCACGGCCACTGGACCGACCCCTTCTTGTCCAGGAGTTCGTAGGTGACGTTGGTGAAGCTCGGCGTGGTCGCAGCGATCTCCGCCATGATCTCGGAGGGATGCGCATAGTTCCAGCCAAGCCCCATGGCCTGCGCCATCTTCTGCGTGACTTCCCAGTCGGCATAGCCGTTCTTCGGGCTCATCACCTTGCGCACGCGGTTGATGCGCCGCTCCGCATTGGTGAACGTCCCATCCTTCTCGAGGAAGGTCGAGCCCGGCAGGAAGACATGCGCGTAGTTGGCGGTCTCATTCAGGAACAGGTCGTGCACGACGACGCATTCCATCGCAGCGAGGCCGGCCGCGACATGCTTGGTGTCCGGGTCGGACTGCAGGATGTCCTCGCCCTGGATGTAGAGGCCCTTGAACGTGCCTTCGACGGCAGCGTCCAGCATGTTCGGTATGCGCAGGCCCGGCTCGTTGTTGAGCGTCACGCCCCAGAGCTTTTCGAAGATCTCGCGCGTGGCGTCGCCGGAGATATGGCGATAGCCCGGCAGTTCGTGCGGGAAGGAGCCCATGTCGCAAGAGCCCTGCACGTTGTTCTGACCACGCAGCGGGTTCACGCCGACGCCCGGACGGCCGATATTGCCGGTCGCCATGGCGAGGTTGGCAATCGAGATGACCGTGGTCGAACCCTGGCTGTGTTCCGTCACGCCGAGGCCGTAATAGATCGCACCATTGCCACCCGTGGCATAAAGCCGTGCCGCACCGCGAATGAGATCGGCCGGAACGCCCGACAGCTTTTCAACCTCTTCCGGGCTATGGCGCGGCTCGGCGACGAAGGCGGCCCAATCCTGGAACTCGTCCCAGTCACAGCGCTCGCGGATGAAGGCCTCGTCGAACAGGCCTTCGGTGACGATGACATGCGCCAGCGCCGTGACGACGGCCACGTTGGTGCCGGGCTTCAGAGGCAGGTGATAGCTCGCTTCGACATGCGGCGTGCGCACGAGGTCGATGCGGCGCGGATCGATGACGATCAGCTTGGCGCCCTGGCGCAGCCGCTTCTTCAGCCGCGAACCGAACACCGGATGGCCGTCGGTCGGGTTGGCGCCGATGACGAGCACAACGTCGGAATGCTCGACGCTGTCGAAATCCTGGGTGCCGGCGGAGGTGCCGAAGGTCTGGCCGAGACCGTAGCCGGTCGGGGAATGGCAGACGCGGGCGCAGGTGTCGACATTGTTGTTGCCGAAGCCGGCGCGCACCAGTTTCTGCACGAGGTAAGTCTCTTCATTGGTACAGCGCGACGAGGTGATGCCGCCGACGGACTCCCGCCCGTACTGATACTGCAGCCGCTTGAACTCGGACGCGATGTGGGAGAACGCCTCCTCCCAGCTGACTTCGCGCCACGGGTCGCTCACCTTCTCGCGCACCATCGGATTGAGGATGCGGTCGCGATGCGTCGCGTAGCCATAGGCAAAGCGGCCCTTGACGCAGGAATGGCCGCGGTTCGCCTTGCCGTCCTTCCACGGCACCATGCGCACCAGTTCCTCGCCGCGCATCTCCGCCTTGAAGGAACAGCCGACGCCGCAATAGGCGCAGGTGGTCACAGCCGAATGCTCCGGCTGGCCGATCTCGATCACGGATTTTTCGGTGAGCGTCGCGGTCGGACAGGCCTGCACGCAGGCGCCGCAGGAGACGCATTCCGATGACAGGAAGTCCTCGTGCATCCCGGGCGAGACGCGGCTTTCGAAGCCACGCCCCTCGATCGTCAGCGCGAACGTGCCCTGCACTTCCTCGCAGGCGCGCACGCAACGCGAACAGACGATGCATTTCGAAGGATCATACGTGAAATACGGATTGCTTTCGTCCTTGGCCATCCAGCGGGCATTGACCTCGCCCACGCCGTCGCGCGCCTTCACGTGGTTGTCGCCCTCATAGCCGTAGCGCACGTCGCGCAGACCGACCGCACCGGCCATGTCCTGCAGTTCGCAGTCGCCATTGGCCGCACAGGTCAGACAGTCGAGCGGATGGTCGGAGATGTAGAGCTCCATCACCCCCTTGCGCAACTGCTTCAGCCGGTCCGTCTGGGTGTGCACGACCATGCCCTCGGCAACCGGCGTGGTGCAGGATGACGGCGTGCCGTTGCGCCCGTCGATCTCGACGAGACAGAGACGGCAGGAGCCGAAGGCGTCGACCATGTCGGTCGCACAGAGCTTGGGGATTTGCGTGCCGGCTTCCATGGCCGCCCGCATGACCGACGTGCCTTCCGGAACGGTGATGGCGTTTCCGTCGATCGTCACCGTGACCGTCTTTTCCGACTTCGATGCCGGGGTGCCATAGTCGATTTCTTCAATAAGGGACATGGTTTTACTCCGCAGCAAAATTGGTGAAGTAGGATGCCGGGCGGGCGAAATCACCCCCCTCTGTCGCTTCGCGACATCTCCCCCACAAGGGGGGAGATTGTCTGAGCCGCCTTCCTTGCAAAACAAGCCTCATGGATAGGCCTGTTGCTGAAAGGCGGCCGTTCGTCTTTTCGATCTCCCCCCTTGTGGGGGAGATGCCCGGCAGGGCAGAGGGGGGTATTCCGACAGACAGGCCCATCATTCCGCAGCCTCCACCATCGGCTTCGGCGCGAAATCTTCCGGGAAATGCGTCATCGCGCTCATCACCGGATAGGGCGTGAAGCCGCCGAGGGCGCAGAGCGACCCGAACTTCATCGTGTTGCAGAGATCAGCGAGCAGAGCCTTGTTCTTTTCGGGCTCCAGCCCTTGCGCGATCTTGTCAGCCGTTTCAACGCCGCGGGTCGAACCGATACGACAGGGCGTGCACTTGCCACAGCTTTCCACTGCGCAGAATTCCATCGCGAACCGTGCCTGCTTCAGCATGTCGGCAGTCTCGTCGAAGACGGTCACGCCGGCATGGCCGATCAACCCGTCCCTGGCCGCGAAGGCTTCATAGTCAAAGGGCGTGTCGAACAGGGAGCGCGGGAAGTAGGCCCCAAGGGGACCGCCGACCTGCACTGCTTTCACCGGCCTGCCCGTGGCCGTGCCACCGCCGATTTCATCGACGATCTGGCCGAGCGTCAGGCCGAAGGCCGTCTCGTAGAGACCGCCATGCTTGACGTTGCCGGCAATCTGGATCGGGATCGTGCCGCGCGAGCGGCCCATGCCGTAGTCCCGGTAGAAGGCAGCACCCCGGTCCATGATGACCGGCACGGAGGCAAGTGAGATGACGTTGTTGACGACGGTCGGTTTGCCGAGGAAGCCTTCGAGCGCCGGCAGCGGCGGCTTGGCGCGCACGATGCCGCGCTTGCCTTCCAGCGAGTTCAGCAGCGACGTTTCCTCGCCGCAGACATAGGCACCGGCGCCGACGCGCACATCCATGTCGAAGGTGTAAGACGAACCGAGCACCGACGCACCGAGGATGCCGGCCTTTCGGGCGATTTCGATCGCCGCGCGCATGGTCTCGATCGCATGCGGATATTCCGAGCGCGTGTAGATATAACCCCGCGTGGCGCCCGTCGCGATGCCGGCGATCGTCATGCCCTCGATGAGGACGAAGGGGTCGCCTTCCATGATCATGCGATCGGCGAATGTGCCGCTGTCGCCTTCGTCGGCGTTGCAGACGATGTATTTCTGGTCCGCCTTGGCGCCGAGAACCGTCTTCCACTTGATGCCGGTCGGGAAGCCGGCACCGCCGCGGCCGCGCAGGCCGCTGTCGGTGACTTCCTGGACGATCGCTTCCGGCGTCATGGAAATCGCCCGTTCCAGACCCTTCAGGCCCTTGTAGTGGCGATAATCTTCAATCGACAGCGGATCGGTCACGCCGCAGCGCGAAAATGTCAGGCGCGTCTGGCTCTTGAGGAACGGAATTTCGGCGGTCACGCCCTGCGACAGCGGATGGTCGGCGCCAGACAGGAACCCGGCATCAAACAACCCGGCGACATCCTTCGCCTTGACCGGACCATAGGCAACGCGACCGTGATCCGTGCGCACCTCCACGAGCGGTTCCAGCCAATGCATCCCGCGCGAACCGTTGCGCACGATTTTCACGTCCAGCCCGCGGGCTTCGATCTCGCTAGCAATAGCGGCAGCCACCTTGTCGGCACCAAGCGCCAGCGCCGCCGCATCGCGCGGAACGAAAACGGTAACGCTCATCGGCGGGCCTCCCGAACGAGTTCTCCGAGGCAATCCGCATCCAGCCGTCCATGAACCTCGCCGTCGAGCATAGCCGCCGGCGAGCACGAACAGAGCCCGAGACAGTAGACCGGCTCCAGCGTGATGGAGCCGTCAGCCGTGGTTTCATGAAAGTCGATGCCAAGAAGGCGCTTGGCCTGCGTCGCGAGATCGTCCGATCCCATAGACTGGCAGGCTTCGGCGCGACAGAGCTTGAGAACGTGGCGGCCCTGGGGATGGGTCTTGAAGTCGTGGTAGAAGGACGCCACCCCATGCACTTCGGCGCGCGACAGGTTCAGGACCTCGGCGATTGCAGGAAGCGCCTCCGGCGGCACGTATCCGAACTCTTCCTGCACCGCGTGCAGGATCGGCAGCAGCGGACCCTCGAGTGATTTCATCTCGCGGGCGATCAAAGCCGCCCGTTCGGCCGCGCCATCGGCAGCCACATGCACATTCATGATCGACCTCCCGGAAGGGTTTCCCCTCCCATTCCAAGCATCCGCGGGATTTCTTGGAGAGCCCGCGTGTCGTGCAGCTTCTCCTCAAAACCTGCACGCAGCATTAGCGGAACTGTGACACCGATGATCAGGCCGATCAATAATGCGGTTTCGTTGATCGATAGAAAAAATCTATCAATCCGCCTTCTCGGAGAACAGCCGGGCCTCGTGCAGGAGGGCTGAAACAAGCGGCGTGAACGGCTCGCGATGCGTCGCCACGACACCAACGACGTGGACGGCCTCCGGTTCGGTGATCGGGATGATCTTGAGATTGGCGCCGAAGGACCGTGCCGTATGGCCGGGCATGATGCTCGCCCACCGCCCCGTCGTCACATGCGAGAACAGCACGATCATGGAATTGGATTCCAGCATCGCCTCCGGCGTGACGCCGGCGTCCTCGAAGTGGCTGTTGATGATACGCCGGTTCTGCATGTCCGGCGACAGGAGACAGAGCTTCAACCGACTGACCTCGCGCCAGGTCACGCTGGTCCGGTCAGCAAAAGGTCCCTCCTCGGCAACGACGAGATGGAAGCGTTCGTCATACAGCGGAACGGCGGTAACGCGGCCCAGCGGCTCGTCCTGCAGGTAGGTGATGCCGGCGTCGATCTCCAGGTTTTCAAGCTGGGAGAGGACCTGCAGGGAATTGGCCGACATCACGGAGAAGGTCACGTCCGGATGCCGCTCCTGAAACGGGCCGGTGATCTTGTGCACCATGGACAAGGCCGTCGGAATGACCGCCAGCCGCAGATGGCCCGACAGGCCGGTGCGGGCCGCGCGCATTTCCTCGCGCATCGTCCGTGTGTCGCCGACGATGCGCCGCGCCCATTCCAGCACCCGCTGCCCTTCCGGCGTGAGCCCCTGGTAGCGCGAACCGCGCACGACGAGGCTGACGCCGAGTTGCTCCTCCAGTTGCCGGATGGCGGCCGAAAGCGTCGGCTGGGTGATGCCGCATTCCTCCGCCGCCCGGCCGAAATGCCTGGCCTTGGCGAGCGCGATGAAAAACTCGAGCTTGTCGATCATAGAAATTTCCTCTTAATCGAAGGCGTAGCCTCTCCCCCCTCCCTCGACAAGGCCAAAAACCCGCCCGCAGCATTGGCAGACGCAGCCGCATTTGTCACAGTGACCTCCAATGATAGAACAAACTGGAGGAAGTCACCGATGTCATTCACCGCCATGGTCGTCGACAAGGCCGAAGACGGCACGATCAGCCAGTCCATCCAGACGCTTGACGAAAGCCGCCTCCCCGATGGCGACGTGACCGTCGCGGTCGAATATTCGGCGGTCAACTACAAGGACGGCCTCTGCCTGACGGGCAAGGGCGGACTGGTGCGGCAGTTTCCGCATATTCCGGGCGTGGACTTTGCCGGGACGGTCGAGACTTCCAGTGATCCGCGCTACACGCCGGGCGACAAGGTGGTTCTGACCGGCTGGCGCGTCGGCGAGGTCTGGTGGGGCGGCTATGCCACCAAGGCACGGCTGAAGGCGGATTGGCTGGTGCCGCTGCCCGCGGCCCTGACGACCCGTCATGCCGCGGCAATCGGCACCGCCGGCCTGACCGCGACACTGGCCATCATGGCTCTGGAGGCTCACGGCCTGACGCCGGAAAGCGGCGAGGTGCTGGTGACCGGTGCCGCCGGCGGGGTTGGCTCCATGGCCGTCGCCCTGCTCGCCAGACGCGGTTACCAGGTCGCGGCCGTCACCGGAAGACCGGAGACTGCCGACTACCTCACCTCGCTCGGCGCATCCACGATCGTCGACCGGCAGGAACTTGCGGAGACCACGCCGAAGCCGCTGGAATCGGAACGCTGGGCCGGTGTGATCGACAATGTCGGCGGCGACATCCTCGGACGTGTTCTGAAGCAGGTGAAGCGCAACGGCTCGGTGGCCGCCATCGGCCTTGCCGCCGGCGCGGCGGTTCCATCCTTCACCGTCACGCCTTTCCTGCTCCGCGGCGTCAACCTTCTCGGCATCGACTCCGTCATGCAGCCCTATGAGAACCGCGTCAAAGCCTGGGCGCGCATCGCCGAGGACCTGCCGTCGGCGATGACGGAAGCCATCATTTCGGATCACACGTTGAAGGAATTGCCGGCGCTCGCTACGGATATCCTGAAGGGACAGGTGCGCGGACGAGCCGTCATCGATGTCAACAAGTCGTAGGCGGAGGGAAAATCAGGCTTCCACGGCCTGCGGCTTGCAGAACATGTTGTAGAGCGCGCCGATGACGTTGGTGATTTCCGGCTTGGCGATGCTGTAGAAGATCTGCCGGCCTTCGCGACGCGTCTGGACAAGCTGTTCGAGGCGCAGGCGCGCCAGTTGCTGCGACACCACCGCCTGCTGCAGGCCGAGGCCGGCCTCGAGTTCGCTCACGGTGCGTTCGCCGTCGACCAGCATGCAGAGGATGAGAAGCCGGGTCTCATGCGAAATCGCCTTCAGAAAATCACTTGCGTTGCGTGCGTGCGATGCGAGTTCGTCCAGCTCATGCTTGGAGGGGCCCGCCTGGATCTCAGCGACGTCGGTCATGTGCTTCTTCGATTTTGCCTGAATTGCCGGTCAAGGCGCTATTTCAATCATACTTGATTAACGCAGACAAGTCTTAGCAGACCTGGCCGCAAATGACAAAGCGGCCCCGAAGGACCGCTTTCTCGATAAAGATCAAATGGGACGATTTCAGGCCGGAATGATGGTGCCGTTGAGATGCGTCAGCTCATCGAGGAACTGCTCGATGGCCGAGCGGTGCTCGTGGCTTTCAGCGCGTTCCAGCTCCTTGCGGGCAGCTTCGATACGCTTCTCGATGTCTTCCCGGTTGAGGTCGGTCATCGCGACGGCGGATTCTGCCAGCAGCGTGCAGCCTTCCTGAACGATGTCGGCAAAGCCACCGAATACGACGTAATCGGTCACAGTGCCCGATGCCGCGGTGACCTTGACGACGCCCGGCTTGATCGTGGTCATGACCGGTGCGTGATTGGCCATAACCGTCATCTCGCCTTCGGTCGCCGGGATGACGACAGCGCTCACCTCTTCCGAGACGAGCAGCTTTTCGGGCGAAACCAGTTCAAACTTGAAATTGGCGGCCATGACGGATCACTTCTTCTGTTTCTTGGCAATGGCGGACGGCGCGGCGAACCGCGCCGTTTCCAACATTATCAGGCAGCTTCAGCTGCGAGCTTCTTGGCCTTCTCGACGGCTTCTTCGATCGAGCCGACCATGTAGAAGGCAGCTTCCGGCAGGTGGTCGTATTCGCCGGCGACGAGGCCCTTGAAGCCCTTGATGGTGTCTTCGAGCGAGACGAGCTTGCCCGGAGAACCGGTAAAGACTTCGGCGACGTGGAACGGCTGCGACAGGAAGCGCTCGATTTTGCGGGCGCGGGCAACCGTCAGCTTGTCTTCTTCAGACAGTTCGTCCATGCCGAGGATGGCGATGATGTCCTGAAGCGACTTGTAGCGCTGCAGGGTCGACTGAACCTTACGAGCCACCTCGTAGTGCTCTTCGCCGACGATCATCGGGTCCAGCATGCGCGAGGTCGAGTCGAGGGGGTCCACGGCCGGGTAGATGCCCTTTTCGGCGATCGAACGGTTCAGGGTGGTCGTCGCATCCAGGTGGGCGAACGAGGTCGCCGGTGCCGGGTCGGTCAAGTCGTCGGCCGGAACGTAGATGGCCTGGACCGAGGTGATCGAGCCCTTGGTGGTCGAGGTGATGCGTTCCTGCAGCGCGCCCATGTCGGTCGCCAGCGTCGGCTGGTAACCCACGGCCGAAGGAATACGGCCGAGCAGAGCCGACACTTCGGAGCCTGCCTGGGTGAAACGGAAGATGTTGTCGACGAAGAACAGAACGTCCTGGCCCTGGTCGCGGAAGTGCTCGGCAACCGTCAGACCGGAGAGAGCGACGCGAGCGCGGGCGCCCGGCGGTTCGTTCATCTGGCCATAGACGAGTGCGCACTTCGAGCCGGCTGCGGAACCGTTATGTTCCTTCGGGTCGACGTTCACCTTGGATTCGATCATTTCGTGGTAAAGGTCGTTGCCTTCGCGGGTACGCTCGCCCACGCCGGCAAATACCGAGTAACCGCCGTGCGCCTTCGCCACGTTGTTGATCAGTTCCATGATGAGAACCGTCTTGCCCACGCCGGCGCCGCCGAACAGGCCGATCTTGCCGCCCTTGGCGTAAGGTGCGAGCAGGTCGACGACCTTGATGCCGGTAACCAGAATTTCGGATTCGGTGGACTGTTCCGTGTAGGACGGAGCAGGCTGGTGGATCGCGCGGGTCGTTGCCGCACCGATCGGGCCAAGCTCGTCAACCGGCTCGCCAATGACGTTCATGATGCGACCGAGCGTTTCGTCACCGACCGGAACGGAGATCGGCGCGCCTGCGTCGAACACTTCCTGGCCACGGACGAGACCTTCGGTGGAGTCCATGGCAATGGTGCGCACGGCATTTTCACCGAGATGCTGGGCGACTTCGAGAACCAGGCGGTTGTCGCCGATCTTGGTTTCGAGCGCGTTCAGGATGGACGGCAGTTCACCATCGAATGTTACGTCCACAACAGCGCCGATGACCTGGGTCACCTTGCCGACAGAACCGGATGCGGCCATAGTTGTTTCCTCTTTTCTAGCTTCAGAGCGCCTCGGCGCCCGAAATAATTTCAATCAATTCCTTGGTGATCTGAGCCTGGCGCTGACGGTTGTAGGACATCGTCAGCTTGTTGATCATATCACCGGCATTGCGCGTCGCATTGTCCATGGCGCTCATCTTGGCGCCCATTTCACCAGCGACATTCTCGAGAAGCGCGCGGAAGACCTGAACCGAGATATTGCGCGGGATCAGGTCGGACAGGATCGATGCCGCATCGGGTTCGTATTCATAAACCGCCGAAGAAGCTTCCGATGCGTCCGCCGTCACAGGCCCGGCACTGGCCGGGATCAGCTGCAGCGCCGTCGGCACCTGCAGGATAACCGACTTGAACTCGGAGTAGAACAGCGTGCAGACGTCGAACTCGCCCTTGTCGAACATGGCGATGATCTTCTTCGCAATCGCATCCGCGTTCTCGAAGCCGACCTTCTTGACGTCGCGCAGTTCCGTGCGCTCGACGATCTTGTCCGAGAACTCGCGACGAAGCGACTCATAGCCCTTCTTGCCGACCGTGTAGATCTTCACCGTCTTGCCGGCGGCGATCAACTTGCGGGCATGCTCGCGAGCAGCCTTGGAGATCTGCGCGTTGAAACCACCGCAAAGACCACGCTCGGCCGTGCAGACGACGAGCAGGTGCACGTCGTCCTTGCCGGTACCCGTCATCAGACGTGGCACGCTGTCGTCAGCCCCGACAGCCTGGGCAATGTTCGCAAGAACCTTGCCCATGCGCTGCGAGTAAGGCCGGGCAGCCTCGGCCGCCTCCTGCGCACGCCGAAGCTTCGCCGCGGCGACCATCTGCATCGCCTTGGTGATCTTCTGCGTCGCCTTGACGGAGGCGATCCGGTTTTTCAGATCCTTTAGTGAAGGCATCCGTTATCCGTCCTTGGTTAGATCCCTTGGGCCCTTACGAGAAGGACTTGGCGAAGGTGTCCAGAGCGGCTTTCAGCTTGCTCTTGGTGTCGTCGCTGATCGCCTTTTCGGTGCGGATCGTGTCGAGGACCGCGGAACCTTCCGAACGCATGTAGGACAGAAGACCCTGCTCGAAGCGACCGACATCGGTGACCGGCAGCTTGTCGAGGTAGCCGTTGACGCCGGCGAAGATCACCGCGACCTGCTCTTCCGTCTTCAGCGGCGAGAACTGCGGCTGCTTCAGGAGCTCGGTCAGACGTGCACCGCGGTTCAAGAGGCGCTGGGTGGCGGCGTCGAGGTCCGAGCCGAACTGCGCGAACGCGGCCATTTCACGGTACTGGGCGAGCTCGCCCTTGATCGAACCGGCAACCTGCTTCATCGCCTTGATCTGCGCGGCGGAACCGACGCGGGAAACCGACAGACCGACGTTAACGGCCGGACGGATGCCCTGGAAGAACAGGTTGGTTTCGAGGAAGATCTGGCCGTCGGTGATCGAGATCACGTTGGTCGGGATATAGGCCGAAACGTCGTTTGCCTGCGTTTCGATGACCGGGAGAGCGGTCAGCGAGCCGGCGCCGTTGGCGTCGCTGAGCTTTGCAGCGCGCTCCAGCAGACGGGAGTGGAGGTAGAAAACGTCGCCCGGATAGGCTTCGCGGCCCGGCGGACGGCGCAGCAGCAGCGACATCTGGCGGTAGGCAACGGCCTGCTTGGAAAGGTCGTCGTAACCGATCAGGGCGTGCTGACCATTGTCACGGAAGTACTCGCCCATGGCGCAGCCTGCGAACGGAGCGAGGAACTGCATCGGAGCCGGATCAGACGCGGTCGCCGCGATGACGATCGAGTACTTCAGGGCGCCGCGTTCTTCGAGGACCTTCACGAACTGGGCGACGGTCGAACGCTTCTGGCCGACGGCGACATAGACGCAGTAAAGCTTGTCGGCTTCCGGACCGTTGTCGTGGATCGGCTTCTGGTTCAGGATCGTGTCGAGGATGATCGCGGTCTTGCCGGTCTGGCGGTCGCCGATGACCAGCTCGCGCTGGCCGCGGCCGACCGGGATCAGGGCGTCGATAGCCTTCAGGCCCGTGGACATCGGCTCATGAACCGACTTGCGCGGAATGATGCCCGGAGCCTTGACGTCGACGCGTGCGCGACGGGTGGCGTTGATCGGGCCCTTGCCGTCGATCGGATTGCCGAGCGCGTCAACGACGCGGCCGAGCAGTTCCGGACCAACCGGAACGTCCACGATGGCGCCGGTCCGCTTGACGGTGTCGCCTTCCTTGATGTCACGGTCCGAACCGAACACGACGACGCCGACGTTGTCGGCTTCGAGGTTCAGCGCCATGCCGCGAATTCCGCCCGGGAATTCGACCATTTCGCCGGCCTGGACATTGTCGAGGCCGTAGACGCGGGCAATACCGTCACCGACGGAGAGCACCTGGCCAACTTCGGAAACTTCAGCTTCCTTGCCGAAATTTTTGATTTGATCTTTGAGAATTGCGGAAATTTCCGCGGCGCGGATATCCATCAGCCAACCTCTTTCAGTGAAAGCTTAAGAGTGGAAAGTTTGGTGCGAAGGGAGGTATCGATCTGGCGGGACCCCACCTTGACGATCAGGCCGCCAAGCAGGGAGGGATCGACCGTCAGGTTGACGGCGACGTCCTTGCCGGTAACGCCCTTCAGCGCCTCCTTCAATTCGATGACCTGCGCGTCGGAAAGCGCATGCGCCGAGGTCACGTCGGCGGAAACTTCACCGCGATTGCGGGCAGCGATCAGGCGAAACGCCCGGATCATGCCCGGCAGTGCGAACAGACGGCGGTTCTTGGCGACCACCTTCAGGAAATTGGCGACGAGTCCCGTAACGCCCGCCTTCTCGCAGATTGCGGACATGGCAGCGAACTGGTCGTCGGCAGAAAAGACAGGGCTTTCGACGAGGCGCTTGAAATCGGCGCTTTCGTCAATCATCGCCTGGAAGCCGTCGAGGTCGGCCTGAACGGCATCGACCGAACCGCTCTCTGAAGCCAGATCAAACAGCGATGCGGCGTATCTTTCCGCAACACCGGAAACGAGCTGGGATGTATCTGCCACGGGCACAAATTCCCTGATTTTATTCCAAGGCGGGCCTCATCAATACTGACGAAGTCTAAGCCATTGAAATTGTTTCTCTTTTTATCGGGAATGGCGAAAATTGTCCCCTCGCACTCCCGCTTTTCGGGGTCCGTCTAGCATAGGATGTTGGGACTCGCAACACGCCCGACAAGGGGAAAATGCGTTTACAGGCGCTTTCCTGCGACAAAACGACTTTGCGGTTCAGGAAATGACAAGCGTCAAGGGAGTTTATCCCCGTGGAGCACCCATCGCTAGACTACTGAAAAAGGCCGAAAACATAGCCGAGCGGCAGTCCGCCCAGCACCAGTTGCAGGAGCAGCGGAAGCAGTGTTCTCAGACCGAAGGCGCGGTCGACCAGGAGCGACAGGATTCGGCCGAACAGGGCGGCCGCGAACGCCGCGCCGAGCGCCAGATAGATCCAGTCCTGTGCGAGCATGATGGCCGCAACGCCGAAGCCGAGATAGAAGCCACCGATCGTCGAGCGGGCCTCCGTGAGGCCGGCCGCAGCGGTCGGCTGCAGCGAGAGAAGGCGAAGACCGAGGCCAGGCGCAAGCAGCACCACGAGACCAAGAAGAGCGGTCACCGTCGCTGCCGCAAAGGCAAGCTGCTCACCGAACTGTTCCGGAAAATAAAACTCCATCGAAAACTCCCCGCATGCGCCGAATCGCCGTTGTTCTTCTTATCGCATGCCATCCGCGGCGACGAAAAGACGGGGTTTTTCAGAGAAAGCTTTGCGGATCGATATCGACCTGAACCTGGATGGAGCCGCGTTCCTTCGGACCCTTGGCCAGCATCTCCTTCAGGAAAGCCTGCATGTCCGAATTGCGCCGGCCATGAACCAGCAGGCGGAAACGATGACGTCCGCGGACCAGCGCCAGCGCCGCTTCCGCCGGACCGAGCACGGCGATGCCCGAGACATGCGGCGCCGCGGCACGCAGCGCGCGCGCATGATTTTCGGCATCCGCCCGGTTTTCGGCCGAAACGATGAGGGAGGCCAGCCGTCCGAAGGGCGGCAGCAGCGCCTTTTCGCGCTCGTTGATTTCACGGTCGTAGAAGGCTTCGGCATTGCCGGAGACGATCGCCTGCATAACCGGATGCTGGGGCTGATAGGTCTGGATGAGCCCGTGGCTTTTCAGACCCGACCGCCCCGCGCGACCCGTTACCTGCGAGAGAAGCTGGAAGGTCCGCTCCGCCGCCCGCGGATCGCCGTTCGATAGGCCGAGATCGGCATCGACGATGCCGACCAGCGTCATCAGCGGAAAGTTGTGACCCTTGGCGACCAGCTGTGTGCCGATGACGATGTCGACCTCGCCCTTCTCGATCGCCTCGAGCTCCAGCCGCAGCCGCTTCACGCCGCCGGTCATGTCGGACGACAGGACGATGATGCGCGCCTCCGGGAAGTGCTTCTCCACCTCCTCGGCGATCCGCTCGACGCCCGGTCCGCAGGCGACCAGATGGTCGAGCGTGCCGCATTCCGGACAAGCATCCGGCGTCTTCTCGAAATAGCCGCACTGGTGGCACTGAATCTGCCCCTTGAAGCGGTGCTCGACCAGCCAGCTGGAGCAGTTCGGGCACTGGAAGCGGTGCCCGCAGACCCGGCAAAGCGTCAGCGGCGCATAGCCCCGGCGGTTGAGGAACAAGAGCGCCTGTTCCTCCTTCTCCAGCGTCTTCTTGATACCGCGCAGCATGACCGGCGACAGGAAGCCGCCGCGCTCCGGCGCATGCCGGCGCATGTCGATCAGATGCAGGTCCGGCATCGCCGCATCGCCGAAGCGGGTCGGCAGATGCACAGGCTCGTAGCGCCCCGACAGCGCGTTCACCTGGCTCTCGACCGAGGGCGTGGCCGAAACGAGCACGATCGGAAAATCGTCGATCCGTCCGCGCACCACGGCCATGTCGCGGGCATTGTAGAAGACCCGGTCTTCCTGCTTATAGGCAGGGTCATGCTCTTCGTCGACGATGATCAGGCCGAGGTTCTCGAACGGCAGGAACAGCGCCGAACGGGCGCCAGCCGCCACCTTCACCTCGCCGGTCGTCACCTGCCGCCAGACCTTCTCGCGGGTGCGCGGCGCCAGGTCGGAATGCCACTCGGCAGGCTTGGAGCCAAACCGGTCCTGAAAACGCTCAAGGAAGCTGGAGGTGAGCGCGATTTCCGGCAGCAGGATCAGCACCTGCCGGCCCTGCCTCAGTGTCTCGGCGATCGCCTCGAAATAGACTTCCGTCTTGCCCGAGCCCGTCACCCCGTCGATCAGGGAGACGGAAAAACCGCCCTTGCGGACTTGGCTGCAAATCTCTTCGGCCGCCTCCTTTTGCGGCCCTTCGAGCCGCGGCGCGGTATAGTCCGGATCGGGAGGTGCGACCACCGGCGGCGGCGGCAGGAAGACGGTTTCAAACAGCCCTTGAGCGATCAGACCATCGACGACGCTGGCCGAAACGCCCGCCGCCCGCGCAAGACCGGTCCGGGTCCAGGAAAGCCCGTCGCCGGCAAGCTCCAGCACCCGCTCGCGCGCCGCCGTCTTGCGTTCCGGCTCTCCGCCCAGATAACGCAGCCCCTCCACCATCGGCTCGGGCTCGAAGGCCGCCGGCGCGCGAAGCGCCATCCGCGCCACCAGACCCGGCGGCGACAGGGTGTAGGCGGCGAGCCAGTCGAGGAACCGGCGCATGCCATTTGTCAGCGGCGGGCAGTCGAAGGCATGCGTGATCGGCCGGATCTTCTTCGGATCGACACCCTTCTCCGCCCCGCTATCGTCCCAGACGACGCCAATCACCTGCCGCGGTCCCAGCGGCACCTGCACGATCGAGCCGGGCTCGACATGCATCCCGGCAGGCACCTTGTAGGAATAGGGCACGGGTGCGGGCATCGGCACGAGCACGGGCACGACGCGTTCCGCCGCGCCATCTTCGAACAGCGCGCCAAACAGGTTTTCGGAATGTGAAGGCGAATCCTTTGACATTGCCGCAGACATTGCCCCGACAGCGGCCGAAAGAAAACCGCCCTGCCCGCCTATTAGCAAATCTCTAACCGTAAAGAGGCAGGATGGCTTGATATGTTTTCCTTGTTTTTTCGGGGGTTGAGTTGGACGGTCTTCTGATCATTGCAGATCCCTTCATGGCGGCGATCCGCAAGGCGTGGCTGGAAAGCCTCGAGCAGGAGCGACGTCTCTCCCCGAAGACGATCGAGGCCTATGAGCGCGACACCCGCCAGTTCCTGCAATTCCTGACGAAGCATCTCGGCGGCCCCGTCCGCATCAAGGACATCACGGCATTGCGTCCGGCGGACCTGCGTGCCTTCCTCGCCCATCGCCGCCGTGAACACGATGTCGGCGCCCGCTCGCTCGGGCGAAACCTCGCCGGGCTGCGCTCCTTCCTGCGCTATCTGGAGAAGAAGGGGCTGGTAAATGCCGCCGGCGCCGGTGCGATCCGCTCGCCGAAACAGCCGAAATCACTGCCGAAGCCGCTTTCCGGCAGCCAGGCACTTAACGTCGTCAGCCAGGACGCGCAGATGAACGCCGAACCGTGGATCGCCGCCCGCGACGCCGCCGTCCTGGCGCTGCTCTACGGCTGCGGCCTGCGTATATCCGAGGCTCTCGGCCTGACGCCGACAGCCATTCCGGCCGGCGCGCGCAGCCTGCGCATCACCGGCAAGGGCGGCAAGACCCGGCTGGTGCCGCTGCTTGCCGCCGTCCACGAAGCCGTCGAAAGCTATATGAAGCTCTGCCCCTATCATCTCGATCCGCAAAAGCCGCTGTTTCGTGGCGCCCGCGGCGGACCACTGCAGCCGGCCATCATCCAGCGCGAAATGCAGAAACTCCGCAGCGCGCTCGGCCTGCCGGACACCGCGACGCCGCACGCGCTGCGCCACTCCTTTGCCACACATCTTCTGGCCGGCGGCGGTGACCTACGCACCATCCAGGAGCTGCTCGGCCATGCCAGCCTGTCGACCACGCAGGTCTATACCGGCATCGACACGGCACGGCTGCTTGACGTTTACGATCGCGCCCATCCACGCGCCTGAGCCGCCCCGCCGTTAACCAACCGCGTTAAGCCTTTGTGAGCCGCCGGCGGATAAGCTTCGCCGACGATATCGACGAAGCACGGAAAAGCGAAATGCAGGACAAGACCATCTCCGCTCGCCGCGGACCTGTCGACCTCATGGCCGGGTCGACACTCTTCCTGATTGCCGCTTTCCACGTTCTGATGGCAATCAGCCTGGTCTTCGTGCTCGCCAGCATTTCGCCGGCCCATGCCGCTGGCGACAACTGCACCGGGCGCGACCTTGTCCCGCTTCTGCGCCAGAACGATCCGGCGGCCTACGCCAAGATGGAAGCGGCTGCCAACGCCACACCGAATCGCAACGGTATTTTCTACCGGATCGAAAAAGACGGCGTCGCGCCATCCTATCTGCTTGGCACCATGCATGTGACCGATCCGCGCGTGCTTGCCATGCCGCAGGCGGCGCAGACGCCGGTGACGCAGGCAAAGACGATCATCATCGAAACCGACGAGGTTCTCGACGAGAAGAAATCCACTGCGACGCTTCTCAGCCGGCCTGACCTGACGATGTTTACCGATGGCTCGACCATCACATCGCTGCTCGACGACAAGGAGACCGCGGAACTGGATGCCGGCCTGAAGGAGCGGGGCATCCCGCTTGCCAGCGTCAAGCTGATGAAGCCCTGGCTGATCGCAAGCTTCGTCGCCCTCCCCGCCTGCGAAATGGCGCGCAAGGCCGGCGGCGCCTCCTTCCTCGACAAGAAGATCGCCGAGGACGCCGTCTCCCGCGGCCAGACGGTCGCCGGGCTGGAAACCATGGTCGAACAGTTGCAGGCCATGGCCGACCTGCCGGCGGAATTCCACATCAAGTCGCTGATCGCCACGTTGAACATGGGCGACAAGCTGCAGGACGTAATGGAGACGATGACCGACCTCTACCTCGCCGGCGATATCGGCATGATCATGCCGATGCTCGAAGCCGTCTCACCCGAACCGGACGCATCGGAGGCGGACAGCTACGCCTCCTTCGAAAAGCGGATCGTGACCGACCGCAACAAGGTAATGGCCGAGCGTGCGGCGCCCTATCTGGAAAAGGGCGGCGCATTCATGGCCGTCGGCGCTCTGCACCTGCCGGGCAAGGACGGTCTCGTCGAACTCTTCCGCCGGCAGGGCTACACGATGACTGCGCTCGACTGAACCGTCGGCCGCCCAACCACAGCGGCTGTCAGGCTTTGACGCCGCTGGTCATGCGCTTCAGGACATCCGTCTTCCAGTAGAAGTGATGGATCAGCGCGGCACCCACATGCGCCACGATCAGCACCCAGAGGATCAGCTTCAGCGGCCCGCCATGCAGGAAGCCGGCCGTCTCGTTGCCGAAATAGTAGGCGCCGATGCCGGCCAGCGGCATGATGAAGAACAGGATGTAGAAGGTGCCGTGCGCCAGTGTGGAAAGCAGCTTCGCCACGGGCGGCTCGTCGGCGGGCGCCGGCGGAGCGCCCTGCACCAGGCGGAAGGCAAGCCGGATCAACGCCAGGGCAAGCACCGCAATGCCCACATAGGCATGGATGTTGGCCGATCCCACCACGTCCGCGTCGGCGGTGCCACCGTCGCGCACAGCGCGGCTCCACTTTTCCATCCCGTCGGAGAAAATCAGGTTGAAGAAAATCAACAGTGCCATCAGCCAATGGATGGACCGCTGCGCGACACTATACGAAACTTGAGTATTGGACGCCATTTTTTCTTGCTCCGACAATAACTTAGTTGATGCCAGCACAATAAAAGCCGCAGCCTGAAATACAAGCTGCGGCTTGGAATATGACGAAGATTTAATTCTTGGCTTTTGTCAGCCAATCACATGTGGATCGGCTTGAAGAACGTCGCCAGCGCGGCTTCCTTGACGGCCTCCGACATGGTCGGATGCGCATGGCAGGTCCGGCCAAGATCTTCCGACGAACCGCCGAACTCCATCAGCACGGCCGCCTCGTGGATCATCTCGCCCGCGCCGTAGCCGACGATATGGGCGCCGAGCACGCGGTCGGTTTCCTTGTCGGCCAGGATCTTGACGAAGCCGTCCGTCGCCAGCATGGCGCGCGCGCGGCCATTGGCGGTGAACGGGAACTTGCCGACCTTGTAGGCCACTCCCGCGGCCTTCAGTTCTTCCTCGGTCTTGCCGACGGAAGCCACTTCCGGCTGGGTGTAGACGACGCTCGGGATGACGTCGTAATTCACATGGCCCGCCTGGCCGGCCAGGATCTCGGCCAGCGCCACGCCTTCGTCTTCGGCCTTGTGCGCCAACATCGGCCCCTTGACCACGTCGCCGATCGCGTAAATGCCCGTGACCGAGGTCTGATAATGGTTGTTGATTTCGACGCGGCCGGCCTTGTCGAGCACCACGCCGGCCTTGTCGAGACCGAGACCTTCGGTGAACGGCTTGCGGCCGGTGGCGACCAGCACGACATCGGCTTCGAGCGTCACGGCATCGCCGCCCTTGACAGGCTCATAGGTGACCTTCGCGCCCTTGCCGGACTTCTCGACACCCGTCACCTTGGCCGACAGCTGGAATTCGAAGCCCTGCTTCGCCAGCATGCGCTGGAACTGCTTGGAGACCTCGCCGTCCATCGGACCGAGGATCTTGTCCAGGTATTCGACGACCGTGACCTGCGCGCCAAGGCGCGACCAGACGGAGCCGAGTTCCAGACCGATGACACCGCCGCCGACGACGATCATCTTCTGCGGCACCTTCTCGAGCGCGATCGCGCCGGTCGAGGACACGATCACCTTCTCGTCGATGTCGACGGACAGACCCGGAATGCCGGCAACATCCGAACCGGTGGCGATGACGATGTTCTTCGCTTCCAGTTCCTTCACGTCGCCGCTGTCGCTGGTCACTGAAACCTTGCCCTCGCCGAGAACCTTGCCGGTGCCCAGGAAGGTGTCGATCTTGTTCTTCTTGAACAGGAACTGCACACCGTCGACGTTGGACTTAACGGTGTTGTCCTTGTGGGTCAGCATCTTGGCGAGGTTGAGCTTCGGCTTGGAGACTTCCACGCCGAGTTCTTCGATGCCGTGAGCGGTATGGGCATAGACCTCGGAGGCGTGCAGCAGCGCCTTCGAAGGAATGCAGCCGATGTTGAGGCAGGTACCGCCGAACGTAGCGCGCTTCTCGATCACCGCAACCTTCAGGCCAAGCTGTGCGGCCTTGATTGCGCAGACATAACCGCCGGGGCCGGTTCCGATCACGACGACATCATAAGACATTGAACTTCCTTCCTTGGCTGGCGGACTATCTGCCGCCGGTCACATTAAGCACGGCACCCGTGACGTAGGATGCCTCGTTGGACAAAAGAAACACGATCGTGCTCGCCACTTCCTCCGGCTCGCCGGCCCGCTTCATGGGAACGGCATGCGCCAGATCGTGCGCACGATTGGGATTGCCGGCATCCGCCTGGATGTCGGTATGGATAAGGCCGGGACGCACCGCATTGACGCGAATGCCCTCGTCGGCGACTTCCTTGGCGAGACCGAGCGTGAACACGTCGATCGCCCCCTTGGAAGCGGCATAGTCGACGAATTCGCCGGGCGAGCCGAGCATGGCCGCCGCCGAAGACAGATTGACGATCACGCCGCCCTCCCCGCCGTGACGGGTCGACATGCGCTTGACCGCTTCCGCCGCCACGCGCATCGGTCCGAGAACGTTGACCTTGAACATGCGCTCGATGCGCTCGCGGCTCATCTCGTCGACGCGGACCGGCATGCCGATGATGCCGGCATTGTTGACCAGCCCGTCGAGGCGGCCGAAGGCGTTGTCGACAACGTCGTAGATCGCCGCGATATCCTCCTCCTCGGAGGCATCCCCCTGCACGGCAAGCGCTTCGCCGCCCATCGCCTTGATCCGGTCGACGACCGATTGGGCCGCTTCGGCGTTGCGCACGAAATTGACGGCGACCCGCCAGCCCTGCTTGGCCGCGAGAATGCAAACGGCGGCGCCGATGCCCCGGCTGCCGCCGGTCACGAGAAGAACGGGTCCGTCAGCCATTCGCGCAACCTTTCAGCTTGAACACATCCCAAGGGGCGACGGATGCCTTTTCCGCTCCCCAGGCGGAGGAGAAGCGCAGCGCGAGGCCGAAGCCCGGCAGCAACAACTGGCCGGCCGCATCCGCGCCTTCCGGCGGCAGAAGGTCAACATTGCCGCTGTCGTCAACCGCATAGATGACGCCTTCCCAGACGGTGCAGGCCCGAATGTCGGCGCCGGTCACGTCGCCATCCGGGCAGTTGTAGAACACCACGCCCTCGGTGCGCGAGACCTCGTCGGTGATCATCACATTGCCGTCGAGCACCACCTCGGTCTTCGGAACGGAAATATCGAACAGGTGGCTGGTTGCCGCGGCATCGGACTTGACCGGCTTGAAGGTCAGCTCGAAGCCGGCTTCCGGCTCCGCGTAGACGGCAAATTCCTGTCGGCACTCTTCCGCGCCCGCCAGGCCCGGAAGGCCAAGCAGGGCACCAAAGACGACCGCCATGTGCCGCTGCGGTTCCATCGCGTCAGCCTGCCTTCTCCGTCGCGAGCTTCAGCCCGAAGGCGATAAAGACCGCGCCGCTTGCCCGGTTGATCCACTTGCTGGCGCGCTCGAAAGACGCGCGCATGCGGGGAATGGTCAGGAAGAAAGACATGGCGACGAACCATGCAATCAGGCAGCTGGCCATGACCAGTCCGTAGCCGAACTTGATCACAGCCGGCGTGTGCAGGCTGACGACCGTCGAGAAGATCGACAGGAAAAAGAACACCGGCTTCGGATTGAGCGCATTCGCCATGAAGCCCAGCGCAAAGCCCTTGGCCGCGGACTGCGCCTTGACTGCCGTCTCAGCAACCGGCGCATCGAGCGAGACCTTGCCGGCCCGGAACGACTGGATGCCGATATAGACGAGATAGGCGACACCGGCCCACTTGATGACGTTGAAGAGGAGGATCGACTGCGAGATGATAAGGCCCAAGCCGAGGATCGTGTAGGTCACATGGAACATCAGCGACGTGCCGATCCCAAAACTCGTCAGGATCGCTGCCTTGCGGCCGTGGACGATCGCCTGGCGCATGACCATCGCCGTATCAGCCCCCGGAGCGATGATGCCGAAGGAGAAGATCGCCATCAGCGACGCAAGTTCGATCAGGTACTGATGCATTCCGAAATCCTCTCTTGCGATCAGCGCGTTGCCAGCGCCAGCTTGACGCCGAGTGCACCGAAGGCCATGGCCGACGTGCGGCGGATCCAGCTCATTGCCCGCTCGCTGGCGAGAATGTAGGTGCGGACCCGTGCCGCAAAGACACCGTAACCGACAAACACGATGAATGTCATCAGCATGAAGACGCCGCCGAGCTCGAGCATCGTCAGAAGCGTATTGGGACTATCCGCCGGAATGAACTGCGGCAGGAAGGCAAGGAAGAAGATCGAAAGCTTCGGATTGAGGATGTTGATCAGGAAACCGGTACGGGCAATGCGGGCGAGGCCATAGGGTGTGGCGGCGGCTTCGAAACGGACCGGCCCTTTGTCGCGCAAGGTCATCCAGGCCAGGTAGATCAGGTAGGCGGCACCGGCAAACTTGAAACCCTGAAACACCAGCGCGCTGGTGTGCAGGATCGCGGCAAGGCCGAGAGACGAGGCAAGAATGTGCGGCACGATCCCGAGCGTACATCCGAAAGCGGCTGCCAGCGACTGGGTGCGGCCCTGACCGAGACCGGTCGAAACCGTGTAGAGAACGCCCGTACCCGGAGCCAGAACGACGATCAGCGCTGTCAGCAGAAATTCCGGAGTCATGGCGCCACCCTGCGTTGGAAACGAAGTCCGGACCGGCCATTGCTGGCCGGTCCGGGCAAATGTCTTAGAGGTCGAGAACCAGGCGTTCCGGATCTTCCAGGCTTTCCTTCACGCGCACCAGGAAGGTCACGGCTTCCTTGCCGTCGACGATGCGGTGATCGTAGGAGAGCGCCAGATACATCATCGGACGGATGACGACCTGACCGCCGATGGCCATCGGACGTTCCTGGATCTTGTGCATGCCGAGAATGCCGGACTGCGGGGCATTGAGGATCGGCGACGACATCAGCGAACCGTAGACACCACCGTTGGAGATGGTGAACGTGCCGCCCTGCATGTCGGCCATCGACAGCTGACCGTCACGGGCAGCCTTGCCGAGGCGGCCGATTTCCTTCTCGACTTCGGCAATCGACATCTGGTCGGCATCGCGCACGACCGGAACGACGAGGCCCTTGTCCGTGCCGACGGCAACGCCGATGTGGCAGAAATTCTTGTAGATGATGTCGGTGCCGTCGATTTCGGCGTTGACCGCCGGCAGTTCCTTCAGCGCATGCGTCACGGCCTTGGTGAAGAAGCCCATGAAGCCGAGCTTCACGCCGTGCTTCTTCTCGAAGATGTCCTTGTACTTGTTGCGCATGGACATCACGGCGCTCATGTCCACCTCGTTATAGGTGGTCAGCATCGCCGCCGTGTTCTGCGCATCCTTGAGGCGCTTGGCGATCGTCTGGCGCAGGCGGGTCATCTTGACGCGTTCTTCACGCGGGGCATCGTCCACGGACGACGGCGCGCGGGCGGCCTTCGGCGCTTCGGCGGAAACCGACGGGCCCTTGGCGATGGCGGCGATCACGTCGCCCTTCAGCACCTGGCCACGCTTGCCGGAACCTTCGACCTGCTCGGCGGAGACGCCCTTCTCTGCCATCATCTTGGCAGCAGCCGGTGCCGGCGGCATGTCGCCTGCGGGAGCGGCGGCCGGAGCCGGAGCAGCGGCGGGTGCCGGCGCGGCAGCCGCCGGCTTTTCAGCCGGAGCAGCAGCAGCGGCGCCAGCGCCTTCCGAGATGTTGCCGAGCAGTGCGTTGAGCTCGACCGTCTCGCCCTCGGCAGCGACGATTTCGGACAGGACGCCCGATGCCGGAGCCGGTACTTCGATCGAAACCTTGTCGGTTTCCAGTTCGAGCAGCGGCTCGTCGGCGGTAACAGTGTCACCGACCTTCTTGAGCCAGGTGCCGACGGTTGCTTCCGAGACGGACTCGCCGAGGGTGGGAACGCGGATTTCAGTGGCCATGATTTAAATTTCCGTTGGTCAGAATTTCGTTTGGCGCAGGGGAGCATCAGCCCCCGAGCGCGTCCTCCAGGAAAGCTTCCAGCTGCGCCAGGTGCTTCGACATCAGGCCCGTTGCCGTCGAGGCCGAGGCCGGGCGGCCCGTATAGCGCACGCGCTGATACTTGGCGTCGATGTGGGCGAGCACCCATTCCAGATACGGGTCGATGAACGCCCAGGCGCCCATGTTCTTCGGCTCTTCCTGGCACCAGACCATTTCCGCGTTGCGGAAGCGCGACAGCTCGTTGATGAGCGCCTTGGCCGGGAACGGATAGAGCTGTTCGACGCGCAGCAGGTAGATGTCGTCGATACCGCGCTTTTCACGCTCTTCGAGAAGGTCGTAGTAGACCTTGCCCGTGCAGAGCACGACGCGACGAATCTTGTTGTCCTTCTGCAGCTTGATCGGGCCGTTCTTGATGACCTCCGCATCGTCCCACAGCAGGCGGTGGAACGAGGATTCGCCGGCCAGTTCCGACAGCGACGAGACCGCACGCTTGTGGCGCAGCAGAGACTTCGGCGTCATCAGGATCAACGGCTTGCGGAAATCGCGCTTCACCTGCCGGCGCAGGATATGGAAGTAGTTGGCCGGCGTGGTGCAGTTGGCGACCTGCATGTTGTCTTCGGCGCACATTTGCAGCCAGCGCTCGAGGCGGGCCGAGGAGTGTTCCGGACCCTGGCCTTCATAGCCATGCGGCAGAAGGCAGACGAGGCCGGACATACGCAGCCACTTGCGTTCGCCTGACGAGATGAACTGGTCGAAGATGACCTGTGCACCGTTGGCGAAGTCGCCGAACTGGGCTTCCCAGAGGGTAAGCGCATTCGGACGGGCCAGCGAATAGCCGTATTCGAAACCGAGCACTGCTTCTTCCGAGAGCATCGAGTTGATGACCTCGTAGCGGCCCTGCCCGCCGCCGACATGGGCGAGCGGAATGTAGCGTTCCTCGGTCTGCTGATCGTAGAGCACGGTATGGCGCTGCGAGAACGTGCCGCGCTCGACGTCCTGACCGGACAGACGGACGGCGGTGCCTTCCTGGCAGAGCGAACCGAATGCGAGTGCCTCGCCCATGGCCCAGTCGATGCCTTCACCGGTCTGGATCATCTCGGCGCGATTGTCCATGAAGCGCTTGATGGTGCGGTGGACGTTGAAGCCTTCCGGAACTTCGGACAGCTTCTTGCCGATTTCCTTCAGCGTCTTCATCGGCACGGCGGTCTTGCCACGGCGCTGCTCGTCTGCATTGTCGGCAGCCCGAAGGCCCGACCATGCACCGTCCAGCCAGTCGGCCTTGTTCGGCTTGTAGGACTGGCCGGCCTCGAATTCCTGTTCCAGACGGGCACGCCAGTCGGCCTTCATCTTTTCCAGTTCGCCTTCGCTCAGCAGACCTTCGCGCACCAGGCGCTCGCCATAGAGCTGGACGACCGTCTTGTGCGAGCGGATGACCTTGTACATCTTCGGCTGGGTGAAGGACGGCTCGTCGCCTTCATTGTGGCCGAAGCGGCGGTAGCAGAACATGTCGATGACGACCGGCTTGTGGAACTTCATCCGGAATTCGGTCGCGATCTTGGCAGCGTAGACGACGGCTTCCGGGTCGTCGCCGTTGACGTGGAATATCGGCGCTTCGATCATCTTGGCCACGTCGGACGGATAGGGCGAGGACCGCGAGAAATGCGGGTTCGTCGTAAAGCCGATCTGGTTGTTGATGATGAAGTGGACCGTGCCGGCGACGCGATGGCCGCGCAGACCGGAAAGGCCGAGGATTTCGGCAACCACGCCCTGGCCAGCGAATGCGGCATCACCGTGCAGCAGGAGCGGCATGACCTTGGCACGCTCCTTCAGCGGAATGACATCGTTGTCCCAGTTCTTCGCCTTCAGGTCCTGCTTGGCGCGGGCCTTGCCCATGACGACCGGATTGACGATTTCCAGGTGCGACGGGTTTGCCGTCAGTGACAGGTGCACGTTGTTGCCGTCGAACTCGCGGTCGGAGGACGCGCCGAGGTGATACTTCACGTCGCCGGAACCTTCGACATCGTCCGGGGCATAGGAGCCGCCCTTAAACTCGTGGAAGATCGCCCGGTGCGGCTTGGCCATCACCTGCGACAGCACGTTGAGGCGGCCGCGGTGGGCCATGCCGAGAACGATTTCCTCGAGACCCATCTGGCCGCCGCGCTTGATGATCTGCTCGAGCGCCGGGATCAGCGCTTCACCACCATCGAGGCCGAAGCGCTTGGTGCCCTTGTACTTGACATCGATGAACTGTTCGAAGCCTTCGGCCTCGATCAGCTTCTGAAGGATAGCCTTCTTGCCGTTCGGCGTGAATTCGACGCCCTTGTCCGGGCCCTCGATGCGTTCCTGGATCCAGGACTTCATTTCCGGATCGGAGATGTGCATGAACTCGACGCCGAGCGTCGAACAATAGGTGCGCTTCAGGATCGCCAGCATCTCGCGGATGGTGGCGTATTCCAGGCCGAGCACCTTGTCGATGAAGATCGGACGGTCGTAGTCCGCTTCGGTGAAACCGTAGGATTCCGGCGCCAGTTCCTTGAAATCCTCGACGGCCGCGGCAATGCCGAGCGGATCCAGCTTGGCATGCAGGTGGCCGCGCATGCGGTAGGCGCGGATCATCATGATGGCGCGAACGGAATCGCGCGTTGCCTGCAGCACGTCGGTGCCGCCAGCCGGCTTGCCTGCGGCTTCCGCCTTGGCCTTGAGCTTTCCTTCAACGGCCTTCTCGACCGTGGCCCAGTCGCCGTCGAGCGCATTGACCAGGTCGCCGTTGGCGGCGATCGGCCAGTTCTTGCGCTTCCAGGACGCGCCCTGGGCGGCCTTCTTCACATCGTCCGGATTGTCTTCCAGTGCCTTGAAAAACGCCTGCCATTCCGGAGACACCGATGCCGGGTCATCCTCGTAGCGCGCGTAGAGCTGCTCGATATAGGCAGCGTTCTGGCCATCCAGGAAGGATGTGATCTGAAACTGTTCGTTGGCTTCTTGTCTTGCCATGGGTATTTGCAGACCCGCGGGCCTGCCTCCTTGTCAGGGCTTTTCTCGTCACCCAGGTTTCTCGTCGGCATTTCAAACGGCCCGACTTGCCGCCGCCGGGATAAACCGGAACCATGAGGGGAAAATGTGGCCCTCCCCTCATGGAATTTCAAATGTCAGCCCTTGAGGACTTCGACCAGCGTCTTGCCGAGGCGGGCCGGCGACGGGGAGACGCGGATGCCGGCCGATTCCATGGCCGCGATCTTGTCTTCCGCACCGCCCTTGCCGCCGGAAATGACGGCGCCGGCGTGGCCCATCGTACGGCCGGGAGGAGCCGTGCGGCCGGCGATGAAGCCAACCATCGGCTTCTTGCGGCCGCGCTTGGCTTCGTCCTTGAGGAACTGTGCCGCATCTTCTTCCGCGGAGCCGCCGATTTCGCCGATCATGATGATCGACTTCGTCTCGTCGTCTGCCAGGAACATTTCCAGCATGTCGATGAATTCGGTGCCCTTGACCGGGTCACCGCCGATGCCGACAGCCGTCGTCTGGCCGAGGCCTTCGTTCGAGGTCTGGAACACGGCTTCATAGGTCAGCGTGCCGGAGCGCGACAGGACGCCGACCGAGCCCTTCTTGAAGATGGAACCCGGCATGATGCCGATCTTGCACTCTTCCGGCGTCAGGACGCCCGGGCAGTTCGGCCCGATCAGGCGCGACTTGGACTTGTCGAGCTTCGCCTTGACGTTGACCATGTCTTCGACCGGGATGCCTTCGGTGATGCAGACGATCAGCGGGATTTCGGCTTCGATCGCTTCGATGATCGCCGCACCAGCGCCTGCCGGCGGAACGTAGATCACGGATGCGTTCGCGCCGGTTGCTTCCTTGCCTTCGGCGACGGAGGCGAAGATCGGCAGGGTTTCACCCTTCGAGCCGGCCCAGTTGCTGCCGCCCTTGGAGGGATGGATACCGCCGACCATCTTGGTACCGTAATAGGCAAGCGCCTGCTCGGTGTGGAAGGTACCGGTCTTGCCGGTGAGGCCCTGCACGAGGACCTTGGTGTCTTTGTTTACGAGAATGGACATTCTTAAATCCCGATCTCTAACTTGAGTGTTTGCGGCGCGTCATCCAAAGGAGAGCAACACCACCAATTAAAACGATGCCAAGAGCGACGAACGGAGCCAGAGGCAAGCATAACGAAAATGCCAATGATGATGAATTCTCGTAGAAACCATCACACCAATTCACCTCTTCTCGCCACCACAACCAGCAAGCGGAGAGAGCGATCAAGACAACAAAGATGACCGCTCTCTTTCTCAATCTCAGGCCTTTACAGCTGCGACGATCTTCTGGGCTGCGTCATCCAGGTCGTCTGCCGGAATGACATTGAGGCCGCTTTCGGAAATGATCTTCTTGCCAAGCTCGACATTGGTGCCTTCGAGGCGCACGACGAGCGGGACCTGCAGACCGACTTCCTTGACCGCTGCGAGAACGCCTTCGGCAATAACATCGCACTTCATGATGCCGCCGAAGATGTTGACGAGAATGCCCTTCACTGCCGGATCGGCCGTGATGATCTTGAATGCTGCGGTGACCTTCTCCTTGGAAGCGCCGCCGCCAACATCGAGGAAGTTCGCCGGCTCGGCGCCGTAGAGCTTGATGATGTCCATGGTCGCCATGGCGAGACCGGCGCCGTTGACCATGCAGCCGATGTTGCCGTCGAGGGCGACATAGGCGAGGTCATACTTCGAAGCCTCGATTTCCTTCTCGTCTTCTTCCGTGATGTCACGCAGTTCGACGACTTCCGGATGACGGAACAGCGCATTGCCGTCGAACGACACCTTGGCGTCGAGGACGCGCATGCGGCCGTTGGTCATGACGATCAGCGGATTGACCTCGAGCAGGCTCATGTCCTTTTCGACGAAGGCCTTGTAGAGGATCGGGAAGAGCTTCAGCGCATCTTCGCGGGCAGCGCCTTCGAGCTTCAGCGCGTCGGCGAGCGCGTTTGCGTTGTCGGCAGTGACACCGGCTTCCGGATCGATCGCTACGGTGACGATCTTCTCGGGGGTTTCTTCCGCAACGGTTTCGATGTCCATGCCGCCTTCGGTCGAAACGACAAAGGCAACCTGGCCGACGGAACGGTCGACGAGGATCGAGAGGTAAAGCTCACGGTCGATGTCGGCGCCGTCTTCGATGTAGAGACGGTTGACCTGCTTGCCGGCCGCGCCGGTCTGCTTGGTCACGAGCGTGTTGCCGAGCATTTCCTTGACGTTGGTGACAACGTCTTCGATCGACTTGGCGAGACGAACGCCGCCCTTGGCGTCGGGGCCGAGTTCCTTGAACTTGCCCTTGCCGCGGCCGCCGGCGTGGATCTGGCTCTTGACCACGTAAAGCGGTCCCGGCAGCTTCTTGGCTGCGGCTTCGGCTTCGTCAGCCGAGAAGATGGCCACACCTTCCGCGACCGGCGCGCCGTAGCTCTTCAGAAGAGCCTTGGCCTGATATTCGTGAATATTCATTCGTATATCCCTGCTTTGATAAGGTTCAGGTGATTACTTGAGTGCCGGAGCGATGTTGATGCAGGCCTCGCAGAGACCGGCAACCGCGCCGACGGACTTGTCGAACGCTTCCTTTTCGGAAGAGTTCAGATCGATTTCGATGACGCGCTCGACGCCGCCGGCGCCAATCACGGTCGGAACGCCGACATACATATCCTTCACGCCGTACTGGCCGGCGAGATAGGCGGCGCAAGGCAGGACGCGCTTCTTGTCCTTCAGGTAGGATTCAGCCATCACGATCGCGGAAGCGGCCGGGGCGTAATAGGCCGAGCCGGTCTTCAGCAGGCCGACGATTTCGGCGCCGCCGTCACGGGTGCGCTGGATGATTTCTTCGAGGCGCTCCTTCGTGCACCAGCCCATCTTCACGAGGTCGGTGAGCGGAATGCCGGCAACCGTGGAGTAACGGGCGAGCGGCACCATGCTGTCGCCGTGGCCGCCGAGAACGAAGGCGGTGACATCTTCAACGGAAACGTCGAATTCCTGTGCGAGGAACAGGCGGAAGCGCGAGCTGTCCAGAACGCCGGCCATGCCGACGACCATGTTCTTCGGCAGGCCGGAGAACTTCTGCAGCGCCCAGACCATGGCGTCGAGAGGGTTGGTGATGCAGATGACGAAGGCGTTCGGGGCATACTTCTTGATGCCGGCGCCGACCTGCTCCATGACCTTGAGGTTGATGCCGAGAAGATCGTCGCGGCTCATGCCCGGCTTGCGCGGCACGCCGGCGGTAACGATGCAGACATCCGCACCTTCGATGGCCGAGTAATCGCTGGCGCCCGTCAGCTTGGCGTCGAAGCCGTCGACCGGCGAGGACTGGGCGATGTCGAGACCCTTGCCCTGCGGAATGCCGTCGGCAATGTCGAACAGGACGACGTCGCCCAGTTCTTTCATGCTGGCCAGATGCGCCAGCGTACCACCAATCATACCGGAACCAATAAGTGCGATTTTCTTGCGGGCCATGAAGTGCTCCCTTTGCGCTTTAAGAACGGACCGACACCTGGATGTGCCTCCATTATCGGGCTTTCGCATAGCCCTAAAGCGTAAATATGGCAACCGATTAATTTTGGCTGAGGAATTTCAATCGTTTAGATACTAAAATTCTTACGTAAACGTAAGATAATTTCGCACCATTTCAGCATCAGCCGGCATGGGCTTCCCGGCTGGCTTCCAGATATTCCTGGCTCCGCATCTCGAACAGGCGCGAGATCGTGCGGTCGAATTCAAAGCCCTCGGTGCCACGCCTTTCGGTCAGAAGCTCCTCCGGCCAAGTGGCCGCGGATGCGATCAGACGCACCTTGCGATCATAAAGAGCGTCGACAAGGATAATCAATCTCTTGATCTCGTTGCGACGATCTGCCCCCATTTGTGGAATGTGATCGACAAAGACGGTGCTGTATTTCTCGGTAATCGCCAGATAGTCGGACGCCCCCAGCGGCTTGCTGCAGAGATCGGCAAAGCTGAACCGCGCCATCCGCCCCACGGCCTGCGGCACCGCGATCGAACGCCCCTTCAGCTCGATCGTTTCCGCCGAAGGCTTCCGCCCCTCGGCATAGGCATTCCAGGTCGCGTTCATCGCCGCATCCGTGCGGTCGTCGAGCGGCGTCATGTAGACGGGCAGGCTGTTCAGCTTCTCCATGCGGTAGTCGTTGGGAGAATCCAGCGACACGATGCCCACATACTCTTTCAGCAGTGTGACAAAGGGCAGGAACAGGCCGCGATTGAGGCCGTCCTTGTAAAGATTGTCCGGCTCGACATTCGACGTCGCCACCAGCACGCAGCCGCGCGAGAAGAGTTCCGTGAACAAACGGCCAAGGATCATCGCATCGGCGATATCGGTGACCGTGAACTCGTCGAAGCAGAGAAGCTCCGCCTCGGCGAAAAGGTCAGCGGCGACCGGCGGCACCGGATCGGCCTGGCTCGTCTCGCCGTTCTTCAGCTTCTGTCGATGCGCATGGATGCGGGTGTGAACGTCACCCATGAACTCGTGGAAATGCGCGCGCCGCTTGCGCTTCACCGGCGCCATCTCGAAGAACATGTCCATCAGCATGGTCTTGCCGCGCCCGACGCTGCCATGGACGTAGAGGCCCTTGACCGCCTCTTTCTTCTTGCCTTTGCGGGCGGCAAACAGCCAGCCGAGCGCGCTGGTCTTCGCCGCGTGCCGGTGCTCCTTGAGGTCGGTCAGGACGCGGTCGAGGCGGGCGGCCACCGCCATCTGTGCCGGATCCGGCTTCAGTTCGCCGGATGCGGCCAAGGCCTTCAGCTTTTCGCTGACGCTGATGTTGTAGTCTGGCGCAGGCTGCATGGATCGCCCGTATGCCGCCGCAGGACGCGGCGGATCCTGTTAGCGGCTGAGGCTGAAGGGCTGACCGGCAGCCGTGGTGCCGTCGAAGCGGGTGTCGGCCGTCTTGTAGAGCGTGCCGATCACGTTGCCGTCGCGGTCCTTGACCGAGATCTGCTTGCCGCTGACTTCCCAGGAAGCCATCGTGGTGAGCGGGCCAAGGCAGCCGCGCGTACCGCCGCGCAGGCCGGAGCCGAGATTGGTGAGCGTCAGGAACATGTCGCAGGTCACGCCGGAATTGGAAACCTTCCAGCTGCCGACCATGGATTCCTTCGTGACATCCAGCGCATTGGCAGCCATGGCGGGATTACCGGCGGGCGGCATGCCGTTCTGCATCGTCTGGTCGCCCGGCACCTGCGTTCCGTTCGGCGGCGGCAACTGGCCGGACTGGACGGACGGCACCGGTTGGGCCTGAAGCGGCGGCAAGGTCGACGACGGTTGCTGGTCGTAATAGGACGTACGCTGGCATCCCGAGAGTGCCAGAGCGATCATTACACCGGCCGCCGCAAATCTGAACTGCATCGCCAAACTCCTTGCTTGCCCTTGACGGGCTTGTCTTCCCTAGAGGTTGCCCGAATTATCGTGAAAGATGGGGATGAATCAAGGCAAGCACCGGCGAATTCACGGCAAAGGGACAAAGGGCCCGCCTTTTTTGCCGTTTGGCCGCAAAGCAGCCGCAGGCGTCCCCGGATATGATCGTCTCGGGCTGGACGGGCACGGGCAATTGCCGAATCGCACCTGAACCTAGATGCAAAAAAAGAGGGCCGCGGTTTGCACGCGGCCCGTCTTCAAACGATCTGCAAAGCGCGACGTCAGACGCGGCGCTCGACCATCATCTTCTTGATCTCGGCGATCGCCTTGGCCGGATTCAGACCCTTGGGGCAGGCTTGCGCGCAGTTCATGATGGTGTGGCAGCGATAGAGGCGGAACGGATCCTCGAGATCGTCGAGGCGTTCGCCGGTCGCTTCGTCACGGCTGTCGATCAGCCAGCGATAGGCCTGCAGGAGGACGGCCGGACCGAGGTAGCGGTCGCCGTTCCACCAGTAACTCGGACAGGACGTCGAGCAGCAGGCACAGAGAATGCACTCGTAAAGCCCGTCGAGCTTCAGGCGATCCTCGTGGCTCTGCTTCCATTCCTTGGCCGGGGGCGGCGAAACCGTCTTCAGCCACGGTTCGATCGAGCGGTGCTGGGCGTAGAAGTTGTTGAGGTCCGGCACCAGATCCTTCACCACCGGCATATGCGGCAGCGGGTAGATCTTCACGGCCCCCTTGATGTCGTCCATGCCCTTGGTGCAGGCGAGCGTGTTCGTGCCGTCGATGTTCATCGCGCACGATCCGCAGATGCCTTCGCGACAGGAACGACGCAGCGTCAGCGTCGGGTCGATGTTGTTCTTGATGTAGAGCAGACCGTCGAGCACCATCGGTCCGCAATTGTCGAGATCGATGTAGTAGGTGTCGATCGACGGGTTCTTGCCGTCGTCCGGATTCCAGCGGTAGACGCGATATTCGCGAACGTTCGTCGCGCCTTCCGGCTTCGGCCAGGTCTTGCCTTCGCCGACCTGCGAATTCTTGGGGAGAGCGAGTTCAACCATGGTTCAGATCTCCTCAATCAATAAACGCGAGCCTTGGGCTCGATCTTGTGCGGATCGATGCCGTCGGCCAGAAGTTCGGTGTGAACCGGGCGATAGTCGAGCTTGACGTCGCCGGCTTCGTTGACCCAGGCCAGCGTGTGCTTGCGCCAGTTGACGTCGTCGCGGCCGCCGAACGGACCGTCGACATAGTCTTCGCGGGCATGCGAGCCGCGGCTTTCCTTGCGGGCTTCGGCGCCGTAAACCGTGGTGATCGCGTTCGCCATCAGGTTATGCAGCTCCAGCGTTTCGACCAGATCGGAGTTCCAGATCAGCGAACGGTCGGTGACCTTGATGTCCTGCAGGTCGCCCTTCCAGATTTCCGAAATGCGGCGGCAACCCGATTCCAGTGCTTCCTGCGTACGGAACACGGCGGCGTCTTCCTGCATGGCGCGCTGCATCTTGTCGCGAACGACGGCCGTCGGCGCCGAGCCGGAGGCATGACGCAGGCTGTCGAAGCGGTCCATGATCTTGTCACAGGCCGCCGTGTTGAGGGCGGGGATCGGCGCTGCCCGGTCGATGATCTGGCCGGCGCGGATCGCTGCCGCACGGCCGAAGACCACGAGGTCGATCAGCGAGTTGGAACCGAGGCGGTTTGCGCCGTGAACGGAGGCGCAGCCGGCTTCGCCAACGGCCATCAGGCCAGGAGCGATGCGTTCCGGATTGGAGCCGTCGGCGTTCAGCACTTCGCCCCAGTAATTGGTCGGGATGCCGCCCATGTTGTAATGCACGGTCGGCAGGACCGGTATCGGCTCGCGGGTCACGTCGACGCCGGCGAAGATCTTCGCGCTTTCGGAGATGCCCGGCAGGCGTTCGTGCAGAACGGCGGGATCCAGGTGGTCCAGATGCAGGAAGATGTGATCCTTGTTCTTGCCGACGCCGCGGCCTTCACGGATTTCCATCGTCATGCAGCGCGAAACGACGTCGCGTGATGCAAGATCCTTTGCCGACGGCGCATAGCGCTCCATGAAGCGCTCGCCTTCGGAGTTGACGAGGTAACCGCCCTCGCCGCGTGCGCCTTCGGTGATGAGACAGCCGGCGCCGTAGATGCCGGTCGGGTGGAACTGAACGAATTCCATGTCCTGAAGCGGCAGGCCGGCGCGGGCGATCATGCCGCCGCCATCACCCGTGCAGGTGTGGGCCGAGGTCGCCGAGAAATAGGCGCGACCGTAACCGCCGGTCGCCAGAACGACCATCTTGGCGGAGAAGCGGTGGATCGTGCCGTCGTCGAGGTTCCAGGCAACGACGCCCGTGCAGCGGCCATCGTCGGACATGATCAGGTCGAGCGCGAAATACTCGATGAAGAACTCGGCATTGTTTCTGAGCGACTGGCCGTAAAGCGTATGCAGGATGGCGTGGCCGGTACGGTCGGCAGCGGCACAGGTGCGCTGCACCGGCGGGCCTTCGCCGTAATTCTGCATGTGCCCGCCGAACGGACGCTGGTAGATCTTGCCTTCCTCGTTGCGCGAGAACGGCACGCCGTAATGCTCGAGCTCATAGACCGCCTTCGGCGCTTCCATGGCGAGATACTGCATGGCGTCGACGTCGCCGAGCCAGTCGGAACCCTTGACGGTGTCGTAGAGGTGCCACTGCCAGCAGTCCGGTGTCATGTTCTGCAGCGAGGCAGCAATGCCGCCCTGGGCGGCAACGGTGTGCGAGCGGGTCGGGAAGACCTTGGTGATGCAGGCCGTCTTGAAACCCTGCTCGGCCATGCCGAGCGTGGCGCGCAGACCAGCGCCGCCGGCGCCGACGACGATCACGTCATAGGCGTGATCGACATAAGTGTAAGCCTTGCCATTCCGGGCGGGTGAACTGTTTTCAGCCATAACGCGGTTATCCTACGAATGCGATCTTCAGAATGGCGAAGAGACAGAGCGCGCCAATCAGAACCGCAAAGAATGTGTTGAGCATCAGAAGGGCGAGCTTCATCTTTTCGCCATGCACGTAATCTTCGATGATCACCTGCATGCCGAGCTTCATGTGGATGATGCCGGAAATGATGACCAGCGCCATGACCACCGCGACGACCGGGTTGGCGAGCGCGCTCACCACCGTGGCGTAGTCCGCGCCGTTATAGGCGATCAGGAAGAAGATGAAGAACAGGAGCAGGGGCACGTTGGCGACGGCCGTCAGCCGCTGGCGCCAGAAATGTTCCGTACCGTCTTTCGCGGATCCGAGCCCGCGCACCTTGCCGAGTGGCGTACGCATGTCCATGAGCTTACTCCCTTACCGCACGATGTAGCCGACGATCCAGATGAGGATGGTCAGACAGATGGAGGCAACGATCGTCGCCTTGGCGAGTTTGGTGGAAAAATGCTTCTCGAAGCCGTAGCCGAGGTCCCACATGAAATGGCGAAGGCCGCCGAGCATGTGATGAACCAGCGCCCAGGTGTAGCCGAAGAGGATCAGGCGGCCGATGAAGGAGCCGTAGATTGCATTGACCCAATCGAAATAGGCCTGGCCGGACGCCGCAGCGATCAGCCACCATGCGACGAGTATCGTGCCGAAATAGAGCGCGCCACCGGTGATGCGGTGAACGATCGACATGATCATGGTCGGGATTGGCTTGTAAATCTGCAGATGCGGCGACAGCGGCCGGTTGTTTGTCACATTCGCCATCGTGTCCTCATAAGGCGTTGGACGTGGCTTTAAGCACGTCTTTCCATCAAACGCACAACAATTGTGCATCGAATGTGCGTTGCACCAATTCCCTCGTTTAATAGCCGATTTACGTCGCGGCAAGTGCTGAGGACGACCAATTCGGCATTTAATCGATTATTTAAATCTGGGCGGCAGGGCCGCTGCGGCAAGGGACCGGCGAAAGCGCCGCCATAGGGCCGGCCATTGCCTTTCAGCGGCTTCGCGATTAATCTTTCATTAACTTTTGTACCGAGTCAGAAAGAGGCCGCCATGATAGCGCGCATCGCCAAGTCACTCTCCCTCGCAACATTGATCCTTGCCGCCTGCGGGCTTGCCATGACGGCAGCCGCCGGAGATTTCTCCCGTCACCGTCATTACGGCGACCGCGGCTGGGATCGCGATCAAGACCGCCACGACCGTGACAGGTATGACCGCGGCGACATAGGCTTCGACAACCCGCCCTTTATCGGCCCGAATGTTCCAATCCACATCAAGGGCAACGGCACCTATGCCGGCAGCATCTCGGTCGTCAGCTATCGCGGCAACGGCACCTACGCCTATCTTTCGCGCAGCGGACCGGGCGTCCAGACGATCGCGCCGCCACCGACGGCCAAGATCATCCATGTCTCACCGGACGTGGCTGCCGCCAATTGCTCCATGGAAGCAGGCGTCTGCGTCATCCGCCCCTAGTCGCCGAACCGCCAGACGACCGTGCGCTTGACCTCGCTGTCTTCCAGCGCACGGGTGACCGGCACTTCATAGACCTGAAGCGACGTCAGCCGATCCCGGGGGCAGTAAGCCCGCCCCGGATCGCCGGCAATGACGGCAATACCCGACGCGGACAGTCGTTCGAACCAGGGAATGATGGCCGCGGCAAAGGCCTGGTCGTAGAAGACGTCTCCCGCCAGCAGAAGGTCTGCTTCGATATCCTGTCCGATGATGTCGGCTTTCGTGAACTCGAGCGTCACGCCGTTTGCCTCGGCATTCAGTGCGACCGCCGTCTCCACCCACGGATCGATATCGACCGCCAGCACGCTTGCGGCTCCCGCCATGCGCGCCGCGATCGCCACCAGACCTGAGCCGGTGGCGAAGTCGACGACGCGCTTGCCTCTGACGGTCTCGGGGTGGTCGAGAATATAGCGGGCAAGCCCCTGCCCGCCGGCCCAGGCGAAGGCCCAGAACGGCGGCGGCAGACCGATCTCCTGCAGCTCCTCCTCCGTCTTCAGCCACAGATCATGCGCCTCGTCCGCCAGATGCAGCCGGATTTCCGGCACATGCGGCGGCGCCATGACCGCGGTATTGTCCAGAATGAAGGCGCGCGGATCAGTACGCATTCAGCGCGGCGGATTGTCCAGCCCGCCCATGCGGCAGACTTCCAGATATTCGTCTTCCGTCACCGGCTGCACCGACAGGCGCATGGAGGTCACGAGCGACATTTCCCCAAGCTTCGGATTGGCCTTCACGTCCTTCAGGCTGACCGGCTTCGGAACATCCTGAACGGCACGGATATCGACGCATTCCCAGCGTGGATCGTCCGTCGTCGAATCGGGATGGGCCAGCGCGCAGACCTCGGCAATGCCGACGACTTCGAGCCCTTCATTGGAGTGATAGAAGAAGCCCTTGTCCCCGATCTTCATGGCCCGCATGTTGTTGCGCGCCTGGTAGTTGCGCACGCCGTCCCACTGCTCGCCCTTGTCGCCCTTGGCCTTCAGCATCTCCCAGGAGAACTTGAACGGTTCGGATTTGAACAGCCAGTATGCCATGACGCCTCACGCCTCCGGATTGTTGAAGACCCAGTTATAGGGCTTGATCTCGACGCTTTCGAACAGACCCGCCTTCGCATAGGGGTCGGCGGCGGAGATCTCGGCGGCGGCGGCCTTGTCGGCGGCCTCGACGATCACCAGGCTGCCGCACGGCTTGCCGTCCTCGCCGAGGAACGGGCCGGCGATCTTCAGCACGCCCTTTTCATTCAACCCGTTGAGCCAGGCCAGGTGTTCCGGCCGGGTGTCCATGCGGACATTCAGGTGTCCCGGCTTGTCGGTGCAGAGAAAGGCAAACAGCATGTCTTGTCCTCGAAGTTTATTCGGTGGTGATGGGCCGCGTCATCAATTGCTCGATGGCGGCGGGAATATCGAGACGGCCGTCGATGATGGCCGCGACGGCTTCGGTGATCGGCATGTCGACGGAAAGCTCGCGCGACAGCCGCGAAGCCACCGATGCAGCGAACGCGCCTTCGACCAGTGTTCCATGGCCGGCATCCGCCATGTCGCCACGCCCGAGCGCAATGCCGTAACGCAGGTTGCGCGACTGGTGCGACGTCGCCGTCAGCACCAGATCGCCGAGGCCGGAGAGACCGCGCACCGTGCCGGCCTCGCCGCCCTTGGCGGCGACCAGTCGCGACATTTCCGCAAGTCCGCGCGAGATCAGCGCCGCGCGGGCGGAATCGCCGAGCCCGGCGCCTTCCACGATGCCGCAGGCGATCGCCAGCACGTTCTTCAATGCGCCGCCAAGCTGGACGCCGATCCGGTCGGACGCCGGATAGAGGCGGAAGGTCCGGCTCGAAAGGGCGACCGCGATCCGTTCCGCCGTCTCCATGCGGGCGGCGGCCAGCGCCATCGCCGTCGGCAATCCCTTGGCGATATCGGCGGCAAAACCCGGACCGGACAGAACGGCGATCTCCTGATCCGGCAGTTCCTCTTCCAGTACATCGGTCAGCAGATCGCCCGTATGCCGGTCGATGCCTTTGGCGCAGGTGACGACCGTTGCGGCGTGGGAAATGTTGAACCGGTAGAAGCGCGCGGCCTCGCGCTGCGCCTGCGACGGCATCGCAAACAGCACGATCTTTGCGTCGTGAATGACGTCGGGATCGGAGGAAAGCTCCAGATTGTCCGGCAGGGGAATGCCTGGCAGCGATTTCTCATGGATGCGGGAAGACGCCAGCGAACGCATCAGCGATGCGTCGCGACCGACGAGGGTGACCTTAGCCCTGCCCTTCTGCGCCGCGACGGCGGCAAGCGCGGTGCCGAATGCGCCGGCGCCGATGACGGCAATCGTTTCGCTCATGCTTTCGCTCCCCGTTTGCCATGGCCGATCAGCGTCTCGGCATCCGCGTCCAGTGGCCAGCGCGACCGCGGCTGAACGTCGAGCTGATCAGGCACGAAGCCTGCCGCCATCCGCTCCAGTCCTGCCCAGGCGATCATTGCGGCGTTGTCGGTGCACAGCCGGTGCGGTGGCGCGATGAAACGGAAACCGTGTTCGCCGCAAAGCGCAAGCAGCGTCTCCCGCAGAGCTTTGTTTGCCGCAACGCCACCGGCAACCACGAGCGCCGGCGTGTCAGAAAGCCCGTGCATGGTTTCCTTGAAGCGCATGAGACCACGGCCGATGCGATCCTTCAGCGTGCGGGAAACCGCCTGCTGGAACGAGGCGCAGATATCGGCGATGTCCTGGTCGGACAGCGGCGCGATTTCGGTGGCGGCCTGGCGTACGGCGGTCTTCAAGCCGGAGAACGAGAAATCGAGCCGCGCCTCACCCACCAGCGGCCGCGGCAGGGAGAAGCGCTTCGGATCGCCGGTTTCGGCCGCCTTCTCGACGGCAGGGCCGCCCGGATAAGGCAGCCCCAGGAGCTTCGCCGTCTTGTCGAAGGCCTCGCCCAGCGCATCATCTATGGTCGTTCCCCAGCGCTCGTAATCGCCGACGCCGCGCACCAGCACGAGCTGTGTGTGGCCTCCGGAAACGAGCAGCATCAGGTAGGGAAACGACAGGCCGTCGGTCAACCGCGCCGTGAGCGCGTGTCCTTCCAGGTGATTGACCGCATATAACGGCTTGCGTGCCGCCATGGCGATCGCCTTGCCGGTCATCAGCCCGACAATGAGCCCGCCAATCAGTCCGGGACCGGAGGTAGCCGCGACAGCGTCGATGCCCCTGAGCGTGACGCCTGCCTGCCGCAGCGCCTCCTCGACCAGCGTGTCCATCGCCTCGACATGGGCGCGGGCAGCTATTTCCGGAACGACGCCGCCATAGGCCGAGTGCTCTTCCAGCTGGCTCAGCACGACGTCCGACAGGATCTCGCCCCTGCCGTCGGGATGGCGCAGAACCACCGCGGCAGCGGTCTCGTCGCAGCTCGATTCGATCCCGAGAATGCACAAGGGGTCCGTCATTTGGTCCGTTCGTTGATTGCGGTTTCATGCAAACATGGTTACGAAGCCTTCCGGTAACAACGGATCAGTGCGGATGCAAACAAAACCTTTCCGGATCGGCACGCGCGGCAGCCCGCTGGCGCTCGCACAGGCTCACGAGACCCGCGACCGGCTGATGGCTGCCCATGGCCTGACCGAAGACATGTTCGAGATCGTCGTGCTGTCGACCCAAGGCGACCGGGTGCAGGACCGGGCGCTGGCCGAGATCGGCGGCAAGGGGCTTTTCACCTACGAACTGGAAGAGCAGCTTGCCGACGGCCGGCTCGATTTTGCCGTGCATTCGTCGAAGGACATGCCGACGGTTCTGCCGAGCGGCCTCTACATCTCCGCCTACCTGCCGCGCGAAGATATCCGCGACGCGTTCATCGGCCGCACCGCGCCGACGCTCATGGAACTGCCGCACGGCGCGACCATCGGCTCGTCGTCGCTGCGCCGCCAGGCGCTGATACGCCGGCTGCGTCCGGATATCTCCGTCGTCATCTTCCGCGGCGCGGTCGAGACCCGTCTGCGCAAGCTCGCCGAAGGCCAGGTCGACGCGACCCTGCTTGCCTATGCCGGCCTGAAGCGGCTCGGCAAGACGGACGTGCCGACGGCCCTGCTCGACCCGAAGGATTTCCCGCCGGCGCCGGCGCAGGGTGCGATCTGCATCGAAAGCCGCATCGGCGACGAGCGCACCGACGAGCTGCTGTCCGCCATCAATGACGGCCCGACATTCGACGCCGTGACGCTCGAGCGCGCCTTTCTAGCGACGCTCGACGGCTCCTGCCGCACGCCGATTGCCGGCTACACCGAATTCGACGGCGACCGGCTGAAGTTCTCCGGCACGATCCTGTCCCCGGACGGCACAAAGGTTCACGAGGTCACGATCGACGGCCAACGTGGCGATGCGCTGGCGCTGGGCGCCAGGGCGGGCGAAATCATCCGCGCCAAGGCCGGCCCCGGTTTCTTCGAAGGCTGGAGCTGAGCCGATGCGGGTGGTCGTCACCCGTCCGGCCACCTCCGCCGAAGGCTCGGCGGCACGGCTTCGCGCCCTTGGCCACGAGCCCGTGTTTCTGCCGCTGACCCTGGCCGTCCACGAAGCCATCGATTGGAACGATATCCTTTGCGCCGAACCGGCGGCATTGGCCTCAACCAGCGCGGAAGCGATCCGTGCACTATCCGCCGCCGCGCCAATCCCCGAAAGCCTCCTTTCGATCCCGCTTTTCAGCGTCGGCCCGGCAACGTCGGCCGCGGCCAGGCAAGCCGGCTTCACCAAAATCATCGGGTCGCAGGGCAGCGGTCGTGAGCTCGCCATCCGGATCGAGCAAGAATGCCCGCCGACCTCGATCGATAATCCGCTCGTCTATCTTGCCGGAACGCCGAGGGCATCCGGGCTCGAGGCCGGGTTGGCCGAACACGGGATCGCCTTTCGCACCGTCGACGTCTACCGCATGGAAGACATCGCCTACGATCCGGCGACCGTTCGCCGCGCGCTCTTCGATCCGCCGGCCGATGTGGTTCTTCTCTACTCGCGTGCCAATGCCGAGCGCCTTCTCGCGCTGCCGCTTGATCCGGATGATCGCGAAGGGCTGCAATCGCTGCGGTTTGCCTGCCTCAGCCCCAATATCGCCGAAGCGCTGCCCGACACTCTGCGGGAAAGGGTCGCAATTGCGACAAACCCCGATGAAGACACGCTTTTTCGCCTCCTGGAGAAGCAAATGTGATCAAGGGCCTTTTCATGGCCCGAGTCACTGACTAGTTTCTTTGCACTGCAAGAATGAAGAGGTAGTCATGGATCCGGAAAAGCCGGCACGCCGTTCCCGTCCCAAGAAGGACCCGGTAACGATCGATCTCGAAGCGGAGAAGGCGACGGAAGAGACGGCGTCTGCCGAAACATCCGAGCCGACAGCCGACAGGGTGCCGGAGGAGCCGCAGTCCGGCGCACCGGAAGCATTTGCCGCTGAAAAGCCGAGCGAAACCAAGACGGATGACCCGGCACCGGAGCCAACCTACACGGACGAGGCGGCCCGCGAGGCCATCGAGGAACCGCCGACCGAGGGGCCTAAGCCAATCGAGCCGGTGCATGCGGCGCCGAGCCGCGGCGGCGCTGGTCTGCTTGCAGCCGGCATCGTCGGTGGCGTCGTCGCGCTGGCGTTGGCCGGCTCCATGCAATATGCCGGCTACCTGCCCTCTGCCTCCAAGCCGACCGCATCGAGCGAACCGTCCTTCGATGCAAGCGGGCTGGAAACCGAGATCGCCAGCCTGAAGAGCCAGATTGCCGACCTGAAGGCCGCTCCGGCCGGCGGTACCGCCGATCCGCAGCTTGAAACGCGCATTGCCGCCCTCGAACAGGCCCAGCAGAACGCCGGCAGCGCGCAGCCATTCGACAGCTCCGCCCTCGAAAGCCAGATCGCCGGTCTCAACGATACGGTCGCGGCGTTGAAATCGGAACTCGCCAGGACGGCCGAGGCCCAGACCGAAACGACGCAGGAAATCACCGACCGTCTGGCGACCGCGGAAAAGAAGATCGACGAACCCCGCAAGGATGTCAGCATGGCGCGCGCCGTCGCGGCCGCGACCCTGAAGACAGCAATCGACCGCGGCGGTCCGTTTCAGGCGGAACTTGCGACGCTCGAGGGCGTTGCCCCGGATAGCCAGCCCGTCAAGGACCTCGCGCCCTATGCCGCTATCGGCGTTCCCTCGCGCTCGGATCTCGCCCGGCAGTTCTCGCCGGTCGCCGACCGGATCATCGAGGCGGTCAACCAGCCAGCCGGCGACGAGAGCCTGACCGACCGGCTGCTGTCGAGCGCCAAGTCGCTGATCAAGGTCCGCCCCGTCGGCATGGTCGAAGGCGACAGCGTCGAGGCGATCGTCGCGCGGATGGAGGAAAAGCTGAAGAACGGCGACCTGAAGGGTGCGGCGATCGAATGGGAAAGCCTTCCGGACGCCGGCAAGCAGGCCTCAAGCGATTTCAAGGATACGCTCGACAAGCGCATCAAGGTCGAAGAACTCGCCGAAAGCATCATGACAAGTGCTGTAGCGGGCACAAACTAGGACAAGGGATCGCATGATACGTCTTTTGATATTCGCCCTTCTCGTCCTCGCGCTCGGTTACGGCTTCTCGTGGCTGGCCGACAGGCCGGGCGACATCTCCCTCGTCTGGGAGGGGCAGCTCTACGAGATGCAGTTGCAGGTCGCGGCTGTCCTGCTCGTGGTGGCCGTCGCGGCTGTCATGCTCGTCTGGTGGTTGCTGCGTTCGATCTGGACCTCGCCGCACCGCGTCACCCGCTTTTTCCGTGCCCGCAAGCGTGACCGCGGCTATCAGGCGCTGTCGACCGGCATGATTGCCGCCGGTGCCGGCAATGCGCTGCTGGCCCGCAAGATGAGCGCCCGCGCCCGCGGCCTGCTCAGGGTCGACCAGGAACCTCTGATCCAGCTCCTCGACGCCCAGGCGGCGATGATCGAGGGCAAGCATGACGAGGCCCGGCGCAAGTTCGAACAGATGGCCGAAGACCCGGAAACGGCGGAACTCGGCCTGCGCGGGCTTTATCTCGAGGCAAAGCGTCTCGGCGCCGACGAAGCGGCCCGCCAGTATGCGGAACGCGCCGTGGAAAAGGCACCCTATCTCCCCTGGGCCGCGCAAGCCGCCCTGGAGACACGCTGTCAGCTCGGCAACTGGGACAATGCGCTGACCATGGTCGATCAGCAGAAGGTCGCCAAGATCCTAACCAAGGAGGAAGCCAGGCGCAAACGCGCCGCCCTGCTGACCGCCCGCGCCAATGACCGGCTGGAAGGCGACCCGAAGGGTGCCCGCGAGGACGCCATGGAGGCGCTGAGGCTTGAGCCGGAATTCGTGCCGGCGGCGATTGCGGCCGGCAAGGCCTATCTGCGCGAAGACAACCTGCGCAAGGCGGCAAGCGTTCTGGAACAGGCCTGGAAGCTCAATCCGCATCCGCAGATCGCCGAGGTCTACATCAATGCGCGGGGCGGCACGTCCGCCGTCGACCGGCTGAAGCGCGCCGAAAAGCTGGAAAGCCTGAAGCCGAACAACCTCGAAGGCCTGATCGTCACCGCCCATGCGGCGCTCGACGCCAAGGAGTTCTCGCTGGCACGCCAGAAAGCCGAGGCGGCGATGAGGATGGAGGCCCGCGAAGGCATCTGCCTGCTGCTGGCCGATATCGAGGACGCCGAGACCGGCGATCAGGGCCGTGTGCGCTACTGGATGAACGCGGCGCTACGCGCGCCGCGCGACCCGGCCTGGATCGCCGACGGCTTCGTTTCGGAGAAATGGCTGCCCGTCTCGCCGGTCACCGGCAAGCTCGACGCGTTCGAGTGGAAGGCACCGTTTACGCAGATGCCAGGTGCAATCGAGAATTCCAGTTCCCTGCCGCCGCTGCCGCCACTGGAAAACAAGGCCCCGACGGCCGCCCCGGACCCCGTACCGGAGGCGCGTGTCGAAACCTCGGCCACCATCATCGAGGCAGACCTTGCAAAGCCGGTTGCAAAACCGCCAGCGGAACCGGTGGAGGCGAAGACGGCAGAGCCTGTTGCCGAGGTCCGCAAGGTCGAACCCGCCAAGCCGAAGCCGGTCACCGAGACCGTCGCGGCAAAGCCGGCAAAAAACAGGGAAGAGGAGCAATCCAGGGGGATCGAGGATCCGTTCTTCGGGCGTCCGCCGGACGATCCGGGCGTGAAGGATGCAAGCAAGGAGACGGAACCAAAAACCCGCCTGCGCCTTTTTTAAGGGTCGCCACCCCAAGGTCAGGCCAAACTGGATAGCCCCATGCTGGAAAGAATTCAGACTTTCTTCCAAAGTCTCAACATTGCCCGCCCGTCGTCCGAATTCTCCCCGGACGATCCGAAGATTGCCATCGTCGCCCTCTGCCTCCAGGTCATGGAGGCGGATGGCAGGGTCGAGGCTTCCGAGAAGGCCAAGCTGCGCTCGGTTCTCAAGTCGCATTTCGATCTCGACGACGGCCGGATAGACGATCTGGTGAAAGCCGCCCGCAACGTCGAAAGCGAGGCGGTCGACTATTATCGCTTCACCTCGTCGATCAAGTGGGCCCTCGACGAGGAGCAGCGCATCGAGCTGATCGGCATCCTCTGGGATATCGCTTATGCGGACGGCGAACGCAGCGAGCTCGAAGACAACGCCATCTGGCGGATCGCCGAACTGCTGGGCATTTCCGGCCGTGATCGCATCATCATGCGCCAGCAGGCGCAGGCGCGCACGCTGGCCGACACACCGACACCTGAAGGCTCGTCCGAAGGTTGATCTTCCTCGATACGCGTCGACGCTGAGAAGTTCATCAATCGACGTGCTTGGGCGCTTCCAGCGTATCGATGCTCCGGAGCTTGGGGAACCAGAGGGACCAGAGCCCGGCAACCGCCAGCGTTCCGGCGCCACCGATGACAACGGCGGCAACGGCGCCGAACACCGAAGCCATGGTGCCGGCGCGGAATTCCCCGAGTTCGTTGGAAGCCCCCACAAACACCATGTTGACCGCACTCACCCGGCCACGCACCTCGTCGGGCGTCCACAACAGGATGAGCGTTTCGCGCACATAGACGGAGATCATGTCGCCCGCGCCCATGAACAGGAGCGCCACGATGGATATCCAGGCGGTCTGCGAGATCCCGAAGACGATCGTTGCCGCGCCGAAGACGGCGACGCCGAGGAACAGGAACACACCCGCATGCTTCGTGATCGGCACGCTGGCGAGAAACAGCGCCATGCCGATGGCGCCGAAAGCAGGCGCGGCCCTGAGCAGGCCGAGACCAAGCGGCCCGAGAACGAGGATGTCGCGCGCATAGATGGGCATTAGCGCCACCGCGCCGCCAAGCAACACGGCAAACAGGTCCAGCGAGATCGCGCCGAGAACGACCTTTTCCGACAGGATGAACCGGAACCCGGCCAGCACCGTTTCCAGCCCGACAGCCTTCGCCGGCCCCCGCGAGGCGGGCTTGGGAATGAGGAGCGCCAGAACGGCGGCGGCCATGAAGAGCAGGACCGCGACCGAATAGGGCACGGAGGCGCCGAGACCATAGAGCAGACCGCCGGTCACCGGACCGACGATCGTCGCGGTCTGCCAGGCGGAAGAATTCCAGGCGACAGCGTTGCCGAGATCTTCCTTCGGCACGAGGTTGGGCGCCAGCGACTGGACGGCAGGCCCCATGAAGGCTCGGGCAATGCCGAGAACCAGCAGGATCGCGAAGATGACAAAAGGTGGAAAGAGGCCGGCCAGCGTCAACGCCAGGATAGCCGCCGTACAAGCGCCCAGCACGCCGATGCAGGCCGCCATGATCGCCCTGCGGTTATAGCGGTCGGCGACGGTTCCGGTCACCAGCATGAGCACCGGCGACGGCAGGAACTGCACCAGCCCGATCAGGCCGAGATAGAGAGCGCTGCCGGTCTCGTCATACATCTGCCAGCCGACCGAGACGCTGGTGATCTGCACCGCGAAGGTCAGCAGGAAGCGCGACAGGAAGAAGCGGAGGTAGGAGGAGTGGCGGAAAGCCGCGAAACGTCCGGACTGGGTCTGTGAATGCATGAGGCTTTCCGATGGCGCCGGCCGGGCGGGCATGGGGTTGGCTCCTTCCCGCGCCGATAAGGGAGCCATACGATCATGTGGCTAATATGCCTTTCGGAGGCGACGTCAAGCCTGCCCTGCAACCGCACGGTACGCATGTTAAGCATGTTTCCCTTCGACCGGCCCGGAATCCCTTGAGTGTTTGGCCGTCAATGTCTACATGTCGATCACAATCAGGAAACTGGAGACAGACATGATCGCCGTCATTGCCACGTTGAACTTCATTATCAACATTCTGTGGTTCATCATCATCGCATCGGCCATCTTCTCCTGGCTCTACGCGTTCAACGTGATCAATTCGCGCAACGAGTTCGTCAACATGATCGGCCGCTCGCTCTACCAAATCACCGAGCCGATGTACCGGCCGATCCGCCGCATACTACCGAACATGGGCGGGCTCGACCTGTCGCCGATCGTCGTGCTGATCATCCTTTACTTCATCCAGGTCCTGCTCAACACCACGATCGCCAACGCCGTTCTCTGACGGCCGGAGGATCGCGGTGTCCGGAGCGCTCCGGCTTTTCGAAGACCACGTGACGCTTTCCGTGCGGCTGACGCCCAATGCCGGCCGCGACAGCATTGAAGGCGTCGAGACGGATGCGGCCGGCGAGACCTATCTCAAGGCCCGCGTCACCTCGGTTCCGGAAAAGGGCAAGGCCAACAAGGCCCTGATCGCCCTTCTCGCCAAGGCACTGTCCATCCCGAAATCATCCATCGCCCTTCAGGGCGGCGAAACCGCGCGTAAAAAAATCCTCCGGATCGACGGCGACCCGGAGGATTTGAAGCGCAAGATTGCCGCCTTCGAGGACGGCTGACGCCTGACGCCTACTTGGCGTTCTTGGCGCGCTCGATCGATTCGAGGATCAGCTGCTTGGCGACATCGACGCCCTGCCAGTCGCCGATCTTGACCCACTTGCCCGGCTCGAGATCCTTGTAGTGCGAGAAGAAGTGCTCGATCTGCTGAAGGGTGATTTCCGGCAGGTCGGTGTAGTTGTGGACGTTCTCATAGCGACGGGTCAGCTTGCTGACCGGCACGGCGAGGATCTTCTCGTCCTTGCCGCCGTCGTCTTCCATCATCATCACGCCGATCGGGCGAACGTTGATGACGCAGCCCGGCACCAGCGGACGCGTGTTGCAGATCAGGACGTCGAGCGGGTCGCCGTCTTCGCAGAGCGTGTGCGGCACGAAGCCGTAATTGCCCGGATAGGTCATCGGCGTATAGAGGAAGCGGTCGACGACGAGCGTGCCGGCTTCCTTGTCCATTTCGTACTTGATCGGATGGCCGCCGACCGGGACCTCGACGATCACGTTGACATCTTCCGGCGGGTTCTTGCCGATGGCAATCGCATCAATGCGCATTCACGTCTCCAATGAGCTGGGTTCGAAACTGTTGCCGTCTCGATAATGGCAAACATGCCGCAACGCAACACGCGAAGCGCATGGCGGCAAGACATCGGCACCTTTCGATGCGCGAATGCTTCAATTTGACAGACAGTTCGGGAATGATGCAGACACCAGCGGCAGGGAGGAAGATATGATCAGGACAGCTACATTGCGGATGACGGTGGCGATCCTCGCTGCGGGCGCCGGCACCGCCTTCGCCAATTCGAGCGCCTACACAAACTTCGACGTCAAACAATGCGAGACGATCTCCGAGGACCCCGACGGTGGCGTGCTGAAATGCGAGGGTTACAAGGACTATCCGGTCTATTTCAAGGAAGGTGATCTGCGCCAGTCCATGCTCTACGGCCCTGCCGCCGAAGACATGCTGGCCGAAGCCTTCGAAAGCTTCGGCGCCTTCAACCACGTCGCCACGAAGATCGAGTGGCGGCTGGACGGCGCCGGCGAGCCGTTCGCGGCCATCCACCGCTGGTTCATCGACAATGTGGACGAAACCGGCGCGACCACACCGAAGACGGCGGGACAAGTTCTTGTCATATCGCATGTCGCCAACGATCCGGCGGACGGCGTATCCTGTGCCGTCGGCTATGTCGATGCGCTAGCCAACAAGGATGCCAATGAGATCGCCCGCAAGGTGGCCGACGACGAGACCCGCGACTTTGCCTGCGGCTATCAGGAACCTGCCTGGCATGGAGACCGTGGCGACAAGGCAAGCGAGCCGATGCGGCACCTGCCCGAGCGTCTCAAGATTGAATGAACGTCAGTTCCAGATGAAGCCGAGCTTCTTCAGCTTCCTGTCGCCGAAATCCTCGGTGCCCTCGACGAGGTCGAGACCGCCCTTGGAGCGCAGAAAGCGTTCGCCCTGCTCGCTGTCTTCCAGGCACCAGACGACCATGCCCTCGCAGCCGAGCGACTTCAGAAGCCGCCGCGATTCGCCGAACAGCAGCGTACCGAGGCCGATGCCCTGATATTCGGGACGGAGATAGAGTTCGTAGATCTCGCCTTCCTGCGGCAGGCCACGGGCGCGATTGAGGCCGAGCGTCGCATAACCGGCGATCATGCCCGCCACGTCTGCGACCAGAAGCGTCGCCGGACCGCGTGTCGCCTTTCGCCACCAGGTTTCACCCCGGCGTTCGATCATGTTCGTCAGCGGCTTGTGCGGAATGATGCCTGAGTAGGTATGTCGCCAGGCCGCCCGGTGGGCTTCGGAGATCGCCCGCGCGTCCTGCGGATCCGCATGTCTGACATCAATCGATAACGTCTTCATAACGTCGCCCCGGCTTCAAACAAAATACACGCGCCCGGGGTTGGTGACTTGTTCCGACCCGCCGTCATGGGCGTATTCGGACGTTAACGCTTTTTTAACGTCACCGGCAAGGTCCACCGTGACGAACACACAGGATTAGCCTGATGCCAGAAACACAAAATCCCCGGCAAGACCTGCCGAGGATTTGTTGTCTTCTATCAACCGATTTGTCAGGCGGCGCCCTGGTTGCGCGTCTTTTCGAAGCGCTTGCGGTCGTTCGAGTCGAGGTAGAGCTTGCGAAGACGGATCGACTTCGGCGTCACTTCCATCAGCTCGTCGTCCTGGATCCAGGAAAGAGCACGGTCGAGCGTCATGCGGATCGGCGGGGTCAGCTTGACCGCTTCGTCCTTGCCGGCGGCGCGGATGTTGGTCAGCTGCTTGCCCTTGAGCACGTTGACTTCCAGATCGTTGTCGCGCGAGTGGATGCCGATGATCATGCCGGCATAGACCTTCTCGCCCGGCTCGATGATCATCGGACCGCGGTCTTCCAGGTTGAACATGGCATAGGCGACTGCCTCGCCCGAGCCGTTCGACAGCAGCACGCCGTTGACGCGGCCGGCGATCTGGCCCTTGAAGGGCTGGTAGTCGTGGAACAGGCGGTTCATGATCGCGGTGCCGCGCGTGTCGGTCAGAAGCTCCGACTGGTAACCGATCAGGCCGCGGGTCGGCGCGAAGAACACCAGACGGACGCGGTTGCCGCCCGACGGACGAAGTTCGGCCATTTCGGCCTTACGCTCGGACATCTTCTGGACGACGACGCCGGAATGCTCTTCATCGACGTCGATGACGACTTCCTCGATCGGCTCGAGAAGCTGGCCGTTCTCATCCTTGTGCATGACGACGCGCGGACGCGACACGGCAAGCTCGAAGCCTTCGCGGCGCATGGTTTCGATCAGCACGGCGAGCTGCAATTCGCCACGGCCGGACACGAAGAACGAATCCTTGCCTTCAGCTTCCTCTATCTTCAGCGCGACGTTACCTTCGGCTTCCTTCAAGAGACGGTCGCGGATGACGCGGCTCGTCACCTTGTCGCCTTCGGTGCCGGCCAACGGCGAGTCGTTGACGAGGAAGGACATGGTGACCGTCGGCGGGTCGATCGGCTGGGCTGCCAGCGGCTCGCTGACGGACGGATCGCAGAAGGTGTCGGCGACGGTACCCTTGGAGAGGCCGGCGATGGCGACGATGTCGCCCGCATGGGCTTCTTCGATCGCGGTGCGCTCGATGCCGCGGAACGCGAGGATCTTCGAGATACGGCCGGTTTCGATCGTCTTGCCGTCCTGTCCGAGGACCTTGACGGCCTGGTTCGGCTTGATCGAGCCGGAATGGATACGGCCGGTGATGATGCGGCCGAGGAAGGGGTTGGCTTCCAGGATCGTGCCGATCATGCGGAAAGCGCCGTCTTCGTCGCCGACGCTCGGCTCCGGAACGTGCTTCAGAACGAGGTCGAGAAGCGGCGCGAGGCCTTCTTCCTTCGGACCTTCCGGATTGTAGTTCATCCAGCCGTCACGGCCGGAACCGTAGAGGATCGGGAAGTCGAGCTGCTCGTCGGTGGCGTCGAGGTTGGCGAAGAGGTCGAAGACTTCGTTGATGACTTCCTCGTGGCGGCCGTCCGGACGGTCGATCTTGTTGATCGCGACTATCGGCTTCAGACCAACCTTGAGAGCCTTGCCGACCACGAACTTGGTCTGCGGCATCGGGCCTTCGGAGGAGTCGACCAGAACGATCGCGCCGTCCACCATCGAGAGAATACGTTCGACTTCGCCGCCGAAGTCGGCGTGGCCGGGGGTGTCGACGATGTTGACGCGCACGCCCTTCCACTCGACCGACGTCGCCTTGGCGAGAATGGTGATGCCGCGCTCTTTTTCCAGATCGTTGGAGTCCATCACGCGTTCTGCGACACGCTGGTTTTCGCGGAACGAGCCCGACTGCTTCAGAAGCTCGTCAACGAGCGTGGTCTTCCCATGGTCAACGTGGGCGATAATCGCAATGTTGCGAATCTGCATTGTTCAAATCTCTTGATGGCTGAGGCGCGATACGGGCATTGGGAGGACGCGCCAGTTACATTTGGCGCGCTCATACATTGTTTTTCGCGATTGCGAAAGGGGGATAAGGCCGGCAACCGCAATGGCTCCGGCCTTATCGTCCCGGCTGAATGCCGTTTTGACCTTGTCAGGCGTTGCGAACCGGATCGAGCGTGATCTTCCAGAGTTCGTTGTCGTCACGGTCCATCAGGCGGACTGTGAGCTGTTCCGTCTGCCCGTCGACATCAACGAGACCGAAGAACTGGAAGCCGGCCGACGGCGGCAGGTTGGACTGGCCTTCCGGCGGCGCCTTCACGAACTTCACTTCCGGACCGAAGGTCATGTCGAGTTCGTTCGGACCATAGGTACCGGCATGCATGGGACCCGAGACGAATTCCCAGAAGGGTTCGAAATCCTGGAATTGCGCCTTGCTGGGGTCGTAATAATGCGCGGCCGTATAATGCACGTCGGCGGTCACCCAGATGGTGTTGGAAATGCCGGCCGTCTTCATGAAACGCAGCAGATCGGCGATTTCCAGTTCGCGGCCCTTCGGCAAGCCGTTGTCGGCGTTGGCGACGGCTTCGTCGCCCTTGCGCTCCGAATAGTTGTCCCAGACGATGAGGCTGAGCGGCATGTCGGCGGCGATCACCTTCCAGGTGGCCTTGGAGCCGGCCAGCTCGCGCTTCAGCCAGGCAACCTGTTCGGCGCCGAGAATGCGCGATTCCGGCGTCATCTCGGTCTCGAAGCCGTCATGGTTCGGGCCGCGATAGGAGCGCATGTCGAGGAAGAAGACATCGACCAGCGGACCGTAGGCGATCTTGCGGTAGACACGGCCGGGCTCGGCCGGGATGTAGCGGATCGGCGTCATCTCGTGGAAGGCGCGGGCCGCGCGGGCCGACAGCACATGGATCGACTTTTCCTTGTAGCGATCGTCATGCGACAGGTCCTTCGAGTCGGACCAGTTGTTCAGCACCTCATGGTCGTCCCACTGGAAGAAAGTCGGACAGACAGCGTTCAGCGCGCGCACATGCTCGTCCATCATGTTGTACTTCCACTGGCCGCGATACTCGTCCAGCGTCTGGGCGACATTGCGCTTCTCGTCGATCAGCACCTTGTTGATCCACTTGGTGCCGTCCGGAAGGTCGACCTCGTCCCGCATGCTGCCATCGGCATAGATCGTGTCGCCGGAATGAACGAAGAAGTCCGGCTGATGCTTGGCGATCGTGGCATAGGTCTTCATGCCGGTCTCGTCGATGCCCCAGCCCTGGCCGGCGGTATCGCCCGACCAGGCGAAACGGACGGAGCGCTTCGACGACGGCGCGGTGCGGAAGCGCCCGACGACCGGCTCGGAAACGGTGTTGATGTCCTGCAGGTCGGCGGCGACAAAGCGGTAGAAGATGTCCTGATCGGACGGCAGGCCCTCGATCAGGCGCTTGACGGCGTAATCGCTTTCCGGAAGGGCGTTGAGCGGAGCCAGGCGAACGGCATCCGAGAAGCTCTCGGTGGTCGCGTATTCCATCATGATGCGCGACGGACGATCGACGCGGCTCCAGACCATGCCGGACGACATGTCGACATCACCGGACTGTACGCCATGGGTGAAGACGGGACGATCGGCGGCGCGCAGGTAAGCGGGCAGCGCCAGACCGGAAGCGGCAACCAGTCCGGTGGCAGCGGACGAGCGAAGGAAACTACGGCGCGACAGCGCCATCAGGGCCTTTGACATCAAACCTCTCCTTTGATGGGAAACGGGACGAACTCCCGCGCCGGAAAAGGACCACGGCCATGTGTCAGTCAGATCAAGGATCCACGACAGTTTGATGGATGTTTGATGACGGTAAAGACGACGCTCAGCCGCCGGCGCCCTGGTACCGCCTGAGGCAGAAGCGCCAGAACCATGCTGCCACCAGCACGGCGGCGGGGCCGGCGAGCAGACTGGCCAGCCCGCCATAATCCCCCAGGAAAGGCACCGGCTTTCCGAGAAGGGACGCGACCGGCACATAGGCCATGAAGCCGAGCGGCACGATGGTCAGCATCAGGACCTGCACCGGCCAGGCGAAGATCGTCAGCGGATAGCGTGCCATTTCCCAGAAGTCGAAATAGAGGCCGAAAAGATAGCGCGAGCGCGTCAGGATCAACGCCACGGCGGCGACCATGGTCAGGATCGCGCCGGAAAGCAGCGCCGCGCTGATCAGGCTGAGGACAAGCTGCAGGCCGGCGATGACCGACCAGTCGATGCCGGCATTCGGCGCGGCCCAGGCGATCAGGCCGATGCCGAGCGTGACATGGCCGCCATATTCGATGTTGAAACCCGAAAAGGCGAGAAACGCCCAAGGGTTGATCGGCTGGACGAGAAGGACGTCGAAGGTGCCGTTGCGCACCCGCTCTTCCATGTTGCGCAGCTGCACGAAGGTGAACATCGCGCCGAGCGAATAGCCCAGCACGTGGAAGCCGAGGAGAAACGCAAGCTCCGGCCATGTCCAGCCGCCGATCATCTCGAACCGGTTGGCAATCACCCAGATCGAACCATAGACGCTGGCATAGCCGAAGGCCTGGGCGAACCAGGCGATGACGAGATTGGCGCGATATTCGAGCCGCGTGCGCAATTGCAGCCGGATCAGATACCAGTAGAGGGAGAGGCTCGCGATCATCGTCAGCCTCCCTGGATGACCAGGCGCAGGCAGGCGCGGCGCCAGGTAAAGGCGATAAGCCCGGCCAGAAAAACCGCCCATCCAGCACCGAACGCCAGATAGAGGAAGGCGGTCGCGGCATCCATCTGCCCGAGATAGACCGCCATCGGATAGAAGGTCACCCAGGCGAACGGCAGATGCTGTGCCACGCCTTGCGCCCAATCGGGAAAGAACCAGAGCGGCACCAGCCCGCCGGAGAAGAAGGCGAGCATGCCGCGCAGGAACCAGTCGAGCGCCAGCACATCCATCACCCAGAACACCAGAAGCCCGACGAAGGTCGCAAGCCCGAACAGGATGACCAGCGACAGGAAAACGAAGGGCACGAACAGCAGCGCATGGACAAGGCTCGCCGGCGGCTGGAAGCCATAGAGCAGGCTCGCGCCGGCGAGAACCGGCACACCGACGGCCAGCATGTCGAAACCGCGCACGCCGAATTGCCGGGCAAACAGCGAGACCGGATAGCTGTAAGGCCGCATCAACTGGCTGACGACATCGCCGCTGCGGATGTCGGCGCCGATTTCGCGCACCATCTGGCTTGCATCCCAGGCGGACAGCAGCGTCGTGCCGATGATCGCATAGGTGACCATCTGGAGGAGCCCGATCCCGTCCATCGACTGCTGGTGGCCGTAGACGGAGGTCCAGATCGACACGCGGGAGAACACCACCACAGCACCGCCGATGATGCGCATGAAGGTCTGCGAGCGGAAGCTTGCCTGTGTGCGAAACGCCGATAGAGCATAGGCGAAGAACATCGGCCTACCCCGCCATTCGCGATTGGTAATAGGTGCGGATCACATCCTCTATATCCGGCTCCTCCAGTCGCACGTCGACAAGTGCCCGGCCATCCCCCAGCGAGGCGATGATCTCGACCAGCGACCGGCGGTCATGGTTGAGCGTGAAGACCCGGCGAACGCCCTCCCCTTCGACAAGCTCGGCGCCCGCCACGGCAACCGGGCCCGGATCGTCGGCAAATTCCAGCGTCAGCTTCCGCCGTGCGCCGAAGGTCTCGTTCAGGCGGGCAAGCGGCCCGTCGAACAGCAGCCGACCTTCATCGACCATGATCAGCCGCGGGCAGATCTCCTCGATGTCTTTCAGATCATGCGTCGTCAGGATGATCGTCGTGCCGCGCTCGCGGTTGATCTGCGCCAGGAACTTGCGCACGACATCCTTGGCGACCACATCGAGACCGATCGTCGGCTCGTCGAGAAACAGGATCTTCGGCGAATGCATGAGCGCCATGGCGATCTCGGCGCGCATGCGCTGGCCGAGGCTCAGCTGGCGAACGGGACGGTCGATATAGGGCGTGATCTGCAGCATCGCGACCAGTTCGTCACGCGTCCGCTCATAATTTGCCTCATCAACCCTGTAGATGCGCCGGTGGAGGTCGAAACTGTCGGCAAGCGGCAGGTCCCACCACAGCTGGCTGCGCTGGCCGAAAACGACGCCGATCTCCCGGGCATTGGCAATCCGCTCCTCGTGCGGCGTGCGACCGAGCACCCGCACCTCGCCGGCCGTCGGCACCAGGATGCCGGTCAGCATCTTGATCATGGTCGACTTGCCGGCGCCGTTGGGGCCGAGATAGCCGACCGCCTCGCCCATGCCGATCTCGAACGAAATGTCCTCGACCGCCCTGACTTCCTTCGTCTCCGGCGCAAGATAGTAGCGCAGCGACCCGGCCAGGCCCGGCTGGCGGATGCGCTGGCGGAAGATCTTTGCCGCGCGGTCGGCACGAATGATGGGAGACATGACGGGACCTGGAGAATCGGATGCGGGGCACGTTGCGCGCGCACTCTAGCCCCGGCACCCTGCATCCGGGAACCCTGAATTCTGCAGGTCAATCGCGAAAGCGCGCGACCGATCCGTCCCGGTAGAGAAGGTTATATGTCTCGAACGGAATAAGCTGACCGTTTTCGGTGACGAAGTGGATGCAGGACCGCTTGACGTTGCCGACGTCGAAATCGTGCCGGTCCATGAAATTGACGATTACCACGCGGAAGATGTTCTCGTAGGACAATCCCTCCGGCACCGGCACCTGCGGCAGGCAACAGAGGAGATCGCCGAGGCGACCGGCGACATTCGGCTCGATGGTGGACAGCGAGAACAGGTCGAAGATCTTCTGCTTCAACGACGGATAGCGCTCGAAATTAACCGCGTTCGGCACCGCCTCGACCAGCTCGTCCTTCGGGATCATCGAGGTCACCGGAATGACAGTTTTACCGTTCCTGAGACCATAGCCGATCGAGATCGCCGTCGGATTGCACGGCAGCGGGATCATGTCGGCCTCGCCGAAGATACCGCTGTCCTCGATGATCCGCCGGCGAATGTCGGAGAGCAGCACGCGGTTCTTCTTGAGATCGTAGTCCTCGTTGCGCCCGGCATCCTGCACCGGCTGGAAGGTGACACCGCGCACGCAGGAAAAGCCGAGCGCATGATCGATGATCGCCGCCATCTCGTGGTCGTTGACGCCCTTCTTGACCGTCGCCACAAGGGTCGTCGAAATGCCCCTCGCCTCCAGTGCCTCCAGCGCCTTGCGGCGCACCTTTGAGAGATCGGCGCCGCGCAGATTACGGATCGCGTCCGGCTCGAGCGAGTCGAACTGCAGATAGATTTCCAGCCCCTTCTTCCGCTCGGCAAGCGCATCGGCGAAGGCAGGATCGGTAGCGATCCTGAGGCCGTTGGTGTTGATCATCAGGTGCCGGATCGGCCGCGCCTTCGCCATGTCGATGATGGTGAGGATGTCGGGATGAATGGTCGGCTCGCCGCCGGAGAGCTGCAACAGGTCCGGCTCGCCTTCACTCCGAACCAGAGCATCCATCATCCGCCCGATGGTCTCGAGCGGCTTGTGGCCGGTCAGCGCCTGCGAAGAACCGGCGAAACAGACAGGGCAGGTCAGGTTGCAGGCCTCGTTGACCTCGATGATCGCCAGACAGGAATGCTGCTCGTGATCGGGACAGAGCCCGCAGTCATAGGGACAGCCGTAGTCGGTGCGGGTCTGCACCTCCAGCGGCCGGTCGCCGGGCTTCAGGAAGGAAAGCTCGGCCCGGTAGTAATCCGCATCGGAGGAGATCCGCACCTTCTGGACCCCGTGTTCGCGACAGCGCTTCTCGTAGAAGACGTCATCTCCCTCGATCAGGATCTTCGCCGGCACCAGCTTCATACAGGTGCCGCACATGGATCGCGTTTCGCCATAGAAGAGATACGGCTTGGATTTGCGCGGCGAATGGGCGTGATGGTTCATGCAGCCTTCCGATGGCAACAGAGGCAAAAGGATCGCAGATCAGCGCCGGACCGGCAGGACTGACTGCACATTGAAGGTCATGAGGCCTACGATCGCAAGCAACACAGCGGAAAACGGTTCAAAATGGAAATTGGGCGTCGCGCAGATACCCGGCAGCAGCAGGCAAAGACCACCGAGAATAGCGAGAAGGCGCACAGTCATCTGTTTCCCCACCTGATGAAAGAGCCGCAAGTCCCCGACATTACCAGACGGAGGACACAGGCGGATAGTCACTTACTCAAACCATCATAGATCATCTTCACGCCACCGAGGCCGATCAGGATGCCGACGCCCCAGATCGGCAGGACGCCCATGTCGATGCTGTTACCGATGAAGATCATGTTGCTGAATGCGAGACTGCAAAGCCCGGGAAGAAGCAGGATGCAGCCACCGACGACCAGCAAGATGCGCGCAATCATCGCGTTCCCCGCCAGTGCAGGAACGGCGGAACAACCGAGACGCCGATCGCGCCGGCTGTAACCAGAATGGTGATGATGATGTCATCCGGAGCGTCGATGCCCATCTCGTCGTAAAGCATCAGCACAGAAAACAGAATGACCAACGACGAGATGATCGCAAGCGCAAGACTGGCCTGCGGTGCCCGGCGCCAGGATGCATAGCGCAGCAGGAGGCCGATCAAGACCGTGGAAAGCAGGATGGAAGGCGCCGCCACGATGACGAACACGCCGGTAAAATTATGGGGGCCGCGAAAACGGAAGCCGCCAGAAATCCATTCGAACAGCGCCGCCACGTAAAACAGCCCGCCACAGGCGCCCGGCAACAGGAAGAGCACACCGAGCAGGACACGCAACGTGACACCGGCATTGCCGCGCTTTTCTTCCGGCACTCCATTCGGATCGAACATTCAGGTTCTCCCTTGACCCGACGCCCGCGCCTTCATCCGGCACCTTCCGGCTGAACCGCGCTCCGGCTCCCCTGCAGCATGACCAGCGCATAGCCGACCATGAGGAGGGACAATAGCTGAAAGACACTGAGCCCTGCAATCACCGCTCCGTAGGGCTTCCAGAATTCCAGAACGAAACGCTCGAGGCCGTAAAAACCGACGGCGAGATAGAAGCCATTTGCCCGCCAGTAGGCCGAGCCGCGCAGGATCATGCCGATATAGACGATCGCGAACGACGCCATGGCGAGGCTTTCATAGAGCGCCACCGGATGGCGCGGAATGCCGTCACCGAAGTCCCAGCCCCAATCTGCGCCGGTCGGAATGCCGTAGGTGAAATCCTCCATGCCCGACATAAGGCAGCCGATCCGCCCGACGGCAATGCCGAGCGCCACCGGCAGGGCGTAGATCGCCCCGGTCCGCTCTAAGATGCCGGAGGCGCGCTTGTAGAGCTCCACCGAGACGATGGCACCAAACAGAGCGCCTTCCACCGAGCGGCCGAAACCGGGCTGGCCCGAAAGCCAGAGATTGAGCGATCCGAAGACCCACGCACTCACACCGGCCCCGAAAACGACCGCTGCAATGTATCCGCCCCGCAGGGGCCGGCTCACCGGATTTTTCGGAAACCACGTCCGCCGCAGAACATAGAGAACGGCAAAGGATGTCAGCCAGGCGAGAGCGTCGAAGATCGTATGGAGAAGCACGTCGACGCCCTCCCCGAAGTCGTCAGGCCGCGAGGCCCTTCTTCTTCAACATCGCGTCCGGGCTTGGCAGCTTCCCGCGGAAGGCCTTGTAGGTGTCTTCCGGATCAACCGCGCCGCCGATCGAATAGACATTGTCCTTGAGCTTCCTGGCCGTTGCCGGGTCGAAGACGTTGCCGGTCTCCTCGAAGGCCGAGAAAGCGTCGGCATCCAGCACTTCCGACCACATGTAGGAATAGTAGCCGGCCGAATAGCCGTCGCCGGCGAAGACGTGCTGGAAGTGCGGCGAGGCGTGCCGCATGACGATCGACTGCGGCAGGCCGATTTCCTTCAGGTATTCCGTCTGGAAGGCCATCGGGTCCTCGACCTTGCCGGCCGTGTGGAAGGCCATGTCGACCAGCGCCGACGAGGTGAACTCCACCGTCGCGAAACCGGCGTTGAAGGTGCGGGCGGCGAGAACCTTGTCGAGAAGCGCCTGCGGCATCGGTTCACCGGTCTGGTAGTGCACGGCATAGGTCTTCAGGATTTCCGGAACGGTCAGCCAGTGCTCGTAAAGCTGCGAGGGCAGCTCGACGAAATCGCGGGAAACGCCCGTGCCGGACACGGACGGATAGGTCACGTCCGACAGCATTCCGTGCAGCGCGTGGCCGAACTCGTGGAACAGCGTGCGGGCATCGTCGAGCGACAGCAGCGCCGGCTTGCCGGCGGCGGGCTTGGCGAAGTTGCAGACATTGTAGATGATCGGCAGTTCGCCATGCGCACGGTTCTTCAGCGTCAGCCGGTGCTGCGACTGGAACGAACTCATCCAGGCGCCGGAACGCTTCGAGGAGCGGGCGAAATAATCGCCGAGGAACATCGCCTTCAGCGCGCCGCTTGCCGCATCGCGGATCTCGAAGACACGGACGTCCGGATGATAGGCGGTCACACCCTTGATCTCGACGGCCTTGATGCCAAACAGCCGGCCAGCGACATCGAAGCAGGCCTCGATGATCTTTTCGAGCTGCAGATAGGGCTTCAGTTCGGCTTCGGAGAAATTGAACTTCTGCGCCCGGATCTTCTCGGCGTAATGGCGCCAGTCCCAGGGCATGACGTCGTGGTTCTTGCCCTCGTCGGCGATCAGCGCGGCGATATCGGCCTCTTCGTCCTTGGCGCGAGCCACGGCCTTCGCCCAAACCTGCCTGAGCAGGCCGAACACAGCCTCCGGCGTCTTGGCCATCGTGTTGTCGAGCTTCAGTTCCGCATAATTGCCGTAGCCGAGCAGCTCGGCCTTCTTGGACCGCAGGGCGAGCGTGTCGCGGATGATGCCGATATTGTCCGTAGCCCCGCCGTTCGCGCCGCGGGCGATCCACGCCTTGAACGCCTGCTCGCGCAGGTCGCGGCGCTCGGAAAAGGTCAGGAACGGCTCGATGATCGACCGCGACAGGGTGACGGCGAACTTGCCGTCTTCCCCGTGTTCGGCGGCGGCGGACGCCATGGCATCCTTCAGGAAGTCCGGAATACCGGCAAGCTCGTCTTCGCTGCCGAGGAACAGTACCCAACCCTTCTCGTCGGCGAGCACGTTCTGGCCGAAGCTGGCGCCGAGACCCGCCAGCGTTTCATTGATGCCGGCCAGTTCCTCCTGCCTTTCCTTCGGCAGTTTCGCGCCGGACTTGACGAAGCCCTTCCAGTGGCGCTCCAGCACCCGGGTCTGCTCCAGCGTCAGGCCGAGCGTATCCTTCGTATTCCAGAGCGTATCGATGCGGGCAAACAGCGCGGCGTTCATACCGATCTTCGAGTAATGCCGGGAAAGCTTGGGCGCGATCTTGCGCTCCAGTTCCTGGACCACCGGATTGGTGTTCGCGCCGGCCCGGTTCCAGAACAGCGACGACACCCGTGACAGTTCGTCTCCGGCAATCTCCAGGGCGTCGACGGTGTTGGCAAAGCTCGCCGGCTCCGGATTGTCGGCAATCGCATTGATCTCGGCATCATGCAGGGCAAGCGCCGCGTCGAAAGCGGCCTCGAAGCCCTTGTCGTCGATTGCCTCGAAGCGGGGGAGCCCGTTCAGGCCGCTCCAGTCGATGAATTCGGGGCTGACGACGGGTTCTGCCTGCATGTGAAATTCCCTCCGGAATTTGAGATCTGGCGATAGGATCTATGCCGTTTCAGATATGGTTGCCTCATGCATATGGGAAGCCCGCAGCGGAAACAATCGGGGACAGCCACGCGAAAAGCGGAATTCGGCGTCACAATTTGAAGCAGCGGCGGAAATTAAACGGCACAGCGGCCGAGAAGTGTGGCAAGGTTATGAAAGCGTTCTGTCTCGCCCGCGATCGGCCGCAATCGATCAACCGGCGAACAGCCATTGCAAAACTCACGAAAAAATAATAATAAGTGAGACTTACAAAATGAGGAATGCAAAATGCCCATGAAGGCTGATCCCAATTCCGTTGGGTTCCTGATCAACGATGTCGCCCGCATCATCCGGTCGGCGTTTGAAAAGCGCATCAACGAAGCCGGATTGGGGATAACACCAGGCGAAGCGCGAGCTCTGTTGCACGCATCCACCTGTGGCGGATTCCGCCAGACGGCGATTGCGGAAAGGATGGGCATCGAGCCGATGACGCTGTGCGCCTATCTCGACCGCCTTGAAAAGCTGGACCTCATCAGCCGCACCCCCGATGAAACGGACCGCCGCGCGAAACTGATCTACGCGACAGACGATGCAGCGGCGATGGTCAGCAAGGTCCGGTATCTCGCAAAGGATGTGGTCGACAAGCTGCAGCAGGGCGTGGATGCGGAATCCCGGGAACTCGTTCGCCAGGCGCTGATCAAGATGCGCGACAACCAGTCGCTGGTCTTCGGTGACGAGCCGGCAGCGCAGGAAGAAAAAGAAAAGGCGTAATGAGTCTGTCCGTTCCCGGCCGCATGAGCGAAAGCCGGACCAGCATGATCGGGGCGCTGCTGATCACCATCGGCCCCATGTCCATGTCGCTCTACACCCCGGCCATGCCGGTTCTGGTGGATGCCTTTCACACCTCGCCTGCCGCCGTCAAACTGACCCTGTCGCTTTACTTCGCCGGCTTCGCGCTGACGCAGCTTCTGTGCGGACCTGCCTCCGATGCGCTCGGCCGCCGCCGTTCGGCGATCCTTTTCCTGTCCATCTATTTCATCGGCAGCGTCATGTCGGCGCTGGCGCCGACGGTTGGCATGCTGCTGGCGGGCCGCCTCGTCCAGGGCATTGGCGCCTCGATCGGCCTGACGACATCTCGCGCCATCGTGCGTGACCAGTTCACCGGCGCGCAATCGTCGCGCATCATGAACATGATCAACATCATGCTGGCGATCGGGCCGGCCATGGCGCCGACCATCGGCGGTGTTCTCCTGGAAATTTCCGGCTGGCAGGCGATCTTCTATATCATGGTCGGCTTCGGCCTGACGGCCGTCGGCGTCGTCTACTTCCTGATGCAGGAAACGACTGTCCCGGACATCACGAGGCTGAAGCCGGGCCCCCTGCTGAGGACATACCGGCGCATCTTCACCGACACGCAGTTCGTCTCGGCCGCCCTGACGCTCTCCTTCGCCGTCGGCGCACTCTACACGCTGGCGACCATCCTGCCCTTCGTTCTCGTCAAGGATGTCGGCCTGACGGAATTCCAGTTCGGCATCGGCATGCTGATGCAGACGGGTATGTATTTCTTCGGCTCCGTCCTCTTCCGCCTGCTGCTGCGCAAATGGAGCGCCGAACAGCTGGTCATCCCGGGTCTGCTGTTCGTGTTCGCCGGCGGGCTGGCGGCGTTCCTGTCCGCCCGTTTCGTGCCGCCGTCCTATCTCTCCATCATGATGCCCGTCGGCCTTTACGCTTTCGGCATTTCCTTCGTCATGCCGCACATGACGACCGCCGCTCTTGTGCCATTCCATCAGACGGCGGGTTCGGCGTCGGCGGTGATGGGCTTCCTGCAGATGGGAACAGGCTTTGCCTGCGGTCTGGCGGCGGCGATCATCGGCGTACCCTTGCTCGCCTTCATGACCGTGGTGCCGGGAATGAGCGTGATCTGCCTGGCGAGCTATCTCGTCTATCTGCGCGCCGTGCGCAAAGCCAGCCTTGTCGCGCCGTTGCAGGACGGCAAACAGCCTGCGGAATGAAAAACGGGGACCGAAGCCCCCGTCATCCATCGAAACATTTGAATGCCGGACTTACCGGTCGCGCTTGGCGAGCGTGCGCAGGCGCAGCGCGTTGAGCTTGATGAAGCCGGCGGCATCCTTCTGGTCGTAGGCGCCCTGGTCGTCCTCGAAGGTGACCAGCTTGTCGGAGTAGAGCGACTTCTCGCTCTCGCGGCCGGTAACCATGACATTGCCCTTGTAGAGCTTCAGCGTCACTTCGCCTTCGACATGCTCCTGGCTGCGGTCGATTGCCGCCTGCAGCATTTCGCGCTCCGGCGAGAACCAGAAGCCGTAATAGATCAGTTCGGCATAGCGCGGCATCAGCTCGTCCTTGAGGTGAGCGGCGCCACGGTCGAGCGTGATCGATTCCATGGCCCGGTGGGCGGCCAGCAGGATGGTACCGCCGGGGGTCTCGTAGACGCCGCGCGACTTCATGCCGACAAAGCGGTTCTCGACGAGGTCGAGACGGCCGATGCCGTTGTCACGGCCATAGTCGTTCAGCGCCTTGAGCAGGGTAGCGGGCGACATGGCGACACCGTTGATCGACACCGCATCGCCCTTCTTGAAGCCGATCTTGATGACCGTTGCCTTGTCGGGAGCGGCTTCCGGCGAAATGGTGCGCATGTGCACGTATTCGGGGGCTTCCTGAGAGGGATCTTCCAGAACCTTGCCCTCGGACGAGGAGTGCAACAGGTTGGCGTCGACGGAGAACGGCGCCTCGCCCTTCTTGTCCTTGGCAACGGGGATCTGGTGCTTCTCGGCGAAGTCGAGCAGATCGGTGCGGCTCTTGAACGACCAGTCGCGCCACGGTGCGATGATCTTGATGTCGGGGTTCAGCGCGTAGGCCGAAAGCTCGAAGCGAACCTGGTCGTTGCCCTTGCCGGTCGCACCGTGCGCAATGGCGTCGGCGCCGGTCTTCTTGGCGATTTCGATCAGGTGCTTGGAGATCAGCGGGCGGGCAATCGACGTGCCGAGCAGGTAGACGCCTTCGTAGACGGCATTGGCGCGGAACATCGGGAAAACGAAGTCACGGACGAACTCCTCGCGGACGTCCTCGATGAAGATCTCCTTGATACCGAGCATTTCGGCCTTCTTGCGCGCCGGCTCGAGTTCTTCGCCCTGGCCGAGGTCGGCGGTGAAGGTCACGACTTCTGCACCGAGTTCGGTCTGAAGCCATTTCAGGATGATCGAGGTGTCGAGACCGCCGGAATAGGCGAGGACGACTTTCTTCACGTCTTTATGCGATGCCATGTGACTGATCCACTTCGAACGCGGGCGGGACCGCCCTTCTGTTGAATTTGGCGCACTTTTAGCGAGTTTATCGGCAGGCGCAAGGGTCGTCGGCAGCTTATCCGGCGACGGGTCGGGGCATATGCCGGACCGGGACTTTCTGCCGCCGGTCATTTTCTATAAGCTCGCCGGGACGAGAGAAATGCATGGGGAGCCGATGTCCGGCAGAATGAGCGGGAGGAAGTTGCGTCGCCGGTTCCGGGCCATCCGGTTCGGCCTGCTCGTCGGCATTGTCATTCTGTCGCTGGGCGCCATCACCGTCGCATCCGACTACTGGCGTGACCGGGCCATGGTGACGATCCGCCAGCAGGCGATGGAAACGCTGTCGATACAGACGGAAGTGCTGGCCGGCATGTTCGAGAAATACCGGGTTCTTCCGCCACTGCTTGCGCGGCAGAACGATATCGCTTCCCTCTTCCGCGCCGGCGGTCATCCGGCAATGGCGGCCTTCAAGGCCGAGGAAGCCGCCGGCCTTTCCGGCGCCCGCGACGTCGCCTTCTTCTGGCCGGACGGACGGATGCTGGCTTCGGCACGCCACATCTTCGATCACAGCGACGCCGGCCTGAACCAGCTTTTCGGTGCCGCGCTGCAGGGCCGCTTGGGCCGCACCGTCATTTCGCCGGACAACAACACCCGCGCCTACGCCTTCGCCGCCGCTGTCCGCCGCGGCGGAGAGACGCTCGGCCTCGTGACCGTCTACGTCGATTTCGAGCGCATCGAGGCCACGTGGTCATTGCTGACCAGTCCGATCTACATCAGTGACCGCAACGGCACGATCCTGATCGCCAACCGTCCGGAATGGCGCCTGAAATCGGTCGAGGCGGTCTCGAACGAAACGTCCGGCACCATGATTTATCGGCTGGGGCGTGAAGCGGTGTCGCATCTGGACATGGTGCGCGACCTACCGCTGCTCGACTGGCGCCTGCACGTGCTCGGCGACATGCGCCCGGTCGAAGCCGCCGGCCTGTGGGGCGCGGCACTTGCCGCCATGGCCTGCCTGGTCTGCGCCATGATGATCTTCTTCTGGATCATGCGGCGGGAGCGCACGATCCTGCAGCTGCGCCGCGATCGGGCCACGGCACTGAGGCTGGAACGCACCGTCCGCGACCGCACCAGGGCGCTCAGCGTCACGAACCGAGAACTTTCCCGCGAGATCGACGAAAGACGCGCGACCGAGGACAAGCTGAAGAAGACGCAAGCCGAACTCGTCCAGACCGGCAAGCTCGCCGTCATCGGCCAGATGTCGGCCGCACTCAGCCACGAATTGAACCAGCCGCTCGCCGCGCTGAAGACGTACGCCGACAACACCCACCGCATGATCGCCGCCGGCAAGCTCGAACAGGCGACCACCAATCTCGGCCGCATCGGCGCCATGGTGGACCGCATGGCGGAGCTCTCCTCGACGCTTCTCTCCTTCTCCCGCAAGCCCGGCACGACGATCAGCGCCGTCAATCTCGGCTCGGTGGTCGACGAGGCCCTGATCCTCGTCAAGCCGCGGGCGCGCAAGGCCGGCGTGATGCTGACGGTCGACCCGAAACTGCGGGACTACACCGTCATGGGGGGCCGGGTCCGGCTCTCGCAGGTCATCGTCAACCTCATCTCCAACTCGATCGATGCCCTGTCCGGCCAGAAGGACAGCCGCATCAGCGTCACGGCGGGAAGCGAGGACGGCTTCGCCACCGTTGTCGTCGCCGACAACGGACCCGGCATTCCCGACGAGCTTCGCGCCTCCGTCTTCGATCCGTTCTTCACCACCAAGCAGGCCGGCGAAGGCGTCGGCATGGGGCTTTCCATCGCCTACAATATCGTCCATGACTTCGGCGGCCGCATCGAGTTGCAGGAATCGGCAAACGGCGGTTGCGCCTTTGCAGTCCATCTCGTTGCCGCCGACCAACAGCAAAAAGCAGCCGAATAAAGCATGACGGAATCGGTAACGCCCACAGTCCACCTCGTCGACGACGATGACGACCTGCGCGATGCACTCGCCCAGGGCCTTGAGCTTGAGGGACTGCCGGTCGCCGTCCATGACACGGCGGAATCGCTCCTGTCGGCGATCGCTCACGACGCCTATTGCGTGATCGTCAGCGATATCCGCATGCCGGACGTCGACGGTCTCGAACTCTTGAAGGCGGCGCTTGCCATCGACCCCACCATGCCGGTCATCCTGATCACCGGACACGGCGACGTGCAGATGGCCGTCGATGCAATGCGCGCCGGCGCCTATGACTTCATCGAGAAGCCCTTCCAGGTCTCGCGTCTTTACACCGTCATTGAACGCGCATTGGAAAAGCGCCGCCTGGTTCTCGAAAACCGCACGCTACGCTCGGAGCTGAACGAACGCGACGAACTGTCCGAGCGGCTGGTCGGCCGCACGCCCGGCATCAAGCGGTTACGCGAGCAGATCGTCATGCTGGCCGATACCGATGTCGACGTGCTGATCCTCGGCGAGACCGGTGCCGGCAAGGAGGTGGTGGCCCGCGCCCTGCACGACTTCTCGACCCGCAGCAAGGGCCATTTCGTCGCCATCAACTGCGCCGCCCTGCCTTCGGACATCATCGAGGCGGAACTGTTCGGCCATGAAGCCGGCGCTTTCACCGGCGCCCAGAAGCAGCGCATCGGCAAGCTGGAGCATGCCCATGGCGGCACGATCTTTCTCGACGAGATCGAATCCATGCCGCTCGACCTGCAGGCCAAGCTGCTGCGCGCCATCGAGACGCGAACCATAGAGCGACTGGGATCGAACAAGCCGATCCCGCTCGATATTCGCTTCGTCGCAGCAACCAAGTCCGATCTTGGCCAGGCAAGCAACCAGGGCAATTTCCGCGCCGACCTCTATTTCCGCCTGAACGTCGTCACCTTGTCCATCCCGCCGCTGCGCAACCGGCGCGAGGACATCCCGCTGCTCTTCTTTCATCTGGCCCGGCAGGCTCGCGCCCGCTTCCGCCGCGAAATCCCGCACCTCGACGCCGGGCTCGAACTGCAGCTGATGACCTATGAATGGCCGGGCAATGTGCGTGAACTGCGCAACTATGCCGACCGTTTCGTTCTGGGCATGTGGAATGGCTTCTACAGCGAGAGCGAAGAGCCGCAAACAGCCTCGAATGCATCGGAGGGATCGCTTGCCGATCTCCTCGACCGCTACGAGCGCTCTGTCATCGAAGCCGAGCTTGCCCGCAACAACGGCGCCATGAAGCCGACCTATGAAGCGCTGCAGATTTCCCGCAAGGGTCTCTACGACAAGATGAAGCGTCTCGGCATCACCGGAACCGAGGGAAGCGGCGAAAGCCTCAATGGGTAGAAGGCGACACAGCGCGCCTTAGCGGGCGTGTAGCCAGCTACCCACACCGGATACATCTTCGGCGGACGCCAGACGTGTCCGCATATCAAGTACCTCATTTTATTTAATAAATTATTCACCGATCCGGTTGGCACGCGGATTGCTACACTATTAGCGCCGCGAACATTGGGAGGATGTTTCGGCCGCCGTGTCCGCGAAAGCGGACCATTGGCCCTGTTTCCTCCCAACGTCTTCCCGGCATCCGGCAACAAGCCGGATCATTCCGATTTCATGGGCCGTGGGGGCCCAAAGTGGAGGACTTACAGAATGAAGAAACTGCTTCTCGCAGGCGTTTGCCTTTTCACGCTGGCAGCCGGTGCCAACACCGCATTCGCCGATGATTGCGATTCTGGAGAGATCGTCATCAAATTCGCCCATGACGTGGCGGAAAGCCATCCGAAGGGCGTCGCCGCCAAGATGCTGGCGGAGCGCGTGAACAAGGAAATGAACGGCAAGGCCTGCATGGAGGTCTTCCCGAACTCGACGCTGTTCGATGACGACAAGGTCAAGGAAGCCATGCTGCTTGGCGACGTCCAGCTCGCCGCGCCGTCGCTCTCCAAGTTCGAGGCCTACACCAAGAAGTATCGCCTGTTCGACCTGCCCTTCCTGTTCGACGACCTGGCTTCCGTCAACCGCTTCTACCACTCCGACGCGGCCAATCAGCTCCTGCACGCGGTCGACGACGTCGGCTTCACCGGCCTGCACTTCTGGGCCTCGGGCATCAAGCAGTTCTCTGCCAAGAAGCCGCTTCTCGTTCCGACAGACGCAAATGGTCTGAAGTTCCGCATCCAGCCGTCCGACGTCGCCCAGGCGATGATCGAAGCCTTGGGCGCATCAGCCCAGAAGCTTGCCTTCAAGGAAGTCTACGGTGCCCTGCAGACCGGCGTCGTCGACGGTCAGGAGAACTCCTGGTGCAACATCTACACCCAGAAGTTCTACGAAGTGCAGGACGGTGTGACCGAGACCAACCACGGCCTCCTCGGCTATCTGGTGGTCACGTCCAAGGACTGGCTTGACGGTCTGGAGCCGGACGTTCGCGACCAGTTCATGAAGATCCTCGACGAGGTCACCGACGAGTTCAACAATTCCATCGCCGGCAAGGAAACGACCTGCAAGGAAGACATGATCAAGGCCGGCGCCACCGTTCGCGAGCTTTCGCCCGAACAGCGCAAGGAATGGGTCGCCACGATGAAGCCCGTCTGGGATCAGTTCGAAGGCGATGTCGGCAAGGACATGATCGAAGCCGCGGTCGCTTCGAACAACAAGTAATCCGCACCGCTGACGTGTCGATTACAGCCCGGCCGCCCTTGTTGCGGCCGGGCTTTTCAAAAACTGCACTGGAGGGGATCCAATGTCATTCCTGCCTTACGGGCCATGGGTGCTTCTTGTCGTCCTGGTCGTCGTCTACTTCATTCTCGACCGCCGTTATCCCGAGGGACTGGCACGGTTCGAGGAAAACACGCTCGCTTTGCTGCTGGCCGTCATAACGCTCGTCGCCTTTACCCAAGTGATCGCGCGCTACGGCTTCAATTCCGGCTGGAGCGGCGCCCTTGAATTCCAGCGCATCCTGTTTGCCTGGCTGATCCTCTTCGGCATGAGCTACGGCGTGCGCACCGGCACCCATCTCGGGGTCGACGCCTTCGTGCGCATGTTCCCCGCTCCGCTGTTCAGGGCGGTCGCCATCTTCGGCGCTCTCGCCTGCATTCTCTACACCGCAATCCTGCTGGGCTCCGCCTGGATGCAGGTGTTCGGCACCAATACCAAGGGCGGCGCCGTCCTTTACTGGTCGACCATCTACCGCACCGGTGCCGGCCTCGACGAGATGAAATGGCCGCAGATCATGGTCGACGCTCTCGGCATCAAGGAGCGCCTGCCGCGCTGGTCAGCCTATCTGATCATGCCCGTCGGTCTCGCCCTGTTCGGCCTGCGCTCCGCCCAGGCCCTCGTGCAGATCGCACGCGGCGAGCGGGAACTGATGATCGCCGGCCACGAGGCGGAAGACCTCGTCGCCGAGCACAAAGACGTATTGAAGGACTGACGTCATGGAACCTCTGATCCTATTTATCCTCGTCCTGACGTTTCTGTTCCTCGGCGTCCCAGTCGCCATTTCGCTCGGCCTCTCCTCGATCCTCATCACCGCCTTCTTCTCGCGGGATTCGATGTCGTCGGTCACCGTGCAGATGATGGACGCCTCGCAGAACTATACCCTTCTGGCGATCCCGTTCTTCGTCCTCGCCTCCGCCTTCATGTCGACAGGCGGGGTGGCGAAGCGCATCATCCACTTCGCCATCGCCAGCGTCGGGCATTTCCGCGGCGGCCTTGCGATCGCCTCGGTTCTGGCCTGCATGCTGTTTGCCGCACTGTCCGGTTCGTCGCCGGCAACCGTGGTCGCAATCGGCACCATCGCCATCGCCGGCATGCGCCAGGTCGGCTATTCCAAGGAGTTCGCCGCCGGCATCATCGCCAATGCCGGCACGCTCGGCATCCTCATCCCGCCGTCGATCGTCATGGTGGTCTATGCTGCCGCGACCAACGTCTCGGTCGGGCGCCTGTTCCTCGCCGGCGTCGTGCCGGGCATCGTCGCCGGCCTCATGCTGATGGGCGCGATCTACATCATCGCCCGCCGCAAGGGATTGCCGGCAGGGGAATGGCGTGGCTTCGGCGAAATCCTGCAGGGCGGCAAGGAAGCCGGCTTCGGCCTGTTCCTGATCGTCATCATCATCGGCGGCATCTATGGCGGTGTCTTCACGCCGACCGAAGCCGCCGCCGTCGCAGCCGTCTATTCCTTCCTCGTCGCCATCTTCATCTATCGCGACATGGGGCCGATGAAGGACATCGTCTGGATCCGGGAAACCGACAGCCGCAAGGCGGTGCTCGGCTTCAAGGCTCTGGTCTACGCCGTCTCCTTCCTGTTCGTCTTTATGGTGCTGTCCTACTTCGCAACGGCCGACTGGCCGAACATCACTGCGATGGACCGGCTTTGGGTCGGCGGCATCATCGCGCTGGCGATCCTGGTTGCCTACACCATCTGGCGCGACCCGGGCAGCAATCCGGCGCATATCCCGAGCTACCTCACCGCCAGCCTGCCGATCTGGAGCCGCAACCTCGGCGCCATGGCCAGGCAGATCGTTCCGGCGATCTTCCACCAGGAAACCCGCAAGGTGCTGATCGACGCATCGCGCACGACCGTGATGCTGATGTTCATCATCGTCAACGCGCTTCTGTTCGCCCATGTACTGACGGCGGAACGCATTCCGGATACGCTGACACAGCTGATGCTGTCCTACGGCTTCAACTGGTTCACCTTCCTGATCGCGATCAACCTGCTGCTGCTGCTCGGCGGCCAGTTCATGGAACCCTCCGGCCTGCTCCTGATCGTGGCACCGGTGGTCTTCCCGATCGCCATGCAGCTCGGCGTCGATCCGATCCATCTCGGCATCATCATGGTGGTGAACATGGAAATCGGCATGATCACGCCGCCGATCGGGCTCAACCTGTTCGTCACGTCCGGCATCACCGGCATGAGCCTCGTTCAGGTTGTCAAGGCGGCCATGCCCTTCGTCGGCGTGCTGCTGCTATTCCTGGTTCTGGTCACCTATGTCCCGGCGCTTTCCACCTGGCTTCCCTACAGTCTGATGGGGCCTGAGATCGTCAACCAGTAGCCGTCAGCAGTGACAAAAACGGGCGGCGGAGCCATCCGCCGCCCGTTTTCCATTTGGACAATTTATTCTTGATTCCAGCCATTCGGGGGTGCATTGTCCGCATGTGCGCGCGGGAAACAGGCTTTCCCATGGGGAAATCCGGTCAAACGGGCAGTTGCGCAGGGGGAACGACTTGATCAAGGGCGATGAAATCCTGCCTGTGCACGCACGGGATCAACACGGGCGATTTTCCGCCCGGATACACAAGAACACTTCTGGACATCAAAAAGGGTGAACCTATGAAACGGATGTTTGCGGTCCTCGCAGCAACGACAATGCTGGCATTGCCGGCCAAGGCCGAAGATATCAAGCTCGGCGTCCTGATGGGCTTTACCGGCCCGCTGGAATCGCTTGCCCCGGACATTGCCGCCGGCGCGGAACTCGCCATGAAAGAAGTCTCCGACAGCGGCGCGCTGCTGAACGGCTCGAAGGTAACTCCGGTCCGCGGCGATTCCACCTGCGTCGACGCTGGTGCGGCAACGGCTGCAGCCGAGCGGCTCGTCACCTCCGACAAGGTCAACGCCATCGTCGGCGCCATGTGCTCCGGCGCCACGACCGCCGTTCTCCAGAACGTCGCGCTCGCGAACGGCGTCGTGATGATCTCGCCGTCTGCGACCTCGCCGGCTCTGTCCTCCGTCGAGGACAACGGCCTGTTCTTCCGCACCGCGCCGTCCGACGCCCGCCAGGGCGAAATCCTCGCCGACATTCTCTCCGATCACGGCGTGAAGTCCGCGGCGCTGACCTACACCAACAACGACTACGGCAAGGGCCTTGCCGACGCCATCAAGTCCAGCTTCGAAGCCAAGGGCGGCAAGATCACCATCTCCGCGCCGCATGACGACGGCAAGGGCGACTATTCGGCCGAAGTCGGCGCGCTGGCTTCTGCCGGCGGCGACGTGCTGATTGTGGTCGGCTATCTCGATCAGGGCGGCAAGGGCATCATCCAGGGCGCACTCGACGCCGGTGCGTTCGAAACCTTCGTCCTCCCCGACGGCATGATCGGCGACAGCCTTCCGGCCGCGATCGGCCCGGCTCTCGACGGTTCCTACGGCGAGCGTCCCGGCACGGATTCAAACGGCGCCGAGCTCTACGCCAAGGCGATCGAAGGTGCCGGCGGCAAGGTCGGCCCGTATGGCGCAGAAGCCTATGATGCCGCTGCCCTGATCATGCTCGCCATGCAGGCCGCCGGTTCGTCCGACAGCGCCAAGCTGAAGGAAAAGGTCATGGATGTCGCCAACGCACCGGGCGAGAAGATTCTTCCCGGCGAACTCGCCAAGGGCCTCAAAATCCTTGCTGACGGCGGGGACATCGACTATGTCGGCGCGTCCGACGTCGAGCTGATCGGCGGCGGCGAAAGCGCCGGCAAGTTCCGCGAGATCAAGATCGAAGGCGGAAAGATCGTGACCGTCGGCTATCGCTGATTTTCTGATTGAGGGGACCGCCCGGACCTTCCGGGCGGTTTCCGTTGAAGGACTTTTGTTTGCATGATCGTCGTTGAACAGATCGAAAAGCGTTTCGGCGGACTTCTCGCCGTCAACAAGGTCTCACTCACCATCAAGACGGGATCCATAACCGGCCTGATCGGCCCGAACGGTGCCGGCAAGACCACGCTGTTCAACGTGATCGCCGGACTGCACAAGCCGACTTCCGGACGCGTGCTTCTAGATGGTGAGGACATCACCGGCCTCGAGCCGCATGAACTCTTCGGCAAGGGACTGCTGAGAACCTTCCAGATCGCCCATGAATTTTCCTCGCTGAGCGTTCGCGAGAACCTGATGATGGTTCCGCCCGGACGGCCCGGCGAGAAGCTGATGAATGTCTGGTTCCGGCCCGGCGCCGTCAGGGCCGCCGACCGCGAAGTCCGCGAAAAGGCGGACGAGGTCATCGACTTCCTGAAGCTGAGCCACGTCGCCGACGAGCGCGCCGGCAATCTCTCCGGCGGCCAGAAGAAGCTCCTCGAGCTCGGCCGCACCATGATGGTCGACCCGAAGATCGTCTTCCTCGACGAGGTCGGCGCCGGCGTCAACCGTACGCTGCTCTACGAGATCGGCGACGCGATCCTCAGGCTCAACCGCGAACGCGGCTATACCTTCTGCATGATCGAACACGACATGGATTTCATCTCGCGTCTCTGCGATCCGGTGATCGTGATGGCTGAAGGCGCGGTATTGGCAACCGGCTCACCGGACGAAATCAAATCCAACGAAGAAGTCATCGAGGCCTACCTTGGCACAGGCCTGAAGAACAAACCAAAAGAAAGAATATGAGCTTTTTGATCGGGGAAAGCATGACCGGCGGTTACGGCGGTGCGGACATCCTGCACAACTGTACCATCGGCGTGGAAAAGGGCGAAATCGCCGTCATCGTCGGGCCGAACGGCGCCGGCAAGTCGACCGCCATGAAGGCGGTCTTCGGCATGCTGAAGCTGAGAACCGGCAAGGTCATGTTCGATGGCGAGGACGTCACCAATCTCGCGCCGCAGGCGCGCGTGGCGAAGGGCATGAGCTTCGTGCCGCAGGTCCGCAACATCTTCACCTCCATGACGGTCGAGGAAAACCTGGAGATGGGCGGCTTCATTCGTGAAGACGACATTTCCACGACGATGGAGCAGATCTACGACCTCTTCCCGATCCTGAAAGAAAAGCGTCGCCAGCTCGCCGGCGAGCTCTCCGGCGGACAGCGCCAGCAGGTCGCCGTCGGTCGCGCGCTGATGACCAATCCGAAAGTCCTGATGCTCGACGAGCCGACGGCGGGCGTGTCGCCCATCGTCATGGACGAACTCTTCGACCGCATCATCGAGATCGCCAAGACCGGCATCGCCATCTTGATGGTCGAGCAGAACGCCAAGCAGGCGCTCGAAATCGCCGACAAGGGCTATGTCCTCGTCCAGGGTGAAAACCGCTTCACGGACACCGGCCCGGCGCTGATCGCCGACGACGAAGTCCGCAAGACATTCCTCGGGGGCTGATCATGGAAAACGTTCTGAACGCCCTCGTCGTCCTGACAAACTACATCATCGTGCCGGCGACCGCCTATGGTTGCCAGCTGGCGCTCGGCGCGCTCGGTGCGACTCTGGTCTTTGCCATCCTGCGCTTCTCGAACTTCGCCCACGGCGAACTCATGTCCTTCGGCGCCATGCTCACCGTGCTCGTCACCTGGGCGCTGCAGTCGGCCGGCGTCAGCATCGCACCGCTGGCGACCGCCCTCATCGCCCTGCCGATCGGCATCATCGGCGCCGCGGCCATGACGCTCGCGACCGACCGGCTGGTCTATCGCTATTATCGCCGCCAGCGCTCGCACAATGTCATCTTCATGATCGTTTCGATCGGCGTCATGTTCTTCATGGCCGGCCTGATCCGCTTCATCATCGGACCGGATGACCAGAATTTTGCCGACGGCGCACGCTTCCTCATCACCGCCGGCGAGTTCAAGGCCTGGACCGGGCTGCAGGAAGGCCTGGCGATCCGTGCCTCTCAGGTCATTACCCTGGTGACGGCAATCATCTGCGTCATCCTGCTCTTCTGGTTCCTGGAGCGCACCCGCACCGGCAAGTCGATGCGCGCCTTCTCTGACAACGAAGACCTGGCGCTGCTCTCCGGCATCAATCCGGAACGCGTCGTGACCTTCGCCTGGGTGATCGCCGCAGCACTTGCGACCATCGCCGGCACGCTGTACGGCCTCGACAAGAGCTACAAGCCCTTCGTCTTCCAGCAATTGCTGCTGCCGATCTTCGCCGCCGCCATCGTCGGCGGCTTCGGCAATCCGCTCGGCGCAATCGCCGGCGGCTTCATCGTCGCCTTTTCGGAAGTCGCCGTCACCTACTCCTACAAGAAGGTGCTGACCTATCTCGTGCCGGAAAGCTGGGCACCCGACGGGCTCGTGCAGCTTCTGTCGACGGAATACAAGTTCGCCGTGTCCTTCATCATTCTCGTGCTGGTGCTGCTGATCAAGCCATCCGGCATCTTCGGCGGGAGGTCGTCATGAGTTCCGCACTGCGCAACGTCGCGCTCTTCGCGCTCATGTTCCTCCTTCTGGCGGGCGATGCCTACCTGCACAGCTGGAATTCGGCGCTGTACATCCTCAACCTCTGCCTCATCTCGGCGATCATGTCGCTGGGCGTCAACATCCAGTGGGGCTATGCCGGCCTCATCAACTTCGGCGTCATGGGCTTTGCCGCACTTGGCGGCGTCGCTGCTGTCTTCGTCGCCTCCAGCCCGGTCATGGAAGCCTGGACGGCCGGCGGCACCGGCATTCTCTTCGCCGGCGTCGCGCTGCTCGCGACCATTGCCGCGACGGTCTATGTCCGCAAGGCGATCGGCCGCGAGAACCGCCGCTTCCGCGCCTTCGCGACCGCGCTCGTGATCGCTATCGGTTATTTCGGATCGCGTTATTTCTACGACCCCGCCGTCAGCGCCATCGAAGCCGTCAACCCGTCGGCCACCGGCTATCTCGGCGGCCTCGGCATGCCGATCCTGTTTTCCTGGATCGGCGGTGCGCTGCTCGCCGCCGGCGCGGCCTGGATCATCGGCAAGGTGGCGCTCGGTCTGCGCGAGGATTATCTGGCGATCGCAACGCTCGGCATTTCCGAAATCCTCGTGACCATCATGCGCAACGAGGACTGGCTGACCCGCGGCGTGAAAAACGTCGTCGGTCTCCCCCGTCCGGTCCCCTATGAAGTGGATTTGCGCGGCGCGCAGTGGTTCATCGATCTCGCCGACAAGGTGAACATGCCGATCGCCGACTTCGCCTCGATCTTCGTCAAGCTCTGCTATGGAGGCCTGTTCCTTGTCGTGATCGCCGTCCTGCTCCTGCTTGCGGAAACCGCCCTCAAATCGCCGTGGGGCCGCACCATGCGCGCCGTACGCGACAACGAGGTTGCCGCCGAAGCCATGGGCAAGGACGTCAAGCGCATTCACCTGAAGGTCTTCATCCTCGGCTCCGCCGTCATAGGTCTTGCCGGCGCGATGCTGACGACGATGGACGGCCAGTTCACGCCAGGCTCATACCAGCCGCTGCGCTTCACCTTCCTCATCTGGGTGATGGTGATTGCCGGCGGGTCCGGCAACAACTGGGGCTCCGTCCTTGGCGGCTTCCTCATCCTCTTCTTCTGGATGGAAGCCGAACCCTTCGGCGTCTGGCTGCTGGAACACCTGACCGCGAACCTCGGCCCGGACAGCTCTATCCGCCAGCATCTGACGGACAATGCCCAGCAGATGCGCCTGGTGATGATGGGCCTGCTTCTGCTGCTCGTCATGCGCTTCCGGCCGAACGGACTGATCCCCGAACGCCGATAGGCTTATGGCAGCCGGTTCCAGCCGGCTGCTTTCCTTGTTCAGATTGTCAGTCGGCCGCCCGAAGCCGGATATCGACATCCGGCAGATCGGCGGAGGCCGCGCGATCGAGGAACCACCGCACATTGTCGTGCACCTTCAACGCGGAAGCCGGGCAATCAGCGTCCGGCTCCGAAAACAGCGCGCGCGCCACGGCGTCCGCCTTGGCGGCGCCGGTTGCCAGAACGGCGATCTCGCGGGCATCGAGAATGGTGGCGATCCCCATGGTCAGCGCCCGCTCCGGCACGCTGCGGTCGGAGAAGAAACCGGCATTGGCTTCCAGCGTTTCCTCTTCAAGCACCACAAGCCGCGTCCTGGAGGAAAAGGCCGAACCGGGCTCGTTGAAGCCGATATGCCCGTTGCGCCCAATCCCGAGAAGCTGCAGATCGATACCGCCCGCCTCCGCAATCAGCCGCTCGTAGCGCTCACCCTCATGCTCGGGATCATCCGTCATGCCATCCGGCAGGTGCGTCCTCGCCTTGTCGATGTCGACATGATCGAACAGCAGGTGATCCATGGTGGCCCTGTAGGATCCCGAATGGCGCGGCGAAAGCCCCTCATACTCGTCGAGATTGAAGCTCGTCACGCCGGCAAAGCTCACCCGGCCGGCCTTGTGCGCTTCGATCAGCGCCGCATAGACCGGCTCCATCGTCGCGCCGGTCGCGAGACCGAGCACGATGGAAGGCTTTTCATTGATGCGGGAAACGATCAGATCCGCCAACGCCTCGGCGGCATCCTTGCTGCTTTCGAAAATCTTGTACATGGCCCTCTGTGCTCGGGGTCTTTCCGGGTCGCGAATGTACGGCAGCGGAACACGCTCCCAACCGTCGGTCCGGTCAAATAACCGTTCGAATACAATATTAGTTCGTCAAGATGACGAATATATGAGGCAGCAGATTCTTTCGCAATAGGCGCGAAGCCGTTTGCAACAATTATCCGCGTGGCGGAGCGGGAAGATTGATATCGGTCGGCAGGGAATGGGGAGAGAACAGCAGGTTGTGCGTCTGCTGCAGGGCGATTGCCATCGCACCCATCAAGATCGCCCTCTCGCCAAGCCGGCTGGCTTCGATCAACAGCTTGCGCGCCGTGACCTTTTTCAGGCTTTCGCGGATCAGCGGAAGCAGGATTGGCTGGCGCCCAATCGGCCCGCCGACGACGATCTTTCCGGGATCGGCGAAGGCCGACACCGCGACGATGGTGAGTGCCGCGAGATCGGCGACCTGGCCGACGATCGAGACCGCAGCCTTCTGTCCGGCGCGCGCCTGCTCGAAGAGATTGGCGACGGTTGCGAAGGGAGAGCCACCCTCCCGCACATAGGCCTCCAGGATGGCCTTGGTGCCGAGCGCGCTTTCCAGCGTCCCGCGCTTCAGGCTCTCGGGCGCGGCCGGATCCGCACCGAAGGGCAGGAAGCCGATTTCGCCGGCAGCACCGCTGGACCCGCGCATAAGCTTGCCATTGACCAGCAGGCCGAGGCCGACACCGGCGCCAAGCGAGACGAAGGCAAAGGTCCCGCCGCGGTCGGCCTCGCCGAGCCAGGCCTCGCCGAGCGCACCGGCATTGATGTCGTTCTCGACCGCAACGTCACAGCCGAGCCGCTCGGACAGCGCTCCGGCGATGTCGAAGCCGCTCATGTCTTCGAGGTTTGGCGCAAGCGCCAGCCGGCCGCTGTCCGGATCGATGACGCCCGGCATGGCGACGGCCGCAAACAATAGCTTCTCCGGCGCCAGCTCCGCCTTGCGGATCAGGCCTTGCAGCATGAGGTGCAGTTGTGACAACGGCTCTTCCGGCGGACGGGGCGTCGCCTGCTCGGCGACCTCCACGAGGACCCGTCCCGAAAGGTCGGCCAGCACGGCACGAAGCGACGACACGCCGAAATCGATGCCGGCGACGTAGCCCGCATCCGGATCGATCTCATAGGTGACCGCCCGGCGCCCGACATGACCGCCGGTCTTGCCGCGCACCCTCACCCAGCCGCCCTCTTCGAGCGCCCGGATGACCTCGGACATGGTCTGCTTGGAAAGCCCTGTGATCTTGGCAAGGTCGGCGCGCGAGGTCGGCCCCTGATGCAACAGCACATCGATGACGGCGCGGACGGAAAACTGGCGGAGGACAGGCGGCTGGCTGTCACTGATCCTCATCGTCTGCCCGCTCCCTCAGCCACTTGAACACCCCGCGCGATTGTCCTGACTGAATCTTTTATGGACGGAAATCCCGCGACGCAAGCCCGCCGCTCAACCGATGGCGGCATCCACGGCCTCGCCGAGCCGCATGACGATGGCCTCGACATTCTCTTCCGTCACGATGAAGGGTGGCGCCAGCAGAACATGGTCGCCGAACACGCCGTCGATGGTACCGCCCATGGGGTAGACCATCAGCCCCCGCGCCATCGCTTCGCGCTTGATGCGGGCGTGCAATTTGAGCGCCGGATCGAAGGGCGCCTTGGTATCGCGATCGGCCACGAGCTCGATGGCCTGGAAAAGCCCGCGGCCGCGGATGTCGCCGACATGCGGGCTCTGCCCGAAGCGCTCCTGCAGCCCAGACCGCAAACGCTCTCCCATGTCGACGACATTGCCGAGCAGGCCATCCCGCTGGATGACCTGCTGCACGGCGAGCGCCGCAGCCGCCGCCATGGGATGCCCCATATAGGTGTGCCCGTGCTGGAAGAAGCCGGAGCCATTGGCAAATGCGTCGAAGATTTTGCCACTGAGCAGCACCGCGCCGATTGGCTGATATCCGCCGCCAAGCCCCTTGGCGATGGTCATCAGGTCGGGTGAAACACCCTCCTGCTCGCAGGCATGCAGCGTTCCGGTCCGTCCCATGCCGCACATCACCTCGTCGAGGATCAGGAGCACGCCATACCGGTCGCAGATCTCGCGGACACACCGGAAATAGCCGGGCGCCGCCGGCACCGCGCCCACCGTCGCGCCAACTACCGTTTCGGCGACGAAGGCGATCACAGAACCTTCGCCAAGCTCGAGGATCTTGTCCTCCAGTTCCTGTGCCGCTCGCAGGCCGTATGCCTCCTCGCTTTCTCCCTCGATCTGATGGCGATAGGCATAACAGGGGGCAATGTGATGCGTTTCGATCAGCAACGGACTGAACTGCGCCCGGCGCCACGCATTGCCGCCGGCAGCGAGCGCGCCGAGTGTGTTGCCGTGATAACTTTGTTGTCGTGCAATAACATGCCGGCGCTGCGGCTCGCCCGTCTCGACAAAATACTGCCGCGCCATCTTCAGCGCCGCCTCCACCGCCTCTGAACCGCCGCTGACGAGATAGACGCGATCGAGCCCCTTGGGCGCATGTGCGACGAGATGATCGGCAAGCGCCTCCGCCGGCTCGGAGGTAAAAAAGCCTGTATGTGCATAGGCGAGCCGGTCGAGCTGATCATGCAGCGCGGCCATCACGTCTGGATGGCCGTGGCCGAGGCAGGAGACCGCAGCACCCCCGGAGGCATCGATATAGGCCTTTCCGTCGCGATCGAAGATTTCCACGCCCCTGCCGCCGGTGGCGACCGGCATGACGGCATTGGCGGCGCGATGCAGAAGATGGGTCACGGCAGATTTTCCCGGTTGCACGACAGGAGAATGTGTCTACGACTGTGCGGGCATCGACCGGATTTTGGCAAGATCGGAAATGACAGACAGCGAACGAAACCTGACCACGATCGCCGTCGCACCGAATGGTGGGCGCAAGACGAAGGCGGATCATCCCGCCGTCCCGCTGACCGCCGCGGAGCTCGCACGGACGGCCGCCGAATGCCTTGAGGCCGGCGCGACAATGATCCATGTGCACGTGCGCGCGCCGGACGGCACACATCTGCTGGATGCCGGCGCCTATCTGCGGGCAACAGCGGCCATAAAGGCGGAAACCGGCGATCGCATGGTCGTCCAGATCACCTCCGAAGCGCTCGGCCAGTATGCGCCCGAGGCGCAGCGCGCCGTCGTGCGGGAGGTCAGGCCGCAATCCGCGTCGCTGGCGCTGCGCGAACTGGTGCCTGACGAGAGCGAGGAGAAGGCCTTCGCAGAGCTGCTGTCCTGGATGAAGGCAGAGCATGTCGTTCCGCAGATCATCCTCTACACGCCCGAGGAAGCCGCCCGGCTTTCGGACATGATGCGCCGCGGTCTCATCCCCGCCGAAGACATTCCGGTCCTCTACGTGCTCGGCCGCTATACGGAAAAGCAGATGTCCGAACCCGCGGATCTTCTGCCCTTCCTCGCACCCGGCTTGCCGTCCTTCGGTCACTGGAGCGTCTGCGCCTTCGGTCCGCGCGAAACGGGCTGCGTGACGACGGCGGCCCTTCTCGGCGGACACATGCGCGTCGGATTTGAAAACAACCTCTGGCTTCCGGGCGGCGGCGTTGCCGGATCGAACGCCGAGATCGTCGCCGGGACCGCCGCTGCAATCGCAGCATCGGGGCTTCATCTTGGCGACGCCGCAGCCTGGCGACCGTCGGGCTGGTAAGGCGGCCAACAAAAAAGCGCCTTCCGGCGCTTCTTCATGCAAAATCTGTTTTGGCCTCCGCCAGCCACGCAAAATCGGACAAATCTCTCCCGCGCCGGGCTGAATGCCCGGCCGATGGACGATCGTTGCGCCTCAATGCTTGAGCGCGTCTTCCGCTTCGCGAAGCGCTTCCTCGTGATACCAGCTGCCGCCGAACGCCGCATCACATACGGCTGGCGACGGCTGCATCGCTGCCGTCTCTGTCACGGCTCCGAATTCCTTGTATCCGCCGGCCGGCTTGCGCCCGTTACGGGGAAATTCGATGATCTTCGCCGTCTCTCTATATGTACCTGTAGCCATCGTATCGCCTTTCTGATTGATCCAGCGCACTAGTTTTGGAGCCACACGCAAACAGATTGCACAATTTTTGTTCCAATTGCAAAAAAAATAATCACAAACTGCGATCTCTCTGAGCGAAAGTCGACCAGATATCGATCAGTCGCGGCAATCGGGGACATTTTTCGCACGGAATGACTATCCGCCAGCTTGCTGGATCAGGGCTGACGGAGATGAAACGCGCCAACCCTGCCATAAGATCCCGCTCATACACGCCAAAATGTCGCAGCAACCTCGAATCACACCCGCAGGCGCGCCGGGGAATTCGAATTGGCACGCATTATGCTTCTATTTCTGTACCCACCGGCTGCGCCCGCGCGTCAGCTGGAGGCCCGTCACATTTCGGGGTTTGCTGAAACGCAACGAGAACCTAAAGAGAGATTCGCAATGACAAAGTATAAGCTCGAGTACATCTGGCTCGACGGGTACAAGCCGGTACCGAACCTTCGCGGCAAGACGCAGATCAAGGAATTCGACACGTTCCCCTCTCTCGGCGAACTGCCGCTCTGGGGCTTCGACGGCTCGTCGACGGAACAGGCCGAAGGCCGCAGCTCCGATTGCGTGCTGAAGCCGGTCGCCGTTTACCCCGACCCGGCCCGCACCAATGGTGTACTCGTGATGTGCGAAGTCATGATGCCTGATGGCGTCACCCCGCATCCGACCAACACCCGCGCTTCGATCCTCGACGATGAAGACGCATGGTTCGGCTTCGAACAGGAATACTTCTTCTACGAAAACGGTCGCCCGCTCGGCTTCCCGGAAGCCGGCTACCCGGCCCCGCAGGGTCCGTACTACACCGGCGTCGGCTACAAGAACGTTGGTTCGATCGCCCGCGAAATCGTTGAAGAGCACCTCGACCTGTGCCTCGCAGCCGGCATCAACCACGAAGGCATCAACGCCGAAGTGGCCAAGGGGCAGTGGGAATTCCAGGTTTTCGGCAAGGGCTCCAAGAAAGCCGCTGACCAGATCTGGATGGCACGCTACCTCCTGCTCCGTCTGTGCGAAAAGTACGGCATCGACATCGAATGGCACTGCAAGCCGCTCGGTGACACCGACTGGAACGGCTCGGGCATGCACTGCAACTTCTCGACCAAGTACATGCGCGAAGTTGGCGGCAAGGAATACTTCGAAGCCCTCATGGCCCAGTTCGAAAAGAACCTCGAAGACCACATCGCCGTCTACGGTCCGGACAACCACATGCGCCTGACCGGCAAGCACGAAACGGCTCCGTGGAACAAGTTCTCCTACGGCGTTGCCGACCGTGGCGCCTCGATCCGCGTTCCGCACTCCTTCGTCAACAACGGCTACAAGGGCTACCTTGAAGACCGCCGTCCGAACTCCCAGGGCGACCCCTATGCGATCGCTTCCCAGGTTCTGAAGACGATCTCGGAAGTTCCGCTGTCGGCATCTGCTGCTGCCTGATCGGCACAGACACCCAGAATAAAAGAACGGCGTCGGCAATTTTGCCGGCGCCGTTTTCGTTTGCAGCATTGCCGATCGTCTATTGCAGTCGCGACCAGCTGACCGACTTGCAGAGCAGCTTGCCGAGGACGCATCCGCGCGTCGTCATGCTGCTGGAGCCGGCATTGATGGTGATGTTGTAGGTCAGTCCCCGCTTAGGGTCCGATGCGCGGCCCTCATAACGACCATCGGCGACCGGCTCGACATCCATGACCAGGCGGTCACCGACCGACTCGCCGCTCGTCCCCGGCTTGATCCAGACATTGACCGCACAGAGATCGCCGCCACATTTCTCGATCTTCACACGCGCCTTGCCGTCGCCCCGGGCCCAAAGCCCGTTGATCGCTCCTTCTCCGGCCTCCACGGCCACGGCGGGAAATGCAAGCAGTAATGCTGCGGTCGGTATCATGCGCATGAAGGCCTCCTTCATCTGACAACTACTCAGTCCTACGCAGAAAAACGTCTTTCGGATCATTTGCCGCGCCACGCGATGAAATCCGGCCCGCTTGTTCCTGCGTATTGGAAAGTGTCCGTTTTAGAGGAGTGCCACACCCATGACGTCCGCCCTGCTGTTTCTGATTGCGGTTGGCCTTTGCGCTGCCATGACGTTTGCCTGGGCGATCCAGCGGCGAACCGGCAACAGCGGCTGGGTCGACACCATCTGGTCGGCGTCCGTCGGCATCGCAACGCTCGCAGCTCTGGCTTTTGCGGCAACCGGGGATACCGGCCGCAAGTGGACGGCGGCCGTCCTCGTGCTTCTCTGGGCCGCGCGGCTCGCCACGCACATCGGCGGACGCAGCGCCGGCGCGAGCGAAGATCCCCGCTATGAAGCCCTGATCAAGGAATGGGGCGACAAGGCATCATCCCGCCTCTTCCTGTTCCTGCAGGCGCAGGCCGCAGCCGCCTTCATCCTCGTTCTGTCGGCCCTTGCGGCAGCGACAGGCGACGCCGCGTTCCCCTCCATCACCGATGGTCTGGCGGCTGTCGTCGCCCTGGTGGCGCTCGCCGGCGAGGCGATCTCCGACAAGCAACTGGCCCAGTTCCGCAAGGACAATGCCGGCCGCAAGGCGATCTGTGATGTGGGATTGTGGCGCTGGTCGCGACATCCCAACTACTTCTTCGAATGGCTGTTCTGGTGCGCCTGGCCGGTCATGGCGCTCGGCAGTCACGCGGCCATCGGCCTGCCGCTGCTGCTATCTCTTCTGGCACCGATGCTGATGTACTGGCTGCTCGTCCACGTCTCCGGCATCCCGCCGCTCGAAGCCCATATGCTCGCCTCGCGCGGCGAGCGCTTTCGCATCTATCAGTCGAAGGTCAACGCTTTCTTTCCCGGCCCCCGCCGCTCGTCAGCCTCCGAGGAGATCGCAAGATGACGATCATTGCCAATGCCATCAATGCCGTTGAACGCATCCCTGTCCCCGACTGGCTGACGGCCGCCGGCGTCGACTTCCTGGTCGGCCGTACCAAGCGCCGGCTGTCGCGCACCGAAGCGATCAGCGAACAGGACTTCGCCGAGGAAATGAAGCGCTTTCCGATCGCCGTTCATACCGAAGAGGCAAACGAGCAGCACTACGAACTGCCGGCCGCCTTCTTCGCGGAAGCGCTCGGCGCGCGCAAGAAATACTCCTGCTGCCTCTATCCGACAGAGGAAACCACGCTCGATGAGGCAGAGATCGCCGCGCTCGACGAGACCATGGCGCACGCCGACCTCCATGACGGCCAGCACATTCTCGAACTCGGATGCGGCTGGGGTTCACTTTCGCTCTACATGGCCGAGAGGATGCCGAACGCCCGCATCACCTCCGTGTCGAACTCCGCGTCGCAGCGCGCCTTCATCGAGGAAGAAGCCCGGCGGCTCGGTCTCTCGAACCTCACGGTCAAGACAGCCAACATGACGGAGTTCGAACCGGGCAAACAGTTCGACCGCATCGTCTCGGTCGAGATGTTCGAGCATATGTCGAACTGGCAGGCGCTGCTGGAGAAGACGCGCGATTGGCTGAAACCCGACGGCAAGCTCTTCATCCACGTCTTCACCCACAAGGATCGGTCCTACCGTTTCGACCACACCGACAAGGCCGACTGGATCGCGCAATATTTCTTCACCGGCGGCATCATGCCGGCCCACGACCTGATCAAGCGCTTTCCCACTCTCTATACCGTTGAGAAGGAGTGGCGCTGGTCCGGGCGCAATTACGAGAAGACGGCGCTACACTGGCTGGAAAATTATGACCGCAATGACGACGCCATTCGTACGATCCTCGCCGAGACCTACGGCAAGGACGCCGATCTCTGGCACCGCCGCTGGCGCCTGTTTTTCCTGGCGACCGCCGGCCTGTTCGGCCATGACGGCGGCGCCACCTGGGGCGTCTCCCACTACCTCCTGACACCGGCATGAGCGGCGCACCGAAGGCCGGGCTGGACGGCCTCAGCGCCGCCAGCCGCTCGGTCGCGGTCGTCATCGCCCTCAACAAACCGGTCTATCCGCTCTACGTCTGGTGGCTGGCGGAAGATGCCTTCAAGGCGTCGCTGGTCACCGCCGCGTCCCTGCCGCTCTACGCGGCCGTCATCTATCTTTACCGGAAGAATCCGCTCTTCGCGCGAATAGGAATGGTTCTGGCCGGTACGCTCGACACATTGGCGATCACCAAGTTCTTCGGCGAGGCGAGCGGTGCCTGGCTGTTCCTTGCCCCCTGTCTTCTGCTGGCATTCCTGTCCTTCTACGAGACTGAGAAGTGGACGGCCCGCGTCCTGATCGGCGCAGTCTTCGCTCTGTTCGCCGTGTTCTTCGGCCGCTACGGCGCGCCGGTCATTTCGCTGTCGGCCAGCGACATAGACACGCTCTACACGCTGAACGTCTTCGGCGCGTTTTCGCTGCTCGCCTTCATCGGCCTTCGCTTCCCGATGCGGCAAGCGAAGGCCTGAGCGTCAGGCCTTCTCCAGCTTGAACTGCAGCACATTGATACTGCCGGCCTGGAAACCGGCGGCGCAATAGTGGAGATAATAGCGCCACATCCGCTTGAAGCGTTCATCGAAACCCATCGGCCGGATGCGTTCCCACTGCGCGATGAAGTCCTGCTCCCAGGTCAACAGCGTGCGGGCATAATGCTTGCCGAAGCCAAGCCAGTCCTTGACCGCAAGCCCGGCATTACCGGCGGCATTGCGGAATGTTGCGAACGACGGCAGCATGCCACCGGGGAAGATATAGGTCTGGATGTAATCGGCATTGCGCCGGTAGTCGTCGAAGCGCTCGTCGTCGATGGTGATCGTCTGGATCATCGCCTTGCCACCCGGTTTCAGCCGGTCGCGGACGGCCGAGAAATAGACCGGCCAGTTCTCCTCGCCGACGGCTTCGAACATCTCGATCGACACGATCTTGTCGAACTCGCCGCCACAGTCGCGGTAGTCCTCGATGCGGATATCGCTTTTGTCGCCGAGCCCGGCGCGTTCGAGACGATCGGAAGCGAAAGCCGCCTGCTCCTTGGACAAGGTCAGCCCCGTCACGCGGCACCCGGTCTGGCGGATCGCATATTCGGCAAAGCCACCCCAGCCGCAGCCGATCTCGAGCACATGGTCGTCAGGGCCGATCTCCAGCTCGCGCACGATACGGGCATATTTCGCCGTCTGCGCTTCGGAGAGCGTCAGATGCGGCTCCTCGAAGAGCGCCGACGAATAGGTCATCGTCTCGTCCAGCCACAGCCGATAGAAATCATTCCCGAGGTCATAATGATAGGCGATGTTGCGGCGGCTGCCACGTTTCGAGTTCCGCCGCAGGCGATGGCGCAGCAGCGCGACCTTGCCCCAGATGGCCGACGCGGCGATCACCGACCGCAGTGCCTTCTCGTTCAGCAGCGCGAAATTGAGAAGCGCGCTGATATCCGGACTGTCCCAGTCGCCGTCGATGTAGGATTTCGCAAAGCCGAGATCGCCGGAGGTCATCAGGCGGATGATCGGGCGCGGATTTTTCAAGTAGAGGGTCGCGTCCGGTCCCGGCTCCGCACCCGCCACCGTGTGGCTTCGCCCGCCCGGGAATTGCAGCGTGATGCTGCCCACCTGGATCCGGTCCACCATCCTGCACATGATTTTCTGCCAGAGAGAGAGCCTGCCCACCGGAGCCGATCCGGCAGCCGCTCCGCGATCATGCGTAGCTTTGCTCATGCAATTCACCCCGCTCCTTGGTGTCCACCAGCGAGCTTGCCACGGCCTCATCCGCCGGCTTGTGCCGGAACACGCGGATGCCTTTCGACCAGAGCCGCAGCGCCTCCCAGTGGATCGCGGCGGTAATCTTCACGGTCATTAACGGATAGGTCAAGAGTGCTTTCAGCAGGGCCCCATCGGAAAGTGCGTTGCGCCTGCCTTCGAAGGCCGCATAGAGCAGCTTGCCCTCTGCATCGGTCTCCACGATACGGACCGCAACGCCGCTCTCAGGCGGTTCGATGGTAAAGTGATAGCGGCATTCCATCGGCATGAACGGCGAGACATAGAGCGCCTTGTCGCAGCTCTGCCGGACGGCTCCTTCCTGCCCAGCGGCCGCAATGACATAGGTATGGCGTTCATTGAACGTGTTGCAGACCTCATAGAGGATCGCCGCCAGCGCGCCGTCACTCCGGTAGCAGAAGAACACCGTCAGCGGGTTGAAGACATAGCCGAAGATGCGCGGATAGCAGAGCACGCGCACCCGCAGCCCGTCATCCTCGATACCGAGCGAGCGCACATGGGCGACCGCCCAATCCTTGAGGCTCACACCGGCCTCCAGCGAGCCGTGGTCCTTGTCCCAGAAGCTGAAAAGGGCGCGGCGGTTGTGCCCGAAGAGACGAAGGGACCGGTCGAGGGTATCGAGCTCGTCGAGATCCAGAAGCAGCGAGAAGACCCTATACTTCAGGCTGTGCTTCTTCGGACGCGAGCGCGTATGCACCACATGCCCGGCGTAGAGCGAGGAAACCCCGGTCATTGCGCCGCCATCATCGGCTCTGGCAGGTAGATGCGGCTCGACTCCCCTTTGACCTGCCAAGGGCGCTTGACGCCGCCGATCGCTTCCGCCACCGCAAGGCCGGACTGCAGCCCGTCCTCATGGAAGCCGCTGCCGAAATGCGCGCCGCAGAACCATACTCCGCCCGAGCCCTGGATATCCCACAGCGCCTTCTGCGCCGCCAGCGCGGCGTTGTCGAACAGCGGATGGGTATAATCGAAGGCGGCGTGAATGTTGTCTTCGCTGATCTCGCTGTTCGGATTGAGCGTCACGAACAGGTCGGTGCGGGTCTTCAGATTCTGAAGCTTGTTCATCCAGTAGCTCACGCAAAGCTGCGCATCGGGGCCGTCGTCGCGATTGCCGATATAATTCCAGCTCGACCACACCCGCCGACGCTTCGGCATCAGGCGGATATCGCTGTGCAGCACGGCACGGTTATGGGTATATTTGAATGCGCCCAACAGAGCCTGTTCCTGCGGCGCGGCATCGTCAAGCATGGCTAGCGCCTGATCGGCGTGGGTGGCGATGACCACATGGTCGAACAGTTCGGCCTCGGAGCCTTGCGAGACCACCTCGACGCCGGCCCGGACGCGGCGCACCTGATGGATTGGCCAGCGCAACCGGACGGTGCCGTTGAAATCGGCGAGAATGCGCTTCACATATTCCTTCGAGCCGCCCTTGACCGTGCGCCAGACGGGGCGATTGGAGAGCGAGAGCAGCCCGTGGCTTTCGAAGAAGCGAATGAAGGCGACCAGCGGATAGGAACGCATCTCCCGTGCCGTGGTCGACCAGATCGCCGCGCCCATCGGCAGGATGTGATTGTCGACAAAGCTCTTGGAATAGCCTTCCGCATCCAGGAACTCGCCGAGCGTCATCTCCGCCGCCATCGCCTGCTTGGCGTAAACTGGCGCGCGCTTGTAGAAGCGCAGTATGTCGCTGATCATCTGCCAGAAACGGAAGCGGATGATATTGGACTTCTGGCCGAGCATCGCCGCGAAACTGGTGCCCGAATATTCGAACGCGCCACTGTCGAGCGAGGCGGAGAACGACATGTCGGACGCTTCGTTCGGCACGTTCAGCGTCGAAAAGAGTTCGACAAGATTCGGATAATTCCAGTCATTATAGACGATGAAGCCGGTATCAACCGGAACGATGCCGTCGTTACAGGTGACGTCCACAGTATTCGAATGTCCGCCGATGCGTCCGTCGGCTTCGAACAGCGTCACCTCCGCGCTCTTGCTCAAGAGCCACGCGGCGCTCAACCCGGAAATGCCGGAACCTATGACGGCCACCCGGCAGGGGCGTGAAAAATCTCTTTCATGGATGGACTTGAGCATTGCATGGTTCCTTTGGCGTCTGACACTCACTACGCGGTCGCCCGGCAAATGGATTGAAAAGAAGAGAAAATTCTTCGATGGTGTGATCCGCCGAACCTTGGGTGCCGTAACCGCTGACATGCAGACAGTCGTTTCCGCCAGGGCCATCGATAACCGGAAAATGCCGCTCCTCTTGCTGGAAAGAGGAAAGGCGTTGCACGAACGAAAGCCGCGACGCATCCAAATGAATGAACCCCTGGGAGAAACGGACGGGCAAGATTTGAAAGCCTGTCTAGCCGCAGTCGGACGAGATCGGAACGTGGACGCCTTCGAGGTCCTGTTCCGGCATTTCGGCCCGAAGATCCGCGCCTACATGATGAAGCGTGGCGGCAACAGGCAGCTGGCAGAAGAGTTGATGCAAGAAACCATGATGACGATCTGGAAGAAGGCCGAGCAGTTCGATCCGGCCCGCGGATCGGTGTCGAGCTGGATCTTCACGATCGCACGAAATGTGCGCATCGATACGTTCCGCAAGACCAACCGGCCCGAATTCGACCCCAACGACCCGGCCTTCGTGCCGGATGACATTCCCGCCGCCGACGCCATCGTCGAGGCCGGCGATGAAGCCGAGCGCCTGCACGACGCCATGAAGAAGCTGCCGGCCGAGCAGGTGGAGCTTCTCCGCCTCTCCTTTTTCGAGGAGGCGTCCCACAGCGTGATCGCCGAACGGCTGAACCTGCCGCTCGGCACCGTCAAATCCCGTATCCGCCTCGCTTTCGCACGGCTGCGCGACCTGCTGGGAGAAGGGCGATGAACTCAATCAATCACCACATCAGCGATGAACTTCTCGTCGAATACGCCAATGGCTCGCTCGAAGAGGGCTGGAGCATAGCCGTTGCCACGCATCTGGCGCTCTGCCCCGCCTGTCGCAAACGCCTGCAGGCGATCGAAGCGACCGCCGGCGCACTGCTCGAGGGCATCGAGGCGGAACCTTCGGAAACGGACGACAAATCCTGGGCGGCGCTGCGCGAAAAGCTGGCCGCTGCTCCGAAAGTGACGGAAGCGGCTTCGCCCCGCAAAGCGGCCACGCCATCGCCGCGCCGCGTCCCGGAACCGCTGCATTCCTATCTCGGCGGAGACCTCGACACCTTGAAATGGCGGGCTCTGGGGCTCGGCGCATATCATTATCCGATCCCGACGAAGGACAAGCAGATCTCGGTCAGGCTGCTTCGCATTCCGGCCGGCAAGCCGGTGCCCGAGCACACCCATGGCGGCCGCGAGTTGACGCTCGTGCTGAAGGGCGCTTTCCGCGACGGCGACGACCGCTTTGGTCCCGGTGACTTCGAGGAAACCGACGAAAGCGTCAACCATCAGCCGATCGCCGAGAAGGGCGACGACTGTATCTGCCTGGCCGTAACCGACGCGCCGCTGAAGTTCAGCAGCCGCATCGTCCGCCTCATCCAGCCGCTTCTCGGCATCTGACCAGGGCACTCGCGAAGGAGCAATACCCATGCGTATCTATGCAACGGCGTTTGCCGCCACGGCCTTCGTGTTCCTTCTGCTCGATTCCATCTGGCTCAGCGTCGTGGCGATCGGCTTCTACCGTGAGACGATCGGCCATCTGCTTGCCGCCGAGCCCGACTTCCTGGCTGCAGCCTGCTTCTACGTGCTCTATCTTCTCGGCGTGCTCTATTTCGCGGTCGCGCCGGCGGTAACGCTCGGAAACCTGACCAGCGCCACGCTGTCCGGTGCGTTCCTCGGCCTCGTCGCCTACGGCACCTACGACCTGACCAACATGGCCACGATGAAGGACTGGCCCGTGTCGGTCACCCTCGTTGACCTTGCCTGGGGCGCATTCGTGACCGGGGCGGCCTCGGCTGCCGGTTACCTCGCCGGACGACGGCTGTCGGTCTGACGAACAGGCATACCTCTCAACGCTAGCTCATATCGGGCGGCGCCTTCGCCTGTCGCAGCCGCTTGCGTGTACCGCTCGGGCTCTCTCCGAAATGCGCGCGGTAGCTGCGCGAGAAAGCCGATACGGAGTTGAAGCCGCAGGCGACCGCGATCTCGGTGAAGGCCTGCCGCGTCTCGACGGCCTTTCGCCGCGCCGCATTCAGCCGCAGTGCAAGATAATGGATATGCGGCAGAACGCCGATATGCTCCTTGAAGAGGGACTGCAGATGCCGGGCGCTGACGCCGACCCGGCGCGCGATCCGGCTGACGGGCAGCGGCTGTTCGATCTGTTCTTCCATGATCCTGATGGCTGAAACGACGCGCTCGTCGCCAATCCGCTGGCTCGGCGCCAGCGGCAGCGACGGTGCGGCCGCCGCCGTGCCCCCGGGCTCGTAGATGAACAGCCGTGAGACCTCCAGCGCCAGCGAATAGCCGTGCCGCCGCCGAATAAGCTCCAGCATCAGGTCGAGTGTCGGAAGCGCACCACCGGCCGTCACCCTCTTGCCGTCAACGACATACCGGCCCCTGACTGCGTTGATCTGCGGATAGGTGGAAGCAAATTCCTCGAAATCCTCCCAGTGCACCGTCGCCGAAAATCCGTCGAGCAGGCTCGCTTCCGCCATCAGCCAGGTGCCGGATTCGATACCGGCGACATAGGGCCGCGTTCGCGCGCTACGCGACAGCATCATCTTGACCTGCGCCGTCGCATGCCGCTGCCAGTAATAGGCGGACAGCACGAAGAGCGGAGCAGTCTCCTCCTTCGGCGGAAAGGTGCCATCGACCGGCACGGGAATGCCGCTTGTGGTCACGACCGGCCTGCCATCCGGCGAGAGGATACGCCAGCGATAGAGTTCCCGGCCGGAAATACGGTTCGCCCCGCGCATGGGCTCGATGACCGAGGCGAGCAGGATCAGGTTGATGTCCGGCAGAACCAGAAGATCGATGGTCGTGGTTTCAGCCATTTGACGTTCAGACGTCCATTCTGTGCACGGAATTTCCGATAATGTACAGTTTGATTCCGATAATGCAAAGCATGACCCGGCATTATGCCGCCTAATCCCTGCAACGACAGGGAGCTACAAGACATGCCGCTTGCCATGAACCGCGAGGTCTTCATCACCTGTGCCGTCACCGGCTCAGGCGACACCACCGCGAAATCCGCCCATGTGCCGGTCACTCCGGCCGAAATCGCCGCCTCCGCCATCGACGCCGCCAAGGCCGGCGCCGCCGTGGTCCACTGCCACGTCCGCGATCCCGAGACCGGCAAGCCGAGCCGCCGCAATGACCTCTACCGCGAGGTGACAGAGCGCATCCGTGACGCCGAGATCGATGTCGTTCTCAACCTCACGGCCGGGATGGGCGGCGACGTCGTGTTCGGCGGCGTCGAGACGCCATTGCCGCTGAACCCGGCCGGCACCGACATCGTCGGCGCCACCGAGCGCGTCAGCCATGTCGCCGAATGCCGGCCGGAAATCTGCACGCTCGATTGCGGCACCATGAATTTCAGCCTCGGCGACTATGTCATGACGAACACGCCCGGCACGTTGCGCGCCATGGCAAAGATGATGACCGATCTCGGCGTTCGTCCGGAAATCGAGGCCTTCGACACCGGCCATCTGTGGTTTGCCAAGCAGCTGGTCGAGGAAGGCCTGATCGAGGATCCGGTCCTCATCCAGCTGTGCATGGGCATTCCGTGGGGCGCGCCGGACGACCTCAACACCTTCATGGCGATGGTCAACAACGTACCGTCGACCTGGACCTTCTCCGCCTTCTCAATCGGTCGTAACGCGCTCGCCTACCCGGCGGCCTCCGTTCTCGCCGGCGGCAATGTCCGCGTCGGCCTTGAGGACAATCTCTACATCGGCAAGGGGCAGCTCGCGACCAACGCCCAGCTGGTCGAAAAAGCGGTCACCGTGATCGAAGGAATGGGCGCCCGCATCATCGGGCCCGAAGAAGTACGCGCGAAACTGAAACTCCAGAAGCGGGCTCCGGTGAAGTGATGATCAAGATCAGCAAGGCCGCCTGTGTCGGCGGTGGCGTTATCGGTGGCGGCTGGATCGCCCGTTTCCTGCTTTCCGGCATCGACGTGGCGGTCTACGACCCGCATCCGGAAGCCCAGCGCATCGTCGGCGAAGTCATCGCCAATGCCGAGCGCGCCTATGGCATGCTCACGTCAGCGCCGCTGCCGCCGCGCGGCACGCTAACCTTCATGCCGACTCTGGAAAGTGCGGTGGCCGATGCGGACTTCATCCAGGAAAGCGTGCCGGAACAGCTGGAACTGAAACGCCGGGTGCTGACCGCGATTGACGCCGCCGCCAGACCGGACGCGCTGATCGGTTCCTCGACGTCTGGACTGCTGCCGACTGAACTCCAGGCGCACATGAAGCACCCCGAACGCTTCTTCGTCTCACACCCCTACAACCCGGTCTACCTGCTGCCGCTTTCCGAACTTGTCGGCGGCGAAAAGACCGCGCCGGATACCATCACCCGCGCCTCCGCTGTTCTGGAATCGATCGGCATGAAGGGCGTCCACATCGCCCGCGAGATCGAGGCCTTCGTCGGCGACCGCCTGCTCGAAGCGCTGTGGCGCGAGGCCTTGTGGCTGATCAAGGACGACATCTGCACGGTCGAGACGCTGGACGATGTCATCCGCTATTCCTTCGGCCTGCGCTGGGCGCAGATGGGTCTGTTCCAGACCTACCGCATCGCCGGCGGCGAGGCGGGCATGCGCCACTTCCTCGCGCAGTTCGGACCCTGCCTGCAATGGCCATGGACGAAGCTCACCGACGTCGTCGACCTCGACGACGCGCTGGTGGAAAAGATCGGCGCGCAGTCCGACGAGCAGGCCGACGGCCTGTCGATCCGCGAACTCGAGCGCATCCGCGACGAGAACCTCGTCGGCATTCTCCATGCGCTCAAGGGCTCACGCGACGGCGAAGGCTGGGGCGCCGGCAAGCTCCTGAAGGAATTCGAGACGTCGCTGTGGAGCAAGGCGCCAAAGGTCGATATCGCGGCGTCCGCCGGCCAGCCGCTGCGTCTCGTCGAGACCAAGGTCAATCCGTCCTGGGCGGACTATAACGGCCACATGACCGAGCACCGCTATCTGCAGGTCTTCGGCGACACTTCCGACGCGCTGCTGCGCCTGATCGGCGTGGATCTCGCCTATGTTGAGGCCGGACATTCCTATTACACCGTGGAAACTCATATCCGCCACCTCGGCGAGGCCAAGGTCGGCCAGGCAATCTATTCGACCTGCCAGATCCTTGCCGTCGATGCCAAGCGCCTGCACGTCTTCCATCGCATTCACGACGGGGCAAGCGATGCGCTGCTGGCAACCGCCGAGCAGATGCTGCTGCATGTCGACAGCGTTGCCGGCAAGGCCGCCAATGCGCCGGACTGGGTCATCGACAGGCTGAACGCCATTGCCGCCGAACATGCCGGACTGCCATGGCCGGACGGTGCCGGGCGGCAAGTCGGACAGAAGAAGGCCAGGGAGGCGGCTGAATAATGAACGCAAGGGTCAGGATGGAACGATGCTGACACCCACCGCGCGCGGCATGCCCGCGGCGGAAAACCAAACACGGAACATCCGCCGGCGCCGGCAGTCTATCCGGCCCGGCGCTGCCGTATCCACGTCTGCCGAAATGCGCGTCGCCCTTGGTGATCAGATCGCGATGACTGGCCCCACCGCGGCAGGATATGTCGCACAAGCGACCTCATTAGGATCGCAACCTGCTAAGAATTCAGTCATAACAAGAAGTGATCGAAGGAAGCCTCATCCGGGTTTCCTTCTCGAACATGCGGGGACACGGCCATGAGCCGAGCGATGGCAGACTGTGCAGGAATGCTCAGGTTAGACCCTGTCAATTCGGGGCTCATCCCGCTGATTCTCCACGCCTTGGGCGCATCTTCATCCCCTAACGTCAGGTTTTCCACAGCAATGGTGGACGCCGGCCGGATGGCCGCAACCGCCGTGCCTGGAAATGCCCGGATTGCCTGTCGCTCAAGAGGTTGGAAGCTGTCACACAAGTCGAACAGGCTGCATTCAGGGAAGGAGCGCTGACCGTCGAAGGATCGACGGATGGAGGAAAGGGGTTCAAGCACGGCCGCAAAGCCTTATAGTCCCGCCGGAATTCAGCGGAATATATCAAAACAATCAAAAACTTCCGCCTGCAACGAATAAAAGTAACCAGAGAAGGAACAAGGGAATGAGTGACTACACCAAATTTCTCGCAGGCCGCGTGACGTCCGGCGGCATGAACCGCCGCGAATTCATCGGACGTGCCATGGCAGCCGGCCTGACGCTCACCGCAGCCAGCAGCCTCTATGCATCTTCCGCCTCGGCGCAGGAGCCAAAGCGCGGGGGCCATCTGAAGCTTGGCCTCGAAGGCGGTTCGGCAACCGACAGCCTCGACCCGGCCAAGGCGCTGTCGCAGGTGCTCTTCTGCGTCAACCGCAACTGGGGCGACCTCCTGGTCGAATCCCACCCGACGACCGGCGAACCTGTCGCGGCGCTCGCCGAATCCTGGGAGCCGTCCGCAGACGCCTCGCAGTGGACCTTCAAGATCCGCAAGGGCGTGCAGTTCCACAACGGCAAGGAAATGACGATCGACGACGTCGTCAAGACGCTCCAGCGCCACACGGACGAGAAGTCCGAATCCGGCGCGCTCGGCGTCATGAAGTCCATCACCAAGATCGAAGCCAATGGCGACGACCTGGTGCTGACGCTGACGGAAGGCAACGCCGACCTGCCGCTGCTTCTCTCGGACTATCACCTGATCATCCAGCCGGGCGGTGGATTTGACGAGCCGACGGCCGCCATCGGCACCGGCCCTTACAAGCTGACCGGCTGGGAAGCCGGCGTGCGCGCCACCTTCGAGCGCAACGAAAACGACTGGCGCTCCGATCGCGGTTACGTCGACAGCATCGAAGTCATCACCATGAACGATGCGACGGCGCGTATCGCGGCGCTTTCGTCGGGCCAGGTCCACTTCATCAACCGCGTCGACCCGAAGACGGTCAGCCTCCTGAAGCGTGCACCGACGGTGGAGATCCTCAACACTTCCGGCCGTGGCCACTACGTGTTCATCATGCACTGTGACACGGCGCCGTTCGACAACAACGATCTTCGCCTTGCGCTCAAATACGCCATGGACCGCGAGACGATGGTCGACAAGATCCTCGGCGGTTACGGCAAGGTCGGCAACGACTTCCCGATCAACGAGACCTACGCGCTCTTCCCGGAAGGGATCGAGCAGCGCGCCTACGATCCCGACAAGGCCGCCTTCCATTACAAGAAGTCCGGCCATGACGGCAGCGTGCTTCTGCGCACCTCCGAAGTCGCCTTCCCCGGCGCCGTCGATGCGGCGGTTCTCTATCAGGAAAGCGCCAAGAAGGCCGGCATCAACATCGAAGTCAAGCGCGAGCCCGGCGACGGCTACTGGTCGAACGTCTGGAACGTGCAGCCATTCTGCACCTCCTACTGGGGCGGTCGTCCGACCCAGGACCAGATGTATTCGACCGCCTATCTGTCGACGGCCGATTGGAACGACACCCGCTTCAAGCGCGAAGACTTCGACAATAAGCTGCTCGAAGCCCGTTCGGAACTCGACAAGGACAAGCGCAAGGAACTCTATCGCGAAATGGCGATGATGGTCCGCGACGAAGGCGGCCTGATCCTGCCGATGTTCAACGACTTCGTGAACGCCTCCACCAAGCAGGTGAAGGGCTACGTCCACGATATCGGCAACGACATGTCGAACGGCTATGTCGCGACCCGCGTCTGGCTGGAAAGCTAGTCTCTGAAAGCATACCGGCGGGCGGCCACCCCGCCTGCCGGCGCATGCATGATCCATGGGACCAAAATCCCGTGGCGGTGCCCCAACCGTTTCAGAGGAGAGCTTAACATGGCCACTTCCGTCGATGACGGCGAACCGGCCCTACTTGGATTTGCGAAGCGCTTTCCGCTTCTCGTCCTGATCGCTCAGCGTCTTGGCCTGAGCGTGGTGCTGTTGTTTGCCGTATCCGTCCTGATCTTCGCCGGCGTCGAAGCCCTGCCGGGCGATTTCGCCACCACCTATCTCGGTCAGTCCGCGACCCCGCAGGCCGTCGCCAACATCCGCAAGGATCTCGGCCTCGAGCAGCCGGTCGTCACCCGCTACGTCGAATGGCTCGGCGGCGCCATCCATGGCGATTTCGGCAACTCCTGGGCCTCCAGGCAATCCGTCAGCGAGCAGATCGGCAAGCGGCTGGGCAATTCATTGTTCCTGGCCTTCTTTGCGGCGATCATCTCGGTGCCGCTCGCCGTCGGTCTCGGCATGCTGGCCGTCCATTTCCGAAACCGCTTTCCCGACCGCCTGATCAACGTCATATCGCTCGCTGCGATTTCGCTGCCAGAGTTTTTCGTCGGTTACCTGCTGATCCTGTTCTTCGCCGTCAAGTTCGGCGTCGCCACCTTTCCGGCAACAGTCTATGACGACATGGCCCTCCTGGACCGGCTGAAGGCGATTGCGCTGCCGACCGCCACGCTGGTGCTCGTGGTGCTTGCCCACATGATGCGCATGACGCGGGCGGCAATCCTCTCCGTTATGTCGTCCGCCTACATGGAGACGGCAGAGCTGAAGGGACTGTCCGCCTTCCGCGCCATCGTCAAGCATGCCGCGCCAAACGCGATCGCCCCAATCGTCAACGTCGTGGCTCTCAACCTCGCCTATCTCGTCGTCGGCGTCGTCGTCGTCGAAGTGGTCTTCGTCTATCCCGGCATGGGCCAGTACATGGTCGACGCCGTGACGGTTCGCGACATGCCCGTCGTGCAGGCCTGCGGCCTCATCTTCGCCGCCTTCTACATCCTGCTCAACATGCTGGCCGACATCATCGCGATAGCCGCCAACCCGAGACTGAGGCACCCGCGATGAGAGCAAAAGACATCCCCATCAGCGCCTGGATCGGCATTTTCGGCATCCTCCTGGCCTTCTTCCTGGCGATATTCGCCCCGATCATCGCACCCTACGGCGAACGCGATGTCGTCGCCGGCATCTGGGAACCGATGAGCGGGCAATACTGGCTTGGCACCGACAACCTCGGGCGCGACCTGCTGTCCCGCATGATCTACGGCGCCCGCACCACGCTGTTCGTCGCACTGGCGGCCAGCATCCTCTCCTTCTCCATCGGCATCTTCCTGAGCTTCACCGCTGCGGTATCCCGCGGTGTGATCGATCAGGTGCTGTCACGCTTCAACGACCTGATGATGTCGATCCCGACCCTCATCTTCGCACTGGTCGTGCTGGCGGTGCTGCCACAGAACATCTGGATCCTGATCACCGTCATGGCGGTGCTCGACAGTACCCGCGTCTTCCGCCTCGGCCGCGCCGTCGCGCTCGACGTCGCGGTGATGGAGTTCGTGGAAGCGGCAAGACTGCGCGGCGAAGGCAACATGTGGATCATCTTCCGGGAGATCCTGCCCAATACGCTGTCGCCGCTGCTGGCCGAATTCGGCCTGCGCTTCGCCTTCTCGATCCTTTTCCTCTCCACCCTCTCCTTCCTCGGCCTCGGCATTCAGCCGCCGGCCGCAGACTGGGGCGGCATGGTCAAGGACAACAAGGACGGCATCATTTTCGGCATCCCCGCCGCCCTCATCCCGGGCGGGGCGATCTCGGCGCTCGCCGTCTGCGTCAACCTTGTGGTCGACTGGCTTCTCAAACGCACCTCGAGCCTGAAAGGAGGACGTGGCGATGCCTAGTCTTCTCTCCGTAAGGAACCTGAAAATCGGCGCGACCATCTATCCGCCGGGCGAAGACCCGCAGGACATCGAAATCGTCCACGGCGTCTCCTTCGATCTCGAAAAGGGCAAGGTGCTCGGTCTGATCGGCGAATCCGGTGCCGGCAAGTCGACCATCGGCCTCGCCGCACTCGCCTACGGGCGTGGCGGTGTCAGGATCATCGGCGGCGAGGTCCTGCTCGACGGCGAAAACATTCTCGCCTTCTCCAAGAGCAAGATCCGCTCGGTGCGCGGTGCGCGCGTCTGTTACGTCGCGCAATCGGCGGCCGCGGCCTTCAACCCGGCCCACAAGCTCGGCGATCAGGTCATCGAGGCTTCAGTCCGCCATGGACTGATGTCATCCGAGGAGGCCAGGAAGCGGGCGCTCTACCTGTTCCGCGTTCTCGGCCTGCCCGATCCCGACAATTTCGGCGACCGCTATCCGCATCAGGTCTCCGGTGGCCAGCTGCAGCGCGCCATGACGGCGATGGCGCTCTGCCCCAATCCGGAGCTGATCATCTTCGACGAGCCGACCACCGCTCTCGACGTCACCACCCAGATTGACGTGCTGGCGGCGATCAAGCATGCCATCGAGGAAACGCATACGGCGGCGCTCTACATCACCCACGATCTCGCCGTCGTCGCGCAGATCTCCGACGACATCATGGTGCTGCGTCACGGCAACATGGTCGAGTACGGCACTGCCCAGCAGATCATCGAGGAGCCGCGAGAAGACTACACGCGCGCGCTCGTCAATGTCCGCGAGATGGGCAAGCCCGAGGCGGAGGATCAGTCCGACGCCGTGCTCAGGGTCGAAAATGTCTCGGCGAGCTACGGCAACGGCTTCAAGGTGCTGCACGATGTCAGCCTGCACGTCCCGCGCGGGCAGACGCTGGCGATCGTCGGCGAATCCGGCTCCGGGAAATCGACGCTCGCGCGCGTCATCACCGGCCTTCTGCCTGCGTCCGACGGCACGATCACCTTTGATGGCGAGGTCCTGCCGCCGGCCCTCAAGCAGCGCACGCGCGACCAGCTGCGCCGCATCCAGCTCATCTACCAGATGGCCGACACGGCGATGAACCCGCGCCAGACGGTGGGCGATATCATCGGTCGTCCCCTGACCTTCTACGAAGGGCTGACCGGAGCCAAGCGCCGGGCGCGGGTCAACGAGCTTCTCGAAGCCATTGAAATGGGCAAGGGCTTCTTCGAACGCTATCCGGCGGAACTGTCCGGCGGCCAGAAGCAGCGCGTGGCGATTGCCCGGGCGCTCGCGGCCAAGCCGGAACTCATCCTCTGCGACGAGCCGACCTCCGCCCTCGATCCGCTGGTGGCCGAAGGCATCCTGAAGCTCCTGATGAAGCTGCAGAAGGAAACCAATGTCTCCTATCTCTTCATCACCCACGATATCGCCATCGTCCGCGCCATTGCCGACAGCATCGCCGTCATGCTGCGCGGCAAGCTGCAACGCTTCGGGCCGAAGTCGAAGGTGCTCTCACCGCCTTTCGACGACTACACCGACCTGCTGCTGAAGTCCGTGCCGGAAATGGAAATCGGCTGGCTGGAGAAGGTGCTGGCGACACGGCGCATGGAAAGCGCCGGAAACTGAAGATCGGTCGAAGTGCCGTCCCCCAAGGGGGCGGCGCTTTTCTTTCTGTGGATGGGAGGATGACATGCAGCTTCGCGATGTGCCGGACTGGGCTTACCTGCTGCAGGAATTCGACTCTCTCTATCGCCAGAGTTCGTCCGGCGGCAGCAAGGCGATCCGCAGCCACCGCAAGCGGGTGCGCGAAGCCCTCTCCGCAGTAATCGATAGCAATCCCGAACTGATCGACCGGCAACCGGAACAGAAGCCGGTGACCGCCCATCTTGGGCGTGTCTTCGAGATCGCCGCCCGCGCCGGCGTCTCACGCCTCAGCCGCACGCTGGAACGGGTCTCCCATCTGCTGACCTGGGAATATGGCTATCAGTCGGTGCCGAAAGCCCTCGCCCAGAAATACGCCTATTGCGAAATCCTCGGGCCGATTGGCCCGATCCGCTCCGAGCGCCTCATCCTGGGCTTCGTGCTGTTTGCGCCGAACACGGTCTATCCGCGCCACAGCCATCACGAAATCGAGGAAAGTTACATTTCGGTCGCCGGCGCCTGGTCGGAAAACGAGATGGCTGTCTATGCGCCGGGCTCCATGGTACTCAACATGCCCGGCCACGAGCATCGGATCACCACAGGCGAACACGACCCTTGCCTGCTGGCCTATGCGTGGATCGGCCCCGACGAGCGTCTCGCCCAGCCCGGCATGAAATTCTCCAAGGTTCGGAAGCGCCTGGAACAGGGCATCTGACCGTCCGGAACGGGATGGCGTACCGCGAAATGACAGCCATCAAAAATCTGTCATACGCGCATGGAATAAGCTGTGAGATGCCGAAGCAGATCCCTGACAGACGGAGCGCCACCTTGAATACCTCCTTTACCGCCGGTCCCGGCGCCGATTGGCTCGAAGCCGAGCTCGCCGATACGCTCGACGAGGACTACGAGCTCGAACTGTCCGAACCGGCACTGTCGGAGGAAATCAGCCGCATCTACAAGAAGAGCCATCCGCCATCGATCCCGCGGATGGACTATTTCCGCGCGCTGCTGACGCTGCAGTCCGAGCTCATCAAGCTGCAGGACTGGGTGTCCTACCACAAGGAAAAGGTGGTCGTGATCTTCGAGGGCCGCGATTCCGCCGGCAAGGGCGGCGTCATCAAGCGCATCACCCAGCGGCTCAATCCACGTGTCGTCCGCGTCGTGGCGCTCCCCGCTCCGTCCGACCGCGAAAAGACGCAATGGTATTTCCAGCGCTACGTGCCGCACCTTCCGGCCGGCGGCGAAATCGTGCTCTTCGACCGCTCCTGGTACAACCGCTCCGGCGTCGAGCGGGTTATGGGATTTGCCTCCGAAGACCAGGTAGAGCAGTTCTTCGACGACGTGCCGGAATTCGAGCGCATGCTGGTGCGCTCCGGCATCCGCCTCGTCAAATACTGGTTCTCGATCACCGACGAGGAACAGCAGATGCGATTCCTGATGCGCATCCACGATCCGCTGAAGCAGTGGAAGCTCTCGCCGATGGACCTGCAGTCGCGCGTGCGCTGGGAAGGTTACACCAAGGCCAAGGAAGAGACCTTCGCCCGGACCAACATCCCGGAGGCACCGTGGTATATCGTCGAAGGCAACGACAAGAAGCGCGCACGGCTCAACTGCATCGACCATCTTCTGTCGATGATCCCCTATGAGGACGTGCCGCACGAGGAAGTCTGCCTGCCCGAGCGCGTCTTCAACCCGGACTACGAGCGCAAGGTACTGCCGCCGGAACTCTACGTGCCGTCGAAATATTGAGGCGGCCATTGACGGCGAATGAACGGCAATCCACATTATGACCACAGTGGTCATGATGTGGATTTTGCCATGAAGGAAATTCAGCTGAAGGATGCCAAGGCGCGGCTCTCGGCGGTCGTCGACGACGCAGTCAACGGCGATGGCGCGATCATCACCCGTCATGGCAAACGAGATGCCGTACTGATCTCCTTCGAGGAGTTTCAGCGCCTGACCAGACAGGTACCCAGCTTCGGCTGGTTGCTGGCACATGCACCGGTGGAAGATGAAGACCTCCCCACACGCAAAAGCGCCCGAAGGGCCGACGAAGACGCCGTCTGATGTATCTGCTCGATACGAACGTCATCTGGGTGCTTTCACCGTCAACGCGTGAAGCGTCTTCCGAGGCCGACGCCGTGAAACGCTGGCTGATGACGACGCAGGCTGAGCTGTACCTCTCGGTCATCACGATCGCGGAAATCCAGGCCGGCCAATCGAAGGCCGAGCGCAGCGGCGCCACACAAAAGGCAAAGGCCATTTCGGCATGGCTGGATGCGATCATGGGTCTTTATGGCAACCGGATACTGCCTCTTAATGCTGCCGCGGCTAGGACCACCGGACGCTTGCTTGACAGAGTCATTGGAGAGGGTGGCGATCCCGGCTTCGAAGATGCCGCCATTGCCGCAATCGCCCGTGAAAACAGGCTGACCGTTCTGACCCGCAATGTGCGCCACTTCCGGCATTTCGATGTCGCATTTGCCAATCCCTTCGAGAACCTGCCACCCTTATGATCCGATTCGAATTCACTCCCATCTCCTGAAGGCTCCCCCATGACGTCCCGTCCCTTTTCCGTCATCGAAAACCAATGGATCACGCTCGCCGACGGCACGCGGCTTGCGGCCCGCATCTGGATGCCGGAGGGCGCCGCGGCCGATCCGGTCCCGGCCGTGTTCGAGTTCCTGCCCTACAGAAAGCGCGACGGAACGAGCCCGCGTGACGAATCGACCTATCCGGTCTTCGCCGAAGCCGGCATCGCCGGCGTGCGCGTCGACATTCGCGGCTCCGGCGAATCCGACGGCGTCATCGACGGCGAATACACCGAGCTGGAGCTCGCCAATGCCTGTGAGCTGATCGCCTGGATCGCCGCCCAGCCTTGGAGCAACGGTTCCGTCGGCATGATGGGCATCTCCTGGGGCGGCTTCAACTGCCTGCAGGTCGCAGCCCTGCGCCCGCCGGCGCTGAAGGCCGTCATTTCCATCGCCTCCACAGTCGACCGCTATAACGACGACATCCACTACAAGAACGGCTGCCATCTCGCAGCCCAGCTCGGCTGGGCTGCCACGATGCTCGCCTACCAGTCGCGCTCGCCGGATCCCGCGATCGTCGGCGACCGCTGGCGCGAGATGTGGATGGAACGGCTGGAAAACGAGCCCTACTTCCTGGAGGAATGGCTCTCCCACCAGCGCCGCGACGCCTTCTGGAAGCACGGCTCGATCTGCGAAGATTTCAATGACGTCGAAATTCCCGCACTGGTGATTGCCGGCTGGGCCGACGGCTACCGCAACACACCGCTGCGCGCCGTCGAAGGCCTCGGAGAGGAGGCCAAGGCGCTCCTCGGCCCGTGGATCCACAAATATCCGCATTTCGCCTGGCCGAAGCCGCGCCAGGATTTCCACGGCGAGGCGATCCGCTGGTGGAACCGTTGGCTGCGTGGCGAAGAGAACGGTGCGGAAGACCTGCCACAGGTCCGGGCCTACATCATGGAAGGCATCCGCCCTGCCCCGCGTCGCGATTTCGATCCGGGCTTCTGGATTGCCAAGGACACCTGGACAGCGCCGGAAAGTCTCGAACTTTCCGTGTCGTCGACCGGAAAGCTGGTGCTCGGTGCTCCGGACGCCTCCTCAGGTACTGGCGACATCTACCATCGCTCGCCGCTCGACACCGGCACCTCCTCGGGCGAATATTTCACGCTGAAGCCGGACGCGGAAATGGCGATCGACCAGCGCGGCGACGATGCCGGCTCGCTGGTGTTCGAAACCACATCGCTCGAAGCGGATATCGATATTCTCGGGCGCCCCGTCGTGACCGTCGAACTGGCCTGCGAAGACGACTGGGCGAACCTTTGCGCCCGCCTCGTCGACGTCCATCCGGACGGCACGGCCTACCGCGTCGCCTTCGGTGTGCTCAATCTCGCACACAGGAATTCCTACGAATTCCCGGAAACGATGCCGAAGGGCGAGAAGGTCAGGATCACGCTGACGCTCGATGCCTGCGGCTATTCCTTCAAGAAGGGCCACAAACTGCGGCTGGCGCTTTCGACCGCCTACTGGCCGATGATCCTGCCGGCTCCGTCAGACCCGGGCCTTACGTTCGACACGGCGACACTGAACCTGGCCCTGCCCCTTCTCGGACAACATGAAAAGATCTCCGTCAAGGAACCGGACAATCCGGATCCGCTGCCGAAATACATCGAGCACAAGCCGGGCGGGACGAAGCGCAAGGTCGTTCACGACCTGCAGGCGGGCGTCACGCGCCACAAGATCTACGAGGACACCGGTCTAAACGAACATCCCGGCACCGGCCTCTCTACCCAGCAGATCCGTGATGAAACCTGGTCGATCGCCCTCGACGATCCACTCTCGGTGACAGGCGAAACGGAGTGGACTTGTGATATGGCCCGCCCCGACTGGTTTGTCCGCACCGTCTGCCGCACGAAGCTCGCCTGCACGAAAACCGACTGGCTGCTGAGCGCCAGCGTCGTGGCCTATGAAGGCGAGACGCAGGTGTTCGAAAAGACCTTCGAGAAGGTCATCCCGCGCGACTTCATGTGAGTAGTGCCTTGATCCCCTCGCAGAGCGCCACGAAACCGGCGCGGGCGCCGGGGCTCATGTGGCGGGCTCTGAGCCAGGCATGCACCATCTGTGGCTCGTCGCGGTAGGTGACCGCGACGCCTGCCGCTTCCAGCCGCTCGGCATAAAGCCGCGCATCGTCCCGCAACGGGTCGAAATGGGCCGACGTGATATAGGCCGGGGGCAGGCCGGAAAGATCCTCGGCCTTCAGCGGAAAGGCGACCGGATCTTCCTCCGGCGCGCCGAGCACCTCGCGGTAGTAGGCGACATCGGCGGTGGTCAACCCGGGCGCATTGGCCATCTCCGCATAGGAGCCGGATACAAGGTCTCCTCCGAGCCCCGGATAGATCAGCACCTGTCCGATGAGACCGCCGGCGATGCCATGCTGCCGGGCTTGGATCGCCGCGCCGGCCGCCAGGTTGCCGCCGGCGCTGTCGCCGATTACGATCACCTTGTCGCCGCGATCCAGGATAAGCCTCAGCACGGAATAACAGTCGTCTGCCGGAGCGGGATAGCGGTGTTCCGGCGCCAGACGATAATCGACAGCCGTCAGCTCGGCGCCAACCGCATCGGCGATCTCGGCGCAGATGGCGTCATGGCTTTCAAGTGAACCGACGACGAAGCCGCCGCCGTGAAAATAGCAGAGCTGGACATCGGTGGTGACACGTTCCGGCCGGTAGCGGCGAACCGGCACGCCCGCGACGACGCCATCCACCTTTTCCATACCGGCCGGCAGGGGTGGCGCGAATGCCGCGCAAAGTGCGTCATACCATTGCCGCTGCTGCGCGATCGGCGCATCGACCGCGTCGGGAGGATAAAAGGCCTCGCACTGCCTCTGAAAGGCGAGAATTTCCTCTTCCCGCGGCATGACCTGCGTACCGTCCAACATTGCTCATCCTCCGGAGACCCCGGAGCGACTATCGCAGCAACCGCCTGCCATCTGCAATGCCCTTGATGCGCACTGCGGATGTTCCAATCCGTGATGATTAATGAGCCTTCACCGGATACTCGTTGGCGTCAAAGACGTGGTGATGCACCCTGCCGGTGAACATCTCGAGAAGCCCCTTGGTGACCTCCCGGCTTTCGAAGCGGACCGGGCTTTGCAGCGCCGCATTGCAGGTTTCCATATCCGGATAGCGGATGGCGAGCGCCATGGCATAGACCGGCGCGCCCTCGTCACGCTCCGTACCGTCCAGCACCCGTACCTCCGTCGCCCCCGGAAACTGCGTCCAGAGCGGCACCAGCCGGTCTTTCACATAGGCGCGGAATGCCTCTTCCTTGCCGACATGGATTTCACCCTCGAACAGGGCATAGCGAATGATCATGGAAAGCACCTTGAAGGGAGGGTCCTGCAAAAAGGGCACGCCTTTCGACGTGCCCTTTCCGGGAGGTGGGCTGATTACATCTTGCCCCAGATCTTCTTGTATTCGTCGCGATAGCCATTGTCGGGATCGAAGGTGTTCTTCGGTCCGCCATCGAATTCGACGTTGGCGGAGGTCACGACATGCAGCGGCGAGACGTAACCTGACCACTGCTCACCCGCAAAGGCGCGGTTCAGTTCGTCGACCAGCTGCCAGCCCTGCAGGTTCAGAGGCTCCGCGACGGTGACCTGCTGATACTGCTTCGCGCGGATGCGCTGATAGGCGCTTTCCGAACCATCGCCGGCAGCGACATTGACCGGATGCCCGTCACCGGGAATGCCGGCAGCAGCGAGCGACGGGCCCATGAAGTCGAAATAGAGGTCGTTGATCGCCAGCGAATGCGTCCACTGGTCGCCGTACTTCTGCAGGAGCGACGTGGTCAGCTGCGGCATGCGCTGCGAGGTCTCGGCGATCGGCGTGTCGACATATTCGAGCACCGTGCCGCCGAGATCCTCGATCTCCTTCTTCATCCGGTCGGCCTTGGCGATCGCGATCTGGTAGGTCGAGTCGGTGAAGATGATGACGCCCGGCTTGCCCTTGGCATCGACATAGGCCCAGTCGGCGGCGGCCTTGGAAACTTCCATCGCGTCCGTGGTGACGTTGGCGAAGACGCCGACATCCGCAACCGGGCCAACGGCCGGGGCCGCATGCCAGGAGATCATCGGAATGTTGGCGGCCTTGGCCTGCTCCATTGCCGGTCCCTGCTCGACGGCATCGAAGCCGTTGATGATGATGCCGTCCGGCTTCAGCGCCATCGCCTGGCCGAAGGCCGCCGTGCGGCCGGAAATCGAGCCCGCGCCGTCCAGTACGGTGACTTTCCAGCCGGCAGCATCGGCAGCCTCCTGGACGCCGTTGACGACGCCGAGAATGCCGCCGTTTTTCATGTCGCCGGCCAGCACGACGATGCTCTTGCCTTCAGCGGCCTTCGGACCAGTCGTCGGACCGTCCCACTTGTCCACCTTCGAGGCGTACTTGTCGACGACGGCCTGTGCGTCCGCCATGGCATCGGCAAAGGCCGGTGCAGAGATCATCAGTGCCACGACCGCGACGGTCGCCTTCATCATTGTCCTGCGTTTCATGCTCATTCCTCCCTTTGAGTATTCCGGCAAGCCCCCTGGAACTTGGCCTTATTTTCGTGGTGCGGCCTTCTTCGCCGCCCCGCGTTTGCGCTGTGCGTATCCCGCGATGCCGATGGCAACCAGCAGCGTCACGCCGTTGAAGAGCGGCTCGACGAAGAACGAACCGCCGAATTGCTGAATGCCGGAAATACCGACCGCCAGGATGACGACGCCGACGATCGTGCCCCAGACATTGACGCGGCCGGGCTTGATCGTGGTCGAGCCGAGGAAGGCGCCGACCAGCGCCGGCAGAAGATATTCGAGGCCGACGCTCGCCTGGCCGATCCTGAGCTTGGAAGCGAGCAGCACGCCCGTCAGCGCCGACAGAAATCCGGACGAGATGAATGCCCCCATGACGAACTTGCGCACCGGAATACCGTTGAGCGCCGCAGCCTTGGGATTGGCGCCGATCGCGTAGAGGTACCGGCCGATCGGCAGGTATTCGAGAGCAATCCACATGACGACAGCGACGATCATGACGTAGAAGCCGGTGATCGGCAGGCCGAACAGCATGGTGCCGTTGAGCGCGTAGAAGCCGTCCGGCAGAACGCCGACCACCTGCCGGCCTCCGGTGTGCCAGAGCGCCAGTGCATAAAGCACCGTGCCGGTGCCCAGCGTGGCAATGAAGGAATCGATCTTGGCGACCTCCACCAGCAGGCCGTTCAACAGGCCCGTGAATGCGCCGAGCGCGAGAACGATCAGTACCGCGACAGGCCAGGGCAGGCCGAACATGGTCTGCAGGCTGATCGCCAGAACGTGCCAGAGCACGATGCCGTAGCCGATCGTCAGGTCGATGCGGCCCGCCGCCATCGGGATCATCGCCGCCAGCGACAGGAGCGCGATGATCGCCTTGTCGGAGATGATCGAACGCAGGTTGAGGAGCGTCGGGAAGGTCCGCGGCAGCATGATCGAAAAGAGAATGATCAGCGCGACGGTTAGGATGACAAGGCCGTAGACCGGCAAAAGGCGGGCGATCCGCTGGCCGGCCGTCAGCCCCTTCAATTCCGCCTTGGTCGGCTCAAGCGCCGTGGATTCGATCGACTGCATGCTGTTCTCCCGTTCAAGCCGCTTCGGAGGCGGAGGCCGCGGTTATCAACGCGGGCGTCGTCAACGCCTCTCCGGCAAGTTCACTGACGATATGACCGCGCGAAAACACCAACGCGCGGTGGCAGATATGGGCGATTTCCTCGAAATCGGTGGACACCACGACGACCGCGAGCCCGGCTTCGAGCGCACGGGCGATCAGCCGGTAGATGTCCGCCTTTGCGCCGACATCGACGCCGGCGGTCGGATCTTCCGCGATCAGGAGCTTGCGGCCCGTCGCCAGCCAGCGCCCGACCACCACCTTCTGCTGGTTGCCGCCCGAAAGTGCCTCGACCGGCAGATCGGGATCGTTCGGCCTCAGACCGACGGACTGGCCGATGAACTCCGCATGCGCCGCTTCGCTGCGCGGCGTGAGGAAGGAAAACAGGCTGCGCTTGCCGGCAGCCGGATTGAGAAAGGTGTTCTCTCGCACCGACAGCGACAGCGCGACGGACTCTTCCGTCCGGTCGCGGGCAATGAGCCCGATACCGCAGCGCATGGCGGCAATCGGGCTCGACAGATCCGGCGCCTCGCCGTTCAGTAGAACCTTGCCATCAAAGTCTTCAGCACCGAATAGCGCGCGGCCAATGAGCTCCTGGCCGGCGCCGCGCAGGCCGACCAGACCGAGCAATTCGCCCTTGCGAATGTCGAAGGAGATCGGAGCCGTTCCGGCGCACTGCAGGTCTCGCACTTCGACGACGGCCTTGCCGGGATTCGCCTGCGCCTTGACGAAGAGTTCGTCCGTCGAGCGGCCGACGATCATCTGCACCAGCTCGGCCGGCGTCGTATCGGCAACCTCTTTCTGGCCGACGAGCTTGCCGTCGCGCAGCACCGCGACGCGGTCGGCGATGCGGAAGATTTCATCCAGGCGGTGCGAGACATAGATCATCCCAACACCGCGTTCCTTCAGCGGCCGGATGGCGGCAAACAGCCGCTCGACCTCGTCGGCCGGAAGGCTTGCCGTCGGCTCGTCGAGAACGAGCACGTCCGCTTCGACCGCCAGTGCGCGGGCGATGGCAACGAGCGACTTTTCCGTCCGCGTCAGGCTGGAAACCCGGGTCGAGGGATCGAAATCGCAACCGACCAGCTTCAATGCCTCTGCCGCGCGTTTCTCCGTCCTCGACCAGTCGATCAGGCCGGAGCGCATGGAAAAGCCCTGCGCCAGTCCGACGTTTTCACCGACCGTCATCCATTCGATGAGGCCGAGATCCTGGTGGATGAAGGCGACCGGCTGGCGTTCATTGGGTTTTGGGGGACGATGCGCATAGGCTTCGCCGCGAAAACGGATTTCGCCGCCGTCGGGCTTGTGAATGCCGGCAAGCGTCTTGATCAGCGTCGACTTGCCGGCTCCGTTTTCGCCGAGGAGAGCGAGGATTTCGCCGGCCTTCAGATCGATCGAAACATCCGAAAGCGCACGGGTTCCCCCGAACTCCTTCGTGATCGACCGAAATTCCAGAAGCCGGCTCTCTCCCACTAGACGCTCCTCCCAAAGCCTCGTGATGAAGTTATGTTATCGATAACAATTGCGCGCCGTCAAGTGCAAAAGCGGAAAGGCATCGCGATTTTGGAATGCCTCGCCGTAGCCTTCAGCCGAGGTCGCCGTCGAGCAGCCGCATCATCTCCGCCGAGTCCTTCGGACCCAGTCCGGCAGCACAGAGCAGGCGGTGGATTTCGACGACCGGACCGGTCATCGGCAGCGGTGTCTTCGTCTTCAGCGCGAACGCCTGAAGGCTGTCGAGATCCTTCAGCATGTTGTCGATCCGACCCGTCGGCGTGAAGTCCCGGGCGGCGAACTTGCCCATGAATTCCTGCATGATGGCGCTGTCGGCGCGTCCACCCTTCAGCGCAGCCGGAATCCTGGCGGCATCGACGCCACCCGCCTCGGCAAGTTTCACCGCCTCGGCGAGCGCCTGGAAGGCCACCGCGCAGAACAGCTGATTGATGAGCTTGACCGTCTGCCCCGCCCCATTCGGCCCCATCAGCGTATAGTTGGCGGCAAGATGCTGCATCACCTGGCGGGCACGCTCGAAATCGGCTTCATCGCCGCCAGCCATGATCGTAAGCCGTCCGCCAAGTGCCCCCGGCGCACCACCCGAAAGCGGGCAGTCGACCCATTTCATCCCGGTTTCGGATGCCAGCTTCCGGGCCATGTCAGCGGTATCCTTCGGATCGATCGAGGACATATCGATCAGCAGTTTGTCGGCCGAAGCAGCCTTGGCAACACCCGTTTCGCCGAAAACGACGGCACGCACGATATCCGCATGGTTGAGGCTGAGGATAGCGAAATCCGACACCAATACGGCATCAGCCACCGTATCGGCCGCATGCGCGCCCTTCCCCACAAGGGCCGCGACCTTTTCGGCATCGAGATCAAAGATCGTGACCTCCTGTCCGACCTCCAGCAGTCGCGTGGCGATAGCCGACCCCATGATGCCGGCCCCGATCACCGCAATCTTCAACACGCCATTGCCTGCCATCCCCCGGCCTCCCGCCATCATTCAGTTTCTGATCAGCGCCGCGACACGGGCCACGGCTGTCTCGAGCGGTTCGGCACAATCGACCGGAATCGCATGTTCATCGGCACCCGGCACCTCCAGCGTCGCCAGCTGGCTGTCGAGCAGCGAAGCGGGCATGAAATGGCCGGGACGATGGGTCATGCGTTCGAGAAGCAGATCCCGCGACCCGTGCAGATGGACGAAGATGAGGTCATCGCCCGCCTTGCGCCGCAGGACATCGCGGTAAATCCGCTTGAGCGAGGAGCATGACGCAATCCCGCCACCGTCCGCCCGCATCGCCGCCAGCGTCTCTCCGACCTTCTCCAGCCAGGGCCAGCGGTCGTCGTCGGTCAGTGGAATGCCCTTCGACATCTTCTCGACGTTCGCCGCCGGATGCAGGGCGTCCCCTTCAACGAACGGCAGCCCGAGCTTTTCAGCCAGTGCAGCGCCCATGGAGGACTTGCCGCAGCCACTCACACCCATCACCACGATCAACGCCATGTCTTCTCCTCAGAGGCAGGCGGTGATGCCGCCATCGACATGCAGCGTCTCGCCGTTGATGAAGGAAGAAGCCTTCGACGACAGGAAGACGGCCGCGCCGATCAGCTCTTCGACATCGCCCCAGCGCCCGGCCGGCGTACGCTTTTCGAGCCAGGAGGTGAATTCGGGATTGTCAATCAGCGCCTGGTTGAGCGGCGTCTTGAAATAGCCGGGCGCGATCGCGTTGATCTGCAGCCCGTATTTCGCCCAGTCGGTGCACATGCCCTTGGTCAGGTTTTTGACCGCGCCCTTGGTCGCCGTGTAGGGCGCGATCGACGGGCGCGCGAGTTCGCTCTGCACGGAGGCGATATTGATGATCTTGCCGCGTCCTCGGGCGATCATGTGGCGCGCCACGGCCTGCCCGACGAGGAAGACGCTGGTGACATTCGTCTTGAACAGGAGCTCGAACTTGTCGGCCGGATAATCCTCGAGCTGGGTTCGAAACTGCATGCCGGCATTGTTGACGAGAATATCGATCGCGCCAATCTCCGCTTCGATCTTGGCAATGCCCGCATCCACCTCGGCCTTGTCGGTGACATCGAAGATGGCGGCATGGCTCGTATAGCCCTTGGCCGCAAGATCCTTGCGCGCCTCTTCCACCTTGTCGGCGTTACGGCCGTTGATGATGACCTCGGCCCCGTGCGCCGCAAGACCATGGGCAAGCGCGAGGCCGATGCCCTGGCTGGAGCCGGTGATCAGCGCGCGGCTGCCCGAAAGATCGAACAATGGAAACATGATTTTCCTCCCGAAATTCTTGTTTGCGTATCAAGCGGCCAGGTTGGCAGACCCGGCCCGGCCGCTCAATGCGGCATTGCATTCTCGACATATGTTATCGATAACATTTTCAATCTGCAACTCGACCCGCCGAACGGATCACCGCATTTTTAGACTTCGATCGGATCCGCGCCGATAGCGGCAAGTGCTGCCTGCGCCACGGCGACATCCTCTTCGCCCTTGCCCGAACCGACACCTATGGCGCCGGCGAGAAGGCCTGAAAAACGGATCGGCAGGCCGCCCTTCAGATGCGTGACACGGCCCTGCGAGGCGATGCCCGCCGCCGTGCCGAATTCCGGCGGCATGTTACCGGTGGCGGCGTTGATCGAGGCGGCCGTGATGGCCTTTGCGGACGCCGTGTGCATCGAGGTGAACTTGGCGCCGTCCATGCGGAACTTTGCCAGCGTCTCGCCGCTCTGGTCGACGATCACGATGTCCTGCGGGACACCCATCTCCTCGGCCTTGGCGATGGCGGCGGTCAAGGCGGCCATGACGCCCTTGTGGGTGAGCGCGGTGGCGGGGCGGGTATAAGACATGAAGGAGGCCTTTCGGTATGAATGATTGAGAAATGGAATGGAAACGGATCAGGCGCTTTCGCGCAGGATCACCTTGTACGGGGTGAGGATCAGTTCGTCGCCGCTGGCCGCTTCGCCGGCGATCGCCTGAAGCAGCCTCTGCGCGGCGAGCCGACCGATATCGTAGCAGCCGACATTGACGGTTGAAATCCGGGGGTGGCAGAAAGCCGAAATTTCGTAATCGCCGAAACCGGCGATGGCGATGTCGCCCGGCACCTTCATGCCCCGCCGCTGACATTCCATCAGCGCGCCGAAGGCGGAAAGGTCGGAAACGCAGAGCACCACGTCCGTGTCCGGCCAGCGCTCCAGCATGGAGACGACTGCCTGCGCGCCCTGCTCGATGGAAATCGGCGGTACGCCAAAGGAAATCAGCCGCCCCGGCTCCAGCCCAAGCTCCTCGACCGCCTTGAGGAAGCCCGCACGGCGCAGACTGCCGCGCGTGTCGCGCGCCGACGTGCCGCCGATATAGCCGAATTTCCGGTAACCCTTGGCGGCCAGCGCCCGCACGAGATCGGCCATCACCTCGCTGTTGGAAAAGCCGACGACATCGCCGATGGGCTCTTCGGGAATCTCCCAGGTCTCGACCACCGGTATCCCGGAGTTCTGCAGCATCCGCCGCGCCTGAGGCGTATGCGATCCGCCGGTGAGGATAATGCCCTCCGGCCGCCGCTGCAGCATCGACTGGATCAGCTTCTCCTCCTTCTCGGTCGAATAATCCGTGTAGCCGAGCAGAAGCTGGAGCCCCGATTGTTCAAGCGCGTCGGTAATGCCGCGCGCGGTATCGGAGAAGTTGGAATTGTTGATAGAAGGCACAAGCGCGGCGACGAAGCCCGTCCGTCGCGAGGAGAGAGACCCGGCCGCCTGGTCGAGCACGTAGCCGAGTTGATCGACGGCCTCGAGGATGCGCTTGCGGGTCTCTTCGGAAACCCGCCCGTCCTTCTTGAGCGCCCGCGACACGGTCATGGTCGATACACCGGCATAATCCGCCACATCGGCCATCGTCGGTTTGCCGCCGATGCTGGAAGGCAACGGTCCGCCCTTGCTCATCCCCTTCTTCGCCAAACCTATCCTCCCGCCATTCTCTGTCAGCGGATCATAAAGTTATCGCTATCACCCAGCAATAACCCGGAGGCGTTTTTCCATAGCTGCCGTCAAATGAGAGATAGGACATGTGAATCAATGCAATAACGACCGACGTAGCGACGGGATCAATCTCCATAGCTCACATTCGGCCTTGAAAATGATATCGATAACAGCAATAGAAACGGACTGGATCAGGCGATCGCGAATGCTATGATCCGCGCCAATTCGGGAGGAAGACTGATGTTTGGAGAGTTGGAAGGAACGGGTTTCGAGGTCATCGATCCGCGGTTCGAGGCCTGCTTTGTCGGCCATGCCAAGGTCGAGCGGCTGTGGACAGGCGGTCGCTGGCTGGAAGGCCCCGCCTGGTTTGCGCCGGGCCGCTACCTGGTTTTCTCCGACATCCCCAACAACCGGATGATGCGCTACGACGAAGCCGGTGGCACGACCGCCGTCTTCCGTCAGCCCTCCAACAACTGCAACGGCAACACCGTCGACAATCAGGGCCGGCTGGTCACCTGCGAACATCTTGCCCGCCGCGTCACCCGCACGGAAGTCGATGGCTCCATCACCGTTATCGCCGATAATTTCGAAGGCAAACGCTTCAATTCGCCGAACGATGTCGTGGTCAAGTCGGACGACACGATCTGGTTTACCGACCCCTCCTACGGCATCATGCATGATTATGAGGGCGATTACGGCAAGGAAGAGATCGGCGGCTGCCACGTCTACCGCCACGATCCGTCCACGAGAAAGACCGTCCGCGTCGCCGATGATTTCGTCAAGCCGAACGGCCTTGCCTTCTCGCCCGACGAAAGCCTGCTCTATATCGTCGACACCGGCGGCACCCACCAGCCGGGCGGCCCCCATCACATCCGCAAGTTCGCGGTCAACGCCGACAACAGCCTCAGCGACCTCGGCATGTTTGCAGATTGCACCGCCGGCTTCTTCGACGGCTTCCGCCTCGACCGCACCGGCCGCATCTGGACCAGCGCCGGCGACGGCGTGCACTGCTACGATCCCGACGGCACGATGATCGGCAAGATCCTGATCCCCGAAATCGTCTCAAACGTCACCTTCGGCGGGCCCAAGCGCAACCGGCTGTTCATCACCGCCACAACCTCGCTCTACGCGGTCTATCTGACGGCCAACGGCTGCAAGCTCGGCTGACCCCAAATACGGATTGTCGAAGCGCATGCCCTCGACAATCAGTCGCAATTCGCTATGTTATCGATAACAATAACACTGGAGCCGGGAGGCACCCTTGTCGAAAATCGAGATACTGCAGGTGGGTCCCTACCCGTCATGGGACGAGGAACGCCTGAACGAGAATTTTGTCATGCATCGCTATTTCGAAGCGGACGACAAGCAGGCCTTCCTCGCCGAAAACGCCGCCGGCATTCGCGGCATCGCCACCCGTGGCGAACTCGGCGCCAGCCGGGCCATGATCGAAGCCCTGCCGAACCTCGAAGTCATCAGCGTCTACGGCGTCGGCTATGACGCGGTCGATCTCACGGCGGCCCGCGAGCGCGGTATCCGTGTCACCAACACGCCGGATGTCCTGACGAAGGACGTCGCCGATCTCGGCATCGCGATGATGCTCACGCTCTCCCGCGGCATGATCGGCGCCGAGCGCTGGGTCAGGAGCGGCGACTGGGCGGCAAAAGGCCTCTATCCGCTGCAGAGACGCGTTCACGGAAAGCGGGCCGGCATCCTCGGCCTCGGCCGCATCGGCTTCGAGGTCGCCAGGCGTCTGGCCGGCTTCGACATGGAGATCGCCTATTGCAACCGCAGCCCGAAGGCCGTGGCCGGCGACTGGAAATTCATTGCCGACCCGGTCGAACTGGCCAAGCAGTCCGACTTTCTCTTCGTTGCGCTGGCTGCCACACCTGACACGCGCCACATCGTCAACCGACAGGTGATCGCGGCGCTGGGACCGGAAGGCATGCTGATCAACATTTCCCGCGCGGCGAACATCGACGAGGATGCGCTGATCGAGGCCCTGCAGGACGGCAGGCTCGGCTCGGCGGCGCTCGACGTCTTCGAAGGCGAACCGAAGCTCGATCCGCGCTTTCTCACACTCGACAACGTGCTCCTGCAGCCGCACCATGCCTCCGGCACCTACGAGACCCGCAAGGCGATGGGCAAGCTCGTCTTCGATAATCTCGATGCCCATTTTGCCGGTCGCGACCTGCCGACACCCGTTCTTTGAAAGACACGTCCATGAAAGCCATCGTCATCCACGCCGCACACGATCTTCGCATTGAAGAACGCACCGAGGTCCTGCCGGGCAAGGGCGAAGTGCAGATCCGCCTTGCCACCGGCGGCGTCTGCGGCTCCGACCTGCATTACTATAACCACGGCGGCTTCGGTGCGGTGCGCCTGAAAGAGCCGATGATCCTCGGCCACGAAGTTTCCGGCCACATCTCGGCTCTCGGCGAAGGCGTCTCGGCTCTGGCTGTCGGCGACCTCGTCGCAGTCTCGCCCTCGCGCCCGTGCGGCACCTGCGAATACTGCCAAAAGGGTCTGCACAATCATTGCCTCAACATGCGCTTCTACGGTTCGGCCATGCCCTTCCCGCATATCCAGGGTGCGTTCCGGGAAGTCCTGGTGGCAGACGCCAGCCAATGCGTGAAGGCCGATGGCCTCACCGCCGGCGAAGCGGCGATGGCGGAGCCGCTGTCCGTCACCCTGCACGCCACGCGGCGCGCCGGCGAGATGCTCGGCAAGCGCGTCCTCGTCACCGGCTGCGGCCCGATCGGCACGCTGGCGATTCTCGGCGCCCGACGCGCCGGCGCCGCCGAGATCGTCGCGACCGACCTCACTGCACAGACGCTGAAATTTGCCGAGACGGTCGGCGCGGATCGGACCATCAACCTCTCCGAAGATCCGGACGGGCTGAAACCCTACACCGCCGCCAAGGGCTATTTCGATGTCCTCTACGAATGCTCCGGCGCGGCGCCAGCCCTTGCCGGCGGTATTGCCGCGATGCGACCGCGCGGCGTCATCCTGCAGCTTGGCCTCGGTGGCGACATGAGCGTGCCGATGATGGCGATCACCTCGAAGGAACTCGACCTGCGCGGCTCCTTCCGTTTCCACGAGGAATTTGCGACCGCCGTGAGGCTGATGCAGGCCGGGCTGATCGACGTCAAACCGCTCATCACCCACACCATGCCGCTTGCCGAAGCCGAGCAGGCCTTCATTGCCGCCTCCGACCGGACAAAGGCCATGAAAGCGCAGATCGCCTTCGGCTGACCTCTCCAACGGGAAGGTCGAAGACTTAGTTCGACCACCGAACTTATTCGCAAAGCTGTAACTTTACTGTCATCCCACTGTCACCCGGCGGGATTAGCAGGGGCCATTCCGGTCCCTGACAATCCATGGAGAGTGACATGAAGAGACGTGAATTTCTGGCCGCTTCCGCAGCCGTTGCCGGCGCCGGCCTGATGCCGCGCTTTGCCTTCGCCGACGAGCACACGATCGAACTCTACAGCGGGTCCGATTCCAACATCATCGATCTCTGGAACAACGTCGTGCGTCCGGCCTTCGAGCAGGCCAACCCCGGTCTGAAGCTCAAGGTCGTCGACGCCCAGGACAACAACGGCCTGCGCGCCATCGCTGACCGCGCGCTTGCCGCGCTGAAGACCGGCACCGATCCGAAGGCCGACATGTTCGAGCACTTCGACCCCCGCCTGCCGACCGACGGCATCAAGGAAGGCCTCTGGGTGAAGTTCTCGACCGAAAACACCCCGGACTACGCCAAGGTCAACCCGATGGCGATCGACAGCGACTACTCGCTGCCCTATCGCGGTTCGCAGGTGCTGCTGGCCTACGACAAGACGAAGCTCGATCCGAAGGACGCGCCTAAGACCTGGGATGCGCTCGTTGCCTGGATCAAGGCCAATCCCGGCCAGTTCATCTACAACCGTCCCGACAAGGGCGGCTCCGGCGGCAACTTCGTCCGCCGCGCCATCCACGAGGCCAACGGCCGCGATCCGTCGAAGTTCACCGTGGCGAACTACACCGAGGACTTCGCCGGCAAGGCCCTGCCGCCGGCCTGGGACATCCTCAACGACATCGCCCCTTCGCTCTTTGACAAGGGTGGCTATACGGCCGGCAACAGCCAGTCGCTGCAGCTGCTCGCCCAAGGCGTTGTCACCATGACGCCGGTGTGGTCCGACCAGGTTCTCCAGGCGATCGCCCAGGGTGTCCTGCCGGAAGAATCGACCGGTCTCGTGCAGCTGACAGACCTCGCCCTCTGCGGTGGTTTCTCGCGCATGACGGTCTTCACCAACGGCGCCAACAAGGACGCGGCGATGACGCTCGCCAACTTCATGCTGTCGCCTGACATGCAGGAAGCCGTCATCACCAAGATCGGCGGTTTCCCGGGCGTTTCCTGGGACAACATCTCCGACGACCTGCGCCAGAAGTATGCCGACGTCATCCCGCAGACGATCCCGACCTTCCCGGCGGGCGACTGGGAAACCGCCGTCAATGACGGCTGGTACCGCAACGTGGCTCCGAACCTGAGCCGCAGCTGATGGCCGTCACCGGCATCGCTGCCGCGCCGGTCAGCAATCTGGGACTGACGAGAAGGGGGCTCACCGGCCTCCTTCTCGTCGCCGTTCCTGTGCTGCTGCTCTTCTGGCTGATCATCTTTCCGATCTTCTCGGCGATCTACGACACGCTCTTCCTCGCCGACCAGACCGGAACACGTCATTTCTCCGTCGAGACCTATCGCTTCTTCTTCTCCGACGGCTACAGCCTCAACAATCTCTATCTGACGCTCTGGACGACGGTTGTCTGCGGCGTGCTGCTGATCGTCACCGCGCTACCGATCGCGCTTTACCTGCGCTTCTCGACCAGCCGGCTTGCCGCCTACGTACAGGGTCTGGCGATCTTCCCGATGTTCGTGCCGTCGATCATTCTCTCCTATGCGCTGATCCGCACCATCGGCCCGAACGGCGCCGTCGACATCATCCTGAACAGCGTCGGCCTGCCGAAGCTGCCCTCTCCTTACCTCTCGCCCTGGGGACCGGTGATCGGCCTCGTCTGGGACAATCTGCCGCTGACGGTGCTGATGCTCGTCGCAGGACTGGGGTCCATATCCAACAGCGCCATAGAAGCCGCGCGCGATGTCGGCGCCTCACCGTTCCGGGTGCTGGCTCACATCATCCTGCCGCGCATGGGCAATTCGCTGCTGGTCGCCGCCTCCTTCGCCGTGCTGGGCATCTTTTCCGCCTTCACGCTGCCTTATCTGCTCGGGCCGGCGTCTCCGGAAATGATGGGACCGTTCATGCAGCGCACCTTCAACGATCTCAATGACCCGCTGAACGCCACGACGCAGGCCGTCGTCGCCTTCGGCTTCTGCCTGTTCTTCGGCATCTTCTACGTCTACTCGATCGCCAGAAACCGGGAGAAGAGCTGATGGCTATCCTCACCTCCTCCCCACGGCGTATCGACTGGACGGGCTGGACGCTCGCCATCCTGCTGACACTGTTCATCGCCCTGCCGCTTCTCGTGGTCGGCACCTGGGCCTTCACCGAGGTCTGGCGCTATCCCTCCCTGCTGCCGCAGCAGTTCGGACTGCGCTTCTGGCACCAGACGCTGGCCCGCCAGGATGTCTGGGATGCGCTCTTCATGAGCCTGCGCCTGACATTCACCGTGACAGCTCTGTCCGCGATCATTTGCCTGCCGGCGGCCTATGCCTTCGCCCGGCTGAAATTCCCCGGCCGCAACGTCTTCTTCCTCTCCTTCCTCGCCTCGCACGCCTTCCCGAAATTCGGGCTTCTGGTGGCGATCGCGGCGATCTTCCTGAAGCTCGGCCTGATCAGCACCTTCTGGGGTGTCGTCCTCATCCAGCTCGTCGGCACGCTGATGCTGATGATCTGGATACCGGTCGCAGCCTTCCAGTCGGTCGACCGCCGGATGGAGGAGGCGGCGCGTGACGCCGGCGCCGGTCCACTGCGCGTCTTCTGGTCTATCACCCTACCGCAGGCATTCCCGACCATTGCCGCCGCCCTGCTCCTGACCTTCGTCGCCACCTTCTATGAGACCGAAGGCGCATGGCTGATCGGCACACCGGACATCCGCACCATGCCGGTCCTGATGATCACCTTCATCAACAACCAGATCGTCGTCCAGTACGGCGCCGTCCTCTCGGTGATGCTGTGGGTCCCCTCCTTCATCGCCCTCATGTTCGCCCGCCGCGTCGTCGGCGCCGGCGCCTTCGCCAAGGGGTTTGGCGCATGAGACGGACAGGACTTCACTACAGAAAGGCATTCCCATGGCCCGCTTGAGCATGAAGCAGGTATCGAAAAGCTTCGGCACCGCCCATGCCGTCCGCGATTTCTCGCTCGAGGTCGAAGACGGCGAACTCGTCTGCCTGCTCGGGCCGTCCGGGTCCGGCAAGTCGACGCTGCTTCGGATGATCGGCGGCTTCGAGCAGCCGACCGGCGGCGCGGTCGAGATCGACGGCGAGAACGTCACGCGCCTGCCGCCGGAACGCCGCCCGACCGGCATGGTCTTCCAGAGCCACGCCCTCTGGAGCCACATGAATGTGTTCTCCAATATCGCCTTCGGCCTGAAGCTCAAGGGCATCCCGAAAGCCGATATTCGCGACCGCGTCGAGGAAGCCCTGACGCTGGTGGGTCTCGGTGGCTACGGCAAGCGCATGACGTGGCAGCTCTCCGGCGGCCAGCAGCAGCGTGTGGCACTCGCCCGCTCGCTGGTTCTGGAACCGAAGATCCTGCTGCTCGACGAACCCTTCGCCAGTCTCGACCAGCATCTGCGCGAACGCCTGCGCGAGGAAGTTCGCGACATCCAGCAACGGCTCGGCATCACCACCCTGTTCGTTACTCACGGACAGGACGAGGCGCTGGCGCTGGCCGACCGCATCGTCGTCATGCGGGACGGTGTCAGCGAACAGGCCGCCGCCCCCGACGCCATCTATCGTCGACCGGAAACCGAATTCGTCGCCGGCTTCATCGGCTCGATGAACTTCATCAAGGGTCAGGTCCGCTCAGGCTATTTCGATCATCCGCTCTTCCCGGTCGCCGTTCATGCACCGGACGGCCCCGCGACACTCGCCGTCCGCCCGGAAGCGATCCGGCTCGACCCCGCGCGCAATGGAACGGCGGCATCGATCCATCGCGCGACCGACTTCGGCACCCACCTGATCGCCGACGTCGATCTGACCGATGGCACGCGGCTGAAGGCGATGACCGCGCCCGGCCGGCAGATGACGCAGGGCATGTTCGTCACGCCGACGATCAGCGCCTATAGCCTGTTTAGGGACAACCGGATAATCTTCCGCTCAGACGCTCCCGCCGAAACCCAAGCTCCGGAATTTCTCGCCCATGCCTGACGGTATCTTTCTTGAAAGAGACGGCCACAAGACGTGGCTGAAATGGCATCGCGGCCACAAGCAGGCCGGCGACATTTCCTTCACCTGGGAGAGGATCGCCGAGGGCATGCGCCTTGGCGCCAGCCTCGAGATCGACCTGCTCTGCCATGCCGGCGGCGGCTTTGTCGTCCTGCACGACAAGACGCTCGACCGCGCCACGACCGGAACCGGACCGGTGGCGACCGCCACACCCGAGCATCTGGCCACACTGAAGTTGCGCGACGCGGCGGGCAATCCGACAGATCACCCGGTCATGCTGTTCGACACGCTCTGCCAGCGTCTCGCCGGCCAACAATGCGGCGACGGCGCACTCCTGCAGCTCGACATGAAGGAAGGTGCTGCAGCGCTTGGCGATCAACAGGTTGCGGCCTTTGCGCAGGCGGTGGAACCGGTGAAGCACCTCGTCATCCTCTCCGGAGGCGACGCCGAAGCTGTCTCCCGCCTCTCCGCCGCCGTTCCTGGCATGCGGATCGGCTATGACCCCTGCCACTTCGGCGTTGCGGAAGAGACGGCACGAACCGGGGAATACGAACGCTTCGTCGCAACGGCCCTCGCCGATTCCCCGAATGCGGAAATGATCTATCTGGAATACGAACTGGTGCTGACCGCCGAGCGCGCCGGCTTCGATCTGGTCGCCGCCTTTCATGCCGCCGGCCGCCGCATCGACGCCTATACCATCACCGGCGCCACCGCCGACAACCATCCGGCCGTCGGCAGGCTTCTCGCCGCCAAAGTCGACCAGATCACCACCGACGACCCGGTCGGCCTCGAACTGCTGATGGCCGGCTGATCAGCCGGTGAAACCCTGGACCAGCCAGCCGTGCAGCGCCGGTGTTGCGGCGAGCACGTCGCCATTGGCCCCGACCGGACCACCCGTGAAACCGGTGACGATGCCGCCAGCCTCCCGCACGAGAAGGGCCGCAGCGCCATAGTCATGCAGCGACAGGCCATCCTCGAAGAAACCGTCGAGACGGCCCGCGGCGACATAGGCCGTCGACAGTGCCGCAGATCCGAGGCGGCGCACGCCGGCGGTGTTGTCCATCAGTCGCCTCAGAGCGGAATGATACTGGTCCACACCGACGGACTTCACCTGTCCCGGCACCGGGAGCCCGGCCCCGACGATCACGTTCTCGACGGCACTCTCCTGGCCGCAGACCAGCCGCTCGCCGTTGAGATAGGCGCCGCCGCCCTTCTCCGCGCTGAAAAGCTCGTCGAGCATCGGATCGTAGACCGCCCCGGCAATCAATTCACCGCCCTCCTCGATCAGCACCGTCATGCCGAAATGGGGAAGTCCCCAGGCGAAATTCGTCGTGCCGTCGATTGGGTCGATGTGGATGACCGGCGCGCCATCACGGCCCGTCCGATCACTCATCTGCTCCTCGCCGTGAATGGTGTAGTCCGGGAAGGCCTCGGCGAGCCGCCCGGCGATCTCCGCTTCGACGGCGCGGTCGACCTCCGTCTGATAATCGCGCGGCCCCTTGGACACCATCTGGCTGGAATACCGCCGCTTCAGCGAGCCCCGCGCCAGGACGCCGGCGTGAAGCACGGTTTCGGCAAGGGTCGCGAGGCGGGAGGAAGCCTGCGGCGAGAGGCGGGCGAGAACGGAACTGTCTGTCATGGGAAGAACTGCCAAGAGGGCTGGAGAGATGGAACAAGCAGGACCTCTATGCCGGCCCGGCGTGATCCTTTTATGAAGAAGGGCGGCGCGAATGACACCGCGCCGCCCTTCGGGGGCCTTACTTCGATGCGCCGGCCGTCAGGCCTTCGATGAACTTGCGCTGGAAGATCAGATAGACGACGACGATCGGCAAGATGACGAGCACGGCTCCGGCCGTCAGCACCGGCGTGTTGACCGTGTAGCGGCCCTGGAAGAACAGCATGCCGAGCGGCATCGTCCTGTAGACGTCATCGTTGACGAGGATCAACGGGATCAGGAACTCGTTCCAGGTCCAGATGAACAGGAACAGGCCAAGCGTCGAGACGGCAGGTTTCAGAAGCGGAATGACCACGCGGCGCAAAATCAGCGTCCGTGAGGCCCCATCCAGCATCGCCGCCTCGAGAATGTCCTTCGGCAACTGCTCCATGGCACTCGCCATGAAGATCGTCGCAAACGGCACCGACATCGCGATCTGCGGCAGGATCATCGCCCAGTAGGAGTTGATCAACCCCAGATAGCGCATCTCGTAATACAGCGGGATGATGAAGGCTTCCGTCGGCACCATCATGCCGATCGTCAGCAGGACGAAGGTGAACTTCTTGAACGGAAACGACAGGAAGGCGAAGGCAAAGCCCGTCAGCACGCCGAGCACGATGCTGACGGCCACCACCGGAATGACGACGATGATCGAGTTCCAGAAATAGATCCCGAAATGCCCGTCGACCCAGGCGCTGACATAGTTCTCGAAATGCGGATAGGCCGGCAGCACGAAGGCCCCCTTGAACAGGTCCTCCTTGCTCTTGATCGAGGTCAGCAGCAGCAGTCCAAACGGAAACACCGTAATCAGCGAGAACATCCACATGATGACGCGGAACGAAAACGTCTTGGCGGTGCTGTTTGGTGAGTAACCCGCCATCAGCGTGCCCTCCCGTCGGCAGGCCGCACAAAGCGGTGGACGATGTAGTTGACGACGAAGATCAGGATCGCGCCGATGATGGCGACCGACGCCGCATAGCCGAAACGGTTCAGGTGGAAGCCCAGTTCATACATGTAGATGTTCGGAACCAGCGTCGCATTGGCGGGTCCCCCTCGGGTCATGGTGAAGATGAGGTCGAAGCTCTTGATCGAAGCAATGATCGTCAGAAGCAGGACGACGCGGATTTCCGGCAAGAGCAGCGGCAGGGTGATGCGGTAGAAGATGTACCAGGGCTTGGCGCCGTCGACGCGGGCCGCTTCGAACAGCGACGGGTCGATGCGCTGCAGGCCGGTCAGGAAGATCACCATGCAGAAACCGAAATAATACCAGGCAGCCACCATGCCGACGGCCGGCAGCGCAAAGGTGAAATCACCGAGCCAGGGCAGCGCGATCGAGCCGAGCCCCAGCAGCTTCAGACCCTGGTTGATCGGTCCGAAGGCGGGATTGTAGAGCCAGTGCCAGATGATGCCGAGCACCGCCGACGGCATGATATAGGGCATGAACAGCAGTGTCCTGATCGCCAGCTGCTCCTTGGCGCGAATGGAGCTTACGATCGCGGCAAGCACGATTCCGATCGCGAGCGGCACGACGCAGTAGAAGATCATCAGCACGGCGTTGTTGCGCAGCGCGACGAAGAAGCGGCTGTCGCTGAAAAGCTCGACATAGTTGCCGAGGCCGACGAAATCGGGCGCGCTGATACCGTTCCATTTCGTCAGGCTGAGATAGATCGCCGCCAGGATCGGCAAGAGCACGAAGGCGGCATAGACGATCAGTCCCGGCAGGACGAAGATGAGGTTCTTGCGCACGGGAGCGTCAAGGACGGAGGCTTTCATTCTAATTCCTCGTAAGGGCGGCCGCACGAATGCGGCCGCGAGAATTTTCGACCTGTCGAAGCTTACTTCTTGCTCGCCAGGTAGGCCTGATAATCCTTGTCGAGAGCCTCGACGAACTGCTCCGGCGTCTCGGTGTCGGCGAGAAGCAGCGGGGTGTTGTCGTCATAGGTCTTCAGCATGGTCGGGCTTGCCCAGTCCGGATAATGACCGATCGCGTCCGCAGCGTTCAGCGTCTTCCACATGGAGATGCCTTCGCTGAGCAGCGGCGACATGTCGATGCTCGTGCCTTCCGGCAGCGCGGTCGACGGGAAGTAGCCGCCCTTCGCCCATTCGACGGCGGCTTCAGGCGAAACCATGTAGTCGATATAGGCACCGGCCAAGTCCTGCTCTTCCTTGGTCTTGGCAATGCTGGTGATCGCCCAGGCAAGATCGACGCCGCCGACGGTCAGCGGATGCTCGACGCCTTCCGGAGCCGGGATCGGCATGAAGTGGATGTCCGGATTGGCCTTCATGTCGCCGAAGTACCACGTACCCGACACGAGGAAGGCGGACTGGCCGGCGATGAAGAGCTGTACGGCGTCGTCACCGGAAATGCCCTGGTAACCGTCGGTGAAGTAGCCGTCCTTGGCCCAATGCTGGACGAGCTTGGCGGCTTCGACGTTGCCGGGCGTGTTGAAGCTGCCGCCCCGGCCGTAGATCAGGTCATCGAGTTCCTTGCGGTTCTTCGAGTCGATCTGTGCCTGGCTGATGGCGGCGATCAGGTGCAGGGCGAGGTGCTGCTTGGCAGTGCCCATGGTGATCGGCGTCGTGCCCTTGGCCTTCAGCTTGTCGAGAGCGGCTTCGAAATCCGCGAAGTTCTTCAGCGGCAGCTCGACGCCGGCGTCCTTCAGAAGCTTCTCGTTGTAGAACAGGCCGACCATTTCGCCGAGGCCGGAAATGCCGTAGGTCTTGCCTTCGCCGAACTGTCCGGTGTCGGACCAGCGGTCACGGGCCAGAAGGCTGTCCGACTGGCGCTTGTCCCAGCCGTATTTGGAAATGTAGTCGTCGACCGGCTGCAGAAGGCCTTCCTTGACCATCGCGCCCATGTCGCCGGCGCCCTGGTTGACCTTGGTCACCATCGGGCCGTCGCCGGCCGAAACGGCGAGCTTCAGCGTCAGCGCCAGATCGTCGAAGGTACGCTGCGTGCGGATGACCTTGACGTCCGGATGAGCTGCCTCGAAATTCTTGTTGAGCGTTTCCATGACGACGCTCTGGCCCTCATAGGTGTAGTCGTCCCACACCGGCAGGTCGGCTGCAACGGCAGCGTGCGAAGCCGAGAGGATCATGACCGCGGCAGCCGTCGTGGACACCGTGGACATGCGTGAATGAAGCTTCATGCGCATGAGGAGTTTGTCAAACATTTCCTAGCCCTTCTGGATTTGAACCCTTGTTTGTCATTGCCGTTTCACCCTGCGCAAACCTCCTGTTTACGCATGGCGTTTTCCGCCCGGATACGTGTCCGGCGAACTTTGCCCGCCTTTTGCAGCGGGATAAATTTTGCGATTCCGGCCCCTGTTATTGCGACCTGCTTTGATCTAGCTTCCCGCCAATCAGCCCGCCGCTCCGCTTCGCCTGAAGGGCGAGAGTGCCGTCCGCCAGTCACAAGAGGATGACAGACATGACCGACAAGACCGAAGCGCTTTCCATCCGCCGCGCGACGGAAGCAGACATGGATGTGCTTTACGAGATCTGCCTGAAAACCGCCGACAGCGGATCGGACGCGAGCACGCTCTACAGCAATCCGAAACTGCCGGGTTACATATGGGCGGCGCCCTACGGCAAGTTCGAACCGGACTTCACCTTCCTGCTGGACGACGGCGAAAAGGCGATCGGCTACGTCATCGGCACCCCCGACACGACCGCTTTCGGTGCGCGTCTGGAGGCTGAGTGGTGGCCGGAGGTCAGAAAGAAAATCGCCGGCATGGTCCCGTCCGCGCCGATGGACGCCGGCGCGCTGGAGCGCATCGCAAGCCCTGAGCGGCCTTTTGCCGATCTTCGCACGGTCTACCCCGCCCATCTGCACATCAACATCCTGCCCGGCGCGCAATCGTCGGGCTGGGGCCGGCGGCTGATCGAAACCCAGCTGGAAGCGCTGAAGGCACATGGCGCCGCCGGCGTCCATCTCGGCGTCAGTCCCACCAACGAAAAGGCAAAGGGCTTTTACCGCCATCTCGGCTTCGAGGACATCAGCCGCGATGGACACGTCATCTTCGGCATGAAGTTCCGCAGTTGAGGAGGCGAACCGGGAAACGAAACCGGGTCGGTCAAGCAGTCGCGGCGCCGTCGCGGAGAACGCATCATGCCTCTGGCAGATCAATCCTCGTTCGGCGCGCGCTTGGCTCATGAAGAGACGGCTTCCTGGCGGCAAACCCGCCTCTTGAGACGGGATGCCACGATCGCCGGGCGGGCGATGAGCCTGCTCCAATGCGATGCCGTATCCACAATCACCATCAGCATATGCTGCCCTTTCTCTCCAAGGATGAGTGAGCGTACAAACTCGGATCATTATTTGTCAAGGAGGTAGACAAATGAATCGAAATTTGCCAATTGATGGGCCACGGCATTGCCGAAAACCGCCGATTGGCGCAGAGAATATTGCAACTCTGGCGCACTGCGGCGGCAAGTTGGACTGCGTCCCTGACTAACTGGAGTGCCTATGGTGCCAAATGCCGCTGAACGGCCCGTCGCCCGCAAGATTTCCATCAACGCGGTGATGCGCACCATCCTTGAGCACGGCCCGCAATCCAGGACAAGTATCGCCAAACTCACCGGCCTTTCGAAGCAGACCATATCCGATGTGGTGCGCGATCTCGAAGACGATGGGTGGCTGACCCCCGTCGGCCATATCGAGGCAAAGGCCGGCCGCAATGCACTGAGCTACGAGATCAACCACCGCGCCGCATTCGCCGTCGGCATGGACATCGGCGGCACGAAGATCGCAGCCGCCATCACGGATCTCTCCGGCAACATTCTAGCCGAAACCGTTGTTCCCACCGACAAGCGTGGGGGCGAACACCTCGTCGCCCAGCTGGAAAATGTGGTCACCGACCTCATGGCAGAGGCGGATGCCCCGCGCTCGAAGCTCAGCATCGCGGTTCTCGGCACGCCCGGTTTCCAGCAGCCGGGAACCGGCCACATCGAGATAGCCCCCAATATCCCAGGCCTCGACGCCATCGACCTGCGCGGCCTCCTGTCCGCGCGTCTGGGCATTCCGGTCGAGATCGAAAACGACGTCAATCTTGCGGCCTGTGGCGAGCAGTGGCGCGGCCACGGCATGCAGGTCGACAACTTCGCCTTCGTCGCCTTCGGCACCGGCATAGGCATGGGCCTGATCGCCAATGGCAAGCTGGTGCGCGGGGCGCGCGGAGGAGCCGGAGAAATCGCCTATCTGCCCATCGGGGCGGACCCCTATGATTCACGCGGCTTCCTTCTTGGAACACTGGAAACCTCGATCGGCAGCGTCGCCATAGCCGAGCGTTACCACGGCTTTGGCGGCAAGGAAGGACACACCGTCCGTGACATCTTCTCGGCGCTGCAAGACGGCGAACAGGCCGCTATCGCCACGTTGGAAGAAACCGCGCGCATCGCCGCGTCGGCACTTGCCGCGATCGGCGCTATCCTGGATCCGCAACTGATCGTGCTTGGCGGCAGCATCGGGTCACGCCAGGAGCTTTTGGACGCAATACGTCGCCATCTTCCGCGCTGCACGCCATTGCCGCTGCGCCTGGAGCTCAGCCAGTTCGGCAGCCGCGCGGCGTTGATGGGGGCCGTCGGCGTCGCCACCAATCGCATGCACGAAACACTCTTCGGAGTGGAAATCCAGCTTCCGGGCTGACATTCTGCTATCATCGCAAATCAGCAGGACGGATAACACGCCCAAGCGGCGCACCCGGCCCTGGGACTTCGTATCCCCGGCTTGGCGCGGAAAACTATCAACATTCGTACCATAATTTTGATTTCCTCGTATATTTTGCTATTTGCCATATACTGGGATTGCCATAAATGATGGATACGAGGCGCGCTGGCCGGAAGCCACCGCCTGACGTGGTCTTGAGCGCGTGGCACAGAGAGGAAATGGACCCATGAAGACTTCCATTGCAACCGTCTCGATCAGCGGCACGCTAGGCGAAAAGCTCGATGCGATCGCCGCCGCCGGTTTCGACGGTGTCGAAATCTTCGAGAACGACTTCCTGACCTTCGATGCATCGCCGCGCGATATTGGCAACATGGTCCGGGATGCCGGACTGGAGATCACCCTCTTCCAGCCGTTCCGTGATTTCGAGGGCATGCCGGAACCACAGCGGACCCGTGCATTCGACCGCGCCGAACGCAAGTTCGACATCATGCAGGAGCTCGGCACCGACCTCATGCTGGTCTGCTCCAACATTTCCCCGATCTCGCTGGGCGGCATCGATCGCGCGGCCGACGATTTTCGCGAACTCGGCGAGCGCGCCGCAAAGCGCGGATTGCGGGTCGGTTATGAGGCACTTGCCTGGGGCCGGCACATCAATGATCACCGCGACGCCTGGGAAATCGTCCGCCGGGCCGACCATCCGAACATCGGCCTTATCCTCGATTCCTTCCACACGCTGTCGCGCAAGATCGACGTCAATTCGATCCGCTCCATCCCCGGCGACCGTATTTTCATCGTCCAGCTCGCCGATGCACCGCTGATCGACATGGATCTGCTCTACTGGAGCCGCCATTTCCGCAACATGCCCGGCGAAGGCGACCTGCCGGTCGTCGATTTCATGCGGGCCGTCGCCGCCACGGGCTACAGCGGCCCCCTGTCCCTTGAAATCTTCAACGACCAGTTCCGCGGCGGCGCTCCCAAACTGGTCTCCAATGACGGCCACCGGTCCCTGATCCATCTGATGGACCGGGTGCAGCGAGAGGAGCCGGGCATTGCCATCTCGTCGAAAGCAATGCCCGACAGGGCGGCGGTCAGCGGGGTCGAGTTTATCGAATTCGCAACCAGCCAGCGGGAAGCGCAGACGCTTTCGAAGCTGCTGCGGATGATGGGCTTCCGCGCCTTCGCCCGCCACAAGTCGAAGGCCGTCACCCTGTATCGCCAGGGTGCCATCAATCTCGTCGTCAACACCGAGCACGAGGGATTCGCGCATTCCACCTTCGCCGTCCACGGCACATCGGCTTACGCCATGGGCCTCAAGGTCGGCGACGCAACTGCTGCACTGGAGCGCGCCGAGGCGCTCGATGCCGTTCCCTTCGAGCAGGCCGTCGGGCCGGGTGAACTGAACATCCCCGCCATCCGCGGCACGGGTGAAGGGCTGATCTACTTCATCGACGACAAGAGCGAACTCGGCCAGGTCTGGGACATCGAGTTCGAACCGATGGAGGACGAAAACCCGCCGGTCGACGCCTCCCTCACCCGGATCGATCACGTGGCGCAGACGATGCGCTCGGACGAGCTGCCCTCGGCGCTGCTGTTCTACACCTCGATCTTCAACCTCTCCAAGACGCCGCAGGTCGACATCACCGATCCGAGCGGCCTCGTGCGCAGCCAGGTCGTCGAGAGCAGCGACGGCAGCCTGCGCATTACGCTCAACGGCGCGGAGAACCGCAAGACACTTGCGGGGCACTTCATGGCCGAAAGCTTCGGCTCGGCCATCCAGCATCTGGCATTTGCGACCGATGACATTTTCGCAACCGCCAAGGCGCTTGCAGCCAACGGCCTGCAGCCGCTGCAGATCCCGCGCAACTACTACGACGACGTGGAGGCCCGCTTCGGCCTGGAGCCCGCGCTTGCCGACCGCCTGCGCGCTCACAACATCCTCTATGACCAGGATGCCGGTGGCGAGTATTTCCAGCTCTACAGCCAGGTCTTCGGAGAGGGCTTCTTCTTCGAGATCGTCGAGCGGCGCGGCAACTACCACGGCTACGGCGGGCCGAACGCACCATTCCGCATCGCCGCCCAGAAGCGCCACATGAAGCCTGAAGGCATGCCGGCCCGCTGAGACCGCGGAAGGGCTTGGCAGGTCAGCGCGGCAGGACGATCGAATTCGCCACTTCCATCAGTTGCGGCGCGATTTCCTTGTGGACACGATCGAGCGACCATTTGAGGCTGGAGACCGAGCACTGCACGGTGCCTCCGACCTCACCCCCCTTGGTGAACACGGGCGCGGCGATGCCGATCTCGTTGATGATGTTCTGGTTGACCGCAATGCCGTAGCCGAGCGCTGCGGCCTCCTCGACCTCCCTGGCGATCTGCGACCTGTCGGTCACGGTCTTCGAAGTGATCTGATCGATCGGCCAGGTCTCAAGCGCTTCCTTGCGCCGGGCCTCGTCGAAATGCGCCAGCATGATGCGTCCCGAAGAGGAGCTCAGCGCCTGCACGCGCCGTCCCACCACCATCGCGGCGAAGCTGGTCAGTTGCGTTGGAATCCGAACCACATAGATGATATCCGAGCCCATCGGTCGCGCCGCATTGACGCGCTCGCCCAGGCTCCGGCTGAGTTCGATCAGTTTCGGCATGGCCAGCTGCACGAACGGATCGGACGACAGATAGCTCGCCGCAAGTTCGAGAAACTTCAACGAGGGCCGGAAACGACGGCTGTCCGGATCCTTCTCCAGATAGCCGATCTTGTGCAGCGTGTTGGCCAGCCGCTGGGCCGCGCTCTTGTCGAGCCCCGTCAGTTCCGCGAGCTCCGTCAGGCCGAGTTCGGCATGATGCAGCCCGAAGGCCGCCATGATCCGCATGCCCTTTTCAAGCGACCCGACAAACAGCGTGTCCTGCTTCTTCTTCTCCCCCTCCAGCACTTTGCTCATTCCTTGTGCGCGCCCCCAATTTAAGCAATCCGTCTTGACAATCAGCGATCGCAAAATACACTGAATGAATATACAGTTCAATGTATCATATAATAATACAAAGAAGAGTCAACAGAGGGGCGGCGCAAGCCGTTGAAAATCAGATGAAGCCATTTCTATCCGTAAGTGCATTCACTCTGGCCGCTTTGCTTTCCTGCAGCCAGGCATATGCAAACAAGGCGGACGACACCCTGCATGTCGCCTTCAGCAAGGAACTCGAGTCGCTCGACTTCTACTATCAGTCGGCTCGCGAAGGCACGATCCTCAACCGTCAGGTCTGGGATGGTCTGGTCTTTCGCGATCCCGCGACCGGCAAATATGTCGGCGACCTCGCCACATCCTGGAAGTGGATCGACGACACCACGCTGGAATTCAAGCTGCGCGAAGGCGTGAAGTTCCATAACGGCGAAGACTTCGATGCCGATGACGTCGTCTACACAGTGGCAACTGTCACCAATCCGGACAGCCACGTGGTCACGCCAAGCTATGTGAACTGGATGAAGAACGTCGAGAAGATCGACAAGTACACGATCCGCATCCACACCAACGGTCCGTTCCCGGCCGCCCTCGAATACCTTTCCGGCCTCGTGCCGATCTACCCGGACAAGTACTATGCTGAAGTCGGCGCCAAGGGCATGGGCCTGAAGCCCGTCGGCACCGGCCCCTACATGGTCGAGAGCGTCGAGCCGGGCAAGCACTACGTGCTGAAGAAATTCGACGGCTATGTCGGCGCGAAGCAAAAGGCAAAAATCGGCACCATTGATATCCGCACCATTCCCGACATCAACACCCAGCTCGCCGAACTCTTCTCCGGCGGTCTCGATCTCATCTGGGGCGTGCCCGCCGACCAGGCCGAGCAGATGGAAAGCATGGACCAGCTGACCGTCAGCAATGAAAGCACCATGCGCATCGGCTATATCGTGATGGATGCGGCCGCCCGCGGCGGCGACAGCCCGTTCACGAAGAAGGAAGTCCGCCAGGCCGTTGGCTACGCGATCGACCGCAAGGCGATCGTCGAAAACCTCCTGAAGGGCAGCTCGGAAGTCATCAATTCCGCGTGCTACCCGACCCAGTTCGGCTGCACCCAGGATGTCCCGAGCTACGACTACGATCCGGCGAAGGCCAAGGAGCTGCTGGCAAAGGCCGGCTATCCGGACGGCTTCACGACAAGCTTCTACGCCTATCGTGACCGCCCCTATGCCGAAGCGATGATGTCCTACCTGAACGCCGTCGGCATCAAGGCCGACCTGAAGTTCCTGCAATACTCCGCTCTCCGCGAAATGCAGAAGAAGGGCGATGCCGGCTTCGGCTTCCTGACCTGGGGCTCGAACTCCATCAGCGACGTCTCCGCCATCACCAGCCTGTTCTTCGAAAAGGGCGACCAGGACTTCGCGCGTGACGATCAGGTCGCCGAATGGCTGAAGGCCGGCGACACGACGGTCGATGAAGAGAAGCGGAAGGAAGACTACGCCAAGGCGCTGACGAAGATCGCGGATGAAGCCTACTGGATCCCGTTGTTCTCCTACAACACGAACTATGTCTTCACCAAGGACATCGACTTCAAGCCGACCCCGGACGAAATCGTCCGCTTCTTCGACATGGGCTGGAAATAGCAGTCTGTGCGCCTGACCGTCTCCGGACGGTCGGGTCGTTCCTCTCTCCCGGCGTAAACCTCCCATCCACCCTGCGCCGGGAGAGGTGACGCCGCCACGGCATGAACGCCGCGGCCGCCCAAAGGAGACGTCGCATGCTTGCATTCGCTTTGAAACGGCTCGGGCTCGCCATCCTGGTGACGCTCACCGTCTCGGTCATCAGTTTCTCGCTTCTGCACCTCTCGGGTGATCCGGCGGCAGCCCTTGCCGGCGAGAACGCCAGTTCCGCCGACCTCGAGGCCATCCGTCAGCTCTACGGCTTCGACCGTCCGCTGACGACGCAATACACCGAATGGCTGTGGAACGCCCTGCATGGCGACTTCGGCCAGAGCTACTATTTCAAGCTGCCCGTGGCAGATCTGATCGCCGACCGGCTGTCCGTCACCATGATGCTCGGCCTATGTGGCATCACTTTCGCGCTTGTCGTGGCGGTCCCCCTCGGCGTCGCGGCCGCTGTCCGGCCGAACTCCATCATCGACCGGCTCGCCCTCTTCCTGTCGGTTGCCGGCCAGGCCTTGCCGAGCTTCTGGTTCGGGCTTGTGCTCGTCGTGATCTTCTCGATCAAACTCAGGCTTCTGCCGCCATCCGGATCGGAGACCTGGAAGCATTTCATCATGCCGACCGTCGTGCTTGGCTACTACGCCATGCCGGCCATCATGCGCCTGACCCGCGCCGGCATGCTGGAGGTGCTGAACGCCGATTACATCCGCACCGCGCGAGCGAAGGGTGCGGGCACGATGCGCGTTCTCTTCAAGCACGCGCTGCGCAACGCCATCATTCCGGTCGTGTCGCTCTCTGCCGTGCAGATGGGCTTCATGCTCGGCGGCTCGGTGGTGGTGGAGGCGATCTTCGCCCTCCATGGCGCGGGCTACCTCGCCTGGGAGTCGATCTCCCGGCACGACCTGCCGACCGTGCAGGCGCTGATCCTGATCTTCTCCTGTTTCTACATCCTCTTCACATTCCTCTCGGATCTGACCAATGCCTGGCTCGATCCGCGCATAAGGGTGGGCTGACATGAGCCAATCGACCGCTCCCACTGCTGAAACCATCGTCGGCATGACGCCGGCCGCCATATTGCGGCGACGCATCTTCGGCCATCTCGGCCTGATGATCGGCCTCACGATCCTCGCCATTGTCGTTGCCGCTGCCGTCTTTGCGCCGATGCTGACATCGCACGATCCCTATGCGCAGGATCTCTTTGCCCGCATGAAGCCGCCATTCTGGATGGCGGGCACCAATCCCGATCATATTCTCGGCACCGACCAGCTAGGACGCGATTATCTCGCCCGGCTGCTGTACGGCGCCCGGATTTCGCTGCTGATCGGCCTCGTCACCGCCCTGATCTCCGGCACGATCGGCACGCTTCTCGGTGTCGCCGCCGGCTATTTCGGCGGCAAGGTCGACCTCTTCGTCACCTTCCTGATCAACGTCCGCCTCGCCATGCCGGTCGTCCTCGTGGCGCTTGCCATCGTCGCCCTGTTCGGCGGCTCGCTGCAGGTGGTGATCATGGTCCTCGGCCTGCTGCTCTGGGATCGCTTCGCGGTCGTCATGCGCTCCTCCGTCATGCAGATCCGCGATCTCGAATACGTCAACGCGGCGCGCGCCATCGGCTGTTCGACGACCCGCATCGTTCTCTCCGAGATCATGCCGAATATCGCCAACAACCTGATCGTCGTCATGACGCTGGAAATGGCGCACGCCATCCTGCTCGAAGCAGCCCTCTCCTTCCTGGGTCTCGGCGTACAGCCTCCGACCCCCTCCTGGGGCCTGATGATCTCGGAAGGCAAGCAGATGATGCTGTTCCAGCCCTGGCTGATCACCATTCCCGGCATTGCGCTGTTCCTGCTCGTGCTGGCGATCAACCTGATGGGCGACGGACTGCGCGACGTCACGGCGCCGGAGTCGAAATGATGACCCAAACGAACGACACCATCCTCACGGTGGAAGGCCTGACGGTCGACATACCGATCGGCGTCCACACGATCAAAGCGGTGCGCGGCATCGACTTCGAACTGAAGCGCGGCGAGACGCTCTGTATCGTCGGCGAATCCGGTTCCGGCAAGTCGCTGACATCGCTGGCAATCATGGGCCTGCTCGGCAAGAACATGAAGGTCGGCGCTGAAAAACTGGAATTCGCCGGCAAGGACCTGAGGTCCGTTTCCAAGGCAGAGATGCAGAAGCTGCGCGGTGACCGCATGGCGATGATCTTCCAGGAGCCGATGACCTCGCTGAACCCGGCCTACACGATCGGCGACCAACTGAGCGAAGCCTTGCGCCTTCACCGTCCGATCTCGAAGGCAGAAGCCATGCAGCGCGCCGCCGAGCTCTTGGGCAAGGTCGGCATCACCGCCGCCGAAAGCCGGCTGAAACAGTATCCGCATCAGCTTTCCGGCGGCCTGCGGCAGCGTGTGATGATCGCCATGGCGCTGATGTGCGAGCCGGAACTGATCATCGCCGACGAGCCGACGACAGCGCTCGACGTCACGATCCAGGCGCAGATCCTGCGCCTGCTGGCCGACCTGAAGCGTGAGCTCAACATGGCGCTGATCCTCGTCACCCACGATCTCGGCGTCGTCGCCCGCATCGCCGACAAGGTGGCGGTCATGTATGCCGGCGAGATCGTCGAGGCGGGCACCGCCACGGAGATCTTCGACCAGCCGGCCCATCCCTATACCCGCGGCCTGCTGCGCTGCATCCCCGTCCCCGGCAAGACGAAGCCCGGCGAACCGCTCGGTTCCATCCCCGGCATCGTGCCGTCGCTGATCGGCGGCATCGAGGGATGCGCCTTCCGTGACCGCTGCGAACTGGCGGAAGCGGCCTGTTCCAGGCCCGTCGCGCCGCGCGGCGCAGGCGGGCAGCACTGGTACCGCTGCATTCAGGACATTGCTGCCATGGAGGTCGCCTCGTGACTGTCTCCGACACCTCGACACCCGTCCTCGAACTGACCGGCATCACCAAGACCTATCAGGTCAAGCAGGGCATGTTTTCGAAGCCCCGGCCCCTGCAGGCGCTGAGTGGCGTCTCGCTCAGGATCCGCAAGAAGGACGTCCTCGGCCTCGTCGGCGAATCCGGCTGCGGCAAGTCCACCCTCGCCAAAGTCCTGCTCGGCCTCGAACAGCCGACGACAGGCCAGGTTCTGGTCGACGGCCAGGTGATCGGACCGGGCGATCGCCAGCTCCTCGCCCGCCGCATCCAACCGATCTTTCAGGACCCCTACTCCTCCCTCAATCCGCGAAAGTCGATCGAGGACATCGTCTCCCTGCCGCTGGTCGTCCACAAGATCGGCGACAGCGCCTTGCGGCAGAAGGCGGTTGCGAAGATGCTCGACCTCGTCGGACTTCCGCAGCGCGCCCGCAAGGGCTATCCCGGCCAGCTTTCCGGCGGCCAGCGACAGCGCGTGGCGATCGCCCGGGCCCTGATCATCAATCCGGAAATCGTCATCTGCGACGAGCCGACCTCGGCGCTCGACGTCTCGATCCAGTCGCAGATCCTGAACCTTCTCGCCGAACTGCGCGAGGAACTGGGGCTGACCTATCTCTTCATCAGCCACAACCTCGCCGTCGTCGAGCATCTGGCGACCCGGGTCGCCGTCATGTATCTGGGTAAGATCGTCGAGGAAGCGCCCGCCGCAGAACTCTTCCAGGGACCCAAGCATCCCTACACCCGCGCCCTCCTGGACTCGGTTCTCACCCCCGATCCCTCCCTCTCCGTGCCCCACATCCAGCTCGGCGCCACCTTCCCCAACCCGATCTCTCCCCCCTCCGGCTGTCATTTCCATCCGCGCTGCGCCGTGGCAAAAGACATCTGCAAGTCGCAGGCGCCGCCGCATGTGGTTGCCGGCGCCTCGCACGTCGACTGTCATCTCTTCCGCACAAGCGACGACCGAAAATCCATCCTTCCTGCCTGAACGGTGATCCATGAGCAATTTTTCGACGACCCAGACCGTCACCAAGCGCGTGACCCCGACCAGCGGCGGCATCGTCGCGGCCCAGCATCGCAAGGCAGCCGAAGTGGGCGCCGCTATCCTCGAGGCCGGTGGTGACGCCATCGACGCCGCCGTCGGCACCTCGTTCGCTATCGGCGTCGTCGAACCGTGGATGAGCGGACCGGCGGGCGGCGGTACGATGATGATCTGGCGCGAGGCCGAGCAGAAGGCCTATACGCTGTTCTTCGGCATGCGCTCGCCCAAGGCGCTCGACCCGAAGGACTATCCGCTCGACGGTTCCGGCCGCTCCTCCGACCTCTTCCCCTGGCCGACCGTCAAGGACGACCGCAATGTACAGGGCGCAACGGCCATCGCCGTTCCCGGCACGGTCGCCGGCATGGAGCTCGCTCACCAGACCTTCGGCACGCTTTCGTGGAAGGAGCTTCTCGCTCCCGCCGTCGGTCTCGCGAAGGAAGGCATGCTGGTCGACTGGTTCGCGTCGCTGATGATCTCCTCCTCTACCCGCGAACTCGCAAAGGACGCGGATTCCGCCAGCCTGTTTCTCGAAGATGGCCAGTGGCCGAAGATCGCCGGCTGGACGGCGCTGTCCGACACGCGGCTCGACCAATCGCGGCTTGCCGCAACGCTGGAAAGACTGGCGGAGGCCGGCGCGCGCGACTTCTATGAAGGCGAGATTGCCCGCGCCATGGTCGCCGACATTCAGGCGAAAGGCGGATGCCTCGGACTGGACGACCTGAAGGCTTACAAGGCGGACCTGCGGGACACGATTGCCGTCCCTTATCGCGGCGGCACCATCCATGCATCGAAGGGACTGACGGCCGGTCCCAACCTTGCCGATTGCCTGATGATGATGCAGGAGAGCTTCGAGCCCGGCACCGACCCCGACGGCAAGAGTTACGCCGCCATGGCCGCAGCGCTTGGCGCCGCCTACGAAAAGCGGCTGAAGGGCATGGGCGATCTCGACGCGCCGCACGCACCCTCCTGCACCACGCATTTCTCGGTCGTCGACCGGCACGGCAACATGGTCGCCGTCACCCAGACGCTGCTATCGATCTTCGGCTCCAAGGTCGTCTCGCCCTCGACCGGCCTTCTGATGAACAACGGCATCATGTGGTTCGACCCGGAGCCCGGCAAGCCGAACTCGCTCGGCCCCGACAAGGGCTGCCTGATGAATGTCTGCCCGGCCATCGGCGAAAAGGACGGCAAGCGTTTCGCAATCGGCGCATCCGGCGGCCGCAAGATCCTGCCGGCCGTCCTGAACCTCACCTCCTTCATGACCGACTTCGGCATGGATCTCGGCGAGGCCTTTCACCAGCCGCGCATCGACAATACCGGCGGCGGCACCATCGTCGCCGACGAAGACCTGTCGCCGGAGATCATCGCGGCGCTCAATGCCGTCCTGCCGACCGCTACCGCCAAGCGGACGGTGTTCCCCTACGCCTTCGCCTGCCCCGCTGGCGTTGCCCGCGAGAACGGCCTGAACACCGGCTGCACAGAGATCATGTCGCCCTGGGGCGATGCGATCGCCGAAAAGGAAAAGACGCACTGACATGACGGATCGCACCAACGCCCTCGACGCCATCGCCCGCTACGCGGATACCGGCGGCTTTACCGAAGAACTCGCCGGCCTCGTCGCCATCGGCTCGGAAAGCCAGGACCCCGCCGGGCGCGCCGAACTTGCCCGCTATCTCGACGACGCGATGATCCCGATGCTGGAGACGATGGGCTTTGCCTGCCGCATCCTCGCAAATCCGCTCGACGCCGACATCCCGTTTCTCTTCGCAGAACGCATCGAGAGCCCGGAGCTTGAGACCATTCTCGTCTATGGCCATGGCGACGTCATCCGCGCACAAACCGATCAGTGGCGCGACGGGCTGGCACCGTTCCGTCTGGTGATCGAAGGCGACCGCGCCTATGGCCGCGGCACCGCCGACAACAAGGGCCAGCACCTCATCAATTTTGCAGCGCTCCGCACGATCATCGCCACCCGCGGCGCGCTCGGCTTCAACTGCAAGATCATCCTGGAAATGGGCGAGGAATGCGGCTCGCCGGGCCTCGACGAACTCTTCGCCGCCAACCGCGATCTCCTGAAGGCAGACGTCCTGATCGCCTCCGACGGTCCGCGCCTGCATCCCGAGCGGCCGACGCTGTTCATGGGCTCGCGCGGCGCGGTCAACTTCGACCTTCGCGTGTCCCTGCGCGAAGGCGCGCATCACTCCGGCAACTGGGGCGGCCTTTTGAAGGACCCCGCCACCATCCTCGCCCACGCGATCACCTCGATCGTCGACCGCCGGGGGCAAATCAAGGTGCCGGAATGGCGACCCACCAGCCTGACGCCTGCCGTGCGCAAGGCGCTGGAGGATTGCCCCGTCGGCGGTTTCGACGGTCCGTCGATCGACACCGACTGGGGCGAGGAAAGCCTGACGCCGTCCGAGCGCGTGTTCGGCTGGAATTCCTTCGCCGTGCTCGCCCAGAAGAGCGGCGTTCCGGAGGCCCCGGTCAATGCGATTTCCGGCTGGGCGAACGCCCATTGCCAGCTGCGCTACGTGGTCGGCACCGACCCGGACGACATTCTGCCGGCGCTGCGCCGCCATCTCGACCGCGAAGGCTTCGACGATGTCGAGATCATCCCCGCCGAACGCGGCTTCTTCCACGCCACTCGCCTCGACCCGGACCATCCGTGGGTGAAGCGGGTTGCCGCCTCGGTCGGCGAGACGACAGGCAAGCGGCCGGCGATCCTGCCGAACCTTGCCGGCTCCATCCCCAATGAGTGCTTCTCCGAGACGCTTGGCCTGCCGACCGTCTGGCTGCCGCATTCCTATCCCGGCTGCTCGCAGCATGCGCCGAATGAACATATCCTGTTGTCGTCGAGCCGTGAGGCGCTGATGATGATGACCGGCCTGTTCTGGGATATCGGCACCCAAAATCAGCCACAGTAGGAAGGACGCGACGCATGACCACCGATCCCGCAGATCTCGGCGCCATCGAGGCGCGCCAGCTGATCTCACGACGCCAGCTATCGCCGGTCGAACTGACGGAAGCCTGCATCGCCCGGACGGAGGCAATCAATCCGGCGATCAATGCCGTCGTTGCCACCGATTTCGATCGCATGCGCGCCGAGGCCCGCAAGGCCGAAGAGGCCGTAATGGCCGGAGAACCGCTCGGCCCCGTGCATGGCCTGCCCTTTGGCGTGAAGGACATGATCGACGTCACCGGCCTGCCGACGACGCTCGGCTCTGAAATCTACCGCGACAACATCGCCACCAAGGATGACGCGATCGTCGCCGCCATGCGCCGCGCCGGCGCCGTCGTGCTCGGCAAGACCAACAATCCGGAATTTTCCGCCGGCGGCAACACGGTCAACACCGTCTACGGCCCGACCGGCAATCCGCATGACCCGACGAAGAGCGCCGCCGGTTCCTCCGGCGGTTCGGCGGCGGCGCTGGCGACCGGTATGGCGCCGCTCTGTACCGGCTCGGACACGGGCGGCAGCCTGCGCAACCCGGCCGCCTTCTGCGGCGTCGTCGGCTTCCGTCCATCGCCCGGCGTCGTTCCCGGCGACACGCGCGGCATGGCGCTGATGCACCTGCCGACCTCCGGCCCGATGGCCCGCACCGTGGCCGATACGGCGCTGATGCTCTCCGTCATCGCCCGGCCGGACCGCCTCGACCCCTTCACCGCCGTCGTCGACGACAGGACCCCGTGGAACCCGGCGGATTTCGCCCGCCTGCCGCGCCGCGATCTCTCGTCGCTGAAATTCGCTTTCACCGAGGACTACGGCTTCGCCATGACGGAGAAGGTCGTGCGCCGCGCCTTCTTGAGCCGCATCGACTGGCTCTCCTCCACCCTCGGCCGGGCGGAAGCGACCACGCCGGACTGCACCGACGCCGACCGCATCTTCGCCGTGCTGCGGGCGCTGATGTTCCTCGGCACCCATCAGGCCGGCGTGGCAAAGACGCCGGAGCGCTACGGCCCGAACATCATCGCCAATGTCGAGGAGGGCCTCTCCTATTCCGCGCTCGACGTCGCCGACGCGATGAACCGCCAGGGCGCCTTTTACCGCAGCTGGCAAAGCTTCTTCGACAGCCACGACTACCTGCTGTCGCCGGCCGTCACCATCAGCCCGCGCGACTGGCACGAACTCTACCCGAAGGAAATCGATGGCGTCGCCACGCAGAGCTACTACCAGTGGCTGGCGATGGCCTATGCCTCGACGATTGCGGGCCACCCCTCGATCACCATTCCGGTCGGCCGCGATGAACTGGGCATGCCCTTCGGCCTGCAGATCGTCGGCCGCCGCAATGATGATCTCGGCGTGCTCGCGGTCGCAGCCGAGCTGGAAGCGATCTTCGCCGGCAGCAGCGAGTTCGCCCGCCCGCTGCCCGACATCGAGGCCTTGAAGAAGGCCCGGCCGATCCTTGCCGATGGAATCGTGGCGATCACCTGAGCCCGGAAATCAATATCCTTGCGACCAGGCGCCGGGGCTCCTTGAACAGGGGCACCGGCGTTTCCATTCGACGGCCCACCGGCGGAGAAAGTGCCAATTTTCAAATGAAGTTATCTTCCGATTTTTTTCATTAATATGGAAGATATGGCGACATATTGGTATTATTGAGAATATTTACGATCGTTTTTTATCCAAATAAGAGAGCACATTTCATCCGATTTTCTCTATGTTGGCGCCATATTCAGCCCATGTCCAGCAAGGAGCCAACTGATGTCCCTCTTGGAAAAATTCGAACGTTACCCACTCACCTTCGGCCCGACACCGATCGAACATCTGCCGCGCCTTTCGGAAGCGCTCGGCGGCAAGGTCGAGATCTACGCCAAGCGTGACGACTGCAATTCCGGCCTCGCCATGGGCGGCAACAAGCTGCGCAAGCTCGAATACATTGTCCCGGACGCGATCGCATCCGGCGCCGACACGCTCGTCTCGATCGGCGGCGTGCAGTCGAACCACACCCGCATGGTCGCCGCCACCGCCGCCAAGATCGGCATGAAATGCGTGGTCATCCAGGAAAAGTGGGTGCCGCATTATGACGCCGTCTACGACCGCGTCGGCAACATCCTGATGACCCGCCTGATGGGCGCCGACAGCCGCCTCGTCGACGACGGCTTCGACATCGGCATCCGCAAGAGCTGGGAAGACGCGATCCAGTCGGTGAAGGACGCCGGCGGCACGCCGTACCCGATCCCGGCCGGCGCCTCGGTGCACAAATACGGCGCGCTCGGCTATATCGGCTTTGCCGAGGAAGTGGCCAAGCAAGAGGAAGAGCTCGGCTTCAAGTTCGACTATATCGTCGTGTGCGTCGTCACCGGCTCCACCCAGGGCGGCATGATCGTCGGCTTCGCGGCCCAGGACCGCGCCGACCGCGTCATCGGCATCGATGCTTCCGGAACGCTCGAGCAGACCCGCGCCCAGGTCCGCCAGATCGTCGACAACACCGCCGAACTCGTCGGCCTCGGCCGCACTGTCCGCGAAGACGAAATCGTCATCAACCCGGACTACGCCTACCCCGCCTACGGCGTCCCGTCGGAAGAGACCAACGAGGCGATCCGGCTTGCCGCCCGCACCGAAGCCATGATCACCGACCCGGTCTATGAAGGCAAGTCCATGCAGGGCCTGATCGACCTGACGAAGAAGGGCTTCTTCCCGGAGGGCTCCAAGGTCCTCTACGCCCACCTCGGCGGCGCCCCGGCCCTGAACGGCTACAGCTATTATTACAAGGAAGGGTGAGGGAGCGCCCCTCGCACGACTTCCCGCCAAATGATAACGCATTGCGTCATATAACGTGATGCGTTATGTTTCCTCATGATCCAGAGTTTCGCCGATCCGGAAACCGAATGCATCTGGTCGGGTCGGCGAAGCCGGAAGCTTCCGCCGGACATTCAGCCGGTTGCCCTGCGCAAGCTGCGCCTTCTCAACCAGGCGCGCACGCTGCAGGATTTGCGCGTCCCGCCCGGCAACAGGCTCGAAGCGCTGAAAGGCGACAGGACGGGCCAGCACAGCATCCGGATCAACAGCCAGTGGCGCATCTGCTTCATCTGGCAGGAAGGAGGACCGAGCCATGTCACAATCGTCGACTACCATGACTGATCTCTTGCCGAATCCGCATCCCGGCGAGATCCTGCTCGAAGAGTTTTTGAAACCCATGGGCGTCAGCCAGAACGCGCTCGCCCGCGCCGTCCACGTCCCGCCGCGCCGCATCAACGAGATCGTGCTCGGCAAACGCGCCATGACCGCCGACACCGACCTGCGCCTCGCCCGCTATTTCGGCATATCCGAAGGCTTCTTCCTCGGCCTGCAGACCGACTACGACCTGATGCAACGCCGCCGCCAGATCGAAGATGACTTGTCAAGGATCGAGCCGAGGGCGGCTTAGGTTGGCGCCATGCGCGACGAGAAGATAGCCCGGAAGTGGGTGAGTAGAGCGATACTCAGGTAGCTTTACTAACCAGCTTTTCTGCGCTGGCAATGGTAGTCCCCAGTGAACTGCGAGCCTTCTCAAAAAACTAGGTAAAAGCGTTATTTCTAGCAAATTTTGGACATCAGCCCAATCATGGCCCACTGGCCTGCTGCCGGTAAATCAAGTGCGGGTCAATTACGAGGTCACGTCCACGTTAAGGCTCCATTTAGTCGATCAAGATTAGTAGGAAACCCGACCGACGCGTTTTGCTCTAGCGATAGAACGGCAACACTATTGTCAACGCAGGCTTCAGGAGGGTGGTGATGAATGGCTGCAATTCCCTTGGCGGGCTAAGCCGGCGCTCCTTCTTCGCGTCGTTTTGTGGCGCGCTTTTGGCGAGTTGCCAGGACGGGCGCGCCAGCATTCGCTTTCGCGTAATAGCAAAGGTTTTCTATGAGGGCGCAGAATACCATGCGTCCACAGTAATGGAGTGCCACTATGCGCGTATCAAGAACAGCCTGATCGGCATGGGCGGTTCAACCACGCTGTACGGGGAGGCTCTGATTTTCGATCTACCCGATGGCCATACATTTTATGTCTTGCCCTATTGGTTAGACAAGGGTCACCTCAATCAACTCTATGAGCGCGGTCTTCTGACTACTTTCGGGATTAAGAGCAGTCTCGGTGGGCTGACCGGCAATGATCTGAGTCGTATCAAGAGCTTGACCGGCACAAAGCCATTCAATTACTTCGGCCATCTGCCTGCTATAGTGGCCTTTGAAGATGAACAGAATCCGAAATCAATTTTCGCTTTAGAACCGGACGCGTTGGGACGTGTTTTTCCTGGTGTGACCTACGCGGGCGTAGACCTGCAAATAACAACATCGCCAGTTACCGAGAAGCTCCGGGAGCGATTGACGTGGCTAAATACGCCGGCAGGAACGCAAGTATTCGAACGTGACCCGCCTGGTCAGATTCGCCGAGCTAGCGAAAGTCCAATTGGATATAACATCACCAAGGCCAAATTTTTCGGCGACGGCAGCAGGTAGCATCGGCCAATGAGAGCGACTGTGGCTGATCGGAAAATGCGAGCAGTGGTCACCGAAGCGACCAACCACGACACCGTCTGGGTTCAGCCATGGATGACAGCCACGTGCCGCTCAGGAATAAGCTCGAAAAGAGCTTGACCTTACCCCGCCGATTAGAGAAGCACCGCCGGCTGGCGGGAACTCGGTCCAACCGCCTCCGGCTCGCCATTCCGTTGACGTCGTCCAAGGATTCGCGGTGTTGTGAATCCTTTTGACTGCACCGGAAATACGGCAAGTCGGTACCGAGACGGTACAAAAGTGATTTTTTTGGAAAGCAGGCAGAAACGAAGAAAGCCGATTTTCAAATTTTTCTTTATTTTTCAGATAGTTGAATGGTAGCGGAGGAGGGATTCGAACCCCCGACACAAGGATTATGATTCCTCTGCTCTAACCTACTGAGCTACTCCGCCGGGTCTTGGGCCGTTAAAAAGGCGCCTCGCAGGTCGAAGCGCCGGGCCGTCAGGATTGGGGGCTTATAGGGCGGGCCGGGCTTGGCTGTCAAGCGCGAAAAGGGCAAAAAATCGCCTCTCCCAAGACCGGGAGGAAGAGCCCGCAAATGCGGGCTTTTCCGATGGTTGACTGCCTGCCCGTCCGATCCGGCTCAGGCGGCCACGGGGCGGGCGAGAAGGGCTTTCAGCGCCGCTTCGGCATCCTCGGAGCGTTCCGACCGGTCGATGAAGCCGCCGCCATAGACGCGCTCGTCGGCGCCGATGCCGGAATAGAGGACGCAGGCCTGGCCGGGGGCGATGCCGGCTTCGCCGATCTCGAGATCGACATAGACGCCGCTGTCGTCGGCATGCAGCACGGCGGGCGCCGGCGCGCGGGTGGAGCGCAGCTTGGCGTAACAGGCAAAGCCGTCCTTCGCTGCCTCCTCGAGCGTCCCGTCGCCGAGCCAGTTGACCTCGCGCAGATAGACCCGGCGCGTGTCGAGCGCTTCCTTCGGCCCAACGATGACGCGCCGGCCGCGGGCATCGAGATAGACGACGTAGAGCGGCTCGCCGGTGGCCACACCCAGGCCCTTCCGCTGGCCGATCGTGTAATGCAGGATGCCGTCATGCGAGCCGAGCACGCGGCCGTCGATATGGACGATGTCTCCGCCAAGTGCCGCATCCGGCTTCAGCTTGGTGATGATGTCGGAATACTTGCCCTGCGGCACGAAACAGATGTCCTGGCTGTCGGCCTTCTGGGCGACGACGAGGCCCATCTCCTGCGCCAGTTCGCGGGTCTCCGCCTTGGAGAGGTGGCCGAGCGGGAAGCGCAGGTAGTCGATCTGCTCCTGCGTGGTGGCGAAGAGGAAGTAGCTCTGGTCGCGGTCGCTGTCGACCGGGCGGTAGAGCGCACGGCGGCCGGCATCATCGGCCGTCGGATTGGGTCGCGAGCGGATATAGTGGCCGGTCGCCAGCGCATCGGCACCGAGTTCCTTGGCGGTTGCCAGCAGGTCGGCGAACTTGACCGTCTGGTTGCAGGAGACGCATGGGATCGGCGTTTCGCCGGCCACGTAGCTTTCCATGAACGGGTTGATCACCGTGTCGCGGAAGCGCGCCTCGTAGTCGAGCACGTAATGGGGAATGCCGAGCGTTTCGCAGACGCGGCGGGCATCGTCGATGTCCTGGCCGGCGCAGCACGAGCCCGCCCGGTGCACGGCGGCGCCATGGTCGTAGAGCTGCAGGGTGATGCCGAGGACGTCATAGCCCTCGCGCTTCAAAATGCCGGCAACGACGGAGGAATCCACGCCGCCGGACATGGCGACGACGACCCGGGTGTCTTCCGGCTTCTTGTCGATATCAAGTGTGTTCATCGGTTCCGATCCGCCAGTCCAGGTCAAGGTTGGATGTGAATCTGCATCATTTCGTCTTCACCGCCCTTCCCGGCATTTTCATGGCCCGGACGGCGGCGGCAGACATTGGCGGCTGATATAGAAGCGAATGCCCTGCCGCGCAAGGGCGGCGGGATTTTGCCTGCGATCGGCCACGCGTCATCCTTCACGCGCAGCGTCCTGCCGTGGTTTGAGAAGACAAGGACGAAGCGCTCGAAAGTGCCGCATCGAATTTATGTAAAGGTGGCCCTTTCGAGCGCCCCGTTCGGCGGTTTTTGTCCGCGGATCCCTCTGCGGCCATGCCTCGCGGCAGGGCCTTGCGTGCCTCCAAGGCACATCATTTCAGCGCATGTTCCCCAAGACACTTCGGTCTTCGACAGCATGCACAACCCGCCAGCACGCAACGGCTTGCGTCCTGTATGGTCCGGCATCGCATCCGGGACGTCTCGTTGGCGACGGGCTGAACCCGTCCAGACGTCACGGCCGCGGACCGCACGGGCCGAGGTGGACCGTTCGCAGACCCTTCGATGATGCAGCCTGCGTTCGCCGCAACCTCAAAGCGCCGGTTCCGATCACCGGGCACGCACTCCCGGCCTATCCATTCGGAACGCGATGAGCATAGCACGGGCGCCGGAAGCGTGAATTCACGGGGATAAGCCGGCGACCGGCGGACTTCAGGCGTCCTTCCCGACGACCGGCTCCGGAGTGGAAAGTGTGATCGGCCCGCCGATCAGTTCCTCTACGAAGAGACCGAGAAGCTGGGTGCGGTTGCCGACGCCGGCCTTGCGGTAGACGGCGGCCGTCTGTGCCTTGATCGTGCCTTCGCTCGTGCCGCGCAGCCGCGCCATTTCCGCCGTGCTCATCCCCTTGATGGTAAAGAGCGCCACCTCCGTCTCGGAGGGCGACAGCTGCCATTCGGCAAAGCGTTGCAGCATCAGCGCATGCATGGCGCCGGACGCCGCCTGAAGCTGCGTCTCGACATGAAGGTTCCGTCGCAGCAGGAAGAAGATGACGTAGACGCCGACGCCGATGCTGACCACGGCCGAGAGCGCCTCGGCGAGCTCGAACATCTCGACGACCTCCCACGGAATGTTGTCGTAGCCGCGAATGTCGTAGGCGATGAATTCGAGGATCAGGACGAACGACAGCAGTATCTGCGCCGAGACAAGCGCCAGCAGCAGGCGAAAGCGTTGCGCCCCGGCGATCGGCCGGTGCAATGGCCGCTTTCCGAAAGGGAAGAACCGCATCATGGAATAAGCCCCCCGACGTCGAAAACCACTCCCGGAAGGCGGATTTCCGGGAGTGGCCGATAGCGGCAAGTGTCCATCAACCTTTGCCGCTGTCAAACGAAATGACGTCAGTCGTCATCGCCGCCGTGGTCGTCGCCGCCACTGTCGTGATCCGAGCCGCTATCGTGGTCCGACCCGCTGTCATGGCCGGAATCGCTGCCATGATCGTCGTTGCTGTCGTGATCCGAACCGTCATCACCGTTATCGTCGTTGCCATCGTCATGGCTGTCGTCGCTGCCGCTGCTCGCCGACCGGCCGGAAGAGCCGGAGCGGCCGGCATGACGGTCCTCGCTGTCGGACTTGTCGCGCAGCACCTTGTCGAGGAAGGGATTGTAGACGACCTCGCGCTCGACCCCGCCGCTCTTCGCCTCGATCTTGTAGTTACCGAGAATGGTCCGCTTGACCTCGGTCACTTTGAATCCCTGCGACGCAAGACCGGCCAGCAGGTCGTCGACGGTTCCCGCCAGCGCCGAGCCGCACATCATGCCGAGCATGGCAAGGGACATCAGATTTCGTTTCATCCGCATCGGTTTTCCTCCCGGGTGTTCCAGGCCGCCGAATCGGGCAGCCGACGGGGAAAGCATCCGCAAGGACCGGCAGCCGGCATATTGGCCGGCGGCTTACGGGAGCCGAATAAACTTCGGTTTATGAAGAAAGTCCAAAGGCGCTACGCCGGAAGGCATTGATCGTCCTTCCGGATTTTCGCCTCTGGACAGGCGGCGCGATAACCGTGCAGAACGTCAGCACAACCGACGGAAAGAGGAGACGGACGATGAGCGAGAAGGTGGCACTGGTGACGGCGGGCGGCAGCGGCATGGGGGCTGCGGCGGCAAGACGGCTGGCGGCGGACGGTTATGTGGTCGGCATCCTCTCCTCGTCCGGCAAGGGCGAGGCGCTGGCAAAGGAACTCGGCGGCTTCGGGGTCACCGGCTCCAATCTTTCCAACGACGACATCAGCCGGCTGGTCAACGAGGCGATCGCCCGCCATGGCCGGGTCGACGTTCTGGTCAATAGCGCCGGGCATGGGCCGAAGGGACCGGTGCTGGAGATTTCCGACGAGGACTGGCACAAGGGCATGGATTTCTACCTGCTGAACGTCATCCGCCCGACCCGGCTGGTCACCCCGCTCATGCAGGCGCAGGGCGGCGGCGCGATCATCAACATCTCCACCGCCTGGGCCTTCGAGCCGGATGCCATGTTTCCGACCTCCGGCGTCTTCCGCGCCGGCCTTGCCGCCTTCACCAAGCTGTTTGCCGACAAGTATGCGCCGGACAACATCCGCATGAACAACGTGCTGCCCGGCTTCATCGACAGCCTGCCGGAAAAGCAGGAACGCCGGGACAAGATCCCGATGGGGCGCTATGGTACGTCGGAGGAAATCGCCGCGACGATCGCCTTCCTGGCGTCCGATGGCGGCGGCTATATCACCGGCCAGAACATTCGCGTGGATGGCGGTATTATGCGGAGCGTTTGAGCCACGAGTCGGGCAACGGCAAGCCTTTGCACGCAAAGTTTACCGACCGGATTGCCCAACCCCGGAAAATCACCTATATCAGCCACATCGAACATTGCTAGCGAACTTCCACGCACCGCTCCGGCGGTTGAAGATTTCCTCTCAAAATCGACCCATCGCCCGCAGGGTATCGCAGGCAACCAACAACGATTCGAATGAAAGGAAATCGTTATGAACACCGGTACGGTAAAGTGGTTCAACACGACCAAGGGCTACGGCTTCATTCAGCCTGACAACGGCGGCGCCGACGTATTCGTCCACATCTCCGCAGTTGAGCGCTCCGGCCTCGGCCAGCTCGCAGACGGTCAGAAGGTCCGTTACGAGCTCGTCACCGACAAGCGCTCGGGCAAGACCTCTGCCGGCAACCTGCAGGCCGCCTAATTGGCGCCAGCATCCGGTTTCGGATGCAAAGGTTGACGACCCTGAATACTGAAACGGCGCCCTTTCGGGCGCCGTTTTTGTTTGCACTGGCCACCGGCTCTGTTTGAGCCGGCATTGGCGATCCATCCGTCAGAACTCTTCCCAGTTGCCGCCACCAGCACCCGCTGCGGCCACCCTGGCCGGACGCTGAGCCATGGCCCCCGGGGACTGCGGGCGGGACATGGCCCTGGCCGTCTGACGCAGCGAGGAGGCCTGAACCGTTGCCATCCCGTCGAGCTGGAAACGGCTGACGAGGTCCTTGAGCCGCACGGCTTCCTGCGCAAGCGAGTTGGACGCGGCATTCGACTGCTCGACCATCGCGGCGTTCTGCTGCGTTGTCTGGTCCATGGCGTTGACCGCCTGGTTGACCTCCTGGAGGCCGGTCGACTGTTCCTTGGCGGACACCGCGATCGACTCCATGTGCTCGTTGATCGAAACGATGAAGCCGCAGATCGTGTTCAGCGCCGTACCGGCATCGCGCACCAGACGCACGCCGCTTTCCACCTCGACGGAGGAATTGCGGATCAGGTCCTTGATCTCCTTGGCCGCCTGGGCGGAGCGCTGCGCTAGCTCACGCACCTCCTGGGCGACGACGGCAAATCCCTTGCCGGCGTCACCGGCCCGGGCTGCCTCGACGCCCGCATTGAGCGCCAGCAGGTTCGTCTGGAAGGCGATTTCGTCGATGACACCGATGATGTTGGAGATCTGCTCGGAGCTTCCCTCTATCTTGCGCATCGCTTCCTCGGCGTGGGAGACGACGCCGGCGGACTGCGTCGCAGACGTATTGGCTTCGGCAGCGATAGACCGCGCTTCTTCGGTGCGCCGTGTGGAATTCTGGACGTTGGAGGTGATCTCCTCGACAGCCGCCGCAGTCTCTTCCAGCGAGGCCGCCTGCTGTTCGGTACGCCGCGACAGGTCGTTGGCGCCGGAGGCAATCTCCTGCGTGCCGACCTCGATCGCCTGGATGCTCTCCATGACGGATGTCAGCGTCGTGCCAAGCTGGCGGACGGACTGGTTGAAATCGTGCCGCAGCGGCTCGAAATCGGGGGAGAAAGGTTCGTTCAGCTGGAAGGCGAGGTCTCCGGCGGCGAGACGCTTCAACCCCGCGGCCAAACCGGACGTCGCTGCCCTAAGCCGCTCGGCGGCTTCTTCCTCGGCGCGCTGCTGCACGGCAACCCGCTCGGATTCGGCACGCTTCCGGTTCTCTTCTGCCTCCGCCTCCAGCCGCTTGTTTGCGATCGCAGCTTCGCGGAACACACCCAGGGCATGGGACATCTCGCCGATCTCATCCTGGCGCCCGGCGCCCGGAATTTCGATATCCGTATGGCCCTCGGTCAGGCGCCGCATGGCGGTCGACATGCGCGTCAGCGGTGCCGCGATCACGCGGGAGCCGAAGATGGCGGCGCCAAGACCGATGGCGAACGCGATCGCCAGCGCGATGTACGTGCCGAACTGGGCGGTGGAGGCAAGTTCTGATGCCGTCGCACCTTCGTTCTTGGTGTCTACTGCCATGTCGTCGACAGCACCCTGCAGTGCCTCGCCTGTGGCCTGGTAGGCGCTCAGCGCATCGCCGAAGAACAGCGCCCTTGCAGCCGCCTCATCGCCGGACTGGAAAAGCTTGTTGACCTCCTGCCATTTCGCCTCGGTCAAATCCCATTTGGCCCTGACGTCGGCGAAAAATGCCTTGTCGGCGTCGTCGACGAGACGCTTCTGGTATTCCTCGAAGTCCTTGGCGATGCGGGATGTTGCCTCCGCCAGAACGGTCGTGAAATGTGGACGCTGATCTGTTGGCGCGTTGATGACGCTGCTCTGTGCGATCCGGACATCGCCCAGATCCGCATTCATCTGACCCAGGAGAATAAAGGACGGAACACGGGTTTCTGAAATCAGATCGACGCTTTGGCTGATGCTGTCGAAGGAGCGTGCGGCGAAAAGGCCCTGCCCCAGAGCCACGACAATCATCAGCCCCGACATCAGCGTCAGCATCTTGGCAATCGTAAATTTCATAATACTAAAAGCCTCCGTTATTTCATGTGCCAGAACTACACACACATGATTAACGAAGGCATAAATTGGCAAACATCAAGTCTGCGAAAGCCTTGGAAAGATAAAGAAACAAACACTGCGCGAATTCACGTCGCGCCACAGGTATTGATTGCAAGATTAGGCTGACGGAATGAACTTACCGCCAGCCAAGCTCCGGCGCGACATACTTCAGCAATGCCTCAATTACGTGTGCGTTATATGCGACGCCGAGCTGGTTCGGGACAGTCAACAGCAGCGTGTCCGCTTCCGCCACGGCCTCATCCTCCTTGAGCTGCCGAACGAGCTGCTCCGGTTCCGCAGCATAGGACCGGCCAAAGATGGCGCGGGTGTTCGCGTCGATATAGCCGATCGAGTCCTGATCCTTGCTATGCCCGAAATAGGCCCGGTCCATGTCCGAGACGATGGCGAAGATGGAACGGCTGACGGAGACGCGCGGGGTCCGCGTGTGGCCGGCCTCTTTCCAGGCCTCGCGGTAGGCGCGGATCTGCTTGGCCTGCTGAATGTGGAAAGCCTCGCCCGTCTCGTCGTCCTTCAGCGTCGATGACTGCAGGTTCATGCCGAGCTTCGCCGCCCATTGTGCGGTGGCGTTGGATCCGGCGCCCCACCAGATGCGGTCACGCAGGCCATCCGAGTGCGGCTCGAGCCTCAGCAGGCCCGGCGGGTTCGGAAACATCGGCCGCGGATTGGGCTCGGCAAAACCTTCACCCTTCAGTACGTCCAGAAAGACTTCCGCATGCCCACGCCCCATGTCGGCGTCGGACGAACCTTCTGCCGGCACGTAGCCGAAATAGCGATAACCCTCGATCACCTGCTCGGGAGAGCCGCGGCTGATGCCGAGCTGCAGCCGACCACCGGAAATCAGGTCGGCGGCGCCGGCATCCTCGGCCATGTAGAGCGGGTTCTCGTAGCGCATGTCGATGACGCCCGTACCGATCTCGATGCGGCTGGTCTTCGCCCCGACGGCTGCCAGCAGCGGAAACGGCGATGCAAGCTGGCGTGCGAAATGGTGGACGCGAAAATACGCACCGTCAGCGCCGAGCTCTTCCGCCGCCACCGCCAGATCGATCGACTGAAGAAGGGCATCACCAGCCGAGCGCGTTCCGGACTGAGGCGAAGGTGACCAGTGGCCGAAGGACAGGAAGCCGATCTTTTTCATGGGGCAGAGTTCCGCGTGTAAATTTGACGTGTGCCCTTCTTGCATGAATTTGCGTAGCGATACAGGCGTAAGGCTGTGAACGCTGCGTCTTCGCCTGCAGCGCCTCGCACATTTCCGTGCCTCATGGAACGGGAAAACCCGGCACAGTTGCCTGCACCGGGTTCGCCCTTTGCCTTGGGAGGCTCTTGTTGATCAGTCGACGTTGAAGACGAGCTGCTTGACCTGACGGATCGCCTGGTTGGCGCGAAGCTTGTCCAGGACCGCTTCGTCGACTTCACCATCCACGTAGAGCAGAGCGATTGCATCGCCGCCCTGCGTATCGCGGCCAAGCTGGAAGTTGGCGATGTTGACACCAGCCGAGCCGAGCGTCGTGCCGATGAAGCCGATCATGCCCGGCACGTCGGTGTTGGTCAGGTAGATCATGTGCGGACCGACATCCGCATCCATGTTGATGCCCTTGATCTGGATGAAGCGCGGCTTGCCGTCGGAGAAGACGGTGCCGGCGATCGAGCGCGTCTGGTTGTCGGTCTTGACGGTGAGCTTGATGTAGCCGTCATAAACGCCGGACTTGTCGCGCTTGACCTCGGAAAGGATGATGCCCTTTTCCTTGATCATGATCGGCGCCGAAACCATGTTGACGTCGGCGACCTGGCTGCGGATGAGGCCGGCCAGAAGCGCGCTCGTCAGCGCCTTGGTGTTCATGGACGCCGTGGAGCCGTCGTAGAGGATCTCGATTTCCTTGATGGCGCTCTCGGTCACCTGACCGACGAAGGCGCCCAGCACATCCGCCAGCCGGATGAACGGCTTCAGGATCGGCGCTTCCTCGGCGGTGATCGACGGCATGTTGATGGCGTTGGAGACCGCACCCTTCATCAGATAGTCGGACATCTGCTCGGCGACCTGAAGCGCGACGTTCTCCTGCGCCTCCGTGGTCGAAGCGCCGAGATGCGGCGTGCAGACGACGTTCGGCAGGCCGAAGAGCGGGCTTTCGGTGGCAGGCTCGACCTCGAAGACGTCGAAGGCGGCACCGGCGACATGGCCGGACTTGATCGCTTCGGCGAGCGCCGCCTCATCGACGAGACCGCCGCGGGCGCAGTTGATGATGCGCACGCCGGGCTTGGTCTTCGCAAGCGCGTCCTTGCCGAGGATGCCGCGGGTCTTGTCGGTCATCGGCACGTGGAGGGTGATGAAGTCGGCGCGGGCGAGCAGCTCGTCGAGCTCGACCTTCTCGACGCCCATTTCCTGCGCGCGTTCCTTCGACAGGAACGGGTCGAAGGCGATGACGTTCATCTTCAGGCCGATGGCACGGGCGCAGACGATGGAACCGATATTGCCGGCGCCGATGACGCCCAGCGTCTTGCCGGTGATTTCGACGCCCATGAACTTCGACTTCTCCCACTTGCCGGCCTGGGTCGAGGCATCGGCGGCGGGAAGCTGGCGGGCAACCGCGAACATCAGCGCGATGGCGTGCTCGGCGGTCGTGATGGAATTGCCGAACGGCGTGTTCATGACGATGATGCCGCGGCGCGAGGCGGCCGGGATATCGACATTGTCGACGCCGATGCCGGCGCGACCGATGACCTTCAGGTTGGCGGCAGCCTCGATCAGCTTCTCGGTGGCCTTCGTGGCCGACCGGATGGCCAGGCCGTCATACTGCGGGATCAGTTCGAGGAGCTTCTCCTTGTCCTTGCCGAGCTTCGGCATGAAATCGACTTCGACGCCGCGATCACGGAAAATCTGGACAGCGGTTTCCGACAGTTCGTCGGATACGAGTACGCGAGGTGCCATTGCAGGCCTCCTTGGATGATAGTCGGAAAATGGGAAAGGAGAGGTGCCGCTCTTGGCGACACCTCGAAATCGGTCAGGCGGCAGCCTTGGCGAGCGACGCCTTCTGCTTTTCGAAGGCCCAGGCGAGCCACGGCATCAGGGCCGCCATGTCGGCGGTCTCGATGGTGGCACCAGCCCAGATGCGCAGCCCGGACGGAGCATCGCGGTAAGCGCCGATATCGACGGCGACGCCTTCCTTTTCGAGCGTGGAGACCATGCCCTTGGCAAAGGCGGCCTGCGCATCAGCGTCGAGGGCCGCAACATCGGCGTCTGCAATCTTCAGGCAGACGGAGGTGTTGGAGCGGGTCTCCGGCTTGACGGCCAGGTTGGCGATCCAGGCATTGGCGTCGACGAAATCGTGGATGACCTTGGCATTGGCGTCGGCACGGGCGATCAGGGCCTTGAGGCCACCGAGCGACTTTGCCCACTTCAGTGCATCGAGATAGTCCTCGACGCAAAGCATGGACGGCGTGTTGATGGTTTCGCCGACGAAGATGCCTTCGATCAGCTTGCCGCCCTTGGTCATGCGGAAGATCTTCGGCAGCGGCCAGGCGGGAACGTAGGTTTCCAGGCGTTCGACGGCGCGCGGGCTGAGGATCAGCATGCCATGGCCGCCCTCACCACCGAGAACCTTCTGCCAGGAGAAGGTGACGACGTCGAGCTTGGCGAAATCGAGATCCTGGGCGAACGCGGCCGAGGTCGCGTCGCAGATTGTGAGGCCCTTGCGGTCGGCCGGAACGAAGTCGGCATTGGGAACGCGGACGCCGGAGGTGGTGCCGTTCCAGGTGAAGACGACATCCCGATCGAAATCGACTTCGGCGAGGTTCGGCAGCAGGCCGTAATCGGCCTCGAACTTGCGGACGTCCTTGAGCTTCAGCTGCTTTATGACATCGGTGACCCAGCCGGAGCCGAAGCTTTCCCAGGCGAGCATGTCGACGCCACGCTCACCGAGCAGCGACCAGAGCGCCATTTCGACGGCGCCGGTGTCGGATGCGGGCACGATACCGATGCGGTAATCGGCGGGCACGTTCAGAATTTCGCGGGTAAGGTCAATGGCCTCTTTCAGCTTTGCCTTGCCGACCTTCGCGCGGTGCGAACGGCCAAGAGGGGCATCAGAAAGTGCGTCGAGCGACCAACCGGGGCGCTTCGAGCAGGGGCCAGAAGAGAAATGGGTATTGTTCGGACGGGTGTCCGGCTTAGCGAGCTCAGTCATTTGGCTATCCTTCCAGATAGAAAGCTCCTCGTTGGGGAGGAGTGTCCCGCCGCCGGAAATATTGGAAGGTCGGAGGCGAGTCAAGAGGCCGGTGCCGCAGCCAGAAAACAATTTGTCGCATCAGCCCCACGATGCCGCGGACAGGCCGCCGTTACGCCCTGCCCTGATTGGTCGACTGGCAAAAGAAAAGCCGCCCGGCGGAACCGGGCGGCTTGCAATGCATGTATCGAGGTCGACGATCTTACTTGTAGACCGGCGGCTGGGCCGGGATCTCGACCGGCGGCACGTAGGCAACTTCGTTGTTGCAGGCATTGAAGGTGTAGCGCAGACCGGCGCGGACTTCGTGCTGGTCGATCGACTTGTGGTAGCCCGGGCCGCCGTTGCTGGCGTAGCCGAACATGTTGCCGCCGTTGACGTGCTTGTAGCGGTAACCGATGTCGGCCTTGAGATTGCAGGTCAGGTCGACTGCGGCACCGGCCATGAGCGCGTACGAGAAGCGCCAGCCGCCGCCGCCACGGTGGGTGACGGTGTCATCGCAGCCATTGGTTCCGCTGTCATCGCAGGCGGTGTTCTTCAGGTCGCCCCACTTCACATACGTGCCGCCGATACCGCCACCGACATAAGGCGTGACGGAATAGTAGGTACCGAGGTCAACATAGGCGTTAGCCATCAAGCTGTAGGCGGTCAGCGACGATATATCTGTAGACGTACAAGCGTTTTCGCAGGCAGTACCCGCCGTAGCGCCACCGGAACTATGCGTCGAACCGCGGAACTTGCTCTTGAACAGGTAGTCGAACGTCAGGTCCGTACGGAACATGTCGTTGACCTGGTAGCCAACGCCAACGCCGGCGGTGAAGTTGTCGTGCAGGTCATGCTTGTCGAAGCTCGCATAGTCGGAGCTGTCGCCGCCCTGGAAGAACTTCACGCCGCGCAGTTCGTTGAAGGAGTAGCCGACGTCGCCGCGCAGGTACCAGCCGCTGGCGGCGGCAACCGTGACTTCCGGGGCTGCTGCCGGCTGATAGACCGGCGCCTGTTCGGGTACGTAGAGGTCCGCAGCGGCCACAGGCGCGCTCAATGCTGAAACAGCCATCAGGCTGGCAAGTACGATCTTCATGGCGTTTACTCCAAATCCATAACGCATTGGCCAGCCCACACGCCTGCCAATCTCCTGTACTGTGGTTAAGAGTGGAGCAAAAAGGTTAAATCGTTACTAACCACGTTGATTCACCAGTTCTATTAACAAAGAACTGATCCCGCCTGTTGATTTCCTTGGAAAATAACAATGCACCAAGACAAAAGGCCGGCGAAGCGCCAGCCTTTCAACTTCAGGATGTGTGCAAAAAGCGCTTACGCCGCGCTGCTGCGGACGTCGGCTATGACGCCGGCGAGGTCGTTGACGATCCGCTCGATCTTGGCGCGGTCGTCACCTTCCGCCATGACGCGGATCAGGGGTTCGGTGCCCGACGGACGGATGACCAGCCGACCATTCTTCGCCAGTTCGCTTTCCGCATCGGCAATCGCCTGAAGAACGTTCTTGTCCTCCAGCGGCTTCATTCCGGGTGCGGTGCGGACATTCTTCAGAAGCTGCGGCACGGCGTCGAAGCGATGGCAGACCTCGCTGACCGGCTTGCCGGTGCGCTTGACGCAGGCGAGGATCTGCAGCGCCGCAACCAGTCCGTCGCCGGTCGTGCCGTGATCGGACAGAACGATGTGACCGGACTGCTCGCCGCCGACATTGAAGCCATGCTGGCGCATGTGCTCGACCACATAGCGGTCGCCGACCTTGGTGCGGGCGAGGTTGAGCTTCTTCGATTTCAGGAACCGTTCCAGGCCGAGGTTCGACATGACCGTGGCGACGATGCCGCCACCTTTCAGCATCTGGTCCGCAGCCCAGGTTTCGGCAATCGCCGCCATCAGCTGGTCGCCATCCACGATCTGACCGTTCTCGTCGACGATGATCACCCGGTCGGCGTCTCCATCGAGCGCGATGCCGATGTCGGCGCGCACCTCATGGACCTTCTTCTGCAGCGTTTCCGGATGCGTCGACCCGCAGGCGAGATTGATGTTGACGCCGTTCGGCTCGTTGCCGATCGACACGACGTCGGCGCCCAGTTCCCAGAGCGCCTGTGGGGCGACCTTGTACGCCGCGCCGTTGGCGCAATCGATTGCGACGCGAAGACCGGTCAGCGTTACCTCACGCGGCAGCGTACGCTTGACGAACTCCACGTAGCGGTCCTGGACCCCATCGACACGCTTGGCGCGGCCGATATGATCGCTGTCGGAAAGCTGGCCGCTCAAATCCTTGTCGAGCAGGTCCTCGATCCGCGCCTCGATCTCGTCGGACAGCTTGTAACCGTCCGGGCCGAAAAGCTTGATACCGTTGTCCTGGTAGGGATTGTGCGATGCGGAGATCATGACGCCGATGTCAGCGCGCAAAGACCGGGTCAGCATGGCGACGGCCGGCGTCGGGATGGGACCCAGAATGAAGGCATCCAGACCGGCAGCCGTGAAGCCCGCCACCAGCGCATTCTCCAGCATGTAGCCGGACAGGCGCGTATCCTTGCCGATGACGACGCGGTGGCGATGATTGCCGTTGCGAAAAATCGTTCCGACGGCGATGCCGACCCGCATGGCCACCTCCGGCGTCATCGGAAACACGTTCGACTGACCGCGGATACCATCCGTTCCAAAATAACGACGTGCCATGAATGCTCCTAGTATTGCAAATGATCTGCGGCTCAGCAGTAACGCTGCGAGCGAAGCGCTGTAATGCCATAAAACCCGGCAACGGACACATAAATTAGCATCAAAATTGATTATATCCCGTTACCAAAAAGTGAGGCCGCTCCCACCTTGCGGCGGACGCGGCCTCGTCATTTTCAAAAAGTGCGGTCGGGTCAGTGCGGCTGCGGCTCGAGACCGCTATCGGGCTCCTCGCCGTTGGCCTCGGGTGTTTCACCCTTCTTGGCGCCCGTCTGCGGGACGGCGGAACCACGGCTCGGCGGCGTGTCGTCACCGAGGTCGCGAGCCGGCTTTTCGCCGCGCAGGAGCGCCTTGATCTCTTCGCCCGTCAGCGTCTCGTATTCGAGCAGGCCTTCGGCAAGCGCGACGAAGCCGTCATGCTCGTCGGAGATGATGCGGTGCGCTTCCTTGTAGGCCTCGTCGACCAGGCGACGGATTTCGTCGTCGATCTTCTGGGCCGTCGCCTCGGACACGTTCTGCGATTGCGAGACGGAATGACCGAGGAACACTTCCTGCTGGTTTTCGCCGTAGGCAACCGTGCCGAGCGCGTCGGAAAAGCCCCACTGGGTGACCATGGCGCGGGCAAGCTTGGTTGCCTGCTCGATATCCGAGGCCGCACCCGAGGTGATGTTCTCCTTGCCGAAGGTCAGTTCCTCGGCGACGCGTCCACCCATCATGATGGCGAGACGCGAGACCATCCACTTGTAGCTCATCGAATAGCGGTCGCCTTCGGGAAGCTGCATGACCATGCCGAGCGCACGGCCTCGCGGAATGATCGTCGCCTTGTGCAGCGGATCCGCGATCGGCACCTTCAGCGCAACGATGGCATGTCCGGCTTCGTGATAGGCGGTCAGCTTCTTCTCGGCCTCGGTCATGGCGGACGAGCGGCGTTCCGCACCCATCATGATCTTGTCCTTGGCATCCTCGAACTCGGCCATGGTGACGACGCGCTTGTTGCGCCGCGCCGCCATCAGCGCCGCCTCGTTGACGAGGTTCATGAGATCGGCGCCAGAAAAGCCGGGCGTACCGCGGGCCAGGACGCGAAGGTCGACATTCGGCGCCAGCGGCACGTTGCGTACGTGGACCTTGAGAATACGCTCGCGGCCAACGATGTCCGGGTTCGGCACGACGACCTGGCGGTCGAAGCGGCCCGGACGCAGAAGCGCCGGATCGAGCACGTCGGGACGGTTGGTCGCGGCGATCAGGATGATGCCTTCATTGGCCTCGAAGCCGTCCATTTCGACCAGCAGCTGGTTCAGCGTCTGCTCGCGCTCGTCATTGCCGCCGCCGAGACCAGCGCCACGGTGACGACCGACAGCGTCGATTTCGTCGATGAAGATGATGCATGGCGCATTCTTCTTCGCCTGCTCGAACATGTCGCGCACGCGGGACGCGCCGACACCCACGAACATTTCGACGAAGTCCGAACCGGAAATGGTAAAGAAGGGCACGTTCGCCTCGCCTGCAACCGAGCGGGCCAGAAGCGTTTTACCCGTACCCGGAGGTCCGACGAGCAGCACGCCGCGCGGAATGCGTCCGCCGAGGCGCTGGAACTTCTGCGGGTCGCGCAGGAATTCGACGATTTCCTCGAGATCCTGCTTGGCTTCGTCAACACCGGCGACGTCGTCAAAGGTGACGCGGCCATGCGCTTCGGTCAGAAGCTTTGCCTTGGACTTGCCGAAACCCATCGCACCGCGCGAGCCACCCTGCATCTGCCGCATGAAGAACAGCCAGACGCCGAAGATCAGCAACATCGGCAGGAATGTGCCGAGCAGGCTGAGGAAGCCGGACGAGCCATCGGAAGGCGCACGGGCGTTGATGGTGACGTTCTTGTCCTCGAGCTTCGTCATCAGGTTATCGTCGATAACCGGAGCGTAGCTCTGGAACGTCGTTCCGCTCTCATTGTAGGTGCCGAGCACCTGCTGGCCGGTAATGGTCACGTCGCGGACCCGGCCGGAGTCGACATCACGCAGGAACTGCGAATACGGAATTTCGCGCGAACTGGTCTGCGCCGGTGCCGACTGGAACATGGTGAACAATGCGATCAGCAAGAGCGCAATGATCACCCAGAGAGCGACGTTTCTTACGTTAGGGTTCATAGAACTCCCCGAATTGCAACGGCCCGCATTGGCGGAACCTCAAGACTTGGCCTTAACATAGGAGTGCGCTACGCCGTTGCCAAGGCAAACGCAATCCCAAGCTCGTATTTTCCGGCACTTACCCTTTCACCGGCGATCCAGCATAAGGCCCTCGCCCGAAATGGATGGCTAAAGTATTTGCCAAAATGCAATCGAATCCTGGCAAAAAGCGGTCGAAAGGCGAAAGAATGCTTTCGATCGAGAATGACGCATCCGCCGGGCCTGCCACCTCCGGCAGCACGATGGACGCCTCCTGCGCGATCTGCCTTGGCAGGTTGGCGAAAGCGGCCGGCACTCCATGCTCCTTGCCGGCGGCCTTTACCGAAACCTCCCTGCAGCCGAGATTGGTCACACGGAAACGCCCGTCCCAGACCCTCGACGCGCCTACCGGAACGCAGATCTGCGGCAGGTCGCGCCGCTCTCGCAGCATGTAGAGCCCGTCACGCCGAAAATCGAACAGGACCCGGCCGGCACTCCATCTCCCCCGCCCTTCGGCGCGATAAGTGTCGACAATGGCATCGAGGCTCGTCGATGGCGGCATGAAAGCCCGACCGCCGAGGATGGCCGCCAGAACGCCGACAAGATAGCGAAGCGGTTCGCGGTCGGATGAACGCGCCTCCCAGGGAAGGAATGCCACGACATTTGCAAGGACCGTCAAATACTGCTCCGCGACGCCGGCGGCGGCCACTGAGACCTGTGACCTTGCAGCAGCATCGCAATTATCGGTCACGGCCGGCGGACGCTCAGCAAGGCTTCTGCGCACCCGCACCCGTTCGTATCCGTCATCATCATTTGAGGGATCGTCGCTCCAGCCGATCGACATGGCTTCGAGCATCGCGCGAATATCGGCACGCCGGCAGATGAGGAACGGCCGGAAGACCCACAGGCGCCGGTCGAACAGCATGGCATCGGCGATGCCGGCAAGTCCGGCGTTCGAGGCCGCGGGATTGCGTGCCGCGCGCATCGCTATGGTTTCGGCCTGATCGTCCGCCGTGTGGGCGGTCACCACCAGATCCGCGCCCGCCTCGTCCGCCATGTCCGCCAGGAGTTCGTAGCGGGCCTCGCGCGCCGCTTCGGAGAGTGCCGATGCGGGCTTTTCCGCCTTCCAGGCGCGCAGCAGATGGGGAATGCCGAGACGCGCGCAAAGCGCTGCGACGGCCCACGCCTCGTCAGCAGCTTCGGGACGCAGGCGATGATCGACAGTTGCAGCGGAGAGCTTGATACCGAGCCCCGGCCGCTCCCGCAAAGCCTGATGAAGGGCGACGAGGAGGCCGGTAGAATCGCTGCCGCCGGAGACGGCCACCATGATGGAGGCACCCGACGGCACGCGTGTCAGAAAATCGGAAGCGGCGGCAGTCGGCGGCGTTGCGTCGGTCAACAGCGATGGCCTCGTCAGCAGCTCAGGCGCTTTTCCTCGCTGGCAAGCTTCTGCATGACGGCGCGCGATGCCTTGGGATAGCGTTTGCTCACTTCGTGATACGTCGCGCAGGCGGTATCGACATTGTTGAGTGCAGCAAGCGACATACCAAGTTTCAAGAGCATTTCGGGAGCCTTCGGCGAGGTGCCGTAGGTCTGGTGTGCGGCGAGGAAGGTCTTGGCCGCGTCGTTATACTTGCCCTGCGAAAACTGCGCTTCGCCGAGCCAGAAGCTGGCATCAGCCGCCTTCGGCCCTTCCGGATAGGTCTCAAGGAAGGTCTTGAACTCGGATTCGGCCGAGGTGTAGTCGCCGCTCAGCATATGCTCGTAGGCAACCTGGTAGGCATCCTTCTCGCCAAGCGAAGCGGTCGCCTGGGGATCAGTCGCAGGCGGTGCGGGGGCATCGTTGCCGGCCTCGTTGACCGGCTTGCCATCCTGAAGGAGGCCGGGGTTCATGCTGTCGCCGACGGGATTGCCATTGGCGTCGAACTCGATCGAGCCAAGGGTCGTTTCGCCCGGAGCCGTGTTCGGCTGGCCGGTGCTTGCGGCAGGCGGGTTGCCGGCGGGATCCACCGGCTGCTCGATGACATTGGCGATCTCGTCCTGCTTCCTGGCAGCATCGCCGGCGGCCGGCGGCACATCCGAAGGCTCGAGGCTGGTCTTCTTCTTGCCACCGCCTTCAAGCTCCTGGAACCGGAATTCGTTGTCTTCCTGGGTCTTGCGCATCTGCTCCTGCATCTGCAGCAACTGGAAGCTCATGTCCTCGATCTTGCCGGTCAGCGTCCGCACCTGGTCTTCAAGCTGCTGGAGGCGGATTTCGGCGTCCGAGCTTTGGACACGCGTGACGTTCGGCGTGGCGGTACTTTCGTGATGGAAAAGCTTGCCGAGCGAAAACGGCTGAGCCGCGGCGCTGCCCTGGAAGGCGGTCAATGCGGCGAGGCTGACGGCCCCCGCCACGATAAATTTCTTCATTTTGATCGTCCTGTAATCCTCTGAGAGCCCGGTAACGAAATGGCACATCGCCTGCTTCGTTCCATGCGGAGAGTTTTCCAATTGGCGTCAAAAAGCAACCGGAGTGCGGCCAAACTATGGAGAAAAAAGAAAGGCGGCCCGAAGCCGCCTTTCAAAATCCGCTTTGGACCGGCAATGACGCCGATCAGTTGCTGGGGCCGCCGTTGAGTACGGTAACAGCACGGCGGTTCTGCGACCAGCAGGAGATGTCGTCGCAGACGGCGACCGGACGTTCCTTGCCGTAGGAGATGGTGTGCATGCGGTTGCGCTGAACACCGCGGGAAGCGAGGTATTCCATCACCGCCGTCGCGCGGCGGGCGCCGAGCGCAAGGTTGTATTCGCGCGTTCCGCGTTCGTCGGCATGGCCTTCGATGGTGATCGCATACTGCGAATAACGCTGCAGCCACTGGGCCTGACGGTCGAGCGTCTGGCGGCCATCGGCGCGGATTTCGGTCGAATCCGTGTCGAAGAACACGCGGTCGCCGACGGAGACGGTGAACTCCTGCTGCGAGCCCGGCGCACCGGCCGCGCCATTCGCGCCACCGAGGCCGAGGTCGGAAGCGTTGTTCGGCAGGTTCTTCTTGGAAGCACAACCGGCGAGAGCGAGAGCCATGGCAAGTGCGATGACTGCGGGGTTGCCGGCAAGACGCTGCATGCGGCTCGGGGCGACGGTATAGGTGCGGCTCATGGCCGGTCTCCTTGGCGTTTGAATTAGAGTTGCCAAACTCTAACAATCTTCAGTTAAAGGCCGATAAAGGGATATGGTTAACAGAATACTTCCAACCCGCCTCATGCCCTGAGTTTCAAGGGATTGAGGCAGAAAAGTGACGGACCCGAAATGGGCCCGTCCTGTCCCCTATTCAAGCAGCGGCGACCAAGCCGGGTCGGATGCATAGTTCGGCGTCTTGATCTCCTGCTCGTTGTAGCCGGTCAGGTCGATCGAGTAGAGCTGCGGGCCCGCAGCACCGGCGTTCTGGCGGAAGAACATGATGACGCGGCCGTTCGGCGCCCAGGTCGGACCTTCATTGTGGAAGCCGGTCGTCAGGATGCGTTCGCCGGAGCCGTCCGGCTTCATCACGCCGATCGAGAACTTGCCGCCGGACTGCTTGGTGAAGGCGATCAGGTCGCCGCGCGGCGACCAGACAGGCGTGGAATAGGAACCCTCGCCAAAGGAAATGCGGTGCTGGTTGGAGCCGTCGGCATTCATTGCGTAAAGCTGCTGGCGGCCGCCGCGATCGCTTTCGAAGACGATCTGCTGGCCATCCGGCGAATAGGACGGCGACGTGTCGATTGCCGAGGTACTGGTCAGGCGCGTCGTCGTGCGCGAGCTCAGGTCCATCGTGTAGATGTTGGCATTGCCGCCCTGCTGCAGGCTCATGATGACGCGGCGGCCATCCGGCGAGAAGCGCGGCGCAAACGTCATGCCGGGGAAATTGCCGACCACTTCACGCTGTCCTGTCTCGAGCTGGAGAAGGTAGACGCGCGGCTGGTCGCCGGCAAACGACATGTAGGTGATTTCCTGGCGGTTCGGCGAGAAACGCGGCGTCAGCACGATCGAGCTTGCATCCGTCAGCATGCGGACGTTGAAGCCGTCCTGGTCCATGATGGCGAGCTGGCGCTTGCGGTCGATCTTCGGACCGCTTTCCGACACGAAGACGATGCGGGTATCGAAGTAGCCCTTTTCACCGGTGATGCGCTCATAGATCGCGTCCGCGATGATATGGGCGACGCGGCGCCAGTTTTCCGGCTGGGTGAAAAACTGCTGGCCGGTCATCTGCTGGCCGGCAAACGTGTCCCACAGGCGGAATTCGGCGCGCAGACGCCCGTCGGCTTCGCGCGTGATCCGTCCCGAGACCATGGCCTGGGCGTTGATCACCTTCCAGTCGTCGAAGCGCGGGGCGACGTCCGGATTGGAGATCTTCTCGATAAAGGCCGACTTGTTGATCGGTGCGAACAGTCCGGAACGCTGCAGGTCGGCAGCGATGACGCCGGAAATCTGCGCGCCGAGTTCGTTGTTCGAAACGAAATCCGTCACCGCGATCGGCAGCGGCTCGACATTGCCCTTGTTGATGTTGATTTCAACCAGGGCAAAAGCCGGCGTGGCGATACCCGAAACCAGGGCGAGCATAACGCAGGCGAGGAAACGGGACAGGGAGCTTTTGAACATTTTCGTGCGGGCCTTCTTGTGGAAAGGTTACAACATACTCGACGGATCGAAGTTCACGATGACTTCAGACCAGGCGTCGTACTTGTCGCGGGGCAGGTTCTTGAAAGGCGAAGATTTGAGGATGGCGCGGCGCGCGCCGCTGGCAAGCACCCGGCGGGCATTGTCGCTGCCGCCGCTGGCGTCGACCACAGGCTCGCCGACGACATTGCCGTCTTCATCCAGGTTCATGTGGACGCGGATGGTGACGCCTTCGGCGCCTTCCAGGCCGGGAATGATCGACCAGTTGTTCTGGATCTGGCCACGCAGCGCGTCCATTTCGCTCTGCGAGAGGGTCGATCCGGCCGTCGTCTTCTTGCCGCCGAGCGCCGCCTGATCGGTCGAGCGCTTGGCGCCGCCGCCGGCCGGGTCCTGCTTGTTGAGGAGAGCAGCCACCTCGTCAGCGTTGAAATCGCTCTGCTTGGTCGACTTGGCCTTTGCCTTCTCCTGGGTCTTCTCGGCGACCTTGGCGTCGGGCTTCTTTTCGGCGGGCTTCTTCGCGGTCTCGGTCGGCTTCTTTTCCGGTTCTGCCGGCTTTTCAGGCTTCGGCGGCTGCGGGCGCGAGGCCGGCAGCGGCACGCTGTCGGGCAGCACGGCGAGATCGGATTCCTGCGGCGTGGTCTCGGCAGGCTGCGGGGTCGGCTGCGGCTCAGGCTTCGCGACCGGCTCCGGCTTGGGCTCCGGGATGGAAGCCACTTCCTTCGGTGCCGCGACCGTGTCTTCCTTGATGATGTCCTTGATGTCGTTCTGCTCGTTGTCCTTGGTCGGCAGAACCTTGTCGACCTTCTCCGGCGCGGCGGCGGAATCCTTGTTCTGCGGGCGCTTGTCGGGGGTCGGAATGGATTTCAGATCGACGGAGTTGTCGCCGATGTTCTGGGCGTTTTCCACCGGGTCCGGACGGCTGGTCGGGGTCGGCGCGGCGCGCTGTGCCTTAGGCGCCTTCTCGTCACCCTGCTGAATCTGGGTGATCGATTCAACCGGGATGATGTCGACGGGCAAAGCTTCGACGTCCGCCACTTCGAATGACTTCGGCGCGCTCAACGTAAACAGCGCCGCAGCCAGAAGAAGGCAGTGCAATACCGCAGATGTGACGAGACTGCCCTTCATGTAACCCTGTTACTTGTCCTGTTCCTGAAGCGTGACGAGGCCGATATTCTTGAACCCCGCCGACGAAATGCGCGCCATGACCTTCATGACCGTGCCGTATGCCGCAGCGGTGTCGCCGCGCATGTAGATGCGTTCGTCATAGCCGGTGGTGGCGATCGCCTCGAGCTTCGGCACGACCTCGTCGATCGAGATCGGTGTTTCCTGGAGGAAGATTTCACCCTTGGCGTCGACCGAAATGGTGATCGGCTGCGTGTCGGAGTTGAGCGCCTTCGCCTGCGTTTCCGGCAGGTCGATCGGCACGCCGACGGTCATCAGCGGCGCGGCGACCATGAAGATGATCAAAAGCACGAGCATTACGTCGACGAGCGGCGTGACGTTGATTTCGCTGACCGGCGCGTGACCACGCCCGCCGCGGCGGCGTCTTCCGCCCTTCCCGCCCTTGGCGCCTACGGACATTCCCATATCGTTACTCTCCCGGTTCCCTTATTCGGCCGGCTGGCGGGGCTGCAGCTTCTCGTCGATCTGCCGAGACAGGATAGACGAGAATTCATCCGAAAAGCCTTCCATGCGCGCCGTCAGCTTGTTGGCGTCGGAGGAGAACTTGTTGTAGGCGATAACGGCGGGGATAGCGGCGACAAGGCCGATCGCCGTCGCCAGCAGCGCTTCGGCGATACCGGGCGCAACAACCGCAAGGTTGGTCGATTTCGAGCCGGCGATGGCCTGGAACGAGGTCATGATACCAACGACGGTGCCGAACAGGCCGATAAAGGGTGCGGCCGAACCGATGGTCGCGAGAAAGCCGAGACGACCTTCCAGATGCTCCGCCTCGCGGGCGAGCGTCACGTCCATCGCGCGGTCGATACGCATCTGCAGTCCGATCGGCGAACGGGCGCCGCGTTCGAACGACTTCTTCCATTCGCGCATCGCGGCGACGAAAATCGCGGCAAGGCCGGTATTGTTGCGTTCCGCGAGCGTCCGGTAAAGTTCTTCAAGCGACTGGCCGGACCAGAAGACCTGCTCGAACTTGTCGTACTGACGCCGGGCCTTGCCGAAGGTGACATACTTGTCCATGACGATCGCCCAGGTCCAAACCGAAGCGCCGACAAGACCAAGCATGACGAGCTTGACCACGATGCCTGCCTGCAAAAACAGATGCAGCAGGCTGACTTCGCCACCTGATGCTGCTGCCAGACCGACCTGTTCCATATATTCAACCCCTTGAATCCAAACGCCCGGCGGGACACCGGGCGGCTCAAAAAGAAATCCTGCGAGAATGACTGACTATGCCGCCGCCTAAGAGCCTTCGCTGCTCATAGCCCTTTTTGCCAGTAATTTTGGTCAAACGAAGGCGCAAATCGCTAGAATCCTAACGTTTCTACTTAGACACAATTATGGTTAACAAAGCGTGGACGCGCAAATTTTGCAGCCCAGCGAGGCCGACGGATTAAACCGTAACGTTCATTTGTGTCGCAAGTTCGTTCGGCAGCCGCCGCGGCCGGCCTTTCGCGTTGATGACCGCAATGATGACCTTCGCGGCAACCAGGACCGTCTCGCCGCGCCTGACCTCCTGGGCAAGCACCATCTTCGCGCCGCCTGCCTTTTCCGTGCGGGTGACGACCGTCAGGATGTCGTCCATGACCGCCGGTCCCTTGAAATCGATCTCCATGCGATGGACGACGAAGGCGAGCCCCTCCTCATCCGCCGTCATCAACGCCGACTGCTCGACGCCGAGACAACGCAGGTAATCGGTCCGGCCGCGCTCCATGAAATGCAGGTAGCGCGCGTGATAGACCCGGCCGGAAAAATCCGTGTCCTCATAGTAGACGCGCTGGGTCAGATGATGCACGCCATCGATGATGGCGCCGGAAATGGGAACGTGGTGGTCGGTCATGCGATCGTCCGTGGCGAAGAGCGCAGGCCTTGTCAAGTCGGGTCGTGGCGGATCACGTGCAAGGAGCTCTCCGGCAAGCGATCAATGTGCCCAGCCAGGAAATCGGGCACGACATTGGCCTCCGTCATCGCATTCTTCTTTGCCGCAACCCATCGAAACTCCACATCGACCCCATCATGAATACGATGAACCACCTCCGAAGGATGAAACGGAAACGGTACGGTCAATGCGATCAAGTAGATCAGCGAAAGCTCATGCGCCGACTTGCCGCGCCAATCAAAGAAGCTTTCGACCGAAAACAGCAGGCGGGAAATGCTGATGTCGCGATCGAGCTCCTCCTGCATTTCGCGTATCAGCGTCTGTTCCGACGTCTCGCCGATTTCAGCCCGCCCGCCCGGCAATGCCCAGAAATCGTCTCCCACGGCGCGCTGAACCAGAATGTGGTCGTCCTGGATCAGTAGCCCTGCGACACGGAAGGAAAAGAGGCGCGTATCCTCAGCGATCCGGATCATCCGCCGCTCGGGCGGCACTCCGTCACTCATCTTCCGAAAACAGCCGGAACTGGCTGGCTTCCATGTCCTTCGGCGGGTTGAGGCCGAGGTGGCGCCAGGCGTTCGCCGTCAACACACGGCCGCGCGGGGTGCGCTGGATGAAGCCCTGCTGGATCATGTAGGGCTCGATGATGTCCTCGATCGCATCGCGGGGCTCGGAAAGGCCGGCGGCGATCGTCTCGATGCCGACCGGGCCGCCGCCAAAGTTCCGGGCGATCATGGAAAGATAGCGACGGTCGAGCTGGTCGAGGCCGAGATTGTCGACATGCAGGCGATTGAGCGCCTCGTCGGCCACCTTGGCGTTGACGGCCTCGGCGCGGGCGACTTCGGCGAAATCGCGCACCCGACGCAGGAGACGACCGGCGATGCGTGGCGTGCCACGGGCGCGACGCGCAACTTCACGCGCACCGTCATCCGTCATCGGCAGGCCCATCAACCGGGCGCCGCGCCGGACGATCAGTTCCAGCTCTTCGACCGTATAGAAATTGAGCCGCACCGGAATGCCGAAGCGATCCCTCAGCGGCGTCGTCAGAAGGCCAAGACGGGTGGTGGCGGCGACCAGCGTGAACTTCGACAGGTCGATCTTGACCGACCGCGCCGCCGGCCCCTCGCCGATGATGAGGTCGAGCTGGAAATCCTCCATCGCCGGATAGAGAATTTCCTCGACCGCCGGATTGAGCCGGTGGATTTCGTCAATGAAGAGAACGTCCCGCTCTTCGAGATTGGTCAAAAGCGCGGCGAGGTCGCCGGCCTTGGCGATGACGGGACCGGACGTCGATCGGAAATTGACACCGAGTTCCTTCGCCATGATCTGCGCGAGCGTCGTCTTGCCGAGGCCCGGCGGCCCGACGAACAGCACATGGTCCAGCGCCTCGCCCCGGTTCTTCGCCGCCTCGATGAAGATCTTCAGGTTGGCGCGGGCTTCCGCCTGGCCGGTGAATTCATCGAGCGACTGCGGTCGCAGCGTGGCATCGATGTCCTCGCCGCGCTTGTCCGGGGAAATCAGTCGGGCGCTGTCGTTCATGTCAAAAGTTCCATTCCGGGGACATTCTTCGCAGCCTTGCGGTCGAAAGTCACTGTCGAACTGCATCCGGCCTTTTCCGCCAGATGCGCGATGATGTGATCGGAAAAATCGGCCGTTATGGTCCGCTTTTCATCGAATAATAAATCGAGGAAATCCTCGTCTTCGAAGACGAGGCCATCCGCGTCCAACAAGTTCCGGAAGGCCGTCGCTATCTCGGCTTTGCCGTATCCCTTGGTTCCCAAATTCCAGATTACCTCAGCCGTCACGAGAAGCGAAACATAGGCAGGCGACGTTTCGTTGCGCTCGGCAAAAAAAGCCTGCGCGGCTGCGAACTGTCCTGCATCATCCGCCAGAACGAACCTAAGAAGAATGTTTGTGTCTATTCCAATCATCAACAATTCTCTTGTCGTCTTCCGCCAGATAGTCGCCGACGGCCTTATCCGACTCTTCCGAGGATACGGCAGCTTGCCCCGGCCGGTGCAGCATTCCAGCGAGATCGGAAAGCTTCTTGTTCTTCACCTTGAAATAGACCTTATCGCCGTCGACGAAATAGCGAATCCTGTCTCCAGGTTTCAGATTCAACTTCTGCCTGATTTCCGCGGGAATTGTCGTCTGCCCCTTCGACGTCAGCGTGCTGTCAGAAATACCCATGACACATCTCCTTACAAATTAAAGATAGTAAGGAAAATACAATTTCGCAAGGATTCACCGCGCCAGCTCCTTCAGCCCGAGGCGGATCAGCTTGGCGCTGTCGGCCCCCTCGCCGGCCGTCTTCATTGCCGCGGCAACCGCATTGGCGGCCTGGTCGCGCGAATAGCCGAGATTGGTCAACGCCGACACGGCATCGGAAACCGGCGCGGCGGCAACGCCTTCGCCAAGCTCCTGCTTGAAACCGATATTGGTCGCATCGCCGGCGAAGGCGGGTGCCTTGTTCTTCAGTTCGGTCACGATGCGCGTTGCTACCTTCGGTCCGACGCCCGGCGCCCGGGACACGGCGGTACGGTCCTGCAGCGCGATGGCATTGGCAAGCTCGGATGGCGTCAGCGTCGAAAGAATGGCAAGCGCCACACGGGCGCCGACACCCTGAACGCTTTGCAGGATGAGGAACCATTCGCGCTCCAGCGCGGTCATGAAACCGAAGAGCTTGAACTGATCCTCGCGCACATAGGTCTCGATGTAGATGACCACGGCCTCCCCGACATTCAGCTTGGCCAGCGTCCGCGACGAACAGTGGACTTCGTAGCAGACGCCGTGCACATCGACGAGCACAGTGTCCTCGCCGATCTCGTCAACCGTGCCTTTGAGCTTGCCGATCATCTTTTTGCGCCTTCATGGATGGGTTTCGGGGGTGATGAGGTCGAGGTCCGGAAAATAGCTGCGATAGCGGCCGGCATCGCGGGTCAGCAGACTATGCGATCGCTCCGCAGCATGCGCACCGATCAGGAAATCCGGCAGCGTACGCTCGCGAGCTCCGCCACGACGGCGATAGTCCGCATGCGCTCGGCCCGCTCGGTGAGCCGCCGCAAAGGAAAGGGGCTCGCGCACCAAGCCGAGGCGAGAAACAAGCATCAGAAGCTCTTCTTCTCTCGGTGCCATGGCGGCAAGCTCTGCCCAGACGACCGGGCTCAACACGAGACTCGCCTCGCGACGCGCCTTCTTCAGCATACGGATAGACCATTCGGTGAACGCATTTTCCGGCCCGAACACGTCGATGAATATGTTGGAATCAATGAGGATCGACGTCGTCACGGGGACCTCTAAGCCATTCCATGTACTCGTCAGTGGTCATGCCGCCGGTATCAAAGCTGCCGCGCACGCTCTTGAGCCACGCATCGAAACTCTCCTCGGTGTCGTCCTCACGGCCCGACACGACGACAAGTCGTGCGCCTTTTTCGTCGGCGATGAAATCGACTTCCGAGCCCGGCCCGATCTTCAGCCGGTCACGAATATCTTTCGGGATGGTCACCTGACCTTTTTCCGTAATCCGCATAGTAATACCTCTTGGGTATTACTATGCATGCGACTAAGAACAAGTCAAGAACAAATCAGCCGGTAAGAGCGATCCTCGCCATGCGCGAAGCGCCGCGATTATGCGCGTGGCAGATGGCGATGGCGAGCGCGTCGGCGGCGTCGTCGCCCTTGAAGATCGCCTTGGGCATCAGCACCTTGATCATCATGTGGATCTGCTGCTTTTCGCCGTGACCGACGCCGATCACGGCCTTTTTCACCGCATTCGGCGCGTATTCGGCGACCTGCAGCCCCGCCCGTGCCGGCACCAGCATGGCGATGCCGCGCGCCTGACCGAGTTTCAGCGTCGCCACCGCATCCTTGTTGACGAAGGTCTGCTCAACGGCAGCCTCGTCGGGCTGATAGCTGTGAACGATCTCCGCGAGCCCGTCATGCAGCTGGCAGAGACGCGAGGCGAGATCCATCGTGCCGTCGGAGGTCACCGTCCCGGATGCCACGAAGCGTAGCGAGTTGCCGAGCGTCTCGACAACCCCCCAGCCCGTGCGCCTCAAACCCGGATCGATGCCGATGATGCGAATCGCTTTTTCCATGTCCTCACCTTATCTTTGCGCAACCATAGCTGCCAGCAAAATGTGAACAAAACAAAAACATGGGTGCGCCGGTGCAGGTGGGCGGCGGCAGATACTGGCAATAAAGGAACCGGCACCTACATAGAAAATCAGCGTATTCCACTCAGGATTTTCAAAAAGATGATTCCCTTTTCCATTCTCGACCTCGCCCCCGTCGGCGAAGGCAGCAGCGTCGGCGAAGCGCTGGCCAGCACCAGGCGCATGGCAGAGCGCGCCGAGGCGCTCGGCTACCATCGTTTCTGGCTCGCCGAGCACCATGGCATGCGTGGCGTTTCGAGTGCAGCGACCGCTGTCGTCATCGCCCATGTCGGCAATGCCACGAAGACGATCCGCATCGGCTCCGGCGGCATCATGCTGCCCAATCATTCGCCGCTGGTGATCGCCGAACAGTTCGGCACGCTGGAAGCCCTCTTCCCCGGCCGCGTCGATCTCGGCCTCGGGCGCGCACCCGGCACCGACATGCGCACCGCCCGCGCGCTCCGTCGCGACCTCGAAACCACCTCGCAGAACTTTCCGAACGATATCCAGGAATTGCAGATCCTGCTTGGCGACAAGCTCGACAATCAAGCGGTGATCGCCGTGCCGGGCATGGGCTCGCACGTGCCGCTGTGGCTGCTCGGCTCCAGCATCTATTCAGCCCACCTCGCCGCCGCCCTCGGCCTGCCCTATGCCTTCGCCTCTCATTTCGCTCCCGACATGCTGCTGGATGCCATCGAACTCTACCGCGCCCGCTTCCAACCCTCGGCGCAGCTGGACAAGCCGTATGTGATGGCCGGCCTGATGGGTGTCGGCGCAGAAACGGATGAAGAGGCGGAATACCTCTTCACGTCCTCGAAGCGCCAGTTCGTCAATCTGCGCCGCGGCACGCCCGGCGCCTTTCCGCCGCCGGTCGAGGATATGACGCCCTACTGGAACGAGATGGAAAAGGCCGGCGTCGAACACACGCTCAGATATGCGGCGGTCGGCTCCGTCGAGACCGTGCGCGAGACGCTCGCCCGCTTCATCGATCAGACGAAAGCGGATGAACTGATCGTCTCCATGCCGATCCACAACCCGGAGAAGCGTCTCCGCTCGCTCGAAGTCTTCGCCGAGGCACGTCAGGAAATGGCAAAAGCCGCCTGAGGCGAGCGCATATACGGCAAGGCTCGCACAACCTGACGATGAAACGGTGCCGCATGGCACCCTCATCGTCAGGCTCCCCCGATGCCGTCACCATTGCAGTCTATCTATGCCCATTACGCCGCGCAGGATTTTCGCGCCGCGCTCGATGTTTATGACAATCTCGAAGCAGAACCGGACCCAGCCGACGAACGATTGATGGCGACGGTCGCGCAATGCCACTTCAAGACCGGCGACAAGCATCAGGCCGCCCGGTTTTTCCTGCGCGCCGCCCGGGCCGGCTCACCGCCGAAATTGCAGTTCGCCTCGCTTGCCTTTGAACTCTCGCGCATGCAGGAGGATAACTGGACGGCGCTCAAGGCCGCCGAAGTCATTCTGCAGATCGTACCGGACCACGCCACAGCCGCCCAGTTCCGGCGGCACCAAATGCTCGGCTTCCTGGAACTCGATGAACTGAAGGTCGCCAACGATGCGGCTCTTGCCGGCATACAGGCCGGGAACAAACTGGCTCTGTCCTGTGAACTGCCGCATAACCACATCATGTGGATGGGCGACGAACGGCTGAACGCAAAGATCGCCGACAGCCGCTTTCCAGTCTACTCGGAGCACGATCGTCACCAACGCCGCAACATGCCTCACATGTTCGGCGACAGGATCAGGATCGGCTATCTGTCCGGCGATGTTTCCAGCGCCCATGCGACGATGATCCTGATGCGCGGCGTTCTCGAACGGCACGACCGCGAGAAATTCGACATCACGATCTATTGCAACACGCCGGAGGAGCTTATTGGCCGCGACGACGGTTTGCGAAAGCATATCGGCACGATCGTCGACATCAGGACAATGTCGGATGCAGAAGCGACCGCCCGCATGCGGGCAGACGGAATCGATATCCTTGTCGACCTCAAGGGGCATACACGCGACGCCCGCATCGGCGTCGTCAATGCCGGACCGGCACCCATCCAGGTCGCCTGGCTTGGCTTTCCCGGCAGTGCGGTGGGCATCGACTGCGACTATGTGATCGGCGACCGCATCGTCACCCCCGACGAAAGCCGCCCCTTCTATCACGAGAAGATCTGCCGCCTGCCGGACTGTTACCAACCGAACGACGACCACCATCGGCCGCTGCCGCCGCCAGCCCTGCGCGCCGGTCTCGGCCTTCCCGAAGACAAGTTCGTTTTTGCCTCATTCAACAATATCCGGAAGATTTCCCCCGAAGTGGCCTCCGCCTGGGCGCGCATCCTGACCGCCGCCGGCGACAGCGTGCTGTGGATGATGTGCAACGACGAACATGCGCAGGCGCATTTCCTGACCTGGATGAAGCGGCGAGGCATTGAGGAGAACCGGATCATCTTCGCCAAGTCGATCGGGTGCGAGGCCCATGCTGCCCGCCTTCCCGCAGCCGACCTCTGCCTCGACACCTTCCCCTGCAACGGCCACACCACGACCTCCGACTGCCTCTGGTCCGGCCTGCCGGTACTGACCGTCAGAGGCAGCAATTTCGCCTCGCGCGTATCGGAAAGCTTGCTGCGCACCATCGGCCTGCCCGAACTCGTGGCCGCGACGGTCGACGACTATGTCGCCAAAGCCGTATCCCTTTCACGCAACCGTGGCGAACTGGATGGACTGCGGACGCGGCTCATCGGCAACCGCGCGACGACACCTCTGTTCGACACCGAACGCTTCACCCGTCATCTCGAGCGTGCCTATGAAATGATGGTGGAAAGAGCGAAAGCCGACCTGCCGCCGGACCATTTCGACGTGCCGGCGCTGGACGCGACGGCCGCCGCGGAACGCTCCTTGACGACGGCCTGAAAACAAAAAACCCGGCAGCCAAAGCTGCCGGGTCTTTGAAATGTAGACGATTCCGAAAGCTCAGGCCGAAAGCTTGGCCATCACTTCATCGGAAATCTCGAAGTTGGAATAGACGTTCTGCACGTCGTCGTCGTCTTCGAGATTGTCGATGAGCTTCATCAGCGACTGGGCCTTTTCCTCGTCCACCGGAATGGTGTTCTGCGGCTTCCAGACGGCCTTGACGGATTCCGCTTCGCCGAGAACGCTTTCCAGCGCCTTGGAGACTTCGCCGATATCTTCAAAGGCGCAGTAGATCGTGTGGCCGTCTTCGCTGGATTCAACGTCGTCGGCGCCGGCTTCGATCGCCGCTTCCATCACAGTATCCTCGTCGCCGACCTCAAGCTTGTAGACGATCTCGCCAACACGGTCGAAGGAGAAGGACACCGAGCCGGTTTCACCCAGTGCGCCGCCCGCCTTGGTAAAGGTCGAGCGGACGTTGGAGGCCGTGCGGTTGCGGTTGTCGGTCAGCGCCTCGACGATAACGGCGACGCCACCCGGGCCATAACCCTCGTAGCGGACTTCATCATAGTTTTCGCCATCGGCGCCGGATGCCTTCTTGATGGCGCGCTCGATGTTGTCCTTCGGCATGGACTGGGCCTTGGCGTTCTGGATCGCCAGGCGAAGACGCGCATTCATCGCCGGATCGGGCATGCCGGTCTTGGCCGCAACCGTGATTTCACGTGCGAGCTTGGAGAACAGCTTCGATCGCACGGCGTCCTGACGGCCCTTGCGGTGCATGATGTTTTTGAACTGTGAATGGCCAGCCATGGCACCCCTGCATTGTCTCTTTGTATTGGAATGCGGGCCTTATATGCGCGCTGGCACCGCCATTCAAGACCCCGGCCGCAATTCCGCAACGCACCATGAAGCGCCGGAGGCAGCGGAACATTTCGCCGACGCCTCCGTTTTCCAACCAGAGCAACACAAACGGAAATGGAGCCCGTCATGGTCAGCCTCAGCGCCACCCGCGAACATCCGAAATCGCAGCTTTGGGATGAAATCAACCGCATTCATGCCGGCATGCTCGGCATCCACGGCTCGCCCCACTCGATGCAGCCGATGGCCCCGCAGGTCGATGAGAAAGGCGAAACCATCTGGTTCTTCGCCAAGATGGGCACGGACATCGTCAGCGACATCCAGCCGAATGCGACTGCAACCTTTTGCGTCGTCGGCAAGGATCACGACTACCATGCCTGCCTGAGTGGACCTGTGGCCATCCGTCGCGATCCGCAGATCATTGAGCGCTACTGGAGCTCCATGGTGGAAGCCTGGTATGAAGGCGGAAAGGACGATCCGGAGCTGACCCTGATCGAGTTCCGTCCGCAAAGCGCAGAAATCTGGGCGTCTACCGGCAACGTCGTCAAGCTGGGTTGGGAAATCGCCAAGGCAAACCTCAAGGATGAGGAAACGCCCGACGTCGGCCTGCGCCAGCACGTGGACTTCGCCGCCTGACGAACGCTTCGGCGCTACATGCCGCGAAGCACGAGGATCATAGGCTTTTTCGGCAAGGTTCGCATCGACACACGAATGCTGTTGCTGTTCGATGCCATCTTGTCGAAGCCTGGGCCGAACATCGTCAGAAAGCTGGCGACAGGCGGTCCGGTGCGATGCATCGGCAAGATCAACGACGACCTGAGCCGGGTGATAACCCGGCTCATGCTGTCTCTGCCCATGGTCAAGCCGCCATCGACGGGTACCATCACCACGTCGAGCCGGCCGATCTGGCTGTAGTGACTTTCCGTCAGCTCGTAATGCAGATGGCCGAGATGGCCGATGCACAGACCCGCGACCTCGAAGATGAAGATCGAGTTGCCGTTCGGTTCGGCTCCGCCGCCATAAAAGCTGCGGATGTCGGTCGGAACGTTCCGGATATACGCGTCCCCCGCAACCATGCTGATATCGGCAGCCTCACCCGGCGTATCTGACCAGCCATGCAGGACATGCGGGATCGCCGGATCGGGCAGCAGCGTGTAATGGCTCGAATGCGCCTTGTTCATGGTCACCACGTCCGGCACCAGAGGCGAACGGAGCGAGCCGCTCCAGTCGGTCGCGATCCGCGTCCCGTCCGGTGTCTCGATAAGGAACGTCGAATGTCCGAGGAAGGTGATCGTCACGTCCTCTTTCAACGCGGTTTTCAACACGGGCAGAGATGAGGAATCGAAACGCGCATACTGCACATCGGGCAGTGTGCCGGCGATCATCTGGCACTGGCTGACGGGCGGGCGGTCCTGCGCCTCCGTCGCCAAGGCGACGAAGACCAGAAGCATGCCGACGATGAATGACGGACGTCTCAGCATTCCCGGCTACCAGCGATGTTGAGCACTCATCGCATGATGCGGGAATGCGCGCCGTCCGTCCAGTCGGCTCACGCATTCGTGACTGGGAGGCTGTCAACTCCAGAATGCCGGCAGCGTTTCTTCCAGCCGCGCGCCAAGGCGAAGCGGCGCGATCTTTTCGGCGAGGCCGGTGCGGTCGGAGATTTCGACGCCGACGCCGCAGATGGTGGCCGGACCGGACGCCGCCTCGAAGCGGCCCTTCGGCATCTTCGAGATAAAACGGTTGAGCGGTTCTTCCTTGTCCATGCCGAGCGAGGAATCATAGTCGCCGCACATGCCGGCATCCGACATGTAGGCCGTGCCGCCGTTCAGGATCTGGTGGTCGGCGGTCGGAACATGCGTATGGGTGCCGACCACGAAGGAGGCGCGGCCGTCGACGAAATGCCCGAAGCACTGCTTTTCACTGGTCGCTTCCGCATGAAAGTCGAAGACAATGGCATCGGCCTGCTCGCCGAGCGGGCATGCGGCGAGGATCGCCTCGGCGGAATGGAACGGATCGTCGAGTTCCGGATGCATGAACACCCGGCCCATGATGTTGGCGACGAGCACGCGCGCGCCGTTTCGGGCATAGAACAGCCCGGAACCGCGGCCCGGCGTTCCCGCGGGATAGTTGGCGGGGCGCAGGAACTGATCGTGCTGGCCGGCGAATGTCACGGCCTCGCGCTGGTCCCAGACATGGTTGCCGGTCGTCACCACGTCGGCGCCCGCATTGATGGTCTCGAGAAAGATGTCCTCGGTGATGCCGAAGCCGCCGGCGGCATTCTCGCCGTTGACGATCACGAAATCGAGCTTCAGATCGCTCACCAGGCCGGGAAGCCTGTCCCATACCGCCTTGCGGCCCGTCTTGCCGACCATGTCACCGAGAAAAAGAAGACGCATTCCCTATCCAATCACCCGAAACTGCGGAAGCCGCTCTCCGTCAAAACGCCGTCAAGGCGGACGTCATGCGGCTCAAAAGGCACCTTTGCCACTTCCTGCAGGTCGAAGGCAATGCCGAAAAGCTTCGGTTTCCGGCCTTTTTGGTGGAGTTTGTCAATCGCCCGGTCATAATAGCCCCCGCCATAGCCGACCCGGTGGCCTTCGCGATCGAAGGCTGCGAGCGGCACCAGCATGATATCGGGATCGACGACCGCCGCGTCCTCACCCGGCCCCATCGTCCCGAAACCCGTCTCGACCAGCGGCACGCCGTGCCTGAATTCGCGGAATTCGATCGTCTCCTTGTCCATGACCACCGGCAGGCAGAGCCTTGCTCCGCGATCTGCAAGATCGGCCATCAGCGGACGGATGTCGGCTTCCGAGCGGATCGGAAAGAAGCCGGAGACGATGGCGCCCTTTTCGACCACAATGGCCGCAATCCCGTGTCGGGCCATGGCGGCTGCCTTCGTCTGCCGTTCATCTGGCGTCAGCGCCGCACGCGCCGCAAGCCGCTCCTTGCGCAGGATGGACTTCAACTCGCTGTGCGAAAAGTCGGCAGATCCTTGTGACATTCAGGCTTCCCATGGACAGAAAAACGGCAGCAGGTCAGGCGACCATGCTGCCGTTCTTCATGGAGCGGAATGACGGCGGAACGCAAGACCCAACCCGCCGCCTGTCTCCGTATCAGGGCAGGATGCTGGTGCTGGACCAGGCCGGACCGTTGCGGTCCTCGTCCTTCAGGCTGGAGGAGCCGAAGCTGTAGCGCAGTCCGCCAAAGAAGGTGTGGCTGTGGTCGTCGCTCAGGTCCGCGAGGGAGGAGGTCGGGTGATAGTTGTCGAAGCGATAGCCCGCAAACAGCGTCAGAGGCATGCTATCCATGCGGTAGTTGATCGCCGTCTTGATCGTCTCGATGTCCATGTCCGACTGGATGCCGTCGATATGGTGATACATGCCTTCGAGATCGAAGCGCAGGTTGTCGGTCAGGAAATAGCGCGCGCCGATGCCACCGAAATAGTGGTCGGCGTCACCGATTTCGTAGTCCTGACTGCCGTAGCCGGCAAGTCCGTAGAAGGTCGTGTTGCCCATGTAGGCTGCAGCCTCGAGACCGCCGGAAACTTCCTTGGTGTAGTTGCCGACGCCGGCAATGCCGAGATCGCTGAAAACGCCGGTGGCGATGCGGTCGTACTTGACGAACCCGCCGATGGCATAGGACTCGGCCGGCCGGTAATAGAGATGGGCGGCCGCGCTGTAGGGCGTGTAGTAGTGATCTTCGATGTGGCTGCGCTGAACGCCGCCGTCAACCTGCAGGTTGACCCCGTTGCCCGCGTCGTAGTTGAGCGCACCACGCAGCGACCAGGCCTTCTCGTCGATGTCGAATTCCTTGGAGCGGCCGATCGCGCCACTGCTCTCCACATAGCCGCTGAAGCCGGAAGAACCCGAAGCGGAGGACTGGAGATCAGCGGCAAGAAGCCCGCCCGGCAGAGGCAGAACAGTGATGGAGGCAAGAAGAACGACTTTGTGGAAACGCATGACACCCTCGCGTGCGGTATGCGTAAATCTGTAACAACTCGTGGTTAATCGTTCCTTACACGGCCCCGAGATTTGTGCCGAAAGAGGAGCTTGCCTTCCGCCGGCATCTTTGTGAGGCTTGGCCAAAGACCCAAGCGGGAAGGACACGCAATGAAAGTCGGAATCGTCGGCGCCGGCATGGTTGGCAGTTCTGCTGCCTATGCGCTGGCACTCCTGGGCCTCGCCAACGACGTGGTACTGGTCGACCTCAACGCAGACCTTGCGCGCGCCCAGGCCGAAGACATCTCGCATGCCGTGCCTTTCGTTTCCGCCTGCCGCGTGACCAGCGGGGACTATGCGGCTCTGAACGGCGCGGACATCGTCATCATCGCCGCCGGTGTCAGCCAGCGGCCGGGTGAAACGCGGATCGCGCTCCTCAGCCGCAATGCCGAGGTTTTCCGCAGCGTCATTGCCGAGACCTCGCGCGCCGCCCCGAACGCCATCCTTCTGATCGCTTCGAACCCCGTTGACATCATGACCGAGATATCCACCCGCCTCTCCGACCTGCCCCGCAGCCGGGTGATCGGCTCCGGCACCATTCTCGACACGGCCCGCTTCCGCAGCCTGCTTGCAAGGCAGCTCGGCGTCTCGCCCCAGTCGGTGCACGCCTATGTGCTCGGCGAGCATGGCGACAGCGAGGTGTTGGCCTGGTCGAGCGCAAGGGTCGGATCGGTGCCGGTCGAAACGCTCGCCCAGCAACTCGGGCAGCCGCTCGATGCGGCAGCAAGAGCAGCGATCGACAGCGGCGTGCGCAATGCCGCCTACACGATCATCAACGGAAAGGGCGCGACCTATTACGGCATCGGCGCCGGGCTGGCGCGCATCGTGCGGGCAATATCGAAGGACGAGCGCGACCTGCTGTCGGTCTCGGCCTCGACGCCGGATATCCTCGGCGTCAAGGACGTCGCACTGTCGATCCCGCGCATCGTCGGAGCCGACGGCATCATCGACGACGTCATACCGGATCTCAATGAGGCCGAACGCAATGCGCTGCGTGACAGCGCGACGCTGCTCAAGACCCTGGCGGACGCCATACCGGTCTGAAGACATTGCATCGAAGTAGGAGAAAGGTGCGATCCACGACAACCGATGGAAACGTCGATCCTGGGCGCCTACTGAAGTAGGTGGGCGCCGTATAGCCAAGCCCACGGGCCTGGTTAGGGACAGCTCCCTTAGGATCGGGTATGGCCCCGAGGATTCATTTGTTCCTGTCGGGAAGCGCAGACCGCACACGCAGATATAGTGGAGTTCGCAGTGTTCCGCCAGTGGCGGCACTCACGATATTACGGCTTTGCAAGACGGGCAGCGCGAGCGGATGTCCGCGTAGAAGCGCATCGGCGAGATGCCGATTGCGCACCGCAATGTGGCGTTCCAGTTCGCGCCGGAAAGAACAACGATATACCCCATTATTTAAGGACGGATGTGAAACGGAATTTTAACAATATTGGGAGCCGCACCTTGGCCCTTTACCGATAATTAGCGATGGATCGCCATAGAATTTCTCCAGCCAATGCGTGGAGAGTTCCGTGAAGTCAGCACCGTTTTCTGCCGTTCTTTCAGCGTTTTCACGGCGAATTCGCAAACCTTCCGGCCTCATTGGGAAATTCATCCATGCCCGTGACGGCAATTTTTCCATTCTCTTCATCCTGACCTTCGTGCCGCTGGCAATCGCCGTCGGCACCGGCATCGATTTTTCCCGGGCATTGAACGCCCGTACGGAAATGCAGGCCGACCTTGATGCCGCGATCCTCTCGGCGACAAAGGATATCGGCAAGGACACCAGCGCAAACCTGAAGACCAAAGCCGAGAAGACCATGAAGGCCATGGCGCTTCAGCGTGGCAGCTATACGTTGAACGAACTGGACATTACCGTCGATACGACCAGCAAGTCGATCAGCGGCACCGCCAGCAGCAATGTACCGACAACCCTCATGCGCCTTGCCGGCATCGACGAAGTGCCGGTACGGATCGCTTCCGCGGCAGCGGGCGGCAAGGATATTTATTACGAGCTGCACCTCGTCCTCGACAAGTCCGCCTCCATGTTGCTGGCCGCCACGACCTACGACCAGAGCATCATGCAGAAGCTCAGCCTGAACTGCGTCTTCGCCTGCCACGACACCGCCTACGGAGAGAAATACCAGGGCGTCTACTACAGTTCCTATTACGACTATGCCCGGGCGAAGAAGGTGGTCCTCCGGGCTGACGTCCAGGCAGACGCGGTCACCACGCTGATGGACACGATCGACAGCGCCGATCCGTCGCACAACCGCATCAAGGTGGCGCTCTATACGCTCGGAACGAACTCCAGCGCGTCGCAGGTGCTAAAAAGCAATTACAAGGTTTCAAACGGCATCCGGCAGGTGATCGCACCGACATACAGCACCAAGGACATCCGCACCCAGATGGTCAGCAACACCGAACTGACCTCCGCGACATCCTACATCACCACCGATTTCAGGGCGCTGACAACGCTCAACAACTATATATCCAAGGCAGGCGACGGATCGTCTCCCTCCACCCCACTGAAGATCGTCGTGATGATCACGGATGGGGCGCAATCGTCTGCGGACTGGGTGTTTTCCGGCCAGCCCTATATCACGCCGATCAACAGCACCTGGTGTGATACGATGAAAAAGCAGGGAGCAACCTTCTCCGTGCTCTACACGACCTATCTGCCCTGGACCAACCGATCCGAATACAACAACACCATCGGCAACACGATGGCGAGTTCCAACTACAAGTCGATATGGGGCGGCACGATGCCTTCGACCAAGGTGACCCGTCACGACTACCTCACCACCGCGCTGACAGCCTGTGCGAGCAGCGCCGACTATTTCATGTCGGCTGCCTCTCCGGATGAAATCAAGGCCGGGCTGACCGAGCTTGTCGGCAAGACGCTGGGCTCCCTGCGGCTGACGCAATAGGCCAAAGGGTGCAGTGACCTACCTCAACAGCGCCAGGACGGTATCCCTGTCATAGGGTTTGCTGATCATCGGAATACCGGCAAACTCTTCCGGAAAGGCTGCCGTATCGCCGTAGCCGGAGGCAAACGCGAAGGGGATGCCCTTCGCCTTCAGCATCCGGGCCACTTCGAAACTGGTTTCCGTTCCCAGATTGACGTCGAGAAGGGCAAAATCGATCGGCACGGTCCGCTGGCTGAGCTCTTCGACCGCAAGCCCGACACTGGAGACGACCACGGTGTCGCGGCTTCCGAGCGTGCGGAAGATATCCTCCGCCTCCATGGCGATGATGAGGTTGTCCTCGACGATCAGAACGGACTGGGGCACGGCGACGGCGGTAACCGCGCCGCCCTTGCCGCTCTCGGCGGGATCCTCGGCAACCGGTGTCTCACCGGCGACGATGTGCTGCGCGGGCAACAGGAATGAGGCCGTAACCCCTTCGAGATTGTAGGAAATGCCAGCCTTTCCGCCGAGTTCAAACGGGATCGTCCGCTCAATGATCGCCGAGCCGAAGCCACGACGTTCCGGAGCCTTCACCGGCGGGCCGCCGATCTCCCGCCACAGGATGTCGAGATCACCCAGCTCGTTGTGCGACAGCGTGATCGTCACGCGCCCGCGCTGGTCCGACAGCGCGCCATGCTTGGCGGAATTGGTGATCATCTCGTGGATGACCAGCGCCACGGACGAGAAGGCCTGGGGCGACAGAAGCAGTTCGGGGCCCTCGATGGAGATCCGTCCGCGCTTATCGAGCAGGTAACTCTCGGCCTCGACCCGAACCAGCTGCGAGAAGGGGGCCGGCGACCAGTTCTGGCGGGTGATCTGGTCATGGGCGCGGGCAAGCGCCTGCACCCGGCTGTCGAGCTTCTTGACGAAGTCGGCCGTCGTATCCTCGCCGGCGCTTGACTGGGAAATCAGGCCGCGCACCAGGCCAAGAATATTGCGGACGCGGTGATTGAGTTCGGCAATCAGCAGCTCCTGCTTCTCATTCGCGAGCTTCCGCTCGCGCCCCGCCTCGTCGGTGAGCCGCAGGACCACTTCCAGAAGCATCACCCGCAACTGCGACGCCGCACGAATCTCGGCAGATGTCCACGGCGCACTCTGGCCATGGACCGATGTCTGCCATGCGGCAAAGCTCTTGCGCGGCGAAATGCGTGCGCCATCCGCGCCGATTTCCGCCGGCTTGTCCGGATTGCCCGCCCAGACGACCTGCTGCACAAGTTCTCCACGGAAGAACAGGATATAGTCGTGCGGTGACCTGGAGATCGGCACCGACAAGATGCCTGCGGCAACTCCCGCAATGGCGCGCGCCTCCGGCATCAGCGACGAGAGCTCGTGCGTTGCAAGAACTTCGTTGTCCTTTCGCGTGTTCAGGAAGGTCTGAAGCCGGAACACGTCTTCGCGATCCGGCGCCGCGCCGCCGGTCAGAGCCACGCCTTCCTGGATTACCGCATAGCCGTCTGCCTTCAGGAGCTGGGCGAAGGATTCCGCCGAAAGCTTGAGAAGCTCCGGTGCCGAAACGCCCGTGGACATGGTCTTGGAAATCTGCGCCGTCAGTTCCGTCACCCGCGCATCGTTGACACGCTCTTCCGCGGTCAGCCGCGTCTGGATGATCAGCGAGAGCATCTGGCCGAACAGCAGGACTGCGCTTCTCTGGCGCATGGTCGGCGTATGCGGCCGCTCGTGGTGGCAGGCGATCAGTCCCCATAGCTCGCCGTTGACGATCACCGAGATCGACATGGACGCACCGACATCCATGTTTTTCAGGTATTCGATATGGATCGGCGAAACGGACCTCAGCCGGCTTCCCGACAGATCGATCGGCCCGGAGCCCGCGGCAATCGGCGCCGCCAGGATCGGCGCACCCGCGTCGTTGACGTCTGCGATCAGCCGGATCGGGTTTTCGACATAGAGAGCCCGTGCCTGCTTGGGAATGTCGGTCGCCGGATAGCGCAGGTTGAGAAACGTTCCCATGTCGTAACGGCGTGCTTCGGCCATGACTTCGCCGCTGCCGTCATCAAGGAACTTGTAGAGCATGACACGGTCGAACCCGGTCATCATCTTGACGAAACGGACGGCCTGCGAGCAGGCGGCATGCAGACTCGGCACCTCGGCAAGCTGGTCGATCGCATTGCGGACGTTGGCCACGTCGAGAGCGACGCCTTCCAGCGCTCCCGCCTTCTCGAATTCGAGGATCACGCGGCCTTCACCGATATGCAACGAGACGTCAAAGCGTTCCTCGACACCTTCGAGCGCCACGTTATAGACCACTTCCACGCCTTTCTTCGGACGCAGGAACTGCAGCCGGTTGCGGATCGCGTGGATGGTTTCCGCCGACAGAAGCTGCGTGGCGGGCTGCTCCATCAGCGACTGCGCATCCATCGGCAGGAAGTCGCGCACATTCTCCGAGACATGCGAGATCGTCCAGTCGGGCAGCAGCGCGACCAGAAAGCCGAAGGACTGGACCCTGCCAAGCAGGTGAATGGGTTCGGCGTCACAATTCGCCAGATCGATGTGCTCAGACATGCACACTCTCCTCTAGGCCAGCTTCGACACGCGCGGCCGACAGGTACGATCCGAACACCAGGCTGGCGGCAGATACCGCCTGGCCCGCAGCTGCGTCGGATTGGTCCCGTGCCGAAAGCCACGCCATGAACGACTTCCACAGCCCCCTTCCCTCGCCATGACGAAGGAACGATTGCGGCAGGAGAGATCCGCCTGCCTTGTCCTGCTGCGCACGGATATGGGCCGCGCCGAGACGCGATCCTTCAAGCACGTAGCAAACACCCTCGACTGACAGGTCGCGGTTCAGGTATGGCAAGGCTTCTTCCCTTGGCGCATCCAGCCCCATCTCCTGCAGATCAGATTTCAACGCCGCCAGGCGCCCGCGCTCCTGGTGAAACGGCAATGTACGGAAAACGTCCTGACCGGAGAGCCAGTACTCCAGCGCCGGCAGCAGACGCGCATGCATCATGAGGAAGCGTCCATACCCCTCACGGCTCGCCAGATCTGCGCGAGAAACGACACAGTCCAGACGCCCATGGAGACCCGCGGTCTCGGCTCTCAAAGCTTCGATGAGGAGCATCCAGAAAAGTCTCCAGTTCAAAATTATGCAACGGTTTGCGATGGTTAAACTGCAAAACGGGATTTGGCGAGAGCAATTGCTTCACGCAGCTGGTCGGGGCGGGAGGGCTTCAGCACCACCTGTGAGCCCGCATAGCGCGAGGCCAGCAAGTCCGCTCTCGTATTGGCCGTATGAAAGATCAGCGGCACTTCGTTTTCATAAAGACGATCGGCCAGCGGAAAGACCTCGCCGTCCTGCAGATTGACATCCAGGACAGCAATCTGCGGCGCGCAATTCTTGAGCGCTTCGATGGCAGATTGCACGGACGGGAACGGTCCTGCGACCCGGCATCCAAGCGACGAAAGGGTGCTTTCCAGCTCCCACGCCACGATCGGCTCGTCTTCGGTGACGATCACCTCGAGGACTTCACTCTCTGCATGCTGGACCGCAAGACCCATAAACGACTTCCTTGCATCTCAATTGACTAAATTCGGTTAGCGGCAAAACGGTCGGAGCGAGGAATTTGTTCCCACCCGACCGGCGCATGTTTTCGTCGAACACCGTCGGCTGCGTCCGGCGACGGGAATCGCAGGCATGCGCAGGGTTCGGCTCGAAAGCCGACCATCGAACCTTATGATGGAGGTGACTGCTCAGTTCACGTTGCCCTGTGGGCGGCTGGTAAGCCTCGAGGTCAGGCCGTTGATCTGGCTCGTGATTTCGACGATGGCTTCGGCGAGCGCCGCCTCGCTGCGGGCCGTTTCGGCAAGTGCCGTTTCACGCACGCTTTTCAGGCTAAGGCTTTCGGCTTCGAGCTTCTCGAGCCTGCGAGAGACTTCGGACAGTTCGTCCATCACCATTATGCCAGCCATGACGGTCAGCCGCAGGTCGCCGATCTCGCCGAACTGGTCGCGCAGGTGGCTGACATAGCGGTCGAACTTGCCGGCGAGCCCCGTCAGGTGCTCTTCCTGGCCCTCTTCGCACGCCATGCGATAGGCCTTTCCGTCGATGGTCACCGTAACCTGCGCCATGTTCTGTTCCTTGCTTCCTGCTTAGCGGTCCAGCACCGCGCGGATCGTTTCCATCGCCGTCACCAGACGCCGGGAGACCTCCCGGTTGACCTCTTCGAGCCGATTGGCGCGAAACTGGGATTCGTCGAGTTCCTGGGCCAGCCGCGAGCGGTCCTCGTGAACCCGGCGAACCTCTCCATCGACGTCGCGCTGGTCGCGCTCCTTCTCGAAGCGCGCGTCCAGCGCACTTTCAAGCCCGCTAAGCGCCTGCCTCAGGCCAGCCAGCGCCGCGTTCACCGTCTTGTCTCCCGACATGCCTCGTATTCCCGTTGCCGCCCATCGAATCGACCGGAAACCGGCCTTTCTGAAGGCAGGACAGTATTCTTCCGGCTGTTCATCCGTCAACAAACCTGACAGGCAAGCCCGGTGCGGAACTTGTGGACGAACACGCATCAGCGGCGAATTTTAGCCGAAAGCCGCTTGGTCCTCTTTCCGGAAACCGAAAATTATTCGGTCGGAAAAGGGCGTGAGGGCCTGTTTTATTGACTCGTCCGCACCACCTGCTATGTGTCAGCCGCGTTTGTACGGCCCTGTGGAAGGGCCAGCACTTTCTTGACACCCGGAACAAGCGGACAAGCTATGATCTCTCGCGAAAAACACAACCGGATGGCCAATGCGATCCGTTTCCTCAGCATGGATGCCGTCGAAAAGGCCAACTCCGGTCACCCCGGACTGCCGATGGGCATGGCCGATGTCGCAACGGTTCTGTTCACGCAGTTCCTGACCTTTGATCCGAAGACTCCGCTCTGGCCGAACCGCGACCGCTTCGTCCTGTCCGCCGGCCATGGCTCGATGCTGCTCTACTCGCTCCTCTATCTGACCGGATACGAGGACATGACCATCGAAGACATCAAGAACTTCCGTCAGCTTGGCGCCAAGACCGCAGGCCATCCCGAATACGGCCATGCCTCGGGTATCGAGACCACCACCGGCCCGCTCGGCCAGGGCATCGGCAACTCGGTCGGCATGGCGATCGCCGAGCGCAAGCTGCGCGACGAATTCGGCTCCAACCTGATGGAGCACTTTACCTATGTCATCGCCGGCGACGGCTGCCTGATGGAAGGCATCAGCCAGGAAGCGATCTCGCTTGCCGGTCATCTCAAGCTCAACAAGCTGATCGTCTTCTGGGACGACAACGGCATTTCCATCGACGGCGCGGTCAGCCTTGCCGACTCGACCGACCAGCACGCCCGCTTCCGCGCCTCCGGCTGGAACACGCTGGCCGTCGACGGTCACGATCCGGAAGCCATTGCCGCGGCAATCGTCAAGGCGCAGCAGTCCGACAAGCCGACGATGATCGCCTGCAAGACGGTCATTGGCTTTGGCTCGCCCAACAAGGCCGGCACGCACAAGGTTCACGGCTCGCCGCTTGGCGCGGACGAAATCGCAGCAACCCGCAAGGCCCTGAACTGGGAAGAAGAAGCCTTCGTCGTTCCCGCCGACGTGCTGGACGCATGGCGCCTCGCCGGCCTGCGCTCGACCAAGGCGCGCATGGAATGGGAAGCCCGTCTCGAAAACGAAGCCGCCGAAAAGAAGGCGGAATTCACCCGCCGCTTCGCCGGCGACCTGCCGGGCGGTTTTGACAGCGCCATCATCGACTACAAGAAGAAGCTGGCCGAGACCAAGCCGACGCTTGCCACCCGCAAGTCTTCGGAAGATGCGCTCGAAGTCATCAACGGCGTTGTTGCCGAAACGCTCGGCGGCTCGGCCGACCTGACCGGCTCGAACAACACCAAGACCAGCCAGACCGCCTCGATCAAGCCGGACGATTTCTCCGGCCGCTACCTGCACTACGGCATTCGCGAGCACGGCATGGCTGCCGCCATGAACGGCATGGCGCTGCACGGCGGCCTGATCCCGTATTCGGGCGGCTTCCTAATCTTCTCCGACTATTGCCGCCCGTCGATCCGCCTCGCCGCTCTCATGGGCATCCGCGCAATCCACGTGCTGACGCATGATTCCATCGGCCTCGGCGAAGACGGCCCGACCCACCAGCCGGTCGAGCACATGGCCGCGCTGCGAGCGATCCCGAACCTCCTGATGTTCCGCCCGGCGGACGCCATGGAAACCGCCGAATGCTGGCAGCTGGCGCTACAGCACCGCGACCGCCCCTCCGGCATCGCGCTGACCCGCCAGAACCTGCCGGCGGTGCGCACCAAGTTCTGCGAGAAGAACCTCTGCGGCAACGGTGCTTACGACCTCGTGCCGGCCGAAGGCGCCAAGGTGACGATCTTCGCTACCGGCTCCGAAGTCGAGATCGCGCTGAAGGGCCGCGAGGCGCTGGAAGCCAAGGGCATTTCCACCCGCGTCGTCTCCGTGCCCTGCGTGGAACTGTTCCTCGAGCAGTCGGAAGATTACCAGAAGTCGATCATCGGCAATTCGCCGGTCAAGGTCGCCGTCGAAGCCGGCATCCGCCAGGGCTGGGACCACTTCATCGGTTCCGACGGCATCTTCGTCGGCATGCATTCCTTCGGCGCCTCCGGCCCCTACAAGGAACTCTACAAGCACTTCGGCATCACGCCGGAAGCGATCGTATCGGCTGTCGAGGAAAAGCTCGCCTGATACCGGACCATATCCCCTCCGGCCTCGCGCCGGAGGGTTTCTCCCCGCGACACAAGCGCGGTGGAATCCCACCCGAAATACTCTATAACGAGCACTGAAATCCGCGTCGCAAGACCAAGGGACCAACCTGAAATTTCCAAGGAATGGGAGTTCGAGCAATGACTGTAAAAGTTGCCATCAATGGTTTCGGCCGTATCGGCCGCAACGTCCTCCGGGCGATCTACGAGTCCGGCCGCAAGGACATCGACGTCGTGGCCGTCAACGACCTGGGCCCGGTCGAAACGAACGCTCACCTGATGCGCTATGATTCGGTTCATGGCCGCTTCCCGCATGAAGTCTCCGTCGATGGCGACGTGATCTCCGTCGGCTCCGAGAGCTTCAAGGTCTTTGCAGAGCGTGATCCGTCCAAGCTGCCCTGGGGCGACCTCGGCATCGACATCGTGATGGAATGCACCGGCATCTTCACCTCGAAGGAAAAGGCCTCCGCCCACCTCGCCGCCGGCGCCAAGCGCGTTCTCGTTTCGGCTCCGTCCGACGGCGCCGACAAGACGATCGTCTACGGCGTGAACCACTCGGCCCTGACCAAGGACGACCTCGTCGTCTCCAACGCCTCGTGCACGACCAACTGCCTGGCACCGCTCGTCGACGTTCTGCATTCGGAATTCGGCATCGTCCGCGGCATGATGACGACGATCCACTCCTACACCGGCGACCAGCCGACGCTCGACACGATGCACAAGGATCTCTACCGCGCCCGTGCGGCCGCGATGAGCCAGATCCCGACCTCGACCGGCGCTGCCAAGGCCATCGGCCTCGTCATCCCGTCGCTGAAGGGCAAGCTCGACGGCATCTCCGTCCGCGTCCCGACCCCGAACGTCTCGCTCGTCGACTTCAAGTTCATTCCGTCGAAGGAAGTGACCGCCGAGCAGATCAACAATGCGCTGATCGCCGCTGCCGATGGCCGCCTGAAGGGCATCCTGGCCTATACCCGTCATCCGAACGTCTCGATCGACTTCAACCACGATCCGCATTCCTCGACGGTTGCCCTCGACCAGACCAAGGTCATGGACGGTACGATGGTTTCGGTCCTGTCCTGGTACGACAACGAGTGGGGCTTCTCCAACCGTATGTCCGACACGGCTGTCGCAATGGCAAAGCTCATCTGACGATCAGTCGAGCTCAGATATCGAGAAAGCGCGCCCTCTCCGGCGCGCTTTTTTGTTGCACTGCGAGAATGAACCTTGGTGGACGCCTCCGGATCGGTCATTGTGACACAAGACACCGCTATGCAAAGGCCCGCCATGCCCCAGACCACCGACACCCTTTCCCCTTCGCTCACCGGCTTCGATTTCTCCGCGCTCTCCGCCCGCGAACGCTACAAGCTGATGATCGGTACCATCATCCCGCGGCCGATCGCGCTGGTGACCAGCGTCGACGAAGACGGCCGCGTGAACGCCGCACCGTTCTCCTTCTTCAACTGCCTGTCGGCCGATCCGCCAATCATCGCCCTCGGCGTCGAGCTCAATCCCGACATGTCCTTCAAGGACACCAGCCACAATATCCGCATGACCGAGGTGTTCACCGTCAACATCGTGTCGCACGCGATCGCCGAGGCCATGCATGTCTGCGCGGCGAAGTATCCGCGCGGTGTCGATGAACTGAAGGAGGCGGGCCTGACCGCCATGCCGGGCGTCAAGGTCGCGTCGCCCTATATCCGTGAAGCGCCGGCCGCGCTTGAGTGCCGCCGGCACATGACGCTCGAACTCGGCAAGTCGCGGCAGATCATTCTCGGCGAGATTGTCTATGCCCACTACCAGGACGGCATCGTCGACGAACGGCTGCATGTTGACCCCGCCGGGATCGACGCGATCGCCCGTCTCGGCGGCGATACCTGCGCAACCATTCGCGACCGTTTCGACATGCGGACGCCGGTTCTCTGAACGCGCCGCTCGTCGGCGAAAAAATCCAAAATTTTCAGCCGGCTATCTCAAAATCTCCGCATTGCGCGCCTATGTTGCAAAAGCAGGGTTCCGAGATCGACAGGGGGCATATTTGGAGTCATTTTACATAGCCATTTTCATCAGCATGGTACTCGTGCTGTTTGCAATTTTTTCAAGCCTTATTGCCTTCCGGTTTGGTGCTCCCCTTCTTCTGCTTTTTCTTCTGATCGGTATCGTAACCGGCGTAGACGGGTTCGGCATCGAGTTCAGCAACTACAATCTTGCCTATTTCATCGGGTCGATCGCGCTGGCGGTGATCCTGTTTGATTCGGGTTTCGGCACCTCTTTGCAATCCTTCAGGCAGGCGGCCGCGCCGGCCCTTGTCCTGTCGATCGTCGGCGTGCTGATCACGTCGGCAATCTTCGGGCTGGCGGCGATGGTGTTGCTCGGCTTCTCCTTCCCCGAAGGCCTGCTTCTGGGAGCGATCGTCGGTTCGACCGATGCCGCCGCCGTGTTCTTCCTGCTGCGCATCGGCGGCATTCACATTCGTGACAATGTTCGCTCGACCCTGGAAGTGGAATCCGGCACCAACGACCCCTTCGCGATCTTCCTGACGCTCACGCTTGTCAACATCATCGCCGCCGGCCAGTCCTTTCAGGATCTGGACCTGACCCTGCTCACCGGCTTCCTTCAGCAGATGGGCTACGGGCTTGCCTTCGGCTTCGTCGGCGGGGTGGCGATCGTCGCCCTGATCAAGCGCTTCCAGCACGATCAGGGGCTGTTGCCCATCCTGGTGCTGGCCATGGCGCTCCTGGTCTTCTCGATCACCGGCGCGCTGGACGGCAGCGGCTTCCTTGCCGTCTATGTCGCCGGTCTCTATGCCGGCAACGCGAAAATCCAGTCGGCGCTGTCCATACGCCGCTTCCAGGCCGGCATGACCTGGCTTGCGCAGATCATCATGTTCCTGGTGCTCGGGCTGCTGGCAACGCCGTCGCAGTTTAGCGACATCCTGCTGCCGGCGCTGACGCTCGGCCTGTTCCTGATCTTCGTCGCCCGCCCGGTCGCCGTCTGGCTCTGCATCCGGCCGTTCCGCTACACCCGCCGCGAGACAGGTTTCGTCGCCTGGGTGGGGTTGCGCGGGGCCGTCTCGATCCTGCTTGCCATCCTGCCGGTCACCGGCGGATTGGAGAACGGCGAGATTTATTTCAACGCCGCCTTCGTCATCGTGCTCGTCTCGCTGGTCGTGCAGGGCTGGACCATCAAGCCCACCGCGAAGCGACTGGGCCTCATCGTGCCGCCGCGCACCGGCGCAGTCGAGAAACTCGAAGTCGACCTGCCGGGTGCCGTCAACCACGAGCTTATTGCCTATCGCGTCGCCCGCGAAAGCCCGGTCCTGAAGGGCGAGCGCATTCCGCGCTGGGCGCGGCCGTCGCTCGTCCTGCGCAACGGCCGTTCCATGCGCTACCAGTATGCCGGTCGCCTGCAGGAGAACGATCTCCTCTATCTCTTCGTCGATCCCGGCTTCTCCCGCCTGCTCGACCGCCTCTTCGCCGGCGCGGTCCCCGTGGCCAGCGACGACAACGAGTTCTTCGGCTCTTTCGCGATCTCGCCGTCGCGCCCGGCCCGCGAGCTCGACGCGGCCTACGGCCCGGGCCTGCTCAGCGAAGCGGAAAGCGAGATGACGATTGCCGAGCTCATCAACAAGCGGGCTGGCGGCCAGGCGGACTATGCCGATCGCATCCGCCTCGGCCAGATCATCCTGATCGTCCGCGAGATCGACGACAATGGTCGTATCGCCAGCGTCGGGGTCTCGCTCGAGCCCGTCGACCCGTCCAACAAGCTGCCGCCCTTGGCCGGTGTACAGGTCGGCTGGGAGCGTCTGCAGGCGCTCATCGAGAAGATGCGACGTACATAAATCCGGAGCCGCCGCTTGCGTCTCCGGCCCGGCGTAGTATGGTCCGGGCCGACAGTTGGGAGCGGTTCCGGCCGCTCCAAAAAGACTTCCCCAGAAGGACAAAAGTGGAGCACCCATGCCGACTTTCAAAACCCTCGACGATCTTCCGGACGTAACCGGAAAGCGCATTCTTCTGCGCGTCGATCTCAACGTGCCGGTCACCGATGGCAGGGTGTCTGACTTGACCCGCATCGAACGCGTCCGCCCGACCATCCTGGAACTCTCCGACAAGTGCGCCAAGGTTATCCTGCTCGCTCATTTCGGCCGCCCTAAGGGCAAGCCCGTCGACGACATGTCCCTGTCGCTGATCATCCCGGCCATCGAAGAGGTTCTTGATCGCCACGTCGCCTTCTCCTCCGATTGCATCGGCGAAGCCGCCGCGGAAGCCGTCGAGAAGATGAACAACGGCGATATCCTGCTGATGGAAAACACCCGTTTCCATGCCGGCGAGGAAAAGAACGACAAGGATTTCACGGCAGCACTGGCCGCAAACGGCGACATCTTCGTCAACGACGCCTTTTCCGCGGCCCACCGCGCGCACGCCTCCACCGAAGGGCTCGCCCACCATCTGCCGTCCTATGCCGGCCGCACCATGCAGGCCGAACTGGAAGCGCTGGAAAAGGGCCTCGGCAATCCGACCCGTCCGGTGGTCGCCATCGTCGGCGGCGCCAAGGTCTCGACCAAGATCGATCTCTTGCAGAACCTCGTGAAGAAGGTCGACGCTCTGGTGATCGGCGGCGGCATGGCCAACACCTTCATCGCCGCCAAGGGCATCAATGTGGGCAAGTCGCTCTGCGAGCATGACCTCGCCGATACCGCCCGCGCCATCATGGCAGAGGCGGAGAAGTCCGGCTGCGAGATCGTCTTGCCGGTCGACGGCGTGGTCGCCCGCGAGTTCAAGGCCGGCGCGGACAACGAGATCGTGGCGGTCGACGCCATCCCCGCCGATGCGATGATGCTCGACGTCGGTCCGAAGTCGGTCGACGCGGTCAACGCCTGGATCTCCAAGGCCCACACTCTTGTCTGGAACGGTCCGCTCGGCGCATTCGAGATCGAGCCCTTCGACGCGGCGACGGTTTCCGCCGCCAAGCACGCTGCAGAGTGCACGACCGGCGGAGAACTGGTGTCGGTTGCCGGTGGGGGCGATACGGTCTCCGCCCTGAACCATGCCGGCGTTGCCGACGACTTCACATATGTCTCGACCGCAGGCGGCGCTTTCCTGGAATGGATGGAAGGCAAGGAGCTTCCGGGGGTCGAGATTCTCACCAAGCAATAGACATGCGTTTTCGCTTTATGCGCGCAGGAAGGAGCGGGATTTCCCGCTCCTTTTTGTTAAATTGGTGTGAATTACTCAAACATTTCAAACGATTAAAATAAATTCAATCGTTTCAATAAAATCCGGCTGCATTTTAATTGCCATAAACTTCTGCTAACGGAGGCTGAGATTTGCCTAGGGAGTAGTTGCATGAGCGAGCGCCTCGAAGATATTGCTGTGAAAATGGTGACCGGAGGCAAAGGCCTGCTGGCAGCCGACGAATCCACCTCCACGATCAAGAAGCGGTTTGACACGATCGGTCTGGAATCGACCGCCGACAGCCGCCGCGATTACCGCGAGATGCTGTTCCGCGCCGACGAGGCGATGAACGACTATATCTCCGGCGTGATCCTCTACGAGGAAACACTTTTCCAGAAGGCGGCCGACGGCACGCCGCTCGTCGACCTGATCAAGGCCTCGGGCTCCATTCCGGGCATCAAGGTCGACACCGGCGCCAAGCCGATGGCACTCGCCCCCGGCGAAACCATCACCGAGGGCCTCGACGGCCTCGCCGACCGGCTTGCCCGTTACCATGAGGCCGGCGCCCGCTTCGCCAAGTGGCGCGGCGTCATCGCCATCTCCGATACCCTGCCGACCTACGGCTCGCTGAAGGCCAATGCGCATGCGCTGGCCCGCTATGCCGCGCTCTGCCAGGAAGCCGGCATCGTGCCGATCGTCGAGCCGGAATGCCTGATGGATGGCAAGCCGGGCGACCACGACATTGCCCGCTGCGAGGAAGTCACAGAATTCGTGCTGCGCACCGTCTTCAACGAACTGGCCGAGATGAAGGTCGATCTCGAGGGCATGGTGCTGAAGCCGAACATGGTCATCGACGGCAAGAACGCCCGCAAGGCGTCTGTCGCCGAAGTCGCCGAACGCACCGTACGCGTGCTGAAGGCGACCGTTCCCGCCGCGGTGCCCGGCATCGCATTCCTGTCCGGCGGTCAGTCGACGGAAGAGGCGACCGCCCATCTCTCGGCCATGAATGCAACCTACGACATGCCCTGGGCCTTGACCTTCTCCTACGGACGTGCTCTGCAGGAGGACGCTTTGAAGGCGTGGGGCGGCAAGTCCGAAAACGTCGCTGCCGGCCAGCGGGCGTTTACGCACCGCGCACGCATGAACAGCCTGGCTGCCAAGGGCAGCTGGAAAAAGGATCTTGAGAAGGCAGCATAAAAAACGCGCCGTTCAAGGGAGGTTGGAGCCGCTGCGCCTTCGGGCTGCAGCGGCTTCTTTCATTTTGGCGATGCCCCGGGGATATCCACCACTCAGCCGCCGGGTCGGATCAGCGCCGTCAGCATGGTCAGGACGAAAGCGCCAACCGCGATCTTCCAGAAATCGCCCCGCCTCGTCAGCCCCGGCAGGCCGATCGGCTTGATGATCTGCACGGCCATGGCAAGCACAAGCAGCAATGCAATGAGTTTTGCCATGACCTTTCCTCTTTTTCCGGTATGCTTTGGCGCAGGAATGATTCCGCCCCTCGCGATCGAGGCTCCGCCCCGATCTATCGCAGATGAATGGAACCGCGCAATGGCACCGGGCATTTGCTTTTTCATTCAACATCCGCTCACATAAGATCATGCGCCGCAACATTTTTCCTGTATTCGCGCTCCTGCTTGGAGCCCTGTTCCTCTTCATCGGCAATGGCCTTCACGGCCTGCTGCTCCCCGTTCGTGGAGCGTCCGAAGGCTACAGCACGACGGTCCTCGGCCTTCTTGGTACGGCCTGGGCCGGCGGCTTTGTCACTGGATGCTTCGTCGCGCCGGCGCTCGTCAGGCGCATCGGCCATGTGCGCGCCTTTTCCGGCTGCATCTCGCTGATCGCCATCGTTGCGCTGCTGACCGGGCTCGTCGTCAACGACGTCGCCTGGGTGGGGCTTAGGGCGTTGACCGGCTTCGCCTCCGCCGGCACCTCGATGATCGTCGAAAGCTGGCTCAACGAGCGCGCCACCAATGAGAGCCGCGGCACGATCTTCTCGCTCTATTTCGTCATCAACCTTTCCGGCGTCGTGGCCGGCCAGATGGTGGTATCCTTCGGCGACGTCCACACGCCGGTCCTGTTCATGGTCTGCGGCATCCTCTACTGCGTCGCGATGCTGCCGACGACGCTCTCGAATGCCGCCTCTCCGCAACCGCTGAAGAACGTCAAGCTCGACCTCAAGAGTCTCTTCTCGCATTCCCCCGTCGCCTTTGTCGGCATTCTGCTGATCGGCATCGCCAATGGCGCCTTCGGCACGCTTGGCGCCGTCTTCGGCGCGCGCGCCGGACTGCCGCAGGCCTCCATCGGCCTGATGATGAGCGCCGCCATCTTCGCCGGCGCACTCCTGCAGCTGCCGGCCGGCCGGATCTCCGACAGGATGGACCGCCGCTACGTGCTGGCCGCACTCGCAGGCATCGCAGCCCTCGCGGGCCTCATTCTCGTCGTTCTGCAGCCGACGAACGTCGTGTTCCTGATCGTCATCGTCGCCATTTACGGCGGCACCGCCAACACGCTCTATCCGATCGCCGTGGCGCACGCCAACGACCACGCAGGCCCCGACGAATTCGTGAAAGTCTCCGGCGGTCTCTTGCTGCTCTTCGGCATCGGCACGATCATCGGCCCGACGGTCGGCGGCCCCGTGATGTCGGCGCTTGGCCCCTACGCCTTGTTCCTGATCACCGCGATCGCTCACATCGCCACAGTCGGCTATGCGATCCTCAGAACGCGCATGCGGGCCGCCGTGCCCATCGCGGACCGCGAGACCTTCACGACCGTGTCCAACACGCCCAACGCCCTCTCCACGCCGCAGAGCGCCGAATTGGACCCGCGCGCCGGCGGCGAAGGCAGGAGTGATGGGCTACAGGCAGCCGAATAGGGATAAACGTCCATGAACCCGTTTGACGACGACAAGCCCAAGAAGAAGACCGAACACGAAATCGGTTCGGATATTTCGAGCCTTTCCGCCGACGAATTGACGGCAAGGATAGCTTTGCTGGAAGCCGAGATAGCCCGCCTCGCAGTCGAGCGCGACGCCAAGTCCAAGGGACGCGCGGCCGCCGAAAGCTTCTTCAAACGCTAAATTCCACAAGTATTGACGGATGAAAAAACGTAGTAATTTTAAGAAGATATTAATTCCCGGCACAGCCACAACAGGCATTTAACGGAAAATTAAGCTTTATAAGTCATTACTGACACCATCCAGTTCACTGGATTCGGACATTGCCCTTTGGGTATGATCGTCTGATTTCTCCCTGTTTTACCTTGAGAGCCGCTTCCGAGTGGCTCTTTTTTTTGCCATTTTGGTGCCATAAGGCAAATGGCCTGCGGAACAACGCCGACAAACGGGAGTTTAGTTAAAATTCTAAACAAATTCGGCACCTTGGCTTTGGCAATGAGCAGTATCTTCACATTGGTTTCTGCAAAGGTGTGGGAATTAACCCTTTCTTAATAATCGGCTTGCGCATTTGGGGTAATGATTGCATCCTGTAAACCGATAAAACGGGTGCCGCCCAGTAAAGAAGGCGGCCAGTCCGACACCCAAGAATGTGATGCGTTGAACAGGGAAATATCGATGTCAGACCGCGGTTTGAACACAATCAGTTTTGCCGGCCACGCGGCGTCTTCCAGTCAGTTTCAGACACTCTACTCCGAGGGCATGTCCCTGGTGGAAGAGACTGCAAGCTACCTGGACGGTTCGGGCCGTGCCGCATCCAAGGTCCTGCCGCGCCTTGCATCCGTTCTCTACGCCGCCGAATCCATGCGACTGACCACCCGCCTCATGCAGATGGCCTCTTGGCTGTTGCTGCAACGCGCCGTCAACAACGGCGAAATGACCCGCGAACAGGTCATCGCCGAAAAGAGCAAGGTGCGCCTCGACAGCTTCAACGTCGACCGTTCGGCCCCGGGCTGGAACGATCTGCCGGAATCCTTCCGCGATCTCGTCGAACGTTCGCTGCGCCTGCAGAAGCGCGTGTCGCTGCTTGACCGCGAAATCTATCGCCCGGCCGAAGCGGCACCGCAGGCAAGCGGTGAAAATTCGGTCCAGGCCCAGCTCGACCTTTTGAAGACGGCCTTCGGCGGCCAGTGAGGCGGAACGTCCAGGGCCGGCCCTGCTAGGAACATCACATCCGAACAACCTCCGGTGAGCCTCTCGCCGGAGGTTTTCTTTTTCCGATCCTGCCAGACAAACGACATGCGAATCTCCTAAGGTCCCGGCTGATGATGAGAAGCCGCGGAGAGAAATTGCCCATGACCTATCTGGAGTTCGAAAACGACTCGGCGCCCGAAACGCTTGCCTTCGTCGACAGGATGAACGAGGCGGCGGACGCAGCGTTGCGTACCCCCGGTTTCGAACGCGACCGGGACCTCATCCGCGCGCTGATCGAACGCGACGACAAGCTGATCATTCCGGCAAGGCGCGGCGACTACCTCTACCAGTTTCGCAGGCTGAAGACGCACGCCCTCGGCGTCCTGCAGCGGGTCCCGAAGGAAACAGCGCCACTTCCCGATGCCGACTGGGAGACCGTCTTCGACCTCGATGCCTTCTGCGAGACGGAGGGCAAGACATGGGTCTGGCGCGGCGCCACCGCCTGCATCGATGACCCTGAGCTGATCCTCCTCGCGCTTTCCGACGGCGGCTCGGACCTGATGCGCTACGTCGAATTCGACTGCCGCGACAAGGCGGTCGTTGCCGGCGGCTTCGATACGCCGGCCTGCCGCGCGCATGCCTCCTGGCTCAACCGCGACGAAATCTTCTACTTCGGCTCCATCGACCGGAATTCGGCGACCCGATCGAGCTGGCCCCGGGTTGGCAGGATCCTGCAGCGGGGAATGGTTCCGGCCGATGCGCCAGTGATCTTCGAGGCTGGCGAAGACGACGTCACCGCCTTCGCCTTTCGCCTGGGACATTCGCTGGCGGCACTGCCGGCGTCCGCCGGACACATCGATGTCTTTGCCATCCGCCATGACATCGGCTCGACCAGCTATTGGCTGCAGAAGAACGGCGGCGAGCGCATGGCATTGGATGTCCCGCGCCTCAGCGATGTGGGCTTCAGCCACAATTACTATCTCTGGCGCGCCAAGTCGGACGAGGCGGTCGCCGAGGGCAGCCTGGTGCTCGCGCCGCTCCCCGTGCATTTCGATGCCTGCCCGCCCCGGTTGGACCGGCCCCGCATCGTGTTTGCGCCCGGCGAGCGCCAGACGGTCACCCAGTTCATGCTGCTGAAGGAATGGTGCATCTTTACTGTATCCGACAATCTTCAGCCGAAGATCTTCCTGCTCGATCTCAGCGACCCGACGGGCGAACCGCAGGAACTTGCCATGCCCGCCAATGCCGAGACCATCGGGCTGAAAACGCTCGACGACGACCTGCACCACGGCGACGACACGCTTCTGATCTGGACGCAGGGTTTCCTCCAGCCGCCGACGCTCTTCCGCCTTGATCTCGCGGACCGCTCACAACCGCCGACGCTGGTGAAGACGGCGCAGGCGCCCGAACTGTTCGACGCCTCCGGCATGCGGTCCGAACTGCTGATGGCGACCTCGTCGGACGGCACCGAAATTCCCTACCGGCTCGTCCTGCCTGCGAACGCGGCCGCCAACCCCCTGCCCGTGCTGCTTTATGGCTATGGCGGCTTCGAAAGCGGCCTGCAGCCCTACTATTCCGGCGTCACCGGCCTCTGGCTCTCGCAGGGCAACGCCTATGTCCAGGCCTATATCCGCGGCGGCGACGAATACGGCCCGGCCTGGCACCTGGCCGCCAAGCGCGAGAAGCGGCCGACGGCCTATGAAGATTTCGTGGCGATTGCGCGCGACCTTGTAAAACGCGGTTATGCGCGCCCGGAGACGATCGCCTGCCAGGGCGGCTCCAACGGCGGCCTGCTGACCGGCGTCATGCTGACCCGCTACCCCGAGGATTTTGGCGCGGTCTGGTGCCAGGTGCCGGTGCTCGACATGCTGCGCTTTCACACCTTCCCGGCCGGCCGCGCCTGGATCGACGAATACGGCGATCCCGACAAGCCGGAAGATGCAACCTTCCTCAAGGCCTATTCCCCGCTCCACAATATCCTGAGCGCGGAAGAGCGGCGCTACCCGCCAGTCTACGTCGAAAGCTCCAGCAACGACGACCGCGTCCACCCCTCGCACGCCAGGCGCTTCGCCGCCCTCCTCAAGGATGCCGGACAATCCGTCCTGTTCCGCGAGTTCGGCTCCGGCGGCCACGGTGGCGACGGCCGAGCCGACGACATCGCCGCCCGCCTGGCAACCGGCTACAGTTTTCTTAGGGAGACGATCGTCAGGAACGCGCGCAGAGGGTAGAGCAAACGCAAAAAAGCCCGGCGCGAAACCGGGCTTTCAAAGCTGTTCGAGCGCGAAGTCTTAGAGGCCGAGGCCGGAAAAGCGCTGCTTGAACTTAGAAACGCGGCCGCCGCGGTCCATGAGCTGCTGGTTGCCGCCGGTCCAGGCCGGGTGCGACTTGGAGTCGATTTCGAGGTTCATGACGGCGCCTTCCGTACCCCAGGTGGACCGGGTTTCGTATTCGGTGCCATCGGTCATGACCACCTTGATCATGTGATAGTCGGGATGGATGTCTGCCTTCATAACAATCTTCCTGTGACGCGCTTCGGGTCCAATTGTCGCAAGTTTTTGGCAAGCCATTGCGGTCTATGGACCAATTGAATAAATGAAGCCGCAGTCGTTTCTGGCTACGGCTTTCCAATTCGATGCCGTGCCTATACATGAACGTTGCCAGGATAACAAGGCCCACATGGCAGGAACTTGGTTCCGCCCGGGCAAGGGGGAAAAGTGGCGCAACAACAGTCGGACAGCACCGCCTCAAGACGCAATTTGCGCCCGCTCGCACAGCTGTTGCCCTATCTCAAGCGCTACAAGAAGAAGATCGCCTATGCCCTCTTCTTCCTGGCGCTGGCAGCCGCGATGACGCTTGCCTTGCCGCTTGCCGTGCGCCGGATGATCGACCACGGCTTCAACGAGGCCGACCACGCCTTCATCAACAACTACTTCGGCATGCTGGTGCTGATGGGGCTTCTTTTGGCGCTCGCGAGCGCCATGCGATACTACCATGTCATCTCGCTCGGCGAGCGGCTGGTCTCCGATGTGCGCAGCGACGTCTTTTCCCGCGTCACCGCGCTTTCGCCGGAATTCTTCGACGTCAACCAGTCCGGCGAGATCGTCTCGCGCCTGTCCGCCGACACAACCCAGATCAAGTCCGCCGTCGGCGCCACGGCGTCGCTCGCCTTGCGCAACACCATTCTCTGTCTCGGCGCGATCGGCATGATGGTCTATACCAGCCCGAAACTGTCGAGCCTCGTGCTGGCCGCCATCCCGATCATCGTCTTTCCGCTCGTCGCTTTCGGGCGCTCCGTGCGTCGGCGTTCGCGCGCCGCGCAGGATACGTTGGCCGACGCGACCGCCTATGCCGGCGAAACGATTGCCGCGAGCCGCACCGTGCAGGCCTTCAACGGACAGGAGGTTGCCAACGCCCGTTTTACCGGCGCCGTGGAGCAGGCCTATGAGGCGGCGCGCGACGCCATCAAGTCGCGCGCGCTGCTGACCGGTGTCGCGATCACCCTGATCTTCGCCAGCATCATCGGCGTCCTCTGGTTCGGCGCACAGAGCGTCATGGCCGGAACGCTGTCACCCGGCACTCTCGGCCAGTTCCTGCTCTATTCCGTCATCGCCGCCGGCTCGCTCGGCTCGCTCTCCGAAGTTTGGGGAGAACTGGCGCAGGCCGCCGGCGCCGCCGAACGCATCGGCGAGCTCCTGCGCGAGGAACCGGCGATCCGCGCGCCGGCAAACCCGCTTGCACTGCCCGAGCCGCCGAGAGGCGAAATCGAATTCCGCAACGTCTCCTTCTCCTATCCCACTTCTGTCAGCAAGGTGACTTTGAACGGGCTCAGCTTCAAGGTCTCCTCCGGCGAGCGCGTGGCGATCGTCGGCTCCTCGGGCGCCGGCAAGAGCACCGTCTTCTCGCTGCTGTTGCGTTTCTATGATCCGCAATCCGGTATCGTGACGCTGGATGGCGTCGATGCCAAGGCGGTGACCCCGGAAGACCTGCGTGCCCGCATCGCCATCGTGCCGCAGGACGTGACGATGTTCGCCTCTTCCGTCCACGACAACATCGCCTTCGGGTCCCCCGGCGCCAGTCGCGAAGCCGTCCGCGCGGCAGCCATTGCGGCCCAGGCCGACGAATTCATCGCGCGACTGGAGAACGGCTACGACACCATGGTGGGAGAACGCGGCATCACGCTGTCCGGCGGACAACGCCAGCGCATCGCCATCGCGCGGGCGATCCTCAAGGACGCTCCGGTGCTGCTGCTCGATGAAGCGACCTCGGCGCTGGACGCGGAGAGCGAAACGCTGGTGCAGAAGGCGCTGGACGGGCTCATGGAAGACCGCACGACGGTCGTCATCGCCCACAGGCTGGCGACCGTGCTGAAGGCCGACCGCATTCTCGTCATGGATCAGGGAAAGATCGTCGAGGAAGGCACGCATCAGAGCCTTGTGAAGAAGGGCGGCATCTACGCACGTCTCGCACGCCTGCAGTTCAATCACGAAATCGAGGCCGACGTTTCCATGCCGGCTGCGGCGCCCGCTGCAATCTGACCTCTCAGGCGAGCACCGCCCGACCGGCGGCGCGACCGGAGAAAAGGCAACCACCGAGGAAGGTCCCTTCGAGGGCATTGTAGCCGTGCATGCCGCCACCGCCGAAGCCGGCGACTTCGCCTGCAGCGAAGAGCCCGGAAACCGGATGGCCGGCGGCATCAAGCACACGCCCCGAAAGATCGGTTTCCAGCCCGCCCAACGTCTTGCGGGTCAGGATGTGGAGGCGCACGGCGATCAGCGGACCGGCATCCGGATCGAGAAGCCTGTGCGGTCTCGCTGTCCGCATGAGCTTGTCGCCGAGATAGTTGCGCGCGCCACGGATCGCGGTCACCTGCGCATCCTTGGAAAAGGCATTGTCGATCTCGCGGTCGCGGGCCTCGATCTGGCTGCGTATATGGGAAGCGTCCAGGCGTGAATCGCCGGCGATCGCGTTCATCGCCTCGACCAGATCTTCAAGCGTCTCCCGGACGGCGAAATCTTCGCCCTTGTCCATGAAGGCCTGCACCGGTCCCGGCGGTTCCTTGCCGAGCCGCTTGAGGAGAAGGCGAATATTCTTGCCGGTCAGGTCCGGGTTCTGTTCGGAACCGGACAGTGCGAATTCCTTCTTGATGATCGCCTTTGTCAGGATGAACCAGCTGTGGCCATGGCCGCGCGAGCAGATCGCCTTCAAGGTCGAAAGCGTGTCGAAGCCGGGCATGGCGGGCGCGCCGTACCGGTTGCCATCGGCGTCGCACCAGAAGGACGACGGGCCCGGGAGGATGCGGATACCGTGGTTCTGCCAGATCGGATCCCAGTTGCGGATGCCTTCGGTGTAGTGCCACATGCGGTCGCCATTGATCACCCGGCCGCCGGCGGCCTCGCTGATCGCCAGCATGCGGCCGTCGACATGCTGCGGCACGCCGGAAACCATGGTTGACGGCGGCGCTCCAAGCCGGTCGACAGGCCATGCCTTGCGCACCAGATCGTGGTTGCCGCCTATGCCGCCGGAGGCAACGACGACCGCGTGAGCGCGTATCTCGAATGCGCCGGTCGTCTCGCGAGAACTGCGCTCGCACCTCGCCACCGGATCGGTTGCAAGCACCCTGCCCCGCGCGCCGCAAACGACCCCGCCCTCGACAATCACCTCATCGACGGCGTGGCGGAAGCGAAAGGTGACGAAGCCCTTCTTCTCGGCCCGGCGGACACGCCGGATGAAAGGCTGCAATACGGCCGGCCCTGTACCCCAGGTCACATGGAAACGCGGAACGGAATTGCCGTGGCCGGTGGCAAGCGAGCCCCCGCGTTCCGCCCAGCCGACAACGGGAAACCAGCGCATGCCCATCTGTCGGAGCCAGCTGCGTTTCTCGCCGGCGGCAAACTGCAGGTAGGCTTCGGCCCACTGCCGCGGCCAGTAATCCTCCGGACGATCGAAAGCCGCCGAGCCGAGCCAGTCCTGGCGGGCAAGATCGAGGCTGTCGCGGATGCGCATGAAACGCTGTTCCGGACTGTCGATGAAGAAGAGGCCGCCCAGCGACCAGAATGCCTGGCCACCGAGATTCTGTTCGCCCTCCTGATCGGTGAGGCAGACCCTAAGCCCGCGATCGGCTGCTTCCGCGGCGGCGACGATACCGGCAAGTCCGGCGCCGACAATCAGGACGTCGAAATCCATGCACGGTCCTCCCAAACCTGCTTTGCCAACGAAGTTGCCGGCTATAAGCCGGTCAGCGTTCCGTCAGCTTGAACTCGATACGGCGGTTCTGCGACCGCGCCTCCGGGCTCTCGCCTTCGGCGATCGGCTGGTATTCGCCGAAGCCCGCCGCAACAAGGCGATTGGCCGGCACGCCCTGCGTGATCAGGAACTTCACGACCGACGTCGCGCGGCCGGAGGACAGTTCCCAGTTGTCGGCATACTTGCCGGAGCCTGACAGCGGCACGTCGTCGGTGTGGCCATCGACGCGCAGCACCCAGTTGATCTCGTTCGGGATTTCCTTGGCGATATCGACGACGGCGCTCGCGAGTTTCGCAAGCTCTTCCTTGCCCTGCGGATTGAGATCGGCGCTGCCCGACGCAAAGAGCACTTCCGACTGGAAGACGAAGCGGTCACCGACGATGCGGATGTTCTTGCGGTCGGACAGGATTTCCCTCAGCCGCCCGAAGAAGTCGGAACGGTAGCGGTTGAGTTCCTGCACGCGCTGGGCAAGGGCGACGTTGAGCCTGCGGCCGAGATCGGCGATCTTCGTCTGGCTTTCCTGGTCCTTCGCCTCCGAGGCATCCAGCGCCTGCTCGATGGCGGCGATCTGCCTGCGAAGGGCGGCGATCTGCTGGTTGAGGATATCGATCTGGCTGAGCGCCCGTGCACTCACCTGCTTCTCGGAATCGAGCGCCTCGTTGAGATCGCTGATACGACCCTGCGCAGCCTCGGCGCTGCCGGAGCCGGAATCAAGCAGGCTCTGCAGCCGCGACCGTTCGCTTTCCGAGGTGGTCAGCGACGCCTGAAGGTTGGCGAGCTGGTCTTCGAGATCCTGCTTGTTGCCTTTTTCCAGCGCCAGAAGCTGGGTGAGTTCGTTGATCTGGCTGTTCAGCCGGTTCAACACCTCGTCCTTGCCGCTGATCTCGCGCGACAGGATGAACTGACCGATGACGAAGACCGTCAGAAGGAACATGATGGCGAGCAGAAGCGTCGACAGCGCGTCGACGAAGCCCGGCCAGTAATCGACCGTGTGCGCCTGCCGACGGTTGCGGGAAAGACCCATCCGCTATTCCCCGCTGACGATGTCGGTGAGGCGGTCGAGCGAGCGGCGCATCGCCTTGGATTCCTCCTGCTGCGCCTCGATCCAGTCGCGCAGCATCTGCTGTTCGGACCGCATGTTCTTGACCAGGCCCTGGATACCTTCGGCGAGGTTGGCCATCGCCTGGACCGTGCGCTGGCTGGATCCGCCGCCTTCGGCGATCTTCTGCAGCTGTTCGACGAGCAGCTTCATGTCTTCCGACGATCCGCTGTCGGCGGACGTCGTGGTGACCGCTTCGGCAACCGCGGCGATTTCCGAGCCGACATCGGTGACCGACGACAGCCAGTTTTCCAGCTCCATGTAGAAGCGGTTCTGGGCGCGGCCGGCCTGCAGGTCGAGGAACCCGAGGATCAGCGAGCCGGAAAGGCCGAGCAGCGAGGACGAAAACGCCGTACCCATGCCCGAAAGTGGTGCGGCAAGGCTTTCCTTCAGCGTGCCGAGCACGTCGGCGCTGTCGCCTGAGCCCGGATCGAGCGACTGGATGACGTTATTGATCGAGCCAATGGTGCTGATCAGGCCCCAGAAGGTGCCGAGCAGGCCGAGGAAGACCAGGAGGCCGATGAGATAGCGGGAAATCTCGCGTGATTCATCGAGGCGCGTGGCAATCGAATCGAGGATCGAGCGCAGCGCGGTCGTCGACAGGGCAATCGTCTGCCAGCTGCCGATCAGCGAGCGCATCGGCGCGAGCAGCTTCGGCTCGCGTCCCACCTTGTCGGCACTGCCGACGGCGCGGAACGAGTTGAACCAGCGGACCTCCGGCCCCAGTCGCAGCACATGGCTGAAGACAAGCAGGATACCGATCCACAAAACGAAGACGATGAGGCCGTTCAGGCCGGGGTTGGCCATGAAGGCGGTCTGGGCCTGACGGTAGAGAATGGCGACGATGAAGCCGACAATGATGAGAAACAGCACCATCGTCCAGAAATAGGGCATCGGGCTGGAGAGCTTCTGCCCGTACTCCTCAGCCTCCAGATCCGACTTACCAAAGCCAGACAGTCCAAATCTCGCCATATTTCATTCGCCTCCGCAACCAGTGCGCCGGAGGCTATTAGAAAATCGTGGAAAATTGAAGGGAAAAGCCGCGCAAAACTTCGTCGCGCGGCCGACGAATTGGCCGATTTGCCGAGCCCGGCTCACGCTTTTGCGATCGGGCGCTTCAAAACTTCGCCGAGTGCGCGATGGATATGCTCGTTGCCGGCGAGCACGGCGCCCGTTTCCAGGCTCTTCGTTCCGCCGTCCATGTCGGTCGCATAGCCGCCGGCTTCACGAATCAGCAACAGGCCGGCCGCTAAGTCCCACGCCTGCAGCCCGGTTTCCCAGAAACCGTCGAGGCGACCGGCGGCCACATAGGCAAGATCGATGGACACCGCGCCCATGCGGCGGATGCCCGCGACTTCGCCCATGACATTGCGCAGCTCGACGAGGAACTGGCCATGATGGCCGCGGCCGAGATGCGGCACGCCGCAGCCGATGACGGCATCGGACAGCTCGCGGCGCGCGGCAACGCGCATGCGGCGGTCGTTGACGAAGGCGCCGCCGCCCTTTTCAGCCGTGTAGAGCTCATCCGTCGCCGGATTGAAGACGACGGCGACAACGATCTCGCCATTGCGCTCGAGCGCGATCGAGATGCCGAAGCAGGGAATGCCGTGAAGGAAGTTCGTGGTGCCGTCGAGCGGATCGACGATCCAGCGGTGCGCGCCGTCGGTGCCGATGATCTCTTCGCTTTCCTCGCCGAGGAAGCCGTAGGTCGGGCGTGCCTTCAGGAGTTCGTCGCGGATGATCTTCTCGGCCTTGCGGTCTGCCTGAGACACATAATCGCCGGGACCCTTGAGCGACACCTGCAGGTTCTGCACCTCGCCGAAATCGCGCGCCAGCGACTTGCCAGCCTTGAAGGCGGCCTGAACCATGACATTGAGGAGAGCGGAGCGGGCCATGAGGCTTCTTATCCTTGAGAACTGATCGTGCAGCTTCGGCTCCACGAGCCCGGAAAGCTGTCTTCGTCGATGCGGATTGAATGATCGGCGGGTTCAAGACCACAAAACGGCCCGGAATTCAAGCCTTGGCGGCCAAGAGGCTCAGAAATCGAGCGGCGCGTTGTCGATCACTTCCTTCATGACGAAGAAGGTCCGCGTCTGGCGCACGCCCGGCAGCGCGATCAGTTGCTCGCCGTGGACGCGGTTGAAATCCGCCATATCCTGCGCGCGGATCTTCAGGAAATAGTCGAAATCGCCGGCCACGAGATGGCAGTCGAGCACGAATTTCAGCGAGCGCGCGGCCTTTTCGAATTCGGCAAAGCTGTCCGGCGTCGATCGGTCGAGCACGACGCCGACCATGACGAGGGCGCCACGATTGACCTTCTGCGGCGAGACCATGGCCCGCACGGTCTGGATATAGCCCTCATCGAACAGGCGCTGCGTGCGGCGATGGCAGGTTGCCGGGCTGACACCGACGAGATCGGCGAGATCGGCATTCGTCAGGCGGCCGTTTTCCTGAAGCAGCTTCAGGATTTTGACGTCGATCCGGTCGAGCTCTGACAGCATGGCGATGACTTCCGTGATTTGCCGAATGCCCGGAATATACGATCGCCTTCCGGCTTTCCAGTTCGTTCTGCCCGAAAGCGCGTCGCCGGAGATGGCATGTGAACCGATATCCAGATCAGACGGGCCGGAACTTGTTTGCGGCGTCGATCGCCTGCTTCTGCTGCTCGTCGGTCAGGCCAAGGTAGAAATCCTCGAGCCCGGGATCGGCAAGCCCGGCGCGGCGCGACAGGACATACCACTTGGCAGCCTCGATCGGATCAGGCCGTGTTCCGAGCGCATTGATGTAGAGATAGGCGAGCTTGTTCTGGGCCGCGACATTGCCGCGGAGCGCCGCGATCCTCAGCCATTGAAACCCCTTGTCAAAGTCACGCGGCCCGCCGACGCCGTTGACCAGCCAGACGCCCATGTCGAGCTGCGCGGTATCGTAACCGGCCCGCGCCGCGCGCAAGAGCCACTCCCGCGCCTTCGCCCGCTTTTCCTCCGGAATATCCGGCAGCGACATGTAGACCTGCGAAACGGCATATTGCGCATCCGCGATGCCCTGCTCGGCCGATTTCTCGTAATAGGGCAACGCCTGTTCGAGCCCGCGCTCGCCCGGATTGTCGGCAACAAGCATCTGGGCGTAGTTGAACTGCGCCGACGCGTTGCCTGCCTCCGCGGCCTTCTTCATCATCTCGTCGGCCTTTGCCTTGTCGCGCTGAACGTCCTGGCCCTCGATCAGGAGCAGCGCGTAGCGGAACATGGCCGGAGGATCGCCGTTTTCGGCCGCCTGCTTGAACCAGAAGGCCGCAGCCTTGGCATCGCGGGGCACGCCGAGGCCGCGCGACAGGAGAACGCCGACCAGGGTCTGGGCGACCGCGTCGCCAAGCTGTGCGCGCGGCAGCGCTTTCTGCAGGGCGGTGACATAGAGCCCGCGCTGGTAAGCGCCATAGGCCTCGTCGACAACACCGGTGAACGGCTTTTCAGCGGGTAGGTCGGGCAGGCCTTCGGCCATCTGGTGAAGGATCGTCGCCCGATCCGCCGCACCGACCCTCCCGGATCGCGCGTCTGGAACAAGCGTTCCACCGTCGCCCACCGGCGGCTCGATACCCATTCTCTGCAACAGGTCATTCTCGTCGCCCGAAGCCGCGCCGGGCCTTGCGCCCTTGTGTAGCGGCTGCGCGAACCCACCGTCGTCTTCGAGCAACAATCCGCCCAGACTATCGTCGGCCGCCAGCGCACCCGAACCGGGAAGGGCGCCGAGCACGGCGAGAAACAAGCAAGAACGGGCAAATCTGAGCATCATGCCAACGTTCAATCGCCAAACCGTGGCGCTTTTTCGTCAAGCAGCGCGTTTGCCTCCGCGACCGCGCGCGCGGCTGCGGCCAGATCCCCGAAAATAGCCGTCCGCAGAGCCACGAACTCCGCTCCGGTTTCGGCGACGGACACGATGGACTCAATCGAAGTGCCGCCCATCACGATGCAGGGGATTTCGACCATGGAGGCCCACCATTCGCCGAGCGCCACGTTCTTCGGATGCGCTTCCGGCCGGATATCGCCGTCGAGCTTTCCGAAAAAGACGTAGTCCGGATTGCACTCGCCGATTTCCAGGGCGTGGTGACGGTCCGGGATGTTGCCGCTGCCGACGATCATTTTCGGCGAATGCTTTTCGATCGCGTCCGCCAGCGCCTGCGAATCGGCCTCGATGTGCAGGCCGTCGGCACGGGCGCGGCCGGCAACGCGGCTGTCACCGGCAATCAATGCGGCAACGCCGGCTTCCTGGATGAGCGGGACGAGCTTTTCGGCATAGTCCTGAAAGTCGCGGTCGGTCATGCCGTATTGCGGCACGATGACCGACGCCACGTCTCCGCCGCGCAGCGCGTCGGCGACGGCTTTCACCGCGATCGACGTTTCCGCTATGTCCGGAACCACGAGAACAAGTCTGCAACGATTGTCGGCGCCGGCCATATGTTACCCTCTGCAATCTCACGGCATTCATGTCAGTGAAGCCGAGGAGGAACCGCATTTGAACAGATCGCCCCTCGTCTTATCCATGCAAATCCGATAGACCTCTCTCACCAATTGATCAACCGGAATACGGCCCGCCGTGACTCTTCCAGACATAACTTTCTTCCTCGCGGCCGTTCCCGCCGTGACCGTCGTCGGCCTGTCGAAAGGCGGGATGGGGGGCGCCATGGGGCTGATGGGCGTGCCCCTGCTCGCGCTCGTCATGCCGCCGGTTCAGGCCGCCGCCATCTTCCTGCCGATCCTGATTGTCATGGATCTGGTCGCGCTCTGGGCCTGGCGCGGCCACAACCACCGCGAAACCCTTCTCATCTGCCTGCCGGGAGCCGTCATCGGCATTGCGCTTGGGTGGGCGACCTCGGCCTATGTCTCGCCGAACATCATGCGGCTCGTCATCGGCGCGATCACCATCGTCTTCGCACTGAAGTTCTTCTATGACACCTATGGGCCGAAACGGCATGTCGAGGTCAAGCCCAAGGGGCAGCGTCCGGCGCTCGCCACCCTGTGGATGACGCTGTCGGGCTACGGCAGCTTCGTCGCGCATGCCGGCGGCCCGCCCTTCCAGATCTACGTCCTGCCGTTGAAGCTCGACCCGAAGACCTATACCGGCACCAGCGTGCGCTACTTCGCAATCGTCAACGCAATCAAGGTCCTTCCCTATTTCGCGCTCGGCGAACTGGATACGCAAAACCTGTCGCTGTCCGTTCTTCTTCTGCCGGTGGCCTTCGTCTCCACCATGATCGGCGCCTGGGCGGTGCGGCACATGAAACCGCAGTTCTTCTACCCGTTCATGTATGTCATGGTGCTGATCGCCGCGACCAAACTGTTCTACGACGGACTGCAATGGTAGCCCCGGGACGAGGTGCAGGCTTTTCTCGCTGCAGCGCACAAATATTCTTGCCCGCCCATGGGCTTTCCCGTAAGTTCGACCCCATGTCCAACACCGATCCTTTCAGTGCGATTGCGGATCCGAACCGGCGTTACCTGCTGGAGGAGCTCAGGCGCGCACCAAGGACGGTGAACGAACTGGCCGAGGGCCTGCCGATCAGCCGGCCGGCCGTCTCCCAGCACTTGAAGGCCCTGCTCGAAAGCGGCCTCGTTTCCGTGAAATCCGAAGGAACCCGGCGCATCTACGCCGTCAACAGCCAGGGCTTCATGAAGCTCAATCTCTGGCTGGACCAGTTCTGGGCGTGAACTACGGCAACAGCGGACGCCCAGAACCGGCTTTTTGAAGGGCCGGACTATCTATCCGGCAAATCCACCCCTAACTGGCCTCATCGAGGCCGGCCTCCTGGGCCGGGTGGCGGGCTTCCCGGTCGAAATGCCGGAAAGCCGAGTAAACACACATACAGAATTCGACTTAGTGCCGCGTGGAGCTCTTGATGCGCTCCATCTCGTCCTTAATGCGCAACTTGCGGCGCTTGATCTCGGCAATTTCGCGGTCGTCACTGGATACGGACATAAGCGCTTGGTGCAGTTCCTGCTCGAGAGCGTCGTGCTTTTGTTCAAGCGATGCAAGATGAGCCTGTATGGTCATTTTTACTGTCCTTCCTTCCCTAACCTATCCCGGCCACACTTGACCGTGGCTTCAGGTTTTAACAGGAGAAATGTGCCACAAGATCCCCCCCTTGTCGAAGGCGATTTCGTGGATTCTTGAAGGCAATTTGACAGCCGCATGAATTTTTTCCCGCTTTCTACAGCCATCCCTAACGGAAGGTTACCGACCGTTCGTCAAGGCTGCCAAGGCCTCCCGCGACCTCACCTTCCGCAAAATGCGGAACAGCTGTTTCAGATAACTTCCCGAATGCACGTTTTAGTGATAGGAGCTTGCCGCAAATGCCGGGGAACCGGCTTGCAGGGCATTGTGACGTGAGAGGCGGGGACAGGAATGGCGGATCAGGAACAGGCGGAAATTCGGCTGGCGGTCGCAAGGTTGCGCCAGGAGCATGAAGACTACGATGCCGCCATCAACGCCATGATTCAGGTCGGCTGCGAAGCCCTTCGCATCCAGCGCATGAAGAAGAAGAAGCTTGTCATCAAGGACAAGATCAGCAAGCTGGAAGATCAGATCATCCCCGACATCATTGCCTAAACAGCTTGAAAGAGGACGACATATGACCAGTGCGGAACGACCGCCGATCGCCATCATCATGGGAAGCCAGTCTGACTGGGAAACCATGAAGAATGCGGCCGACACGCTGGAGGCGCTCGGCATCGAATACGACGCCCGGATCATATCCGCCCACCGCACGCCCGACCGGCTTGTCACCTTCGCAAAGGGTGCTCGCGACGAAGGCTTCAAGGTCATCATCGCCGGTGCCGGCGGCGCCGCCCATCTGCCGGGCATGGCAGCCGCCATGACCCCGCTTCCGGTCTTCGGCGTACCGGTGCAGTCGAAGGCGCTCTCCGGACAGGACAGCCTGCTCTCCATCGTCCAGATGCCGGCCGGAATTCCCGTCGGAACGCTGGCGATCGGCAAGGCCGGCGCCGTCAATGCAGCCCTTCTCGCCGCCGCCGTGCTGGCGCTGACCGACGAGGATGTCGCGATCGCCCTCGACCAGTGGCGCACGCGCCAGAGCGAGGCGGTCGCCGAATACCCCATGGACGACGTGTAATGAAAGACAGAACGATCGGGATCATCGGCGGCGGGCAGCTTGGCCGCATGCTGGCGATGGCCGCTGCGCGGCTGAACTATCGCACCATCATCCTCGAACCGCAGCCCGACTGTCCGGCCGCCCAGCTGGCCAACGGCCAGATTACCGCGGCCTATGACGATCCGGCGGCCCTTGCCGAACTGGCGAGCCTTTGCAACGTCGTCACCTACGAGTTCGAGAACGTGCCGGTCTCCGCGGCCGAGACGCTTGCCGCAAGCGTGCCCGTCTATCCGCCACCAAAGGCGCTGGAAGTGGCGCAGGACCGACTGACTGAGAAGCGCTTCCTGAACGGCTGCGGGATCGAAACCGCCCGCTTCCACGCCGTCGACAGCCAGACGGACCTGGAAGCGGCGCTGGCCGACTTCGGCGGCAAGGGCGTACTGAAGACCCGCCGGCTCGGCTATGACGGCAAGGGACAGCGCGTCTTCAAGGGGCCCGAGGAGAGCGCCGCCGGCGCCTTCGAGGCTCTCGGCTCCGTGCCGCTCATCCTCGAAAGCTTCGTCCCGTTCGAGCGCGAAGTCTCGATCATCGCCGCCCGGGGAACGGATGGAGCGGTTCGCGCCTACGATCCCGCGGAAAACGTCCATCGCGATGGCATCCTGCATACGTCGACGCTGCCCGCAAGGATCGGCGCGCAGACGCAGGCCGTCGCCTTGAAGGCTGCGGAAAGCCTGCTCTCCGCGCTCGACTATGTCGGCGTCATCGGCATGGAATTCTTCGTCCTTGCGGACGGCACGCTGATCGCCAACGAGATCGCGCCGCGGGTGCACAATTCCGGACACTGGACGGAAGCCGCCTGCATCGTCTCGCAGTTCGAGCAGCACATTCGCGCCGTCGCGGGCCTGCCGCTCGGCGATCCGGCACGCCACTCCGACTGCGTGATGCAGAACCTGATCGGCGACGACATCGACGATCTCGGCGATTGGCTGAAGACGAGCGACACCCTTGTCCACCTCTACGGCAAGACCGAGGCCCGCCCCGGCCGGAAAATGGGTCACGTGACCCGGCTGACCGGTGCAAACGGGCAGGAAAAGGCTTGAAGGCCGGTTGACAGGCCCAGGCCTACAGGGTATTTGCCTGTCAACTTTTCGAGGGGCGCGCCAAAGGCTTTTCCGACCGGCGCGCTTTTGATTGTTTAGAGACCGGGAGCGCCGAGAGGCATCCCCACTGAGAAACGCGGATTAAGAAAATGAAGATCAAGAATTCGCTCAAAGCGCTGAAGGCCCGTCACCGCGAAAACCGTCTGGTTCGTCGCAAGGGTCGTATCTACATCATCAACAAGCAGAACCCGCGCTTCAAGGCCCGTCAGGGCTGATTGCCGCGCCGCCGGCATGACCGGCGGCTGGCCGCGAGATCGGCAGGCTTGCGCGACAGGACTTTTGCCGCGCGGCATGATGACAGGCAGATTTCATTTGATATTGGGCGCTTTGCGGATACCATGACCGCCATGCGCCCTTTGTCATTTTGCCTGATAGCAATACTGGCTTGCCCCTTGGCGGCAACACCGGCCTTTTGCGTCGACGACACAGCCCGAATCGAAGAACCGGATACCAGCGGTCTGACGCAGGCCGAGCAACTCGATTCGCTATTCCTGAAATTGAAGCGTGAGCGCGATGCGGGCAAGGCAGAGGACATCTCCCGTCAGATCCGTCGCCTGCTGACCGATTCCGGCAGCCCCACGGTCAACCTGCTGATGGATCAGTCCACCAAGGCCATCACCGAAGGCAGCCCCGACGCAACCCTCGACCTTCTCGACCAGGTCACGCTGCTGAAGCCCGATTTTGCCGAGGGCTGGAACCGCCGCGCCACTGTTCACTACACGATGGGCGACTACCGCAAGGCTATGGCGGACATCCAGAAGACGCTGGAACTGGAACCCCGTCATTTCGGCGCGATCGCCGGCATGGCCGAGATCATGACCCAGATCGGCGATGACGAGATGGCGTTGAAGGCATGGCAGCGATATCTCGAAATCTTCCCGGCGAGCAAGGAAGCCCGCAAGAATATGGAAGACATCTCGGAGAAGCTCGCCGGCCAGCGTACCTGATCCCATAGCCCCAAGCGCGGTCCCCTCCCCTTGCCTTCCATCCCTGTCTTCATCCTGCTTGCCGTCCTGCTGACGCTCCTTCTTCTCCTGGTCTTTTCCTGGATCGTGGCGCGCAGGATCACGCGACGCTTTCCGCCGCAGGGCAATCTTGTCGATGTCGGCGGATACCGCCTGCATGCCGTCCATGTGCCGCGACCCGACACCGCCGACCTGCCGCCGCTCGTCTTCATCCATGGCGCCAGCGGCAATTGCCTGGACCAGATGACGCCCTTCCTGGCACCGCTTGCCGCCCGCGCCGAAATGCTGTTCGTCGACCGGCCCGGCCATGGCCATTCCGAACGGGGCGGGCCGGAGAACGATACGCCGGATGGACAGGCGCGCGCCATCGCCACCCTCATGGAGCGCTACGGCATCGAGCAGGCGATCATATGCGGCCACTCCTTTGGCGGTGCGATCGCCGCGAGTTTCGCGCTGGTGGCGCCAAAGAAAACGGCAGGGCTTCTGTTTCTGTCACCCGCCACGCACCCGTGGCCGGGCGGCGTCGACTGGTACTACACGCTGACGGCGCTACCGGTTCTGGGTTGGCTTTTTTCTCGGACGCTTGCGGTGCCCGCCGGCCTGATGCGGATGCACGGCGCGATTCGCGCGGTTTTTCATCCCAATCCGCAGCCATCTGATTATCATGAGCGCACCGCGCCAGCGCTGGTTTTGCGCCCGGCGACCTTTCGCAACAATGCCAGGGATGTCGCCGACCTCCTCGACTATGTCACAGGCGCCGCGCCGTCCTATCCGACCATCTCCGCTCCGACGATCGTCATTACGGGCGACAGCGACGATATCGTGCTCGCCGACATCCATTCCGTAGGACTGGTCCGTGACATTGCGAATGCGGAACTCGTCACCATCCGCGATCTCGGCCACAAGCCGGACTACATCGCCACCGACATCGCGATTGCCGCGATCGAGAAGATCGCCGGCCACCAGCGCGATCTTCAGGACATGGCCCGGACCTTTACAGCCCCACTGGCGACAAAATAGCAAAAGCCCCGCACAATGGCGGGGCTTTCGAATTCACGTCATCGGATATTTGGGAAGCGGCTCAGACGCCGCTCTGTCCGTCCGAACCGATATAGGCGATGCGCAGCATGTTCGTCGCACCAGGCGTGCCGAGCGGAACGCCGGCGGAAATGATGACGCGGTCGCCAGGCTTGCCGAAGCCTTCGGCGGCAACGATGCGGCAGGCGCGGTTGACCATGTCGTCAAGGTCGGAAGCGTCCTGCGTGACCACGCAATGCGTACCCCAGCAAATCGACAGGCGGCGCGCCGTCTGGATGATAGGCGACAGCGCGATGATCGGCACTTCCGGACGCTCGCGCGAGGCGCGCAGGCCGGTGGTGCCCGACGCGGTGTAGCAGACGATGGCGGCAAGGTTCAGCGTTTCGGCGATCTGGCGGGCTGCGAGCGAAATCGCGTCGGCGCCGGTAGCCTGCGGCTGCGGCCGCTGCGCATAGATGATGCCGTGGAAGTGCGGGTCAAGCTCGACCTTGCTGGCGATCTTCGCCATGGTCTCGACGGCTTCGACCGGATAGGCGCCTGAAGCGGACTCGGCCGACAGCATGACGGCGTCCGCGCCTTCGAAGACGGCGGTCGCGACGTCGGAGACTTCGGCGCGCGTCGGCACCGGAGCGGAAATCATCGATTCCAGCATCTGGGTGGCGACGACGACAGGCTTGCCCGCGCGGCGACAAGCGCGGATCAGCTGCTTCTGCAGGCCGGGAACCGTCTCAAGCGGCATTTCCACGCCGAGGTCGCCACGGGCGACCATCAGCGCGTCGGAAAGCTCGATGATCTCGTCGATCCGCTCGATGGCCTGCGGCTTCTCGATCTTCGACATCAGGCCAACCTGGCCGCGTGCGATCTTGCGCACTTCGGCAATGTCTTCGGGGCGCTGGATGAACGACAGGGCAACCCAGTCAACTTCACCGGTGGCCAGAACCGCGTCGAGGTCCGCACGGTCCTTGGAGGTCAGCGCGCCAACGCCGAGCATCGTGTCGGGCAGGCTCACGCCCTTGCGGTCGGAAATCGTGGTACCGGAAACGACCGTGCAGACGATGGAGGTGCCATCGCATATTTCAGCGCGCAGATGCAGCTTGCCGTCATCGATCAGCAGGCGCTGGCCCGGCTTGACCGATTCGAGGATTTCCGGATGCGGCAGGAAGACGCGGTTCTCGTCGCCGGGAACGTCCTTGTTGTCGAGCGTGAAGGTCTGGCCGATCTTCAGTTCGACCTTGGTGTCGGCGAACTTGCCGACGCGCAGCTTCGGTCCCTGAATGTCGGCGAGAATGCCGATCGGACGACCGCTGCGCTTCTCGACGCTGCGGATGCGGCCGATGAGCGTGCGCATCACGTCGTGGCTGGCATGGCTCATGTTGATGCGGAAGACATCTGCACCCGCCTGGTGCAGCTTTTCGATCATGTCCTCTTCGCTCGAGGCCGGCCCCAAAGTGGCGAGAATTTTTACCTTGCGATTACGCTTCATCAGTTTTGACTTTCTTGCGTCCCGGGAGTGTCAGACAATTGGACCATCCAGCTACCCTGACGGCCCGTATCATATTCTTTGAAGCCCATCTTCTGATAGCCACGGGCATAGCAGTCGTTGACTCCGAGGATTTTGAACTCATCCTCGGCAACGCACATATTGATGTCGCCGGCCCAGCGCCCACCGCGCGCCGCATCCTCGGCATAAAGATAGTAATAGCGGGATTGGAGGTCTCCCTCGATCAGGGTCGCACAGGCGGCTGCCGGCACCTGCCACCATCCCTCGCTCACCCATCCCTTGTCGGTGCGGTAGCCGATGGCGACGCCAACCAGGTTCCCCGTGCCATTGCAGACGCGGAAGTCGGCATGGGCGGCCGGGGCCGAAAAATAGAAAATCGGAGCGAGAAGCGCGAGCACTACACGCAGGCCATAGCGTGACAGCCCCCGCCCGTATTTTGAATAGCGCTGTGGCACGATGATCAGGGAAACTCCGTGGCTAAGCATTTGGGTCTTCATGCGACGGCCATTGTAGAAAGTCAACGCCAGTTTAATCGATATAAATGGTCCGGGACATGCGCAAGGCGGTATCCCGGACGTTGGAATGCGGCGCTTGCACGCCCTCCGGGCTCATGTAAATAAAGGCGCCTTATCATTTCAGGATGTGCCCCATGCGTGAATTCTCACCATTCGAATTGCTAGATGGCGACTATGACAAAGGTATGGTCCTCGTTGCCGATCACGCCATGAATGGCCTGCCGGAGCAGTATGGTTCTCTTGGACTTCCCGACAGCGCCTTCCAGCGGCACATCGCCTTCGACATCGGCGTGGAAGGGCTCACACGGCGGCTGTCGGCAATGCTCGGCGTTCCGGCCATCATGGGGTGTTTTTCCCGGCTGCTGATCGATCCAAACCGTGGCGAGGACGATCCGACCCTGATCATGAAGATATCCGACGGCGCGATCATCCCGGCCAACCATCCGATCACCGAGGAAGAATGGAACTACCGGGTCGAGACATTCCACCGGCCGTACCATGAGGCGGTCAGTGCGCTGATTTCGCGCACCGCAAAGGCCTGCGGCAAGGCGCCGCTGGTGCTTTCGCTCCATTCCTATACGCCGTTCTGGAAGCAGACGCCCCGCCCCTGGCATGCGGCCGTCCTGTGGGATAACGACCCGCGCGCACCGAAAATGCTGATCGACCTCCTGTCGCAAGCCGGCGACATACTGGTCGGCGACAACGAGCCCTATGACGGTGCGCTGAAGGGTGATTGCATGTACCGTCACTGCATGTCGCGGGGCATCCCGCACGCGCTTCTCGAGGTGCGCCAGGACCTGATCGGCGATGAGGCGGGGATCGATGCCTGGGCGGAGCGGCTGGCGCCGCTGTTTGAAACGATGAACGCCGAGCCATCCCTGCATGCGGTAGAATTGCAACCGTCACGCACGGGCCCCTACCCGCAAGGCTGACCGGAAAACAAGGAGAGCGACACGATGACCAAACCGACGCCGCAAGAGGAAATCGAACTGCAGGCCGCCGCATTCCGCCGTCTGCTCAATCACCTGCGCGAACGCACCGACGTCCAGAACATCGACCTCATGAATCTCGCCGGCTTCTGCCGCAATTGCCTGTCGAACTGGTATCGCGAGGCCGCCGAGGTCGAAGGCCTCGACGTATCCAAGGACGAATCGCGCGAAATGGTCTACGGCATGCCCTACGAGGACTGGAAAGCCCTCCACCAGCAGGAGGCAAGCGCCGCGGATCTGCAGTCGTTCGAGCGCAACAGACCGAAGGAATAGCAGCCTCGGCCGGAAATCTGCTTGACCTTGCCGCCCGTTCGCGGCAGGTGACGCTACCAAACCGAATTCACATCAAACAGGAGTAAGACATGTCTGATGCTCACGGGCTTGCCCGCGACCAGCTCCGCGCCTTTGTCGAACGCATCGAGCGGCTGGAAGAAGAAAAGAAGACGATCGCCGACGACATCAAGGACGTCTATGGCGAAGCCAAGTCCATGGGCTACGACACCAAGGTGCTGCGCAAGGTCATCTCGATCCGCAAGCAGGACAAGGACGAGCGCCTGGAACAGGAAGCGATCCTCGACACCTACCTGCATGCGCTCGGCATGATCGAAGCGCCGCCGGAAGAATAATCCGGTTCAGGAGCCGAAGACAAAAAAGCCGCCCTTGAGGCGGCTTTTTTCATGTCCTTGAGCAGGATCGGATGCTTCAGAGCATTTCGTCTGCAGATCCGCTGAAGCGTCCGGCATCGATCGGCTGCGTCTGTGTCGAGAAACCGGTACCCCGCGCTGCGGCCGGGCTGCGGCGCATGGCGTCGCCGGCGAAGCGGGGCGCCTTGATGACACCGGCGCCATCCGGAGCAATCGCATTGGCAACCGCCCACTCGGACAGCATCTTCTTGGTCAACTCGACGCGAACCTTGTCGTCACCGACACGGGCAACGATCGCCTCGGCCGTGTCAGGGCGCGCACCCTTGACGGGCAGTCCCTTGGCAAGGCTGTCGTCGGCCGCTTCAGGAACATCGAAGGCATCGCCGAGACCGTTGTTCTGCTTGATCACCTGCTTGACCGGGTCAGGCGCGGCATAGGCAGTCATGATCGGCGCCTGCTCGAAGCCGCTCTTCAGCACGGCAGCCGTCAGGATCTGATCTGCATGCTGGACATGTCCGGCCTGCTGCTTCTTGCCCCAGGAGGCGACCTCGTCTGCGGAAAGGCCGGCGCTGCGCAATTCGGCAGGCGTAAGCGAGGCAACCTGATAGGCGGGGCGTTCCTGCGGCGCCGGAGCATCGCCGCCAAAGCGATTCCACTGTCCGTCGTCGGCGCTCGCCGTCATGTTGCCCTGATCGGCACCGCCGGGCAGGCCACGGGCCGCCAGCAAAGTCGGGACCGGAATGTCATCGTAGTCCGCCAGATCGGCATATTCCTCGCCGGCATCTGCCGGGCTCTCCGGCATGGCTGCGGCAAGCGCGTCTTCGGCTGCGTTATGCGCCGGCGGCACGAGTGCGGCTGCCACTGCGATATTGGCGGGCGCATCCTTGAGCGAAGGTCTCAACAGCGGCACGGGCGGCTCTATGCCGTCGACACCTGGAAGTTCAACCGAAGCGACCTGAATGGGAGCCTGCTCGGCAACCTGCGGGGCAGGCCGTGCCGGGGCCGGGGCTACGGCGGGCGCATCGCCCACATCCTCGCCCTCGTCCTCGTCGCCGCCTCCGAACAAGGCCGCGAGCAATGTCTTGCCTCTCGACTTTCCGCCGCCCTTGTCGGCAATCACGACACTGTTCGAACTCAGTCGCTTCTTGTAGTCCGCCATCGCGAGTTCATACCCCGGCAAAGGTTTGCCGTCGGCGGGAATGTGCAAAGTGCGTCCATTCGGGAAAAGTCGGACCAGTTCCTGGCGCGTCATGCGCGGCCAAGCGCGGACGTTGCCGACATCCATGTGCACGAAAGGCGAACCCGAGCGCGGATAGTAACCGACGCCGCCGGCCTGCAGCTTCATGCCAAGTTCACGAATCTTGGAAAGCGGAACGCCGGGAATGAAGAAGTCCACGGCCGTGCCGAGCATATGCTGGCTTTCCTTGGCGACACCGCTGGACCGCGACCGCAGCATGGCATTGGTGGCCGGCGAGCGGTATCCGGAAACGACGTTGATGTAGCCGTTGGAACCACTCTCGCGATAGACCTGCCAGAGCACGTCGAAAAGACGCGGGTTCATCTTGGTCGATTCGTTACGGCGCCAGTCACGCAGAATATAGTTCAACTGCTTCAATCCCTTGGGATCGTAGCGACCATTCCGCTTGTAGACGATGTTGGCTTTCTCGCCGGTGTGGATGAAGTAGATCTTCAGCGAGCGTGTTTCCGCGGCGGCATGATTGGCCGACGCGAAGAAGACTGGCGCCGCTGCAAACACGAGCATGAGCCAGCACAGGACCTGCAGCATGGCCTGCCGCAGCGAAAAGCTACGTGCTGGCACTTGCCTAGAGTCCGGCCGCCCGTGCATTGCGGGCAGCTTGTAACCTGTCACAACCTGCAACTCGATCCCCGTCCGAGAGACAATTTCAATGCCGTCTCACATGAAGCTGAAATACGGTAACACAATGGCAATTTTGCCACGGATTACCACTTCTTCCTGACATAGTGAATAATCCACTAACAAGATTTAGGGAGATATACACCATGTGGCTTGCTCGACGGTTAACGGGGAAGCCCTAATGAATTCTTATGCCGCATCTTTTTTGGGGTCGTCGGGATCGATACCGTAGTCCCTCAACTTGCGATAAAGCGTCGAGCGGCCGATGCCGAGCTTGCGCGCCACGCGACTCATCTGGCCGCGATAGAACTTCAGCGCAAAGCGAATCAGCTCCTCCTCGACCTCGGCGAGCTTCTTGACGTCACCGAGCGGATCGGTGCTGACAATCACGTTGTCCGGAAAATCGTCTGTGGCATCCGCCTTCGCCGGTTGAAGATTGTCTTCGGCCGGCGCCGCGGCGGCGGGGCTGGTAAAGTCCGGATAGACCGGCGGCGCGCTGTAGCGCAATTGGGGTTTGAAGCCGCCGGGCGGCACAGAGACGCCTTCGTCACTGAGCGCGCCGGGAATTTCAGCCGCGACCTGCGGGAAGTCATGCTCGGTCAGCTGGCCGTCCTTGGCGAGCACGACGGCACGGAAGATCGCATTCTCGAGCTGTCGGATATTGCCCGGCCAGTCATATGCCGTCAGCAATGCCAGCGCACTGGATGTGACTTCCGGCACCGTGTCGAGCTTCTGCTCCTCGGCAAAGCGCTGCACGAAGACGCGGACGAGATGCGGAATATCTTCACGGCGGCGGCGCAGGGCCGGAATATGGATCGGGAAGACGTTGAGGCGGTAATAGAGGTCTTCGCGGAAGCGGCCGGCCTTGACCTCCTCGATCAGGTCCTTGTTGGTCGCGGAGATCAGCCTGACATCGACGCGGCGCGGCTTGGCAGAGCCGATGGTTTCCACCTCGCCCTGCTGGACAGCGCGCAGGAGTTTGACCTGAACCTCGAGCGGCAGGTCGCCGATCTCGTCGAGGAACAGCGTACCGCCATCGGCTTCGACGAACTTGCCGCTATGGCGCTCGGTCGCGCCGGTGAACGCGCCCTTCTCATGGCCGAACAGGATGCTTTCGACAAGATTGTGCGGGATCGCGCCGCAATTGACGGTGATGAACGGACGGTTGGCGCGCGGACCGGAAGACTGGATGGCGCGGGCGACAAGTTCCTTGCCGACGCCGGATTCGCCCTCGAGAACGACCGGAATGTTCGACTGGGCCGACCGTTCCGCGAGTTCCACCACGCGCAGCATGTCGGGGCTGGCGGAGACGATGTCCTCGAACGAGATATGTCCGGTGCGCGGCCGGCGGCCGGCGCGTGCGAAGGCTTCCCGCTGGTCGAGCTTCAGGGCGTTGGAGATTGCGGAGGCGATCCGCTCCGGCGAGACCGGCTTGACGACGAAATCGAAGGCGCCAGCGCGCATGGCCTGCACGACGGTCTCGATGCCGCCCTGCCCGGTCTGGACGATGACCGGGATTTCCGTTCCCCGCTGACGCAACGCGTCGAGGAATTCCAGCCCGGTCATTTCCGGCATCATCAGGTCGAGCACGATGACGTTGACCTGGTATTCGCCGCGGCGCAGGAATTCCAGCGCCTCGCGGCCGTTCTCGGCCATGTGGGCCACATACCCGTGACGTTCGATCGCGTTTTTCAGCAGGCGGCGCTGGATCGGATCATCTTCGGCAACGAGAACATGGGCGGACATATTGTTATCTCTCCTGCAAATCGGCTGCGAACCTGAAACAGGCTCAGGGCTGGCGATCGCACTCTTCCATGAACGATTGAACATCCCGTTTTGAGAAATGGTCGCATTTTAGCGATTGCCGTTTCCGTATGAGACCATGTCTTCTTCCGGCCTTGCCCCGCCCGCCTGGCTTGACTACTTCTTGGGCTGACGAGGACGGCAGCGCGCCGTCGGCATGAACATGAAGGACTTGAAGACGATGAAGAACATTCCGGCCGCCGATCCCCTTTTCCTTGTCCGCGCGGCGGACGAAGCGCGGGCAAGCGGGGCCGGACTCGGCGATCTGCCGGTCTGGAACCTGACCGATCTCTACCCTTCCGCCGACTCCGGCGAATTCAAGTCTGCGCTCAAGGAGGCCGCCTACAAGGCCGAGGCTTTCGAGGCGCGCTGGAAGGGTCGGCTGGCCGAGGCCGCGGCGAAGACCGGAGATGAAGGTATCGGCCAGGCGCTGAAAGAGTATGAGGTGCTCGACGACCTGCTCGGACGCATCGCGTCCTTCGCCGGCCTCACCTATTTCGGCGATACGTCCAAGCCTGAAAACGGCAAGCTCTACGGCGACGTCCAGGCCAAATTGACCGATGTTTCCGCCCGTTTGCTGTTCTTCACGCTGGAAATGAACCGCATCGACGACGCCGTGATCGACGCCTGCCTGGAAAGCGATCCGGCCGCCGCCCACTACAAGTCCTGGATCGTCGATCTGCGCAAGGACAAGCCCTATCAGCTGGATGACAAGCTGGAACAGCTCTTCCTCGAAAAGTCGATGACCAGCGCCGCCGCTTTCAACCGCCTGTTCGACGAGACGATGGCGGAGCTGCGCTTCGATATCGACGGCGAAAAGCTGCCCCTGGAACCGGTTCTCAACATGCTGCAGGAACTGGACGGCGAGGTCCGCAAGAAGGCGGCGATGGCGCTGGCCGAGACCTTCAAGGAGAACCGCCGGCTCTTCGTCCAGATCACCAATACGCTCGCCAAGGACAAGGAAATTTCCGACCGCTGGCGCGGCTTCGAGGACATCGCCGACAGCCGGCATCTGGCAAACCGGGTCGAGCGCGAGGTTGTCGATGCGCTTGCCGCCGCCGTCCGTGACGCCTATCCGCGCCTGTCCCATCGCTACTACAAGATGAAGGCAAAGTGGCTCGGAATGGAGCAGATGAACTTCTGGGACCGCAACGCGCCTCTGCCGGAAACCCCGAACGCGGTGATCCCGTGGACGCAGGCAAAAGACACCGTGCTTTCCGCCTACGGCGCCTTCTCCCCCGACATGGCGGGTATCGCGAAGCGCTTCTTCGACGAACAGTGGATTGACGCCCCGGCACGCCCGGGCAAGGCGCCCGGTGCCTTCGCCCACCCGACGGTTCCCTCCGTGCACCCCTATGTGCTCGTCAACTACATGGGCAAGCCGCGCGACGTGATGACGCTCGCCCACGAACTCGGCCACGGCGTCCATCAGGTGCTGGCCGGCGCGCAGGGCGCGTTGATGTGCCAGACGCCGCTGACGCTCGCCGAGACCGCCTCCGTCTTCGGCGAGATGCTGACCTTCCGCGCCCTTCTCGCCAAGACGAGCGACAAGCGCGAACGCAAGGCCATGCTCGCCCAGAAGGTCGAGGACATGATCAACACGGTCGTCCGCCAGATCGCCTTCTACGAATTTGAGCGCAAGGTGCACACCGCGCGCAAGGAAGGCGAACTGACGGCGGAGCAGATCGGCGATCTCTGGCTCTCCGTCCAGGGCGACAGCCTCGGCCCGTCGATCTCGATCACGGACGAGTATCGGGATTACTGGATGTACATCCCGCACTTCATCCATTCGCCCTTCTACGTCTACGCCTACGCCTTCGGCGATTGCCTGGTGAACTCGCTCTACGCGGTCTACCAGAACGCCGAGACCGGCTTCCAGGAGAAGTATTTCGCGATGCTGAAGGCCGGCGGCACCAAGTATCACAGCGAACTCCTGAAGCCATTCGGCCTCGACGCCTCCGATCCGGCCTTCTGGTCGAAGGGGCTGTCGATGATCGAAGGCCTGATCGACGAACTGGAAGCGCTTGACGGATAGGCCGCCTTGCTGACCTGATACCGCATGCGTGAAGCCTTCGCCCTCTTCCGGGACGACACCACCCGGCAAAGCCTCGTCTTTGCCGGGCTGGAGGAGATCGTCTGCGTTCGGCGCAAGTCCGACATCCTGCCGGCACTCAAGCGGCTGGAAAAGGCAAGGCAGGACGGCAAGTGGCTCGCCGGCTTCATGTCCTACGAGGCGGGCTACGTCTTCGAAGACAAGCTCGCGCCGCTGATCGAGGACAATCGCGAGACGCCACTCCTGAACTTCGGCATCTTCGATGCGCCGCAACCCGACGACCATCCACTCGCCGAAGCGCGGCTACGCGTCGAAAACGAACCCTTCATCACCGAGCCGAAGGCTGCCTGGGATTTCGAAGCCTACCGCCGGCGCTTCGACAAGTTGCATGAACACCTGCGCAAGGGAGATTGCTATCAGGGCAATCTGACCATGCCGGTCGAGGCGCGCTGGAGCGGCGATCCGCTCGCCGCTTTCCATTCGCTGATCGAGCGCCAGCCGGTGAAATACGGGGCGCTGATCGATCTCGGCGGCCCGATCATCCTGTCGCGGTCGCCCGAGCTCTTCTTCCGCACGGATGACGAGGGCTGGATCGAGACCCATCCGATGAAGGGAACCGCCCGAAGAGGGGGAACCCCAAAGGAAGACGAAGAGATCATCGCGGCGATGAAGGCCGACGAGAAGTCTCAGGCCGAAAACAGGATGATCGTCGATCTCCTGCGCAACGACATCTCGCGCATCACCGAAGTCGGCACTCTGGACGTTCCGAAGCTTTTCGAGGTCGAGACCTATCCGACGCTTCACCAGATGGTCAGCCACGTTCAGGCGAAACTCATTCCGGAGACGACGCTGACCGACATTTTCGCCGCCCTCTTCCCCTGCGGTTCGGTGACGGGTGCGCCGAAGATGTGGGCGATGAAGATTCTGCATGACCTCGAAGCCGGCCCGCGCGACGTCTACTGTGGTGCGATCGGTTTCGTCTCGCCGTCCGGTGCCATGCGGTTTTCCGTGGCGATCCGGACACTGACGCTGTTCAATGATGGCCGGGCCATCTTCAATGTCGGCGGCGGCATCGTCTTCGATTCCAATGCCGAAGCCGAATACGAGGAATGCCTGCTGAAGGCGCGCTTCGCCGTGGGGGATCAATGGATTTCTCGCTGATCGAAACCCTGCGCTGGGAACCGGAGGTCGGCTTCATCCGACTTCCCCTGCACCTCGAACGGCTGAAAGCCTCCGCCGCGGCACTTGGCTTCACAGGCAGCGAAAGGGCCGAACCGGCATTGCTTGCCGCCGTATCGGGAGACGACACCCTTCGTGTCCGCCTCGAGCTTTTCCCGGACGGCAGGATCGACGTGACGACCGCGCCGCATGCAGGATTGCACGCAGATACGGTCTGGACCGTGAAGATCGCGAAGACGCGGCTTCGCTCGGACAATCCCCTGCTTCAACACAAGACATCGAAACGCGACGTCTATGCCGCAGCCCGCTCGGAATACTCCCGGGAGGAGGCGGACGAGGTTCTGCTCCTCAACGAAAAAGGCGAACTCTGCGAGGGCACGATTACCAGTCTCTTTGTCGAGCACACGCCCGGTAACTTCCTCACGCCGCCCCTCTCCTCCGGCCTGCTCGCCGGCGTGCTCAGAGGCGAGCTTCTTCGCACGAGCGAGGCACAAGAACAAAAGCTGACGCCGGACGATCTTGCAGCCGGCAATATCTATCTCGGAAATTCACTCCGCGGCCTTGTTCGCGCGCAATGGCGCAAGTGATACAGACCTTTCCCGGATCAGAGCCAACCAACCTGGAAACCACAACGAGGTAACACCATGATCATCGTTTCGCTCACCTATGTCATGCCCATCGAAGCCGTGGAGGCGCATCTGGAGGCGCACATGGAATGGCTCAAGGAGGGCTATGAGAGCGGCGTTCTGATCGCGTCCGGCCGAAAGGTGCCGCGCACCGGCGGCGTGCTGCTGGCAAGGGGTGATCTCGACGCCGTCAAGGCATTCTGCGCGCGTGATCCGTTCGCCGTACACGGCGTTGCCACATACGACTTTACGGAAGCAGCCATCTCGATAACCGCTTCCGGTCTGGAAGGCCTGAAGGACTGAGGCGGCGAAGAGATATCGCCTCACTGATCTCGACAGTAACGATGGCGGCGTCATAGTCTGATGGGAATTCAGCTGGATTTCCTCCAATGGTCACAACGATACAAGCGCCCATCTACACACCAGACACCGCCTTGCCGACGCCCTTCAGCATCGGTCTCAAGCCCATCGACTACTCCCGCTGGATCGAACCCGACGCGGATATCGGCTTCTATCTCGACGAAAAGGCCCGCGTCTGTCGCGAAGGCCTGGATGAGGTTTTCCGGATGGAAAGCGACACGGAACAGGCGCAGGAAGAGGTCCTTGCGCGTCTTGCCGATCATCTGGCGAGCCAGCACGCTAGCCTCTATCATCGCCAAGGTTCGGTCTTCGAGATGGCCGGGCACCACGTCGACATCGCCGACACCAGCCGGCCAGCCCTGCTGCGCGCCGGATCCCTCGTCCAGGACGATCTGGTCCTGATGCGGCGCAAGGAAACGGGCTGGCACATCGTCGCCGCCCATGTGACCTTTCCATCCTCCTGGTCACTGTCAGAAAAATTCGGCCAGCCGATGGAGGGCGTTCATTCCGGCGTACCGGGCTTCCAGAATGGCACCCGCAACGCGCAGCTGGTCAACCGCATCTTCGACAATCTTCTTTTCGAAAAGCCGGTGGAACGGATGAACTGGTCGATCAAGGGTGACGGCGCCCTGCCGCAACCGGTCTCCAGGCATATCGACGGCGACCCGGCCGTGGCGGGCCCGGAGGCCATGAAGAACTTCATCCGTGCCGAACGCCAGACGCTGAGCCGGCTGCCGGTCTCCGGCGACATTCTCTTCACCATCAGGGTCTTCGTCGATCCGCTGGCGGCAATCGCCGCAAGGCCGGATGCCGCGCAGCATCTTTCCAACATGGCGAAACTGCTCGAAGGCCTGAACGACGACCAGCTCGCCTACAAGGGCTTGCGTACGCTCCGCGACCCGCTGGTGGCGTTTCTGCGCGGTTTGGCAGCCGAAAAAGCCGGCGCGGTGGAGCAGGCATGATAGAACCGTCTTTATTATGTCAGAAGACTGTGATTAGAGCGGAATGAACAAGGGCACTTTTGCCCAGGAGAAAAGCATTATGACAGACCAGACCTACCCGGTTTACGCTGAAATCACCGGCCCGATCGTGATGATCGGTTTCGGCTCCATCGGTCGCGGCACGCTGCCGCTGATCTGGAGGCACTTCAGCTTCGACATGAACCGGTTCGTGGTCATCGACCCGCTGCCCGACGACACTGGCATCCTCGCCAAGTTCGGCGTGCGCCACATCCAGGAGCATGTGACGAAGGAGAACTACAAGGATCTCCTGAAGCCGCTGCTGACGGAAGGCGAAGGCCAGGGCTTCTGCGTGAACCTGTCGGTCGACACCTCCTCGCTCGACATCATGAAGCTCTGCCGCAAGCTCGACGTCCTTTACATCGACACGGTCGTCGAACCGTGGCTCGGCTTCTACTTCGACAAGGACATGAAGAACGCCGACCGCACGAACTACGCGCTGCGTGAAACCGTGCGCAAGGAAAAGGAAAAACGCCCCGGCGGCACCACGGCGGTTTCCTGCTGCGGCGCCAATCCGGGCATGGTCTCCTGGTTCGTCAAGCAGGCGATCGTCAATCTCGCCAACGATACCGGCCTCGAATTCGAGGAACCCAACCACGAGGACCGCGAAGGCTGGGCGAAGCTGATGAAGAAGCTCGGCGTAAAGGGCGTGCACATCGCCGAACGCGACACCCAGCGCTCCGTCAACCCGAAGCCGCTCAACGTCTTCTGGAACACCTGGTCGGTCGAAGGCTTCATCTCCGAAGGCCTGCAGCCGTCGGAACTCGGCTGGGGCACGCACGAGAAGTGGATGCCGAAGAACGCCAAGAAGCACAAGAAGGGCAACAAGGCGGCGATCTACCTTGAGCAGCCGGGCGCCAATACCCGCGTTCGCACCTGGTGCCCGACGCCCGGCCCGCAATACGGCTTCCTCGTCACCCACAACGAATCCATCTCGATCGCCGACTACTTCACGGTCCGCGACAAGGACGGCGACGTTTCCTTCCGCCCGACCTGCCACTACGCCTACCATCCGGCCAACGACGCCGTGCTGTCGCTGCACGAAATGTTCGGCAATGGCGGCAATGCCCAGCCGGTGCTGCACGTTCTCGACGAAAACGAACTTGTCGACGGCGTCGATGAACTCGGCGTGCTGCTCTACGGCCACGAGAAGAACGCCTACTGGTACGGCTCGCGACTGTCGCTGGAAGAGACCCGCCGCATCGCGCCCTACCAGAACGCGACCGGTCTGCAGGTGACGTCAGCCGTGCTTGCCGGCATGGTCTGGGCCCTGGAGAACCCGAAGGCCGGTATCGTCGAGGCCGACGAGATGGACTACAAGCGCTGCCTGGAAGTGCAGATGCCCTATCTCGGCCCGGTCGAGGGGCATTATACCGACTGGACTCCGCTCGAAGGCCGTCCCGGTCTCTTTCCCGAATCAATCGACGAAAGCGACCCCTGGCAGTTCCAGAACATCCTGGTTCGCTAAGCAGAACCGCCGCATTCAAGGGCCTCAAGTCTCCGCTTGAGGCCTTTTTGCAACGCTATCAATTGCTTGCCTCCGGATAACCACGGGTTGCCTGCCCGGGGACCCTTGCTTTCGCCCGTTCATCACGGCAAGGTCAGGACAAAGGCCCGAAAAGGGCGGGACTCTGTTTCTGGAGAGACTTCATGAAATTCAAGATTGCCGGCACGGCCATTCTCTGCGCAACCGCGCTCACCGCCTGCCAGACCGGCGGCAGCTACTATCGTCCGTTGCCGCCTCAGCCGCGGGTTCAGACGATCGAGGGCACCTGGGCGGATTCCAACGGGCTGATCTCGACGTTCCAGGGCGGCTCCTTCGCCACCCGGACGACGGACACCAACCAGCTCCTGGCATCGGGCACCTACGCGCAGATCAACGACAAGCTTATCGAGATCAACCTGACCTCGATGGTGCGCAACACGACCTCCAAGGTCAATTGCGCGCTGGTGACGCCCAGCCAGCTGAACTGCACCTCGGAATCCGGCGGCCAGTTCTCGCTGACACGGCGCAGCTGACGTCCTGCCGCGTACCGACCCGTCGTCGTCCTGAAAAAACTCCCGCCCGGCGGGAGTTTTTTTATGGCCGAACCGCAGGTCGCCGCGCTCCCGGGACTACGATAAGCAAACCTGTGAAGTCATATTTTTTGACCAAAAGGGAAAAACCGGCTTGCTCATCATCCGAAGCGATGAATAATCGTCATAAAGGCTTGCAGGTAAGCAGCCTATAAGGGCTTCGGCCGAACAAAGAGGAGAGCCACATGTTTTCGCGATTGAAACTGGGACTGTTCAGCGCCTCGCTGATTGCCCTGTCGAGCGGCAGCGCATTTGCCGATTTCGAGCTCGATATCCTGCACATCAACGACTTTCACTCCCGCATCGAATCGATCAACAAATACGATTCCACCTGCTCGGCCGAAGACGAGACCGAAGGCAAGTGCTTCGGCGGCGCGGCCCGCCTGCTGACGGCGATCAACCAGACGCGCGACACGCTGAAGGGTGAAGGCAAGAACGTCATCCTCCTCAATGCCGGCGACAATTTCCAGGGTTCGCTGTTCTTCACGACCTATCATGGTGCCGCCGAGGCCGAATTCCTCAACCTGATGAAGTTCGACGCGATGACCGTCGGCAATCACGAGTTCGACGAGAGCGAAGACTCGCTGAAGACCTTCCTCGACAAGATCCAGTTCCCGGTCGTCACCGCCAATGTGAAGGCGAATGCCAACTCCACCATCAAGGACCGCATCGTTCCCTCGCTGGTGCTGACCGTCGGCGGCGAGAAGGTCGGCATCGTCGGCGCCGTCACCAACGACACGCCGGAACTCTCTTCGCCGGGACCGAACATCGACATCACCGTCGATCAGGACGCCATCAGCGCCGAAGTCGAGAAGCTGAAGGCCGAAGGCGTCAACAAGATCATCGCTCTGACCCATGTCGGCTATCCGCGCGATCTCGCCGTCATCGCCAAGATCCCCGACGTCGACGTGGTTGTCGGCGGCCATTCGCACACCCTGCTGTCGAACACGGACGAGAAGGCGGAAGGGCCGTACCCGACCTGGGTCGACAATCCGGGCGGCTATAAGGTGCCGGTCGTCCAGGCCGCCTCCTACAGCAAGTATCTCGGCAATCTCGACGTCGTTTTCGATGACAACGGCGTGGTGAAATCCGCCCAAGGCGACCCGATCCTCATCGATGCGAGCTTCAAGCCCGACGAAGCCGTGCTTGCCCGCATCAAGGAACTTGCCGCTCCGATCGAGGAGCTGCGCCAGAAGGTCATCGGCAGCAGCACCGCACCGATCGAAGGGTCGAGCAAGGTCTGCCGCGTCCGGGAATGCGCCATGGGCGATCTCGTGGCCGACGCCATGGTCGACCGCGTCAAGGATCAGGGCATGACGATCGCCATCCAGAACGGCGGTGGGTTGCGTGCGTCGATCGACGGCGGCGATGTCACCATGGGCGAAGTCCTGACGGTCCTGCCGTTCCAGAACACGCTTGCCACCATGCAGCTGAAGGGCGCCGACGTTGTGACCGCGCTTGAAAACGGCCTCAGCCAGATCGAGGACGGCGCCGGACGCTTCCCGCAGGTCTCCGGCCTGAAATACAGTTTCGACCGGTCGAAGCCGGCCGGCAGCCGCGTCGTCTCCGTCGAGGTCAAGGAAGGGGATGCCTACGTGCCGCTCGATCCCGAGAAGCTCTACGGCGTCACCACCAACAACTACATGCGTTCCGGCGGCGACGGCTACAAGATCTTCGCAACCGCAGCCCAGAATGCCTACGACTACGGTCCGGGCCTGGAAACGGTGGTCGCGGACTACGTTGCCGCTCATAGCCCGTATCAGCCGATCGACAGCACCGACCGCATCACCGACGTGACCCCGGCCGATTATGTCGCGCCGACGGCCGCACCGGCAACGGCAACTGCCGCCGAAGTGGTCAAGGACCAGAAGAAGGCCACGACAGAAGCTGCTCCGGCCAAGACGGAAGCCGCGGCACCGGCCGAAACACCCGCCAAGACCGAGGCACCGGTGAAGGCCGAGACCGCCACTCCGACGGAATCGCCGGCAAAGCCCGAGGCGACCACGACGTCGGAAATGCCGGCCAAGACCGACATGTCGATGAGCTATGTCGTCAAGAAGGGTGATTCCCTCTGGACGATCGCCAAGGAGCAGCTCGGTGACGGCGGCAAGTGGCCGGCGATCGCCAGGGAAAACAAGCTGCGCCATCCGGACGTCATTTCGATCGGCAAGGAGCTGACGCTTCCGAAAATGTGATCGGAACGCCGGAACCGACCGTAATAAGGACAGACAAATGTCCGGCCCGGGCTTTGCCGGGCCGGATTTTCTTTCTAGATAGCCTACACATGACTCCGTCAAAGGACTGATATCGAAATGCTCACCGCTTCCTCCGCGCTCCCGTCCGATCACCCGCCCGTCAAATTCGGTAAGGTCGGCGTCCTGCTCGTCAATCTGGGAACGCCGGACGGCACCGATTTCAAGTCCATGCGCCGTTATCTGGAAGAGTTCCTGACCGACCGGCGTGTCATCGAGTGGTCGCGGCTCTTCTGGTACCCGATCCTTTACGGCATCGTTCTCAATCGTCGTCCGGGCAAGGTCGGCAAGGCCTATGAGTCGATCTGGAACAAGGATCGCAACGAAAGCTATCTGCGGACCTACACGCGCAGCCAGGGCGAGAAGATGGCGACTGCGCTCGCCGATCTGCCGAACGTGACGGTGGACTGGGCCATGCGCTACGGCCAGCCGTCGATCGCCTCGAAGATAGACGCGCTGCAGCAGGCCGGCTGCGAGAAGATCCTGCTCTTCCCGCTCTATCCGCAATATGCCGCATCGACGACGGCAACCGTCAATGACAAGGCCTTCGAGAAACTGCAGCAGATGCGCTGGCAGCCGGCGCTGCGCACCGTGCCGGCCTATCACGACGACCCGGTCTACATCGAGGCGCTGGCCAATTCCGTCACCAGCCACCTCGCGACACTGGACTGGGAACCGGAGAAGATCATCACCTCGTTCCACGGCATTCCGCAGTCCTACTTCAAGAAGGGCGACCCCTATCACTGCCACTGCATGAAGACGGCTCGCCTGCTGCGCGAGAAGCTTGGCATGGGTGACCGGCTGATGATCACCTTCCAGTCCCGCTTCGGGCCGGAGGAGTGGCTGCAGCCCTACACCGACAAGACGGTGGAAAAGCTCGCCCAGGAAGGCGTGAAACGGATCGCGGTGATGAACCCCGGCTTCGTGTCCGACTGCCTGGAAACGCTCGAGGAAATCGCCGGAGAAGCCGGCCACATCTTCATCGAGAATGGCGGCGAGAAATTCACCCACATCCCCTGCCTGAACGACAGCGAGGACGGCATGCGCGTCCTCGAACATGTCGTCCGGCGGGAACTGCAGGGCTGGGTCTGACCACCTCTCGTCTCAGGCGAGCGCCACACGCTCGCCGCGTCCGATCGTCCGCAGCCGGTCGCTGATCCCGAAGGTCGTAAATGCCTCGACCAGCACGTCAGCGGTTTCCGTGAAGTGCTCCCATCCTTCGTTGTGGACCGGAATGACCAGCGCATCCTTGAAGGCATGCGCCGTGTCGAGCACGTCATTGACCGACATCGTCAGGTCGAACGGGCCACGCGCCTGGGCGGCACCGGTGAACGCAATGATGTGGCCGGGCGAAAAGCGGCGAGCGACCTCGGCCACGCCCTCATAATAGACCGTGTCACCCGTCACATAGACCGGATTCACGCCGTCGGCCTCGATCATGAAGCCGATGACGTCGCCGGAGATCGGCTCAATGCCCGCCGGTCCGTGGCGGCACGGTGTCGCGGTCACACGGACGGTACTGCCATCGGGCGCCGTCAACTCGACATGGTCCCACACCGCGAGCCCCCTGGCGGCACCGCCCAACCGCCCGGCGCCGACCTCCGTGGTCAGCACCAGAGGCACGCTTTCGAGGAATTGCCGCCCTGAATCGTCGAGATTGTCCTTGTGCTGGTCGTGGCTGAGCAGCACAGCGTCGATCGGACCGAGCGAGCCCGGGTCGATGACCGGGTCCGAGGTTTTCCGGAGCGTGACGGCACCATGATATTCGCATCCGGCGTGGTCGAAGGTGGGATCAGTCAGAAACCGCAAGCCCCTGAACTCGATCAGGACCGTTGGTCCATTGATCAGCGTGACGACGAAATTCTGGTTTGGCATTTTCAACTCCTTTGATAGAATAATGCCAAAATCTTATAACGGCACAACGAATGCACAATTGGCCAATTCGCCATTATTGGAGTGATTAATGCCAAACTCGACCAGCATCGCCATCCTGTTCCACAAGCATGCGGCGGTCAGCTACGCGCTGCTCTGCCAGTCGGTGTTCAGACTGGCCAATCGCATTTCCGGCGAGCTGTTATTCGACGTCCGTTTGGTCGGTGCCAACAGACACCACCAATGGGAGAACGGACAGATCAACCTGCAGCCCATGACGGACATGACACCGGGCTCCTATCTCGTGATCCCGCCTATCGAGGACTTTTCCGAGGAGACCGCACTTCGCGACAAGGACATCGCCATGATCCAGGCCGCCCATGACGCAGGCACCGTCATCGCGTCCGCCTGCCTCGGCGCCCTCCTGACGGCTGAGGCGGGCCTTCTCAAGGACCGGGAAGCGACCACCCACTGGTCACGCATCGATTATGCGGCAAGACGCTTCCCGGCGGTTCGCTGGAACGGCCGGGAAATGCTGATCGACCACGGCGACGTCGTCACCGCCGGCGGACTGCTCTCCGCCGTCGATCTATGTCTCCACATCGTCCGCAAGACCTGTGGCCGCGAATTCTCCCTGCGGCTCGGCCGGCATCTCCTGGCGGACACCATCCGGCAGAAGCAATCGCTCTATGCCGTCCATCTCACCGCGCCTCCGAAGGATGCCGGCAGGTTCGCGGCGCTGGAAGCAGAGATCGAGCGTCGGCACCCCGACAGCCCCTCCGTCGCGGAGATGGCAGACTTCTGCGGCATGAGCCTGCGCAGCTTCCATCGGCATTTCGAGGCGAACTACGGCGTCACGCCGGTCAAGTATCTGCAGCTGCGGAAGATCGAAAAGGCGAAAAGTCTGCTTGCCGAAAGCCACATGCCGCTCGAGGTAATTGCCGGGCAGACAGGGTTTTCGGACATGGCCTTCTTCCGCTCGGTCTTCGCCCGGGAAACCGGCCTCACGCCAGGCCAGTTTCGGCGAAAGGCTGGCGCCGCTTGAGCTGTATCTGGCTGGCCGGACGGCAAGAATAGACGACGAATCCGGCATGCCGCGATCCTGCGGGATCGCCGCAACCGATTATGCTCCCTGCCGATTTCATCTTGTGTTCGCGAACAATCCATACCATTTGAACTCTAGTTGAATTCTTATGCCTGGGGTTCAGGGGAGGTTGTCATGAGTTTTACCGGTTTCGACATCGTCGTCATCGCGCTTGTCGTACTCGTCATTCTGGTCGTCTTCGCGGGCGTCAAGACCGTGCCGCAGGGCAACAAGTACACGATCGAGCGGTTCGGCCGCTACACGCGCACGCTCGATCCCGGCCTGCATCTGATCGTCCCGTTCATTGACCGCATCGGCGCGCGCCTGAACGTCATGGAGCAGGTGCTCGACGTTCCCACGCAGGAAGTCATCACCAGGGATAACGCCAGCGTCTCCGCCGACGCCGTCGCCTTCTACCAGATATTGAACGCCGCCCAGGCCGCCTACCAGGTCGCCAATCTCGAGCTCGCCATCCTCAACCTGACGATGACGAACATCCGTTCTGTCATGGGCTCGATGGACCTCGACGAACTCCTGTCGAACCGCGAGACGATCAACGACCGCCTGCTGCGCGTCGTCGACGAAGCCGCGAGCCCGTGGGGCATCAAGATCACCCGCGTCGAGATCAAGGACATCCAGCCGCCGACCGACCTCGTCAATGCGATGGGCCGGCAGATGAAGGCCGAGCGCGAAAAGCGCGCCCAGGTTCTGGAAGCCGAAGGCTCCCGTAACGCGCAGATCCTCCGGGCGGAAGGCGCAAAGCAGTCGGCGATCCTGCAGGCGGAAGGCCAGCGTGAAGCGGCATACCGTGAGGCCGAGGCTCGCGAGCGCTTGGCCGAAGCGGAAGCCAAGGCCACCCGCATGGTGTCCGAGGCGATTGCCGCCGGCGACGTGCAGGCGATCAACTATTTCGTCGCCCAGAAATACACCGAAGCCATGCAGGCGATCGGCTCGGCCAGCAATTCCAAGATCGTGCTGATGCCGATGGAAGCCTCTTCGCTGATCGGCACGCTCGGCGGCATCGGCGCGATCGCCAGGGAAGTGTTCGGCGACGCGCCGGCCTCCTCGGGAGCGGCGCCGCAGCCCCGCCCGGCCCGCACCGCGCCGCCGGTCAATCCCTTCAACATGCCGCCGCGGGAGGAATAAGCCATGATCGTCGGTCTCGCGGTCTCATTCGGCCCGTGGAGCTGGTGGATTCTCGGCCTCATCCTGCTTGCCGCGGAACTCGCCCTGCCAGGGTTCTTCCTGATCTGGATCGGCGCCGCGGCCATCGTTACCGGTGTTCTGTCGCTCGGTCTGTGGGACAATCCGATCTGGATGTGGCAGATCCAGCTTCTGGTCTTCGCCGCCCTGTCCATGGTCGCCATTATCCTTGGCCGGCGCCTGTTCTCGCGCACCAACCGGCCGACTGACGAACCCTTCCTGAACCAGCGCGGCGAAAGCCTTGTCGGGCGCACGGCCACGCTCGCCGAGCCGATCGCCAACGGTCGTGGGCGCATCAGGCTGGATGATACCTACTGGTCTGTGATGGGACCGGATCTGCCGTCGGGAACCTCGGTCAAGGTGGTCTCAAGCCACGGCCGAGACCTCAAGGTCGAACCGGTAGCCTGATCAGACGACCCCGATCCGGAAGAGATCGTGGAAGTGAATGATGCCTTCGGGCCGTCCATCGTCGTCAATGACGATGAGGGCGGAAATACCGAGCTGATTGAGAAGGGCCGTGGCGTTGGCAACCAGCGTCGCGGCCTTCACCGTCTTCGGGGTCCGGGTCATGATGTCGTCGACCATCAGCTCCGACAGATTGCGGTGCAGGTTGCGGGCCATGTCGCCCTCGGTCATGATACCGCAGAGCTTGCCGTCCTCGCCGACCACGCCGACGCAACCGAAACGCTTCTTCGAGAGCGTAGAGACCGCTTCCGGCAGGGACGTACCCGCCGCGACCAGCGGTACGCGGTCGCCGGTGTGCATGATGTCCCCGACATGGGTGAGGCTCGCGCCGAGCTTGCCACCCGGATGGAAGGTCTTGAAATCGAGCGCGCTGAAGCCGCGCGCTTCCAGCAGCGCAATCGACAAAGCGTCGCCGATTGCTAGCTGCAGCAGTGCCGATGTCGTCGGCGCCAGCCCGTGCGGGCAGGCCTCCTGCGCCTTCGGCAGGCAGATCACGATATCAGAGGCCCGTGCCAGCGCCGAATTCGCACCGGACGTGATGGCGATCAGCGGAATGGAAAAACGCCGGGAATAGGCGACGATGCCCTGCAGCTCCGCCGTCTCGCCGCTCCAGGAGAGCGCAATGATCACGTCGCTCGGCGTGATCATGCCGAGATCGCCGTGATTGGCCTCGACCGGATGGACGAAAAAGGACGGCGTGCCGGTGGAGGCGAGCGTTGCGGCGATCTTGGTGCCGATATGGCCGCTCTTGCCGATGCCGGTGATGATCACCCTGCCCGGCAACTCGCCGATCAGCCGCACCGCCGACAGGAAGCTTTCCGCCAGATCGCTTTCCAGCACGTCGATCAGCGCCGTCAGGCCATCGCGCTCGGTGGTGAGGGTCCGAATGGCGGACGCGAGCGCGTCGGCCTCTTCAATTTTCAAAGCCGTCTTGATCATGGCGACGAGCGTTAGCGCTTTCTGTGTCGGCTGTCCAACATCTATTGCATGCCGCTGTGAACGCCCAACACTAAACCGAACATTAACCATATGGTTTTACGGTTTGCTAAGTCATTTTCGCGTTCGGGAAGCAATCAGACAGTTATGGCGAAGCATCGCAGCAAACCTGCCGGTCCGGCGGGACCCGGTTCCGCACAGCGTTTCGCTGTGGCGGCACTCTGCATGCTGACAGCCGTCGGTTCCCCTGCCAATGCCCAGACGGCACCGGACGACGGCAGCGACGTCACCGACGATTTCCAGACATCGACCTCGACGCTTTCCTTCGACGACGCCACGACCTCCAGCGCGGGCACGGCCTCCGGAACGGCCACGGCCGGAACTGGCGCGACGGCAACAGGGACAGCGGCGCGCGCGGAGACCCTCGCCCCCGCCACGGCCGACAGTGATGCCATCGACCCGTCATCGCTGGATACGGCGCAGATCCAGGAGCTTCGACGGCAGAACCTGCGCGAAGGCACAGTCGACAATCTGAAAACGGCCAGCACACCGAAAGCCGATGACGACGGAATATCGCTCGGCACCATGAGACTGCGCACTTCGCTCAGCCAATCCTATGGGTATGAGCAGCAGAAATCCGACACGGACAACCGGAAGCGCAACTACCTTGAGACGGAGCTGAAGGGCACGCTGACCTCTGACTGGTCACTGCATCAGCTGACGATCACCGGTGATGGCATCTGGCAGAAAAACCTGAACGGCGAACTGGAGGAAAACCCCTCCGCCTCGCTGGACGCAGAACTGCGTCTCGACCTGTCCAATGACACGACCGTCACCCTGAAAGCGGGATACGACTTCCAGCGGGAAGACGCGAACGACCCGAACGCCATCACAGGTGCGACGGCGCAGTCCGGTGTTCATACATTCTCGACCGGAATCGAGGCCAGCCACGACATCGGCATCCTGCGCGGCACGGCCGGTCTGGACCTGTCGCGGACGATCTACACGGCGGCCAAGCTTGCCGACGGCACGTCCCTCTCGCAGAGCGACCGCAATGCCGACACCGTGACCGGCACCGCCAGGCTCGGATACGAACTGTCGCCGGCGCTGATACCGTTCCTCGAGGCATCCGCCGGCCGGACATTCTACGACAAGACCGAGGATTCCGCAGGCTACAGGCGTTCCTACAACACCTATAGCGCCGTCGCCGGCGTGGAGTTTGACGGTGGCGAGAAGTTGAGCGGCGAACTTGCCGCGGGCTACGAGCTCAGCGATTTCGACGACGACCGGCTGGACACGATCAGCGGGCTGAAGGTGGAAGGCAAGCTGCTCTGGTCACCGATGCGCGGCACGACGCTTGCGACGACGCTGACCACGAAGGTCGAACCGTCGTCGAGCGGGGCGGTCAGCGGCTCGACGCTCTACACCATGAACAACACTCTGAGCCGAGAGATCCGCGACGATCTCGTCGCCAGGCTGACCGGCAACACGACGTTCCGGGCCTATCCATCCGACAGCACGGGCACCAATCAGTTCATCTGGTCCGTCGGCGGAGGCCTGACTTGGTCGCTCAGCCGTTATCTCGAACTCGGCGGCGATGTCACCTACCAGTACACCGACAACCAGACCGGCTCGGACGTCGAAGACCTGACCGCCAAAATCGGCCTGACGCTGAAACGCTGAACGAAAAGGCCGCGCAGATCTCTCCGCGCGGCCCGCTTTTCAGGATATGCGTCGAACCTTACAGCTTCGCCGCCATCGCCTTGAACTTCTCGGCAACCGACGGACGGATGTCGTCCCGCTGCAGGGCGAACGCAACGTTCGCCAGGATGAAGCCGTCCTTGGCGCCGCAGTCATAGGTCTCGCCCTTGAAGTGGTAGGCCGAGAAATCCTGCTCCTTGGCAAGCTTCAGCATTGCGTCGGTCAGCTGGATTTCATTGCCGGCGCCCGGCTCCTGCCGCTCGAGAATCTGGAAGATCTCCGGCTGCAGGATATAGCGGCCGTTGATGAACAGGTTCGAGGGCGCCTCGCCGCGCGGCGGCTTTTCCACCATCTCGGTGATCCGGAAGCCTTCTCCGACCGGCTCGCCGATCCCGACGATACCGTATTTGTAAGTCAGCTCCGGATCGCATTCCTCGACGGAAATGATGTTGCCGCCGGCCTGGTCGTAGAGATCGACCATGCCCTTCAGGCACGGCGTCTCGTGCTTCATCACCATGTCGGGAAGAAGCAGCGCGAAGGGCTCGTTGCCGACGATGTCACGGGCGCACCAGACCGCATGGCCGAGGCCGAGCGGCTCCTGCTGGCGGGTAAAGCTCGTGGTGCCCGCCATCGGGCGAAGGTCGGAGAGAAGCGACAGCTCGGTGCGCTTGCCGCGATCCCGCAGCAGCTGCTCCAGTTCGAACTGGATATCGAAGTAATCCTCGATCACCGCCTTGTTGCGGCCCGTCACGAAAACGAAATGCTCGATGCCCGCCTCGACCGCCTCGTCGACGACATACTGGATGACCGGCTTGTCGACGACGGTCAGCATTTCCTTCGGTACGGTCTTGGTCGCCGGCAGGAAGCGGGTGCCGAGACCGGCAACAGGCAGAATGGCTTTGCGAACTTTCTTGATGGTCACGCGGTCCTCCTCGTTGAAATCGGGCGTGATAGAGGGATATGGCACTGCTGAACAATGAATAAAGGTTTTTCCGGGGCGTTTTACAAAGCCGGGCCCGCAAAAGATAGCCCGCATGCAGTCAACGGCAACATTATGGTGATGACTTCCTAGCATCCGTGGTAAACATTTTGTTGACCATGTTTCGGTATGTTTTCGTGTCAGGTCAAACAATGGCCGCAAACCACCCCCGATTTTTAAATCAGACCGGCGGGAGACCCGAATGAGCCTCGTGAATACAATTCTGAAAAAAGCCGCAGTTGCGCTGATCGTCGGCGCCACCACGCTGAGTTTTGCCGGCGCAGCCCGTGCAGACGCAAAATTCCAGCGCTGGATCAACGGATTTTATGAAACAGCCGCCAAGAACGGCATTTCAAAGAAGACCTACCAGCGCGCCTTTGCCGGCGTGACCGACCCGGATCCGGTCGTCCTTCAAAAGGCGAACTACCAGCCCGAATTCACCTCGCAAGTATGGGATTACGTCGATTCGCACGTCAATCCCTACACCGTGCGCATCGGCCGCGAGATGGCGGTCAAATATGCCTCGACACTGACCAAGCTCGAAAAGCGCTTCGGCATCGAGCGCCAGGTCCTCCTGGCCATCTGGTCGATGGAGAGCAGCTATGGGGCTGTCCTCGAGAACTCCGAACGGCTTCACTATGTCCCGCGCGCGCTGGCAACGCTTGCCTATGCGGATCCGAAGCGGTCGAAATACGCCAAGACCCAGCTGATCGCAGCGCTGAAGATCCTGCAGAACGGCGATGTCTCGGCCAAGGGACTGACAGGTTCCTGGGCCGGTGCCATGGGTCACACCCAGTTCATTCCGACCAGTTACCTGCTCTATGCGGTCGACGAGGACGGCAACGGCCATCGCGACATCTGGAATTCCATTCCCGATGCGCTGGCCACTTCGGCCAACTTGCTCTCCAAGAACGGCTGGGAAAGCCACCGCACCTGGGGATACGAGGTCGCCGTTCCGCGCAGCGCGTCGAAATACGAAGGCCAGACCAAGACGCTCTCCCAATGGGCAGCCCTCGGCCTCAGCCGTCCGAACGGCAAGGGCTTCGGCTTCGCCGATGACCGCGCCGTACTGAAGATGCCGGCCGGTTCCAACGGACCGGGCTTCCTGATGGTGCGCAACTTCTTCGTCATCAAGAAGTACAATGCCGCCGACAAGTATGCCCTTGCAGTCGGCCTCCTCGCCGACGAGATCGCGGGCTATGGCGGCATGCAGCAGCGCTGGCCGCGCCCGGCGGGAACGCTGGACGTCAAGCAGAAATTCGAGCTGCAGACCCGGATGAAGGAACTCGGCTATTATGACGGCGAAGTCGACGGCAACATCGGCTCCGGTTCACGCGCCGCCATCGCTGCCATCCAGAACCGGCTCGGCCTGACGGCCGACGGCGAGCCCAGCGAACGGCTTTTGAACGCCCTGCGCCGCTAGGCCTCTGGCAATGAAGGTCACTGAAAGACCGGCCGCACTGGCCGGTCTTTTTTTGGCTTCGGGGAAGCTCCGGGAGAATGAGGCTGGCAGGGGCCCCGCTTCTTTTGTTATGACTGGGCTGGCGGATGCGCCTGCATCCGGTCGGGAGGGATCGATTGACTGACGGCCAGGCACGAACGGGACGGGCGAAGCACCCGGGCAGAAGCATCTCCTTCCGCCTCGGCATCATCCTTCTGTGCGCTGCGCCGCTGGGTCTCGTATCCTCGGCCGAAACATTCGCCGCCGAAAAGGTCGGCAAACGGCGCACCATCCTGCAACTGCTGTTCGGCAAACGGCAAAAGCCTGAGCCGCCGCCGGTGGAAGTTCCCCAACCTCGCCGCAAGTCGGTACGCCGCAGCGTCGTCAAGATTGAGACGAAGCCCCCCGTCAGTGCCGATGCCAAGAAGGCAGGCGACGCGTTGGCGGTGGAGAACACCGGTCCGGTTTTCAAGGTCCTGGTGGCCGGCGATTTCATGGCGAGCGGCCTGGCGAAGGGCCTCGAAGACGCCTTCGCCGACGTTCCGAATGTCGATATCGAATCGCGCACCAGTGCGGCCTCCGGCCTTGTCCGCAACGACTACTACGACTGGCAGGCAAAACTGCCGTCCTTTATCGAACAGGTCGAACCGTCGATCGTGGTGATCATGGTCGGCTCCAACGATCGCCAGGCCCTTCGTGGCGTTGCCGGCAATCCGCAGCCGCTGAGTGAGGATTGGCAGAAGGAATATATCCAGCGCGTGCAGGCGCTGGTGCGCACGGCAACCAGCAAGAGCCTCCCCGTCATGTGGATGGGCCTGCCGTCTTTCCCCAATGCCTCCATGTCGGCCGACATGATCAAGCTCAATGAAATCTACCGCCGCGAGGTCGGCAAGATGGGCGGCGAGTTCGTCGACATCTGGGATGGTTACGTCGATGACGCGGGCAAGTTCGTCATGAGCGGTCCCGACGTCAATGGCCAGCAAGTGCGCCTGCGTGGTCCGAAAGGCATCAACATGACCGATGCCGGCTTTCGAAAGCTCGCCTTTTACGCCGAAAAGCCGATCCGCCGTCTGCTGGGCGGCACCTCCATCGGAAATTCCGTGCTGCTCGGCGGGTCGAGCCTCCCGGATCTCATGAGCCTGCCACCGTCGCAGCTGGCGGCAATCACGCGGGTGCCGCCGATCGGCCTGTTCGATCCGGAACTGGACGGCGGTAAGACGCTGCTCGGTGCAGCGCCCTATCCCGGTTCCAGCGGACTGACGGCCCGCGACCTTCTTCTGGAAAGCACGGACACCACGTCCGCGCCGCCGGGTCGTGTCGACTATTACGACCTTCCCCGGCAGCAGTAAAACGGCAAGCCGCCGTCAGCGCGGCAGGACGGAGCTGCCCATCAGCGCTTCGTCGATGGCGCGCGCAGCCTGACGGCCTTCGCGGATCGCCCAGACCACCAGCGACTGGCCACGGCGAACGTCGCCGGCAACCCAGAGGCGATCGACCGACGTGCGGTAGTCCCGGTCGTTGGCAACCACGTTGGTCGAGCCGCGACGGTCGGTATTGAGCTGCAGCTTTCCGTCGAGTTCCTTCACCACGCTGTCCGAGAAGGGACCGCGGAAGCCGATGGCGATGAATGCCAGGTCGGCCTTGATGACGAATTCCGTACCGGCGATCGGCTTGCGCTTCTCGTCGACCTTGCAGCACTTCACGCCGGTCAGCACGCCGTCTTCGCCAACGAACTCGAGCGTTGCGACCTGGAATTCGCGGTTCGCGCCTTCGGCCTGCGAGGAGGAGGTACGCATCTTGGTCGCCCAGTAGGGCCAGACGGCGAGCTTGTCTTCCTTCTCCGGCGGCATCGGGCGGATGTCGAGCTGGGTGACCTTGACCGCGCCCTGGCGGAAGGCGGTGCCCACGCAGTCGGACGCGGTGTCCCCGCCACCGACGACGACGACATGCTTGCCGCCGGCCAGAATCGGTTCGGACGGCCAGCCGACGCTGTCGATGTTTTCGCGGCCGACACGACGGTTCTGCTGGACAAGGTAGGGCATGGCGTCATAGGCGCCGTGCAGGTCGACACCGGGAATGCCGGCTTCGCGCGGGGTTTCCGAACCACCGCAGTAAAGCACTGCATCGTGATCGGCGAGCAGCTTCTCGACGGTCACGTCGACACCGACATTGACGCCGCAATGGAAGGTGACGCCCTCGCCCTTGATCTGCTCGACGCGGCGATCGATGAAGTTCTTCTCCATCTTGAAGTCCGGGATGCCGTAGCGCAGCAGGCCGCCGGGCTTGGATTCGCGCTCGAACACGTGAACGTCGTGGCCGGCGCGGCCGAGCTGCTGGGCAGCAGCCATGCCGGACGGGCCGGAGCCGATGATCGCGACCTTCTTGCCGGTCTTCACCGTCGCCGGCTGCGGGACGATATAGCCCAGTTCATAGGCCTTGTCGGCGATCGCCTGCTCGACGGTCTTGATGGCGACCGGCGTGTCTTCCAGGTTCAGCGTGCAGGCTTCCTCGCAGGGAGCGGGACAGACGCGGCCGGTGAACTCCGGGAAGTTGTTGGTCGAATGGAGGTTGCGGATCGCTTCCTTCCAGTTGCCGTTATAGATCAGGTCGTTCCAGTCCGGGATCTGGTTGTGGACCGGGCAGCCGGTCGGGCCGTGGCAGTAGGGAATGCCGCAATCCATGCAGCGCGCCGCCTGCTTCTGCACTTCCTGATCCGACATCGGGATGGTGAATTCGCGGAAATGCCGGATGCGGTCGGAGGCGGGCTGATACTTCGCCACCTGCCGGTCGATTTCCATAAAGCCAGTAACCTTGCCCATCGTGATAATCCGTTCCGTAAATCTTAAACGTTGCCTCTACGCCGTGCCGGCGCATGGGAAGCGGCGCCCGAACGGTTCCCCCGTCCGGCGCCGCCCGTATTCGTTACTCGGCGGCGATGCCCATCCGCATGCGTTCCATCTCTTCGAGCGCACGGCGGTACTCGACCGGCATGACCTTGCGGAACTTCGGACGATACTCGACCCAGTGATCCAGGATCTTCTTGGCCTGTCCCGAACCGGTGTAGTGCAGATGGTTCGAGATCAGCTGGTAGAGACGCTCCTCGTCGTGACGCGTCATGTCTCCGGAAACGTCGACGCGTCCCTTGTGCATGAGGTCGCCGCCGTGGTGGTGCAGCTTTTCCAGCATGTCGTCTTCTTCCGGCACCGGCTCCAGCTCGACCATCGCCATGTTGCAGCGGGCCGAGAAGTCGCCGGCTTCGTCGAGAACATAGGCCACGCCGCCGGACATGCCGGCCGCGAAGTTGCGTCCCGTTTCGCCGATGACGACGACGACGCCGCCCGTCATGTATTCGCAGCCGTGGTCGCCCACGCCTTCGACGACGGCGACGGCGCCGGAGTTGCGCACCGCGAAGCGTTCGCCGGCGACGCCACGGAAGTAGCATTCGCCCTCGATCGCGCCGTAGAGCACGGTGTTGCCGACGATGATCGACTGTTCCGGAACGATCCTCGTGTTTTCCGGCGGACGGACGATGATGCGGCCACCGGAAAGTCCCTTGCCGACATAGTCGTTGCCGTCACCGATCAGGTCGAAGGTGATGCCACGTGCGAGGAACGCACCGAACGACTGTCCGGCCGTGCCACGCAGCGTCACGTTGATCGTGTCGTCCTTCAGGCCCTTGTGGTTCCAGCGCTTGGCCAGCTCGCCCGACAGCATCGCGCCAGCGGACCGGTCGACGTTGCGGATCGGCATTTCGAAGGCGACCGGTTCCTTGCGTTCCAGCGCCGGCATGGCCTTCTCGATCAGCTTGCGGTCGAGAATGTCGTCGATCGGATGATGCTGGCGCGAGGTCCAGTGGGTCGCCTCCTTCGGCGCATCGACCTTGTGGAAGATGCGGGAGAAATCGAGCCCCTGGGTCTTCCAGTAGTCGAGCATGGTTTCCTTTTCCAGGAGACCGGATTCGCCGATGATGTCGTTGAGCTTCGTGTAGCCCATCGACGCCAGGATCTCGCGTACTTCCTCGGCAATGAAGAAGAAGTAGTTGACGACGTGCTCCGGCGCGCCCTTGAACCGCTTGCGCAGGACAGGGTCCTGGGTCGCGACGCCGACCGGGCAGGTGTTCAGGTGGCACTTGCGCATCATGATGCAGCCGGCCGCGATCAACGGCGCGGTCGAGAAGCCGAATTCGTCGGCGCCGAGAAGCGCGCCGATGATGACATCGCGACCGGTCTTGAGACCACCGTCGACCTGCAGCGCAATGCGTGAACGCAGGCCGTTCAGCACCAGCGTCTGCTGGGTTTCGGCAAGGCCGATTTCCCAGGGGCTGCCGGCATGCTTGAGTGAGGTCAGCGGCGAAGCGCCGGTACCGCCGTCGTAGCCGGAAATGGTGATGTGGTCGGCCCGCGCCTTAGCCACACCGGCGGCAACCGTGCCGACGCCGACTTCCGAGACGAGCTTGACCGAGACATCGGCCTCGGGGTTGACGTTCTTCAGGTCGTAGATCAGCTGCGCCAGATCCTCGATCGAATAGATGTCGTGGTGCGGCGGCGGCGAGATCAGGCCGACACCCGGGGTCGAGTGACGGGTCTTGGCGATCGTCGCATCCACCTTGTGGCCGGGCAGCTGACCGCCTTCGCCGGGCTTGGCGCCCTGCGCGACCTTGATCTGCAGCATGTCGGCGTTGACCAGATATTCGGTCGTCACCCCGAAGCGGCCCGAGGCGATCTGCTTGATCGCGGAGCGTTCCGGGTTCTTCGAGCCGTCGAACAGCGGCATGTAGCGGTCGGCTTCCTCGCCGCCCTCACCGGTGTTCGACTTGCCGCCGATCCGGTTCATGGCGATGGCGAGCGTGGTATGCGCCTCGCGCGAAATCGAGCCGAAGGACATGGCCCCGGTCGAGAAGCGCTTGACGATTTCCGTCGCCGGCTCGACCTCGTCGATCGACACAGGCGTACGGCCGAGCGCCGCGGCGTCCTTGATCTTGAACAGGCCGCGAATGGCGTTCATGCGCAGCGCCTCGCCGTTCACCATGTCGGCGAACGCCTTGTAGCGATCCTGGGCGTTGCCGCGCACGGCGTGCTGCAGTTCGGCGACCGCATCCGGCGACCATGCGTGGCTTTCGCCGCGCATGCGGAAGGCATATTCGCCGCCGACGTCGAGCGTGCCGGCGAGAACCGGGTCACGACCGAAGGCCGCGGAGTGGCGATCGGCGGTTTCGCGGGCGATCTCTTCCAGGCCGATGCCTTCGATGGTCGTCGCGGTGCCGAAGAAGTACTGGTCCACCAGCGCCTTGGAAAGGCCGACCGCATCGAAGATCTGCGCGCCGCAATAGGACTGGTAGGTCGAGATGCCCATCTTGGACATGACCTTCAGGATGCCCTTGCCGATCGCCTTGATGTAGCGATAGACGACTTCGCTGGCATCGACTTCCTTCGGGAACTCGCCGCGCGCATGCATGTCGAGCAGCGTGTCGAAGGCGAGATACGGGTTGATCGCCTCGGCGCCGTAACCGGCGAGACAGCAGAAGTGATGCACTTCGCGCGGTTCGCCGGTTTCGACCACGAGACCGACCGAGGTGCGAAGCCCCTTGCGGATCAGGTGGTGATGCACGGCGGCGGTCGCCAGCAGCGCCGGGATGGCGATGCGGTCCGGGCCGATCTGGCGGTCGGAGAGCACGATGATGTTGTAGCCGCCGCGAACGGCCGCTTCGGCGCGCTCGCAGAGCCGCTCCAGCATTTCCGGCATGCCTTCGGCGCCACGCTCGGCATCATAGGTGAAGTCGAGCGTCTTGGTGTCGAAACGGTCCTCGGTATGACCGATCGAGCGGATCTTCTCGAGGTCGCCGTTCGTCAGGATCGGCTGGCGCACTTCCAGACGCTTCGCCTTGGCCGCACCCTCGTGGTCGAGAATGTTCGGCCGCGGGCCGATGAAGGAAACGAGGCTCATCACCAGCTCTTCGCGGATCGGGTCGATCGGCGGGTTGGTGACCTGGGCGAAGTTCTGCTTGAAATAGGTGTAAAGCAGCTTCGACTTCGACGACATGGCCGAGATCGGCGTGTCGGTGCCCATCGAGCCGATCGCCTCCTGGCCGGTGGTGGCCATCGGCGACATCAGGATCTTGGTGTCTTCGGATGTGTAGCCGAAAGCCTGCTGGCGATCGAGCAGCGACACGTCGCGGCGCAGCGCGCGCGGCTCCACCGGCTTCAGGTCCTCGAGGATCAGCTGCGTCTGGCTCAGCCACTTCTGGTAGGGATGCCTGGAGGCAAGCTCCGTCTTCATCTCCTCGTCGGAGACGATGCGGCCCTTTTCCATGTCGATCAGCAGCATTTTGCCCGGCTGCAGGCGCCACTTCTGGATGATGTCCTCTTCCTTGACCGGCAGCACGCCCGCTTCCGACGCCATGATGACGCGGTCGTCGCTGGTGACGATATAGCGGGCCGGACGCAGGCCGTTACGGTCGAGCGTCGCGCCGATCTGGCGGCCATCGGTGAAGGCGACAGCGGCAGGTCCGTCCCACGGCTCCATCAGGGCGGCATGGTATTCGTAGAATGCCTTGCGCTCTTCGCCCATCAGCTGGTTGCCGGCCCAGGCTTCCGGGATCAGCATCATCACAGCATGGGCCATGGAGTAGCCGCCGCGCACGAGGAACTCGAGCGCGTTGTCGAAGCAGGCGGTGTCCGACTGGCCTTCATAGGAGATCGGCCAGAGCTTGGAGATGTCGTCGCCGAAGAGCGGCGAGGACACGGACGCCTGGCGGGCGGCCATCCAGTTGACGTTGCCGCGCAGCGTGTTGATTTCGCCGTTATGGGCGACCATGCGATAGGGGTGCGCCAGCTTCCAGGACGGGAAGGTGTTGGTCGAGAAACGCTGGTGGACGAGAGCGACGGCGCTTTCGAAGCGCGGATCGTTCAGGTCCTTGTAGTAGGCGCCGACCTGGTAGGCCAGGAACATGCCCTTGTAGACGACTGTCGAGGTCGACAGGGACACGAAGTAGAAGCCGAGGTCGCGGCCCGCCTCTTCCGCATAGATACGGTTGGAGATGACCTTGCGCAGGATGAACAGCTTGCGCTCGAATTCGATGTTGGCGGTGCAATCCTCGCCGGCGCCGATGAAAACCTGCACGTGGCGCGGTTCGGTCGCGGCAATGTCCGGGGCCTTGGAGAGCGACGCGTTGTCGACCGGCACGTCGCGGAAGCCGAGCAGGACCTGGCCTTCCTCGGCGACGACTTCGGTGATGATGTCCTTGAAGTGTGCCGCAAGCTCTTCGTCCTGCGGCATGAAACAGTAGCCGACCGCATATTCGCCCGCCTTCGGCAGGGTCACGCCCTGCGCCGCCATTTCCTCACGGAAGAAGCGGTCGGGGATCTGCACGAGAATGCCAGCGCCATCGCCCATCAGCGGATCGGCACCGACGGCGCCGCGATGCGTCAGGTTTTCCAGCATGAACAGGCCGTCCTTGACGACCTGATGCGACTTCTGGCCCTTCATGTGGGCGACGAAGCCGACGCCGCAGGCATCGTGCTCGTTGATCGGATCGTAGAGACCCTGCTTCGGCGGAAGGCCGCGCACCGCTTCACGCATAACGGTCCGGATGGCTGTCGAACCGGCCGCCTGGCGTGCCATGGCCGCTGATGGCGTCATCTTCGTCATCGTCATTCCTCCTGCCGGCCCGCAAATGCGGGCTTTCTGTTGGGTGCTGGTCACCGGAAAACCGGGTCTACAGGCTCTTTGCAATATTCATTTGAAGCCAGCTGCAGCCATCCACTGCCGGGACGGTATCCAATGAGCCTGCGGCCGCTCTCTTAACAATGGCCCTGAAGGCATGCCGTTGTCGGCGCCGATCAATCGTCAGGACTATAGCGTTTTCGGTCGATATGGTCAGGCCCCTTGGCGATATTTTTGCCGCAAGGCTGAAATTAGGACAACAAAGCTGACCTAATTTCGATAAATCTATGACAGAAAGCCGGGCTTTTCGCAAGAGCCTCGAAATAAATTCTGCAGGCTCTGGCGGTCGAAGCTTTCTCGAATGCTGACATTTCTGAAACAAGCTTCCGTCAACGCCATCTTCTGCGCAATGGCAAATCTGCATCGAAAATGACGGCAGCTGTGCCGGGATTGAAACCCTGGTCACATGGCGTATACCGAAGGCTCAAGACCGTGACGCTTTCCTGACATATCCGCAAGCCGACGATCCACCATCAGAGAGACCCGCCTCCATGTTCTTTGCCTCCGACAACTGGGCCGGCGCCCATCCCGCCATCAGCGAACGCCTGTTCAAGGAATCCGGCCGCTTCGCCGCCGCCTACGGCACGAGCGACCTCGACCGTCACGTCGAAAAGACGTTCAACGAAATCTTCGAAAGGGAAGCCGCCGTCTTCTTCGTCGGCACCGGCACCGCGGCCAACTCGATCGCGCTCGCGAGCATAGAAAAGGCCGGCGGCGTCACCTTCTGCCACTCCGACGCACATGTGGTCGCCGACGAATGCGGCGCCCCGGAATTCTTCGCCAATGCATCGCGCCTGTTCACCGTCCCCGGCCCCGAGGGCAAGATCGACCCGGCACGCCTGCAGGCCGCCATTCGCCGCTTTCCGCAGGACGCCGTGCATCAGGGTCGCGCCCAGGCCGTCACCATCACCCAGGCGACAGAAGCCGGCACCATTTACAGCCTGCAGGAAATAGAGACGATTTCCGCCATTGCCTCCGAACACGGACTGCCTCTTCATATGGACGGAGCCCGTTTCGCCAATGCGCTCGTCGCGCTCGGCGCCACCCCGGCGGAAATGACCTGGAAGCGCGGCGTCGACGTGCTCTCCTTCGGCGCGACCAAGAACGGCTGCTGGTGCGCCGAGGCGCTTGTGTTCTTCAAGCCCGACATGGCACGCGACCTGCCCTTTATCCGCAAGCGCGGCGCACAACTCTTCTCCAAGACCCGCTTCATCGCCGCCCAGTTCGACGCCTACCTGAAGGACGGCCTGTGGCTGGAGCTTGCAGGTCACGCAAACGCCATGGCCGATCGGCTGCGCGAGGGGCTGGACAAGAGTGCCCATGGACACCAGGCATGGCCGACGCAATCGAACGAGGTCTTCGCCGTTCTCGACGAAGACACCGCCAGGAAGGCGGAGCAGGCCGGCGCGAAATTCTATGACTGGCCGGTTCCCGTCGACGAGCCCTACATGCTGAAGGACAATCAGCGCCTGATACGCCTCGTCACCAGCTTTGCGACCAGCGAGGAGGATGTCGGCCATTTTGTCGACCTGATCGCCTGACGAAGAAGTCCTTATCCCTATCCATAAAGCCGGCCGGATATCCGCGCCGGCTTTTCGTTTGGCATCGACGCCCCACCAGGTTGCTACGCCTGGCTTATCACCGCGTTATCACGCAGCCGTCAGAAATGCGCGAAAAAGTCTCACGCCGGAGTGACGCCGAATAACGTGCCATTGATTTCCAATTGATCGCCACATTTGGGAATGTCTCCTCACCGGAACGAACGAACCGGTCCGCAACGAGAAGATGCGGATTTCATTTTCCAGAGGAGAATACCATGACCACCAAGACCACCTTCAACGCATCCGCTCTCGCCGGCGCCGTTGCTCTCGCTGTCACCGGCCTTGCCGCCCTGTCCGCCACCGGCGCACAGGCCGCCGAGAAGGAAAAGTGCTTCGGCGTCGCCATGGCCGGCCAGAACGACTGCGCCGCTGGTCCGGGTACGACCTGCGCCGGCACCTCCAAGGTCGACTACCAGGGCAACTCCTGGAAATACGTCGAAGCCGGCACCTGCGCGACGATGAGCCTGCCCGGCGATCGCATGGGTTCGCTGACCGCGCTCGACCGCGACGTGCCGAAGACCTGATCCGGCCATGACCTTGCATCGGGCCAACCGGCCCGATGCACCCCAAAATACCAAACCGGGAGTGCCGCCATGACTGTCACCAACCTCCAGTCCGAATCCGAAGCGACCGGCATTCCGGCCTTCACCATGCCGCGCCGCGCCGGCGCCGGCTTCAAGACCAGTCATGCCGATGCGATACTCGCCGACGATTACCGGATCGGCTTTCTGGAGGTGCACGCGGAAAATTACATGGGTGCCGGCGGCCATCCGCATCGCATCCTGACCGCGATGCGCGAGCGGTTTCCCCTCTCTATCCACGGCGTCGGCCTGTCGATCGGCTCTCCTCAGGGCCTCGATCCGGATCACCTCGCCCGCCTCAAGACCGTCGTTGAGCGGTACCAGCCCGCACTCGTCTCCGAGCATCTCGCCTGGTCTACCCACGACACGACATTCTTCAACGATCTTTTGCCTGTGCCCTATAACCGTGACACCCTGAATCGTGTCGTCGAACACATCGACCAGGTCCAGGACACGCTCGGCCGCAAGATGCTGCTCGAGAACCCGTCGACCTATGTGGCTTTCAACCAGTCGACCATGAGCGAGACGGACTTCATCCGCGAGATCGCGGCGCGCACCGGCTGCGGCCTGCTGCTGGACATCAACAACGTCTACGTGTCGGCGACCAATCACGATTTCAAACCGCTCCGATACCTCTCCGACTTTCCACTGGATCTCGTCGAGGAAATCCACCTCGCCGGGCATGCGGAAGATACGGACGACGAGGGCGACAGGCTGCTGATCGACGCTCACGACCGTCCGGTCGATGAAGCCGTCTGGTCTCTTTATGACATCGTCATCGGCCAGACCGGGCCGCTGCCGACGCTCATCGAATGGGACAACGACGTTCCCGAATGGGACGTGTTGAAACGGGAAGCGCTGCTGGCGGAAGCCATTCTGCACCGCCACGCCGGCAATTACCTCATGGGAGCCCGGCATGGCTGAGACCGCCACGACAAGGCTCACGGACGCATTTTCCGAGGCGCTGCTCGATCCCGACAGGCCTTTGCCGGAGGGAGTCGTCGGCCCGTCCGGCAAGCAGGCGACGAAACGCTTTTCGGTCTACCGCAACAACGTCTCCGTCGGCCTGGTAAACGCGCTGGCCGACATTTTCCCGACCGTCCAGCGGCTGGTCGGCGAAGACTATTTCCGCGCCATGGCCCGGATCTATGTCCAGGAGCATCCGCCGCAGTCACGGCTGATCTTCGAATACGGCAAGGATTTCGCCGATTTCGTCGCGGACTTCGAGCCGGCAAGGCATCTGACCTTCCTGCCGGATGTCGCCCGGCTGGAACGCCTTTGGCTGGATGCGTTTCACGCAGCCGATGCCACGCCGCTTGATCCGGCTGCCCTCTCCGCCTTTCCGCCCGAACAAATCGCGGACCTGCGCTTCACCGTTCATCCGGCGACGCGGATCTTCCGCGCGTCGCACGCCGCCGTTTCCATTGTCTCGCGCGACCGTTCGGGGCAGACGCTTGCCGATCTCGACCCGACAAAGGCCGAGGACGGCCTGGTCACCAGACCCGGCTTCGACGTCGAACTGCGTCACCTGCCCAAGGGAGCGGCGAGCTTTCTGGAAGCATTGATCAACGGCCAAACGCTTGGCGATGCCGCCGGCGCGGCGATGACCGAAAATCCGGAACTCGATCTGTCCGGCACGATCGCCGGCACGCTTGAGGCCGGCGTCTTTACAAAATGCACTGCCGGCTGAGAGCCGAACGGACCTGGGGGGCTATGAAATGACAATCCTGCAAACGCTGACAAGGCTCTACGTCAATATCTTTTCCACCGTCGAGCGAGCATTGGACGGCTGGTTCCTGGGCCTCGCCGCCCGGCTGGTCTTCCTGGCCGTCCTCTACCTCTATTTCCTGAATTCGGCGCTGACCAAGGTCGGTGACGGATTGCTCGGGCTCGTGCACCTGTCCGCCAGCGCCTACTACCAGATCGTCCCGCAGGCGGTGGATGCCGCCGCCGGCGATGTAGACGCCATCGCCTTTCTGCCCTGGGGGTTGATCGTTCATCTCGGCACCTATGCCGAATTTGTTTTGCCGGCCCTGATCGTCGCCGGCCTGTTCACCCGCGCCGCCGCACTGGGCATGATCGGCTTCATCGCCGTGCAGACCCTCGTCGACATAACGCTGCACATGGTCGATGCCGCAACGATCGGCGCGCTCTTCGACCGTTTCCCCGACAGCGTCATCGCCGATCAGCGGCTGCTCTGGGTCTTTCCCCTTGCCTATCTCGCGATCAAGGGTGCGGGACTGGTGTCACTCGACGCCCTGCTCTGGCATCGCTGCCGGCCGGTTGCAGTCATTGCCGCGTAGCAAGCCACGCTTCCACCAACGAAAAACGGCACCCCGATCGGGGTGCCGTTCCATGTTAAAGGCATTGTCAGGCTCGCGCGTCAGGCGGCGTTGGCCTGTGCCTCAATGGCCTTCTGCTGATTGGCAGCGCTCGCGTCGATCGCGATCCGGCGCGGCTTCATGGCCTCCGGAATGTTGCGCAGAAGATCGATGTGCAGGAGCCCGTTCTTGAGCGAAGCGGACTGGACCTCCACATGGTCGGCGAGCTGGAAGCGGCGCTCGAAAGCACGCTTGGCGATGCCGCGGTAGAGGTACTCGTTTCCGTCTTCGGTCTCCTGGGCCTTTTCACCCTTCACGATCAGCACCTGGGCATGGGATTCGATCGAAAGCTCGGTTTCGTCGAAGCCGGCGACGGCCATCGTGATGCGGTAATTGTTCTCGCCGGTCCGCTCGATGTTGTAGGGCGGATAGGCCGGAGCCTGTTCGGGCTGGCCGACGCCGTCGAGCAGGTTGAACAGACGGTCGAAGCCGACGGTGGAACGATAGAGGGGAGAAAAATCAAATTGACGCATGGTGTCCTCCTTCATGAAGCGACGATGTGCGGTTGCTTTTATCTTCGGCGTCCCGTTCTGGCGAAACCGAAGCACTTTGCGGACCCATTGACTTTGAGCGGCGCCCGCAGAAACGAGATGGGAATTGCCGATTTCGAATTCAAGAGCCCCGCGCGAGCCGCAAACCTGAACCTCGGGTGAACGGCCGGTTCCGCCCAAATTCAGCTTGAACTTAATAAGAAGGAGACCGTCGGACCGAATGCGTCCGGCGGCTGGGGCAAAACGTCCCGCCCGCCTCAGCCTACTTTGGCCGGCTCGTCGCGCGTAACTGGACGGGCCGGTCTTTTTTCTTTGACGAGAGCCGGGGCTTGCGCCTACTCATGGGGCGCTCCGTTCAATTCCCGACGCACCGGATCAGACTGATGATGGAAGCCAATCTGCGCCTGAGCGCCGACAATCCGCCGCCGCGCAACTACACGGCGGGGTTCTTTACCGGGCGGGATGGCGTGGCGCTGCGCTATGCGATCTTCCGGACGGAACGCAGCATCGCCCGCGGCACCATCATCATTGTCCAGGGCCGCAATGAAAGCATCGAAAAATACTTCGAGACGATCCGGGACCTGAACGAACACGGCTTCTGGGTCGCGACCTTCGACCTTCGCGGTCAGGGTGGCTCCGAGCGCCTTCTGCCCGATCCGCGCAAGGGTCACGTCGGGCGCTTCGCCGACTATGAGGAGGATCTGGAAGCCTTCCTGCAGAAGGTGGTGCTGCCCGATACCCGCCTGCCCTTCTATCTGATCGCCCATTCGACCGGCGGGCTGATCACGCTGTCGGCCGCGCCGAGGCTCGCCAACCGCATCGAGCGCATCGTCGTCGCCTCGCCCTTCATTGCGCTTCGTCGCAACGGCATGTCGCAGGGCGCCATCGGGCGGATCGCCGGCGCCTGTTCCCTGCTCGGCCTTGGCGGCTGCAGGCTGACCGCCGATCTTGGCGAGCCGCCGTTCGACGGCAATGTCCTGACGTCGGATCCGGTGCGCTTCGAACGCAACCGGCGGATCACGAGGCAATATCCGGCTCTGGCGGTCGGACCGCCGACGGCGCGCTGGATCTACGAGGCGACGAAGACGATGAAAAAGGTGCACGGCCACCAGCACCTCGCCTCCATCATGATCCCGACGCTGGTGCTGGCCGGCAGCAACGACCAGTTGATCCCGATCGAGGCGCACGAAAAGCTGGCGGAATACTTCCGCGCCGGCCATCTGATCACCATTCCCGGCGCCCGCCACGAAATCTTCCAGGAGCGCGACATTTTTCGCGCCCAGGCGATGGAGGCCATCAAGGCCTTCATACCGGGAGCGGATACCGAAGAGCGGGAAGCCGGCGACGCCGAGGCCGCCGCCGAGGCCTGATCAGCCGGCGAGAAGCGCAATCGCCTCCGCATGGACCGCGGCGCTGCCGGCGGCGATGATGCGACCACCGTTTTCCGGCCTGCCGCCATCCCACGTCGTCATCACGCCGCCCGCCTGCTCGATCAGCGGGATGAGCGCGCCGACGTCATAGGGCTTGAGACTGTTTTCGACCACCAGATCGACGTAACCGGCGGCCAGCAGCGCATAGGCATAGCAATCGGTGCCGTAGCGGAACAGCCGGACCTTCTCCTCGACCGCCCGGTATCGCGGCATGTCCTCGCCCGCAAAAAGATGCGGCGAGGTGGTGAACAGGATGGCGTCCGACAGGGAACCGCAATCGCGCGTCCTGATCTGGCGCGTGCCGTCCGGACCGGCATACCAGGACGCGTTGCCGTCGGCGAAATAGCGCTCCCGCGTAAACGGCTGGTCGACCATGCCCATGACTGCGCGTCCGTTCTGCTGCAGCCCGATCAGCGTACCCCACACCGGCACGCCGGAAATGAACGCCCGCGTGCCGTCGATGGGATCGATAACCCAGACGAGTTCGCGGTCCAGGCCGATATTGCCGTGCTCCTCGCCGAGAATGCCGTGCTCGGGATAATGCTGCTCGATCAGCGCGCGGATCGCCGTCTCCGCGCCGCGATCGCCTTCCGTCACCGGGTCGAAGCTGCCGACCTCCTTGTTGACGACGGCGGCACCGCTTCTGAAGCGCGGCAGGGTTTCCTTGCTGGCGGCATCCGCGAGGAGATCAAAGAAGGCGCGATTGGGAAGCATGGGACATCCATCTACAGGCGGGAACGATGGTCCTGCTCTACCCGAAAACGGGTGTGATGCAAATGCCGCAGTTTGCGTGCATTTTCACGGCAAATGACGAAATGCACATTTTTTGATCGTCGCGCATTCGCTAGGCACTTGACTTTTGTGCGCCGCAAAAATAACGTTTCCATACAGTCTTCCGACTGTAAATACCCTCCTTGGGTGTTTCCTCCCTAGACTTAACCGCGCCTAAGGCGCGGTTCTTTTTTGCCGGGACGGCGTATTTCCGATAATTCTAAAGTAAAGAAGTCGCTTTATTCTGCGGCAAGCGCAGTATCGGCGGCGAAGTCGTCGACGAACTCGGACAGCCTTTCCATGAAGGCACCGATCGCTGCCGCCACGGCATGGAATTCCGGCCTTTTCTGCAGCGTTACTTCGTCGATATAGAGCGCCCTATTGATCTCGATCTGCAGTGCATGCAGGCCGCGCGCCGGACGTCCGTAATGTTCGGTGATAAACCCGCCTGCATAAGGCTTGTTGCGGATCGCGCTGAAGCCCATTTCTTCGAGGATCTGGATCGCCGCGCGGGAAAGGTCCGCCGCCGCGCTCGTGCCGTAGCGATCGCCGATGATGAAATCGGGCCGGATCGCCGAGCCCGCGACACGGACATTGCCGGGCATCGAATGGCAGTCGACCAGAATGCCGAAGCCGAAATGCACATGTGTCCGGGCGATCAGCCGGCGCAGGCAGGCGTGATAGGGCTTGTAGACCCGCTCCACCCGTTCCAGCGCCTCTTCCACCGGCAGCCGGTGGGCGTAGATTTCCATGTTTTCCGCCACCAGCTTCGGCACGGTGCCGAGACCGCCGGCAACCCGCAGCGAGTTGATGTTGGCATAGGCCGGCAGCTTGCCCTCGAACATGCGCGGGTCGAGCTCGTAGGGCTCACGGTTCACATCAAGATAGGCACGCGGAAAATGCGCCACCAACAGCGGCGCACCGAGATCTGTGGCGGACGCGAAGAGTTCGTCGACGAAGTGATCCTCCGATCGGCGGATCGAATGCGCGTCGAGCCGCGTCTGGCGCAGGAAGTCCTCGGGGTAGTGGCGCCCGCTGTGCGGGGAATTGAACACGAAGGGAACCCTGACCGTTTCCGGCTCGCGGACCTCGAAAAGGTCGCTCTCACGTTTCGCCCAGTCCATTTCGCCTCTTCGGTCTCAGGGTCTGCGGTTGCGAAGCGACCACAATTCGACATACTTGGCTGAATCACCAGATATTTCAATGGCCACCGGCGCATTGCCGCTGACGGCATGTTGCCAGTTGCTTTCCAGCAAGTCCATACTATGCTCGTGCGGCTTGCCTGTGGATTGCGTCGGCATTCACTGGATATTTACCGGCAGGCCTTTAGGCTTGTGGCTCTAGTTTCTTGTGCATCCCATAAAAGACGGTCACCTAAATGAGTCAGAAAATCCTCCTCGCCGAAGACGATAACGATATGCGCCGCTTCCTGGTCAAAGCGCTGGAGAAGGCCGGCTACGCCGTCGTGCACTTCGACAACGGGGCAAGTGCCTATGACCGGCTGCGCGAAGAACCCTTCTCGCTGCTCCTGACCGACATCGTCATGCCGGAGATGGACGGCATCGAACTGGCGCGGCGCGCGACCGAGCTCGACCCGGACCTCAAGGTGATGTTCATCACCGGTTTCGCCGCCGTGGCGCTGAACCCTGATTCCAAGGCTCCGAAGGACGCCAAGGTGCTTTCCAAGCCGTTCCACCTGCGCGATCTCGTCAACGAGGTCAACAAGATGCTGGTGGCCGCCTGAGGCGAAAAAGCCGGGGTTTCCGGGCGAAATTCGAAAGATGGAATTTCCTCCAAAAACCCTATTGACGCCATCCCCCCTTTTGTGGTCTATGCCCCGCACCGACGGACGTCGCGGGGCAAACGCCCGGCAGAAAGACAGCCGACGGTAACTCCGCAAAGCGGCATTTGCCTTACGGCAAGCATCGCGAAATGGAATGGGCGTGTAGCTCAGCGGGAGAGCACTACGTTGACATCGTAGGGGTCACAAGTTCGATCCTTGTCACGCCCACCATTCCTTTCAAGCACTTAGCGATAGCTTTCTGCCTGCGAGCCTGTAGCTAGCAATCACCTAGTAAGCACGAAATTGGGAACTGGCGGGAACGCGTACCTTACTAAAGGGCGTCAAGTGTCAAGCGGAAACGCGACCTCCTTTAGCACCTTGTGGTCAAGGCGAATGAAGCGTCGGCTAGTAGTGCCAACTCTGCTTTGATAATAGGAAGAGTTGCCACTTCGCTGTAGCAGCCCGGCGACATTGCGGAACTCTGATAAAGCCTTGTCTTCGGCGCCATCCGTGAATTGCGCCAAGTGCCCCTTCTCAATCATTACCCATTTGGTCTTGCGCTCATCTATCGTAAAGACCGAAGGGCACAATCGCGCCTCGGCAATCTTCTTGCCATTGATATGCGGAATCTGATCAGCCCCGATCGCCGCAAGGATATCACGTGAAATATGCCGAAGAAGCTGCCTTGAGTTATCCTTGCCGGCCTTCTGCCCCTGGTCCCTCCGGTAGAGACGTTCGCAAACTTTAAACGGAAAATGTTCGGGCCAGTCAACAACGCCAGCTTTTTTCAATTCATCTCCGACCGCAGCGAACTGAGCAAATTTTTGCGCGGCAGCTTGAGCCAGCCCATCCGCGTTCGGACCTGCAAGTTGTAGGGTGTAGTTGGCAATTGTATTAGGCAGCCTCTTCTGAATTTCCTCCTTGCGCCTGACAACTCTGCGGAGCCAATCGCGAAAGCTGTGGCTGGAGTATTTTTTCATCGCCACTTCGAGTGCCTTCATTAGCCCGACTCTCGCCTCGCGGGTCAGGTCTGAGTTCCAAATGCCACCAGAGCTTTCCGGGGGCACAGGCACAAAGAGGAGACGTGCATCTATACCCGTCCCCGGCTTATAAAAACGCAGACTCCGGATATCCTTCTCTCCCACCATGAATGAAATCGTCTTCCACGTCAGGTTTGGAAAATGATCCCCTAGAGCTCCCCCGTTCGACCTAGAGGCACCACGACCATTTGCCGCCTTGTATGTGAAGTTGGTCAAAGTTTTATCAAGATCGGCGTCGGATCGAATCCCTACCTCGTCAAAGACAACCACGCTATCTGAGTGCGCATGGAGAATTTCCTCAAGTGCGCGAGGCGTAAATTCGAAGGAAAGCGGCACCCCGTCATACCGAGGTTGAGTTAGCGTGTTGATCAGTTTTGCCAAGGTCGTTTTGCCCGTGCGGCTCTCACCCCAAATGCTGATTACTGGACGCTCCCCACTCTGTAAGATTCCCAGCACCGGACCTGCAAAGGCCACCAATGTAGCCAACGCCACATAGTCACTCTTCAGCGCCAGTTCATCAATTAAGTCCAAGAGTTCATCGTTTCTTTGAGGCAGCTCGACTCTTTTCTCCTGCAACGATTGATCCAAGATCCAGCGAGATTTGGCCCCTCCCCCAATCACTTCTCCATTGAAGACAAATACGTCGTCATGCCATCCGTTGCTGACTACAAGACGGTGCGGCATCTTTTTGATCGAATCTGTCGCCTTTGCGATTTCGGAGCTTAAGCGCCTTGTGACACACGGGTTAAGTCCTGCAATTAAAAGTTGCCTGCAACACGCTTTGTTGTCTGACAAAATTGATGCTGGCAACCATACCTTTACGGGACGATCTTTCCCGAATTTGGCACCTAAGCCAACATAAGCTTCGTTAGTTCCCTCGCGGACTACGCCGGAAACAATTTGGATTACAAGGTCATTATCCATACCATTCTCCATTGGGGTGAGCAGTGAGCACTGCTTACTTGCTCAGGCTACACTGCGGTAAAACGCTCAATTCAGAGCCGACGAAACTTTGATATGCAGTTTGTACATTGTTTGATCAAAACTACGGATCCATGGCTCTAACCTCCCTGTTTCGGATAGATTTCGAGGAATTTGCGCACTATTGGCTGCAACTCGCGCGTTCGGAAGTCGCGCATGATTTCGGCTGGAAGACCGTTGAGAATAAGCAATTCATCAACGTGCACTCCGGCCATCGAAGCGAGCCACTCAGCCAGCAAAGACCCTGTCATTCGATTACGCTTACCCTTTCCGGATCGACCATCTGCAGTAAGAAACGCTGTTCGGATCTCTGGAAAGAATTTGAAATGATAATTTAGAAGCCTCTCAGCATCCTGTGATGAGGGTACAACCTTTACCTGAAGCGGGTGCCCGAAGCTGCTTCGCGGAACAACCGTCGCGAACCCCGCACGGAGCGCTTCCAGAGGAACACCAGAGACCAAGAGGTGCATGTGCGGCTCGAAAACAAATCCGTCACCGCCGCCGCTGGCAGACACCTCGAACACTCCAACTGACCACATCGAAGGATGCTGCCCGCGGAGATCATTTAATAGAGAAGTTATCTGTCGCTTGCGGGTCGCCAAGCGGAATGTAGATAACCTTCCCACAGAGCGGCGATCATTGGTGTTGGCAAATGTGACATGCGCTAGCCCCACTCGACGAAGATCAAGGGCGGATCGCAAAACGGCTAGTGCCCAGACACGCGCCCGAAACTGTTCAAGGAGACAAGCTGCGCTACGTCGCTCTTGGTCGATGGACCGCCACGCGGAATGAAAGGCTCTGCTTCGGTCACCTTTAAATCCGCAACCCTCGAGTAAAGCGATGTTAGAGAGCTGACATCGCCTTATCGCGGATAGTGAAAACCTATTCTCTGAAAAAATACTCTTCAATCCTGCCCGGACTTCAAACTCATTGACGTGCAGATATCTCTCAACAAGATCGGAGGTTACACGTTCGGGGCTACGCATCGACGTCAGATCCACGATCGGAGGTCGATTGCTTTCTTCGGTGTAGAACAAAGCAATTTATGTCCGCCTGCCGATAGAAGATGCGGCTTCCAACTTGGACGAACGCAAGTTTGGGGACACCACTGCAGCGCCAGTTGGCCAAAGTTTTCTGCGATACGCCCAGAAGTGACGCAGCCTTCATTGGGGAAAGCAACGCGTCATCAGAATGAGAATTCAATAGGGCGCTAGATGGCAAATCAAAGCGGCAGCCTAAAGATTGGTTCAATGTCAAGATCGCTTCGAAAACTTCCTTTTTCGAAGGGTGTTTCTTGAGGATACGTGTTTTCATCGCTCTTTTCCTTCAAAGAGCGGAGTCAACTGGAGCTTTGCTGAGGAAAATCCCCTATGAAACACTCCAATCAACACCGCTCAGTGTTTTGCACACCGATGGTTAAGTTGATTGGACGTCCACTCCGGGCAGTGGGGAAGATGATTTCGACCAAGAACCCTAGCGCAGCCCGCTAGAAGCCGGGTTCCCAAACGACCGCTGTTATTTTTCGCAACGGTTCGTGTCCGTAAAATTGCTGGAATTAGCCAGCCACCATAGGTTGGCTCGGACTGCGTAAAATTTCAAGAAAATTCTTGAAACAGTCAGTTCCTGCCGTGGTCCTAGGCACAGGACCAATTGATTTTGGCTTAGGATCGTGATTCAGGCCTCCTACAAGCAGTTTGAATGATGAGTGGCTTGTTTTGGTTGACGGACGCGCAATGGCCCGTTTTCAATCTTACTTTCCAAAGAGCCTTGGGCCGCGAGCGCGTTGATGATCGACGCGTTCTAAGCGGCACCACTTTCGTCAACCGCAACGGGCTCAGGTGGTGCGATGCGCCGAAGGAATATGGCCCGGCGAAGACGCTTTATAACCGCTGGGGCGACAAGGGCATCTTTATTCAGATGATGGAAGGACTGGCTGTGCCTGAAGCTGCAGAGCATAAGACCATCATCATCGATGCGCCCCATCTCAAGGCCTACCACACGGCTTCCAGCCTGCGGATAAGAAAGGGGCGCGGGTCGCCTGATTGGGCGCACGAAAGGCGGCATGAACACCAAGCTTCATGCCACAACGGATGCAAGTGGTCACCCGATCAGTTTCTTCATAACGGCTGGTCAGGTCAGCGACTATACCGGTTCTGTGCCGCCTTACTTGATGAACTTCCCAAGGCCAAAATGGCTACTGGCCGACCTTGGCTATGATGCCGACTGGTATCGTGACGCTTGACAGGCGAAGGGGATCACTCCCTGCGTTCCGGCTCGCAAATCCCGAAACAAGACCGTCAAATACGACAAGCGCCGCCACAAACGACCCAGCCGCATCAAGATCATGTTCGGTCGCCTCAAGGACTGGAGGCGGGTTTCAACACGCTACCACAAATGCCCAATGGCCTTCTTATCCACCATCGCTCTCGCCGCAACCGTCAATTTCTGGCTCCAATCAACGAGTCCTGAGCCTGTGAATTAGGGTTTCAAATGCTGCCTGAGGAGAGTCACGAAATCCCGAGCGATCTCTGAAAGCTCCTGAAAAGGTGGGTAGAGGATTGCCACAGCGTAGTCGATCGCAGGGCGGAACGGTCTCTTTACGACGTTACCCGTAAAAGGAGTGCTCACTACCGGATCGATGATGCCCACGCCGCAGCCGGCCTCGACCAGTTCGCAGGCGGTCGAAAAGAACTCCGTTTCAGCCACGACATTCCACCGCGCGCCGTACTTCGAGAACGCGACCGCCAGTTGCTGATGAATCGGATCGCCGCGGAAGAGGCTGACGAAGGGTTCACCGTCCAAATCGGCGGGAGTGATGACCGATTTTCCGGCGAGCGGATGATCCAACGGCATTATGCATTGGCATTCGTAGGAAAAGACCTCCATGCGGTTGCTGGGATAGTCCAACGGCAGTTCAGCAATTGCCAGGTCGAACTGCTGTGCCGAGATCAATTGACGCACCGTTTCCGATGGGCGTGAGATGATTTTCACCCGCACATTCGGACGATCGATAGTGAACAACGACACGATCCGAGGCAGCAGGCTGATCGACATGCTGGCATAAGCGGCAATCGACAAATGGCCGCGCTGACCCGCCCGGATTTCCTCAGCCGCGCGTACCGCATGCTCCAACGCTTCAACTGCGCTGTTAGCTTGGTCTTGAAATAACTTCGCTTCAGCCGTGGGTTGCAAGCGACCGGAACGGCGGACGAACAGCGCAAATCCGAGCTCTTCCTCAAGGTTGGTGATGATATGGCTGACAGCAGGCTGCGAAATGCCCAGCATTTCGGCAGCACGGGTCATTGTCCCGTGCCGCATCAGTGTCAAAAAACATTCGAGTTGCCGCGTTTGCATGCGGAAGACTATAGATTTTAGTTATAATCAGCGCAATTCACATTATTTGTATTTTGGTCCGCCGCATGGCTGCATTCTTCCTGCGCCCTCTAACGAGCGCCAACTGGGAGAAAACAACGATGAATACGCAACCTTCTCGACGTTCGCTGCTGAAGTATGGATTAGCCGCAACGACAATTCTGGCTACACCATCAATTTTGCGCGCACAGCAGACACAGGAATTGACCATGCTGACCTGGGCAGGACATGCGACGCCAGAGGTCGTTGGCCCGTTCGAACAAGCTCATAATGTCCGCATTCGTGCCAAGGAATATGTCGGCGGTGACCAGATGTTGGCCCAGATCGCTCAGTCGCCCGTCGGTACCTATGATATCGTGTTGGCCGACGCGGAATATGTCTCGCAATTGTACCAGGCAGATTACATCGAACAGCTTGATCCCAAGGATTACCCGTTCGACGATTTTTTCCCAGAGTTCCAGAACTTTGAGGGCCACTGGTTCGATGGCAAGCTGTATGCAGCTTTTCTCCGTTTTGGTTTTCTGGGCCTGTCGCACAATATTGACGCGATCAGCCCCCATCAAGCACGCAGCTACAAGGCCATGTGGCAAGCTTCGCTTCGTAGCAAGATTGGTCACTTCGACTGGCACCTGCCGAATTTCGGCGTGATCAGCCTGAACAATGGGAATCCAGCTCCCTTCGATCTTTCCGACACCGCATGGCAGGGTGTTCAGGATAGCGCCATGACTTTGCGCCAGCAGGTTCGGGGTTTCTACGATTATGGCGGTGCGTTGTCCGCGTTGCGCTCGGGCGAGGTCGTGGCCATGCCCGGAATCGGCGACTGGATCACCGGCGTGCTTCAGCGCGACGGCGCTAGAGTCACGACCACGATCCCCGAGGAGGGTGGCTTGCAATGGACCGAGTCTTTGTCGATCGGCAAGGGCTCGCGCAACCAGGATCTCGCACGGGAATTCATTCGCTATATGCTCAGCCCCAAGGGGCAAGTCGCTACAGCAACGCTGAAAGCCTATCCCGCAATGATTCCCACGCATGCCGGCTGGAAATTGCTGAACAAGTTGAACGCCGCCGAGGCAGCGCGACAGAACATGAATCTGACGGGTGCTAATGCGCTGGACGAAATCCGTGCTGGGCGTATCCAGCTGCGCCGTCTGCCGGTGCAGCAGCCGCTTGAAACCTGGAATGATGCCTGGGTGCGGTACAAGAACGCGTAAGTGCAGGACGGAGCCATGCGGCTTGACGCCGCTATTGCCAGGTCGCTGATCCGACCGGCATCACACATCCATAGCAAGGATCAATCAATGTCAATCTCATCCACGCAGATGCGTTTGCAACGGCGTTCCTGGTTCGCTGTCTGGGCCGCGCCAATGCCGATCTGGTTCACACTGTTCTTTCTGGGGCCGCTGGGGTTGCTGGTCGCTATCTCGTTTTGGTCGGTGCAAAACTATCGCCTAACGCCGGACATTAATCTTAGCGCCTGGCGCTATATCATGGGATTGGACTTTCTATGGAGCAGTTTCTGGCTCAGCTACGGTCTGGGGTTGCTCAGCGCGATGCTTGTGTCACTGCTAGCGTTTCCGGCGTCCTATGCGATCGCCTTTCTGGTGTCGCCGCGCCAAAGGTTGATGTTGCTGGGTCTCGCGCTGGCACCGTTCTTCACCAGTTATCTGGTTCGTATCTATTCCCTTCAGGTCTTTCTGTCCGAAGGTGGCGTTCTGCCTCAACTGGCTAGAGCAGTTGGCCTAAGCGGCTCCAGCATGTTGAACACTTATTTCGCGCTGTTTCTAGGCCATGCCACGCTGACCCTACCGATAGTTCTGGTGCTCCAAACGCTGGCACTGGCAAACATAGATCGGTCAGAGCTTGCCGCCGCCTCTAATCTGGGCGCGCGCCCAGTCAATGTACTGACGCGGATCATCCTACCTGCAGCTCGGACCGGGCTGTCAGTGGGCGTGCTGTTTGCCTTTCTGCTGTGTTACGCGGAATTCGTCAGCGCCACTTATCTGGGAGGAGGTCGCTTTCAAACCATGCCGATCCTCCTGACTGACATGATCCGGGGTGGTCAGCAATGGCCCCGCGCAGCTGCATTGTCTCTGATGATGATGGCGATTCTGCTGGCGACTTCGCTCTTGGCAGTGCTGTGGGCATACCGAAAAGCGGGGCGCTGAGATGGACCGCGATATGAAACACGTTCTTCCGACGCCTGTCTGGTTTTGCGGCCTAATATTGGTCTTTGTCATCCTTTACGCGCCGATCCTGTCGGCCTTAGTATTTTCGTTCAGCATCGACAGGTTCCCCAGCCTCAACATCAGCGGGCTTAGCATGCGTTGGTATGCGCAGGTGTTCCAAGACCCGCGCAATGCTGCTGCGCTGACAAACAGCCTCACGATAGCCCTGTCCACCGCGCTGATTGCAAGCACACTGGGTTTCGCGGCGGCATACGCGGATTTCAGGTTTCGCTTCTTCGGGCAGCGCAGCATTTTGGCGCTTGCACTTTTACCGCCGACTGTGCCCGTCGTTGTTCTTAGCCTTGCAATGCTGTGCTTCTTCTCCCGCCTTGGGCTGTCCGGTAGCATTACTGCGATTGTTATTGGCCATGTCGTAATGGCAACGCCCTTCGCGATGGCCATTTGTCGATTGCGGCTGGAACAGATGCCATCCGAGGATGAAATCGCGGCCCAAAATCTGGGCGCGACGCCGGGTCGGGCCTTGTGTCTGACCGTGCTACCCCATATCGCCCCGGCGATTGTTGCGGCGATGATGATCACCTTTGCGGTGTCACTGGACGAATATGCCATCGCCTGGTTCGTTGGTGGGCTGGAACAGACGGTCCCTGTCATCGTCCTGAACACGCTACAAGGGCAGGTCGATCCAACAATCCATGTCATCGGCACGCTGACGTTCACCGTTACGCTTACGCTCGTCTTCGCTGCACAGGCGCTGCTGTTACGCAAGGCCCATCCGAACAATCAGAATAAGGTGTCACAATGACCAAGCCGCTGCTCCAACTCGACAATATATCCAAATGCTATGGTCAGTTCACAGCCGTAAATAATCTAAATCTCGGGATTGCCTCAGGCGAGTTCGTTGCGATCATGGGCCCCTCCGGCTGTGGCAAGACGACCACTTTACGCATGATGGCCGGACTGGAGGATCCTACCCGCGGCGAGGTGCAACTTCAGGGACGAAAGATCAGCGACCTGCCGACGTGGCAGCGTGAAACACCGCTAGTCTGGCAAAACCTTGCACTGTTTCCGTACATGACTGTGCAGGACAACGTCGAATTCGGCCTAAAGATGCGCAAGCTGCCTCGAAGGGAACGAAGTAAGCGTAGTGGTGAGTGGCTGGAACGATTGGGGATTTCGGCTTTTGCAGATCGCAATGTGGCCATGCTCTCCGGTGGTCAGCGCCAGCGTGTCGCATTGGCACGCTGTCTAGTGCTGGAACCCAAGATTCTGCTCCTCGACGAACCGCTTTCAGCGTTGGATGCACATATGTCGATCCGCATGCAGGGAGAGTTGAAGCGCCTTCAACGCGAACTTGGCATCACTTTCGTCTATGTGACACATAGCCATTCCGAGGCGTTTTCAATGGCCGACCGCATCGTCATCATGAATGGTGGCGCGATTGAACAGCAGGGGCGACCGCAGGATATCTTCCAGCGCCCTCAAACCCGTTTTGTCGCGCAGTTCATTGGGGGAAACAGCATTTTCAGCGGCACACCTTCTACTAAGTCAAAGGGTGTAGCAACAATTGACAGCGCGGACGGAATCCTCCGACTGCCTGGCTTGTCCGCACTGATGTCGGACGCACCGATAGAGCTGTCCGTGCGCGCTGATCGAATCGCGCTGAGCGTTCAACCGCGCGGGGTGGAAAACGAGGTGTGTTGTACCCTGATGTCTGAGGAGTTCGCGGGCGCGGTCGTCAATCTTTATCTGGAGTCGACTGCGGGGACTGAGATAGTCGCCCAACTGCAACGCGGCGATCTGGACCGGCTCGCTGCGCAACTGGGTCAGCCAATCTTTGCTTCCTGGGCGCCAGAAGATGGCGTCGTGCTGGGGCGAGAAAAGGATGGAGTTCGGCTGCAATGATCCCGTGCGAGCTTGAGCAGACGCTTGCAGCTGCGCGGTCTGCTCCAAAGATATTCATATCGGTGACAGAAGATCGAGCGCGTGCAGAGTCGGCGTCTTCGGAAATGCGAAGGGAGCTTGGAGCAGGTCTTGGTTCTTTAGACGGAGCGACAGTGTCATGGAAAGACATGATTGCTGTTGCGGATGTGGTGATGACGGCGGGCTCCGCCACGCGGCGCAACCTGTCGCCAGAGCCAGTAGATGCCCTGCTAGTTGCACGTGGCGTAGCCGCTGGACTGATCACAATAGGCACCACCAACATGTCAGAGTTCGCTTTTTCTGGCATCGGGCACAACCCGCATTTTGGCACGCCGCTGATAAATGCCAGGGTTCCGGGGGGATCCTCCTCAGGGGCAGCGGCCTCGGTCGCGCGCCGTATCGTGCGGTTAGCCGTGGGGACAGACACGGCCGGATCCTGCCGCGTACCTGCGGCCTTTCACGGGCTATTCGGCTTTCGCCCCACGCGCGGACGCTATCCGATGCGAGGCATCCTGCCGCTGGCGCCCGACTACGATACGGCCGGGCTAATAACCGGATCAGCACGGGATCTGCTGGACCTCGACACGATTATGTCCGAGGACACGACAAAGGCCGAAAGAACGTTGCAGATCGTGCTGGATAGAGGTGCCACGGATCAGGCCGAAGGTCCCATCACACTCGCCATTCGGGAGGCCCTTGCTTCCGCTACTGCCGTGGGCTTCTTCATTCGCGAGGTGCCATCAACGATCCTGTCCAAGGCTATCTCACTAATTGACAAATATGGTTGGCCGGGCGGCGCAGACGCCGCGCAAACCTATGCGCGGCTCATGGAGTCTGATCAGTTCGCGCACGTCGATCCGCTGATCGCGGCGCGGCTGAGGGCCGCTGCCGAAATGGAGCCGCAGGCACGGGGCTGCATTCGCAAAGCTGCAGCCACATTGCGGGCTGGCTGGCCGAGTCGTGATACTGTGCTAGCCCTACCGACGGTTGCAGTGATAGCGCCCGAAGCCGAGCCGCTTCTTTCCGATCCGCAGATCTTTGCGGCGAAAAACTCGCAGGTGTTACGCCTGACCATGCCCGCGAGTCTGTTGGACCTGCCAGCTTTGAGCCTTCCCATCGGCAATACCGGACCCGACCAATGGTGCGGATTACAACTGGTTGGGCCACCGGGATCGGACCGAGCCTTGCTGGCACTCGCCTGCCGCCTAGAAGCCCGAAATTGCACACGAGGAGCCCTCTCATGATCCGCAATCCGATCCCTTGGCCCGAAGGCGCGCGTTGCGCTTGCGCCATCACCTTCGATGTCGATGCCGACAGCCTGATCCACATCGCGCGACCCCAGGACAGCCACCGCCGGCTATATCCGATAAGTATGGGACGCTATGGCCCAAACTGCGGTGTGCCGCGAATTCTCGACACTTATCGAAGGCTTGGGCTACGCCAGTCCTTTTTTATGCCCGGCTGGGTGATGGAAACCTATCCACGCACGGTTGAGGCGATCCTTGAAGGCGGTCACGAGATTGGATTACACGGCTATCTCCATGAGGATCCAACAGAGCACAACAGCGCTGAACAGGCGTACTGGTTTGAACGCGCGCTGGATATCAACCGCCGGGCCACCGGCCAGAATCCCCGAGGCTATCGCGCGCCGGTCTACAACGTGACGCCCGAAGTGATCGACCTCGCCATCCGTCACGGGCTGACCTACGATTCTTCTATGATGGCTGACGACTTGCCCTATTTGGTTGCAGGCGAGGACGGCACGTTGATCGAAGTCCCTGTCCATTGGGGCAGCGACGACTGGCCGCCCTTCGCTCATTATGCTGAGATCGGCTACATGATGCCGGTCATGAGCCCGGGGCGAGGACTAGAATCGTCCTTCGAGGAATTCGAGGCACAGTATCAAGCCGGCGGGTTATGGGTTGGCATTTGGCACCCCTTCCTGACTGGCAGGCTAGCCCGCTGGCGTGTGGTCGAGGAATGGCTGGAACAAGTGCTATTACGCGGCGATGTGTGGTTTGCGCCTTTGGAGGAAATCGCGGCCCATATCGCTAGGATTCAGGCCAGTGGCGCATGGGTTCCCCATATCGAACCTGCCCGCCCCTATGCTGCACCACCCATCGAAGGACTTCAAGAATGAGCGATTTTTCCCGTCGTTTTGCCGCGCATCGCCCCGATGGCACCAATGCTTCCGCCGTGGAGGTGCTGGGCGAGCACGGGCGCATTGAAACCGGAATTACCTACGACATCCCCGCCCGGCAGGGCCGTGCGATCAGGTTGCGTAGCGGCGAGCGGCTACGTGTGATCAACACCCATGGCAGCCAGGTTGCCGATTTTTGGGCCTTCGTCGAGGAGGATCCAGGCGAGCATCTGTCGATGGAACATATGCGCCCTGACCTACGAAAGCTGACCCCCGAGCCCGGTGATGCGCTTGTTACGAACCGGCGAAGGCCAATCTTGACACTTCTGGAAGACAGCTCGCCCGGAGTCCATGACACGCTCGTAGCGTCCTGCGACGTACACCGTTATCGCAAGCTGGGGCATAAGGGATATCACGACAATTGCACCGACAATCTGCGTATGGCGCTTTCGGCCATTGGGATATCGCTGCCCGAGGTGCCTTGTCCGCTGAATCTTTGGATGAACACGCCCGCGCGCGAGAATGGCAACATGGCGTGGCTGCCGCCGGTTTCGCGCCCTGGCGATCAGGTCACGTTCCGTGCTGAAATGGATTTGATAGCGGTGATTTCAGCCTGTCCTATGGATCTGCTGCCGATCAACGGGGAGGATTCCGTGCCACGTGAGCTGTCTGTGATGATACTGCTCTGAGACCCGCCGTCACGCTTGATGGCGTAACCAGTCCAGTAGAACGTTCAATTGCCGAACTGCCGGATGGCTGGGCAAGAAAACGATCCAATAACTCGGCGCGGGCAGGGTTATTTCGGACAGTTGCACCAGGTCTCCTGTGCGTATCAAATCTGCGACCAGAACCTCTGACGCCAGCACTGCACCATGTGCCGCGACCGCTGCATCGATGGCGTGAATTTCTTCGGAAAAGCTCTGAGCGATAGCCGGGTCTGGACCGGCGACGCCAGCAAGTCTTCTCCAATAGGGCCAGCTTGGCGCATTTGCCGAGCCGCTGCGCCAGCGATAATGCAGCAAGGGCAAGGTCAAGACCTTTGTCGGTGGCAGAGGCGAAGAAGCAAAGCTGGGGGCGGCTACGGGAATGATCCGATCGACGAAAAGGCGTTGCCATTCCTCGTCAGCCGCCGGCTTCTCAGCGTAGCGGATTGCGACGTCAATGCCGGGCTGACGCAGATCGGCGAGCCGGTCATCCGCCTCGACCGCGACAGAGAGCCCCGTCTGATTGCGCAGATTCGTGAGCCGCGGCATCAGCCAGCGGCTGGCGAATGCCACCGTGACGGACAACCGCAGAGGCTGCTCCTGCTGATCTTCTTCAAAATGCGCGATTGCCGCGCTGATCTGATCCAGCGCATCCCGCAACACCGGATATAGCTCCGCACCCTTGGCGGTTAGCCTGATTGGGCGCGGATAGCGTTCGAACAGGTCGGCCCCGAGTATCTCTTCCAACTGGCGCACCTGATGGCTGATCGCGGTCGGTGTCAGGCCAAGTTCTTCGGAAGCGCGGGCAAAGTGCAGATGCCGGGCGGCGGCCTCAAAGGCGCGCAGTGCATGCAGTGGGGGTAATTTGCGCAAGGCGCCCTCCAGTGGTCCGCAGGATGAATCTAATTCATCACATGCCTGAAATATTCGATTTGGCCAAGTCGGATCGAGAGGCCTATCGCTTTACCAACAAAGTTTCCGACCCATGAAGGAGAAGACTATGACGACACTGTTGCGCATTGACGCCAGCGCTCAGTTGGAAAACCGTTCCCTAACGCGGCGGCTGACCACGCTGTTTACAGACGAGTTTATGAAAGGCGACCCACAGAGTCGCGTCATCACCCGCGATGTCGGCATGGATGCTGTGCCACCTATCGACCACCGTTTCATCCATGCCGCTTTCACCCCCCCTGCCGAGCGGGAGGCGTGGATGAACGACCGCCTGGCCCTGTCGGACCAGTTGATCGACGAAGTTATTAGCGCCGATGTGATCTTACTGGGCGCCCCTATGTATAACTACGGCATGCCATCGACGTTGAAGGTCTGGATTGACCACATCTCACGGATCGGCCGTACCTTTTCATTCGATCTGTCGCGCGGTGATTTTCCGATCCAGCCAATCCTGAGCGGGAAGAAACTGGTGGTTCTGTCCGCGCGCGGGGAGTTCGGCTTCGCCCCCGGTGAGGTCCGGAGCCATCTAAACGCGCTGGATCCCGGTATTGCGGCTTGTGCGCATTATTTCGGTGTAGCAACCGACGATATCGAGACTGTCGCAATCGAATACCAGGAATTCAAGGATGCCCGGCATACTCGTTCCGTCGCGCAGGCAGAGGAAAAGACGCGACACTTGGCTAGAGCTCTGGCAACAGAAAGTCGGGCCGCAAGTCGAAAGCCGGCCCCTGTTGCCATGTGACTGCGTCACCAATGATTGGATGGTAATCTGAAGATCGAAGGTTCAGATTCCACTCCCGCAACCTTGCAACTGACACTCCCGCGTGACCCCGCTGGGAGTGTCTTTAGCGCTCCATATCGTAATATTTTAGCCAAAATATAGTTTTATAAATCAATGAAATCCGATGATATCATAATTTAATTCTTATTTTGCATGCATATCCGAGATATACATGCATTGTTTGGAATAAAATCTAGAAATTTATATCAATTGTAGGCCGCAAGTTAATTCTGCGCAAGAATACGATGGACTTGCATGCGTGAACACCCGAGTGCCGCAGCGATCGCCGATGGCCCCAGCCCATTGGCATGCAGGCAGGAAACTTCCTCTCGGTCGATCCGCCGCTTACCGCCTTTGTAGACACCCTCTGCCTTGGCCTTCGCTATGCCTTCACGCTGCCGCTCCTTGATGAACCGCCGTTCCATCTGTGCGACCATGCCAAGGACCGTCAACACCATCTGCCCCATCTCGCCGCGAGTGGTGACGTGGGGGTCGAGAACGGTGACGAAAGCGCCTCTTTGCTCGCAATCATGGATGATGTTGAGGACGTCTCGGGTATCACGCCCGAGGCGATCAAGGCGTGCAACGACCAAGTCATCACCAGGGCGGAGGAACTCAATAACTGTGGCCAGTTCGTTGCGGCCATCGCGGGAGCCGCCCGACACCTTTTCCGATCGGATGATCTCGCATCCCTCCGCCTTCAGCTTGGCGGTTTGGATTTCCAAATCCTGGTCAATCGTGCTGACGCGTGCGTAACCTATTCGAGCCATGTGTCACCTCAGGGTTTAGGCCCGAGGCTACCCTGTCACAAATAGCCGATGTCAAGCCAGATGTTACATGGCGCGGGCAGCTGGATGTGACGTATCGGCGGGGTATACCTTCAGGTGACATGACAGCTTTGGGGCCGGAAGCGGACTGGCAGCCTTCGGTAACAGATGGGGGGGGTAAAGAGACCTTCAGCGATAGCAGCGGCGCCGTCGACCTTCAATCGTGCCAATCGAAACATCCAGTTTCTCGGATGAACGAGCGCAGGATCCAGCCTGCCTGGCGAACGAGATCTCGGTCGCGACCGTTTTGAGGCGACTTGGCGCCATGGAACAGATTGCAGCGGATCAGATAGATCGTGCGAAGAAGCTGAGGCCAAGTAGGAAGATTGCCGGCCGTCCAACCCGCCGGCTGCATCTTGACGTCCTCGCGCCGGCAGGCCTCGAGAAGGGCATCTCGGTCCATCTGCCAAAATGCGTCGAACCCAAGCTTTTTTCGAACATCGCGGACGTTCAGTACTGGCAACATGTCCGCGAAGGCCAGGACGCGCTCTCGGAACGCGCGGTTCTGGTCAAGGAGTTCATCGTAGACATCCGTCATCCGCCGATTCTCGGCTAGGGCAGTGATCATCGCGGCGTCGGAACCACCGTCTGTCACCGAATCCATCCAACCGTTAAAAGCCATCCAGGTATTCATGAACGGCAGAAAGGGAGACCGCCGACGATTGACCTCGCCGATCAACTCGCGCGCCGTGTCAGCCATTTCGGGGTCAAGCGTGCGAAAGTTGTTAAAATTGACCATTCCGACCTCACCCCTTTCCTTCCCAGGCTGCACTTGGAAGCCCAGCCTTAATCTCGAACATCATCAGCCTAATTATACAAGCGACCTGTGAATTGCTGGGGAAAAGTTGAAGCGGACGATGGCTACGCTTGGTTATTGGCAACGCTGCCTATCCCGACGAAGACGATCTGGCACGATGGTCAACTTCGATCACCTCGTAGAGACCCAAACATATCCGACACGTTGCGTTCACTAGCGCGCTCTTCGCGCCAGCGCTCTTTCCACTCGTCCTGCATGTGATCGGCGTAGGCTTCCTCATTTTCTTCGAACTCGGCCTTTGCCTCCTCGACCTTTTCAATGAGCAAGGCGACGTCCACGCCCAACTCGTCGCGAAACAGCTCAAGATCTTCGGTTAAACCGTCGAATTGCTCGCGCGACCGACATTCGCCAAGGTCATCTTGAAACATTGATCGCCGATAAGCTTCGAAAGCTGAGCGCGCCGCCGCAAGAGTGCCATCCGTATCGGCGATCGAAGTGTCGATCACTCCGATTAGTTCTCGCAACTCATCAGATCGGCAGCCGGTCTGCACTTCGTCTATTAAGGCAGATCTAATCTTCTGCTCCATTCTGTCGCGAGTGGGGGGCTCGATTGATGGCGTCCTTTCGAGAGCACGCAGAAGCTTAACCGAATCATTAATATTGGGCCGCTCGCTTTCCCATTCCTGCTGCAAGCGTGCAAAGAGCGGCGCAATGAGTGCGGCGATCTCCGGTGTTCCGAGCCCGTCTGCGACATCGATTATGACTGCGAGGCGGCGCTCGAACGTCAATCCTTTATGGCCGACCGCGCCTTTGCCAAGATCGACCCGACGATCTTTGATCATCTGAACGGCCATCGAAGCCGCGAATTGGTCTGAACGATCGCGCAGGGCGCCGAGGACGGAGCCGTTCTGCGGTGTTTTTGCGAACGACCAAACCCGATCGATCTGATCGAAATCGGCCGCGCTGGTCACCAAGTCGCTGGCATTGTCAGGAGCTTCGCGAACCACCGCGTTCAGAAGATCGAGAACCGAAGGGTCGATGACCTCGACGCCGTGAGAGCTGTAAGGTTTGATGAACGTGCCTGCGATCTCGCGCAGAGCCGAGTGGAAATCTTCGGGACGGCGTGAGAAGCCATATCGTTTGGCGCGGTATTCATGCAGCGCGCGGAACGCTGGTTTCAGCACGACGCCGGCGGCCTTCCCACCCATCGAGAAGATTGCCAGCAACATGGACCGTCCGGCGTCGGTGATTTCCTGCTCGTAGGCATGCCTCCAGATTTCCGAAGGATCGCGAAGAAGATTGTCGACAAACGCACGGTACTGCGCGACCGGCACGTTGCGGAGCCGGCGATAGCTGGAAAGCCATTCGATTAGCCGCGGATTGAACTTCTCGTGCTTGATGATCCGCAGGTAATAGTCATCACGCAGCAACTGGTCCTGATACTCGACCGGCAGGTCGCTGAAGTAGAGATGATTGTAAAGAATGCGGGCCTTCTGCGCGAAAGAGTAGCTGGGCATTCGCAGAAAGACGCGCATATCGTCCAGATCGGAGTAGCGGAGCCGTTCCGAGCGATCCATCGCCTGCGAGTAGATGTGCTCACGTGTCGTCAGGATCAGCCTAGCACTCGGTGTCGAGCGCACCATGGCGATGAACTCGAGCAACGCCTTATCACTGGCACCGGCAAGGGCTGTCGACCGGTCGCCGAGGAACGTCGCACCGATGAAATCGTCAAAATAAAAGACCTGCGGCATGCCGGGCTGAAAAAGGCTCATGCCTTCCTCGATGTCGCGCTGGATGAGGACCGCCTGAAAGCCGCGTTCGAGATGCTCATAGAGCAGCAGGTTCGCGAGCGTCGATTTGCCGACGCCCGGCGGCCCGGCGATGACTACAACGCGATGCTCGTTGAGCATTTTGAGAGCTTGCGTATAGGCGCCGCTTTGCACGTAGCGGCGAGCCTCATTGTGAACCTGACGAACCTTGAACTCGCTTCGGGTCACGGACGCATTGTGCAAAACTCGGTCCAGAACGGCTCGGCTGGCGAGCCAGAGCTTGTAGTGATTGCCCTCGATCATGGCGTGTTGGCCGAGGAGGTTGTTAAGGTCTTCCTGGCCAATGACGTCGCTTGGCTTCAGGACGTCAGCGCCGATGAGCTTGACCACCGCGTCCTTGTTGATCGCCGATAGCGGCACGGACGTGACGAGGACATAGCGGCTAGGCTTAAGCCGCCTCACCTTAGCAGCTTCTTTTGTAAGTTCCCGCATTAGCCCAGCGAGGCCGGTCTTGAGAAGATGCTTCACCTGAACGATGATCTTGCCGGAACCATTGGCGTATCGCAGGTCAATGCCGCCGTCCCTGCCAGTCTTGAAACTCTCGATAGTCACCCCCCAATGTGCTTGCAGGAGGTCACGGGCAAGAATCTCAAGGTCGTAGGGCGAAAGCTGGTGGAAATCGTAATCAGGCATTTGGATCTTCTGACTGTAAAGTGCGAGGCCGCGATTTCTCTCCGGAGCCGCGTTAGGTGCATTTTCAACGGTAGTTCTAGTAAGGTAAGCCACGCCCAGTATGCATTGGGTCCTTCGCCGGTAGCCCGGAGATCAATCTATCGGAATGTCAGGCCAATCGTCAGGTACAAGTGCCGGCGGCTTCGTCCATGGGTCTTCAACCAACGCTGCCTGAAACCAATCGTCCCGAAGATTTGCATGCTCAATGACGATGAGTTGGAAACCTGGCGCATCTTCCCTGGCAAATCGCACAAGCATCTGGAACAGGCGCCGGACCGCCTCAAGATCGGCGTCCTTTTCCGTCTTTTCGATTGATCCACCCGCTTCAGCGTAGGCCCTCTCGGAAGGGAAATAGACCTGCGTCGGCTGATCAATGAGCAGAAAGCGCGGGATGGGCTGCTCATAAGCTGCGGCAAACCTGTGAAGGGAGAGAAGGGCAGCCAGGTGATACGCGAGATGATTTTCTCCACCCCCGGTCTTGTTCATGTAAATCGGCCGAGCGGGGCGATCGATGACAACAGTAAGATTGTGCAGATCCAAGCGCGCGGGAAACTGGCCGAATTCACCCCCAAGTGCTTTGATGTATCCGCCCATGTAACTGGCTATATTGCTCATGGTCGACATCAGGCGAGCTTCAGAATCGTCTGCACCGAGCCGACGCTCCAATTCTGCCACCCTGGACTTCAAGCGTCCTTCTTCATTCTTCAATCGGGCAAGCTCGGAATCCGGTACAAAGTTCTCGAGAAACAGGCTGATGCGTCCTACAACGCGTGAAGCGGCATTGTTCCGGTTACCCATTTCCGCAAGGAATTCGCTAGCGGATATGGCGGACGCGAGCTCCAGCTCTTTCGTTCGAATTTGCTCTGCGAACCTCGCCACTTCTTCCTGCTGTTCAGCCAAATAGGAGTCCAGTGCCGGACGCTCGCCAGTCACCGCGCTTAGTTCGCGGTCCAAGGATTCCAACTCGGATAACAGGGCTTGGGCAATCGGAGTCTTCATTCCAAGATTTTCCGGGGCGAACGGCCACTGCCAATCTCCTGTCGCCGAATTGAATGGAAGTGCCTTAATCGAAGCCAAACGATCCTTCTGTTCGTGTGCCTCATTCTGAAAGCCATCCGCTCTTCGGGCAAACTGCTGGGCGCTCTCAATCCGACGCTGAACCTCTCGACGCCTGTCTCGGAGATCGATAAGTTCCCGCTCGATTCGCGAGATACGTTGCCCATCGTCATCGGGAACAGGCTGTGGCTTCCAATTCAATGCCGTACGCAGAATATCAATCACCTGCTGGGCGCCAAAATCCCCATCACGCGTGATCACGCCCACAGCGCGGGCCTCAGACAGAAGACCAAACGCGCGATTTTCTGCGCCGTCGGCGGCCTCAACCGCCTGCTGGATCATTTTCGCCTTCAACCTCAGTTCGCGTTGCGCAGCACGAAGCTGTGTTTCCAGCGTGAATTTCTCTTTACCGGACACCCCTAACAAAATTGGCAACGTGTCTCTAATGGCCTGCGGCTGAAACTGTTCGTTCTGCCGATAGAACAACTGGTCCTTGTTCGTGACGATAGCCTGCTTTTGAAAGAGGTAATACCAGGTGTGCTTGATGGTGGCGTCGAAGCTCTCCCGGCTGTTGTCGATCGGCACCTCGGTCATGTTCTCGGGGATGCCAACCAGTACCGAGAGAAGCGCGATGACACCATCGTCGTTATCGTTGACGCTTAACTCCGAATGAGCCGGAGGCTGCACCGAGGCGCCCCTGCGCACCATGGCAGCGCTCGCTGATTGGGCAGTGGGCGACGGTGCTGGCTTCGCGATGAGCACCTCTTCTCCATCGAAACGATAAATGACCGCATACCATGTGACTCGATCTCGAATGACACCCTCAGGGATCTTAAAATCGGAGCCGCCCATGCAGTACTCGATGATTTCCGACAGTGCGGACTTCCCGGTCGAAGAACGGCCAGTGATGACATTAAGCCCGTCGTGGAAACTGACGTCGCGGCGGCGGCCGTCATCGCTATAGATGTGAATGGATTTGATTTTCATGGTCTTATACCAAATGTGGTGTAGATGGTCGCCCGATCACCGATTCGCGCGAACTCTTTGCCAAGGTAAGCTGCGGCACGCTGGGTCTCGACCGTCTCCGGTGTGCCACTGACTGCCTTGCGAACGCCTCCGGGCCCGGTCAGGAGCCGGCCGTCCGGCGAAATGACGAGCACGTCGATATGCATGAGCATCCCGAGCGCCTCGAGGGTGAACGGAAAAACGTCGCTGCATCGTCTTGCAAAATTAACCTGCATTTCGGGATGCTCGGCCACAACCTTGAGAAGGTAACTTCGATTGCCTTTGCGAATGATTTCGCGAGACTGTCTTTGCAGGCAAAGAGGCAAGACGAGAAGTGAAAGAGAAAACGGCATGCCAGCCTTGTCGACTTCCTGAAACGACGCGATCGCCCGATATAAGACCAATCCGCAAAAGGCGGGATTGAACAGATTGCGTATTTCAATCGGCCGCTCTTGCCAGGACTTCATGCAGCCACTCCGAGGATCTCGGCCAAACGATCCAAGAACCGCGGGTGCCAATGCACACGCGGCGACGGGCTGGCATTTGCAAGTATTTGGAAGGCACCACGGACGACATAGGGCTCAGTTACACGTTCTCGGATGCGGAGATGGCCAGTATCTTGTTCCGCCCAACGCAGAAGCTCTCGTCCTGCAGACTGAAGGGCGGCTTCAGCACTCTCATCCGACAGGTTTTCGAAACAGATCTCCTTATACCGTGCCCATTCCTCCACGAGCCGCTCCTCGTACTCCTCGATTTCCCCCGAAATGAGCAAGTTCTCGCGGGCCCAGTTCGATCGCTGCTCAAATGCTCGGTAGTAGTCGATAATCGCAAACTGGATCCTTCTTTCGGACACCTCCAAGGTTAGAAGCTGCCGAACGAAAGTTCTCGGATCCTGGAGCGCGTCTATCTGACCAGAAGGCCGAGCGTTCCTATAAGTTATCGGCAGATTGTCGGTCCTGTATTCCTCGGCGAACGCGGCGAGCTTGTCGGAAACTTCTTGCACTCCGATGGGCCCGGAGCGTCTTCCGCTGAGGAGCTCAATGACGCAGTTCGTCCACCAGCCTTCCAGCCGCTCGAACAGCGGTGTCCGAACTTCCCGCCTGACTGTGCGGAGCCGCTTGTCGATTAGGGCCGGAACATCAGTGATGCGCGGCGCCGAGGCGAAGATCGTAATGCGGCCGTAGAAATCGCACGCCTCGTTAGAAGACAAGCTATCGAGTGCACTTTTGAGCGCAACCAGATCTTTATTTGCGGTCGTTGAAATCGCTTTGGCGGCCGCCTCGGTTCGGGCATCGTCGTCCGAGTTGTCTTCCTCGAACAGGGTCAGAAACGATCCAGACGCCACCGCTCCGGTGTGAAATAGGAGAAAACGCGATCGGGACGTAGTACGACCAGATGCATCGTAATGTTTCAGCCAAATGCGCACTGACTTCCAGAAGTCGATGGATAAATCTGTCAGCTTGTCGCCGATCACCTTGTGCTTGAGCGAGGCAAGCGATAGTGACCCGTTCGTGCTGACGAACTCGACGTCGTCGTTGCGCTCGATGAAGAGCGCATCTTCTTCCGGAAGATCAAGAGCCTTCAGCAGTGCGAACCTAGACTGGAAGGTGTAGCCTAATCCCTGCTCCGCGGCAGAATGCTCGGACTTGGTAAGTGACATATCCGATAAAACTCGATTGCTGAATCTCTCCCGCCGAAGCCCTAGTCTCCCGTGCGACAGGGCAATATCACGTTGGGCGACAGCGAATGCAATAGAGTTGCAGAAGAATTCACCAAGTTACTTCCTTGCAGTTGTGTAGGAACCGCCTATCTCGACGCTTGTGGCAGCACAGGCCGGAAACTTGAATGTACGAAGAAATTTAAAAGAAAAACTATGCACGCACTGTGTAGTCGAACCCTACCTAGGTGCGCTCATTGCTGATCAGGGCAGGTGTCAGTGTTAGTAGGCGGTCGATATGCACAAGCTTGCCGGATGACCGGATCGTCCTCTACTTAATCCGTGGTTTGAGTCGCTAAGGTGCAGCATGGTCGCAATAGTTCGAGAATTGTTTGATCGCGTTTGGAGAGTAGCAGATTCCAAGCCGGATACACGATCGTTCGACGAGCGGCTCGAAGATTTACAACGTTTCGCGTCCGGCCTGACGTCCGATCCAAACTGGCTCAAGAAGACCGAACTTCCCCGCGACTCGGACTTCGCCTTCATCGGTAAGTTTGTTCAAGTTTACTGCAGCGCCGACCTTAATGCACGAGCTACCATCAATGCGATGCGGTTCATCACTAAGGCGGAGGTCGCCGACTTCGCCGGATCTTTGAATGACACGGATGTGATTCTGCATCTCAACATCTGCGCTTCGGAGTGGACTGGTGCACTGCATATCGCGGAAGGTATTCGCAAGGCGGCTTCGACTCTTGAAATGCATAGAATTCATCGGCACGGATTCGCTCACTGGGTCGTCCGCAAGGTTCCCGGCAGGGACGCCCTAATCATACTGACGAAGAACGCGAACGAAGCGAAACGGCGAGATAACTCCCCGCAGGATCGAGAGGAAGCAAAGTTCGGGATCATGCAGTTGAGCCCGTTACGCCATGAGTTGGGCAAGCTGATGGGGCACAGCGACTACCTCGGCCAGCTTGCAAACTATCTGGAAGCAAACGGGGACCTGCTTAGGTCGGAGCTTTCTGGTCAATCTAGTCCGGCGCAATGGTAGGGCTCCGGGGCTTTCTACCAACTATGCAATCGATGTGAAGTCGGCGAGCATGTCCGCTTTCGGTAGAAGGTTTCGACCGTCCGAATGACCGAGATGAAGGCGCAAAGCTGTCATTGAAGATTCAGATCGTATGAGGGTTTCATGATTGCGGCGGTCGGCCTTAAAAATCCCGCAGAACACTTCCCTTCAGCGTTGCGTATTCATCCGCTGAGATCGCCCCTTGATCTGAAAGTGCCTTGAGCCGGGAAAGCTTCGCGGCAATCTCATCGATGTCCGCCCGCTGCGCCGGCGCAGGCACATCATCCAAAACCTTCACCAGCACCAGATCATTGACGGTGATATTCAACCCGCTCTCCCCGCCATGATTGCCGGTGGGGCTGCGGTGCACGGCCTGACAGGCCCATACGAGCGATCCGAGCCAGCCGATGCCTGTCGCGCCGAAGCAGATGTTGATGACACCGATCAGCCAGCGATTGGGATGACCGCGCCTGAAGGCGACGATGGTCGGGATCATGTAGGCCGCCCAGATGGCGATGACGATGAGGGCCAGCAGCACAAGCCCCCCTTCGCCGCCATCGGTGGCAGCAAAAGCCCTTCCCCAAGGAAGGGCAATCAAGGCCGATGCGATGGTTGCTCTGAAGGCGATCGATGATAATCGCCCAGGATGTTTCCCGGTCATCATACCGCTCCGCCCAGAACGTCCGCTTTCATCTTCTGATACTCGGCATCATCAATGGCGCCGGACGCCTTCAGCGCGGCAAGTTTTTCCAGCTGCCCCACCGTGTCGATGGAAGATGCCGACTGCCGTGCTGGAGCTGTTGCAGTTGCAGCCGTTGCCGATTCCGGCGCGGAACCGATCGGCGGTCCAAACCGATTGCTTCCCGGCGTCGAGGCCGTGCACAGAAACACGATCTGAATGATGAAGCCGACCAGCGGCACGACGCCGATAAGCAGCCACCATCCGCTGCGGTTTATGTCATGCATGCGGCGAACGAAGACGGCGAGCGCCGGCAGCATGTGCGCCAACATGATAATTCCAGTGATCGGTCCACCGCCATCTGGCAGCGACGTGCCCGCCATCTCGTCCAGGACCGCGCCCACGAAAATCGAAATGAAAAAGAACAGCGTGAACAGCCAATATTGCGACCGCGTGGAGCGGCCGCTGAAGCTGGCGTAGTTCTTCATGCCGTCAAGATAAGCATTCATAGGAAATCCCCCTTCAAAACAATGCCAGACGCCCGTTGCCGAGGCGCGGTAGGCAACACGCGAAAGTGGTGCCACAAAATAAATATGGGATCAACAGTCCGTCGATTAACAGGCCGCAGATATGTCTTTGCTGTCTGCCATGGACGTACGGCAAACCATCGGCTGGAATCTGAGGCGCATCCGCGTCGAAAAGGGCCTCTCGCAAGAGCGGTTGGCTCTGGAGGCGAGTATCGATCGCGCCTATGTGGGCCGGGTCGAGCGCGGGCAGGAGAACGTGACGGTCTCCACGCTGGAAGCCCTAGCCAATGCGCTGCATGTCCACGTCTCGGAGTTCTTTGCCGAGGTTGAGGACGGCGCGAAATGGCCGAGTGCCCTTCCATCCGGGCGGCGACCGAAGTCGAGCTGAAAGCGGAACTGGTCATCACCACCCCCTCAATACTCGTCCGCCCGCATCAGGGTCAGAACCCTGCAGGTGACGTCGTCGTCCGACGGATCGGGTGAGCCGAACTCGAGATCCTTGTCGTAGCAGTCGATCTTCCAGAAGAAACAGGTGCCGGCGACGGTGACGGAACCGAAGTCGTGTTCGCCGTAGGGGTCGTTGCCGGTGTCAAAGGCATCGAAACGCTGCACAGCGGCCATCAGGGTGAGCTTCTCGATGCCGGCGAGGGCAGTGACCCCCGGCGTCATCAGAACGCGCCCACCGACGAAGCTACGGCGAAACCGATCGTTGAGGCTGCGGATGAGCGCGGCCTGATCGGCCGCGTCTCCTGTGTTCGTTGTCATGATTGCGGTTGCCATCGCCGATCTCACTTCTCGACAAAGGCCGGATGCATGAGGCCGATATCCTCGATGCGGCGGTTGAAGGCCGGTTCCTCAAGGAAGTCGCGCCACTTGAGGCGGTAGGTGCCATCGTCCTTCATGGAGATGACGGTCGCCTCGTACCAAGGTTCACCGGCACCGTCCTTGATCAGCACCACGCTACCGACCACGACCTGATCCCAGTCCTTCGGCTTCGACACCGGCTTCTCAGGCAGAGGCTCACTCTCTTCGGCAGCCGGCGCCACACGCACCTGCTCCGCCTTCCCCCGGTCCTCCTCGGGAAGGTGTGAGGCGATCTCTCGGTAGAGGTCCTGCTTGACGAAGGGCACGAAGGCCTTGCCGCTGTCGAACAGCTTCCCCTTCGGCAGCTTCTTCAGGAAACCACGTACCTCTTCCGTTTCGACCTTCAGGGCCAGCATGCCCATGAGATCGGCTGCCTTGTGTGCCGCATGGGAGTCCGTCGCCGGGAAGAACGAGGCATGTGCCTTTCCCTTGTCGTCACGTCCCAGGAGGATGACGGCCTGCGGTAGGGTTGCCTTGCTGCCGGCATGGGTTGCGAGTGATGTCATTTTGGCTCTCCGAAAATAGAAGAGGGGCCAAACGGCCCCTCGTGTGTCGGCATGATCGCCGACTGTAATGTTATACAATAACAACTACAGATTGTCAATTTGATCCGAATGCAACCGATGCGGATCCATGACCGATCGTGCGTGGAAATCTGAAGAACCACGCCTCAGCCGCTGCAGGAATTTTGATCGTCGCCAGACGCAGCCCAGAGCGGCTAGGCGCGCGGAACCTCGAGCGCCCATCCGGGAAAGAGCCGTCCGTAAATAAAGGCTGGCAATGCCAATTAAAGTTGCAGCCCACCTAGGCTCGGGGAGATCGCCACGAGTTCAGAGCTGCCACATCTGGAGACGCGATGTCCTGTGCGAAGGCACAGGCATATGGGCCCCCTGTACCTGGATAACCTTCAGATACACACCAAACCCAACCCGTCACCCAGACATTGCCAGTCACGTAACCAAACAAATCACATGGAGACTGAGCATGACGAACAACGATGCGCTACTGGACGCCTATATCGAAATGATCGAGATAAGGGTGATAGCCGGATACGAACCTTACCTCCTCTCGCTGATGTTCAATCCGCTACCGGGTGGACCAGCTGCCAAGCAGCGCCAGATGGAACGCATTTGTGAAGGCGTCTACAATCGAATTCTGACGAGATTGGTGAAGCGTCCTAAGAACAAAGACACCACAAATTTGCCGGTCTGGATCAGTTGCCCGGATTGGCCAGTTCAACATTTGGATGGCTGGTCGGTGGCGGACAGTCAGATCAATGGCGGCATGCACATGCACGCGATCGTCCTCGTGCCGCCGAACGCCAGGACGGGCAGGCGGCTGTCGGACATCATCAATGGCAGGCAGTATACGTTTCTGGCTGGACCTGGAATGCCACTGCAGCGGCTGCATGTGGTTCCGATAACCGAGACTGCGGCGAAGACCGCCGGGTATGCACTGAAGTCGTTGGATCGGCGACGGGTGGAAGTAGACGGCATAGTAGTGCTGCCGCGCAGTAGGTCGGAGCTATAGCGCTACGCCCCCACAGATTCGGCGGACATAAGCTCGAAACATGATTTTACGAGGAGCATGAACGGCCCCACCGCGCGGCTTTACTTTAATGACCCCGCTAACTGATCGGCGATCGAAGAGGAGGTGGCATCCGCTGCCGCCTTTACCGGATTCTGCGAAAGGTGCGCGTAGCGTTGCGTAGTCTGAGCTTGCGTATGGCCTAGGAGCTTGCCGACGATGTATAGGCTCTCGCCGGAAGATACGGCAGCGCTGGCAAAGTTATGCCGCAGATCGTGTAAACGTACATCCGCGAGGCCTGCCGCCTTACGAACCTGCTTCCAAATCTTATGCAGACTAATCGGAACGGTCCCCCCATCAGCTGACGGAAAAACCAGCGGGCTGTCGGCCCGTCGAGGCAAAGCCTCTAACAAATCCAGAACCTGCCGACCCAATATCAGTACCTTCTGCCCGGTCTTGCTGTCAGGAAGTCTCGCAATTCCATGGGCGTTGTCTAACCAAGCCCACTGCAAGCCAAGAGCTTCTCCACGTCGGCATCCCGTCAGAGCGAGGAACCGGATGGCGGAAATGGCGTAGAGACTGGTGCCATTCTCCTGAGCGTTGCGAAGCGAGTCGCCAAGACGGCTCAGTTCATCAGGAGAAAGGTGACGGTCGTGTTTGATGAGCTTGAATTTCTTCACGCCTTTGGCTGGATTGTCAGCACGCACTTTCAACATCACCGCATAGGACAGCATTGAGGACAACAGATCGAGGGTTCGATTGGCGGTTCCCTTGCCGCCCTTTACGATTGCACGACCCCTTGCCTTTGTTTTCACGTCTGTAGCCGTATCGCCTTTGGCGACCCTTCGGTGGAACCGTTGAACTTCGGATTCCGTCAACTCAGCAACTGGCCGTTTGCCAAGAAGAGGCACAATGCGTCGCCTTGCCAACCCCGCTTCAATCTCGCGAGTCGATGGCTTTTTATGTTCGCACGCCTCTCTCAGGTACTCATTCAGTAGCTCAGCCACACTCACTCCCCTCTGACGCGCGGCCTTCTTTTCGGCAACCGGATCGCTTCCCCGGGAAAACTCAGAGAGTAGCCTGATTGCTTCGGACCGAGCCTGCTCCGGAGACCACGGACTCCCGAATTCACCGATGGTCGCGCGACGCGTCCGACCATTCAAACGCGTTTGAGCAACGAAAATTTTCCTGCCTTTTGGCGTGACTTTGACGCCAAATCCCTTGGGGCTTTCATCCCAATAGAATCTGTCAGTCGCTTCGGCCTCAACCTGCTCAAGCCATCTTTTCGTGATCTTCATTTCTACCCCGCCTGCAATGCTAGTAAGCACATAGTAAGCAAAAATGCGGGAAGCCTCAAGATATCAGAAAATCTGACTTACCATCAAATTATTGAAAAAACTATATAAAATACAAAATCTAGGAATTGCGGGGATGCGTGACCCCTACATTGACATCGTAGGGGTCACAAGTTCGATCCTTGTCACGCCCACCATTCCTTTTTCTTCGACATTCGTTGAAACGTCATTCGATCGCAAGGTCGATGATCGGCGTTGAAAAAACGCCGACGACAGGGCCATGCCATTCCGTCGTCGGGCTGGCCAGCCGTTCGCGCCAGCGGTCGGTCTGCAGCATGGCGCAGCCGATTGCAACCGGCTCGACGCCGCAGCTGCGCATGAGCGCGAGGCCGGCGGCGATGGAAGATCCGCTCGATATGACGTCGTCGATCAGGACAACCTTTCGGTTTTGGATGAGCGGCAGCATCCGCGGGTCGATGTAGAGCCGCTTTTGCTGGTCCGGCGTCGTCACCGACGACAGGGAAACCGAGAGCCCCTCCTCGTACCAGAACTTGCGTGAGGTGCCGAGCGCCACGTAGCGGCCATGCCCGAGCGTGCGGGCGACAGCGGCTGCAAGCGTCAGCCCCAGCGTCGGAAGACCCACAACGACATCCGGTTCGTAAGGTCGCAACAGTGCCGCCAGCCGGCCGGCAAGCGCATCCTGGACGGTAAAACTCGCCTGGGTGATGATCAGCGAGGCAAGCGCGTTCCGGCCATCGGGAAGCGGACGGACCGGCAGCTTGATCTGCCGCCCGTCATCCAGTTCCGCCACGTAGCAATCACCTGCCCGCCCGACAGAAAACGTGCCGGGCGCGAAGATGTCCTTCCAGAAATCCGTCGGCGTCACTGCGCCGCCTGGCGGCTGCGCTCGATGTAGATTTCGCGCAGCTTGGCCGCGACCGGACCGGCGACACCGTCACCGATCACCGCGCCGTCGATTTCCACGACCGGCGAGACGAAGCTGGTGGCCGACGTGATGAAGGCTTCTCTCGCATTCTTCACCTCTTCGACGGTGAACGGCCGCTCCTCCACCTTCATCTGCAGGTCGCGCGCGCATTCGAGCACCGCGTGGCGGGTGATGCCGTGCAGGATGTCGGTGGACAAGTCCCGGGTGACGATCGTGCCGTCCCTGGTCACGATATAAGCGTTGTTGGACGAGCCTTCGGTCACGAAGCCATCGCGCACCAGCCATCCGTCGTCGGCGCCGGCCTTCTTCGCCATGTTCTTGACCATCGACGGATAAAGGAGCTGTACCGTCTTGATGTCGGCGCGCCGCCAGCGCAGGTCTTCCGCCGTGATCACCTTCATCGCCAGATCGGCGATCGGCTTGGCCGTCAGCGCCTTCTTCTGCGTGAACATGACAACCGTGTTGGCCGTGTCCTTGGCCGGGAACAGGAAATCGCGATCCGCCACCCCGCGCGTCACCTGCATGTAGACGAGACCCTCGTCGATGCCGTTCAGCGCCACCAGTTCGCGATGGATGTCGAGAAGATCCTGATCCGTCAGCGAGAACGGCATGTCCAGTTCCTTCAGCGACCGGTGCAATCGCGCCATATGGCCGGGAAAATCGACAAGCTTGCTGTCGAGAACGGACGTCACCTCGTAAATGCCGTCGCCGAACAGGAAGGCGCGGTCGAAGATCGAAACCCTGGCTTCGTCCTCGGGAAGGAAGTCGCCGTTGATATAGACAGTCCGCATGATATCAGCCCCAGAGAGATGCAGACGGCGGATGCATGATCGAGCCGTCGTAATGAATGGCAGCCTCGCGCTCGGATGCGAGCAGCAGAGGCCCGTCGAGATCGACATACTGGGCGCCCTGCGCGATCAGGAAGGCCGGCGCCATGGCGAGCGATGTGCCGAGCATGCAGCCGACCATGACGCCGAAGCCTGCCGCCTGCGCGGCCTTCTTCAGCTCCAGCGCTTCGGTCAGCCCGCCGGTCTTATCGATCTTGATGTTGATGAGATCGTACTTGCCCTTGAGCTTCGGCAGCGACGCCCGGTCGTGGCAGCTCTCGTCCGCGCAGACAGGCAGAAGCCGCTCGATGCCGCGCAAGGCGTCGTCGGCACCCGCCGGCAGCGGTTGCTCCACAAGCGCCACGCCAAGCCGGACGAAGACCGGGGCCAGTTCGAGATACTGCTCGACCGTCCAGCCCTCATTGGCGTCGACAATGATCTTGGCGTTCGGCGCCCCGGCCCTGACGGCCTCGATCCGCTCGAGATCGCTGTCCGTGCCGAGCTTCACCTTCAGGAGCGGCCGGTCGGCATTCTTCGCCGCACTCTGGCGCATGCCCTCCGGCGTACCGAGCGAGAGCGTATAGGCCGTCGCCATCGGCTTGGGCTCGCGCAGACCCGCCAGCTGCCAGGCCGGAAGGTCGGCGCGCTTGGCCTCGAGATCCCAGAAGGCGCAGTCGAGCGCATTGCGCGCAGCACCCGGCGGCAGGCGCTTCTGAAGCCCCGCCCGCTCCATACCGATCTTCAGGTCGGTCGCCACCGAGCGGATCGTCTCGATGACGCCGTCGACCGTCTCGCCGTAGCGGGCATAGGGCACGCATTCGCCACGACCGGTATAGCGGCCGTCCGTCAGCTCGACCGTCACAACCCTGATCTCGGTGCGTGATCCGCGCGAGATCGTGAACGAGCCGGCGATCGGAAAGATCTCTTCCCGAACGGTAAGCTGCAATCCGCTCATATCGCCTCCAGCGCTTCGGCAAGCCTCTCCGCACCGTGTCGGAACGGATCGACGGTCGGCAGGCCCATGCGCTTCTCGACTTCGGCGCAATAGGCAAGCGATTCCGCATCCGACATGGCGGAGGTGTTGAGCGAGATGCCGACGACCTTGCAGTCGGGATTGACGATTTGCGCCATGGTCAGCGCCAGATCGCGCAGCGCCTCCAGGCTCGGCAGCTGATAGTCCGGCAGGCCGCGCATATGCGGGCGATTGGGCTCGTGGCAAAGGACAAGTGCATCCGGCTGCCCGCCATGCACCAGCGCCAGCGTCACGCCGGAATAGGAGGCGTGGAACAGGCTGCCCTGCCCTTCGATCAGGTCCCAATGGTCGGCATCGTTGTCGGGCGTCAGATATTCGATCGAGCCGGCCATGAAGTCGGCGATCACGGCATCGAGCGGCACGCCATCGCCGGTGATCAGGATGCCGGTCTGGCCGGTGGCGCGGAACGTCGCCTTCTTGCCGGCCGCGCGCATCGCCTTCTCGACGCAGAGCGCCGTATACATCTTGCCGACGGAGCAATCGGTGCCGACGGCGAGCATGCGTTTGCCTGTCCGCCTTTTGCCGTTGGCGATGGGGTACTGAACGGTCGGAATGCGCACGTCATGCAGGGCGCGCCCGAGTTCCTTGGCCTTCGCCGCGAGATCCGCTTCGTTGCGGAGAAGATTGTGAAGGCCGGAAGCAATGTCGAGACCCGCTTCGAGCGCTTCGATCAGCACGTTCTTCCACGCCGGCGAAATCACGCCGCCACGGTTGGCGACGCCGATGACGAGCGTCTTGACGCCTTTCTCGACGGCTTCGGCGATCGTCATGTCCGGCAGCTTCATGTCGGCCTTGCAGCCTTCCAGACGGAATTGGCCCTTCGCAAACTCCGGACGCCAGTCCTTGATGCCTTGCGCGACCTTGGCTGCAAGCGGATCGGGCGCATCGCCCAGGAAGAGGAGATAGGGAGTTTCGATCATGAGTTACGTATCCGGAAATGTCTGGCTGAAAACAGGGAGGGTCAAGCCGACAGAGCGGCAATCGACCGGCATCATGCGCAAAACTGTCTGCGCACGCAACCTGTCAGGGAGACTGATTTTCGATCCCTTATGCCGCAGGGGGAGGAGGTCGTCGCGACTGCGAACGGACCCTTCAGCCGGCGGTACCGAGCATCTCGATCCGCTCGGCAAGCGTCGCCGCCAGCGTCAGGCCGGCCGCCGTCGCCCCGACCATCTGCGGCAGGAGCATCCATTCCAGCGTCCATGCAGCGCCGGAGCGCTCCTGTTCGTGAACCAGGCTGTGATGAAGCCCCGAGAGCTGTACGGCGTTGAAGCGGGCAAGTGCGACAAGGGTCTCGGCCGCGACCGGATTCTGCTTGTGCGGCATGGCGGACGAGCCACCGCCGCCGGAAAGACGGATCTCGTCGGCCCGCTCGGCTAGCAGCGCGACGTCCTGTCCGAATTTTCCAAGCGAGCCGGTCAACAGCGAAAGCAAAGAGGCAAATTCCGCCAGGCGATCGCGCTGACTGTGCCATTGCGGCCGATCGGCAAGGCCGAGGTCCTTTGCCAGAGCCGCACGCACCGCATCGCCCTTCTCGGCGAACTTTTCGAGCGTGCCCGCGGCGCCACCGAATTGCAGGACAAAGCCGTCTAGCGCGAACGTGTCGAGCCGGGCTGCGCTGCGGGCCAACGGCTCGCACCACGCCTGGACGCGATCCGCCGCCGTAATCGGGATCGCCACCTGCATGCGGGTGAATCCCATCAGCCGGTTGCCGCCGAACCTATCGCGCAGCCGGTCAAGCCCGGCTATCACCGCCGCTGTCTGCGCGGCGAGAATGCCGGTCGCCTTTTTCAGGCGCAGCATCAGGCTGGTGTCGATCGCATCCTGGCTGGTGGCGCCGAAATGGACGTACTGAGCCTCGTCGCCGCCGACGGCCTGGCGCAGCTGGCGAACCAGATCCGGGATCACCACCCCGTCCCGGCCGACCGCCTCCTTCAGCCGGAAGATATCCGGCCGAAAGGATGCGCAAACCTCGGCGATCCTCAGCCCCGCGGCCGGCGGAATGACGCCGAGGCGGCCTTCGACGCGGGCGAGCGCCGCCTCGAACTCCAGCATGGCGCGGATATCCGCATCCGTCGAGAAACACGCCGAGACCTCGTCGTTGCCGACGAGGCCTGACAGGATCGGATGATCGAAGACGCTATAGCTCATATGTCGAAGAAGATGGTTTCGTTTTCGCCCTGGAGATGGATGTCGAACGTCACCGTATCGCCTTCCCGCCTGCCGATCAAAGTGGGAACGCGCACCTTGTGCTCGATCCTGGTCAAAATCGGATCGGCCGCATTCGCCTCCTCCTCGTCGGAAAAATACATGCGGGTCTGCAGGCCGATGTTGATGCCGCGCGCAACGATCCAGAGCGTGACATGCGGGGCCATCGGCCGGCCGTCGTTGAACGGCACCTTGCCGGGCTTGACGGTTTCGAAGACGAATTCGCCGGTCGTCATATCCGCCGGGCAACGCGCCCAGCCGGAGAAATTCGGATCGGCCGAACCGCGGGTTTCCGACGGCGAATTATACAGGCCGTCGGCATCCGCCTGCCAGATCTCGATCATCGCATCGCGAAGCGGCGTGCCGGAGCCGTCGATCACCCGGCCGCGGATGGTAATCCGTTCGCCGCGCGTCTTGTCGTTGACGAGCGGTCCGGAACCGAGATCGGTCTCGAAGATCCCATGGATGCCGGTGAAGTTCGGCGTGCAGCCGATGTGGACGTAAGGTCCCGCGGTCTGCGATGGAGATTCCTTCAGATAGCCAAGCGATTGGACCATATCAGTTGCCCTCCTTGCGATTTTCAAACAGCGTGGACCGGCGGCCCCGCAGAACGATGTCGAACTTGTAGGCGCGCATATCCATGGGGATCGTCGCATTCATGTCGAGCGGCGCGATCAGCCGTTCGATCGCCTCATTGTCCGGGATTGTCTTCACGATCGGACAAATCCAGATCAGCGGATCGCCCTCGAAATACATCTGCGTGATCAGCCGCTGCGCAAAGCCGTGGCCGAAGATGGAGAAATGGATGTGGGCAGGGCGCCAGTCGTTGACGCCGTTCGGCCACGGATAGGGACCGGGCTTGATCGTCTTGAACCAGTAGTAGCCGTTCTCGTCGGTGATCGTGCGGCCGACGCCGCCGAAATTCGGATCGAGCGCGGCAAGATAGGTTTCCTTCTTGTGGCGGTAGCGGCCACCGGCATTCGCCTGCCAGAATTCGACCAATGCGCCGGCGACGCCGACACCGCGCTCGTCGAGCACCCGGCCATGCACCAGGATCCTTTGGCCGATCGGCATCTCGCCAGGCTTGGCGTAGTTCAGGATCAGGTCGTTATCGAGCTCGTTCAGCATATTGTGGCCGAACACCGGACCGGTGATCTCGCTCTTGGTTCCCTCGAGCGAAATCAGGGCGCGCTGCGGCGCGCGCAGCACGGAGGTCTTGTATCCCGGCGTAAACGCCGGCGGGTGCATGCTGCGGTCACGGGTGAAAAACGAACCTGTCTCCGGCTTCTTGTTGGAAAGGTCAGCCATTGCGCTCCTCCGTCAATGCCTTCTCGGCATCCATTTGCTCAAACACCTGCTTGACGATCTTGATCGCCGTATTGGCCGCCGGCACACCGGCATAGATCGCCACATGCAGCATCGCTTCGGTAATATCCTCGCGCGTCGCGCCGGTATTGGCCGTGGCGCGCACATGCATCGCGACCTCTTCGTGATGGCCGAGTGCGGCAAGAAGCGCGATCGTCACCATTGATCGCTCACGCTTCGTCCATGTCGGCCGCGACCAGACATGGCCCCAGGCCGCTTCCGTGATCAATTCCTGGAAGGGGCGGTCGAATTCGGTCATCAGTCCGCTGGCACGGTCGACATGGGCGTTGCCCAACACCGAACGGCGTGTCGCCATGCCTTCTTCGAACCGCTTTGATGGCTGGTCGGCCATGAAAAATTCCTTCTAGTTGGTGGAGCCGAGGAAGTCGCGGAGAAGCGCGACAAAGGCCTCGGGTTGTTCGACACAGGGTATGTGGCCCGCCCCGGCGATCATCTCGAACCGGGAGGCGGCGATCAGATCCGCCGTCGAACGAACGAGGTCCGGCGGTGTCGAACCGTCCTGGTCGCCGACGACGAGCAGGGTCGGCAGCGAGATCTCCGCCGTAGACTGCGTGAAGTCCGCGTCACGAATGGCCGTACAGGTCGCGATATAGCCGTCCGCCGGCTGGCGGGTGAACATGTTGCAGTAGACCGGATAGGCGATGTTTTCCGGCGACCGGAAGGCCGGCGTGAACCAGCGCTCCATGACCGGGTCGAGAATGCTTGCCAGACCGTTCCTGGCGATGGCGTCGATGCGCGCGTTCCAGCTTTCGGCGGTGCCGATCTTGTGGGCCGTATCGGACAAGATCAGCGTCTTGACGAGCCCGGAACGGCTAGCGACGAGGCCCTGGGCGATCAGTCCGCCGACGGACAGGCCGCAGAGGATGACGTTCTTCAGCGCCAGATGATCGAGCAGTGCTGCAAGGTCGGCGACATGATCCTCGATCCGGTACGGCTCCGGGCCGCAATCGGAGAGGCCGTGGCCACGCTTGTCGTAGGTCACGATGGCATAATCGTTCTTCAAAAGATCGACCACATCGTCCCAGATACGCAGGTCGGTGCCCAGCGAATTGGAAAAGACGAGGACCGGCTTGTCAGCCGGCGAGCCGGTGACGCGATAGTGGATCGTGATGCCGTTGAGCTTTGCAAATTGCACGTCTGTTTCCTCCTGCGACGAAGATTGCATCTTCAAATTGGTTAAGTAAAATGATATTTACCGCCATTAAAATAACCAATAGGTTATGATTATGGCCGATCCGCGTGTAAAATTCCGCCACCTGCAGACCTTTGTCGAGGTCGCGCGCCAGAAAAGCGTGATGAAGGCCGCCGGCCTCTTGAACGTCAGCCAGCCCGCGGTGACGAAGACAATTCGGGAACTCGAGGACATCCTAGGCGTCGCCGTACTGGAACGCGAGGGCCGCGGCATTCGCCTGACGCGTTACGGCGAGGTGTTCCTCCGTCACGCCGGCGCGGCGCTGACGGCATTGCGCCAGGGGATCGATTCCGTGTCCCAGGAAAGAACCGGCGACGGACCGCCGATCCGCATCGGCGCGCTGCCCACGGTCTCAAGCCGCATCATGCCGGCCGCCATCTCGCTTTTCCTCGACGAGCAGACCGGCAGCCATGTGAAGGTTGTGACCGGCGAGAACGCCGTGCTCCTCGAACAGTTGCGCGTCGGCGATCTCGACCTGGTCGTCGGCCGGCTGGCCGCGCCGGACAAGATGCAGGGGTTTTCCTTCGAGCATCTCTACTCGGAAAAGGTCCTTTTCGTCGTCCGTCATGGCCATCCGCTGACGCGGTCTGAGCGCTCGCCGTTCGACGGACTTGCGGATCATCCGGTACTGATGCCGACACAGGGCTCCGTCATCCGGCCCTTCGTCGAAAGCTTCCTGATCGCCAACGGCGTCGGTCGCATCCCCCAGCAGATCGAGACGGTGTCCGACGCCTTCGGCCGGGCCTACGTGCGTTCGTCCGACGCGATCTGGATCATCTCCGAAGGGGTCGTCGCCGGCGATATTGCCGACGGCTTCCTGTCGGCGCTGCCGATCGACACCAGCGAGACGACGGGACCGGTGGGGCTGACGATGCGCACCGACACATCCCCTTCGCTGCCGCTTTCCATCCTCACCCAGACCATCCGCGAAGCCGCCCGAAGCGCTGCTGTTTCCGCCCCGCGATGAACCACGTCATCTTGCCATCAACGCGCCGGCATCTGCCAGCGCGATTGCCGCAAAATTGCACTTTTCCGGCATATGTGCGAGAAGGACGCATGCTGAAAAGCACAAGCCCTTCGTCCCTGCGGAGATTTCCCGCGTCCCAATCCGAGCTGCCCGACAGCGTCAGACTTGTCCTGCCGAACGGCACCGCTGGGAGCGACATTCTAACGCTACGCGACATCTTCTCCGCCTTGCGCCTTTCTTCGCAGGCCAGGCGGGGCGGAAGAAACAAATGGATCGTTGTCGCGTTCGTTAAAATGTCACTCCGCAATGCCGGTGAACGCGAACATTTTCAGCATATAGAATCACGCATGGCGACGTCGTAACCGAGAAACAAGGAGATTGAAGAATGGAGAAAATCGTCCCGGTCATCCTGGCTGGCGGCAAGGGAACGCGCCTCTGGCCGCTCTCCCGCGCACAGGCGCCGAAGCAGTTCATCGAGTTCATCGGTGACCGGACGCTCTTCCAGAACACGCTAGACCGGGTCTCCGACGCCAACCTGTTCGAGCCGCCGATCGTCGTCACGAACGAGGATTTCCGCTTTCTGGTCGCCGAGCAGGCCCGTGAGATGGGCGTGGCCCTGGCTGCCATCGTGCTGGAGCCGGTCGCCCGCAACACCGCACCCGCCGTCGCCGCCGCGACGATGATCGCCCAGAAGCATTACGGTGCCGGCTGCCTCGTTCAGGTGCTCGCCTCCGACCACGAGATTTCCAACGACGCGACCTATCGCAGGTGCCTTGAAACCGCAGCCCGCGCGGCTGGCAACGGCAAGCTCGTCACCTTCGGCATCGAGCCCACCGAGCCGGCAACCGGATACGGCTATATCGAAACCGGCGACGAGATCTTCGAAGGCGCCAACACGGTGAAGCGCTTCGTGGAGAAGCCCGAGGAGGACAAGGCGCGCGAGATGCTGGCCCAGGGCGGTTTCTATTGGAATTCCGGCATGTTCATGTTCTCCGCCTCGACCTTCCTCGACGAGCTCCAACGCCTTGAGCCCGGCATGTCCGAGGCCGTCAGCCAGGCGGTTGCAGACGCCGCCGGCGACCTGGACTTCACGCGTCTGGCCGAGGAGCCCTTCTCCCGCGCCGCCAATATCTCCATCGACTATGCGGTCATGGAAAAGACGGCCAACGCGGCCGTCGTCCCCTCGCCGTTCGCCTGGTCGGATCTCGGCAGCTGGGATGCCGTCTGGAAACTCGGCGGCCAGGACGAGAGCGGCAACGTCGCGATCGGCAACGCCACCATTTCCGACAGCTCGAATTCGCTGGTGATCTCCCGCGACGCGCATCTGGCCGTCCACGGCATCGACAACATGGCGGTCATCGCCAGCGAGGACGCCGTCTATGTTGGCCCACTCGACCGCAGCCAGGAAGTCGGCAATCTCGTCAAGCTGCTTGCCTCGACGTCGGCAACGGAAAACCTCACCAAGACGCATCCGACGTCTTACCGTCCCTGGGGCGGCTATACGTCGGTGCTGAACGGCGACCGCTTCCAGGTCAAGCGGCTGTTCGTCCTGCCGGGCAAGAAGCTGTCGCTGCAGAAACACCATCACCGTTCGGAGCACTGGGTCGTCGTCCGCGGCACTGCCGAGGTGACCGTCGGCGAGAAAACGCAGATGCTGCGGGAAAACGAGTCGGTCTACATTCCGCAGGGTGACGTCCACCGGCTCGCCAATCCCGGCAAGATCCTGCTGGAACTGATCGAGGTGCAGACCGGCTCTTATCTCGGTGAGGACGACATTATCCGCATCACCGACGAATTCGGCCGAAGCTGAACGAATAATGCTTTTATTACAAATGCTTGCAAGGCGGCAGATTCCGCCTTGCTTTATTCCTTTGCATTGCACAAGATCGCCTTCGGAATAATCAAGCGCCACCCTGTGTTCCAGTGTGCCCCGGAGAGACGATGTCCATACAAGCCAGCATTTATCATCTGACGCATTACAAGTATGACAAGCCCGTCCGTCTCGGTCCGCAGATCATTCGCCTCAAACCGGCGCCCCACTCCAAGACCCGCGTCATCAGCCATTCGCTGAAAATTTCGCCGGAAAACCACTTCGTCAACCTGCAGCAGGACCCCTACGGCAACTACCTCGCCCGCTACGTCTTTCCCGAGCCGGTGACCGAATTCAAGATCGAGGTCGACCTCGTCGCCGACATGACGGTCTACAATCCGTTCGACTTCTTCGTCGAGGAACAGGCCACCAAATGGCCCTTCGAATACCCGGCCGATCTCGAGGACGACCTGTCGATCTACCGCAAGCCGGAGCCCGCCGATCCGCTGCTGCTGAAATATGTGGAAAGCATCGACAAGACACCCGGCCAGGTGACGGTCGACATGGTCGTGGCGCTGAATGCCAAGCTGCAGCAGGACATCGGCTACGTCATCCGCTTGGAGCCGGGCGTGCAGGAGCCGGAGGAGACACTTTCCACCGCCAAGGGCTCCTGTCGCGACACCAGCTGGCTGCTGGTCCAGATCCTCCGCCATCTCGGTTTTGCCGCCCGCTTCGTCTCCGGCTATCTCATCCAGCTGGCCCCCGACCTGAAAGCTCTGGACGGGCCGAGCGGCACGGAGGTCGATTTCACCGACCTGCATGCCTGGGCCGAGGTGTATCTGCCCGGCGCCGGCTGGGTTGGACTTGATCCCACCTCGGGGCTGCTGACCGGCGAAAGCCACATTCCGCTCGCTGCCACGCCGCATTATCGCAATGCCGCCCCCATTTCCGGCGGCTATTTCGGCGAGGCGGAGACCGAATTCGCCTTCGACATGCAGGTCCGCCGCGTCGCCGAGCATCCGCGCATCACCAAGCCGTTCTCGGATGAAAGCTGGGATGCGCTGAACGCACTCGGCGAACAGGTCGACGACCTGCTGCAGGCGCAGGACGTCCGTCTGACCATGGGCGGCGAACCGACCTTCGTTTCGATCGACGACTTCCAGTCGGCCGAATGGAACACCGCCGCCGTCGGCCCGACGAAGCGGGATCTAGCCGACAAGCTGATCAAGCGGCTGCAGGAGAAATTCGCCCCCGGCGGCTTCCTCCATTACGGCCAGGGCAAATGGTATCCCGGCGAGAGCCTGCCGCGCTGGACCTTCTCGCTCTACTGGCGCAAGGACGGCGTTCCGGTCTGGCACAATCCGGACCTGATCGCCAAGGAGGCCGAGAAGTCGGACGTCACGCATGAGGACGCCGGACGGCTTCTGGTGACGATCGCCCAGGAACTGGCCATCAATCCGACCATGGTGGTACCCGCCTTCGAAGATCCCGCCGAATGGCTCATTCGCGAAGGCAGCCTGCCGGAAAATGTCGACCCGTCCAATTCCAAGCTGAAGGACCCCGAGGAGCGCAGCCGCATCGCCCGTGTATTCGAGCGCGGACTGACGGTGCCGACCGGCTACGTGCTGCCGGTTCAGGCCTGGAACAGCAAGGCGACGGGCATCAAGTGGGTCAGCGAACGCTGGCGCACCCGCCGTGGCCGGCTGTTCCTGGTTCCGGGCGACAGCCCCGTCGGCTACCGCCTGCCGCTGGAATCGCTGCCCCATGTGCCGCCGGCCTGGTATCCCTACATCCACCCGGCCGATCCCTCGATCCGCCGCCGCCCGCTGCCCGAGCGCTTCCAGCCGCCCGGACAGGCCATGCCCGAGGCGAGCTTCGTTCCTGATCCCGACGCCATGCAGGACCGCGTCGAGCAGTCCGTCGGTGAAGTCGGCGGCGCGGTGCGAACCGCCATGTCGGTCGAGCCGCGCGACGGCAAGCTTTGCATCTTCATGCCGCCCTGCAGCTGGATCGAGGAATATCTCGAGCTGATCACGGCTGCGGAAAACGCCGCTGCCGCGCTCGGCCTGCCGGTTCATATCGAAGGCTATACGCCGCCGCAGGACGAACGCATTAATGTCATCCGCGTCGCCCCCGATCCGGGCGTCATCGAGGTCAATATCCATCCGGCCTCGTCCTGGAAGGACTGCGTCGAGACCACCACGACGCTCTACGAAGAGGCCCGCCAGACCCGCCTCGGCGCCGAGAAGTTCATGATCGACGGCCGGCACACCGGAACGGGTGGCGGCAACCACGTGGTCGTCGGCGGCAACAATCCGGGCAACAGCCCCTTCCTGCGCCGCCCGGATCTCTTGAAGAGCCTCGTGCTGCACTGGCAGCGCCATCCGTCGCTGTCCTACCTGTTCTCCGGCCTGTTCATCGGACCGACCAGCCAGGCGCCCCGCATCGACGAAGCCCGCCACGACAGTCTTTACGAACTCGAGATCGCGCTTGCGCAGGTCCCGATGCCGGGCGAAGGCTGGCCGCCGCTGCCCTGGCTCGTCGACCGTCTATTCCGCAACATGCTGATCGACGTCACCGGCAATACCCACCGCGCCGAAATCTGCATCGACAAGCTGTTCTCTCCGGACGGCCCGACCGGACGGCTCGGCCTTGTCGAGTTCCGCGGTTTCGAGATGCCGCCGAACGCCCGCATGAGCCTCGCCCAGCAGCTGCTGGTTCGCGCACTGATCGCCCGTTTCTGGAAGAATCCCGTCGGCGGCAAGCTGACGCGGTGGGGCACCACCCTGCACGATCGCTTCATGCTGCCGCATTACGTCTGGCAGGATTTCCTCGACGTGCTCGCCGACCTGCGTGACAACGGCTTCGATTTCCGGCCGGAATGGTTCGCCGCCCAGCTCGAATTCCGCTTCCCCTTCTGCGGAGAGGTCGAATACGAGGGCTCGAAGCTCGAATTGCGCCAAGCACTCGAGCCTTGGAACGTCATGGGCGAACAGGGGGCTGTCGGCGGCACCGTCCGCTATGTCGATTCGTCCGTCGAACGCCTGCAGGTGCGGCTCGAAACGCTCAATCCCGAACGCTATACGGTAGCCTGCAATGGCCGCGCCGTACCGTTGAAGAAGACGGGGATCGAGGGCGTTTCGGTCGCCGGCGTCCGCTTCAAGGCGTGGCAGCCGGCCTCCGGCCTGCACCCGGTGCTTCCGGTCAACACGCCGCTGACCTTCGACATCTACGACAACTGGTCCAACCGCTCGATGGGAGGTTGTCGTTACCATGTCGCACATCCTGGCGGACGCAATTACGAAACTTTCCCTGTGAATGGCAACGAAGCGGAAGCCCGCAGGCTTGCGCGCTTCGAGCCATGGGGGCATACCGCTGGGTACTACCAGCTCATGCCAGAGTCGGTTTCACCGGAATTTCCGCTGACTCTGGACCTGAGAAGGCCTGTGGGGATTTAGAGAACATAGATGACCAGCTTGCCGGGGGGAGAATCGAGCGCACGCAAAAAGCCTCTTGCCGAGAAAAGCAGGAAGCTTTCGTATGCCGCCCTGCCCGGCGTGGCCGACGAGATGGTCGACAACCTCGGCAATGTCCGCCCGGTCTGGCAACGTTTCCTGCAATCGCTGGAACGCCTGTCGCCGGAAGACCTTGCCGAACGCTTCTCGCGCGCCGACCGCTACCTGCGGGAAGCCGGTGTCTTCTTCCGCGCCTATGGCGACAAGGAACATTCCGAGCGCAACTGGCCCCTCTCCCACATCCCGGTCCTGATCGACGAGAACGAATGGCATGAGCTGTCCGCCGGGCTCGTCCAGCGCGCCGATCTCCTCGAAGCCATGGTCGCCGACATCTACGGCGACAACCTGCTGGTCAAGGAAGGCTACCTGCCGCCGTCGCTGATCGCGTCCAATCCCGAATTCCTGCGGCCGCTCGTCGGCGTGAAGCCCCGCGACGGCCATTACCTACATTTCGTCTCCTTCGAGATCGGCCGCGGGCCGGACGGCAAGTGGTGGGTGCTGGCGGACCGGACGCAGGCCCCTTCCGGTGCCGGGTTCGCGCTGGAAAACCGCGTGGCCACCGCCCGCGCCTTTTCCGACATCTACGCCGACACGCATGTCCACCGCCTCGCCTCCTTCTTCGGCGCCTTCCGGGACGCGATGCTGGCGTCCAAGCAGGGACTTGAGGACCGGATCGGCATTCTCACGCCGGGACCGGCAAACGACACCTATTTCGAACACGCCTATATCGCCCGCTATCTCGGCTTCATGCTGCTCGAAGGCGAGGATCTCGCCGTCGTCAACGACCGGGTGATGGTGCGCACCGTCGCCGGCCTGAAGCCCGTCAGCGTGCTGTGGCGGCGCCTCGACGCAAGCTACGCCGACCCGCTGGAGCTCAACCAGAATTCACATATCGGCACGCCGGGCATCGTGCAGGCGCTGCGGTCTGGCTCGATCAGCTTCATCAATGCGCTCGGCTCCGGCATCATGGAAACCCGGGCTTTCCTCGCCTTCATGCCGACCATCTGTCGACGGTTGATGAACGAGAGCCTGGAAATCCCCTCGATCGCCACATGGTGGTGCGGCCAGAAGAGCGAGCGCGAACATGTGGCGCGCAACATCTCCGGCATGGTCATCGGGCCGGCCTATTCCCGCCTGCCCTTCTTCGACGACAACGGCCAGTCGGTGCTCGGTTCCTCGCTGCGCAGCACTGCGCAGGAATCGATCGCCGAATGGCTGGCATCCGACGGTGCCAAGCTGGTCGGCCAGGAAGTCGTCAAGCTGTCGACGACGCCGGTTCTGGTCGACGGCAAGCTCGTCCCCCGACCGATGAGCCTTCGCGTCTTCGCCGCCCGCACCGAAAGCGGCTGGCAGATCATGCCCGGCGGCTTTGCCCGGATCGGCTCGTCCGACGACGTTTCCGCGATCGCCATGCAATCGGGCGGCCGTGCGGCGGACGTCTGGATCGTGTCCGACAACCCCGTCGAGCGCACGACGCTGCTGCCGGCTGCGGAAAAATTCACGCGCAACATGCCCGGCAGCCTGCCGAGCCGCGCTGCCGACAATCTCTTCTGGCTGGGCCGCTACATCGAACGGGCCGAAGGCACGCTGCGCATCCTGCGGGCCTGGCATTCGCGCTTCGCCGAATCCGCCAACCCGAAGCAGGCGCTGCTCGCCGCCATCACCGACTATCTGGCACCGCTCGACGTCGACACGAAGGAGCCCGTGCCGGACACCCTCGTCCGCGACATCGAGAACGCCATCTATTCGGCCAGCAACATTCGCGACCGCTTCTCGCCCGACGGCTGGCTGGCGCTCAATGACCTCGCCAAGACGGCGCGCCGCTTCCACGAGCATATAAAGCCGGGCGACGACGCGGCGCACGCCATGACCATTCTCCTGCGCAAGCTCGCCGGCTTCGCGGGTCTCGTTCATGAAAACATGTACCGCTTCACCGGCTGGCGCTTCCTGACGATCGGCCGCTTCCTCGAACGCGGCCTGCACATGACGCGGTTGCTCGGCTACATGTCCGGCCCGGACGCACCGGATGGGGCATATGACCTGCTGCTTGAGATCGGCGACAACGTCATGACGCACCGCCGGCGCTACAATGTGAACACGGCGCAGCTGACCGTCACCGATCTCCTGGCGCTCGATCCCCTGAACCCGCGCTCGATCCTCTTCCAATTGAACGAGATCAGGACGGAGATCGAGCAGCTGCCGAACGCCTACGTCAACGGCCAGATGTCGGAATTCTACCGTGAGGCCGTGCGCCTGCATTCCGGTCTGGCGGTCATGACGCCCGAGGCTATGAACCCCGACGTTTATCACAACCTTGAACGCGAGATGGAGCAATTGTCCGACATCCTCGCGCGCACCTACCTCAGCTGACGGGTCCCGGCGGAATGCTCTACGATCTCTCGATGCATCTCGGCTACCAGTACGACACTCCGGCGTCGGGCGCGCGGCACATCCTGCGCGTACTGCCGATCACGATTCCCGATCGCCAACGCCTGATCGCCGGCACGCTCACGGTGAGCCCGAAGCCGGAAGAGCGAAGCAACTTCGTCGATTTCTTCCGCCATCCGGCGACGTCCATCCTGTTTCGCACGCCGCATGCCGCTCTCGACATCCACATGCAGGCGCGCATCCAGGTCGACACCGAACTGCCGACCGCGGATTTTTCGCCTGACCTGTCCCGGCTGCCGGACGAGATTGCCGATCAGCTGACCCTCGACCCGGATTCTCCACATCATTTCTGCGGCCCGAGCCCCCGTCTGCCCGAAACCCCGGAAATCAGCGCCTACGCCCGGGAGGTCACCAGTCCGGGCATGACCATCCGCCAGATCGCCACGGCGATCTGCGCGCGAATCTACAAGGATTTCAAATACGATCCGGAGGCGACGACCGTCGACTCCACCCCGCGGGAAGCCTTCAAGCTGAAACGCGGCGTCTGCCAGGACTTCTCGCATATCATGATCCTGGCGCTGCGCAGCCTCGGCATTCCGGCAGGCTATGTCAGCGGCTTCCTCCGGACCATCCCGCCGCCGGGCAAGGAACGCCTCGAAGGCGCCGACGCGATGCATGCCTGGGTCCGCATCTGGTGCGGCAAGACGCTCGGCTGGCTCGAGCTCGACCCGACCAACGACATATCGGTGACGACCGATCATATCGTCGTCGGTTACGGCCGCGACTATTCCGACGTGGCCCCGGTGATCGGCGTCCTGAAGAGCTACGGCGAGCATCAGACGAAGCAGTCCGTGGACGTCATTCCCGTCAAGTGACCCTTTACGCCCCGCCGCGAAGTCCCGGTCGGCCATCCAGACCGTCGCGCACTCGACGACCTGCGCCAACTGAATTTCACGATCACGGATTTCACCTGTTGCCAGCGCATTGGATAGGTGCATAAATTGCTTTTGTATCTTTCAAGCGCGCGATCGGTGGCTCCCTAACACTCTGATCGGCTTACAAAAGTATTGGTGATTGCGATGACGAATGACGTTCTGAAAGCCAATCTGCCTTCTCCAGCGCCACGTGTTTCGAACCCCGAAATTCTCGCCGAAGAAATCATCGAAAAGCTCGCCTACCGCATCGGCAAGGACGCCAAGGCGGCCAAGCCGCACGACTGGCTGACCGCCGCCATTCTCGTCATCCGCGACCGCATCATCGACAAGTGGATGGAATCCACGAAGAAGGTCTACGCAACCGGCGACAAGCGGGTCTACTACCTGTCGCTCGAGTTCCTGATCGGCCGGCTGATGCGCGACGCCGTGTCGAACCTCGAGCTGATGAACGAGCTGCATGACGCGCTGCGGTCCCTCGGCGTCGATCTCGACGTGATCGCCGCGATCGAACCGGACGCCGCCCTTGGCAATGGCGGCCTCGGCCGGCTTGCCGCCTGTTTCATGGAATCCATGGCGACCGTCGATATTCCGGCCTACGGCTACGGCATTCGCTACGTGCACGGCCTGTTCCGCCAGCAGATGGCCGACGGCTGGCAGGTGGAACTGCCGGAAACCTGGCTCGCCCACGGTAATCCCTGGGAATTCGAACGCCGCGAGGCATCCTATGAAATCGGCTTCGGCGGCTCGGTCACCACGATCGAAGATGACAGCGGCATGCAACGCTACGTCTGGAAGCCGGCAGAACGGGTGATCGCGACGGCATTCGACACGCCGATCGTCGGCTGGCGCGGCAAGCGCGTCAACACGCTGCGCCTTTGGTCGGCCCAGCCGATCGACCCGATCCTGCTCGATGCCTTCAACGCCGGAGACCATATCGGCGCTCTGCGCGAGAGCAACAAGGCCGAAAGCCTGACCCGCGTCCTCTACCCCGCCGACGCCACATCGGCCGGCCAGGAGCTGCGGCTGCGCCAGGAATTCTTCTTCTCCTCCGCCTCACTGCAGGACATCCTGCGCCGCCATCTGCAGCAGTATCCGGATTTCACCTCGCTGCCGGACAAGATCGCGATCCAGCTCAACGACACCCACCCGGCCATCTCCGTGACCGAGCTCATGCGCCTTCTCTGCGACGTCCATGGCGTGGAGTTCGAGCAGGCCTGGGACATTACCTGGCGGACCTTCAGCTACACCAACCACACGCTTCTGCCGGAAGCGCTGGAAAGCTGGCCGGTGCCGTTGCTGGAACGCCTGCTGCCGCGCCACATGCAGCTCGTCTATGCGATCAACGCGAAAATCCTGCTGCACGCCCGCAAGGAGCGCAAATTCTCCGACGGCGAAATCCGTTCGATCTCGCTGATCGACGAAAGCGGCGACCGTCGCGTGCGGATGGGCAATCTCGCCTTCATGGGATCGCATTCGATCAACGGCGTCTCGGCGCTGCACACCGAACTGATGAAGGAGACGGTTTTTGCCGACCTTCACAAGCTCTATCCCGACCGGATCAACAACAAGACCAACGGGATTACCCCGCGCCGCTGGCTGATGCAGTGCAATCCGGGCCTGACGGACCTGATCCGCGAGGCGATCGGCGACGATTTCATGGACGATGCCGAAGCGCTGAAGTCGCTCGACAAGTTCGCCCATGACAGCGAGTTCCAGAAGAAATTTCTCGGCATCAAGCGCACCAACAAGGAAAAGCTGTCGAACCTCGTCGCCCGGCGGATGGGCATCCGCATCGACCCATCATCGATGTTCGACATCCAGATCAAGCGCATCCACGAATACAAGCGCCAGCTTCTCAACATCATCGAGGCCGTGGCGCTATACGACCAAATTCGCTCGCATCCGGAACTTGATTGGGTTCCGCGCGTTAAACTCTTTGCAGGCAAGGCGGCGCCGAGCTACCACAACGCCAAGCTGATCATCAAACTGGCAAACGACGTCGCCCGCGTGATCAACGGCGATCCGGCCGTGCGAGGGCTTCTGAAGGTCGTGTTCATTCCGAACTATAACGTATCGCTTGCCGAGGTGATGGTACCCGCGGCCGACCTGTCAGAGCAGATCTCGACAGCCGGCATGGAAGCATCCGGCACCGGCAACATGAAGTTCGCGCTGAATGGCGCCCTGACGATCGGCACGCTTGACGGTGCCAACGTCGAGATGCGCGACCACGTCGGCGCCGAGAACATGATCATCTTCGGCCTGACGGCCGCGGAAGTGTCGGCGGCAAGAGCCGACGGGCACAACCCACGCGCCGTCATCGAGGGTTCCCGCGAACTGTCGCAGGCGCTTTCGGCCATCGCCTCCGGCGTCTTTTCGCCGGACGACCCAAGCCGGTTTGCCGGCTTGGTCGATGGGCTCTACAGTCACGACTGGTTCATGGTGGCGGCCGATTTCGAAGCCTATGCCAATGCCCAGCGCGAAGTTGACGCGTTGTGGATGGATCAGGACGCCTGGGTATCAAAGGCCGTCTACAATACCGCCCGCATGGGATGGTTCTCGTCCGACAGGACGATCCGCCAGTATGCGAGCGAAATCTGGAGAGCCGGATGACCGGCTCAGGGGGGAGCGGAGGAAACATGAACATACCGGCAGGCGCCATAACCGCGATCTGCGACGGCAGTCACTCCGATCCGTTTTCCGTCCTCGGTCTGCATGAGACCCCGGACGGCTTCTCGGCCCGCTGTTTCATTCCGGGTGCAGAGAAAGTCACCGCATACGATCTGGCCGGCAAGGCGCTGGGCACGCTGGAGTGCCTGGATGCCGCCGGCTTTTTTGCTGGCCCCGTCAAGCTCACCCAGCGCCAGCCGCTCCGCTACAAGGCAAGCCGCGGCACCGACGAATGGACCGTCACCGACCCCTACAGCTTCGGCCCGGTGCTCGGCCCGATGGACGACTACTACCTGCGTGAAGGTTCGCATCTCCGCCTGTTCGACAAGCTCGGCGCACATCCGCTGACGCTCGAAGGCGTGAACGGCTTTCACTTCGCCGTCTGGGCACCCAATGCCCGCCGCGTCTCGGTCGTCGGCGACTTCAACAACTGGGACGGCCGGCTGCATACGATGCGGCTTCGCCTCGACACCGGCATCTGGGAAATCTTCGCGCCCGACGTACCGATCGGCTCCGCCTACAAGTTCGAGATCGTCGGCAAGGACGGGACGATGCAGCCGCTCAAGGCCGATCCCTTCGCCCGTCGTGCCGAACTTCGCCCGCAGACGGCCTCCGTCACCGCGGACCAGCTGAAACAGGACTGGGACGACGACGATCATCGCGCCTACTGGGACAATGCCGACCACCGCCGCCAGCCGATCTCGATCTACGAGGTGCATGCCGGTTCCTGGAAGCGTCATCCCGATGGCAGTTTCTATTCCTGGGATGAACTCGGCGACCACCTGATCCCCTATTGCACCGATATGGGCTTCACCCACATCGAGTTCCTGCCGATCACCGAACATCCCTATGATCCGTCCTGGGGGTACCAGACGACCGGGCTTTACGCCCCCACGGCCCGCTTCGGCGAGCCGGAGGGCTTCGCACGCTTCGTCAACGGCTGCCACAAGGTCGGTCTTGGTGTGATTCTCGACTGGGTGCCGGCGCATTTCCCGACGGACGAGCACGGCCTGCGCCGCTTCGACGGCACGGCACTTTACGAGCACGAGGACCCGCGCCAGGGTTTCCATCCGGACTGGAATACGGCCATCTTCAATTTCGGCCGCAACGAGGTCGTGTCCTACCTCGTCAACAACGCGCTCTACTGGGCCGAGAAATTCCATCTCGACGGGCTGCGCGTCGATGCCGTCGCCTCCATGCTCTACCTCGATTACTCGAGGAAGGAGGGCGAGTGGATCCCCAACCAGTATGGCGGCCGCGAAAACCTGGACGCCGTCCGCTTCCTGCAGTCGATGAACGCCAATGTCTATGGCCTGCACAAGGGCATCATGACCATTGCCGAGGAATCCACCTCTTGGCCGAAGGTCTCGCACCCGACCAATGACGGGGGCCTGGGCTTCGGCTTCAAGTGGAACATGGGCTTCATGCACGACACGCTGAGCTACATGTCGAAGGAGCCGGTCTACCGGAAATATCATCACAACGAGCTGACCTTCGGCCTGCTCTATGCCTTCACCGAGAATTTCGTTTTGCCGCTCTCCCATGACGAAGTGGTGCACGGCAAGGGATCGCTGATCGCCAAGATGTCGGGCGACGACTGGCAGAAATTCGCCAACCTTCGCGCCTACTACGCTTTCATGTGGGGCTATCCGGGCAAGAAGCTGCTGTTCATGGGCCAGGAATTCGCCCAGTGGAGCGAATGGAGCGAGGAGCGGGAGCTCGACTGGAACCTGCTCTCCTATCCCAGCCACGGCGGCATGCAGAAGCTCGTAAAGGATCTCAATTTCCTCTACCGCGACAAGCCGGCGCTGCATGCGCGCGATTGCGAAGGCGACGGCTTCGAATGGCTGATCGCCGACGACCGGGACAATTCGGTCTTTGCCTGGCAGCGCAAGGCGCCGGGCGAAAAGCCGATCGTCGTCGTGTCGAACTTCACGCCGGTCTATCGCGAAGGCTATCGCCTGCCACTGCCGGCCGCCGGCACCTGGCGCGAGATCATGAATACCGATGCCGACGTCTATGGCGGCAGCGGCAAGGGCAATGCCGGTCGCGTCATTGCCCATGATGATAACGGGAATAAGTCAGCGTCCATTGTACTTCCACCTCTGGCAACAATCATGCTGGAGCTGGAATAAGCGTTCGGGAGGAATGTGATGACCAATAACAAAATGCGACGCCACCAGCCACTGGCCCGTGACGCCATGGCTTACGTGCTGGCGGGGGGCCGCGGAAGCCGCCTGAAGGAATTGACCGACTCGCGCGCCAAGCCCGCCGTCTATTTCGGCGGCAAGACGCGAATCATAGACTTTGCCCTGTCGAACGCCCTGAATTCCGGCATCCGCCGCATCGGGGTCGCGACGCAGTACAAGGCGCACTCCCTGATCCGCCACCTGCAGCGCGGCTGGAACTTCTTCCGCCCGGAGCGTAACGAAAGCTTCGACATCCTGCCGGCCAGCCAGCGTGTCTCCGAGCATCAGTGGTACGAAGGCACCGCGGACGCCGTCTACCAGAACGCCGACATCATCGAACCTTACGGTCCGGAATACATGGTCATCCTTGCCGGCGACCACATCTACAAGATGGACTACGAGCTGATGCTCCAGCAGCATGTCGACTCCGGCGCCGACGTGACGATCGGCTGCCTCGAAGTGCCGCGCATGGAAGCCACCGGCTTCGGCGTCATGCATGTCGATGCCAAGGACGTCATCATCGACTTTGTCGAGAAGCCCACCGATCCGCCGGGAATTCCGGGCAATGAATCGATGGCGCTCGCCTCGATGGGCATCTACGTCTTCCACACGAAATTCCTGATGGACATGCTGCGCAAGGATGCCGCCGACCCGCAGTCGAGCCGCGACTTCGGCAAGGACATCATTCCCTATATCGTCAAGAACGGCAAAGCTGTCGCCCACCGCTTCAACCAGTCCTGTGTGCGTGCCGAATCGGAAACGCACGCCTACTGGCGCGACGTCGGAACGGTTGACGCCTACTGGCAGGCCAATATCGACCTGACCGACATCGTTCCCGAACTCGACCTCTACGACGGAAACTGGCCGATCTGGACCTATGCGGAGATCAATCCGCCGGCCAAGTTCGTCCACGACGTGGATGGCCGACGCGGACAGGCGGTGTCGTCGCTGGTTTCCGGCAACTGCATCATTTCCGGCGGCGCGCTGAACCGCAGCCTGCTGTTTACCGGCGTCAGGGTGCATTCCTACTCGTCGCTGGACCATGCCGTCATCCTGCCGGAAGTCACCGTCCACCGCAGCGCGCGCCTCTCCAACGTCGTCGTCGACCGCGGCGTAGAAATTCCCGAGGGCCTTGTCGTCGGCGAGGATCCGGAACTCGACGCCAAGCGGTTCCGCCGCACGGAGAGCGGCATCTGCCTCATCACCCGCGCGATGATCGAGAAGCTGGACCTGTAGCGGCATGAAGGTTCTTTCGGTCGCTTCGGAGGTCTTTCCGCTGATCAAGACAGGCGGACTTGCCGATGTCGTCGGTGCGCTGCCGCTGGCACTCTCTGGCAGCGGCGTCGAGATGAAGACGCTGGTGCCCGGCTATCCGAAGGTGAAGGCGGCGCTGACCGCGCCCGTGAAGCTGCACGAATTCGACGATCTCCTCGGCGAAAAGGGCATTCTTCTCGAGGCAAAGTGCGAAGGCCTTGACGTCCTCGTCCTCGACGCACCCGCCTATTTCGACCGCCCAGGCGGCCCCTATACGGACGCCGCGGGCAAGGATCATCCCGACAACTGGCGCCGTTTCGCAGCCTTTTCGCGTGCCGGAGCCGAGATTGCAGCGGGCGTGATCGGCGGCTGGCGCCCGGACCTTGTCCATGTGCATGACTGGCAGGCGGCCATGTTGCCCGCCTACATGCGCTATGCCGAGACACCGGAAATCCCGAGCGTCATCACCATTCACAACATCGCCTTCCAGGGGCAGTTCTCGCCGGCGATCTTCCCCGAACTGCAGCTACCGCCGCACGCCTTCTCCGTCGACGGGGTCGAATATTACGGCGACGTCGGCTTCCTGAAGGCCGGCCTGCAGACGGCAACCGCGATCACCACGGTCAGCCCGTCCTATGCCGACGAAATCCTGCAGCCGGAATTCGGCATGGGGCTCGAAGGCCTGATAGCCTCCCGCGTCTCCAGCCTGCACGGCATCGTCAACGGTATCGACACCGATATCTGGAACCCCGAAACCGACAGGCACATCGAAGCAAACTTCACGGTGGGCGACCTGTCCGAGAGGTCGAAGAACCGCCGTGCGCTTGCCGGACGCTTCGGCCTCGATGACGACAATGGCCCCCTTTTCTGTGTGATCTCGCGCCTGACCTGGCAGAAGGGCATGGACGTGCTGATCGATGTGGTCGACGACATCGTCCGCCAGGGCGGCAAGCTCGCCGTGCTCGGCGCCGGCGAATTCGCCATCGAAGGCGCGCTGCTGGCCGCCGCCTCGCGCCATCGCGGACGGGTCGGCATGGCGCTGACCTACGACGAGCCGCTGTCGCATCTCATGCAGGCAGGCGCCGACGCGATCCTCATTCCGTCGCGCTTCGAGCCCTGCGGCCTGACCCAGCTTTACGGCCTTCGCTATGGCTGCGTACCGGTCGTCGCCCGCACCGGCGGCCTCGCCGACACCGTCATCCACGCCAACCATGCGGCGCTGGCGATGAAATGCGCCACCGGCCTGCAGTTCTCGCCGGTCACCCCCGACGGGCTGCGCGGGGTGTTGAGAAAGGTGTTTCGCCTTTATGAGGACAAGAAGACGTGGACCAAGATACAGAAGCAGGGCATGAAATCGGACGTCTCATGGGAAAAGAGCGCCGAACGTTATGCCACGCTCTACGCCGGGCTTCTTGCCCGTGACCTCTGACATTCCAGGGAGACCCCAACACCATGATCGTCACCGTTGAAACCACGCCCTTCGGCGACCAGAAGCCCGGCACGTCCGGACTGCGCAAGAAGGTGCCGGTCTTCGCCCAGAAGAACTACGCCGAGAACTTCATCCAGTCGATTTTCGATTCGCTGGAAGGCTTCTCCGGCAAGACGCTGGTGATCGGCGGCGACGGCCGCTACTACAACCGCGAAGTCATCCAGAAGGCGATCAAGATGGCGGCCGCCGCCGGCTTCGGCAAGGTCATGGTCGGCCAGGGCGGCATCCTGTCGACGCCTGCGGCCTCCAACGTCATCCGCAAATACAAAGCCTTCGGCGGCATCGTACTTTCCGCCAGCCACAATCCCGGCGGCCCGAACGAAGATTTCGGCATCAAGTACAATATCGGCAATGGCGGTCCGGCCCCGGAAAAGATCACCAATGCGATCTATGCCCGGTCGAAGGAAATCACCCGGTACGCAATTGCCGACTGCCCCGACATCGAACTCGACACGGTGGGCACCCAGACCGTCGAGGGAATGACCGTCGAGGTCATCGATCCCGTTACCGATTATGCGGAACTGATGGAAGGCCTGTTCGATTTCGCCGCCATCCGCGCGCTGATTGCCGGCGGCACCCGTGTCGTCATCGATTCCATGGGCGCGGTCACCGGCCCCTACGCGACGGAAATCCTCGAGCGCCGGCTCGGTGCGCCCGCCGGTTCGGTCAGGAACGCCGTTCCGCTGCCCGACTTCGGCGGCCACCATCCGGACCCGAACCTGGTCCACGCCAAGGAACTTTATGACGACGTGATGAGTCCCGACGGCCCGCATTTCGGCGCTGCCTCCGACGGTGACGGCGACCGCAACATGATCGTCGGCAAGGGCATGTTCGTCACCCCGTCCGACAGCCTGGCGATCATCGCCGCCAATGCGACGGTTGCGCCCGGCTATTCCAAGGGAATTGCCGGCATTGCCCGCTCCATGCCGACCAGCGCCGCCGCCGACAAGGTGGCCGAGAAGCTCGGCATCGGCATGTACGAGACGCCGACCGGCTGGAAGTTCTTCGGCAATCTGCTCGATGCCGGCATGGCCACCGTCTGCGGTGAGGAGAGCTTCGGCACCGGCTCCGACCATGTACGTGAAAAAGACGGCCTGTGGGCCGTGCTCTTCTGGCTGAACATCATGGCGGCCCGCAAGGAAAGCGTCGCCGACATCGTTAAAAAGCACTGGGCCGAATATGGCCGCAACTACTATTCCCGCCACGACTATGAAGAAGTGGATACGGATGCCGCCAACGGCCTGATGGCGGCGTTGCGCGACAAGCTCGCGACCCTGCCCGGCACGAAGATCGGCGCGCTGACGGTCGAGGCCGCCGACGATTTCGCCTATCACGATCCGGTCGACCAATCCGTCAGCGAGAACCAGGGCATCCGCGTGCTGTTTGAAGGTGGCTCGCGCGTCGTCTTCCGCCTGTCCGGCACCGGCACATCCGGCGCGACGCTGCGCGTCTATGTCGAGCGCTACGAACCCGATCCGGCAAACCACGGCATCGATACCCAGGAAGCGCTGGCCGATCTCATTTCGGCCGCCGACACGATTGCCGAAATCGGCAAGCGCACCGGCCGCAGCGCACCAACCGTCATTACCTGATGCAAGGCGGAACGCGGAGCCTTTCGGCGGCACTCGTCACCGCAGCCGGCATGCTGATGCCGGCGGCAGCTTCCGCGTTCACGCCTGAGCAGCTGGCAAAGGGCGAAGCACATTACAAGCAGGACTGCGCCCGCTGCCACGCCTCGCCGCAAATGCTGCTGGAGAACACGCCGGGAGCAACCACGTTCAAAAAAGGCGTCTGGATGACGCCTTTTCTCGCCCGGCACCACGCGCCCGTCCAGTCGACGCGCGCGCTGATCATCGGCTATATCGAGAGCTTCGGAGACTAAGCTCTCATATCGGAGCCTCAGGCGGCCTTGATGATTTCCACCAGTTCGACGTCGAAGACGAGGTCCTTGCCCGCCAGCGGATGGTTGGCGTCGACCGTCAGTGCGTCCTCGCGTACCTCGGTGACGAGAAGCATCAGCGTGCCACCATCCTGGGTCTGCGCCTGCAGCTGGATGCCCGGCTTCACGTCGATATTGGCGGGAATCGCCGAACGCGGCACGGACTGGACCTTCTGCGGATCGTGCGGACCATAGGCCTGCTCCGCCGGCACGGTGACCGTCTGCTGGGCGCCGAGCTCCATGCCGTCGATTTCCTTGTCCAGACCCGGAATGATCTGGCCGGCGCCGACGGTGAATTCCAGGGGATCGCGGCCGCTCGACGAATCGAACTCGGTGCCGTCCGTCAGCTTGCCCGTGTAATGGATGCGAACCGTGTCGCCGCTCTTTGCTTGCGTCATATGCTTCAACCTTTTGGCTGGATTTGGAAGGTGACCGCATACATGGGACTGAATACGGCCGGTTGAACGGCCTTTTCCTGTGACCTCGTCCAAGCCTAAAGAAAACGATCGCGGGATGCAAACCGCTGCGGCCTGTCGACAAGTCCCGGAAATTGATTATCAATATCGGACAAGGGACTCGCTGCCGGAGCGGCGACGACCCCGGCACAGTCAGACTGGACCCGCGAATGGCTTTCACCTCCCTCGGCGCCACGCTTACCGATAGCGGATGCGATTTCGCGATCTGGTCCAAGCACGCCTCACGCATGAACCTCTGCCTGTTCGACGCGTCGGGCAAGAAGGAGATCAGCCGGCTGCCGATGGTGCGCGGCAGTGACGATATCCATCGTGTGTCCGTGGAGGGCGTGCGGCGCGGCACGCGTTACGGATTTCGCGCAGAAGGCGTCTACTCGCCCGATCACGGCCTCTGGTACGACGCGGCCAAGCTGCTGGTCGATCCCTATGCCAAGGAACTCGACAGGCCGTTCACCTACAGCAAGCGCCTCTCCGAATTCGGTTACGACACGGCAAGCCTCGTCCCCAAGGCGATCGTGACCGCGCCGGAGACGGTGGAGATCAAGGCGCCGCTCTTCCGCCCCGGCGGCTTCATCTACGAGGTCGCCGTAAGGCCATTCACCAAGCTGCACCCGGATATTCCCGAAAAGAAGCGTGGCACCATCGGCGCGTTGGCCCACCCCTCCGTCGTCGATCATCTACTGAAACTCGGCGTCGATGCGGTCGAGCTGATGCCGATCACCGCCTGGATCGATGAGCGCCACCTGCCGCCGCTCAGCCTGAAGAACGGCTGGGGCTACAATCCCGTCACCTTCATGGCGCTCGATCCGCGCCTCGCCCCGGGCGGCGTCGCGGAATTGCGCCAGACGGTGGCGACGCTGAGGGACGCCGGCATCGGCGTGATCCTCGACCTCGTCTTCAACCACACGGGCGAGAGCGACCGCCACGGCCCCACGCTGTCGCTGCGCGGCGTCGACAACCTCTGCAGCTTTTTCCATGCGCCCGACAATCCCGGCCTGCTCGTCAACGATACGGGCTGCGGCAACACGGTCGCCTGCGATGCACCCGTCATCCGCCAGATGATCGTCGACAGCCTGAGACATTTTGTTCTGGCCACCGGCGTCGACGGATTCCGTTTCGATCTGGCACCCATTCTCGGACGCGATCTGCAGGTCGGCTTCAGCCGCGATGCGGAAACGCTGAAGGCGATCCAGACGGATGATGTGCTTTCAGACCGGATTCTGATCGCCGAACCGTGGGACATCGGCCCCGGCGGCTACCAGCTGGGCAATTTCCCGGAAAAATTCCTGGAATGGAACGACCGGGCGCGCGACGACATGCGGCTCTACTGGCGCGGCGACCGGTCGATGACGGGCGCCATGGCGACCGCGCTGGCCGGCTCTTCGCCGATCTTTTCGCGCCATGGCGGACGCCGGACGCGCTCCGTCAATTTCCTTGCCGCCCATGACGGTTTTACGCTGATGGATCTGGTCTCCTATGAGCGCAAGCACAATGAGGCGAACGGCGAGGAAAACCGCGACGGCCACAACGACAATCACTCGTGGAACAATGGCGCGGAGGGCGACACGGCCAACCGCACGATCCTCAAGAACCGCCGCGACGACGTGATGGCGATGCTGTCGACGCTGTTCTCCAGCCGCGGAACGGTCATGCTGACCGCCGGCGACGAGGGCGGTCGCAGTCAACAGGGTAACAACAATGCCTACGCCCAGGACAACGAGATCACCTGGCTCGACTGGGAGGCGATGGATGAGAGATTGATCGAACACGTCGCCTTCCTGTCGGCCATCCGCAAACGTTTTGCGGCGCTGCGGGAGACGGCATTCTTTGCAGGCGATGACGGCGACATCGAATGGCTGAACCGCCACGGACAACCGATGTCGGTCGCCGACTGGGAGACACCCGACCTCGATGGGTTTGTCATGCTGCTGCGCACGCCGGATATCAAGGCCGCCATGACGGATACCCGCCTTGCCGTTCTCGTCAATCGCGGCCGGGAACCCATGGAATTCAACCTACCCGACCGCGACGGAACCCGCTGGATGCAGGTCTTCGCGCGGGGAGACCGGCCGGCACGGACACCTGTCGTCCTTGCCCGCCGCACTGTCGCCTTTTATACAGAGCAGGAACTCTAGGCCCCGTATTACTCCCTTTTGAAAGAACTCCCTTCATGCCTTCAGAAATTGCACTGTCTGAGGTCACAGGCCTTGTAGGACAGGAGATCGGCGTTTCCGACTGGATCGTCGTCGACCAGTCGATGATCGATGCCTTTGCCAGCGCCACGCTGGATCACCAGTTCATCCATACCGACCCGGAAAGAGCCGCCGCGGAAACACCGTATGGCGGTACCATCGCGCACGGTTTTCTCACGCTCTCGCTGCTGTCGGCCATGAGCTACAGCTGCATTCCGCGCATTCGCGAACAGACGATGGGGGTCAATTACGGCTTCGACAAGGTGCGGTTCGTCTCGCCGGTCAGGTCCGGCAAGCGCGTGCGGGCGCACTTCACCCTCGCCGAGGCGAGGTTTCGCGGTGGCTCCATGCTGATGAACACCTACGGGGTGAAGATCGAGATCGAGGGCGAGAAAAAGCCGGCCCTGACCGCCGAATGGCTGACGATCAGCCAGTTCGATCCCAAGGACCGGCCCGACAACGTCTGACCGGCCGCAGGACGAGTAAAGAGACGCCGCTTTAGAGAGCGGCGTCCTCGGCACCTTCCGTCAGAAGGCCAAAGGCGTAATCGGCAAACGAGCGCCAGCATTCCACACGGAACGTGTCGTCCGCCGTGCGCAAGAGAACGATCTCGATCTTGCCGAAGATCGTGCGCGAGCAGGCGCCGACCGGAAAGGTGGCAAGCGACAGGTCCTGCGGGCAGCCGCTGCTGACGGTCGCTTCCGCACCGGGACCCGAAACGATGATCGCCGTATTGCGGTGTGATACATCCGTTGCCGAATGCAGCGCGCCCGAAGATGCCGCTGCCGCCATCAGGTCGGCCTCGTTCTCATCGATGATCAGCCATTCGTCAGGACCGATCCAGAGCGCATGCCGTCCGTCGGCGCTGTTCGATGTCTTCGGCTTGACCGGCAACGTCAGTCCCAGCGCGCCCGAAAGGGCAGACAGGGAACCGGCCGGCGCACGCAGCGAAATGCGGCTTGCCGGCACGGCCGGAGTCAGACGGACGACGGCGGAACCGCCGAACCGGCCGGAGAGAACGCCTTCGCGGCTTGCCAGAGCGATATCAGCCATTGATCCGGCCTCCTTCCTTGTCAAAGAACACCATGTCCGTCACCTCGACCTCGATGGTGCGGTCTGCCATCGGCACGTAGAGCGTCTGGCCCATCCGGCCATGTCCGCCGGCCACCAGCGCGAACGCGATCGAATGGCCGCAGTTTTCCGACCAGTAGGCCGACGTGACGTGGCCGAGCATCGTCATCGGCTTCGGTTCGTTCGGATCGGCGACGATCTGCGCGCCTTCTTCCAGCACGACCTTCGGATCCTTGGTCTTCAGGCCGACGAGCTGCTTGCGTCCCTCGCGAACGAGGTCAGGACGCTTCAGGCCGCGAATGCCGACGAAATCCGTCTTCTTCTTCGAAACGGCCCATGCAAGGCCCGCGTCATAGGGCGTCACCGTGCCGTCGGTGTCCTGACCGACGATGATGTAGCCCTTTTCGGCGCGCAGCACGTGCATGGTCTCGGTACCGTAGGCGCAGGCGCCCATGGCTTCGGCACGCTCCCAGACGGCTTCCCAGACGGCCTTGCCATAATCGGCAGGCACGTTGATTTCGAAGCCGAGCTCGCCGGTGAACGACATGCGGAAGAGCCGTGTCGGCACGCCGCAGATCTTGCCTTCGGCGACGCTCATATGCGGAAAGGCCTCATTGGAGAGGTCGATGCCTTCGACGAGCGGCGCAATGATCTCGCGCGCCTTCGGACCCTGGACGGCAATGACCGCCCACTGTTCCGTGGTCGACGTCAGCCAGACGTTCAGCTCGGGAAACTCCGTCTGCAGATAGTCTTCCATGTGCTGCAGGACGCGCGGCGCGCCGCCGGTCGTCGTCGTGACGTGGAAGCGGTCTTCCGCCAGGCGTCCGACAACGCCGTCATCATAGACGAAGCCGTCCTCGCGGGTCATGATGCCGTAGCGGCAGCGACCGGGCTTCAGCGTATCCCAGGCGTTGGTATAGAGCAGGTTCAGGAACTTCGCCGCATCCGGCCCCACGACCTCGATCTTGCCGAGCGTCGAGGCGTCGAACACGCCGGCGACCTCGCGGACCGTCTTGCACTCGCGGTCGACGGCCTGATGCATGGTCTCGCCGGCCTTCGGGAAGAACCAGGCGCGCTTCCAGTTGCCAACGTCTTCGAATTCCGCACCACGCGCCTCGGCCCAGGAATGGATCGGGGTCTTGCGGGCGGGATCGAACAGCTTGCCGCGCGAATGGTTGATCAGGGTACCAAAGGTAACCGGCGTGTAGGGTGCGCGGAAGGTGGTGAGGCCCACTTCCGGGATATCCTTGCCGAGCATTTCCGCGGCAATCGCCAGGCCATGCATGTTGGAAAGCTTGCCCTGGTCGGACGCCATGCCGTTGGTCGTGAAGCGCTTGATATGCTCGATCGAGCGCATGCCTTCGCGAACGGCGAGACGGATGTCCTTGGCGCAGACGTCGTGCTGGAAGTCGATGAACGCCTTGACGGCGGTCTCCGGCCCGGCACCTTCGGCAGCACCGATCATGCCGCCGGTCCATTCATAGGCCGACGAACCGGAGACAGCTACCTTCTCGCCAGTCGCGAATCCGGTCTCGGCAGCCATGGCCTCGCCGGCGGCGATCGCCTCGTCAATGGCCGCCTGAATGGCGTCCGTACCGTTGCAGGCGCCAACGCAGATGCCCTTCTCGGCATAGATGTTGGGCAGGAAGCGCTGCTTTTCGGCGTCGAACTTCAGCTTGCCGCGCGACTGCGAGAAGAGATGCACCGACGGCGTCCAGCCTGCCGACACGATCAGCGCGTCGACGGCGTATTTCTCGCCGCGGCTTGCGCCGTTGCGGGCAACCGTCATCGAGTTGACGCGCAGCTTGCCCGTCGTGCCGATCACCGAATGGCCGATCAGCACCTTGATGCCCAGCCGTTCGGCTTCCTTCAAGACCGCAATGCCCGGCTGCTTGCGGCAGTCGACGATGGCGACGATCGAGACGCCGGCGCGCTTGAGGTCGAAGGCGGCCTCATAAGCCGAGTCATGCGCGGTGTAGACGCCGATCTTGGTGCCGACCGCGACACCGTACTGGTTGAGATAGGTGCGCGCTGCCGATGCCAGCATGATGCCGGGACGGTCATTGTTGGCGAACACCATATGCCGCTCGATCGAGCCGGAAGCGATGATCACGCGCTTGGCGCGGACCTGCCACAGCCGCTCGCGCGGCAGGGCCTTGTCGAAGGCGGCAAGGTGATCGGTGACGCGTTCGGCGAGACCGATGAAGTTGTGGTTGTAGTAGCCGAAGGCGGTCGTGCGGGTGAGCACGGTGACATTGTCCATTGCCTTCAGGCGGGCAACGGTCGCCTGTGCCCAGTCATAGCCGTTCATGTCGTCGATGACGACGTCGGTGTCGAAGCGCAGCGCGCCGCCGACTTCCGGATTTTCGTCGACGAGAATGACCTTCGCGCCGGTCTTGGCGGCGGCAAGCGCGGCCGAAAGGCCGGAAACACCACCGCCGACGACGATCACGTCGCAATGGGCATAGCGCGATGCGTAGTGATCCGGATCCGCTTCCTTCGGCGCGACGCCGAGGCCGGCAGCCCGACGGATGAAGGGCTCATACAGATGATGCCAGGCGACCTTCGGCCACATGAACGTCTTGTAGTAGAAGCCGGCGGCGAAGAAGGGCGAGAAGAAGTCGTTGATGGCGCCGATGTCGAAGGCGAGCGACGGCCAGCGGTTCTGCGAGGACACCTTCATGCCATCGAAGACTTCCTGGACGCTGGCGCGCACGTTCGGCTGCTTGCGGGCAGCGTCGCGCGACACGTCGATCAGGGCGTTCGGCTCTTCCGGACCGGCCGACAGGATGCCGCGCGGACGGTGATACTTGAAGGAACGGCCGAGCAGATGCACGCCGTTGGCAAGCAGGGCCGAGGCAACGGTATCGCCTTCAAGCGCGGTATAGGTGCGGCCATCGAAGGTGAAACGGGCGGTCTTGGCGGGCGTCAGACGACCTGCGCCGGGAATACGGTTGGCGCCGCTCATTTCTGCATGTCCTTCTGGTTACCGGTGGCAAGAGCGGCGAGATCCGGCTTCGGCTCGCCCGCCTTGTAGGTGGTGATGAACTTGTCGCTGACGGTGTCGCGCGCCGCGTTGAAGAAACGGCCGCAGCCGTGAATGTGCCGCCAGCGCTCGAAGATGACGCCCTTCGGATTGTCGCGCAGGAAGAAGTACGCCTCGAACGCCTCGTCGGAAATCTCGGCTATGTTGGCCGGACGGACGATATGGGCGTCGCCGGCATTGCGGAATTCGAGCTCGGAGCGCTCTTCCTCGCAGTATGGGCAGTGGATCAAAAGCATGTCTTAACTCCCGGTCGGGTGGAGACCGTCAAATCTGCGAAACATCGGGATCAGTGCGCCACGGCGGCAGCCGCCGCCTCGTCGATCAGGCGTCCCGAACGGAACCGGTCCAGCGTCAGCCCGGCGGCGAACTTGTGCGGCTCGTTCTTGGCGATCAGGTGCGCGAAGAGATGCGCGGATCCCGGTGTCGCCTTGAAACCGCCCGTCCCCCAGCCGCAGTTGACATAGAGGCCCGGCACCGGCGTCTTCGACTGGATCGCGGAACGATCCGGCGTGTTGTCGGTAATGCCGCCCCACTGGCGCATCATCTTGACGCGGCGGAAGATCGGGAAGATTTCGCAGATGGCGTCGAGCGTATGGGTGATGATCTGCAGGCCGCCGGTCTGCGAGTAGGAGACGTACTGGTCGGTGCCGGCGCCGATGACCAGCTCGCCCTTGTCGGACTGCGAGATATAGGCGTGCACCGTGTTCGACATCACCACGCAGGGGAAGATCGGCTTCATCGGTTCCGACACCAGCGCCTGCAGCGGATTGGAATGCAGCGGCACGCGCACGTCGGCCATCGACATGATCGCCGTGTTGTGGCCGGAGGCCGAAACACCGATCTTCTTGGCGCCAATGAACCCACGGCTCGTCTCGACGCCGGTCACTTCGCCGTTCGGACCGCGGCGGATGCCGGTCACTTCGCAATTCTGGATGATGTGCACACCGAGATCGGAGGCCGCACGGGCATAGCCCCAGGCAACCGCATCGTGGCGCGCCGTACCGCCGCGCCGCTGCAGCGCGGCGCCATTGATCGGGTAGCGGGCGGACTTGGAAATATCGAGCGGCGGGCAATAGGCCTTCGCCTGCTCCGGCGAGAGCCATTCGTTGTCGATGCCATAGAGACGGTTTGCGTTCACATGGCGCTTGAACGACTGGACGTCGTGGACATTGTGCGACAGCATCATCACGCCGCGCGGCGAGTACATGACATTGTAATTGAGCTCCTGCGACAGGTTCTCCCAGAGCTTCAGGGAGTGCTCATAGATGTGCATGCTCTCTTCGTAGAGATAGTTCGAGCGGATGATCGTCGTGTTGCGGCCGGTATTGCCGCCGCCGATCCAGCCCTTTTCCAGGACCGCCACGTTGCGGATGCCATGCTCCTTGGCAAGATAGTAGGCCGCGCCCAGGCCATGACCGCCGCCGCCGATGATGATCACGTCATAGGCCGCATTCGGCTCGGGCGACGCCCACTGCGCGCCCCAACCCTTGTGGTGACGCATTGCCTCGCGGGCAACGGCGAAAATGGAATATTTGCGCATGGCGCCCTGTCACTCCTTGACCAAAGCAAGATGGCCGGCAAAACCGGATATTGCAGAGCCTAGCAATCGCAAATCGCGCCCCGGCGCAACGGCTCTTTTGCGACGCATTCACGCATCGCTTTCGACACTGCGACGGACAGTACATCAGATGCCGCCCGGGATCGCAAAAAATCTGGCCCGAGGCCCACTCTCCCGCTGGACTTGAAGCGGACGATCTGATATCCCGCTTTCCAATCGCAAGGCTTGCGCACTGCGAATTATTATTATTTTGCCTGCTGCAATGCCTGCGGGCGAGCAACACCAACACCAAAGGAACGGGATTCACGTGCAGGTACTTGTCCGCGATAATAACGTTGATCAGGCTCTCCGCGCTCTGAAAAAGAAGATGCAGCGCGAAGGCATCTTCCGCGAAATGAAGATGCGCGACTACTACGAAAAGCCGTCGCAGAAGCGCGCGCGCGAAAAGGCAGAAGCCGTCCGCCGCGTACGCAAGCTGGCACGCAAGCGCGCCCAGCGCGAAGGTCTCGTCGGCAACGGCCGCAGCCACTAATTGACCGGTCGTCTTTTTGACGTTTTCGGATGTAACTTGGGCGGAGGCGACCTGATCGCCGCCGCCTTTTGCTTTTCAGACGATGTGAACGATACGAACTTCGTACCGTAGGGGGAATAAAGCCTGATGACGGCTGATTTGCGCGACCGCACCATTCGCAACCACGTTTCGGCGACTTCAACGCGGACGATCAAGCGCTCGGCATTTGCCGTCGCCCTGCTCGCGGGCGCCGCACTTCTGCAAGGCTGCGTCAGCACACCGACGAGCAGTGATGTGATCAAGCTTGACCGGGCACAGGGCTCGGAACAGAACATCGCCTCGCTGACCGCTGTCATCAACGCCAATCCGAACGACCCGCAGGGCTACAACACCCGCGGCTATGCCTACGGCAGCGCCGGCGAGTTCAACAAGGCGCTGGAAGATTTCAACCGCGCCATCCAGCTCAACCCGCGCTTCTATCAGGCCTACGCCAATCGGGCTCTGATCTACCGCAACATGGGCAAGCCGGTCGAGGCCGCGCAGGATTACAGCCGCGCACTGCAGATCAACCAGAATTATGACGTCGCCTATATCGGCCGCGGCAACATCTATCGCCAGGCCGGCCGCATCGACGAAGCCTTCAGCGACTTCAACCGCGCCATCCAGCTCGACACGACCGACGGACGCGCCTACCATAATCGCGGCCTGATCTACCAGAAGCGCGGCCAGCACGAGAAGGCGATCGACGATTTCTCCAAGGCGATCTCGCTGTCGCCGAACTCGCCGGAACCCTATAACGGCCGCGGCCTCTCCTATGTCGCGCTGAACGACGACGAGAACGCCTTCGCCGACTTCAATCACGCCATCGAGCTGGACCCGAGCATCGCTGAATCCTGGGCAAACCAGGCATTCATCTACGAGCGCCGCGGCGACTTCACCAAGGCGGCCAAGTCCTATCGCCATGCCCTGGGCCTTGACCCGAAGTACACGCCGGCCCGCGACGGACTGGCACGCGTGCAGGGCAAGACCAGCACGGCAAGCGCCGGCTGAACAAGCTGGCAACCACCGCTAGGCGACCGGCGGTGTCGTATGCTCTTCAGACTTTACCGAACACAAAAAAGCCGGCCCAGGCTCAAACGCCAGGGCCGGCTTTTTGTATCTGACCGTACGTTCGTTACTTCAGGAAGATGAAGCCGGCGACGCAGGCAATGATGAAGGTCAGGAGGCCGCCGAGGAAACCACCGGCGGTGAAAAAGCCGGCAGCCATGGCAATCATCAGCGCGACGACGATCATCGTGCCGTACTTGGCGGCGGCGATGAACATGTCGTAGGTCTTTTCGTGTTCCTGATAGTTCATCGGCGCACCGGTTTCGACCGGCCCAGTCGGATGCTCGCTCATCGTCTCTTGTCTCCCCTTTGCAAACCGATCGGACAAAGGCGATCCGTCGCCCGACCCGGTCGGAATCCCCGCGAAACGACGCATGCGGATTCCATCCACTCTTGATTAAGCCGATTACACAAATGCTCCGAAAAGTGCAATGGCCTTGGCGTGCCACCGCCCGAATCGCCCCCTCGTATTTCCCGTCGCCGACAACGACAATACAACCACAAGTAACAGGACACGGTGAACTCCCCCAGGATGCGGCAAAGGCGCGCAAATATAATTCACCTGGAGCGACTTACGCACCCAATTGCCCTTGACAGACGTTGCCATCGGTTGGGCGAGCCTTTAAGGACAATGGGCGCTTTGGGGAGGAATTCTATGCAGGCTCTATTGTCCTTGAGCCGGGTGATTGACGCGGTCACGCGTTTCATCGGTCGGTCCGTGTCATGGCTGCTGCTGGCGGCGGTGCTGATCAGCGCCGGCAACGCAGTGATACGCAAGGTGTTCGACATGTCGTCCAACGCCTGGCTGGAGATTCAGTGGTATCTCTACGGCGTCGTCTTTCTGCTTGCGGCCGCCTATGCGCTCTTGAACAACGAGCATGTCCGCATCGACATCATCTCCGGCTCCTGGAAGAAGCGCACCCGCGACTGGGTCGACCTGGTGCTGCACGTCATCTTCCTTCTCCCCTTCTCGTCGCTGATGGTCTGGCTGGCATGGCCGTGGTTCTGGACCTCTTTCAATTCCGGTGAAATGTCACCGAATGCCGGCGGCCTGATCATCTGGCCCGCAAAGCTCGCCGTCCTCGCCGGCTTCATCCTCCTCACCGTCCAGGCCGTATCCGAAGTCATCAAGCGCGCGGCGGTGATCGCCGGAAAGCTCGATGACCCGCGCCCGGACAACCATGCCGACCATATCGCCGAGATCATGGAGAACCACTAAGCCATGATCGATCTTGTCGCCCACAACCTCGCGCCCATCATGTTCACCTCGGTGATGGCGCTTCTGCTTCTCGGCTATCCCGTCGCCTTCACGCTGGCCGCAGGTGGTCTCATCTTCTTCGTCATCGGCGTGGAATTTTCGACGATCTCGCCCGAGATCAAGCTGTTCTGGCCGCTGCTGCAGTCGCATCCCGAGCGAATATACGGGATCATGTACAACGACACGCTGCTGGCGATCCCCTTCTTCACCTTCATGGGCTTGATCCTGGAACGATCGCGCATGGCGGAAGACCTGCTGGAAACGATCGGCCAGCTGTTCGGGCCAGTGCGCGGCGGGCTTGCCTATGCCGTCATCCTGGTCGGAGCGCTGTTGGGTGCGACAACCGGCGTCGTTGCCGCCTCCGTCATGGCCATGGGCCTCATCTCCATGCCGATCATGCTGCGCTACAGCTACCGCCCGTCGCTTGTCGCCGGCACAATCGCGGCATCCGGCACGCTGGCGCAGATCGTCCCGCCGTCGCTCGTCCTCATCGTGATGGCCGACCAGCTCGGCAGGTCCGTCGGCGACATGTATCTCGGCGCGGTCTATCCGTCGCTGATCATTGTCGCTGCCTACTGCCTCTACATCTTCGCGATGTCGCTGATCAGGCCGAAGTCGGTGCCGGCTCTGCCGGTCGAGGCGCGCACGCTCGGATCGGGCGTGACGTCGCTGATGGTCATGCTGGCGATTGCCGCCGCGCTCTACTATCTCGGCGACACCATCCTGTTCACGGCGATCAGCCCCGAATGGCGGCTCGTCGCGTCGCTGGCCTTCGGCATTCTCGTGATATACGCGGTCGCGCTGATCAACGCACGGCTCAGCAACAAGATCATCTCGCGGCTGGCCGAACAGGTCATCATCGTGCTGATCCCGCCGCTGGCGCTGATCTTCCTGGTGCTCGGCACGATCTTCCTCGGCATCGCCACCCCGACGGAAGGCGGCGCCATGGGCGCCACAGGCGCGCTGATCCTCGCCTTCGCCAAGCGCCGGCTGAACATGACGACGCTGAAACATGCGCTGGATTCGACCACGAAGCTCTCCGCCTTCGTCATGATGATCCTGATCGGCGCCCGCGTCTTCGGCCTGACCTTCTACGGCATCAACGGCAATGTCTGGATCGAGGACCTGCTCTTGAGCCTGCCGGGCGGGGAATACGGCTTCCTGCTGGTGGTCACGCTGATTGTCTTCATTCTCGGCTGCTTCCTCGATTTCTTCGAGATCGCCTTCATCATGGTACCGCTTCTGGCGCCGGTCGCCGAAAAGCTCGGCATCGACCTGATCTGGTTCGGCCTGATCCTCGGCATCAACCTGCAGACCTCGTTCCTCACGCCACCTTTCGGCTTCTCGCTGTTCTACCTGCGCTCGGTCGCCCCGGCCAGCGCCTGGAAGGACCAGGCGACCGGCAAGATGATGAATGGCCTGAAGACGGTCGAGATCTACAAGGGCGTCGTGCCCTACATCATCATCCAGTTCGCGGTGATCATGCTGGTCATAGCCTTCCCCTGGCTCGTCACCCACTACAAGGATGATGAACCGCACATCGATCCGAATTCGGTAACGATCGACGTTCCAGGCTTCGGCACGGGTGATTCAGGCCTTCCCGGACTGGGACTGCCGCCGCTGGGCGGAGCCGACCAGGGTTCGGGCAACAACAACCAACCGGCCTTTGGCCTGCCGCCACTCAATCTCGGCACGCCCGGCGCAGCGCCGGCCCCGGATCAGGGCGGCAACAGCCAGCCCGCATTCGGCCTGCCGCCGCTGGATCTCAGCCCGCCCGGCTCGACGCCCGCACCGAATTCCGGTGATGCGCAGAAGCCGGCCGAGCCCGCCGATCCGTCGATGGATCTGAGCCAGCCGCCCAAGTTCAACTGAGGCTTGCGCAAGAGCAATGAAGCCGCCGCGGAACCGCTTCCGCGGCGGTTGCTATTTGTCGTCCAGAACAGCGGCCAGGGATTGGCGCACCGCGTGCAGGTCCGGCGCGATCCTCACGCACAGGCGCTCGACCTCCGCCGTCGGCTCAAGCAGGTCCGGAACCATGACGGTCATCATCCCGGCGCTGGACGCCGAGCGGACGCCCGTATGCGAATCCTCGAGCGCCAGACACAGGGACGGCAGGGTCGCCAGCCGGGCCGCAGCGGTGAGATACGGATCGGGAGCCGGCTTGCCGCGCTCATAGTCGCCCCATGCGACGATTTCCCGGAAGTAGCCGCCGATGCCGTGCATACCCACATGGTGGTCCACGCTCTGCCGCCGCGAGGATGTCGCGATGGCGCAGGTAATGTCGTTCATCCGTAGAAATTCAAGCAGCTCCGGAACACCCGGCTTCATCTGCAGGCGGGTATCCGCGAGTTCCTGGAAATGCGCCAGACAGATGGTCCTGAATTCGTCGGTGGGAAAGTCGGCCCCGAACAGGTCGACGAGGATCGAACGGATCGAATCCCAGGGATGCCCCAGCGTCCGGCGGAACATCTCGTCGTCCATGCGATGCCCGAGCGCGGTGATCGCCGCAAAACTTGCCTCACGATAGAGGACCTCCGTATCGAACAGCAGACCATCCATGTCGAAGACGACGGCGGCGGGGCGGCGAAGCATGGTGTTTTTTCTCCGGATCGAGGCGGTTCGCCTGCCATAAACCACGCAGTGCGGAAACAAAAAAGCCCCGGACAGGATTTTGTCCGGGGCCCAATCGGTCAATGATGTTTCAGCAGATCAGAGCTTGCCCGAGCGCTGCTGGATCATCATGAAGGTGTCGAAGGTGTACTCGGCGATCTGCGCCCAGAGATAGGCATCCTTCTTGAACGCGAGCTGGTCGTCATAGACCTTCTTGAAGCTGGCGCTCTGGTTCGACAGGTCTGCATAGATGCCAAGAGCGGCGTCATAGCAGGCAGCCATGATTTCCTGCGTGAACGGCCTGAGGACCGTGCCTTCCGCGACGAGCTGCTTGAGGGCCTGCGGGTTCTTCGTGTCGTACTTCGCCATCATGTTGGTGTTGGCGAATGCGCAGGCGTCGGTCAGGATCGCCTGATAGTGCTTCGGCAGGTTGTTGTACTTGTCGAGGTTGAAGAAGGCGTGGACGACCGGACCACCTTCCCACCAGCCCGGGTAGTAGTAGTACTTGGCGACCTTGTAGAAGCCGAGCTTCTGGTCGTCATACGGGCCGACGAACTCGGCGGCGTCGATGGTACCCTTTTCAAGCGCCGGATAGATGTCGCCGCCCGCGAGCTGCTGCGGCACGACGCCGACCTTTTCGACAACCTTGCCGGCGAGGCCGGCGATGCGGAATTTCAGCCCCTTCAGGTCGTCGACCGTGTTGATTTCCTTGCGGAACCAACCGCCCATCTGCACGCCGGTGTTGCCGGCCGGCAGACCGTAGACGCCCTGCGTGGCGAAGAACTCGTTCAACAGCGTGTTACCGTTGCCCTGGTAGAACCAGGCATTCTGCATGCGCGCGTTCAGACCGAACGGAATGGCCGTTCCAAGAGCGAAGGTCGGCTCCTTGCCCCAGAAATAATACGAGGTCGTGTGCGCGGCTTCGACCGTGCCCGCGGCGACGGCGTCAAGCGCCTGGAGACCAGGCACGATTTCGCCGGCGGCATAGGGCTGGATGGTGAAGTTGCCGTCCGTCGCTGCTGCAACGCGCTCGGAAATATCGACGGCGCCGCCGTAGATCGTGTCGAGCGACTTCGGGAATGACGACGTAATGCGCCACGTAATCTTCGGATTTTCCTGAGCGATGGCCGGCGCGGCCAGTGTGGCCGCCGCAGCGGCACCAGCCCCTGCAACACCCGCCTTCTTGATGAATGAACGACGATCCATAAATAAACCTCCCAAGTTTAAGCTGTGCCGGCTCCCCTGATTTGATCGTAATCGCCGAACACTGCGAGACCTAACCATTTTGCATCAAGCGTTTCAAGCATTTCGACTTTCATTCGTCCGGCTTTCGCATTGCCTTCGCGGGAAATTCATCACCTTGCGGCAGCTCAACCTTGCAAAAGTCGAAAAGTGCTCCGAATATCTGTCTGCGCCACCGCTTCCCGGTTGACAGCGAGGCGGGCGCGGATAGTCAAATGACAGGATCGAATTCGAACCGAAGGTCGCATCGCACATGTCGAAGCCCATCGTCGCAGTCCCGGCTGATATCCGCTTTTTCACGGAGACGAACTGGCACTGCGCCCAGAACCAATATCTGCAAGCGGCACTTGATGTCTCGGGCGTGATGTCCTTCATCATTCCGGCCTTCGAACACGGCAATGAAACGGATGCCATCCTCGACCGTGTCGACGGACTGCTCGTGACCGGTTCGGCGACCAACGTCCATCCCTCGCTCTATGGCCAGGATGCCCGAGAGGAAGACGGACCGTTCGACCCGGGCCGCGATGCCACCAGCCTGCCGCTCATTCGCCGCGCGCTCGATCGCGGCATTCCGATGCTGGCGATCTGCCGGGGCATACAGGAATTGAACGTTGCGCTGGGCGGCACGCTGGCGAGCGAAATCCAGGACCAGCCGGGCGTGTGGGACCACCGCAAGCCGGAAGACGTCCATCGCGATGAAGCCTTCGGCATCCGCCAGGGCGTCTTCGTCAAGGAAGGCTCCTGCCTCGCCAGATATCTCGGCACCGGCGAAATCCAGGTCAACTCGCTGCACCGCCAGGCAATCGCCAGGACCGCGCCCAACCTGCAGGTCGAGGCGGTGGCGGAAGATGGAACAATCGAGGCGGTCTCGGTCATCGATGCCAGGAACTTTGCCATCGGCGTGCAATGGCATCCCGAGTATTGGGCAAAGACGGACACGCCGTCGCGCCAAATCTTCGAAGCCTTCGGTGATGCGGTCCGCGCCTATGCTGGCGCCAAGGCGGGCATGGCAGCGGCCGCCGAGTAAGGCTCAGCCGTTCTTCTGTGGCGTTTCCGGCACCGGCGTCAGCGCACGGCCTTCGGCAAACCATTCGATGAGGTTGTCGACCACGAGGTCGGCCATACCGTTGCGTGTCGGCACCGAGGCCGAAGCTACGTGGGGCAGCAGCGAGGCGTTCGGAACATCGATGAGCGCCTGTGGCACATGCGGCTCGTCATAGAAGACGTCCAGCCCGGCAGCCGCGATGGTGCCGTTCTTCAAGGCCGCGGCGAGATCGTCCTCATCCACCGACCAGCCACGCCCGGCATTGACGAAAACGCCGTTGGATCCGAGGGCCGAGAGGATTTCGGCATTGATCACCTTGTGGGTCGCGTCCGTCTTCGGAACAATCGAGATCAGCGTGTCGACGTCACGCGCCATGTCGAGAAGCGATGCGTAATGCTTGTAGGGTACGTCGGTTCTCGGCGTGCGGGTGCAGTAGCTGATCTTCAGCTTGAAGGGCTCCAGCCGCTTGGCGATCTCCAGCCCGATCCGCCCGAGACCAAAAATGCCGACATGCCGTCCGGCAAGCGACAGCGGCGACAGCGGGAACGGACCTTCCTTTTCCCAGCGGCCATCGCGCAGCCACTGTTCGGCCTGCGGCAGGCGGCGGATCGTGTTGATCAGCAGCGCGACCGTGGTATCGGCAACCTCGTCGTTCAGCACATCGGGCGTATTGGTGACGATGATGCCGCGCTTGGCCGCATGCCCGACATCGACCGCATCATAGCCGACGCCGAAGCTGGCGATCACTTGCAGATTGGGCAGCATGTCCATCCATTCAGCGCTGAAGCCGCCGAAAGCAGCCGCCGCGCCGCGAATTTCGCCGCGCTCCGTCTCCGAAAGCGAGGTCGGCCCATCGATCTCCATCAGCCGCAGGTCGAATTTCTCCTTGAGGCGTTCGAGAACGCGCGGATGGCTCTTGACGGATGCGAGGATCGGAATGCGGGTATCGGACATGGGGCGGGGCTCAGGATCTGTGTGATGACGACGAAATCGGGTTGGTCGATTGCCGGATGCGCATTTCCGGCTTGATGAGGTGCAGGCCGTCAGGCTCGTGGCTGCCGCTCAATTTGTCAAGCAGCGCGCGAGCGGCCAGTCGCCCGACCTCGGCCTGCCCGTTCCAGACCGTCGTCAGCGCCGGCGTGGCGATCGCCGCTTCCTCAAGGTCGTCGTAGCCGGTCACGGAGATATCGTGGCCGGGGACGAGACCGGCGCGCGAGATGCCGTTCATCAGACCGATCGCCACCAGATCGTTCCAGCAGACGGCCGCGGTCGGCTTCTGCGGCAGAGACAGGAAATGCACCGCCGCCTCGAACCCGCCCTGCTTGCTGCGCGGGCCGGGAATGCGCAGGTTCGGGTCGACCTCTATGCCGGCCTTCTTCAGCGCCGAGGCATAGCCGAGATAGCGGTCGCGGCCTGTCGAGGTCTGGTCGGTGCCGCCGATCATGGCGATCGTCCGGTGGCCGAGGCCGATCAGATGGTTTGTGGCGAGCGCGATGCCGTAGCTGTCGTCACCGCGATAGGTGGGAACGTCGATCCCCTCCATCTGGCGCGCGACCAGAATGGCCGGCATGCCGTTGTCTTCCGCCAGCTGGATATCTTCCTTCGGCGTCCCGATCGCCGGCGACATGATGACGCCGTCACCGCCGAGCTGCAGCAGCGTCTCGATGAAGGTCCGCTGCTTCTCGACAGAATCGTAATGGTTCGAGAGGATGAAGGTGTGCTGGCTGCGGTCGAGCTCGCTTTCGATCGCCTTCAGGATTTCGCCGTAAAACGGGTTCATCACATCGTGCACGACAACGCCGATGATGCCCGACCGGGACGTCCTGAGGCTCGCCGCGCGGCGATTGTAGATGTAGCCGAGAAGTCGCGCCTGATCCTTGATACGTTCGCGCGTGGCAATCGCAACCAGCGGGCTGTCGCGCAGCGCAAGCGATACCGTAGCCGTGGAAATGCCGAGCGACTCGGCGATCGTCGATAGTTTGACCTTTTGAGCCACGACCCCTCCTGATCAAGCGATCCGGCCCGAGGCGGTGCCAGTCCGGCTTGCCGGACAAGCTTTAAAAAATTTAATTCAAGAATTCAAACGAAAAGCGATCCGGCGGAAGGCCGTCCACATATTGCAGTTAATCAAGTTGATCGTCGGCCTCGGCGGGATCCAGGTTGCGCGTAATCGCCATCAGCGACACCGTCAGCGCCCGAATATCCTTGTTCGAGAGCCCCTTCGTCGCCCGCTTTTCGCTGACCTTGAGCGCCTGATCGATTCCCTCCACGGTGTTGCGTCCGGCATCGGTCAGGAAAACCTTGGTCAGGCGTCCATCGCCGCCGTCGCTGCCGCGCGTGACGAACCCCTGCGCTTCCATGCGGCCGATCGTACGGGTCATGGTCGGCGCCTTGACGCCAAGCCGCAGCGCGATTGCACCGGCGGTCAGTCCGTCCTCCTTGGCAAGCGCGAGAATGACGCCTTCCTGCCCGGCATAAAGCCCGCATGCAGCCAGCTGATGGCTCTGTTCGGTACGCAGCGAACGGGCCGCCTGCGTCAATGCCGACGCCAGGTCCTTGCCGCCGGCTTCCGCAAGCTTCGCCTTCTTGACGGACTTATCCTTCTTGCCGTCCTTTTTCTTCTTGCCCATTTTCCCGCCGAACTCTTACTAGGAATACCGAACCATTTCAGGCTCACTGAACGTCCAATACAGAAAATAGCGAGCAACCGCCATATGCCCAATCCCGCCAGACGTTTCGAAGACAACGACCCGGCGCTCGGCCCGTCGGAGAAGAGCCGGTGGATTGCGGTCCTGCCCTTGGGCGCTCATGAGCAGCACGGACCCCACCTGCCGTTCGAAACGGATGCGCTGATCGCAGAGGGCATTGCCCGCCGACTGGCCGAAAGCCTTCCCGACACCCTGCCGGTGACCATCCTTCAAACCGAGCCGGTCGGCTATTCCATCGAGCATATGGACGTTCCCGGCACCAGGACACTGTCTTATTCGGAAGCGGTGGAGCGGTGGCTTGCGATCGCCGAAGACCTGTCGCGGCAGGGTATCCGCAAGTTCGTCATGCTGAACGCCCACGGCGGCAATTCTCCGCTGATGACCATCGTCGCGACCGAAGCGCGGGTGCGCTTCGGCATGCTGGCAGTCGCCACCAGCTGGACGCGCTTCGGTCAGCCGCAAGGGCTGATCACGCCGGAAGACAAGGCGATCGACATCCATGGCGGCGATATCGAGACGTCGGTGATGCTGGCGCTTCACCCGGAACTGGTGGACATGACGAAGGCCCGGGCCTTTCCCTCACGCCAGAGCGATTTCGCCCGGCGGTTCCAGCATCTGCGCGCCTACGGTCCGCACGCCTTTGGCTGGAAGATGGCCGATCTCAACCGCGACGGGGTGGCCGGCAACGCAGCTGCGGCGACAGCGGAAAAAGGCGAACGCCTTCTCGCCCATGCGGTCAGCGGCATCATCGAGCTGCTTCAGGACGTGGATGGCTTCGACCTGTCAGAGCTTGCCTAGCCGCCGGCGCATGAAGACGCGGCGGCTTTCGTCAAGACCCTTGGCGATATGCTCGTCCCGGATGGCGCGCATGACCGGCGACAGCGCCTCTTCCTCGAGGACCCGAAAGCCGATCCGTTCGTAGTACGGTGCATTCCAAGGCACGTCCCGGAATGTCGAAAGCAGGAGCGTGGAAAGCCCCGCCTCGACCGCCGCCTCGGCGACACGGCCGATCAACGCGGAGCCGATGCCCCGGCCGGCATATTCCTGCAGCACATCCAGTTCCTCGATATAGGCTGAGCTTTCGACCTGCCGGTAGAGAATAAAGCCGACCGGCCAGCCGGAGGATGCGACAAATAGCCTGCCGTCGCGGATATGCTCCGCGAGATCCGACGCAGCCGTCGGCCTTCCATCGGCGATCTCGGACATGCCAATGGTGCGAAAGCGCTGAGCGGCCTGCCGTTCTATGTCCTGGTAGACGAAGGTCTCCTCCAGCATACCGGGCCTTATGATGTAATCTGCCACCATGCGCCGTCCCTCCTTGGGGAAGCCCGCTGCAAAACCCTTTGAACTCCTCTCTTCTATTGCCTATATGAACCGGGATCGAATTCAAGCTCCCAACAGCTCTAATTTAGGTTCTTCTAGGAACCTTCCGAGTGAGGTTTTCATGTCCGATACCGCCCAAAGCCCCATCCCCGTAACCGTCCTGACCGGTTACCTCGGCGCCGGAAAGACGACGCTCCTGAACCGTATCCTGTCGGAAAGCCACGGCAAGAAATACGCCGTCATCGTCAACGAGTTCGGCGAGATCGGCATCGACAACGACCTGATCGTCGAATCCGACGAGGAAATCTACGAAATGAACAACGGCTGCGTCTGCTGCACCGTGCGCGGCGACCTGATCCGCGTCGTGGAAGGCCTGATGCGCCGCCCGGGCCGCTTCGATGGCATCATCGTCGAGACGACCGGCCTCGCCGACCCGGTGCCGGTCGCCCAGACCTTCTTCATGGACGAAGACGTGCGCGCCAAGACCGAGCTCGACGCCGTCGTTGCGCTGGTCGATGCCAAGCATCTGCTGCTGCGCCTGAAGGACAGCCGCGAAGCCGAAGACCAGATCGCCTTTGCCGACGTCATTGTCGTCAACAAGACCGACCTCGTCTCGCATGAGGAGCTGCACCAGGTCGAGGATGTCGTGCGCGCCATCAATCCGTCCGCCCGCATCTACGCCACCACCCGTTCGGGCGTCGATCTCGCCAAGGTCCTGAACCAGGGTGCCTTCAATCTCGAGCGCGCGCTGGAAAACGATCCGCATTTCCTCGATCACGACGACGAGGACCATGTCTGCGGCCCGGACTGCGACCATGATCATCACCACCATCATGGCCACGACCACGATCACGACCATCACCACCATGATCACCATGATCACGGTCATGACCATGGGCACCATCACCACAACCACGGCCCGTCACCCATCCACGACGTCACGGTCACGTCGCTGTCCTTCCGCGCCGGCGAGATGAACCCGGAGCGCTTCTTCCCGTGGATCCAAAAGGTCACCCAGACCTTCGGCCCGCAGATCCTGCGCCTCAAGGGTATCATCGCGTTCAAGGGCGACGACCATCGTTACGTCGTCCAGGGCGTCCACATGATCATCGAGGGCGATCACCAGCGCCCGTGGAAGGAAAACGAGAAGCGCGAGACCCGCCTCGTCTTCATCGGCCGTGATCTGGACCGCGAAAAGCTGGAAGCAAGCTTCCGCGCCTGCGAGGCAGCCGCCTGATGCCGACGGTCGCGCCGCTCGACATCGAAGGTTATGTCGTTTCCGCCGCCTTCCTGAACGATGTGCCCTTCTTCGCCGCCGCCTCCGGTCAAATCCATCGGCTGGATGGCGGCGACAAGGTCACCGAGGCGCATCAGGGTCTTCTGTCCTGCGTCAAGGATCCCTACTCCGAGACGCTGATCACCGGCGGCGAAGACGGCAAGGTCAACCGCATAGGAGCAGACGGTTCCGTCTCGCTGGTCGCCGAGGCGCCGCGCAAGTGGATCTCGGTCGTTGCCGGCGGGCCGCAGGGTGCGGTCGCCTATGCGCACGGCCGCTCGGCGCTCGTAAAGCTTGCCGACGGCACGGAGAAGGAATTCGCCGAACAGCGCACCGTCGAGGGCATCGCCTTCGCGCCGAAAGGCCTGAGGATCGGCGTGGCGCGCTACAACGGCGTGACCCTGCATTGGGTCGGAACCGCTGGACAGCCCGTCGATCTGGAATGGAAGGGCGCCCATACCGGCATCACCTTTTCGCCGGACGGACGTTTCGTCGTCACCACCATGCAGGAAAACGCGCTGCACGGCTGGAAGCTCGACGGCAAGCCCGGCGACGCCCGTCACATGCGCATGACCGGCTATCCGGCCAAGGTCAAATCGCTGTCATGGTCGCCGAAGGGCAAATGGCTCGCGTCCTCCGGCGCGCCCGCCGCCATCGTCTGGCCGTTCTCCAGCAAGGACGGTCCGATGGGCAAGGCACCGCTGGAACTCGGCACGCGGGCCGACATCATGGTCACTTCCGTCGCCTTCCACCCCACTGACGAGGTGCTCGCCATCGGCTTCATCGACGGCATGATCCTGGCCGTCCGCATCGCCGACAGCAAGGAAGCGCTGCTGCGCCGTCCTGGCAAGGGCGCGGTCACTTCGATGGCCTGGAACCGTTCGGGCAAGCAACTCGCCTTCGCATCGGAAGCAGGAGACTGCGGCGTCGTCGACATCGCCGGCTGACTGCGCACACCAATTCCGCAGGCATGCCGGAGCGTACCTGACCGGCTGCCATCGGATTCCCGCATCTATCCGGAAAAGATGCCCGCGTCGTCAAGTCTGGTTTGCAGCTGCTAATATTGGCATCTTATCAAAGGCTTTCCAAAGAATACACAAGTCTAAGCGCCATACAACGATTCCAGACCGGGACAATACAACCCGGCATAGAAGTTCGGATTCACCGTTACTTAATCATCTTCCCGCAAAATTTGACAAAGATTAAATTTTGAGGGCCCCCACATGAAACTTCTGTCGCGTTTTGGCTTGGTCAAGACGGTCACCATCTTGAGTGCCGTTGTCACGCTCGCCGCGCTTGCCGCCATTTTCGTCGTCGCCTGGCAGGTGATTTCCACCAACATCCGAACCAATGCGATCGACGGCCAGAACCGCAGCCTTCGCATTGCGGCCGAAATCGTCAGCCGCGACGTTCCCGGCACGAAGGTGACCTACGACAAGAACGGCAACATCGACAAGATCATCATGGAGACGGTTCCGACGGACGTTAAGGATCACGCCATGATCGACAGCGTCGGCCGTATCTCAGGCGAGACGGCGACGATCTTCGCATGGGACGGCGCATCGAAGGACTTCTGGCGCCAGACGACCAATATCGTCAAGCCGGACGGCAATCGCGCGGTCGGCACGCAGCTCGGGCAGAGCGGCGCCGTCTATCCCGTCGTCACCAAGGGCCAGACCTATCGCGGCGAGGCCGTCATTCTCGGCAAGCCCTATTATACCATCTACCAGCCGATCTTCTCGCCGTCGGGACAGGTGACCGGCATTCTCTATGCCGGCGTCGACGCGCAGGAAATCAACGCCGTCGCAAGCGAAATCGGCGTCAAGGTGGGCATCGCCGCCATCCTCGCAACGCTCGTCGCAGCCTGTCTGATCGCACTGGCGATGCGCGCAGCACTCGGCGGACTGCCGACGCTGACGGCCGTCGCCCGGCGCATGACGGACGGTGATCTCGCGGTGGAGGTGCCGAACCTGACGCTCGGCAACGAGATCGGCGATCTGTCGCGGGCCATCGACATCTTCCGCCGCAACGAGCTCGAGGCCCGCGAACTGCGCAAGCAGTCCGAGACTATACGGGAAAACGCCGAACGGGACCGCGCCGCCACCGAGAGCGAGAAGTCCCGCGAGGCCGATCTCATCCGCCGCTCCGTCGACCGTCTGGCCGAGGGCCTGACACGTCTGTCGCAGGGCGACCTGACGGTCAGCATCGACGACCATTTCCACGGCGACATGGAGCGCGTGCGCACCGACTTCAACGCCTCGGTCCGCAAGCTCAACGAAACCCTGACCGCCGTCAGCACCAACGCTCGCTCGATCGACGACAGCGCCGCGGAAATGCGCTCCGCATCCGACAACCTCTCCAAGCGCACCGAACAGCAGGCGGCATCGCTGGAGGAAACCTCCGCCGCTCTCGACGAGATCACCACAACCGTCAGCAATGCGTCGGCACGGGCACGCGAAGCCGCCCAGATGGTCGATGCCGCCAAGAAGAGCTCCGAAGCCTCCGCCCAGGTCGTCGCCGATGCGATTGCCGCCATGGGCCGCATCGAGGGTGCGTCCGGCGAGATTTCCTCGATCATCAACGTCATCGACGAGATCGCCTTCCAGACCAACCTCCTTGCGCTGAATGCCGGCGTCGAGGCCGCACGCGCCGGTGAGGCCGGCAAAGGCTTTGCGGTCGTCGCCCAGGAAGTTCGCGAACTGGCGCAGCGCTCGGCCAATGCCGCCAAGGACATCAAGGGCCTGATCGAGAAATCGGGTCACGAAGTGCAGAACGGCGTCACCCTGGTGCGCAACACCGGCGAAGCGCTGCAGGCGATCGCCTCGCAGGTCGCCCGGATCAACGAGTCGATCAGCGCCATCGCGACGAGCGCCGGCGAACAGGCGACCGGCCTCACTGAGGTCAACTCGGCCGTCGGCCAGATGGACCAGATGACACAGCAGAACGCGGCGATGGTGGAAGAGACGGCGGCCCTGACACACCGGCTCGCATCGGATGCCCAGGCGCTGGCCGGACTGATCGAACAGTTCAAGCTGAGCCAGGCGGCCGCAGCAAAGAGAAGCTACGCGGCCTAGTCCACGAAAGTCTGTCCAAAGTTGAAACAAGAAGACCGGCGGAGCAAACTCCGCCGGTCTTTTCGTCTTCCTGTTGTATGTCGGCATTGCGGAAACGGCGTGACCGTCACCACGCAAGCTCCAGATGAGGGCGCCCGTTCGAGGTCTTCTCGACGGTGCAGCCGTCTTCGCCGATCGTGCACGACACCCGCTTGCGAAACGCCGAGAAGCTCTCGAATGTGACGACATCGACAGGCTCGTCGAAATCGAGCGTGATACGGTAGCGCCCCGGCTGCGCCGAGATCGCCTGCACTCCGATGATCTCGCCGGAAAACGCCTGGCCGAGATAATGGCCGGAGACCCGCGACCCCAGCATGTAGAGATTGAGCGGCGGCCGGTTGCCGGCGATCGCCGCAAGCGTGTTCCAGTCGCGAAGACCATATTGCTTCGCGATCAGTTCCAGGGCTTTCGAATGACTTATGGAAGCTCCCTCGCCTTCCAGTGAAGAGCGCAGGCGCTTGGCCTGGTACTTCAATGCATGAAGGGCGGGCAGCGGCATGGATAGTCCGCTCATGACAGTCCTCTTTTCCGGCATCCCGGTCTGGCCTGATAATGTGGGTGCCCGCATTGCCACCGGCCGGATGCCTTGAAAAAGCATGAACCGTGTCTCTTTAAAGAGGGAACTTCACCATCGGCTTCTTCTCAAAAAAGCCAGCGAGCGGCAGGGGTTCCAGCCCTTGCCGCCCGAGATAGTGTCTGACCTCGAAGTTGTCAATCCGCGGGCCGCCTCCCGCGGGCGACACCGCCTAGAAGCGGTATGTAACACCGGCGCCGATCAGCCAGGGATCGAGCTTGGCCTTGCCGCTGATCGGCGTGCCGTTGAGCTTGGCGTCGTAGTCGGCGTCGAGGAAGATCTTCTTGACGTCGAAGTTCAAACCCCAGTGATCGTTGACCATGTAGTCGAAACCAACCTGCAGGGCGACGCCGAAGGTATCCTTAACCTTCAGGTCGGTGACAGAGCCATTGCCGTCCTGATTGTAGAACATCGTGTAGTTCACACCGGCGCCGAGATACGGCTTGAAGGCGCCGAAATCGGTGAAGTGGTATTGCAAAGTGAGGGTCGGCGGCAGGATCCAGGTCTTGCCGATCCGCCCGAGACCGCTGATCTTTCCGTCGCCGTAGATATTGGAGTAGGTCGTCCCAAGGATCAGTTCAGCCGCGATATTGTCGGTGAAGTAGTAGCTGATGTCGAGTTCGGGAATGACCGAGTTGCTGTAAGAGAGATCCGATCCCGACACGCCATCGACTTTACCATCGTCATTCGGCAGCACGCCGAGACCACGGACACGGACCTGCCAAGGGCTGAGCGCAGCCGCCGGCGCTTCTGCCGCAGGAGTTGCAGGCGCAAGATCGGCCGCCATGGCCGCCGGTGCCGCGACAGTGAAGATTGTTGTTGCAGCCAGTGCGAAAGTCCAAGCCGTCCAGCGAATGCCCATTTCCATTTCTCCTAAAACAAACAAGGTTATGCCTCGCGCGGAGTAAAGCGGAGCCGAAAAGCGGACGATTGATTCAGATCAACGAAGGGATCGCCTGCGACAAAAAAAGCGAGAGCGAATAGACATACGTTAAGTTGCAATCTGCTTGGAATGGCATCCGTCAAGAGTGGCGATTGATGACCGTTTTATCAGTAAAGGAAAAACGAGGCCGGAGCCCAATCGAATCGGCCGCCGACGATGATTCGCCGACGGCCGATTGCGTCAGAAACTGGCTTCGCGGAATTCGCCCGCGATGCTTGGCCGGATCAGGCGGCCCTGCGCAGCGCCTGCATGGCGGGCTTGCGGCCCGCCGCCGTCAGCACGCCTGCAGCGCCGTCGAGCCAACCGTCGACGAGTTCCAGCGCCAGGAAGCGCGCACGCTCGAACGGTCCCGGCATGACGAGGTGCTGGGTCTTGTCGGCAAAGAAGCCGAAGCGTTCGTAATAGGCAGCGTCGCCGACAAGCAGGATGGCGCCGTGGCCGCGCACCTTGGCTTCCATGATCGCATGCCGCATCAGCGCGCCGCCGATGCCCTTGCCCTCATGGGCCGGGTCGACCGCAAGCGGGCCGAGCAGAAGCGCCTTGACCGGCGTGCCGCGCGAATCAATGCCTGCCTCGATGTCCCACAGGCGCACCGTGCCGATGACCTGGCCGGCGTCGTCGCGGGCCACGAAGGCAAGGCCTTCGGACGGCAGGCGGCCACGGCGCAGCTTCTCCGACGACTTGCGGCGGCGATTCTTGCCCATGGCCTGGTCGAGCAGGCTCTCGCGGGCGGCAACATCGCCCTGATGTTCAATGTCGAGTACGAACGCCGGCGCAAAAGATGCGTGCACGGCACCAAGAACAGCGGCCATGGCGGCCTCCCCATTCCCTAGAAACTTCGAAAATTTGTGAGATTGCCGCTCCGGCGGTTCGCCGGAGCAGGCCGATCAGATCACGTAGGACTTCAAGGGCTCGAAGCCGTTGAAGGCGACCGCCGAGTAGGTGGTCGTGTAGGCGCCCGTGCCTTCGATCAGAACTTCGTCGCCGATCGAAAGCGTGAGCGGCAGCGGATACATGTTCTTCTCGTACATCACGTCGGCCGAATCGCAGGTCGGGCCGGCCAGCACGCAGGGCTCCATCTCGTCACCATCCCGCTCCGTGCGGATCGGGTAGCGGATCGCCTCGTCCATGGTTTCGGCGAGACCGCCGAACTTGCCGATGTCGAGGAAGACCCATCGGTGATTGTCGTTGTCCGACTTCTTCGAAATCAGGACGACTTCAGCCTTGATGGTGCCGGCATTGCCGACCATGCCGCGGCCGGGCTCGATGATCGTCAGCGGCAGGCGGTTGCCGAAGTGCTTGCGCAGTGCACCGTTGATGGCCAGGCCGTAGGCTTCCGCCGTCGGGATGTCCTTCAGGTACTTCGTCGGGAAGCCACCGCCCATGTTGACCATCTGCAGGTTGATGCCCTGCTTGGCGAGCGACACGAACACGCGCTTGGCATCGGCGAGCGCCGAATCCCAGGCATCGACCATGGTCATCTGCGAACCGACATGGAACGAGACGCCATAGGATTCGAGGCCCAGCTGATGGGCGTAGACGAGCACGTCGACAGCCATCTGCGGCACGCAACCGAACTTGCGCGACAGCGGCCATTCCGCACCTTCGCCGTCCGTCAGCACGCGGCAAAATACGCGTGCGCCGGGAGCCGCGCGGGAAATCTTTTCGACTTCCTCGTGGCTGTCGACGGCGAAGAGAGAAACGCCGAGCGCGTGAGCGCGGGCAATGTCGCGCTCCTTCTTGATCGTGTTACCGTACGAAACGCGCTCGGCGGTCGCGCCGGCGTCGAGCGCCATTTCGATTTCGGCAACGGATGCGCAATCGAAATTGGAGCCGAGGCTGGCGAGCAGACGAAGGATTTCGGGGGCCGGGTTGGCCTTGACGGCGTAGTAGATGGCGCTGTCCGGCATGGCCTGACGGAACGTTTCGAAGTTGCCACGCACGACGTCGAGGTCAACGACGAGGCACGGACCTTCCGGACGGCGGTTCTTGATGAAGTCGAGGATGCGTGCAGTCGTCATCGTGTTACCCTTTCGAATTCCAATGTTCCGGAGAAAACCGGAGGACAAAAGCTGTCGGGCGCTCTGCACGAAACCGGCCTTTGGAGCTGCCGGAGCCATGAATAACGCTCGATACGCGAAGGCGAACCAAAACCCGCGAAGGTTTCAATTCTGCTTTGTCTGCCTTGGATTGGTTGGGGAACCCGACCGCACTTCCGGCAATGAAGGTGTGCCTCTTCAGTAACCCCGGCTGTTGGAAAGCCGGCAGACACCAGAAAGGCCCGCACCGTCGTTGCTTCAAGATGTCCTCGCATCACCGGTTGGCCGGAGAAACGACTGGAGGGGTTAGTTCCAGGTACCTTACCGTGTCCCTCACCTTGTCGAGAGATCGGCGGACACCCACAGGCACGTGCGACTTTGGGCAAGCGAGGAGATATGGTTTCTGCCTTTAATAATCAAGAGTTTTTTGATCGATTTCTTCAAAAAAAACATTGAACGGCCTTGCCCTTTCCGTTCAATAATCCCGCACAAAGCAGGAGCTCTGAATGGACACCCTCACCCGCATCCGCGCCTTCATCGACGTCGTCGAGGCCGAAGGCTTTTCCGCTGCTGCCAGACGGACGGGCCGGTCCAAGGCGCTGTTGTCGAAATATGTGCGGGAACTCGAAGACGAGCTCGGTGCGCTTCTCCTCAATCGCACGACCCGACAGTTCTCGATGACGGAGGCCGGCCACACCTATTACCGCTCGGCGTCCGACATCCTCAAGGAAATCGACAGCCTTGCCGACCTCGTGCGCGAGAACAATGCGGACCTGAAGGGCAAGCTCCGCATCACCGCGCCGCGCACCTTCGTCGATGCCGAGGTCGGCCAATCGCTGATCGACTTCATCGTGGAGCATCCGGACCTGTCACTGGAAATTTCCTCGGAGGACCGCTTCGCCGACCTCATCGAGGAAGGGTTCGACGCCGCCATCCGAATCACCAAGATGGAGGATTCCGGCCTCATCGCCCGCAAGATCAGCGACTTCCAGGTCTTGGTCTGCGCCTCGGTCGAGTTCATCGAGAAGTACGGTCCGCTTGAGCGCCCGCAGGACCTGACCAACGTGCCGTTCCTGGTGGATACCAATGCACGCTCGCACAACAGCCTGCGGTTTAACGATCCCGCGGGCGGCGGCTTCAACGTCAATGTCAACGGCCCGCTGGAGGTCAACAGCCCGCGCGCGACGCTGCGCGGCGCGCTTGCCGGGCTTGGCGTCGCGGTCGTGCCGGACTTCGTGGCCCGCAGCCACGTCGAATCAGGCGCTCTCGTCAGCCTGTTCGAGGATTACATGGCCAAGGACAGGGGCATCTACGTCGTCTATCCGCACCGGCGCTATCTGCCGGCCAAGGTCCGGACCTTCGTCGACTTTATGTCGAACTGGTTCAAGAAGACGCAGGAATGAATGTTGAACACGCCGTATTTCGGACTCTTTCATAACCAAGGAAAGAAATACCGTTCAGGAAAGACCGACGCATGAAGAAGATTGCGCTGACAGCGTTCATATGCCTGTTGCCACTGTCGGCGTTTGCCCATCCGCATGTCTTTGCCGACGCCAAGCTTGAGGTCGTCGAAGGGCCGAACAAGACCCTCCTCGAACTCAAGCACACCTGGTATTTCGACGAGGTGTTCTCCTCCAGCGTCATGATGGACTATGACAAGAACACCGACCTCAAGCTGGAACCGGACGAACTGGCGGACATCTCCAACACGGTCGTCAATTCGCTGGCCGACTACAGCTACTACACGCTGGTGACGGTGAACGGCAAAGACGTGGTCATGGCGCATCCGCACTACATCAAGGCGGATTTCAAGGACAATCGCCTGCTGATCACCTTCGCGATCAAACCGGAAAGGCCCCTGCCGCTGAAGGGCAACATCAGCGTCGGCGCCTATGATCCGAGCCTCTACACCGCCCTCGATTTTGCCAGCGACAGCGACTTCAAGCTCGACGGCAAGGATTTGAACGCCTGCAAGCATGCGGTGATCCGTCCTGATCCCGACCAGATCATCAGCCAGAATCAGGCGAGCCTGACGGATTCCTTCTTCAGCGATCCGACGACCATCCCATCCAAGCTCGTCGCCACCCGGCTGGACGTGACATGCTGAAGCGCCGCGGCGAACTGAAGGCCGTCCTGCTCGCCCTGTCGATAGCAACGGTCCTGACCGGCGCCGCCCATGCGCAATCCTCGCTCGGTCTCGGCACTGCGGAGCCGGTCGTAAGCCTCGGCAGCGGCGGACCACTCGCGCCACTCTTCGCCTGGGTCAACGTCCAGCAGCAGGCTTTCTACCGAGCCCTGACCGGCGCACTGAAGGAAATGCGCCAGAACCCCTGGGCGCTGTGGTCGCTGGTCACCCTGTCGTTCACCTACGGCATCTTTCATGCCGCCGGCCCCGGTCACGGCAAGGCGGTCATTTCCTCCTACATGATCGCCAACGAGACGGAGCTCAAACGCGGCATCGTGATCTCCTTTCTGTCCGCCATGACGCAAGGGCTGGTGGCGATCCTGGCGATCGGCGCCGCCTTCTTCCTGCTGCGCGGCACCGGCATCTCCGTCACCAAGACCACCTGGGGTCTGGAAATCGCCTCCTATGCGCTGATCGTGCTCTTCGGGCTGAACATGCTCTGGCGCAAGCTCAGGTCGATGGGCCGCAAGCCCGCCGTGGCCGCCTCGCTTTTCGACGACCACGATCACAGCCTGTGCACGCATGACCATGCCCTCGCATTCGCCGGGGCCGGAGGCGGAAACAAGCAGCAGGCGTTCGTCTGCGACACCTGCGGCCATTCGCACGGCGCCGATCCGGCCATGCTGAAGGGGGAGCGGTTCGGCATCAGCGAGGCATGGGCGGCGATCATCGCCGTCGGCCTGCGCCCCTGCTCCGGCGCGCTTCTCGTGCTCACCTTCTCGCTGCTGAACGGCCTTTATCTCGGCGGACTTCTCTCCGTCTTCGCCATGTCGTTGGGCACGGCCATCACGGTCGCGACGTTGGCGACCCTTGCGGTAACCGCGAAGGACGTCGCCGTCCGCGTCGCAGGCGGCGGCTCACGCCTGGGCATGATGCTGTCGAACGGCATCGAGATACTCGGCGCCGTCATGGTGATCGTCTTCGGGCTGATGCTACTCGGCGCATCGCTGACCGCGTAAAGCCGGACTATCTATCGCCGGCGCTGGTAGCGCGACCTGAGCCAGAAGATCAGGAAGAAGGCGAGGATGACGAGGGCGCCAAAGGCGAAGCCAAGCAAGGGCGAATAGCCGCCGAGCCAGAGGACGATCTTCGGCATCAGCAGCAGCGCCAGGCTGACACCAACCAGGATCGCCGCCGCCGCGATCATCGCGCTGCGGGAATTGTTTTCGTTGCTCACGATCGCACCTCTGCGGACATTGCGTTGCGGATGTCGGCAAGTTTTCGCCGCTCCTGACCTGCCGTATCGAAATTTTCCGGATCGAGCCAGACTTCGAAGGCGGCTTTCAACAGGGGCCACTCCTTGTCGATCATCGAGAACCAGGCGGTGTCGCGGTTGGCGCCCTTGGAGATGACGTGCTGGCGAAACAGCCCCTCGAAGGTGAAGCCGTAGCGCACCGCCGATTTCTTGCTGGGTTCGTTGGCATTGTGGCATTTCCACTCGTAGCGGCGATAACCGAGATCCTCGAACACGTGTCGGGCCATCAGATAATGCGCTTCCGTCGCCATTGGCGTGCGCGCCATCGCCGGACCATGGGCGACCGAGCCCACCTCGACGACACCATTGGCCGGATCGGCGCGCATATAGTTGGCCATGCCAACGACCTCACCAGTCTTCCGGTTGACGAAGACCTCGGTCACCCAGCCGCCGGTCTTCTGGCCGGCATCGAGCCAGTCGGCAAAGCCATCGGCGGTTTCGAAGATCGGACACGGAAAATAGGCCAGAAGGTCGTTGATCTTCTCCGCACCGCCGAATGCGCGCCACAGGGCCTCCGCATGCTTGTCCCGGACGTAAGGCACCAGGGCGACGGTCCGGCCTTCGATGGCGACCGGTTGCGGTGCAGGGCGGGGTTTCCAGTTGGCGAGGTCGTTCATGGTCATCCGGAGCGGCTGATTGCGGAAGGCGCGATAGGATCACATAGCCGCTCCGCCTTCAATGGCAGGCGTCGCCGCGGCACGCCGATTTTCGATGACGTCGCCGCATCGCTTCTTGACAAATATATTGCATCAACATTATTTGTATTCAAACAATATGGATTACATCAATGTCTCCTGACGAACAACGGCGTGGCCTTGGAATTCTCATGGCCGGCCTGCAGCGCCGTTGGCGCCGCCTCCTCGACCATGTTCTCGCCGAAGCCGGCTTCAACGACGCCACATGGCCGCCCCTGCTACACCTCGCCATCACCGGCGACGGCATCAACCAGACCGAGCTCGCCGCGCGTGTCGGTCTCGACGGTTCCAGCCTCGTCCGGCTGCTCGACATCATGGAATCCCGGAGCCTGATCGAGCGCAGGCCCGGCGCGGACGACCGGCGCACGAAGCTGATCTTCCTCACGCCGGAAGGGCACAGCGCAGCGGAGGACGTCCGCACAATCATCGCCAGGGCGGAGACCGAAATCCTCGGCGATATAAGCGATGACGAAGTGGCACTGATGACCGACGCCGTCTTCCGGATCGACGATCGCATCCAGAATTTCAACGGGCGCTGAGAGATGACCACAAAGACAACGGCTATCGGCATGCTGAAACGTCTCGGCTTCGACGAACAGATCCTCCCCTATGCCATGCGGACCGCGCTCGCCGCCTGTATCGCACTGTTCTGCGCCTGGCTGCTCCGTCTGGAGCACCCGCAATGGGCCGCCATGACCGTCTGGGCGGCATCGCAGCCCGTGCGCGGCCATCTCCTCGAAAAGGGACTGTTCCGCGTCATCGGAACGCTGATCGGCGTGGTCTTCGGCATCGCCCTGATGTGGACCGCGGATGGCGACCCTTTCATCCTGACGCTAGGCCTGACCGTCTGGATCGCCCTCTGCGCCGCCGTCGGAAACCTGCTGCGTTCGTTCGCCGCCTATGGTGCGATGCTCGCCGGCTATTCCGCCGCGATGGTCGCCCTGCTCGAAGCAACGCATCCGGACAAGATTGTTGAACTTGGCGTGGATCGCTTCCTGACGATTACCGTCGGCGTCGGCGTCGCGCTGCTGGTCGGCTGGTTCTTTGCCAGAAGGCAGGAGACCGACCCGATCCTCCGCCAGACCCTGAAACTGACGTCAACACTGCTGCGCCGGGTCGCCGCTGACCTTGCCGGCAACGACAAACCGCACGATCGCGACGAAGAGCAGGCCGTCCTGCTGGCGGAGATGGCCGCAGTCGAGGACATGCTCGACGGCCACGGCGCGGGTTCATTGCGAAGGCGCCGCGCCTCCCGCGACATCCGCATTCTCCTGATCCGCCACATGGCCCTGATGGCCGGTCTGCGCGACGTCTCCCTGCCGACCGACGGACCGCTCTCCGAGACGCTCCACAGTCTTTCAGACGCGCTTGCGGATCATTCCCACGCAGCGGAAGCCACGAAACATCTACGCCATGCGCTGGACCTTTCGGCGAACCGCCCCCAAATTCACGACATGCTGCGGGCACTGGATATCCTGCTGCGCGACGGCACGGACCATGCCACCGCCTCCTTCCGCGGTCATGAAAGTCTCGCTCTCCACCGCGACTGGCTCGGCGCCCTGCAGGCGATGATCCGCGCCGGCGTCACCATATTTTTGATCGGCATGGTCTGGACCGTAACCGGCATTTCCGTCGGCCCCTTCATGATGCTCGGCGCCTCGATCATGGTGACGATCTTCTCCGCCTTCGACGCGCCGCATGTCATGTTGAGATCCGTCGTGTTCGGCCAGGCTTTCGGCGCGTTGGGCGCCATCGCCTGCCGCTGGCTCGTCTGGCCACTTGCCTCCTCCGAGGTCGGGCTCCTCCTCCTCCTCGTGCCCTTCATCCTCGTCGGCGGCCTGATGACCGCCAACCGCAAGACGGCCCGCTTCAGCTTCGACTACAACATGGTCCTTCTTCTGCTGTTGCAGCCCGCACTGCCGCTCGCCGGCACGGTGAGCCACAGCTTCCTGATGATGGGCGCGGTCGTGGCCGGCCCGGCGCTCGGACTTGCCGCCTTCACGCTGATCTACCCCATCAGCCTGCAACGGCGTTTCGACACGCTGATCGCGATGATGGTGCATGATCTGGAAGCGATGAGCGCGCCAGATGGCCATCGCCACGACATCGAAGTCTGGCGGATGCGTTTCTATCATCGCGTGCTGCGGCTGGTCCGGCTTGCCGGACGCATCGGCGAGGCGGACATTACCGCGGCACGCACGGGCATGACGATATTTGCGGTCGGCAAGGCGGTGCGCCAGATCCACGAAGCGGTTGATGCCCGAACAGCGAATGCAGAAATGGGCGACCGGCTGCGCCTGACCTTGCGCGATCTGCAATCCCTCTCGAGGGATCCGCAGCGCTGCGCCCGTTCACTCGAGCGCTTGGCCTCATATCTGCGCGCGGAAGCCGGCACGGAGACAAGCCTTCTTGCCCGCGCATCGGCCTTGATCGACGAAAATGCCGCTCACCTCCGACGCGCCGAAAAGGCCGGCCTGCGCGGCCTGTTTCCCGCTATGCTGGCTTTCAGGCCGAGCGTGACGCGGCCATGACTGTCGCCTCGATGTGCTCGACCAGCGGATCGGGAAGGCCCAGCCGTCCGGCCAGCAGGTCGAGATAGCCGCGCTCGGTGCGGGTGTCCGGATCGATCGTCAGGCGCGAAACCGTATAGACCTCGACGCGCTGCTCTTCCGTCTTGGCGCCGGCCACCAGTTCCGCGATGCCGAGCGGCGCGGCCAGTTCCCGCTCCAGGAACTGCCCGGCCTCGTCGTCAATCGCGGAAAGCCGGATCTTGTCCATGATGTTGGCGCGTTCGCTGGCGTCAATATGGCCATCGGCATTCGCCGCGGCGATCATCGCCCGCACGAGATGCAGGGCGAAGTCATTGTCGGTCTGCTGCAGGGAAAAGCCGGAGTCAGTCGGCGGTGGCAGCATGGCCGGCTCGGCCGGAACATTGCCGCTCTCGGCCGGCGCCTTGCCCGCCTGGTAATTCTTGTAGGCCTGGTATCCGAGGCCGGCGACGACGGCCAGCCCCCCAAGCTTCAGGGCGCTGCCGGTCAGCGAACGTCCCGTCTTGGTGCCGAGCAGGATACCGGCGATCGCGCTGGTCGCCAGCGGATTGTCCTTCGCCGTCTGCCAGGCGCCGCTTGCCTTGTCCTTGACCGTTCCCGTGGCTCCGGGAACCTGCGAACCGAGGAACTGGTCCAGCAATTTCTTGGCGTCGAACATCTTTGCAATCTCCGTTCCGTTGAGCTTGAGGCTGACATAGGAACGGAGATTGGCAATTGCAAACGCTGGAGCGTCAGCCCGCGAGTGCGGCCGCTTCCGCAGCCAGCTTGGTGATGCCGTCCCAGTCGCCGGCGGCAACCAGTTCCTTCGGAGCCACCCAGGAGCCGCCGACGCAGATCACATTCGGCAGCGACAGGTAGTCCCTGGCGTTCTTCAGCGAAATGCCGCCGGTCGGGCAGAACATCGTGCCGGCGAGCGGCGAGGAGAGCGACTTCAGATAAGCCGCGCCACCGGCCTGCTCGGCCGGGAAGAACTTGAGGATTTCGTAGCCTTCCTCGCGAAGCGCCATCACTTCGCTTGCGGTCGCGGCACCCGGCAGCAGAGGCACGTTTGACTTGCGGGCCGCATCGAGCAGCTCCTGCGTCGTGCCCGGGCTTACGATGAACTCGGCGCCGGCATCAACGGCTGCCTTGTAGTGGTCGGCATTGAGGATCGTGCCCGCGCCGGCAACGGCGCCCTCGACCCGGTCGGCCACAAGACGGACGGCTTCCAGCGCGGCCGGCGTCCGCATGGTGATTTCGATCGCCTTCAGCCCGCCGGCGACCAGCGCGCGCGCCAGAGGCACAGCCGATTCCGCGTCCTCGACAATGAGGACCGGGACCACGGGTTGAAGTTTCAGGACTGATTTCAGCTTTTCCGTTTTCTCACCCATGATCAGGAATCCTTATGCTTTAAACCGATTGAATTTGCATCTGATACAGGCGTGCGCGCGCCCTGTCGAGATAATTGCTGGCGCGGACGGAACTGATGCTTCCTTAGCGCCCAAGCTTGGTCTAGGGTAACCGCATTGTGCAGCGCAAGGCAAACCGGAGCGATGGCAAAGGAAATCGAGCGCAAGTTTCTCGTTCTCAACGACGACTGGCGGAAAACGGCCGAGAAGGGCAAGAGTTTTCGCCAGGGCTACATCGCCACTTCCGATGGCCGATCGCTGAGGGTGCGGTTGATCGACGGCAAGAAGGCGCGACTGACGATCAAGATCGGCGCGGGGACGATAACCCGCGACGAATTCGAATATGACATACCCTACAAGGATGGCCGCGAGCTGATGGCGAATGCCATCGGCAATGTGCTGGAAAAGACGCGCTACGAAGTGCGGCACAAGGGCTTCACCTGGGAAATCGACGTGTTTTCGGGTGCCTATGACGGCCTCGTCGTCGCTGAAGTCGAACTCGACAGCGAGAAGCAGATCCCCTCCTTTCCGTCCTGGCTGGGACGCGAGGTGACCGGCGACCACCGCTATTCCAACCAGTCGCTGGCTTTGGGCGGAAGTCTCGAGGAATTGCCCGATGAGCTATCAAATACGGCCTGACAAGTCCTTCAGCAATGAAGTCGCCCTGGTCGCCCGGCAGCAGATCGCCAAGGCGATCGCGCTCCTCTCCGGGCCTCCCGAAAGCCTTGATACAGGCATCCATCAGGCGAGGCGCTGCTTCAAGCGTATCCGCTCCCTTTACCGTCTGGTCGCCTCGGATGCGCGCAAGTTTCAAAAGCGGGAAAACGCCCGGTTCAGGGAGATCGCCGCAAGCCTGTCGCCCTACCGAGACTCGGCGGCAATCATCGGCGCCTGCACCGCCCTGCACCAGTCGGCGCTCTCGGGAGACGAAGCCGCGGCACTTGAACGCATCCGGCAAGCGCTGGTCGAACAGCACGACGGCAGGAAAGACGATGGCAGCGAACTGGCGGATCGCATTGCAGCGGCCAAGTCCGCCTGCGCCGAAGCCCTCGACGCTGTCGGCGACATGACCTTAGACGACGGGCGCAAAAAGACCGCCCGCCGCCTCGCCGCCGGCTGGGAAAAGACGCTGACCGGGATCGCCGCAGCGCTGGATGACTGCCGCAACAGTTCGGACCCTTCGCACTATCACGCGCTGCGCAAACGGGTGCAGGATTACTGGCGCCAGAGCGCGCTGCTTGGCGGTCTCTGGCCTTCAGCCCTGTCGATGAAGCGGACAGAAGCCAAGCGGCTGGCCGACGCGCTCGGCGATGCCAACGATCTTGCCGTCCTCTCGGCGCTTGCCGATGGCGGCAAGCTGCCCGCAGAAGGCGACGACCTGATCCACCTCAAGGTGGCGATCAACCGCAGCCTGTTCGCCATGCAGCGGGATTGCGTGGCGCTGGCGACATCGCTGTTTCCCGAACCGCCTGCTGTTGAAAGCCGCGTCATCGGCCTCCTGTGGTATGCCGCAACGGCGCGAGGGCAGGACGTTCCGTTCTGGCCGGACGAGGGTTGACGGCAGGCGCTCGGTAGAATTGGCGATTGCAACGCGGGCCCGCAGGCAGTATTTCCCGCGCAAAGACCAACGAAGGCAGACTGACCACCATGACCGGCGAAGACACGTTCCTTGTAGCTGCGCTCTATCATTTCGCTCCGTTCGAACGCTTCGAGACGCTGCGCGAACCGCTTCTCGATGTCTGCCAGGAAAATGGCGTTAAGGGCACGCTCCTTCTCGCCCGCGAAGGCATCAACGGCACCATCGCCGGACCGAAAGCGGGGATTGCCAATGTTCTCGCCTTCATCCGCTCGCAGCCGGAATTCGCCAATCTCGAGCACAAGGAAAGCCACGCGGCGAAGATGCCTTTCCTGCGCATGAAAGTACGGCTGAAGAAGGAAATCGTCACGATGGGCGTCGAGGATATCGACCCCCTGAAGATTGTCGGCACCTATGTGGCGCCCAAGGACTGGAACGAACTGATTTCCGACCCGGACACGATCGTCATCGACACCCGCAACGATTACGAGACGGCGATCGGCATATTCAAGGGCGCCGTCGATCCCAAGACCAGGACCTTCCGTGAGTTTCCCGACTGGGTGAAGAACAATCCCGGCCTGCACAACAAGCCGAAGATCGCCATGTACTGCACCGGTGGCATCCGCTGCGAGAAGGCGACCGCCTTCATGAAGGAACAGGGCTTCGACGAAGTCTATCACCTCAAGGGCGGCATCCTCAAATATCTCGAGGAAGTGCCGCCGGAGGAAAGCCTGTGGGAAGGCGCATGCTTCGTCTTTGACGACCGCGTGTCGGTGACCCACGGCCTGGAGATCGGCGAGCATGCACTCTGCCATGCCTGCCGTCACCCGCTGACACCCGAGGACTTGGCATCCGAGCACTACGAGGCGGGCGTCTCCTGCCCGCACTGCTTTGAGGAACGCACCGAAGAGGATCGCCAGCGCTATCGCCAGCGGCAGCGCCAGATCCAGCTTGCCAAGAAGCGTGGCGAACGCCACCTCGGCTCGTGACGGACATTTGAAACTGTCCTGACGGGTCAGGCCTCGGCGGAAAGCTCGAGGCGCGACCCGCCGGGGGCGTCCAGTGCCTCCTGGATTTCGGACGCCGAAACCGGCCGGCCGAAATAATAGCCCTGAAACTCGTCACAGCCGAACAGCCGCAGCATCACGGCCTGGTCTTCCCGTTCGATGCCTTCAGCCGTCACCGGGATATCGAGCGATCTTGCGAGCGCCACGGTCGCCTGCAGCATCTCCTTGGCACGATGGCCATCGTCAAGCGCGGTGATCAGCGTGCGGTCGATCTTCAAACGGTCGAAGCCGAACTGCCGCAGATAGCCGATTGAGGAGAAGCCGGCGCCGAAATCGTCGAGCACGATCTTCACGCCGAGCGCCTTAAGGCGGGCGATCGTTTCGCGGGCGCGAGCCGTGTTGTGGACGAGATAGCCTTCCGTCATTTCCAGCGACACAAGACCGGCATCCATGCCGGATTCCGTCAGCATGCCGGCGACCGTATGGACGAAGCCGGGATCGCGGAACTGCACCGGCGAGATATTGATGGAAATCCTCTTGTCCGGCCATTTCGCAGCCTGCGTGAAAGCCTGCCGCATGATCTGGCGTCCGAGCGCATGGATGAGGCCGCTCGTTTCCGCAACACTGATAAACACGTCCGGGCGAACCGGGCCGTATCCCTTGCGGTTCCAACGGGCCAGCGCCTCGAAGCCGACGACCTCGCTGTCGCGCGCCCTGACGAGAGGCTGGTAGGCGACCGTCAGTTCATCTGCCTCGATCGCCTTCTGAAGGTCGCGTTCGAGCTCCTTCTGCAGCTGGCGCTCTTCCTCCATCGTTGCGTCATACGCGATCGTCCGTCCCTTGCCGCTTTCCTTGGCACGATACATGGCGAGATCGGCAAACCGGACCAGTTCGTCGCGTGCCGTGGCGCCCGCTCTTGAGATCGCGTAGCCGATGCTGCAGCCGACGACGGCAACATGGTCGTCGATGAGCAGCGGCTCGGCGAAGAACCGCTGGATGAGATCGCCGAGATCGGCCGCCGCCTGCGCCGCATCGTCGGCGCAGAGCGCGATTGCGAACTCATCGCCGCCGACACGTCCGATCACGGCATCGGCTGGCGACAGCTGGCGCAGGCCGACGGCCACTCCGCGGATCAGCTTGTCTCCCGTGCCATGCCCGTAACTGTCATTGACGCCCTTGAAACCGTCGAGATCCAGATACATCAACAGGACATCCGACTTCGTCACGGAAGCCTCTTCGATCAGGTCATCGAGCTTTCCGAACAGCCCGCTGCGGTTCCACAGCCCGCTCAGACGGTCCTGAAGTGACATCAGCCATGCACGCCGCTCGGCGCTCTTCAGCTTGCGGATGGCAATCCACCCGACGGAAAACAGGAGGGCGAAGAACACACCGACGATGCTCATCGCCGCAACGACGCGCGGCCAGATTTGGCTGTAGCTCATGTCTCCCGGCCGGCGCGACGTCCAGACCAGCTTGCCGAGGACGTCCCCGTCCGCATTGGTTATTGCCACGAGATTGGCGGCCTCCGTATCCCGATCGACAAGTGTCATCCCTTGCACGACATAGGTTTCGGAAAGCTTCTCGATCTTCTCCTGTGTGAGGTGGCGCGCAAAGATGAGATACTTGTAATCGGCCGGGGGCACCTCGATCGAGTTGTCTTTCATGCGCACCAGGGCAACGCCGACCGCAGCAATGCCGATCTCGGTCCTCACGAAGCCGGAGGCTTCCGGAACCTCGCCGGACGCCGGGTTCTGCGCCTTGTCGATCAAGGTCTGCAGGGAAGGATCGAAATAGGAGTTCACCGGCATGCTGACCGGCAATCCGTCCTTGTAGGACAGGACCGAGTTGCCCTTCCGGTCGATCACCATGGCGACGTCGAAGAGATCGCTGTCCTTCGACATGTCCCCGTAATTGGAAATGACCCAGAACATGTTCGGGCGAGTGTAGATGTTGATCGCCGCATCGTCCCAGGCTGCATAATCGTTCAGGGTCAGCCCCAACTGCTGGCGGAACGTGTCGAGTGCGCCCTTGGTGGTCTCGCGCGAGCGTGCGTCGTCCAGCGCGTTGGCATGCGTCGCCATGTCCTTGAACGAGGTGACCACCAGAAGCACGACGACCGCCGCCATGACCGCGAATGACGCCAGGGTCCCGACCACAAGGCCGCGGGCGCTCACGCTCATGACAGATCTAAACAGTAACTTCACTGGCTGCATCCCGATAATCCGACGAGCAGATTAGCGGCAACTACAGAATGATTGGTTAATATGCAGTGCTAACACGTTGTTATAGCTTCGACTAATCGCCTCAATTGGCGCTCTTCCTGCACAGGTCGGCGAAGACACCAAGCTTCGCCTTCATGAGCGCCGCGTTGTCCCAGAGGATCGCGTCGCGGAGCGCCTCCGCCTTGCCGAGAAGCGGCACCTGCAGGAAGGCGTCCTCGACGATCGCAAGCGACATTGTCCGCAACACCTCGCTCAGTGCCTCCAGCACGAACTGTCCGCGGTGTGATGCATGGGCGAGCATCACGGGCTTGAAAGGGATCTCATCGCGGCTGACCAGCCAGTCGAGCGCGTTCTTCAGACCACCGGGAATGCCGTGGGCATATTCCGGGCAGGCGATAATCAGCCCGTCCGCGGCATTCACGTTCCGGGCCAGCGCGATGACCGGCGCCGGCGTCTTCTCTCCCTCAAGGTCCGGATTGAAGATCGGCAAGGTACCGACCAGGTCACAGAGCTCAATCTCCACATCGGCCGGCGCATGGACCGCCAGTGCTTTCAGGAGCGCTGTGTTGGAAGAAGCAGCCCGCAGACTGCCGGACATTGCCAGGAACCTGATCATGACCGCGACAGGCCATGAGTCGGCGGTTCCTGGCAACCCTCGATACGGACCGGATCAGGCGGCCATGTCATCCGCTTTCAACGGCGCCGTCACCAGCGCCTTGAACCATTCGCCGCTCTTCTTCACGGTACGGACCTGCGTCTCGTAGTCGACATGGACGATGCCGAAGCGCATGCGATAGCCTTCCGCCCATTCGAAATTGTCCATCAGCGACCAGGCGAAATATCCACGGATCGGATAGCCGCCCTTGATCAGCTCCGCCGTCGCCTTCAGGTGCGCAGCGAGATAATCGATGCGCGGCTGATCGTCGATCACGCCATCGGCATCCGGACCCATGTTGTAGCAGGCGCCGTTTTCGGTGATGTACATCTCCGGCAGGTCGTAGCGCCGGTAGAGTTCCTCGACGCCACGCTTCAGCGCCGGGGCGTAGACTTCCCAGCCGATGTCGGTGACCGTCTTGCTGATGAAGGGGGCCGACTTGACCGCCGGGAATTTCGCGCCGTCGCTGCTATCGTCGGCAACGCGCATCGGCGTATAGTAATTCATGCCCCACCAGTCGAGCTTCTGGCTGATGATCGCCATGTCGCCGTCTTCGATCTCCGGCATGCGATCGCCGAACGCCGTCATGAAGGCTTCCGGATAGGAACCCTTGAAGACCGGCTCGAAGAAGACACCGTTGTGGAACTGGAAGGCCCGCTCCTCGGCCGCCTTGTCGGCCTCGCTGTCGGAGCCGGCAATCGTCACCATCGGATTGAAGACGAGACCCGCCGGTACATTCGGCGCCTCCGCCCGGATCGCCTCGATGCCAAGCCCGTGCGCCAGCATGGTGTAGTGCAGGGCATGAAGGGCGGCGTCCATGTTCTTCTCGCCCGGCGCGTGAACGCCCATCAGATGGCTGAGCCAGACGGAGCACCAGGGTTCGTTGAAGGTTGCCACCGCGTCGAGACGGTCGCCGAGACGGGCCATCACGGTGCGGGCATAGCGCTGGAAGGCATAAGCGGTCGACCGCGCCGTCCAGCCACCGTCACCCATCAGGGCCAGCGGCAGGTCCCAGTGGTAGAGCGTGGCAAACGTCTTGATGCCGCGTGCCTTGCAGCCATCAACGAGGCGGTCGTAGAAATCGAGCCCCTCCTCGTTCACCCTGCCCGTCCCTTCCGGAACGATGCGCGGCCAGGCGATGGAGAAGCGATACGCCTCGACACCCAGGCTCTGGATCAGGTCGAGATCCTCCTCGAGACGATTGTAGTGATCGCAGGCGACATCGCCGTCGTGACGCCCGAACACGCGGCCGGGCATCTTGGAGAATGCGTCCCAGATGGATGGCTTGCGGCCGTCGGCTTTCGCCGCGCCTTCGATCTGGAATGCGGCGGTGGCAACGCCGAATGTGAAATCACCAGGGAAAGCCCGGCGAAGATCCTGGGGGGTGATGGTCATGATGTGGTTCCTTCGATGTCGCGCCCGTTGGGAGACCGGGCACACATAAATGATGATGCTCTAAAACACTCGTGCGGCGCTTGTACAGCCTTCGAACATGCGCTCTTCGTCGCAGAAGGCCTCGAAATTCGCCGCTCCGGCACGGATTCCGGACCGCCGTCACTCACGGCGAAAGGATCTACGCTCTGGTCAACATGCGATATCTCACGTAATCTTCACGCCATCAACGGGAGTGCAGGGACATGAACAAGTAAGACCGGCCTTCAACTGAAGGCATCGATACCATCCGCTGGAACCGCGACGAAATTTTGGCGCGGATTCTTTGCCAAACGGCTATTGAAAGGTCTTTCATCATGCCTCTTCTCGACAAGTCTCTACGCTTTCCCATCACCACGCCGGACGGCACCAACCTCAAGACCAGCGTCTATCTGAAGAATGCCATCGATCACCCGCGCATCGAGGCCGGTGACTACTCCTACGCGTCCTTCTTCGAGGCTCCGGACAACGTCGCCGAGGCGATCGCGCCCTATCTCTTCGCCTTCAGCCGGGAGAAGCTGGTGATCGGTAAATTCGCCCAGATCGCCAATGGCGTAAAGTTCATCACCTCGTCTGCCAATCATCCGATGGGCGGGCTGACGACCTATCCCTTCCGCATCTTCGACCCGTCGACGATGGCCGACTACCTCGACCTGCCGTTCAGCGACACTGTCATCGGACACGACGTCTGGCTCGGCTATGGCGCGATCGTCATGCCCGGCGTAACGATCGGCTCCGGCGCCATCGTCGCCGCAGGCTCCGTCGTCACCCGTGACGTTCCGCCCTATGCGATCGTCGGCGGCAATCCCGCGACAATCATCCGCCGGCGCTTCGATGAGCGAACCATCGCGGACCTGCTGGAGATCGCCTGGTGGGATTGGCCGATCGACCGGATCGAAGCCAACCTGCCGGCGCTCGAAGGCGGCGACATCGCCACTCTGAAAGCGGCAGCCTGAACCACGGGAGCCGGCGGTGATCCGCCGGCTCCCGCTTCCCTGCAATCGCCTCAGACGTAGCGGTTGACGATGTTTTCCAGATGCTCCTGGCGTCCGGACTTCGGCTGCGGATTGATGTTTTCCGCCTCGACCATCGCCGTAATGTCTTCCAGCGACATGCCGCCCGACAGCATCTTCTTGGCGCGCTCGCTTTCCCAGCCGGCGTAACGTTCGGCGAGCGGCTTCGACAGCGCGCCGTCCTCGACCATCTTCGCCGCCGCCTTCAGGCCGCGGGCGCAGGCATCCATGCCGCCGATATGGCCGTAGAGCAGGTCTTCCGGATCGATCGACTGGCGGCGCAGCTTGGCGTCGAAGTTGGTGCCACCGCTGGTAAAGCCGCCGGCCAGCAGAACCTGGTAATAGGCGAGCGCCATTTCCGGCACGTTGTTCGGGAACTGGTCGGTATCCCAGCCGGACTGGTAGTCGTTGCGGTTCATGTCGATCGAACCGAAGATGCCGAGCGCATTGGCAAGCGCCAGCTCGTGCTCGAACGTGTGGCCGGCGAGGATCGCGTGGCCCTGTTCGATGTTCATCTTCACTTCGTTTTCGAGGCCGTGCTTCTTCAGGAAGCCGTAGACGGTCGCGACGTCGTAGTCGTACTGGTGCTTGGTCGGCTCCTGCGGCTTCGGCTCGACGAGGATCGTGCCCTTGAAGCCGATCTTGTGCTTGTACTCGACGACCATGTGCAGCATGCGCGCCATCTGGTCGAGCTCGCGCTTCAGGTCCGTGTTGAGCAAGGTCTCATAACCCTCGCGGCCGCCCCACAGCACGTAGTTTTCGCCGCCGAGCTTCATCGTCGCGTCCATGCAGGTCTTGATGGTCGCGGCCGAGTAGGCGAAGACGTCCGGATCCGGATTGGTCGATGCGCCGGACATGAATCGACGGTTGGAGAAGAGGTTCGCCGTACCCCACAGAAGCTTGACGCCGGTCGCGGCCTGCTTTTCGGCGAAGTAGTCGACGATCTCGTTGAGGTTCTTCGTGTTCTCGGCAAACGTCGCGCCTTCCGGACGCACATCGGCATCGTGGAAGCAGTAATAGGGTGCCCCGAGCAGATCGAAGAGTTCGAAGGCGACATCGGCCTTCAGCTTCGCCTTCGCCATGCCGTCGCCATACCAGGGACGGTCGAAGGTGCGCCCGCCGAACGGGTCGCCGCCTTCCCAGGCGAGCGTATGCCAGTAGGCGACGGCAAACCGCAGATGGTCTTCCATCCGCTTGCCGAGGACGACCTCGTCGGGATTGTAGTGCCGGAAGGCGAGCGGATTGGTGCTCTCCGGCCCTTCATATTTGACCTTGGCGATATTGCCGAAAAATCCGGTGCTCATGATGTTTCCTCCGTAAATGGTCTCGTGGTGTGATGGATGTTGGTTCAGGACAGCGCCCGGATCGCCGGATAGAGCGAACGGTAGCGCTGGTAGGCTTCCTCGTATGCGCCGGCGAGAGTGCCATCCGGTTCGATGGACGCTGCCGTTGCGGGCGCTGTGCAGACCGCCACCGGATCGGCGCCGGTCGCCGCGATCAGACCGAGCCGGGCCGCACCGAATGCCGCGCCGAAATCCCCGTCAGCGGGAATATCGACCGGCACGCCGAGCGCGGTCGCGATCGACTTCAGCCAGTAATGCGAGCGCGAACCGCCGCCGATCGCCGTAACCCGGGAGATTTGCGTGCCGGCGGATTTCAGCGCCTCGAGATTGTCGCGTATGGCGAAGGTGACGCCTTCGAGCACGGCCTGGGTCAGCGCCGCGCGTCCCGATTCGTGGCCGAGACCGGTGAACACGCCACGGATGACCGCGTCGTTGTGCGGTGTGCGTTCGCCGGAGAGATACGGCAGGAAGGTGACACCGGTCGGCGCCTTCAGGCCCTCTCCGAGTTCCGCCGTCAGCTCGGCGGCGGACCGGCCGGCAATGCCGGAATACCAGTTGAGCGCGTCGGTCGCCGACAGGATCACGCCCATCTGGTGCCAGGTATTCGGCAGCGCGTGGCAGAAGGCATGAACCGCGCTTTCGGGTTTCGGCAGGTAGGAAGCGTTGGCCGCAAACAGCACGCCCGACGTTCCGAGCGAGACGAAGGCTGCACCTTCACTGACCGTTCCCATGCCGCAGGCAGACGCCGCGTTGTCGCCGGCACCACCGGCAACCACGACCGAACCCGCCATGCCCCACTCTGCCGCAAGTTCGCTGCGCAGCGTGCCGCCGACCTCCGTTCCCTCGACGAGCTTCGGCATCTGCCGTTCATCGAGATCAGTCGCGGCAAGCAGGTCCTTCGACCACTGGCGCTTGCCCGTATCGAGCCAGGATGTCCCGGCCGAATCCGACATTTCGGAAATGCGGTCGCCGGTCAGCCACAGGCGCAGATAATCCTTCGGCAGGAGGACGCAGTCGACCTTGGCGAAGATCTCGGGCTCGTTGTCCTTGATCCAGGCAAGCTTCGGCGCGGTGAAGCCCGGAAAGACGATGTTGCCGGTGATGCGCCGGAACATCGGATCGGCGTCCAGCTTTGCCGCCTGCTTGTAGGAGCGCGTGTCGTTCCACAGGATGCAGGGATAGAGTACCTCGCCGTCCTTGCCGATCAGCGTCGCGCCATGCATCTGGCCGGAAAGGCCGATCCCCTTCACGGCGGCGAGCTCCGCCGCATGCGTCTTCTTCAGACCGGCGACGGCGTCGCGCGTGGCGCGGATCCATTCCGCCGGGTCCTGTTCCGACCAGCCGGGATTGCGGCGGGCGACATCCAGCGAGCCGGTCGCCGATGCGATGACGTTCTGCGACGCATCGATCAGCATCGCTTTCACACCGGATGTTCCAAGATCGAGTCCCAGATACATGCTTTCCTCCCTTGTCTCCCGCCGTCTCACGGCAGGTTGTCTTTCAAGAATATGTCGATGCCGATCTTTTCCTGCGCGTCGATCACCGGCTGGCCATCGGCCTTGGCCTTCAGGATCCGGACTGCGCTGCGCACCTCGTGGCCGGGATCCTGGGCGATGATGACGTCGATCGTGCCGTCCTCGAGCGCCGCGCGCGATGCCGGCGTCAGTTCGTGGGCGACGACCTTCACCTTGCCGGCGAGCCCACACTCCTTCAGCGCCCTGACAAGACCGCGATTACCGGCGCCGAGACTGTAGATCGCGGCAACGTCTGGCCGCGCATCGATGAGCGCGCCGATCTGCCGGTAGACGATATTGCCATTGTCCCGCCCCTCGACCGGAGCCAGAACCTCAAGCTCCGGAAAGTCGCGCGCCATGGCATCGCGGAAGCCCTCGACGCGCTCGCGATGGTCCTTGACCAGCATGGAGCCCGCAATGACGGCGACCGGTGCGCCGGGCGAAGACACGAAGCGGCCGATCAGGCGCGCGGCGCAGCGGCCGGCGGCGCTGTTGTCGATCCCGCAGTAATGCGCCCGCGACGAAGCCGTGAGGTCCGACACCAGTGTGACAAAGGGAATGCCCTTCCCGATCAGCCGCTCCACCGCCGCCGTCACCTCGGGCGCGTCGACCGCGACCGCCGCCACCCCGTCGACGCCCCCGTCGCCGATCGCGTCGAGCGCCTTGGCCAGTGCCTCCGCGTCGAAGGCGGGCACCTTGACCAGGCTCACCCGGGTCCGCTCGTGCGGCCCGCGCGACTTGGCCTCGACGATCGCCTGCTCCAGCGCTGCCATGAACGAGTTGTCGCCGTCCGGAAGAATGAAGACCAGCGAGTAGATGCGGCTCTTGGCGAGGTTTGCGGCGGCGACGTCGCGGACATAGCCCAGAAGTCCGATGGCGTTTTCCACCCGCTCGCGCGTCGCAAGCTTCACGCCCGGCCGGTTGTTGAGCACCCGGTCGACCGTGGCAAGGCTGACGCCCGCTGTCGCGGCAATGTCGTGAACGGTCGGACGCACAGGAACTCCTCTCCTCGGAAGGGAGGACTATCGCTTTTTTTGATGTACGTAAATCAGAATTTTCGAACCGTCGTGCGACATAGGTTCAAGACTCTGAAAGATCTTGATTATTCCAGTTCAGGGCCGGATCAGTGTCCGGCCCCCGCAGGAGCGGCAGCCTTGGGCTTGCGCAGGATCATCGCCAGGAAGATCAGGGAGAAGAAGAGCATGGAGAGGCCTATGAAGACATCCATGAAGGACAGCAACCATGCCTGTTGCCGGACGATGCCGGAGAGCTTCTCGAGCGCGATATTGGCACCGTCGAGACCATAGCTGCTGTAATTGGCGCCGACGCTGCTCAGCCAGTTCTGTGCTGCCTGGTTGCCGGCGTTGATACGCTCGGACAGGTAGGCGTAGTGGACGTCCGTGCGTTGGGTCAGCGTGGTGTTGATCAGCGCCAGCCCGACCGCGCCTCCGAGATTTCGCGTCAGGTTGAAGAGGCCCGACGCATTGGCGATGCGCTGCGGCGGCAGCGTGCCGAGCGCAATGTTGTTGATCGGCACCATGCACAGCATCATCGACAAACCGCGCAGGATCTGCGGGATGAAGAGCTCCCAGAAATCCCAGTCTGGCGTGATGTAGGTGATCCAGTAGGTGGAGGCCCCGAATCCGGCAAATCCGATCATCATCATCACGCGCGGATCGAGCTTGCTCGAAAGCATGCCGGACAGCGGCGCGCCGACGAACATCGCCAGACCCGAAACGAACATGGTCTCGCCGATCATAAGCGAATCGTATCCGCGGATACGGCCGAGATAGAGCGGATAGAGATAGGTCATGCCGTAAATGCCGACGCCCATGATGAACGAGAACAGCGAGCCGACGGCAAAATTCATGTTGTTGAACGCCTTCAGGTCGACGACGGGAAAGTCGACCTTGAATGCCCGGTAGAAGAACACCGCGGCGCCGACGAAAAGCGCCACCGTTCCCATGACGATATGCTCGTCCTGGAACCAGCCCTTGGTATTGCCCTCTTCGAGAACATATTCCAGGGAGCCGAGGAAGACGGCCATCGAGGCCAGCCCCAGCCAGTCGAACCGTTTCAGCAGGCTGTGGTTCGGCTTGTCGAAGTCGATCAGCAGCCAGGCGGCAGCCGTCACCGCAAGCCCGGGAATGACGTTGACCAGGAACAGCCAGTGCCAGGAGAAGACATGGCTGAGATAGCCGCCGATGGTCGGGCCGATGGTCGGCGCCATGGTGGCGACCAAGCCGATGATCGGCGAGACGATATTGCGCTTGGACGGCGGGAAGATCGTGAAGGCGGCCGCGAACACCGACGGGATCATGCCGCCGCCGATGAAGCCCTGGATGGCGCGGTAGACGATCATCTGGTCGATGTTCGTCGCGGTGGCGCAGAGGATGCTGGCAGCCGTGAAGCCGGCCGCCGAAAACGTGAAGAGAACGCGCGTCGACAGAATGCGCGCCAGCGTGCCGGAAAGCGGGATCATCACCACTTCGGCGATCAGGTATGACGTCTGGACCCAGGCGATCTCGTCGGATCCGGCGCCAAGGCCCGCTTGGATTTCCGACAGCGATGCCGAGACGATCTGGATGTCCAGGATCGACATGAACATGCCGAAAACCATCGCGACGAACGCGATGGCCCGCCGCGGGTCAATGACTTCGGAGGGCGCGGACATAGCCGCGGCCGGGTTCGCTGTGGTCGCCATCTTCCGTCACCAGGGCCTTACTTGGCCGCATCCTTGTCGGGTGCCGTGCGGGAATCGACGTCGACGACGACGCTGAGGCCCGCGCGCAGATAGCCCTTGTCGAGCGCTTCCTGCGGGATAGCGATGCGGACCGGAACGCGCTGGACGACCTTGGTGAAGTTGCCGGTGGCGTTTTCCGCGGGCAGCATCGAGAAGACGGAGCCGGAAGCCGGAGCCACGGAAGCGACCGTTCCGACCAGCGGCCGGTCTTCGAACGCGTCGACAGTGATGTTGACCTTCTCGCCCGGCTGCAGGTCCTCGATCTGGGTTTCCTTGAAGTTCGCCTCGATATAGAGGTCCTTGACCGGAACGAGCGAGGCAAGACGTGCGCCCGGCGATACGAGATCGCCCTTCTGGACGGCCATGTTGCCGATCACGCCGTCATAGGGTGCGACCAGGACCGTGAAGCCGAAATCGCGCTCGGCCTTGTCCTTGGTGAGGCTGAGGGACGCGAGCGAACTTGCGGCCTCGTCGCGCTGTGCCTTGAGAACGACGATATTGGCTTCGGCAGCGGCAATGTTGGCGTCGGCGCCGACAATGTTGGCCTTCGCCTGCTGCAGGGCCGTGGAGGCGGAGTCGAGCGTCGCCTGCGAGGCAAAGGACTGGGCTTGCAGCTTCGTCGCGCGTTCTGCACTCTGCTGCGCATTTTCAAGGGTTGCCTGAACGGCAAGCTTCTGCGCCTTGGCCTGTTCCAGCGAGGCTTCCGCCCCCTTGATCTGCGCGTCGATGCGCTTGAGCGACAGTTCCTGCGTGGCGATCTGCGCAGCCGCCTGCTTGGCAGCGATGGCGTAGTCTCCGTCATCGAGGGTGATCAGCGGCTCACCGGCCTTGACCAGCTGGTTGGCCTTGACGTTGACGTCTTTGACATAGCCGGTGACCTTCGGCGAGATGACGGCGATATCGCCCGCAATATAGGCATCGTCGGTCGAGATCATGAAGCGGCCATGGGTCCACCAGTTGTAGCCGAACCAGCCACCACCGGCCAGAAGCGCGACCAGCAGGACAGGCATGACCTTGCCCTTCAGGCCGCCCTTCTTCGTTGCGGCGGCAGGCGCCTCCGCCTTGGAAGCGTCTTCCGATCGCATTTCCGGGGTGGTCTCGGTGTTGCGGGCCTCCATGGCCTCGCTGACTTCGGCAACGTCTGCATCTTGCCCCGAGTCGCCCTGCAATTTGACGACACGTGCGGAGCGGGCATCCTTCATTGTGGACATCTCTCTAACCAACTTGAAAATGAATATGGCGATATCGAACTAAACTGTTCGGTTCGATTTGACATATAGATAAAAAAGTCGCATATCAAGAGCAAATCGAACCGCTTGGTTCGAAAAAGGTTAAGGTGCCGGGAAAGATGCACTCGTACAAAGATGAAACCGATATTTTGGCAAATGACGAACAGTTGTCCGGCCCTCACCGCAGGGCGGCCGGCGAGGATCCGGTCAAGCGCGAGCAAATTCTGGACGGCGCCAAGCGCGTGTTCATGAAGCTGGGCTTCAGCGCTGCAAGCATGAACGACGTGACCCGCGAAGCAGGCGTTTCGAAGGGCACCATCTACGTCTATTTCAAGAACAAGGAAGACCTGTTCGCCTCCCTCATTGAAAGGGAGCGTAGCAAGATGGCCGAATCCATGCGCCTCGCCCTTGCGGAAGAAGCAAATGTCGAAGATGCGCTTGCGGCATACGGCCGGACCTTCGCCTATCATTTCACGTCCGCGGACGTCATCCGCGCCATGCGCAGCGTCATCGGCGTGGTCGACAGCATGCCGGAGCTACCGCGCCGCCTTTTCGCCTGCGCGCCCCAGAATGCGCGAACGGTTCTCATGGACTATTTCGAGCATCAGGTTCGTGAAGGGAAGCTCGCGATCGACGACATTGAACTTGCATCCTGGCAGTTCATGGACCTGACGACCGGCAGCCTGTTCAAGCTGCGCATTTTCGGCGAGTTCAGCCAGGACGACGCCCATCAGCGCATAGACAAGATCGTGGACGGCGCCGTTCGGGTCTTCATGGCGGCCTACCGACCCAAATAACGGCTGGGATATTGCCGGCGACAGGACCGGACGACCTTGAAGCGGGGCCGTCCAGTTCCTACGTGCCGCGAAGTCTCAATCGGAACCATCGCCAATGGACGGTATCGTCATCCTTCTCCAGGACCCTGCCGCCTGGGTTGCCCTCATCACCCTCGTGGTGATGGAAGTCGTGCTCGGCATCGACAACCTGATCTTCATTTCGATCCTCACCAACAAGCTGCCGGAAGCGCAAAGACGCCCCGCCAGACGTGTCGGCATCGGCCTCGCGCTTGTCATGCGCCTTGCCCTACTCGGCACCGTCGCCTGGATCGTCAAGCTCACGACCCCGGTCTTCGAAGCCTTCGGACACGGGTTCTCCTGGAAGGACATGATCCTGATCGCCGGTGGCCTGTTCCTGGTCTGGAAAGCCACGAAGGAAATCCACCACACGGTCGACCCGGCCGACCACGAGACCGATTTCATCGCCAGCTCCGCGACATCCGGATTGTCGGCGGCCATCGTCCAGATCCTGCTCCTCGATCTGGTGTTCTCCGTCGACAGCATCATCACCGCCGTCGGCATGACCCCGCACCTGCCGATCATGGTCGCCGCCGTCGTCATTGCCGTCGCCGTCATGATGACAGCCGCGACCCCGCTTGCGAATTTCATCGAGAAGAACCCGACCATCGTCATGCTGGCACTGGCCTTCCTGCTGATGATCGGCATGACGCTGATTGCCGAAGGCTTCGGCGTCCACGTGCCCAAGGCCTACATCTACGCGGCCATGGCGTTTTCCGCTCTGGTGGAGGTGCTCAACATGTTCGCACGCCAGGCACGCCTGAAGAAAAAATAGCCCCTGCAAAACTCCACGGATATCAACCTGCGCCCGCCATTTCGGCGGGCGTTTTCATTTTTTGATCCAGTACAGCTGAATATTTTTAAGGAACAAAAACGCGTCCGGCAGGTTTCTTGGCCATGGCATTCACGAGAAAGGAACGAGCCATGAATAAGAAAACAATCGTTATTGCCGCTCTTCTTGCCACTGCCACGGCAACCACGACGTTCGCCGCAGATTCCGCGGTCACCGGCGCTGCCGGAGGAGCCGTCACCGGCGCCGTCGTTGGTGGTCCGGTCGGCGCAGCTGTCGGTGGCGTTGTCGGCGCCATTGCCGGCGTTGCCATCGACCCGCCGCCGCAGAAGGTCATCACCTATGTCGAGACGCAGCCCGCACCGCCGCAGCCGGTGGTCATCCAGCAGCCTGTCGTCGTCGGCAAGCCGATCCCGCAGACCGTCGTCCTGACGCCGGTTCCGGAAGATCCGACCTATTCCTATGCGTTCGTGAATGACCAGCGCGTCATTGTCGATCCGAACACCTACGTTGTCGTCGGCGTGTACTGACGATAGCGAGAGGCTGCAGGGCCCGCCCCCGCCCTGCAGCCTTTCTGCATTGAAGACCTGGAGAGGAAAATGACCGTCCCCGAACTGGAAACCGCCACGCAGACGGGCCTGATCGCCATCGGCATACTGACCGTTACGCTCAGCGCCTGGGCCATCGGCGCGGACAATCCTATCAAGCCGGAATTGCAGACCGCCACATCCGCTGCAGCCGGAATTCCGTCGGTCCCCGCGCGCAAGATGGCACCGGCCGTCAAGGTTCTGAGCCTGTCGCCAAGCCCCATCGAAAGCCGGCCTTCGGATCTGACCCGGGCCGAGCAGGATGTGCGGCGCATCGGTCCGCGTTTCCTCCAGGATCCCACAACTGCCATCGACTTCCAGCATCACCGCAACGTGCCGGTGATCGAGCTCGCCGGAGCCTGAATGCGGCCGCAACTTGGCCCCACCGCGCGGCGACCTTCGCCTTACCCTTGACGTGCCTGACTGAATATGGCCTAAGGCCTGCCGAACATACATGCGCCCGACGTGCGGCGATTGCGGCACGCTGGCGGCAATGATCACCGGAAACCGGCGCCGCGCTGCGGCCGACAAAAGTCGGCCTCATGTCAGCGGGGCCGATTTTGCATGTCAGCACAGGCACCTTGAAAAGATGACCACGTCCAACGTCCGCGTCCGCATTGCTCCTTCGCCCACCGGCGAACCCCATGTCGGCACCGCTTATATCGCGCTCTTCAACTATCTCTTCGCCAAGAAGCATGGCGGCGACTTCATCCTCCGCATCGAGGATACCGACGCCACACGCTCGACGCCAGAATTCGAGCAGAAGGTGCTGGACGCGCTGAAATGGTGCGGGCTGGAATGGAAGGAAGGCCCCGATGTTGGCGGCCCCTACGGCCCCTACCGCCAGTCGGACCGCAAGCACATCTACGGCGATTATGTCGAGAAAATCGTTTCCGCCGGTCACGGCTTCCGCTGTTTCTGCACGCCGGAGCGTCTGGACGAAATGCGTGCCGCCCAGCGCGCCGCCGGCCAGCAGCCGAAGTATGACGGCCGATGCCTCAACCTGACGGCCGAGGAAGTCACGAGCCGCATGGCCGCCGGCGAACCGTCCGTCGTTCGCATGAAGATCCCGACCGAAGGCGCCTGCGAATTCCACGACGGCGTCTATGGCGACGTTTCGATCCCGTGGGAATCGGTCGACATGCAGGTCCTGCTGAAGGCCGACGGCATGCCGACCTACCACATGGCGAACGTCGTCGACGACCATCTGATGAAGATCACCCACGTCGCGCGCGGCGAGGAGTGGCTGGCATCCGTGCCGAAGCACATCCTGCTCTATCGCTACCTGGGTCTCGAGCCGCCGGTCTTCATGCACCTGTCGCTGATGCGCAACGCCGACAAGTCGAAGCTATCGAAGCGCCGCAACCCGACCTCGATCTCCTACTACTCCGCGCTCGGCTACATGCCGGAAGCGCTGATGAACTTCCTCGGCCTCTTCTTCATCCAGATCGCAGAAGGCGACGAGCTGATGACGATGGACCAGCTGGCGGAGAAGTTCGATCCGGAAAGCCTCAACAAGGCCGGCGCCATCTTCGACATCCAGAAGCTCGACTGGCTGAACGGCCGCTGGCTGCGCGAAGGCATCTCGACCGAGGAGTTCGTCGGCCGCGTGCTGAACTGGGCACAGGAAAACGATCGCTTCATGGAGGGCATGAAGCTTGCCCAGTCGCGCATCGAGAAGCTCTCCGATCTGCCCGGCCTCACCGGCTTCCTGCTGAAGGGCGATCTCGGCCTGACGGCAGCCGACTTCGCCAACATCAAGAAGGTCCCGCTCGCCGACGTTCAGGTGATCCTGGAAACGGCGCAGGCCGATCTCGACAAGATCTTCGAATGGAACCAGGAAGCGATCGAAGCCGAGCTTCGCGCCATCGCCGACCGGATGGAGAAGAAGCTGCGCGACGTGCTCGCACCGCTGTTCATCGCCGTCTCCGGCTCGTCGCGTTCGCTGCCGCTGTTTGATTCCATGGCGATCCTCGGCCGCTCCGTGGTGCGCCAGCGCCTGAAACAGGCCGCCGTCGCCGTCAAGGCGGGCATCGAAGCGGACAAGAAGAACAACGGATAAGAATCATGACCGATCAGACCAAGGAAACCGCCCTCTCCTCCGACGTGACGGAGGTTCGCGCCCAGAAGCTGAAAATGCTTCGCGAGCAGATCGGCGACGTCTATCCGGCCCATTTCCATCGCACGATGAGCAATGCGGAACTGGTGGAAAAATATGCGGGCATCGAGCCGGACACTGAGACCGGTGACATCGTGACCGTCGCCGGCCGCGTGTACTCGTCGCGCAACTCCGGCATGTTCATGGACATCCGCGACGCCTCCGGCAAGGTGCAGATCTTCTCGCACAAGGACATGACCCCGGAAGAGGCTCGCGCGCTGCTGCCGATGATCGATCTCGGCGACATCATCGGGGTCAAGGGCGAAGTCCGCCGCACCAAGCGCGGCGAGCTGACGGTCAACGCCCATGAGATCACCATGCTGACCAAGGCGCTGCTGCCGATGCCGGAAAAGTGGCACGGCGTGTCCGACATCGAGACGCGCTATCGCAAGCGCCACCTCGACATCATGACCAATGACGACTCGAAGCTGCGCTTCCGCCAGCGCTCGAAGATCGTCTCCGGCGTCCGCCGCTTCATGGAGGAAGAAGGCTTCCTCGAAGTCGAGACGCCGATGCTGCATTCCGTCTATGGCGGCGCCACGGCTGAACCGTTCAAGACCCACCACAACACGCTGAAGCTCGACATGTACCTGCGCATCGCGCCGGAACTGTTTCTGAAGCGCACGCTGGTCTCGGGGCTGACGGACAAGGTGTTCGAGGTCAACCGCAACTTCCGCAACGAAGGTGTGTCGACACGCCACAATCCCGAATTCACGATGATGGAATGCTACTGGGCCTATGCCGACTATGAGGACATCATGGGCCTCGTCGAGCGCCTGTTCGGCCATCTGGCGATGAACATCCACGGATCGACGGAATTCCGCTACGGCGACAAGGACATCTCCTTCAAGGGTCCGTTCCGCCGCGTGCCGATGCCCGACGCCGTCAAGGACGTCACCGGCATCGACTTCCTGGCGATCAAGACCGACGAGGAGGCCCGCGCCGCCGCCAAGGCCGCCGGCTTCGAAGTCGAGAAGGACTGGACCTGGGGCGAGTGCCTTGCCTTCATCTTCGAGGAGAAGGTGGAAGGCACGCTGATCCAGCCGGCCCACGTCACCCACTTCCCGAAGGACATCTCGCCCTTTGCCAAGGAAGTGCCGGGCGAACCGCGCCTCGTCGAACGCTTCGAGACCTATTGCAATGCGTGGGAACTCGGCAACGCCTTCTCCGAGCTCAATGACCCGGAAGAGCAGCGTCGTCGCATGGTCGAGCAGCTCGAGCAGGCCCATGCCCGCGGCGAGAAGGAAAAGCAGCTCGACGACGAGTTCCTCGACGCCATCGACCAGGGCATGCCCCCGGCCGGCGGTCTCGGCATCGGCATCGATCGCCTCATCATGCTTCTGACCGATGCACCGTCGATCCGCGACGTCATCCTCTTCCCGGCCCGTCGCCAGAAGGCAGACTGAGCGGAATTATTTGCAAGATACATGAGAGCGGGTCGGTATCCCTCCGCCCCGCTCTCATGCCTGAAGCCTGCCCTAAAATCCGTTCGCCTGCGCGTTGAAATGGCGTCGGGATCAGTGACCGGCCGGTTTGTGGTCTCCTCCTTCTTCCTCCTCTGTATGCTTTACGAGCGGCTTTTCAGCCGAACCGTGCGGGTCTTCGCCGATACCGGCAGCACCCGTGACCGCCTCGGCATCGATTGCCGGCGCGGTTCGATGACCGTCATCCTCGACGGCTGCCTCGGCGTGCGTTTCCACCGGCTGCGATCCGTGGCCACCCTCTTCCGCGACGGCAGGCGCATGTCCTGCCTCCTGGCTTGCGGCATCATGCTTGGTATCGGCCGGCGCCTCTTCGGCAACCGTGGCATGCGCAGGCTCCCCGTGGCCGTCCGCGGCGGTTTCATGTCCTGTTGCGCTATCGCCGCCACCATGACCGGCATCGGCATTTTGGGTGGGTTTATCCTCGTGCCCGGTGGGCTCATCGTGCGCCACAACCGGCGCTTCGGCAGCAACGCCATGTCCGCCTGAATTCGTCTCTCCATGGCCTCCATCAGCCGGGCTCTCGCTGGCGACAGCCACACCGGCCTCGCCATGGCCGGCCGGGGCGGCCTCATGGCCGGTTTCCGCAGCAGCTGCAGCACCGTGCCCGCTGGCGCCCGCATCCCCATGGCCGCCGCCTTCGGCGTCATGGCTGGCGACTGCCTCGCTGCCCTCGCCATGACCGCCTTCCGCCGTACTGTCGGAACCAAGGCCAACCATGCTCAGCATCTTCGAGAAGAAGGACGGCTCCTCCGCTGACGCGACCGGCGTTTCGGAATCGCCGCCGCCATGGCCGCCACCGTCCTTCTGGTCGGAGCCGTGACCCTCGCCTTCAGGCGCGCTTTCCCCGTGATCGCCCTCCGACTTGCCACCGCCGCCATGGTCGGCGGCAGGGGCCGCGCCATGTCCGCCGCCGCCGGACTTCTTGTCGGCCTCTTCCGGATCGACACAGCCTTCGATCTTGTCGAACAGGGACGTGATCCTGTCGATCTCCTCCTTCGGCACGACGATCTTGTTGCCGTAGAAGTCGCCGTCGGCATTGGCCGTTCCATCGATATATTTCGCCGTGAAGCCCCCTTGCGCGTTGTAATCGGGGATCTTTTCGGGATGCGCGATGAAGACGACGTCCGCGCCGACCGCCCGGCCGCGCATCTCCGCCCGCTGTTCAGGACCGTGCTCGTCAAGCACGACCACCTGAACGAGGTCGGGGTGTTTCTCCTCGATGATGGCCTTGGCGACCCGCAGCGCCGTCTTGACGCGCATCGGCCCGTCCGTCGGCGCCGTCTTGATGAAGGCGCGAATCCAGTAGCGGTTGTCCTGCTTGATGTTGAATGTCTTGACGGGAGTACAGGCAAGACCGTTCAGCGTTTCCTCCGACGGTCCAAAGAACATTTCCTGATGGAGATAGACATAGGCAGCCGCGCTCGCGACACCACCGAGAAGCCCAAGACCTCCGATGATGAAGAGAACCTTCCGGGGAATCCGGAAAATGCGCAAGATGGCTTTCACGCCAACTGCTCCGTCATCAAACTCCACTCCAACGCGCAAAAATGGATAACCCACCGTATCCGTTTGGTGTTTCCGAATGCTTAAGGAGGCGTTGAAGGGATTGGTTGCCGTAACATTAACCCGGAAAAATCATCCGGGATGACCCGTCGGGCGGGAATGAGGCGGTGCGAGATGGCGTATCGGCAGCAAAAAGGCCGGAACGCATGACGCCCGGCCTTCAAAAATTCCATGGAGCGGGAAGCCCGTCAGGCGGCAGCGGCCTGCAGTTCCTTGCGAACGATGTCACGCAGGGAGCCGAGGTCCTTGGCGAAGGAGCGGATGCCTTCCGCCAGCTTCTCGGTAGCCATCGGGTCTTCGTTCATCATCCAGCGGAACGCCTTCTCGTCGAGCGAGACCAGCGGCTCGTCCTTCGCGTCCGAAGCAGAGAGGACCTTTTCCAGCTTGCCGTTGTCGGCAGCCAGCTCGTCCATCAGCTGCGGGCTGATCGTCAGGCGATCGCAGCCTGCCAGCGCTTCGATCTCGCCGGTGTTGCGGAAGGAAGCACCCATGACGATCGTGTTGATGCCGTTCGCCTTGTAGTAGTTGTAGATCGCCTTGACGGACACGACGCCGGGATCGGTTTCGGCGGTGTAATCCTTGCCCGTCGACTTCTTGTACCAATCAAGGATACGGCCGACGAAGGGCGAGATCAGGAATACATTGGCTTCGGCGCAAGCGATGGCCTGGGCCTTCGAGAACAGCAGCGTCAGGTTGCAGTCAATGCCTTCCTTCTGCAGCACCTCCGCCGCGCGGATACCTTCCCATGTGGAGGCCAGCTTGATGAGGATGCGGTCCTTCTCGATGCCGCGTTCCTTGTAAGCCGCGATGATCTGCCGGGCCTTGGCGATAGAGCCTTCGGCATCGAAGGACAGGTCGGCGTCGACTTCGGTCGAGACGCGGCCCGGGACCAGTTCGACCAGCTTCGCTCCAACGGAAATGGCGAGACGATCGGCCACCGCCGAAACGACAGCTTCGTCCTGGCCGCCCTGCTTCTTGCCCCAGCTGACCGCCTCTGCGAGCGTCTCGGCGAATGCCGGCGTCGAAAGCGCCTTCAGCACCAGGGTCGGGTTGGTCGTGCAATCGACAGGCTGCAGGCGGGCCACGGCTTCAAAGTCGCCGGTATCCGCCACCACCGTCGTCATTGCGCGCAGTTGTTCTAGCTTGGATGCCATAATCTCTCTCTTCCTGTTCGCGCCGTCTTTACTCAATAGCTAATGTCCCAAAAGGACGAGACAAGGGCAAAGGTGCGACAGCTGACTGCGATAGGCCGGACTATCACCGCGAGGACGCAAGAAAGTCAAGCGACATTTGTCCATCCATGTTGACATAAGTCGCAAATGCACGATTATCCCGGAAACTTCTTCGCGGCTCGCCCGCGGCTGTGAAATGAACGAGGACTCCGCAAAGTGGTCAAGCTGAGACGCGGCACCCATCAGGCCTATACCGAGACGGGATCCCTGCGGCTGCGCGCCGCCTGGCTCTATTACAATCAGGGCATGACGCAGAAGGAAGTTGCCGACCAGCTTTCCATCAGCCGCACCACGGTCATCCGCATGCTGGACGAAGCGGTCAAGCGCGGCGAGGTGCAGATCTGGATCAAGGAGGGCGTCGATGACTGCGTCGAGCTCGCCGTCAAGCTGGAGCGCCTCTATGGCCTCGACGAAGCCCTCGTCGTTCCCTCCCCGGCCAAGGCGAGCGCCGATGCCATCGCCAAGAATGTCGGCCTGGCGCTCGGCCAGTTTCTGTCGGAAGTGATCACCGACAACTGCACCATCGGCACCGGCTGGGGCCGCACGATGACGGCCTCGCTGGCGAGCTTTCATCCGCCGCGTCGGGAAAACTGTCGCGTCGTCTCGCTTCTGGGTGGTGTCGTCGCCGTCCACCTCAACAATCCGATCGACTACACTTGGCAGCTCGCCAGCCAGCTCGGCGCCGAATGCTACATGTTCCTGTCGCCGCTCCTGGTCGATTCCCCCGAGACCCGCCGCAGCCTCATCGAGGAATGCGGACTGGCGGAAATCTATCGGCTCGCAGAAGAACTCGATCTGGCGATCGTCAGCTGTGGCGATATCGGCCCGCATTCGACCTCCCAGTCCGAGCGCTTCATCACCGAGAAGGACCGGGAGGAGCTGATCGCTGCCGGATGCGTCTGCGACACGATGTTCAACTTCCTCGATGCCGAGGGCAATTCCATCGACCATCCGCTGAACCGTCGCGTCATGGCCGTCGGCCTCGACAGCATCCGCAAGGCGAAGCATGTCGTGCTTGCTTCGGGCGGCGCCAGACGCGCCCAGGCAATCCGTGCCACCATCAAGCGCATCGGCTGCAATACGCTGGTGACCGACGAGGCTGCCGCGCGCGGCCTTCTGGCGCTAGCGGAAAAAGACGAAGCAGCCTGAACCCTGACGGTTAGCCGGTCTCCGACTGCGCCGCTTCCCAGCCGAGGATCGCCCGCTTGCGGGTCAGCCCCCAGTGATAGCCGGTCAGCGCCCCGCCCTTGCCGAGCGCCCGGTGACAAGGGACCACGAAGGAGATCGGATTACGGCCGATTGCGGCCCCGACGGCCCGCGACGCCTTCGGCTGGCCAATGTCGCCGGCGACGTCCTTGTAGGTCACCGCCTTGCCGAAGGGGATCTTCAACAGGCTCTCCCAGACGCGGATCTGGAAATCGGTCCCGATCAGCACGACGCGCAGCGGCTGCTCGCCGGTCCAGGCGGACGGATTGAACACGCGGGCGGCATAAGGCGCCGTCGCACTCGAATCCTCAACGAACCGCGCATTCGGCCAACGCCGCGCCATGTCGTCGAAGCAGTCTCTCTCCCCGCCCGCATCGGCAAAAGCAAGCCCGGCAAGGCCGCGGTCGGTCACGAAGATCAAGGCCAGGCCGAATGGAGACGGATGATAGCCGTAGCGCATGACCAGACCGCCACCCCTCGCCTTCCATTCCCCCGGCGACATCGCCTCATGCGTGACGAACAGGTCGTGCAGGCGGCCCGGTCCGGAGAGGCCGAGCTCGATCGACGTCTCCAGAAGCGGCATGCCCTCGTCGCCGAGCAGCCGCTTGGCATTGTCGAGCGTGACCGCCTGCAGGAAGGCTTTCGGCGAAAGCCCCGCCCAGCGCGTGAACGTCTTCTGCAATTGCGTCGGCGACTGTTTGAGGCGCACCGCGATCGCCTCCAGTGACGGCTGTTCCTGATACTCTTCCGTCAGCATTTCGATGACGCGGCAGACAGTCTCATAGTCTGTTCCGTCCGGCGTGATGTCCTGCGCCTTCGCGATCTTCATGGTCATGGCAAATCTCCTGATCGTGTCCGATCAGACCACGGCCTGGCCTTGCCAGCCACCCGATTCCTGCAAAGATGAAAAAAGCTCAAAGCCGCCGCTTCACGGTCGCCAGCGCCCCCTTGAAAGCCTTGGCAAAGCTCTCGCGGTCCTCCGGATTGAGGCAGGAGCCGATATCGGTTGCCCGTCCCTCGCCGCTCACATGCATCGACAGGATGCCGAACTCCTCGTGCCGGTCGACGCGGAATTTCGCCCAGAACGGATTGAAGCGGTATTGGGCGCGCATCCGGCCCGATGGCGCAAACTTGCGGATCGAAAGATCGGTGCGTGACACGCTGACCTCCTCGCGCGCCCGGCCGGAGCGGTAGCTCAGCCAGAAGGCGCCGTAGAGCAGCAGGAAATCGAGCCCGCAGAACATCACCACCGGCCAGGCGCCGGTCGTCATGAAGAGAGCCGCCTGCAGCGCCAGCATGGCGAAAGTCAGGGTCAGGAGCACCCTGAACCCTTTGCCGCCAAGCGAGCGATAGGGCATGAGCACGGCCGCAAAGACCGGCTGTTCGTTCACATTTTCCGCGTTGCTTTCCATCGTCGGGGCTGACTATAGAGGATTCATGGCAAAATCGTCTCCCAAATCCAGCACCCAAGCGACCCAAAAGTCAACGGCACGCAGAATCACAAAGCCGCGACGGCAGTTGACTGCCTATTCCCGCACCGAGCTTGAGGAGATTTTCCGCCGGTTTTCGATCCAGCGTCCGGAACCGAAAGGCGAACTCGCCCACGTCAATCCCTTCACGCTGGTCGTCGCCGTGGCGCTCTCGGCGCAGGCAACCGACGTCGGCGTCAACAAGGCGACGAAGGAACTTTTCAAGATCGCCGACACGCCGCAGAAAATGCTCGACCTCGGCGAAGAACGGCTGATCGGCTACATCAAGACGATCGGCCTCTTCCGCAACAAGGCGAAGAACGTTATCGCCCTGTCGAGAAAGCTGATCGACGACTTCGGTGGCGAGGTGCCACGGACGCGAGAGGAGCTGGTCACTCTTCCCGGCGTCGGCCGAAAGACGGCCAACGTCGTGATGTCCATGGCCTTCGGCATTCCGACCATTGCCGTCGACACACACATCCTCAGGATCGCCAACCGGATCAAGCTGGCACCGGGCAAGACGCCGGACCAGGTCGAGGACGTCCTGGAAAAGATCATTCCGAAGGAATACCTCTTCCACGCCCACCACTGGCTGATCCTGCATGGCCGTTACTGTTGCAAGGCGCGCAAGCCCGAATGCGAGCGCTGCGTCATCGCCGACATCTGCAAGTCGCCGGAAAAGACCTGCGACATCCCGGCGCCGCTCGTCGAGCTACCCAGCCAGATCATCGAGTGATTGCCGGGAAAGACGGATCCTTGCGGCTCAGCAGCTTGTGCAGATGCACCATCATGCCGGCCGCAAACAGCGGCGTCAGCAGGTTGACGATCGGCACGGCCAGGAAGGCGGCGATCAGCAGGCCGGCGAGAAACACCGTGGAGCCGTGCTTGGCCCGGAACTGCCGCGCCTCATTGTGGGTCCGGAAACGCGTGGCGGCGAATTCGAAATACTCCCGCCCCAGCAGATAGCCGTTGACGACGAAGAAGGCGACCAGGTTGACGCCCGGGATGAACAGCAACATGAGCGCAAACAGGTTGCCGAGAATGACGATGCCGAGGAACTTGACGGAACTCAGGATCGCATCGCCGAGCGGCATGGCCGTGCCGGGCGTGTCGGTCGGGTAGTCGCGCTGCTCGACCACCTCCGCGACATCGTCGAGAAACAGCCCGGCAATCAGAGCCGTCACTGGTGAAATCAGCAAGGCAAACGACAGTGCCAGACCGATGCTTGCGAGAATGCCGAACACGAAGGCGAGCCAGCCGGCCCAGTCGGGAATGCCGGGCAGGAAGCTCTCGATCCAGGGCAGTGCATAGGCCATGAAGCTCTCGCGCACCGCAAGCCACAGGGCCGCAAGCACCAGCACCGTCAGCCCGAGCACTTTCCAGAAGACGCCGCGCGTCTCGGATGCGAGCAGATTGACAAGGCCCAGCCTGGCCGCCTCGAGGATCATGGTCCGTCTCCTGTCTTCGTGTGGGTAACCCTCATCGATGAACGCCATGTAGGCATGCCGGTTCCCTCAAGCAAGAAGGCCCGCGGTAAAGCGGGCCTTTGCAACGGGAAACGGCGTGGCATCGCAACCGATATCAGGCCGCGCGCTCCTTGAGCACCGCGTCCAGCTTGCCGAGCAGTTGACGGGAGAGGGCGTCGCCGCTCTGCGCGCCCCGCGCCAGCACCAGCCGGGCCGCTTCGTAATCCGGCGGATCGGTGCGGAATGCGTAAAGCTCGCCGAGCGCCGGAAAGACCGCCTGTTCGCCCATCTCATAGGCCTTCTCCAGCCACTCGCGGGCGCCCTTGATGTCGACCGATCCGCCGGTACCGCTCATCATGAACCGGCCGAGATTGACCATCGCGATCGTATGCCCCTTCTGGGCGGCCTTCTTGAACCACTGGCGGGCACGCGCGTTGTCGAGCGGCGTCAGCCGGCCGAGCGTATACTGGATCGCCAGCTGGAACTGCGCTGCGACATCGCCGGCTTCGGCACCCTTTTCGAGCCAGGCGATGGCCTCGAAGGGATCTGGCGCAACGTCAACGCCCTTGGAATAGCGCTGCACCAGTTCGCGGCAGGCGCGGTGATGTCCCATGCGGCCAAGCGAGACCAGCCAGCGCATGCCCATCTGCCGGTCGCGATCCTTGTGCTCGGGATCGAGGTAGTACTTGGCGAGTTCCTCGATGGAAACCTGATGGCCCTTCATCGCGGAGGCGACGAGGATGCGAAGGCCCGTCTGCACGTCGCCTTCCTTGCTGTGCCCCTGCAGCATGAGGACCGCCAGATAATGGCGCGCGGTCATGTTGCCGGCGTCTGCGGCAAATTTCAGGTGGCGTTCGGCCTTCTCGTAGTCCGGATTGCCGACCTTGCCGCTGGCAATCAGCGTGCCGATCCCGAGATTGGCCTCGACATTGCCGGCATCCGCGGCCTTGGAATACATGATCCAGGCGGTGCGGTAATCCACCTCGCCACCGATGCCGGAGGCGCAGAGGTATCCGGCAAGTGCCATGCCCTCGATGCTGCCGGCCATGGCGGCGCGCGTGGCGTAGAGCCGCGCTTCCGTCGGGCGCGCTTCCAGGTCTTCCAGCTCGGACTGCAGCAGGTTGGCGGCAGCCCCCTTGTAGGCCGGCACGTTCGGCTGCATCAGGTAGAGCCGCGCCAGCCGCACCATGGCGCGCGCATGCCCCGCGTCGGCCGCCTGCCTGGCCCAGTGACGGGCGCGGCCGATATCGGCAATCACGCCCTTGCCACTCTCGTAGAGCTTGGCGAGTTCGTAAGCTGCGTCGCGATGGCCATGCGAACCGATCCGGCTCAAAAGCCGAGCGCCCTGCACGAGTTCGCCCCTGCGGATATACTTGCACGCACGCTTGAACATAAAATTGTCGAGGAAGGTCATCTTCCGCACGAAAAGATCCATCATGGTTCTCGCATTCCTTCAGTCAATGCAGGGCTTGCGCGCTCGAACAGATAGCCCGCAAGCGTTCTCTTGCCGACGACGATGTCGGACGTCAGCGTCATGCCCGGAACGAGCCCGTAGCCGTCAGGCCTCGAATCAAGGTTCGGGCTCTCCAGGTCGATCTTGACCAGATAGACGGCCTTGCCGTTGCTGTCGTTGTTCTTGCCGACGGTGACGCTGTCGGCAGACAGCGACCGCACGGAGCCCTTCAGTCCGCCGTACTTGGCGAATGGCCAGGCATCGAGCTTCACTTCGACTTCCTGGCCGGGATGGACGAAGCCCTGTTCCAAAGTCGAGATCTCGGCCTCGACTTCCAGCTTCGCGTCGGACGGAACGAGGATGAACATCTTCTGCGCGGTCTCGACGACCGAGCCGACGGAGATGTCGCCGACCTGCAGCACGATCGCGTCCTGCGGCGCTCGCATCTCGATCAGCTCATGCCGCTTGTCCGCCTTGGAGAGCTGTTCCATGGCGGAGTTCAGTTCGCCCTGCTGCTTGACGAGCTGCTGCATGGCGTCCGAACGCCACTGCTGGACATAATTGTCCCGCGCCGCCTTGGCGCTCTCGAGGTCGTTGGCGCTGGTTGAAAGCTGCCCCTGAATCCCGGCGATCTGCCGCTCGAGTTCCAGGCGGTTGTCCGACACCTGCAGCAGTTCCATCTTGCTGATCGCCTGCCGTTCGACCAGCGACGCCTTCATCGCCTCTGTCTGCTTGAGGATATCCAGCCGCTGGCCGAAGAGATGCAGTTCCGAGGAAAGCTGCCTGCGCAGCGCTTCGATGGCCGCCACCTTGCCGTTCAGGTTGGTGATGGCGGAATCGTATTGCGACTTGCGGGCGCTGTAATAGCGCTGCTGCAGTTCGGTGAAGAGGTCGTTGCCAAGCGGCCGGTACGGACGCCCGTCGACTTCGTCGTAAAGCCGTTCGATTTCCGCCTTCAGCGCCCCGACCTGCCGCCGCCACGAGGTGGCGTCGGCTTCAGAGAAGGTCGGATCGAGGGTCGCGAGAATCTCGCCCTTGTTGACCCGCTGGCCTTCGCGCACATGGATTTCACGGACGATCGACGTTTCGATCGGCTGGATGACGACGTGCGGGGCTTCCGAGATGATGCGCCCGGTCGACGACACGACGCGTTCGATCGGAATGAGGATCGACAGGAGAATGGCGACGCCGACAAAGGCCGCGACGACGGTCACGGTCATCCGCGCAGCCTTCGGAATGGCTGCGTTCAGGATTTCCGCACTGTCCGATATGAACTCCGAGGCCGCATTCTGCGACGCATCGGCATCGTCAGGCAACAGCGTTAAGGCCTTGAACATTGCTCTTTGCATCCATCATCATGTGGCGGTTCTGCTGGTTCCACAGATACCGGTAATCGGGGGACCGCTTCATCAGGTCGCCATGCAGGCCCGAATCCCTCAAGCGTCCGCGTTCGAACATCAGGATCTGGTCGCAGTTGACGAGCGAAGACAGGCGGTGGGAAATCATCAGAACCGTGCGCCCGCGGGCGATCTCGTTGAGATTGCCCATGATGATCGCCTCGCTGTCGGGATCGAGCGCGCTGGTCGCCTCGTCGAAGACAAGAATGGGCGGATTGGAGATCAGCGCCCGGGCGATCGCCAGGCGCTGGCGCTGGCCGCCGGATAGGTTGGTCGCGCCTTCTTCCAGCATGGTATCGTATCCACGCGGCAGCCGCTCGATGAACTCGTCGGCACCGGCAAGCTGCGCGGCGGCGATCATCTCTTCCGGCAGCGCATCCGGCTTTCCGGCGGTGATGTTGTCGCGGATCGAGCCCTTGAACATGAAGCTTTCCTGCAGCACCACGCCGACATTGGAGCGCAGGTGGTAGAGGTCGATTTCCTTCAACTCGACGCCGTCCATGCGGATAAGACCGCCATAACTGGCGTGGAGGCCCTGCAGGAGCCGCGTCACCGTCGTCTTGCCCGAACCGCTCCGGCCCATGATGCCGACGACCTCGCCCGGCTTCACGCGGAAGCTGATCTGGTCGAGCGCCGGCTGCGAACCGCCGGCATAGGTGAAGCGCACGTCCTCGAATTCGATCTCGCCCTTCAGCACGGGGCGCACGCCGCTGCCGGAAGCGCGCTCCGCCGGACGGTTAATGATCGATCCGACCTGCTTCAATGCCGCCCGGGCCTCTTCAAGCGGCTGCATGAGCGCAGCCAGCTGCACGATCGGCTGGGTCGCGCGCTGGGCAACCATGGTGAAGGCGACCAGCGTTCCGGTCATCACCGCACTGTCCGACGAGATTGCGAGATAGGCGCCGATGCAGAGCGAGCCGGCATAGATCAGCTTTTCGAGCGGTGCCAGCAGCGTCTGCGGCTGGTTGGCGAGGTTAAGCAGTTCCGTCTGCGAGCGGACGGATTCGGCGACCCGCTGATCCCATTCGCGCCGCTTGCGGCCTTCCAGCGCCATCGACTTGATCGTGCGGATGCCGTTGATCGTCTCGATCAGCATGGAGGTGCGCTGATGTTCCGACTTCATCACCCGCGCATAGGCCTTGCGGATCGGCCCCATGTAGATGACCAGCACCAGCGACATCATGGCGGCGATGCCCAGCACCCAGAAGGACAGGACGGGCGACAGCAGGAACATGGCCGGGATCAGCACGATCAGCGACAGAAGATCGAGCATCGTGCCGAACAGCTGGCCGGTGATGAAGGCGCGCACGCGCTTGGCCTCGCCCAGCCGGTGAACGATCTCGCCGGTCGGGTTCTGTTCGAAGAATTCGATCGGAAGACGCGACAGGCGGTTGAAGATGTAGAGGTTGAGGCGGACGTCGATGCGCGCGGTCGCCACCGCCGACATCATTCGCTTGAGGTAGCTGAGCGCCATGTCGAAGACCAGCACGACGCCGATGGCGATGACCATCATCATGAGCGTCGAGATGCGATGATGGACGAGAACCTTGTCGATGACGACGAGGTAGAGGATCGACGGCACGAGCGACAGGACGCCGAGCGACATGGCGGCGATCAGGATGTCCCGGAACAGCCGGCGCTCCTTGAACACCTGGCGCGTCATCCAGCTGAAATTGAACTCTTCCGGATCTTCCTCGTCGAAATGGTGGAGAACCGGCGCCTTCTTGAAGAGGACGACACTGCCGTCCCAAACCTGTTCCAGGCGCACCTGGTCGACGGCGACCTTGCCGTGAACGGCATCGTTGGGATCGCGCAGCACCACCTGCGGCGTGACCGGGTCGTTCAGATACTGATCGAAGACGAGAAGCGTGCCGTCACGAAGGCAGATGATCGCCGAAATGCTCTGGTCGAGCTGGCTCAGCACGCGCCAGGTGACCTTCAGCACTCGGCTCTTCATGCCGTGTTCCTTGGCGATCTCGGCAAGCGCCGGCAGTTCCGGCAAACGCCCCGAATCGGAAAAATCGCGCTGTATCTGCTCGAGGGAAAGCGACAGGCCCAGTTTGCGTCCGGCAAGCACCAGTGCCTTGAAGGGGGAACTCACCGAGCGGTCTGCTGTCGGATCCCGATCCGTTTCACTCATTCTGGACTACCTCTAGGCGTCTTCCGGAAGGAAAACAGGGAAAAGAGAGAGGGCATCCTGCCCATTTGGGTTCGACCCTATGTGTGGAAGCTTTCGCGATGCTGGATTCTCCGCCGTTTTTGTGCGCTACCTGCAATTCGGGCGCGCACGTCAGCGCCACGCAACATTGCCGCGGGATAAGCGCGGGGAAAGCGGACAGCATTTTCGGGAGCCGATGAGAAAGCCGGTCATCATTCACTGGGGCATTTCCAGCTTCTTCGGCTGGGGAATCTACGGTCTCAACCTCGCCCTCAACTGGTCGGCCGACCCGGATTTCGAGCCGGTCTGCTCGCTGCCGCTCCGGGGCGACCAGATCGCCGTTGATCCCCTGCGCCAGCAGGCGCTGTCGCCGTTCTTCAAGGCGTCCATCGACTTCGTGAAACGGCTGGAAGACCGCGCCGGCAAGCCGACCAGCGTCAACGCACCGGTTCTCGTCGGCCTCGGCAACGATTTCCAGACGATGCCCGGCGCCCATGGCGTGATGCTGCAAGGCGCACCGAACCTCGGCGTCGTCTTCTTCGAAGTGCCGCAACTGTCCGACGACGTGCTTGAGCGGGCCCGGTCCTTTCCGCTGATCGTCACCGGCTCGACCTGGAACGAACGGATTCTGCGCGCCTACGGGCTCACCAATGTGAAGACGGTCATCCAGGGCATCGACCAGACCCTGTTCCATCCCGCCCAGAAGCAGGGCGTCTTGAAGGATCGCTTCCTCGTCTTCACCGGCGGCAAATTGGAGCGGCGCAAGGGGCAGGACCTCGTGGTCGCCGCCTTCGCGCGCTTTGCCAAACGCCATCCCGACGCGCTGCTGGCCGCGGCCTGGCACAGCCCCTGGCCGCAGCTGGCCAAAAGTTTGGACGAAAGCGGCATGGCCGCGCCCCTGCCATTCACACCCGAAGGCAAGGTCGACCAGACCGCCTGGACCGAGGCGAACGGCATCGCCCGCAACCAGTTCCTCGATCTCGGCGCCATCCCGAATGCGCTGATGGCGCCGGTCCTGCGCGAGATGGATGTGGCCGTCTTCCCCAATCGGTCGGAAGGCGGCACCAATCTCGTCGCCATGGAGGCGATGGCCTGCGGCGTGCCGGCGATCCTGTCGGCCAACACCGGCCATCTCGACCTGATCGACGGCAACAACTGCTACGCGCTGGAAAAGCAGGCACCGGTGGACGGTAGCGGTGGCGGCGTCGGATCGGTCGCCGGCTGGGGTGAAAGCGATGTCGAGGAAATCGACGATATGCTGGAGCGCGCCTATCGCGATCGGGCAGACGCCCGCCGGCGCGGCGATCGCGGTGCGGCCAAGCTTGCCGGCTACTCCTGGTCGCGCACCGCCGACCAGATGAAGGCGATCGTCAGCGGCTATCTCTGAGCGGAAAGCCAGCCCTTCGCGATATCCGCGGCAGCGGTAATCGTGGGGGCGAATTCGCCCGGCCGCGTCTGGCGGCAGAGCGTCATTGACGGATACCAGGGCGTACCGTCCCGGTCCGTCATCCAGCGCCAGTCGGCCGCCGCCTTCAACAGCGCCACGCTCGGCACGCCCAGCGCCCCGGCAAGGTGCAGCGGCGCCGTGCAGACCGATACAAAACCGGCAAGATTGGCCATGATACCGGCCGTGTCGACAAATGCGTCCGCTCCGGCATCGAAGTCCGGTCCCGGATGCTCCAGCACAAAATCCAGCCCTCCGACCTTCCAGCCCGAGGGCGTGTCGGCCCGCTCCAGCATGCCTGCCGCCAGCTTCTGCAGGGCGATCAGCCGCACATCCGGCAAGTCGGCGAAAGGTGCAAGCTCGCGAGGTCCGGTAAGGCTGCGCCCACGCTCGACCGGCGAGTTCGGATTGCCCTTCCACACGAAGCCCAGCGCTTTCGCACCGCCATCAAGCCGCAGCGTCTTGCGCCAGTGAAGGACGCGCTCCGGCTCGGCGGTCAGATGGAACCGGGCGGCCGGGATGCTGCCGGGCGTCAGTTGCAGGCGATGCGGCAGGCCGAGCAGCGGCGACTGCAGGTCGATGGCCCCGGGATCTTCGCTTTCGCCGACGATAGTGTCGAAGCCCTGAACCCTCGACAGGAGCCTTACAAGCTTGTCCGGGACCTGAAGGACGAGCCGGCCGACAAGCGAGCGCGCCAGCGGCAACAGTTTCACGAACTGGATGGTGTCGCCGAGGCCCTGCTCCGCATGCACGAGCAGCGTCTTGCCGGGATAGGGCCGACCGTTCCAATCGGCAATCTCGGTGTGACGCGGTCTCGCCGGGAACTTCTCCGTCCGCCAGCGCCATTCGTACTGGCGGAAGCCGGCCGAAAAGTCGCCGGCCCTGAGCAGCGCCAGCGCGAGATTGTAGCGTGCCTCGGCAAGCTCCGGATAGGCGGCGACGGTCCGGCGCAGCATGTCGATGCCAGCGTCTAGGTCGCCGGTTTCGACCAGCGCATTGCCGAGATTGTGCATCGCCGTCTTGTGGCGCGGATCCAGACCGAGCGCGGTGTGATAGGCGGCAATGGCCGCGTGATGATCGCCGCGCCCGACCTCGGCGATACCGAGATTGGCATAGACCTCCGCCGTCGCATTACCGGCGGCAATCGTCTTTTGATAGGCGGCTATCGAATCCTCGAACCGGCCGGCATCCGCCAGCGCGTTGCCGTAATTGAACCACACCTCGGGCTGCGCGGTCTCTGACGCAGTCAATCTCTCGAAGAACGCGAGGGCGCCGGCGAGATCACCTGAAGAACGCCTGGCCGAGGCGGCCAGACGCAGCGCGTCGGGATGGTCGGGTGCTTCACTAAGCAGCGCTTCATAGATATCTAGAGCCGCCGGGAAATCACCTGCCGTGTGCAGATCGAAGGCGCGCTTCAATAGTGCGCTATCGTCTTCACGGCCCGTCATCGCCGCCACTCCGCAAAGCTCTTCAGCGCCGTCGCCGCCTTGTCCGCGACGCTGTCCCAGTCGCCCATCTTCGGCTGGCGAATGAGCCTGAGCTTCGGGTACCACGGGCTGTCGGAGCGGTCACGCATCCAGCGCCAGTCGGCATTGTATTTCAACAGCCCGAAGGTCGGCAGGCCTTGGGTTGCGGCGAGATGCAGAGACGAGGTGCAGGACGAAATGACGAGATCAAGGGCCTGCATTGCCGCCGCCGTGCTGGCAAAATCACCGAGCGTTTCGCCCGGCGCCTCGATGCGATCGGCAAACGGAACGTCGCGCAGCTGGTCGAGACCGTCGCGAAACTGCAGCGCCACGAAATGCATGTCCGGAAGCTCGAAAAGCGGCGCGAGACTTTTCAGCGGCGGCGAGCGGCCATTGTCGGCCCGCGCGTTCGGATTGCCCTGCCAGACGAGGCCGACGCGAAACTTGCCCTTGCCGCCGAACGTTGCGCGCCACCGTTCCACGGCATTCCCGTCAACGGCAAAGGGCACGGGCGGCGGCAGCGTTTCGAGCGTCGTGCCGAAGACGAGGGGCAGGCTGAGCATCGGAATCTCGAAATCCGCCGACGGCACCGGATCGACGCCCTGCCGGATGATCGTCATGGTCTCCGTGCCCGGCAGCGCCTTAAACAGCGGGATCAAGGGCTCGCGCAATTCGAGGATCACGCGCCCGGCCATGCCGCAGGCCTGGACGACAAACCGGGCAAACTGAATCTGGTCGCCGAACCCCTGTTCGCCATGCACGAACAACACCTTGTCGCCGACCGGCTCGCCCCGCCAGCGCGGAATTGCCAGCTTCCGGTCCTTCATCTCGAGCCCGAAAAAGCGGTGCTCGTAGTCCTTGAAGCCTGCCGGCAGATTGCCCTTCTGCAGATAGGCATGCGCCCGGTCGATGAGCGTCTCCGTATCGCCCGGCGCCAGCGCCAAAGCCTTGTTGAAGGCATCAATCGCTGCGTCGGTCCGGCCGACATCCTTCAGCGCATTGGCGAGGCCGCGATGCGACTTGGAAATCTCCGGCCTGAGAATAATCGCCCGCTCGTAGGCGGCGATCGCCTCGGCGAAGCGGCCATCGTCGCGCAACAGGTTGCCGAGCGTCATCTGCGCTTCCGCCGTCTCCTTCTCGGCGAGGCACCCGCGCAACATCGCCTCGGCTTCCGCCACCATGCCGAGATTGCGCAGTGCGATGGCGAAGTTCGTGCGGAACTCGCGGGTCTTCAGCCCCTTCTCCTGTGCCTTCAGGAAGAAGAGATGAGCGCGTGCGAAATTCTGCGTCTCCAGCGCCATCGCGCCCAGCATGTGCAGGGCTTCCGGCTCCGTTCTCGGCTTGCTGAGGAGAGCGGCATAACCCTTGCGCGCCACCGCCGTCTTTCCGGCCACATGGGCGCGGATGGCGGCGGCAAATTGCTCGCGCTCGCTTGCGGCCGGTGCTGTCGCCTCCGGCTCGGCCTGCGCGCGGAACAGGACCGAGCGGTCGCCACGGACCAGTTTTTCGAGCTCGGCGGCAAGACGGCCGACCGCACCGGCAAAGGGCGAGGCCGGGGTTTCGCCGGCAACCTGCCGGAACAGCCGCGCCGACGGATACCAGGGCGAATCCGAACGGCCGCGCAGGAACCGCCACTCCGCTTTCGCCTTCAAGAGGATCCACACCGGCTTGCCGAGCGCGCCCGCCAGATGGGCCGTCGCGGTATCCGAGGTGACGATCAGATCAAGGTTCATCATCATTGCCGCAGTATCGGCAAAGCCGTCCGGCCCGCTGTCGAAGTCCTTGGGCGGCTGGTCCACGGCAAAGCGGCCGGCAAGTGCCGCGATCTGCTCCTCGCCCGGCCCTTTCTGCAGCGCGATCAGCCGCACGCCGGGGACCTCAGCCAGCGGCTCAAGGGTCGCAAGCGGGAAGCTCCGCCCGCGGTCCACCTTCGGATCCGGATTACCCTGCCAGACGATGCCGACCCGGAAGCCGGGCTTTTCATTCAGCCATTCGGCCCAGCGCGTCTGCCGCTCATCATCCGCCGTCAGGTAGCTTGGATAGCTCGGTATGGTTTCGACCCGCGTCCCGCAACGCAGCGGCAGGCTCATCATGAAGGCGTAGTAATCGGTCGCCGGAAACCGGTCGCCTTCGCGCACGACACCGTCGACGCCCTTCGCACCGGCCATCAGCGCGGCGATCTTGCCCCGGCAACCGACGAAGACCTTGGCGGCGCCGCGTTCTTTCAGAACCGCGGCATAGCGCACGAACTGGAAGGCATCGCCGAACCCCTGTTCGGCCAGAAGAAGAAAGCTCTTGCCCGCCGGGTCCTCGCCCGTCCACTCGGCAAGCTTCGGCCGCGTCGCGCCGAGACCGAGCACGCCGACATTCAGCCGCTCCTCGTAGAGCGGCAGGCCGGCGGTGAGATCGCCACTGTTCATCAGCGCCATGCCGAGCGCCATCTTCGGATCGGGGTACCCGGGCCGGATGTCGATTGCCCGGCGGAAGCAGAAAATGGCCTCCTCTTCATGGCCGGCATCCATTTCACTGACGCCGAGGTTGGACCAGGCTTCCGCATTTCCGGGCTTTGCCGCCACCGCCTGGCGCTGCAGCCAGACCGCGATATCCGGTTCGCCGTGATTACGCTCGTGGACGCCGAGATTGTTCCAGGCATCGGAATTGGCGGGATCCGCTATGATCGCCCGTTCCCAGGCCCTCGCCGCCTCCTCGGTCCGGTCGAGCGCCAGGAGCGCCGCCCCCCACTGGACCAGGAGCTTGCTGTCCTTCGGCGCCAGCCGGCAGGCCTTTGCAAGCGCCCGCTCCGCCTCGTCCGGCCGCTCGATCGCGGTACAGGCATTGGCATAGGCGGAAAGCACCGCGAGGTTGTCCGGGTGATGGGCAAGCAGCGCTTTTGCCCGCGATAGCGCCCCTTCCGCGTGGCCGGCGGCAATTTCCCTACGAACGAGCGACAAATGCGATGGAATATGAGCCGGATCGACCTTCAGCGCGAAGACCAGCGCACGCTCCGAATCCCGCAGAAAACCGGCACTGTCGAGGGCAATGGAAAGATTGCTCCAGAAATCCGTGACCGCCGGCGCGAGCGCCAGGGATTGCAGCGCCAGGGGCAGGCAAGCGAGCGCTGTCTCGCGACTGCGGCCTCCGGCTTCCAGGTCCGCCATGGCCGTCAGGTTGAGAAGCTGTGCCGACCGTCCGCGCCGCGCCATCAGGTGACGGTAGAGCCTAGCAGCGCCTGCGAAATCACCGCGCCGGTTGACGGCGATCGCCTGTTCCAGCGCCACGGTGCCCGGATCCGGATCGATCGGCTGCGGCGCTTCGGCAAGCGCCTTGAGGTCCGCCGCGACCCGCGCCATGACGTCGGCCCAGTCGCCCTGTGTCTCCTGTCGGAAAAGGCGCATGGTCGGATACCAGGCCGTCAATTCGCCGGAGAGACCCCAGCGCCAGTCGGGAGCGGCCATCAGCATGAGCCAGACCGGCCGCCCCATCGCGCCCGCCAGATGGGCAATCGCGGTATCGGATGTGATGACGATGTCGAGCGATGCGATGAGACCGGCCGTATCAAGAAAGGCATCCGGTCCGGTATCAAAATCTGGACCGGGTTTCAGGAGGCGCAAAGCGTCGGGAACCGGCTGATCCGCACCCGATCCCTTCTGCAGCGAGATGAACTCCACGGCTTCGCCGAGCGCGCCGAGCGCCACGAACTGTTCAAGCGGCACCGATCGTCCGCGCTCGGTCGCCGCATTCGGATTGCCCTGCCAGGACAATCCTATCCTGAGCGGCCTTGCCGTACCCTCTGGGCGCTCGGGAAAGGCCGCCCATTTGTCCTTGCGCTCGGGCTCGGCGGAAAGATAGGGAAAGCCGCCATTCGGCTGATCCGGCTGCAAACCGAGCAAACCCGGCAGGGACATCAGCAGCACTTGATAATCGTGTGTCGGCAGCGCCGCCGCGCCGTCTGCGATGAGCTGAAACCGCTCGGGATTGTCGCGAAATGCCGGAAAGGTCCTGAGCAGCGCGTGCAGCTGCGGCTGGCAGACGAAGATCACCTTTTCCGCCCGCTCACCGATCAGCGGCAAAAGGCGAATAAACTGAATTGTATCACCCAGCCCCTGTTCGTGCAGGACAGCGATCGTCTTGCCGGTCAGATCCTCGCCACGCCAGAGCGGCGCCTCGGAAACGGTCGCGCGTGTTGGCTGCGGCAAAACCGCGACGCGCTTTTCATAATCGGGCCAGGCCTCGCTCCACCGGCCGAGCAAGAGTTTCGTCCAGGCGATGTTATAGGCGAGCGCGGGGAAGGTCTCCGGGTTGAGCGCCCCCCCTTCCAGCGCGGCCAGCGCCTCCGTCACACGACCGAGATTGCGCAGGCAGACGGCTCCGTTGATGATGGCCCCCATATGGCGCGGATCGGCCGAAAGCGTCTGGCGGTAATGCTCGACCGCCTCCTCGTTCCTGCCCTGGCGCTGCAGCAGGACGCCGAGATTATAGCTCGCCTCGTGTTCTTCCGGACGGAGGACAAGCGCCCGACGCAAGTGCTGTTCCGCTTCCGCGCTCCGGTCCAGCTGCAGGAGGATATGTCCCATCTGGGTGAGAAGGGCGGGATTGTCCGGGAAGGCGGAAAGGGCCTCCTCGCAGGCCGCCGCGGCCTTCTGCCAGTCGCCGCCGCGCGTCAGCGCCAGGACGAAATTGACACGGGCGCCGAGACTGCGTGGCGCGAGCGCGACAGATCGCTCTCCCGCGGCGATCGCGGCGGCAACATCGCCGGTAGACAGGAACGGCAAGACCATGTTCTGATGAATGGCGGCATTGTCGGGTTCCAGCTCCGCTGCCTTTTGCAGAACCGCGATGCCGTCCTCGGAGCGGCCGGAAAGATGCAGGGCGAGGCCGAGATAATGATGCACGTCGGCGTCGTCGGGGTTGTCATCCGCAAGCGCCTGAAGGTTCGCCACGGCCTCGGCCGCCTTGCCGGCGCCGATCAGCTTCACACAATCCTGCAGGGCGCCTTGAACCGCCACCGTCCGCAATATTCCCTCGATACCAATAAAGTCGACGCCGGGCCGACCCACCAAAACTCATGCATGACCGGCGACGCGGTCACAATGCCTGTCAAGCCTTGTAGGGCTTATAGGATTTTTCCTCAATGATCGCGGAATCAAGGGCAATGTTGATCCTTCGCTTCAGTTCCGCGCGTTCATCATTGGTTACATAAACGGCGCGCGCGAGCTTGACGAATTCGGGACCGAAATTGCCCGCATGCTCGCAGTCGCGGATGGCGTCCTCGATGTCCCATAGCTTCTCATTGACGTCGAACAGGGCGGCGCGGATCTCCTCGACCGCCGGCACCTTGGCCGTATCACCGAGTTTTTCCTCGAGAAGCGCCAGTTCCTTGCGGATATTGGCGAGCTTGCCGTCGTCGGCAATCCGGGCGCTCTTGATTTCGAGGATGGTGATCTTGTCGATCAGTTCGCCATAGGAAACGGGCACTTCAATCATTGCAGTCCTCGATATGCGAATCGTCCCTGCGTCATGCCGGGCGAATGTGGGCTCACACTAAAAGGAATCGCTTTTGCGAAACTGGCCAACCTCTAGCGCAATATCGAACGCAGCGCCTGCTGTGTTTCGGTCAACTGTTCCAGATAGAGCACGGGCATGTCTGCCGCCGATGCGCTGGTTGCGGGCGCGCCGATGTTGAGCGCTGCGACTGTCTCGCCGCGCGCATTGATGAGCGGCACGGCGATGGAACACAGGCCGAGTTCGAGCTCCTGGTCGATGACCGCATGGCCCGCCGCCCGGATTTTCGCAAGTTCGGCCATGATTTCCGCCACGCCGGTCTTCGTCAGCGGCGTGCGGGCCTGAAGGCTCGAATGCTCCAGCACCTCACGCGCCTTCGCCTCCGGAAGTGCTGCCAGCAGCACCCGCCCCATCGAGGTGCAGTAGGCCGGCATGCGGCTTCCCGGCATCAGGCTGATCGACATGATCTTTTTCAGGGAAGCGCGCGCCACGTAGACGATTTCCGTTCCGTCCAGCACCGAGACCGAAGCGCTTTGCCCGGCCCTTTCCGAAAGCCGGTCGAGATGTGGCTGCACGATGGCCGGCAGGGGCGTTGCCGACAGGTAGGCCTGCCCAAGCCGGAGAATCTTGGGCGTCAGCGCGAAGAACTTGCCGTCGTAATCGGCATAGCCAAGACCCGAAAGGGTCAAGAGACACCGGCGCGCCGTGGCCCGATCAAGGCCCGTGCGCTTGGCGGCTTCCGCAATCGTCAGCCTTGGCTGATCGCCGCCAAAGGCTTCGATGATGCTCAAACCCTTGGCGAAACCACCCAGAAAATCCGTTTCCCGCACAACCGCTCTCCAGTTCTGTGCTCACTATGTGCGATATACGAACAAATGTCAATTATCGCACATAATCCATTGCCGCCTTCCGTTGTTTGGATTATTTCAATGGCCAGCATTCCCGGCGACAGACAGGATATGCCGGGACGGAGGATTAGATGGACAAGACAATTGCAAGTCTGGCTGAGGCCGTATCCGGCATCGGCGACGGCGCCACGGTGATGATTGGCGGATTTGGCGGCTCCGGCGCGCCGATCGAACTCATCCACGCCCTGATTGACAAGGGGCCGAAGAACCTCACGGTCATCAACAACAATGCCGGCAACGGACGGATCGGCATTGCCGCCATGATCGACGCCGGCATGGTGAGGAAGATGATCTGCTCCTTCCCGCGTTCGTCCGATCCACGCGCCTTCACCGACAGGTATCTCGCCGGCGAAATCGAACTCGAACTGGTGCCGCAAGGCACGCTCGCCGAGCGCATCCGCGCAGGCGGCGCCGGCATCCCGGCCTTCTACACACCGACCGGCTACGGCACGGAAATCGCCGAAGGCAAGGTCATCGCCGAATTCGAGGGCCGGTCATACGTGCAGGAGCGATGGCTGAAGGCCGACTTCGCGATCGTGAAGGCGGAGCTCGGCGACCCCTACGGCAATCTCACCTACAACAAGGCAGGTCGCAACTTTAACCCGCTGATGTGCATGGCCGCAGCCAAGACCATCGCCCAGGTCTCGAAGATCGTACCGGCCGGCGGCATCGACCCGGAACATGTCGTCACCCCCGGCATTTTCGTCGACGGCATCGTCGAAGTGCAGAACCCGCAACAGGAAGAAGAGCTCATCCGAGCCGGAGTGGCCTACGTATGACCGTCGACACGCGAGAAGACATCAAGCTTTCCAACGCCCAGATCGCCTGGCGCGCAGCGCAGGATATCGCCGACGGCGCCTATGTGAACCTCGGCATTGGCTTTCCGGAAATGGTCGCGAAATTCCAGCCGCCGGGCCGGCAGGCGATCTTCCACACGGAAAATGGCATCCTGAACTTCGGCGAGGCTCCGGCCGAAGGCGAAGAGGACTGGGATCTGATCAACGCTGGAAAGAAGGCGGTAACGCTGAAGCCGGGCGCGGCATTCTTCCACCACGCAGACAGCTTCGCGATGGTCCGCGGCGGCCATCTCGACGTCGCCATTCTCGGCGCCTACCAGGTGGCTGAAAACGGCGACCTCGCCAACTGGCGGGTTGGTTCCAAGGGCGTCCCCGCCGTCGGCGGCGCCATGGATCTGGTCCACGGTGCAAAGCAGGTCATCGTTATCACCGAGCACGTCACCAAGAAGGGCGAGCCCAAGCTTGTCGAACGCTGCTCCTTCCCGTTGACCGGCGTCGGCTGCATCACACGGATCTATACGAGCCATGCCGTCATCGACGTCAAGGACGGACACTTCGTGGTGCGCGAAAAGCTCGCCGCCATGACGATGGACGAACTTCAGGCCATGACCGGCGCCAAGCTTTACACCGACGGCCCGGTCGCCGATCTCGTCGTCCCGGAACTCTGATCCTTGACCGGTACCGCGCCGGACCAAACGCATTGAGGAATGACATCATGACTGAAGCCTTCATCTGCGCCTATCTGCGCACGCCGATCGGCCGTTTCGGCGGATCGCTCTCCTCCATCCGTGCCGACGATCTCGGCGCGATCCCGCTGAAGGCGCTGATGGAGCGCTATTCCAGCGTCGATTTCGAAGCTGTCGAAGACGTCATCTTCGGCTGCGCAAACCAGGCCGGTGAAGACAACCGTAACGTGGCGCGCATGTCCTCGCTCTTGGCCGGCCTTCCGGTTCCGGTGCCGGGCACCACCATCAACCGTCTCTGCGGCTCCGGCATGGACGCAATCATGACGGCCGCGCGCGCCATCAAGGCCGGCGAGGCTGAACTGATGATCGCCGGCGGCGTGGAAAGCATGAGCCGCGCGCCCTTCGTCATGCCGAAGGCCGAGACCGCCTTTTCCCGCCACGCCGAAATCCACGACACGACCATCGGCTGGCGCTTCGTCAATCCGCAGATGAAGCGGCTCTACGGCGTCGACTCCATGCCGGAAACCGGCGAGAACGTCGCCCGCGACTTCGGCGTCAGCCGTGAAGACCAGGACGCCATGGCCGTTCGCTCGCAGGCGAAAGCCACGGCTGCCCAGCAGAATGGACGCCTCGCGAAGGAAATCGTGCCCGTCACCATTCCGCAGAAGAAGGGCGACCCGCTTGTCATCGACAAGGACGAACATCCGCGCGCCGGAACCGACATGGCGGCGCTCGCGAAGCTGCGGCCGCTCTTCCCCGAAGGCACCGTAACCGCCGGCAACGCCTCGGGCGTCAATGACGGCGCAGCCGCCCTGATCATCGCCTCCGAAGCCGCCGCGAAGAAGCACGGCCTGACGCCGATCGCCCGCATTCTCGGCGGCGCGACAGCCGGCGTTCCGCCGCGTGTCATGGGTTGCGGCCCCGCTCCGGCCAGCACGAAGCTCATCGCCCGCCTCGGCATGACGATCGACCAGTTCGACGTCATCGAACTCAATGAAGCATTCGCCAGCCAGGGCCTCTACGTCCTGCGTGAACTGGGCGTCGCCGACGACGATCCGCGCGTCAACCCGAACGGCGGCGCGATCGCCCTCGGTCATCCGCTCGGCATGTCCGGCGCCCGCATCACCGGCACGGCGGCACTCGAACTGTCGCTGTCAGGCGGCAGATACGCACTGTCGACCATGTGCATCGGCGTCGGCCAGGGCATCGCGATCGCCACCGAACGCGTCTGATTTCCCCCCTCCACACCCGACCGGTGGGAGGAAACTCAGGACAGGAACCCGTCGCATTAGCGTCCGCCGGGTTCCTGTCCGGTCTTTTCTCACTTGGCCGCTGTGGAAAATCAGGGGCCGTAGCGTTTCTTCATTTCCGCGTCGATCTCGGGGAACGTCATGCCCGCGCCGGCAGGCGAACCAAACTGTCGAAGTTGCACATGCGGCCAATCCTTGAAGCTGCTCCAGAAGCCGCCGGCATTGAGCCCGGCTTCCTTTGCTTTTGTGGCGTACAGTTTGTAACCGTTGACACCATTGACAAGCTTGGAGGCTGACCATTCGGCCACCCCGCCGGTTATCCACACACAGTCGATAGCTTCGCCCCATTGATGCCAGCTCAGGCCGGGAAGAGCATTGGTCACATGCGGGCCATGCGTCGGTCCAACCCGATTAAGCACGTCCGCCAGAAAAGGTGCACCGGACGCTTTCAATCTGCCGATTTCATGATTGATCGATTCTGTACTCCGGCTCTGGCGCCAAAGACGCGCCTGCTCCTCCACCGTGCGAAGTCCAAAATAAGGGCGCATTTCGACGCCCAGGCTGTTCAAGACATGCAGCAGGTCATTAACCTTGGCCCTGAATGCGGGATCCAAGCCATTCAAAGAGATTGCCATATCCTGTCCCTCCACTCCTGCCTGCAGGATAGCAAAGGGCTGCCCGATAAATCAATTAAAGATTGCATAAACAATTATAGCAACTAATAAGTGTATTAATCCTGTAAGGATGAAGGGCAGCACGGAGTTTCTTCGCGCCGCGTCACCGCTGGGAAATGGGAAAAGGAAACTAAAGCTTCCCGCTGGGGAGGAAGAGATAGGAGAGCCGGCGTCTAGGTCCGCCACTTGGTTGCACCCGGATTTCCCCGTCCCCGAATGCGTCACGCCGGCTCTCCTGTCGGGCAGTTGTTGCCTGGCCCGTAGGTTCTGGCCACCGCTGGCGAGCCCGGGTCGAATCCGGATCGCCAGAAGCGGCATGCCTGACCCTATGAAGAAAATCCAAGGTCAGGAAAATCCGCAAATATCAGGATCCCCCCATAATTCTTCGGAGATGCTCGCCCCTCGCGCTCGCGACTGGGCCGCACATAGATAGGCGACTATTGAAATGTCGTTGATCTTGATCCGAAGGGAAGGGAGAGAGTGAGAGAGTTGACTCAGGGCCCGCCGACCCCGTGCACCAAATGGCCCCATATCCGGTGCAACGCCAACTCTCTCACAATTGGGCGATAAAGCTGCCCAACCGAAACTGGATGCCAATCGCCGCCCCGGCCCTGAAGTCCTCGTTCGAAGACCGGTTGATCAGCATCTGCGAATATATGTAACCGACGGATGGCATTTGCGGAATCGCAAGAATTGGGGAGAGACGCTCCCAAATCTTGGGACAAGGCCGATTCGTCAACCGATACGCCAAGCCGCGGCGAATGCTAAGCATCGCCACATTTCCCATTGAGATATCGGCCCGGACGCGGTATGGCGCACCTGCTTTCAAATTTCGGGCAGGACGTCGACATGGACCGGCCCGGAGCGACCCGTTGAACCCCTTTGCCGCCCAGCGCCTTCGGCGCGAGAGAGAGGCGCCGGACCGCGAGCCATGCTGAAAACTCCCTACTACCTGATCGACAAGTCGAAACTCCTGAAGAACATGGAGACGATCAAATACGTGCGGGAGAAGTCCGGCGCGAAGTCGTTGCTGGCGCTGAAATGCTTCGCCACCTGGGGCGTTTTCGACTTCATGAGCGAGTACATGGACGGCACCACCTCGTCTTCGCTGAACGAGGTGAAGCTCGGCTTCGAGAAGTTCCCCGGCGAAACGCATGCCTATTCGGTCGCCTATGCCGATGACGAGATCGATGAGGTCGTCGCCAATTGCGACAAGATCATCTTCAATTCGATCGGCCAGCTGACCCGCTTTGACGATCAGTCGAAAGGCAGAACGCGCGGGCTGCGCGTCAATCCGCGCGTCTCCTCCTCCGAATGGCTGATTTCCGATCCCGCCCGTCCCTTCTCGCGCCTCGGCGAATGGGACCCGGCCCGCATCGAAACGGTGATCGACAGGATCTCCGGCTTCATGTTCCACAACAACTGCGAGAACGGCGATCTCGGCCTGTTCTCCGACATGCTCGGCAAGATCGAGGAACAGTTCGGCCACCTGATCGGCAGGCTCGACTGGGTCAGCCTCGGCGGCGGCATCCATTTCACCGGCGAGGGCTATCCGCTCGACGACTTCTGCGCACGGCTCAAAGCCTTCTCGGAGAAATACGGCGTACAGGTCTATCTGGAGCCGGGCGAAGCGGCGATCACCAAGTCGGCAAGCCTTGAAGTGACCGTGCTGGACACCATGTTCAACGGCAAGAACCTGGCGATCGTTGACTCCTCCATCGAGGCCCACATGCTGGACCTCCTGATTTACCGCCAGAGCGCCAAGCTGGAACCCAATACCGGCGATCACGAATACATGGTCTGCGGCAAGTCCTGCCTTGCCGGTGACATTTTCGGCGAATTCCGCTTCGAGACAGAACTGAAGGCCGGCGACAGAATTTCGATCGCCGACGCCGCCGGTTATACGATGGTCAAGAAAAACTGGTTTAACGGCGTGAAGATGCCGGCCATCGCCATCAGGGAACTGGACGGAACGGTGCGTGTCGTCCGCGAATTTTCGTACGGCGACTACGTCTCCAGCCTGTCCTGAACGAACAACAAATCAACCCCCAACATTGCACGGAGGCTTACGTGTGAGATGAAGAAGAATGTGCTGATTATTGGTGCGGGCGGTGTCGCCCAGGTCGTTGCGCACAAGTGCGCCCAGAACAACGACATCCTCGGAGATATCCATATCGCTTCGCGCACGAAGGCGAAGTGCGACCAGATCATCCAGTCGGTCCACGACAAGAAGGCGATGAAGCAGCCGGGGGTTCTTGAGGCCCACGCGCTCGACGCGCTCGACATCGAGGCGACCAAGGCGCTGATCGCCAAGACCGGATCCGAGATCGTCATCAACGTCGGCACCGCCTTCCTCAACATGTCGGTGCTGCGCGCCTGCATGGACACCGGCGTCGCCTACATCGACACGGCGATCCACGAGGAGCCGAACAAGATCTGCGAAACGCCGCCGTGGTACGGAAACTACGAATGGAAGCGTGCCGCCGAATGTGAGGAAAAGGGCATCACCGCCATCCTCGGCGCCGGCTTCGATCCGGGCGTCGTCAACGCCTATGCAGCGCTCGCCAAGGCGGAATATTTCGACAAGATCACCGACGTCGACATCGTCGACATCAATGCCGGCAGCCACGGCAAGTACTTCGCCACCAATTTCGACCCGGAAATCAACTTCCGTGAGTTCACCGGCGTCGTCTACTCCTGGCAGAACGGCGAGTGGCAGACGAACAAGATGTTCGAAATCGGCAAGGACTACGACCTGCCGGTCGTCGGCACGCGCCGCGCCTATCTCTGCGGCCACGACGAGGTGCACTCGCTGTCGAAGAACATGGACGGCGCCGACGTGCGCTTCTGGATGGGCTTCGGCGAGCACTACATCAACGTCTTCACCGTCCTGAAGAACATCGGCCTCCTCTCCGAGCAGCCGGTAAAGCTTGCCGACGGTTCCGAGGTCGTGCCGCTGAAGGTGGTGAAGGCCTGCCTGCCCGACCCGGCATCGCTGGCGCCGGACTACGAAGGCAAGACCTGCATCGGCGATTTCGTGAAGGGCCAGAAGGACGGCAAGGACCGCGAGGTCTTCATCTACAACGTCGCCGACCACAAGGAAGCCTACAACGAAGTCGGTTCGCAGGGCATTTCCTACACCGCCGGCGTTCCGCCGGTCGCCGCCGCGATCCTGATCGCCAAGGGCGCATGGGATGTGAAGAAGATGGCAAACGTCGAGGAGCTGCCGCCGCAGCCCTTCCTGGCGGTGCTCAACCGCATCGGCCTGCAGACCTGCATCCGTGACGAGAACGGCGAACGGCCGCTGGAATTCATCGAGCCCTGATCGGCCCGACATGACTGAAAATGCGCCCGTCGGTATAAAAGCCGGCGGGCGTTTTCCGTTTACATGATGCGATGCGCCGGCCTGCGGGTACCCTGATCCTCTTGCCCGTCGCAGATCTTGCGACCGCCAGTCCAGACCCCGGCGATGTGCAGGGTGTCCGTGAGATGCAGAAAATCCGCGCGGTGGCCGGGACGAAGGTGGCCGCGATCGTTGAGCCCCAGGAAGCGCGCCGGATAGGAGGTTGCCATCCGCAACGCTTCCGTCAGGCCGGTCTCCATGTTCAAGAGCGTGTAGCGGATGGCGGTCAGCATATCGAGATCGGAACCGGCCAATGTCCCGTCGGTCATCAGCAGGCGCGAGCAGAAATCACCCGCATGCTTTGTAATCTCGCTACCATGCAGCGTGAAAGACTCGTCAGAGCTTCCCGCCAGTGACATCGCGTCTGTAATCAGGAACAACCGTCCCTCACCCCGCTTGGCGCGGTGGGCAATCCGCAATGCCGGCGGCGAAACGTGATGACCGTCGGCAATGATGCTGCACCAGACGGAGGGATGTTCCAGCGCCGCACCGACGGCACCGGGCGCGCGATGGGAAAAGCCGCTCATCGCATTGAAGAGATGGGACACCCCGGTCGCGCCGGCATCGAACAACGCCATCGCCGTTGTAAAATCGCAATCGGTATGACCAAGACTGACCACCACCCCGCCTGCGGTCAGCTCCCTGACTTGTCCGGGCGTAATCTGTTCGCCGGCCACCGTAATGATCAGGACGCCAAGGCTCTCGCGGGCCTCGAGATAGAAGTCGATATCGGCGTCTTCGACCGGGCGAATGTATTCGCCGGGATGGATGCCTCGGCGGGCCGGCCAAAGATGCGGGCCTTCCAGATGCATGCCGGCAATACAGCTGTCCCTGGCGGCAGCAGCCGTCACGGCCTTGACGGCCGCCCGCACCGCAGCCGGGCTGTCGGTCATCATCGTTGGCAGGATCGCCGTCGTTCCCATGGTCCTGAGGCTGGCCGCCATCGCAGTCACGGTACCCACCGACGGCGACGCGTTCAGCAACTTGCCGGCATAGCCATTAACCTGCGCATCGATGAAGCCAGGCACGATGATGCCGCCGTCGAGGCGAATCACCGGGTCGTGTTCGGAAAGGTCCCGTTCCGGAACGACAGCGTGCACGCGGTCATGACTGACAAGGAGCGCGACCTTGTCGCGAAAGGCATCGCCGTCGAAAAGACGCGCGCCGACAAACGCTTGGCTGATCTGCATGTCCATACGTGCGAAAGTTCCCTGAACACCGCGCCGCCCACCGTGCACCCGCATCAGGCACAACAAAACCGCGAACAGTGTATCTCCATTCCCCTCAATCCGAGATAAAGATGCATAGTAAAAATGTAATAATTAAGGTCTTTCGCGACTTACATATGCAATCACGGAGGGCTCAACAGCGGCAAATGCTGTGATATAGCAGACCCGTGGCTGATGCCGGACGCAGCCGTCTGCATGTTTGGGAGAGCATTCCCGCTCAGCGACGACGTCGGGTGGTTCTGGCATCTGGTTCTGTCAGCAATTTTCAGGAAAACGCATAATGATCGTATGCTTTGATATTGGCGGCACGGCGATAAAGGGCGCGCTGGCGCATTCTCCGGACGATGTAAGGCCTCTGGGACGCCGTCCGACCCCCACGAACGATTACACCGCCTTTGTCGACACTCTGCGCTCCGTGATTGCCGAAACGGGCGAGCGCCCGGATTGCGTGGCCATCTCGAATGCCGGTTCCATAGATCCTGATACCGGAGCGATCATCTGCGCCAACATCCCCTGCATCAACGGCCGCCGGCTTGCCGCAGATCTCACTGCGGATCTCGGCGTGGAAGTGCTGATCGCCAACGACGCGGATTGCTTCGCCCTCGCGGAGGCGCTGGCGGGTGCCGGCCGCGGCTATCACACGGTCTTCGGCATCATTCTCGGAACCGGGGTCGGCGGCGGCGTGGTCGTCAAAGGCAAGCTGATCAACGAACGCGGCGGCTATGCCGGCGAATGGGGCCACGGCCCGGCTGCCCCACATTTTGCCGGTCAACCGCCGGTCGCCATTCCCGCCATCCCCTGCGGATGCGGCGGCGAACGCTGCCTCGACCCCATCGGCAGCGCGCGCGGCATGGAGCGGCTCCACCGCCATCTTCACGCAACGGAGCTGACCAGCGAACAGATCGTCGCTGCCTGGCAGGCGGGAGACTCAGAGGCATCCCGGACCATCGAGGTCTTCGTTGACATTCTGGCCGGGCCCCTCGCCCTGATCGTCAATCTCCTCGGCGCCGACATCATTCCGGCCGGCGGCGGTCTTTCCAACAGTGAGGCCCTGCTGGCCGAACTCGACCGATCGGTCCGCGCGAAGACCCTGCGGACGTTTGATCGACCGCTGGTGATCCGCTGCGAATGCCGGGTCGAACCGGGGCTCATCGGCGCGGCACAACTCGGCTTCGCACGGCTGCAGGAAAAGGCCGAGGCCCTGCCCGCCTGATCCTGACGGCGCCGATCACCGGACGCGAAACGACGCAGACAAGGACAAGAATGTTGTTTTCGGGCCATTCCTATACTAGAGCCTCTGCGAAAGTGCGCGACATCACACGGAGAGGCCGGCAACCGGTATGGAGGCAGCATTGAAGGCAGAGACGACCATTCTTTCTGGCAAGCCCATCGCAGAGCGGGTGCTGAGCACCGTCCGGCAGGAAACGGCGGCGCTGATCGCAGAGACCGGCGTCCAGCCCGGTATCGCGGTCGTCATCGCGGGCTCCGATCCGGCAAGCCAGGTCTATGTCCGCTCGAAGGGCAAGCGGGCGACCGAATGCGGCTTCAAGTCCGTCGAGCACAAGCTGGACGAAACCGTCTCCGAAGAGGAGCTGATGGCGCTGTTGCACAAGCTCAATGCCGATCCGACCATCCACGGCATTCTCGTCCAGCTGCCGCTGCCCTCTCACATCAACGAAGCCCGCATCATCCAGGAAATCGATCCGGCCAAGGATGTCGACGGCTTTCATCTGATCAATGTCGGCAAGCTCACCACGGGCATGACCGACACGGCTTCGATCCCCTGCACGCCGGCCGGCTGCATGATCCTGATCGAGGAAGTCATCGGCAAGGATCTCTCCGGTAAATCCGCCGTCGTCATCGGCCGCTCCAACATCGTCGGCAAGCCGATGGCAAGCCTTCTGTTGCAGGCCAACGCGACCGTTACGATCGCGCATTCGCGCACGAAGGACCTGCCGTCCGTCTGCCGTAAGGCCGATATTCTCGTTGCAGCCGTCGGTCGCCCGCAAATGGTCAAGGCCGACTGGATCAAGCCCGGCGCCGTCGTCATCGACGTCGGCATCAACCGGGTCGCCAATCCGCCCGGCTCCGAAAAGCCTCACCGCATCGTCGGCGACGTCGATTTCGACGATTGCAAGGATACGGCGTCCGCCATCACGCCGGTTCCCGGCGGCGTCGGCGTGATGACCATCGCGCTCCTGATGGCAAATACGCTCAAGGCCGCGAAGATCGCCGCTGCCAAGTAAATCGCCGGGGCATCGTCCCTACCACTCGATTGCGCTACCGTCATAGGCACGGAAGCCGCCTGACGCCTCGGGCGGCAGGCCGTCGAGCGTCGTGAGGATGTTGGTGGCGGCTTCTTCGGGAGGCACCGAGGGATGTCCCGAGAGATAGCGCGACGAGAGCGATGTCGCCACAGTCCCCGGATGAATGCTGACCAATATGGATTGCGCATGGGTGCGGCGAGCCTCGATCGCGGCCGTGTGGACGATCTGGTTCAACGCAGCCTTGGACGCCCTGTAAGAGATCCAACCGCCGAGAGCATTGTCGCCGATCGAGCCGACGCGCGCGGACAGGAAGGCGAAGATCGACCGGCGCTTGCGGTCGAGCAACGGCAGGAAATGCTTGATCACCAGCGCTGGCCCGATCGCATTGACGGCGAAGAGATCAAGCATCGCGGAACCGTCGATCTGTCGCACGCTCTTCTCCGGCCCGCGCTCGTCGGTCGCAAGCACGCCGGTGGCGCAGATGATCAGCTGAAACGGCTCGTCACCCATCCTTGCGGCATAGTTGGCGACATTAGTCTCGTCGGTGATATCGAGCCCGTCACCGCTGCGGGAGAGTCCTTGCACGTTGCCACAAGCCGCATCGCCCTGAACCGCATCCATGAGCGCATGGCCGATCCCGCCGCTGGCACCGATCACCAGCGCGCGATAGCCCTGTCCAAGCGAATTCAGTAAAACCGCCACCTTCCTGCTCCTGCGAATGTCTAAACAGGCAATACGCACACGAACAGGATATGGTTCATGAGGAAGAAGCCGGCGACCCACAGGGACCGCCGGCCAAGTATTTAGATAGCCAGGTATTCGTTGCGCAGTTCCTCGTTTTCGAGGACGTCCTGCGCCTTGCCGGAATAGACCACTTCGCCCATGTCGACGATCACCGCCTTGTCGGAGAGCTTGAGCGCGGCGACCGCGTTCTGCTCGACGATGATGGTGGTGATGCCGAGTTCCTTGATCTGCCGGACGATCTTTTCGATCTCGTGGACGATGACCGGTGCCAGGCCTTCATAAGGCTCGTCGAGCAGCAGCAGCTTGACGTCGCGGGCGAGCGCACGCGCGACCGCCAGCATCTGTTGCTCGCCGCCCGACATCGTCACGGCGATCTGGTTGCGCCGTTCCGCAAGACGCGGGAAATGATCGTAGATCTTGGCGATCTCCCATCCCTTCGGCTCGGAGACCTGCGCCAGCAGCAGGTTTTCCTCCACCGTCAGGCCCGCGATGATGCGCCGGTCTTCCGGCACCAGCTGCACGCCGAGTTGCGCCGCCTGATAGGCCTTCTTGTCATGTAGCGAATGACCGTCGAGCCAGATCTCGCCGCGTTTCAGTGCCGGATCGTCGACCCGCGCGATGGTGCGCAGCGTCGATGTCTTGCCGGCGCCGTTGCGGCCGAGCAGGGCGAGGATCTCGCCCCGGTTCAGTTCGAGCGAAATACCCTGAACGATGTAGGACTCCCCGTAAAAGGAATGGATATCCTTGACCGAGAAGAAGGGCTTTTCGCCGGCCTTCGCGGATGGCTGCGCCCCCGCCATGGCCGCGTTTTCCTGAGAAACAACATTCATGTCAGTGCGCTCCCCCGAGATAGGCTTCCTGGACCTTGGGATTGCCCTTGATCTCTTCCGGCTTTCCAGACGCGATCACCGTGCCCTGGGCGAGAACCGTGATCCGGTCGGCAAGCGAGAAGACCACATGCATGTCATGCTCGATGATCACCTTGGTCATGCCGGACTGCTTGATCTCCTTCAGGAGGTCGATCGTCCGGTTGGTGTCGAGGCGGGACATGCCCGCCGTCGGTTCGTCGAGCAGCAGCAGCTTCGGCTCCTGCACGAGGCACATGGCCATTTCCAGCCGCCGCTTGTCGCCGCGTGAAAGCGTCGCCGCGTTCATGTCGCGCTTGTCGAGCATCTTCACGTCGTCCAGCATTTTCTCGGCCTTTTCCAGGATGTCCCGTTCGCCGGGGACACTATCGAGGCCCTGCAGCCGGAACGCACCGTCACGATGGGCGAAGCACGGGATCATGACGTTTTCCAGAACCGAAAGCTCGCCGAAGATTTCCGGCGTCTGGAACACGCGACTGATTCCCATCTGGTTGATCTCGTGCGGCTTGCGCCCGAGAACCGGCTGGCCGTTGAAGCTGACCGAGCCGACGTCGGGCGAGATGCGCCCGACGAGGCAGTTGAGGAAGGTCGACTTGCCGGCGCCGTTCGGGCCGATGATGGCATGCACCGTGCCGGCCTCGACCGCCAGATTGACCTGGTTGAGCGCAAGCAGGCCGCCGAAGCGCTTGGAGACGTCGTTGACTTCAAGAATGTTCATGGTCGTCTCCCTCATTCCGCCGCATGCGGCGCAGGATTGCCCCGCGGCCCGTTGCCGTCCGCCTTGCGGCTGGACATCGCCCGCCCGATACGGCGCGCACCCTCCATCAGTCCGCCCGGCAGGAAGATGACGACGGCCATGAAGATCAGGCCAAGCGTCAGCGACCAGCCCTCGCCGGTAAACCGCGCTGCAATCCAGACGCAGACATCCTGAACGGAGTCCGGCAGGAACGAGAACCACTGGTGCAGCACGCCTTCGTTGATCTTGGAAAAGATGTTTTCCAGATACTTGATCAGCCCGGCGCCCATGATGGGACCGAGCAGCGTGCCGGCGCCGCCGAGGATCGTCATGATGACGACCTCGCCGGATGCCGTCCACTGCATGCGCTCGGCACCCGCCAGCGGATCCATGCAGGCAAGCAGAGCACCGGCGAGGCCGGCATACATGCCGGAGATCACGAAGGCCGCCAGCGTGTAGGGACGGGTGTTGAGGCCGGTATAGCTCATCCGGTTGCGGTTGGTCTTGATGGCGCGCAGCATCAGGCCGAAGGGCGACCGGAACAGCCGGATCGCCAGATAGAAGACGATCAGCAGGATGAGCGCGCAGATGTAGTAGCCGACATTCAGCTGAAACTCCCAGCTGCCGAAATGCAGCGTCGTCGTCGCCCGCATCTCTGCCCCGAATATCTGCGTCACCGGAATGCCGCCCGTCTGCGTGGCCGTCTGGCCGAGGATGCGCGGATCGCTGAGCGTGATCTGCAGGCCGGTCTCGCCATTCGTCAGCGGTGTGAGCACCGAATAGGCGAGATTGTAGCACATCTGCGCGAACGCGAGCGTGAGGATCGAGAAGTAGATCCCCGAGCGGCGAAGCGAGACGTAGCCGATCACCAGGGCGAAGATGCCCGACACGATGACGGCAAGCACGATCGCCGGGATAATGTTCATCGTCAGAAGCTTGAACATCCACACCGCCGAATAGGACCCGACGCCAAGGAAGGCTGCATGGCCGAAGGAGAGATACCCCGTCAGGCCGAACAGGATGTTGAACCCGATGGCGAAGATTCCGAAGATCACGAAGCGCCGCATCAGGTCGGGATAGCCGGCATTGAACTGCGCAAGCGCACTGTCTGCCGGGAACGGGTTGAGAATGACCGGTGCGAACAGGCAGAGCCCGAACACCAGCAGGAGAAGACCGAAGTCCTTGCGATCGAGGCCCAGCATGTCAGTCCTCCATCACGCCGACACGTCCCAGCAAGCCGCGCGGGCGGGCCAGGATGATGACGATTGCCACAAGATAGATGATGATCTGGTCGATGCCTGGAAACAGCATCTTGACCTCGTTCATCGATGCGAAGCTCTGCAATATGCCGAGCACGAAGCCGGCAAGCACGGCACCGGGCAGAGAGCCCATGCCGCCCACCACGACGACCACGAAGGACAGGACGAGGAAGTCCATGCCCATATGATAGTTGGGTGAGCTGATCGGCGCGTACATCACGCCGGCAATACCCGCCACCGCGGCCGCGATGCCGAAGGTGATGGTGAAGCGCTTGTCGATATTGATGCCGAGCAGGCCGACTGTTTCACGGTCCGCCATGCCGGCCCGCACCACCATCCCGAAGGTGGTGAACTGCAGGAATGCGAAAACCGCGCCGATCACGACCAGCGAGAAGCCGAAATAGATCATGCGCCAGTAGGGATAGATGACGACGTTGGGATCGAACCCCAGCATCGCGCCGAAGTCGAACGATCCGGTGAACTGCGAAGGGCCTGCAGTCTGGATCGGATTGGCGCCGAAGAAGTATTTGACGATCTCCTGCAGGACGATCGCAAGGCCGAACGTCACCAGGATCTGGTCGGCGTGCGGCCGCTTGTAGAAGTGCCGGATCAGCCCGCGCTCCATGGCATAGCCGACGATCAGCATCACCGGGATGGCCAGCAGAATGGCGAGCGGCACCGACCAGTTGAGAATGGCCGCGCCGAAATCCTGGCCGAACCATGCCTCGATATAGGCCGTCTTGACCTTCAGCGGCTGGCCGAGAAAGTCCGTTCGTGTTGGGTCGACCGTCTCGAAGGACAGGCCGAGCAAGCGTTGCATGGTGACGGCACAGAAGGCGCCGATCATGAACAGGGCGCCGTGCGCAAAGTTCACGACGCCGAGCGTACCGAAAATGAGGGTCAGTCCGAGGGCGATCAGCGCGTATGCGCTGCCCTTGTCCAACCCGTTCAGAATCTGAAGAATTATTGCGTCCATTGCCCCTCCCGCTGGAACACACCCGATCGATCAAGCTGTAGAAGCCGGCCGCCCTCCTCCCGAGAACGGCCGGCTGTCGACATTCGTCAGACGCTTATGCGCCCGCGTTGCACTTGCCGAGGTCGCCGCCGGCGAACATCGGATCATCAGGGGCGTACGTCACCTTGTCGGCCGGGGTGATCTCGACGACATCCAGCACGTCGAACTCATTGTCCGGCTTGTCCTTGCCCTTCACGACGAGAACGTCCTTGAAGCACTGGTGGTCGGCGGCACGGTAGAGCGTCTTGCCGTTGCCGAGGCCGTCGAACTCGTAGTCTTCCAGCGCTGCGACGACGTCGCAGGGATTGAAGGATTTCGCACGCGCCACGGCGTCGGCATAAAGCAGGGTCTGCACGTAGCAGGTCTGCGCTGCCTGGCTCGGCGGGAAGCCGTATTCCGTACCGAACGACTTCACGAAGGCCTTCGTGCCATCGTCCTGCAGCTTCCAGTTCCAGTTGGACGAACCCGGAATGCCCTTGATGTTGTCGCCGGCACCCTTGGCCATCAGCTCGGAGATCAGCGGCACGATGATCTCGAACTGCTTGCCGTTGACCTGCTTGTCCTTCAGGCCGAACTGCACGGCCTGGGTCAAGGAGTTGACCATGTCGCCGCCGTAGTGGTTGAGAACCAGAACATCCGCGCCGGAGTTGAGGACCGGGGTCAGGTACTGCGAGAAGTCGCCCGCGCCGAGCGGCGTCATCACATTGGTCACGGTTTCCCAGCCGATGCCCTTGAACGAGGCTTCCATCGACTGCTGCTGCGTCCAGCCCCAGGTGTAGTCGGCCGTCAGCATGTAGGCCCTGCGGCCGTCGCCGTAGAGGTTCTTCAGAACCGGCGCGAGTGCGGCTGCGGACATATAGGCGTTGAAGAAGTGGCGGAAGCCATTTGCCTTCTTGTCCTTGCCGGTCGTGTCGTTGGAGTGCGTCAGGCCAGCCATGAAGATGATGCCGGCCTCCTGGCAGAGCGCCTGAACGGCAACCGCGACGCCCGACGACGAACCGCCGGAGATCATGATCGCACCGTCCTTCTGGATCATCGACTGCGCGGATGCACGGGCAGCGTCGGACTTGGTCTGCGTGTCGCCGGTAACATAGGCGACCTTCTTGCCGAGAATGCCGGTACCGTCCAGGACCTTGGACGAGAAGGTGTTCAGCATGCCGCCGTCGCCCTCGCCGTTCAGGTGCTTGACGGCGAGCTGGAACGCCCGCAGTTCGTCGGCGCCTTCATCGGCATAGGGTCCCGTCTGCGGAACGTTGAAGCCGAGCGTGACGGTGCTCCCCTTCGGTTCGTTGACGAAGCCGTAGGCCGAGCGGGTGAAGATCGTCGGGGTCGCAAGAATGAGACCCGACGCGGCACCCGCCTTGAGCGCCTGACGACGCGTAAAGTTGAATTTTGACATTAAGCTCCTCCCATGAGCTGCAATCAGCGATGTAAATCTGTTCCGTCCTCCCCGGAACAGACATAACCTTAATAAGCTTACCGAAGCAGGCAAGCGATATATTTTGTTGTGAGTATATAATGATGAACTAAATCGTTTTAGCGCCGCAATTCCCGACAGAAAGACCGGGCCTTGCAGCGCAAAACTTCGTTTTTGTCAAAACGGTCGGCCCGAATTCACAGGCCAAGGTGCCATTGGACTGGAAAATCAGTCGACGAAGGCACGCTCTACGACGAAGCTTCCGGGCGCATTGTTGGCGCCTTCCACGAGGCCGCAGGCCTCCAGAATTTCCTTGGTTTCCTTCAGCATCGCCATCGAACCGCAGATCATGCCGCGGTCGACTTCGGGATCGAGCGGCGGCACGCCGAGATCGGAATAAAGCTTGCCGGACCGCATCAGGTCGGTAATCCGACCCGTATGGGTGAAGGCTTCGCGGGTAACCGTCGGATAGTGGACAAGCTTGCCCGACGCGAACTCGCCGACCAGCGGATCGTTCAAGGTTTCCTCGACCAGATCCTGACCGTATTTCAATTCGGCGACGTCACGGCACGTGTGGGTGAGGATGACCTGCTCGAACTTCTCGTAGGTTTCCGGATCGCGAACGAGGCTGGCGAACGGTGCGATGCCGGTCCCTGTCGAGAACATGTAGAGACGTTTGCCGGGGAGAAGGGCGTCGTTGACCAGAGTGCCGGTCGCCTTCTTGCGCAGGAGGATCGTGTCACCGACCTGGATCTTCTGCAGATGCTCCGTCAGCGGCCCATCCGGAACCTTGATGGAGAAGAATTCCAGCTCCTCGTCCCAGGCCGGGCTGGCGATCGAATAGGCGCGATAGACGGGCTTCTCGGCGTTCGGCAGGCCGATCATCACGAATTCGCCGGAGCGGAAACGGAAGGCGGCGGGGCGCGTGGTGCGGAAGCGGAACAGGCGATCGGTGTAATGCTGCACCAGCGTCACCGTCTCGGCATAGACATTCTCCGGAATTGCGAATGTTTGCTTCGCCATCACATCCATGACCCATCACCCTCTTTTTACATGTTTATTGAAAGCACTTCCGTCAGAGACGGCCGGTTCCGGCCGTATCGATGTGATGAAACGTCATCACATTTTCATTCGTATACTAACGATAATAAAGTCATTGTCTTTTGTCAATCCACCACGAGCAAGCACCCGGAGGTCTCTGCGGCCGCTTGACCGCGAGAGCGGACGCGACTTGACCCGTCGTGCAACCTATGGAAACAAGGGCAGGTCGTCCGCATCGAAATGCCGGGCGGCAACGGCATAGGGGGACATTCCATTTCAACGGATTCCAACGACGAGACCGCGCTTCCCGCAAACCGTGACGGCTACCGCCTTGACGACCAGATCGGCTATCTGCTGCGTCTGGCCAACCAGCGACATACGTCCATCTTTCAGGAACATTTTCCCGAACGGCTGACGGCGACGCAGTTTTCCGCCATGGCCAGGCTTGCCGACGTCGGTCCCTGCTCGCAGAACCAGCTGGGACGGCTGACCGCCATGGATGTTGCGACCATCAAGGGCGTCGTCGACCGCCTGAAGGCAAAGGACCTGGTCGCCATCAACGCTTCGGAAAGCGACCGCAGGCGATCCCTGATCAGCCTGACCTACAAGGGACAGACCCTGCTGGATTCCCTCTACAAGATTGGCTTCGAAGTCTCCCGGCTGACCCTCGATCCGCTGACCGCGGAGGAAAGCCGCACGCTGGTGACCCTGCTGGCGAAAATCACCTAGCCGTCCCGTAACCCTGCGTCACCGGATCAGACGGACAGGTATTGATCCCGTATCTCCGGCTCACGTTCGAGCACCTCGAACGTGCCGTCGAATTTCTTGGCTCCGCCTTCGATGATGATCGTCCGATCCGCCACGGCCCTTGCGAAATGCAGGTTCTGCTCGGAGATGATGACCGTAAGCCCGTGCTCCTTGAACTTCAGGATCGACGCGGCCATCTGCTCGACGATCACCGGCGCGATGCCCTCCGACGGCTCGTCGAGAAGGATCAGTGACGGATTGCCCATCAGCGTGCGGGCGATCGTCAGCATCTGCTGCTCCCCACCGGACAGCGCCTTGCCCAGATTGTTGCGTCGCTCCGACAGGTTCGGGAAAAGTTCGAACAGCGCGTCCACCGTCCAGTAAGGGGCACCGGCACGCTTTGGCTGTTTGCCGACCTCGAGATTTTCCAGGATCGTCAGGCTGGTGAAGATGCGCCGCTCCTCCGGCACGTAACCGAGCCCCTGGCGCGCCACCTTGTAGGCCGGCTCGCCTGTAATGTCGCGCCCCTGGAAGCGCACGCTGCCGGAACGCGGCCGCACCATCTGCATGATCGACTTCATCGTCGTCGTCTTGCCGGCGCCGTTGCGTCCCAGAAGCGCCACCACCTCGCCCGGCTCCACCGAAAAGCTCAGATCGTTCAGAATATGCGCCTTGCCGTAGAAGCTGTTGATTGCCGTCAGCTCAAGCATGATCGCCATCCTTCTTGTAGAGAGTGCCGCCGCCGAGATAGACTTCCTGGACCTTCGGATCGGCCTTGACTTCCGCCGCCGTGCCATCGGCGATCAGCTTGCCGCGGTTGAGCACCATGATCCGGTGCGCATGCGCGAAGACGACGTCCATGTCGTGCTCGGTAAACAGCACGCTGATCCCGCGCTCCCGCACGATGTCGCCGGTCAGCTGCATCAGCGCGATGCGTTCCTTCGGCGCCATGCCCGCCGTCGGTTCGTCCATCAGCAGAAGCTGCGGACCATGGGCGAGCGCGATCGCCAGTTCGAGGCGCTTGAGATCGCCATAGGCCAGAATGGCGCAGGCCCGGTCCGCCTGGTCCGCCATGCCGACGAGGTCGAGCAACGCCAGCGCCTCGGCGCGGTAAAGCTTCCAGGCCCTGGGCCACAGTGAGGTCAGCCGCCGCTGATAGCTGATCAAGGCCATCTGCACGTTCTCGGCGACCGTCATGCTCTGGTAGGTGCCGGTGATCTGGAACGTGCGGCCGACGCCCATGCGCCAGATCTTGCGCGGCGGCAGGCCGGTGATCGGCTTGCCCTTGAAGTAGACGCGCCCCGACGTCGGCTTCAACTGGCCCATGAGCATGTTGAAGCAGGTGGACTTGCCCGCGCCGTTGGGACCGATCAGCGCCTTCATCTCGCCTGCGGCGACCGCGAAGCTGACGCCCGCAACCGCCTGCACGCCGCCGAAGGATTTGCTGAGGTTTGTGACATCAAGAACCGGCGTCATACCCGCTCCTCCTTGTCGGCATAGAAGCCGAGCTTTGTCGCCAGCCTCTGCAACGTTCCGGCGATGCCATAGGGCGCGACGATGACGACGGCGATGATCAGCAGGCCGAGCAGCAGACGCCAGTATTCCATGCGCGTCAGCCAGTCCTTGGCGGAGGCCAGGAAGGCCCCGCCGACGACGGCGCCGGAGAGCGTCTTCACGCCGCCCAGGAAGACGACGATCAGCGCGTCGAAGCTCTTGGCGATCTCCAGCTCGTTCGGGAAGACCGACCCCTTGGAGAAGACGAACAAACCACCGGCGAGACCCGCCAGCGCACCGGCGATGGCAAACGCCGTCCACTGGATCATCTTGACGTCGATGCCGGTCGCTTCCGCCTGCCTTGCGCTATCGCGCGTCGCCCTCAGCGCGTAGCCGAAGGGCGAGTGGATGATGTGGCGCAGCGCGAGGATGCCGCCGATACCAAAGGCCAGCGTGAAATAGTAGTAGGCGGTCGTCGAAGACAGCCACGGCGCCGGCCAGATGTTGAGGATGCCGTCGTCGCCGCCGGTGAAATCGCCCCACTGGAAGACCAGCGACCAGATGAGCTGGCTGAAGGCAAGCGTCAGCATGGCGAAATAGACGCCGGCAAGCCGGATGCAGAACCAGCCTACGATGACGGCCAGGAGACCGGCACCGAACGGCGCGAGCAGGAAGGCAAGCTCCATGGGTGCCGCGAAATACTTGACCGACAGCGCCGCGACATAGGCGCCGCCGCCGTAAAAGGCCGCATGGCCGAAGCTGACGAGACCGCCGCTGCCGAGCATGAACTGCAGCGAGGCGGCGAAAAGGCAGAATACCAGAATGTCGATGATCAGCACCTGGGCGAAGTTCGACCCCAGCAGGGGAACGGCCGCAAGGCAGGCGACCAGCGCCAGGAAGAAGAGCCGTCCCCGCAGACCGAAGGGCCGGATCGGCGGCTCGATATCGCCAACCTGCCCGTGCTCGCCTGCCACCTCCGGCTTGCCGAGCAGGCCGTAGGGCTTGAAGATCAGCACGACTGCCATGACGACATACATCAACACCAGCGTGCTTTGCGGAATGTAGGTCACGCCGAAGACATTGAGGACGGAAATGATGACGGCAGCAATGAAGGCGCCGGGCAGCGACCCCATGCCGCCGATGACGACGACCACGAAGGCGCCGGCGATGATGTTGAAATCCATCAGCAGGTCCGCGCCGCCCTTCGGCAGCTGGATCGCGCCGCCGAGACCGGCCAGCGCCGAACCGAGGAAGAAGACGCCGGTAAACAGCCAGGCCTGATTGACGCCGAGCGCGCCGACCATTTCGCGGTCCTGGGTCGCCGCGCGCACCAGAATGCCGACGCGCGTCTTGGTGATCAGCCACCAGAGGCAAAGAAGGATGAAGGGGGTGATGGCGATGAGCGCCAGATCATACTGCGGGACCGGTTCGCCGAAGATTCGCACCACCGATTTCAGCCCCGGCGCACGCGGACCCAGACGGTCCTCGGCGCCCCAGATCATCAGGGTCAGGTCCTGCACCACCAGAATGACGCCGAAGGTCGCGACAAGCTGGAAGAGCTCCGGCGCCTTGTAGATCGGCCTGAGCACCAGGATTTCCACGACCACGCCGATCAGCCCGACCGCGATCGCGGACAGCACGATCGCCCCCCAGAAGCCGACGGCTCCGGGCAGGACCTGCATCAGCGTGACGCCGATATAGGCTCCAAGCATGTAGAAGGAGCCATGCGCGAAGTTGACGATACGGGTTACACCGAAAATCAGTGACAACCCGGAGGCAACGAGAAAAAGCGCCGCCGCGTTTGCAAGCCCGGTAAGGAGCTGCGCTACCAGAAGTCCCATTGAGGTCCGCTCGATATCTGAGAAGGGGCAGGCTCCGGCCGGTTCGTGGCAAACCGGCCGGATCGTTCGTCAACCGTGATCAGTTGGCCGGACGCATGGCTTTGACTTCGTCATCGCTCGGCATGTAGGGGACCGGATCCTTGTAGGACCAGTCGACCATCACGCCCTTGCCGTCCTTGACGGCGGTCGTGCCGACATAGGCGCCCATCGTCGACTGGTGGTCGATGTCGCGATAGGAGATTTCGCCGACCGGCGTTTCCACCTTCAGGTCCTTGAACGCTTCGAGCAGCGCAGGGGTGTCGGTAGAACCGGCCTTGGTGATGAGCGCGGCGATGCTCTTGGCGGTCATGTAGCCGACAAGGCTGCCGATCTTCGGACCGTCGCCGTAAGCGGCCTTGTACTCGTCGACGAAGGCTTTGCCCGGGCCGTCCTGAATATCGTACCAAGGGTAACCGGTGACGAACCAGCCTTCCGGCGCCTCGTCGCCGAGCGGATCGAGATATTCCGGCTCGCCGGTCAGGAGACCATAGACCTTGCGGCCTTCAAACAGCCCGCGCGTATTGCCCTCGCGGACGAACTTGGCAAGGTCGGTGCCGAATTCGACGTTGTAGATCGCGTCCGGCTTGGCTTTCTCGATCGCCTGGACTTCAGCGCCCGCGTCGATCTTGAAGAGCGCCGGCCACTGTTCGGCAACGAATTCGACATCCGGCTTCAGCTTCTTCAGCTGCGTCTTGAAGGCTTCGACCGCAGCCGTGCCGTAGGCATAGTTCGGCGCGATCGTCGCATAGCGCTTCGCGTCGGTCTTCGCGGCTTCTTCGGCCAGCATGCCGGCCTGAACCCAGGTGGAGGCACGCAGGCGGAAGGTGTAGGGATTGCCGTTCTTCCAGATCAGCTCGTCGGCGAGCGGCTCGGACGCGAGATAGATGTAGTGCTTCTCGCCGGCAAGCGCCGAGAGCGCCAGCCCGACATTCGACAGGATCGAGCCTGTCAGCATGACCGTGCCGTCACGCGTCATCAGTTCTTCGGCGATCTTGACGGCATTGCCGGGATTGCCTTCATCGTCGCGGTAGACGAATTCGAGCTTCTTGCCGAGCACGCCGCCCCCATCGTTGATTTGCTTCAGCGCCAGCTCGATGCCCTGCTTGTAGGGCTCGGCAAACGCCGCCATGCGCTTGTAGTGATTGATTTCGCCGATCTTGATCGTCTCTTCGGCCAATGCCGCCGTCGACAGGGCGAGCACCGCCAATCCTGTTGCGGCCAATTTAGTGAATAGTTTCATGTCGTTCTCCTCTGACGGCTTGTTTTCGCCTTTTCGTGATTCCGGTCTTCGCCGGATTGTTACGGATTTAGTCGTGATAGATAAAGGCCGGTGTCGGATCCGACGCGATATCGTGTGTCCGCTCCTTTTCCAGAAGTTCGGTGATCCGCTTGCGGTAGACCATCGGTCCCTTGTCGATGGCTATCCGGATCGGCCGGCGTTTCAGGGGGCGTTCCTCTTCTGCCTGGACTGCCTCCAGGATCTCCTTGTCTTCATTGAAGGCGATGCGGAACATGGCGTCCATGGCCGCGCTCGCCTCTTCGTCACCCACGGCCCGGTTGCGTAGGTGCATCCAGCGGTCGATGGTATAGTTCTTCGTGACCGGGGTCATGAAATGCAGGGCAAAGATGCGTACACCCTTGTCGCGCTCATCCTCGGCGATCTGATCTTCCACCGGCGCCGAACCGAAGTCGATGACCGCCGTGCACGGCGTGTAGAGATAGTAGTAGTGCCAGCGATCGACATTGCCGGAAAAGCCGCCGAACTTCTTGAAGAAGCCCACCGGCTCGGCATCGCGGATCCAGCGCCAGGCGACGATCGCCTTGCCTTCGGTCACCACGTGGACCGGAACGTTCTCGGAGGCGGCGCTGCCGAGCGTCGTCGGGTGGACGAAGCTCACATGCGCCGGGTCGACGAGATTTTCGGCGACATTCAGATAGTTCGACTTCAGATGCAGCGCCTCGCCCTGATGCGCATGCCAGCTGGCATCGTAGAATTCCGGCATGTCAAACACGTCGTCGGCATTTGCCTTGTCCTTGTCGCCCATCCAGATCCAGACGATGTCGTTCTTTTCGACGATCGGATAGGCCTCGACATAGGCCGATGCCGGCAGGTTGCTCTGACCCGGCACGCGCACGCATTTGCCGGAACAGTCGAAGGTCAGGCCATGATAGCCGCACTGGACGGTGTCGCCGATGCGCTTGCCCTTGGAAAGCGGCAGAAGGCGATGGGGACAGCGATCCTCCAGGGCGACGACCGAACCGTCGGATTTGCGGAACATGACGATGTGCTCGTCAAGGATTGTAAACCGGCGGAGCTCCGCATCGATTTCCTTCGACCAACCGGCCACGTACCAGGCATTTCTGACAAATTCCATGGATCCGCCTCCTTGTTCGAGCGCTTCGTTCTATCTCAATCCGTCTTCACCAACTGCGTCTTCATGTTTCAGTCCGCCGACGCGCGGCAGCGGGCGCCCGCCCGCCGTCACCGCGATGGCGACCAGTATTTCATTGGCCCGCGGCGCATCGGCAACGCGGATTTCCATGCCGTCAAAATGCGAGCGCACATAGGCCGCATCCTTGTGGCCGAGCGGCACGTCGAGCGGCTGGCCGGGAGCGCCCATCTTCTTGTTCGACGGCACCAGCGCGGCGCCCTTTTCCACGGCCTTGCGCAGCGGCGCACCCATCTTCGGATGCAGGAGAGCGGCGGCATGCTCCAGCTCGCCGTTTTCGCCGACAAGCGCCGCCTTGCCGTAGCTTTGCGCTTCCGCCGGCGAGATGCCGAGTGCCGCCACACATTTTTCGCCGAGCAACGCTCCTAACTCCTCGCCAATCGCAATCAGCTGGTCGAGGTCGGAGGAATAACGTCCGGCGTAGGGGTTGGCGATCACGGCGGCAGAGACCACCCGGCGCGCATGCGGCGTCACCGGCTGGCCCATTTCGAAGGCCACATCCTCAAGAACAGTGACGATCTTGCGGATCTGCGCAATCACCGGAGACCATCCTCCCCCTTGACGTCTGCGTGCTTGAGGCCGCCGACACGTTCGTGAATGCGCGCACCTGTGGTCATGACCAGCGCCAGCAGAATTTCGTCGGCCTTGGGAGAATCGTTCAGTCCGACCTCCATGGCGTCGAAATGCGAGCGGACATAGGATGCATTGGTATGGGTCACCGGCACGTCGAGCCGCGCACCCGGGCCGCCGACCTTCTTCGTCGAGGGAACGATCGCCGCCGAATTCGGCAGGATTTCCCGCATCGCGTAGCCGCCCGGCACATGCCAGAGCGCGCCGTGCTCAATTTCTCCAGCGGAGCCGACGATCGCACCCTTGCCGTAGCCCTGGATGACCGACGCATCACCGCCAAGCGCATTGACGAGGTCCTGCGCCATTTCCAGACCGAGAGGGTTGAGGTCATCCATGAAACCGGCGATGTCCTCGACATACTGGCCCGCGAAAGGGTTTTTGATGACGGCGAGGCAGGCGGCACGCTTCAGCGTACGGCCGGGAACGGGACCGCCCTCGTGAAAGATTTCCTCGACGATGATCGCCTTCTTGCGGACGACGGGCTTAGGCATGGATGATCTCCCTGGAATTATTGTGGTTCGGCGCGGCGTCCACAGTACGGCGCTCGCCGGAAAGACTGAGATAGGCGGCACGGATCAGGCCGCGCTCGCGGTAACCATAGGCAGCCCGTTCGCCGGACGAAAGGGCTTCTTCGACTTCATCGCGATCAAGAGGGGCGACGCCCGTTGTCACCAGACGATCGCCGAGATCGCTGTCGTGGGAAAGATCGCGGGCCGGAACGCGCGTTACCTTGGCAGACAGCGGTATATCGACCTTGTTGGCGATCATGGTCGCCGCGGCGTCCGCCTCGGCGGCGCTTTCCGCCAGCACGGTCACGGCGTCGGCGATGCCAAGCGAATGCGAGCGCCCGCGCCAGCCGCTGGTGGCGATGCCGCCGATGCCGTCGCCAGGTCCGATTTCGACCAGGCCGCCCGCCTCACCGGTCTCCGGATTGTCGCAGATGCGGATGCGAAAGGTTCCTTCCGCCAGATGGATCGCGATATCGCCGCCATTGTTGACATAGGCGCGCTCGAGACAGGTGCCGGAGCGCATCGCCGCCAGAATGTGATCGGCAACGCTGCCGGCCACGGCCGCCATCGGCGTGATGAATTCGGGCGCGTAGGGCGCGACTGCGGCGGCCATCCGCCGCGCGACGACACCGTAGGGCTCTGCCCCGGTCGCTGACCGCAACCGCGGCAATTCGAGAACGAGATCGGCAAGCAGGGGATCGAAGGCGGCACGCGCCTGCTGATAGGCCTGACGGACATCTGCGGGCGATCCAATAGCCTCGATGATGAGATCGATCGGCCCGTGCTGCAGATGCAGGCGGCGGCTGTCCGGCAGCAGAACCGCGATTGCACCCGATTTGCCGCCGCCCGCCACCATTGTCAGCTGACCTTCTTGCTGAGCGCAGACTTGGCGCGCGGTGGCCAGGGATTGTCGCCGCTGGCGGAAAGGTTGCGACGGCCCTTCAGGAGATGGTCGTTCTGCCGCCCGGTCTTGCCGCCAAGCGCTTCCATCAGCGGCATGACGTAATCCATGTGCCCGCCGAGCGCCGCGTAGTCGTCGGAGCGCATGGTGAACTCGATTGGAGCGACCAACGCCGGGGTCGGGACGTAACCGAAGGAATTCTTCGGCATGCGCGTAACATCGACCATCAGCGTGATACCGCCGCCGGGCCAGACATAGGCGGGCGCGCCGCCACAGGACACATAGGTGAGCGCCTGCTGGACCGAACGGGTGAGACCAACCGGGTTCTGCGTCGCGCCGGCGCGCAGCGATCCGCCGGCGCCCGCCATGAACAGGACGGACGTCATCGCCGGCTCGCAGTTTTCCTCGATCCGCTTGACCGAGGGGAGAAGCCGCTCCGGCATCTCCTTTTCGATCGGACAGAGGTTTTCGTCGAGTTCGTAATAGGCGGCGTGCTCGCCCGTCGTCGAAACCATCAGCAACGACTGACCGGGCTTAGCCGTCTTCGGATCGAACTTGCCGAGGATGGCGAGCGGATCGGCGAGATCGGTGCCGCCCCAGCCCGTGCCGGGTTCGGCCACCTGGAAATAGCGACCGGGAGTCGAGCGCCGGCCATTGATCTTGATGCCGGTCGGCTGCCAGCCGATGACCTTGCCCGCCTGGTGCTCGGACATGACGCCGGTGATGTGATCGTCCACCACGACGACCTCGTCGACCAGCCCCATCCATTGCGCCGCGAACATGCCGACCGTCGCCGATCCGCAACCGACCCGCATGCGGCTCTCGGGCACGCCGTTGACGATCGGCGCCTTGCCGGCCTCCACGATGAGCGTCGCGCCCTCGTCGATCGAGACTTCGACCGCCTCGCCGTTGCAGAGCTTCAAGAGCGTATCGCAGGTAATGCGGCCTTCCTTCTTCGAGCCGCCGGTCAGATGGTTGACACCGCCGAGCGACAGCATCTGGCTGCCGTATTCCGCCGTCGTCACGTGGCCGACGGGCTCGCCGTCGACGCGAACCGTCGCGCATTCGTGGCCAAGGTGCCGGTCGGTGTCGATTTTCACCTTCACTCCGCAATAAGAGAAGATGCCTTCGGTGACAACGGTAATCATGTCGGCGCCGTCGACTTCGGACGAAACGATGAAAGGCGCCGGCTTGTAATCGGGATAGGTCGTGCCAGCCCCGACGGCGGTCACGAAACTGTTCGAAGCGCCGACCACGTCGCCGTCCCAGTCACGCTCCAGGAAGGGCACGACGTCGCCGCCGGTCGCCGAGCGGTTTTCGAGGATAACGAGGGGATCGAGGCGGATCAGTTGTCCACCTTCATTGGCATAGCGGTCGCAGGCTCCGGAGCGGCCATCGGCGATGTAGCACATCACCGGACAGGCATCGCAGCGTATCTTCTCGGCCTTGACATCGGGGGCAGTCGTCACATTCGGCTCCCATGCGCCTGAACATCATTCGTTCGTATACAAACATCTAACCTCAAGACCTGTCAACGGCTGTTTTCCGCAGAGGAGAAATTGTTTCCGACGACGAATGTGACGCTTGACAGTCGTTGCGCTTCATTCATAGTCTGTTCGTATACAAATGATAAACGGGGTTCATGATGCAGGACGATGTTCTGGCCGCCGATCGCGCAGCTGGCAAACCGGCAGATCCGGCACCGACGGTGCAGTCGCAGGTCGCGGGCATTGACGTCGGAGGCACGTTTACCGACCTCGTCCTCGTCGACAGCGCCACCCGCACGGTTCGCCTCGCCAAGACCCCGACCACGCTCGACAACCAGGCCGGCGGCGTCCTGAACGCGCTGGAGGCAGCCGGTGCGGATCTCCACACGCTCGATCTCATCATCCACGGCACCACGACGACGACGAATGCGGTTCTGGAGCGGACGCTGGCCAAGACCGGCATCATCACCACGATCGGCTTCCGCGATGTGCTGGAGCTCGGCCGCCGCACCCGCCCCAATCCCTACGGCATGAAGGGCGAGTTCACACCTATCATTCCGCGTGATCTGCGCATCGAAATCCCCGAGCGCATGGATGCCGGCGGCAATGTCGTCACCCCGCTCGACGAGGACGCGTTGAAGTCCGCCCTTCAGGCACTGGTCGACAAGGGCTGCGAATCCCTCGTCATCCATTTCCTGCACGCTTACGCCAATCCCGCCCATGAACTGCGCGCGGCCGAAATCGCCGCTGAAATCTGGCCGAACGGCAACATCACAATGGGTCATGCCCTGCTCTCCGAAAGCCGCGAATTCGAGCGCGGCGTGACGGCCGCCGTCAACGCCTCGGTACAGCCGCTTCTGCGCCGCTATGTCGAGCGCCTGGCCGACAAGCTCGCCGAGCGCGGCTACCGCAACGACGTTCTGGTGATGAACGGAAACGGCGGCATGGTCTCGGCCCGCCACGTCTCCAACGAAGCCGCCAAGACCGTCATGTCCGGCCCGGCATCCGGCGTCATGGCGGCAGCCTACACCGGACGGCGTGCGGGCATCACCAATCTCCTGACCTATGACATGGGCGGCACCTCAACCGACGTGGCGCTGATCAAGGGCGCGGAACCGGCGGTCTCCAACGAGATCGAGATCGAATACGCCATGCCGATCCACGTGCCGATGGTCGACGTGCGCACCGTCGGCGCCGGCGGCGGCTCGATCGCCAAGGTGACGGCCGCGGGCCTCTTGCAGGTCGGTCCGGAAAGCGCCGGCGCGACGCCGGGCCCGATCTGCTACGGGCGCGGCGGCACACGCCCGACCATCTCCGACGCCAACCTTCTGCTCGGGCGCATGAACCCGGACAAGCTCAACTCCGTTTCCTCGAAAATCTCCCTCGACGATATCCGCGCGATCTTCGAACGCGACCTCGGCGCGCCGCTCGGCCTGGATGCCACGGACGCCGCCGCAGCCGTGCTGCAGATCGCCAACGCCAAGATGGCCGGCGCGGTGCGCATGGTCTCGGTGAGCCTTGGCGAAGACCCGCGCGACTACGCCCTCTTCGCCTTTGGCGGCGCGGGCCCGTTGCATGCCGTGGCGATCGCCCGCGAACTCGGCGTGCCGCGCGTCCTCTGTCCCTCCCGCCCCGGCATCACCAATGCGCTGGGCTGCGTCGTCGCCGATCTCCGGCATGACTTCGTCAACACCGTCAACAAGCCGCTCGACTTGGCCGACATGGACGCCGTCCACGCGCTCTTTGCCCATCAGGGCGAAGAAGGACGCCGGCTGATCGCCAAGGAACCGGTCGAGATCGAGGAATTGAAGGAGATCTATTCGGTCGACATGCAGTTCATCGGCCAGACCCACCTCCTGCGCGTGTCACTCGACACGCCGACACCGAGCCGCGAGGAACTGCGCCAGCGTTTCGCCGACGCCTATTTCAACCGCTTCCATGTCGAACTGCCGGAAATCCGCCCGAGCCTTGTCAACGTCAACACATCCGTCATCGGCCGCCGCAAGGATATCGACCTCTCCCTGCTGATCGACGCGTCTGGCCGCAAGGCGACGCTCGCCGAGGCGAAGACCGGCGAACGCCCGGTCTGGTTTGACGGCTGGGTGACGACGCCGGTCTACTGGCGCGACCACCTGCCCGCCGACGCCACCGTCACCGGCCCCGCCATCATCGAACAGATGGACACGACCATAGTCGTGGAACCCGGCGATACGGCCGCGCAGGACCGCGACGGCAACATCATCATCACCCTCAAGGGAGCGCTCGCATGACCATCGATCCGATCACGCTCTCCGTCATCCAGAACGGCCTGCAGCAGGTCTGCGACGAGATGGACCTGACCTTCTCGCGCGCCGCCTTCTCTCCGGTCATAGCCGAGGCGAACGACCGCTCCGACGGCATCTATTCGGCCGAAGACGGCGCGCTGATCGCGCAAGGGGCCGGCGGCCTCCCCGTCTTCGTCGGCACCATGCAGTACTCCACCCGCACGCTGATCGAGATGATCGCCTCGGGCGACGCGGCCGAACCGCAGCCGGGCGACATCTACATCGTCAACGACCCCTATCTCGGCGGCACGCATCTCATGGATGTCCGCTTCGCCATGCCCTATTACCGCAACGGCAAGATCTTCTGCTGGCTGTCGAACACCGGCCACTGGCCCGACACCGGCGGCGCGGTCCCGGGCGGCTTCTCGGCCTCGGCGACCGCCGTCGAGCAGGAAGGCCTCCGCCTTCCGCCGGTCCGCCTGTTCAAGAAGGGCGTGCTCGACAAGGAAATCTACGCCATCATCTGTTCCAACATCCGTGTCGCCGAACAGCGCATCGGTGACGTCAAGGCGCAGGCCGCCGCCCTTCTGGTCGGAGAGAAGCGTCTGAACCGCATTCTCGACCGCTACGGCGACGACACCGTTGCCGAGGCGATCGGCGAGCTGAAGCGCCGCGCCGCCGAACAGATGCGCGCCAACATCAAGCTCATTCCGGACGGCGTCTACACCTCGACCGCCTATGTCGACAGCGACGGCGTGATAAACGAACCGCTGGAGATCAGGCTCACCGTTACGGCCAAGGACGGCGAACTGACCTTCGATTTCGCCGGCTCTTCCGCGCCCTGCATGGGACCGATGAACTCGGTTCTGGCGACGACGCATTCCTCCGTATATCTCGCCATGCGCCACATCTTCCCCGACGTGCCGATCTCGGCCGGCGCCTTCGAGCCGCTCAAGATCGTTCGCCCGGAAGGCACCTTCCTCGACGCCCGCTATCCGCGTCCCGTTTCCGGCTGCGCGGCCGAGGTCTCGCAGCGCATCGCCGAAGCCGTCTTCGCCGCGCTGGTCGAGGCGCTGCCGGACCGCGTCACCGCCGCGCCCGCCGGCTCGTCCGGCAATTTCGGCCTCGGCGGCTTCGATCCCGAGCGCGGCCGCAACTTCGTCATGTACCAGATTTCCGGCGGCGGCTACGGCGGCAGCGCGGATGGCGACGGCATCGCCAACGGCTGCTCGACCATCGGCATTTCCAAGGCACCGCCGGTCGAGATCATGGAGCAGCAGTTCCCGGTCCTCTATCATCGCTACGCGCTGCATGAAGGCTCCGGCGGCGCCGGCAAGCATCGCGGCGGTTTCGGCCTCGACTACGAAGTCGAGTTGAGGCGCGGCAATGCGACCGCGAGCTTCGTCATGGATCACGGCCGCTTCGGTCCGCAGGGCGCGCTCGGCGGCCGCGATGGCATGGTCAACCGGGTCACCGTCTGGCAGGACGGCAATCCGATGACGCCGGAACACCTGTCGAAGGCGCAGGATATCCCGATGAAACCGGGCGACCGGGTGCGGGTGCGCACGCCGGGCGGCGGCGGCTACGGCGATCCGCTGACCCGCGACCCGGCGCTGGTGGCCGAGGACGTGCGGCTGGAACGCTACACCCGGGAGGAAGCCGGCACGTTGTTCGGCGTTGTCATCGCTGAGGGCGGCGTGCCAGACTGGCAAAAAACCGAAACGCTGCGGACGCATCTTCGAACATAACGGACAAGAGGGGCAAAGAGGGTGACCGATCCATGAGCACTCCCCATGAGATCACCGTCAATGGCAGGACCGTCACCGTCTCTGCCGACCCTGAAACGCCGCTCCTCTATGTCCTGCGCAACGATCTGCAACTGAACGGCCCGAAATTCGGTTGCGGACTCGGCGAATGCGGTGCCTGCATGGTGCTCGCCGGCGATCGCGCCGTGCGCGCCTGCACCGTCAAGATCCGCGACGCGGCCGGCCGCACCTTCACGACGATCGAGGGCCTTGGCGACGGCGAGAGGCCACACCCGGTCCAGCAGGCCTTCATCGAAGAAAATGCCGCCCAGTGCGGATATTGCCTGAACGGCATGATCATCGCCACGACTGGGCTTCTGAAACGCTGTCCGACACCGACCGAGGATGAGATCCGGGCATCGCTCAGACACAATCTCTGTCGCTGCGGCACGCATATGGAAATCCTCGCCGCTGTCAGAAAGGCCGCAGGCCTGATGCGTGAACCGTCCGCCATAGAAAGCGCCGCCGGATGAGCGACGTTCGCGATATCCCGAAAAGCGCCTGGTTCGCCAGCGACGACATGCTTCTGATCACCGGCACCGACGGGTCGGACATTTATATAGCCATCGATGGAAATGGCGCGGTGACGGCCTTCAACGGCCATGTCGATCTCGGCACCGGCATCCGGACCGCGCTTGCCCAGATCGTCGCCGAAGAGCTGGACCTCGCTTTCGCCAGGGTCGACATGGTGCTCGGCTCCACCGGCTCCGTTCCGGACCAGGGCGCGACCATCGCCTCGGAAACGATACAGATTGCCGCCAAGCCCCTGCGCTTTGCCGCCGCGACCGCCAGACGGTATCTCCTCGGCGAAGCGGCCGAACGGCTGGAGATCGCCCCCGAGGCGCTGGTTTTCGACGATGGCATCATCCGCGAGAAGGACGGCAACCGCTCCATCAGCTTCGGCGAGATCGTCACCGGACGGCACGTGGATATCCCTCTGGACCGCGATGCGCCAGTCAAGCCCGTTTCCGACTACCGCCTGGTCGGAACCCCGCAGCGTCGCAGCGATATCCCGGCAAAATCACGCGGGGCCTGGATCTACGTCCATGACGTGCGGCTGCCCGGCATGCTGCATGGCCGCGTCGTGCGCCCACCCTATGCCGGTTACGACCAGGGCCCGCATGTCGGCAACAGCCTGATCGCGATCGACGAAGGGTCCGTCGCCGATATCCCCGGCATGGTCGGCGTCTTTTCCGAAGGCGATTTCGTCGGTCTGGTGACTGAGCGCGAAGAGCAGGCGATCGAGGCGATGAACCGCCTCAAGGTTGACTGGAAAGAGCCACCCGCCCGGCCCGACCTCAACGATCCCTACGACCCGCTCCACCAGAATCCGGGCATTGCCCGCAAGCTCGCAGACAAGGGCAATGTTGACCGCGTGCTGGAGGGTGCCGCCGAGCCGCTCACCCGCAGCTATGTCTGGCCCTACCAGATGCACGCCTCGATCGGCCCGTCCTGCGCCGTCGCCGACTGGCGCGAGGATGGCCTGACCGTGTGGTCCGGCACCCAGAACCCGTTCTGGATGCGCCGCGACCTCGCCCAGCTCCTCCATGTGCCGGAGAGCTTCATCACCGTGGAGCGGCTGGAGGCGGCAGGCTGTTATGGCCGTAACTGCGCCGACGACGTTACCGCCGATGCGGCTCTCCTGTCGCGCGCCTGCGGACGCCCGGTCAGGGTGCAGCTGACGCGCGAGCAGGAACACGAATGGGAGCCGAAGGGCACCGCCCAGGTGATGGATGTGCGCGGCGCGCTCGATCTCGAGGGCGGCCCTGCGGCCTACGACTTCGAAAGCCGCTATCCGTCCAACGCCTCGCCGACGCTGGCACTGATCCTGACCGGCCGCCTCGCCCCGGTCGCCGATACGCTGCAGATGGGCGACCGCACCGCCATCCCGCCCTATGACTTCGGCGCGCTGCGGGTGACCGTCCACGACATGCCGCCGATTGCCCGCGCCTCCTGGTTTCGCGGCGTTTCGTCCATGCCGAACACCTACGCGCACGAATCCTTCATCGACGAGCTCGCCGCCGCCGCCAAGGTGGACCCGATCGAATACCGCCTGCGCTACATGAAGGACGAGCGCGCCATAGACCTCATCAAGGCGACCGCCGAACGCGCCGGCTGGACGCCGCGCACCAGCTGGGGAACCATGGGCGGAGAAGGCGATCTTCTGTATGGCCGCGGCTTTGCCTATGCCGTCTATGTACACGGCACCTTCCCCGGTGTTGCCGCAGCCTGGGCCGCCTGGGTGACCGATGTCGCCGTCAACCGCAAGACCGGCGAAATCGCCGTCACCAAGGTGATCTGCGGCCAGGACTCCGGCCTGATGATCAATCCGGACGGCGTGAAGCACCAGATCCACGGCAACATCGTCCAGTCCGTCAGCCGCACGCTGAAGGAACAGGTGGAGTTCGACGAGACGAAGGTCGTGTCGAAGGACTGGGGCAGCTATCCACTGATCACGTTCCCGGACGTGCCGGATATCGATGTCCTGCTCATGCCGCGCCAGAACGAACCGCCGCTCGGCGTCGGCGAATCGGCTTCCGTGCCCAGCGCCGCCGCCATCTGCAACGCGGTCTATGATGCGACCGGCATCCGCTTTCGCGAATTGCCGCTGACGCCTGAAAAGGTGCTGGCTGCGCTGAACGGCGGTGAGCCACCCGCGAAGCCGCAGCCGGAGAAGCCGGCAAGGAAGGGCCTCCTCGCTGGCCTGTCGTTTGCCGGCATCGCCGCCACGCTTGCCGGTCTCTCCTGGGTAACCCCCTTTCCGGCCTCGATCGCCCCGGTCGCCAGGCCGCAGAGCGGCGTCTACAGCACTGAGACGCTGGAGCGTGGCCGGTTGGTCGCCGCTGCCGGCGCCTGCAATGTCTGTCATGTCGGTGCCGACGGAACCGCATTTGCCGGCGGCAGGGCGTTCGAAACGCCGTTCGGCAATATCTATGCGCCGAACATCACTCCTGATCCGGACGCCGGCATCGGCGCCTGGTCCTATCCCGCCTTCGCGCGAGCCATGCGCGAAGGTGTCAGCCGCAACGGTCATTTCCTCTATCCCGCGCATCCCTATACATCCCTTGCCGGCGTCGAGGAAAACGACATGCAGGCGCTCTATGCCTACATGAACAGCCTCGCCCCCAGCCGGAACAAGACGCCGCAAACGGCGCTCGCCTTCCCCTTCAACATCCGCACGCTGATGGCCGGCTGGAATGCGCTGTTCCACAAGCCCGAACCATTCACCGCGAATACGGCAATGAGCGCCGAATGGAACCGCGGTGCCTATCTGGTCGAAACGCTCGGCCACTGTTCCGCCTGCCATACCGAGCGCAATGTCCTTCAGGCGGAGAAGACGGGCACGCATCATCTTGCCGGCGGGTTTGCAGACGGCTGGGAAGCCCCGGCCCTGACCGGTGCGACGAAAGCGCCTTCGGGCTGGACCACAGACGAGCTCTACGCCTATCTGCGCCACGGCTATTCGGAAAACCACGGCGGCGCCGGCGGACCGATGGCGGAGGTTGTCGCCTCGCTTGCGCCGCTGCCGAACAGCGACATCCGCGCCATGGCCACCTATCTCACCTCCCTTAAGAACGTGACAGGACACGCCGCCGACCCTCAGACTGCGATCGCCGCCAGCGACGCCGCAGCAGAGGCAGCCGCCCTTGCCGAGCCGCGCGGCAAACGGATCTTCGACGGCGCCTGCGCCTCCTGCCACGAGAACAACGATCTGCTGACCCCGCTCGCCCTGCGCTCCGCCGTCGTCAGCGACAATCCGGCCAATGTTCTGCAGGTGATCGTCAACGGTGCCGAAGCCCCTGCCCGGCTAGCCGCGCTCACCGGCGGCGCGCATGAGGAAATCATGTCCATGCCGGCCTTCGGCCGGACGCTGACGGACAAGCAGATCGGCGAACTGGCGCGCTATGTCCGGGCCCGCTTCGCACCTGGGGCTCCCGCCTGGAACGGGATCGAAAAAGCCCTTCAGGAAATCCGCCACTGAACCATCGCATCCGAAAAAGCCGTTTCTTCCTGCGAGGCTTTGGCGTATGCATCGGACAACAAGCCGGAACCTGTTGGAGGAGTGAGACTATGGTGCGCGCGCTGATGATCGAACGGGAAAACACCACGGTTTTCCATGACATTGAGTCCGCGCCCATGGGAGAGGGCCAGGTGCGGATCGCCGTCAGGCACGTCGGTCTCTGCGGCAGCGATCTCAACACCTTCAAGGGCCTCAACCCCCTCGTCGAACTGCCACGCATTCCCGGCCACGAGATCGGCGGCGAGATCATCGAGGCAGGCTCCGCGGTCAATCCGGCCTACCAGAAGGGCAAGCGCGTCATCGTCATGCCCTACACCAATTGCGGCACCTGCTCGTCCTGCCGCAAGGGCCGCCTCAACGCCTGCCGCTACAACAAGACCCTGGGCGTCCAGCAGAATGGCGGGCTTGCCGACGAGATCGTCCTGCCGGCCGAAAAAGTCATCCTCAACGACACTTTGAAGCCCCTTCATCTGGCGCTGGTCGAGCCGCTGTCCGTCGGCTTCCACGCCGTCGAGCGTGGCCGTGTCGCCAAGGGCGATCGGGTGGCCGTCATCGGCTGCGGCATGATCGGCATGGGCGCTGTCATCGCGGCTGCGTCGCGCGGCGCCGAGGTCATCGCCATCGACCCGAGCGAGCAGAAGCGCGAACTGGCCAAGCGCTTCGGCGCCACGCATGCGCTTCCCTCCGGCGCCGAGGAACTGGTCAAGGCCGTCTACGACCTGACAGACGGAGACGGCGTCGATGTCGCCTTCGAGGCCGTCGGCCTGCCGCAGACCTTCACCCAGGCCGTCGATCTCGCCTGCTTTGCCGGACGCGTCGTCTATGTGGGCTATTCGAAGGCGCCGGTCACCTATCAGACCCAGTTCTTCAACCTGAAGGAACTGGACATCATGGGATCGCGCAATGCCACCATGGCGGATTTCCGATCGGTGATTTCCTACCTGGAATCGGCAGGAGACACGCCGGATCTGCTGGTCTCCAAGGTCGTGCCGTTCACCGAGGCGGAATCGGCGCTGCCCTATTGGGATTCGCATCGCGACGCATTGAAAGTCGTGATCAGCCGATAGGCCGCAACGTTCGCATTCATAATACGACAAGTGCAATTGATCGCCTGTCAGTTTCATACTATGAGTTGAGGTAATCACCTGTCGGGAACGGGTGATGCTTGCGCATTTTTCGCGGAAGTTATCAGACAAGATAGTTTTTCCGTATGCAGTCCCGTCTTGGAGGAGACGCCTGCCTGCGGAACTGTCCGCTTGAAGCGGACACCCTAGGAGGAGGGAAACCATGAAGATTACACGCAGAACGGCCACGTTCGGCCTCGTAGCCCTGTCGCTGTCGACAGCCCTTTCCGTGCCGGCCAAGGCCGCCATGGAGCTGAAATGGGCGCATGTCTACGAGACGTCGGAACCCTATCACGAGCAGGCGCTGTGGGCCGCCGAGGAAATCAAGAAGCGGACCAACGGCGAAATCTCCATCTCGGTCTTCCCGGCGTCGCAGCTCGGCAACGAGAACCAGATCAACGAAGGCCTCGGCCTCGGCACGGTCGACATCATCTATACAGGCGTGGCCTTTGCCGGCTCGATCCACAAGCCGATGGCGATCTCCAACGCGCCGTTCATCCTGCGCGATTTCGACCACTGGAAGGCCTATCGCGACTCGCCCCTCTTCCAGGAGCTGACGGGCGGCTACAATGACGCCTCCGGCAACCATGCCGTGGCACTCACCTATTACGGCCAGCGCAACCTGACGGCAAACAAGGCAATCACCAAGCCGGAAGACATGAAGGGCATGAAGCTGCGCGTACCGCCGGCGCCGCTGTTTCTGATGTTCACTAAGTCTGTCGGCGCCAACGCCACGCCGATCGCCTTCTCCGAAGTCTACCTCGCTTTGCAGCAGGGCACGGTCGACGGCCAGGAAAACCCGCTGCCGACGATCAAGGCGAAGAAGTTCTATGAAGTGCAGAGCCACATCATGCTCACCCAGCACATCACGGAATCGCTTCTGACCATCGTCGGCCCGCATGTCTGGTCGCAGCTTTCGGACGACCAGAAGAAGATCTTCGAGGACGTCCTGCGCGAGGCCGCCTCCAACGCGACCGACCAGATCCGCGACGCCGAAGGCAAGCTCGCCGCATGGTTCACCGAACAGGGCAATACCGTCGTCGAAGTCGACCGCGGCCCGTTCATCGAAGCGGCCAAGCCCCTGCACAACGATCCTGACTCCGGCGCCGGCTGGACGAAGGAGCAGTACGACGCCCTGCAGGCCCTGTAAGGCATCCGCCATCGACGCCACCGGCCCCGACGCGCCTGCCATGGCGCACCGGGGCCGGTGCACAATCAGGATATTCCGCGATCGCGGAAGCCCGTATCGGATGGGGAGACGAGCCGCATGGCGACGAATGACGACAAGCAGCAGGAAGAGCTGAGCGCAGCCGCTGCGCTGCACATCGAAGACGAGCAGGACGAGCCGATCGAACACCACTTCGACGACTGGCTGTCCTTCCTGCTGTTCTGGGGAATGGCGATCGTCACCTTCCTGCAGTTCTTCAGCCGCTACGTGCTGAATGATTCCTATGCCTGGACGGAAGAGATAGACCGCTATCTCCTGATGTGGCTGACCTTCATCGGCGCCAGCGTCGTCTTCCGCCGCCGCTCGAACATCGCCGTCGACATCCTGCCCTACATGCTGCCGGAAAAGGCGGGGCGGGTGCTGCGCGCCATCTCCGATACCATCACGCTGGCCTTCGTCGCCCTGCTGGTCGTCTTCTCCTGGACCGTGATGGACAAGATGAAGATCCAGCGGATGACCGTCTTCGACATCTCCATGCAGGTCGTCTATGCGGGCATCGCCATCGGCTGCCTCATGATGCTCTGGCGCGCCGTCACCAGCTTCATTGCCAGCGCCCGCCGCGGCTGGCGCGAAGATGAAAACAGCACCCCGCTGGTCATAGACTGAGGTTCACGATGCTTCTTCTTCTCACCGTCTTCTTCGGTCTGCTCATCATCGGCGTACCGGTCTTCGTCTCGCTGGGCGCTGCCTCGCTCGCCTATGTCTATTTCATAGGACACATCCCCGCCTTCGTCGTGCTGCACCGGATGGCGGGCGGCGTCGACAGCTTCCCGCTGATCGCCGTGCCGTTCTTCATTCTCGCCGGCAACCTGATGAACTCGGCCGGCATCACCAACCGCATCTTCGACTTCGCGACCGCCGCCGTCGGCTGGCTTCGCGGCGGCCTCGGCCACGTCAACGTGCTGGCCTCGGTCATCTTCGCCGGCATGTCGGGCGCGGCCGTCGCCGATGCCGGCGGCCTCGGCACCATCGAGATCAAGGCGATGCGCGACCGCGGCTATGACGACAACCTGTCCGTCGGCATCACCGCCGCCTCGTCCACCATCGGCCCGATCATGCCGCCGTCCCTGCCGATGGTCGTCTTCGGTGTCATGGCCAACGTCTCGATCGGGCAGCTTTTCGCAGCCGGCTTCCTTCCCGGTCTGCTGATGGCCGTGGCGCTGATGCTCTACGTCACCTGGTATTCGCATCGCAAAGGCATCGGCCGCGATCAGGCGTTCCGCGTCACCACGCTTGGCCGGACCTTCGTTTCCGCCGTTCCCGCCCTGATGACCCCGGTCATCATCATCGGCGGCATGTCATCGGGCGCCTTCACTCCGACGGAAGCAGCAATCGCCGCCTGCGCCTGGGCGCTTCTCCTCGGCTTCGTCTTCTATCGCACGCTCACCTTCCGCCGCTTCTACAAGATCAGCATCCAGACCATCGAGACGACGGCAAGCGTACTGATCATCGTCGCGGCCGCCTCGCTGTTCTCCTGGGTGCTGACGGTGACCCAGGTGACGACGCTGGTGACCAACTTCCTGCTCGGTGTCAGCGACAATCCGCTCGTTATCCTGCTGATCATCAACATCCTGGTGCTGATCGTCGGCTGCTTCATGGAAACGATCGCCGCGATCTCGATCCTCGTGCCGGTGCTCATGCCGGTGGTCGTCCATGTCGGCATCGACCCCGTCCAGTTCGGCGTCATCATGGTGCTGAACCTGATGATCGGCCTGCTGACGCCGCCGGTCGGGATGGTCCTGTTCGTGCTGTCGCGCATCTCCGGCCTGTCGGTCGAGAAGACGATCCGGGCGACCGCGCCCTTCCTCATCCCGCTGCTGCTGGTGCTGGCCGCCATCAGCATTTTCCCGTCGATCACCCTTTACCTGCCCACCGTCTGGTACAGGTAGGAAAGGGCCGACCCGGAAAAGTTCCCGCCGAAATTTGAATTCAGGGAACTCTTTCTATACAAACCCGTTAACAGAAGGCGCGGCTTGGTCCGCGCCTTTTTTGTTTTGATTGCAACAGCGCAGGGTCAACCACCCTGCAGAACAGGAAGGTGTCCCCGTTATGTGTGGAATTGCCGGAGAAGTCCGTTTTGATGATTCGTTTGCCAATGCCTCGGCTGTCGGCAGGATGATGGAGGTGCTGGCACCTCGTGGTCCGGATGGTGCGGGAGTGGTGTCGAGAGGACGGATAGCCTTCGGCCACAGGCGGCTGAAGATCATCGATCTTTCCGAGAAGGCCGCCCAGCCGATGACGGATCCCGATCTTGGCCTGACCATCACGTTCAACGGGTGCATCTACAACTACCCCGAGCTGCGCAAGGAATTGCAGGAAGCCGGTTACCGCTTCTTCTCCGAGGGTGACACCGAAGTCATCCTCAAGGCCTTCCACAAGTGGGGTGAGGACTGCGTCAAGCGCCTCCACGGCATGTTCGCCTTCGCCATTCACGAGCGCGACACGGGCGCCGTGACTCTGGCGCGCGACCGCTTCGGCATCAAGCCCTTCTACATTTCCGAGGACGGCAAGCGGTTGCGCTTTGCCTCCAGCCTGCCCGCGCTCGTCGCAGGCGGCGACATCGACACGGGCATCGACAAGGCCGCACTCCACAATTACATGAGCTTTCACGCCGTCGTGCCGCCGCCGCGCACGATCCTGAAGGGCGTGCGCAAGCTGCCACCGGCGACCGTTCGCCGGATCGAGCAGGATGGCACGAGCCGAGAACGCCGCTACTGGCAGCCGGTCTACGAGCGTCGCGAGGAAGACAGCGGCCTCACCCGCGAACAATGGCGCGACCGCGTTCTCGAGGCCCTGCGCGTTGCCGTCCGTCGCCGCATGGTGGCCGACGTGCCGGTCGGCGTGCTGCTCTCCGGCGGTGTCGATTCCAGCCTGATCGTCGGCCTGCTGGCGGAAGAAGGCCAGAAGGATCTGATGACCTTCTCCATCGGCTTTGAAGAGGCCAATGGCGAGAAGGGCGACGAATTCGTCTATTCCGACCTGATCGCAAAGCGCTTCGAGACCGACCACCACAAGATCTTCGTTCCGGCAGAAGACCTGATGGGCCATCTGCCAGATACGATCCGCGCCCAGTCGGAACCGATGGTTTCCTATGACAATATCGGCTTCTACCTGCTGTCGCGCGAGGTCTCCAAGCACATCAAGGTCGTGCAGTCCGGCCAGGGCGCCGACGAGGTCTTCGCCGGCTATCACTGGTACCCGCCGCTGATGGGCTCCAACGATGTCGTCGGCGACTATGCCAAGGTCTTCTTCGACCGCAGCCACGAGACGCTGGCCACGCAGCTGTCGCCCGAATGGATGGCCGACCGCGACGAAAGTTTTGAGCTGGTGCGCGACCATCTGATGATGTCCGGCGCAGCCACGCCCGTCGACCGGGCCCTGCGCCTCGATTCGCAGGTGATGCTGGTCGACGACCCGCTCAAGCGCGTCGACAACATGACGATGGCCTGGGGGCTTGAGGCCCGCGTTCCGTTCCTCGACCACGAGCTCGTGGAACTGGCCGCCACCGTGCCGCCGGAACTGAAGCTCGCAGACCAGGGCAAGGGCATCCTCAAGGATGCCGCCCGCCAGGTGATCCCGAGCGAGGTGATCGACCGCAAGAAGGGCTATTTCCCGGTCCCGCAGCTCAAATACATCCAGGGTCCGTTCCTCGACATGGTGCGCGATGCGCTGACCTCCCAGAAGGCACGCGAGCGCGGTCTGTTCCAGAAGCAGTGGCTCGACCAACTCTTTGCCGATCCTGCTGCCCACATCACGCCGCTGCGTGGTTCGGAGCTGTGGCAGGCCGCCCTCCTGGAAATGTGGCTGCAGGCCCACGACATCTGAGGTGCTGACATGTCCGACACGAAGAAGACGACGTCCGTGACACAGCGCGGCCGCGACGGCTACGGACATCGGCTGAAACGGATGCGCGAACAGGGGCTCAAACCCCCGATTGCCCATCCGCAACCCGATGAGGATCAGAAGGCGGAATCCGATTTCGCCCTCGACTGCGGTTGGGGTCGGCTGGTCTTCGCCCAGACCTTCACCAGTCCGGATACGCTGGCCGGCGCCTTGCGCGAGGAGAAGGCGGACCGCCGCGACATCGCACTCTATGTCCGCGACCCGCATGTGCTGCTGGCAAGCGCGCCGCAGGAGATCTTCCTCGATCCCTCGCACACCTACCGGCTGGACCTGTCCGGCTACCGGCCGTCGAAGCGGACGCCGAAAGGCTATTTCATCCGCCGGCTGACCTCGCAGCGGGATGCGATCGCCATCAATCGCATCTACGCCTCGCGATCCATGGTACAGGTGCCGCCGGAGTTCTTCTGGTCCAAGCGCGATGCGCGGGCGATCATCTATTTCGTCGCCGAGGACGAGCGCACCGGCCAGATCATCGGAACGGTGACCGGGGTCGACCACATGCGCGCCTTCAACGACAGCGAGCGCGGCTCCTCGCTCTGGTGCCTTGCCGTGGATCCGCAGGCCCGCCATGCCGGTATCGGCGAGGCGCTGGTCCGGCGGCTGGCGGAATACTCAGCCGCCCGTGGCGCAGGCTTCCTCGATCTGTCTGTCCTGCACGACAATGAACAGGCGATTGCGCTCTATGAAAAGCTCGGCTTCCAGCGCGTGCCGTTCTTCTCGGTCAAGCGCAAGAATTCGATCAACGAGCGGCTCTTCACCCGCCCTGAGACCGACGAGGGCCTGAACCCCTATGCGGCGATCATCGTCAAGGAGGCGCGCCGGCGCGGCATCCAGGTCGACATCATGGATGCCGGTGGCGGCTTCTTCCGCCTGACCCATGGCGGCGTCTCGATCCGCTGCCGGGAAAGCCTGTCGGAACTCACGTCGGCCGTCGCCATGTCGATTTGCGACGACAAGGCGACGACGAGGCGGATCGTCGAGCAGGCCGGCGTGCGGGTTCCACCGCAGATCAGCGGCGATGCCGGCAGCGAGGCCGTGAGCGCATTCCTGGCGGAACACGGTTCGCTCGTCGTCAAGCCGGCCCGAGGCGAACAGGGCCGCGGAATCTCCATCGGGCTGACCACCGAAGAGGACGTCGCGGCTGCGGTTGCCGAAGCCAAGTCGGTGTCCAACGATGTGCTCATCGAGGCGATGATCGAGGGCCAGGACCTGCGTCTCGTAGTGATAAACTACAGGCTGGTGGCTGCCGCCATCAGGCGTCCGCCGATCATTGTCGGTGACGGACACTCGACCGCCGCGGAGCTGATCGCCGCACAGAGCCGCCGCCGTGCCGCCGCGACGGGCGGCGAATCCGAAATTCCGGTGGATGCGGAAACCCGGCGGACCCTCGCGGCCGCCGGCTACTCGTTGAAGAGCGTCATCCCGGCGGACGAGGAAGTCATGGTGCGCCGGACCGCCAACCTGCACACCGGCGGAACCATTCACGACGTCACCGAGGAAGTGCATCCGGTGCTGATCGAGGCGGCCGTCAAAGCGGCGCGGGCGATTGACATACCGGTGACGGGCATCGACCTTATGGTGAAGTCGCCGCATGAGGCCGACTATGCCTTCATCGAGGCGAACGAGCGGCCGGGGCTGGCAAACCACGAGCCCCAGCCGACCGTCGAACGCTTCATCGACCTGCTCTTTCCGCTTTCGATGCCGGAACCGGTCAGGCAGGCGATGCGGCGAACAGGAGTTTAAGGAGGACACATGACACGGCTGACGATCGACAGCGCATATCTCATCCAGGTTCTGAAGGACCTGCTCGCCATACCGAGCCCGACAGGCTACACGGACACGATCGTACGCTATGTAACCGGTGAGCTGCAGAAACTCGGCCTCGAAGCCGAACTGACCCGGCGTGGCGCCATCCGCGCCGTCAGGCAGGGCTCGCGCCGCCATGGCGCCCGCGCCGTCGTCACCCATCTCGACACACTCGGCGCACAGATCAAGGCGCTCAAGGCCAATGGCCGGGCCGCGCTCGTGCCTGTCGGTCACTGGTCCGCCCGCTTTGCCGAAGGCGCTCGTGCGACCATCTTCACGGAGAAGGGCTCGTATCGCGGCACCGTCCTGCCTTTGAAGGCATCGGGCCACACCTATAACGAAGAAGTCGACACCATGCCGATCGGTTGGGAATACGTCGAACTGCGCATCGACGCCATGTCGCGAAGTGCCGAGGACCTGGAGCGGCTCGGCGTCGAGATCGGTGACATGGTCGCCATCGATCCGCAGCCGGAATTCATCGATAACGGCTTCATCGTCTCCCGCCATCTCGACAACAAGGCCGGCGTCGCCGTCGAGCTTGCCGCCCTGAAGGCCTTGCAGGACGAAAAGGTCCGCACGCCGGTGGACATCCATTTCCTGTTCACGATTGCCGAAGAGGTCGGCGTCGGCGCCGCCTCGGTGCTGACCCCGGAAGTGGCCTCCATGATCGCCGTCGACAACGGCACGTCGGCGCCCGGGCAGAACTCCTCCGAGTTCGGTGTCACCATCGCCATGGCAGACCAGACCGGCCCGTTCGACTATCACCTGACCAAGAAGCTGGTCGATCTCTGCCGGGAAAACGATATCCGCTACCAGAAGGACATCTTCCGCTACTACCGCTCGGACTCCGCCAGCGCGCTGGAGGCAGGCGCCGATGTCCGCACGGCGCTGATCACCTTCGGCGTCGACGCGTCGCACGGCTACGAGCGCATCCATCTCCACGCGCTGCGCTCCCTGGCCGAGTTGATTGCCGCCTACGTGGCAAGCCCGGTCGCCATTACCCGCGACTTTTCGCCGACGGCGGAAGGGGTCAAGGGCTTCACCCGGCAGAACACCGACGAGGCAAGCCAGGACCTCTCCCCGGACATCCGCGACGAGGAGCTGGACGCCGGCGAATGACGAGCGAGCGCCTCTGACGCAAAGCCGCGCGCGAGAATTCCACCGATGACCGGGAACCAAATCCATCCGGGCGCATTCCTGCTGGGGACGTGCCCGATGGTACGGCTCGCGCCGCACCATGCGTTCGGCGATCACATGGGATAAGGGGATATGACCATGCGCTTCGCCGCCATTGTCAACGCCGCAGGCGGCACGTTGCGGACGATCGACGTCCAGCAGTTTACCCAGCACATCGAAACCGCGTTCAGCCAGGCCGGCCATGAGGTGAAGATCGTCATGGCCTCCGGCAAGGACGTGGTGGAAGCCATGGAGCGGGTTACGACCGACCCTGATCTGGGCGGCATCATCGTTGCCGGCGGCGACGGCACCCTGTCGCTTGGCGCCGCAACGGCATGGAAGCATCAGAAGCTCCTGGCCGTCGTCCCCGCCGGCACCATGAATTTCTTCGCCAAGTCGCTGGAGCTTCCCACCGATATCTTCGCCGCGGTCGAGGCGCTTGCTACCGGGGAGGAAAGGCACGTCGACATTGCCACCGCAAACGACAAGCCGTTCATCCACCAGTTTGCCGCCGGCATTCACCCCAAGATGGTTCGCCTGCGCGAATCCCTGCCGTTCCGGTCGCGGATCGGCAAGATTTTCGCCAGCATGCGCGCCGGCATCACGGTCTTCCGGCGCCCGCCGCGCATCAAGATGGAGATCCTGTGCGACGGCGCGCCGAAGAAGAGCGGTCGCTTCAGCCTGGTCGCAGTGTCAAACAACATGTATGGCGCCGGTCATCTGCCTTATTCCGACAGGCTCGACGAGGGCATTCTCGGCCTCTACACGCTGCCGCCCGCCTCCTTCGGCACGCTGATCAAGCTCTCTTTCGGCCTGATCAGAGGCCACTGGCTCGACGATCCCGACATAGATATTTCTTCGGCGCGCGAAGTCAGCCTCAAGCTTCTCGACAACCGTCGGAAGACCCATGTGGTGATGGATGGCGAGATCGTGCTATTTGAAGGCGAGGTCGTCATACGGCTGCACCCGAAGGCGTTGCGTGTACTCGTCCCGAAGCAGGACACCTCTGAAAATTCATCGGTTTTCGGGGAAATTTTGTCCGACCGTTGATCACATGCAACTAGGAATTCAATCCGCGGCGCGCTAACGTGCGGCCTTCGAGGAGACTGGACAGGGTTATCCCTTCTGCCGGAAGGACGCTAGCGGCTTATATGGAAACACGCATACTCTACATCGACGATGACCTTGCCCTCGCGAGTTTGGTCAAGAGAAATCTTGGCCGGGCAAGTCACGATGTCACGCATACCCATGATCCGGAAATTGCCATCAGCTACCTGCGGGAGCAATCCTTCGACGTGATCGTGCTCGATCACTATCTCAGCAACATGACGGGCCACGACATGCTGAAGCGCTTCCAGGAGCTCGGCATCGGCATTCCTGTGGTCTACATCACCGGCTCGCATGAGGCGCGCATCGCCATTGATGCGATGAAGTCAGGTGCATCCGACTACGTATTGAAGAGCGTCAGCGAGGACTTCTTCCCGCTCCTGGTGGATGCCATCAACCAGACGGTCAGCAATGCGCGGCTGCGTGAGGCGAAGGCCCGTGCCGACGAGGAGACGCGGCTCGCCAAGGAAAGAGCCGAAGCCCTGCTGGCGGAAATGAACCATCGCGTCGCCAACAGTCTGGCGCTGGTCGCGGGCCTTCTGCGCCTGCAGGCCAACAACTCCGCCAATCCCGAGGTCAAGGAAGCGCTCGAGGAAACCCAGGGACGTATCTCCGCCATCGCCGGCATGCACCGCAGCCTGTACACGACGGACGACGTGCGCACCGTCGAGATGCAGCCGTACCTGAATGCTCTGGTCAAGGACATCACCGCGACTGCGGCCAAGGGCTCCTCCACCTCGATCTCCATCGACGTCGAACGTATCCTGCTGCCCGCCGACAGGGCCGTCTCCGCCGGCATGATCGTCACCGAGCTAGTGACCAATGCGTTGAAATACGCCTATTCGGACAGCCAGCAGGGAGAAATCCGCGTTCTCTTCAACAAGATCGATGAAACGTCGGCCCGTCTGGCGGTGGAAGATGACGGTGTCGGGGTCAATGCGGCCCAGCCGAGCGCCGGATCGACCGGACTTGGACGCAAGATCGTCAAGACGATGGCCGACACCATCGGCAGCGGCATCCGCTATCCGGAAACCGAGCGCGGCACGGTTGCCGAAGTGATCGTCACGCTCGGCAAGCCGGAATAAAAAAGCCGGCGTCTTGCGACGCCGGCGAGTTTTCAAATTCCGTTATCGTTATTTGGTAGCCGGAGCGGCAGCATCCATCGGATACTTGGTCGCATCAAACTGCGGTGCCGATTCCAGCTGTTCCTTGGTCATGGCCGTCTTGACGGAGAAGTTGCCGTCAGCATCAGCCATGATCGTCAGCTGGTCGGGGGAGATGGCAACCGGCTTGTCGCCGATACCCAGGAAGCCACCGACATTGACGATGTACGACTGCACGCCACCCTCGGTGGAGAGGATGATGTCGCCGATCTCACCGATGCTGTCTTCATTGCCGTCGGTGATCGAGGTGCCGATCAGCTGATTGGCGGCAAATTCCTTGCCGTCGAGGTTCATCATCGGCTTGGCCTGGGCGTCAGCCGTGACATCGGCAGTGCCGGTAGTGCCTACGCCCGGAACGGCGGGCTTGGTGTCCATGGTGCCGGTATCAGCACCGGAATCCATCGTGGCGGCACCACTTGCGCCGGCATCGGTGTTGGTGCTCTGCGCCATAACCGGGAACGCAACGGCGGCGGTCAGAAAGGTCGAAGCAATAAGTGCACGAAACATGAGGTGTCTCCTTTGGTTTCTCTCTCTTTCCGGCCAGGCTTGGGAGTCTTGTTGTCTTTCCGACCGGATACAGGGGATAAACGTGATGACCTCTTGAAAGGTTCCGCAGATTGCGGGCGGAAATTTATTTTTTGATATTTCTTTTTAAAATCAAAAAGATAATGAATAATCTCAGATGAACGGGCGCTCGGCTTCCGACCGCGGCTCCCACTGGGCGACCGCCGACAGGCCGTCGGCATCTAGGATTTCGCAGCCCTTTTCCTTCCAGGTCACAAGCTTGCGGGCAGCAAGCTTCTTCAGGGTCTTGTTGGTGTGCACAATCGAAAGACCGAGGGTATCGGCAATCAGCGCCTGCGTAACCGGAAGGTGCGCCCTGCCCTTGGAAATCAGACCCGCGTTGAGGCCCCTGTAGTAGAGAAAGGCAAGCAGATAGGCAGACCGCTCGAGTGCCGAACGACGACCGACGCTCAGAAGATGCTCATCAAGAATGGTTTCCTCCCGCGAGGCAATCCAGGTCACGTCGAAGGCCAGATCGGCATGCTTCTCAAACAGCGAGAAGAAGCGCTCCCGCTCGAACACGCACAGACGCATCGGCGTCAAAGCCTCGACACTGTGGTCCATGTATTTGAGAACGGCGCCCTGCAGCCCGACCATGTCTCCAGGCACGACGAAATTGAGGATCTGCCGGCGGCCATCCTCAAGCGTCTTGTAGCGGAAGCCCCATCCGTCGAGCACGGTGTAGAGATGCGGGCTGTAGGCACTTTCGGCGATCAGGGTCATGCCCGCATCGCACGCAAGTTCGCCCGACTTGAAGTCCTGAACGAATTTCAATTCTGTAACCGACAAGGGACGGAGCCCGGAAAGTTTGCGCAGACTACAATTCTTGCAATCCTGCGAGGGCCTGGATTCAACCTTTGTGTCCACGATGGGCTCTCCTGTTCAACTGCCATGAACGTCGATAGTGCGGGTTTGTTCCGCAAAAGCGGTTTCACATGTCATTTTTAAATGACTTGGGAGGAAACTCGGGTCTTTCGTGTTTCCAATCGCAAGTCCTCACTGGCCCCCGCCCCCGAAGACAGCGACGATTTGCCCGTTACACCGATTTTGACCGTTTCGGACGGTAATGATTTGCAGGAATAAATGACCAACCGCCGCCGCCAGATACTGATTGCAGAGAACCAGTTCTTCATTGCCATGGATGCCGAACGGGCGGTCCGCGAACTGCTCGACTGCGAGATCAGCCTCTGCCGGCGCGACCACCTGGATGATATGCTGGCGCAGACGCCACGCGATCTCGTGCTGGTCGAGGCGGGCGCAACTTTCGAGGAATGCTGCGAACAGGCCGAGCGGATCATCAGGGCCGGCTCGCAGGTCGCATTCCTCACGGCCAATTCCAACATCCGGGAAAAATTGCGGGCGGAAACCAGTTATCCCGTGATCGACATCCCCTTTACCGACGATGCCATTCGGGCATTTCTGGAAGGGTTGTACGGGGCCTGACGGCCCCGCTCCTTCGTCAGGCTGTCAGCGTCTGCTTGATGACGGCGGCGCTGTGTGCGTCCGGACCGTAATCCGCTTCACCGCTCACGCCGAGCAGTTCCTGCAGACGGCTTCTGGCGCGATTGATACGGCTCTTGATGGTGCCGACCGCGCAGCCGCAGATATCGGCCGCCTCTTCGTAGGAAAAGCCGGATGCGCAGACGAGGACGATTGCTTCGCGCTGATCTTCGCTGATCTGCTTCAGCGCATGCAGGAAATCCTTCATGTCCACTGATCCGTACTGGTTCGGGTGTACGGACATCTGCGAGGTGTAATAATCGTCCGGATCGGACACTTCCCGACCCTTCTTGCGCATCTGGGAATAGAACTCGTTGCGCAGGATGGTGAACAGCCAGGCCTTCAGATTGGTACCCGGCTCGAACGATTCCTGCTTGGACCAAGCCTTCACAACGGTTTCCTGGACAAGGTCGTCGGCCCGATCGTGATGGCCGCTCAGCGACACGGCAAAAGCCCGCAAGCTGGGTATGGTGGTCAGCAGCTGGCTCTTGAAGTCAAATCCGGCTTTGGTCTTGTCACCCATCGACTGTACCCTTCGAACTCTGAACCTTTGCCTCGGCCTTCTCGGCGGCGTCGAGCTTTTCCAGGAGCTGGACGAGGTTGTCCGGAATGCCCTCGTCTTCGAGGACCCCGTAAAACTCCTTCAGCTTGGACGCTATGCCGTCATGGGCGAAATCTGCGGACGCGTCGGCCCCGCCAGCCGCCCCGCCAACTTGTCTGGATTCTATCTTACGCATTTCGAACCACTTATATTTGTTTCTGTTTTCACCTTAACGGCGCCCACCGGGTTAAAGTTCCCCGCAGAAATTGCAATTTCGTCAGCCTCCGGCGAATTTCATACAATGAACGAAATCCTTCACATGTCCATGGGAACGACTTTGCGTCCAACGCGTTTAGCAAGCATCTGTCAAAGGAGAAGTGACATGCTTTACTACGCCCTGGTATTTCTGGTTATCGCCCTTGTCGCAGCAGCCCTCGGTTTCGGTGGCATCGCCGGCGCCTCGGTCGGCATCGCGAAGATCCTGTTCTTCGTCTTCATCATCCTCTTCGTCCTCTCGCTGATCTTCGGTGGGTTCCGCCGGGGCGTATAACCGCCCCGTCAACGGACGGACCAAAAATGCCCGGCATGACGCCGGGCATTTTTTTATGCGCAGTTCGGAGCGCCGACCAACACCTGCAGGCGGGCCGCACTGTCTCCTCAGACGAAGAAGAAGTAGATCGCCGTGCAGGACGCCAGTCCGCAGACTATGTTCATCGGTACACCTATCTTGAGGAAATCGACGAAGCGGTAGTCGGCCGCACCGTAGACGAGCGTGTTCGTCTGATAGCCGATGGGCGTGGCGAAGCTGGCGCTCGCGGCAAACATGACCACCACCAGCAGCGCGACCGGCGGCAGGTCCAGTCCTTCGGCCGCCGACACAGCAATCGGCCCCATCAGGATGGCAACCGCGGCATTCGAGATGATCTCGGTCAGGAATGAAATCAGGACATAGAAGGCGATCAGCACCATGAAGGGCGAAAGCCCCTTGAGATACGGCAGCAGGATGTCGACGATCAGCTGTGCCGCGCCGGACTTTTCCATGGCTGTCCCCACCACCAGCATGCCGAAGATCAGCATGACCACCTCGCCGTTGACGGCCGGCCATGCGTCCTTTGCATCAAGGCCGCGAATGAGAAGCAGAAAGCCCACCGCGATGATGACCAGGCCGACGATCGGCATGACATTGAGCGCGGCAAGCACGACGACGAAGACCAGGGCAAGGATGGCAAGGATTGCCTTGTTGCGGCGGAAAGGCGGTGCCAGTCCGCTTTCGGAGGCAATCAGCGACCGGTCGCGCGAAAGTGTCGCAAGCTCTTCCTTCGGACCGCTGACCCACAACCGGTCCCCTGGCTTCAGGGTCAGGCCGGCGAGGTCCGGCCCGGCGAGATTGCGGAACCGACTGGCGCCGACGACGGTGACGGCGGACCGGGAAAAGAAGGTCGCATTCGGCAGCGTGGAACCGATGGCCGGGCTTTGCGGCGCAATGCTCACACGCAGGATTTCGTCTTCAGGATTGAACCGGCCACGCACGCTGAGCCCCATACGCACGCCCTCTACGGTGCGCAGCGTCGCCAGTTCCTCCGCAGTTGTTCGCAGCACGAGACGGTCACCCGCCTCCGCGACCGTCGCCTTGTCCTCCTGGTCGAGCTTCACCCGGTTCCGGTAGATCGCGACGATCTTCACCCCGCGCGGCTTCAGTTCCGAAATGTCGCCGTAGCGCTTGCCGAGCGAAGCGAACGTGTCGCGCAGGCGCAACTCGGTTATGATGTCGGGCCGCACGACCGTATCGTCGTCGCTTTCGCTGTCGGCCGGCAGAAGTCGTGCGCCGAAAAGCAGCATGAAGGCCAGTCCGGCCGCGGCCGTGACCAGCCCGACCGGGGTAATGTCGAAAATTCCGAATGGCGGAAGGCCTGCCTGTCTGCCTACGCTGTCGACCAGAAGGTTGGTGGACGTACCGATCAGCGTGCATGTGCCGCCGAGAATGGCCGCATAGGACAGGGGGATCAAAAGGCGTTTGGAATTGGTGCCGAGCGCCGAAGCAAGGTTCTTCATCAGCGGAATGAGGACGATGACGACCGGCGTACTGTTGACGAGCGAGGAAAACAGAACGGATCCGCCAAGCATCATCGCCAGGGCGCTGCGGGGCCGGCTGGAGGCAGCCGCCACCACATATCCGGCCAGTGCCTCCAGCACGCCGGTACGCACCAGGCTTGCCGACAGGATGAGCATGCCGCAGATCGTGATGACCGCGCTGTTAGAGAAGACCGCGAGCGCCTCGTCCGTCGTCACCAGCCCCAGCGCGACGATGAGGCTTGCACCGATTGTGGCGACCGCCGACGCCGGCATGCGTTCGGATACGAACGCGGCAAACAGTGCTGCAAGAATGACAAGGCAAATAACGGCGCCATGCGCCTGGACGAAGCCAGCCAGATCCATGCGTTCTCGAACTCCAAACCGGAAGGGGCGGACGGATTGCCAGCTTATGCGAATATGTATTCTGCGGGAATCGTCAGCCGATAGAAATGTAGAGAATTGCGATCAGCGCAAGCGCGATCAGGCAGAACAGAACAGCCATGAAGAAGGACGTGGAACGCCTCCAGGTCGGCGGAACCATCGATTCAAGGTCCTCGTCGAGCTGCGCATCCTGCGCCATCTTGCGGATTTCGAAGTCTTTCTCACTGGAATTTGTCATGGTCGTCTCCTGTTCGGCGTCTAGTTGGAAGCGCGCTGGGCCAGGGTCCTTTCAAACTCGGACGTGGAGAAGCTCATAGCCTGGCCTGTCGGCGCGGCAGTGACGCGGGCAGTCTTGTAGGCACTTGCGCCGGCGGTGAAATTGATCGGCGTACGGGCCGTGACCAGATTAGCGTCGACGATGTTGCACGTGCCATAGATCTTCATACCGTATTTTTCGGCCCGCTTGGTTTCAACGGGCAGGTTCCGATTGCAGTCCGCGACGTTTTCGTAGGACACAACACGCACAGGTTCACGCACGCATTCGCCATAGCCCACCGGGCAAGCCACCAAAACCAGAATTGCTGCAAAGCCGCTCATAGCCGCCTCCGTTCTTTCACGAAGAAGAAACGGCCATGGCGAAGTTTTGTTCCTTTTTAGACTTCTCCGTGCACCAGACGGTGGATGAAGCGCAGCTTTCCGATCACGTCGTCGGAAAAGACGAAGGGATAGAGATCAGGCTGACCGATGCTCCGGTTGACGGCATTGACGGCAATCGAGAGCGAAACCCAGGCCTTGACCAGTTGTTCGACCGGCTGGGCGGAATCGTAGGGATCGTAAGGCATCGCCGCGGTCGTGGACTTCAGACCGTATGACTGCGCCGTCTCCAGCCCGTCGACGATATGGAGGTAATGCGCCCAGCTCTCGGCAAAGTCCTCCCAGGGATGGCTCGACGCATAGGCGCTGATGAAGTGCTCCTGCCATGCGGCAGCCGGACCATTCGCGTAGTAGCGCTGCAGCGCGTCGGCGTAGTTCTCGCTCTCGTCCCCGAAAATCGGCCGGGCCTCGGGAATCCTGCCCTGGTCGCGCACCAGACGGTTCCAGTAATAATGGCCGGACTCGTGACGAAAATGCCCGATCATGGTGCGGAACGGCTCACCGAGCGCCTCGCGGCGCGCCTCGCGCTCCGGATCACTTCCCTCGGCAATGTTGATCGTGATCAGACCATTGTCGTGCCCGGTCAGCACCGAGCCACTGTCGCCGCCAGGCTGATCGGCCAGGAGCTCGAAGGCCAGCCCTTCCTCGGGATCCTCCTCGCGCGACACGATCGGCAGGCCGAGCCGCATCAGCCCGTATATGAACTGGCGCTTGGCGCTCTCGAGCCGGCGCCAGCGCTCGGCATGCTCCGGATTGGACAGGTCCGGCACCATCAGGTTCAGCCGACAGGCAACACAGAAGGCATGCCCCTCGTTCCCATCGACGAGCCAGTTGCAATTGGCGCTGTCGGCGTTGGCGCATCTTATGCGTCCGCTTGGCAGTTGCTCGGTGAAGGACAGCATCTCGAACGTCTCGGGACTGTAACCGAGAGATGCGCCGCAATTGACGCAGACATGATTGTCGAAATGAACTTCATTGTCACAATTGCTGCATTTGAAAATTTTCACGCGTTTCTCCTAGGAGGTATCGGCTCTCCGATGGCTAGCGTCGGGATGATGTTGGTCAGGATCGCCGAGCAGATCAACAATGACGGAACGGCGATGAAGCCACCGATCGGCCCCCAGAGCCAGAGCCAGAATGTCAGAGCCAGAAAAATCAGGAAGGGATTGATCGTCACCGATGAGCCGAGCACGCGCGGCGTGACGAACTGGGATTCGATGAAGTTCAGGGAAAGGTAGACCGCCGGCGGCAACAGGGTGGCGCCCGTCGTGTCGTTCGTTGCCAGGCTGACCGCCAGAAGGATCACCGTCATCACCGCCGGGCCCACATAGACGACGTAGTTGAGAACCGTCGCCAGCATGCCCCACAGGAAGGGCGACGGCACACCGATCAGCCAGAGCGCCAGGCCGACGACGATGCCAAGCGCGACATTGACGATCGAGATCGACAGGAGATAGCGCGACATCAGGTATTCGGTATCGCGGAATATCCGCGCCGCCCGCCAGCGTAGCGGCCGGGTTATGCACAGCGACAGGACGAGAAAGCGGAAGTTGTCGCGAGTGGCCAGGAAGAAATAGAGGCTGAGCAGGAAGAGGATGAGCTCCGCGACGTAACCGGGCGCCAGTGTGATCACCGTTTCGACGCCACTGTTGCCGTCGACGGCGACCTTCATCTTGCTCGCATCGCCTGCGACCTGACCCAGCCGTTCCCAGAATGCGTTGAGCGAGGAAATCGTCGATCGCCAGTCGGAAATGCGCAATTGCAGCGACTGCCATATCTCCGGTGCCTTATCCACCCATGCGGAGATTGGCACTGCAAATGCGATAATGGTGCCCATGATGAGAATGAGAAGCGCCAGAACCACCACGCCGGAAGACAGCCAGGGCGAGAAGCCGATCCGCTCCAGCCGCAAGGCCAGCGGCGCGAGCATGAGCCCGATGACGACCGCCAGTACGACCGGCGCGATGATGACCTGCGCGTAATCCATCGCCGCAATGCATGCGAAAAAGGCAAGCACGATCAGGGACAGTCTCGCAAGAAGGTTGAGAAGACCGTCCAGATTGATTCTCTTATGGCTGTAACTCGGCCGTCTCATGGCTGTCATAGGCTTTGTCCCCAAGGCCACGGACAACGATTGCAGGCCGTGTTTGTTCCTTTACTTGAGTGTGTCGCGGTTCGAAATCAGTCGCGGACGTCTGCCGGGAACGTCAATTCGTAGTGGATGCCGCTCTCGTCGACGCGGTGGATCGCACGGCCGTTGACCGAAGCCGGCACGACCTTCTGCAGCACGGTGCTGCCGAACTGCCCCTCGATCGACTTCGCCTCCTCGAAGGTGCCCGACGAGGGCTGCTCCGTCCAGACGATCCTGATCTCCAACCCGGCAGCTGTCTGGATGCGGTGGCAGCTGACGCGAACCGTTCCGGTTCCCTTCAGGATGTCACCATGGCTGATGGCATTGATGATCAGCTCATGCAGCGCGAGGCCCACATGCATGGCGGCATTCGGCGACAGAAGGATATTCTCGGCCGAGACCTCGATGGCGGTCGAGGTGTCCGCCACATAGCGGGAGAGCTGCCCGCGCAAAAGATCGAGGAAGGTCGCCCCCTGCCAACTCGATTCGGTCACCAGGTCCTGAGACTGGGACAGGGCATAGAGCCTGCCCCTGAACTTCTGCAGGAAGGAATCGAGCGACCCGGAAAACCGTGCCGTCTGCGACGCGATGCCCTGGACCACGGCAAGAAGGTTCTTCGAGCGGTGACTGACTTCCAGAAGCAGGGTGCGCAACAGCTTTTCCCGCTGCCGCTCCTCGGACTTGTCGGTGATCGACGTGATGAAATAGCGGCCGCGTTCGGGAATATCGACCTTTCGGCAGCGGAATTCGAAAACGGTCTCCTCGTCGGGACTGACATCGATGCGGTCTTGCATGCCGGGATCCGTCAACCCCTTCTTCAGGGCGCTCAGCCGATCAGCGATCTCCGGACCGAAAAGGCGCAGATCGGTGGGTGTCTCCTCAATCGTACGCGACCAGGGCTCCGGCAGACGGGTTATGCAGATACACTTGTCACTCTCGTCATAGAGCAGATAACAGGCGCCCATATCGAGAAGAGCATGGATAAAGAAATCGCGCGACAACGCGTCAATTTCCCCCGACTCAACCCACGACAATCTATGCACCAGTCAAAACCCTCGGTGGGGCGCCCGTCGACCATCGCCGACGGTGCCGCAAATGAACCTTCGAAACCGGTTTGCGCAGCCGATCTGTTACGCCTGTTCCTTCACCTTCTCATTGAAGAACAGAGCCTGGCTGATCAAAGCCTTCACCATGTCCGGGTTGAACGGCTTTGTCACAAGGAACGCCGGCTCGGGGCGTTCACCCGTCAGCAGCCGCTCCGGGAACGCCGTGATGAAGATCACGGGCATCATGTCCTCCTTGAGGATGTCGTTGACCGCGTCGATGCCGGAGCTGCCATCGGCAAGCTGGATGTCGGCGAGGATCATCTTCGGGGAGGTCTTCTTGAAAAGTGCCACGGCTTCCGTGTGCGTGCGCGCCACGCCGGTCACCCGATGGCCGAGGTCCTCGACCATCTGCTCGATGTCGAGCGCAATGAGCGGTTCGTCCTCGATGATCATGATGTCGGTGGCGACCTGCTGCGAAATCTGGCGGGCGGCTTCCTCTATCAGCCGCGAGAACTGGGCTTCGTCGACGTCGAGAATCTTGGCTGCATCGGAGGAGGAGAAACCTTCGACCGAAATGAGCAGGAACGCGATGCGCTCCGTCTTCGGCAGGTTGGCAAGGTTCGCGGCGGCCCGCTTCTCCCAGGCGAAGGGTGATTCCAGCGGAGTGACGTCGACATCCAGCCGCTCGAAGATCTGGACGAACAGCTTGTAGAGGCTGACACGGTCATTGCCGGTGTCCGAGAAAAGCGAGAGATCCTCGATCAAGGCCTCAAGCATGGCGGCGACATAGGCGTCGCCTGAAGTCTGAGAACCGGTGACGGCCCGGGCAAAGCGTCGGAGGTACGGAAGGTGGGTAGCGACGCGTGCGGTCAACGACATATGAAATATCTCCAGATTAGGAAACCAAGACTCAATCCGGAAGAAAACGTCTGGTCCAGAAAAAAGTTCCCTTCCGCGGAACTTTTTTTCAAGTTGTCGATTATCAGGTATGGCCGACAGCATCCCGGGAGATGAAACGCCATGCAAGCACACCAGATGGACGGGGCATAATGGCGTCTGAGAAAACCGAAAATGAGAACGGCAACCCAATCGGAAAAGGCAGAAAGGATCAGGCGACCAAATTGATCGAGGGGAGCCTGCGCACCTTCTACGACGGCATCATGGAGCAGGGAACCCCTGAACGACTTATCGATCTGCTTGAAAAACTCGACGCCGCGGAAAAGGCGGCTGCCGAGAAAAAGAAGTAGGCGCAGCTCCTAGAGGGTCGCCGCGCCTTTCTCGTCCGCATCGCTCTGCATGTCGTCGCCAAGATCGGCAAGCGCCATCTCGATCGTGCGGAACGCATCGTTCAGGCCGTCGTCATCGACCATCGAGCTCTCGCTCGCGGCACGCTGTTCTCCGCGGGCATATTCATAAAGCTCGCGCAGCTTCTTGATCTTTTCCTGGTCGTTCAGCGACGCGTCGTCCCTGACAGACTTGGCCTGGCGCAACAGATCATGTTCCATCGTCAGCCTCCTCTTCATGTCTCGTATTTCAAATTCGCGGACCGGCGGCGGATGAGCCGCCGTCGGTCAATCGCGAAACGCGCAGTCCATCAATCGGAAATGATGGCGCGCAGCATCCACAGCGCCTTTTCGTGGAAGGTGAGATGCTGGGTCAGCATGTCTTCGGTGACGAGGTCGCCGGCGTCGCCAGCCTTCTCGCCCGCCTTGCGCATCTTCTTCACGGCGTCTTCATGGTCGGCGATCAGATCTGCGACCATGCCCTTGGCGGTGTCATGCGCCGTATCGCCGGTCTTCGGCGTGAAGTTGGCGGTGGCGCCCATGTCGACCGGCGCCAGATGGCCGATCGCACGAATGCGCTCGGCGATCACGTCCGCCGCGGCGAACAGCGCTTCGTAATGCGCTTCCGTCAGTTCGTGCAGCGGCTTAAACAGGGGGCCGACCACGTTCCAGTGATAGATGTGGCTCTTGATCGTCAGCTTGTAGGTGCCGTTCAGGATCTCCGTCAGATGACCGGCCATTTCCTTGCGGTAGGCCTTCGGCAAACCGATGTCGATGTCTTCCGCGTGAGAATGAGCCTGAAGGACCTTTGCGGTGGTAGCCATTTTCTTATCCTTTCCTTCCATAATGGAAGTGTGGGTGTTTCCTCTGCCAGCCCGCCAGCCCGATGAAAGCCGAGGCTCAATCCGATTTCGGATCGGCTCGCTGGGATTTCATCAGCGCGTAGGCAAGGCCGGATACAAAGACGAGCGTGGCGATCGGGCTTTCCCGAACCATTGCCGGCAACGTCGACATCGCGCCCTGAACGAGCTGGCTGTCGATCGACGCGGCCCGAGCCTGACGCTCCAGCTGCAGCCGGTGACGCGCACGCCTGTTGAGTTCGGCGGTGACACCCCAGACGATCAGCGCGAGAACGAGCGTCGCCGCCGCGATGAGGGCACAGCTGATAGCAGGCCCGTAGAGCGGCAACAGCGCGAACCAGGCAGCAAACATCGCCGCGATATAGGCCGTCATGACCAGAACCGCGATGATGGCGCCGCCGAGCGCGTTACGCTGAACCTTCTCCGTCGTCGGCAAAAAACTGCCGACGAGGGTCCGGGTGATCAGTCCCGCGATTGAAGTCACGAACTCACCTTTTGGACATGAGCGCCGCAAGAAAGCCGACACCGGCTGCGATGCCGATAGCGGCCAGCGGATGAGCGCGAACCTGGTCTTCGAAATCGCTTTCGGCGCTGACAAGCCGCTTCTTCGTGTCGGCCGCGACGACGGCGGACTTTTCCACCATGTCATCCTTGAGGCTGCGAGCCTGCTTGACGGCTTCATCCATCTTGCCGTTGCCGAAATCGGCCATCGTCTTGGTCAGGGCCGCGACGTCTGCGCTCAACTTCTGCAGCTGCTCTTCGATATCGGCAGCGCTGGCGTAATCGGTCTTCGCATTATTCTTCAGAACAGTGGCAGTAGCCATGTGCGTCTCCTGTCGTTGTTGGATTGCATTGATAACTGACAGGACAACGTCGACCCTCGCGCTTTTGTTCCTTCCACCGTCCGCGGAATCTCCAGAACCAAAAACCAGAACCAAAAAAAAGCGCTTGCCGGGAACGAAAGACAGCCGGCAACGTTGATCAGGGCGAATAAAATTCAGCCAACAAACAAAGGAGACACCCATGAACTGGAATCAGATCGAAGGAAACTGGGAACAATTCAAAGGCAAGGTCCAGACCCAGTGGGGCAAGCTGACGAACGACGATCTCGACGTCGTCGCCGGCAATCGCAAGCAGCTCGCTGGTCGCATCCAGGAAGCCTACGGCAAGACCCAGGAAGAAGCCGAGAAGGAAATCGACACCTGGCTCGGCCGCCACTAAGCCTGATCGGCTAACCATCCTCCCAAGCATGGCCGCGCCCTCCTAAAAAGGGGGCGCGGTTTTGTTGCTGGAGGGGGTGGCAACTGGAAGGCGGATGGATAATGTGGTGCCCGCACCGACGGAAACGACGACGAGCGGCATCGCTCTTCCGGACAACCCCGGGGCTTGGCGACACAGGAAAGGAATTCGATGACGTTCAGTAAGAGCTTCGTGCGTACCTCGCTGCTGATGATCATATTCGGTCTGGCGATGTTGCTTGCGATCATCGGTTCCGCGCTTCTTCTCGTTCAACGGACGCATGATTCCTTCCAGACGCTCATAGACGAGCGCGCCATCCGCAGTTCCGCTGCCGACCTGTTCAGCCTGCTGCAGGACGCCGAGACCGGCCAGCGCGGATACCTTCTGACACTCAACGAGGATTTCCTGACCCCGTACAACGAAGCGGTCGGCGAAATCCGCACCGCCGAGGCGAAGATGTCAGGGCTGATCGGCGGGGACAGTTCCTATCAGGCCGACATGCAGCCGCTCTATGAGCTGATCGATGCCAAGCTGCAGGAAATGGCCAGCACCGTCAGGCTGGCGAAGTCCGGAGACACGCAGGAGGCCATCCGGGTCGTCCAGCAGGGCTTCGGCCAGAAGGTCATGGATGGCATTCGCAACCGGATGCAGAACATCATCGACATTTCCGATACCCATATCCAGGCCAACATCGCCGAGCAGCTTCGCAGCTCGGTCACGCTGAAGTGGATCGTGCTAGGCGCCGGCGTCGCAATCGTCATCGTGCTTGGCGGCGCCATCTTCGTCATCATGCGCCATATCCAGTCGATCAACGCCACCCGCCGAGAAGTTCTGCGGCTGAACGAGGACCTCGAACAGCGCGTGGTCGAGCGGACGGACGACCTGGTCAAGGCAAACCAGGAAATCCAGCGTTACGCCTACATCGTCACCCACGACCTGCGCGCGCCGCTGGTCAACATCATGGGCTTCACCAGCGAACTGGAGATGTCCCTGAAGCAGTTGCAGGCCTATGTGCTGGCAGACGGAGAACCGCTCAGCGAACGGGAAATTGTCGACGCGCGGAACGCCGCGAGGGAGGACGTGCCGGAAGCGCTGTCCTTCATCCGATCCTCGACGGCCAAGATGGACGGGCTGATCAGCGCCATCCTGAAAATCTCCCGCGACGGCCGCCGCCAGTTGAAGCCGGAACGCTTCAATCTCAAGGAAATCCTCGACAACAGCGCGGCAAGCCTGTTCCACATCGCCGACTCCGCCGATGGCTCGATTGAGGTCCAGTCGCAACCAATGTTTATCGTCAGCGACCGGCTTTCTCTTGAGCAGATATTTACCAACCTCATCGATAATGCTCTGAAGTACCGGAACAAGAATCGTCCGCCGCAGGTTGTCGTCAAGGCAAGCCTGAAGGGGAAGATGCTCGAAGCCGAAGTGATCGACAATGGTCGCGGCATCAGCGCCGACGACATGGAACGGGTCTTCGAGCTTTTCCGCCGGGCGGGTCCGCAGGATCAGACAGGTGAAGGCATCGGCCTTGCGCATGTCCGGTCCCTGGCCAGAAACCTTGGCGGCGATATTTCTGTCCGGTCCGAGCCAGGCGTCGGATCGACGTTCACGTTGAGAATACCTGCGGACCTCACGCAGGTCCTGAGGAGTGTTTGAGTATGAAGGCAAGCGGCAAGGAAGTGACCATCGTCATGGTCGAGGATGACGAAGGCCATGCGAAACTGATCGAGAAGAACATCCGCCGGGCCGGCGTCAGCAACCAGATCATGCCGTTCACCGACGGCACCTCGGCGCTCGACTTCATTCTGGGCGAAGACCGCAGCGGCGAAGTGTCGGCGGACCGCTACCTGCTGATCCTGCTCGATCTCAACCTGCCGGACATGTCCGGCACGGAAATCCTCGAGCAGGTCAAGAGCAACCAGTACACCAAGCGCCTGCCGATCGTCATCCTGACGACCACGGACGACGAGATGGAAATCCAGCGCTGCTACGATCTGGGCGCCAATGTCTACATCACCAAGCCGGTCGAATATGAGAGCTTTGCGAATGCCATCCGGCAGCTGGGCCTGTTCTTCTCCGTGATGCAGCTCCCCTGAGCGCGCCCGCCGGCGCATTCCCGATTGAAGGCCGCGCGGAACCGGGCGGCCGTTTTCGTTCCGGAGGATTGAAGCGTGGACCCTATCTGGGCTGTGGGACTGATGACGGGCACGGTGCTCGACGGAAATATCGACGTCGCTCTGTTGAAGACCGACGGCGAGCGCATCGAAGCCTTCGGCGCTTACACGCTCGCTCCCTATCCCAAGGACACGCGCGACCTGCTTGAGGAAACCCTGAAGCAGGCCCGGCAGTGGAATTTCGACGGACCTGAACCCGAGATATTCGCAGAAGCCGAGGAGACCCTCACCCGTGCGCAATCGGCCGCCGTTGCTGCCCTGGTCGAGGACGCCGGTCTGTCGATGAGCGAGATCGGCATCGTCGGCTTCCATGGCCAGACCGTTCTCCACCGCGCGCCGCAACCCGGCCGCATCGGCGCGACCCGCCAGCTCGGCGACGGCGCGCTGATGAGCGAGCTGCTCGGCGTCAAGGTCGCCTATGATTTCCGCAGCATCGACGTCAGAACGGGCGGACAGGGGGCTCCGCTTGCCGCCGCCTATCATGCGGCCCTGCTGAAGACCGCCGAAAGCCATGGCCGCGCCGCCATCCTCAACCTCGGCGGTGTCGGCAACGTCACCTGGACCGATGGTGCCGGCCAGCTCGTCGCCTTCGACACAGGGCCCGCCAACGCGCCGATCAATGATTTCGTCAAGCGCCACGGCAAGGGCGAGATGGATGTCGACGGGGCGTTCGCAGGCGCCGGCAAGGTCGACGAGGACCGTCTCGCACGGCTTCTCGAACATCCCTATCTGACCGCCCCTTACCCAAAATCTCTGGACCGCTTCTCCTTTACGGCAGACATGGCGGACGGGCTGGAACTGGAAAACGGGGCCGCGACGCTGACAGCCTTTACCGCCAGTGCCGTCGGCAAGGCGCTCGACCTGCTGCCGCAACGGCCGGCATCGATCTATGTCAGCGGCGGCGGCCGGCACAATCCCACACTGATGAGGATGCTCGCTGAGCGGGCCCGCGTCGAGGTCCATCCCGCCGAGGTGCTCGGCTGGCGAGGCGACGCGGTGGAAGCCGAGTGCTTCGCCTTCCTCGCCGTCCGCGTGCTGCGCGGACTGCCGATCAGTTTTCCGACGACGACCGGCGTCCCGAAACCACTGACAGGCGGCCGCCTCGCGGGCTGAGAACATTGGTGAACAGCGTCAGTCAGCCTTCGTGGCCGAATGCACGCAGGCGCCGCCGATCCAGGTCGAGCACAAGTCGAGATCCGCTGTGAGGACCACGAAATCCGCGTCGGAGCCTTCCGACAGGTGTCCTTTCCTGTCAGCGCCAATGGCCCGGGCGGGATAGAGCGCCACCATGCGCAGCGCCTCTTCGAGCGAGAGCCCCAACCTGTCATGGACGAGACGCAGGCATTGCAGCATGTCGATATCCGCGCCCGCAAGCGTTCCGTCGGCCAGCGTCAATCGTCCGTCGCGCCGGTAGATCGTCCGGCCATTCAGGGTGAAGGTCTCCTCCTCGGTGCCGATGCAGGACATGGCGTCGGTCACGACGAAGATGCGCCCGGGGCCGACCTTTGCCCGCATGGCAACAGCCGTCGTCGTCCAGTTCACGTGATGGCCATCGGCAATCAGGCCGCAATGGAGTTCGGGCGCGGAAAGTGCCGCGCCGACGAGACCCGGCTCGCGGTTCTGTAGCTGGCTCATTGCATTGAAGATGTGCGTGACGAGCGTCGCGCCCGCCTCCACATAGGCAAAGGCGGTCGCGGCATTGCAATCGGTGTGACCGAGACTGACATGATAGCCGGCAGCAACGAGCGCCCGCACCTGGTCGGCCGAGACATTTTCCGGCGCGATCGTGGTTTTGGCGACGCCGAAGGTGCCGGCAGCCGATGTCAGCGCCGCAAGATCGTCCGCCGTCATGTCCCGGATCAGGCTCGGATCGTGCGTGCCTTTGCGTGCCACCGACAGATGCGGCCCTTCCAGATGCAGCCCGAGATAGCCCGGCACAGTGGCCCCAACCGCTGATCGGCCAGCCGCAAGCGCCCGGTCTCGCACGGACGGCGTGTCGGTGATCAGCGTCACCATCAGCGCCGTCGTCCCGTACTTCGCATGGGCCGAGCAGATCGTCCTGATGCCGTCGACCGACGGATCGTTGTTGAAGAGCACGCCGCCGCCGCCATTGACCTGCAGGTCAACGAAGCCGGGCACGATCAATCCCCCGGCCGGAACGATCCGGCAATCGGCCGGAATCTTGGACCGCGGCACGATGCCCGCCACGCGACCGTCACGCACGAGCAAAGCGCAATCCTCATGGAACTGCTCTCCGTCGAAGATCCTGGCGGCTTGATAGGCAACGGTCTGGGTCATGAGGCATTCGTCTGTGACTGATGAAAAGGACTCGCCCGACCTGACGGCCGGACGTCTCGTCAAACACACAGGAACAGAGCTTCGAAGTCAAACCGAATTTGTCCGGGTACCGAACAATGGTTGACTGAGACCTCAGACGATGCCGCCGCCACCGCCAGAAACCGCAGGCCGCAGGCCAGCCACCTTCGCGCGGTAGCCGGCGGCACGGAAAGCCGCAACCGGATCGATGGCCGCGCCCTTCTCCAGCCGAGCCATGGCAAGGATCGGCTCGACATCGGTGCGGAATGCCCGCTTGAGGGTCGATGTCGCCATCAGCGCGTCATTGCCTTCCTGGAAGTTCTGCAGCGCCTTGCGATCGACCAGCAGGGCTGCGGCATAGGCGCGCTGCACCTCCATTGCCGACACCATCAGGCTCTCGATCGGGTCGGTGACATTGTGCGACTGGTCGAGCATGTGGGCAGGGTTGAAGCCCTTGGGCTGGCGCAGTTCAGCATCAACGAGTTCGTTGAAGACGAGGAACAGGCGGTACGGATCGATCGACGCCGTATCGAGGTCATCGTCGCCATACTTCGAATCGTTGAAGTGGAAGCCGCCGAGCTTGCCGAACTGGATGAGCCGGGCGACGATCATCTCGATATTGACGTTCGGCGCGTGATGGCCGAGATCGACGAGACAATAGGCCTTGTCGCCCAGTTCCTGCGCAATCAGGAAATTGGTGCCCCAATCCTGTACGACCGTCGAATAGAAGGCGGGCTCGTACATCTTGTGCTCGGTGAAGATGCGCCAGTCATCCGGCAACGCCTTGTAGACCGAGCGCATGGCGTCCAGGTAGCGTTCGAACTGCCGCGTGAAATTCGTCTGGCCCGGGAAGTTGGAACCGTCTCCGATCCAGACCGTCAGCGCCTTGGAACCGATCGCCTTGCCGATCTCGATGCATTCGATGTTGTGCTCGACGGCCTGCTGGCGCGTCGCGCCGTCGGCATTGCTCAACGAACCGTATTTGTAGGAATGCGCCTGATCGGCCTGATCCTGGAACGTGTTCGAGTTCATCGCATCGAAGCCGAGGCCGGTTTCCTCCGCCTTCGCCTTCAGGTCGGCCGGATCGGCCTTGTCCCACGGGATATGCAGGGAGACCGACGGCGTCGCGCCGGTCAGCTGATGGATGACCGCGCAGTCATCCATCTTGTCGAAAATGTTGCGCGGCTCGCCGGCGCCTGGAAAGCGGGCAAACCGGGTGCCGCCGGTGCCCACACCCCAGGACGGAACGGCCACGCCGTAGGCAGCGACCTTCGCCTTCACGACATCGATGTCGATGCCACGGCGGGCAAGCTGCTCGCCAAGGGCGTTGTAGTCGGCCCTCAGAGCGGCCGATGCGGCGTCGTTGACGCGTGCGATAACGTCTTTTTCAATCATGTTGTCCTCCTCCCATCCGTCCCAGCCGGCGCTAGCGCGTGAACGCCTGCACGTTGCCCGCATCGACGTTGATGATGTTGCCGGTCGACTTGGAAGACGCTTCCGATCCGAAGAAATAGACGGCCTCGGCGATATCCTCGGGCAGGACCGACCGCTTCAGCATCGAGCGCTGGCGGTACATTTCCTCCAGGCCTTCCTTGTCCGTCTTGTAGGTCGAGGCGCGCTGGTCGAGCCATTCGCCGGACCAGATCTTCGAGCCGCGCAGCACCGCGTCGGGATTGACGACATTGACGCGAATGCCGACCTCCGCGCCCTCGAGCGCCAGGCAGCGGGCGAGATGGATTTCCGACGCCTTGGCCGTGCAATATGCCGAGGCATTGGGCGAGGCGGCAAGGCCGTTCTTCGAGGCGATGAAGATCATCGACCCGCCGATCCCCTGCTTGCGCAGCATCTTGAAGGCTTCGCGCGCCACCAGGAAATAGCCCGTCGACAGGATCGACATATTGCGGTTCCAAAGCTCCAGCGAAGTCTCCTCGACAGGAGCGGACGACGCAATCCCGGCATTGGAAACGACGATGTCGACGCCGCCGAACTGCACCGCCATGTCTGCATAGGCGCTGGCGACCGCAACCTCATCCGTCACGTTCATGTCGACGGTGCGCACGACATCCTTCGAATAGGCGGAGGAAAGCTGTGCGGCCGTCTTTTCGAGCGCCGCCGCATCGATGTCGGCGAGCACAACACAGGCGCCTTCCGAGAGAAGCCGCGCCGCCGTCGCCGAGCCGATGCCGCCGGCGCCGCCCGTGACGATCGCCACCCGTCCGGCAAGGCTCTTCGGTTTAGGCATGCGCTGCAGCTTTGCCTCTTCGAGCAGCCAGTACTCGATGTCGAAGGCCTCCTGCTCCGGCAGGCCGCAATATTCAGACACAGCGGAAGCGCCGCGCATGACATTGATGGCATTGGTGTAGAACTCGCCGGAAATGCGCGCCGTCGCCTTGTCCTTGGCGAAGGTGATCATGCCAACGCCGGGCACCAGATAGACGATCGCGTTCGGATCGCGCATGGCCGGGCTGTTATCGTGCTTGCAGCGCTCGTAATAGGCCGCATAGTCCTTGCGGTACTGTTCGACGCTCGGAGCAAGGCTGGCGAGCGTCGCTTCGATATCCGGGTTTGCAGGTTCGAATTCGACCACCAGCGGGCGGATCTTGGTGCGCAGGAAATGGTCCGGGCAGCTGGTGCCGAGGGCCGCAAGCGCTTCCATGTCCTTGGAGCAGACGAACTGCAGAACGGCATCGGAATCGTCGAAATGTCCTACCATGTGGACTTCGCCGGAGACCATGCCGCGAATGGCCGGCATCAGGCTTGCAGCAACCTCTTGCCGCTCCTTGGCGGCAAGCGTCTTGTGCTTGACGCCGCCGAAGGCGGCTTTTCCGGCCGTTTCGGTCTCGAACCAGGCGATTGCCTGGTTGATGATGTCGATCGTCAAGGCATAGCACTCTTCCGCCGTATCGGCCCAGGTAAACAGGCCGTGGCTCTCCAGCACGACACCCTTGGCATCGGGATTGTCGAGGCAGAATTTCTCGAGCCACAGGCCAAGCTCGTAGCCCGGCCGCTTCCAGGGTAGCCAGCCGATGTCGTCGCCGAAAATCCTCTTCGTCAATTCGCGGCTGTTGGCGGAGGCGGCGATCGCGATGATCGCGTCCGGATGCATATGGTCGACATGCTTCTTGGGAACATAGGCATGCAGCGGCGTATCGATCGAGGCCGCGCGCGGATTGAGATTGAAGGTGCAATGCGGCAGGTAGCCGACCATCTCGTCTTCGAATTCGACGCCGCGATAAAGGTTCTTCAGCGCCCGCAGCTTGTCCATGTAGAGGGTGGAGAAACCGTCCATCTTGATGGTGCCGACATCACCGCCGGACCCCTTGACCCAGAGCACCTCGACCATGTCGCCGGTCAGCGGATCCTTCTGCATGACCTTGGCCGAGGTATTGCCCCCACCGTAATTGGTCACGCGCTTGTCAGAGCCCAGCAGATTGGACCGGTAGAGCAGCAGTTCCGGCTCGCTCATACCCGCTGCGCGGCCGCCATCCCACAGATTTTCCAGCCGCGAACCGGCTTGCTTCTCCGCCATCGTTTCCTCCCTGCGCACATGCAGACCAAGTGCAGACCATGTGATTTTCGTCTACGGATGCCCCAAATACTGACCTCAGTCAATCATTAATGGTCAAAAACAATCATATTGCAGCGCAATATGACTTATTTTGATTGATCTTGATTGACAGAGTGACGGTTTGGTGAAAGCATCATCCCCAGGAGGAGCCACATGCACGAGAAGGAACGCCATCGCATCATTCTGTCCGCGGTCCAGGAAAAGCCTGTCGTGACCGTGGCCGAAATGGTCGACCTGACGGAGTCGTCCGAAGCGACGATCCGGCGGGATATCGCGACGCTTCACGTTCAAAAGAAGCTGCGCCGGGTGCGCGGCGGCGCCGAGGCGATCAACCCGCCGCAGTTTCCGGGCCTGGCCGGCCGACCCTTTTCCGTCAACGAAACGATCAACATCGCGCAGAAGCGCGCAATCGCCCTGAAGGCGGTCGAACTCTGCAATGACGGTGACCCGATCATCATCAACGGCGGCACGACGACGTTCCAGATGGTGCATCCGCTGGCGAACCGCCGCATGCAGATCTTCACGAACTCCTTTCCGATCGCCGAACATCTTCTGAAGCACTCGAAGAACACGATCATGCTGTCGGGTGGCGTCATCTACCGCGAGCAGAACATCATTTTGAGCCCGTTCGACAACGACGTGACGCGCAACTTCTACGCAAAGCGGATGTTCATGGGCGCTCAGGGCCTGAGCCATCTTGGACTGATGGAGGCAGACCCGCTTCTCATCCAGGCGGAGCAGAAGCTGATCGACCAGGCCGACGAACTGGTGGTGCTGGTGGACTCGTCCAAGTTCAGGAAGCGTTCAAGCCTGATCCTGTGTCGGCTGGAGCGCATCACCACAATCATCACAGACAACGGAATTCGAGACGAGGACCGCCGCATGCTGGAGGATGCGGGCGTGTCGCTGATCGTCGCGGATAAGACTGCAAGGGAGCGACCTTCGTCCGTGGCATGAGCCCGGGAAGGCATTTATCAGCAAGGGAGGACCAAGATGAGTCTGCTGAAGAAACTGGCAATGACGACCGCGATCGCCGCGGCCATGATGACAACCCAGGCCATGGCAGCCGAGCGCATCGCGCTGGTCGTCAAGTCGCTCGGCAACGGCTTCTTCGACGCCGCGGCCAAGGGCGCGGAAGAAGCCGCCAAGGAACTGGGCGATGTGGAGGTGATCTATACCGGCCCGACATCGGCCACCGCCGAAGGTCAGATCGAAATCATCAACTCGCTGATCGCCCAGAAGGTCGATGCGATCGCGATTTCCGCGAACGACCCGGACGCCGTCGTCCCCGCGCTCAAGAAGGCCATGGAACGCGGCATCAAGGTCATCTCGTGGGATTCCGGTGTCGCCCAGGACGGCCGCATGCTGCACCTGAACCCGTCCGACACCAACCTGATCGGCGAAACGATCATCAAGCTTGCCGCCGACTACATGCCGGATGGCGGCGAAGTGGCCATTCTCTCCGCCTCCTCGACGGCGACCAACCAGAACGCCTGGATCGACGCTGCCAAGAAGGTGCTTCCGGAGAAGTTCCCGAACATCAAGCTCGACGCCGTGGTCTATGGTGACGACGACTCCGTCAAGTCGACCAACGAAGCCAAGGGCCTGATCGCCACCTATCCCAACCTGAAGGCGATCATCGCACCGACGACCGTCGGCGTCGTTGCCGCTGCCCAGGTCGTCACCGACCAGAACCTGATCGGCAAGATCAACGTCACGGGCCTCGCTCTGCCGTCCGAGTTCAAGAAGTTCATCGACAACGGCGCCTCCCAGGCCGTCGCGCTCTGGAACCCGATCGACCTCGGCTATTCGGCCGTCTACCTGTCCGACCAGCTGATCAAGGGCAAGGAAGCCAAGCCCGGCGAGACCTTCTCGATCGGCAAGGTCGGCGAGATCACGCTGGATGACACGAACTCCGCCGCCATGGCAGCGCCGTACCAGTTCGACAAGTCGAACATCGACAAGTTCTCCAAGATCTACTGACAACCGGACGACACCGGCCGGCGGGGCATTGCTCCGCCGGTCTTTTTCCCTCGATTGCAGGCCGCCGAACATTCGGCGCAGCCAACGACGCTCCGATCTCTAGCGCGATGACCATGCAAACCCAGAAGCCACCAAAGATCACGCTCTCGGGCATATCGAAGAGCTTTCCCGGCGTGCGCGCGCTGCACCGTGTCGCCCTCGACCTTTATCCCGGCGAAGTGACCGCGCTGATCGGCGAAAACGGCGCCGGCAAGTCGACGCTGGTCAAGACCATGACCGGCATCTACCAGCCGGACGAAGGCGAGATCAGGGTTGATGGCCGGCCGGTCGCGCTCGCCTCCCCGCATGCCGCTTTCCAGGCGGGCATTACCGCCATACACCAGGAAACCGTCCTCTTCGACGAATTGTCGGTGGCCGAAAACATCTTCCTCGGCCATGCGCCGAAGACGCGTTTCCGGATGATCGACTGGCAGGCCATGAACAGCCGCGCGCGCACGTTGCTTGCCGACATCGGCGCCGGTCATATTCACGCCGAAACGCGGCTGAAAGACCTCAGCATCGCCAACAAGCACCTCGTCGCCGTCGCGCGGGCGCTCTCCATCAATGCGGAGATCGTCATCATGGACGAACCGACGGCTGCCCTTTCGCACAAGGAAATCCAGGATCTCTTCGCGCTGGTCGAGATTTTGAAGTCCCAGGGCAAGGCGATCCTGTTCATCTCTCACAAGTTCGACGAGATCTACCGGATTGCCGACCGCTACACCGTCTTCCGCGACGGCGAAATGGTCGGCCACGGGCTCTTGAAGGACACCTCGCAGGACGAGATCGTGAAGATGATGGTCGGCCGCGCTGTCGACCAGGTGTTTCCGAAGAAGCAGGTCGAGCCCGGCCCGGAAATCCTGAAGGTGGCCGGCTACTGTCATCCCACGGAATTCGCCGATATCGGCTTTTCGCTGCGCCAGGGCGAAATCCTCGGCTTCTACGGCCTCGTCGGCGCCGGCCGCAGCGAGTTCATGCAGTCCCTATTCGGCATCACCAAGCCCTCCAAGGGCGCGGTCAACATCGATGGCCAGATCGCCGTCATCCGCTCGCCGGCCGAAGCCGTCGCGAGGGGCATCGTCTACGTGCCGGAGGATCGCGGCAAGCAGGGCGCCGTCACCGGCATGCCGATCTACCAGAACATCACCCTGCCCTCGCTCGCCTCGACATCGAAGAATGGCTTCCTGCGGCTGGCCGAAGAGTTCAAGCTGGCGCGCGAATATGCCGAGCGGCTGGACCTTCGCGCAGCATCCCTCGATCAGAATGTCGGCAATCTGTCCGGCGGCAACCAGCAGAAGGTCGTCATCGCCAAGTGGCTGGCGACGAAGCCGCGCGTCATCATCCTCGACGAGCCGACCAAGGGGATCGACATCGGCTCCAAGGCCGCCGTGCATGAATTCATGAGCGAACTGGCTTCCCAGGGCCTCGCCGTCATCATGGTCTCCTCCGAACTGCCGGAGGTCATGGGCATGAGCGACCGCATCATCATCATGCGCGAGGGCCGCATCGCCGCGGAGTTCGTCAACGACAAGGAGCTGAAGCCGGAAATGCTGGTGCGCGCGGCCGCAGGCATTGGAGAAGCCGCATGAAGTCCCTGTTCCGCTCACGCGAGATCTGGCTGCTGCTCGTCATCGCCGCAATGATCTTCGCGACCGATCTGCGCGCCCCCGGCTTCGCCTCGCTGCCGCGGCTGGAGGACATTCTCGAGGACACGTCGATCCTGGCGATCCTCGCGCTCGGCCAGATGATCGTCATCCTGACCCGCTCCATCGACCTGTCCATGGCGTCCAATCTGGCGCTCTCCGGCATGATCGTCGCCCTGATCAACCAGTATTATCCCGGCGTGCCGGTTCCGGTCCTGATGGCGATTGCGGCACTCTCGGGCCTTCTGCTCGGCGCCTTCAACGGTCTTTTCGTCTGGCGTCTCGGCATTCCAGCGATCGTCGTCACTCTCGGCACGCTCACCATCTATCGCGGCGTCATCTTCCTGATCGCCGGCGGGCAATGGGTGAATGCCGATGCCTTCACGCCGGATTTCGTCGCGCTCACCCGCATCGAACTGCTCGGCCTGCCGCTGCTCATCTGGTATGCGGCAGCGATCATCGCCGCCTTCTACGTTCTGATGACCCGCACCTCGCTCGGCCGCGCCTTCTACGCCATCGGCGTCAATCCGACCGCGGCGGTCTATGCCGGCATCAATGTCGGCAAGACGACCTTCTGGGCCTTCTGCCTGTCCGGCCTTCTCTCCGGCTTCTGCGGCTATCTCTGGGTGTCGCGCTATGTGATCGGCTCGGTGGAGGTCGCCAAGGGCTATGAATTGACCATTGTCGCGGCCTGCGTCATCGGCGGCATCTCGATTTCCGGCGGGGTGGGCAAGGTGGCAGGCGCCGTGCTCGGCTCACTGTTCCTCGGCGTCATCAACGTGGCACTGCCCGTCATCAACATCTCGCCCTTCTGGCAGATGGCGATTTCCGGCGCCGCGATCATCCTGGCGGTGGTGCTGAACAGTCGCGGCGAAAAGCGCGGCGCGCGGCTGATCCTCAAGACTGCGGAGACTGCATAAGTGACCGATGTAGCGCACGAAACCAGACTGATCCCCGACCGGCTGGAGAAGCCGTGGCGCGCGGCCTTCTTTTCCTGGCCGACGCTGCTCCTTGCCGTCGCCGTGATCCTTTTCATCGTCAATTCCTTCGCATCGCCCTACTTCCTGTCGCCCTGGTCACTTTCGGATGCGACCTTCAACTTCACGGAAAAGGCGCTGATCGCGCTCGCCATGGCGCTGCTGATCATTGCCGGCGAGATCGATCTCTCGGTTGCCTCGATCATCGCGCTTGCCTCCACCATGATGGGCCTTGCCCTGCAATACGGCGTCGACACGCCCGGCCTCGTTGCCATCGGCATCGTCACCGGCATCCTCTGCGGCATGTTCAACGGCTTCCTGGTCACCGGGCTCGGCCTGCCGTCGATCGTCGTCACCATCGGCACGATGAGCTTCTTTCGCGGCATTTCCTACATCGTGCTCGGCGACCAGGCCTTCAAAGGCTATCCGGAAAGCTTCGCCTTTTTCGGCCAGGGTTACGTCTGGTGGGTGATTTCCTTCGAATTCGTACTCTTTCTCGCCTTTGCGGTGCTCTATTACGTGCTGCTGCACCGGACCAATTTCGGTCGCCACGTCTTTGCCATCGGCAACAATCCGGTTGCAGCCCAGTTTTCCGGTATCCGCGTGCAGCGGGTGAAATTCCTGCTGTTCTGCCTGACCGGCGTCATGTCAGGCATCGCGGCCGTGCTGCTGACATCGCGACTGGCCTCCACCCGCCCCTCGATCGCCGTCGGCTGGGAACTTGAAGCCGTCACCATGGTCGTGCTCGGCGGCGTCTCCATTCTCGGCGGCGCCGGCACCATCCAGGGCGTGGTGATCGCCGCCTTCATCATGGGCCTCGTCACCTTCGGCCTCGGCCTTCTCAATGTGCCGGGCATCGTCATGTCGATTTTCATCGGCGCGCTGTTGATCTTCGTCATCGCCCTGCCGATCGTCTATCGCAAGATCAGGGAGCGGCGCGCATGACCCGCGACAGCATGGAAAAGCACGCCTTCAAGATGTTCCTGAACCCCGGCATGATGGCGGAATACAAGCGCCGGCACGACGAGATCTGGCCGGAACTGGTCGACCTGCTGCACGAGGCCGGCGTCTGCGACTATTCGATTTTTCTCGACGAGGAAACGAACGTGCTGTTCGGCGTCCTCTGGCGGCGCAAGGACCACACCATGGCCGACCTGCCGAACACGGCCGTCATGCAGAAATGGTGGGCCCACATGGCCGACATCATGGCGACAAACGAAAAGAACGAGCCGGTCGCCATTGACCTCACACCCGTCTTTCATATGGACTGAGCCATGGGCCACACCGCCGTCATCGATATCGGCAAGACCAACGCCAAGGTGGCGCTGGTGGACATGGACAGTCTCGCCGAGATATCGGTCGCCCGCCGTCCGAACACGGTTCTCGCCGGCCCGCCCTATCCGCACTACGATATCGACGGCCTGTGGACCTTCATTGTCGACGCCCTGAAAACGCTGCAGGCCGATCACGGCATCGACGCGATCACCGTGACGACGCACGGCGCATCGGCGGTGTTGCTCGATGCGAGCGGCGATCTCGCCGCACCAGTACTCGACTACGAGCATGACGGTCCGGACAGCCTCACCGCAGAGTATGACGCCGTCCGGCCGACCTTTTCCGAAACCGGTTCGCCGCGCCTGCCGATGGGCCTTAATCTGGGGGCGCAACTCTTCTGGCAATTCCGCACCTGGCCGGAGATGAAAGCCAGGACGGCGAGGATACTCACCTATCCGCAATACTGGACCTACCGGCTCTGCGGCGTCGCCGTCAACGAAGTGACGTCTCTCGGCTGCCATACCGACCTGTGGGATCCGAATGCCCGGCGCTTTTCCTCACTCGTCGAGCGAGAGGGCTGGACCGCCTTGATGGCTCCGCCGGCGCGCGCAACCGACCGGCTCGGTACGGTTCTGCCGGAGATCGCTGCTTATGCCGGCCTGAAGCCTGAAACCCCGGTCTATTGCGGCATCCACGATTCCAACGCGTCGCTCTACGCCCATCTCGCCCGGCGGCAGGCACCATTCTCTGTCGTATCAACCGGCACCTGGGTCATCTCCATGGCGATTGGCGGCGACAGCGGCCGCCTCGATCCAGCGCGCGATACGCTGATCAACGTGAACGCCCTCGGCGACCCGGTGCCCTCCGCCCGCTTCATGGGCGGCCGCGAGTTCGAGCGCCTGATTGGAGCCGGTTACCAGCCCGGCACCGACGCCGAGATCGAAAGGGTGCTGGCAGACGCGATCATGCTGTTTCCGGCGGTCGAGACGCAGTCCGGCCCCTTCCAGGGCCGCGCCTTCTCCTGGAGCCGCGACGAAAACCTGATTGCGCCCGGCGAACGCCACGCCGCCATGTCCTTCTATCTCGCCATGATGACCGCAACCGGCCTGGATATCACGGGCGCCGCCGGACCCGTCCTCGTCGAGGGACCGTTTGCCGCCAACGCCGCCTATTGCGCCATGCTGGCGTCTGCCACCGGACGCCCGGTCCACGCCGTCTCCGGCACCGGAACAAGCGTCGGCGCCGCATTGCTCACGGCTCGCCATGCGCCGGAGAAGGTGCAGGAGAACGACAGCGAACATCTGCCGCAATCTCGCATGAAAGCCTATGCGGATGCGTGGAACGCGGCTATCGGCGCAAACCCTCACCCGACGACGGACTGAAATATTTTTGCATAATCTCCAACTGGCAATGTGACGACGAAAATCGACATATTCACTGTCATTATCTCCATATGTCCGAACGAAATGCGGATCACTCGAAGCGCTTATTGAAATATTTTCATCGATTTAGATGCGATTTCTTGACGTTCGGGTGCAGACATTCCGCGTAAACTGAACTATCTAGCCTCTGACACTTGAAACGCCGATGCCGGGGTTTCGCGGGCGGATGCAATGACGCCGCATCGTGTTCTTCCGGCAGCCAGGGCAGCAGGTTTCTTGCGGCCGACGGCCCCTGAACAGCCCTGGACCGAGAACAGGAACCAGGAGGATTGCACCCATGCTGAAGGTCGAGACCCGTCACGCCATTCACCCCGAACACGCCAAATCCATGGATACGCAAGCGCTGCGGAAGAACTTCCTGGCCGAGGGCATGTTCGCCGACGGCGAAATCCGCCTGATCTACACCCATTACGACCGCTTCGTCATGGGCGGCGCCGTTCCGGCCGGCAAGTCACTGACGCTCGACCATGTGGACGAAACGAAGACACCCGTCTTCCTCGACCGCCGCGAAATGGGCATCGTTAACATCGGCGATGCCGGCACCGTCGTCTCCGACGGCAAGACCTACGAGATGGCGCGCGGCGACGTTCTCTATCTCGGCATGGGCTCCGGCCCGGTCACCTTTGAAGGTGCCGGTCGCTTCTACATCACCTCCGCCCCGGCGCATCGCACCTTCCCGTCCAGGCTGGTCACGCTGGCCGATTGCCTGGAAGTGAAGATGGGCGACGTCGAGAATTCCAACAAGCGCACCATCAAGCAGTTCATCCATCCCAAGGTCATGGAAAGCTGCCAGCTGATCCTCGGCTACACCTCTCTCGAGGACGGCTCCGTCTGGAACACCATCCCGTCGCACATCCACGACCGCCGCATGGAAGCCTATCTCTACTGGGGCATGGACGAGAAATCCCGCGTGCTGCACCTGATGGGCGAGCCGCAGGAAACCCGCCACCTCTTCATCGGCAATGAGGAAGGCGCGATTTCGCCGCCGTGGTCCATCCATTCCGGCGCCGGCATCGGCAAATACACCTTCATCTGGGCGATGGCCGGCGACAATGTCGACTACACCGACATGGACTTCATCCAGCCGATGGATCTGCGCTGATGCTGAACCTTTTCTCGCTTGAGGGCCGCAAGGCCCTGGTCACCGGTGCCAACACCGGCATCGGCCAGGCGATCGCCGAAACGATGGCCGCCAGCGGTGCCACTGTCGTCTGCGCCGGCCGCCGCGCCTGCGATGAGACCGTCGCCAATATTGAAAAGGCCGGAGGCAAGGCGGAAAGCCTGCTGATCGACTTTGCCGATCCGATGGCCGCAAAGGACATCTTCAAGGATGCCGGCTTCGACCTGCTCGTCAACAATGCCGGCATCATCCGCCGCGAGGACGCTGTCAACTTTTCCGAACAGGACTGGGACGACGTCATCGACACCAATCTGAAGGCGCTGTTCTTCACCTGCCAGGCGTTCGGCCGCGAGCTTATCGCCAGGGAAAAGCCCGGCGCGATCGTCAACATCGCCTCGCTGCTGAGCTTCCAGGGCGGTATCCGCGTTCCGTCCTACACGGCCTCCAAGCACGGCGTCGCCGGCGTCACCAAGGCTCTTGCCAACGAATGGGCAAAGTTCGGGATCACCGTCAACGCCATTGCTCCGGGCTATATCGTCACCAACAACACGGAAGCGCTGCGCAACGACCCGGAACGCTCGAAGGCGATCCTCGACCGCATTCCGGCCGGCCGCTGGGGCGAGGCTGAGGATATCGCGGGCACCGCCGTATACCTCTGCTCGCGGGCCGCGAAATACGTGACCGGCTCGGTTCTCAACGTCGACGGCGGTTGGTTAGCCCGCTAAGCACCCACCGGAACCGAAGTGGAAAATGATGGGGCGTCGTGACCGGTTTCCGGCACCGGCGCCCCTTCTGCATTCTGGGGCTTCGAGAACAATTCGATGATGCAATTCAATCGGAAAATGGGTATCGGTATGATCCCGAAGCCCGACTTGTTTGCCCCGACGGACCGCCACTGACGCCGGCTCGCCGCGGTGAAAAATCCCACGGCAATCTCAATCGCGGCAGCACTGAAAGCTGCCGTCGGCACAAAGGACATTCTTGATGAACGCGTTAAAGCAGCGGCTTCTCGCCGGTGAGTTCGTAACGGCAGCCTGGGCGGAAATGGGATCCGCCGACAATGCCGAGGTCATGGTCTACAACGGCTGGCCGGTCATCGTCATCGACGGCGAACATGGCATTGGCGACCTGGAAACATGGGTCGGCATGTCCCGCGCCATCGAGGCGGCCGGCGGCCATGCCGTGCTGCGCGTGCCGAACAGCCAGCCCTGGATGCTGAACAAGATCCTCGACCGCGGCATCCGCTCGATCATCGTGCCGCGCGTCAATACGCCGGAAGAAGCACAGATCATTGCGGACGCCTGCCGCTATCCGCCGCGCGGCAATCGCGGCTATGCTGCGCCGATCCTGCGCGCGTCCAATTACAGCTCCCGGCCCGACTATGCACTGAAGGAAGCCCATGACGACGTGCTGGTCATGGTCCAGTGCGAACATGTGCAGGCGGTCGAGAATATCGCTGCGATCGCCTCCATCGACGGCATCGACGCGATTTTCATCGGCCCCAACGATCTTGCCGGCTCGATCAACCATCTGGAACGCCTGACCGAGGCAGAGCCGCAGGCGCTGATCAAGCGCGCCGAAAAGGGTTGCCTGGAGAACGGCAAGATGCTGGCGACCATTGCCGGCGCCGGCCGCAGCTGGTCTGATCTCAAGGCGATCGGCTATCGTTTCGTCGTCGGCCCGAACGACGTCTCGCTGCTGATCAGCGGCGCCCGGCAGGCCGCAGCCGAGCGTGATCAATCCCTTGGCTCAGACGCCACGTCCGCTGCCAAGCCCGGCGCTTCCTACTGATCGAAAGATTCGTGCAAACCAGACGGGGCCGGACATTTTCGACCCCCAAGATTCTGCCGCCGCGAAAGATCTGTTCGCGCCGAATGCAATATGGACGCGAGCCGGCGGCAACGCCGGCGACGCCACTCGAAAACGGAGTTCGCCACTGATGGAACGCATCGACATCGCCCCCGGCCTCACACTCAGCCGCCTCGTCTACGGCATGTGGCGGCTCGCGGAAGACACGGACACATCACCGGCGCACATCGAGGCAAAGGTGGAAAAGTGCCTGGAACAGGGTATCACCACCATGGACCACGCCGACATCTACGGCGGTTACACGGTGGAAGGCCTTTTCGGCACCGCACTGAAGGCTGCGCCGGCATTGCGCGACAAGATCGAGATCGTCACGAAATGCGGCATCGTCGCGCCTGCCGGTCGCCATGCCGCCGCCCGCGTCAAACACTACGACACGTCCGCCGCCCACATCAACGCCTCGGTCGAGGCCTCGCTGAGGGACCTTTCGACCGATCGCATCGACCTCTTGCTGATCCATCGCCCGGATCCGTTCATGGATGCGGATGAAACCGGCCCGGCGCTGGACGCGCTGGTCAAATCCGGCAAGGTCAGGAGCGTCGGCGTTTCGAATTTCCGCCCCTGGGATTTCGCGCTTCTACAGTCGTCGATGGAAGAAACGCTGGTCACCAACCAGATCGAACTGAGCCTAACGCACACCCCCGCCTTCACCAACGGCGACCTGGCCTTCCTGCAGGAACGCATGATTGCGCCGATGGCATGGTCTCCGCTCGGCGGCGGTTCGCTGTTTGATGGCTCACGGCCGGACCTGCTCGATGCCCTGAAGCGGATCGGTGCGGAACAGGGTGTCGACGAAACCGCGGTGGCGATTGCCTGGCTGCTCGCGCACCCCGCCCGCATCATGCCGGTGCTTGGTACCAACCGGCTCGACCGGATCGCCCGCATCGCCGACGCCGCAAAGGTCGAGATCGACCGGCAGACATGGTTCGAACTCTACACGATCGCCACCGGAAAAGACGTTCCCTGATCGTGATTGCCGGCAATTGGCCGCCCCGCAAATCGCTCGGCGGCTTCACCACATCGACAGCGCTGAGGCCTGAAAGCCCGACCGAAGCCCCAGCGTCGACGGCAGATCAGATATCCTTGGCGAGCCTCAACGCGTCGTAGATGGCCGCATGCGTGTTGCGCGCGGCAACCGCGTCGCCAATGCGAAACAGCTGGAACGCGCCGTCCGGGTTGCGGACCACCGCCTGCGGGGCTCCGGCAATCAGCGCATCCTGGGCAATCTCGCCCTGGTTGGATGAAAGCGGCTTCAGTTCGAAGTAGAGATCGTCGAGTGGAATGGTGCCGTTGTTGATCACGATCTGGTCGAAGGCCCGTGTCTTGGTGACGCCGCCGTAATCGCTGCCGATATGGGCCAGCAGCTCGTTGCCGCTCTTCTCCACCGCCTCCAGACGGTAAGTGACGGTGAACGTAGCATCCAGCTTCTGCAGCGAGCGCATGTAGGGCGTCAGGTTCATAGCCATCACCTCCGGCGCAAACGACCGGTCCGGCGTCATGATCTCGACCTTGCCTCCGGCCTTGGCAATGAATTCGGCCGCCTGCAGCCCGGCATGGTCGCCAGCATCGTCGAAAATCAGCACGTTGCTTCCGGGCTTCACGTCGCCGGAAATGATATCCCACGCAGAGACGACCAGTTCATTGCCGCGCGACAGGACTTCGGTATGCGGCAGGCCGCCGGTGGCGATGATCACGACATACGGCTTCTCGGCCTGGATGGCATCGGCTTCGGCCCATGTGTTGAAGTGGAAGGTGACGCCAAGCTTTTCGCACTGGCCCATGCGCCATTCGATGATGCTGATCATCTCGCGTCGACGCTCGCTTTGCGCCGTCAGGCGGATCTGTCCGCCCGCCTTGTCCGCGGCTTCGAACACCACGACCTCATGGCCACGCTCGGCGGAAACGCGGGCGGCCTCCAGGCCGGCGGGCCCGGCGCCGACAATCACCACCTTCCGGCGCTTTTCGGCCTTGGGAATGATGTGCGGCATCGTCAGTTCGCGGCCGGTCGCGGGATTGTGGATGCAATAGGCCTCACCCCCCTGATAGATACGATCGAGACAGTAGTTGGCGCCGACGCAAGGACGGATGTCTTCCTCGCGCTTCTCGATGATCTTGCGGACCAGATGCGGGTCCGTCAGGTGGGCGCGGGTCATGCCGACCATGTCGACCTTGCCGGCGGCGATCGCGTGCCGGGCAGTGGCGACATCGGGGATCTTTGCCGCATGGAAGGTCGGGAAGTTGGTCGCGGCGCGGATTTCGCCGGCAAAATCGAGATGCGGCGAGTTTGCCATGCCCTGGATCGGGATGACGTCGGTCAGGCCGGGATCGGTGTCGATATGGCCGCGGATGACGTTGAGATAATCGATCAGGCCGCTGTCTTTCAGGCGCCTGGAAATCTCCATGCCGTCCGATTTGCTCGTGCCACCAGGCAGCCGCTCGTCGGCGGTGTAGCGAACGCCGAGAATGAAGTCGTCGCCGACCCGTTTCCGTATCGCCCTGAAGACGTCGAGACAGAAGCGCAGGCGATTGTCCAGCGAGCCGCCATAGGGGCCGTCGAGTTCGTTGGTCAGCGGCGAGACGAACTGGTCGATCAGGTGTCCGTAAGCTTCCAGTTCCACCCCGTCCATGCCGCCGGCCTTCATCCGTTCGGCGGCGTCGGCGAAATCCTTGATCACCCGCTCGATATCCCAGTCCTCGAGCTTCTTCGGATAGGCCCGGTGCGCCGGCTCGCGGTGATGCGAAGGTGCCAGCACCGGCAGCCAGTCGCCCTTGTCCCAGCGCGTGCGGCGGCCGAGATGGGTGAGCTGGATCATGATCGCCGCCCCCTGCTCGTGCACTGCATCGGTCATCTCCCGCACCCACGGCACGATCTCGTCCTTGTAGGCGAGCAGGTTGTTGAACACGGGCGGGCTGTCCTTCGACACCGCCGCCGATCCGGCGGTCATCGTCAGCGCCACGCCGCCCTTGGCACGCTCCACCGTATAGGCCCGATAGCGCGCCTTCGGCATGCCGTCTTCCGGATAGGCCGGTTCGTGCGAGGTGACGATGATGCGGTTTCTGAGCGTCAGATGCTTGAGCTGATAAGGCTGGAGAAGGGGATCGTTCGACATGGTGCGAGCTCCGCGCGGGCTGTTTCTGAAGCGAAGCTAAGGCGAAATGTACACAGGTGTCAATTTTAAAAATGGACACAGCTGTACATTTTGGTTGAGCGTGTCCGGCAGCGCTGTTAGAAATCGCCCATGGAAGAGACGACGAACGAGAGCGGTTGGCGCGGATCGCGGGAGGGCTGGCTCGACGCGGCCTCGGAAGCCTTGCTGGAGGCGGGCGTCGATTCGGTGAAGATCCTGCCGCTCGCAAAGAAGCTCGGCCTGTCGCGCACCAGCTTCTACTGGTTCTTCAAGGACCGGGAGGAGTTGCTTCAATCTCTCGTCGGAAGATGGCGCGAAAAGAACACCGGCGGCCTCGTGCAGCAGACACTCGCACCGGCTCTGACGCCGGCCGAGGCTATGCTCAATATCTGCGACTGCTGGCTCGACAGCCGCCTGTTCGATTCAAAGATGGAATTCGCGATCCGAAGCTGGGCGCTGCAGTCCGACGACATATCGGCGGACGTGAGAAAAGCCGACCAGGAGCGGCTCGGTGCGCTGCGCCAGATGTTTGTCCGCTTCGGGCTTTCCGAGGTGAATGCCGACGTGCGGGCTCGAACCACCTACCTCGTCCAGATCGGCTACATCACCATGCAGACCGAAGAAGACATCGAGACGCGCATGCAGCGAATTCCCGACTATATCGAGGTTTTGACCGGAACCACGGCAACGCAAGCGGAATTGCAGCGCTTCGCCGCCCGCCACGGTTACCGTCCGGTCTGACCCATCCCGCCGCTGGCCGGCAGGGTTCCCCCGCTAGCGTTCCGCTGTCACATGCGCCATTGACCGGCGGCCCTGGTTCCATTTGCCGTCGATCGCCCGCTCGACCTGTGCGGCAAGCTGCAGCAGCAGCCCGTCATTGCCCTGCCGACTCTGGGCGTGGATGCCAAGCGGCAGGCCGCTCTCGAGCGTTGCCAGCGGCATCGAGATGCCCGTCGTGCCGCAGAGATTTGTGAGCGGCGTATAGGCGAAAAAGCCCCAGAGATTGCCGAACCAGTCGAGCGCCGACGGATTGTCGGTAATCGTCAGATACTCGGTCGTCCCGAGCTTCGGCGTTTCCCGCGCCGTCGTCGGCGTCAGGATCACATCCCAGTCCTCGAAGAAGGCACCGAAGGCGCGGGCGGTATCGTTGAACGCCAACTGCATGTCCGAACGCTCGGTATAAGTCGCGTCCTTGCCCTGCTCCCAGATGCGGATATTCATCGGTTCAATGAGATCGGCAGGCGGCCGATCGAGCCCGCGAGACCGAAGGAGATTGTTCACCGTCTGCGCGAAGTTGGTGATGTAGCAAGTGGTCTGCGCACGGTAGGCCTTCTCGAAATCGACCTTCGGCACGACCCACTCGACACTATGGCCGAGGCTTTCGAGGAAGCGGGCCGCCCGCTCCAGCTCGCCGACGATATGCGGCGTCGCCTTGTAGGCTCCCCATTCGTGCGAGACGGCAATTTTCAAAGGCTTCGGGTCGCGCTCGATGAGCTTGAGGAAGGGAACCTCGGGCGACCAGTAGGGCATGAACTCCCCCGGCGCGCCACCCCGGCAATTGTCGATGAAGGCGGCCGTATCACGCACGCTGCGCGTCAGGCACCCTTGCGTGGAGACCACCGAGGTGAAGTCCGAGCCGTAGGGCGCGATGGAAAACGTGCCGCGGGTAGTCTTCATCCCGATCAGCCCGTTGACGCCGGCCGGGATGCGGATCGAGCCGCCGCCATCGCTGCCATGCGCAATCGGCACGGCGCCGGCTGCAACGGTCACCGCAGCGCCGGCCGACGATCCGCAACTGGTATAATCGGTGTTCCACGGGTTGCGGGTGACATACATGGCCGGGTTCTCCGCCGAACTGCAGCAGCCGAATTCCGGCGTCGTGGTGCGGCCGATGATGTTGAGGCCGGCCCCCTTGATGCGGGTGGTCAGGTGACTGTCGGAGGATGGCCGATTGCCGGTCATGCAGAGCGAGCCCATCTCCTGCAGCCGTCCGCCGACCGTCGGGCCGAGGTCCTTCATGAGAAAGGGCAGGCCGGCAAAGAAGCCGGAAAGATCCGTTCCGATCAGACCGGGATCGGCAACCGTATCCTCGAACACTTCGATGACGCCGTTGATCGCCGGATTGACTGCAGCGATCGCCTCGGCCGCCTGGACTGCGAGCTCGCCCGGCGTCACCTCACCGCGCCTGATCAGCTCCGACAACGCGACGCCGTCGCTTGCAGCCCATTCGTCCCAGCTCATCGTCAGCGTCATCGCCGCAATCCTTTCGTTCCGTCAGTCGGTGTCTTGCAATCAGTCGAGACGCATCATCAGGCCGGCGATCAGCCGGGCCCGCTCGACGAGGCTGTCGATGAAAATGTGCTCGTTCTTGGTATGGAGGCCCCTGCCACGCGCGCCGATCGAATCGAGCGTCGGGATGCCGAGCGCGCCGGTGAAGTTGCCGTCGGAACCACCGCCAGCACTGCCGTGGTCGAGATGGAAGCCGATATCGCCGGCGACCCCCTTGGCGATCTCGTAGAGCGCCATCGTGCCGTCGTCCGGCTCCCAGACCGGCCGCGTCACCGTGCGCCAGACTTCCGTCGTGATGTCGTTTTCCTCGCCCGCCAGCGCCAGCATCCGCTCGACACCACGGTCGAGATCGGCTTGCCGCTTGGCCATCGAGAGAACCTCGATCTCGCAGCTGTCCGCGACGCAGTTGACCCATTGTCCGGCATGGATGACGCCGACCGAGAAGGTGCAGTCCTCGCCCGTCATCGCCTCGATCTCCAGGATCTTGCGGGCCATGCCGTTGATCGCCGATCGGCCGTCCTTCAGGGCCCAGCCGGCATGGCTGGCGCGGCCGCTCGTCTTCACCTTGAAGCGCGCGATGGCATAGCGGCCGGTCACCGCATTGCACTTCGGGTCCGCCGGTTCGGGGACGAGCACATACTTGCTCTTGCGGGCCACCATCTCGATCAGCTCGCGGGTCGAAGGCGTACCAACCTCCTCATCCGGGGTGAACAGGATGGTGACCGGTAGCGGTGTTTCGACGCCGGCTAGCGCCAGACGTCGCATCGCTTCGACGGCAAGGTAGCAGCCGGCCTTCATGTCCTGGATGCCGGGGCCGTAGCAACAGCCGTCCTCGATCCGGAACGGGTTGACCTTGAGCGTGCCGACCGGATGGACTGTGTCGAGATGGCCCGAGATCAGGATGCCGGGCTTGCCATAGTCCTTGTGCGGAAAACGCGCGCGCACCGAGCCGCCATAGCCCATGCGCCCCGGTATGCGCTCGACCGTGGCGCCGGCAGCCGAAAGATCGTAGGCGGCGAGGTCCATCATGCGGTCGACGGCGGCCGGATCGAAGGTCGGGCTCTCGCATTCGACCCAGGGCTTCAGCGCCGTGAGCATTTCGTCTGTATCGAAGGGGATGTCATTGGGGTTCATGTCCATATGGCCCTCAAAGGTAAGAATAGATTTACGCAGCGCCGAGGCGGCGTTCGACGATACGGGCCATGATGGCGGCTCCCACCGGCAACAGGTTGTCGTCGAAGGTGAAACCGGGATTGTGGACGGGCACCGTGCCGGCATGGCCGATGCGGCAGTAGACGCCCGGCGCAGCCGCCAGCATGTCGGCGAAGTCCTCGCTGCCCATCACCGGCTCGACATCGGTGAAGACATTCTCCGCACCGACGATGTCGGCGGCGGCCTCGGCATAGCCGGCAACCAGCTCTTCCGTGTTCATCAGCACGTCGAAGGCGTTGCGGTGATCGAGACGGACATCCAGGTCGTAGGTCGAGGCAATCCCGCGGCAGACGGCTTCCATCCGCTCCTTGACGAGCTTGCCTACCTCGCGGTCGAGGAACCGGACCGTGCCGGTAATCGTCGCCTTTTCCGGGACCACGTTATAGGCCGTGCCCGCATGGATCTGGGTGACGGACAGCACCGCGCTCTTCAGCGGCTTGACGTTACGCGACACGATCGACTGCAGGGCCTGGACCAGCGCGGTCGCGGCGACGATCGGATCCTTCGAATGCTCCGGCATGGCGGCATGCGAGCCGACGCCGGTGATGTGGATGTCGAAGAAATCGGCGCCCGCCATGGCGGCACCGGGCTTGATCTCGACCTCGAAGGGCTTGCCGTTTGGGGAATTGTGCATGCCGTAGATTTCGTCACAGGGGAATTTCTCGAACAGGCCGTCGGCAATCATCTGCCGCGCGCCGCCGAGCCCTTCCTCCGCCGGCTGGAAGATCATCACGGCGGTACCGGCGAAATCCCGATTGGCCGCCAGATAGCGCGCCGCGCCGAGAAGCATGGTCGTATGCCCGTCATGGCCGCAGCCATGGAACTTGCCGGGGACCTTCGAGGAGTATGGAAGGTTGGTCGTCTCATCCATCGGCAGCGCATCCATGTCGGCGCGCACGCCGATCATCTTGCCCTCGCCCTTCGTGCCGCGGATGACGCCGATCACCCCGGTCTTGCCGAAACCCGTATGAACCTCGACACCATAGCTTTTCAGCCTCTCGATGACGATGGCGCTGGTGCGCACCTCCTCGAAGCCGATTTCCGGATGGGCGTGAATATCGCGCCTGATATCGACCAGTTCTCCCTTGAAGCTGTCGATCTTTTCGAGCACGGACATGGCATTTCTCCTTGTTTGCTTGGCATTCAGCCGAAGACGGGACCGTTCGGCGCGAGCTTCATGCCCTTTCTGAGCCGCGTCCACGGCAGCGAGACGGGCGAAACCGGCATCGGGCCGGGCGCGGCGCAGATGATGATCTCTTCGGCGATGGGGGTGAAATCGGCGCGGAAATGCACCGAGCTCTTGTTGACGAGGATCGCCGCTTTTGTCGGCTCGATGCCGACGAAGCGGTACATCGCCTGATCGGCGAGCTGGACCTTGTGCGAACCGACGACGACGCGCACACCGCCGATTTTCAGGCAGGCCGAGAGGCCGAGCTCCATGTCGCTGTCGCCATAGTAGGGACCGGTAGTCCGAAAGCGTCCGTCGGAGAGCTTTTCAACGGTAAACGTCCCTTCGAACGTACTGTCGCCGGGAATGCCGGACTTACCGCCGACGGCAAGCAGCAACGTCGCACCCTCGCCCGCCGCATGCGCAGCCTTGGCGGCATCGACGTCGTAGATGACGCCGATGGCAGCGTTTTCAGCCCCGCAGGCGACCAGCGCCTTCAGCATGCCGGCGGTGTCGCTGTTGCCGCCGGCGCCGGGGTTGTCCTGCGTATCGGCGATGACGATCGGACGGCTTGCGGTCCTTGCCCGCTCCATCGCATAGAGCACGCCCTCTTCCGGCCCATAGACCTTGCCATCGAATGCATCTTCAAAGCCTTCGACAAAAGCCGCAATCTCCGTTGCAGCACGTTCCACCTCGTCCGCCGTGTCGCCATAGGCGATGACGACCGGACCGCAGCCTTCAAAATCGGCTGCCGGAAAGCCGGGGAAGAACGAGAGCGATGTCACGCCGTCCTTTTCCATTGCAGCAACGCGCTCGTAGATGGTCCGGCAGGGTTCGGCCTCCGTCGCCTGCCAGGAAATCGGGATCAGGAACGGCATGGTCACCAGCGCCTTTTCCGGCCGCTTTCCGCTTCTCAGGATGCGGTCGAGTGCCGCCGCCGTCCGCTGGCCGGTCTCGGCCATGTCGACATGCGGGTAGGTGCGATAGCCGACCATGACGTCCGAATTTTCAACCATCAGCGGGGTGATGTTGCCGTGCAGGTCGAGGCTGACGGCAATCGGGACATCCGGGCCGACGGCCTGCCGCAGGCGCCGCAGGAGCTCGCCCTCGCCATCATCGGCATTTTCCGCCACCATGGCACCATGCAGGTCGAGATAGATGCCGTCGAGCGGTCCGAGGGCCACGATCCTGTCGATCAGTTCGGTGACGATCTTTTCGTAAGCCTCGGCTTCCACATGGGCGGACGGCGTCGCACCGCACCAGAGCGTCGGCAGGACCTCCCAGCCAGCCCTGGCGGCATAGTCGGCCGCTCCGGCGATGCCGATATTGACGCCTTTGACCTTCACCGGGATCTCGCCGCCGCGGACCATCGGCAAGGGACCCCATCCCTTCTCGAAATCCGCATAGGTCGCCTTGCTCGGCGCAAACGTGTTGGTCTCGTGCATGAAGCCGCCGATGGCGATGCGTTTGGCGCACATGAAAAGTCTTCCTCCGTCACCCGGCTTCTCCGGCCGGTAAGGATGTCAAATGGATCAGGCGGGGATCGCAGTGCCGAAGGCGCGTCCCTTGCCGGGGGCGGCGTCGAACAGCGACCTTGTGTATTCGTGCTGCGGATTGGCAAAGATCGCGGCAGTCTCGCCGAGTTCCACCACCTCGCCGCGATGCATGACCGCGATCCGGTCGCACACCTGCGCCGCGACCCGGAGGTCGTGCGTGATGAAGAGAACGGCGAGATTGAATTCCTCGCGCACTGTATCGAGCAGCTCCAGCACCTGCTTTTGCACCGAGACGTCGAGCGCGGAGACGGATTCGTCGGCGATCAGGATCTCCGGTTCCATCGCAAGCGCACGGGCGATGCAGATGCGCTGGCGCTGGCCGCCGGAAAACTGGTGCGGCAACCGGTCGAGCGCGTCCGGCGAAAGCCCCACGAGGCCCATCAGCTCCCGCGCCTTTTCAAGCGCCTGCTTCTCCGGCACGCCGAAATTGACCGGCCCCTCGATGATCGACTGGCCGACGCTGACGCGCGGATTGAGCGAGCGATAGGGATCCTGGAAAACGATCTGCACCTTGCTGCGCATCGGCTTCAAAAGCCGCTGGCTGAGATTGGCGATATCCTGCGAACCGACCAGGATGGCACCGGACGTCGGATCGACGAGCCGGACGACGCAGCGCGCCAGCGTCGACTTCCCCGAGCCGCTTTCGCCGACGATGCCGAGGGTTTCGCCCTTGCGCACCCTGAGGTCGACGCCCTTCAGCGCATGGACGACCCGCTCCTTCTTCAGGAAGCTCTTGCCGCCATAGGTCTTCTCCAGCTTCACCGTTTCGAAGGCGACCTTGTTGGCCGATTTCGACGGACGGCTCGGCGGCGTCATGCCCGGCACGGCGGCCATCAGCATCTTCGTGTAGTCATGCTGCGGCCGCGACAGCACGTCGTCGACCGCGCCCGTCTCCACCACCTCGCCGCGCCGCATGACGACGACGCGATCGGCGATCTCGGCCACCACGCCGAAGTCGTGGGTGATGAACAGGACGCCGGTGCCGCGCCGCTCCTGGATGTCGTTGACGAGGCTCAGGATCTGCGCCTGGGTGGTGACGTCGAGCGCCGTCGTCGGTTCGTCGGCGATCAGCAGGCCCGGATCGAGCACCAGCGCGCTGGCGATCATGATGCGCTGCCGCTGGCCGCCGGAAAGCTGGTGCGGATAGGCGCCCGCCATCGCCACCGGATCGGGCAGGTTGACCGCCTTCATGATGTCGATCACCCGCTCGTAGCGTTCCTTCGCCGACAGGCTGGTATGGATGCGCAAGACTTCGTCGATCTGCTCGCCGACCTTGATGACCGGATTGAGCGCCGTCATCGGCTCCTGGAAGATCATCGCCATCTCGGTGCCGCGCATGGCGCGCAGTTCCCTGAGGCTCTTTTCGACGACGTTCTTGCCGTTGACGAGAATGCGACCGGAGGCGACCTGCAGCTCCTTCGGCAAGAGACCCATGATCGCATGCGAACTGACCGATTTTCCCGATCCGCTTTCGCCGACGACGCAGACGATCTCGCCGCGATTGACCGTCAGCGATACATTGCTGACGGCGTTTTCGCGGTCCGCGCCCTTCGGCAACCGGACGGTCAGGTTTTCGATCGACAGGACTGGTCCTTCGCCGCTCATGCCATTTTCCTTGCAATGCGGGGGTCGAGCCTGTCACGCAGGCCATCGCCGAGCACATTGACGGCGAGGATGGTGAGCGCGAGGGCAAGCCCCGGAAACAATACGATCCAGGGGGCAAGCGGAAAGAAGACGCGGCCTTCCGCCATCATGTTGCCCCAGCTTGGAAATTCAGGCGGCGTGCCGGCGCCGAGGAAGGACAGGATCGCTTCGGTCAGCATGGCGTTGGCGCACACATAGGTCGCCTGCACGATCAGCGGCGGCACCGTGTTGGGGAAGATGTGCCGATAGAGGATCTTCAGGAGCGGCGTACCGAGCGAGACGGCGGCTTCCACATAGGGTTCCTCTCGCACCGTCAGCACCACGGAGCGCACAAGCCGGACGATGCGCGGGATCTCCGGCACCGAAATCGCGATGATGACGGTATAGAGATTGGCCGTACCGGACACCGCCACCAGCGCGATGGCGAGAAGAATGCCCGGGATCGACATCAGGCCGTCCATGAAGCGCATGACGATCGCGTCGACGGCGCGGAAATAGCCGGCGAACAGACCCGTCACCAGGCCGATGACGACGCAGATCAGCGAGGCGCAGATGCCAACCGTCAGCGAGACCCTCGTGCCGTAGACGACGCGGCTCCACACGTCGCGGCCGAACATGTCGGTTCCGAGCCAGTGCTCGGCCGACGGCGGTTTCAGCCGCTGCGACGGCGTCATGGCGATCGGATCGACCGTGCCGAGCCACGGCGAGAAGACCGCCGCAAGCACCATGATCGTGATGATGACGCCGCCAGCGAAAGCGAAGGGATAGCGGCGTGCGACCCGGATGAGACCGGCGGCAAAGCCACCGGTGCGGCCGGGGCTGATATTTTCCGGCACGGTGCTCAATAGCGTATCCTCGGGTCGACCAACGTGTAGATGATGTCGATCAGCAGGTTCAGCATCACATACAGGAAGGAGAAGAACAGGATGAGGCCCTGGATGATCGGATAGTCGCGCTTCTGCACGGCATCGACCACAAGACGGCCAAGGCCGGGAATGTTGAAGACCGTCTCGGTGACGACGACGCCACCGATCAGGAGTGCGACGCCGAGACCGATGACGGTGATGATCGGCACGGCCGCATTCTTCAGCGCATGGACAAGCAGGACCTTGCTTTCAACCTGTCCCTTGGCGCGGGCGGTGCGGATATAGTCCTCCTGCAGCACTTCCAGCACGCTGGCGCGGGTCATACGGGCAATCAGCGCGATGAAGATCGCCGAGAGTGCCAGAACCGGCAGCACGGACTGGCGCAGGAAGCCGAAGAGGTCCGTAAACGGGCTCTTGTAGCCCTGCACCGGCAGCCATTTGAGCTGGATCGAAAAGCCGTAGATCAGCACGTAGGCGACGACGAAAACCGGTACCGAGAAGCCGATGACCGAGAGAATCATGATCGCCCGGTCGATCCAGCTGCCTTCCTTCCACGCGGCCAGCACCCCGAGCGGCACGGCGACCAGCGTCGAATAGATGATCGTCACCAAAGACAGCATCATCGTCGGCTCGAGCCGCTGGCCGATCAGGGTCGTGACGGGCAGGTTGGTGAAGATCGAAATGCCGAGATCACCGCGAAGCAGACGCCCTGCCCAGATCAGGAACTGCATGAGCAGCGGCTGGTCGAGACCGAGGCGCTCGCGGATGGCGGCGATCTGCTCGGGCGTTGCATAGTCGCCGGCAATGACGACCGCCGGATCTCCGGGCGCGAGCCTCAGGAGAAGGAAAACGATGAAGGCGACGATGACCAGGACCGGTATCGTTGCCAGCACCCTTTTCAGGATGAAGAACCACATGGGCGCTCCCTGCTGACTGGAATTCGATGTCCGGGGCGGGGCTTCTTCAGCCCCGCCGCCATTGTCGTTCTATTCGAGGGGCCGGTGTCAGACCTTTTCCATGTTCCAGAAGAACTGGACAGGCGACTGGATCATGCCCTTGACGCTGTCGGAATAGCCGCAGGGAACGAAGAAGGTCCCGAGGTTTGCAAAAGAGGCGATCGCGAAGATGCGCTTCTGCACTTCGGCGGCGATCTCCTTCTGCTTGTCGAGGTCGGTCGCCTCGGCGAACTGATTGCGCAGTTCCTCGAGCTTCTCGTCGGATGCCCAGCCGAACCATCCCTTTTCGCCGTTGCCGCCGAACTGGACGTTGGCCAGCGGATGGACGGAATCGCCGCCGATCCACCAGGTGAAGAAGATGCTCCAGCCGCCATTGTCCATGTCTTCCTTAGACGCGCGGCGCGACAGAACCGTCGACCAGTCCATCGCCTGCAGGTCGACATTGATGCCCATGGCGCGCAGCTTTTCGGCAGCGACCAGCGCGAAAGCCGAAAGGACCGGGTTGTCGGTCGATTGCAGCACGACCAGCTTCTCGCCCTTGTAGCCGGATTCGGCGACCATCTTCTTGGCGGCTTCCATGTCTCCGTCCACCTTGTCCGCATCCGCGTCGGTGGCAAAGGTGGAGCCGGCCGGATAGATGCTCGGGCTGACCTTGTAGTACTCCGGATTGCCGATCGCCGACTGCAGGAAATCTTCCTGCTTGAAGCCCTTGGCGATGGCGACGCGCAGCTTCTCGTTGGCCGTCGGGCCGACAAGGCTGTTGAAGCGAGCCATGCCCATGGAGCCGAGCGTATCGAGAACCGCCGTCGAAATGCCCTCATTGCCGCCGACCAGCGGCGCCAGATCCGGCTGAACCTGTTCCCAGTAGTCCACTTCACCGGAGATCAGGGCGTTCATCGCCGTCGTCGGATCGCCGATCGTCAGCCACTCCACGCGATCGGCCTTGGCAACCTTGCCGCCGGCGGCGGCCGATACCGGCTCCGAACGCGGAACGTATTTCTCGTTGCGCAGATAGACGACCTTGGAGCCCGGCACCCATTCGTCGGCCTTGAAGATGAACGGTCCCGAGCCGATCGACTCCTTGATCTGCTCGCTGGCATCCGTCTCGGCGATGCGCTTCGGCATCATGAAGGGCACGTTGGAGGAGATCTTGCCGAGCGATTCCAGCACCAGGCCGTAGGGCTTGGACAGCGTCATGACGATCGTCTTGTCGTCGGCGGCTTCGAGCTTGGAGATGACGCCGAACAGGCGCTGGCCCATGCCGTCGCGCTTGCCCCAACGGGTGAGCGACACGACGCAGTCTTCGGCGGTCACCGGCGGTCCGTCGTGCCAGGCGAGGCCGTCACGCAGCTTGAAGGTCCAGGTCAGCCCGTCGTCGCTCTTCTCGTAGGTGTCGACCATCTGCGGCTGCGGCTTCAGGTCCGCATCCATCGCAAACAGCGTGTCGTAGATCATGTAGCCGTGGTTGCGGGAAATGTAGCCGGTCGTCCAGATCGGATCGACGATCTTGAGGTCGGCATGGGGAATGACCTTCAGGAGCGGCGTGTTGGCATAGGCCGAGCCGATCCCGAAAGGCAGGACCGTCGCGGCTGTTGCGGCGGCTGCCGTGCCCAGAAACTGCCTGCGTGAAATGTGCATCTGTCAGTTCTCCTCGTTATATTTTTTGATCTGTCCGACATCGGCTACCGCTTTGGGTCGTGGCGCCGCATCGCGATTTTATGCTCAAAAAGTGAGCTTCCAAGAGTGTTGCCTATTTCTTGTCGCTCCATAAAGTGTATTCTGATTAGATTGTTTCTCTATTTTATGTAGTAATAGACCCCCATGAATTTGACGCTACGGCAAATCCGCTACGTGTGCGAGGTCGCCCGCCAGGGTAGCATACAGAAGGCCTCGCAAGCGCTGCGAATATCCCAGTCATCGATCCTGGCGGCAATAGCGATGGCGGAAAGCCAGCTCGACGCCAAGATCTTCGACCGCCGGCAGTCGCGCGGCGTGCTCGTCACATCGGAAGGCGAACGCTTCCTCAATGCCGCCCGCGCCCTGATGACCGCCGAAGGCGAATTCTCGCGATCGATCGGGCTGCTTGGGCAGGGCAAGCCGGACAATGCCCGCATCGGCTGCTTCGTGCCGTTCGGGCCTGCTTACATGATAGACGTGCTGAAGGCCTACCAGGAGCGCTGCGGCATCGGGTCCATCGACCTGATGGAAGGCGGGCAGCCGCAATTGCGTGAATGGCTGGCGACCGGAGAGATCGAATTCGCCGTCACCTACGACATCGGCCGCGGCATGGGCGACGGCCATACGCCGATCTGCGAACTGCCGGCGCATGCCGCCCTGCCCGCTAGCCACCCGCTGGCCAACCGGGAGAGCGTCGCTCTGGCGGACCTGGTGGACACGCCGTTCATCCTGCTCGACCTGCCGGAAACCTCGGTCTACCTGATGACCCTTTTCGACGTCATCGCCAAGCGCCCGCATGTCGCGCTGCGCTCCACGTCCTACGAGACCGTCCGGGCGGCGATCGCCAACGGCATGGGATTCTCACTGCTCAACACGATCCCGCGTAACGATTTCAGCCGCGACCGAGCCCATATCGTCCGCGTTCCGCTGACCGACCAACTGCCGGCGCCCAAGGTCATCGTCGCCGACCTCTACGGACACCGGAAGCCTGCCCACGTCACGATGTTCATCGAGATCCTGAAAGACTACTTCAGCCACCTCCCCCGCGTCGGCATCGGCACCCCCTCTGGACGGCAGGAGCCCCAGTCCCCGGCTGCACAGTGAAAGGCGGAAACGTCGAAAGCGACCACCTTGCCTGAAGCGGTCGCGTCTTGTTTTTGAAATACCGTTGGTATACTGAAAATTGAAGTTGATTCAGTTTCGTCCCGTGGCAGCGTGCCGATATGCGCGCTGGAGCGGTCGCGGCAGCTCCATTCTGTCGCGATGACTGCCCCGCGGTTCCGACAAAAATGAAGAGGAAAGCCTCATGAGCCTGCTGACCAGCGACGCCAAAGGCGTTTTCGTGATCGCAGTGACACCATTCACGGAGACGGGCGCGATCGACGCCGCCAGTGTCGACAGCATGGTGGACTTCTATTTCGACAAGGGCGCGGACGGGCTGACGATCCTCGGCATTATGGGCGAAGCGCCGAAGCTGACACTGGCCGAGTCGGTCGAGGTTGCCCGTCTGACGCTGGCGCGCGCCGAGGGCCGCCCCGTCGTCGTCGGTGTATCGGCGCCCGGCCTGGCTGCGATCGGCGAACTGACGGCAAGGGTCATGGATCTTGGTGCGGCAGGCGTGATGGTCGCGCCGCCCGGCTCCCTGAAGACCGACGAGCAGATCGTCACCTATTACGGCAACGTGGTCGAGACGATCGGCAAGGACGTGCCTCTGGTGCTGCAGGACTTTCCGCTGACCACCGGCATCCACATCTCTCCCCGCACCCTGACCGCAATCTTCGACGCCCATCAGAGCATCGTGATGCTGAAGCACGAGGATTGGCCCGGACTGCAGAAGATCACGGACCTGCGCAAGGCCGAGGCCGAGGGGCATCGCCGGGTCTCCATTCTCTGCGGCAATGGCGGCGTCTTCCTGCCAGAAGAGATGCGTCGTGGTGCCGATGGCGCTATGACCGGCTTCGGCTATCCGGAGATGATGGTCGATGTCTGCCGGCTGACCGGTTCCGGAGACTTTGACGCCGCGCAGGACGTGTTCGACTGCTACCTGCCGCTGGCGCGATACGAACAACAGCCCGGTGCCGGTCTGGCGGTGCGCAAATACGTGCTTGCCAAGCGTGGCGCTATCGCCAGCGCCGCCCAGCGCAAGCCGGGTGCTGCGCTGTCGCCGGCAGCCATTGCCGAAGTCGAAAACCTCATCACCCGTCAGACGGCCAAGCTCGCAGGATTGAAGTAACATGGATCTCGGATTGAAGGGACGCAAGGCGCTGGTTCTCGGCGCCAGCCGGGGACTGGGCGCCGCCATCGCCGCGGCACTGGCGGAAGAAGGTGCCATCGTCTACGCCGCAGCCCGCAATGTACCGCAGGACGGCATTGCAGACGGCATCACGCCGGTGACGCTTGATCTCGCAGACCGGGGCTCGGTCGAGGCATTGACGGCACGCCTCGTCTCCGAAGGCGGCGTCGACATTCTCGTCAACAATACCGGCGGACCGAAGCCCGGACCTGCGGCCGGACAGGACATGTCCGCCTGGGCATCCGCGTTCGAACAGATGGCGCTGTCGATCTTCTCCATCACCGACGCCCTCCTCCCCGCCATGATCGAGCGGCGCTGGGGCCGCATCATCACGGTCGGCTCCTCCGGCGTCGTCCAGCCGATCCCCAACCTCGCTCTGTCCAACGGCGTGCGCGGCGCGATCGGCGGCTGGTCGAAGACGCTGGCCGCGGAGGTCGCCGGACATGGGGTCACCGTCAACATGATCCTGCCCGGCCGCATCGAGACCGACCGCCTGCGTGAACTCGACGCCAACAAGGCGGCCAAGACCGGCATGTCGGCGGAGGACGTGCGAAAAGCCTCCCACGGCGACATCCCCGCCGGCCGCTACGGCACGCCCGAAGAATTCGCCGCGGTTGCGACCTTTCTCGCCAGCGAGAAGGCAAGCTATGTGACCGGAACCCAGATACGGGTCGACGGCGGTCTCGTCAGAGGGTTCTGACATTCCCCGCCTTTCGGTCGCTCCGCAACGGAGCGGCGCCTCTCCACGAATATGCGAACGACACAAACGGAGCCATCAATGCGTTCTCTCTTCCATCTCGCCTACCACGTCACCGATCTCGACGCCTCGCGCAAATTCTACGGCGACGTGCTCGGCTGCGAAGAAGGCCGATCGACCGACACCTGGGTCGACTTCGACTTTTTCGGCCATCAGATCTCGCTCCATCTCGGCAAGCCCTTCGAAGTCACCCGCACCGGCAAGGTCGGCAATCACATGGTGATGATGCCGCATCTCGGCGTCATCCTGCGGCTCGATGACTGGTTCGCGCTCGCAAAGCGGCTGGAGGATGCCGGCATTGCCTTCGACATCCCGCCTGTCGTCCGCTTCGAGGGCGAACCGGGCGAACAGCGCACCATGTTCTTCTTCGATCCGTCCGGCAATCCGATCGAGGTTAAGGGCTTCAAGGATTTTGAGGGCGTTTTCGCGCAATAACGGCCATTGCCAGGCATACGACTTTTGACAAACGGCGCGGGCTGCCACCGCGCCGTTTACTGCAATACCCCGCCGGAGCATGATCGGCGCCTTCATATAACAAAATCATATAATTCAAGTCATATTATAATTATCAATTATATTGCACCGCAACATCCGGTGTGAAAGCATGCCTGCCAGAAAAAGAGGCCGAAAAGGCCACAACCACCAGCAGGAGAACAAAATGAACAGTTTTTTGAAGGCCGGACTTCTCGGCCTGTCCCTCATTGCCATTCACGCACAAGCCAACGCCGAAGAGACCCTGAAAACCGCATTGGACGGCACCTTCGCTCCGCATGCCATGCCGACACTCGACGGCAAGGTCGAAGGTTTCAACGTCGATCTTGCCGACCTCATCGGTGAGCGGCTCGGAAAGAAGATCGACCTGACGGCCGCCCAGTTTTCGGGCCTCATTCCAGCCCTCCAGGCAGGCACCTACGACTTTCTCGCAGCACCTGTGACGGTGACCAAGGAGCGCGCCGCCAACCTTCTGTTCACCGAAGGCTTCATGGACACCAATTTCGCATTCGTGGTCCCGACGGGTGCCCCCGACTACGATGAACTGGATGCGTTCAAGGGCAAGACCATCGCCGTCAACAAGGGCTCGGTCTACGAGAGCTTCCTGCGTGACAAGGCTGGCGAGTATGGCTGGACCGTCGAAAGCTATGGCAGCAACACCGATGCCGTGGCGGCTGTCCTTGCCGGACGAGCCGACGCCAACATGGCGGGCGCCACCGTTTCCGCATGGGCCGTCAAACAGAATCCCAAGCTGCAGCTGTCCTTTGAATACCCCACCGGTCTCGTCTGGGGCCTGGCGCTGCGCAAGGACGAAGTCGACCTGCGCAACACCATCGACAAGGCGGTCGAATGCCTGAAGATCGATGGCTCCATGGCCAAGCTGTCGGAAAAATGGTTCGGCGTCACGCCGAAGCCCGGTAGCACGATCATCACCCCGGTCAAGGGCTACGGCACACCGGGTTTCGAAGGCTATGTCGAAGACGATCACACGCCTTCCTGCGACCTGAAATAAACGGCGTTCAACAACCCTGAATGCCGACGGAACGGAGAAGCAGCGTGACCACACGTCCCATGCTCGAGATCGCCGCCCTGGAAAAGTGCTTCGGCGACAATGCCATCCTCAAGGGCATCGATCTCAAGATTGCCAAGGGTGAACTGGTTTTCATCATCGGGCCTTCGGGCTCCGGCAAGAGCACGATGCTGCGCTGCTGCAATCTCCTGGAACAACCGTCCGCCGGCGATATCATCGTCGACGGACGGAACATCATGCACGGCACCAGCCGGGACCTCGACCGCATGCGCCTTCAGGTCGGCATGGTGTTTCAGGGCTTCCATCTCTATCCGCACATGCGCGTCCTCGACAATGTGACGCTTGCCCAGCGCAAGGCGATGGGGCGCAGCAGGGCGGAAGCCGAGGCGCGCGCCGTCGAGATGCTCGAACAGGTCGGCATGGCGCACAAGACCGACGCCTATCCCGCCGAACTCTCCGGCGGCCAGCAGCAACGCGTGGCCATCGCCCGGGCGCTGGCACTCGATCCCAAGGTCATGCTCTTCGACGAGCCGACCTCCGCGCTCGACCCCGAACTCGTCGGCTCTGTGCTCAAGGTGATGAAGGACCTGAAGGCGAAGGGGATGACGATGCTCGTCGTCAGCCACGAGATGAGCTTTGCCCGCGAAACCGCCGACCGGGTGGTTTTCATGGATGGCGGCGTCATCGTCGAGCAGGGCCGCCCGGAGGAAATCTTCGGCAATCCCAAGGCCGCGCGGACGCAGGAATTCCTCGCCCGCGTGATCCACTGAGGCAAACATGTCCGGGCTCGATCGCTTCCTCCAGACCTTCTTCAACCCCGTCGTCATCGCCACCTACTGGCGCGACATCCTGGCGGGTGTCGGCACCACCGTCGCGGTCGGCGTCGCGACGATCATCGCCGGCATCGCGCTCGGGCTCCTGCTCGCCTGCATCCGCTGCTACCGCTTCAAGCCCGTCAACTTCGTCATCATCTGCTTTGCCGATATCTTCCGCTCCCTGCCGCCGCTGATCCTGATCCTCATCCTGTATTTCGGCTTGCCCTCGACGGGCGTGATGATTCCCGGCCCCACGGTCCTGTTCATAGCGCTGAGCCTCACGCTTGCGGCCTTTGCCGAGGAGATCTTCTGGGCCGGCTTTGCGGCCGTCGAGGCGGGACAGTGGGAGGCCGGCATCGCGACGGGGCTCGGCTACAATCGGACGCTCCTCTATGTCGCCCTGCCGCAGGCCGTGCGGCTCGCGACACCGCCGCTGGTCAACCGGGCGCTTGCCATCACCAAGATGACGGCGCTCGGCTCCGTGATCGGCGTGCCGGAAATCCTTTCCGCCGCAACCTCCGCCCAGAGCTTTTCCGGCAGCGCGACGCCGCTGTCGCTCGCCGCCATCGCCTATCTCCTGCTTTTCCTGCCGCTCGTCTTCCTCGCCCGCTACCTCGAAACGCACCAGCGCTGGAAACGGAACTAGGAGAACGGCCGTGCAGACACTGATCGACGAATTCTTCAACCTGGAGATCATGATCAAGGCTTTCCCCCTGATGATGAAGGGGTTGGTCATGACGCTGCAGCTTTGCGGCGCGGTGATCCTTCTGGGCCTCGTCGGCGGGCTGTTCGTCGCGCTCGCCAATCTCAGTCCGCGGCGCTGGCTGCGGCTAACGTCGATCGTCTTCACGGATATCTTCCGGGCCCTGCCGCCGCTTGTCCTACTGATCTTCGTCTATTCGGGCCTGCCGTTCGCCGGCGTCGAGATCTCGCCCTTCACTGCGGTGGTGCTTTCTTTCTTCCTCAACAATTCGGCCTATTACGCGGAAGTCTACCGCGCCGGCATCCAGTCGGTCTCAAAGGGACAGTGGGAAGCGGCCCGCTCGACCGGCCTGACGAAGGGCCAGATGCTGCGCTACGTCGTCCTGCCTCAGGCGATCCGCAACGTCCTGCCCGACCTTCTGTCCAATACGATCGAAGTGGTCAAGCTGACCTCGCTTGCCTCCACCGTGTCATTCGCCGAACTGCTCTACAACGCCAACATGGCGCGCTCGATCACCTACAACGCCTCGCCGCTGGTCCTCGCGGCGCTGATCTACCTCGTCCTGCTCTGGCCCCTGGTCCGGCTTGTCAGCCGGTTCCAGCGACGCCTGGCGCAGTGACGCACAAAACATGAAAGGAACACCATGACACGCATGCATATCGCCGGAGCCCAGATGGGCGCGATCCAGAAGGCCGACAGCCGCGCCCAGGTCGTCGCGCGCATGCTCGACCTCATGAACGAAGCAGCCTCCAAGGGCGCCGACATGATCGTCTATCCGGAACTCGCCCTCACGACCTTCTTTCCCCGCTGGTACATGACCGACCCGGCGGAGGTCGATAGCTGGTTCGAGACCGAAATGCCGAATGCAGCCACCATGCCGCTGTTCGAGCGTGCGCGCGAACTGAACATGGCGATGACTTTCGGCTATGCGGAGAAGACGCCGGAAGGGCTGCATTACAACAGCTCTATCCTGACCAACCGCAAGGGCGAGGTCGTCGGCAAGTACCGCAAGATCCATCTGCCCGGTCACTCGGAATACGACAACGAGCGCGCCTTCCAACACCTCGAGAAGCGCTATTTCCTGCCGGGCGATCTCGGCTTCAACGTCTGGCGCAACGAAGGCGTGATCATGGGGATGGCGATCTGCAACGATCGCCGCTGGCCGGAAACCTTCCGCTGCATGGGCCTCCAGGGTGTAGAGCTCGTGACGATCGGCTACAACACGCCGTCGGTCAATTCGCAGATGAGCGCCGAGGGCCTGGAGAAGCGGCTGTTCCATTCCGACCTCTCGCTGCAGGCCGGCGCCTATCAGAATGCCACCTATGTCGTCGGCGTCGCCAAGGCCGGCGTCGAGGACGGGCATCCGCTGATGGGCGGCTCGATCATCGTCGATCCCGACGGTTTCGTGCTGGCCCGCGCCGAGACCGAAGAGGACGAGCTGATCATCGCCGAATGCGATTTCGCCAAATGCGCCTTCGGCAAGGCCACCATATTCGACTTTGCCCGCCATCGTCGCGTAGAACATTATGGCCGCATCACGTCGCAGACCGGCGCCATCATCGAGGTTTAGGAGATCAGTCCCGTGAACACGTTCGACACAGTCATCCATGGCGGTCGCGTGGTGACGGCCGCAGACACGTTCGAGGCCGATATCGGCATCCGGGACGGACGGATCGTGGCGGTCGCGGAAGGCCTTGAAGGTAGCGACCGTCGCATCGACGCGCGTGGCCGTCTCGTCATGCCCGGCGGCATCGAGGCCCATTGCCATATTGCCCAGGAAAGCTCCTCTGGCATCATGACCGCCGACGACTATTATTCCGGCTCGGTGTCGGCGGCCTTTGGCGGCAACTCGACCTTCGTCCCGTTCGCCGCACAGCACCGCGGGCAGACGATTGCCGACGTGCTGTCGACCTATGACGGACGGGCCGCGCCGAACTCCGTTCTCGACTATTCCTACCATCTGATCATTTCGGACCCCTCTCCGTCCGTCCTTGACGAGCTTCCCGGTGTCTTCGAGCGCGGGATTACCTCCTTCAAGGTGTTCATGACTTACGATCTCATGAACATCGGCGACGGCGGCATGCTCGACATATTGACGGTGGCGAAACGGCATGGTGCCCTGACCATGGTGCATGCCGAAAACAACGACATGGTCAAATGGATGAACCGGACGCTTCTCGCGGCCGGGCTCGATGCCCCCCGGTATCATGCCGTCAGCCGGCCGGAGCTCGCCGAGGAGGAGGCCATCAACAGGGCCGTCTCGCTTGCCAAGCTGGTCGACGCGCCACTCTTCATCGTCCATGTGTCGACGCGCGGTGGCGCCGAGATCGTCCAGCGCGAGAAACTGGCCGGCACGAAGCTTTTCGCCGAGACCTGCCCGCAATATCTCGCCTTCACCCGCGATGATCTTGATCGACCCGGCATGGAGGGCGCGAAATACATCTGCTCTCCGCCTCTTCGCGACAGTGAGACGCAGGCCGCCCTCTGGCGGCATGTGCAGGCCGGCACATTCGAAAGCGTGTCGTCCGATCACGCTCCCTACCGCGCCGACGAGACGGGCAAATTCGCAAACGGCCCGAACGCGCCCTACCCGAAGATCGCCAACGGCATGCCGGGCATCGCCATGCGGCTACCCTATCTGTTCTCCGAAGGCGTTCTGAAAGGCCGCATCACGCTGCAGCAATTCGTCAGACTGTCGTCAAGCAATGCGGCGAGAACGTTCGGGCTGACAAAAAAGGGCGCCATCGCCCCCGGTTTCGATGCGGACATCGCCATCTGGAATCCGGACGAGACGCGCACAGTCACCGCCGCCGACCAGCATGACAATATGGACTATACACCCTTCGAGGGACTGTCCGTGACCGGCTGGCCAGAAACGGTGATCAACCACGGCGACGTGATCGTCGACAAGGGCACCCTTGTGGCAAGCCGCGGACGCGGACGCTTCATCGCCCGTGCGCCAACGGATCTCGTTGGCCTGCCCGGCCACATGGCCACGGAACTGAAGGTTCTTCAGGCTCAGGGAACGGACATCTCGTCATGAAACGCTCGATCGTCGTCATCAATCCCAACAGTTCGGAATCAGTGACCGAAGGGCTGCGCGAGGCCCTTTCCGGCTTCATGTATCACCCCGATATCGAGATCGAATGCGTGACGATCCCCGAGGGTCCTCCGGGCGTAATCACCCAGCGCCACGTGGACGAGGCGGCGTTGAATGTCGGCAAGCTCGTCGAGGAAAGGCCGGACGCCGGCGCGTTCGTCATCGCCTGCTATTCGCAGCCCGGCCTCGAACTCGCCCGATCGCTCACCGACGCGCCGGTCTACGGCATTCAGGATGCCGGAGCGCTGACCGCGCTTGCCTGCGCCGACAGTTTCGGGGTGATCGCGGTGTCTCCGGCATCGATACCGCGTCACCTGCGAACGCTTCGCCGCCTGGGCATCGAACAGAGGCTTGCCGGAGAAGTCGCGCTCAGCGGCAACATCAGCGTTGCCGACAGTGGTCATGGCGAAGAAAGCTTCGCCGGCCTGCTGGAAGCAGGCGAAGAACTGAAAAAGATGGGCGCCGAGGCCATCGTTCTCGGCTGCGCCGGCATGTCCGGCCATCGCCTACGCCTGGAAGCGGCACTTTCACTGCCGGTCATCGACCCCACACAGGCAGCCGTAGCCATGGCCTTCGGCGACATGGTAACCAAGAGCGCATGAAGGAAGACCTGCCGGACACCGACGTTTCGCTGAGACTGCTCGAAATTTTCGGGGCGATGATGCGCTGCGAGACGACGGTCGAGGCGGCCGAACAGCTCGGCATTTCCCAGCCGGCGGTATCGAACGGCATCCGGCAACTGGAAAGCCAGCTGGGCGTCACACTGTTCGAACGCCTGCACCGGCGACTGCAGCCGACGGAAGAAGCCCTGCAGCTTTACGAGGAGGTGCGGCCGGTCTTCGGCCTGCTGCGATCGTTTTCAAATCGGGCGCGCAGCATCCGGCAGGGTCTTTCCGGTCGCCTGCGGATCATCGCCACGCCGCCGCTCGGACACACGGTCGCGCCGCTTGCGCTGAAGCACTTCCTGTCCACCCGTCCGGACGTGATGGTGTCCTACGACGTCCGCCGCCTCGAACATGTCGTCGAAGCCGTGCAGAACGGCACCGCCGACCTTGGGCTGGGGCTCGCCCTCGACAGGAAGAACCATTCCGTCAATGTCGAGCACCTGGCGGCAGGGCATCTCGTGGCGCTCGTGCCGAAGGACCTGCCGCTCGCCAGAGAAAACAGCATCTCGCCGCGGAACCTGACGTCCGGCACCTTCATCGGCCTCGAAGCGGAATCCCGCATAGGCCAGATGCTGCGGCAGGCATTCGAGGGCGACGAGGCGATCTACGATCCCCGGGTGGAAGTGCGCTATTGCTCCACGGCCACCGTCCTGGCAGGCGCCGGGCTCGGCATTGCCGTGGTCGACCCCTACAGCGCCGTCACCCGCGATGCCGAAAAGATTGCCCTTCTGCCTTTCCAGCCGCCGGTGGAAATCAGCGCATGCCTGATCACCCGCAAGGGCGTGCCCCGCTCGCGCCTGCTGCACGCCTTCATCGCCGACCTGAAGCGCACGATGTCGGAAGCGAAGAACTTCGCCCCCTGACGGCCAGCCCATCTATTCCCGGAGATCGCCGCCGCCTTCGTGACGGCGGCGAAGCTCGTCAGATAACCCCCTGCCGGCGGCTTTCGATATAGAGATGTCTGAGGTTCGCCGAAGCCGGCCCAGGCTTTCCGGTGCCGATCGGCACACCGTCGATTTCGACGACGGGAAGCACGAAGTTGGTCGCCGAGGTGATGAAGGCTTCGGCTGCGCCCTTCGCCTCTTCTGGTGTGAAAGCACGTTCCTCAACCGGCATGCCGGCCGCGCGCGCCAGGTCGATCACGGAAGACCTCGTGATCCCCGGCAGGATTTCCCGTCCCAATGGCCGGGTTACCAGACGACCGTCGCGGGTGACGATATGCGCAGTTGCAGAACTTGCCTCCGTCACCAGACCGTCGGCAACGAGCCAGGCATCGTCGGCGCCGCGGCGCTTGGCCTCCATCTTGGCGAGGCTCGGATAGAGCAGCTGGACGGTCTTGATGTCGCACCGCTTCCAGCGCTGGTCCTCCAGCGTCACGACCGAGATCCCGGTCCTCGCCTTGGGATTGTCGATGACGGATTTGGCCTGGGTGAACAGGCTGAGCGTCGGCTGCATGTCTTCCTCGAACAGGAAATCGCGGTCGGCGACGCCACGCGACAGCTGCAGATAGATGAGGCCTTCCCGCAGGCCGTTGCGCTCGACAATCTCGCGATGCACGGCCAGCATGTCCTCGTCGGAGAGCGGGCAGCTGATGCCGATTTCACCAAGCGACCGCTTCAGGCGGGCGGCATGGCCGGCGTAGTCGAGCAGCTTTCCGTCAAGGACGGCGGTCACTTCATAAATGGCGTCGGCGAACAGGTAGCCCCGGTCGAAGATCGAGACCTTGGCATCGGCTTCGGCCAGCCAGTCACCGTTCAGGTAGACAATACGCGTCATGGAATGTTCTCTTTTCTTATGCTGTTGCAGGCAATGCGAACGGCCTGATGGCTATGCCTTCGGCTTCAAATGAGGTGCGCAGGATGCGGGCGGTGGCGACCGCGCCGGGCGTGTCCCCGTGGACGCAGACCGTTGCCGCCTCCACCGGCAGCCGGGTTCCGTCAGTGGTCGGAATGTAGCCGTCCTTGACCATCGTCAACGCGTGGTCGGCGCTGCGTTGCGGATCATGGATCACCGCGCCCTCCACCTTGCGGGAGGTCAGCATGCCCTTGGCGGTATAGGTCCGGTCGGCAAAGACCTCGCAGGCGATCGTCAGCCCGGCCCTCTGCGCGGCCTTCATCGTCTCGGAATAGGGCAGCGTCACGAAGACCAGGGACGGGTCGACGGCCATGACGGCACGCACGCACGTCTCCGCCATTCCGCTGTCTTCCGCCGCCATGTTGCCGAGCGCGCCATGTGTCTTCACATGCGTGATCGGCCAGCCGAGCGCACGCGCCATGCCCTGCATTGCGGCAATCTGGTAGATCAGTTGCGCCTCCAGGTCCTGAGGACTGTCACCGACGATGCGGCGGCGCCCGAAACCATAGAGATCCATGAAAGAGGGATGCGCGCCGACGGCAACGCCTCTCGCCTTCGCCGCCAGAATGGTATCGCGCATCACGACTGGATCGCCGGCGTGGAAACCGCAGGCGACATTGGCCGTCGTGATGATGTCGAGCATGGCCGCATCGTCACCGATGGTATAGGCGCCGAAACTCTCCCCCATGTCGCAGTTCAGATCGACTGTCAGTGTCATGCCGGCTCCTTTCAAGGGGCTCGCCACAGGGCCTCGCATATTTTCTATGCACCCTATTGCATTGAACAAAAAATCGCCTTAGCGTCATTTCCTATTGGACATACAAGCGGTATACTGAAATCGCAAGTCCGTAGTTTTCCCATAACGCATTCATGCGAACAAAAATTATCGAGGGGTAGATATCAGATGAAGAACACCTTCCGTGCGCTGCTGACGGCAGCAGCAATGACCGTGGCCGCACAGGCGCACGCCGAAACCAAATGGGACATGTCGGTCGTCTGGCCGGAAAGCAATTTCCATACGCAGGACGCAATGAAATTTGCCGAGGCGGTGAAGACGGTGACGAACGGCGAAGTCGTGATCACCGTGCACGCCGGCGGCGCGCTCGGCATCAAGGGCCCGGAAGGAATGACGGCGGTCCGCGACGGACTGGTCCCGATTGCGGATATCCTGATGAGCCAGCAGGTCGGCGAAGCGCCGGTGCTGGGTGTCGAAAGCCTTCCCTATCTCGCCCCGACGATGGGCGACCTCGCGCTGCTGCACAAGTTCTTCCGACCCAAGATCGAGGAGGTCGCCGCCTCCATGAACCAGAAGCTGCTCTACATGGTGCCGTGGCCGGGTCAGGCCGTCTACTCCAAGAAGCCGATCAACACGATCGAGGACCTTGCCGGCCTGAAGCTGCGCGTCGTCGATGCGAACGGCCAGGCTTTCTTCACCGCGCTGGGCGCCGCCCCGCTGCAGATGCCCTGGGGTGAAGTGGTGCCCTCGCTGGCAGCCGGCACGATCGAAGGCGTGACCACGTCCTCCTCGTCCGGCGTCGACGGCTCCTTCTGGGAATTCCTGAAGAACATGAGCGCCTTCAACTGGCAGGCCTCCAGCAACATCGTCACCGTCAACCTGGACGCCTGGAACGCCCTGTCGGCGGAGGACCAGAAGGCGATCGAAGACACGGCGAAGAAGATGGAAGGCGAGTTCTGGCTGGCAAGCCGCGCCGAAGACGACGCCAAGATCGCCGTCCTGAAGGAGCACGGCATGGACGTCACCTCGCCCTCTCCTGAACTCAAGGCCGAACTCATCAAGCGCGCGCAGCCCCTCTGGGACGCCTTCAAGGAGCGCGTCCCGGACGCCGCCCCCTATATCGACGCCTATCTCAAGGCCAAGAACTAAGGCCCAGGCCTGCCCGCACTTAACTGTACGGGCAGGCCCCTGAACTGCAATTCCCTGCCAGCTGGAAACGGATCATGCACACACGCCAGGATCGGAAATTCGGCGCGATCATCGGCCCGATCGACCGCCTGACCTTCGCGGCAGGCGCGCTCGGGGGTCTGTGCCTCGTCGGAATCTTTGCCTTCATCTTCGCGGAGATCGTCAGCCGGAACCTCTTCGGCGTCAGCCTGCCCTTCAGCTGGGACTACGCCGCCTACATGATGGGCGCCTGCTTCTTCCTGGCCGCCGGCGCGACACTGAAAAGCGGTGGCCACGTGCGGGTCACCGCGATCCATGACTATCTGCCACGCCGCGGCGTCCTGTTGCTGGACGCCTGCGCGACCGTGGTCGGCCTGCTGATCGCCTGCGCCATGATCTTCGCGATCGGTGACATGGCCTACCTCTCCTTCATGCGAGGCTCAGCCGCGTCGTCCGTGGTCAGGACCCCGCTCTGGATCCCGCAGGGCGTCATGACGATCGGCGCGGTCATCTTTGCCCTGCAGATGCTTGCGCAACTTCTCGGCATCCTGGGCGGAAAGCCTCTCGCCGGAGAAGCGGCCTCCGAGGATCAACTGTAATGGGTAAGCTTTCACTGACACTTCTCGGGCTGCTTGTCCTGCTGCTGGGCGCCGGCGTCTGGGTCGGGCTTGGCCTGATCGGGTCCGGCATCATGGTCCTGTCGATCTTCCGACCCAACATGCCGGTCGAAAAGCTCCTCGCCCAGCAGATCTGGAACTCGGCGGTCAGCGCCGAAATGCTGGCCCTGCCGCTGTTCATCCTGATGGCAGAAATCCTGTTCCGCACCAAGCTTTCGGAAGCGCTGTTCAGCGGACTGGCGCCCTGGACCCGCAGGCTGCCCGGCCGCATGAGCCACATCACCGTCCTGGCTTGCACGCTGTTTGCCGCCGTATCCGGCTCCTCTGCCGCCACGACCGCCACCGTCGGCCGTATCACCGCGACCGAGCTTTTGAACCGGGGCTATGACCGGAAGATGGTGATCGGCAGCCTCGCCGGGGCCGGAACGCTCGGCTTCCTGATCCCTCCCTCGGTGATCATGATCATCTACGGGGTGCTGGCGGAAGAATCGATCCTGCGCCTCTTCATGGCCGGCATCATTCCCGGAGGCCTTCTGGCCGCCGCCTACATGGGCTACCTGGCCATCAGGTCGATCCTGGATCCGACGCTGGTCGGCAAGGCGCCGCCGTCGACGGGATGGTCGGAAAAGCTCGCGGCACTGCGCGGTCTCGGCCCGGTGCTGCTGCTGATCCTCAGCGTCATAGGCTCGATGTATGGCGGCATCGCCTCCCCGACGGAAGCAGCGGGCGTGGGTGTCGCCGGCTCGGTGCTCATCGGGCTCTTCCAGCGCTCACTCACCGTGCGCAACATGGCGGAGGCCGTCTACCATGCGGCGCAGACCTGCGCGATGATCGGCTTCATCATCATCGGCGCGATGTTCCTGTCGGTCGGCCTCGGCTATCTCGGTCTGCCCGCCTATATCGCCGCCAGCATACAGTCGCTCAACCTCTCGCCCTTCGTGCTGGTGATCGTTCTCCTGATCTTCTACGCCATCCTCGGCTGCATCATGGAAGGCATGTCCGCGATCGTCATGACATTGCCGATCACCCTGCCGCTCATCCTGGCGGCCGGCTACGACAAGGTCTGGTATGGCGTCTTCCTCGTTCTTGTTGTGGAAATGGCCCAGATAACGCCGCCTGTCGGCTTCAACCTCATTGTCATACAGCGCCTGACAGGGGACAGGATCGGTACGATTGCACGCGCGGCCTTGCCCTTTTTCTTCATCATGGCCGCATTTGTACTTCTCATTGCAGTCTTTCCGGGCATAGTCACATGGCTTCCGGATACACTGTCACAACGAAACTAGGTCCTTGAGAATGCGCATACTACCGGCCGGCGACCAGGCGCTGACTGTGGAACTTTCCAATGAGGTGGACGACGCCACGAACCGGCGCGTGATCGCCCTTGCCGAAAATCTCGCCGCTCGATCCGTCGACGGCATTACCGAGACTGTTCCCACCTATCGCTCCCTGCTGGTCTGCTACGACCCCGCCATCGTCCGCGCCTCCGCGCTCGCCGACACGCTGGCGGAAAGACTGGCATCGCTGGATGTCGAACATACCCCGTCACGCCAATGGACCGTTCCGGTCTTCTATGGCGGCGCCGCAGGCATGGACCTCGAAGAATTGGCCGATATGAAGGGCCTCGGCGTGGACGAGGTTATCAGCCTTCATTCCGGTGCCGAATACCGGGTCTACATGATCGGATTTGCGCCCGGCTTCGCCTATCTCGGCGGACTGCCGGAAGTCCTGCACACGCCGCGGCTGACGACGCCGCGCCAGCACATCGTCGCCGGCTCCATCGGGATCGGCGGCAAGCAGGCCAGCATCAATTCACTAGCCGGTCCAAGCGGCTGGCGCTTCATCGGCCGCACGCCGCTGCAGCTCTTCGACCCGCAGCGCGAGGAGCCCGCGTTGTTCCGGGCCGGCGATACCGTGCGCTTCGAGCCCGTCAACGAAGCTGAATTCGAACGGCTGGAGGCACGTGTCGCGGCCGGCGAGACGATCGTGGAGCCCGTATTGCCATGAGCAAGCTTCACGTCGTAAAGGCCGGCATGATGGTCTCGGTTCAGGATCCCGGCCGAAAGGGCATGCTGCACAGCGGCATTTCCGCCTCCGGCCCGATGGACCCTGCGGCCTTCGCCTTCGCGCAAGCGCTCGTCGGCAATGCGCCTTCGCTGGCTGCGCTGGAGTTCGCCCATCTCGGCGGCAGCTACCAGGTCGATCGTCCGACCCGCATCGCGGTGACGGGCGGGCGGGTCGACATCCGCATCGACAACCGGCAGGTCTCAGCCTGGGAAAGCCATTGGCTGCGGCCCGGAGAAACGCTGACCGTCGGCGCCATGGTCGGGGCCGTCTGGGGCTATATCGCCTTTTCCGGCGGCATCGACGTGCCGCCCGTCCTCGGATCGCGCTCGACGCATCTGCGAAGCCGCATCGGCGGCCTGGACGGCCGCACGCTGCAAACCGGCGACGATCTGCCGCTTGGGTCTGCTGCCGATGCACCCTGCCTGCGCCTCACACTGCCCATTCATCGCGGGCGCGGACCTATCCGCGTCGTCCCCGGCCCCCAGGACGACTATTTCGACGAAGCCACCTGGGCGACATTCCTGCAGTCTGACTTTCGCGTTTCCTCCAAGCGCGATCGCATGGCGACCATGCTCGAGGGAGCTGAGATCAAGGCCTTCAGGGGTCACGATATCGTCTCCGACGGCACCCCGCTCGGCTCCATCCAGGTGCCGGGCTCTGGCCAGCCGATCGTCCTGACGGCGGAACGCCAGACGACCGGCGGCTATCCGAAGATCGCGACGATCGCCTCCGTCGATCTGCCGCGGCTCGCGCAGACTCCCTCCGGTGCCAGCATCCGCTTCGCCCGCATATCGCAGGCAGGCGCCGAGGAACTGCTCGTCGCCGAGCGCACGCGCTTCACGGCCAGCCTGGAACACCTTCAGCCCATGGAGATGGCGACGCCATGACGGAACCACTCGCCAAACGCGCCCATGCGCGCATCATCGGCATGATCTTTTCCGGCGAACTGGTCGCCGGTGACGCCTTGCAGGAAGCAAAGCTCGGCGAGGCACTGAACATGTCGCGCACCCCGGTGCGCGAGGCGATCAAGCGGATCGAGGCCGAAGGCCTGGCCGAGCGGGACGGCCGCTTCCTGCGCGTGCGACAGCTCAGCGCCGTGGAAGTGGAAGAGATCTTCTTCCTGCGCGAAACGCTGGAGGCGCACGGCGCCCGCATGGCAACGAGACTGCCGAAATCGACGCTGGACGGCATGAAGGCCCGCATCCACGCCCTGATGCAAGCCGGCCCCGGCGAAGGCGAGGAACACTGGCGGGTCGACAACGACTTTCACCGCATGCTGGCCGACGCCGCCGGCAACGAAACGCTGATCCGCACCATCGACGACCTCAGGCTGCGCACCTGCATGTTCGACCATACCCGCGTCCCGCAACGCTTTCTCAAGGGTTGCGAGGAACATCTCGCCATTATCGCCGCGCTTGAAGGGGGAGAGGCCGACCGCGCCGGTGACCTGATGGCCGGACACATACGCAATGCCCGCGACGCCATCCTCGGATGGCTCACGGCCTTCAATGAAGGAAAATCTGCATGAAGTGCCTCATCGTCCAGCCGATTCACCAGGATGGCATTGCCATGCTGCAGGAGGCCGGGATTACGCCGGTCATCTGCCCGACGGCGGACATGGAAACCGTAAGCCGTCTAGTACCCGGCTGCATTGCCGCCATCACCCGTGACGCAGGGTTCTCCGCCCAGGCCTTCGCCGCCGCCGACAGCCTGAAGGTCGTCGTCGTCCACGGTGCCGGCCACGATGCGGTGGACAAGGACGCAGCAACGGCCCGGGGCATACTGGTATGCAACACTCCAGGTGCCAATGCGCGCTCGGTTTCGGAACTGGCCCTCGGCCTGGCGCTTGCCGCCGCGCGGCTGATCCCCGCCGCAGACCGCGCCGAACGCGACGGTCATTCCGGCTTTCGGGAACGGGAAAGAACACTCGAACTCTTCGGTAAGACCGCCCTCATCGTTGGCTGGGGCAATATCGGCTCCGAGCTCGGACGCATGCTGCGTTCTGCCTTCGGCATGCGCGTTCTGGTACACTCACCCCGCGTCGCCGATATCGGTGATTTCGAGCGCACCGCCTCACTTCATGACGGGCTCGCCCAGGCGGACCTGATATCCCTGCACACGCCGATGCGTCCGGAAACGAAGGGCCTGATCGGCCGGGAGGCGCTGGCGCACGTCCGGCCGGGTGCCATTCTCGTCAACACTGCCCGTGCCGGCCTCGTCGACGAGGTCGCGTTGACCGAAGCGATTGCGACAGGCCGCCTGTCCGCCGCAGCACTCGACGTCTACAGCCATGGCGCGCCACAGGGTCCGCTGGGACAGAGCGGCCGGGTGATCTTCACGCCGCATCTCGGCGGTGCCACCGAGGAGGCCTTGCAGCGCATGGCGGTCGCCACCGTCCGCAATGTCCTCACCGCACTTTCGGGAGAGCGGCCGGCCACGGCGCTCAATGAGCCGACAACGGTGGCCGCATGAGTGACGTCATTCAGGAAACCATCGATCGCCTGCTCGAAGCCGTCAACGCACTGAGCGAGCCCGGCCCCGGCTTTACGCGGCCGTCCTACAGCCCGCTGGAGAGCGCCGCCCACGCCATCATCGAGCGGGAAGCCCTGGCGCTTGGGCTGGAGGTCTGGCGCGACGCGGCGCTCAATCTCTTTGCGCGGCTGCCCGGACGCGACCGGCAGGCAGCTCCTGTCTATATCGGCTCCCACCTCGACACCGTTGCCATGGGAGGCGCCTATGACGGAGCCGCGGGCGTTGCCGGCGCCATGGCGCTCGCCACGGCCTTCGTCAGGAATGGCGAGACGCCGCCGGTCGATCTGATCGTCACCGTCACCCGGGCCGAAGAAAGCGTCTGGTTCCCCGTCTCCTATGCCGGCGCGCGCGGCGCGCTGGGACGACTGACGCCTGCCGAAATGCTCTCCCCCCGCAGCGACACCGGCCGCAGCCTCGCCGACCACATCCGCGACGAAGGTGGCGATCCCGACAAGGTCCTGGCGGGATCGAACCTTTCGCCTGCCAATTTCATCGAGCTCCATATCGAGCAGGGCCCGATCCTCTTCGAAGCGGACGAACCGTTTGCGCTTGTATCGGGTGTGCGCGGCGGGCTGCGCTACCGCAACGCGGCGATAGAGGGTGTCTGGGCGCATTCCGGGGCGGCTCCCCGTGCGCAACGCTCCGACGCGGTCTTCGCGCTCGCCGACCTGATCACCGCCATGGACAGAGAGTGGGAACGGGTCCTCGAAGACGGCCATGATCTCGCGGTCACCTTTGGCCGCGTCGATGCGGCAACACCCGAGCACGCATTCGCCAAGGTTCCCGGACGCGTGGAGTTCTGTGTCGATATGCGCAGCGACGATGTGCTCGTGCTCGACAGGATCGACGCCTTCATGGCGGAGACGATTGCTGCCATCGAAGCCCGGCGGTCGGTCACGTTTCACATGGGCGCGCAGTCGCGCAGCCAGCCATCGGCGCTTTCAGCTCCGCTTGCGGACCGGATCGCCTCCGCAGCCGCCGGGCTTGGGCAGCGCCCGAGAATGATGCTGTCGGGCGGCGGACATGACGCGGCCGCCTTCGCGCAGGCGGGATGGTCGTCGGTCATGGTGTTCCTGCGCAACTGGAACGGCAGCCACAATCCGGACGAAGCTATGGACAGCAGGGATCTCGCTGCGGCGGTTCGCGCATTGCATGCCGCCTTCGGAGACACACAGGCGCTGCCCGGGACGGTGCGGACATGAGCGACAAGGAAACACTGGCTCAGAAAGCCTATCAGTCGATCAAGACCCACATTCTGGAGGCAGGGTTCAGTTCTGACCAGATCCTGACGGAGAGAAATCTCGCCGCCGCCTCCGGCATTTCGCGCACGCCCCTGCGCTCCGCCATTTCGCGGCTGGAGAAGGAGGGCGTGGTCGAAAGGCTCGACAACGGCGCACTCGTCGTCCGCCGCGTATCGGTCGAGCAACTGCTGGAGATCGTCCAGATGCGCCGCCTGCTGGAAGGCGCCGCCGCCGCGCGCGCCGCCGAGCGCGGCATGACCGAAAGGCTCGGCAAGGCGCGCGACATCATGCAGGGCTACGCCGACGGCAAGGACGCGGCCTTTGACGACTTCTGGGCGCATGACGACGACTTCCACACCGCCGTCGTCGAAGCGGCCGACCTGCACCTCCTGCCGGACATGATCAAGGAAATGCGCGCCATCGCCAGACGCTGCACGATCACGCGGGTTCATGATCGCTTTGCCGATCAGGCGCGCGAGCACATCGCCGTCATCGATGCGATCGCCGCCGGCAATGCCGATCAGGCACGCGCCGCGATGGAAACGCATTTCGACAGCGTGCGCAGCCGCTTCCTCGGCTGGCTTGCGGGCCAGTAGGAACCTTCGCTCGATCCCGGCGCGTGCCCGCAACCGAATCCGCCTGCGGCGCTCGCCTCGTCGCTCAGACCGACACAAGGATGTCCTGTGACAGAACTCAATTTTCTCAGCGGCCGGGAAGCCGCCTTTCCGGCCGAAGAATTCGAACGCCGCCAGCAGCTTGCCCGGCGGCGGCTCGAACAGGCCGGCCACGGAGCCCTGATCGTTACCTCCCCCGAAAACATCTACTGGCTGACCGGTCGCCAGACGGCGGGCTATTTCGCCTTCCAGGCGCTCGTCCTTTCGCAGGATACGCAGCCCTTCCTTCTCGTCCGCCAGCTCGAGCTTCCCGGCGCCCTGGCCAACACATGGCTCACGGACATTCACGCCTATCAGGATGCCGAGGACCCGGCCACGGTCCTGGCCGGACTTCTGAAGCAGAACGGCATAAGCCGCCCCGCACTCTCCCGCGACGGCTGGTTCGTCTCGGCCGGCTTCCTCGACCGCTTGCAGGATGCGATCGGTCTTGGGCCTCTGGCAGACGGCAGCGGCCTGATCGAGGCCTTGCGGGCGGTCAAGTCGGCGCGGGAGCTGGACGCCATACGCCTCGCCGCGACCTATGCCGAAGCGGGCCTTCGCGCCGGCATTGGCGCCTGCATGCCCGGCACGGATGAGAATGCCGTGGCAGCCGCGATGCTGTCGGCCGCCGTCAGGGCCGGGTCAGAAACCATGGCGATGGAACCACTCGTTTCCTCCGGCCCCCGCTCCGGACTGCCCCACATGACATGGCGCCGGAGAACGCTGGAGCGCGGCGACGCGATCTTCCTGGAGTTGGCCGGAAGCCATGACCGCTATCACTCGGCGCTGATGCGCAGTGTCTGGCTGGGCCGCCCGCCGGCCGAGGCCCAGGCCATGATGGACTGTGCGGAACGCGCGCTCGATGCAGCGCTCGATGCCATGCGGCCGGGCGTTTCCTGTGCCGCGGTCCACGATGCCGCGCAAGCGGTCATCGACGAAGCCGGATACCATGACGCCTTCCGCAAGCGCATCGGTTACTCGATGGGGGTCGCCTTTGCGCCCGACTGGGGGGAAGGCGCCATCCTGAGCCTGTTTTCGAATGTCGACCGCGTGCTTGAACCGGGCATGGTCTTCCACCTGCCGGCAACGCTTCGCCGCTACGGCCACTGGACTGTCGGCGCATCCGAAACCGTCATCGTCACCAATTCCGGCATCGATGTCCTCTCCAGCCTGCCAAGGTCGCTGACGATCCGGTAGTAGGGTCGACACCCGCATGCGATTGGATCACTTTGGCAGGGCGCACCTTCGGCAAAGAGGATACCGGGTGCGATGAAGTCATGGGTGGAGACACGCCCGAGATCGGCTGCCTGTTTGGCCGTCACGAAAACAGGCCCTTGTTGCGGAGCGAGCCCGGCGTATAGCCGAATTGCCGCTTGAACGCGGTCGAAAAGTTGGCCGCACTGGTATAGCCGGCCAGAAAGGCAGCCTCTGAGATGGTCACGCCATCCTCGATCATCGCCTTTTGCGCGGCTGTGAGTTTCACCGTTCGCATGTACTGATAGGCGGTCATCCCGTATGCGGCATGAAAGAAGCGCTGCAGCGTGTTGACGCTGACATTGATGGCCGCTGCCATTTCCTCGACCGTCGGCAGACTGCCCCTGGCATTGGCCACCAGTTCCTCGGCCTTCGTCAGCTTCTGCCATTCGCGGATGCTCAAGCTTTTGGAACGCTCCGAAAGCCCGTTGCGGCCGGATAGCTGTTCGAATGCTTCCGCGATGATCGGCAACACGCAGCTTTCGACATAAAGGCGATGCATATGGGGCATGGTCTCCCGCGGTCGCATGGCCCGTTCCGCAAGCGCAAGCGCCCCCGCGCTCGGCTTCCAGCTTGTGCAGGCGAGATGTTCCCGGCAGAAGGTGGCGACCTCCTCCGCACCCCCATCGGCGAGTATGCCGCAATCGCTCAGCCATTCCGGCAGGATGGAGATATTGAACTTGGTGATCCGTTCACCCTTCGCCACGCGGCGCCGGAAGATCTCCGGCTCCCTCTGTGCGAAGATGACACCCCTCGGCGCTCCGCATCCGTCGTCGGCTCCGGCAAAGGTCCGGTCGCCGATCCTGCCTTCCACGAGGCCTCCCATCAGCAGCTTGATGCTGAGATGCGGTTCCAGTTCCGCCTCCGTCTCCATGTCGTAGTGATTGATGATGTTGGAGAAGTGCACGCTGAGGCCCGCCCGCAGTTCGATCTTCCCGAACCGGCCGCTCATCATCGGTTCGCTGTCTTCAAAGCCTTTGCTCAGAAGCCGTACGGAGCCGTTCTCGCGTTTGATATGACGGAAAAATTCAGCGGTGGTCAGGGCCGCTTCCATATCTTGTCCTTTTTTGTGAACTGCTGCCCATTTTGCTGTCCGACAAAGGAAATTGGCGGTTTGGCAAAAGTCCCCGGTGTGGATTCGGTGCCTGATCCCGACTATAGGCACTAACATGATAATTTCAATCATGTTTAAGCGCAAAGCCGTGCGGGGCTTCGCGTTTCCCGCGTTCACGGAGTACGGAATGTCTTTTCGTCGGACTGAAGTCTATCTCTTGCTCGCCGGGGTGAGCATTGCTGCCCTGTCTGCTGCCGGCCCCGTGCGGGCCGAGGACGCAACAATTCTTGACCAGATCACGGTGGAGGGACAAGGCGATGCGGACGCCGGTTTTGTCGCTGAAAGCGCGTCGTCGGCGACAAAAACGCGCCGTCCGCTGATCAAGACCCCGCAGGCGGTGTCGGTTATCAACCGCAAGGAATTCGAGGAGCGGACGGCGACCAGCGCACAGGAGGCCCTGCGCTATACCGCAGGCGTCTCGGCCGATCTTCGCCCGAACGATCGCTACGATATCGTTCCGGTCCGCAATTTCGGCGGCTACCAGAACTTCGTTCAATACCTTGACGGACTGAGGATCCTTAAGGGCATCTCCTACGCCGAGCCGACAATCGACATCTACGACCTCGAGCGCATCGAGGTGGTCAAGGGCCCGTCTTCCGTCCTCTACGGGCAGATGACGCCCGGCGGGCTGGTCAACCTCGTTTCCAAGAAGCCGACGGAAGAGGAAATTCGTGAAACCGAACTGACATTCGGCACGGACAACTACCTCAAGGCCGGCATCGATATCGGCGGAAAGGCAAACGAGGACGGCTCGGTGCTCTACCGTTTCGTCGCCTCCGGTCGATACAACGAGAGCAATATCGACGGTGTGGATTCGCGCCGCGTATCGGTTTCGCCATCGCTGGAATACAAGCCGGACGATGGCACGAGCCTGACACTTCTCTTCAACTATTCGAAGGACCCTTCCAGCAGCTATCCCGGCTTTCTGCCTGCTCAAGGCACGGCGTATGCCAATGGCGCCTACGGCTATATCCCGTATGATTTCGACTCCGGCGACAGCGACTACGACACCTTCACCCGCGAAACGGCGCGTGTCGGCTACGAGTTCGAACACCAGATCAACGACTACCTGACCTTCCGCCAGAACCTGCGCTTTTCGCATATCGACACCTACCACCAGGCCCTCTACTTCCGCAGCATCAGCGGCAGCACGCTCAATCGCGGTGTTTCGCGGCTGGATGAACATGCCAATACGCTTGCGGTCGACAATCAGCTGGAAGCAGACTTCAAGACGGGCACCCTCGACCACGTTGCCCTGATGGGGATCGACTATCAGTATATCTACGCCACCCGCCTGATGGGCACGGGCCTGGCGCCGTCGATCGACTATCTCAATCCCGATTACGACCAGGCAATCGCCACGCCTGCCTACACGAGCAAGACCCGGCAGACGACGCAGCAGGCCGGCATCTACGCGCAGGATCAGATCGAATTCGGCAAGCTCAATCTCGCGGCCGGCGGCCGCTACGACTGGTATTCCATCGAGGCGGATACGACGACCCTGTCCAGCGGCGCCGTCTCCAACTCCAAGCAGGACAACCAGGCCTTCACCGGCAGGGTCGGCGCGACCTATCTCTTCGACAATGGGATAGCGCCCTATGCGAGCTATTCCACCTCATTCGAACCGCCATCGGGCCTTGGCTATTCCGCATCGGGCGGGACTGTCCTCAAGCCGGTGACCGGCGAACAATACGAGTTCGGCGTCAAGTACCAGCCGGAAGGCTGGGACAGTTCGCTGACCGTCTCGCTGTACGACCTGACGCAGAAGAATGCCGTCTCGTCGGACTCCGCACATTCCGGATATTATGTGCAGACCGGAGAGGTTCATTCCCGCGGCGTCGAAGTGGAAGGCAAACTCGCGCTCGGTTCCGGCTGGAACATGACGGCCGCCTACACCTATACCGACGCGGAAGTGACCGAGAGCGCGACCCCCGCCTATGTCGGCAACACACCGACGGGTGTTGCGCGCAATACCGCCTCACTGTGGCTACGCTATGCGGCGCAAACCGGTCCGCTGGAAGGCTTGGGGATCGGCGGCGGCGTTCGTTATGTCGGCTCCACCTACGGCGACGATGCCAACAGCTTCAAGGTTCCGCAAGTCACCCTGTTCGACGCGGCCATCAGCTATGATTTCGGCGCACGGAACCCGAAATATGACGGGTTGACCTTGAATGTCGCGGCAACGAACCTGTTCGACAAGGAATATGTCGCCTCGTGCTCGGCCACGACCCGATGCTTCTACGGGACCGGCAGATCGGTCCTGGCGACGCTCAAATACAGCTGGTGAGGCGATGATCCGGTTCGTCCCTCTCCTCAAGGGTATCCTGCTGGCGGCGGTGCTCGTCGCCGCAGCATTGCCTGCCCGTGCGGAGGTCGCGCTGACCGATCTCAAGGGGCGCCATGTCGTGCTGCAGAAGCCGGCAGCGCGTCTCGCCGTCGATGACGGGCGGACCATCATCGCGCTGTCGTTCCTCTCCGATGAACCGGTCGCGCTGCTCGCCGCCTGGCCGCATGACGTGAAGCGGCTCGGCGTGGAGCAGCACGGTGCTCTTGCCGCCCGGTTTCCGGCACTCGACACCCTGCCGACCATCGCCAGCAACGCCGGTGACCTCTCCGTAGAGCAGGTGATCGCCGCCGCGCCCGACCTTCTTGTCCTTTCGGTTTTCTCGAAGGTCTCCGACCAACAGTTGCTACAGCTGGATGCCGTCGGAATTCCCGTGATCTATGTCGATTTTCTCCTCGATCCGCTGGCCAACACTGATCGCAGCCTGACATTGCTCGGGAAAGCCATCGGAAGGATCCAGGCTGCGGCGACGGTTGTCGATGTCCGCCGGCGCCATCGCGACGCGATCGAGCAGAGGCTTGCAGGGCGCGACCCTGGACGGAAAAGACCTTCCGTCTTCCTGGAGACCCACGCCTCGACCGCGGAAGCCTGCTGCAATTCGCCCGGCACCGGCAATCTCGGCCTCTATATCGACCTCGTCGGCGGACATAACATCGGCGACATTCTCAGCGGGCGCCCGTTTGGACAGATCAGCATCGAGCATGTCGTCGCCTCCGCGCCCGATGTCTATATCGCCAGCGGCGGAGCCTACATGCAACAGCGCGGCGGCCTGCTGGTCGGACCCGGCTACGACGAGGCGACGACCAGAGCGTCGCTCGACCGGCTTCTCGCCCGGCCCGGCATGTCCGGCCTGCCTGCTGTCAGATCCGGCAATGTCCATGGCCTTGCCAAGGCACTGTTCAACCCGGTTTGGGACATTCTCTCGCTCGAGCTTCTGGCAAAATGGGTCAATCCAGACCTTTTTGCCGATCTTGACGTCGACCGGACGCGCGAGGAGCTGAATACCCTTTCTTCCGTTGATCTCGCGAAGGGATATTGGTTCAATTGAGGAGCGATGACTTCACGTCCGGCGACTGCATCCTGCCGGAGCCCATGCAGCTGCCGGACTGCTATCGTTTTTCCCTGTCTGCCGTCGAAAGCCGGTCGGCCTACGAGATCTATGTCCACGTACCGGACTGTCCGACCCCTGCGACGGGCTTCCCGGTCGTCTATCTGCTCGATGCCAACGCCGACTTCCTTCTGGTCGTTGAGGCGATGCGGCGACTTTCGCGACGACCGGGAGCCACCGGTGTCGCCCCGGCCATCGTCGTCGGGGTCGGCTATCCCAGAACAAGCGCCTACGGCGTGGAGCGGCGTCACTACGACATGACGGCCGGACCGCCCGCGGACGACGATTTCGCCCGATCCCAAGACCTGACATATGGCGGCCAGACCGCATTTCTGGACTTCATCAAAGGCCGGTTGAGACGGGTGATCAACGGCCGCTATTCCACCGATCCAACCCACAATATCCTCATCGGACATTCCCTCGCCGGCTATTTCGTGCTGGAGGCACTGGCTCGAGAACCGGACGTTTTTGCCGCCTATGCGGCGGTCAGCCCTTCCATCTGGTGGGATCCGTCGAGGCTTGACGCGGCAATCGTGAAGGCGGCGGAAAAGAACGGCACCGAAGGCGTCAGGCTTTATGCGGCCGTCGGCAGCTATGAAGAGGAATTGGCGCCCTGGCAGGCGAGTATCCGCGCGCCGTCGAGCTACACGGTGCTCCGTCGCAGCCGCCGCATGGTGGAGAACACCCGCCAGTTCTGCGATCGCATTTCCGACTTGTTCGAAGAACGCGCCAATGTCCGCTTCGACCTCGCGCAGGGAGAAGACCACGCCAGCGTCTTCATCGCCTGCCTTGGACGGGCTCTTCGCTTCACCCTCGGCGGCAAGCGCCGAACGCGTTGACCGCCGGCAGAAGATCAGCACTGTCGCCGGAGCAAGGATCGAGAAGAAGCGGTCGGGGATCGATCATATCCGGCAAGGCAAAGTTGCGCCGGTGAGAGCCTGCGGGCGGCGACGTTGTCGGCGCCCATCGCGCTCCTCTTGCTCCCCTCAATCCCCGAAGCCGACGATCCCCTTGATCTCCGTGAACTCGTGCAAGCCGAACTTGCCATATTCGCGACCATTGCCAGATTGCTTGTAGCCGCCGAACGGGGCAGCCCCGTCCCAGGCGGAGCTGTTCAGGCGAACGATGCCGGTTCTCAGCCGCCGCGCAAAGGCGCGCGCCTCCTCCGGCTCGCCCTGGATGTAGGAAGCCAGGCCATAGGGCGTGTCGTTGGCAATCTCGGCTGCCTCGTCCTCGCTGCCATAGCCGAGGATCGAAAGGACCGGCCCGAAGATCTCCTCGCGGGCAATCGTCATGTCGTTGGTGACGCGGGCGAAGACCGTCGGGCGCACATAATAGCCGGCGTTGAGGTGTGCCGGCCGGTCCGGGCCGCCTGCGACCAGTGTCGCGCCCTCTTCGATGCCCTTGCGGATCAGCGTCTGGATCTTGTCGAACTGCACCTGGCTGACGACGGGCCCGATATCGGTCGATGCGTCTGCCGGAGATCCGACACGGACCCCGTCCGCCGCCTCCCGAGCAACGTCGATCGCGCGGTCCATGGTTTCCTCCGGCACCAGCAAACGGGTCGGCGCATTGCAGGACTGACCGGAGTTGGCAAAGCACCTGGCAACGCCGGCGCGCACAGCCGCATCGAGATCGGCGCTCCGGAGCACGACGTTCGGCGACTTGCCGCCGAGTTCCTGATGCACGCGCTTGACCGTCGGTGCCGCGGCCTCGGCCACGGAAATGCCGGCACGGGTCGAACCGGTAAAGGATACCATGTCGATGTCGGGGTGACGGGCAAGCACAGCGCCCACCGTTGGCCCGTCGCCGTTGACAAGGTTGAACACGCCCTTGGGCACGCCCGCCTCATGCAGGATTTCAGCAAACAGGATCGCGTTGACGGGCGCGATCTCGGAGGGCTTCAACACCATGGTGCAGCCGGTGGCTAGCGCCGGCGCCACCTTGCAGGCGATCTGGTTGATCGGCCAGTTCCAGGGGGTAATCATCCCGACCACGCCGATCGGCTCGTGCACGATGCGGGTCGTGCCCTGCATGTATTCGAACGGGAAGTCCTGCATGGCGCGGATCGTCTGCTTGAAATGGGCAATGCCGATGCCGGCCTGCTCGTCGCGCGCCATCTGCAAGGGCGCGCCCATCTCCCGCGAGATCACGTCGCCGAGTTCGTCGCGGCGGCGCGTGAGGATGTCGAGTATCCGCTGCAGGAGAGCGAGTCGCTCGTCATGCGCGGTAAGCGAGAATGTCGTGAAGGCGCGGCGCGCCGCCGCGATCGCCCGCTCGGCGTCCGCTGCGGATCCCATGGCAATTTCCGCAAACGGCTGTTCCGTCGCGGGATCGATGACCGGCAGACGGTTCTCGCCCACCGGTTCGACCCAGGCCCCGTCAATATAGAATTTCAGATATCTGTCCATGTCGTTCTCCGATCCCTTCAGCGGCCCGCCAGAATAAAGTCTGCGACGCGCTCGGCAATCATAATTGTCGGAATGTTGGTGTTCGCACACGGAATTGACGGCATCAGCGAGGCGTCGCAGACACGCAAGCCCTCGACGCCGTGCACACGCCCGGTTGGCGACGTGACCGCCGCATCGTCGTCAGCGTGTCCCATCCGGCAGGTGCCCGACGGATGCCAGGTGCCGCCGACATGGCGGCGGACGAATTCCGTCAGCGCCGCGTCGTCGTTAAGCAGCCCTTCCATGGTGGTGCCGAGGGTAATGGCCGAATGCACCAGCGCCGCGCGGAACGGCCCTGCCACGTCGAGCAGGCCGGACAGCATGCCACGCTGCAATGCGTTCCACCTGCCCGGCGCGGCAACCCTGGCGACGCGCGGTGAATAGCTGGACGGAAAGACGGTGCCGCGATGGCCGTCCATATGAGGGTCCGCTAGCGCTTCGGCGCCCATCCGCAGGGCAAACTTGAGACGGACGAGATCCCGCTCGTCGTTCAGCATGCGAAAGTCGACGTCTGGTTCACCGTGCGGGTCGGACGCAGAAAGCCGCACGGACCCGCGCGAGTAGGATTTGTTGACCCAGAAGAACAGGCTGCCGAGACGCATGCCGACCGAATGCCATCCGGACCGGGACAGGATCGCGGCGTGCATGTCGCCAGCAGGCGCGCCCTCCAGGCCCGAGGAGAAGCGCCAGATCGCCTGCTCGTGATGCTCTGCGGGGTCACGGACACGCATGTACGGCGGAAGGTAGGCGGCGACGGCGATGGAGGGATGTTCCATCAGCTTGCGACCCACGCCGCTGCGCGCCGCGATCACGTCGATCCCAGCCGAGACGAGTTCGCCGACGGGCCCTATGCCGGACCGCATCAGCAGCGCCGGGGTGTGTATGGCGCCGGCCGAAACGATCACCTCGTTCGCAAGGACGGTTTCGGTCGCCGCGCCGGAAAGCGCGGCCCCGATGGCGCGGCGACCACCAAACAGGATGCGTTCCGCAACGCTCTCGGTGATGATCCGCAGATTGGGACGCTTGCGGACATCGGGGGTGAGATAGGCGAGCGACGTCGGCAGCCGTTCACCCCGATCGCTGACCGCAATGGCGCCACGGAAAGCGCCGTCCTCCCAGATGCCGTTCTGGTCTGCCCGGATCGGGTGGCCGCGCCGGTCGAGTGTCTTCATCACCCGGTCGACGAAGGGCGAGATCCGGTCATCCGAAATGCGGCGGATCGTCAGCGGGCCGTCCTGCCCGTGCAGCGGCCCTTCGAAGTCCCGATCCGTCTCGATCCTGAGGAAATAGGGCAGGCACTCATCCCAACTCCAGCCGTCGGCTCCGAGCGCCTGCCATTCGGCGTAATCGGCTGGCGCCCCGCGATTGGCCATCAGCGCATTGATGGCCGAACCTCCGCCGAGGAGCCGGGCTTGCTCATAGCGGCGCGAGGATCGGGATGAGACATTGGAGCGGGAATAGCCCATCAGGGCCGTCAGCTGCGACCAGATATTGCGCGTGTCGAGATAGGCCCTGCCGGGATAGCGGCTGCGGATGTCGTCCGGGATGTCGTCCGCTGAAATGTTGCGACCCGCTTCGACCAGCACCACCGTTCGCTTCGGATCGGCGGAAAGCCGGGCGGCCAGCACGCAACCGGCCGAACCGCCACCCAGGATCAGATGGTCCACGATCATGCGGCTAGCCCTGCGAACGCTCGGCCGAGCGTGCATTCAGCGCCGCCAGCATCAGCAGGATGAAGGAGATCGTCGTCAGCAGCGAACTGATCGAGGCGATCGTCGGATCGATCTCGTCGCGAAGCGCGGTGAACATCTTCTTCGTCAGGGTCTGGTATTGGCCGCCGGAGATGAACAGCGAGACCACGGTCTCGTCGAGCGCCGAGATGAAGGCGAACAGAAGCCCGGAGATCACGCTCGGCCGGATCTGCGGCAGCGTCACGGCGAAGAATGTGCGCCAGCGGTTCATGCCGAGGCTGCGCGAAACCATCTCCTGCGTATGGTCGAACTTGCGCAGGCCGACGAGAACGGAGGTGACTACGTAGGGCAGGCCAAGCATGACATTGGCGAGGATCAGGCCGGTCATCGAGGCCAGCAAGCCGACTTGGGCGTAGACGAGAAAGACGCCGACGGCGGTGATGACGATCGGCACGATCAGCGGCAGCAGCAGCAGCGCCTGCAGGCTGCGCACGAGGCGCGACTGCGTGAGGTTCAGCGCATAGGCCGCGGCGGTGCCGAAGACGGTGGCGACGACCGAGGCGCAAACCGCGACGATCAGGCTGACGCGTGTCGCCTGCATCCATGAGGCGCTTGTCAGATATTCCTCGTACCAGCGCAATGACCAGGACGGCGGCGGAAACGCGAGAAAGCGCGCGCCGGAGAAGGACATCGGCAGGATGATGAGGATCGGGATGATCAGCCCGGCGAGGATGAGGGCAACGAAGCCGTAAAGGAGAATTTTCGGAAGGCTCATGCGTCACCTCGTTCCCATGATGCGTTCAAAGGGGATGAGCAGGCTCGCCAGGCGGAAGATCAGGAACACGCAGGCCATCAGCACCACGCTGATCGACGAGGCGGCGCCCCACTCGTTGTAGACTTCAATGTTGCGGGAGACGAGCATCGAGACCATGTAGGTGCGCCCTCCGCCGAGCAGCTCGGGCGTGATGTAGAAGCCCAATGTCAGCACGAAGACCAACACCATGCCGGCGATCATGCCCGGCAGCGAAAGCGGCAGGAAGACACGCGTGAAGACATGCAGCGGCGTGCCGCCCAGGCTGGCGCCGGCCAGTGTCAGCTCGCCGGGAATCTTTTTCATCGTCGCATAGAGCGGCAGGACCATGAAGGGCAGCAGGATATGGATCGTGGCGATGACGGTGCCGAACTCGTTGTTGACGAGCTTCAGCGGCGTGTCGATCAAACCGGATCCCGTCAGCGCGGAATTGATGATGCCGTTGCGCTGCAGCAGAATGAGCCACGCATAGGCGCGGACCAGCACCGAGGTCCAGAACGGCAGCAGGACCATCGCCAGAACGAGAATGCTCCAGCGCTGTGGCAACCCCGCCGCCACATAGGCGACGGGATAACCGAGCAACACGGTCATCAGCGTGACGATGGCCGCGATGCGGAAGGTTTGCAGGAAGGTCTTCCAATAGACCGCATCCGTCAGAAACCGCTGATAATGCGCGAGCGTAAAGCCCCCGTCCTGGCGTATCGACTGCCAGGCCAGCCACAAAAGCGGCAGGACCAGCAGTGCGACGACGACAAGGACGGCCGGCGTCAGCAGGATCAGCATGAGTCTCTGCTCGCGCCGGTCGTGCAGTTCAGACGGGGTTAGTGTCGGCTGCGTCATCAATGACCCTCCGGACCGGTGTGATTACTGCTGGATGAACTCGGCCCAGCGCTTCTGCGCATCCTCGCCTGCCGGGGAACTCCACCAGTCAACCGAAACCAGCACCTGAAGGGCGGCGTTCTCCGGAGAGCTCGGCATTTCAGCGGCGCGCTCCGGCGAGATCTTGCCGGTCTTGTAGGCCTCGGGATTGCCCGGGCCATAATCGATATAGGCAGGGAAATTCGCCTGGATGTCCGGCGTCAGGGCCGCATTGACGAATTTGACGGCGGTGTCGAGGTTCGGCGCCCCTTTCAGGATGCAGAGCGACGTGTACTGCAGGAAGCCCTGGTTGAAGGAGTGACCGATCGGCGCGCCCTCCTTGACGATGGCCGACACGCGGCCGTTCCAGGCCATCTCCATGTCCACCTCTCCGTCAGCCAGCAACTGGGCCGATTGCGCGCCCGACGTCCACCAGACCGAGATGTACGGCTTGATCTCCTCGAGCTTCTTGAAGGCGCGGTCGACGTCGAGCGGGTAGAGCTTGTCAGCCGGCACGCCGTCCGCAAGCAGCGCTGCTTCGAGCGTCGCCAGCGGATGGTTGCGCAGTGCCCGCGTCCCCGGGAACTTCTTCACATCCCAGAAATCGACCCATGTCTTGGGGGGATTGTCACCGAATTTGTCCTTGTTGTAGGCCAGCACGCTCGAATAGAACTCGTAGGCGGCAGAATACGGGCTCTTGTATTCTGCCGGCATTTTCTCGGCATTGGGGATCTTGGAAAAATCGAGCTTCTCGATCATTCCCTGTTCGCCGCCGCGGATGCAGTCCTTCGTCGGGGTGTCGACCACGTCCCAGATGATCTTGCCGGATGTGGCCTGGGTCTTGATGACCGGCCAGGCGTCAGGCGAACTGTCCTGGTTGACGGTGATGCCGAGCAGCTTTGCAACCGGGTCGAGAATGGCCTTGGTCTGGGCTTCCTGGTAGGCGCCGCCTTGCGAGACAAAGGTGATCTGCTCGGCGGAGGCCATGCCGGCGGTGAAGATTGTGGCGCCTGCAGACAGCGCGATCACGGAAAGCTTGTATTTCATTGCGTCGTTCTCCTCATTATTGATGGGGTAGAGCCCCTTGATGGCATGCGACTTGCGGGTCTTAGCGCCCGATTGCATCCAGGAACTGGTACCATCCGGCGACGAGCCGGACGGCTGGTTCCCTGATGGGATAGAATGGAACGGGCTTCAGCGGACCTGCGGTCAGAAGTCCGAGATCGGGTGCCTCTCCGGCCACCAGGGCGGCGACGTGACGGCCCATGTTCGACGCCATGGCGACTCCCGTGCCGTTGTAGCCCATGGCGTAGACGATGCGGTCGTCGAGCCGGCCGAGATGGGGAATGCTGTCCATGGTCATTGCCACGAGACCCGACCAGCGATGCGTGACCGAAACCGTCTGCAGCTCCGGGAACTGGCGCACCATGCCCTTGTGCAGCGCCGCGAAGGCGCTTTCCGAATCGGCCTTGCCGAACGCGCCGCGGCCGCCATACATCAGCCGGTCACCCGCCTTGCGGAACCAGCGCATCATCCTGCGCGTCTCGGTATAGCTGCGCCCTTTCGGCAAGAGCCCCTCGCCGGCCGTGCCGGTCAGCGGCTCCGTTGCAATCATCGCCGAACGGAAGGGAATAATGGATTTGCGGACGGCCGAAGTCGCCGGTGTCAGGTCGGAATAGGAATTGGTGGCGATGACGACCTGACGGGCCGTCACCGTGCCGTCGGGAAGTTCGAGAACGACGCCATCCCGGTCTCGCCGGATCGCCGTCACCGGCGACGTCTCGCAAATGGCGATGCCCTCCGCCTTCAGGCCGGCGGCCAGTCCGAGCGCGAAGTTCAGCGGATGGATGATGCCGCCATGGGTGTTGAGCATGCCGCCGACGAAATCGCGCGAACCGGTCTCGGCTTCCATGTCCCCGGGCGAGAGGATCGTGCAGGCGCTATCGCCGAGCGTTCCGCGCAGCCACTCGACCTCTTTCTTCAGCCCGTCGAGGGAAACCTGATTGTGGGCGCAGCGAAGCGAGCCGGAGGCCCGGTAATCGGCAGCCGCAATGCCGTAGTCCGATACCAGCTCGCCCACATGGTCGATCGCCTCGATGCCGAGATCGTGCATGCGCCGGGCGGTATCAAGGCCGTGGCGCGCGGCGATGTCGGCGAAGGACAGCCGGAACTTTCCCGAGACGACCCCGCCATTGCGGCCGCTTGCGCCCCAGCCGATCCGGTTCGCCTCCAGCACCACCGCGGAAAGTCCGCGGCGGGCGAGATAACGGGCCGTCGACAGGCCGGTGTAGCCGCCGCCGACGATGGCGATGTCAACCCGATGACCGCCCGACAGCCGGTCGAAGGCCGGACGGCTCGACGCCGTCTCCTGCCACAGGGACTGAATGTCGGGATAGGGAGGAAGGGGCTCGGTCATCAGGCTTGCTCGTTCTCGTACTGGCTGGCTGCTATGTCTCCGTTCAGGCGGCAGCGACGGTCGCGACGCCCGCGGCGAGTTCGGCATCGACCGCATCGGCCAGCTGCTTGAGGGTGGAGAAGTGGAAATCGGGCTTGGTCAGAACCTTCGGCTCCGGCGTACCGCCAAAGCCTTGCTGGCCTTGGCGACGCTCGATCCAGCACGTCGTGTAGCCGAGTTCGCGGGCGACGCCGATATCGTGGTGCTGGCTCTGGGCAACATGCAGGATTTCCGACTGCTGGAAGCCGAAAGCGGACTGGCGGCCCTTGTTGTAGGCGAAGAACTGCGGATTGGGCTTGGCGCAGCCGGTTTCATCACAGGTAATACTGTCGTGGAACGGATTGCCGAGCGTATCCGAATAGGCGGAGAACGCAGTCCGGTCGGCATTGGTCATGGCAACGAGACGGAAATTCTTGCGCAGCCGGGCCAGCGCCTCGACGGAATCGGCGAAGGCCGGCCAGCGCAGCACGGAAAGCTGGAAGGCATCGGCGGTGGCGTCGTCACTCTTGAACCCCGTCTCTTCGGCGAGCGACAGGTAGACATCCTTCATGGCAGAGGAGGAGCGACCGTAGAACTTGTCGCGGCCGCGCTTGTAGGGCTCGAAAATCTCGTCATCGGTGGCCTTGGCGGCCTTCTCGCCGCCCAGCGCGCGCACCGCGTTGAGCACGCCGCTTTCGAAATCGATCAAAGTGCCGACCACATCGAAGGTCATGACCTTGAATTGCGTGAGTTGCATGGTTTTCATCCTTGTTGTCTGCAATGAATGGGAGCCGTCAGCCCGCTTCGGGAACGATGACGGTGTCTTCTGGGTGGAGCGCCAGCGTGATCGCCTCGCCCGGTGATTTCATCTGCGCGCGGCCGGCATGGTTGCTGGGAAGCCTGAAACTCAGTTCCTCGCCGTCATCGAGCCTGACGAAGACACGGACGCTTTCACCCTGGTAAAGCGTATCCGTAACGGTGCCGGCCAGCCGATTGCTTGCTTCGGGCTCTGTCCCGTCGGCCAGCACGAGCTTCTCGGAGTGGACGACGAGATGCAGGTTGCCACCGTCGGGCACGCGATGGGCGGTCCTGAGAACCTGCCCCTTGAGACGCACACTGTCGTCGCTTTCGCGCCGGACCGGTAACAACGTTGCCTCGCCGATGAAGCGGGCGACGAAGGCATTGACGGGATGGTCGTGCAGGCGCTCGGGCGTGTCGACCTGCACCAGCCGGCCCTCGTTCATGATAGCCACGCGGTCGCTCATCGTCAGCGCCTCGCGCTGGTCGTGCGTGACATAGACGATCGTCGCGGAGAGGCGCTGGTGCAGGCGCTTCAGCTCGATCTGCATCGTCTCGCGCAACTGCTTGTCGAGCGCCGAGAGCGGCTCGTCCATCAGGATCAGTCCGGGTTCGAAGATCATCGCACGGGCAAGTGCGACGCGCTGGCGCTGGCCGCCGGAAAGCTCGTGGATCTTGCGGTTCTCGTAACCCGCCAGCTCGACCATCTCGAGTGCCGATTTCAGCTTTGCCGGCCACGTCGATTTTGGCAGGCGGCGCGCCCGCAGGGGAAAGGTGATGTTCTCGCCAACGCTCATATGCGGGAACAGCGCATAGTTCTGGAAGACGATGCCAATTTCCCGTTTATGCGGCGGCTCAAATGTAATGTCGCGATTGCCCAAAAAGATCTTTCCGGATGTCGGCTGAACGAAGCCGCCGAGAATGCCGAGCAAGGTCGTCTTGCCGGAGCCGGATGGGCCGAGAACGGATACGAACTCACCGGGTGCGACATCAAGGTTGACATTGTCGAGCGCCCTAAAGCCCCCGTAAACCTTGCTCGCCTGTCTGATGGAAACGCCAACGCGTTCCTTGTCGTGTTCTTCAATCATATGATTCCACAGCAAAATTCCATCGCCTTCGGCATCAAGCCAAAGCGGAAAAGCAATCTCTTGTAGAAACGGACATGGAACGACGGTCGATCGCGACATCAGCCGCAAACGCCTTCAGACCAAAACGTTACCCCTTGAATACGGAAGGTCTTCTGCCCTCATTGACGAGCAGAAGACCAAACAAGGTGGCGATGCGCAATTGAAAAAAATTCTCCATGGTGTTACATAATGTAATGCCATATCTGCGACGCTCCCTGCCATCCATGAATGGCCTCTTTACTTTCGAGGCCGCCGCGCGTTGCGGCAGCTTCTCCCGCGCGGCCGACGAGCTGAACGTCACGCCGGCCGCGGTCAGCCGCATGATGTCGCGCCTTGAGGAACATCTTGATACGACTTTGTTTCTTCGCCAGCCGGGCGGCGTATCGCTGACCGAGGCGGGTCAGCTGCTGTTCGATGCGATCGCGCGCGGTTTTGCCGGAATCGAGAATGCGTTGCGCGAGATCGAGGATCGCCGGACCGGCATCGAGACGGTGTCTCTCTCGGTCTCCACCGGCTTCACCACCCATTGGATGATGCCGCGCATGGCCGAGTTCAAGAAGGAATTCCCGGCGGTCGACCTGCGGTTCCAGCTGGTGATGGGGGCGCTTTCCGGCCCCGTCAACGACGTCGATCTCGGCATGCGCTTTGTCGATGGACCGGACGAAAGGCACGAGGCCGCCTTCATCATGCCGGAAATCCTGCTGCCGATCTGCAGCCCCGGCTATATCGACAGCCACCGCGGATCAGGCGCCGGCATGGGCCGCATGCCGGATACGACGATCAATCTCAGCGACGCCCAGCCGGACTGGTCGAAACTGTTCATGCCCGCAACCGACGGCGAGGCTCTCAATTCGATGATTTTCTCGGACTATGCCATCGTGGTCCAGGCAGCCCTCCTCGGACAGGGGGTGGCGCTTGGCTGGATGAACGTCGTCGCTCACTGGCTGAAGACGCGGGCGCTCGTGCCGGCCCGCGAGCAGCTTATGATCACGGGCAGGCAGTCTCACCTCGTTCGGCTGCGCGACAAGCCGGCGCGTGCGATCGTCGGCAACGTTCGCGACTGGCTGATTGCTGAGCTGAGGGCGGATGTGAAGGCGGTCGGAGCCCTGTATCCGTCGCTGAACATCGACATTGACAGGCAGGGCGCCGCGACTAGCCGAGTGTCTGGCTGACCAGCGTATAGGTCTGGGGGGCGTCGGGCGAACCGGTCGTAAAATCCTGCAAGGTCTTGCCGAGCGACATCGTCAGGACGGTGTCGAAAACCATCATGCCGCTGTTGACAACAAGCTCGGCGAATTCGCCACCCTCAAGATGCGTGTCGAGCCGAAGGAACCCGCCCTCGTGCTCGCGGATATGCGGCAATATCACGGCCATGGCATCCTCGTCGCCGGCGGCGACGAGCGGACCGACGACGTGGCCGCGGCCGAAACGCCGACAGAGTGCGAAGGCTTGCAGGGTGCCGTCGCGGAACAGGCCGTAGCCGCGCGAATGACCGAAGAGCCTGGCCATCAGGGCCGCCCGCGCCACGCCGAATGCCATGGTATCGAGCGCGGTGGCCGCGGCAAGATCCTCCTCCGTCAGCAGGCGGACGTCCTGCGGCGTCGTCTGTTCTGCGGGCAAGGCAGTGATGATCCCCTGGCACTGATAGACGGTCTTCTCGGGCCTGAAACCAAGCGAATGATAAAGCCGCTGGGCAGCACGGGTGGCGTTGAGGCGCAGATTGACGCCGCCCAGATCGTCAAGCGCGTATTTCATCAGCCAGAGACCGGTTCCCTGGGTCTGCAGTCGGGGCGAGGTGATCACCATTCCCATCGTCGCCAGATCGTGCGACTGGCGAAACCACATCGCCGAGCTCATGATCCGACCGATCTCGTCGGTCGCGACCACGCCCTCGCCAACCTCGCGAAGAAACTGCCAGTCCTCGCCGCGATGCGGCCAGCCGACAGAGATCGACAGCGCATGAAGCTGCTCGAGGTCCGCAGTCCGGACGTCGCCGATCTGCATGGCGAAAGCATCGATCTGGAGTATTTCGCTTGGCTTCATCGATTCAGCCACTGACAAATCCTCGAAATGCTTCTGATACTGACGCAGCCATTGCTGGCCTCCCGCCATCACCATACATTCGGCCCGCCATATAATTCGCCCGAATATTCATCCGAAACACAACATTCCGCCGAAACGACTGCGGCTTCGGCATGGAATCCTGCCCGATGCGGCACATTCTGAGGATAAGCCGAAACATGTCGCAACCAGCGAATGCCCGCCGGGGCAATTCGTTAACGCGACTGCAGGCAGGACGAATTCAATGCGGAAAGCAAGCGCGCGGACAGCAGCACAAGGAAGCAAGTCTGATGACCTTTCTCTTCAACTCGGACGCCGAGCGTGGTGCGATCTTTGCGGCGGCCTTCGCCAGGGATCTGCCCGATGTTCCCTTCAGCATGGATCCCTCAGGCGTCGATCCGGAGACGGTGCGGTATCTGATCACGTGGACGGTGCCCGAAGATCTCGCACGCTACCGCAATCTCGAAATCCTCTTCTCGATCGGCGCCGGCGTCGATCAGTTCAGTGGCTCGAGCGTTCCCGAGCACGTCAAGATCGTGCGGATGGTCGAGGACGGAATCGTTCGGATGATGCAGGAATACGTGCTGCTGGCGGCTCTCGCTCTGCACCGCAATCTGCCACTCTATCTCGACCAGCAGAAGCGCAAGGTCTGGTCACCGCTGCCACAGCTGCAGGCCACGGAGCGACGGATCGGCGTCCTCGGTCTCGGCACGCTTGGGCAGGCCGTCCTGGAACGCCTGAAGCCGCTCGGCTTTCCTCTGTCCGGTTGGAGCCGCAGCCCGCGAACCATTGACGGCGTCGCATGCCACCACGGCGACGCCGGCCTTGAGACCATGCTCGCGACGACGGACATCCTTGTCTGCCTGCTGCCGCTGACCTCGGAGACCCGTGGCTTCATGAATGCCGCATTGTTCCGGAAGCTTCCTGAAGGCGCTGCACTGATCCATGTCGGTCGTGGCCCGCAACTCGATCAGGACGCGCTCATTGCGGCCCTCGACGCGGATCATATCGCCGCCGCCATGATCGACGTCACCGATCCCGAACCCTTGCAGGAGGACCACCCCTTCTGGAGCCACCCGAAGATCATGCTGACGCCACACATTGCCAGCGTGACCCAGCCGGAAACCGCGGCACGCGCTGTCATCGACAACATCAGGCGTCATCTCGCCGGACAGGAGCCGATCGGCCTTGTCGACCGTGCGCGCGGCTACTGAACCGAGGCCAGCCTTTAGGAAAGTACCCACAATGAACACATACAAGATTGCATTGATCCCCGGCGACGGCATCGGGCGTGATGTCACCGACGCCGCATGGACCGTGCTGCAGACAGTCGCCGGTATCTCCGGCATCAGGCTCGAAGGCACGGAATTTCCCTGGTCCTGCGCATTCTATAAACAGACCGGCCGGATGATGCCGGAGGACGGCATCGAGACGTTGCGTCCCTTCGACGCCATTTTTCTCGGCGCGGTCGGCTGGCCGGCGGAAGTGCCGGACGCAGTCTCGCTCCACGGACTGCTGCTCCCGATCCGCAAGGCCTTCGTGCAATACGCCAACATCCGCCCGCACCGGCTGCTGCCCGGCGTGCACGGTCCCCTGAAGGCCGAAGGCTTCGACATCCTCTGCATCCGGGAAAATACCGAGGGCGAGTATTCGGGAGCCGGCGGGCGCGTCCACCAGGGCATGGGCAATGAAGTCGCCGTCGAGACCTCGATCTTCACCCGTACCGGTGTCGAGCGCATCATCCGCTTCGGCTTCGAGCAGGCACGCGCAAGACGCGGCAAACTCGCTTCCGTCACCAAGTCGAATGCGCAGAAATACTCGATGGTGTTCTGGGACGAGATCACGCGGACGCTCGCCGCCGAATATCCCGACGTCGAGGTGACGAGCTACCACGTCGATGCACTTGCCGCGCGCATGGTCATGGCACCCGAAAGCCTCGACGTCATCGTCGCCTCCAATCTCTTCGGCGATATCCTGACCGACCTTGGCGCCGCCATCCAGGGCGGCCTCGGCTTCGCGGCGTCCGCCAACATCAACCCCGACCGCTCCGCACCGTCCATGTTCGAACCCGTTCATGGCTCCGCACCTGACATCGCCGGGAAGGGGATCGCCAATCCGATGGCCGCCGTCTGGTCCGGCGCGATGATGCTGGAACACTTGGGCGAGAAGGAAGCCGCGAACAAGGTCATGGCCGCTCTTTCCGCGGTCACAGGACACGGCATCGGCACCGTCCCCAGCAAGGACACCACGGATGCGATCACCGCCGCGATCATCGATACGCTCACCTCCTCCGAAGGATAAATCCATGCTCAACATCAAGGACACGGACCTGCTGCGTCAGGCCGGTCTCATCAACGGCGAATGGGTCGTTGCCCGCTCCGGCAAGACTGTCGACGTCATCAATCCGGCAACGCAGGATGCGATCGGCACCGTACCAGACATGGGCGGCGAGGAGACCCGCGCGGCGATTGCGGCGGCCGATGCCGCCTTCAAGAGCTGGAAGGCAAAGACCAATGCGGAGCGCGCGCTGCTTCTCGAAAAATGGTTCGACCTGATGATCGAAAACCTCGATGACCTGGCGCTGATCCTGACTTGCGAACAGGGAAAGCCGCTGGACGAGGCGCGCGGCGAAATTCGCTACGGCGCATCCTTCGTCAAATGGTTTTCCGAGGAAGCCCGCCGCATCAACGGCCACACCATTCCAAGTCCCGCGCGCGACCGCCGCATTCTGGTGCTGAAGGAAGCGGTCGGCGTCTGCGGCATCATCACGCCGTGGAATTTCCCCAATGCCATGATCACCCGCAAGGTGGCGCCTGCGCTCGCCGCCGGCTGCACCGTCGTCATCAAGCCCTCCGAGTTCACCCCCTATTCGGCGCTGGCACTCGGCGTGCTTGCGGAACGGGCCGGCATTCCGGCTGGCGTCATCAATATCGTCACGGGCATGCCGACGGATATCGGTAACGAAATCATGGCGAACGAGACTGTCCGCAAGATCTCGTTTACCGGCTCGACCCGCGTCGGCTCGCTGCTGATGCGCGGCGCGGCCGACAGCGTGAAGCGGTTGAGCCTCGAGCTCGGCGGCAATGCCCCGTTCATCGTCTTCGACGACGCCGATCTCGATATTGCCATCGAGGGTGCGCTGGCGTCGAAGTTCCGCAACGGCGGCCAGACCTGCGTCTGCGCCAACCGCATTCTCGTGCAGTCGGGCGTCTATGACGCCTTCGCCGCCAGGCTCAAGGCCCGCGTCGAGGCCATGAAGGTCGGCCCCGGCACGGAAGCCGGCGTCTCCATCGGGCCGATGATCAACAGTGCCGCCATCGACAAGATCGAGCGCCATGTGGCCGATGCACTCGACAAGGGCGCGAAGATCATCACCGAGACTCCTGCCATGCCGAATGGCCGGCAATACACCGCCCCGATCGTGCTCACGGGCGCAACGACCGAAATGCAGCTTGCGACCGAAGAGACCTTCGGTCCGGTCGCCCCCCTGTTCCGCTTCGAAACTGAAGAAGAGGCGATCGCCATCGCCAACGGAACGCCCTTCGGCCTCGCCTCCTATTTCTATACGGAGAACATGAAGCGCGCCTGGCGGGTCGGCGAGGCGCTGGAGTTCGGCATGGTGGCGCTCAACACCGGCGTCATCTCGATGGAGGTCGCTCCCTTCGGCGGCGTCAAGCAATCCGGTCTCGGCCGCGAGGGCGCCCAGATGGGCATCGAGGAGTATCTGGAATCGAAGAGCTTCCATATGGGCGGGCTGGCCTGAGCGGATATATTATGAGGGCGGTCGCTGAACCGCCCTTTCTTCGTTCCCGCGAGACGACAAAAAGAAGGCGCAGACTGCAAGCAATCCGCGCCTTGAGTCTGGCTGGGATGGGCTACTGGAACCTGTCGAGCATCTTGTAATACTGGCCGACCAGCGGCAGGAACCAGGGCTTGCCGAAATGGCCGGGAACGGCAGGCCAAGGGTAGTCGCGCATCGGATTGCGGTCGGCGCGGCCGAGAATGGCGTCGGCCACCATCATGCCGAGATGGGTCGAGAGCTGCGCGCCATGGCCTGAATAACCCATGGCGTACCACAGCCCGTCATGGTAGCCGGCGCGCGGGAAACGGTCGGCCGTCATGTCGACGAGCCCGCCCCAGCAATAGTCGATGTCGACGCCCTTCAGCTGCGGGAAGATCCGATCCATGCTTTCGCGCAGGATCTCGCCGCTCCTCGAATCCGAGCGCTGGTCGGACGTCGCCGAGAAGCGGGCGCGGCCGCCGAAGATCAGGCGATTGTCGGGGGAAAGCCGCCAGTAATTGCCGATATTCATCGTGTTGACGCAGGTGCGGTTGCCCGGCATGACCGCCCGGGCTTCGCTTTCCATCAGCGGCCGGGTGGCGATCAGGAAGCTGCCGATGGCAATGATGCGACGGCGGAACCAGCTGAAGTTCTTGGTCGTATAGGCCCCGGTCGCAACGATGATATTGGCGGCCGTCACCGCACCGCGTGAGGTTTGCAGGGTATGGAGACCGTTGACCTCGACGTGCCCGGTCACAGTGGTCCGCTCGAAGATTGTCGCGCCATGTCGCGCCGCGGCCTCCGCAAGACCGGCGACATAGCGGCCCATATGCATCATGGCGCCCTTCTTCGACAGCATCGCGCCATGGAAGGGCGACCCGACCTCGTCTTTCAGGTCTCCCGGCGACAAGAGCGCCGTATCGGGATCGCATTCCTCGTGCAGCACCTCGAAATTGCGCGCGATCGCATCGAAATGCCTGGGCTTGGACGCAAGCTTCAATTTGCCGGCGCGGCGGAAATTGCAGTCGATCCCCTCTTCCGCGATCAACGTCTCGATGGTGTCGATGGAATCGTCCAGCGCGTGATAGAGCGCGATCGCGCGCTCCTTGCCGAGTTCGGCCTTGGCGGCGAGATAGCTGTGCGCCAATCCGTTGTTGAGATGACCGCCATTGCGGCCGGAGGCGCCAAAGCCGACGCGCTCCGCCTCCAGCACGACGACCTTCGCCCCGGCCTTGGCCAGCTGCCGCGCCGCAGCAAGCCCGGTAAAGCCCGCGCCGATGACGGCGACATCGTAGTGCCCGCTGACCGGACCCGGGGCGGCACCGGCAAACGTCGGCGCCGTATCGTGCCAATAGGAGACGAATTTCATCGCTTGGACTTTCCTTTATAGACCGACCACGCCCGGCAGGTCGTGAATGCCGGCAATCTCGGTATAGCCGTAATAGGGGTTCGCCGGCTCGTGACCGCGATTGACCCAGACCTTGTTCCGGATGCCGAGATCATGGGCCGACATCAGGTCATAGCGGAAGGAGGACGAGCAGTGCAGGATGTCCTCCGGGCCGCAACCGAGCATGTCCAGCATGTATTCGAATGCCTGGAAGCGCGGCTTGTAGGCCTGGGCCTGCTCGGCCGTGCAGACCTTGTGGAAAGGCGCGCCGAGCTTTTCGACATTCGACATGATCTGCGAGTTCATGGCGTTGGACAGGATGACGAGCGGTATTTCCTTGGCGACACGGGCAAGGCCGGCCGGCACGTCCGCATGTGGTCCCCAGCTGGGCACGCGCTCATGCACCATCCGCGCATCCTCATCCCGGAAGGTCACGCCATTCGCCTTGCAGGCCCGCGAGAGCGAATTGTGGATGACGTCTGCGTATGGCTTCCATGCACCCATGATCTCGTCGAGGCGATAGGCGGAGAAATTCCGGATGAATTTCTGCATGGCCTGCTCGTCGAGCCGGTCGCCATAAAGGTCGCGGGCCGCACCCGCCATGTCGAAATTGATCAACGTGCCGTAGCAATCGAACGTAATGTACTTCGGGCGAAAGGGGGCCATGACGTTCTTCCTCTGGCGTCGCATTTCGTTGCCATGATCATAGGACAGGCCTCCAGCGCCGGCTGTCCGAATGGGGCGCTCCCCGAAGCACAATGTTGTTAATCTGCCATCCCGTTTGGCAGACTATTGCACGGCAAACTCCCGAAGCGGCCCTTCTTAACCCCACGCAGGCGCCCAGTTTGCGGGGATTGCAGCATAAGATGCGGCACTGGGGGGCGGCTTCGGCGAAAGATAGTGCGCCGGCCGCGCCATTCAGATGATTAGCTTCCCCTTCCTGTCCGAGACTTCATCCCAGAAAAGGGAATGCCATGCAGAACAACCAAATCGATCTCGTCGCCTTCGGACCGGAGCATATTGAAGGTGCGGTCCTGCTGTCGCGCGCCGAAAGCTGGCCCCATCGCCACGCGGACTGGAAGCTGGCGCAGGAGCTGAGCACCGGCATCGCCGCGGTTGATGCGGACGGCCGCGTTGTCGGCACGACGCTGGTCACGCCCTACGGCAGGGATTGCGCCACGATCAACATGGTCATCGTCGACAAGTCGATGCGCGGCCTCGGCCTCGGCCGCAAGCTCATGGAGCGCGCCATCGCACTCGCCGAGGACCGGCCGCTGCGGCTGGTTGCCACAGACGAAGGCCTGCCGCTCTATGAAAAGCTCGGCTTCGTCGCCAACGGCCAGATCCGCCAGCATCAGGGCGAGGTGCGTCCGGTCGCCTGCCCCGATGGCGTCGAGGACATGCAGCCCGGCGATCTGGACGACCTGAAAGCCCTCGACAAGGAAGCCCATGGCGCGGATCGCTCGGCGCTGATCGACGCACTGCTCGAACGCGGCGAGATCGCCGTCATCCGCAAGGGAAAGACAATCGAAGCCTGGGCGGCGATCCGCCCCTTCGGTCGCGGCGAGGTCATCGGCCCCGTTATCGCACCCGATGCAAAGACCGCCTGCGCGCTGATCGCCTATCATGCCTCGTCGCGGCCGGCCGCGTTCCTGCGTGTCGACACCGGCAGCGAAACGGGCATAGCCCCTTGGCTGTCCGAAATCGGCCTGTCCCATGTCGGCGGCGGAACCGCCATGCGTCGCCCCGCCAAGGAAGACGCGGAGCAGTCTCGCCGAAAAGTCTATGCGCTCGCCAACCAGGCCCTCGGCTGAAAACAGCAATCCGGAGACTGAAAATGCTCGCCAACTCCCTGATCGAACTCGATCGCGCCCATCTGATCCATCCCGTCGCCTCCTATCGCGGTCACGAGCGCCAGGGCGTACGCGTGCTCAAATCCGCCTCAGGCGCGACCGTAACGGAAGCCAATGGCCACCAGCTCGTCGACGGCTTCGCGGGACTTTGGTGCGTCAATGCCGGATACGGCCATGAAAGCATCATCGAGGCGGCGACCCGGCAATTGCGCGAACTGCCCTATGCCACCGGCTATTTCGACCTTGGCTCAGAGCCGGCGATCCGGCTCGCCGCAGAGCTTGCCGAGCGCGCGCCGGGCGATCTCAACCGCGTCTATTTTACCCTCGGTGGTTCGGATGCGGTCGACAGCACCATCCGTTTCACGCGCTACTACTGGCATACGAAGGGCCAGCCGCAGCGCGACCAGTTCATCTCCATCCAACAGGGCTATCACGGCTCCACCACCGTCGGCGCCGGCCTGACCGCTCTTCCCGCTTTCCATGCGGGCTTCGGTGTTCCACTTGACTGGCAGCACAAGATCCCGTCCCCCTATCCCTACCGCAACCCCGTCGGAAACGATGATGCGACCATCATTGCGTCCTCGCTGGCAGCGTTGAAGGCAAAGATCGAGGATCTCGGGGCAGACCGGGTGGCGGCCTTCTATGCCGAACCGATCCAGGGCTCTGGCGGAGTCATCGTGCCGCCCAAGGGCTGGATCAAGGCGATGCGCAATCTGTGCAAGGAGTACGGCATCCTGTTCATCGCCGACGAGGTGATCACCGGCTTCGGCCGCACCGGGCCGCTGTTTGCCTGCAGCGATGAAGACATCGTGCCGGACATGATGACCGTCGCCAAGGGTCTGACCTCCGGCTATGTGCCGATGGGCGCAGTGTTCATGGCCGATGGCGTCTACGACGTGATCGCCGATGGCGCCGGCGAAGCAGCGGTCGGCCACGGCTACACCTATTCGGCCCACCCGGTGAGTGCGGCAGTCGCGCTGGAAGTTCTCAAAATCTATGAGGGCGGACTGCTCGAAAACGGCCTCAAGGCCGGCGCTCGCCTCCGCGCAGGGCTGGAAAGCCTCACCGACCATCCGCTGGTCGGCGAAGTCCGCGGCCGCGGCATGCTCTACGGAGTCGAGCTCGTCACCGACAAGGCAAAGAAGACGGCACTTCCGCCAGCGGCGATGCCGGCGCGCCGCATCTTTGACCGCGCCTGGGACAACGGTCTCGTCATCCGCGCCTTCCCGCAGGGCGTGCTGGGCTATGCCCCGCCGTTCTGCTGCACGGACGGCGATATCGACGCCATCGTCGAGCGCACGCGCAGGACACTGGACCAGACGCTGGAAGATCCCGACGTCCGCCAGGCCATGGCCTGAGCGGGAAAACGCGATCAGACCGGGAAGAGGCTCGTCAGCGGCAGGTGCGACTTGACGATTGGCGATTTCAGCACGACGAAGCTGAAATACTTGTCGATCCCGATATCCATGTCGGTGAGCCGTTCCATGATCGTCTGGTACTCGCCGATGCCGGCGGTGACGAACTTCATGAGATAATCGTAGCCGCCGGAAACGAGATGGCATTCGATGACCTGGTCTATCTTTTCGACGACCGCCAGAAAGCGCGCGAAATCCACCTGCCGATGATTTTTCAGCGTGATCTCGGTGAACACGGTCAGGGTCTGGCCGAGCTTGACGAGATTGATCTGCGCCGAATAGCCCTCGATATAGCCTTCCGCCTGCAGCCGCTTGACGCGCATGAGACAGGGGCTGGGGGAGAGGTGGACGAGGTCTGCAAGCTCGACATTGGTGATGCGGCCGTTCTTCTGAAGCTCGTAGAGAATCTTGATGTCCGTGCGGTCGAGTTTCAACATCGGCTTCTGTCTTCCTTGCATCCTGCCGCAGCATAAAATGCCGCGGATTGTCGCGATGACGTTAGCACAGGAGGGTACGTTGTCCACCGACACCCATCTCTGGAAACGGCACAGAAGGTTTCGAAGCCATATGCCACCGAAGAATTTTCTGCCGCAAGTTTGGGAGATGCGGTCCCGAATACGCCCGGCGGCGGAATTCTTCGAGGCTGCAGAGAAAGGCAGGGCCACGCGCCGTTTCTGGAAGGACCGCGCAATTGTCGGCGGTCTTCCAGTTCGTCAGGCCGCGACCCGTTCCAGTGCACGCTTCAGCGCATCCAGGAAGAAGTCCACATGATCTGTTTCGCAGATCAGCGGCGGACGGACCTTCAGCGTATCCTCATTCGCACCTGTCGTGCTGATCAGCACACGTTCATCGCGCATCACATTGACGACGTCCAGAGCCATCTTGCGGCGGGCGGCGGCACTCAGACCGTCGCGCCCCATGTCCACCCCGAAGAACAGGCCGGCATTCCTTACACCGCGGATGTCGGCATGCCCTGAGGCCAGCTTCGAGAGGCCTGCTCGCAGGTACTCGCTGACTGACAGTACCTTTTCCGGAATCCGGTCTCGCTGAAGCACTGTCAGAACGGCGTCCGCCGCTGCAATTCCCACCGTGTTTCCGGCAAACGTGTTGGAGTATCGGGCCGTCGCACCGAACTTGTCCATGGGAAGCCTGCGCCCGACCACGGCACCAATCGGAAAGCCATTGCCCATCGGCTTTCCGAGGGTCACCAGATCCGGAACGACCCCATGCCGCTCGAAGCCCCACATGTGCTGGCCGGTCCGGCCAAAACCAGGCTGAACTTCATCCGCGATGAAAAGCGCGCCGGCGCTGCGCGCTGCCTCCACGCCACGTGCAATGAAGCCAGGCGGGTCCACCCACACGCCGTCGCTTGAGAAGATGCTGTCCATCAGCAGCGCCGCGACGCCGGTTCCCCTTCGTTCAAGGTCGTGGACGGCGGCCTTTATCTGCGCCTCGAAGAATTCCGCCGCCTGGCTTTCGGGTATGCCCTCCGGGCCGGGCAGTGCGATCATGCGGACGTGCGGGCTGAGCTTGACGGCGTCGCCGAGATTGGGCGAGACCGCGGCAACGGATGCGCTGGTCCCGTGATAGGCATAGGACGTGACGATCACGCCTTCATTTCCGCTTGCCAGGCGCGCCACCCGCAAGGCGAGGTCGTTTGACTCACTGCCTGTGCAGGTGAACACAACCCGGTCCAGCGCCGCGGGAAAGGTCGCAACGAGCCGTTCCGCGTAATCGACAAGCCTCGGCTCGAGATAGCGTGTATTGGCGCTCAACAGGCCCGCCTGTTCGGCGATCGCGTTGTTGACCTCGTGATTGCAATGCCCGAGCGACGGAACGTTGTTGTAGAAGTCGAGATAATCGCGGCCGTCCGGATCGTAAAGCCACATGCCCTGGGCACGGACGAAATGCACGGGTCGACGGTATTGAAGCCGGTACGATGCTCCGAGAACCGCGTCGCGACGTGCGATCAGGTCCCGCTCCCGTGCTGGCAGTTCGACCTCACCTGGGACGAAGCGATTGGGCATAAGGTCTGTGGTCATTGTGTTCAATCCGCTTGAAATGGTGGAGAACCGCATTGGACAAGTCGGGCGGTTCGAGGGCAATGCTTTCCGATTGCGTCCAGTCGGCTATGTCATCGTGACAGCTCGCGAGATCGCCGCTTCCTCGTCGACGGAGGAAAGCTGTCTTAGAATGGTCAGTCCTCGCTCGGCACGCGCAACATTCTTCAAGATGTAGCCGGCCTCCGCTGGAAAGAGGCGCGCGCGCCAGTTGTTGATCAGGATGAGGGCGCTCTGCCGGGCGCGCATGAGCCCGACGAGAAGCCGCGCCTCCAGGCTCGAAAGTGGAAACTGCGAGGCGTAGCCGGAGATCAGATACTCCGCTCCGCCCAAGGGCAATGCCGGGTCCGTTACCATGTGGCTCGCCGCGATTGCCAGGTCCTGGATGCGCGGGCTCCAGCATCCATCGCCAAAATCGATGAATGCGATCCCACTGTCCGTCAGCAGCATGTTGAATGGACTCGGATCATTGTGTGTCACCTGCCATTCCAGATCGTTCAGGCGCGGCGCGACATACGCCATGTAAGTCTCCATTGCCTCGTGGACATTATCCGCAATTTGGCCGGGAGGAAGATATTGTTGAAGGCCCATCAGGCCGGGCCAGCAACCGATGTGCCACAGGATCGGGCGATCGATCGCGGGCATGTCGAGGCGGCCGAGCGCCGCGTCGAGAGCGGCCAGGGACGCGCCTGCGCGGCGAAGGAGGTCGGGGCCCATGTTCAGCGCGTGAAGCGGCAGGCCTTCGATCCGGGTCTGGAGATATCCGCAAACGCCGTTCTCGTTGAAGGTCAGCGCGCCCAGGGAGGAGCACACGATCTCCGGAACGACAAAGCCGGTCGCGCCCTTCAGCCCGGAGAGAGCGCTTGCCTGAAAGCGAAAGCTGTCTACGGATTCCGGTCGCGTCGACGTCTTCAGAATGAGGCGACGTCCATCGGACAGCATCACTTCATCTGTGCATTCGATTTCCGACGAAAGATTGGAAATATTGCCGTCGAGACCATACTGCCGCGCAAGGAGTTTCGCCGGCATGCCCGGCTCCAGACTGGCCGGACGCTCTGCGAGCAATCTGCTCGCCGTCTCGAAATAAGCCTTATCCGACATGCGGGCAACGGGCGGGGCAATACCGGACCCGGGCACCTGGTTTGCACCCCCCTGTTCAATGACCTGCAACTTCTGGGCTCCCCGAAAATGGATCTGGCGCGACGACGATGAAGGCTCTCCCGGATCACCGCGATTGCCGTCTTTAACTGTGATCACATATATCAATATTCAGGTTTGTCAAACGACACCCTCGTCCACGCGCCAGACAAAACAATGAACATTGCGCGATAATAGCGAAATTTCTCCGATATAGACAGAGGGCGTTGCAGTGTTTTAATTTTGTGATATGAGATCACAATACAGATTGCCTAAAATGATTGCGTGCGCATTCTGTAGGCAAGGAACCCGATGGGTTCTTTGACAATCAAATGGCGGCTTCGCGCCTGCAGGGCGCTGCAAAACAAAGGGAACGACAATGACAGCCGGTTTTATGTCTCGCAGAACTCTATTGTCATCAGCCGCGGGAGGCGTGGCAGCAGCCTTGCTGGCGTCACGCGTCCACGCGGCTTCAGGACCCACCATCAAGAGCACGGATGGATCCTTCGAACGCGTGAAGACCGCAAACAGTCTCAGCTTCGGAACCTCGAACGATCAGCCATATTGCTACGTCGACGCCACCTCCGGTGAGGTTGTCGGCATTGATGCAGAAATCATGTTCGCGATCCTCGGAAAGCTCGGCATCGCCAACCACGACATCACCCAGGTGGATTTTGACGGGCTCATCCCCAGCCTCCTGGCCTCGCGCATGGATGTCATCACCGACGCGATGTACATCACCGAGAAGCGGAAGAAGGTAATCAACTTCTCGGACGGCTGGTATCAGTACGGCGAGGCGCTGCTCGTTCAGGCCGGCAATCCGCTCGGTCTCCATTCGCTTGCGGATCTGAGCAAGGCGAAGGTCGGCAGCTATCTCGGCACGGTGTACCTGGATTGGCTCAACGAAATCGAGGGGGCCAAGGTCAGCAGCTATCCGGATGCAGCAACCGCCATGGAAGATCTCAAGGCCGGCCGTATCGACGCCGCCATCGTCGACGCTCCCGTTGCCGGCTTCGCACTAGCCCGGAATGAAAAATACAAAAACGCCTTCGAGATTGTCTCCGACTACACGCCGAAGGAAATCGGCATCATCGGTGCCGGCTTCCGAAAGGAAGATGAAGCATTGCTCGAAGCCTTCAACTGGGGCCTCAAGGCCATCAAGGAAGACGGCACGGACCTGGCGATCCTCAAGAAGTGGGGGCTCTCGGAGAACAACCGCTACCTCGGCTGAGAAGCGGCCACTCCTGGCGAGACATGGCTGCCGGATAGCGTTCAGAAAAGGCAGAGCGAACACGGCTCTGCCTCTCGGACGCGATCCGGTTCTGCGGCAATTTTCTGGAAGGCATTCCCGATGGACTTCTCCGTCACCGACATAATCGACTTCATGCCGCGTCTCCTTTGGGGAGCGCTGACGACAATCGAACTGACACTGATGTCGATCATCTTTGCAATGGCGATTGGTCTGCTGCTGGCCATTGTTCGGCTGTCGTCACGGCGACTTCTGACCTTCCCCGCAGCGCTATTTGTCGACGTGATCCGGGGAACGCCGCTGCTGTTGCAGATATTCTATATCTATTATGTCCTGCCGCTGGCCGGAGTGACTTTGGACTCCTTTACGGCCGGCGTCATTGCCCTCAGCCTGAATTATGCCGCCTATCTCAGCGAGGTGTTTCGCTCAGGGATCATGGCTGTCGCGCCGGGACAACGGGAGGCGGCCTGGTCGCTAGGTATTCCCGCCCGTGAAACGATGACGCGGGTCATTCTTCCACAAGCGATCCGCGTGGTGATTCCGGCCGTTGGAAACTACTTCGTCTCGCTTTTCAAGGATTCGGCCCTGGTGTCGGTCATCGCGCTGTCGGAACTGATGCGGGCGGGCCAGCTGCTGGCATCCTCGACCTTCAAGCATTTCGAGATTTTCACGATGGTTGCATTGATCTACCTGGCCATAAGCTATCCAGCGACCTGGCTCGTTCGCTGGACCGAGAGGCACTTCAAGATCGGCAGGATCAAATCCACTGCCTGACACCGCCCGGGTGCGGTCATTGTCCCGTGAACTCACGGCTTGGCCGCAGTCCGCAATTCGAGAGTGAGAACGTGTCGCGATTGCGTTCTTTCCGTTATCTCACATAAAGCACCCAGAGGGTCACATGCAAAATTCTGAAATTGGCTCCGGCTCGGCATCCAAGAAGAAGATCGTCGACATTCGCGATCTTTCCAAATCCTACGGAAGCTATGAGGTCTTGAAGAAGGTCAATTTCACCGTACATGCGGGCGAGCGCGTCGTCATATGCGGGCCATCGGGCTCGGGAAAGTCGACCCTGATCCGCTGCATCAACAGACTTGAATTGTTCCAGTCGGGAAGCATCGTCGTCGATGGCGTCCCGCTTGATGGAAATCCGGAAAACATCGACACGATCAGGCGCGAAGTCGGGATGGTTTTCCAGTCCTTCAACCTCTTCCCGCATCTGACGGTCCTTGAAAACTGCACCCTCGCACCGATGATCGTGCGCAAGCTGTCCCAACCGGCAGCCGAAAAGCTAGCACTTGAGCTTCTGGACCGGGTCCAGATTGCCGATCAGGCGCGCAAGTATCCCATGAACCTGTCCGGCGGGCAGCAGCAGCGCGTCGCGATTGCGCGCGCCCTGTGCATGAAGCCACGGTTGATGCTGTTCGACGAGCCGACATCCGCCCTCGATCCCGAAATGGTCAACGAGGTTCTCGACGTGATCGTCAGCCTCGCCAACGATGGCATGACCATGATCTGCGTCACCCACGAAATGGGCTTTGCCCGCCGCGTGGCCGATCGCGTTGTCTTCATCAGCCAGGGCGAAATTCTGGAAGAAGCGGAGCCGAACACCTTCTTCGAGGCACCGCGGCACCAGAGGACGAAAGCGTTTCTGTCGAGGATATTGCCACACTGAAGAGCGGATCCGGCGCGCCCTGCCCCCGACGGATCTCGCGCAGCGCTACGTCGGCGGCATGCAGGAGATGATGAATTCCATGCCCTCGCCGATGTCGTCCTCGATTGCCGCCCGCAGCGCGGCCGGATCGCGCGCGACAATCGCCGCCAGCGCTGATTCATGATGGGCCGTCAGGGCGGCAACTTCAGTCTCGTTCCGCTCCACCGCGCGGGGACCGGTTGTCAGCAGGTTGAAACTCGGCCCTATTCGCAGCCAGAGATTTTCGATGATGTTGACCGCGATCTCCATGCCCGAGCAGCGGTACAGCGTGAAATGAAAGTCCTGGTTTTTGACGAGGTAGCGCTTCGAGTCGCCGATCGCCAGGGCAGACCGCATCTGGCCCTGCAACTCATACAGAACGGACAACTCCCTTGCCCCCACCCGCAGCGTTGCCGCTTCAGCCACCGATCCTTCAAGAATGGTACGCAGCTGCAGCAGCTCCGTCAGGATTTCCCGGGTGATCTCGGGAACCGCATAGGTCCGGTTCGGCCTGAGAACGAGAGCACCTTCCGCAATCAGGTGCTGCACGGCCTCCCGCACCGGCATCGGACTGGTGCCCAATTCGCTGGCAAGACTTCTCAGGCTCACAGTGTCGCCAGGCATGAAGCGCCCCTTCATGAGGGCTTCACGCAAGGCCTGATAGCTCTGCTGCTGGAGACTTTCGCGGTCCACCGGCTTCATTCTTATCGACAGGGCATCCTCGGAAGGACTTGAGCTCGTTGTATCGGAAGTCACATTTGACTTGCTCACGGCAGGAAGCTTTCAACGTGCTGACAAGAGAAGCATGGAACAAACATTCTAACTCGTAATCTAGCAGAAAAACAAAGAGTTACCAATCCAAATGACGCCCCCTCCACAGAAACCGGCGCGAGACGACGCCATTCTTGCAATCCCTTCGCGTGGCAGATGATGGAACGGTGCGGAGCGGAGAAATTTCCGTTCCCGGCATGGTCCTGCGCACGCTTCTCTCGTTTCAGTGCCCCACCCCTATCACGGGGATCTGCCCGCATGACGCTATGAGAAATCGTTGACGTCGATCGGCACGGAAAATCCGACTTTGACGCGATCCATCACCACCATCGTCTTGAACCCTTTGATATCGGGGTTTTCATAGAAGAACTTGCGGGTAAAGCCTTCATAGTCCTCCATGCTGCGCGCGGTAACGATCAGAACGAAGTCCGAATCTCCGGTCACATAATACCCATTCATGACTTCAGGCGTCTGCCGGATCGACTGCTTGAATCGATCGACAATATCCGCGCGTTCGCGCTCGAGGGACACCAGCACGAGCATCGCAAGCGGCCGTCCGACCGCCTTGGGTTTGACGACGGAGAGATCTGCCTCAATAACACCCTCTTCTCTCAGCCTTTTGACCCGTCTCTGGACGGCAGTCGCAGATAGGCCAACCAGCGCGCCCAGCTCCTCTGTGCTGTGACGATTGTGGGACTGGAGAATGCTGAGAAGACGTGCATCAAGACGATCGAGTTGCATGGACATTCCTGCAGGTTTTCAACGGATTTTTTTAAAACAAAGCAGGATTCCCGCATCATTGCAATTTATCTTGCTGAATTTCTGCGCTGCACTGCACATAAGCTCTTCACGACGAAGGGGACGAAAGCGAGCGGCCGAATGTTGAACTCGATACCGACGGAAGGCCACGCTTTGAAGCAATTGAACGATGGGTATCGTTCCGAGACAGGACGTAAGTCGCGGGCCTCTGACGGGGCACCGGCATCGCCGCCCGCCGTGTCGGATCCCAAAACCCTTCAACGAATCGCGCAGAGAACAGATGGCGAGGCAGGGTTGCTTGGTCGAAAGATCAACGCGGCCGAGAGCGCCTCTGGCGGCCTGGCCGCGTCAGGACATACATCATGAACAATATCGCTGAAATCGCCGACATGGACCGCAGGACAGTCCTGCATCCTTTCACCTACCTGAAGGACTATGCGCAGGGCGAAGCCGATCCCACCATCATGGAAACGGGCAAGGGCGTCCGCATCAAGGACGCAACGGGTCGCGAATATATCGACGGCTTCGCGGGCCTATACTGCGTGAACATCGGCTATGGTCGTACCGAAGTGGCCGAGGCGATTGCCCGGCAGGCCTACAAGCTGGCCTATTATCACTCCTATGCCGCTCACACGACCGAAGAACTCGCAAGACTTTCAGACCGGCTCGTCCGGATGGCGCCGGGCAACATGTCGAAGGTCTTTTACGGCCTGTCGGGCTCCGACGCGAACGAAACACAGGCCAAGATCGTCTGGTACTACAACAACCTGCGCGGAAAGCCGCACAAGAAGAAGATCATCGCCCGCGAGCGCGGCTATCACGGATGCTCGGTGATCTCCGGCTCCATGACCGGGCTCAGCTTCTATCATGACCACATGGACCTGCCGGTTTCCGGCATCCTGCGCACCGGCGTTCCGCATTTTTATCGCGGCGCCCACCCGGGAGAAACCGAGGAGGCTTTCTCGCAGCGTCGCGCCGACGAGCTTGAGGCCCTGATCATCGCGGAAGGCCCCGACACGGTCGGCGCATTCATCGCCGAACCGGTCCTCGGAACGGGCGGCATTACTCCGCCGCCGGCCGGCTACTGGCCGAAGATCCAGGCGGTACTGCAGAAATACGACATATTGCTCATCGCCGACGAGGTGATCTGCGGCTTCGGACGTACCGGCGCCATGTTCGGCTCGGATCTCTATGGCATGGAACCCGACCTGGTCACCGTCGCCAAGGGACTGACGTCTGCCTATGTGCCGCTCTCCGCATCCATCGTCTCGCAGAAGGTCTATGAGGTCATGGAGGAAGCGACCCCGCGTGTCGGCTCCTTCTCGCATGGCTACACCTACTCGGGCCATCCGATCGGCGCCGCGGCGGCAAACGCCGTCCTCGACATCGTCGAGCGCGAGGATCTCGCCGGGCAGTCCGCCAGGAAGGGCGCCTATCTGATGGGGCGCCTGAAGGCTGCATTCGAGCAGAATCCGATCGTAGGCGAAGTGCGGGGCGTCGGCATGCTGGCGGCAGTGGAGTTTGTTGCGGATCGCGACACCAAGGCGGCATTCGACCCTGCTCTCAAGGTCGGCGCCCGGATCTCGCAGGCGGCACGCAACCGCAATCTGATCGCCCGGGCAATGCCGCATGGCGACATCCTGGGCTTCGCGCCGCCGCTCGTCATGACCGAGGCGGAGATCGACGAAATGGTCTCCATTGCCAAGGCCTCCGTCGACGAGGTTCTGAAGGAACTCGACAGCCAGGGCGCCGTGAAGAGCTGATGAATGACCAGCCGACTGGAGAGCCCGCGCGCATGAAGGACGTCCTGAAGGTCCACGATCTCGTCAAGTCTTTCGGCACGACGCGCGTGTTGGATGGCGTCAGCTTTCGCATGCGGCAGGGCGAGGTCATCTCCCTGATCGGCTCCTCCGGCTGCGGCAAGAGCACGCTGCTTCGCTGCGTGAATTTCCTCGAGGTCCCGAGCTCCGGCCAGATCGAAGTCCTCGGCGATGCGATTTCGGCCAGCACCGACAAGCGGGGTGAAAGCGTCATCGTCAATGCAGCAAATATCGTGCGATTTCGCCGGCAGATCGGCATGGTTTTCCAGAACTTCAATCTCTGGCCGCACCGCACCGTGCTCGGCAATGTGACGGAAGCGCTGGTCTATGTCCTGAAACTGTCGAAGAAGGAAGCCACCGACGTCGCACTGTCTGCCTTGGCAAAGGTAGGCATGGCCGATTTCCGCGATCGCTACCCGCAACAATTGTCGGGTGGGCAGCAGCAGCGGGTCGCGATCGCCCGCGTTCTCGCGATGCGGCCCAAGCTGATGCTGTTCGACGAGCCGACATCAGCGCTCGACCCGGAACTTGTGGGCGAGGTGCTGAAAGTCATACGAACCTTGGCCGAGGAGGAAGCCACCATCCTTCTCGTCACCCACGAGATGCGGTTCGCACGCGATGTGTCGGACCGGATGATATTCCTGCAAAAGGGGCGCCTTGAGCAGGACGACACGCCGGAGGAACTGTTTCGCAATCCCGCTTCGCAGGCGGTGAGACAGTTTCTATCCAGCGTCATGCCGGCCAACGCCTGAGGGCGGGCCACAACAACAACCATAAAGGGGTAACAGAATGATCAGCAGCAAGTTCATCAAGGCCACACTCGCATCCAGCTTCCTCCTGATGGCCGCCGCCGGTGTTGCGTCGGCGGAAGAAGGCGTTCTTCGGGTCGGTACCGAAGGCGACGCGCCGAAGTTCAGCATGGCCGATGCCAGCGGCGACGTCAGCGGCTTCGACGCGGATATCGCCAAGGGCCTCTGCGCCGAGCTCAAGCTCACGTGCAAATTCGTCGTTCAGACCTTCAGCTCGCTTGTCCCGTCCATGGACAGCGACCGCTTCGACGTCATCATCTCCGGCCTCAGCATCACCGACGAGCGTGCCAAGAAGATCGACTATTCCATTCCCTACGCCACGACACCCCAGTATTTCGTGGTGGCGAAGGATTCACCGCTTGCGGGGCTGAAGACGCTGGCCGAGATCGAGAAGGGTCTTGAAGGCAAGAGCGTCGGCGTGGTCACCGGCACCACCTATGCGAAGTTCGTCCAGAAGAACGTGCCTTCGGCCGATCTCAAGACCTATGACGCGACGACCCAGCAGCTCGCCGACCTCGCGAGCGGCCGCATCGATGCCGCTTATGGCGACTCGCCGACCTGGCAGGATTTTCTGTCGACCCCGGATGGCGCAAACTTCACCAAGATCGACGTGAAGGTCATGTCGATGGACGACCCGGAGACGCTCGGCAAAGGCATGGGCGTCGGGATGAAGAAGGGCAACACGGAACTGAAGGCCAAGATCGACGCAGCGCTCTGCAAGATGATCAACGATGGCAAGGTCAAGGAAGCCTCGATGACCTGGTTCCAGGACGACTATACCATCCCTTGCAAGAAGTGATCCTTTGACAAGGAGACCTGCCTCGAGGCTCTTCGGGGCAGGTCAACGGGATGGTGCTTATGTTGACTGATTTTTGGGTGCTCATGGTGGAGCAGGGTTGGGCTCTGGCTCTGCTGAAGGGCAGCCTTGTGACCGTGGCCATCGGCTTGCTGGGTATGGTGCTGGGCTTCGTCGTGGCCACCCCCCTGGCCGTCCTGCGCTGGAAACAGGTGAAGGGGATTTCGCAACTTGTCGATGCCTACAGCGTCGCAATCCGCGGCGTTCCCGGTCTGCTGGTGATCTACCTTCTGTTCTTCGGTTCGCTCGACTGGATCCGTTCCGTGACGACGGTCTTTGGCTTTCAGCAGGCTGCCGAAAATGCCTATCCGTTCATCATCGGGGTCCTGGCCATCGCCGTCATCTCCTGCGCCTATTCCATCGAGGTCATTCGCGGCGCGCTGGAAGCCGTGCCCCCCGGACTTTTGGAGGCCGCGGATTCGCTGGCGCTGCCCTGGAACGTCACCTTTTTTCGCGTCACGCTGCCCTTGGCACTGCGGCTTGCGCTCGGCGGCATCAACAATGTCTGGCAGATGACGATCAAGGACACATCGCTGATTTCGGTGGTCGGCCTGCAGGAACTCATGCGCACCGCTGCGATCGCGGCGGGCATAACCCGCTCTCCCTTGCTGTTCTACTGCATTGCCGCGGTGGTGTTTTTCGGGATGACGGCGGTGAGCCAATCCCTGTTCTCGATTGTCGAGCGCTCCCTCAATCGTGGCTTCGGGGGGCGATGACCATGGATCTCGACATCATCGGCTACGCGGTCCCGTTTCTGCTCACCGGCACGAAAGTAACACTGCTGATCGCGGTGTTCGGCATTGGCTTTGGCCTGCCATTCGGTGTTCTCGTGGGCCTTGGGCGCGGCTCGAAAAACAACCTCATCCGCCGCCTCTGCGACATCTATTGCGCCGTTTTTCGCGGCACTCCCATGCTGGTTCAGATCTTCATCATCTACTACGGCCTGGCCCAGGTGGGTTTCATACGGCATAACCCGGTCATCTGGTGGATGATCGGCGACGGCCTCAACGCCGCCATCCTGGCCGTGGTGCTCAACACCGGCGCCTACACCGCGGAAATCTTTCGAACCGCCTTCCTCTCCCTGCCGAAGGGTCTCATCGAGGCAGCCGAAGCCTGCGGCATGTCGCCCTGGTATGTGTTCGCCAGGATCAAGTTTCCATTGGCGCTTCGCCAGGCGCTTCCGTCCTACAGCAGCGAAGTCGCCATCATCGTCAAGGAGTCGAGCCTCGCGTCGACGATCACCGTCCTCGAGATCACCGGCTATGCCAAGCGGCTGATGAGCGAGACCTTCGCCATCATGGAAATCTTCATCATCACCGCCGCCTTCTATCTCGCCATCAACGTCGTCGCGCTGACGTCGCTGAAACTTCTTGAACGACGCCTCTCGTTCACCCGGTAAAGCACCCTTTCAGAAAGGTTCATCATGTCCAAGCTTACATTCATCGACCAGAACAAGCTTCCCGAGCCGCGCAAGGGCCAACCGCTGCCCGAACGACTTCTCGAAGGCGATCCGCGGTTCCTCTCCTGGGATATCGCGCAGACCGAGGACGGTCAGGTCTCCTGTGGTTTGTGGGAGGCAACCCCCGGTGCCTATCGGTCGATCAAGGGCAAGGTTTTCGAATTCTGCTACATCCTGTCCGGCGTGTCCGAACTGACGGAAGACGGCGGCGAGACGCGCCGCATCAAGGCCGGGGATTCCTTCGTCATGCATCCCGGCTTCGAGGGTGTGTGGAAGGTCATCGAGACGACCCGCAAGATCTGGGTGGAGCGTAGCTGATTTCCACCGCGCCACCCGCCGCAACATCGACAAGGTGCCTTCAATGTCTGCATCCGCTCTCACTTCGGTTCAATCGACGCCCTACTGGTGGGACGATTGCGATTTCCAGTCCCTGCCGGTGCAGCCGGTCGGCGCAACCTGCGACGTCGTCATCGTCGGGGGCGGCTACACGGGGCTTTCGGCGGCGATCGAGCTAGCCCGGGCCGGCCGGCACGTGCAGCTCTTCGACCGGCAGCCCCTGGGCAAGGCTGCGTCCAGCCGCAATGGCGGCATGGCCAGCGGCAGCATACGGCCGAGCCGGAAGGCGCTGGTCAAGCGCTTCGGAGAAGCGCGCGCCAACGGCATTCTTCTGGAAGGCAAGGCGGCGCGCGAGGATCTCCGGCATTTCGTTGAGGAAGAGAGGATCGATTGCGACTTCTTCCTCTCGGGCCTTTTCGATGGCGCCATGACCCCCGGGGAAGCAGACGACCTGCGCCGACATGCGGATTTCCTTCATCGGATGATCGGCATCGAGGCGTTTCCCGTCGAGAAGGCAGATTTGGGCAGCTATATCGGCACGGACCTCTATATCGGTGGATTTGTCCGGAAGGACATCGGCGGCCTGCAGCCCGCAAAACTTCTGGCCGGGATGATCCGGATCGCAGTCTCCACCGATGCCGTGATCCACGAGAACACGGCGGTGCTCGGCTGGAGTGAAGAGGCCGGTGGTGTGAGGGTGCGAACCCAGCGCGGCGAGGTCCTTGCGAAGAAGCTTCTCGTCTGCACCGGCGGTTACACAGATGCCTTCGATCCGTGGCTGCGCCGCCGCCTGGTGCCCGTGCGCAGCCGGATCATCGCCACCGAGCCGCTCGGAACCGAAGTCATGGACCGTCTTATGCCGGCGCGCATGATGTATGGCGACATGCGCAAGCTCAGCTACTACTACCGGCCGTCGCCGGATGGCACGCGCATCCTGTTCGGCGGACGGGACGGCACGACGGAAGGCGATCCGAGCGCACCGACAGTACACCTGCAGGCCGAACTCGCACGGCTCTTTCCCGACCTGCGGGGCGTGGGGATCACCCATAGCTGGTTCGGCTACGTCGACATGAACCGCGACATGGTTCCACGGATGTTTTCCAGGGGCAATACGGTCTATGCCACCGGCTATTGTGGATCGGGCGTTGTCTGGGCCCGCTGGCTGGGCAAGAAGGCCGCATTCAGGATCCTTGGCGACAAGGACCAGGCCCGCAGCGCCTTCGATATCGACACGCCACCCAAAGCCATTCCCTTCTACAGCGGCCGCCCTTGGTTCATCCCGATCGTCTATTCCATGTACGAGCGCCACGACAGGAAAACCCTGCAGCACCGGAACCGTCACTGATTCCGAGCGGAGTCCAGAGCGACACAAAGCCCCGTGAGGGGCTTTGTTTGTATTGCGGGGAATATTGGTTGCGGGGGCCTGATTACACCGAGACCAGAACATTCAGCCAATTTCTGGGGACTGGCTAACCCGCAATCACCAGACCCAAACGAAAAACCGGGGTTGGTGCTACGACTTTCATTGACAACGGGGCACCTTCACGGTGGTCATCGAAGTTGCCATCGCCCTGGCCGAAAGGCGGACAGAGCAGCGATTGCTGCCTCTGTGCCGGTGACATTGCGCAGTTCGACAATCGACATTGCACCATGGCAAGCCTCCGCCTGCGTCAGAACGCCAAAGGTCATTTGAAGTTTTGGCCCCGTAAACCGTACTCGCGAACCTTCTCGTCGAAAACGAGAATTGGAAGCGTTTGAGGTGCTTCCGTGTTCGTGAGAGTGCGGTTCGAGCTTGGTCGCTCCGCTAAGCGTCAGCCTCTGCCCGAACCCAATCCTGGAGCCGCATCTGAACCCGCAGCTCTGAGGTTCGCCCCAAGGATGTTTCTCGAGTGACATTGCAATTCATGGTACAGGGTCCCATATGCTAGTCAGTGGCAGCCATTGAACGGGCACTGCCATTTTCTGGGCGGCACTCACCCTGGCCCCAATCAAGGAGGACGGTATGTCTTCCGACCTTAATCAACCAATCAGCAGCTACGACATCAGCATCATCAGGACCGTGCTTCGGCGCTCCGGGTTCCGCCATGAGGAACCATTGTGCGAACTGGACCGCGGTGCAGCGCGCCATGCTCTGAAACTTTACCAAAGAGGTCTCCGGAGCTCCGGCGATCTGATTGGCGCCGTCACCCTGTGGGCCGATGAGGCCGTCAGCGCGCGGCGCAAGGCCGGCGTTCAGGCCACGAGCCTGTGACCCTCGCCTTCCCCAACTCGACCCGGACCTACGACGAGACGCGCGGCGTCATTCGCTTCATCGGGCATGACGGTCTGAACCAGGTGCTGTTTCTCCTGCCTGTCGCTGTGTTTGACCGCCCGGGCACGCCCGACCGCCCGAAGGAACGCGACTATCTCATGGCATTCGATCGGGCGCGCGAGCGCATCCTGAAGACGGCTCGTGCAGCCTTCCAGTCCCGCCGACGAGACACAATAGAACTCGATCTCAGTGCCTTCGGGTCGTCCCTCCAGTCGCAGATATGATGACGCCGATCAGACGTTCGGTGAAATTCGAAGAAGGGGCGGTCAAGGCTGATCGCCTGCTGACCGGGGTGGCCCTGTGCGATCCACAATCAGCAATCTGGAAGCAGGTTGATCTCGGCGAAGCCGAAGCTCTGTTGCGATGGGAGGATGAAGGCGGAAGCCCACGTAGCGGCGATCCTGCCGCCTGACGTTCGCAAATCGATCGTCACGCATAACGCAGCCTACGACTTTAGACGAGAGTTCGACACCATGTTCTGAAGGGAACGCAGATGACAAAGCCAACCCGTATCGCCTTCATCGGCAATTCTCTTCCTCGCCAATGTGGTATCGCGACGTTCACCGGCGATCTCTCCCACGCCATGGCTGATGCGTCGCAATCCGTCCGCGCGAGCATCGTCGCCGTGACGGATGCCAAGCAATCCTACGCCTATCCGGAAGACGTGATCTTCGAGATACGAGAGGATGAAGTCGAAGATTATGTAACTGCCGCGCGGGTCTTGAACGAAGGGCGGTTCGATGTGGTGTCGCTACAGCACGAATTCGGCATCTTCGGAGGTCCCGATGGCGACTTCATTCTCATGCTTTTGAAGAACCTGCGAGTTCCGGTCGTCACCACCTGCCACACCATCCTTGCCGAGCCGAGCCCGTCTCAACTCCACGTGCTGCAGAAGATCGCGGCGCACTCCAGTCGTGTCGTTGTCATGGCAGAGAAGGGCCGTACCCTGCTCACGGAAATCTATGGCGTGGCGGCGCGCAAGATCGACGTCATCGCCCATGGCATACCCGACCGCCCGTTTCACGATCCGGAAATGGCCAAGCTGGACCGTGGCTACGCCGGGCGTCCCCTGATCCTGACCTTTGGGCTTCTTTCTCCCAACAAGGGCATCGAGGTGGTCATCGACGCCATGCCGGCGATCTTGAAGGACAACCCCGAGGCCTTGTACATCGTCCTCGGTGCCACCCATCCAACGCTGCTGCGCCAGCAAGGTGAAGCCTATCGCGACGGGCTGCGCCAGCGCACCGAGCGACTGGGCGTCGATCAGGCTGTGCAATTTCTCAATCACTTTGTCGACCTGCCCACGCTTCTCGACTTCATTGCCATGTGCGATGTTTACGTGACGCCCTATCTGGACGAGGCGCAGATGACCTCGGGTACGCTTTCCTATAGTTTCGGCATGGGGAGCGCGGTGGTTTCGACACCCTATTGGCACGCCTGCGATCTCCTTGCTGACGGACGTGGCCTGCTGGTTCCATTTGACGATGCGCCGGCAACAGGCAATGCAATTGCGTTCCTGCTCGGTGATGACGCCGCCAGAATGACCATGCGCAAGCGGGCTTATGATGCGGGCCGCTCGATGATCTGGTCGCATATCGCGTTGCTCTATCTCGACAGCATGGCCAAGGCCCGCGACGCTTATCGAACCAAGCTCATCGGCAATCTCATCACTTTGCCGATCGACCGCTCGCCGCAGCGGACCGCTTTGAAGCTCGGCCATTTGCATTCGATGTGCGACGACACGGGCATCACCCAGCATGCCGTGTTCTCCGTTCCCGACAGGTCGCATGGCTACTGTGTCGACGACAATGCGAGGGCCCTGCTTTTATCCTCGCTCCTTTCTGCCGCCGGCGAAACGGGCATCGCGGATCGCATGACGGCCTGCTTCGCCGCCTTTGTCGAACACGCATGGAACCCGGACACCAACCGCTTTCGCAACTTCATGAGCTTCGACCGCCGCTGGCTTGAGGACGAGGGCTCCGAGGACAGCCATGGACGGACGCTTTGGGCGCTCGGGGCCTGCGCCCTGTCCGATACCGATGCGCCCCGCCGTCGCTGGGCGAGCGCACTCTTCGCCAAGGCGATGCCCGTCACGCTCGCCTTTCGTTCGCCGCGCGCCTGGGCCTTCACGCTTCTCGGCCTCAATGATTATTGCGCGGCCAACCCGGAAGACCCTCAAGCCCATGCGCTGCGCATTCGGCATGCCGAACATCTGATGGACCTGGAACGTCATGTTTCCAAGGAGGGGCGCCGCTGGTTCGAGGAGGGACTGTCTTATGAGAATGCCCGCCTGAGCCAGGCCTTGATCGTGACGGGCCTGGCGACCAGCGTCCCGGCCTTTGTCGACACAGGAATTGCCACTCTGCAATGGCTGATGATCCAGCAGAGCGGGGATGAGGGCCAGTTCCGCCCTATCGGGACCGATGGCTTCTTCGAGGTCGGGCGCCCGCCCATGCCGTTCGACCAGCAGCCGGTCGAGGCGACGGCAACGATTTCAGCCTGCCTTGCGGCGTATGAAGCGACCTCGGACAAGAGCTGGATCGAGACCGCAAACAGGACCTTCGACTGGTTCACGGGCAGCAACGACCACGGCATCTCACTCATAGACCCGGAGACGGGCAGTTGCCGCGACGGCCTGCATGTGGATCGCCCCAACGAAAACAGGGGAGCGGAATCGGTACTCTGTTACCTGATCTCCTGCGTTGAGCTCGGTCGCGCCAACCAGGTGCTGCGCCCTGCACGTCCAAGGGTCGGCGCCAGGCAGTTGTCATGAGCCGTCCCACCCTGACCAAGAATGTCGAAGGATCAACCTTGCCCCAGTCCAGCCTCCTCAATCGGCAGGCGCTCTATCTGAAGCCTGATCCGACCCGCGTCATCGTTCGTCCCTTCAAGCCGTCGACCGAACCACGGGATCTCGCTCCGCGCGACAAGACCAGGGCCAACGAAATCGTCGATCGCGTGCTGTCCCTCGACGCCGTCTCCACTGCCAATCAGTTGCGCGAAATCCTCGCCAATTTTGATGGCCGGCATCGCAACCTGCTCAGACAGTTCGAACTGAGGGCGGACGCGATGGAGGATGCCCTTTTGCACCACCCGCAGTTCAGCCAGCAACAACGGCAGCTGGTTGGGGCCTATTTCCTGAATGAATATTCGTTCGAAGCCGCCGCCCTTTTCAATCCGAGCATAGTGCCGCATCCCGATCAGTCCGGAATGCAAGATGGTAGCCGTCGGCTGATCATCAGTCTGAGGGCCGTGGGAGAGGGGCACATCTCCTCCCTTACCTTCCGTTGCGGGGTGATCGATCCACACGGGGCCGTCACCATCGATGCGCCGACGCAATTGGCTGGACTGCCGGACATCCACGTCAGTGACGGCCTTGCGCCTGCTGGCTGTATCCGGCTGAGCTTTAAGAGTGATAGCGACCTCAGCGAGCGCGTAATCTTTCCCGCGACCGAGGCCCAGTCGAACGGCATCGAGGATGCCCGTTTCGTGGCCTTCGAGGACGCGGGCAGGACGACCTATTTGGCGACCTACACCGCCTATAGCGGTTCTTCGATCCGCTCAGAGCTCCTGGAAACGGAGGACTTCCTGACCTTCACGCTGACTCCGTTGCGCGGACCCGCCGCCCGCAACAAGGGGATGGCGCTTTTCCCTCGGCGCATCAACGGCCGCTACGCGATGATTGCCCGGCAGGACAGCGAAAACCTCTACCTGCTCTATTCCGACGACCTTCACCATTGGGACGAGGGTCGCCTCCTGATGAAGCCGGAGTTTGCCTGGCAGTTCGTCCAGATAGGCAATTGTGGCTCTCCCGTCGAAATCGATGAGGGGTGGCTCATGTTCACGCACGGCGTAGGCCCGATGCGCCGCTACGCGATTGGCGTGACCCTCCTCGACAAAGAAGATCCCAGCATCATCCTGTCACGCACGGTCGAGCCGTTGCTGCAGCCGGAGCCGACGGAGCGAGAGGGCTATGTGCCCAATGTCGTCTATTCCTGCGGAGCCATGAGGCACGGCGATCTGATCGCCTTGCCCTATGCGGTCTCGGACACCTATTCCAATTTCACAACAATCGAGATCCGCCGGCTTTTGGAAACCATGCACCCGCCGGGCCCGCTCTTTGCGGGCGCGGCGGGCGAACAGTCCGGCTCCAGCGGCATAGGGCCATGAGCCTCCAGCATTTGAAGACCCTCTTCCTCGGGGAAGTGCTCCCAAGCTGGAGCAAATCGGGCTTCGACGAAACCTGCGGGCAGTTCGTCGAGCATCTGGAGCTCGACGGATCACCCCAAAGGTCGGGCGAGGTGCGGACCCGCACGGTGGCGCGTCAGATTTATGTGTACGCTCACGCGGCCCATCTCGGCGTCGCCCCATCCGGATCACTCGCCATGGCAGAGAGAGCCTTCGCCAACCTCCATCGTGTCGCCTGGGTGGACGGCAAGCGCGGCGGCTATGGAAGAGCCTTCGATCGCCACAGCGAAATCCTGATCGACCCCACTCGCGATCTTTATGACAATGCCTGTGTCGTGCTCGCCCTTTCCTGGCTGCTCACCGCCACAGGAAACGCCATGTACCGATATCAGATCGACCTGACGCTTCGTGCGATCGACAGGACACTGACGGACGAATTCGGCGGCTGGGCTGAAGACAGCAACGGCACCCTGCCGCGACGGCAAAATCCCCACATGCATTATCTCGAAGCGGCACTGGCCTTGTGCGAAAACAATCCGACGCCTTTGCATTTCCGGTTGGAAGACAAGGCGTTTGCTCTCCTGCGGTCGCATTTTTTCGTGGAACCGAAGGGACCCTTGCACGAGCTCTTTGGACCTCGCTGGGAAATCGCCGAACGCTATGGATCAGACAGACTTGAACCTGGCCACATGTGCGAATGGGTCTGGTTGACTACCCGGCACGATATTCTCGCCAACAGCAACCATACCCGGATATGTCTGGATCTGTTCTCAACCGCCCTTGCGATCGGGCGCACGGAGGGCTCGTCCTTCCTGGTCGACTCTGTTTCCAGAACGCCGGCCAGCCCGTCGAGACGCCTCTGGCCCCAGGTGGAAATGCTGAAGGCCATGGTCACGCTGCATGAGCGCCTTGGGGGTAGCCAATATCGGGTCGAGGCCGACGCATTAGCCTCAGAAATCATTGTCCACTACATGACAGGCGTACCTCAAGGTTGCTGGCACGATCGCCTGGATTTGAATGACTGCTCGATCGCTCAGACTATCCCCGCAAGCTCTCTCTATCATCTCTGGACGGCAGTCGCGGATCAGGTCGAAAATGGCGAACGTGCGCGCTCGCAATCAGCAGTGATAGCTTCGTGAGCATGCTGGAGAGCTGGTGCGTCAGAATTGCAGAGAAAGGATGGAGCGGCAGCCAGTCGAGCGCCTATCGAGCGGAATGTCCCCATCCTTCAAAGAAGGCACACCACATCCCCGACCTTCAGCACGCCGGAGGCGCCAGGCGCGCAGTAGACGCCCATGTTGCGCGCGCCAAACTTCATCACATTGCGCAGAATCTCGGGGTCATTTTCCAGACCCTCCTGTGCGAGGATGGTGAAGCCGCAGCGTTTGGTCGGGGCGATCACCGTTCCATCCACGAATCCAAGGCGGATGGGCTTGTCGATCCAGCCGAGTTCGGCAAAGCCGGTGACGTCGCTCTCTGCGTCCATGAAGATGTTGGGTCGAAAGCGGCGCCGGTCGGGGTTACCTGCCGGGTGAAGGGATTTCAGGTGTTCGACGGATGCGCTGGTCAGGAGATGCAGCGGCGACACATCGTAGCGATCGACCGCAAAGGAGGTTGCTTCTCCCGCAGTGGCCGAACGCTCGTAGGGCCTTAACTCGACAGCGAATTCGAAGAACACGGTCAAGGCTGCGGTAAGGTTAGGCGCCTCGATGCCAAGCCATTCGTGACCGGGAAGCTGAACCTCGATGCCTCCCGTTTGCGCGGTGCGCGACTTCACGAACACCGCCTTCTGCCAGCGCTTGTCGCGTTCGGGGTGAGCGACGATGCCCGTCTCGGCATCGACGAGAGCGTAGCGCCTATCGCCTTCCATCCCCGCCGGGGATACGGAGACCTCGTCCAGCCGCTCACCAGTCACGGAACTCACCGGATAGCGCCAAAGCTCCTTGATTTTACCCACGCGCCGCATCTAGTGCATCACCCCGATCGCCGACGGCATTGTCCCAAAGACGGGCTTGAAGGTTCTGGTGAAACCAGAGGCGTTTTCGATCATCGGCATCCTGGAGTTGGCCAGCAAAGATTTTGCCCTTTCCATGTTAACGCGCGAATCCGCCTGAGCCGGTGACAATCCGGTCGTCTTCACAGTTTTCTGGAGGGGAGCGCGTGGCCGTATGTCGCCCGGAGATCTGGTCTCCTCGGTCTTCTTAACCCATTTGTGCAGAGTGGCTAACGTGCTGCCGATCTTGGCCACGATAGATGAAACAGCAGCCCACCGCGAAGAGTGCTTGGCTTCGTGATCCAGTACCATTCGAATGGCACGCACACGGATTTCAGGCGAAAACTTGTTTGCCGTCTTGCTCATCGTAGCTCCACTTTCTCAGAAGTTGGAGCTTCCGGCAAATCCCGTGCGGCTCATTAAGTGGATACCACGCACGTTCCGGCAGCATTTCCTCAACTTCACACAGGCTCATATTGAACCGCCCATAAAGCCAAACTGCGAGTGCGACCATCTTGTGGCCTTTCAGCATAAGGCGGCATTCCAGGTGCATTTTAACGGCGCGCGCGAGACGCCGGCTTTCGATATCGCGTTCGGTCGCCACAAAATCCTCGGCGGACTTGGCGTGCGTGACGTGTTCTGATTGCCACGGCTTGCGCATTCAGCCAGCCGATCCGAATCTGGCAGAGAAGGTGAAGCATCGCGTGGTCGAACTTCGAGACCATGACTACGACCTTGGGCTTGCGTCTGACTCCACGAGCTTTGTCTTAATCTCGAACCGGAGGGCCAGAGACTTCGGTACTCGCTCAACGTCATCGCGAGACTTCGTGGCCGTGAAGGTCACGGTCAGGATGAACTCTGATGGCATGGCCCTTCCCCTTGCACCATCGTCCCGCGAAGCAGAGTGAACAGAAGTGCCCAAAGGTGAAGTCGGACCGATCGAACCCTGAATCGAAGCAGTCCTATTGTTTATCAGTAGTGCGGAGGCGTAATAACCCACACAACCTTCGTCGGCTTGTCGCCGCTGTTGGCGCAACGATGCGTTTCCGTGCTCTTGAAGGAAAAACTGTCTCCCTCTTCGAGCTGGAAGAACACGCCCGATACCCACAGATCCAGACGCCCCGAGATCACCAGCCCCGCTTCGACGCCGTCATGGCTATAATCGCCACTGTCGGAGCCGGGCTCGATGGTGCTCATCAGGAGTTCGAGAGGGCCGCCAAGGTTCGGCGACAGAAGCTCTTCCTCAATGCCTATCCCGGTAAACACAAACCGCCGTCTGTTATGGGCACGGACGACGATATCACGCTCCATGCTCGGGACGTCGTCCGCATGAAAGAACCAGTTCATGTGAACGCCGAGAGTGCCGCTGATCTTCTTGAGGACACCGATCGGCAGCTTTGTCTGGTTGCGCTCGATCTGGCTGAGATAACCTACGGAGATCTCAGCCGCGTCGGCCACCTGCTGTAGTGTGAAGCCCTTGACCTTTCTAAGTTCCCTGATCTGTCCGCCGATCTCTGCCTCGCGGACAATGTCCTCCGTATTGAGCTTTTCGACCGCAGGTAAATTTCTACGTGGCATGGGCATTCCTCAGCAGAAAATCAGAAATATGTGCGTTCTGGGTGCAGATACAGACACTGCCTGATGTTCGAGTCAAAACCTTCCATGAAATTTCCATCGCGGTTTTTCAAGCATTTTTTATTTCGAATACGACGTTGAATATTTACTTGTGAAAAATCAATGTCATTTTTTCACGCTTGTAAAATATTTTTTGATGTGAAATGAATTGAAGCGTCCAAATTTTACGGACGATGGCACTGTCCCCATCTGCAGGGAAAAAAGCGGGCCCGATACCGGAGTGGGAAAATGAGACATCTTGAACGGGACGCCGCTTTGGGTGGTTCCCACGTCAATCACGTGTGCCCTCTGATTAAGCCGCAGCACGCTTGTCGCGTCGGATCGGCGGTGCGTGCCGCCCTGAACTGTCATCAGCGAGAATCATCATCTCCGGTGGTCACGCACTCGGCTCGTCGCCGATCTGTTCGACATTATGCCAGAGTTCGAGACGTCCCCCCAGCACGATAGTTTAGTGATGAGAGCGGCTTCGCTCCAGCAATTCCAGGAGACTGCAATGTCCGAACTTCCATCAAGGGCCCGTGTCGTCATCATCGGTGGTGGTGTCGTCGGCGTCTCAGGCCTTTATCATCTTGCTAAAGCCGGCTGGACCGACTGCGTGTTGCTCGAGAAGAACGAACTGACCTCCGGCTCGACCTGGCACGCGGCCGGCAACGTCCCGACGTTCTCGTCGTCGTGGTCGCTGATGAACATGCAGCGATATTCCACGGAGCTTTACAAGCGCTTGGGTGCCGAGGTCGACTACCCGATGAACTACCATGTGACCGGCTCTCTGCGCCTGGCCCATACCGACGAACGCATGCAGGAGTTCCAGCGGGTCAAGGGAATGGGCCGCTATCAGGGCATGGACATCGAGGTGCTGGGGGTCGACGAGATCAAGTCGCGCTATCCATTCCTCGAGATGCATGACCTGAAAGGTGCACTCTATGATCCGAACGACGGCGATATTGATCCTGCTCAGTTGACGCAGGCTCTGGCCAAGGGTGCCCGCGACATGGGGGCGAAGATCGTTCGGTTCTGCCCGGTCACCTCGGCTCGCCGCGAGAACGACGAATGGGTAGTCGTCACCGAGAAGGGCGAGATCCGCTGCGAGTTCGTCGTCAATGCCGCCGGTTATCGCGCGCAGGAGGTGGGCCGGATGTTCCGCCGCGAGGTGCCGATGGCCGTCATGAGCCACCAGTATATCCTGTTCGACGAAATTCCCGAGCTTGCCGCGTGGTCCCGCGAGAACGGCCGCAAGCTGCCACTTCTGCGCGATGTGGACAGCTCCTACTATCTGCGCCAGGAAAAGAACGGGATGAACCTCGGACCCTACGAGCGCAACTGCCGCGTCCACTGGAACACGGCGGAAGATCCAATGCCTGCAGACTTTTCCTTCCAGCTCTATCCTGATGATCTCGACCGTCTGGAATGGTATTTGAACGATGCAGTCGAGCGGGTCCCGATCCTGGGAACCGCCGGCTTGTCGAAGGTCATCAATGGCCCCATCCCTTACGCTCCCGACGGCAATCCGCTCATCGGACCGATGCCTGGCGTGCCGAATGCGTTCGAGGCCTGCGTATTCACCTTTGGGATTGCCCAGGGCGGAGGTGCCGGCAAGGTGCTGGCGGAATGGATCATCGAAGGACAGACCGAATGGGACATGTGGTCCTGCGATCCTCGTCGCTTCACGGACTATACGGATCCACAATATTGCGTCGACAAGGCGATGGAGATCTACGGCAACGAATACGCCATCCATTTCCCGAAGCACATGTGGCCCGCTGCCCGCGACCGGAAACTTTCGCCGATCCATGACCGCATTCAGGCGCTCGGCGGTCAGTTCGGCCCCTTCAACGGATGGGAGCGTGCCAACTGGTATGCCCAGCCGGGAGACGATACATCCGAGCATTCCACGGAAACGTTCAGGCGCGATGGCCCCTGGGAGAAGCGCGTCCGGGAAGAGTGCCTGGCCGTCCGTGACCATGCCGGCATCCTTGATCTTCCGGGCTTCTCCCGCTTCAGGGTCAGCGGTCGGGGCGCACGCCAGTGGCTTCTGGGGTTGACCACCGGCCTCGTCCCGAAGACAGGCCGCATAGGTCTCGCATACTTCGCCGACGAAAAAGGCCGTATCGTCACTGAAATGTCCGTGATGGCCGTAGATGAGGACGAATTCCTGCTGATCACCGCGGCGGCCGCGCAGTGGCACGACCGGGACTGGCTGACAAAGCACCTGCCTGCCAACGGCGACATCTCGATCATCGATGTCACCGACCAATATTCTTGCCAGATCCTCACGGGCCCCAGGTCCCGGGACATTCTGGCAGCCGCCGCGCCAGCGGCCGATCTTGCAAGAGGCTGGCTCACGCATCAGACAATCGAGATCAGCGGCAGGCCATGCCGCATCGTCCGCGTATCCTTCGCTGGCGAACTCGGTTGGGAACTGCACAGCCGGGTCGAGGACACGGCGTCGATCTATGACGCCGTGACGGAGGCCGGGAAGGACTTCGGACTCCGGCCATTTGGGATGTTCGCGCTGGATTCCCTGCGATTGGAAAAGGGTTATCGCACGTGGAAGGGCGACCTTTCCACCGACTACACGGTCCTTCAGGGTGGCTTGGACCGCTTCATCAAGTTCGACAAGGAAGACTTCATCGGGAAGGCCGCACTCGCCCTCGAGAAGCAGGCCGGTGTCAAGAAGCGCTTCGCCACCCTGACGGTCGAGGCCGGCGAGTTCGACGCGCCATACATGTCCACGATCTGGCATGGCGATACCATCGTCGGCGAGACGACGTCCGGCGGGTATGGTTACAGGATAAACAAGTCGATCGCTCTCGGCATGCTCCGAGCCGATTTGCACGAACCGGGCACGAAACTGGAAATCGAAATTTACGGCCAACGTCATGCCGCAACGGTCCACGCTGACGAGCCACTTTGGGATCCGCAGAACGAAAGAATTCGCACATGAGCAACATTCCATCCCACGCACGCGTCGTCATCATCGGAGGCGGCATTTCGGGCTGCTCGGTCGCTTATCACCTGGCCAAGTTGGGCTGGAAGGACATCGTGCTTCTCGAGCGCAAGCAGCTTACATCCGGCACCACCTGGCATGCCGCCGGCCTTATTGGCCAGCTCCGCGCCTCGCAGAACATGACCCGGCTGGCCAAGTACTCGGCTGATCTCTACGTCAAGCTCGAGGCCGAGACGGGCATCGCCACCGGCATGCGCCAGAACGGTTCCATAACCGTGGCGCTGACCGAAGAACGCAAAGAGGAGATTTACCGCCAGGCGACGCTCGCACGGGCATTCGATGTCGATGTCACCGAAATCTCGCCCCAGGAAGTCAAGAACCTCTACCCCCATCTCAACATTTCGGATGTCGTCGGTGCCGTCCACCTGCCGCTCGACGGTCAGTGCGATCCTGCGAACATCGCCATGGCGCTGGCCAAGGGCGCACGGCAGCTCGGTGCCCAGATTGTCGAGAACGTCAAGGTGACGGCCGTCCATAGCAAGGACGGGCGTGTGACGGGCGTGTCCTGGTCGAAAGGCACGGAGGATGGAACGATCGCCGCCGACATGGTCGTCAACTGCGGCGGCATGTGGGGACGCGACCTCGCGGCCAGATCCGGCGTGACCCTGCCTCTGCATGCCTGCGAGCACTTCTACATCGTTACCGAGGCGATCGAGAACCTCTCGCGCCTGCCTGTCCTTCGGGTACCAGACGAATGCGCATACTATAAGGAAGATGCCGGCAAGATGCTGCTCGGCGCATTCGAGCCGGTCGCGAAGCCGTGGGGCATGGATGGCATCCGGGAGGACTTCTGCTTCGACCAGCTTCCGGAAGACTTCGATCACTTTGAGCCGATCCTTGCCCAGGCGGTAAACCGCATGCCGATGCTTGAGACCGCCGGGATCCACACGTTCTTCAACGGGCCGGAGAGCTTCACGCCGGATGACCGCTATTATCTCGGCGAGGCGCCGGAGTTGAAAGGGTACTGGATTGCCGCCGGCTACAACTCCATCGGCATCTCCTCCTCCGGCGGCGCAGGTTTCGCGCTTGCCCAGTGGATGAACGATGGCGAGCCGCCGTTCGACCTTTGGGAAGTGGACATCCGGCGTGCCCAACCATTCCAGAAGAACCGCAGCTATCTGAAGGAACGAGTGACGGAGACCCTCGGCCTTCTTTATGACGACCACTTCCCATACCGCCAGATGGCCACATCGCGCGGTATCCGTCGTTCGCCGCTGCACGAGCATCTCAAGGCAAGGGGTGCTGTGTTCGGAGAGGTCGCGGGTTGGGAGCGCGCCAACTGGTTTGCCAGGGAAGGGCAGGAACGCGAATACAGATATAGCTGGAAGCGTCAGAACTGGTTCGAGAACCAGAGGGAAGAGCACCTTGCCATTCGAAACGGTGTCGGGCTCTTCGATATGACCTCGTTTGGCAAGATCCGGATCGAGGGCCGCGATGCGCTCGGCTTCCTCCAACGGATTTGCGCGAACCAGATGGATGTCGCGCCGGGCCGTATCGTCTATACCCAGATGCTCAACAGCCATGGTGGCATCGAGAGCGATCTGACCATCACCCGATTGTCGGAGACCGCATTCTTCGCCGTCGTTCCCGGCGCGACCCTTCAGAGGGATCTCGCGTGGATGCGCAAGCATCTTGGCTCGGAGGAGTTCGCGGTCATCACCGACGTCACTGCCGCGGAGTCGGTGCTGGTCCTGATGGGGCCGAAGTCGCGCGAGCTGATCCAGCGCGTCAGCCCGAACGATTTCTCGAACGAGGCATTTCCGTTCGGGTCGGCACAGGAGATCGAGATCGGAATGGGTCTCGCCCGGGCGCATCGCGTGAGCTACGTCGGCGAACTGGGCTGGGAACTCTATGTCTCGAGCGACCAGACGGCCCACGTGTTCGAAGCGCTCGAGGAGGCAGGCAAGGAATTCGGGATGAAGCTCTGCGGTCTCCATGCGCTCGACTCGTGCCGCATCGAGAAGGGCTTCCGTCACTTCGGTCACGACATCACCGACGAGGATCATGTCCTGGAGGCCGGCCTTGGGTTTGCCGTCAAGCCTTCCAAAGGCGATTTCATCGGCCGCGATGCCGTTGTCAGGAAGAAGGAAGAGGGTCTCAAACGTCGTCTGCTTCAGTTCAAGCTTCGCGATCCCGAACCGCTGTTGTTCCACAACGAAGCTCTGGTGCGCGACGGACAGATTGTCTCGATCATCACCTCCGGCAACTACGGCCACTTCCTAGGGGGTGCCATCGGCATGGGCTACGTGCCTTGCGAGGGAGAAACCGAGGAGCAAGTTCTCGCATCGGTCTACGAGATCGAGATCGCCGGCAAGCGCTACGTCGCCGATGCCTCCATACGTCCGATGTACGATCCGAAGTCGGATCGTACCAAACTCTAACCCGCTCGATAAGGAACAGCACCCTGTCTATCGCTGACACGCAGAAGCTGACAAGCCGATGGATGCGTTCACGACAAATCGCCAGTTCCAGAAGGCGGCACGTATCCTGGTATCCGTAAATTCTGGACGCGTTGAGAATAAAAAACCCGCCTTTAGGGCGGGCTTTTTTATTGGTTGCGGGGGCCTGATTACACCGAGACTTGAAAATTCAGCCCGTTTTGCTGAAACAACAGTAGTCTGGCGACAGGTAGACACAAACTGAATAAATTGGATCAATGCCATGGCCTCCACCAACGTCAGCAAAGCGCCCCAAGTCGGCCGTACGCGCGGTCGCTTGCCGTTTCGGAAAGCGGTCATTTTTCGCAGTGAAGGCTCGTCGCCTTTGCGCCAATAGGAGACATTGTGCCTGCGGGCCAAGGGTCTAGGGATCAAGCCTCGCACGCGCTATGTTCGCGCGAACCTACGCGCGCAACCTACCGGCTCCTGTAGTCCCGGGGAGCCACTCCGAAATGGCCTCTGAAAGTTCTGCTGAAATGCGATAGATCGTTGAATCCCCAACGAAAGGCTATCTCACCGATCGAACCGACAGCCTCGGCGCGGAGATCCTCGGCACATCGCTCCAAACGACGCCTGAGCAGCAGGCGGCTGAAAGTCTCACCGCTTTCCTCAAGGAGAAGGTGCACGTACCGGACGGATATTTTGAAGTGTTGAGCTGCCTTGGCGGGCGTCAGTTCAGGGTCCGCGGCGTTTGCACCGATGAACCGGACAAGAGATCGCGAAAGTTGCGCTCTCAGCGCCCCGCGAGCACGGTCTTCTGCGCCTACGGAAACTCCAGCAGCCATGGCGACCAGTTCGACAATGTGGTTCGCTATTGGGGTCGCAGCGGTTTCGATTTGTTCCACGTTCCGCGCTATGGACTTCAAATAATCCCCGGCGACGGACGCGATCGGATTCGCGTTCGTAATCCTTATGGCCGTCTGCTTGTCGGGTTGCCTCAACAGAGGTTTGAGCAGAGCTCTCGGGATACGGAAGGAGTACTGCGTCCAATCATCACTGCAGTAGTCATTGAGATAAGGTTGGGTTGAATCCACCAGCGAAAAATCGCCTGGTTCCAGCAGCGCTTCTCTGCCGCCCTGCAACATCCGACACTGCCCCTTCACCTGGAAATTGAGAAAGTAGACTTCTCGCGGCATGCGGCTGATTTCCAGACGTCGGCGATGGATTTTCTGCCTGCTCGAAGAGATTGTGGTCACGTTGATCGAATCGAGAAGGTGTGCCCGAACCTCTCCACGGAAGGGTCGTTCACCCTCAAGAGTGGGGTTCAGTGCAATATAGGCTTCGCAGAGAACTTCCTTCCAATAGGGGAAGCGGTCCCGCTCGGGCAATTCGCTTGCATTCCAGGATGCCATACTGTCGCCTCCGAAGTTCCCGTTTCGGAAAGAGATAGGCAATTTTCATGCCAATCGACTGGCGAAGCGTCCTCTGTCGCATTCCACTGGCCGCTCGGGGATGCGGACTTCGATGTCCTGGCACGGGGATTGCATTATCCTGAGCAAGAACTCTGGAGACCTTCATGGCCATAGACTTCACGCTGTCCGCCAACCAGAAGCGCCTGCAATCCATTGCGCGGGAGTTTGCGAACGATATCCTAGCACCGCGGATCAGGAAGGCCGACGAAGAACCGGACCCGCAACGGGCCTTTCAGGAGGTCAAGGGTGCCTACATAGAATCATACAAACTTGGCTTTGCAACCGGCTTTATTCCCAAGCAGTACGGAGGAGGCGGAATCAGCAACCTCGACCTTCAGGTGGTCGCTGAAGAAATCTGCGCCGTAGACCCAGGTTTTGCCACGATCCTGCTCGTCAACGGTCTTGCCCTGATGCCGCTTGTGTGGTTCGGCTCCGAGGAGCAGAAGCAGAAATGGCTTGTGCCTGCGACGAGTGATCCTCGCGGCGAGTATCTTGCCGCATGGACTGTCAGCGAAGCTGCGGGATCGCCTGGAGGCACAGCAAATTTTGACAACCCAGCCCCCTGGCCCGCAGGAATATCCCTGACAGCCAAGCATGACCGGGCGAACGGCGAGTATGTTCTCAATGGGCATAAATACTGGCCATGTAACGCGGGCGGTTGGGACCTCGCCGGAGCGAATGTGAACGTCTGCGTCGTCCGAACGGCATCGGAGCTTGGCGGAAATGAAGGGCTGTCGGCAATCATCATTCCCAGGGGCACGGCCGGAGTTGAGTATGAGGAACCTATCTCGAAGCTGGGCCACCGCATCTGCCAGAACAACTCGATCGTGTTCAGAGACTGCCGGGTCCCGGAAGAAAACGCCTTCGCGATCGGACAGGGCGACCTGGCAATTTCGCGGGCGTTCACATGGTCTGGCCCCGTTGCGGCGATCGCAGCCGTCGGAGTTGCCCGCTCTGCCTACGAATATGTACTCGAATGGTCCAAAAATTACACGGGAGGAGGGCCGACGCCCATCATAAACCACCAGGCCGTGGGCTATTCGCTCGCAGACATCGCCATGAAGATCGAAGCGTGCCGCGCTTTCGCCTGGAAGGCTGCGCATTATCTGGACAACAATGAAAGCCATGGGCATGCCATCTGCGCTATGGCGAAGGTGTTCTGCGGAGAGACGCTGTTCGACGCGGTTTTCCGTGCAATGAAAGTGATGGGCGTCAATGCGCTGGATCGCCGACATCCGGTCGAGCGCTATCTCCGCGAAGCGGCAGTCTTCCCTTTGTACGACGCGGGAAACATGGGGATGCAAATGCGGAAAATCTGGACCGTGATGCGCCATGATGACTTCGCTCCACGAGCCTTCATGGACCTTGCCGCCACTCCCTTCGATAAGACGCTGATCTAACGAGAGTTGGCTAGGCGTAAGGAATGAAGCGGAACCGACAGACTTGTCCGTCGTCCCGCTGCATGCACTCTTCCTGCTCCACATCCGCCCCCATCAGTCCACTGATAAAGCCGATGTCAAATCGACAGACTTCTGGATGATCCTTCGCCAGATCATGATAGACGCAGTTCTTGCATGCAATGCGAGCAAGGCTTCCGGCATCACCCTCGATTGCCTGCGCGACAAACCCTGTCTCGTTCATGATACGAACGATCTCTAAAATGCGCTCGCTCCTGGTTTTTCCAGTGATGCGCGGCAGGGCCGCAGCGGACATGTCGACGCCGAGATTGAACATGAATTCCCCGAGATCGGCCTCGCCGATGCGCGACCTGAGGGTTTGCAGAAGCACCCGGGAAAACCATGAATACTGCTTGGGAAATACGTCGATCCCGTCGTCAGTAAGGACGAAGGTCTGCTCCGGACGCCCGGCCGTCTTGCGCGCGGTTCCGCGCGCCACGTAACCGTCCCGCTCAAGCCCGGAAAGATGCTGTTTGACCGCCGTCCGACTGATATCGAGCCGCTGTGCCAAATCGTCGATCGAAAGACCGTTTTTGACATCAAGAAGCTGTGCGAGCAGTCGTCGCTGGGTCCCTCCTCCGCTGAGCATCATTCAATCCCCTTCGACACACCGGCTTTTTTATAAAGGCGCACCAGCCATTTAACAACATCTGCCCCGAGAGGCATTTCGATCAGAATTTAAGCACAACTGCCTACTTTTTCAACATAAAAATGTTTTGACATTTTTTTATGCCAAAAGTACCGTAAGCCCGCATCCACGTCCGGCATGACGAAGGGCGCATCAGAGGCCGACCATACCGGGCGGCCGTTCATAAGGGGAACTTCAATGGCAATTGACTTCACAATGTCACCTGAACAGCGAAGAATTCAGGCGACGGCACGCGAGTTTGCGGAAAACATTCTTGCGCCGGTCGTTCCGGAAGCTGATCGCGAACCCGATCCGCTGGTGGCGCATGCCATGACCAAGGGAGCTTATATCGAGGCTTACAAGGCTGGCATCGCCATGGCGATGCTGCCGAAGGAATACGGCGGCGGCGGAATGTCGTGCCTGGACTTTACCATTGCCGCCGAGGAAATCTGCGCAATCGATCCCGGTTTCGCATGCACTGTCCTTTGCAACGGTCTCGGCCTGATGCCGGTATCCTGGTACGGCACGGAGGAGCAAAAAAAACGCTTCATCGGAGCGGCAACTTCGGATCCGACGGGTGAATTCCTCGGCGGCTGGACTGCGGGCGAGCCGCCGGGCGGCACGGGCGGCACCGCCAACTTCGACAATCCGTTCCCGAGGCCTGCGGGTATCGGACTGACGGCGGTCCGCGATGGCGATCACTTCGTCCTGAATGGTCAAAAGAAGTGGTCGTCGGCAGGCGGGTGGGATGCCAAGGGCGTCAATGCCCAGACCGTGATCGTCCGCACCGACCCGGATGCTGGCGGCACCAAGGGTCTTTCCGCAATCGTCGTGGAGCGCGGCACGCCCGGCATAAGCTATCAGTTTGTCAACAAGGAGGGTCACCGTACCGCATCCAATGCGTTGATCACCTTCAATAACGCGCGCGTACCCGTCGAGAACCTCCTGCCGGGTGCGGAAGGCAATGGCGACTTCGTCATCAACCGGAACTTCGCCTGGTCCGGCCCGGTCGCAGGCATCGCCGCCGTCGGGATGGCCCGCTCCGCCTACGAACTTGCTCTGAAGTTTTGCAAGAGCAATACAGCAGGTTCGCTGACGCCGATCATCCGCTTCCAGAATGTGGGTTACATTCTGGGAGACTGCGCAGCGAAAATCGAGTCGGCCCGTTACTTCTGCTGGCGCACGTCGGACTATCTCGACAAGCACGAGCAGCATGCCGAACTTGTTGGCGCCATGTGCAAGATCAATACGACCGAGGCCATGTTCGACGTTATCTACAAATGCATGCAGGTCGTCGGCGTCAACAGCCTAAGCACTGAATACGCCTTCGGGCGCTATCTCCGTGAAGCCTCGGTCTTGCCGATCTATGATGGGGGCAACATGGGAATGCAGCGGCGTCGCGTCCATGGCGTTATCGCTGACGAAGGGTTCAATCCCCGTGCGATCATGGAGGACGAGACCGTCGTGTTCGAGAAATCGATGGAAAGCATCGGCACCGTCGCCGACTGGGACAAGAGATACTCCAATGCAGCTGCGGTTGCCGCGGAATAACGTCCCGGAACGAACGCGAAGACCCGGACAGCCCGCCTGCCCGGGTCGTTCGGATTGCCCCGTTCGGCGTTGCCGGTGCCGAACGCCCATGGACCAACCGAGGACAGGAGACCATACGGATGCCCCCTCCACAGGAGACACGTGTCGTTCGATACTCTGAAGCCGCAATGCCATCCCGATACGGCCTCTTCAGAGCGGTTGCCTATCGTGACGTTCTCTCAGGCATTGAACATCTCGCAATGGTCTGCGGACAGCCCGAGCGGCAGGAGACACCAATCGTCCGCGTGCACTCCGAATGCCTGACAGGAGAGGCCTTGGGATCCCTTCGATGCGACTGTGGCGAACAACTGGACGGTGCTCTGAGGATCATCGGAGAAGCCGGATCTGGATGTATGGTCTATCTGCGTGGCCACGAAGGAAGAGGTATCGGGCTGGCAAACAAAATCGCCGCATATGCCCTGCAGGACTCAGGCCTCGATACATTGGATGCCAACGAGCAACTCGGCTTTGCGGGCGATGCTCGCGAATTTGAAGCGGCTGCGGCCATCCTTCGTGATCTCGGACTGACGAAAGTTGAGCTTCTGACGAACAATCCCGCTAAGGTTTCGAAGCTTGTGGCGGCCGGAATCGTGGTTTCTCGCCGGCGAGGACTGATTGGCGCGATCAACGCGTCGAACTCGGCCTATCTCGCCGCCAAGAGAGACCGTTTCGGCCATTTTCTTGAGGCTCTGGGCTGAACGCCTCCGAAATGACGTTTGCAAATTCCTGTTCGCCTTGAGGACCACGCATGCGCGCGGCCCACACCTACAGCGACACACGTTCCCACGTCGTTTCGAATGCCGGTGGCTCCGATCTTGGCCTCGAAATTTCCGCTGACGGTAACCTCGGGAAGGCCAATCCACACCAAGCGGGTATCGTCTCCTCCAAGACGGCACCTGGAAATACCCTTCTGCCGGTCATTCCCGAGAAACCACCTGCCAGAAGCCGATTTTTTGCACGCTCAGAACAGACAGTGTTCTCTTTAAGGCAAGACGATTGCCGCAGTGCAGCATAACTTTTGGGTTCTAGGCCAACGATAATCAAAGGGAACAGCAAGATGCGCAAACGTATGATTTTCAACTGCTTCACCATGAACGTGCCCTCACATATCTATCACGGCACATGGCGGCATCCGAGGAACCAGCTCGCGAAATTCAATGACTTTGACACGTGGGCAAATCTTGTCAAAAAACTCGAAGAGGGAAAGTTCGACGCGATCTTTTTCGCCGACATCCTTGGTATCGATCCGGCCTATGATGGCAAGTGGGACGCCTATTTCGAACAGGGGCTCCACATGCCCTGCAACGACACCTTCACGCTTTGCGCCGCCCTCGCTGGAGTAACAAAGAACCTCGGCCTGGTGTTCACGAGCTCGATCCTATCCGAACACCCCTTCGCTTTCGCGAAGAAGGCCTCCACGCTCGACCACATCAGCCGCGGACGAATTGGCTGGAACATCGTGACAAGCGTGACCGATAATGCAGCTCGCAATTTCGGACATGACAAGATCGTTCCGCACGACCAGCGCTACGACTGGGCGGATGAATATATGGACGTCGTCTACAAGCTCTTCGAAGGATCATGGGAAGCCGGCGCGATGGTCGCCGACCGTGAGAGAGGCGTGTTCAGTGAGCACACAAAGGTGCATCATATCAATCACGTCGGCGAGCGATACAAGGTCCAGGGACCGCATCTGGTGGCTCCATCGCCCCAACGCACGCCCATGCTTTACCAAGCCGGCGCCTCCAAACGCGGCAGCCAATTTGCTGCGCAGCACGCTGAGGGCACCTTCATTCTCTATCCCAATGTGAACGGCGCTCGTATTGGCATCGCCGGTACAAAAAAGGTTGCCGAACAGGTTGGACGGGGACCCGAGGACCTGAAATTCATCCAGGGTTTGTCATTCGTGGTCGGCAGCACCATGGAAGAGGCTGCCCGGAAAGCTGCGGAAATCGACGAGTGGGTCCTTTACGAAGGGCTCGCCGCCCATGTGAGCCGCGATATGGGCGTCGATCTGTCTAATCTTGATCCCGACAAGCCAGTTGACGAGTCCGGTCTCGATGGCCTTCAGGGCTATGCGCGTATGATAGAAATGGGAAAGTCGAACGGCGAGAAGGCGACGGTGAAGGAAGTCGCCAACGCGCTCTCCTATAACTGCCGCATCGTGGGCACGCCGGAAACCATTGCAGATGAGCTCGAGCGATGGCAGGACGCGGGCGTGGATGGCATCAACATGATCTGCCAGCTTCATCCCGAGACCTATCTCGATTTCATCGACCATGTGACTCCGGTGCTTCAGGCGCGCGGTTTGGCTCAACGGGACTATGCCGAAGGCCCGCTTCGCCAGAAGCTGTTCGGACGGGGCCCGCTGCTTCCCGACAATCATCCGGGTGCCGCATACCGAAACGCGTTCTCGAATGCTGCACCGGTTGCCGCCGAATAACCATCCCTACGATCAGGATCCGGCTTGCCGGATCCTTCCTTCAATCCAGATGGGGAACTAATATGTTGATTGACATGAAAATTGGTGCCGCAAACGCGGACCGTTTCAAGGACGCGATGGCGATGATGGCAGCAGCCGTCAAAGTTGTCACAACCGACGGCAAGGCCGGGCGTGGTGGTCTCACGGTGACCGCGGCCTGTTCCGTATGCCAAGAACCGCCCCGACTTCTCGTTTGTGTGAATACGACGGCCTCCGCGCACCCGATCGTTCTGGAAAACGGCCGACTTAGTTTGAACATTCTGTCCGAGGGTCAGGAGGCCGTGGCCGCCGCCTTCGGTGGCCAGGTCTCGCCGGAGAAGCGGTTCGAGATAGGTCAGTGGACTGTCGACGAACTGGGCCAGCCGGTCCTGGAAGGGGCGTGCGCACGCTTCAGCTGCTCCGTTCATGAAACAATGCGATCAGGAACTCACACAATTTTCGTTTGCGACGTCCACATCGCCAGCGGTGAAAGAGGGAGTGTGCCACTGATTTATTTCAACCGAAGCATCATGACGCTGCCTCAGGTTGCATAGCCAGGAGAACGAAAATGGAGACCATAAATACCAGTACATATCGCATAGCGTTCATCAAAGCTTCGTGGCATGCCGAAACAGTTGAGCAGGCTCTCCTGGGATTCAAATCTAAAATGACCAGTCACACTATCGACGTTGTGGACGTACCAGGCGCATTTGAGTTGCCGCTGGCCGCGAGAAAGATGGCGAAGACAGGCCGATACGACGCGATTGTATGTGCAGCCCTTGTGGTTGATGGAGGAATCTATCGACACGAATTCGTTGCGGCTACGGTCGTCGAAGGCCTGATGACGGTTGGTCTTGATATGGATGTCCCTGTCCTCTCTGTCTCGTTGACACCTCACCATTTCCATGACGCGGGTCCTCACCGGGAGTTCTTCCTCGATCACTTTGTGAAAAAGGGGGAGGAGGCGGCCTCTGCTGTCCTAGGCGTTCTTAAAGCCCATGCCAGGATCGAAGCTCTTGCAGCCGACACTGGCACGACCGAATGTGGCCCGAACGGCTCTGATCCCGAAAACTGGATCGCTTCTGAGTGGAGTCTTCCGCGTTAGTGCTCTGGGACCAAACCTTGGACCGCCGGAAGCTGGAGTTTTCCGGCTCTGATCACGATGGCTGGCTGGTTGCGCCACCAAGATTATGCAGGGCGATCGGGACGTTATAACCGATCTCCGAGTGAGGACGTTCCTCGTTGTAGCATCGACGCCAAGTCTCCAACTTTTCGCGGGAAACCGCAAGTGTCAGGAACCAGTGGGTGTTCAGGCATTCGAACCTGATGACCTGAGACCCGATTTCCCTCCCATTTTCGGGAGAGTCTTGGGTTTTCAATCTGGCCTCATGCGGCCTGTTTTTCCAGTGCCATTTTCATTGCGAACTCGCTGGGCGTGATATTGCCCAGCGACAAGTGGGGTCTGTTCCTGTTGTAATCCTCCTTCCAAGCGGTGATGGCGGCGCGGGCTTGAGTAAGCGACGAGAACAGGGTCTCGTTCCGGCACTCGTCACGGAGGCTGCCGTTGAAGCTTTCGACGAAGCCGTTTTGCATCGGCTTGCCGGGGGCGATGTAGTGCCATTCGACCTTTGTCTCCTGGCACCATTTGAGGATGGCCATGCAGGTCATCTCCGTACCGTTTTGTCCGAGACGATCGTCTTCGGCTTTCCCCGTCTGGCGATGAGGCAGTCCAACTAGCGGGCAAGTCGCGCGCCCGACAGGGAAGTGTCGGCGACCAGGCACAGGCATTCGCGGGTGAAGTCGTCGACCACCGCCAGCACCCGAAAGCGGCGACCGTCGGTGAAGGCATCGCTGACTGACCTGCCACTGAGAATTTCCTCCAGATTGGATTAGAGTCCGGCCCATCAAAGGACGGACGAATGAAGAAGCAGCGATTTACGGAAGAGCAGATTATTGCGGTGCTGAAGGAGCAGGAGGCTGGCGCGAAAGCGGCCGACCTTTGCCGCAAGCACGGGATTTCAGAAGCAACGTTTTATAATTGGAAAGCCAAATACGGCGGCATGGAAGTCTCCGAGGCGAAGCGGCTGAAGGCACTTGAAGACGAGAACGCGAGACTGAAGAAGCTGCTGGCCGAACAGATGTTGGATGCAGCCGCAGTTCGCGAGCTTCTTGCAAAAAAATGGTAGGGCCCGCCGCCAAACGCGACGCCGTCACGCATCTGAAGACCGTCATGGGTCTTTCGGAACGGCGGGCCTGCCAGATTATATCTGCGGATCGGAAGATGGTGCGATATCGGTCCTGCCGACCGCCGGAGGTAGAATTGCGGGCGAAGCTGCGCGACCTCGCCAATGAGCGAAGGCGTTTCGGATACCGGCGACTGTTCGTCCTGCTTCGGCGGGACGGAGAGCCGTCCGGCGTCAATCGCATCTACCGGCTCTATCGCGAGGAAGGTCTTTCCGTTCGCAAGCGAAAAGCCCGGCGGCGTGCGGGCGGCACGCGTGCGCCGATCCTGGTTGAAGCGAAGGCCAATGCCCGCTGGTCGCTGGACTTCGTGCATGACCAGTTTGCCTGCGGCAGACGCTTCCGCGTGCTCAACATTGTCGATGATGTGACGCGCGAATGCCTGGCGGCCATCCCGGACACATCCATCTCCGGTCGACGTGTCGCCCGAGAACTGACGACGCTGATCGAACGACGCGGCAAGCCAGGAATGATTGTCTCCGACAACGGCACCGAACTAACCTCGAATGCCATCCTTGCCTGGTCGAAGGATCACAAGGTCGAGTGGCACTACATCGCGCCGGGAAAGCCGATGCAGAACGGCTATGTCGAGAGTTTTAACGGTCGGATGCGCGACGAGTTGCTCAACGAGAGCCTGTTCTTCGGCCTCGATCATGCCCGAAGCGCCATTGCCGAATGGGCGGACGATTACAATACTTTTCGGCCGCACTCATCGCTCGGATACCAAACCCCGGCAGACTTTGCCGGGACCATCGCCGCAACCGGCTCCAACGCTGCGCAAGATGAAAGCTTCGCGTTTCCGCCGGTTGCTCACACCGCGCCTGTTGGCGTATTCAAAACCGCCGCGGCTCTAGTCGCCGCTGGGTGAAAGTTCAGTGGCAGGTCATAGGATCGATTTGGCGGTTAAGCCGCTGTTATATCGGTGTGATGAGCGACTTATGTTTTTATTGGTTGCGGGGGCAGGATTTGAACCTGCGGCCTTCAGGTTATGAGCCTGACGAGCTACCGGGCTGCTCCACCCCGCGTTATATGTTTCCGGGTTTTGTCCCGGGAGCGATTTCAGGCTTAGCCTGATGAGTGTCTGCCTCAAAAGCAAAAGGCCGCTTTGGATGCGGCCTCGTCTTGGGCATGAGGCCCTTGGGTTTGTGAATGAGAAGATTTGTTTTGCCTTTTGCAGACCTGGCAGCGACCTACTCTCCCGCGTCTTGAGACGAAGTACCATTGGCGCTGGGGCGTTTCACGGCCGTGTTCGGAATGGGAACGGGTGCGGCCGCCCCGCCATAACCACCAGGTCGGCAAAGGGCAAAACATGAGAAGCTGGATTTTTGATCGCGTTTGGGCCTGTCCGTCTGGCACTTGACGAAGCGAAGCTTCGCAAGGCCGAACGGCCGTCGCGCCTTTTGGCGCGGCCCGTCCGGAGCGTAGCGGCGAAAGCCGCGACAGCGTCAGGACAAGATGATCATCTTTTTTTCGATGATCATTGATCAATGAGAACGATCAAGCCGATCGAGCTATTAGTACCGGTAAGCTTCATGCATTGCTGCACGTCCACACCCGGCCTATCAACGTGGTCGTCTTCCACGGCTCTGATAGGGAACACTCGTTTTCAGGTGGGTTTCCCGCTTAGATGCCTTCAGCGGTTATCCCTTCCATATATAGCTACCCTGCTATGCCGCTGGCGCGACAACAGGTCCACCAGAGATATGTCCATCCCGGTCCTCTCGTACTAGGGACAGATCCTGTCAATATTCCTACACCCACGGCAGATAGGGACCGAACTGTCTCACGACGTTCTGAACCCAGCTCACGTACCGCTTTAATTGGCGAACAGCCAAACCCTTGGGACCTGCTCCAGCCCCAGGATGCGATGAGCCGACATCGAGGTGCCAAACAACCCCGTCGATATGGACTCTTGGGGGTCATCAGCCTGTTATCCCCGGCGTACCTTTTATCCGTTGAGCGATGGCCCTTCCACGCGGGACCACCGGATCACTATGACCGACTTTCGTCTCTGCTCGACTTGTCAGTCTCGCAGTCAGGCGGGCTTATGCCATTGCACTCGACGACCGATTTCCGACCGGTCTGAGCCCACCATCGCGCGCCTCCGTTACTCTTTAGGAGGCGACCGCCCCAGTCAAACTACCCACCATACACTGTCCCGGATCCGGATGACGGACCGCGGTTAGACATCCACGAAGATAAGGGTGGTATTTCAAGGATGGCTCCACAAGAACTGGCGTCCCTGCTTCAAAGCCTACCACCTATCCTACACATGCCTTGGCGAATGCCAGTGTAAAGCTATAGTAAAGGTGCACGGGGTCTTTCCGTCTGACCGCAGGAACCCCGCATCTTCACGGGGAATTCAATTTCACTGAGTCTGCGTTGGAGACAGCGGGGAAGTCGTTACGCCATTCGTGCAGGTCGGAACTTACCCGACAAGGAATTTCGCTACCTTAGGACCGTTATAGTTACGGCCGCCGTTTACTGGGGCTTCGATTCAGAGCTTGCACCCCTCCTCTTAACCTTCCAGCACCGGGCAGGCGTCAGACCCTATACGTCGTCTTGCGACTTCGCAGAGCCCTGTGTTTTTGATAAACAGTCGCTACCCCCTGGTCTGTGCCACCCTCATCTACTTGCGTAAATAAGGGTCACGCTTCTTCCGAAGTTACGCGTGCAATTTGCCGAGTTCCTTCAACGCAGTTCTCTCAAGCGCCTTGGTATACTCTACCTGACCACCTGTGTCGGTTTCGGGTACGGTCTATACGGTGGAGCTATTTCCTGGAACCGCTAAGCAGCACTGACAATCCAATAAGTCAGTACAACAGTCGCAATCCGTCACTACCACCAGGCCCACGAATATTAACGTGGTTCCCATCGACTACGCGTTTCCGCCTCGTCTTAGGGGCCGGCTAACCCTGCTCAGATTAACTTTAAGCAGGAACCCTTGGTCTTTCGGCGAGGGGGTCTCTCACCCCCTTTATCGTTACTCATGTCAACATTCGCACTTCCGATATCTCCAGGACCCCTCACAGGTATCCCTTCACAGACTTACGGAACGCTCCGCTACCACGTGCAGTAAACTGCACATCCTCAGCTTCGGTGCATGGCTTTAGCCCCGTTACATTTTCGGCGCAAAGACCCTTATTTAGACCAGTGAGCTGTTACGCTTTCTTTAAATGATGGCTGCTTCTAAGCCAACATCCTGGTTGTTTTGGGATCCTCACATCCTTTCCCACTTAGCCATGACTTGGGGACCTTAGCTGGAGGTCAGGGTTGTTGCCCTCTTCACGACGGACGTTAGCACCCGCCGTGTGTCTGCCGAGTAGTACTCCCCGGTATTCGCAGTTTGGTTAGGATCAGTAAGACGGTGAGTCCCCATAGCCCATCCAGTGCTCTACCCCCGGGGGTATTCGCTCGACGCTCTACCTAAATAGATTTCGCGGAGAACCAGCTATCTCCGAGTTTGATTGGCCTTTCACCCCTAGCCACAAGTCATCCCAATCTATTGCAACAGATGCGGGTTCGGTCCTCCAGTTGGTGTTACCCAACCTTCAACCTGCTCATGGCTAGATCACTCGGTTTCGGGTCTAATGCAACATACTATGGTCGCCCTATTCAGACTCGCTTTCGCTACGCCTACACCTACCGGCTTAAGCTTGCATGTTACACTAAGTCGTTGACCCATTATACAAAAGGTACGCTGTCAGGGTTGCCCCCTCCAACTGTTTGTAGGCATCCGGTTTCAGGTTCTATTTCACTCCCCTTGTCGGGGTGCTTTTCACCTTTCCCTCACGGTACTTGTTCGCTATCGGTCATGCACGAGTACTTAGGCTTGGAGAGTGGTCTCCC
>NZ_CM128607.1:2115000-2390000 GCF_052908355.1 Rhizobium sp. PAMB 3182 | reverse complement strand
CGAGAAGGTGCCGATCGACACCATGATCATCACCGCGACCAGCGCGGCCATCGGGATGATCCGGACGATATCGTCGAGGATGAGGATCAGGAACAGGAGGAACGCGCCGGCCACGAAGGTCGAAAGCCTGCCGCGCCCGCCGGAGGTGACGTTGATCACCGACTGGCCGATCATCGCGCAACCGCCCATGCCGCCGATCAGGCTGGCGGCGATATTGCCCGCCCCCTGACCGATGCATTCCTGACTCTTGGAACTGGTGGTGTCGGTCATGTCGTCGACGATCTGCGCGGTCATCAGCGATTCGAGCAGGCCGACGGCCGCCAGCGTCACCGAATAGGGGAAGATGATCTTCAGCGTCTCGAAGGTGAGCGGCACATGCGGCAACGAGAAGAACGGCAGGCTGGACGGCAGCTCGCCGAGGTCGCCGACCGTGCGCACATTCATGCCGAAATAGAGCGAGATGCCGGTCAGCACCGCAATCGCCACCAGCGGCGACGGGATGACCTTCGTCACGCGCGGAAAGAGATAGATGATCGCAAGCCCGCCGGCGATCATGTAGTAGGTCGCCGTCGGTACGCCGATCAGTTCCGGCAGCTGTGCCATGAAGATCAGGATCGCCAGCGCATTGACGAAGCCGGTGATCACCGAGCGCGACACGAAGCGCATCACCCTGCCGAGCTTGAAGAAGCCCGCGATGATCTGCAGGATGCCCATCAGGAGCGTCGCCGCGAACAGATAATCAAGGCCGTATTGCTTGACGAGCGAAACCATGACGACCGCGGTGGCGGCGGTCGCGGCCGAGATCATGCCCGGCCGGCCGCCGGTAAACGCCGCCGTGCAGGCGATGGCGAAGGATGCGAAAAGACCGACCTTGGGGTCGACGCCGGCAATCGCCGAAAAGCCGATGGCTTCGGGGATCAGGGCGAGCGCGACGACAATGCCGGAAAGGATGTCGGCCCGGATGTTGCCAAACCAGGAGCGGTAATAGGGGGAGTGTGTTTTCATATGTCCGTCAAATATGGCGAACCGGCTCTAGGAGCGCGCCGGCATCATGCACATCGAAATGGTGTTGTCTGGCGGATAGGCGGCCAGAAGAGCCATCCGGAATTGCACCGGATCCATATGGGATGTGTTCTTATAGCCCGACGGATTGCTGCATCGCAATGAGAAAAGAACAAATTTCTGCCGCAATGCCGGGAGGCACGCGGCAGAAACGCTTACTGGGTGAGCCGTCCCGCCGCATATCCGCCGCCGATGGCGACGTTGAGCGTGACGTAATCGGCCGCCATCTGGCGGACGGCCTGCGCGAGGTTGGCCTGCGCGGTCGAAACCGAGCGCTGCGCGTCGAGAACGTCGAGCAGCGACGACGCGCCGTCCTTGTAGCTCGCCGTCGACAGCTCCAGCGCCTCGCTATAGGAGGCCACTTCGGCACGCGATGCGGAGACGGCCTTGGAGTCGCGCGACAAGGCCACCATGGCGTTTTCGACTTCCTCGATCGCGTTCAACACGGTCTGCTTCCAGGCGAGATAGGCGCTGCGGGCAGCCGATTCCTTGCTCTGCACATTGGCCCTCAACGCGCCGCCGTCGAAGATTGGCAGGTTGAGCGTCGGTCCGAAGGACCAGCTGGTGATGCCGCCGCTGGCCCCATTCGACTTGATGTAGGACGGCGAGATCGATCCGCTAAGCTTGATGCTCGGGAAGAGCTGCGCCTTGGCAACGCCGATCTCGGCAACGGCGGCCGCGAGCTCGCGCTCGGCCTTGCGGATGTCCGGACGGTTGCGAACGAGGTCGGCTGGAATGCCGGTGCGAACTGCGTCATGCGCCACCGGCTGGCCGCTCGACTTCGACAGATCGGAGACGAGCGAGGCAGCCGGCAGGCCGATCAGGGTCGCGACATGGTGGGCCGACTTGCGGAAGCTCGTCTCCAGCGTCGACATGTCGGCCAGCGTGGAATTGACGAGGCCTTCGGCCTGCACGACGTCGAGGCGCGAAGCCGCACCCGCGTCGAGGCGGAACTTGGTCAGCTCCAGCGTTTCCTGGCGGGACTTCAGGTTGTCGCGGGCAATCGCCATGCGTTCCTGATAGTAACGCACGTCGATGTAGGATGTGACGAGATCGGACAGCAGCGACAGGCGCGCCACATCGGCGCTGGCATAGGCGGCATCGAGCGAGGCCCGGGCGCTTTCCTTGGAGCGGCGGTATTCGCCAAACAGGTCGAGCAGCCAGGAGACCGACAGGCCGCCCTCGCTGGTGGATTTGTTCGTCCGGCCGGAATAGCTTCCATCGGAGCCGCTGTAGGTCTGCGATCCGGATGCCGTCAGGCTCGGCAGCGAACCCGCCCCGGCCGAGAGGACGCTGGCCTCGGAAGACTGGATACGCTCGACAGCCTGCAGCACGTCGAGGTTCTGCGCCAGGCCTTGCGCCACGAGACTGTTGAGGCGCTGGTCGGTAAACGCAGTCCACCAAGGCTTCAGGCTCACATTGCCGATGCTGGCGTTGCGGCCTTCGGAAAACTTGACCGGAAGCGGCGTTTGCGGCGCCTCGTAATCCGGTCCGACCATACAGCCGGACAGGGCAACGAACATCAAGGGCGCAAATCGACGAATGGAAAGCGTCATGTTATTCCAACTCTGGTACTGCTGATGACCCCTCGGGCCGGCGTGAGATCTCACCCGGCCTTATCGGCGCAGAGAGTGCCCTGAATGGCGGTTTCATACAATCCCGGCAGGTGACGATCGGGTCACTCATTAGGATCGGCTGACTTATCTGCCACACCTGGCTTGCGCAGGGCCTTCGCTCCGGCGAACTTGCGGATCACCACGAAGAAGCTCGGAACGAAGAAGATGCCGAGCAGCGTCGCCGCCAGCATGCCGCCGAGCACGCCGATGCCGATCGAGTTCTGGGCCTTGGATCCCGCGCCGCTGGCGACGGCGAGAGGCAACACGCCGAGAATGAAGGCGAGCGACGTCATGACGATCGGCCGAAGCCGGAGCCGTGCCGCCTCCAGTGCCGATTCCATCAGCCCCATGCCGGATTCCTGCCTGTCTCGCGCAAATTCCACGATCAGGATGGCGTTTTTCGCCGCCAAGCCGATCGTCGTCAGCAGCCCGACCTTGAAGTAGACGTCGTTGGATTGCGAGAACAGCGTGGCCGCGACAAGCGCGCCGAACACGCCGATCGGCACGGCCATGATGACCGAGAACGGGATCGACCAGCTTTCATAGAGGGCGGCAAGGCAGAGGAAGACCACCAGAACCGAGATCGCGTAAAGATAAGGTGCCTGGTTGCCGGAAAGCCGCTCCTGGTAGGAAATGCCTTCCCAGGCGACGGTATAGCCGCCGTCAATCTCCGAGACGAGGCGTTCCATCTCGTCCATCGCGGCGCCGGAGCTGACGCCCGCCCCCGCCGACCCACTGATGGAAATGGCATTGGTGCCATCGAATCGCGCCAGCGAAGGCGATCCCTGCACCCATTCGACACGCGCGAAGCTCGAGAAGGGCACCATGTCGCCGCTGGTGTTGCGGGCATACCAATAGTTCAGGTCCTCCGGCTGCATCCGGAAGGGCGCATCGCCTTCGACATAGACAGGCTTCAGGTCGCCGTTGAGGTCGAAGTCATTGACATTGGTACCGCCGTAGACCGTCGACAGCATTGCATTGACCTCGCTGAGGCTGATGCCCATAGCACCGGCCTTTTCCTGGTCGATGACGATCTTCATCTGCGATTCAAGCGACTTCGAATTGCCGCGGATCGAGTTGACCAGGGAATTCTGCGCGCCGAGTTCGGCCAGTCGGTTGGCAGCGCTGTTGAGCGCGGTCACCCCCTTATTGCCGGTGTCGACAAGATACATGGAGAAACCGTTGGTGTTGCCCATGCGGGGAATCGCCGGCGGCTGCAGCGCGAAGACCTGCGCGTCGCGAATCGTCGAGAAGAATCGCATCGCCCGTCCGGCAATCGCGCTCGCGCTCTGGTCTGCCCCCTTGCGCTCGTCGAAGTCCTTGAGCTTGACGAACAGCATGGCCGAATTCTGACCCGAGCCGCCGAAGCTGAAGCCGAGGGCCGCGAACACCGCCTGAACGTCGCCCTTCTCCTGAGTCAGATAATAGTTCTCGACCTTCTCGACGACCGCCTTCGTGCGATCTGTCGTCGCCCCGTCCGGCAGCGTGACCATCGTCATCAGGACACCCTGGTCCTCCTGCGGCAGGAAGGAGCTCGGAATCCTGGTGAACAGCCCGGCGCAGCCGATGCCAATTGCCAGGAAAACGACAAGCACCCGTATCGGCCGCTTCAGAAGCCCGCCGACCGTCTTTCCGTATCCGTTGGTGGCGCGTCCGAACCAGCGGTTGAACCATGCGGCCAGCGCATTCGGTTCCTTGTCGTGGTCGATCGGCTTCAGCATCGTGGCGCACAGGGCCGGGGTCAGGACGATTGCGACCAGCGCCGACAAGAGCATGGCCGAGACGATGGTCACCGAGAACTGCTGGTAGATGATCCCGACGGATCCGCCGAAGAAGGCCATGGGAATGAAGACGGCGGTCAGCACGAGCGCGATACCGATGATCGCGCCGGTGATCTCGCCCATGGACTTTTCCGTCGCCGCCATGGGCGACAGGCGTTCGGTCGCCATCAGGCGCTCGACGTTCTCGACCACGACGATGGCGTCGTCGACGAGAAGGCCGATCGCCAGCACCATTGCGAACATGGTGAGCGTGTTGATCGAAAACCCGGTCAGCGACAGAATGCCGAACGTGCCGAGCAGAACGACTGGCACCGCAATCATCGGGATGAAGGTCGCCCTGAGGTTCTGCAGGAAGATGAGAAGCACGAAGAAGACGAGGACAATCGCTTCGACGAGCGTTTCGACGACCTTCTCGATCGACAGCTTGACGAAGGGCGTCGTGTCATAGGGATAGACGATCTCTACGCCGCTCGGCAGACCCTTGCCAATGGTGGCAAGGGCGCTTTCGACGCGTTCCGACGTATCGATCGCATTGGCGCCGGTGGCGAGGTTGACCGCGAAACCGGCGGACGGGCTGCCGTTGTAGCGCGATTCCGATCCGTAGCTCTCCTGCCCGATTTCGATGCGCGCTACGTCACCGAGCCTGACGGTGGAGCCGTCCGCTTCCGTCTTCAGGATGATCGCCTGGAAATCGCTGACCGTCCTCAGCTGGCTCTGGGCGGTAACCGTGACGTTGATCTGCTGCCCTTCGACAGCCGGCAGGCCGCCCAGCGAACCGACGGCAACCTGCTTGTTCTGCGCCTCGACCGCCGATGTCACGTCACTCGGGATCAGCTGGTACTTGTACATCTTCATGGGATCGAGCCAGATACGCATGGCGTAGCCCGAACCGAAGACATTGATCGATCCGACACCCTCAACACGCTGGATCTGATCCTCGATCGAGGTCGACATCAGGTTGCCGAGCTGCGCGGAGGTGCGCTTGCCATCGGTCGACACGAGCGCACCCACCATCAGGATCGAGGTCGAAGAGCGTGTCACGCGCACGCCCTTCTGCTGGACGCTGTCCGGCAGCTGCGATTCCACCAGCTGCAACTTGTTCTGCACCTGGACCTGCGCAATGTCCGGGTCGATCGAATTGCCGAAAGTCAGCGTCACCGAGGCAGAGCCGGTCGATGAAGACGATGTCATATAGGTCAGGTCATCGAGACCGGTCATCGCATTCTCGATGACGGTCGTCACCGAATTCTGCACGGTATCGGCGGAAGCGCCGGTGTAGGTGGCGGAAATGCGCACCGTCGTCGGCGCGATGTCCGGATATTGCGAAATGGCCAGCGTATAGATCGACAGCGCGCCGCCGAGCATGATGACGATCGCGATAACCCAGGCAAAAATCGGTCGTCTGATGAAAAAGCTTGCCATTCAAAAATCCTGTATGGGAATGCCGTCTTGAAAGCGGGGTCAGGACCTATTTGGTCGGCTTTGCTGCGGCGCCGTCCCCTTGCGCTTCCACGTCATGCGCGACGCCGACCTTGTCCAGCGTCACCTCTTTGGTCTTCACGGCCATGCCGTCGGAAATGAATTGCAGTCCCTCGACGATCAGCTGGTCGCCGTCGGCAATCTGCGACTGGACGAGCCAGCTGTTGTTGGAAGCGGTGGCCTTGGCGAAGGTCCGCGTCTCGACCTTGCCGTCCTTGCTGACGAATTGCGCCGTCAGATTGCCTTCCGAATCGCGGCTCGCTGCCCGTTGCGGGATCAGGTAGCCCTTCTGTTCGCCGACGGTCAGGGTCGCGCGGACGAACATGCCCGGCACCAGCATGCGCTTCGGATTGGGGAAGGACGCGCGGATGCTGAAGGAGCCGGTCGCTTCGCTCACCGTCGACTTCGGCACATCGAACGTCCCCGTCTGGTCATAGCGCTCGCCGTTTTCCAGCGTCAGGCTGATAGGAGCCTCACGAACATTGCCCGTCAGTGACCCGGATTCGAGTGAGTTGCGGAAACGCAAGAGGTTCACGCTCGAATCGCTAAGATCGACATAGATCGGATCGGTCTGGCGAATGGTGGTCAATGCATCGCTCTGGCTTGCCGTCACGAGGTTTCCGACGCTGAAGGCGGAAACATCGGCGATGCCGTCGAAGGGTGCCCGGATTTCGGTATGCTGCAGATTGATCTTGGCCGACTGCAGCGAGGCCTGTGTCGAAGAGACGTCTGCCTTGGCCTGCAGGAGCGCCACCTGGGCTTCGTCGAGCGCGATCTCGGTGGCCCCGCCGCTCTTGACCAGTCGCTGATAGCGTTCGTAATTCGCTTCTGCGGAAGGCACGCTCGCCTGCGCCTTGGCCAGCGCCGCTTCGGCTTCCGCAACGGCGGCGACATAGGTGTCGTCCTCGATCTTGAAGAGCAGGTCGCCCTGTTTGACCGGCGTCCCCTCCTTGTAGGCGATTTCCTGGATCATGCCGCCAACCTGCGGCCGGATGTCGGCGGAACGGAAGGAGACAGCGCGACCTGGCAGCACGATGGTCACCGGAGCCGTCACGGCTTGCAGCTTCATGATGCCGACCGTGACTTCACGCCCGCCGGGAGGCCCTCCCGCCTTCTTGCCATCGCCTGAATCGCTACAGGCGGAAAGCGCAAACAAAAGCGGTGCGAGAACAAGGAAAATGCGTCTTTTCATGAAAATCCCGAAATATTGCGCGGCGACCGATAAGCATGCGCTAACATGTCACATCGGTGGCTGCCAATTAATTTCCGGTAATCTAACATCAATCGCCCGCATGACCAGCCCGCGGGCGGATGCCTTATTCCGGGAACAGATGCCGGAGATGCTCGCGAACCCGCGCAAGCGGCGTTTCGAAGCTGTCATCGGGAACGAACGGGCTGCCCGTAATCATCTCATAGGCTTCGATATAGACCTTCGAGGCCTCGGCGATCAGCGATGCGGGAATTTCCGGAATATCGTCCTTGTAGGGGTCGCAGCGTTCGACGACCCAGGCGCGAATGAAATCCTTGTCGAAGCTCTGCGGCCGCCTGCCGGCTTGAAAGGCTTCGTCGTACTTCTCCGAGAACCAGTAGCGCGAGGAATCCGGCGTGTGAATTTCATCGGCAAGGATGATCTTGCCGTTCTCGTCGGTGCCGAACTCGTACTTTGTGTCGACCAGGATCAGACCGCGTTCGGCCGCCAGCTCCTGCCCGCGGGCAAAGAGCGCTAGCGCATAGCCGGAAACCGTGTCCCATTGCTCCTGCGTCAGCAGACCCTTTTCGATGATCTCGGCCGGCGTCAGCGGTTCGTCATGGCCGCCGTCGAATTCCTTGCTCGTCGGCGTGATGATCGGCGCCGGCAGCGCCTGATTGTCGCGCAGCCCGTCCGGGAAGATCACGCCATACATTGTGCGCTCGCCCTTCTTGTAGAGGGTGAGGATCGATGTCGAGGTGGTGCCGGCGAGATAGCCGCGCACGACGATCTCGACCGGCAGGATATCGAGACGCTTGCCAATCACGACGTTGACGTCCGGATAGTCGATGACATGGTTCGGGCAGATGTCGGCAGTCTTCTCGAACCAGTAGCGCGCCGTCTGCGTCAGAACCTGTCCCTTGTAGGGGATGCAGGTCAGGATGCGGTCGAAGGCGCTGATGCGGTCGGTGGAAATGATGACGCGGCTGCCGTCCGGCAGGTCGTAATTCTCGCGCACCTTGCCGCGGTAATAATTCGGCAGTTCCGGAATATAGGCTTCGGTCAGGATGCGCACATCGGCCTCGCATGATGTCTTTGCCGCAACGCGGCGATTGCTGATCCGCGATAGCAAGAAGGCTTGGTGTTGGCAAGGATCGGGGCCGCCATCTTCCCCCGCGTCCGAGCCCGGTGTAAGACGGGCGCTTCGTCTTCGAACCTTGAGAGCAAACCATGGACTTCGTTCCAAGTTTCCCCACCCTGCTCACCTTCGCCGCCGCCTGCATGCTGCTGACGCTGACGCCGGGGCCGGACATGACGCTGCAGATTGGCCGGGCGCTGAAGGATGGCCGGACGGCCGCCTTCATGGTGCTGCTCGGCACCAATATCGGGCTGGTCATCCACACGGTCCTGGTCGCCTTCGGCGTTTCGGCGCTGATCGTGGCATCGCCGGCCGCCTTCTTCGTGCTGAAGACCGGTGGCGCCGCCTATCTCCTCTGGCTTGCCTTCCACGCCATCCGCAAGGGCTCGAATTTCGTCATGGCGGCGGAAGCCGGCGTCGAGCGACGCGGTTCGCACATGGAGGCGCTGCTGAACGGTTTCTGGGTCAACCTGCTGAACCCCAAGGTCGTCATCTTTTTCATGACATTCCTGCCGCAGTTCGTGCAGGCCTCCGATCCGCATGTGACCGGCAAGCTGCTCTTCCTTGGCTTCTATTTCATCGTCCTCGCCCTGCCGGTGACGATCGCCATCATTCTCGCCGCCGGTTGGCTGTCAGGATGGCTGATGGCCAATCGCCGCGTCCTGCGCTGGATCGACTACACCTTTGCCGGTGTCTTCTCCATCTTCGCGGTCAAGATCTTCTTCACCCACGCCCGCTGACGGCAGGGACGGCGTCTCGCAGCGGGCAAGTCGGCGCTCCAGGAAGCGTTTCTCCGCGCTCGACTGCGACAGGTCGATCGCGCTGCGATAGGCGAGACGCGCCGCCTCGATCTGTCCGGAGCGGACGAGAAGATCAGCATGCAACGCATGAAATGGCTGATACTGAACGAGCGCCGGCGCGATCGGCCTCAACAGCGCAAGCGCCCGTTGCGGGCCTTCATGGAACGATATAGCGGCAATCCTGTTCAACTCGAACACCGGATTGTTCGCCATGGATGTCAGCACGCAGTAAAGCAGTGCGATCTGTCGCCAGTCGGTGCGTGCGAAATCCGGCGCCTCGGCATGTAGCGCGGCGATGGCCGCCTGGAGCTGATAGGGGCCGGCCCTGCCGCGCCGCATGGCGGTATCGAGCAGTTTCGTGGCGCGGACAATCTCTTCGTGATCCCACAGCCGACGGTCCTGCTCCTCAAGCGACAGCGGCGTTCCGTCGGACGCTGTGCGCCCATGCCGGCGGGCGTGATGCAACGCCATCAGTGCCGCTAACCCTTCGACCTCGGCCTCGCCGGGCAACAGGCTCATCACCAGGTGGGCAAGCCGGATAGCCTCCTCGCAGAGATCGGTGCGCAGGATCTGGTCGCCGGCCGCGGCATAGCCTTCGTTGAAGGTGAGGTAGATGACCGCCAGGACGCTTTCCAGCCGCTCGGCCCAACTCTCTGGGCCCGGCACCTCGAAGGCGATCCCTGCTGCGGCAATCTTCTGGCGCGCCCGCACCAGCCGCTGCGCCATGGCCGTCGGACTGTCGACGAACGCGTCGGCAATCTCCTCCGTCTTCAGGCCGCTGACGGACCGCAATGTCAACGCCACGCAGGTTTTCCGATCGATCGCCGGATGGCAGCAGGCAAAGATCAGCTTGAGGCGGTCGTCTTCGATCGGCTCGTCCCGGCGCTCGTTCGCCTCAGTGATCGCGTTTTCCAGAAGAAAGGCGATATCTCCGGCCTTCCCGTCGAAATTGGCCGCGCGCCGCAGGCGGTCGATGGCCTTTCGCCGCGCGGCCTGCAGGAGCCAGGCGGCCGGCGATTGCGGCAGCCCGCTTCGCCGCCAGTGCACGAGCGCCGATTCCATCGCGTCCTGAAGACTGTCTTCGGCGAGCTGAAAGTTGCGCAGCGAGCGCACGAGGACGGCCAGCAGCCGCCCCTGGTCTTCGCGCGCGATCCGTTCGACCGCGCGCGAGACTGCATCGGCGCATTCTTCCGCGCCGGCTGGCATCAGCGATCGAACACCATGATCGGCCGCACCTCGACCGAACCGGTCGCAGCGTGCGGGATCATCGCCGCATAGCGGATGGCCTCGTCGAGGGACTGGCAATCGAGGATGTAGAAACCGCCGAGCTGTTCCTTGGTCTCGGCAAACGGGCCGTCCATGGTCTCCGTCTTGCCGTCGCGCACCCGGACGGTCGTCGCTGTGCTGGCCGGCTGCAGCGCGTCGCCGGCCACATAGACGCCGTCGGCATGATAAGTCTTGTTGCAGAGTTCGTAGCCGCCCATCATGCGGCCGAAATTTTCCGTTCCCGGAGCGGGCAAAGTCTGGGGATCCGAATAGATCAAGGCAATGTACTTCATGGTGAACCTCCGTTCGAGCAGCCTGCGCGACTGCCGCACAGGTCACCGCCTTGACGAACAGGATAAGCTCACATCGACATTGCCGACGCAATTTTTTTCGCAGACCGAAAAAAAGGGGATCAGTCGTCCTCCCCGTGGCCTGCGATCATCATCGCCTCGAAGGCCAGCCGCTCGGTCTTGCGCATCCGCTCCGACTCGGACTTCAGCTGACCGCAGGCCGCGAGAATGTCGCGACCGCGGGGCGTGCGGATAGGCGAGGCATAGCCGGCGCTGTTGACGAACTCGGCGAAGGTTTCGATCGTCTCCCAGTCGGAACACTGGTAGTTCGTGCCGGGCCAGGGATTGAACGGGATGAGATTGATCTTGGCCGGGATGCCCTTCAGGAGCTTTACCAGATCGCGGGCATCTTCCAGGCTGTCGTTGACACCCTTCAGCATGACGTATTCGAAGGTGATGCGGCGGGCATTCGACAGGCCCGGATAGGCGCGGCAGGCCTCGATCAGCTCCTTCAGCGGATACTTCTTGTTGATCGGCACCAGCATGTCGCGCAGTTCGTCGCGCACCGCATGCAGCGAGATCGCCAGCATCACGCCGATCTCCTCGCCGGTGCGGTAGATTTCCGGCACCACGCCCGAGGTCGACAGCGTGACGCGCCGCTTCGACAGCGACAGGCCGTCGCCGTCGGTCGCAATCAGGAGCGCAGTCTTGACGCTCTCGAAGTTGTAGAGCGGCTCGCCCATGCCCATCATCACGATGTTGGTGACCTTGCGGTCGCTCGACGGGATCATGGCGCCCTGCGGGACGTCGCGATCCGGGAAGTCGCCGAGCCGGTCGCGCGCCAGCAGCAGCTGCGACAGGATTTCCTCGGCCGTCAGGTTGCGCACCAGGCGCTGCGTGCCGGTGTGACAGAAGGTGCAGGTGAGCGAACAGCCCACCTGGCTCGAAATGCACAGCGTCCCGCGCCCTTCTTCCGGAATGTAGACGGTCTCGACCTCGACGGGGCGGCCGGCGCCGCGCGGCGGAAACCGCAGCAGCCACTTGCGCGTGCCGTCATTGGAGATCTGCTCCTCGACGATTTCCGGACGGGCGATCGAGAAATGCGCCTTCAGCATTTCGCGCATGTCTTTCGAGACATTCGTCATCGCGTCAAAATCGGAGACGCCGCGCACATAGATCCAGTTCCAAAGCTGCGCCACGCGCATCTTGACCTGACGCTCCGGAACGCCCTTTTCGGCCAGCGCCTTGCCCATCTCCTCGCGCGTCAGCCCGATCAGCATCGGCTTTTCAGCCATGCCGAAGCGTGCGGGGCCGCCTGTCTTTGCCACGTCGGATACGAGTACTGCGCTTTCGCCGCTCATGATCGGCAATCCTGTCTCTTCAAGAATTCGAAAAATGCTGTCGGGCCGGTCACGGTCGCGGATCAGGGTGTCAATTCCCGCCGACCAGTCGCCAGCCTCATCGGGCTGCGGCCTTGAAGGGCGCCCTTTAGCACCAAAACACCAGTCCGTCACCCCCGGCGCGGCTCGGGACGCTCGGCCAAAGGAAAAGGCCGGGAAGCCCGGCCTTTCCGAAACGCCTGAATACGGTCGTCCGCTTCAGGGACTACTTGCAGCTTTCGATCTTCTGCAGCGCCGCGGAAATGCCCGACAGCGAGTAGGAATAGCTGGTCGCGGTTCCACGCAGGGAGGTCGCCTTGACGGTCATGTTGGTGCCGGCCTTCATCGCCGCGACGAGCGAAGGCTCCTCGGCGGCGTTTTCGAGCCAGGCGGCCTTGTCCTTGACGAACATGACGAAGGTCTTGCTGTCGATGACGACGTTTACCTTCGAATCCTGCTTCAGCGTATATCCCATCATGGCCTGCGGCTCGTAGGCGATGTTCTGGCCGGGGCGCTGGGAGACGATGAAGAAATTGTCGCCATGATCGACGTTGGCCGGTTCCTTCTTGGTCGGAACCGACAGAACGTAGCAGACCGTGCCATTGCCCGACTTGTAGGAATAGGCGCCCCAAGCCTTGAACTGGTCGATACGGGTCGGCTTCTCAGCCAACGCACCGGTTGCGGTGACGAGAACGATCGAGAGTGCTGCGGTGAGACTTCTTACAAACATGGATTTCCTGCCGGTTGGTATCTTGGTCCCGGGAACGGAGGCCCAGGCAGACAGTTAAGCGGTCTGGCTCATTTTGGATTCATCCTGGTTACCAAACCGTCAACGAGAACGATAAAAGTCAGATGATAAGGCCGCGCCCACCGGCCGTTCGGGATGTCTTTGCGATCTGACCCGTTACCATCTCCTTGCCAAAGACAGAACAAATCTGGCGAGAGTTTGGCGCATTTGGCCAAACTCTCGCCATCATCGCTACGGTTTCATGGAATCATCCGCAAGGGCCCTGTCCGCCGCCTCGTAATGTCCTTCTTTGATATGGCCGCTGATCATCGCGATCGCGGCCGTCAGCACCGCCATGTCGTCGGAAAAACCGATGACGGCGAAGAAGTCGGGAATGATGTCGGCAGGCATGACGAAATAGGCAAGTGCAGCCAGCAGGATGCCCTTGACCTTTCGCGGCGTGTGCGGATCGGTCGCGCAATAGAAGGCGGCGACCGCATCACGACCGAACGGAAGCTGGCGGACCGCCTTCTTCATCGTCGGCCAAAATTTGTCGCGCACACGCTTCTCGCGCCGATCCTGTGTCTTTTCGTCGCCCGGAAGCAGAATTTCGCCATACTTGATGTCGTCCATCGAAATCCCCCTTTCTGAAGGTTTCGGCATTGAGATGGTGACTTTCGCCCAGGTTTGCCAATGAAATCGGACGTCGAGCGTCCGAAATCGTCACTCTCCGGCAGCGTCATCCATCTCGGCCGCGAGCATGAAGTCGAGGTCGGTCAGTCCCTTTGCCGAATGCGTCGACAGCGTGACGTCCACCTTGGAATAGACATTGAACCATTCCGGATGGTGATTGAGCTTCTCCGCCTTCAGCGCGATCCGCGTCATGAAGGCGAAGGCTTCTGTGAAGTCGGCGAATTTGAAACTCTTCGAGATCGCCGTACCGTCGGCATTGACCTCCCAGCCCGAAAGCCCTTCAAGTTTCGATGTGATCATGGCCGGTTCCAGTCTGTCATGTTTCATGGATGTTCTCCCGCTTCTTCCGCAGCCTCCGCAACGATCAAAGGGACCGCCGGTGAAATGACTGCCTGCAACGTGCTTTTCGTCTGTCTCGGCAACATATGCCGTTCGCCTCTCGCAGAGGGTATCTTTATGAAAACCATTGAGGAGGCGGGATGTTCCGCACGGTTTGCCGCCGATTCGGCCGGCACTGGCGCATGGCATCAGGGTGACCCGCCGGACAGCCGCTCCATCGCGGTCGCCCGCAAGCATGGCATCGACATTTCCAACCAGCGCGCCAGACAGGTGCGTCCCGAAGACTTCGAGACCTTCGACCTGATCCTCGCCATGGACCGCAACAATCTCGACCACCTCGCCCGCATCGCGCCAGCAACGCCGCGGCTCGGAATCCACCGTTTCAGCGACTATGCACTTGGCCAGCCGTCAGACATTCCCGATCCCTATTATGGCGGCGCGGATGGCTTCGAAACGGTCTACAGCATGCTCTTGACCGGTTGCGCCTCGCTCGTCGAGAAGCTCGGGAACCGGTCGTGAAGCGGAAAGACCTCTTCCGTCAGATAGGGCCCGCCACCGACGGATTCCTTCGACGACAGCAGCACGAAGCGTGAAACGACGAAGGGCGCGGTATGAAAATCGCCGCGCCCCGCAAGATAGTGTACCACGTCGTCCAGCCTGGACGCGCGCAGTCGCGCCAGCGTCACGTGAGGCGAGAACTTTCGCGGGTCCGGCGGCAGCCCGATCCTCTGGCAGATGCGCTCGATTTCTCCCTGCAGCTGGTACATTTCCGGCGCCTGGGTCACACCAGCCCAGACCGAATGCGGTTTCTTCGACCCGAAGGAACCGATACCGTTCAGACTGATTTCGAATTCGGGCCGATCGATCCGGTCCAGCCGGTCGACGATCTCGTCGGCTGTGCGTCCGTCGACGTCACCGATGAAGCGCAGGGTAATGTGATAGTTCTCGACGTCGATCCATCGAGCTCCAGGCAATCCTCCGCGCAACAATGAAAGACTCATTGCCGCATGACGCGGAATTTCGAGGGCGGTAAACAGTCTCGGCATGGCGAGCTCCCCGAATCTATGACTGGTATTCACAACCGATCATGCATTCAAATGGTACGCAAGTCCTTAATTTTTATTCACTGAATCCCGCTGATGAATTTTTCGGCAAGCGGGAGCGACTTCTCCACCATGATGTCGACGCCCTTTGCATCGGGATGCATCCCGTCCGACAATTGCGTGCCCTTCACGGTCACCACGCCATCGAGAAAGAACGGATAGAGCGGCAATTCGTAGGTCTCGGCAAGCTGTGGATAAATCGCGTTGAAGCGCTTGGCATAGTCCTCGCCCATGTTGGGCGGCGCCATCATGCCGACGAGCATGACCGCAATGCCGCGCTCCTTGAACCGCTCGATCATGGCGACCAGGTTCTTCTCCGTTTCCTCCGGCGCAAGGCCGCGCAGAGCGTCATTGGCGCCGAGTTCGAGGATGACGCCGTCGGTTCCGTCCGGCACCGACCAGTCCGCCCGGGCAAGCCCGTCGCGCGTCGTGTCGCCGGAAACGCCGGCATTGCTGATCGACACGTCGAAGCCCTTGGCCTTCAGCGCCGCCTCCAGCTTTGCCGGATAGGCATCGCCTGCCGGCAACTGGTATCCGGCCATCAGGCTGTCGCCGAACCCGACCAGCTTGAGTTCTTTGGCCTCCGCCACTCCGCCGATGCCGGCAAATAGGCCCGTCATGACGAGGAATTGAACGATTGCGGCTTTAAATGACATGGAGGCTTTCCTAGATTGTTTTGATCTCGGGCCCTGGAGCACCGGATTTCCTTGCAACAATATAGGGCGCCGCATCGTGAGTGAAACCATCATCGAAATGCGCAACGCGGATCTGACGCTCGGCAACGGAGCCGTCTCGGTCCATGTCCTGAAGAATGTCGGCCTGAAGATTGCCAAAGGCGAATCGGTTGGCATCGTCGGACCGTCCGGATCCGGCAAGTCGACGCTGCTGATGGTGATGGCCGGGCTGGAAAGGCTCGACAGCGGCGAGATCCATCTCGGCGAGGCGGCTCTCCACGCGATGCATGAGGATCAACTTGCCGATTATCGCGGCCGCAACATCGGCATCGTCTTCCAATCCTTTCACCTGATCGCCAACATGACAGCGCTCGAAAACGTCGCCGTCCCGCTGGAGCTCGCCCGGGTCAAGGATGCATTTGACATCGCCCGGCGGGAATTGACAGCCGTCGGATTGGGTGAGCGCATGCACCATTATCCCGGCCAGCTTTCGGGCGGCGAGCAGCAGCGCGTCGCCATCGCCCGGGCGCTGGCGCCCTCTCCGGCGGTCCTGATCGCCGACGAGCCGACCGGCAACCTCGATACTGAAACCGGCCGGCAGATAGCCGATCTCCTGTTTGCCCAGCAGGCGGAGCGCGGCATGACGCTGGTTCTCGTTACGCACGATCCGGCGCTCGCCGCCCGCTGCTCGCGCCAGATCCGCATGCGGTCAGGACAGATCGAACCGGCCGCCTCAGCTGTCACTGCCGACAACAGCCAGGCGGCGCTCGCATGAACCAGGCGAAATTCCGTCTTGGCCTTGCATGGCGGCTGGCATCGCGGGAACTGCGCGGCGGCCTGAAAGGGTTCTACATCTTTCTCGCCTGCATCGCGCTCGGCACTGCGGCGATTGCCGCCGTCAACTCCATTTCCGGCGCCATCACCGGCTCGATTTCCTCGCAGGGACGCGACTTGCTCGGCGCCGATCTGCGCTTCGAACTGAACAACCGGGAAGCCTCGCCGGACGAACTTGCCTATCTGCAAGGTCTTGGCGACGTCGCCGTCTCCACCGGCACGCGCTCGATGGCCCGCAAGGCGAACGGTTCCGACCAGTCGCTGGTCGAGGTGAAGGCGGTCGACGACGCCTACCCGCTCTACGGCAAGCTCAAAACCACGCCCTCCGAGCCGACCGCGCAGTTGCTGTCGGAAAAAGACGGCAGCTACGGAGCGATTGCCGCGCCGATACTGCTGGACCGGCTCGGCCTCAAGGTCGGCGATCCGCTCCTCCTCGGCGACCTGAAGCTTGTCATCAAGGCGCGCCTCGACAATGAGCCGGACGCCCTCTCCGAAGGCTTCGGCTTCGCGCCGCGCCTGATCGTCAGCCGCCAGGCGCTGTCTGTCTCCGGCCTTGTTCAGACCGGGAGCCTCGTCGAAACGGCCTACAAGGTGAAGCTGCCTCCCGGTCACGCTCCCCTTCCCCGCATCATTGATGCCGCGAAGGCAAAGTTCCCGGATGCCGGCTGGTCGATCCGCTCCAGCGCCAACGCCACGCCGGCGCTCACCAACAATATCGAACGATTCACGCAGTTCCTGACGCTCGTCGGCCTGACCGCGCTGATCGTCGGCGGTGCGGGCGTCGCCAATGCGGTCCGAGCTTTCCTCGATTCCAAGCGCACGACGATTGCCACCTTCAAGTGCCTGGGCGCGCCCGCATCCGTCGTGGTCATGATCTATCTCATCCAGATCATGATGATCGCCACCGTCGGTGTCCTCATCGGCCTCGTCATCGGCGCGATTGCGCCGTTCATCGCGCTCAAGTTTCTCGCCGGCATCCTGCCGGTCAGCGGTGAAGCGGCGCTCTATCCGTCAGCGCTGGCGATTGCGGCCGTCTTCGGCTACCTGACGACGCTCGCCTTCGCCATTCTGCCGCTCGGCCAGACGCGGGAAATACCGGCGACCGCACTTTTCCGCGAGCAGGGTTTCGAGGGACGCCGCTGGCCTTCATGGCCATATCTCGCCGTTGCCACCGCCTCGCTTCTGGCGCTCGCCGGTCTGGCGTTGCTGATGGCCGACGACCGCTTCATCGCCGGCGTCTTCATCGTCGCGACAGCCTGCGCCTTCGTCGTCCTGCGCGCGGTTGCCGCCGGCATTGCGGCAATCGCCCGTCGCGCGCCGATTGTCAATTCGCCGGCCCTGCGCCTCGCGATCGGCAACATCCACCGCCCCGGCGCGCTCACATCCCCCGTCGTGCTGTCGCTCGGCCTCGGTCTCGCGCTTCTGGTCACGCTCACCATGATCGACGGCAATCTGCGCCGCGAACTGACCGGCAAGATCCCCGATCAGGTACCGAACTTCTTCTTCGTTGGCATCCAGGCCAGCGAGATCGATGCCTTCCGGACGCTGGTGAAGGAAAAAGCGCCCGAAGGCAAACTCGTGGAAGTGCCGATGCTGCGCGGCCGCATCATGGCCTTCAACGGCGAGGATGTGGCAAAGATGAACGTGCCGCCCGGCGGCCGCTGGGTTCTGCGCGGCGATCGCGGTATCACCTATGCCGACGCCCTGCCCGAGAACTCGACATTGACCGAAGGCAAGTGGTGGGCGCCGGACTATGCCGGCGAACCGCTCGTGTCGTTCTCGGCGGACGAAGCACGCGACTTGGGGCTGAAGCTCGGCGACACCGTCACCGTCAACGTCCTCGGCCGCAACATAACCGCCAAGATCGCCAACTTCCGCGATGTCGAATGGCAATCCCTGTCGATCAATTTCGTCATGGTCTTCTCGCCCAATACCTTCCGCGGCGCACCGCACGGCTGGATCGCAACGCTGACGGATGCGGGCGCCAGCGGCACCGAAGAAGCCTCGATCATGCGGGAGGTGACCAACACCTTCCCCGCAGTGACTACCGTCCGGGTCAAGGACGCGCTGGACCTCGTCAACAAGCTCGCCGGTCAGATCGCCACCGCGATCCGCGCCGCAGCCGCCTTCGCGCTCGTCGCCTCCATCCTGGTGCTCGCCGGGGCGCTGGCGGCTGGCAATCGCGCCCGCACCCACGATGCCGTGGTCTTGAAAACGCTGGGCGCGAAACGCACGACGCTGATCCGCGCCTTTACCTACGAATATCTGATCCTCGGTGTCGCGACCGCAGTTTTCGCCCTGCTCGCCGGCACCGCAGCGTCCTGGTATGTGGTCGAGCAGATCATGCATCTGAACGCCGTTTTCCTCCCGGAGGCGGCGATCGCGACGCTCGTCATCGCGCTTGTCGTGACCATCGGCGTCGGCCTCGCCGGCACCTGGTCGGTGCTCGGAAAGAAGCCGGCTTCGGTATTGCGGGAGCTGTAAAACAGGTCGGGCTTAATTAACCAGAGCATTAAAAATCGGTAAGGTTGGGCTCACCCCGATAAATTCGGAGTGATCAGGTCTTGTATCGGATGAAATGTCACCTCATATTTCGATGTGAAATAAAAGTTCCCCGCGCGGGCGCATGCTGACAATGCTTAAGGCGCATATGTCGAAACGCATTGCCGGGCTTCACCAAAGAGAGGAAAACTATGGCAGATCTTCGCAATTTCCAGACCCAAGCCGGCGTACGCGCCGACACGGCCGTGGATCAGGGCCTGCGCGCCTACATGCTGAAGGTTTACAACCTGATGGCAGGCGGCGTTGCGCTGACCGGTGCCGCAGCTTACGGCCTTTCGGCGTTGGCAACGACGTCTGATCCGTCCCAGGCCGCCGCACAGATGGGCGACATCATGCTGACCAGCCTGGGTGTCGCCATCTACACCTCGCCGCTGCGCTGGGTCATCCTGCTGGCTCCGCTGGCTCTGGTCTTCTTCCTGAGCTTCCGTGTTCAGAAGATGAGCGCTTCCGCCGCGCAGACGACCTTCTGGGTCTATGCCGGCCTGATGGGCCTGTCGCTCTCGTCCATCTTCCTGGTCTACACCGGTGCGTCGCTGACGCAGACCTTCTTCGTGGCTGCAGCCTCGTTCGGCGCCCTGTCGCTCTACGGCTACACGACGAAGCGTGACCTCTCCGCCATGGGCTCGTTCCTGGTGATGGGTCTGTTCGGTCTGATCATCGCGTCGCTGGTAAACCTGTTCCTCGCCTCTTCGGCGCTGGACTTCGCGATCTCCGTCATCGGCGTACTGATCTTCGCCGGCCTGACCGCGTGGGACACCCAGAAGATCAAGGAAAACTACTTTGAAGCCGATGGTAACGAAGTGGCCAGCAAGAAGGCGGTCATGGGTGCACTCACCCTGTACCTCGACTTCATCAACCTCTTCCTGTTCCTGCTTCGCTTCATGGGCGACCGCCGCTAACAGCGAACGGACGAAATGGAATGACGGAGAAGGCGGCCCACGGGCCGCCTTTTTCTTTTGCCGTGGACGATGGATCGAATCCGGCGTAATCGGGGTGCAATGACAATCGATTCGTACCGGTGATTGCATGACCGAAATGGCAGGCGCGAGCATCTATCAATATGCACTGGTCGCCGCCGTTGCCTTCTTCGCCTCCATCCTCGGCGGCGTTTCCGGTTACGGGACCGGACTTCTTCTTCCACCCGTCCTCATCCCGATCATTGGCGCACAGGCAGTCGTGCCGGTTATCGGCCTCGCCTCCATCCTGACCAATCTCGGCCGGCTGGCGGCCTATCGCGACAAGATCGAATGGAAGAAGGCCGGGCTGGTGCTTGCCGCCGCCCTGCCCTTCACGCCGCTCGGCGCCTACGCCTACACCTGGCTGTCGGGTGCGGCGGTCACCATGCTGATCGGCTGCATGATCATCATCCTCGTTCCGGCCCGCCGCGTGCTGGCGCGCCGCAACGCCGTTCTGCCGCCGGCCGGCCTGGCAGCGGCAAGTGCCGGCTTCGGATTGATGGTCGGAGGCACCGCCGGGTCCGGCGTCTTCCTGATTTCCATCCTCCTTGCCGCGGGCCTGAGCGGTGCATCGGTGATCGCCACCGATGCCGGCGTGTCCTTCCTGCTCGGCATCGCCAAGACGGCTGTTTTCCAGGCTTCAGGCTTCCTGCCGTCCGCCATGTGGATCATGTCGATCGTCATCGGCGTCTGCGCAATCCCGGGCGCCTTCGTTGCAAGGCGGCTGACCCGGCGCATGTCCGACCTCCACCACGTCTACCTCCTCGACGCCGTCGTCATTTTCGGCGGAGCACTGATTGTCGTGGAAGCCTTTCGCGCCGGCCTCTGACATGCAAAAAGGCCGCCCCGAAGGACGGCCCTTTCAATGTGATCAGGCTTTCGCCGCTTACTTCCAGTCGCGGATATCGACGAAGTGGCCGGCGATCGCGGCGGCCGCAGCCATGGCCGGCGAGACGAGATGCGTGCGGCCCTTGAAGCCCTGACGGCCTTCGAAGTTGCGGTTGGAGGTCGAGGCGCAACGCTCGCCCGGCTTCAGCCGGTCGTCGTTCATCGCCAGGCACATGGAGCAGCCCGGCTCGCGCCATTCGAAGCCGGCCGCCTTGAAGATCTTGTCGAGGCCTTCGGCTTCCGCCTGTTCCTTGACGAGACCGGAGCCCGGCACGACCATGGCGCTGACGGTCGAGGCGACCGTCCTGCCTTCGACAACCTTGGCGGCGGCGCGCAGGTCTTCGATGCGGCCATTGGTGCACGAACCGATGAAGACGCGGTCGATGGCGATATCCGTCATCTTGGTGCCGGCCTTCAGGCCCATGTAATCGAGCGCGCGCTTCTTGGACGTGCGCTTGTTCTCGTCGGCGATGTCGTCCGGGTTCGGAACGACGCCCTGGATCGAGACGACGTCTTCCGGCGACGAGCCCCAGGAGACGATCGGCGGCAGGTTGGCGGCGTCGAGAACGACGACACGATCGAAGTGCGCGCCTTCGTCGGAATGCAGCGTCTTCCAGTAGGAGATCGCCTGTTCCAGCTCCTCGCCCTTCGGCGCGCGCGGCTTGTTGGCGATATACTCGAAGGTCTTCTCGTCCGGCGCGATCAGGCCGGCGCGGGCGCCGCCTTCGATCGTCATGTTGCAGACGGTCATGCGGCCTTCCATGGAGAGCGAACGGATCGCCTCGCCGGCAAATTCGATGACGTGGCCGGTGCCGCCGGCCGTGCCGATCTCGCCGATGATCGCCAGGATGATGTCCTTGGCGGTCACGCCTTCCGGCAGCTGACCATCGACACGCACCAGCATGTTCTTGGCCTTCTTCTGGATGAGCGTCTGGGTGGCGAGCACATGCTCGACTTCCGACGTGCCGATACCGTGTGCCAGAGCGCCGAATGCACCATGCGTCGAGGTGTGGCTATCGCCGCAGACGATCGTCATGCCCGGCAGGGTGAAGCCCTGCTCCGGCCCGACAATGTGGACGATGCCCTGGCGCTTGTCCTTTTCGGAATAGTACTCGACGCCGAAGTCGGCGGCGTTCTTGGCAAGCGCCTCCACCTGGATGCGGCTTTCCTCGTTCTTGATGCCTTCGACACGGTCCGGCGTGGTCGGCACGTTGTGGTCGACGACGGCGAGCGTCTTCTGCGGCGCGCGCAGCGGCCGGCCGGCCATGCGCAGGCCTTCGAAGGCCTGCGGCGACGTCACTTCGTGAACGAGGTGACGGTCGATGTAGAGAAGACAGGTTCCGTCGGCCTGTTGGTCGACCAGATGGTCGTCCCAGATCTTGTCGTAGAGTGTGCGGGGTGCGCTCATGGCTTCATATCCGTCTTGTTTTTTGAAATGGGAACGTGCAGTCGTCCGCAAGGGCTGCGGCAGTCATTGCGTCAGGATAGGCGGCTGGTGAGCGCCCCGGAAACGCGCGCGAAAAAGCGTGCCGGCAGACGCTTGTGGTCCTGCAGCACGTAGATATGAGGCGCGAGACATCCGAATTTAGATCCCATGGGCGGGGCTCATACCAATTTTTCGCCAGAGTGGCAATTCATATCGTCAGGCCGAACGGGCCGTCTTGTCGCGCCCGCCCTCGATGCGAGACGGCATCGCGCTCATTCTCCGCTCCAGCCTGCGCAGGAGAAGCGACAGCCCGATCGTCAGGATCAGGTAGACATAGGTGACGATCGAATAGGTCTCGAAGAAGCGGAACGAGCCGGACGCGTAGACCTTGCCCATCTGCGTGATGTCCGCGACGCCCAGCACGGAGACCAGCGACGAGTCCTTGACCATCGACACGAAGTCATTGGAGAGCGGCGGCAGGATGATCCGGACCGCCTGCGGCAGGACGACGAGCCGGAAGCGCTGGAAGCGCGAGAGCCCGAGCGCTTCGGCTGCCTCGATCTGTCCCTTGTCGACCGACTGGATGCCGGCCCGGAAGATTTCGGCGATGAAGGAGGCATAACCGAGCGTCAGCGCGATGATCGCCCGCCACATCAGCGAGACGTCGCGCACCAGCAGCGGTTCCATCGCGCCCCGCTCGATCAGCGGCGTCATGATGAAATTGACAGCGGCGACGATGCCCGGCGCGCCGACGAAGGCGACATAGAAAAGCAGGACCAGCATGGGTATGCCGCGCACCACCTCGACATAGAAGCGGGCGATCTGCCTCAGCGCCACATTGCCGGCCATGCCCAGAAGCGCGATGCCGAGGCCGAAAACGGTCGCCAGGCTGAACGCGACGATCGTCACGAAGACCGTGGTCCACGCCCCCTTCAGCACCACCTGGAAGACCTGCGCATAGATGTCGTTGACCGCGATGACCACAGCCAGCGCCAGCCCGATCAGGACAAGCGTGTAGAGCCACCAGGGGCGATCGCCCCCATTGGTGGGCTGCGTCTGCATGGTCATGAGCGTGTGCCCCCGCCATTGCTTCCGCGCGAGCACCCCTCCCCAACCCCTCCCCACAGGGGGGAGGGGCTATCCAGCCCGACCCAATTCCTATTTTTGGGCAAGTGGCGCGTCATGTGAATGCGTAAGTTACGCAGGAGATGTGCAGCACGGAGCCCCTCCCCCTTGTGGGGAGGGGTTGGGGAGGGGCTTACAGCCATGTTTGACCGGCAGCTCAAGATTGCGATCACTCGCCCATCTTGTAGTCGAGGAACCACTTCTTGTTCAGCGCATCCATGGTGCCGTCGGCCTTCATTGAGGCGATGGCGGCGTTGACGGGTGCTACGAGGTCGGAACCCTTCTTGAAGATGAAGCCGAAATCCTCGGAGCCGAGCGGGCCGCCGACGATCTTCAACCCGCCATTCGACTGGCTGACATAGCCCTGGCCGGCCGTGTTGTCGGTCAGTACCATGTCGACGTCGCCGGTCTTCAGCGCCTGGACCGTCGCACCGAAGGTCTCGAAAAGCTTGATGCGTGGGTTCTGCTCGTTGCCGTCCAGCACTTCGTAGACGGCCGTGTAGAACTGCGTCGTGCCCGGCTGCGAGCCGATCAGCAGCTTGTCATTGGCACCGAAGGTCTTCGCATCGGTGAAACGGTCCTCGTCACCGCGCACCAGCATGAACTGCTCGGAGCGCATGTAGGGATCGGAGAAGTCGACCTTCTCCTTGCGGTCGTCCTTGATCGTGATGCCATCCATGCCAATGTCGAACTGGCCGTCGGAAACGGCCTGGATCATCGCGTCCCAGCTGGTGTTCTGGTAGGAGACCTTGGCGTTCAGCCGCTTGGCGATCTCGTTCATCGCGTCATATTCCCAGCCGATCTGCTCGCCGGTCTTCGGATCGACGAACTGCAGCGGCGGATAGGCGTTTTCCGTGACGACCACGATCTCCTTGCCGCCGAGGTCCGGCAGCCCGTCCGCATGTGCGGTGAACGGAAGAAGCGAAAGGGCGGCAAGCCCGGCGAGAAATGCGCGTCTCAGCGGCATGGAAATCTCCTGGATTATGGCGGCGAAACACTGTCACAACAGGACGGTCGATTGCAAGGCGAACGAACGGAAGACCCACGACTTGCGAACGCGACGGTTCCCTGAACCTGCCTATCGGCGGAAAAGGTGCCTTCTTTCAAATGTCACCGCCCGCTTCTATCTCAAAAGTCCCCGGATCGATGCGCAACGCTGCGCATGATCGCATCGCCACCCAAGGCTGAACAGGAAAGGGATACTCCGATGAAATTGATGCCGACCCTCGCGATTGCCGTAAGCCTCCTTGCCGGCACGGTACCGTTCGCAACGCCGGCCTTCCCCCAGGAGGCGGTCGTTGCCGCCGCCGACAAGGAGGCGCTGTTCACCAGCCCCGATCCCAAGCTCAATGCCAACAAGCAGGTCGCCTATCACATCATGCGCGATCTCCTGGAGGCAAATCACTGGGAGCTCGCCGACAAGTATCTGACCGAACGCTACATCCAGCACAATCCGAACGCCGCCTCCGGCCGCCAGTCGGTCATCGACTTCTTCGTCAAGGTGCTGAAAGCGAAGCCGACGGCGATCCCGGAGAAGCTCGGCCTGCCGGTGGTCTTCGTCAACGCTGAAGGGGATTACGTGACGGTTGCGACGGTGCGCACCGAGAAGGACCCAAAAGACCCGACCAAGACTTACACCACCACATGGTACGACACCTGGCGCTTCGTCGACGGCAAGGCGGATGAACACTGGGATTCGTCCCCGAAGTTCTGATCCGAAACATCAGGCAGAAACAGGAAAAGCCCGGCGATGTTATCGCCGGGCTTTTCAAATTCGGGATTGAACCCGAAATTATTCGGCAGCGCCGTCCTTGGCTGTTTCTGCTGCCGCTGCTGCTTCAGCGGCTTCTGCTGCTGCCTTTTCGGCGGCCAGAGCCTCTGCTGCTGCGATCTTTTCAGCTTCCAGACGTGCCTTTTCCTCGACAACGGCCTGACGCTCGGCTTCGTTGAGCTTGCGGGCGCGGACGTTGGTGTTTTCGGAGATACGGGCAGACTTGCCGCGACGGTCGCGCAGGTAGTAGAGCTTGGCGCGACGGACCTTACCGCGACGGACGACTTCGACGCTCTCGACGAGCGGGGAGTAGACCGGGAATACGCGCTCGACGCCTTCGCCGTAGGAGATCTTGCGGACCGTGAAGCTTTCGTTGATGCCGCCGCCGGAGCGGGCAATGCAAACGCCTTCATAGGCCTGTACGCGGGTACGGTTGCCTTCCGTCACGCGAACGTTGACGCGAACGGTGTCACCCGGGGAAAATTCCGGAAGCTTGCGCTTGGCTTCAATCTTGGCGGCCTGTTCGGCTTCCAACTGCTCGATGATGTTCATCGCTTAAACCTCTGATTTCTTCTAAAACAGCCAGAGCGCTCGACACGGTGTCCCTTGGCACTTGGCCTCCGGACATGCCCTTGCGGGCGGGAGCGGGTACGCGGTTCTTTGTTGCTGGTTTACGGGGTTTTCCCCATGTCCGCGTGGGCCTCTACACGAGAAAACGTCCGTTGTCATCCCCCTGCCCGCCATTTTTACCGTCTGGCGGCCGGAATTGAGCGGTTGCGACGGCTGAAGTGCCGGTCTATTCATCCATGGTCGCATGAGGGGGGATCATGACACTCGTTTCCATCTGCCTGCTGTTTCTCGCCGGGCTCCTGTCGGGCATGGTCAATGCCATTGCCGGCGGAGGCACGTTCCTGACCTTCGGCGCCATGACGCTGGCCGGCCTGCCGCCGATCACGGCGAACGCCACCTCCTCGATCGTGCAGTTTCCCGGCTATATCACCTCGGCGCTCGCCTATGGGCGGGAGATCCGCGGCATGTGGCGGGCGGCCATCATCCTCGGCATCGTCTCGGCCGTCGGCGCGCTCGGCGGCTCGCTTCTTCTCCTGTCGCTGTCGAACCCGTCCTTCCGCAGCCTCGTACCCTGGCTCCTGCTGGCCGCCACCGCACTCTTCGCTGCCGGCCCGAAACTGAAGCCGAAGACGGAGAAGGAACATCCGCCGCACAATGCCAAGGGCATCGTCAGCCAGTTTTTGACCTCCATCTATGGCGGCTTCTTCGGCGCCGGCATGGGCATCATGATGCTCGCATCGCTGAGCATCGCCACGGGCGGCGACTATCATCGGCTGAACGCGCTGAAGAACTTCCTGTCGATCGTGATTGCCGCCATCGCCATCATCGTCTTCACCGCCGGCGGGGCGATCAACTGGCTGTATGCGATCGTCATGCTGCCCGGCGCGGCGCTTGGCGGCTATTCCGGCGTCTGGGCGGCAAAGCGCGTGCCGCAGCACATCCTGCGCTGGCTGGTCGTCGCGGTGGGCCTGTTCCTCGCGGTGTATTACTTCCTGAAGTGACCCGGCAGCAGGTCCGGGCGACGTTCTTCCGTCAGCTTGCGGGCTTCCGCCTCGCGCCACTCGGCGATCTTCTTGTGGTTGCCGGACGTCAGCACCTCCGGGATCTCACGACCTTCGAATACCTGTGGGCGCGTATAGTGCGGATGCTCCAGCATGCCGCCCTCGAAGCTTTCATGCGTACCGGATTCGTCATTGCCCATGACGCCCGGCAGGATACGCACGACGGCATCGAGCAGCGTCAGGGCCGCCGGCTCGCCGCCCGACAATATATAGTCCCCTATGGAAACCTCTTCGAGCTGCCGCGCGTCGATGACGCGCTGGTCGACACCCTCGAACCGGCCGCAGACGATGACCACGCCTTCACCGGCCGCAAGTTCGCGCACGCGGGCCTGCGTCAAAGGCTTGCCACGCGGGCTCATCAGCAGGCGCGGTCTCGTATCACCGGCAATCGAATCGATGGCTATCGCCAGCACATCCGCTCTCAGCACCATGCCCGCGCCACCACCGGCAGGCGTATCGTCGACGCTGCGGTGCTTGTCGGTGGCGAAATCGCGGATCTGCACTGCCTCCATCGCCCATTGCCCGCGCTCCATCGCCTTGCCCGCCAGCGAATGGCCGAGATGACCGGGAAACATCTCCGGATAGAGCGTGAGAACGGTGGCCTTGAACGTCATTCGTCGTCCCTTGAGGGGCGGCGCTTGCGGCTGCCGGGACCGTCACCGTCCGTATCCACCAGACCGGCGGCGATCGGGTCGATCAGAAGCCGGCCGTCCTCGAGATCGATTTCGAGAACAGCGGCTTCGGAAAACGGAATCAGCACCGGCCGCTTGCCCGGACCCTTGACCTCCAGCAGGTCGCCGGCGCCGAAATCGAAGACCGCGCTGACAGTGCCGTAGGAGGTCCCGGTGTCGTCAACGACCTCGAGGCCTTCGAGATCCGCATAGTAGAACTCGTCGTCGTCGAGTTCCTCGTCCGGCAGGTTCTCCCGCTCGATATAGAGTTCCAGGCCGTTCAGCGCCTCGGCGGTGTTGCGGTCGTTGATGCCGCGGAACCGCACGATCGCGACGTTCTTCGCCGATCGGATCTCGAGCACCTCGAACACGCGGCCGTCCTCGGCATGCAGCTTGCCGTAATCGCCAAGCGACAGCGGATCGTTGGTGTAGGACTTCACGCGCACTTCGCCGCGGATGCCCTGGGCACCGCCGATCGTCGCCATGAGAACCGGATTTGTCAGCTTCGCCATGAAGCCCCCTTCATTCTTAAATTTCCGCCTCTCTTAATCCGAGCGCCCACCGCTTCACAAGGAAAACCGTATCGGGGCGGGAGAGTTGCACAGGCGAGCGGCGGGCCTTATGCCGGAAGACATGCTCGTTCTTGAAAACATCATCACCGATCGCGGCTCGAAATACGCGGTCTCCGGCGGCCCCTGCAAGTCGGCGGAAGAGGCCAAAGCTTTCATCGCCGAACTGAAGCGCAGCAAGAAATTCGCCAAGGCGACCCACAACACCTGGGCGCTGGTCTGCGCCGACGGGGCGATCAAGGCCGACGACGGCGAGAGCGGCGCCGGCATGATCATCCTGCAGATGCTGCAGCACGAAAACCTCACCGACCACATCGTCGTCGTCACCCGCTGGTATGGAGGCAAGCATCTGGGTGGCGACCGCTTCCGTCACGTGCAGAACGCCGTCCGGGCCTATCTGACAGAACTTGGCACCGGCTCGCAAAAATAAAGGCTCCCCCGCACAAGGCGGAGGAGCCTCCATTCGAAAAACCTGGAAAGGTCGAAAGGCTTACTCGGCAGCAGCTTCCGCAGCAGCGGCAGCGGCTTCGGCAGCCTTCATTTCCTTTTCCTTCTGGCGCTCGACAGCCTTCTTGCCCGGCTTTGCCTTTTCCGGGTTGCTGCGGGCGTCGCGCTTTGCCAGGCCGGCTTCGTCGAGGAAGCGCAGAACGCGGTCGGTCGGCTGTGCGCCCTGCTCGATCCAATGCTTGACGCGGTCGCCGTCGAGGCTGATGCGCTCGGCATTGTCCTTGGCCAGCATCGGGTTCCAGTGGCCGATCTTTTCGATGAAGCGGCCGTCGCGGGGCGAACGGGCGTCAGCGACGACAACGTGGTAATACGGGCGCTTCTTGGAGCCACCGCGGGCGAGACGAATTTTCAGTGCCATTTCATTTCTCCTTCAAGGCATGTCTGACCGCTTCGTTTGAGCGGCATGTTGGTTACTTGCCGTTATGTTCGGCAGCGATTGCTTCATGGTGCCGGATCACTTCCCTGATGATGAAGTTCAGGAACTTCTCGGCAAAGTCCGGGTCCAGATTGGCCTCCTTGGCGAGCCTGCGCAGGCGGTCGATCTGGTATTCTTCGCGCGCCGGATCAGACGGCGGCAATTCGTGCGTGGCCTTCAGAACGCCCACAGCCTTCGTGCAGGCAAAGCGTTCGGCCAGCATGTGAATGAGCGCCGCGTCGATGTTGTCGATCGACTGGCGGTACTTTGCGAGCTGGTTTCTGATTTCGGAATCGGTCGTCATTCAGTTACCCTCTCACTTCTTCTTCGGCAGGCCGGGAAGGCCCGGGAGACCGCCACCGCCAAGTCCGGGCAGCTTGCCGCCGCCGAGACCGGGAAGGCCACCCGGAAGTCCACCCATACCTTTGCCAAGACCGGAAGCTTCGGCCTGCTTGGCCAAGGCTTCGAGCTGCTTGGGATCCATACCGGACAGGTCCGGCATGCCGCCGCCCATCATGCCGCCAAGGCCCATTTTGCCGGCAAGACCGCCCATCATCTGCTTCATCATGCCACCGCCCTTGCCCTTGCCGCCCATGGCTTTCATCATGTCGGCCATCTGGCGGTGCATCTTCAGAAGCTTGTTGATGTCGGCGGCGTCGGTGCCGGAGCCGGCTGCAATGCGCTTCTTGCGCGAATGCTTCAGGATGTCAGGATTGGCGCGCTCGGCCTTGGTCATCGAGGAGATAATGGCGAGCTGGCGCTTGAAGACCTTGTCGTCGAGGCCGGCGGCAGCGATCTTGTCCTTCATGCCCGACATGCCGGGCATCATGCCCATGATGCCGCCCATGCCGCCGAGCTGCTGCATCTGCTTGAGCTGTTCGGAAAGGTCGTTCAGGTCGAACTTGCCCTTGGCCATCTTCTGGGCCATGGCCGCCGCCTTTTCGGCGTCGATCGTCTCGGCGGCCTTTTCGACCAGCGAAACGATGTCGCCCATGCCGAGGATGCGGTCGGCGATCCGGCGGGGATGGAATTCCTCCATCTCGTCCATCTTTTCGCCGGTACCGATCAGCTTGATCGGCTTGCCGGTGACGGCACGCATCGAAAGCGCCGCACCGCCGCGGCCGTCGCCGTCCATGCGGGTCAGCACGAGACCGGTGATGCCGACGCGCTCATCGAAGTTGCGCGCGAGATTGACGGCGTCCTGACCGGTGAGGCTGTCGGCAACCAGCAGGATTTCGTGCGGGTTGGACTTCTTCTTGATGTCGGCCATTTCCACCATCAACGGTTCGTCGATGTGGGTACGGCCGGCGGTATCGAGGATGACGACGTCATGGCCGCCGAGCTTGGCGGCCTGCACGGCGCGCCCGGCGATCTCCGTCGGCGACTGGCCGGCAATGATCGGAAGCGTGTCGACGCCGGCCTGAACGCCGAGCTGGCGAAGCTGCTCCTGGGCTGCCGGACGGCGCGTGTCGAGCGAGGCCATCAGGACCTTCTTGCGCTCGCGGTTCGTCAGGCGCTTAGCGATCTTCGCCGTGGTCGTGGTTTTACCGGAGCCCTGAAGGCCGACCATCATGACGACGACCGGAGCGGCGGCATTGAGATCGATCGTCTTGCCTTCGGTGCCGAGCATCTCGACCAGCTCGTCATGGACGATCTTGACGACCATCTGCCCCGGCTTGATCGACTTCAGCACGGCGGCGCCGACGGCCTTCTCGCGCACGCGGTCGGTAAAGGAGCGCACGACTTCGAGCGCGACGTCGGCTTCGAGCAGCGCGCGGCGGACTTCGCGCAGCGCTGCCGAGACATCGCTTTCCGACAGGGAGCCACGTCCGGTCAGTCCATTCAGAATGGCGCCAAGACGGTCCTGGAGGTTTTCAAACATCAGCTCTTCCTTTTCGCATCCGGGGGAATCGGTTCCCGGAAACGTGGTTTACCGTGACGCGTAAAACAAGGCGCAAAGCCAAAAAGCACCCGAGGGCGCAACGCGCTGTCGGGTGTTGACCTCCGGGATCTCTTTATACCTTCACGGGTCCCGGTCGGCGGCTTCAAGCTTGTCACTTGTCAGCAGATGGCGCGGGTAAACAGGAAATGCCGCAGAAAGTCAAGGCTTGCCGCGCTTCTGGGTCAAAAGCACGCCGGCGACGATGAGGACGACCCCGAGGCCTGCCGCCCAGAAGGCCGGAGGATGACCGCCGGCCGCATCGAAGGCGATGCCCGAGACCATCTGGCCGGCAATGACCAGAAGCGCCGTGTTGGCGGCGCCGATGCGGGCGATGAGCCAGCTGCCCGAGGCGACGAAGATGACACCCAGCGGCCCGCCGATATAGGCATAAAGCGGCGCGTCCGCAGCGCCCGGCAGGAAAAGCTGTCCCAAAAGCAGGCCGACGACAGTCAGGAAGACGAAGCCGACAAGGTGATTCCAGAACGAGGCGATCAGCGGCGAGGTCGAAAGGCTCAGCCGACCGTTGACCTGGCGGCTGACGACCACCAGCATTCCGGCGAGGATGGCAAGCAGGACGGGCAAGATCGTCATACAGCCCTCACCCCGAAGACAATGATGAGGAGGCTTCCGGCGGAAATCAGCACCACGGACAGGATATCGCGAAGGGTGATCCTGCGCGCCGCCATACCGAAGAGCCCCCAATGGTCCGAGGCGAGGCTGAACACCACCTGCCCGGCAAGCCCGAGCGCCAGCGTCCCGGTCAGCGCAATGGGTGAATTGACCGTGATACCGCTCAGCATGACGGTGACCGCTCCGGAAAGCCCTCCGAGATAGGCCCAGAGTGGCGCCCGGCCGGCCGTCGTGGACGTCTCAGGCCGCGGCCAGCGTCCGCGATTGAGCATCAGCAGGTAGACAACCGCCGCAATCGTGCCGGTGCCATGCGCGCACCAGGAGGAAAAGAGCGGCCCGCCGAAATGCGCGAGCTCGGCATTGAAATGGATCATCAACGTCAGAAGCCCGCCGGATGCGAGGGCGGCAAGGATGTGGAGCGGGCTCATCCGCCCGATAGCGATGTTGGTCATCGGCAGGTCACCGGAGGAAGAAGAAGACAGGAAGGCGATTTGGCTGCAAACTGCCTTTCCCGACGTCACAACACAAGCCGGAGAAGAGGAAGCAAGCGCAGGCCGGATTTAAAAGACAGGAATATCAAAAACTTACACAGCACGCAGCCGACGCATAAATTATGCGGCCGCGACCGGAGACCACGCCGCATGCCGTAAGGCGCATGCCAATAATCGATCAGCTGATTGAAAGTTGCCGTGGAGAGTCCCAGTTTAACGCATTGACGACAATGATATGGCCGGATCTTTCATGCCCAAGAACCCCTATTACGCCGGTCCTGTGTCGGACCATTTCGACGGAACCCGCTTCTTCAATCCGGACGGCGTCGAGCCCGGCGGGCTGAGCGCGCTTCTGAAATGGCAATTCTGGGAAAGCCGCTCCAAATGGCCGGAGAGCCTCGAAAGTCCCTTTCCCCGCAGCCGGCCCGCGGCCAGGATCGACGGCGACGCGCTTCGCGTCACCATGGTCGGTCACGCCACCTTTCTCATCCAGGTTGCCGGCCTCAACATCCTGACTGATCCCGTCTGGTCGAAACGGGCAAGTCCGCTTTCCTTTGCCGGGCCGAAGCGCGTCGTCGAGCCGGGCATCCGGCTGCAAGACCTGCCGGATATCGACATCGTCCTCGTCACCCACAACCACTACGACCATCTCGACATCGCCTCGCTGCGCAAACTCCATCAGGCCCACGCACCGCACATCGTCACGCCGCTCGGCAACGACGCCATCATCCGCAAGGCAGCGCCAGCGGCGAAGCTCAGCGTCATGGACTGGGGCGACCGCCTCGAGCTCCCTAATGGCGTCACGGTGGATGCCGAACCCTGCCACCACTGGTCGGCCCGCGGCATGGGCGACCGGCGCATGGCGCTCTGGGCGGCTTTCGTGCTGACCACGCCCGCCGGCAAGGTCTACCACGTTGGCGACACCGGATTTCACGACGGCATCAACTATCGTGCGGCGGCGGACAAGCATGGCGGCTTCCGGCTCGCTAACCTGCCTTTCGGCGCCTATGAGCCGCGCTGGTTCATGAAGGGCCAGCATCAGAACCCGGAAGAGGCCGTCAAAGGCATGCAGCTCTGCAACGCCGCCCATGTCGCAGGCCATCACTGGCGCACGTTCCAGCTGACCAACGAAGCGATCGAGGCGCCGAAGCAGGCGCTCCACCATGCCCTCGACGAAGCCGGCATCGCCCGCGAGCGCTTCCGGCCCATGCACGCCGGCGAGGTCTTCGACGTACCGATGGCCTGAACAGCCGCGAAATCACTGGAAATCGGCGATGATATCCGCCATATACAGGCCGAAATCCAACAGGTTCCGGTAAACGATGACTGACGACCGCGTAGAATTTGCGAAGATGAACGGGCTTGGCAACAAGATCCTCGTCGTCGACATGCGCGGCCGCAAGGATCAGGTGACGCCAGAGGCCGCGATCGCGCTGAATGCCGATCCCGACACCCGTTTCGACCAGATCATGGCGATCCATGATCCGAAGGCGGCCGGCACCGACGCCTGGATCGACATCCTGAATTCCGACGGAACCAAGGCACAGGCCTGCGGCAACGGCACGCGCTGCGTGGTGCAGGCGCTCGCCGCCGAAACCGGCAAGAAGGCCTTCACCTTCCAGACGGTCGCCGGCATCCTCAATGCGCGCGAACACGAGGACGGGCTGATCTCGGTCGACATGGGCCAGCCGGTCTTTGCATGGGACAAGATCCCGCTCGCCGAGGAATTTCACGACACCAGCCGGATCGAACTGCAGATAGGGCCGATCGACAATCCCGTGCTGCATTCGCCTTCGGCCATGTCGATGGGCAATCCGCACGCGGTTTTCTGGGTCGACCGCGACGTCAACTCCTTCGATCTCGAGCGCTTCGGGCCCCTGCTCGAAAACCATCCGATGTTTCCGGAAAAGGCAAACATCACCATTGCCCAGGTCACGTCGCCGACGACGATCACGACGCGGACGTGGGAGCGTGGCGCCGGCCTGACGCTTGCCTGCGGATCGGCCGCCTGCGCCACCGCCGTCTCCGCCGCGCGCACCGGCCGCACCGGCCGCAAGGTGACGATCACGGTTGCGAGCGCCATTCCGCCGGGCGTGCTCGAACTCGAATGGCGCGAGCGCGACAACCACGTGATCATGACCGGCCCGGCCGAATGGGAATGGTCCGGCGCCGTCAGCCCGAAGACCGGCGACTGGTCGCGCGAAGCCGAAAGCGGAGCCGAGGCGCAGTGAGCGGCGTCGAGGTCATAACCTTCGGCTGTCGTCTCAATACCTATGAATCCGAGGTCATGAAGGCGGAGGCCGAAAAGGCCGGCCTGAACAATGCCGTCCTGATCAACACCTGCGCGGTGACGGGTGAAGCCGTCCGCCAGGCACGCCAGGCAATCCGTCGCAAGCGCCGCGAACATCCAGACGCCCGCATCATCGTCACCGGCTGCGCCGCACAGACGGAGAAGGACACCTTCGCCGCCATGGCGGAGGTCGATGTCGTGCTCGGCAATGAGGAAAAGCTGAAAAGCGCGTCTTACCGGTCGCTTCCCGATTTCGGCGTTTCGGCGGAAGAAAAGCTCCGCGTCAACGACATCATGAGCGTCACCGAGACCGCGCCGCAGATGGTCCGACACATCGACGGCCACGTGCGCGCCTTCATCCAGGTGCAGAACGGCTGCGACCACCGCTGCACCTTCTGCATCATACCCTATGGGCGCGGCAATTCCCGCTCGGTGCCCATGGGCGCGGTCGTCGATCAGGTTCGCAAGGTCGCCGACAGCGGCTACCGCGAAGTCGTGCTGACCGGCGTCGATGCGACCAGCTACGGCGCCGACCTGCCGGGCGAGCCAACGCTTGGCCTGCTCGCCAAGACGATCCTGAAGATGGTGCCGGAGATCCGCCGCCTGCGGCTCTCCTCCATCGACAGCATAGAGGCCGACCGGCACCTGATGGACCTGATCGCCGACGAACCGCGTTTCATGCCGCACCTGCACCTCTCGCTGCAGCACGGCGACGACATGATCCTGAAGCGCATGAAGCGGCGGCATTCACGCGCCGATGCGCTGGCCTTCTGTCGGGACGTTCGTCGTCTTCGACCGGAGGTGAGCTTCGGCGCCGACATGATCGCCGGCTTCCCGACGGAAACCGAGGACATGTTCGCAAACGCCGAACGCCTTGCCGAGGAGATCGGCGTCGCCCATCTGCACGTCTTCCCCTATTCGCCGCGCCCCGGCACGCCCGCCGCCCGTATGCCGCAGCTCGACCGAGCGCTCGTCAAGGAACGCGCCGCCCGTCTGCGGCTGACCGGCGAGCGGCTGCATGCGGCCCATCTCGACCACCTCGTCGGCAGCCGCCAGACGATCCTCGTCGAAATGAACGGCATGGCGCACACGGAAGACTTCACGCTTGCCGACGCCGGCGAATTTATGCCGCGCGAATTCGTTTCGGTGCTTGTCACCGGCCACAATGGCAAGCATCTTGAAATCAAGACGGTCGCCGCCGCGGCGGCCTGATCATCGAATAACACGGACACTGTATGGCTCTCGGTTTCATCAAGAAGGTCTTCACATTCGGCAAGGACAAGCCGGTTCAGGCGGTCGAAAAGCCGCATGACGAGGTCACCGCCGAAGACGTGCTGGCAGAAGCCGAGGCTGTCACGATCCTCGAAACGCTCGAAGAGACGCCAGCGGAAGCTACTGAAACGCCGGCCGAGGAAACGACACCCCCCTCTGTCCCTTCGGGACATCTCCCCCACATGGGGGGAGATCGGCCGGAGGATGTGGCTACGTCCGAACATCAAGCATCGGAACCGCAGACGCCTTCGGCTGCTGTTGCGGAAGATGAACTGGCTGCCGACCCCGAACCTAAGGAATCACCGGTCGAAGAGGATCTGTCCAACTCGCCAGCCGTCGCGGCAGACGAAGAGCCATTGGCCCCAACGGCGGAAGTGGATGAACAGGCTTCCGCTCCGGAGACTATCGAGGACGAGCAGGACGCCCCCCCTTCGATCTCCCCCCTTGTGGGGGAGATGTCCGGCAGGACAGAGGGGGGTAATGCCGAGGAGGTCGAGGAGACGGACGCAACCTCCGCCGATCTCGAGCCGGCCACACCCGCCACCCCAGCCCTCCCCAAGGGCTTCGCGACCGCCGAGAAGACCGTCCAGCCGGACGCTCCACTCGTGCCGCCGCCGAAGCTTTCCTGGTTCCAGCGCCTGCGCGCCGGCCTCGCCCGCACCTCGCAGCAGCTCTCCGGCCAGATCGCCGCGCTGTTCACCAAGCGCAAGCTCGACGACGACACGCTGCAGGAGCTGGAAGACCTGCTGATCCAGGCCGATCTCGGCGTCGAGACGGCGATGCGGGTTACCGACACGCTCGCCTCGGAACGCTATGGCAAGGACGTGAGCGGCGAGGACGTCTCGCGCATCATGGCGAGCGAGATCACCAAGGTCCTCTCCCCGGTTGCCAAGCCCCTGGCGCTCGACCTGTCGCACAAGCCACATGTCATTCTCGTCGTCGGCGTCAACGGCACCGGCAAGACGACGACCATCGGCAAGCTTGCGGCCAAGCTGTCTGGCGCCGGCCTCAAGGTCATGCTGGCCGCCGGCGACACTTTCCGCGCCGCCGCGATCGAGCAGCTGAAGATCTGGGCCGACCGCACCAAGTCCGGCTTCATCGGCACCAAGATCGGCGCCGACGCAGCGGGCCTTGCCTTCGACGCCTTCAAGCAGGCGAAGGAGAACGGCTCCGACGTGCTGATCATCGACACCGCCGGCCGGCTGCAGAACAAGACCGAACTGATGGCGGAGCTCGAAAAGATCGTCCGCGTGCTCGCCAAGCTCGATCCGGATGCGCCGCACACCGTGCTGCAGACGCTGGATGCGACGACCGGCCAGAACGCCATGAACCAGGTCGAGATCTTCAAGAACATCGCCGGCGTCAACGGCCTGATCATGACCAAGCTCGACGGCACGGCGCGCGGCGGCATCCTCGTCGCCATCGCCGCCAAGCACAAGCTGCCGGTCTATTTCATCGGCGTCGGCGAAGGCGTCGACGATCTGGAGCCCTTCGAGGCGGCGGATTTTGCCGAAGCCATTGCCGGATTGACACCATAATGCCCAAAATGGGCTTCAAGCAGCCCCGCACATCAACCCGATCGAGCGGAGCATCAAGGAAGTGCAGAGCGTGACGAACGTCGAAAACAGGGCCGCAATCAAGGAAAATCCGCTTCTGAAGCTGGCGCTGGAGCTGGGACCGCTGATGGTCTTCTTCTTCGCCAACCTGCGCGGTGCCTGGCTGATCAAGACCTTCCCGGCGCTGGAGGCGCTCGGCGGGCCGCTGTTCGTGGCAACCGCGCTGTTCATGGCCGCCACGATCATCTCGCTCGTCTGCTCGAAGATCATCGTCGGCCACCTGCCGATCATGCCCTTCGTCTCCGGCATCGTCGTCCTCGTCTTCGGCGGCCTGTCGATCTACCTGCAGAACGAAACCTTCATCAAGATGAAGCCGACGATCATCAATACCCTGTTCGGCGTCGTGCTGCTCGGCGGGCTTTTCTTCGGCAAGAGCCTGCTCGGCTACGTCTTCAACGCCGCCTTCGAACTGACCGACGAGGGCTGGCGCAAGCTCACCATCCGCTGGGGCCTGTTCTTCCTGTTCCTGGCGGTGCTGAACGAAGTCGTCTGGCGCAATTTCTCCGACGACACATGGGTTGCCTTCAAGGTCTGGGGCACCATGCCGATCACCATCCTCTTCACCATGGCGCAGATGCCGCTGATCATGAAGCACACGGTCGAAACGAAGGAAGAAGAAACCGGAGCCGCCGAGTGAACGTCACGGGGACCGCGTCCGGGAAGAGCAATTCCGCCAGTTTCTGGTTCGTGGTCTTCCTGGCGCTCATCGCCGCGCAGGCGATCAGCCTCTATCTGATGGGCCGGGTGCCGATCTGCACCTGCGGCTACGTCAAGCTGTTCGAACCGGGTGTCAACACGCCGGGCAATTCCCAGCACATTTCCGACTGGTACACGCCGTCCCACATCATCCACGGCTTCCTGTTCTATCTCGCCGGCTATCTCATCTTCCGCCGCCGGTCGTTCGGCTTCCGCCTGACCTTTGCCGCGGTCGTCGAGATCGCCTGGGAGCTTCTGGAAAACTCGCCGATCATCATCGATCGCTACCGTTCGGCGACAATCGCCAACGGCTATGAGGGCGACAGCATCCTGAACTCGGTGATGGATACCGTCGCCATGGCGATCGGCTTCTTTTTCGCTTCAAGGGCGCCGATCTGGCTCACCGTCCTGATCGCGATCGGGTTTGAACTCCTGACCGGCTGGATCATTCGCGACAATCTCACGCTGAATGTGCTGATGCTCGTCTGGCCAGTCGACGCCATCCGCGAATGGCAGGCGGCACTTTAGGAGGTCAGCTTCCGGCCTTCGCGCTGGCCAAAGCCTTCTCGATTGCCGGAAAAAGCCCTTCCTGCAAGCTGAGATCGTCGAACGGTCCGACACGCTTGTAGACAATCGTGCCGTCGGCGGCCACCAGATAGCTTTCCGGAATGCCATAGACGCCCCAGTCGATCGCCGCCTGTCCCTTGGGATCGACACCGATCGCCGCGAAAGGATTGCCAAGCTCGCCGAGGAAGCGCAGCGCGTTGTCCGTCTTGTCCTTGTAGTTGATCGCCACGACGTTGATCCGCGGGTCGTTGGCGAGCTGCATCAGGATCGGGTGTTCCTGTCGACAGGGAACACACCAGGAGGCGAAGACGTTAACGAGCGTCAGCTTGCCCTTGATGGCGACATCCGTCAGCGCCGGACGGTCGGAACCCTCAAGCGGCGGCAGGTTGAGCGAAGGGGCCCTCGTGCCGATCAGCGCGGACGGAATCGTCGAGATGTCCTTGCCGTTGACGTCCTGGTCGTAGAGCATCTTTCCCGCCGTACCGGCGATGACCGCGAAAACGGCGAGCGGCAGGAGGGCAAGCACATAACGGCTCATGCCCCGCTTCGGCTGCTCGCTGGGGACTTGGGTGTCGTCGGCCATGTCAGCTGGTCTCTTTTTCCTGTTGCGCCGAGCGGCGGCGGATGCCGGCCGCCTCCAGCGCCTTCAATTCACGCTGCCGGGCCCTGCCGTCGACAAAGATCCAGCCGATCAGGATGGCGACGATCGCAACCGTCAGGCCGTAGGCCCAGTAGATGTAGAATGCGTGATCCACCCGAGCTCTCCCGTCAGTTTGCGTTGCTGGCCATACGGGCGGCGATGCGACGCTGGGCCGAGACCCGGCGGCGCCAGATCTCGTTGCGCATCGCCATCAGATGCAGCGTGAAGAACAGGAAGGTGAAGGCGAACGCCATGGTGAACAGCGGCCACAGGAATTCCGGATCGATCGCCGAACCGCCCATCCGCATCACGCTTGCCGGCTGGTGCAGCGTGTTCCACCATTCGACCGAGAACTTGATGATCGGGATGTTGACGAAGCCGATGAGGATCAGCACCGCACAGACCTTCGCCGCCTTGGACGGATCGTCCATGGCGCGGTTGAGCGCGATCAGGCCGAGATACATCAGGAACAGAATGAAGACCGAGGTCAGCCGCGCATCCCACACCCACCACGTGCCCCACATAGGCTTGCCCCAGAAGGAGCCGGTGATCAGCGCGATCAGCGTGAAGGCGGCCCCGAGCGGCGCGGCGGTCTTGTGGGCGACGTCGGCCAGCGGATGGCGCCAGACCAGCGTGCCGATCGCCGACAGCGTCATGATCGTGTAGCACATCATCGACAGCCAGGCGGCCGGCACATGGATGTACATGATCCGGACCGTGTCGCCCTGCTGGTAGTCGCCTTCGGTCGTGAAGCTCAGATAGAGCCCGACGGCCATGAGGACGATGGTGATGACCGCCAGCCACGGAATGAGCCGTGTCGCCAGCGCCAGAAAGCGGGTCGGGTTGGCGAGATCGCCGATCTTGGAAAGAGAGAGGCTTGTTCCGTTCATGGCCGCTTCATACCCCGATACGGGAAGCCCCGCAATTGATCCTGGTCAAGCCTGGCGTTCAAATCCGCGTTAGTCGGAAGCATGCCGGAGCGCCAGCGCCGCGCCAAGCGGACCGATTGCCGCAAAGAACAGCATGATCGCGGTCAGGAACATGAAGGGCGGCAGGAAGGGCGCCGGATCCTCGACCGCCGCATAGGTCGCCGACACCCCGAAGATCAGCACCGGGATCGTCAGCGGCAGCACCAGGATGGAAACGAGCAGCCCGCCGCGCGGCAGCGCCACGGCGACGGCCGCACCGACCGCACCGATGAAGGTGATCGCCGGGGATCCAACCAGAAGCGTGACGAAGGCCGCCGCGATCGCCGTCTCGCTCATGTTCATGAACAGCCCGAGCAGGGGCGAGGCGATGACCAGCGGCAGCACGGTGGCCGTCCAGTGCGCCAGGCACTTGACGAAGACGGTCAGCGCCAGCGGCGTTTCCTGCATGAGGATGAGGTCGAGCGACCCGTCGTCGCGGTCGGCCTGAAACAGCCGGTCGAGGCCGAGAAGTGCTGCCAGCAGCGCCCCGATCCAGATGATCGCCGGGCCGATGCGCGCCAGGAGATTGAGATCGGGGCCGACTCCGAACGGAATGACCGCGACCACCGTCAGGAAGAACAGGATGCCGATCAGCGCCCCGCCGCCGGCCCGGATCGACAGTTTCAGGTCGCGCAGGAAGAGAGCGGTCATCGGAGGCTTCCCTCTGTGAGTGGGGGCGGATACCCCCCTCTGTCGGCTTCGCCGACATCTCCCCCACAAGGGGGGAGATCGGGTGCAGCCGGCATCGCCGCGATCAATCTCCCCCCTTGTGGGGGAGATGCCCGGCAGGGCAGAGGGGGGTGAGCCTCAATGACCATCATCGCTTCAGACATCAAACCTCCTCCTCCAGATACTCGAACCCCTTCATCTTCAGCTCCTTGGTATCCTTGAGCCCGAGCGGCTGGTGGGTGGCGGCGATCACGATGCCGCCGATGGCGAGGTGGGTTTCGACCAGGCGGGCGAACATCCGGTCGGCGCTGGCGTCAAGGGCCGCGGTCGGCTCGTCGAGCAGCCAGACGGGGCGATAGGCGGTCAGGAGCTTGGCCATGGCGAAGCGCCGCTGCTGGCCGGCCGACAGATAGCCGTAGGGAAGATGAAGGATGCCCGCCAGGCCGACGACCTCGGCCGCCGCGCGGATATCGACGCGCATGTTGCCGTCGAAATCGCCCATGAAGGACTGCCAGAAGAGGAGGTTCTCTTCGACCGTCAGTTCCTGCTTCATGGCATTGCGGTGACCGAGATAGTGGCTCGCTTCCCGCAGCGGATGCTCGGTCGAGCCATCAACGCCGGTAAAGACGACGCTTCCGGTCTCCGGCCGAATGAGGCCCGCCAGCACGCGAATCAACGTCGACTTTCCCGAACCGTTCTTGCCGGTCAGAAGCAGGGCCTCGCCGGATTGAAGCTCGAACGCGATGTTGCGGAACAGCAGATCCTCCCCGCGCCGGGCGGAAACATTTTCGACGGTGAGCTTCATGAGCGAAGGCGTATCCTGTCTCGGTCCTGCGGCAAGCAATTTTGCGCATTGCAAAAAATATAGAAATTGACCGCTGAATGGTCTGGCACCTTTCTTAGAAATTATCTATAACGCCCGCAACCACGCCAGCGGCCGGCGTGTTCATTATCCAAGCGCCGAACATGAAAACCTTTCTGGTTCTCACGTGCGGACAGCGGAAATGGTCGCACCCGCATCCCATTTGCGCTTCAAATGCGCCGGGCGTTCGCACGTCAGTTTTGGCTGATCAGACGAAGCGGGGTTCTATCCGTGGCTAAATCACTGGACAGTTTCAATTGTCGCACCACCTTGTCCGTCAACGGCAAGGACTATGTCTATTTCTCGATCCCGAAAGCCGAGGCCAACGGTCTCGCCGGCGTTTCGAAGCTTCCCTATTCCATGAAGGTTCTTCTGGAAAACCTGCTTCGCAACGAAGACGGCCGCTCGGTTACCAAAGCCGACATCGAAGCTGTCGCCGCCTGGCTTGCCAACAAGGGCAAGACGGAACATGAAATCGCCTACCGTCCGGCCCGCGTCCTCATGCAGGACTTCACCGGCGTGCCGGCCGTCGTCGACCTCGCCGCCATGCGTGACGCGATGGTCAACCTCGGCGGCGATCCGGAAAAGATCAACCCGCTCGTCCCCGTCGACCTCGTCATCGACCACTCGGTCATCGTCGACGAATTCGGCACTCCGACCGCATTTGCCCGCAACGTCGAGCTGGAATACCAGCGCAACGGCGAGCGCTACCGCTTCCTGAAGTGGGGCCAGCAGGCATTCGAGAACTTCCGCGTGGTTCCGCCCGGCACCGGCATCTGTCACCAGGTCAACCTCGAATATCTCGGCCAGACCGTCTGGACGAAGGATGAGGACGGCGACACCGTCGCCTACCCCGACACCTGCGTCGGCACCGACAGCCACACCACGATGATCAACGGTCTCGGCGTTCTCGGCTGGGGCGTGGGCGGCATCGAGGCCGAAGCTGCCATGCTCGGCCAGCCGGTCTCCATGCTGCTGCCGGAAGTCGTCGGCTTCAAGCTGACCGGCAAGCTGAAGGAAGGCTGCACCGCAACCGACCTCGTCCTGACCGTCGTTCAGATGCTGCGCAAGAAGGGCGTGGTTTCCAAGTTCGTCGAATTCTTCGGCCCCGGCCTCGACAACATGACGCTCGCCGACCGCGCGACGATCGGCAACATGGGTCCGGAATACGGCGCGACCTGCGGCTTCTTCCCGGTCGACGGCGAAACCGTCAACTACCTGACCATGTCCGGCCGCACCGAAGAGCGCATCGCCCTCGTTGAAGCCTATTCCAAGGCGCAGGGCATGTGGCGCGATGGCGACGGCTCCGATCTCGTCTTCACCGACACGCTGGAACTCGACCTCGGCGACGTCGTGCCGTCGATGGCCGGCCCGAAGCGTCCGGAAGGCCGCCTCGCGCTCGAAACCATCGCGCCGAACTTCGCGACCGCGCTTGAGAACGACTACAAGAAGCCGGGCCAGCTCTCCAATCGCTACGCGGTTGAAGGCACCGACTACGATCTTGGTCATGGCGACGTCGCGATTGCCGCGATCACGTCCTGCACCAACACCTCGAACCCGAGCGTCCTGATCGCCGCCGGCCTTCTCGCCCGCAACGCCGTTGCCAAGGGCCTGAAGACCAAGCCGTGGGTCAAGACCTCGCTGGCCCCCGGATCGCAGGTGGTTGCGGAGTATCTCTCCAATTCGGGCCTGCAGAAGGACCTGGACTCGCTGGGCTTCAACCTCGTCGGCTTCGGCTGCACGACCTGCATCGGCAACTCCGGCCCGCTGCCGGCCCCGATCTCCAAGACGATCAACGACAAGGGCCTGATTGCCGCCGGCGTTCTCTCCGGCAACCGCAACTTCGAAGGCCGCGTCTCGCCGGACGTCCAGGCGAACTATCTCGCCTCCCCGCCGCTCGTCGTCGCCTACGCGCTCGCCGGTTCGGTCCAGATGGACCTGACCTCCGAGCCGATCGGCGAAGGCAAGGACGGCCCGGTCTACCTGAAGGACATCTGGCCGTCGTCGAAGGAAATCCAGGAATTCGTCATGAAGTACGTGACCCGCGAGCTTTACGCGGCGAAGTATGCGGACGTCTTCAAGGGTGACGAGAACTGGCAGGCCGTGCAGGCACCGTCGGGCCAGACCTACACCTGGGACAATGATTCGACCTACGTGCAGAACCCGCCCTACTTCGTCGGCATGGGCATGCAGGCCGCCGGCGTCACCGACATAAAGGGCGCCCGCGTCCTCGGTCTCTTCGGCGACAAGATCACCACCGACCACATCTCGCCGGCAGGCTCCATCAAGGCAGCATCGCCGGCTGGTGCCTACCTCACCGAGCATGGCGTCGGCGTGGCGGACTTCAACCAGTACGGCACGCGCCGCGGCAATCATGAAGTCATGATGCGCGGCACGTTTGCCAACATCCGCATCCGCAACCACATGCTCGGCCCGAACGGCAAGGAAGGTGGCTACACCATCCACTATCCGTCGAAGGAAGAGATGTCGATCTACGATGCGGCCATGAAGTACAAGGAAGAGGGCGTTCCGCTCGTCATCTTCGCCGGCGTCGAATACGGCAACGGCTCGTCGCGTGACTGGGCTGCCAAGGGCACCAACCTGCTCGGCGTCCGCGCCGTCATCGCCCAGTCCTTCGAGCGTATCCACCGCTCCAACCTCGTCGGCATGGGCATCGTGCCCTTTGTCTTCGAGGAAGGCACGACCTGGGAAAGCCTCGGCCTGAAGGGTGACGAGACCGTGTCGATCGAAGGCCTCGACGGCGTCAAGCCGCGCGAGAAGAAGATCGCCAAGGTCACCTATGGCGACGGCACGGTGAAGGATATCCCGATCATCTGCCGCATCGACACGCTCGACGAAGTCACCTACGTCAACAACGGCGGCATCCTGCAGACGGTTCTCCGCCAGCTGGCCGCATAAGACAGACGTCATCCCTCATCCCCGGGCTTGTCCCGGGGATCCAGAGAGACTAGCGAAAAACAAAACCGCCGGGTGAGAGATCACCCGGCGGTTTTTTGTTGCTTATCGCCGTCTCCATTTCCCGGGAAGTGCCTCACTTCGGAATGCGCGCCTCATACTCCTCCCTCAGCGCGAGCCAGTGATCCCAGAAGGGCTCCGGCCGGGTGTCCGAGATCCGGGCGGCGAGGATGTCGAGATGGGCGTGCCAGCCGGCGCCGATCATGACTTCGTTCTTGCGGTCCGAGATGCGCTTGTGAACGAGCGTCAGCAGCACTTTGTCGCCTTGCGGGTCGAGGTCGATCACCACCTCGCCGCGTTCGCCCCAGGCAAAGGCCAGCCGGTAGGGCGCATGCAGTTCGGTGATGCGGGTCTCCATGCTGTGCTCGTCGCCGAAATCGGCCGGACGGTTGCCCGGCGGATCGGTCAGCTCGTCGTTGCGCCAAGTCAGCTTGAAGGGCGCGCCGACCGCCATGCTCATCTCTCCGCCGGCAAGCCACTGGCGGCGCTTGTCGCTGTCGGTGAGATAGGCCCAGACCCGCTCGACGGGTCCGGGAAGCAGCCGTTCGATCTTCAGCGTCGCGGGCTCGGCCAGTGTGCCGTAGCCATCCAGGGTGAGGGTATCGGTCATTCTCTCTCTCCTTTTTCGGGATCGTTTGCCTTGCGCTGGTCTTCATCGCGCAAGAGCTGCTCGAGCATGTCGAGGCGGCCGGTCCAGAAGCGCTCGTAGACGCTGAGCCATCGGCTGGCGGAGGCGAGCGGGCCTGGATCGAGACGGCAGAGATGGACCCGCCCGCGCACCTCGCGGCGAATGAGTCCGGCATTTTCCAGCGCCTTGATGTGCTTCGACGCGGCGGCGAGCGACATGGAGAAGGGCTCCGCGAGCTGGCTCACGGTCTTCTCGCCATCGATCAGGTCGCCGAGCATCCGGCGACGCGTTGCGTCGCCAAGGGCGTGGAAGATGATATCGAGCTCAGGATCTTGTTGCTTAACCATGCGGTTGAATATACATGGCCGCAGAAAATAGTCAACCACATGGTTTAATATCAATCACAGCGCCGCCGCTGCCCTTGCCGGATGACGGCTGTGGACGAATATGCCGGATGGCGCTTGTCGTTAAAATTTCCGTTCGCTTATTAGCAATTCGGTAAATACCGGCCCCTAGTTTGGGCCGGCGACAGGGCTTGGGACAGACAATACGGGAAGGTCACTCACCGATTATGCCAGCTTTGAGTTCTGTCACGCGGATTCTTCGCAAGTCATTGACGCTGAAGATATTCGTCACCTGCTTCGCCTGCATTCACCTGCCCCTGATTGCCGCCGTCGCCTATCTCTCCTTCGGCTTTGCACTGGATACGAAAAGCATCCTCATACTGCTGACGGCCGCCACGCTCGTCGGCACGGTCTCCTGTCTCGTGATCCTCAATATCTATCTGCGTCCCCTGCGCGCCATGGCCTCGGCGCTGCGCGCCCATCAGCCCGGTGGCGCGCCCTGGAGCCCGTCATGCCCCGGCAGGGAGGACGAGATCGGCGTCCTTTCAGATGCGATCGACGCGATGACCCGGGACATGGGCGCGACGGTGAAAAGGCTCAGCCGGCAGGCATTGTCCGACGATATGACCGGCCTCGGCAATCGCCGGTGGCTGACGGAACGGCTGGAGGAGGAAATCGCCAAGGCGGGACGGAGCGGCAAGCCGCTGTCCGTCGTGCTGTTCGACCTCGACAACTTCAAATCGATCAACGATCGCCACGGGCACGACGTCGGCGACAGCGTGCTGGTTGCGACCGGCGAGGTCTTGCGCACCTGTCTGCGCAGCTTCGACATCGCGGCCCGCATCGGCGGCGAGGAATTCTGCATGGTGCTGCCAGATACACCGCTGGACGAGGGCTGGCAGATCGCCGAGCGTGTCAGGAAAGCGATGGAGAATCTCAGGCTGGAACCGCTTGCGCGCGGCGGCATCACGGCGAGTTTCGGAGTCAGCGAAACACGCGGAACCGAATGGCTGCGGGATGTCTTCAAGCGCGCCGACGAGGCGCTCTACAGCGCCAAGGCAGCCGGCCGGAACCGCACCCTGCGGGCCCGGCCGGCGGAGCAACGTTCACCCATGGCCGGGACGGACAAGGTGCAATACCCCGAAGCATGACCGCTAGGGGGTTATGGGATTTCCCGCCCGGTCGGTCAGAACTTTCCGGCCGTCCGTTTTCGTCAGCAGCCGGTCCTTGGTGGAATAATGCACGATATCATTCTGGGACCGCGTCCCAACGACAAGATAGCGCGCATCGGCGGTCGACCGGTTTTCCAGCCGGTGGCCGAGCGCAACGCCGGCCTTGAAGGTCGCAGCATCCCCGGGCCTCATGACTGTCTCCGTGTCACCCTCCAGCAGCACCACCTCGCCTTCCAGCATATAGACGAATTCATCTTCGCACTCATGCCAATGCTGGTGGGAGGATTTCGAACCCGGCGGCAGCACCTCGAGAAAGGCGCCGAACTGGGTGAGGCCCCCAGTGTCGCTGAAGAGCGCCGCCCAATAGGTGCCAAGCTCCGGATCGGAATTGGATGGGTCGGGACGCTCAACTATGGCGTCGGCCAGTCGGATGACGGGCATGGCAGCTCCTCTGTATTCTCGTGGGAACATGACTTCCCGTCGAGGCTCGCCTATCCAGCTCAGGTACGCAAGGGAGTGCGTGCCTTGGCGATCGATATTCACTCTCGCCACGCTCACCCCAAAGTGAATTCCTGTTGAAGCGCGCCTTCACTATGTTCAGGATAATCACTCGGATAGAAGAGGCGGCGCCATGCCCGCCTCACAGGGAATGAACATGAAAACGATCATGACTGCACTGACAGCGCTGCTGCTGTCGGGCGGACTGGCAAATGCCGACGGCACGCCGAAAGGCGTCGTGGAACTCTTCACCTCTCAAGGGTGCTCCTCCTGTCCGCCTGCCGACGCGGCGCTCGGCAAGCTGATCCAGCAGGGGGACATTGTCGGCCTGTCCTACCATGTCGACTACTGGAATTCGCTCGGCTGGCCCGACACGATGAGCGCACCGGCCTTTACGGCTCGCCAGTACGGCTACGCGAAGACGCTCGGCCGCAGCGGCGTCTACACGCCGCAGGCGGTCCTCAACGGACGCGACCACATCATCGGCTCCGACGTTGCCGGCATCAACGCGCGATTGACGAAGCAGCAAGCCGATGGCGACGGCATGACGGTTCCCGTCCGCGCGGCTATGAACGGCAACGAACTCGATATCGAGATCGGCAAGGGCACCGGCAAGGCCGACGTCGTGGTGGTCTACTTCAACGACAAGCGCACAGTCGACATCAAGGCCGGTGAAAACAACGGCCGGACGGTGACCTACTGGCACAGCGTGACGGACGTGCAGACCGTCGGCATGTGGAATGGCAGCGACCTGAAGATCAGCCTGCCCAAGAGCGTCTTCAAGAACGTCAAGGGCAATGGCTGCGCAGTGTTGCTGCAGGAATATGCCGAGGACGGCACGCCGAAAGCCATACGCGGCGCGACCACCGTGATGGCGAAGAACTGACCTGTCATGTCTTTGGAAAGGTTGCCACCGGTCTCCGGAAAGGAAGTGGTCCGGCCTTGGCTCATTTTGGGGCTGGGGTTGGGGGCAATGAACCAGGACCGGACCATGATTGGCGCTAGGGCGCCAGGCAACGATCACACTGTCACCCGGAAATGCGGCTGAGTTTTGACTGAAATGCGGCGCGTGCGGGATTAATGGCCCGCAACCGGCGCTACCCGGCGGAACCATCGCTCCCCTTGCATTTTGCGACATCTGGGGCAAACTGACATGACGTTGTCATGTTCATGCTGCGGGAGAGATATGACTGATTCGACAGAAAGGCCTTACCGCTCGGAGAACGTGTCGGGCACTTCGCCGATCGTTGTCGATCTCCAGGAGTACCGCAAGGCCAAGGATTCGCTGCCTGTCACGTTCCACCGCCGAGAACTCGATCTCATCCTCAGGATCTACGGCCGCATGGTCGGCGAGGGCGAATGGCGCGACTACGCGATCGATCACCTGAAGGATCGCGCGGTCTTCTCCATCTTCAAGCGATCCGGCGAAATGCCGCTTTACCGCGTCGAGAAGAACCCCAAGCTTGCAACAAAACAGGGCGCATATTCGGTGATCAACACCGACGGCCGCATCCTCAAACGCGGCCATGAATTGCAGCAGGTCCTCAAGGTGTTCGACAAGGTCCTGAAGCTCGTGGACAAGTAGCCGCCGTCTCCGGCAGATCAGAACGTCGCGGTCACCGGATCGGGCCCGATCCGCGCGGAAGCCGAATCGAGACCGTCCAGCGTCGCCATGTCGTCGGCATCCAGCGAGAAGTCGAAGACCCGGAAGTTTTCCGCGATTCGATCCGGATTGACCGACTTGGGGATGACGACCAGTCCGTTCTCGATATGCCAGCGGATGATGATCTGCGCCGGCGTACGGCCGTGCTTCTTGGCGATGCCGGCGATCGTGTCGTTCGACAGCAGCTTGCCCTGACCCAGCGGGCTCCAGGATTCGGTCGCTATACCGAGGGCGGAGTGCACATTGCGCAGCGCACGCTGCTGGAAATCCGGGTGCAGCTCGACCTGGTTCAGCACCGGGGTGACACCGGTTTCCGAAATGATCTGCTTCAGATGCTCGGCACCGAAATTGGAAACGCCGATCGAACGGACGCGGCCTTCCTCCTTCAGCTTGACGAAGGCCTTCCAGCTGTCACCGAAGAGACCGCGATGCGGCGACGGCCAGTGGATGAGATAAAGGTCGACATAGTCCGTCCCGAGCCGCTTCAGGCTTTCGTCGAAGGCCTTCATAGTCGAATCATAGCCCTGGCGGTCGTTCCAGAGCTTGGTCGTCAGGAAGATCTCGGAACGGTCAACGCCCGAAGTCCGGATGCCCTCGCCGACGCCGCGCTCGTTCTCATAGACCGCCGCCGTATCGACATGGCGATAACCCGCCCCTATCGCCGCACGAACCGCAGGCGCCGCGGTCTCGTCCGGTGTCTGCCAGACGCCGAGGCCCACCTGCGGAATGGAATTGCCATCGTTGAGCGCGATTGTTGGTTGACTGCTCATGCTGATCCTCCAGATTGTCTCTTGAGTTTTCCACCGGATCGGCGGCACCGGCAGTCGGAATGACGCCGGCAAGGAATTCAAGTCGACCCTATACCTAGGGCAAGACATGAATTTGATAACCCCTGCCGCACATCCTTCGGGCCGAGCCCAAGAGAGAGGTATGATATGCCACGTCTGATGCTGTTGCGACACGCCAAGTCCGCCTGGCCGGATGGGGTGGACGATCACGACCGGCCACTGGCCCCCCGTGGCCAAAAGGCGGCGCCCGCAATGGGCGCATATATGGCAAGGGAAGGCCTGGTACCGGACCGGGTTATCGTCTCGACGGCTCTGCGCACGCGCCAGACCTGGTCGCGGGTTCAGGCCCATGTGGCGAAAGATGCGGACGCCGGGTATCTCGGCGACATTTACGAAGCGCCGGCCGAACGCATTGCAGACGTCATCCGAAGCCAGACATCAAGGTGCACCACTCTTCTGGTGATCGGGCACAATCCGGGACTTCAGGATCTGGCGCTGGCGCTCCTTCGCGACGGCGAGGACACGGGTAACCTCGCTCGCAAGTTCCCGACCGCTGGCCTAGCCGTCATCGACTTCTCCGAGGCGGACTGGTCGGGCCTCACCCCGAAGAGCGGCCGGCTGGAGCGGTTCGTCACGCCCCGCAGCCTCTCCTAGGCGTCGCTCAAAGGACCTTCACGATGGTTCCATAGCGGGCAATGGACAATAGCTTACGCATGTCCGTGAGGCTGACCGCCACGCAACCCTCCGTCGGACGATATCCGGGGCGGGCGAGATGCAGGAAAATCGCCGATCCCCCGCCACGCCGGCGTGAGCGAACGTTCCAGTCCATCACCAGGCAGACGTCATAGAGGTGATCCTCCCGCATCAACGTTTCGTGGCTCGCCGGAAACGGAGCATTGACGAGACGGTTATAGGCGGGATGGTTCGGCGCATCGCACCACAGCATGCCCGGTTTCAGCGCAATCAGCGGGAGGCGCGTCGCGGGCCGCATGATCCGGTCGGCCCGGTAGAAGCCGTACAGAAGCCGCATCGCCGCCCGCGGCGTCTTGCCGTCGCCTTCCCGCTTGCCACTTCCGATCCCGGACCGCCCAAGCGCGGTCGGGATGGTCAAATGCTCCAGTCGCAGGAGGCCGCGCCGCTCGTCCAGCGGGCTCCGCCGAACGGCGATCACGCTGTTTTGTCTTGGCTTTATCATTCCGCCGGCTGTATTGACCCGTTTGTTCACAGACTTTCGCCCTTGCTGGCTCTCCAATCGGGACAGGCATTTTGCCTTATCCCGGAAAAACCGGTACACCATTCCCTGATTTGCCAGAACGATTTTTCGTCCGGCGGTCAGCCATTGCTCGAGAAAAGGCACACGCATGACAGCCCGTACCATCTTGCTGGTCGATGACGATGACGATCTCAGGGAGACGCTGACGGAACAGCTCTCGCTCTATGACGAATTCAACATTCTTCAGGAAGCGACGGCAACCAAGTGTATCCAGACCGCGCGCGCCAACCCGGTCGATCTTCTGGTCATGGATGTCGGCCTGCCGGACATGGACGGCCGCGAGGCGGTGAAGCTCCTGCGCAAGGGCGGCTTCAAGGCGCCGATCATCATGCTGACGGGCCACGACACCGATGCCGACACGATCCTGGGCCTGGAAGCTGGCGCCAACGACTACGTCACCAAGCCGTTCCGTTTCGCCGTGCTGCTTGCCCGCATCCGTGCGCAGCTTCGCCAGCACGAGCAGAGCGAGGACGCGACCTTCAACATCGGACCCTATCTGTTCAAGCCGAGCCAGAAGCTTTTGACGGACGAAGCCGGCAAGAAGATCCGGCTGACGGAAAAGGAAGCCGCGATCATCCGCTTCCTCTATAGGGCCGAGCAGAAGGTCGTCACCCGCGATGTGCTGCTGGAGGAGGTCTGGGGCTACAATTCCGGCGTGACAACCCACACTTTGGAAACCCACGTCTACCGCCTGCGCCAGAAGATCGAACGCGATCCGTCCAATGCGGAAATTCTCGTAACCGAAAACGGCGGTTACAAGATCGTACCGTAGGATCCCCGCTGAATGGCGCTCAACACCGATATCAACATTCTGTCGAAAGTGCCGCTGTTCAAGGGACTGAACGGCGATCAACTGCGGCTGATCGCATTCGGCGCCGAACATCTGCACTTGAGCGCCGGAGGCGTTCTCTTCCGCCAGAACGAACCAGCCGACTGCGCCTATGTGATCGTCCATGGCAGCCTGCAGATGCTTTCCGTCGACCGCGCCGGAACCCAGGAGGAACAGGCGATCGCCCTGCCGGGATCGCTGATTTCGGAACTGGCGCTGATTTCCGCCGTCAGCCGCAAGCTGACCGCCGTGGCACGTGAGGACTGCGAGCTCCTGAAGATATCCCGCGCGCTCTTCTATCGGCTGGTCGAGGAATATCCCGACATCGGCGGCATCGTCGAGGAACGCCTCCGGGAAAACTTCAGCGCCCTCATCAGCCGCATCGCCTCGATGCGGCATCGCTTCCAGTAACGGCTTATCTGCTCAGATATCGAAATGTGCCGTAACTGGAACGTGGTCCGAAGGCCGCTCCCAGCCGCGCGCTTCCTTCAGCACATCGACCCGCGTCAGCGCTGGCGCCAGATCCGCCGACGACCAGATATGGTCGAGGCGGCGACCACGATTGGCGGCTTCCCAGTCCTTGGCGCGGTAGCTCCACCAGGTGTAGAGCTTTTCCGTCATCGGCACGTGCTGGCGCATCAGATCGACCCAGGCGCCCTTCTGCATGACCTCCAAAAGCCCCTCGGTCTCCACCGGCGTGTGGCTGACGATCTTCAGAAGCTGCTTGTGCGACCAGACGTCTTCCTCATAAGGCGCGATGTTGAGATCGCCGACGAGAATAGACGACACGCCTGCATCGGCTTCGGCATGCAGCAGCTTCATCTCCTCGACGAAATCAAGCTTGTGGCCGAACTTGGGATTGATCGCCCGGTCCGGCTCGTCGCCGCCGGCCGGCACATAGAAATTGTGCAGCCGGATCTTGCGGTTGGCCTTCTCGAAGACGACCGAAACGTGCCGGGCGTCACCCACCTGGCAATAGTCGCGGCTGGCAATCTCCGTGATCGGGATGCGCGAGGCGATCGCCACGCCGTGATAGCCCTTCTGGCCATGGATCGCCAGATGCTCGTAGCCGAGCGCCTTCAGCGGCTTTGAAGGGAACTGGTCGTTGGAGCACTTCGTCTCCTGCAGGCAGATGATATCCGGCTGCTGGGCCTTCAGGAACTGCTCCACGATCGGCATGCGCAGCCGCACGGAATTGATGTTCCAGGTGGTGATCGAAAGTGTCATGGCGGGCCTCGTCGGATTGTCCCAACGGTTTAGGCAAATTTGCCGGCCTTGAACAGGAAAGGCGGTGCAGCCTTTCGGCGCACCGCCTCTTATCCACAGGGCGTCGACGAGACGCCTTGAAGTCAGCGTCCGCGACGGACCTCGTCATAGGGGATCTCGAACACCCGGCGACCGAAATCGACGCCGGTCTGGACGTTGAGGATCATCACCGTCGTGTCCTTGCCCTGCGCGTCGCGGATGGTCCACTGGCGCAGGTCGAAGGTCTTCGGATCGAACATCATGGTGATGGTGGAATCGCCAAAGATGGTCTTGTTGCCCATGACGATGGTGGTGAGATCCTGCTCCGTCTTGACGCCGCGGACCATGTCGTCGGACAGGTCGATGTGGTCGGCCAGCAGCAGGCTGAGCGGCGTCTTCGACAGCGGATAAAGCTCCCATGTTCCGAGCTTCATGTTGCCGATGACGACGGCCTTGCCGTCCGAAATGACTCGCATCGGCGACGGATCGGCATAATTGAACCTGAGCTTGCCGGGGCGTTCGATATAGAACTTGCCGCCGGTCTGATCGCCACGGGGGCCGAACTGCACAAATTCGCCCATCATGGTTTTGACCGAGGAGAAATGATCGGCGATCTTCTGGGCGGACGCGCCTTCAGCCGTCGCCGCAAAGGTCGGACGGACGGACGCAAAGAGGGCGGCAGCGGCCAGGCTTCCTGCGAACTGACGCCGTGTAAGACTATAAGCCGGAAGACTTTTTGTGTTTTTCATATCGTTTTCCTTGCACAGACCCACCGTTTGCCAATCAAACTAGGCTTCTTCGTGACATCGGCAAGGCGCTGACCTCACCTTTTCGTGTCCCCGATCAGTTGTGGCCTTCGATGATGTCCCGCTCCGTCGGCACCAGGATTTCACGCTTTCCGGCGTGGTTGGCCGGGCCGATGATACCCTCCTGCTCCATCCGCTCGATGAGCGAAGCGGCGCGGTTGTAGCCGATGCCCAACCGACGCTGGACGTAGGATGTCGAGGCCTTGCCGTCGCGAAGCACGATGGCGACCGCCTGGTCGTAGGGATCGTCCGAATCGGCAAGATTGGAGGTCCCGGACGGCCCGCCGCCCTGATCGTCATCCTCGTCGTCATCCGCTGTGATCGCGTCCAGATATTCCGGCGCGCCCTGCGTCTTCAAGTAGCTGACGATCTCCTCGACTTCATTGTCGGAGACGAAGGGACCGTGGACACGCTGGATGCGCCCGCCACCGGCCATGTAGAGCATGTCGCCCATGCCGAGCAGCTGTTCGGCGCCCTGCTCTCCGAGAATGGTGCGGCTGTCGATCTTCGACGTCACCTGGAAGGAGATGCGGGTCGGGAAGTTCGCCTTGATGGTACCGGTGATGACGTCGACCGACGGACGCTGCGTCGCCATGACGACGTGAATGCCGGCGGCACGCGCCATCTGCGCCAGACGCTGGACCGCGCCTTCGATGTCCTTGCCGGCGACCATCATCAGGTCGGCCATTTCGTCGATGATGACGACGATATAGGGCATGGCCTGCAGGTCGAATTCTTCTGTCTCGTAGATCGCCTCTCCCGTCTCGCGGTCGAATCCGGTCTGCACTGTGCGGGTGATCTGCTCGCCCTTGGCCAGCGCCTGCTCGACGCGGCTGTTGAAGCCGTCGATATTGCGCACGCCGATCTTGGACATCTTCTTGTAGCGGTCTTCCATCTCGCGCACGGTCCATTTCAGCGCGACAACGGCCTTCTTCGGATCGGTCACGACCGGCGACAGCAGATGCGGGATGCCGTCATAGACGGAGAGTTCCAGCATTTTCGGGTCGATCATGATCAGCCGGCATTGTTCCGGCGACATGCGGTAGAGCAGAGACAGGATCATGGTGTTGATGGCGACCGACTTACCGGAGCCGGTGGTACCGGCGACCAGCAGATGCGGCATCTTGGCCAGATCGGCGATGACGCTCTCGCCGCCGATCGTCTTGCCGAGCGCCATGGCGAGTTTCGCCTTGCTGGTCTCGAAGTCGCGGCTGGCGACCAGTTCGCGCAGATAGACCGTCTCGCGCTTCTGGTTCGGCAATTCGATGCCGATCGCGTTGCGGCCGGGAACGACGGCGACACGCGCCGAGATCGCGCTCATCGAGCGGGCGATATCGTCGGCGAGGCCGATGACGCGGGACGACTTGATGCCGGGTGCCGGTTCCAGCTCGTAAAGGGTGACGACCGGGCCGGGACGCACATGGATGATCTCGCCCTTGACGCCGAAGTCTTCCAGCACACCTTCCAGCATGCGGGCATTCTGCTCGAGCGCTTCGGGGGACAGAGTCACATCGCGCGCTATGCTCTTCGGCTCGGCCAGCAGGTGGACGCTCGGCAGTTGGAAGCCGTCCGGATCGATGAACGAGCGCTGCGCCTCGCGTACAAGCCGATTGCCGGGCTTGGGTGCTGCGGCCGGAGCGACGATGCGGGCGCCAGAAGGAGCAGCAGAGGAAGGAGCAGCAGCGGCAGGTGCCGCGGGGGCGATCCGGGCAGGCGAAGGGACCGGCTGCGGCTGGACACGCGGCGCGACCCGCTGCGGCTCCACATCGAACGGCGGATCGTCGTCGTATTCGTCCTCGTCACCGACCGAGATCGAGGGCGCGGAGACCACATGGCGCGTTGCGGGGGCGTAGCCCGCATCGAGTTCCGGTTCGCGGCGATCGAAACCGCCACGCACTTCCGGTTCCACGACCGGCGGTGCGTTCAGCGTCACGAATTCCTCGTCGTTGAAATCATAGGGTTCGCCCGGATCGAATGTCGACCTGCCACTGCTGAACTTCAGGCCCAGGCGTCGCGAGAACCAGGCACGGACGGTGTAAGCGTAGTGCGCCAGCGCGCCAAGTGCGAGTAGCCCCGTGCCTTCGCGCTCGTCGTCTTCATCCTCTTCGTCGTCGCGGCTGCTTTCGGCGATCGTGCGTGCCTGTGGCTTGGAACCCGGCATCTCGATACGCTCTTCGCGCACCGGCGCTTCCTTGCCGACGAAGCCCGCCGCGAATGCATAGAGCCAGAGCGCCGGCACCGCGAAGATGGTGGCAAGCACCATGGCGAAGGTACCGGTCGGATAGGCCCCGACGAAAAGCGCCGGAAACCGCAGGATCATGTCGCCGAGGAAACCGCCGGTCCCGTTCGGAATGGGCCAGGTCACCGGCGCCGGAAAGCAGCCGACGACGGCCGCAACAAGAATGGAGCCGACGATCCAGGCGATGATTCGGGCCGGAACGCGGTTGACAGGACGGCCGGCAATCAGCGCCAGCGACCAGGAGAGCACGGGCAGCAGCGCAAATACGCTGGCAAGGCCGAGGGACTGCATCACGAGATCGGCGAACACCGCCCCCGCGGAGCCAAGGATGTTCGTCGGCCGGTTGTCGGTCGCATAGGACAGGCTCGGATCGTCCACGTTCCAGGTCGCCAGCGCGGCGACCGCCAGAGCCAGGACGATGAAAATGCCGAGCCCCGAGAAGGTCTTCACCTGCCGTAGGGCGAACCCGGTCAGGGAAAACCGATCCGCGCGACTGTCCATTGCTGCCGAAGTGCTTCTGCCCATACCTACAATCCACTTTTACTCAAAGACGGTCGGGTGGGACGAGCATGCAGATGGCGATCCGCAACGGATGCGGCGACGGCGGCATGATCTCGAGACCCCAGCCCGGATTCCGGGATATGCTAGGGACCGTAAACCACGGCGGTTAATGCCACATTAACCATGCACGCCCGGGCAGCAGGCGGGCAAAAAAAGACCCGGACCTTTGTGAGGCCCGGGCAAGGAAGCTCCGGGTGAACCGGAACCGCTTATTGCAGATTGGCAGACGGCGCGGCCAAAGCCGCGCCATCCGGGCATTAGGAGTGATAGGCTGCTTCGCCGTGCGACGAGAGGTCGAGACCTTCCCGCTCGGCTTCCGGCGGAACGCGCAGGCCGATGACGATGTCGGTGATCTTGAACAGCACGGCAGAGCCGATACCCGTCCAAAGGATCGTGACGAGGACGGCCTTGGCCTGTACGACCACCTGGCTGGCGACGGAGAAATCCTCCGCACCCGTGCCACCGAAGGCGCTGGACGTCAGGACGCCGGTGGCGATGGCGCCGAAGATGCCGCCGATGCCGTGAACGCCGAAAACGTCCGCGGTGTCGTCATAGCCGAACTTGTTCTTCACGACCGATACGAAGAAGTAGCAGAGCGGAGAAACAAGCGCGCCGAGCACGATCGCACCCATCGGGCCGATGGTGCCGCAAGCCGGGGTAACGGCAACCAGGCCGGCGATCATGCCGGAAGCTGCACCCAGCATGGAGGCCTTGCCGCGGGTCATCTTTTCGACGAGCGACCAGGACAGCGTTGCAGTTGCGGTGGCAACGAAGGTGTTGACCGCGGCGAGCATTGCACCGCCCGTTGCTTCCAGGTTGGAACCGGCGTTGAAGCCGAACCAGCCGAACCACAGCATCGCAGCGCCGATGAAGGTCATCGTCAGCGAATGCGGAGCCATCATGTCGCGACCGAGGCCTTCACGCTTGCCGATCATCAGGGCGCCGATCAGACCGGCAACACCGGCGTTGATGTGAACGACGGTACCGCCGGCGAAGTCGAGAGCGCCCCAGCCGAAGATCAGGCCATTGGCATCCCAGACCATGTGGGCAACCGGGAAGTAGACGAAGGTGACCCACAGGCCGCAGAACAGAACGGCGGCGCCGAACTTGATGCGCTCAGCGAAGGCGCCGAGGATCAGGGCCGGGGTGATGGCTGCGAAGGTCATCTGGAACAGGATGAAGATGTATTCCGGAATGACGGCGTCGGAGAAGGTCGCGGCCGTGCTATCCGGCGTCACGCCAGACAGGAACATCTTGGCGGTGCCGCCCCAGAACGCGCTGGTGCCGCCGCCGAAGGCGAACGAGTAGCCGTAGAGTACCCAGATGATCATGACCGTGCAGGCGACAACCGTGCACTGCATGAGCATGGACAGCATGTTCTTGGTGCGCAGCAGGCCGCCATAGAACAGGGCGAGGCCCGGAATGATCATGAACAGCACGAGCAGGGTGCTCAGGAACATGAAGGCGGTGTCGCCCTTGTCCGGAACGGGAGCAGCGGCTGCGGCATCCTGGGCAACCGCTACGACGGGCGCAAGAAGGGCGGCGGAAGCAAGGCTTACACGGCCGAGAATGGAAGAAACTTTGGAAAACGACATAATGAGAAAACCCCCTTGTGGCCGTAACTTATAGCGCTTCGGAATCGGTTTCGCCGGTGCGGATCCGGACAGCCTGATCCAGCGTGTAGACGAAGATCTTGCCGTCGCCGATCTGGCCGGTCTTGGCGGAGGAGCCGATGGCTTCGATGGCCTTTTCGACCATGTCGGAGGAAACGGCGACTTCGATTTTCAACTTGGGCAGAAAGCTGACGGCATATTCGGTGCCGCGGTAGATTTCGGTATGCCCTTTCTGGCGGCCGTATCCCTTCACTTCGGTAACGGTCAGGCCCTGAATGCCGACAGCCGTGAGAGCTTCACGCACTTCGTCGAGCTTGAACGGCTTGATAATGGCCATAATGATTTTCATCTGACATCCCATCCTTTTCTTGCATCGCAATTGCGGTGCAGTCTGATCCAGCCGCGCAATCACATCTGCAGCCAGCCGGATATATCCATACAAGCGGCGTGCCAGTTTTCGCGTCGCAGGCCTGGGGATGGAAAAAAGATTCATGGAACGCGTCGTACGGGCCCGTGAATCAGGGATGTGACAGTAAGGAAAGCTTAAAAGAAGGTGAATCCGCCTGCCGGTAGCGGACGTTCAAAGTTGCCTCATGGATAGGCACCAAAAGGCAGATGTCGTAAATTTGCCATTTTATTGCCCGCAAAATAGGCAAATTGATTATTCGATACGCAAGATAGCCCGCCTCGGAGCATCACTTCGTACCGACGCGCCACTGAAGGCAGCCCTCATCATTCGAAAATTGGAAAGTGGCCCTTGGGTCGGACGTCAGGCAGGCGTGCGGCGGCGAATCAGGCCTTCCTGTGCCACCGAGGCAACCAATGTGCCGTCGCGGCTGTAGAGGCTACCTCGTGTCATGCCGCGTGCGCCGAAGGCCGACGGACTGTCCTCGACGTAGAGAAGCCAGTCATCGAGCGTGCACGGGCGGTGAAACCACATGGCATGATCGAGGCTAGCAGCCTGCACGGACGGATCGAAGACCGAAACGCCATAGGGAAACAGCGACGTATCGAGCAGCGTCATATCCGACAGGTAGGCCAGCACCGCCGCCTGGAAATGCCGCATGTTCGGCACCGGCCCGGTGGCACGAACCCAGACATCCTGGGAAGGCGAGAGCTTCTCCTTGGAAATATAGTGCTTCAGCGAAACCGGCCTGAGCTCGATAGGCCGCTCACGTGCCCAATAGCGCCGCACAGGCTCCGGCGCCTGTTCGAGATAAAGTTCCTTGAACTGCTGTTCGGGGATCAGCTCTTCCGGCGGCGTGACCTGAGGCATGTCGAACTGGTGATCGAAGCCGGGCTCATCGATGTGAAACGAAGCCGACATGGAGAAAATCGGCTTGCCGTGCTGGATCGCCAGCACCCGGCGATTGACGAAGCTTGCCCCGTCGAGCGGCCGCTCCACCTGGTAGACGATCGGCACCGACGGATCGCCGGGGCGCATGAAATAGGCGTGCAGCGAATGCACGAACCGGTCTTCCGGCACCGTGCGCTGCGCCGCCATCAGCGCCTGACCGATCACCTGCCCGCCGAACACCCGTTGCCAGCCGACCTTCGGACTGTTGCCGCGAAACAGGTTTTCCTCGAGCTTTTCGAGATCCAGCGTCGCGATCAGGGTTTCCATCGCCGTGGGCTTCTCGTCTTCTCGCGACATTTTGGACCGTCTCCATGCAATAGGAACTTTGTTGGGTTTCATCTATATAAGAGCGCAACACATTCTCAAGAGGAGCAGACCGATGCTGGATATCGTGATCGCAGGTGGTGGCTATGTAGGGCTTTCCGTGGCTGTGGCAATCAAGCAGGCGGCTCCCAACCTCGCGATCAAGGTGATCGAGGCGGCGCCGCCCGGCGTCTGGCAGAAGGAAGAGCGCGCCTCCGCCATCATCGCCGCGGCTTCGCACATGCTGGAAGTGTTCGGCGTGTGGGGAGATATCGAGCCGGAAGCGCAGCCGATCGAGAAGATGATCGTCACTGATTCGAAGACCGGCGATCCCGTGCGCCCGGTGTTCCTGACCTTTGACGGCGACGTGGAGAAAGGCCGGCCCTTCGCCCACATGATCCCCAACAAGGTCATGGTCGGCGCGCTGCTGAAAGCCTGCGACAGGCTGGACATCCCGGTGATCTACGGCACCACCGTCGCCTCCTTCCAGAACGGCGACGCCGACGTCACCGTTCAGCTGAGCGACGGGCAGGTGCTGAAAAGCCGGCTCCTGGTCGCCTGCGACGGCGCGCGCTCGAAGCTCCGCGACATGGCGGGCATCAAGATCGTGCGCTGGGATTACGGCCAGTCCGGCATCGTCACGACCGTCGAGCACGAGCGTCCGCATAACGGCTACGCCGAGGAACATTTCCTGCCCGCCGGCCCGTTTGCCATCCTGCCTTTGAAGAACAACCGCTCCTCGCTGGTCTGGACAGAGCGGACGGAAGACGCCAACCGGCTGGTAGCCTCCGACGATTTCATTTTCGAGGAAGAACTGGAGCGCCGCTTCGGCCACAAGCTCGGCGCCCTGAAGGTCGTTGGCGACAAGAAGGCCTTTCCGCTCGGCCTGACCCTGGCGCGCTCCTTCATTGCGCCGCGGCTGGCGCTTGCCGGCGACGCCGCCCACGGCATCCATCCGATTTCCGGCCAGGGCCTCAACCTCGGCTTCAAGGATGTCGCCGCGCTGGCGGAGACCATCGTCGAAGCCTCCCGGCTCGGCCTCGATATCGGATCTGTGAACGTGCTCGAGCGCTACCAGACCTGGCGCCGCTTCGACACGTTCCGCATGGGCGTGACGACCGACGTTCTCAACCGCCTGTTCTCCAACGACATAGCGCCGGTGCGCATCGCCCGCGACTTCGGCCTCGGCCTTGTGGAGCGGATGCCGATGGTCAAGAGCTACCTGATCGGCCAGGCGGCCGGCGTCAATGAAAAGGGCAATCCCCGCCTGCTGGTCGGCGAGCCGATCTGACGGCGCTCAGTCCTCGATCGTCCGGGCTTCGGACACCAGCATGATCGGAATCCCGTCGCGGACGGGATAGGCAAGCCTTGCCTTTTCGGAAATGAGCTCGTTGGCCTTGCGGTCGAACGTCAGCCGGCCCTTGGTCAGAGGACAGACCAGAAGCTCCAGCAGTTTCGGATCGACGTTTGAGAGCTTGTCGGCCATGTCGATCCTACTGCAGCAGGGGATCGCTGCCGCCGCAGCTGCGGGCAAGCAGGATTTCGGTGATGGCGATTAACGTCTCGGCCCGCGTCTTCAGGTCCGGCGCCTCGAGAAGCGCCTGCTTCTCCGCTGGCCCGAACGGCGACATCATCGACAGGGAATTGACGAGGCTGCGATTGCTCGCATGCGCGATGCTGTCCCAGTCGGCGTCGAGCTTGTTGGCGTCGAGATAGGCGCGGAAGGCGGCCAGAAGCCCCTTGCGGTCGACCAGCTTGTCCTCCTCATCGGACATCGAAAGGTCCGTGACGAACGGCATGCAGTGGACCCGGCGATACGGTCGCCCACCCTGGATTTCGTCCATCACCCGGAAACGGCAGATGCCGGTCAGCGATACGATGTAGCGCCCGTCGCCTGTCTCGGCAAACGAGGTGATACGACCGATGCAGCCGACCGAGCAGAGGTCCGGCTTGTCGCTGTACTTGTCCTTGATCTCTTCGCCGCAGAGCGCCGGCTGGACCATGCCGATCAGCCGGGAGCCGGCGAGCGCGTCGTCGAACATCGACAGATAGCGTGGCTCGAAGATGTTGAGCGGCATCTGTCCCATCGGCAACAGCAATGCGCCGGAAAGGGGGAAGACCGGAACCGTCTCGGGTAGATCTTCGCGCTTTATATACCGTGCGTTGCCCGCATGCATTGCATGACGTCCTGTACTGTTCCTCTTGTCGTCCAAACGCTGTTTTCGTCACAACGCGTATCTGCAAAGATGGCCCCTGCAGCAGAAAAAACAAGGGTCGTCAGATCAACGCCGGAGCTTCCTTTCTCAGGAGAAGAGAAGCGTCGAGAGCTTGCGCCGTGCGGCAATGGTGGCCGGATCCTTGAAGCCCCAGGCATCGAAGAATTCCAGGAGCTGGCGGCGTGCCGCATCGTCGCCGAAAGTGCGGTCCTTGCGCATGATCAACAGCAGATGATCGGCCGCCTCGTCGCGATTGCCCTGCACATTCAGGATCTTTGCAAGCTTCATGCGCGACTCGTGGTCGTCCGGGTCGAGTGCCAGCTTGTGCTCGAGTTCCGCCGGATTGCCAAGCTTGCGGGCCTCTTCGAACTGCTCGAGCTTCTTGATCACCGACTGGATATCCGCATCCGCCTTCAGCTCGTCGCCAATCTGGTCGAGCAGTTCCCTGGCGCGCTCCTGCTGGCCGGCCGCAATCATGCAGCGGGCAATGCCGGCGATTGCCTTGGCGTTCTCCGGATCGGCCTGCATGACCGCGCCGTAAAGCTGGCCGGCCGAGTTGAAGTCGCCATCCGCCAGAAGCTGGTCGGCTTCTTCCAGCACGCCGGCGATCTCGGCAGCCTGATCGGCGCCTTCCGGTCCGGAAATTTTCTCGATGAACTGGCGGACCTGGCTTTCCGGCACCGCCCCCATGAACCCGTCGACCGGCCGGCCGTCGACAAAGGCGATGACGGCCGGAATAGATTGCACGCCGAGCTGTCCGGGAATGGCAGGATGATCGTCGATGTTGAGCTTGACGAGCTTGACCCGGCCGCCAGCCTCGGCGACCACCTTCTCGATCACCGGCGCGAGCTGCTTGCAGGGGCCGCACCAGGGCGCCCAGAAATCGACCAGGACCGGCTGGTTGCGCGATTCCTCGATGACATCCTTCATGAAGCCGGCCGTCGTCGTGTCCTTGACATGACCGCCTGTCGGAGCCGCGCCGCTGTTGACCGATCCGCGCATCACGCCGTTGCCGTATCCACCGTAGGGATTGTCGAAGCCGCTCATTGGAATCTCCCGTACCGGCCCGCCGAGGACCGCTTTAAACTTGGCCTTTAGATGTTGAGCTCGCCGGTCACTTTCAAGACGAGCGGCTCATGTCCCGTCGCCCGCATGAAGGCCATGAGGTCATCGCGTCCGATCGACGTCGTCGCATCGTTCGAAAGCGGATGGCAGTTGATGATATCATGCTCCATCAACTCTTCGTCGAGAATGAAGGTGACATTCTTGCCGCCATCGTTGATCGCACCGAACGCCGTGACGGAGCCCGGCAGCACGCCGAGATATTCCATCAGCTTCTCCGGTTTGCCGAAGGACACGCGGCTCGAAGCCCCGATCACCTTGTGCACGGCTTTCAGGTCGACCACCGCATTCTCCTCGACGGTCAGAAGAAAATACTGATCCTTCTTGTCCTTGACGAAAAGGTTCTTCGTGTGGCCGCCGGGAATCTCGTCGCGCAGGGAGACGGACTCGGAGACCGTGAACACAGGTTCGTGCGTCTTGGTCGAATGCTTGATCCCCAGATCGTCGAGGAAACGGAAGAGGTCGTCGGCTGTTTTCGGCATGCGCTTGTTCGTCTGCATTGGTTCGCGCCGGTCATCCGGCTCATCGTCCTCTGATACGAGCCTCGCCGGTATTTGGCAATCGCACTTTGCGGCAAACCCCAGAACCCCTGCCGTTCAACGGCTTTCGCGGACCGCCGAAAATTTCTTCGCCGATTTGTCTTTTCCCTGTTGCATTTGGAAATTGGTTGAGCCATATAGCGCCCGTCGCCGCAAGCGACACACCTCGCAGCCAACTACTTACCCCGGCTGCGAACGATGAGCGGGTGTAGCTCAGGGGTAGAGCACAACCTTGCCAAGGTTGGGGTCGAGGGTTCGAATCCCTTCGCCCGCTCCAGTTTCTCCGAAAAATCGAGAATGACAGACGAGTGCGCTGACGCGCACGTTTCGTCATTTTGGCACGCCTTCTCCAGACGTCGCATGCAGATGGAGAGATTTTGCGCGGCCTCCTGACGGCCGCGCTCCAATTCAATTTCTCAGCGCTTGTCCTCGTCCGAAGCAAATCCCCATTCCCCCGCACCGAGAGCCGGAGCGGCCTTGTCGAGCGCCATGGGGCTGCGTGACAGCTGGATGGGTGTCCTGAGGCCGGGCAGGCCTTCGGGCTCGATCTTCAGGCCGCGGGCGGCGATCTGCTTGTCGCCGATCGCTTCGGCGACCGTGTTGATCGGGCCACCGGGAACGCCGGCAGCCTCGAGCGCGGCGATCAGCTCGTCCTTGGTGCGAGCCAATGTCTTTTCCGAGATCATGGCGGCAAGCGCCACCCGGTTTTCCACGCGCGCCGGATTGGTCGCATAGGCTGGGTCGGCGGCGAGGCCGTCGAGCCCCAGCATCCTGCACAGCGCAGCAAACTGCCGGTCATTGCCGCAGGCGATGATCAGATGTCCGTCGGCTGCCGGAAACACCTGGTATGGCACGATGTTGGGATGCGCATTACCCATGCGGTGCGGCACCTTGCCGCCGGCGAGGAAATTCATCGCCTGGTTGGCAAGAACGGCAACACCGACATCGAGCAGCGACAGGTCGACATGCTGACCAAGGCCGGAGCGTTCACGCTCCGCAAGGGCCGCCTGAATGCCGATCACGCCGTAAAGCCCGGTGAAGATATCGATCCAGGCAACGCCGACCTTCTGCGGCTCGCCCTGCGGCTCGCCGGTCAGGTCCATGATCCCGCACATGCCCTGGATGAGGAAGTCGTAGCCGGCGGTCGCGGCGCGCGGCCCGTCCTGGCCGAAGCCGGTGACGGAGGCGTAGACGAGGCGTGGATTGAGCTTCGACACGCTCTCGTAATCGAGCCCGAACTTCTTCAATCCGCCGACCTTGAAGTTCTCGATCAGCACGTCGGCGTCGGCGATCAACGCCTTGACCCGCGCGAGATCGTCCGGATTGGCGAAATCGCAGACGACGGAGGACTTGCCGCGATTGGCGGCGTGGAAATAGGCGGCCACCTTTTCGGTGCCGCCCTTGCCGTCAGGCCGCTCGATGAAGGGCGGCCCCCAGGTGCGGGTGTCGTCGCCGCCGGGGCTCTCCACCTTGATCACCTCGGCGCCGAGGTCGGCGAGCGTCTGGCCGGTCCACGGACCGGCAAGGATGCGGGCCAGTTCGACGACCTTCAGTCCCGCAAGCGGCGCTGCGCGCAAATCCGTCATCAGAAGAACGCCTGGATGCCGGTCTGGGCACGGCCGAGGATCAGCGCATGAACGTCGTGCGTGCCCTCATAGGTGTTGACCGTTTCCAGGTTCTGCGCGTGACGCATGACGTGGTATTCGATCTGGATGCCGTTGCCGCCGTGCATGTCGCGGGCCTGGCGGGCGATGTCGAGCGCCTTGCCGCAATTGTTGCGCTTGACGATCGAGATCATTTCCGGCGCGAAACGGCCATCGTCCATCAGGCGGCCGACGCGCAGCGATCCCTGCAGGCCGAGCGCGATCTCCGTCTGCATGTCGGCAAGCTTCTTCTGGAAGAGCTGCGTGCCGGCAAGCGGCTTGCCGAACTGGTGGCGGTCGAGGCCGTACTGGCGGGCGCGCAGCCAGCAGTCCTCGGCCGCACCCATGACACCCCAGGAAATGCCGTAGCGGGCGCGGTTGAGGCAGCCGAACGGACCACCCAAACCCTCGATGTTCGGCAGAAGCGCGTCCTCGCCGACCTCGACATTGTCGAGCACGATTTCGCCGGTGATCGAGGCGCGCAGCGACAGCTTGCCGCCGATCTTCGGCGCCGAAAGACCCTTCATGCCCTTCTCCAGCACGAAGCCGCGGATCTTGCCGCCATGCGCTTCCGATTTCGCCCAGACGACGAAGACGTCGGCGATCGGTGCGTTGGAAATCCACATCTTCGAGCCGATCAGGCGGTAGCCGCCATCGGTCTTGATCGCACGCGTCTTCATGCCGCCCGGATCGGAGCCGGCGTCAGGCTCGGTCAGGCCGAAGCAGCCGATGAATTCACCGGACGCAAGCTTCGGCAGATACTTCTTGCGCTGCTCTTCCGAGCCATAGGCGTAGATCGGAAACATGACCAGCGAAGACTGGACGCTCATCATCGAACGGTAGCCGGAATCGACACGCTCCACTTCTCGCGCCACGAGGCCGTAGGAGACATAGGAGGCGCCCGCCCCGCCGTATTCTTCCGGCACCGTGACGCCAAGCAGGCCGGCCTTGCCCATTTCCCGGAAGATCTCCGGATCGGTCGTCTCGTTGAGATAGGCGTCCTCGACCCGCGGCAGCAGCCGGTCGGTTGCAAACCCGGCGGCGGCATCGCGGATCATCCGCTCTTCGTCGGACAGCTGGTCGTCGAGGAGAAAGGGATCCTCCCAGGCGAATGCCCCGCCTTTGTGGGAGTGAGCGGAATTGGCTGCCATCGGAGTTCTCCTTCAGAAAATTGCGGTCATCAGCTTAGCGGCTCGATTGATGATGTACATAGCCATTGGACCGGCGATGCAACAACGCTGATTTGTCGTTGGATGATGCATGCCATGCATAGGCTGGAGGGGGTTCCCCAAATGAACTCGCGGAATTTCACATTGCCGTGAGGCGACCAAAAACAGGATATTCCTGCTCATATTATCTGCTATCGACCGCAGCAGGACATGGTTTCGTCCATTCACGCCACAAGCACATTGATGAGGATTTCATGAGCAGTTCGAATTTTGCCGCCGCACTTACCGCAAGGTCTCCCCTTGTCCTGTCGATCCTGAGGATCGTCACCGGCCTCACTTTCATGGAGCACGGCACGCAGAAGCTTTTCAACTTCCCGGCATCCGAACGCGGCGCGGTCGAGCTCTTCTCCTTCTTCGGCTTCGCGGGCACTCTGGAATTCGTTTTTGGTGCGGCCATCATTCTCGGCCTTTACACCCGCGTCTCCGCCTTCATTCTGTCCGGCATGATGGCCGTCGCCTATTTCATGGCCCACTTCCCGAAGAGCTTCTTCCCCATCCTCAACGGCGGCGACGCGGCGATCCTTTTCTGCTTCGTCTTCCTGTACCTCGTCTTCGCCGGCGGCGGCTCGCTGAGCCTCGACCGCAAGATCTTCAATCGCGATTGAAGCAAAAGAAAACGCCGCGACCAGAGGATGGTCGCGGCGTTTTCGGTTTCAGTGGCCCTTTGCGGCGGGCTATTCGAGCGCCCGGCCCTGGTCGAGATACCATTCAACGAAGGCCTTCACGCCCTCTTCGACCGTGGTCGACGGCGTATAGCCCGTCAGCGCCTGCAGGAGATCCGGAGCGGCGAAGGTGCGCGGCACGTCACCCTTCTGCATCGGCAGCATCTTGCGGATCGCCGGTTGCCCCATCGCCTTCTCGATCGTTTCCACGAATTCCATCAGACCGACCGGCTGGCCGCCGCCGAGGTTGACGACGCGGAACGGTGCCTGGTGCGACAGCGTATCGGTCACGCCCGGCTTGGTGACGCGGTTCGCCTCGGCCGGCGCAATGGCGGAGAGCCGCACGATCGCCTCGACCAGATCATCGATATAGGTGAAGTCGCGGCTCATCTTGCCTTCGCCGTAGATCTCGATCGGCTGGCCGTCGAGCATCGCCTTGGCGAACTTGAAGAGCGCCATGTCCGGCCGGCCCCAGGGACCGTAAACGGTGAAGAAGCGGAATGCCGTGATCGGGAACTTGTGGAGATGGGCATAGCTGTGCGCCATCAGTTCTGTCGCCTTCTTGGTGGCGGCGTAGAAGGTCAGGGGCTCGTCCGTCTTGTCGCTTTCACGGAAGGGAACCTCCGGATTGGCGCCATAGACGGATGAGGTGGACGCCAGCATCAGATGGCCGATCTGCAGCTCCTTCGCCAGCTCCAGGATGTTCCAGGTGCCGACAAGGTTGGAATCCAGATAGGCCTTGGGATTTTCGAGGCTGTATCGCACGCCAGCCTGGGCGGCGAGGTGGATCATCACATCCGGCTTGGCATCCATCACCGCCTCGCGCAGGAAGCCATTGTCCTCCAGCATGCCGATCCGCCCGGTAAAGGACGGGAACTGCGCCAGCGCCGCGTTGCGCGCTTCCTTGAGCTTGAGGTTGTAGTACCGGGTCATCCCGTCGATGCCGAACACCTCGTGTCCGTCTTCCAGGAGACGCCGTGCGAGGTGAAAGCCGATGAACCCGGCCGTACCGGTGATGAAATAACGCATGCCCGCTTCCTCATTCGCTTCAAAGGCCCTGCAATGCCGGGCCGCGAGCGCGGTCTAGCGCATTGCGGCACGGATGAAAACCCGCACCTGCGGTTCGCGGCGCCATGCCGCGCGAGGCAAGGAACTATTCCGAGACGATCTTGACGCGCTCGCCCGGCGAAAGGACCTTGCCGGACGGGAAGCCGTTGATGAGCTTGAAGAGCTCGAGCTTGCGCTCGGTGCCCATCATCCGGCCCGAGAGACTGCCGATCGTATCGCCCTGCGCGACCGTCACGACGCGGATGCGCAACGGTTTCAGGCTTTCGATTTCCGCCGGCGTCATCCGACGGAAGCTCGAGCGCACCGTTTCGGCGACCTGCGGCAAGCGCGGATCGCCCTTCGGCACGGCGGTGAGGATGCGGTAGATCTGCTTGCCGTCGCGAATGACGGTAACGTCGAAGTCCCACTTGTCGGCCGATGCCTTGGCGTTTGCCGCCTCCAGGCCGTTGATCTTCAGCGTCGTGATGCTGGCCGGGTCGAGACCGGCCACCCATCCGCTGGAAATGTAGTTCGACAGGCTCTGGCGGCGGTTGTCGGTGACACCGTCGAAACGGATCGCCACGTCGCCGGGGCCGGTCGCCAGCACCGCCTCGACCTTGTTGTCGATATGGAAGCCTTCCGGCACCGTGAAGCGGATCCCAAGCTTGCCGTGCATGAAGGTCTGGCCGCGGACATAGCCTTCCTGCGGGCTGTCGCCGAAAAGCAGTCCGTCGATGCCGTCAAGATAGTAACCCTGCCCGACATCGCCGACGCTGCCCTCAGGGCCGAAGGCGCGGGCATGGCGGCGGGCAAGCTCGATGCGCTGCGGCGCGCTCGGATGGCTCGAAAGGAAGTCGAGGCTCGGATCGGAGTCCGGATCGCTCGACTGGAAGCGGGCATAGGCCTCCATCGCATTGAGGAACCGGGCAGCGGCATAGGGGTCGTAGCCGGCTTCGCCGAGCGTACGCACGCCGATGAGGTCGGCCTGCAGCTCCTGGTTTCGCGAGAAGGCGGCAAGGCGCAGCTTGCCGCGGGCAAGCGCCTGCTTGCCGGCAAGATCGCTGGAGAGCACTTCGGCGACCACCTGGCTGGCGATCACCTCAGCCTCTTCGCGTTTCTGCCGCTCGATGCCGTGATTGGCGGTCACATGCGCCATTTCATGCGCCAGCACGGCCGCCACTTCCGACGCGTCATCGGCAAGCGCCAGCAGGCCGCGTGTGACATAGAGATAGCCGCCCGGCAGAGCGAAGGCGTTGATCGCGGGCGAATCGAGAATGGTGATGCGGTAGGACTGCTGCGGATTTTCGGAGACGGCGGTCAGCGATCCGGCGATCCGGGCGACAAGCCGTTCCGTTTTCTCGTCCTTGTATTCGCCGCCGTAGCTCGCGACGATGCGCGGATGCTCGCGCGCGCCCATCTGCGCACGCGGGTCGTCCTTCTGGACTTCCTCGACGATCTGCGGATTGGAGGAGGGCGCGACATTGGCTTCGTAGGTCTGGTCAAGAAGCGACTGGCAGCCCGAAAGGGCGAGCGTCACCACGAGCACGGACAGACGGCCCGCACGCTTGATGTCCACAAACGCAGGTTCCATCGCCCGAGCAGCGAAGGCCTTGAACCTCGGCTGACGTTCCCTCGTAAGCAGTTCCGCAGTCTCCCTGTTCACGCCGCGCGACAACGCATTGGCGAATCTCTCAAAACCCGTCAGCCTTCACAGGTCCGATCGCCCACCCTCTATCCGATTTCCCGGCGATTTGCCTAGAGGATCGCAATCATTCCGCTCAACCGTTGCAAAGCTGCAAGCGTCAGGGACCTGATCGGCTTGCCATCGGGTGGCGTCCAAATTGTGGCGATGCCGGTTTCAGCCGCAATTATACCGGTACGACGGGTTTCACGCGACCCAGCCGACCTTCAACAATAGGAACGATTGCGTGTGCGATCTGTTCCAGCTCGGCACGATCATGGCTGATCATCAGCACGGTCTTTCCGGTTTCCGCCTGCAGATCCTTAAGAAGATCCGCCATGGCGCGGCGCAGGTCCGGGTCGAGCGCGGCAAAGGGTTCGTCGAGGAGCAGGTAGGGCCTGTCGCGCACGAGCGCCCGGGCAAACGCGACGCGCTGGCGTTCCCCGCCCGAAAGCGAACCGGGCAATCTTTTCTGAAAACCCGACAATCCGACCCGCGCAAGCGCGTCGCCGACCCGTTCGCGGTCACCCTGCGTCAGCCGCATCGACGGGCTGATGCCGAGGCCGACATTGGTGAAAAGGTCGAGATGGGCGAACAGGTTGTTGTCCTGGAAGATCAACGAGACCGGGCGCTCGGCCGGTGCCAGTTCTGTCACGTCGCGACCGCCCAGCCAGATCTGGCCCGACTGCGGCGCCTCGAAGCCGGAAATCAGATTGAAGAGCGTCGACTTGCCGGCGCCGGAGGCCCCGGTGACCGCCGTGATCCGGCCGGCGGGAAACTCGCCGTCGAACAGGAAATCGCGGTTCCCCAGGGTAAGCCGCACATCCGCGAGACGGATATCGTTGACTTCAGTCCTATCCATCCCGGCTCTCCTTTTCCGCACCCTGGCCGACCGTACCGGCAACCGTCAATGCCAGGCAAACGATGCCGAGCAGCAGCGCCAGCCCGTCCGCATCGGCGGTGCGATAGCTGCCGAGCCGGCTGAACAGCAGCCAGGGCAGCGTCATGAAGCCGTCCGAGCCGAACAGCGCCACCGCGCCGAGGTCACCGAGCGACAGCGCCATTGCGAAGGACAGCGCCATGAGAAGCGCCTTGCGCAGCAGAGGCCAGTCGACCAGCCGCAGTTTCGACAGGCCGGACATGCCGAGGCTGGCGCTGAGCCGTGCCGTCCGCTGGCGGTGGACCTCGACCGCCGGATGGAGGATGCGCACCACGAACGGCAAGGCCATCACCGTGTTGATCAAGAGGACGAGATAGGGTGCCGCCGACGTGGTGATGCCTACCGACCGCAGGACGAGAAACCAGCCGGTGCCGAGCACGACCGGCGGCACCAGCAGGACGAGTGACGAGGAGGACCCGATCGCCGTTGAGAAGGCTCTGGCGACAAGCGTTCCGCCACCGTCGGTCTCCAGTTGTGCGCGCACGAGCGCCATGCCAATCAGCACCGCGAACAGACCGGAGAAGAAGGCGATCGTCAGGCTGGTCCCTGTTGCCTGCCAGAAGACGGGTTCGCTCAAAAGCCGGACGAGATCGGCACGCATTCCGGCAGCGGCGACCATGGCCAGCGGCGACAATACGAAAGCGGTCGCGACGGCAATGATCGCACCGTCGGCAGCTTTTGCAGCAAGCGGCCGGGCATCCGGCCGGCGGGCGGTTCGACCGGTCGTCGTTCCGTGGTCCTCCGGCACCGGCAGAAACGCCATCAGCGACAGGAGAATGGCAGTAATGACGATCTGGATGACGGCCAACGAAACGGCTCGGCCGGGATCGAAATCGAAACGCAGCGCCTGATAGATCGCCACCTCCACCGTCGTCGATGCCGGTCCGCCGCCAAGTACCAGCACCAGCGTAAAGGAGGTGGCGCACAGCATGAAGATCAGCCCCGCGACACCGGGCAGGTGCCGGCGCATGACCGGCCACTCGACGAAGCGGAAAATGCTCCCGGACCGCATGCCGAGCTGCGCCGACAGGAGCCAGTATTCGTTCGGCACGCGATCGAGACCGGCGACCAGATAGCGCACGGCGAGCGGCATGTTGAAGAAGACATGGGCGAGCAGGATGCCGGACAGTCCGTAGATGTTTACGGGACTGTCGAGGCCAAGACCAAGGAGAGCCTTGTTCAGCATACCCTGCCGGCCCCAGAGACCGAGCAGGCCAAGAGCGCCGATCAGCACGGGCAGACCCATCGGCACGGCCATCAGCCGCAGCACCCAGACACGGCCCGGAAACTGTCTTTGACGTGCGAGCGCGCGTGCCACGGGGATGGCGAACAGGATGGAAAGAGCCGTCGAGAGCCCGGCCTGCCACAGCGTGAAGACCAGCACGCGCCGGATATACGGATCGGCAAGCGGCGATATCGACAGACCCGATCCGCCATAGCTCAGGAGCGAGACGATCGCCACGCCGACGAACAGGCAGAGGCAGGCGAGGCCCATGGCCCCGCCGACAATCGCGCCTCGTCTGTCCCGGCCGGCAATCTGCATCGAAGCGTCAGTTGACCGCCATCGCCGCCAGCCACTCGTCGATCCATGCCTTGCGGTTCTTCTCGACCGTGTCCGGGTCCATCAGGAAGGTCTTGTCCGGATGGACGAGCGTGTCGAAGGCGGCCGGAAGCGGCGCGGAGGTCGGGGCTGCCGGCATCATCCAGTTGGTTTCCGGAATGATGTCCTGGAAGGTCGGGCTCACCATGAAGGTCAGGAACTGCCGAGCGAGATCCTTGTCGGCCGCCGTCTTGGTCACACCCGCGACCTCGATCTGGATGTAATGGCCTTCGGAGAAGCTTGCCGCCTGGTAGCGGTTCTCGTTCTCGGCGATCATGTGATAGGCCGGAGAAGTGGTGTAGGACAGCACCATCGGCGCCTCACCCTTGGTGAACAGGCTATAGGCTTCCGACCAGCCCGGCGTCACCGTCAGTACCCGATCCTTGAGCTTGCCCCATGCCTCCGGCGCCTTGTCGCCGTAGATCGACTTCACCCAGAGAAGCAGGCCGAGGCCCGGCGTCGACGTACGCGGATCCTCGATGACGATCTTCTGCGACGGATCGCCCTCGATCAGGTCCTTCATGCTTTTCGGCGGTTCGGCCATCGACTTGGTGTCGTAGACGACGGCGAAATGGCCGTAGTCATAGGGCACGAAGACATCGTCGGAGAAACCGCCCGGAACCGAAACCTTGGACGTGTCCACCTCCGCCGGCACGAAAAGCCCGGTCGACTTCGCTTCGGCAATGAGGTTCGTGTCGAGCCCGAGCACGACGTCGGCCTTGGTGCCTTCGCCTTCCAGCTTCAGCCGCGTCAGCAGCGCAACGCCGTCCTCGACGCCGACGAAATTGACCGTGCAGGCGCAGGTCTTTTCGAAGGCTTCCTTGACCTTGGGACCCGGGCCCCAGTCGGCAATGAAGCTTTCGTAGGTGTAGACGGTCAGCACCTTGTCCGCGGCAGATGCCGGCAGAACGAATGATAGGGCCGCAACGGCCATGATGAGCGAAATCGTCAGTCTGCGCATCAGGCGCCTCCTTATGTTTTACATGTTGGGATAGCGCGCTGATGAGATGCGTCTAATCCCTCCGCCGGTGTTAGCCGGATCAGGTTCTGCGGGTTGGCCTCAGGCCTCTCAGCGCCATTCCAGCATCGTGGAAGGTGCACCCCGTTAGATCTGCCGCGAGATTTACTGTGCCGGCGGCTTTATGACAAGGAAATTCGACGATTGTCGCCGCCGGTTTCCCTTTCCATTGCCGGCGATTTTGCGCTATTGCGCTTGTCCCATGACGCTCTTCACCATTCTTCTCGGCGGCGACCTGGCCGTAACCCCGCGGCTTGAGGCGGCCTCGGCCGGCGCGCGCTACATTGCCGCCGACGGCGGCATGCGACACGCCCGTGCGCTCGGCGTCACGCCCGAGCTCTGGGTTGGTGATTTCGATTCCTCCACCGAGAGCCTGAAGAAGAACTGGCCGGACGTTGAACGCCGCGATTTTCCGCCAGCGAAAGCGGCGACCGATGGCGAACTCGCGGTGCAGGTGGCGCTCGAACGCGGCGCGACCGCGCTCATTCTTGCCGGCGCGCTGGGCGGCGAGCGCTCGGATCATGCGCTGATGCATCTGCTGCATGCCAGCCACCTGGCCGAGAGCGGCCTCGACGTGCTGCTGACGTCAGGGATCGAAGAGGCCTATCCGCTGCTTCCGGGCGACCGGGAAATCGATCTGCCGCGCGGCAGCCTCTTCTCCGTGCTCGGACTGACGGCGCTCACCGGCCTGACGCTTGCCAATGTCCGCTATCCGCTGCAGGCCTTTGCCTTGCCGTTCGGATCGACGCGGACGATTTCCAATGTGGCGGAAGGCCCCGTGCGCCTGTCACTCAAATCGGGCCGGGGCATTTTCCTCGCCCGCCCCTATGACATGACAGGAGCCTGACCTTTGGCGCCCCCCATTCTCAAACTCGACGACATTCACTTGAGCTTCGGCGGCGCGCCGCTTCTCGATGGCGCCGGCCTGCAGGTCGAGCCCGGCGATCGCATCTGCCTTGTCGGCCGCAACGGCTCGGGCAAGTCGACGCTCCTGAAGATTGCCGCCGGTCTTGCCGAAGCGCAGTCGGGCGAAGTCTTCCGTCACCCGTCCGCCACCATCCGCTATCTGGAGCAGTCACCCGATTTCGGGGATTTCGCCACCGTTCAGGCCTATGCAGAGGCCGGCCTCGGCCCCGGTGACGACCCCTACCGCGTCACCTACCTTCTGTCGCATCTCGGATTGACCGGCGAGGAGCATCCCTCGACGCTGTCGGGCGGAGAAGCCCGCCGTGCGGCGCTCGCCCGCGTCATGGCGCCCGAGCCGGATATCCTGCTCTTGGACGAGCCGACCAACCATCTCGACCTCACCACCATCGAATGGCTGGAAGGCGAACTGAACGGGAGCCGCAGCGCGCTCGTCGTCATCTCGCACGACCGGCGCTTCCTCGAAAAGGTCTCCAACGCCACCGTCTGGCTCGACCGCGGCACTTCGCGCCGTCTCGACCGGGGCTTCGCCTTCTTCGAGGAATGGCGCGACAAGGTGCTGGAAGAGGAAGAGCTCGAGCAACACAAGCTCGGCCGCGCCATCGAGCGCGAGGAACACTGGCTGCGTTACGGCGTGACCGCACGGCGCAAGCGCAACGTCCGCCGGCTCGGCGAACTGCACGCCATGCGCGCCGAGCATCGTTCGCATCGCGGCCCGCAGGGCACGGTGCAGGCAACGGCGGTCGAGGCGCGTGAATCCGGCAAGCTCGTCGTCGAGGCGGAAAAGATCACCAAGAGCTTTGGCGACAGGACGATCGTCCAGCCGTTTTCGACCCGCGTCCATCGCGGCGACCGCATCGGCCTCGTCGGCCCCAACGGCGCCGGCAAGACGACGTTGCTGAAGATGCTGACCGGCCAACTGGCGCCCGACAGCGGCACAATCAAGCTCGGCACCAATCTGGAAATCGCCACGCTCGACCAGAAGCGCGAGGACCTGAACCTCGAGGACACGCTCGCCCACTACCTGACCGATGGCCGCGGCGAGAACCTGCTCGTCAACGGCGAGCAGAAGCATGTGACCGGTTACATGAAGGACTTCCTGTTCCAGCCGGAACAGGCGAGGACGCCTATCCGCAATCTCTCGGGTGGCGAACGGGCGCGGCTGATGCTCGCCCGCATTCTGGCACGGCCGTCCAACCTGCTGATCCTCGACGAGCCGACCAACGATCTCGACATCGAGACGCTCGACCTTTTGCAGGAGATCGTTTCCGGTTTCGCGGGAACTGTCATCCTTGTCAGCCACGATCGTGATTTCCTCGACCGCACCGTGACCTCGACCATCGTTCCCGCCAATATCGAGGCGCCGGATGGACGCTGGATCGAATATGCCGGCGGCTATTCCGACATGCTCGCCCAGCGCAGGGGCGCCGAGCAGGAACGGAAGAAGGCGGAAAAGGCAGCCGAGAAGCCGAAGAGCGATCAGCAGGCGAAGCCGGCCGCCGACAAGAACAAGGGCAAGCTCTCCTACAAGCAGAAGTTCGCACTCGAAAACCTGCCGAAACAGATGGAAGAGGCCGAAGCCAAGGCGGCGAAGATCGAGGAGAAGATGGCGGACCCGAACCTCTTTACCAAGGACCCCGCCGGCTTCAACAAGCTTGCCGCCGAACTCGAGGCCCTTCGCGCGAAGATCACCGCCATGGAGGAAGAGTGGCTGGAGCTGGAAATGCTGCGTGAGGAGATGGAAGGCTGAGCACGAGTTTCCGCCTCTACTTCGCCTACGGGTCGAACATGCTGCCGGCGCGGCTTTCCGCGCGCTGCCCGAGCGCCCGGGTCGTTGGCATCGGCTCGATAGCCGGCTATGCGCTGGACTATTCCAAGCGCGGCCGGGACGGGTCGGGCAAGGCGACGATCGTTCCGGCGGAACCGGCGGACCGGGTCCACGGCGTGCTTTACCGGCTTCTGGCCGATGATATCGTGCTGCTGGACGAATTCGAAGGACATCGGCGCGGCTATGACCGACTGGACGAAGTGCCGGTCGAGCAGGCAGGCGCCTCAGACGTGCGGACAGCCTGCACCTACATCGCCGAAGATGGCGCCCGCGATGCGGACCTTCTCCCCTTCGACTGGTACCGCGCCCTCGTCATCGCCGGCGCCGTCGAAAACGGCCTGCCTCGCCCTTACACCGAAAGCACCCTCGTCGTTACCGCCGTAGCCGACCTCAACGAGCGCCGGCAATCGCAGCTGGAAGCGCTTCGGCTGCTGAAGGACGGCGGCCATGCCGGCCTTCTGGAGCCACTGGCCGCAACCCGCTTCGCGGCGGCCCATCTGCGCGGCTAGGTCGACGCCGGTCGAACTTGGCGGCTATCCATCGCCTTCGCGAGGGGTTAAGCATCCGATCATGTCGACCAACATCATCATGATCCTCACCGCCGCAATCGCGGCGATCATCCTCTTCCGGCCGACGCTGCTCGCTTCGCCGACATGGCGGGCGACGGTGACACCGCTTGCCTCGATCATCGGCTCCGGTTTCCTCGTGGCCGGTCCCGTCCTTGCCCATGTCGCCGGCAACTGGGCCTGGGCGGCCATGCTGTTCCTCTGCGTTGCCGCCTACATGTTCGGGGCGGCGATCCGCTACAACATCGCGCATGTGGAAGAGATGGTCGAGGCCGGTGAGACGGGGCCGATCCTGTTTCTCGAACGCGCCTCCGATCTGGCGCTTGCCTTCGCCTATTTCATCTCGGTCTGCTACTACATCAATCTCTTCGCCTCCTTCGCGCTGAAGGCCGACGACATCGTCGATCAATGGACAGGCAGGATCATCGCGACCGTCGTCATCGGCGCACTTGGATTGATCGGCACGCTGCGCGGCTTGCGGGCGCTGGAGCATGTCGAGGTCGCCGCCGTCGCCATCAAGCTAGCGCTGATCGCCGGCCTCATCACCGCTCTCGCCTATGCCGCCTTCCTCGCGTTCAACGGCGGCACGTTTCATCTGGCGGAAATCAACCACGACACCGGCGGGGAAAGGCTGAGCGTCCTGCTCGGACTGATCATCCTCGTCCAGGGCTTCGAAACCTCCCGCTATCTCGGAAACACCTATGACCGCCGGACACGCATTCGCACGATGATCTACGCGCAGGGGATCGCAACGGCGATCTATCTCGCCTTCATCCTGCTGGTCACGCCGTTCTTTCCGACGGACCTGCCGGCCGTCGGCGGCGAGACTCAGATCATCGACATGGTCGCCTCGCTGGGCAGCGCGGCCGCCCCGCTGGTCATCCTGACGGCCCTCGCATCGCAACTTTCCGCCGCCATGGCCGATTTGAACGGCGCCGCCGGGCTCGTCAACGGTGCGACACGCGGACGCATTCCGGTCAGGGGTGGCTATCTCGCGACCGCGCTGGTGGCCATCGCGGTCACCTGGTCGGCCGACATCTTCGAGATCATCTCCTATGCTTCCAAGGCATTCGTTCTCTACTACGGAATCCAGTGCGTTCAGGCACTTCTGGCAACATTGGAAGTAAAGAAGCGCGATATATTGCCGCAGAGAATTGTGTTTATCGCGGGTATAGCGCTTGCCGTTCTGGTGCTTGTTTTCGGCACGCCGGCCGCTGCTTAAGGCTTTTCTGACATTACGAGCTTGTAATTTTCCTGCCCGACTTTGGTCACATTTCGGGCAAAGCGTTTCCTTGTTCGCGCCACGGTCCGACCGGCCGGGGAGCGGGCACGCCACCACAACGAAGTCGAAAACAAGCCTCTAAGAAATCAGATTCGGGAGTGATGCGATGAATCGCTTACGCCGCCTTTCATCGGTGACCATGGTTACCGGTGCCGCCTTGCTGTGCTCAATTCCTGCCATGGCCCAGCAGGCCGACATGAAACCCTCGGGCCTCTGGCTCACCACCGATTATCCGGCCATTACCGAACGCATCGGGGAGGATGCGACCCTTTCCCTCAGTCTTGCCAATTCCAACGAACCGCCCGCCCGCGTCGAATTCAACGTCAACGGCCTGCCGGACGGTTGGAAATGGGAGCTTGACGGCGGGGGCAAGCCGGTCAAGGCCGCCATGGTCACCCCGGACGAGAACCGCAGCCTGCAGCTGAAGGTCAGCGCGCCGAAGGACGTCAAGGCCGGCACCTACGACTTCACCGTCATCGGCCAGACCGCCGACGGCCAGTCGCTGAAGCTGCCGATCACCATGACGCTCGCCGCCGCCGACCCGGACAAGGTGACGATCGAGCCGAAGCTTCCCGCACTTCGCGGCACGCCCCGGTCCAATTTCGACTTCGACCTGACGATCAAGAACGACAGCGCCGAAGATCAGACCTTCAACCTGCTCGCCGACGCGCCGGCCGGCTTCCAGACCACCTTCAAGGAACAGTACGGCAGCCAGGAGCTGACCAGCCTGCCCTTCAAGCCCGGCGAGACCAAGACCGTGAAGCTCTCGGTCACCCCGCCACGTGACATTTCCGCCGGCCAGTACCCTGTCGCCGCCGGCGCTTCCAACGACAAGGTGAAGGCCGCGACCAAGCTGATGCTCGACATCACCGGCCAGCCGAAGGTGGCGCTCGCCGCGCCCGAAGGCCGCCTCTCCGGCCGCGCCGAAGCCGGCAAGGAAGAAACCTTCGACTTCACCGTCTCCAACTCCGGCTCGGCGCCTGCCGCGAACGTGTCGCTGAATGCCAGCGCGCCGCAGGGCTGGAAGATGGAAGTCGATCCGAAGACCATTCCGGAACTCGCTCCCGGCAGCGACCAGAAGTTCGCCGTCCACATGACGCCCTCCGACAAGGCAATTGCCGGCGACTACATGGTCACCGTCTCGGCCCGCGGCGACGGCGTGTCGGATAGCTCCGACTTCCGCGTCACCGTCACCACCTCCACCATGTGGGGCCTCGCCGGCCTCGGCGTCATCGGCTCCGCCGTGATCGTTCTTGCCTTCGCGGTTGCCCGGTATGGCCGCAGATGAGCACGCCGGTCATAGAGGCGAAAGGCCTCCGGAAAGCCTATGGCCACCACATTGCGGTGGATGGCCTTGATCTGACAGTCGAGCGGGGCGAGGTCTTCGGCCTGCTCGGACCGAACGGAGCGGGCAAGACGACGACCATCCTGCTCCTGCTCGGCCTCACCGAACCCTCCGGCGGCGAGGTTCGTGTCCTTGGGCACGACCCCTACCGCGATCCACTCGCCGTCAAGCGGCGGGTGGGCTACCTGCCCGATGCCGTCGGCTTCTATGATTCGATGACGGCGCGGGAGAACCTCGCCTACACCGCGCGGCTCGCCGGCATTCCCGGCGATGAGGCGGCAAGGCGGATCGTCGAGGCAATGGATCGCGTGCGTCTCGGCCATGTCATCGACCGGCGCGTCGCCACCTTCTCGCGCGGCATGCGCCAGAGGCTCGGCATTGCCGACCTCCTGGTGAAGGCCTGCGAAGTGGCGATCCTCGACGAGCCGACCTCGGGCCTCGACCCGCAGTCGACGCAGGAACTGCTCGACCTGATCGTCAAGCTGGCCGGCGAAGGCATGACGATCGTGCTCTCCTCGCACCTTCTGTCCATGGTGCAGTCGATCTGCTCGCGGGTCGCGCTGTTCAGGAAAGGCAAGGTCGGCCTGATCGGCAAGGTCAGCGATCTGGCAAGCCAGGTGCTCGGCGGCGCCTATGTCATCGAGATCGACGCCGAGAACTGCGATGTCGCGGCTGTCGGCGGCGCCATCGACGGAGTGAGCAACGTCACCACCACCGGAACCGGCCGCTACCGCATCGACGCGGCTCGCGACGTGCGCGACGAACTGGCCGAAAAGATTGTGCAGTCCGGCGGCAGGCTGAAGGGCATGTCGATGGACCGCTCGAGCCTCGACGAGGTCTATGTCCGCTATTTCGAGGAGGGCGACCGCGATGAAGCAGCGTGAAGGATCTCCTTTCAAGGGTCTCGCAACCGTCGCCATGAAGGAGGCGGCCGATCACATGGGCAGCCCGCGCATGCATCTCGTCATGCTGCTGGTCATCCTGACGGCGATCGGCTCCATCTACGGCGCCATCGGCCAGATCAAGAACACGGTCGGGGAGGATCCCTTCCTGTTCCTGCGCATCTTCACCACCGCGCAGGACCCGTTGCCGTCGTTCATCGCCTTCCTGGGCTTCCTCCTGCCGCTGGTCGGCATCTCGCTCGGCTTCGACGCGATCAACGGCGAATACAATCGCCGCACGATGAGCCGCATCCTGTCGCAGCCGATCTACCGCGACGCGCTGCTTGCCGGAAAATTCCTCGGCGGGCTGATGGTGATCGGCATCTGCCTGATCACCCTCTGGCTGCTTGTCACCGGCATGGGCATCATCATGCTCGGCCTGCCGCCTTCCGGCGAGGAAATCCTCAGGGGCCTGACGTTCCTGCTGATCTCGCTCGCCTATGCCGGTGTCTGGCTGGCGATCTCGCTCCTGTTCTCCACGCTCTTCCGCTCGCCGGCGACCTCGGCGCTGGCAGGCCTGACGCTGTGGCTGATCTTCACGATCTTCTGGAGCATGATCGCGCCGCTGATCGCCAGCGCCATTGCGCCGGCCGATCCCTTCAACCCGGTCACCATCGTTCACCAGGCGGAAATCGGTCAGGCGCTGTCGCGCATCTCCCCGAACACGCTCTTCGGTGAGGCGACGATGGCGATCCTCAACCCCGCTACCCGCTCGCTCGGCCTCGTCTTCATGAGCCAGTTGCAGGGGGCGATCATGGGCATGCCGCTGCCCTTCGATCAAAGCGCACTTCTGATCTGGCCGCAGCTTTCCGGCCTGATCGCAGCAATGGTCGTGGTCTACACGATCGCATATGTCTCCTTCCAGCGTCAGGAGATCAGAGCGTAGGGCGTGCCGCCTGAAAGGCGGGGACCGGTTTTGGAGTAGCGGTGTTCTCCTTAGGCAGGCCGGTCTCCGCTTTCGCTCTGCAGAACCCGGCGGAAGTCAATTCCGCCGGGTTTTCTGTTGCCCGCGTCCCTCTCAGGCAATAGGTCTAGGTGGTTGAACAGCGGGAATGAACGAACGATGCGTTTTGAAGGAACGGAAGAATACGTCGCCGGCAAGGACCTGATGACGGCGGTGAATGCCGCGATCCGGCTGGAGCGACCGCTGCTGGTCAAGGGCGAGCCCGGCACCGGCAAGACGGAGCTTGCCCGCCAGGTGGCGAGCGCGCTCGGCCTCGACCTCCTCGAATGGAACATCAAGTCGACCACCAAGGCACAGCAGGGCCTTTATGAATATGACGCGGTCTCCCGCCTGCGCGACAGCCAGCTCGGCGACGAACGCGTCCATGACGTGAAGAACTACATCCGCAAGGGCAAGCTCTGGCAGGCCTTCGAGGCCGACCGAAAGGTCGTGCTGCTGATCGACGAGATCGACAAGGCCGACATCGAATTCCCGAACGATCTCCTGCAGGAACTCGATCGCATGGAGTTCCACGTCTACGAAACCGGCGAAACGATCGCCGCCGCCAACCGGCCGATCGTCATCATCACCTCCAACAACGAGAAGGAACTGCCAGACGCCTTCCTGCGCCGCTGCTTCTTCCACTATATCCGCTTCCCCGACGCAGAGACGCTGGAGCGCATCGTCGAGGTTCACTACCCAGGCATCAAGCAGTCGCTGGTTCGCGCCGCCCTCACGCAGTTCTACGAGATTCGCGAGACGCCGGGCCTGAAGAAGCGCCCGTCAACCTCCGAGGCGCTCGACTGGATCCGCCTCCTCGTCGCCGACGACGTCGATCCGATGAGCCTGCGCGGCGATGCGAAGAACGCCCTGCCGAAACTGCACGGCGCGCTGTTGAAGAACGAACAGGACGTCCACCTGTTCGAACGCCTGGCTTTCATGGCAAGGCGAGACGGCTGAAGCTTTCGCTCACCAACACAAAGTCCCCTCCCCAACCCCTCCCCACAAGGGGGAGGGGCTATCTCCCGCGGCACTCTTCACCCAGCCCGCTATCCTGATCATCAGGATGCTTATGGAAGCAGAGGCAGATTCGGCGGCAAAGCCCCTCCCCCTTGTGGGGAGGGGTTGGGGAGGGGCATGGCGCATGTCCATATTCCCCTGAGTGCGCTTTTTCTTGATTCTCATTCAAGTTGGCGCTATTTCATAGGCGTTCCGTGGTGATTTGGCCGGCCGGCTTGCAGCCACGTTAAAGAAGTCGCTAAAAAGGGCCGCGGACAAACGAATGTTCCAAGGACCGGTTGCGATTTCGCCGCCGGTTTTTTTGTCTTTGGGCTCGCGCCCGACCGCATGAAGGATGACTACGATGCCGATCAGAATTCCAGACGAACTCCCCGCCCGCGACATTCTCGTGCGTGAAGGCGTTAAGGTCATGGATGAGAAGACGGCGCTCCGGCAGGACATCCGGCCGCTGCAGATCGGCCTCCTGAACCTCATGCCGAACAAGATCAAGACGGAGACGCAGATCGCCCGCCTCGTCGGCGCCTCGCCGCTGCAGGTCGAGCTGACGCTGGTGCGCATCGGCGGGCACAAGGCGAAGAACACGCCCGAGGACCATCTGATCTCCTTCTACAACACCTGGGACGAGGTGAAGGATCGCAAGTTCGACGGCTTCATCATCACCGGCGCACCGATCGAGACGCTGCCCTTCGAAGACGTCACCTATTGGGATGAGTTGAAGCAGATCCTCGACTGGACCGAGACCAACGTCCATTCGAGCTTCTTCATCTGCTGGGGCGCGATGGCGGCGATCTGGCACTTCCACAAGGTGCCGAAGTACAATCTGCCGGCAAAGGCCTTCGGCGTTTACCGCCACAAGAACCTGAAGCCGGCATCGCCCTATCTGACCGGCTTTTCCGACGACTTCCAGATTTCCGTCTCGCGCTGGACCGAGGTGCGCAAGGAAGACCTGCGCGCAGGCTCGGGCCTGGAACTGCTGATGGAATCGAACGACACCGGCGTCTGCCTGATCTCCGAGGAAAAGTGCAACCGGCTCTACATCTTCAACCACGTCGAATATGACTCGACGACGTTGGCGGAAGAGTATTTCCGCGATGTCGAGGCCGGCACGCCGATCAAGCCACCGCACAACTACTTCCCGGATGATGACCCGACCAAGCAGCCGCTCAACCGTTGGCGCAGCCACGCCTTCCTGCTGTTCGGCAACTGGATCAACCAGGTCTACCAGACGACACCCTACGATCTCGCCGAGATCGGCCTCGACCGGATGGATCAGCGGCTGACAGGCTGACCGCGCCGGCCTATAGTCGCCTGCATGTTCATCCCGTTCTTCCTGAGCCTGAAGCAAGCCGGCGTCCCCGTGACGCTGAAGGAGTTTCTGACGCTGCTGGCAGGCATGGAGGACGGACTGGCCGACTATGATGTCGAGGCCTTCTACTACCTCGCCCGCACGGCGCTGGTGAAGGACGAGCGCTTCATCGACCGTTTCGACCGGACCTTCGCCGAATATTTCCGCGGGGTTGAAGCCGTTTCGGGATCGGCAGCCGGTCCGTCGGACGCCGCCATACCCGAAGAGTGGCTTCGCCGGCTCGCCGAAAGGCACCTGACGGAGGAAGAAAAGAAGCTCGTCGAGAGCCTCGGTGGCTTCGAAAAGCTGATGGAAACGCTAAAGGAGCGGCTCGCCGAGCAGAAGGAGCGCCACCAGGGCGGCAACAAGTGGATCGGCACCGCCGGCACCTCGCCCTTCGGTGCCTATGGCTACAATCCGGAAGGCGTGCGCATCGGCCAGGAAACCTCGCGCCACCGCCGGGCGGTCAAGGTCTGGGATCGGCGCGACTTCGCCAATCTCGACGACACGGTCGAACTCGGCACGCGCAACATCAAGGTCGCGCTGAAACGGCTGCGGCAATGGGTGCGGCAGGGAGCGCCTGACGAGCTGGACCTCAACGGCACCATCCGCGCCACCGCAGAACATGGCTATCTCGACGTCCAGACGCGGCCGGAGCGGCGCAACGCCGTCAAACTTTTGATGTTCTTCGACATCGGCGGCTCAATGGACGATCATGTCCGTGCCGTCGAAGAACTGTTTTCCGCGGCCAAGGCGGAATTTCGCCACATGGAATATTTCTACTTCCACAATTGCATCTACGAGGACGTCTGGAAGGATAACAATCGCCGCTACGGCGAGCGCACCCCGACGATGGAACTCCTCAATACCTACGGACCCGACTACAAGGCGATCTTCGTCGGAGATGCCTCCATGGCGCCCTACGAGATCACCCATCCTGGCGGTTCTGTCGAACATTGGAATGCCGAAGCGGGGGCAGTCTGGCTGAGACGGATCACCGACCACTTCCGGAAATCGGTATGGCTCAATCCCGTCAAGGAATCCTATTGGCACTACACCACGTCGATCGGCCTGCTGAGCGGCCTCATGGCAGGCCGGATGTTTCCCCTGACGCTCGGCGGACTGGAAAAGGCCACGCGGGAATTGTCTTGAAGTCTGCCCTGCGCCATGTATGCAATTGCCTGCCTCCGGCAGGCGGCACGAGAGTCAATCAACCGAAATGACGAAGAGGAATGGGAGATGACGGTCAAACCGTTGGAGCGTGAAATTTTCGGCCATACGGATGCCGGCGAGCCGGTCTATCGCGTGACGATCCGCGGTGGCGGCCTGACTGCCAACGTCATGACCTGGGGATCCGTCATCCAGGATCTTCGCCTCGAAGGCCACCAGCCGCCTCTCGTGCTCGGGTTCGAAGACTTCGACAGCTATCCGAAATATTCCTCCAACTTCGGCGCCACGCCGGGCCGCTGCGCCAACCGCATCGCCGGCGGCAAGTTCACGCTCGACGGCAAGGCCTATCAGCTGGATCTCAACGAAAAGGGCGTCAATCACCTGCATGGCGGCGCCAACAACATCGGCAAGCAGAACTGGGTGATTGCCGATCTGAAGGAAGACAGCGTTCGCCTTGAGATCGTCGATCCGGACGGCCGTTGCGGTTACGCCGGCAACTGCTCGATTTCGGCGACCTACACGGTTCACGGCGACGGTGTGCTGTCGGTCGTATACGAGGCGACGACCGACCAGCCGACGCTCGCCAACCTCTGCCAGCACAGCTACTTCAATCTGGACGGCAAGGCCGACATCCTCGACCACGACATGCTGATCGCCGCCGATTACTATCTGCCGACCGATGCGAACCTGATCCCGACGGGAGAACTTCGGCCGGTCGGCGGGACGCCGTTTGACTTCCGCCAGATGCGGCCGATCCGCATGCTCGAGGACGGCAAGCAGGTCGGCTACGACCACAATTTCTGCCTGTCGACGGAACGTGGCGCCAAGCGCGCCGTGGCGCTGACCAAGAGCAGCAGTTCGGGGGTCGCCATGGAAGTGCGCACCACCGAACCGGGCGTGCAGTTCTACGCCGCCGTCAAGCTCGCCACGCCGGTCCCGGGCCTTGAAGGCCGTACCTACGGCGCGTTTTCGGGATTGTGCATGGAGACCCAGGTCTGGCCGGACGCCATCAACCATGAGAGCTTTCCCAGCCCCGTGCTGCGTCCAGGCGAAGTGCTGCGCCAGGAAACCGACTACGTCTTCACGAAGGGTTGAAAACCTGGGCCAAAATAAAAGCGGCCCCGAACGGGGCCGTTTTTACAGGGATGATGCGACCCGCGTCTAAAGCATGGCGAGCATCGGATCGGCCGACATCAGAGCGGCCTTGAGCTTTTCCATCGCCCGGTTTTCGATCTGCCGGACACGCTCCTTGGAAATCCCGAGTTCGGAACCCAGTTCTTCCAACGTCACGCCGTCTTCGGCGAGCCGGCGGGCGCGGATGATCTTCATTTCCCGGTCGTTGAGCGAGTCGAGCGCATGGGTGAGCCATTCGCGACGGCGTTCGCTGTCGATCATGTCGGAGACCTGCTCGTCCGGCAGCGGCTCATCGCTCGCCATCATGTCGATGCGCTCGCTGCTGTCGTTGTCGCCGGCAATCGCCGGCGCCTGCAGGGAGGCGTCCGGGCCGGAAAGACGGGCATCCATGGTCTGCACGTCGGACACGCTGACGCCGAGCGCGGAGGCAATTTCCTGGTGGATCGCCTGGGCCGTCAGGTGCGTGTCACCCTGCGCAAGCTTGGCGCGCAGCCGCCTGAGGTTGAAGAACAGGGCCTTCTGCGCCGAGCTGGTGCCGCCGCGGACGATCGACCAGTTGCGCAGGATATAATCCTGCATCGACGCCCGGATCCACCAGCTTGCATAGGTGGAGAAACGCACTTCACGTTCAGGATCGAAGCGAGCGGCAGCCTCCAGGAGACCCACATGGCCTTCCTGAATGAGGTCGCTTAACGGCAATCCGAAATTACGAAATTTGTTGGCCATCGAAATAACCAGGCGCATGTGCGACATGGCGATGCGGTTGCGCGCACCCTGGTCGTGGCTTTCCTTCCAGCGCACAGCAAGATCGTGTTCCTCCTCGCGGGCGAGGTACGGAGCGCTTCTGGCTACCCTGCTGAGCTGACGGTCTATGGCAATGCTATTCATCAGACTTCTCCTGGGGCAATTAAAGTCTTAAATCTATGAAAAGCGCCAAACCCCAATGGGTTCAGGTCGCTTCATCCTTATCCATCCGCGCAACCTACGTCGGTACAACGATCCAACCGCGAAATTGTTCACTACCCGCCAGCAAGAAAACAATTAATAAGTCAGGCGAACAATTATTATGTGAACCCAGTTTCGCGGCAATGCAATGGCAGAGGAAAAAAATCACACGAATGTGAGAGTTTGGGAGGTCTCTTCAAAAAAATAAAACCCGGCGCTGAGGCCGGGTTTTGGGAGATCGCAGGTGATGCAATCAGCGCTTACGCGGCTTCTTCTTCTTCCTGGGCAGCATCGTCTTCGACAGACTTGCCGCGCTTCGGACCCTTGGCAAGATTGACCTCGATCAGGCGGACGGCCTCGGTCTCGGACATCTTGTTGACGGCGGCGATTTCGCGCGCCATGCGATCCAGGGCAGCTTCATAGAGCTGACGCTCCGAATAGGACTGCTCCGGCTGGTTCTCAGCGCGATAAAGGTCGCGAACGACTTCGGAAATCGAGATCAGATCGCCGGAATTGATCTTGGCATCATATTCCTGCGCGCGGCGCGACCACATGGTGCGCTTGATGCGGGCCTTGCCCTGGACGACCTTGAGGGCGCGATCGACGAAATCCGTCTCGGACAGCTTGCGCATGCCGATGCTCACGGCCTTTGCCACCGGAACCTTGAGGCGCATCTTGTCCTTCTCGAAATCAATCACGAAAAGTTCGAGCGTCATGCCCGCCACTTCCTGCTCTTCAATGGCGGAGATCATGCCGACGCCATGAGCCGGATACACGATGGATTCGCCGGTCTTGAAGCCGTGGCGCGTCGAAGATTTTTTCTGCTGGGTCGTCATTCGATTCAAAAACTCCCTGTTACACTGCCGGCCCAACAAGGCCGGAGTCGGGTCAGTGAGGCCCGGATAAATGAAATGCACGGACGGGTACATTTCCTCTGCTCTGGTCGAATGCATGCAGAGAACAAAACGCTCCGAAGCTCGAAATCTGTAGACAGCATCAACGACGATGCCGATTTCGCGTGCGAATTGTTTTGTAGCTTTCGTGATTATTGAGGCACATAGCTGCCGCGTGGTGGACCAGATAGAGAATGTCTACCACAAAAATATGATAAAATCAATCAATACATGCCCGTCGGGCATCCCCGACGGTTGACCGCCGGCGTGCGGCGGAATCCTTCAATCGCAACCTTCCGTAACGGAAGGAAATACTCTCCGCTCAATCGCCAGAACCGGGCTTCTCGGAGAAGAACTTTTCAAACTTGCCTTCCACGCCGTCCATTTCGGTGGCTTCGGGAAGCGGGTCACGTTTGGTCGTGATATTTGGCCAGATTGAGGCGTATTCCGTATTTATTTTCAGCCACTTGTCGAGACCCGGCTCGGTATCCGGCTTGATCGCCTCGGCGGGACATTCCGGTTCGCAGACGCCGCAATCGATGCATTCATCGGGATGGATGACCAGGAAATTCTCGCCTTCGTAGAAGCAGTCCACGGGGCAGACTTCGACGCAATCTGTGTATTTGCAGCGAATGCAGTTATCCGTCACGATATATGTCACGAGACACTCCAGCTATGCTAATTTGGACGATCAGCCCTGACGTCCAGAAATACCGGGTAGCGCGGTTATCCGGGGCTCGACCGGAGAATCCAATGCGCTCATTTCATTTGTGAGGTAACGGCTTTGATCCCTTATGGCAAGGGCATTCCGTTTCCGATTTCGGCCTTCTGGAGGCAGAGTTTTCTAATCGTCTTCCGACTTCAACCGATCCACCGCCCGCCGTTCTTTCTTGGTCGGACGACCCGTTCCCGGCGTGCGAAGGGCCTGTTCGAGAGGCCTGAGGCGTTTTGTCTCACCAGGCGGTGGCGAGAAGTCCTCGTAGAGGCGCCGCGCCTCCTCGGACGGCCCGCGACGAACGCCTCCATCCCGCATGACCACGACGATGTCGCGGCTGGCAAGCGTCGCCTCGATCCGGTCGCCGATCTTGACCTGCGCGCTTGAGGAGGTGACACGCTCGCCATTCACCCGGATCTGGCCCGAGCGAATGTAATCCTGCGCCAGCGTGCGTGATTTGACGAGGCGGGTGAAGAACAGCCACTTGTCGAGGCGCTGTCGCGCCGCTGCAACCGGATGGCCTTCCTCCGCCATCGCTTACTTCTTCATCTGTTCCTTCAGCGCGGCGAGCTTTGCGAAAGGCGAATCCGGATCGATCGGCTTTTCCTTGCGCGGCGGCTTGGCCTGCTGCTGATGGCGGTCGTTGCGCTGGCCCTTGTCCGGACGCGGACCGTCATGCCGTTGATTGCGGTTCGGCTTGCCGCCCTTGCCGCGATTGTCACGGTTTTCCCGATTTTCGCGCGGCTGGTCCTTGCGGCCATCTTCGCCGCGATTGGAGCGTGCCTGCTTCTGCTGGCCATGCGGACGGCGCTGCTGGTGGTCGGAACGACCGCCCATGCGCCAGAGCAGAACCGGCTTCGGCTCTTCTGCAACGGCCTCCTCGGCGGCAGACGCATCCGTCTCGGACTTTTCGGCGACCGTCGCATCGGCTGCCTCGGCCACTGCCGCGGGAGCCTCCTCGGCTACGGCAGCGCTTTCGGCGGGAGCAGCACTCTCCTCGCCATCGGCATCGTCACCGGCGTCTTCGTGTTCGGCGCTCTCGGCCTCTGCGCTGGCCTTGTCGGCCTCGCCCTCGGCGGCAGGCGTCTCGCCACCCTGGCTTGCCAGGAATGCCGCGGCTTCTTCAGCGGAAACCTGGTCGGCACGGTAACCGAGACCCTTGAGGATTTCCTCGATGTCGTCCGGCGTAGCCCCAAGGATCGACAGCATGCCGGTCGTCGACGTGAACCGGCGGCCGTCATAGGCGCCGTCGGGCCGAGCGCCCGAACCCGGCTTCCACTGCAGGAGCGGACGGATCAGGTCCGCCAGGCGCTCGAGAATGTCGATGCGAACAGCGCGCTTGCCGAGGAAGCGGAAGCCGGCGAGCTTGTAGAAGGCGCGTTCATAGGTGTTGTCGGTGACGATCGACGTGCGGCCGGCGGCCAGAACCGGGATCAGGTCGCCGTAGCCGGGCTTGTCCAGCCCGTCATTGGCCAGCGCCCAGAGAAGCGTGATCAGTTCCGCCGGCGCCGGCTTCAGGAGAAGCGGCATGAAGACATGGTATGCGCCGAAACGCACGCCATATTTGCGCATGGAGCTGCGCGCATCCTGGTCCAGCGACTTCACGTCGTCGGCGACGTCGCGGCGGAAGAGAACGCCGAGGTTCTCGACCAGCTGGAATGCCAGGCCCTTGGCGAGACCCTGCAGGTCTTCGGCACGCGACAGGTCGTCAAGCGGCTTCAGGACGGTCGCGATATGGTGATTGACGAAGCGCTCGACGCGCGCCGTTGCATGCTCGCGCGCATTGCTGCTCAGCTGGTCGTCGGCGAGCAGGATGACGCGCGGATGCAGAATGTGATCGCCGGACGAAAGCCGTGCCACGGGTTCGCCCCGCCAGCGGACGTAACCATCCGAACCGATGACGAGGTCGCTGTTGCCGGACGCGTAGAGACGCGCGGCGCGCGCTTCGTATTCCAGCGACAACGCCTTCTGGGCCGCAGCCTCAACCGCCTTCTGGTCAGGCCCGTTCCCCCCGGTGACCGGCGAAAACCGGAAACCGGCCAACTGGCCGACGTGATGTCCTTCGACGAAGACATCGCCATTCACACTGATTTCTGCTTCCAGCATCGCATTCTCTCTAAGCCGCTTCATGAGCACAGAAGTCCTGCGATCAACAAAGCGTTTCGTCAACCTCTCATGTAACGCGTCGGACAGCCGGTCCTCGATTTCACGCGTCTTTTCTTGCCAGTGTGTCGGATCGGTTAGCCACCCTGGGCGATTGGACACATAAGTCCAAGTTCGAATTTGCGCAATGCGCGCCGACAAAGTATCGATTTCCCCGTCCGTCCGGTCCGACCGCCTGACCTGTTCTGCCATGAAAGTCTCGTTGACCACACCATGGCGAACGAGATCCGAATAGAGCGTCGAAATCAGGTCGGCGTGTTGTGCGTGGGTGATGCGGCGATAATCGGGCAGCGCACAGGCTTCCCAAAGCTTCTCGACCCGCTCCGGCGTGGTGGCGAGATCGATGATCTCGGGATAGCGCGCCAGCAGTTCGAGCGCTTCGTGGTCGATTGCCGGCAGCGCCTTGGTCAGGCCCGGCACCTGTGGCGGCGTTTCCAGGCTGCGGCGCAGGGCGTTGAGCGAAGAATAATCGAGCGCCTTGGTCCGCCACTGCAGCACCTTGACCGGATCGAATTCGTGATTCTGCAGGCGCTCGACCAGTTCCTCGTCGAATGGTTCGGCGCGGCCCGTAACCCCGAATGTGCCGTCGCGGACGTGGCGGCCGGCGCGGCCGGCAATCTGGCCGAGTTCGCCCGGATTGAGATTGCGGTACTGGAACCCGTCGAACTTGCGGTCCTGGGCAAAGGCGACGTGATCGACGTCGAGGTTCAGCCCCATGCCGATCGCATCGGTGGCCACCAGATATTCGACGTCACCTGCCTGATAGAGGCCAACCTGGGCGTTTCGGGTTCGCGGAGACAACGCGCCGAGCACCACTGCCGCGCCGCCGCGCTGGCGGCGGATGAGTTCGGCGATCGCATAGACCTCTTCCGCCGAGAAGGCGACGATCGCGCTTCGCTGCGGCAGGCGCGTGATCTTCTTCTGGCCGGCATAAAAGAGCTGCGACATGCGCGGCCGGTCCACAAGCGTAATGCCGGGAAGCATCTGTCGCAGGATCGGCCGCATCGTGTCGGCGCCGAGCAGAAGCGTCTCCTCACGGCCTCTCAGATGCAGGATGCGGTCGGTGAAGATGTGCCCACGCTCCAGGTCGCCGGCCAGCTGCACCTCGTCGATCGCCACGAATGCGGCATTGGTTTCCCGCGGCATCGCCTCGACCGTGCAGACGGAATAGCGCGCACCGGGCGGCGAGATCTTTTCCTCTCCCGTCACCAGCGCGACATTGGCGGCCCCGGCGCGCTCAACCAGCCTGTTGTAGACTTCGCGCGCGAGCAGGCGCAGCGGCAGGCCGATGACCCCCGTACCGTAGGCCAGCATTCGCTCGATGGCATAGTGGGTCTTGCCGGTATTGGTCGGACCGAGCATGGCGGTGACACCGCGGCCGCTCAGGATCATGGGTTGGATCGTCACTATCACACCACGCAAAAACGAGAGGGTGACCGCCCCCGGCGAGGAAGGCTGGAACACCGCCAGACACATGGCGACTAAGGGCGGGCAAGGCAAGCCCCAACTTCGAGGGTGACCGAAATTCGAGAGTCAAACCAAACGGTTAAGATTCGGAACAGCAAAGGAACGAATCAGCGACGAATCGCTGACTCGCACGGATTCAGGCTTTGTTCACCGCTACATCTTCCACCCGAACGACGCCGTGACACCAGATAGTGAATCAGGAATTCCTTGCAGACGCAAGATGGACGGTCCGGCGTTAATAGATCCTACCGGTTTGCTAATGTCGGCCGACGGCGCCCCCCCTTCGGAAAGAACCGGCCAAGGCAGCGAAAAACAACCTCCCGATTAACCTTCGGTCCAAAGCTGGAACGAATCAGCGACGAATCGCTGACATCAATGTCTTCCCGATCTGTTCACCGCTAAATATGGTGTATTTACAATATTTTAACCATAATTTTGGAACACATGAAGCATTGCGGGACAGCATTGCAGCGCCTGTTGTTAACCTTTGGGCCCCACTTCAGGCGTTCAGCCCGGAGGCACGCGCCTCTGCCATGAAGGACCGGCTGATTGGAAGATGATCACCGGCCACCGTCTCGACCATCACCTTGCCGCCGCTGCGATAGACATGCTTCACGCCGTCAAGTGCAATCCAATGCGAGCGGTGGATCTGCAGACCCTTTTCCGGGGGGCATTCGGCCACCGCATCCCGCAGACGCATTAGCAGCAATTCCCGCCCTTTCAGCGTCGTCACCTCGACATAGTGATCACTGACGGAGATCGAAACGAGCCGCCCGCGTTTGGTCAGCGGCAGGCGGCGCAGGATGGCCGGCAGACCGTCCTCCGCACCCGTATCGATGCCAACCGGCGCCTCAGCCGCCGACCGGCTGTAGAGCGCGAACAATCCGGCGACCAGAACGCTGATGAAGACGCTGTAGGCGGCAAGCTCCACGATCTGTGCCGGCGCAAGCATTTGCCATCCGAAGGCGGCAACATTGATAGCTGTGACCGCTATGGCCGCTGGAATGCCGGCGCTGACCCCGACCGTCATGAACCGCCAGGGCTGCCGCCATCCGCGCTCCAGCACGACATAATTCCACCATGTGCCGACAAAGTTTCCGGCGACGAATGTGGCAACAACCAGGGCGCTCCAGTAAAGGCTGCGCTGCGGCAGGGAAAGCGTCGTCATCGTCTGGAAAGGACCGGAAACGACCAGCAACACCGCGACCAGCGCCAGTGCGCCCCAGGTTCGCCAGCTCGAAAATTCGTCCTGCATCTCACGAAGCGCGAGCTGCAGCGGCGTGCCGCCCACGTAGCCCTCACGCATTATACGAACCCGTCATTGCCCTCATTCTCCGGCGGCGACATGCCAGACCTCCGTTCGCCGCACCTTTCATCCTGAGTAATGGAGCACATGACATCATGCAAATGCCGATCGACATCCTCACCCACACGCCCAGCTGGGTATGGCTCGTTCTCGCCCTTCTTGTCTTTCGCGGGCTGAAGAGGACAAAGACACGCGAAGTATCGCAGAACTCACTGATCCTGCTGCCGGCGATCCTCACTCTCCTTGCGCTCCGCCGGCTGGTCATGGCCGGTTTCGATGCGGATGTACTGTCGGGAACCGCAGCCGGCATCATCCTGGCATTCGTCATCCTTCTGTCGATCAAGCCGGCTCGGCAGACCAGGCGCCTGCCGAACGGCAAGCTGCTCCTGCAGGGAGAGTGGCTTTCACTGGGGCTGCTGCTGGTCATCTTCGCGGTCAACTACGTCGATGGGGTCCTCACCGCGATCGGTCCTGCCGCAGCAGCAAGCCAGCCAATGCAAATCACCTGGAGCTTCGTCAACGGTCTCTCGGTCACCTTCATGGTGGGTCGCTCGATCATGCATCTGCTGGCGGGAAACAACAGTCCGGCGACGTCCTCGTGAATAGGGAAAAGCAGGCGCCAAAAGCGAGGACTTTAACCTTCAGGTCAAAGCCGGAACGAATCGGCGACGAATCATTGACACCGCAAGTTTCCTGCTTTGTTCATCGCCAAATATTGTATACTTACAATATATTAACCATATTTCCAGCCGCAAGTCGCGCCAGATTGGACCACTTTCCACTTGAGCGTTAACCTTTGCCGGAAACGGAAATGGCGCCTGCAGGCGCCATTTCGAAGAGCATGAAATCCGACAATCGTCAGACGAAGAACTGTCCGCCGTTCGCAGAAATGGTGGACCCGGTGATGAAGCCGGAATCGTCGGAGGCGAGGAACAGCACGCAGCGGGCGATCTCCTCCGGTTCACCAAGCCGGCCGACCGGGATCAGCGGCAGGATGCGCTCGTTGAGCACCTTTTCGGGAATGGCGCGCACCATCTCTGTGCCGATGTAGCCCGGGCAGATCGCATTGACGGTGATGCCCTTCATCGCGCCTTCCTGGGCAAGCGCCTTGGTGAAGCCGAGATCGCCGGCTTTCGCGGCGGAATAGTTGGCCTGTCCGGCCTGGCCCTTCTGGCCGTTGATCGAGGAAATATTGATGACCCGGCCGAAGCCGCGGTCGCGCATGCCGCTCCAGACCGGATGTGTCATGTTGAACAGGCCCGTCAGGTTGGTGTTGATGACGGCGTTCCACTGGTCCGGCGTCATCTTGTGGAACATCGCGTCGCGCGTGATGCCGGCATTGTTGACCAGGATATCGACCGGCCCGAGCTCCGCTTCCACCTTGGCCACGCCCTCGACGCAGCTCTCGTAGGACGACACGTCCCACTTGAACACCGGAATGCCGGTTTCGTCCTTGAACTTCGCTGCCGCCTCGTCATTGCCGGCATAATTTGCGGCAACCTTGTAGCCTGCATCCCTCAATGCGATCGAGATCGCCGCGCCGATACCACGCGACCCACCCGTAACGATGGCCACCCTGCTCATGATGTATTCCTCCCGAGATGCCTGTAACTGAAACTCTCGCCGGTATTTTATGTGGTTGTCGAGGCCTGCCGCCCGGCATGATACGGCAGGCCATCTCCCCTAGTGACAATCAGCGCTGATCACATCGCCTCGACGCACATGGCAACGCCCATACCGCCGCCGATGCAGAGTGTCGCAAGGCCCTTCTTGGCGCCGCGGCGCTTCATTTCGAACAGCAGCGTGTTGAGCACGCGCGCACCGGACGCGCCGACCGGATGGCCGATGGCGATCGCGCCGCCATTGACGTTGACGATCGACGGATCCCAGCCGAGGTCCTTGTTGACGGCGCAGGCCTGGGCGGCAAATGCCTCGTTGGCTTCCACGAGATCGAGGTCGCCGACGCTCCAGCCGGCCTTCTGCAGGGCCTTGCGCGATGCCGGGATCGGGCCGGTGCCCATGATGCTCGGATCGACGCCGGCGGTTGCCCAGGAGACGATGCGGGCCATCGGCTGAATCCCGCGCTTGGCGGCTTCCGCCTCGCTCATCAGAAGCGTCGCGGCCGCGCCGTCATTGATCCCCGATGCGTTGGCCGCCGTCACCGTGCCATCCTTCTCGAACACCGGCTTCAGCTTGGCGATGCTCTCCAGCGTCGCGCCATGGCGGATATACTCGTCGGTGTCGACCACGACGTCGCCCTTGCGGGTCGAAATCACGTGGGCGACGATCTCGTCCTTGAACTTGCCCGCCTTCTGGGCGGCTTCGGCCTTGTTCTGCGAGGCGACCGCGAACTCGTCCTGAATTTCGCGCGACAGCTGCCACTGCTTGGCGACGTTTTCCGCCGTGTTGCCCATGTGGTAGCCGTTGAAGGCGTCCGTCAGGCCGTCCTTGATCATGGTGTCAATCATCTTGTAGTCGCCCATCTTCACGCCGGCGCGCAGGTGCTGGCAGTGCGGGGCCATCGACATGGATTCCATGCCGCCGGCAATCACGATGGATGCATCTCCGGTTGCGATCTGCTGGGCGCCGAGCGCGACGGCGCGCAGGCCCGAGCCACAGAGCTGGTTGAGGCCGAAGGCGGTCGCCTCAATCGGGATGCCGGCATTGATCGCCGCCTGGCGCGCCGGGTTCTGGCCCTGGCCGGCGGTCAGGATCTGCCCGAGGATCACCTCGTTGACGTCGCTGGCGTCGACGCCGGCCCGTTCCAGAACGGCCTTGATGACGGTCACGCCGAGATCGTGCGCCGGGACATTGGCGAAGGCGCCATTGAATGAGCCGACCGCTGTGCGGGCCGCGCTGGCGATGACGATGCTTGGTTCACTCATGGGTGCCTCCTCATTGGCGCTATTGTCCATTTTCTCGAAACTGACAAAGCTTGAATGCGAAGTCAAATGACTTCAATGAGATGAAACAGGTCCTCGCGCCAGCTTCCCGTGAAGCTCGAAGTTGAATTCATGCATTGCACAAATCGATTGTAACGACCGGCAATTTGCGCTTACAGTTCCTATCTAAGAGGAAACGCTGGACGTTTTGGGAGCAGGAGTTTGCAATGGCCAAGAATGGCGATCAGATCATCATAAAAAAATATGCCAATCGTCGTCTCTACAATACCGGCACCAGCACATATGTGACCCTCGAAGACTTGGCCGAGATGGTCAAGAAGGGGGAAGAGTTCACCGTTCAGGACGCCAAGTCAGGGGAAGATCTGACTCATTCCGTTCTCACCCAGATCATCTTCGAGCAGGAATCCAAGACCGGGAACACCCTCCTGCCGATTTCCTTCCTGCGCCAGCTGATCACCTATTACGGTGACCAGATGCAGATGGTCGTGCCGAGCTTTCTCGAACATTCGATGAAGGCGTTCGGCCAGCAGCAGACGGAAATGCGCGAGCAGATCGGCAGAGCCTTCGGCGAAGCACCGCTTGCCAAGAACCTGCAGATGCCGATGCAACTGATGGAAGAACAGGTCAAGCGGAACACCGAAATGGTCCACCAGGCGATGCAGATGTTCTCGCCCTTCATGACCCCGCCGGCGGCGACGGAGGAAAAGAAGGCGGAGAGCAAGGACATCGACGAACTGAAGGCGCAGCTGAAGGCGCTTCAGACCAAGCTCGACAATCTCTGAGAGACCGAAATGCGAATGACGTCGATCGTGGCTCCTGATCAGAGCCCGATCGATACGTCGCGACCGGCCGAGCGAATGGAGATGGTGAAGCCCGCCACGACATCGATCAGCGACATTGCCATCAGGATGAAGAAGATCTGTGTCGCAGCATCGCGCACGAGCAGGAACTCGACCAGAAACGCGATGAAGATCAGCATCGACAGCATGTGATTGAGCAGCGAAGCGGAATTGTGCATCGTCGCCTTGAGGATCTCGAAGAACAGCGCCACCAGCGAGACGACGATCAGGATATCGCCGAGGCTGAGCGTCCAGTCAGCGCCCGAGAGCATCTGCACCGACGTGAGGACGCTTCCGAGCGCACTGACGCCATCCGCGCCGACAAGTCCCAGCATTACCGCATTGTAGAGCAGGAACGGCACGATCATCAGTGGCAACGCAGCAAGCATTACATAAACCTCATCCGGAGTGTCATTTCAGGCGGATCGGATGGAAAAGCTCTGCAAATGCAGCCGCTCGCGAATCTCGCCGCAACGCACAATACTTTATGCGGGTAGCGAGACAAATACAAAAAGGCCGGCGCGAACGGCCGACCTCTTTTAAAATCGCAGTGAAGCGGAACCGCTAGGGGTTATGCGCTTTCCTTCGGCGTCAGAACCTGGCGGCCGCGATACATACCGGTCTTCAGATCGATATGGTGCGGACGGCGCAGTTCGCCGGAGTTCTTGTCTTCAACATATGCCGATGCCTTGATGGCGTCGGCCGAACGGCGCATGCCGCGCTTGGACGGGGTCGTTTTCTTCTTCGGTACAGCCATTTGACTTACTCCACTGGACGGACGGCATATGCCATCAGCCGCCTTGTTGGCCGAAATGGACATGCCCCTATTTCGGAAATTGGGCCGGCTTATACATGCGCAAGCGGCGTTTGGCCATACCCCACAGGGATTTTTTTAGTGCCGCCGGGCACTCTCCTTCAGACTTCGTCCTCAGGTACCACCCATGTCTCCCTGGCGGCATCCGCCGCCCATGCCTGAAAGGCCGGGTGGCCAGTGACGGCGGCCATGTAGGCAGCCGAGACGTCGTCGACCGGCAGCATGTAGCTTCGGAACCGGCTGACGACCGGCGCATACATGGCGTCGGCGGCCGAGAATGCGCCGAAAAGGAACGGCCCACCGGAATCCGAGAGGCATTCGTTCCAGATCGTCGTGATGCGGCCAACGTTGGCCAGGACATCGCTTCCGACGTCCAGCCTCTGCGGCGTATAGCGCAGGTTCATCGGGCAGGCGTTGCGCAGCGCCTGGAAGCCTGTGGCCATTTCCATCGACACCGAGCGCGCCCGGCCCCGCGCCTTGCGGTCCTGAGGCCAGACGCCGGCATCCGGAAAAAGCTCTGCGGCATATTCGATGATCGCCAGAGATTCCCAGACCTTGAAGCCGTCATCCACGAGAAGCGGCACCTTGCCGGTCTCGGACACCGCCTTGATGGCCGGGTTGCCACCCGGAAAATCGAACGGGATCACCTCGTCACGGAAGGGAATTCCGGCCGCCTTCAGCGCCAGCCAAGGGCGCATGGACCATGAGGAATAGTTCTTGTTGCCGACATACAGAAGAAGTTCGCTCACGGCTGTCTCCAAAAATCCTGATGGACCAGACGTTAGCCCAGGCGGCGGCTCCACGACAAATGAATAGGTTTGCCGTCAATCATAAATGCATTTGATGTATTCGCCGGAAGCGCGCGCCCGCCGCTCGACGATCGAGGCCAGCCGCTTCATGCCGGAGCTCGGCTTGCCGGCGTTGCGCTCCAGCGGATTGGGGAGAGAAACCGCCAGGTAGGCGGCCTGCCGGCGCGTGAGCTTGGAGGCCGGCACATTGAAATGATACTGGCTCGCCGCCTCTATGCCGTAGATGCCCGGGCCCCATTCGGCGACGTTCAGGTAGAGCTCCATGATCCGCCGCTTTGACCAGACCGCGTCCGCCGCCAGCGCCAGCGGCAGTTCGAGCGCCTTGCGCAGGAAGGAGCGACCGTTCCAGAGAAACAGGTTCTTGACCGTCTGCATGGGAATGGTGCTGGCGCCGCGGGTCGCCTCGCCGTCCAGCGCGTCGTCCACAACGCCCCGCATCTGCTCCCAGTCGACCCCGTCATGGAAACAGAACTGGCCGTCTTCCGACATCATCACCGACTGGACCAGCACCGGCGCGACGTCATCGAGCTTGACCCATTGGCGGGAATAGCCCTGGAAGGTGACGAGATCGGCGATCATCAGCGTCGAGACGGGATGCACCGGCAGCAGGTAGACGAAAATCAGAAGGTAGGGCAGGACCAGAAGAAAAAGGGCGATACGGACAATCCGCCGAAAAATGGGACGCACACGGTTGCCCGATAAAAAACGCCAACTGGCCGCCACTGATCTTTCCCCCTGCCGGTTTCTTGTGGTGGTCCCGGTCAAAAATGCATTCCGGACGTCACTTAAAACATGGCCCGCAGCCGATGACCAGCCCCGCCGGCCATGTTTGAAATCCATTGCCAGTTTGCCGCCGCCATGCCAAAGAGCGGGCATGATGACGAACGCCACCACCCTTGCAAACCGCCTTGCCGACAACGCCCGCAGCGTGGAGATGTTCCTTGCCGAAGTGCTCGGGGCGGGCTTGCTGGACGACGAAATCTGCCGGCCGGCAACCTTGCTGGATGCCATGCGGCACGCGGTGTTGAACGGCGGAAAACGCCTGCGACCGTTTCTGGTCCTCGAAGGCGCCCGGCTGTTCAGCGGCAACCCGGACGCAGCGCTGAGGGTCGGCGCGGCGCTGGAACTCGTCCACTGCTACTCGCTCGTCCATGACGATCTGCCGGCCATGGACGACGACGACATGCGTCGCGGCAAGCCGACGGTCCACATCGCCTTTGACGAAGCCACTGCCATTCTTGCCGGCGACAGCCTGCTGACCTACGCCTTCGACATCATCGCCGCGGAGGAAACGCCGCTGTCAGCCGAGGCTCGTGTAGAGCTCCTGCGCATGCTGGCGCGTTCCTCCGGCATCGGCGGCATGGCCGGCGGCCAGGCCCTGGATCTCGCCGCCGAGAAGCAGGCGCCCGACGAAGACGGCATCGTCATGCTGCAGGCGATGAAGACCGGCGCGCTGATCCGCTTCGCCTGTGAAGCCGGTGCGGTGATTGCCGGTGCCTCGCCGGACGACCGGCAGCGAATGCGCCGGTATGGCGAAACGCTCGGCCTCGCCTTCCAGCTTGCCGACGATCTTCTCGACCTGACGTCGGATGCCGCCACCATGGGCAAGGCGACCGGCAAGGATGCCGCGCGCGGCAAGGGCACGCTGGTCTCACTGCACGGCACGGATTGGGCCGAGGGGCGGCTCTCGCATCTCGTCGCGCAGGCCGAGGAACTGATGGCCCCCTTTGGCGCCGCGGGTGGCATTCTGATCGAGACGGCGCACTTCGTCGCCAACCGCAAGAGCTAGAAAGGCAAGTATCGTGAGCAAGTTCTGGTCGCAGATCGTCCATGATCTCCAGCCCTATGTGCCGGGCGAGCAGCCGCGCATTGCCGATCTCGTCAAGCTCAACACCAACGAGAACCCCTTCGGTCCCTCGCCAAAGGTGCTGGCCGCCATTCGCGCGGCGGCCGAAGACGGCTTGCGCCTGTATCCGGACCCCTCGGCGCTGGACCTGCGCCAGGCGATCGCCCGCCATTATGGCGTCTCGGCGGAGGAAGTCTTCGTCGGCAACGGGTCCGACGAGGTGCTGGCGCACGCCTTCCAGGCCCTGCTGAGGCACGACCTGCCGCTCCTCTATCCGGATATCAGCTACAGTTTCTATCCGACCTATAGCCGACTATATGGGATCACCGTCGAGACCGTTCCGCTGGATACAGACTACGGCATCTCCATAGCCGGCTATGATCGCCCATGCGGCGCGATCATCCTGCCCAATCCGAATGCGCCGACCGGCATGGCCTTGCCCTTGTCAGCCATCGAGACGCTGGTGCGCAATCACCCGGACCAGCCGGTCGTCATAGACGAAGCCTATGTCGATTTCGGCGCCGAGAGCGCCGTTCCGTTGACGAAGACCTATCCCAATCTCTTGGTCGTGCAGACCTTTTCCAAGTCCCGCTCGCTTGCCGGCCTTCGCGTCGGCTTCACCATCGGCCAGCGTCCGCTGATCGAGGCGCTGGAACGCGTCAAGGACAGCTTCAATTCCTATCCGCTGGACCGGTTGGCCCAACTTGGCGCGATTGCGGCGATCGAGGACGAGGACTGGTTCGAGACCTGCCGGGCGCAGATCATCGCCAACCGGGAAGCGGTGACGAAAGCGCTTGTCGAACGCGGCTTCGACGTGCTGCCATCAGCGGCAAACTTCGTCTTTGCCCGCCACGCCTCGAAGTCAGGCGCCGAGATCGCCGCCGGCCTGCGCGAAAAGGCGGTGCTCGTCCGCCATTTCAACAAGCCGCGGATTTCCGACCACCTGCGCATCACCATCGGCACAGCGGATGAATGCGAGCGCCTAATCGCGGCGCTCGATGCCATCCTCTAGCCGATCCTGAAATTCGTCGCATGGTCGGGCGTTTCGACGCCCGGCAGGTTCAGCGGGTCGGAGATCGGCGCTCCGACCGAGAACGTGATCGGAACGACGCCTGCCCAGATCGGCAGCGCATAATCCTCCTCGTCGTCCTTGGGTCCACCGGTCCGCACCTTCGCGGAGGCTTCGTCGATCGGCAGCGACAGGACCATGGTCGCCTTTGTCTCCTGCGCCGAAACCGGGCGCAGCAGATCCCAGCGGCCGGGGAAATAGGCCTCGATCATGTTGCGGAACTTGATGAGCTTGACCTCGGGATCGTCGATCTTCGTCGCCTTGCCGTAAATCATCACCGAACGGAAATTGACCGAATGGTGCATTGCCGAGCGCGCCATCACCATGCCGTCGAGCATCGAGACCGTCAGGCACACATCCGCGCCCGCCGAAAGACGGCCCGCGCGGCTGGCGCTGGAGGAATGCCAGTAGACATGGTTTCCTTCGCGCCATTGCAGATTCGGCGTCACCGCCGGCCGGCCATCCAGTATGTAGCCGACGTGACAGAGCGGCATCGCATCGAGGATCCCGTTGACCGTTTCCCGGTCGAAATGTCCCCTCTCATGCATCCGCCGCAGCCGCGTCCGTTCCGTCTTGTCCATCACATCGCTCATAGGCCAACTCCTTTGCTGGCTCGGAGATAGGACAGTTTTGGTTTGTGAAAAATATCCAATAATGTAGAAATTGAACAAACCAATTTTGGATACTTCATTGTTATCGCTCAGTCTCGACCGCCACGCGGCCCAGCCGCTCTTTCAGCAGATATACGCGCAGCTGCGCGACCGCATCGTTGCCGGCGACCTGAAGCCCGAAAGCCGTCTGCCGCCGAGCCGGGCCCTGGCCGTCGAGCTGGGCGTCTCCCGATCGACCACCATCGCGGCCTATGAGCAGCTTTCGGCCGAGGGCTACATCACCGGTCGGCAGGGTTCCGGCTACTATCCGAGCCGGCTTGCGGAAGCAGACCTGCCAAAAGGTCCGGCGCAGAGGTCCGATCCGATCCATACCGGCAAGACAGGGCGCGCCCTCCCCCTTTACCCCGGCCTGCCCGACATGCGGCTTTTCCCCTTCCGGCAATGGAGCCGGGCGATTGCCCGCGTGGCACGAACCGAGCCGGAAGCCATGGTCATGAACGATGACCTGTTCGGCGACCGGCGCCTGAGGCGGGCGATCGCCGCCCATATCCACGACTGGCGCGGCGTTTCGGCTACCGAGGACCAGATCGTGGTGACCGCGGGTTCGGCCGATGCGCTCGAAATCTGCGTCCGCGCGCTGATGCGCAAGGAGGATTGCATCGCGCTGGAAGATCCGGGCTTCGAGCGTCTGCGCCATTTCACCGACAGCCTTGGCACGCGAACCATATGGCTGGACATGGACGCCGACGGTGCCCGGCTTCCGAACCCGTCCGGCGCGCAGCCGCGTCTTGCGGTCCTCACGCCATCCCATCAGTTTCCTCTGGGAGGCATCATGTCCGCCGGCCGAAGGGTGGAATTCCTCAATTGGACGGTCCGCAACGACAGCTTCATTGTCGAGGACGATTATGACAGCGAATTCCGCTATGCCGGCCGGCCGATCCCCGCGCTGGCAAGCGTCGACACCTCCGGCCATGTTCTTTATGTCGGCAGCTTCTCCAAGGTCTTCACCGCCGGCCTGAGGCTTGGCTATCTCGTCGTGCCTAAGAACCTGGTCGACACCTTCGCCCGCTGCGTTGCGCATTTCGGCGCCCGTGCCTCGATTTCTGCCCAGCGGCCACTGGCGCATTTCATCGAGGACGGCGAGTTCCTGCGCCACATCCGGCGGATGAGGCGCATCTATGCCGAGCGGCACCAGGCGCTGATCGAAGCGCTGTCGACACACCTGCCGCCGTCCTGCACTTTCGACAATCACCACGCCGGCATGCAGGTAACGGTCCTTTTGCCGAACGGATGCGACGACCGGGCGGTCTGCGAACAAGCGCGCCGGCAGGGCCTGTCGCTCCTGCCGCTGTCGCCGCATTATGCCGGCAGCCTGCCGCGGTCGGGTCTCGTGCTCGGATTTGCGGCCTATACGGCCGATGAAATCACGACGGCTGTCCGTCGCCTCAGCGGCTGCCTGTCCGAATTCGGCCTGTGACCTGCCATCAATCCTCTTCCAGGAGGCGCGGCCCGGATCCCTCCCGTCCGAGTGCATCGTAGGGGTTATGCAACGGACAGCGATCGACGGAGAGACAGCCGCAGCCGATGCAGCCGGACAGCCGGTCCCGAAGCCGGGTGAGACGCGCGATCCGGTCGTTCAGGTCCGCATGCCAGGCGGCCGACAGCTGTTCCCAGTCCTGGCGGTTCGGCGTCCGGCCATCCGGCAGCGTCGAAAAGGCTCCGGCGATTTCCTTGAGCGTGATGCCGGCGCGCTGCGCCACCTTGATGATCGCGATCCGGCGCAAGACGTCGCGGCCGTAGCGCCGATGGTTTCCGGCATTCCGCCAGCTTCGTATCAACCCCTCCGCCTCATAGAAGTGAACCGCCGAGACCGCCACGCCGCTGCGCGCCGCCACCTCTCCGACGGTCAGCTCGCGACGGATTTCGAATTTCTCGCCCATGCGAAATTTCCCTGTTGACCTCAAGTAATGTTGAGGTTGTAGCGTGCCCTCATTATCACAGCAACGGGAAAGAATGCATGCAGGAAGAGAGACTACGAATCGCGGTGATCTACGGCAGCACACGGGAAGGCCGGCTCTGCGACCGCATCGTCCGCTGGGCAGTGGGCGAGATCGAACGGCAGGACCGCTTCACGGTCGACATCATCGATCCGCTGGAGATGACGCTTCCGGCGCGTCACGGAGGCCATAGCGAGGGGCTCTTCGATCTCTGGCTCCGGCTCGATGAAGCCGATGCCTTCCTCATCGTGACGCCGGAATACAACCACTCCTTCACAGCGCCGCTGAAGCAACTGATCGACAGCGGGAAGGATCAATGGCGGGCTAAGCCGGTCGCCTTTGTCTCCTATGGCGGCATTTCCGGAGGCTTGCGCGCGGTCGAACAGCTCCGCCTTGTCTTCGCCGAACTGCATGCGGTGACGATCCGGGATGTCGTCAGCTTCGCAAATCCCTGGGGCCGCTTCAATCAGTCCGGACATCTGTCGGATGGTGCCGGCGAAGCAGGCAAGATGGCCCACCTTCTCGCGCATCTCGACTGGTGGGGATCGGTGCTGCGCGACGCCCGTGCCAAGGCACCCTACGAAGAGATCGCCGCCTGAAGGTTCCCCTACCCCCTATCCGAATTGCCGCCTGCCCCCGTCACATTCTAGCGAGGTGCAGACCCCGAGGCGGCAAGTCCGCTCCCGCCTTTCTCCCCTTGAAAGGCGGGAGCAATTTGCGACGGAGGTGGCATTTTCATACCGTTCTTCCTATGGTCGCCGACGAATGAAATACAAACGAACGGGCGGATAATGACCATCGGAGTTATTGGAACGGGCGCAATAGCGGCGGCCATCGTCGAAGGATTGAGCACGGACAAAAAGACCGCGCCGGAAATTCTCCTGTCACCCCGCAATGCCGAGATCGCGGCTTCACTCGCAGCCCGCTTTGCCAATGTCTCGGTTGCAGCCTCCAATCAGGCCGTGCTCGACGGATCCGACATGGTGCTGATTGCGGTGCGGCCGCAGGTCGCCGTGGACGTGCTCAAAGACCTGACATTCCGTGCCGATCATCATGTCATCAGCCTCATGGCGATCATCGGGCTTGATGAGGTGAAAGCCATGGTCTCGCCCGCCGAAAGGGTGACGCGCGTCATACCCTTGCCGTCGACTGCGCAGCGCATGGGCCCGACGCCCGTCTATCCGCCCGACGCCGATGTGGCCGCGCTGTTCAACACTCTTGGCGTCGCAATCGAGGTGAAAACGGCCGCCGAATTCGACGCGCTGACGGCCGCGACCGCCAGCATGGCCTCCGTCTTCACCTTCGCCGAAACCATTGCGCAGTGGCTGGCCGGCCAAGGCATTGCCTATTCAGAGGCGCGCCGCTTCGTCGCCACCATGATGCGCGGTCTCACCAATACGGCCATGCTGAACGCGGAAGCATGCTTCGCCGAACTGGCCGACGAACACACGACGGCGGGCGGGATCAACGAACAGGTCCTCAAGCACCTGAAAGGGAACGGCGCCTTCGACCAGCTCACGGAAGGACTGGACGCGGTGCTGAAACGCTTCAAGGACGCCGCCGGCTGACGCGGCGAAATTGCAGCGGTGACAAGAGTCGGCTTGCCTGCGCGTCGGGGTCGCAGCAACAATCGGCTACCCCTGCCGATGAGGACCCCATGGACCTGCCGACTATCCTGCCGCATCTCGCGGTCGCCTGGAGCGTTTACTTCCTTGCCGTCATCAGCCCCGGCCCGGCGACGCTCGCCATCGCCGGAACGGCCATGGCCAATGGCCGCAGCCGCGGCATGGCGCTCGCAACGGGCGTCATCACCGGTTCCTTCATCTGGGCGATACTGGCGGCACTCGGCCTATCGGCCCTGCTCACCCAATTCGCCTACGCGCTGACAGGATTGAAGATTGCCGGGGGATGCTACCTGTTGTGGCTCGGCTGGAAGAACCTTCGCTCGGCCGTCAAGGCGGACTACGGGTCCGTCGCAAGGATGAGCCATGAAGACCTGCCCCTGAAGGTCTTCTATCTGCGGGGTCTCGGCATCCACCTGACCAATCCGAAGGCCATCTTCGTCTGGATGTCGCTGGTCTCGCTCGGCCTACCGGCGCACGCACCGTCCGAGGTGGTCTATATCTTCATCGGTGGCGCGATGGTGATCGGCTTCATATCCTTCAACATGCTCGCCGTGCTGTTCTCCACGGAACCCATGGTCCGTGGCTATGCGAAGGCGCGCCGCGTCATCGAAGGGGCTATGGGACTGTTCTTCGGCCTGGCGGGATTGAAGCTTCTGACCAGCCGGATCTGACTATTCCGCCGCCTGCGACCCGGAGCCGAAGCGCTTCTCGATATAGTCGATCACCATCGCCTCGAAATCCTCGGCGATCTTCGGGCCGCGCAGCGTCATCGCCTTCTTGCCGTCGATGAACACCGGTGCCGCAGGACTTTCGCCGGTGCCGGGAAGCGAGATGCCGATATCGGCGTGCTTGGATTCGCCCGGCCCGTTGACGATGCAGCCCATCACCGCGACGTTCAGCGCCTCGACGCCCGGATATTTCTCGCGCCAGACCGGCATGTTCTTGCGGATGTCGCTCTGGATGCGCTGTGCCAGTTCCTGGAAGACGGTCGAGGTCGTACGACCGCAGCCGGGACAAGCCGCGACAACAGGCACGAACTGGCGGAAACCCATGACCTGCAGGATTTCCTGCGCCACCTGCACCTCGCGGGTACGGTCGCCATTCGGCTCCGGCGTCAGCGAGACGCGGATCGTATCGCCGATACCCTGCTGCAGGACGTAGCCCATGGCGGCCGACGAGGCGACGATGCCCTTCGATCCCATGCCCGCTTCGGTAAGCCCCAGATGCAGCGCATGGTCGGAGCGTTCGGCCAGCATGGAATAGACGGCGATCAGGTCCTGGACCTGCGACACCTTGGCGGAGAGAATGATGCGGTTGCGCGGCAGGCCGATCTCTTCCGCGAGCTCGGCCGACAGCAGCGCCGACTGGACGATGGATTCACGTGTAACATCGCGCGCCGACAGCGGAAAACCGTTCTTCTGGTTCTCGTCCATCAGCCGGGTCAGGAGCTCCTGGTCGAGCGAGCCCCAGTTGACGCCGATGCGCACCGGCTTGTCGTAGCGGATCGCCATCTCGACGATGTCGGCGAACTGCTTGTCCTTCTTGTCCTTGAAGCCGACGTTACCGGGATTGATGCGGTACTTCGCCAGCGCCTCGGCACAGGCCGGATGATCGGCGAGCAACTTGTGGCCGATATAGTGGAAGTCGCCGACGAGCGGCACGTCGAGGCCCAGCCGTTCCAGGCGCTCGCGGATCTTCGGCACGGCAGCGGCACTTTCGTCGCGGTCGACGGTGATGCGAACGATCTCCGAGCCGGCCTTGTAGAGCGCCGCCACCTGCGCGACGGTGCCATCCACGTCCGCCGTGTCGGTGTTCGTCATCGACTGCACGACGACCGGTGCGCCGCCGCCGACGATCACGCCGCCGACATCGACGGCGACCGAGGCACGGCGCGGTTTCGGATCAAAGTCGCGGATCGAGGACATGGTTCGGGCTTCCCGGAAAGCTGGAGACTATGCCATTCAGGTGGATCATGCCCCCGTCATTGTCAACACCCGTTCACGCTGCGTCGGCATGGCTCGCCAGCCTAGAGAGCCCCAGAACCACCATGATCAGGATGCTCAGGCCCGCATAGAGCGGCGCAAAGCCGGTATGCTCTGCGATGAAGCCGATGATCGACGGCGCGAACAGCAGGCCGGAATAGCCGAGGAAGGTGGCAACCGAGATGCCGACGCCCGGCGGCAGGCCGGGCAGGTTGCCGGCGGCCGAAAAGGCGATCGGCACCATGTTGGATATGCCGATGCCGCAGACGGTGAAGCCGAGGATCGCAACGGTCGCGTTCGGCGCAAATCCCGCGATCAGCAGGCCCGTCATCGCGGCAAGCGCGCAGATCCGCAATGTCATGACGGCACCGAAACGGTCCCGCACGAAATCGCCGGCAAAGCGCATGGCAGCCATGGTGAGCGAGAAGCCGGCAAAGGCGAAGCCGGAATGGGTGAGCGTCGTCCCGAGTTCGTTGCGCAGGTAAAGCGCGCCCCAGTCGAGCACCGAGCCTTCGGGAATCATCGAGAACAGCGCCATGATGCCGATCAGCCAGGGAAGCGGCGTCAGCGGCAGGCTGACCTTCAGCTTCTCGTCCTCGGGATGCGGCGCATCGGTCTCGATCTCCGCCCATGCCACGAGAAGCAGCATCGTCGCCAAGGCGGTCAGGACGAGCGTATGCCCGACGACACCGAGGTGAACGATGAGATAGCCACCCGTCGCGGCGCCGATCAGGCCGCCGAGGCTCCAGAAGCCGTGGCAGGACGACATGATCGCCCGCCCCATGCTTTTCTCGACGACGACGGCATTGGCGTTCATCGCCACGTCCATCGCCCCTATCATGCCGCCGAAATAGAAGAGCGCGGCTGCGGCCAGCCACCAGTTCGGGGCGAATGTCAGCATCAGCATGCCCGGCAGCAGCAGGAGCGCTGTGACGCGCGAGACCAGGCGCGAACCGCGATGGGCAATCGCAGCGCCCGCAAACGGCATCAGCACCAGCGAGCCGATGCCGAAGGCCATGATCATCAGGCCCATCTCACCGCTAGTCAGACCCAGACGATCGATGAATTCCGGAATTTTCGGCGCCCAGTTGCCGATCATGTAGCCGTTGATGAGGAACAGCAGGCTGACGGCAATACGCTGCTTGGGCATGAAGGGCGCGCGAACCGGCACGCCGGGGGACATCTGGTTCATGGATCAGACCTTTTCAGGCAGAAAGGTGGGAGACGGCTGCAGCACCTTGATGCCGAGCCCGTGGCAATGGGTCAGGAATTGTGGATCGGCATCGCCTTCGAAAGCCGCGATGCCGCATGCCGCCAGCGGAGCGACGGCGAAGGGGGCCGCGGTGCCGAGCTTTTCGGATGTCACTGCTGCCATGACGGACCGGCTTTGCTCGACGGCATGGCGCTTGAGGATCGAATCTTCGTAGCCGAAGCTGGTGACGCCGGCGTCCCGGTCTATGCCACAAGCACCGAGGATACAAAGATCGGGCCGCAGGCGCTTGACCTCGCTCACCGCCTCCGCCCCCACGGCTGCACCGGTTTCCCGATCGATGGCGCCGCCGATCATGATGACGTTGACACCCTGGTGCTCCATCAGCGTCGCTGCGATGATCGGCGCGTTGGTGGCGGCCGTGATCTTCAGTGTCGGCGGCAAAGCCTTCGCGATGGCGAGATTGGTGCTGCCGACGTCGAAGAAGACGAACATGCCGTCCACGATTTCGCGAACCGCGACCGCGGCCAGCGCCGCCTTGCGCTCCGGATCGAGCCGGGTGCGCACCGAAAGACCGCCGGGAAACGGCGCCGGCGGCAGCGCGCCGCCATAGACGCGTTCGCAAAGACCGGCGGCCGCCATGTCCCTCAGGTCGCGGCGGATCGTGTCTTCGGACACCCCGAATTCTTCGGCGAGGTCGGCGGCGATCACCTTGCCGGATGCGGCAAGCCGCTCCTGGATCAGCGCGTGGCGTTGCTTGAGAAAGAGATCGGGCTTCATGGGTTTTCGGCTCAAATCGGCAAGAACATGCATAAACGTGCATAATGCATCACAGCGTTGCGGGCAAGATGCTATTTCTGCAACCGCCCCTCGGACGAATGCCCCTGAACGAAAAAGGGCGACCCAAAGGCCGCCCTTGCTGTTCCTCAATGTCTCGAAGCGTCAGCTTGCGTAGACGATCAACAGATCCTTCGCGTCGATCTGGTCGCCCGCCTTTACCAGGACCTCGGCAATGACGCCGTCCTTTTCCGCGTGAAGCGCGGTTTCCATCTTCATCGCCTCGATGGAGAGAAGAACGTCGCCCTGCTTGACCTCCTGGCCGGTCGCAACGGCAACCGTGGAAATCACGCCCGGCATCGGTGCGCCGACATGGGCGGCATTGCCAACATCAACCTTGCGGCGAACAGCGCCGCCGGCCGCGCCGTGCGCCCGGTCCGGAACCTTGATGCGGCGCGGCTGGCCGTTCAGTTCGAAGAAGACGGTGACCATCCCCTTCTCGTCCGTATGGCCGATCGCCTGGTTGAGCACGACCAGCGTCTTGCCCTTTTCGATATCGATCAGGACCTCGTCGCCGACCGGCAGGCCGTAGAAATAGTTCGGCGTCGGCAGCGTGGAGACGGGACCATAGGTCTCGTGCGCCAAGGCATAGTCGGTGAAGACCTTCGGGTACATGAGATACGAGGCGAACTCGAAGTCGTTGACCTCGCGTTCGATCTTCTCCTCGATCGTCTTGCGCTCGGCGGCAAGGTCGGCGTCGGGCAGCAGTGAGCCCGGGCGCACGACATAGGGCTCGTCGCCCTTCAGCACCTTCTTCTGAAGGGCTTCCGGCCAGCCTCCGGGCGGCTGCCCGAGGTCGCCCTTGAGCATGGAAACCACCGATTCCGGGAAGGACACGTCCTTCGCCGGGTTTTCCACGTCGGCAACCGCCAGATCCTGGCTGACCATCATCAGGGCCATGTCGCCGACAACCTTGGAGGACGGCGTCACCTTGACGATGTCGCCGAACATGCGGTTGGCGTCGGCATAGGCCTGCGCGACCTCATGCCAGCGGGTCTCGAGACCGAGCGAACGGGCCTGCTCCTTGAGGTTGGTGAACTGGCCGCCGGGCATTTCGTGCAGATAGACTTCCGATGCCGGTCCCTTGAGATCGCTTTCGAAGGCCGCGTACTGGTTGCGCACGGCTTCCCAGTAGAAGGAGATGCGGCGGATCCATTCCGGATTGAGGCCCGGATCGCGCTCCGTCCCCTTCAGCGCCTCGACGACCGAGCCGAGGCAAGGCTGCGAGGTGTTGCCGGAGAAGGCATCCATGGCGCTGTCGACCGCGTCCACACCCGCATCGACGGCGGCGAGCACCGTCGCGGCAGAAATGCCGGACGTATCATGCGTGTGGAAATGGATCGGCAGGCTGGTTGCTTCTCTCAGCGCCTTGAACAGGATCGTCGCGGCGGCCGGCTTCAGGAGACCCGCCATATCCTTGACCGCGATGATATGCGCGCCGGCCTTTTCCAGCTCGCTAGCAAGGGCGGTATAATATTTCAGGTCGTATTTCGGGCGAGCCGAGTTCAGGAGGTCCCCGGTATAGCAGATCGCCGCCTCGCAGAGCTTGTTCTCCTCGGCGACCGCATCCATCGACACCCGCATGTTTTCGACCCAGTTGAGGCAATCGAAGACGCGGAAGAGATCGATGCCGCCCTTCGCCGCCTGGCGGACGAAGTATTTGACGACATTGTCCGGGTAGTTCTTGTAGCCCACACCGTTGGCGCCGCGCAGCAGCATCTGCAGAAGCAGGTTCGGCGCAGCCTCGCGGACCATCGAAAGCCGTTCCCACGGATCTTCCGTCAGGAAGCGCATGGAGACGTCGAACGTCGCGCCACCCCAGCATTCCAGCGACAGAAGCTGCGGCAGGGCGCGGGCATAAGTGCCGGCGATCGTCGCGATGTCATGCGTGCGCATGCGGGTGGCGAGCAGCGACTGATGCCCGTCACGCATGGTCGTATCCGTCATCAGGACGCGCTTTTCGTTGCGCATCCAGTCGGCAAAGCCCTTCGGCCCAAGCGTGTCGAGCAGTTGCTTGGTGCCGTCCGGAATGGCGCCGTTGATATAGGGAATGACTGGCTTTGCAGCATCCGGGTTCGGCTCGGCGCGACCCTTCGTTTCCGGATGGCCGTTTACGGTTACGTCGGCGAGATAGGTCAGGATCTTGGTGGCGCGGTCCTGGCGCTTGACCTGCTGGAACAGTTCCGGCGTCGTGTCGATGAAGCGCGTCGTGTATTTGTTGGCGCGGAAATCCGGATGGCTGATGATTGCTTCGAGGAAGGTCAGGTTCGTCGCCACGCCGCGGATACGGAACTCGCGAAGCGCACGGTCCATACGCTGGGTGGCTTCCAGCGGCGTCGGCGCCCACGCGGTCACCTTTTCGAGAAGCGGATCGTAGAACCGGGTGATGACCGCGCCCGAATAGGCCGTGCCGCCATCAAGACGAATGCCGAAGCCGGTCGCGCCGCGATAGGCGGTGATGCGACCGTAATCCGGAATGAAGTTCTGCTCCGGATCTTCCGTGGTGATGCGGCACTGCAGCGCGTGGCCGTTCAGCCAGATGTTTTCCTGCGCCGGCACGCCCGATTCCGGCGTGCCGATCTCGGCCCCGTCGAGGATGTGGATCTGCGCCTTGACGATATCGATGCCGGTGACGACTTCGGTCACCGTATGCTCGACCTGGATGCGCGGATTGACTTCGATGAAATAGAACTTGCCGGTATCGGCATCCATCAGGAACTCGACGGTGCCGGCGCCGATATAGTTCGTCGCCTCGCCGATGCGGATCGCATAGCTGGCGAGTTCCTGGCGCTGCTCTTCATTGAGATACGGCGCAGGCGCCCGCTCCACGACCTTCTGGTTGCGCCGCTGGATGGAGCAGTCGCGCTCGAACAGGTGGACGACATTGCCATGCATGTCGCCGAGGATCTGGCTTTCCACGTGGCGCGCCCGCTCGACGAGCTTTTCGAGATAGACCTCGTCCTTGCCGAAGGCGGCCTTCGCCTCGCGCTTGGCTTCCATCACCTCGCGGGCGAGGTCTTCCTTCTTGCGAATGGCGCGCATGCCGCGCCCGCCGCCGCCCCAGGAGGCCTTCAGCATCACCGGATAGCCGATTTCCTCGGCCATCCTCTCCACTTCGGCCATGTCGTCCGGCAGCGGCTCCGTGGCCGGCACGACCGGAACCCCGACGCTGATCGCCAGGTTGCGGGCGGCAACCTTGTTGCCGAGCTGGCGCATGGTCTCGGCCTTCGGGCCGATGAAGGTGATGCCGGCGGCATCGCAGGCGTCCACGAATTCCGGGCTTTCCGAGAGCAGGCCGTATCCGGGGTGGATGGCGTCGGCACCGGACTGCTTGGCGACGCGGATCACCTCCTCGATCGACAGATAGCTCTCGATCGGGCCCAGATCACGCTCGAGATGCGGGCCGCGGCCGACCTGGTAGCTTTCGTCCGCCTTGAAGCGATGCAGCGCCAGCTTGTCTTCTTCCGCCCAGATGGCGACCGTTTTTATGTCCAGTTCATTGGCCGCGCGAAAAACGCGGATGGCGATTTCAGATCGGTTGGCAACAAGAATCTTCTGAATGGACAAGACAGTCTCCTCAATTCGCCACGTGCACTTATGCTGCACTGCGAAGAAGAGTCTTAACGGCTTGTCGCAATAAGTTCAATTTCCTTGGCGACAGTGGAAGAAAATTTCGTATCGCAGCCTGCGATCAGCCGATCAGCCCCATGCGAAGCGCCGTCGCGACGACATGCTGGCGGTTCTTCGCCCTCAGCTTGTCCTGGATTCCGTTCATGTACCAGTCGACCGTATGACTGGAGATTTCAAGGATCTGGCCCATTTCGTTGGAGGTCAGACCATCTGCGAGATAGTTGAGGACCTCGAGCTCCCGCTTGGTCAGCTGCGTGTCGACATTGGCCAGAAGCTCCAGCTCGCCCGACTTGTTGGTGATATCCATCAGCCGCCAGAAGGCGCGATCGGCAAAGGCGGAGAAGAGCGACAGCTCCATCGGCCTGAGCTCGATCAACACGCCGCTGACGGACATATTGCCGAGCAACCCGGTCCGGCCGTGCACGGGGAACACGTAGCCATCCTCGAGCCTGAACTTCTTGGCCTCCGCCATCATGCGCTCCATACGCTTGCGATGCGGGTCGGTACGAAAGATGGAGAGAGCGTGGCGCCAGCGGAACGGCCGATGTGCGACCTGCAGATAACGGATCGTCGGATCGCTCAGGATGAATTTCTTGGCGGTGTAGACCTCCGGCCAGCCCTCCGGCCAGCGCCCGCAAAGAACAAGGCTGCTTATGTCCTCGACGGGCTTGGGCTGCCGCAAAACACCGTAATATTCGAAGCCGAAGAGCGTGATGACGCGTTCCAGCTGCTGGACGACACGCTCATAGCTGTCGTAGTCATCCGCACGCTCCAGAAACTCGAGTAGGGCGTCAATCTTCACATCGCCCCCCGATCAACGAGACCGCGTCGCGCTTGTACAGGGGAGGGGCAAAGATCACACATAATCGGCATGATACATTCGCTCCCGGATGAAAAAGTGATTTGCGGCTATTCCGCAGGCGTTATGACGGAACATTTATATGGTTTCTTGCTTTTTATCCGGATATTTCACGTCAGAACGAAAATTGCCTTTTTTCGGATGCAAACGGCCAACCGTTGTCTCACAATATCTCCACGGCCTTCGGCAAGGACTACGAATCCGTGAAGACGTGAACAAATTTAAACAAGAGATTGTATCGTGTCACTAGCCCACGTTTATTTTCAGGCGCTTCGCTACCTCGCAACTTACCGTTTGCGTGTATGGATCATCGTCGTCGCCAACATCGTCCTGGCTGTCATCACCATCGCCGAACCCATCCTTTTCGGCAAGATCATTGATGCGATCTCGGACAAGACGGATGTGACCCCGATCCTCATTGCCTGGGCGGGTTTCGGCATCTTCAACACGATCGCCTACGTTCTCGTCGCGCGCGAGGCCGACAGGCTGGCTCACGAGCGCCGGGCGCACCTGCTGACGGAAGCCTTCGAGCGGATCATTTCCATGCCGCTGTCCTGGCATCATCAGCGCGGCACCTCCAATGCGCTGCACACACTGCTGCGCGCCTGCGAGACACTGTTCGGCCTCTGGCTGGAGTTCATGCGCACGCATCTGGCCACCGCCGTCTCGCTCACCCTCCTCGTCCCGACCGCATTGGCGATGGACGTGCGCATGACCGCCGTCCTCATCGTCCTCAGCGTCCTCTATCTCCTGATCGGCCGAGCCGTGATCGCGCGCACCAAGGAAGGCCAGCAGGCGGTCGAAGGGCACTATCATTCCGTGTTCGCACATGTGAGCGACAGCATTTCCAACGTCTCGGTCCTGCATTCCTACAACCGCATCGAGGCCGAGACGCGGGCACTGAAGAACTATACGCGCAACCTTCTCGATGCGCAGATCCCGGTGCTCGACTGGTGGGCAATCGCCAGCGCCCTGAACCGCATGGCCTCCACCATCTCGATGATGATCATCCTGATCATCGGCACAATCCTCGTCCAGCGCGGCGAACTGAAGGTCGGCGAGATAATTGCCTTCACCGGCTTCGCCAACCTCCTGATCGGCAAGCTGGACCAGATGCGCGGCTACGCAACGCAGATCTTCGAATCCCGCGCCAAGCTCGAGGACTTTTTCGAGCTGGAGAAGGAAGCGGCCATCCGGCAGAGCGATCCGCCGGACGCGATCGACCTCGGCAAGGTCAAGGGCGATGTCGAGTTCCGCAACGTCTCCTTTGATTTCGCCAACACGACGCAGGGCGTGCGCAACATGTCTTTCGCCGTCAAGGCGGGCCAGACCGTCGCCATCGTCGGCCCGACCGGCGCCGGCAAGACGACGCTCATGAACCTCCTGCAGCGGGTCTACGATCCGCAGGACGGCAAGATCCTCATCGACGGCATGGATATCTCGACCGCCACCCGAAAGTCGCTGCGCGCCAACATCGCCGCCGTGTTCCAGGATGCCGGCCTGCTCAACCGCTCGATCCGCGATAACATCCAGATCGGCAAGGAAGCCGCCACGCCGGAGGAAATCGCGCAGGCCGCAGAAGCTGCAGCCGCCGTCGAGTTCATCGAAGGCCGGCAGGATGGTTACGAGACGCATGCCGGCGAGCGCGGCAACCGCCTGTCCGGCGGCGAGCGCCAGCGCATCGCCATTGCCCGCGCCATCCTGAAGAACGCTCCGATCCTCGTGCTCGACGAAGCGACCAGCGCGCTCGACGTCGAAACGGAAGGCCGCGTCAAGGCGGCGATCGACAGGCTGCGGAAGGACCGCACGACCTTCATCATCGCCCACCGCCTGTCGACCGTGCGCGAGGCCGACCTCGTCCTCTTCATCGATCATGGACAGATCGTCGAAATGGGCGGCTACCAGGAACTGGCGGAGAAGAGCGGACGGTTCGCCTCCCTGCTGAAAGCGAGCGGCATTACGGAAACGCCCGCCCTGGAAGCGCGCGGCCCTGACGGGACTGAGGCGGCCTGAACGAGCGCGGCCGTTCCCTTCAGTTTGGAGACCATCACGAAAGCCAATGAAAAAGGGGGCGTCACGCCCCCTTCTGCTTGAGCACCCGGATCCTGTCCGGGCAGATGCGTTTCATTCCGTTGCTTATTTCAACGCCTGTATCGGCGTCGCCGGCAGCATCGGCTTGGTCCGCTGCGGCTTCTTCACGCCCTGCTTCTTCTTCTGGTCGCGATCGTCCAGCCAGTAGGCGATGCCGAACTGGATGACGATCCCGAGCAGCACAAGCGAGATCCCCATGGCCGCACTGTCGCCCATGCCGGCCATCAGCACCTGGGCAATCATCGCCAGGATGGTGCCCGACACGAAGATACCGAGGGAATGACGGCCGAGCACCGAAAGCGGATTGTTGACCGGACGGCGGGCGGCGGCCGAAAGGAACGGCACCTTGACGACCAGGTAGGCCAGCGCCAGCACATGCAGAAGGCGCGGCAGCGACAGATAGGTCTTCTCGAAGCCACCCAGCACCTTCGGCAGCAGGCCGAGCGCGATGTCCAGGTTCCACCAGGACAGGGTCACCCAGAAGGCCGACAGGATCACATAGCCCGCTGCGGCAAGGAACAAGACCGGGTTCCAGTAGATCGTGCCACCACGCTGCACATGGCGCATCGACACGATTCCGATCACGAACAGCAGCTGCCAGGAGAGCGGGTTGAAGAACCAGACGCCGTCCATCAGCATGTTGGCTGGCGCGATCTCATAGAGACCCGCAATGAACCACAGGGCGATGGAAAGCATGACGAGCAACCGCGGGCTCTTCGATTCGAGCCACAGGATCGCCGGCACCATGAGAAGCAGGGCGGCATAGAGCGGCAGGATATTGTTGTAGCCGAACTGGTGGCCGAGCAGGAAGATGGCAAGCATGCCCTTCGCCGGTTCGGCAAGTGCAGGCGCGATGGCGATCTTCTCCAGCATGTCCGGCTGATGGAACCACCAGGCGCCCAGGGCGAAGACGGCAAGGGTGGTAAACGTGCAGGCAATGTGCGCGCCGTAGAGGACAAGGGCACGACGAACGGCCTTGATCGACATCGAAAGGCGGTTGCCGACACCGTATTTGCGGCCGTAGGCGAGGCCGATAGCAATCCCGGAAATCAGCACGAACGCTTCGGAGGCGTCGGAGAAGCCGAAGTTCTTCGACGTCCAGTGCTCGAACATCTGTCCGGGCACGTGATTGATGAAGATCGTGATCAGCGCCAGAGCCCTGATCACGTCAAGCCGGGTATCTCGTTGGGCGGGCTTCGCCGCCGGAGCGCCTGCCCCGCCGGGCAGCGCTCTCGTGTTAGCGTATGACAGCATCAATTCACCCTGCGGAGAGACCTTATGCCGCTCCGTTCCAAACTTTTTCGTTTCTATGGCCTAAAGGTCGGCAAGACGCTCAGGATGCTTTGCCGACCAAAATCGCATTCGCGGAAGACTCAACGGCCTTCCCATTCACGCGGACACTATAGCCTTCATCGTCAGGCCGTTTTTGGACCTCAATACGGCAACTCTCGGACCCGCCGGAAAGTTCCGCCTCAAAACCATCCCAATGCGCCGGAAGCATGGGAGCGACCAGCACATCACCGCCGCGGCGGCTGATGCCGAGCACGGACTCCATGATGGCGCGATGCAGCCAGCCGGCCGAGCCGGTGTACCAGCTCCAGCCGCCGCGACCGCTCTTTTCGCGCTCGCCATAGATGTCCGCGGCAACCACATAGGGCTCGCAGCGATAGGTTTCGGCATCCTCGGGCGTCAGCGAATGATTGACCGGGTTGAGGATCGAAAGGCAGCGCCAAGCGTCCTCCGGACGACCGAGCTTGGCAAGCGCCATCAACACCCAGATTGCCGCGTGGGTGTACTGGCCGCCATTCTCACGCACGCCGGGCGGATAGGCCTTGATATAGCCGGGATCCGCCTTCGACGTTGCAAACGGCGGATCGAAGAGACGGATCAGGCCGGCCTGCTCGTCGACGAGCTTGTCGACGACCGCGTCCATCGCCATGCCGGCCCGCTTCGGGTCGGCCAGTTCGGAGAGCACGCTCCAGGACTGCGAAATGGAATCGATCCGGCATTCCTCGCTTGCGGCCGAGCCGAGAGGCTGGCCGTTATCGTAGAAGCCGCGGCGATAGTAGCTGCCGTCCCATCCGGCGCTTTCGAGCGCCTTCAGGAGGTCGTCCAACCGGTTTTGCCAACCGGTCGCGCGCGCCTCGTCGCCCCGCTGCTGCGCATGCGGGATGAAGGACTTCAGCGCATTGGCGAGGAACCAGCCGAGCCATACGCTTTCGCCCTTGCCCTTCTCGCCGACGCGGTTCATCGCGTCGTTCCAGTCGCCGCCGAGCATCAGCGGCAGGCCCTGCGGGCCCGTGCGAGACAGGGCAAGGTCGAGGCCGATCGCGACGTGCTCGTAGAGCGACGCCGTTTCCTGAGCCACATCCGGCTTGAAGAAGGCATCATGCTGTCCGGGGAACAGCACCGGGCCGTGAATGAAGGGCACCTCCTCGTCGAGCAGGGTCAGGTCGCCGGTCACGTCGCTGTAATGGGCGGCGGCATAGGCGAGCCAGACGACGTCGTCGGCGATATGGGTGCGCACACCGGCGCCGCTTTCCGGCAACCACCAATGCTGCACATCACCTTCCTGGAACTGCCGGGAGGCGGCACGCAGGATCTGGTTGCGGGCAAGCGACGGATCATAGCCGAGCATCGCCAGACTGTCCTGCAGCTGGTCGCGGAAGCCGAAGGCTCCGCTCGCCTGGTAAAAGCCCGCCCGTGCCGTGATCCGGCACGACAGCGCCTGGTAGGGCAGCCAGTAGTTGACCAGGTTGTTGATCGACGTGTCGGGCGTCTTGATCCGCACCCTGCCGGTCAGCTCGGCCCAGTAATCCTGGTTTTCCTTGAGCACCGCGGCAAACGAGATCTTGCGCATACGGCGGATGATGTCGCGGGCGGCCTGCTCGCTTTCCCCGTCACCGATCAGGAAGCAGACTTCCCGCGTCTCGTAGGGCGCAATCGTGATCGTCGTGCAGAGCGCCGCGCAGGGATCGCCGATCGTGCCGACATTGCCGGACAGGTCGGACATCGAGGCGACTGCTTCCGGCAACAGGACGGAACCGTGCCGGCCGAGGAACTCCGACGACGAGGCCGTGACACTCGCGTCCTTCTCGCTCATGAGGAAGAAGGCGGTGCGCTGCGAATAGTCGACGCTGTAGGGGTTGCGCGCAAACAGCGCTCCCGTCTTTTCGTCCTGTGACGTCAGGATATAGGGAACGGTCTTTTCCCGGCGATTGCCGAGCACCCATTCCGCATAGCCATAGACCTTGACGTGACGCGTCTCCATGCCGCTGTTGCGGATGCGGATGCGCGTCAGCTTCGCCGGCATGTCGCGGCTGGCCGTCTGCGTCATCTCGATATCGAGACCGTCCTGCTGTGACTTGAACTGCGAGGAACCGAGCCCGTGCCGCGCCTCGAAATGGACGTCGGGACGCAACGACAGCGCCGGGACCGGTGCCAGCACCTGTCCGCTGTCGACGTCGGCGATGTAGAAGGCTTCACCGCTGCGGTTGATCACCGGATCGTTCGACCATGACGTCAGCTGGTAGTCGCGCGAATTGCAGCTCCAGGTGAAGCCGTTGCCCTCGGCGCTGACATGAAAGCCGAAATTCTCGTTGGCGATCACATTGACCCACGGATGCGGCGTCGACTGGCCGCTCGATAGCCGGACGACATATTCCTTGCCGTCCTTCGAGAAGCCGCCGAAACCGTTCCAGAAGTCGAGGTCGGACCCGTCCGCCGGATGGTCCGCAGAAGGCGCGGGCAGCGCCAGCGGCTTGGCCGGCAGCTTTGCGGTCGTGCCGGCATTGGCCGACTGGTGCAGGCCGATAGCGCGCACGATCTGGTCCGTGAGCTTGCCGTTGCGGGCATGGAACACCGCACGCGAAGCCGACAGCAGCGCCCGCCAGGTCTCCTCGCTCATCAGGTCGCGGCGAACCGAGAACACATGCGGACGCCCGCCTTCGGACTGGGTCCGGCGGCGCAGGTTCTCGCAGAGAATGTCGATTTCCTGCTGCATGTCCTGCGCATAGGAGGTGGCGCGCTCGTTGACGATGACGAGATCGGCAATCACACCACGCAGCCGCAGATAGCTCTGGGCCGTCAGCGCTTCGCGGACGATATCGAGGTCGAGATCGTCATTGATGCGGACCGCATAGATCGGGAAATCGCCGGAGATCGACAGCGGCCAAAGGGCCGATTGCGCCTGCAGGCCGCTGCGCACCGTCCCGGCATCGGCCCTGAGGTCGGTATCCGGATAGACAAGGCAGCGTCCCAGCTGGCTGAAGGCCGAAGCCTGCGCCGAGGTGACGCCGATATGGCGCATCTGCACCTGCGCACGCGTCCAGGCATGCGCCATTTCATGGGCGAAGGATTCGGGATGGCGGTAGCGCTCGATCGCCTTGTCGGCCTCTTCGCGCACCGGTGCCGCAATGGTCCAGAAGATCACCGCAACCTTCTTGCCCGCCGGCACGCGCACGACGCGCCGGAGCGACAGGATCGGATCGAGGGTGAAGCCGTCGGTGCTCGAAAGCGTCGCGCCGGGCAGAAACGCGGCGGCATCGGCCAGCATGCGGCCCCGGCCGATGAAGCGGCGGCGGTCGGTTTCGAATTCGGTCGGCCGGGCAGAACCGGCGTCATCGCTGACGAGGTGGGCGACGAACATGTCCGGCTCGTTCTCGTTGCGCTTGTTGCGCCAGGCACGAATGACGTCGCCCCTGCGGCCGATTTCCGTCTGCACGAACATCTTGGAAAACAGCGGATGCGCAGCATCGGAATCATCGGAGGAAATCACCGGCTCCATATAGGAGGTGACCTCGATGAAGCGGTCCTGCATGCCGTTGTTGGTGATGCTGACGCGCCGGCCCTCGGCATCGTGTTCCGTCGCGACGATGCATTCGACAGAAGTATAGATACCGTTGACCGTCTTCTGGAATTCCGCCTTGTCGTCGCCGAAGATGGCGACGGCCTTCTCGCCTTCCGCCGCGCGCGGCGCCGGCGTCGCAGACCAGCATTGGCCATTTTCCGCATCCCGCAGGAAGATGTAGGTGCCCCAGGGCTGATCGGTCTCGTCGGCCTTCCAGCGCGAGACGGACTGGCCGTTCCAGCGCGAATAGCCGTGACCATCGGCCGTCAGCATGACGCAGTAATGGCCGTTCGACAGGAAGGCGGCCTCGCGCCGGCGGTTGGCCGGATCGTCGATGATGCGCATTTCCGGATGCGGCAGTTCGGCCTTCACCGTTCCGACCGACTCGGCCTTCTGGCCACCGTTCACCTGCTGGATCTCGCGCGGCGCCTTTTCCTGCAGCAGGAGTTCCGCCGCTTCGATCACCGGATCGGAATGGAAGAGCGAACGCAGGCGACCGTTGAAGGCGACGTTGGCGACTGCGGCGATCGACATGCCGTGGTGGTGGGCCATGTAGTTGCGAACCACCGCGCTGGTCGCCCCTTCGGGCAGCCGGGTCGGCGTGAAGTCGACGGCATCATGGAAGCCGTAGATGCCGAGCGCGCCGAGGCCGCGCAGCCGTTCCAGGTTTTCGAGCGCCTCTTCCGGGTCGTACTGGCTGGCGAGCAGCGAGGCGTAGGGGGCGATGACCGCGTTCTGCCCGAGGCCGCGCTTGAGGCCCAGCGTCGGCACGCCGAAATTGGAATACTGGTAGGTCAGTTCATGGTCGCGTGCGTTGAACGCCGCTTCCGAGATACCCCAGCAGGGAATGCCGAGCCGCTTGGCATAGGCGATCTGTTCCTTGACCACCAGATTGTTGGTCTGGTTGAGGATACCGCCCTGCCGCTCCTGCATGACCAGCGGCGGCATCAGATACTCGAACATCGAGCCCGACCAGGAAACGAGCGCGCCGCGTGCGCCGACCGGAACGACGGTCCGGCCGAGACGGAACCAGTGCTCGTTCGGAAGGTCACCCTTGGCGATGGCAAACAGGCTGGTCAGCCGCGCTTCGGACGCCAGAAGGTCGTAGCAAGCATCATCAAGCTCGTTGGTGTCGATACGATAGCCGATCGACAGCAGGCGGCGTTCCGGACGGAACAGGAAGCCGAAATCCATCGAGAAGGCGATGTCGCGCGCCCGATCGCGCACCTTGGCAAGGCGCTCGCGCAACGGCTCGATGTTCGACAGGTCGAACAAGGTGTCATTGATGTGCGCCTGGCAGACGGCGACGAGCGAGCGCGCCCACTTCGTCACTTCGCTGCTCTTCGGAGAGCCGATCTCGTGATCGAGATTGACGGCGAGCTTTTCAATGTCGCCGGACAGCACGGTGAGGTTCGACATGCGCAGCGACGTGAAGGCCTGTTCGCGGCGGATCGCCGAGAGCGCGGCGCCGAAGCCGGCGATGCGCTCCTCAAGGCGGCGGCGCATCGGACGCAGCGGCTTGCGGTCGTCCGGCAGGTCGGCCAGCACTTCCTTGAGGATGCGGGCGACATCGCCGACACCGTCGAGATTGCCTTGGAGATAGGCCGCCGGCGCTTCCGCCCAGTCGCGGCAGGCCGACGACACGGCGATCAGGTGGCCGGCAAGGTTGCCGCTGTCGACGGCGGACACATAACGCGGCTTCATCGGTTTCAGGGTATCGGTGTGATACCAGTTCAGCAGGTGGCCGCGGTACTTCTCCATCCGATCGACAGTGGCAACGGTCTGTTCCAGCCGCTCGATCGTCTGCTCGAAGCTGATCCAGCCGAACTCGCGGGCCGAGATGACGGAGAGAAGATAGACGCCGATATTCGTCGGCGACGTCCGGTTGGCAACGGTCGGCTCCGGGATTTCCTGATAATTGTCCGGCGGCAGGAAATTGTGCTCTGCGGTCACGAAGGTCTCGAAGTAGCGCCAGGTCCTGCGGGCGATCGCGCGCAGGCTTTCCGACACCGGCTCCGCGACGATCAGGCGGTCTTCGGTTTCCGCCGACTGGCTGACGTACCAGGCGATCAGCGGCGAGAGGATCCAGAGCGTGGCGAACGGCACGCCGACATAAAAGCCCGGATCGGCCGAAATCACCGCGAGGAAATAGATGAACAGCCCGATCAGCGGCGCATGGCGCATGTTGCTGTAATAAGAGAGGATGCTTCCCTGCGAGCTTGCCTGCACGCTTGCCGCCGTGCGCCATTCCAGCATGTGCTTGTGGCTGACGAACATGCGGAACAGCGAGCGGACGATCGCATCGCCCATCATGCAGGCGGTATCGGCAATGAAGACAATCCTGAGCGCGACCTGGGCATTGGCCGAACGGATGTCGGCCCAGACGGTCGAGAAATGCGCCTTGGCGATGATATCCGTGCTGCGCGGGATGACGCCCGAGAGGAGCGAAAGCGTCGGGGCGACGAACAGCGAGAAGATCATGAAGATCTGCCAGGCAAGCGCGCCCGTCGCATCCATGATGAACCAGCCGCTGAGCGACGAAAGCAGCCAGGCGATCGGCGTCAGCGAACGCCGCAGATTGTCGGCCATCTTCCAGCGACCGAGCGCCGGAATGCCCTTCTTCGGATTGAAGATGAAAGGCAGAAGCTGCCAGTCGCCGCGGGCCCAGCGATGCTGGCGCGACATTTCCACTTCGTAGCGGATCGGGAAATCCTCGACGAGCTCGACGTCGGTCACCAGTGCGCAACGCGCGAACGAGCCTTCGAGAAGGTCGTGGCTGAGGACGGTGTTTTCATCGATGCGGCCCTTCAGCGCCGCCTCGAAGGCGTCGACATGATAGAGCCCCTTGCCCGTGAACGTGCCTTCGCCGGCAATGTCCTGGTAGACGTCCGAGACGGTAAAGACGTAAGGGTCGAGACCGCGGTTGATGGAGAAGATGCGCTGGAAGACCGAGGCGTCCTTGCCGGTCGTCAGCGACGGCGTGACGCGCGGCTGCAGGATGCCGTAGCCGCTGACCACGCGGTTCGAGGCGGGATCGAGCACCGGCCGGTTGATCGGATGGTGCATCTTGCCGACGAGCTTGGTCACCGCGTCGCGGGTGATGCGGGTATCGGCGTCGAGCGTCATCACATACTGGATATCGGCCGGCAGCTGTTCCGGCGTCGCCAGGTAGCTGGTGTCGCGGTCGCCGCGCAGCAGGAGATTGAGCTCGTGCAGCTTGCCGCGCTTGCGCTCCCAGCCCATCCACGCGCCTTCCGACGGATTGTAGAGCCGGCGGCGATGCAAGAGATAGAAGCGGCGCTTGCCGTCATGGGCGTAGCGGCTGCTCAGACGGTCGACTTCCTGACGGGCATAGGCGAGGATTTCCTGGTCCGCCTCGGATTCCGCCCGCTGGCTGTCCGGCCAGTCGCTCAAGAGCGAGAAATAGATCTCGCCGCGCGGATTGGCGAGATAGTGAACCTCAAGATTGCGGATCAGCTCGTCGACGCCGTCGCGGTTGGAGATCAGGCAAGGGACGGCGACCAGCGTGCGCGCCTCGGCCGGGATGCCCGACTTGAACTCATAGCCGGCAAGGCGCGCCGGCCGGATCATGAACGACATGACGGTATTGAAAAGGCCGGTGACGCCTTCCGAGGCCGGCAGTGCGAACAGGATGAGCAGCAGGGCGACATCCACGGTCGGAATTTGCTGCCACAGCAGCAGCTTGCCGACGAGCGCCATCGCGATCAGCGTCATCGAGATGACCGGCAGGGCGATGGAGATCCAGCTCAGCCGGCGGCCGAGCGCAATCAGGCGATCGAGGACGCTCGGCTGGTAGCCGATATTCTTCTCGAAGGTCGCGCGCATCGAGCCGACGAGAAACTCGCCGACATTTTCCGCCTCGCTGCCATCGACGAGCGCTTCGCCGCAATGGCCGGAAATGGAGATGGCACGGCGCGCGACTTCCTCTTCGGAAAGTTCCGAGCGGCGGGCGAGACGCTCGACGCGATCGCGGTAGACGTCGCGGGTACCGAAGTCGAGGTCGGCGAAATCGGTGCCTTCGCGCAGGATCTTGTCGACGACGGAGACATCCTCGAACCAGACGGGCCACTCGGCATCGTCGATCTCACGCAGGCTCTTGATGATGTTGCCCATAGTGACGTTGCCGGAGGCAAGCCGGTTGTGCTCGGCGAGGATCATCTCCTCGCTGTCGGTCCCGGCTTTCTTCAGGCAATCGTCGAGCCAGGAAACGGCGAAACCGGAGGTCTGCGAGCCGTCACGCAGCCGGTAAAGGAACTGCGTCGCGAAGGTGCAATCGGCCGCGATCGGCGCGGCATTGGCAAGCAGATCGGCGCATTTGGCGGGATCGGCCAGACGGATGAGCTGGTCGGCAAGGTCGTTCGCCTTGCCGCGCATGCGCCGTGCCCGTTCGACCCGGATGGAAATCCGCCGCAGGTTCTCGATCAGGACGAATCGCAGAAGCGACGGCAGGGCCCAGAGCTCGCCGATCTCCATCGTGACATTCGTCTGGTAGCCATCGACCAGCGCCTTGAGGCTGGCCTGCGAGATCGTGCTGTGCGTGTGGGCGACGTAAAGCCAGGCGAGCGCCAGCGCCCGCGGCATCTTCATGCCACCGACTTCGATCTCGGCAAGTTGGCGATAGAACTTGCGCGGAAGATCCCGGCGCACCTGCAGGATCGCTTCCTCGACGATGTAATGATTGTCCAGCAGCCATTCCGCCGCCGGCGTGATGGTCTCGCCTTCCTCCACATCCGCGGCCGTGGTGCGATAGACCCGCAGGATTTCCTTCTCGTTGTCGCGGCTGCGGGAGTGGAAATCGAAGGGGACGAGCAGCGGCAGCGCGCTCACGCCTTCGCGCGATGCCCGCTCGCCGTATTCTCGCAATTCATCAGCGTTGAAGAACTCCGCGCGGATCGAACCATTATGGTCCACCACGCTGGCTTCGGCTTCGGGATTGGTCGCGGGGGGCTGAGGTGTAGATGTCATGATGTCAACGATGGGATTCTTGTATTTCCGGGAAATTGATTGCCGCACCTGTCCTGTACGGCAAAGTCGAAGTCACATTCTCGGAACGGCTCATCTCTGATCCCCGGCAAACGGATGGCGCGAGGACGGCGGCAAATTGAACGCTAAACGTTTCAAGATCGGGTTGGTTCCGAGGCTCTAGATCCCTTCAGGAAAAGCCGGCCGGCGAAAACGCCGGACCAAGGATGATCGCAAGAATTGAGCATGTGGCAGTGCAATAGAATAATGGCCGCATTTAGACTTGAGCGCTGAGCGTTCATCACGACCGGCGGTCATATTGCACCATTTCTATCCGCATAGGAGATGATGGAAAGAAACCGGATCGGCAACGTCACAAGAACCTCGGGCCCATGCGGCGCGTCGGCATCAAAAAACAGACTGTCGCCCGGCAAAAGCGTGTAGAGCTTGTCGCCGTGCCGGTATTTGACTTCGCCCTCCAGCATGTAGATGAACTCGATGCCCTCATGCTGGAACGCCGGAAAAACATCGGAATCCGCAGTCAGCGTGATCAGGTAGGGCTCCACCTGGACGCCGCCGGCGGAGTGATCGATATGGCCGAGCAGATTGTACTGGTGACCGGAACGGGTGCCGCGCCGCTCGATCTCCAGGCCGGACCCGGCCCTGACGAACACCGCATTGCGGACTTCTTCAAACCGGCGGAAAAACGCCGTCACCGGCACGCCAAGCGCGCGCGCCAGCGACTGCAGTGTCGTCAGCGACGGTGAGGTGTTGCCGTTCTCGATCTTGGAAAGCATGCCAAGAGAAATGCCGGTCGCCGAGGCAAGGTCCGCGCCGGTGATGCCGAGCTTCTTGCGGAAGGCACGAACCTCGTGACCAATGGCGATCTCGAGATTGTTGACCTTGGGATCACGATGGCTATGGGGATCCTGGCTGAGGGAGGTCTTGCTGGCCGCATATTCCACGGCGGGAATGCCCTCGACTACGTCACTGCTCGCCACGGATTTCGCCATTCCACCCCTCATTCACTGCTGCTGCACTAGCACAGTAATGTGACAGCCATTGAAATTCTATCCTCGAGGTAAAAAAATTCCACTCAAGAAAAAGCCGCTGCTTACATTGAAAATCAGGAAATGAACCCGGCCGTCAGCGCGCAGACGAAGAGGATCGAGCCGGCAAGCGTGAGGAGAGGCAAGTCCGGCCATCGCAGCAAAGTGGCCTTGCGGCGGGCCCCACACTCCAGTCGCGAAAGACAGATGTCATTGTTCTGCATGTGCGAAATCCGAATTCCCGAAGACATGATGACCATATTGATCTCCATCATAGGTTCCTGTCGGCAGACGGCATAGATATGGTTTTTTCCATGCGAGGCGGCAGGGAAAACGGAAGACGGCAAAATGGTCGCTTTGAAAAAATCCATTCCGCCCGCTAAGGATGATGGGAGCATTACGGGGAGGAGACCCGAAACCCATGCCAGAAACAGTATTCGACTACGTCATCGTCGGGGCTGGTACCGCCGGCTGCCTGCTTGCCAACCGGCTGAGCGCCGATCCGGAGAAGCGTGTTCTGCTGATCGAAGCCGGCGGCAGGGACAATTACCACTGGATTCACATTCCGGTCGGCTATCTCTACTGCATCGGCAACCCGCGCACCGACTGGCTGTTCAAGACCGAGGCGGAGAAGGGCCTGAACGGCCGCAGCCTGCTTTACCCGCGCGGGCGAACGCTCGGTGGCTGCTCGTCGATCAACGGCATGATCTACATGCGCGGCCAGGCCCGCGATTATGACAGCTGGGCAGACGCCAGCGGCGACGACGCCTGGAGCTGGAACAAAGCCCTGCCGGACTTCATGGCCCACGAGGACCATTACCGTCTCGACGACGGACAGGACCCGCCATCGGCCGGCAACAAGCATTTCTCCGACGTGCACGGACATGGCGGCGAACTGCGCGTCGAAAAGCAAAGGCTGCGCTGGGATGTGCTGGACGCATTCCAGGACGCCATGGTGCAGGCGGGCGTTCCCCGCACCGATGATTTCAACAGCGGCGACAATGAAGGAGTCGGCTATTTCGACGTGACCCAGAAGGGCGGCTGGCGCTGGAATTCCTCGAAGGCCTTCCTGCGGCCTGCGGCCGGCCGGCCAAACCTAGAGATCTGGACGGACACTCAGGCGGAAAAGCTCGTCCTGGAGCCTGGCGCTGGCGCCGACGGCGCATTGCGCTGCACCGGCGTCGTCGTGCATCGCGGCGGCGAGCGGCGGACGGTCCGCGCGCGCGGCGAAGTGGTGCTCTCTTCCGGCGCGATCGGCACGCCGCATATCCTGCAGCTTTCCGGCATCGGACCGGCCGACCATCTTCGCGACAACGGCATCGACCCGGTGCATGAACTGCCGGGCGTCGGCGGCAACCTGCAGGATCACCTGCAGATCCGCGCCGTCTTCAAGGTGAACGGGGTCAAGACACTCAACACACTGGCGAGCACGATGTTCGGCAAGGCGATGATCGGTCTCGAATACATGCTGAAGCGCAGCGGTCCGATGAGCATGGCGCCATCGCAGCTCGGCGCTTTCGCCAGGTCCGATCCCGACCAGCCGCACGCCAACATCGAATACCACGTGCAGCCGCTGAGCCTGAACGCCTTCGGCGAACCGCTGCACGCCTTTCCGGCCTTTACCGCGAGCGTCTGCAATCTCAATCCGACGAGCCGCGGAGCCGTGCGCCTCAAGGGCCCCGACTTCCGTGCCGCGCCGGCAATCGCGCCGAACTATCTGAGTACCGAGGGAGACCGGAAGATCGCCGCCGACAGCCTGCGTCATGTCCGCAAGGTAGCAAGCCAGCCGGCATTGGCGAAATACCAGCCGGAAGAATGGAAACCGGGCGTCCAGTACCAGTCCGACGAGGAACTCGCACGCCTCGCCGGCGACATCGCGACGACGATCTTCCACCCGGTCGGCACCGCCAGGATGGGCAAGGCCGATGATCCTCTGGCCGTCACCGACAGCCATTTGAGAGTGAGGGGCATCAGGGGACTGAGGATTGCCGACGCCAGCGTCATGCCGACGATCACGAGCGGCAACACCAATGCGCCGACCTTGATGATCGCCGAAAAGGCCGCCCGCTGGATCGCCGGCGGCCTCTGAGCCTGACAGTGGGCGAGGCCGCTCACATCATCACGAGGTGGCCCTCGGAGATCGTCTTGTACTGCCGGCGCGGCGGTTCGAAGCCCAGTGGCCGCACCGGGCTCTTGATTTCGTCGGCCGACAGGTTGCGCTTGATGCCGCGACGCGACGGATCGGGTACGGGAACCGCAGCCATCAGCTTCTTCGTGTAGGGATGCTGCGGATCGCTGAACACCGCCTCGCGCGGACCGATCTCGACGATCTCGCCGAGATACATGACGGCGACGCGGTGGCTGACGCGCTCGACCACCGCCATGTCATGCGAGATGAACAGATAGGCGAGGTTGAGGCTCTGCTGCAGTTCCAGAAGCAGATTGACCACCTGCGCCTTGATCGACACGTCGAGCGCCGAGACGGATTCGTCCGCGACGATGATCTTCGGATCGAGCATCAGGGAGCGGGCGATGCAGATACGCTGGCGCTGGCCGCCCGAGAACTCGTGCGGATAGCGCTTCATCATGTCGGCGTTGAGACCGACCTTCTCCAGGAGGTCAGCGGCCTTTTCGCGGGCCTGCGAACGACTACCCAGTCCGTGCTCGAGGAACGGTTCGGCGACCGCGGAGCCGACGCTCATGCGCGGATTGAGGCTGGCGAACGGATCCTGGAAGACCATCTGGATGCTGCGCCGCATCTTTCTCAACTCGGAATTCGACAGCTTCATCACGTCATAGCCGTCGACGATGATCGAACCGCTGGTCGGGTTGACGAGGCGGGTGATCGATCGGCCGGTAGTCGATTTGCCGCAACCGGATTCGCCGACGAGCGACAGGGTTTCGCCCTCGTAGAGATTGAACGAGACGTTCTCGACGGCATGGACCGCACCGCTCTTGCGTCCGAACAGGCCGGAGACGATGTCGAAACGGGTCGTCATGTTCTTGACTTCGAGAATGGGCCTGCGGCTCTTGTCGATCGTGCTGTCGACCTCGACCGGCTCGCTGCTCTCGCCGGTGTTGATGTCAACGATCGGGAACTTCAGCGGCCACTTCTTGCCCTCCATCGAGCCGAGCTTGGGCACGGCCGACAGGAGCGCCCGCGTGTAGGCATGCTGGCCACGGTGGAAGATGTCCTCGGTCGGCCCTTCCTCGACGACGTCGCCGCGGAACATGACGACCGTGCGGTCGGCGATTTCGGCGACCACGCCCATGTCGTGGGTGATGAAGAGGACCGACATGCCCTCCTCTTCCTGCAGCTCCTTGATGAGATCGAGAATCTGCCCCTGGATCGTCACGTCGAGCGCGGTCGTCGGCTCGTCGGCGATCAGCAGCTTCGGCTTCGAGGCGAGCGCCATGGCGATCATCACGCGCTGGCGCATGCCGCCGGAAAACTGGTGCGGATATTCGTCGAAGCGGTTGGCGGCATTCGGAATGCGCACCTTTTCAAGCAGCCGGATCGTTTCGGCCCTCGCGCTCGCCGATGAAATGTCCCGGTGGCAGGTCATCGCCTCCGCGATCTGCTTGCCGATCGGAAAGATCGGATTGAGGCTGGTCATCGGCTCCTGGAAGATCATCGAGATGTCGTTGCCGCGGACCTTGCGCATCTCTTCTTCAGGAAGCGCAAGCAGGTCGCGGCCGCCGAGCATCACCTGCCCGGTAATCCGGCTGGTATTCTTCGGCAGGAGCCGCATGATCGACAGCGATGTCACGCTCTTGCCGGAGCCGGATTCACCGACGATCGCCACGGTCTCGCGCGGGTTGATGTCGAAGGAGATCGAATTGACGACAGTCCGCCATTGATCGTCCACGCGGAACGCGGTCGTCAGGTCCCTGACGGAGAGAACCGGGCCGGCCAGCCCCCCCGATTGCATTTGCGATGTTTCGGCGCCGAGCATGATTTCCCCTTATAGTATCGACCTTTTCGGCCTTTTGATTGAGCGTCAGGCAGCAAGAGCCGTTTCGGCGAGCGTCACCCAGTAGCTGATGCCGTACGGGATCGCTTCGTCGTTGAAATCGTAGGATGAATGATGAAGGATCGGCGTGTCGCCATTGCCGATGAAGACAAAGGCGCCCGGCCGGCTTTCCAGCATGTAGGAGAAGTCCTCGGCGCCCATCAACGGCGCGACCTCGTCCTCGACTGCGGCAGCTCCGGCAACGTTGCGGGCGACGGAGACGACGAAATCGGTTTCGCGGTCATGGTTGACGGTGACGGGATAGCCACGGCGATAATCCACCTTAGCGCTGCCGCCGTAGATGGCGGCGGTCGCGCTCGCCACTTCCTCGATCCGGGTCGCTGCGAATTCGCGGACTTCCGGCGATAGCGTCCGGACCGTCCCCGAAAGTTTCACCTCGTTCGGAATGACGTTGTAGGCGTCGCCGCCGCGCAGCATGGTGACGGAAATGACCAGCGATTCCAGCGGGTCCGTCTGGCGCGACACCAGTGACTGCAGGGCGATGATGACATGAGCGGCAATGGCGACCGGATCGATCGTCTTGTGCGGCGTCGAGGCATGGCCGCCCCTGCCGATAACGGTGATGTCGAAGGTATCGGCCGCCGCCATGATCGAACCCTTTCGGGTGGTGAACTGACCAACCGGCAGGCCGGGCATGTTGTGCATGCCGTAGACTTCGCTGATAGCAAACTTCTCCATCATGCCGTCCTTGACCATGGCGAGGCCACCACCACCGCCCTCTTCGGCAGGCTGGAAGATGACGGCAACGGAACCCTTGAAATTGCGCGTCTCGGCGAGGTACTGGGCGGCACCGAGCAGCATTGCCGTATGCCCGTCATGCCCGCAGGCATGCATCTTACCGGGCGTGTTCGACGCCCACGGCACGCCGCTGGTCTCGCTGATCGGCAATGCATCCATGTCGGCGCGCAGGCCGACGGTCGGGCCCTCTCCGTGGCGGCCCTTGATCAGGCCGACGACACCGGTGCGGCCGATACCAGTCTCCACCACATCGCAGCCAAACTCCTTGAGCTTCTCAGCAACGAAGGCCGACGTCTTGACCACGTCGTAAAGCAATTCGGGGTTCTGGTGGATGTGGCGACGCCAGCCGGAAACCTCTTCCAGCATGTCCGTGGCGCGATTGATCAAAGGCATTTTCAGTTCCCGTTCGTTATAAAAATGGATGTTTGAGCGGGATATTGCACAGCCGTAAACAGGTTTTGCAAGGTGCAATTTTCTTTCTTGAATGGAAAATAGGAGCGTGCTTAGATGCCAGCGATTTTAGTGGGGCTGTTGGCACAACCCTGTCAAACGCTTGAGGAGACTCACAAATATCTTTCTGCCGCCCGTTGGGAAAAACCCATAATTATCAACGATTAAAATAGGGCGCGCCAAGACATTCCAGGTCTGAAAATCATCAAGACCTGGCTGCTCTCATGACAAAAACACAAGGGGAATAGTGTTATGAAGAAACTGAAGGCTCTCATGGCCGGTACGGCTCTGGCAGTGTCCGTTCTCGGCGGCGTCGCGCATGCGGCACGCGGCACGGACGGCGATCTGAAGATCATTTTCTGGCAGGCCGTTTCGACCATGAACCCGTATCTTTCGGGAGGAACGAAGGAAGTCTACGCGGCGTCCATGGTCATCGAACCGCTGGCCCGCTACGACGAGAAGGGCAATCTCGTTCCGATGATCGCCGCGGAAATTCCGACCGTGGAAAACGGCGGCGTGTCGTCCGACCTCAAGAGCATGACCTGGAAGCTGAAGCCCGACCTGAAATGGTCGGATGGCTCGCCGGTCACGGCTGACGATGCCGTCTTCACCTGGAAATATTGCACGGCGCCGGACGGCGGCTGCGCCCAGGGCGCCTATTTCGAAGGCGTGAGCAATGTCGAGGCCGTCGATCCGCAGACGGTCAAGATCACCTTCTCCGAAGCCAAGCCCTACCCCTACAGCGCCTTCGTCGGCGCCCAGTCGCCAATCATCCAGGCGGCACAGTTCAAGGACTGCATGGGTATCAAGGCACCGGAATGCACGGACGCCAACTTCCATCCGATCGGCACCGGCCCGTTCGTCGTCAAGGATTTCAAGCCGAACGACGTCGTGACCTTCGAAGCCAATCCGAACTATCGCGACGCTGAAAAGCCGGCCTTCGCGACCGCCACGCTGAAAGGCGGCGGCGACGCTGCTTCGGCTGCCCGTTCCGTTCTGGAAACCGGCGAGTTCGATTACGCCTGGAACATGCAGGTCGAGCCGGAAATCCTCGACCAGATGATGCAGGCCGGCAAGGGCCATCTCGAAACTGCCTTCGGCACACAGGTCGAGCGTATTGACATCAACCACTACAACCCGGATCCCGCGCTCGGCGACAAGCGTTCGACCAAGGAAGCCGGTCCGCATCCGTCTCTGGCCGATCCCGCCGTCGACCGGGCACTTTCGCTCGCCATCGACCGCGAAGTGCTGGTTGAAGCCGGCTACGGCGCTGCCGGCAAGCCGACCTGCAACATTCTCCCGGCTCCGGAAATCTATGCTTCGACCGATGTCGACTGGTGCCTCAAGCAGGACATCGAAGGCGCCAAGAAGCTTCTCGACGACGCCGGCTGGAAGCCCGGCCCGGATGGCGTGCGCGTCAAGGACGGCGTTCGCCTCTCCTACCTCTTCCAGACCTCGACCAACTCCGTCCGTCAGGGCAGCCAGGCCCTGATCAAGGATTGGTGGAACCAGATCGGCGTCGAAACCGAACTGCGCAACATCTCCGCCAACGTCTTCTTCGGCGGCGACCCGGCATCTCCGGACACCTTCCAGAAGTTCTATGCCGACGTGCAGATGTACACCAACAACTTCGACGGAACCGATCCTGAGAAGTACATGGCGAGCTGGATGTGCGACAAGATCCCGGGCCCGGCCAACGGCTGGCAGGGCGAAAACATCGTTCGCTACTGCAATCCGGAATATGATGCGTTGGTGAAGGAACTCGGCAAGACCGCAAAGCTCGAAGAGCGCGCGACGATTGCCAAGAAGCTCAACGACATGCTGACGAACGAGTTCGCGCAGATCCCGCTGATCCACCGCGGTCAGGTCTCCGCGGTGAGCAACACGCTCGAAGGCGTGCGCATGAGTGGCTGGGATTCCGAGCTTTGGAACGTGGCCGATTGGTCCCGCAAGAAGTAATCCGCTTTGCCGGACCCGGGCAGATCGCCCGGGTCCGGCCCTTGCATGAAGCGGTAATGCGGACCGGAGCAAATTCCCATGTTTAATTACACGCTGCGTCGATTGTTCTTCGCAATTCCGACGCTGCTCGTCATAAGTTTGATCATCTTCGCCCTGCTCGATCTGGCGCCTGCCGATCCCCTGAGCGACCTTCCCCTGACCATTCCGCCGGAAGTTCGCGAGCAGATCAGGAACGCGCTCGGCCTCGATCAGCCCTTCCTCATCCGATACCTGAAATGGCTGCACCAGTTCTTCGTCAATGAGCCGCTCAACATCCTGCAGCAGACGACAGGCATCGTGATCGGTGATCCGCATCGGCTGCGGATCCTGTCCTGGGCGACCAGAAGCCCGGTTGTCGACCTGATCGTGCAGCGCATGCCGCAGACCCTCTGGGTGGTCGGCCTGTCCTATGTTTTCGGCATCATGCTGGCGATTCCGATCGGCGTCATCTCCGCCTACAAGCAGTATTCGATCTTCGACCAGATCGGCACGTTCGTCTCGATGGTCGGCTATTCGGTGCCGACCTTCTTCACCGGCGTTCTCTTCATCGTCATCTTCAGTTCCACCCTGCAATGGTTCCCGTCCGTCTACGACACGACGCTTTCCGTGACGGACTGGTCATCCTTCGTCGCGCAGGTGAAGCAGATGGTGCTGCCGGTGACGGTGCTGACCCTCTACAACACGTCGCAGATCAGCCGCTTCGTCCGCGCCTCGATGCTGGAAAACCTGCACCAGGACTATGTGCGCACGGCACGCGCCAAGGGCGTGAAGGAAAAGACGGTGCTTCTGGTGCATGTGCTGCGCAACAGCCTGATTCCGGTCGTGACCGTCATCGCCCTCGGCGTCCCGACGATCTTTTCCGGCGCCATCATCACCGAGCAGATCTTCCGCGTGAACGGTCTCGGCCAGCTGCTGATCACCGCGATCCAGGGTGCCGACCTGCCGCTGGTGCAGACGCTCACCTTCATCTTCGCCGTCCTGATCGTGCTCTTCAACCTGATCGCGGACGTGCTCTACGGCATTCTTGACCCGAGGATCCGCTATGACTGACATCGCCCAGCCAGCCCTGCCGGAAAAGCGCCGGAGCGCGCTCGGCGACCTCTGGCACCGCTTCCGCCGCCACAAGGGCGGAGCGGTCGGCCTGTTCACCTTCCTCTTCATCCTGGCGGTCGTCTATCTCGGACCGTTGGTCCACACCGTCGATCCGAACAAGCTGGACATCCGCGCCAAGAACCAGAGCCCCTCGCTTCTCCATCCCTTTGGAACGGACAATCTCGGCCACGACATGCTGGCGCAGGTCATGGCCGGCGGGAAAGTGTCGCTCGCGGTCGGCATAACCGCCATGCTGCTTGCGATCGTCATCGGCACCTTTGTCGGTGTCCTTGCCGGTTACATCAAATGGCTGGACGGTCCACTGATGCGGTTGACCGACCTGTTTCTGGCCCTGCCGCTCTTGCCGCTACTGCTCGTCGTCATCATGCTCTTTCGCGATACGCTGCGCTCGGCCTTCGGCCCGACCACCGGCATCTTCATCCTGATCGTCTTCGTGATCGGGATCACCAGCTGGATGCATACGGCCAGAATTGTGCGCGGCGACGTGCTGGCGGTCAAAAACCAGGAGTTCATCCTGGCGGCCAAGAGTGGCGGCACACGGGAATACAACATCATCCTGCGCCACCTGCTGCCGAACGTGATGAGCTCCATCATGGTCTCGGCGACGCTCGGCATCGCCTCGGCGATCATCACGGAATCGGCGCTGAGCTTCCTCGGGCTCGGATTTCCCTCCGACTATCCGACCTGGGGCCGGCTTCTGTTCGACGGTTCGCCCTTCCTGCAGATAACCCCGGCCCGCGTCTTCTGGCCGGGCCTGGCGATCTCGCTGACGGTGCTCAGCATCAACTATGTCGGCGATGCGCTGCGCGACGCACTGGATCCGCGTTCGTCCCGTCACTGATCGCGGCAGGCTTTCAATTGGAAAGGGCGGCGTCCGGCAAGGACGCCGCCCTTTCGCATCTGTGGGAAGAGTCGGCGCACCATGCCGCAGCTATCGCAGGAAATTGTCGCGCAGCAGCGATATGACCTCGTCGGTGCGCCCGTTGAGAACGGCCTTGGCACCGAAGAGCGCGGTCGAGGCGACCTGTCCGAACTCAACCTTCGGCGGCATGATGAGCTCCATCCGGTTCACCTTGACGTCGAGAAGTGCCGGACCGTCATGGGCAAGGAAGCGCTCCATCGCCGGCCTGAGATCGGAGGCGCGATCCACCCGGTGGCCCCAGAAGCCGCAAACCTCCGCCAGCCGGGCAAAATCAGGGTTCTTCAGTTCCGTGAAGGCATCGAGCATGCCCTCCACCCGCTGCTCCATTTCCACGAAGCCGAGCGAACCGTTGTTGTAGACCAGAAGCTTGACCGGGAGTTTCTCCTGCACGAGCGTCAGCAGATCGCCCATCAGCATCGTCATGCCGCCGTCACCGCAAAGCGCCACCACCTGCCGCCCGGGATAGGCCGCGGCAATTCCCATCGCCTGCGGATAGGCGTTCGCCATCGTGCCGTGCAGAAGGCTCGTTAGGAACCGGCGCCGGCCATTGGCCGTCAGGTGCCTCAGGCTCCAGAGCATCGGACTACCGCCATCGGCGGTGAAGGCCGCGTCCTCGTCCGCAAGCTCATCGAGCATCTGCGTCACGAATTGCGGATGGATGAGGCTGTCGTCCTTTTCCTCCGCGGATGCGGTGTAGGCATCCCGATCCTCCTTCCATTGCTTGAGAGCTGCATCGAGATGCTTGCCGCCCGGCCGCTGCTCTATCATCGGCAGCAAGGCGTCGATGGTCGCACCGACATCGCCGACCAGTCCGAGGTCGACCGGCGTGCGCTTGCCGATATTGTCCGTCGAGATATCGACCTGAGCGATCGTCGCCTTCTCCGGATAAAATTGCGAATAGGCGAAATCCGTGCCGAGACACAGGAGCAGGTCGCAGCTGCCGATCGCGTCCATGCCGGCGCGGTTGCCGAGAATGCCGGTCATACCGACATTGTGTGGATTGTTCGGCTCGATGAACTCCTTCGAACGCGTCGTGTGAACGACCGGCGCGCCGATCTTTTCGGCAAGCGCCATCACCTGGTCATGCGCGTGGCGGGCGCCAATGCCCGCATAGATCGTCACCTTCTCATGCTCGCCGATCAGCCGGGCCAGCGCGCCGAGTTCGTCGTCGCTCGGCCGGATGACGGGCCGTGGCCGGTTGACGGCCCAAGGCGTCTCGTCGGCGACCTTTTCCTTGAACATATCGCCATTGACGATGATCACCGCCACGCCCTTTTTCGTCAGGGCCGCCTGCGCCGCCATGGCAGTGATCCGCCGGGCCTGGTCGGGATGGGAGATCGGCTTGCAGAAGACGGAGGCCTGTTCGTAAATCCGCTGCTGGTCGACCTCCTGCGGAAAGCCGAACCCGACCTCCTGCCGGTCGATGTTGGAGGCGATCAGGACCACCGGTGCGCCGTTACGGTGGCTTTCGAAGATGCCGTTGACGAAATGCAGGCTGCCCGGACCGGTCGTCCCGGCGCAGACCGCGAGTTCAGCCGTCATGTAGGCCTCGCCGCCGGCGGCAAGCGCGCCGGTCTCCTCATGGCGCACATGCACCCATCGAAGATCGGAAGAATGAATGGCATCGACGAAGTGATTGATCGTGTCGCCGACAATCCCGTAGCAGCGCTCGGCTCCTGCCTTCAGAAGCGTGTCGACGATGACCTCGGATACGGTTTTTGACATGGGATACTCCTAGACGACGGCCTGCTGGCTGCCTTTTTTGGCGCGGACGCTCTCCAGATCGGTCCGCGGTTTGAAACTTTCCGGCGTCGCGGCCTGCCACCAGTCCGCATAGACCGTGTCCTCCGGTGCATCGAGCAGCACGCCTTCCGGCAGGAAGGGATAGATCAGGTCCATGGTCTCGGCCTTCTCCGGCCCGACCCGGTGCATGACATGATGCGGAGACAGTTCGCGCGGATGTTCGAGGCCTGCGGCCGCGATCATGTCGGCCAGCGAATCGAGCGTCTTGGCGTGAAAGCGCGCGGCGCGCTCGGCCTGTACCTCCGGCACCAGCGCCCGCATGCGCGACGGATCCTGCGTCGTCACGCCGGTGGGACAGGTCCCGAGATGACAGCGCTGCGCCTGGATGCAGCCGACGGAGAACATGAAGGCGCGGGCCGCGTTGCACCAGTCTGCGCCGATCGCCATGTTGTAGGCGAGCCCCATGCCGGAATAGACCTTGCCGGAGGCGGCGAGCTTGATCTTCGGCTTCAGCCCGGCCCCGACCAGCGCATTGCGCATCAGGATCAGCCCTTCCTTCAGCGGCATGCCAACCCAGTCGGAAAGCTCCAGCGGAGCAGCGCCCGTGCCGCCCTCCGCGCCGTCGACGACGATAAATTCCGGTGTGATGCCGGTCTTCAGGATAGCCTTGACGATGGCGAAGACCTCATGCGGCTGGCCGACGCAGAGTTTCAGGCCCACCGGCTTGCCGCCCGAAAGCTCGCGCATGCGGGCGGCAAACTCGAGCATCTCGATCGGGGTGGAAAAGGCCGTATGACCGCGCGGCGACAGCGCATCCTGATGAACCGGGATCTGCCGGATGCGGGCGATCTCCTCGGTCACCTTGGCAGCCGGCAGCAGGCCTCCATGGCCGGGCTTCGCACCTTGGCTGAGCTTGATTTCCGTCATCCGGACGTTGTCGCGCTGCGCACCGTCGCGAAACTTCCCGGCGTCGAAATGCCCGTCCTTGTCGCGCGCGCCGAAATAGGCCGAGCCCAGTTCCCAGACGAGGTCGCCGCCATGCTTCAAGTGATAGTCGCTGACACCACCCTCGCCGGTGTCGTGATAGAAGCCGCCCTTCTTCGCCGCCATGTTGAGCGCCTCGACCGCATTGGCGGACAAGGCGCCGAAGCTCATGGCCGAGATGTTCAGGATCGAAGCGTCGTAGGGTTTGCTCGTCTGGTCGTTGCCGACATGAACCCGCGGCGAGCGATCCGGGTTTTCGGCCGGCGCGATCGAGTGGGAGAGCCAGTGATAGGTGCTGGCGTCGGTGTCGCGCTCGGTGCCGAAGGGATGCGTGTCGGTGACCCCGCGTGCCCGGGCATGGACGAGATTGCGCGCCTCGAAGGAAAATGGCGTTCCGTTGAGATCGTCCTCGACGATATAGGCGCGCAGAAAGGGGCGAAGATCATAGAAGAACCAGCGCAGGCGCCCGGCAACGGGATAGTTTCTGGTAATGGTCCAGCGTGTCTGGAAGAAATCGTAGAACCCGAGAACCACGAGCCCGACAGCCGGCACCAGAAGCAGGAACCACCAGACATTCCGCGCCATCAGGAAAAGACTGAGGATGGAGATGATGAAAGCGGTGATGGGAATGATGGTGCGGCGTATGAACCCTACCATATGAGTTTGTCCTCCTTCGGTTGCGACCGTTAGGGAGAACACTTGGGACTCCGATCACCCATGTCCAGCGGGTGCGCGGCATTTAGACTGCTGCCGGGGAACGACAAAGGGTCGCAAGGCGATGCGTCTCGAAAGCCAAAGCCACCCGCAGCCGATCAATCCCGTCAGGGCCTGGATTCCGTCAGAGAAGACCAATCTGGCCGGCTCGATGCCGGCCGGGGCGCTCAGGAATGCAGCCCCGGCGCTTCCTGGCCGGTGCGCTCGACATATTCCGTATATCCGCCGCCATACTGATGGATGCCATCCGGCGTCAGCTCCAGCACGCGGTTGGAAAGAGCGGCGAGGAAGTGACGGTCGTGGGACACGAACAGCATGGTTCCCTCGAAGGTGGATAGCGCCTTGATCAGCATTTCCTTGGTGTCGAGGTCGAGGTGGTTGGTCGGTTCGTCGAGCACGAGGAAGTTCGGCGGGTCGAACAGCATAGCCGCCATCACCAGCCGCGCCTTCTCGCCGCCCGACAGCACCCGGCAGCGCTTTTCGACATCGTCGCCGGAAAAGCCGAAACAGCCGGAAAGCGCCCTGAGCGGCGCCTGCCCGGCCTTCGGAAAGCGTTCCTCCAACCATTGCAGGATGGTCAGGTCGCCGTCGAGCAGGTCCATCGAATGCTGCGCGAAATAGCCGAGCTTGACGCTGGCGCCGAGCGTCACGACACCCTTGTCCGGCTCGGCCGTGCCGGTAACGAGCTTCAGGAGCGTCGACTTGCCGGCGCCGTTGACCCCCATGATGCACCAGCGCTCGCGGCGGCGGACCATGAAATCGAGCCCGTCATAGATCGTCCGGCTGCCATAGGCCTTGTGAACGCCCTTGAGGTTGACCACGTCCTCGCCCGAGCGCGGCGCCGGCAGGAAATCGAACGCCACCGTTTGGCGCCGGCGCGGCGGCTCGACGCGGTCGATCTTTTCCAGCTTCTTGACCCGGCTCTGCACCTGGGCTGCATGCGAGGCGCGCGCCTTGAAGCGCTCGATGAACTTGATTTCCTTGGCCAGCATCGCCTGCTGGCGCTCGAACTGGGCCTGCTGCTGCTTCTCGTTTTGCGCCCGCTGCCCCTCGTAGAATTCGTAATCACCGGAATAGCTGGTCAGCGAGCCCGCATCGATCTCGATGATCTTTGTGACGATGCGGTTCATGAACTCGCGGTCGTGCGAGGTCATCATCAGCGCGCCGTCATAGTTCTTCAGGAACGCCTCCAGCCAGATCAGGCTTTCGATGTCGAGATGGTTCGACGGTTCGTCGAGCAGCATGACGTCGGGGCGCATCAGCAGGATGCGGGCCAGCGCCACGCGCATCTTCCAGCCGCCGGAAAGCTTGCCGACGTCACCATCCATCATTTCCTGGCTGAAGCTCAGGCCCGCCAGCACTTCGCGAGCCCGTCCTTCCAGCGCATAACCGTCGAGCTCCTCGTAGCGCGCCTGCACCTCGCCGTAACGTTCGATGATGGTGTCCATCTCGTCCATGCGGTCGGGATCGGACATCGCCGCCTCAAGATCGCGCAACTCGGCCGCGACCTCGCTCACCGGTCCCGCCCCTTCCATGACCTCGGCAACCGCCGAACGGCCGGCCATCTCGCCGACATCCTGATTGAAGTAGCCGATGGTGATGCCCTTTTCGGCGGAAACCTGGCCTTCGTCGGGCAGCTCCTCACCGGTGATCATCCGGAACAGCGTCGTCTTACCGGCGCCGTTCGGTCCGACAAGGCCGATCTTCTCGCCACGATTCAGGGCGGCCGACGCTTCGATGTAGAGAATGCGATGGCTGTTGGACTTGCTGATGTTTTCGATGCGGATCATGGAAGCGGTGACCTTGAGGAAAATCGCGCCCCCTATGGCACGGCCCGCCGGCAAAGTCACCTGCCGAGCGCCGATCAGAGGGGCGCCGTCCTTTAGGGCGCCGAGTTTGCGGTGGCGGTTCGACGGCGACGCCGCTATGAGGAGGCCGCAAGCATCAGGAGAGCGGATGTCCCCGAAGCCGAAACGCGGCCGCGCCGACTACAAGAAGCGGCTCAAGAAGGAATTCCCGGAGATCCACGAGGATCTGCGCGCCGGAAAATATGCAAGCGTTACAGACGCCGCCATTGCCGCAGGCATCAAGAAGCGGCGCGACCGGCTGGACGATCTGAAGGCCGCCTGGACAAAAGCGAGCCGCGGGGAACAGGACGACTTCCTGACATGGCTCGGTGGCATAACCATGCCGCAGCCGCAGTCGCCGGAAAAAGTGGCCGTTCCATCCTCGCCGAGCTTCGTCGGTCCACGCGCCTCCGCGATCGCCGCAGGCCGCTACCTGCTGCCGCATGCGGCAGCGCGGGTCGAGGACATCATGATCCGCAGAAAGATGAAGCCTGCCGACATCATGGCGGAAATGGGCTTCGACAGGCGCGACACCACGCTCGCCCGGGCGCTGATCCACGGCTCGAGCCTGCGGCTTGCCGTCATTGCCGCACTGGAAACATGGCTTGCCGAGAACGACAAACCCTAGCGCGCGGGCAAGGAACGCCCGTCAGTACCAAGCGTCCGGCAGAGCCGTCTTCTTGCGGGTGACGAAATCCAGGAGCGCCTCGTCGACGGCCTCGTCGAGCGGCGGCGCCTCGTATTCGGCGAGCATCTTCTTCCATTGCCGGTTGGCGCGCGTCGCCATGTCCGTCGATCCGCCTTCCTGGCTCCATTTTTCGAATGGCTCATTGTCCGAAAGGCCGGAATCCCAGAATGCAGTCTGGTAGTTGCGCATCGTATGGGCGGAGCCAAGGAAATGACTTCCCGGCCCGACTTCCGTGAAGGCGTCCATGGCCAGCGTATTGTCATCGACCACGACGCCGGCGAGATAGGAGTGCAGCGCGCCGCAGAAATCGGCGTCCATGACGAACTTCTCGTAGGACATCGAGAGAAGCCCGTCGAGGAAGCCGGCCGAATGCAGGATGAAATTGGCGCCGCAATGGACCGCCGACAGCATCGACATCACGCCCTCCTGCATCGCCTGCGCATCGGGCAGCTTCGAATTGGAAAAGTTGCCGGCGCAACGCATCGGCAGGCCGAGGCGCCGGCAGAGCTGACCGATCACCATCGAGCCGATCGCCGGCTCCGGCGTGCCGAAGGTCGGAGATCCGGACCTGAGCGACATGGAGGAGAGGAAATTGCCGAAGATCACCGGCGCGCCCTTGCGCTCGAGCTGCGTGAGCGCGCAGCCGGCCATCGTCTCCGCATAGGATTGCGCGATCGCGCCGGCATTGGTGACCGGCCCCATCGCGCCGCCGAGGATGAAGGGAACGATGACGGCGGCCTGGTTCGCCCGCGCATAGGCCCTGAGCGATTTCGTCATGGTGCCGTCCCAGACGAGCGGCGAATTGACGTTCACATTGCCGAGGATCACGCAATTGCTGTCGACGAAATCGGCCCCGAAGAGAATGCGCGCCATCGCGATCGAATCCTCGGCGCGGTCTTCCGCCGTGATCGACCCCATGAACGGACGGTCCGAATAGCGCATGTGGCTGTAGACCATGTCGAGGTGGCGCTTGTTGACCGGCAGATCCACCGGCTCGCAGATCGTGCCGCCGGAATGATGCAGCCAGGGGCTCGATTGCGCCAGCTTGATGAAGTTGCGGAAATCCTCGATCGTGCCGTATCGCCGCCCCTTGTCGAGATCCATGACGAAGGGCGACCCATAGGCCGGCGAGAAGACGACATTGCTGCCGCCGATCCTGACCGACTTTTCCGGATTGCGCGCATGCTGGGTGAACTCGATCGGCGCGCTCGCAAGAATCTCCTTCAGCATGCCGGGTTCGAAACGGACGAGAACGCCCTCGACTTTGGCGCCAGCTTCGCGCCAGAGATCGAGCGTCGCCGGGTCGTCTCGAAATTCGATACCGACCTCGCTCAAGATGCGGTCGGCGGTCTCCTCGATACGAAGAAGGCTTTCCTCGCCGAGAATGTCATAGGTCGGAATATTGCGGACGATATAGGGAACACCCTTGATCTTCGCGGAACTGTCCCGCCGCACGCCGCGCCCCGCTGGTCGCGGCCGTCTTTCGATGGTGATGTCTGCGGCGTCCATTGGCGATCTCCCATAAATTTGAATTAGAGTATCGCGGCACGGATGACCTGTAATCTTGGAAATTTCTTTTCCTTCCTATAAGATATAATTATGGAAAATCTTCGTGACCTGCTGCCTTCCGCGTCCCGCCTCATCCTCTTCGAGGCCGCCGCCCGGCATCAGAATTTCAGCCGTGCGGCCAAGGAACTGGGCGTCAGCCAGGCCGCCGTCTCGCAGGCCGTCCGGGCACTGGAGGACGATCTCGGCGTCCAGCTTTTTCTGCGGGTTCACCGCGCCGTCGAGCTGACCGATCCGGGCGAACGCCTGTTCATCGACGTATCCACCGGCATGGGCCGCATCCAGAAGACGGTTGAGGACATCCGACAGAAGAGCCGCGATGCGAGCGTGACGATCGCCGCATCGAGCGCCTTTGCCTCGATGTGGATGCTGCCGCGCCTGGAACGCTTCCGCGAGGACCTGCCGAACATCGACCTGCGCATCCAGACGAGCGTGCGCGACCTTGATCTCGTCAACGAACCCGTTCCGCTCGCCGTACGCGGCGGTCGCCCCGAGGACTGGCCGCAATATCATGCCGCTCCGATCGCCTCGGAAGTGATCAACGCGGTGGCAAGCCCCGCCTTCGTGGAGAAGAACGGCATCGACGACAGCCTGGAAACGCTTGCCCGCCAAAGGCTGATCTGGCTGGACGAGCCGGTGCGCACGGCGCTCGACTGGCCGCAATGGTTTGCCGCCGGCGGTTTGACCCTGCCCCGGCAGGCCCGCAGGCTGGTCATCAATGACTATGTGCTCGTCATCCAGGCGGTGCTGGCCGGCCAGGGGGTGGCGCTCGGCTGGCGCCATCTGATCGAACCGCAGATGGAAGCCGGCCTGTTGCAGCCGGTGACCACGCATGTGGTCCATACCGGCGCCGCCTTTTACGTGGTCTGGCCCCGCACCCGTGAACTCAGCCAGCGCGCCCGCGCGGTGCGCGACTGGCTGATCGCCGATGGCGAGCGCAACCGGGAAGCGCCATCTCCTTGAAGTCGAAGACCAAAACGCTTGCAGCAGATCCGGCCCGGGCCGGATTGCGAATTGTCAGTTTTTTCCGGTTGCCAGGACAGACGGAAACGCAACAGCAACGTTTTGTCCTTAGGCTCTGATCCATCAGCGCTATAAAGCGTAGGGGGAAACAGGTGTCGAAAACGTTGCAAACAACGGCGCGGCTGCACAGGATGCGTCCGGACAGGCAGACCGCCAATGCGACCCCTTCGGCCCAGTTCGACCATCTGCAGGCGCTGTTCGACAAGTCGTTCAAGGCGGCCCGCATCGGCATCTGGGAATGCAGCCTGCCGGACGAGGTCCTCACCTGGACCGACACGGTCTACGAACTGTTCGACCTGGAGCCGCAATGCGCGCTCAGCCGCGATGACATCGTCGCGCTCTACACGGAAGAATCCCGTAGGAAGCTCTCGGAAGTCCGCAGCGCCACGATCGCCAGCGGAGAGAGCTTTACCCTCGATGCCGAGATCATCACCGCGACCGGCAATCGCCGCTGGATCAGGATCACCGCGATCGTCGAGCGGGTCGACGGCAGTCCTGTCCGCCTGTTCGGCATGAAGCAGGACATTACCGCCGAAAAGGCGATGATCGACCACATTCGCCATCTGGCGGAAGTCGATACCGTCACCGGGCTCGCCTCGCGCGCGAAATTCGAGGCCGTGTTCGAAGACGTCTATGCCGCCGCGGCCGAGGTTCCGCATGCGCTGCTGCTGATCGACCTCGACGGTTTCAAGGCGGTCAACGACCGCCTCGGCCATCAGGCGGGAGACGCGTGCCTGAAGGAAGCCGGAAACCGCCTATCCGCGGCCCTGCCGGACGCGACGCTGGTCAGCCGGCTTGGCGGCGACGAATTCGCCGTCCTGCATCCATGCCGCTCTCCCGACTGTCTCGAACAGCTCGGCGGGCGCATCGTCGAGAGCATGCAGTGGCATCTCGGCATCGGCAATCTGACGATCACCAGCTCGGTCGGCGGCGCGCCGGTCAATGGCGAGATCGAGCCGAAGGACGTCTTCTCACGCGCCGACCGCGCCCTCTATGCCGCCAAGGCCGAGGGCAAGAACTCCTTCAGGCTCTTCGAGACCGGCCAGCACGATCGCAGACGCTGAAGCGGCCGCGCCAGCCTCAGGCTTCGGCCGTCTCCCGCACGTCATCGAGGAGAAAATGCACGACCACATAGGAGGTCGTGTAATGCTTCCCGCTGTCAGAGACGCTTTCGACACTGCCGCCGTCGGACGGATGCCAGTTGCTGTAATGCGGGTTGTTGGTGATCAGCGTGATCGCCCTGCCCGAAAGCCGTCCGCCAAGGCGGTAGCGCGCCTCGGCAAGCGGCCAGATCTTCTCGAAGTCCTGCTGGCTGATGCGGACCTTCAAGGCCTTGCGCGTGATCGCCTTGCCCGGCGAACCATCCTCCTGCGCCACCGCCGGAATATGAAGCTCGACCTCTTCCGCGTCATCCAGCAGAAAGGCGTATTCGTCTGGCCACATCCGTCTCACGTATCACTCCTCCCAAAGCTGTCCGTCTTTTGACAGGGCGATTGTAACGGGAATGTTGCAGGAGGCAATGCGGATAAGAGGCGAATTTGAGGGCGGAGCTGCGGCGAATGTGGCGGTGGTTGTATGCGCATGGAGGGGTGCCAAGGAGCATCCCGGCACAACCAAGCCCCGGTGAGGTCGTGTATGAAGCTTGCTCATTCTCATCCAATATAGTTTGATGAGACCGGGTAAGGGTTTCGTTCATGCGTAATAGATTTCAAGCTGTCGTCGCCATCGTTCTTTTGTATTTCATTGCAGTTGGCAGCGCGTCTGCAGCTGAGAAAATCTTCGGGCCCTTCATTATTAACGACGACTATCCCGATCTGATTATTCTCAACGGTGAAATCGACGTCAGCTCCGCGCTGAACTTTAGGCGCGCCCTTGATGCTGCTCCAAACGCTACGGTGGTCGCTCTTAATAGTCCAGGCGGGAATGTGCAGATGGGACTTCTGATTGCAGACGATATCCATCAAAAGAAGCTGACGACCTACATCCCCAAAGGAAGCGGTTGCTATTCAGCCTGTGCTTACATCTTCCTTGCCGGCGCAGCACGGGAAGTCGAAGGTGAGCTCGGCGTCCACCAGATTTCGTCGCAATCATCGGATCTCGTCGGCGCCCAACTTACCATTTCAGATATTATCGACGTGCTTGGTCGCTTCGATACACCGCCTGAAGTGATGAGCGTCATGTTCAAGACGCCACCAGACGACATGCATGTGTTCACCGCCGAAGAGATCGTGCGCTATCGACTAAACAAAGCAAGCGCCTCAAATAATGGCGTCGTCCAGCGTGACCCAGCTGAATCGGCCGGCGGCCTGGTAATGGGCGCCCCTAAAGTTCACTCATCGACATCAGAAGCCTCACTTCCTCCCGCCCAAACATCAGGCCGACCTGATCGCCTTGCGATCTACACCGGCCTCGACCTTTTTGGCGACGACATAAGGTCAGCGAGGGTTGCAGACGCTGCTGAATGTGCCGGGCAGTGCGGGGCACTGAGAGGGCAGTGCAAGGCCTTTACCTTCAACATCAATCCAACCATCAAACGCGGTCCAAACTGCTTCCTTAAGTCTGGCTACGGCAGGGTCGATGGCAATAGAGTTGCCTTTTCCGGCATGCTTCTAAGCGGATCCGAGCCCGACCCGGCTACTTTTACCGTAGGTACCATTGATCCTCAGGACGCTCTCTTTGACGATGTCGACCTGCCAGGCGGCGACCTTTCCAACCGTCCCCTCGAAAAGGCAACAACGCCTCTTCAATGCAGACTTGCTTGCATCGACAACTCGAGTTGCATCGCGTTTACATATGTTCGCAGGAAAAGCGAGTGCTGGCTCAAGGGATCAGTCGGCAATCCAAAATCCCGACAGGGTATGATCAGTGGCGTGAAAACGCCTCGGAGTTTTTCACCAGCCACGATTATCGATCTCAATTGAAGGCAACAGACGATCAGCATCGGGAATGAAGATGGCAACCTATAAGCAGGTTCAGGATTGGATTATGGCGACATACGGCTTCAGAGCCAAAACCTGCTGGATTGCCCATGTGAAAGCAGAGAACGGAAAAACCAAACGCGTGGCAGCAAATAGAATCAATATGCAGGCTCGCAAGCACCCCTGTCCGGCCGACAAGCGAATAGCTGTCGAGACTGCGCTGCGGCATTTTGAGGTTATCTAAATCACGCAGTGCCGGGAATGTGGCCATCGAGGCCAAGGCTCGGCGCAAACAATTGAAATGTTGGGTTCCTATCGTGAAATTCGCGACGCAAAGTCATGCTATTCGCAAATAATGGCGGAGAGGGGGGGATTCGAACCCCCGATACGGTTGCCCGTATGCCGCATTTCGAGTGCGGTGCATTCGACCACTCTGCCACCTCTCCGCATAACTGGTCGGCGCTTGATTTGCGCGGGGTGTCTCATAGCGATGAAAATTCTGGCTGGCAAGGGCGAAAATCAAATGTTTCCGGGGATGTCGCCTTGACAGATTTTGGCTTCTCACGTATCAGCCACTCCGACTGGAAAAGCCCGTAAAAGGCCCACCAATTCTTTGCATGGTTGCAAAGCTTCACCGGCAGACCGGGTTCGAGACCTCAACCTCTTGAAAACGCTGCTTAACATCGACTGACAAAAAGACGGCCGCCCGGGCGATTTCCCGGAGAGAGCCGGAACGAACATGAAAGGATAAAAAATGTTCGCAGTCATCAAAACCGGCGGCAAGCAGTACCGCGTGGCAGCAAACGACGTGCTGACCATCGAAAAGCTTGAAGCAGACGCCGGTGCTACTGTTGAATTCACCGAAGTACTCGTTGTCGGCGCCGGCGCCGATGCCAAGTTCGGCGCTCCCTTCGTAGAAGGCGCTGCCGTCAAGGCTGAAGTTGTCGAGCACAACCGCGGCAAGAAGGTCATCGCCTTCAAGAAGCGCCGCCGCCAGAACTCCAAGCGTTCGCGCGGCCACCGCCAGCACCACACGGTCGTCCGTATCACGGACATCGTGGCCGGCAAGTAAGACAACGGATTACGAAGGTTTAAAGGAGAACTCCAATGGCACACAAAAAAGCTGGCGGTTCCTCGCGCAACGGTCGCGATTCTGAATCCAAGCGCCTTGGCGTGAAGAAGTTCGGCGGCGAAGCCGTCGCAGCAGGCAACATCCTCGTCCGTCAGCGCGGCACGAAGTGGCATCCGGGCGCCAATGTCGGCCTCGGCAAGGACCACACGATTTTCGCGCTTACCGAGGGTAACGTGTCCTTCCGCACGAAGGCCAACGGCCGCGTATACGTGTCCGTAATGCCGAAAACGGCAGAAGCAGCAGAGTAAGCCGGTCACTCTCTAAACAGCCGGCGTCGCATCGACCCGGCTGACTGTAAGGTTCAGGCCAAGATCAAAAGGGGAGATGGGGCGCCACCCAACTCCCCTTTATCTTTTGCTCCGAAGGAGGACTGAACCATGCAGGAAGAATTGTTGAGGGAGAGCCAATCGCGGTCTCCCGAAAGCCGGTTAAGGCCGGACAGGTTAAGAAGCGATTGCCCCGTCTTGTTATCGGAGCGCCTGGTTTTGCGCGCCCCGCACGAAGACGACATTGACGCCCTTGCCCATCTCGCCAACAACGCCGCAGTTGCGACCATGGTGTCGCGCATGCCTCATCCCTACACGGTCAACGATGCCCATGACTTCGTCCGACGTGCGAAGGAAAATGGCGTGATTGGCAAATGCGTCTATGCCATTACGAACGCCGCCAATGGAGAATTCCTCGGCTGCTGCGGCATAGAGCCGGACACGGAAGATGCCGGCATCGTCGAGATCGGCTACTGGATCGGCGAGCAGCACTGGAACAAGGGCTACGCCACCGAGGCGGCGCATGCGCTGATCGACATGGCCTTCCGCACCCGCGATATCGACGCGATCGATGCGCGCTGCCGGGTTGTCAACGTCGCTTCGCGCCGGGTCATCCAGAAGTGCGGCTTCCAGTTCCAGGGCTCCGGCATGATACCGTGCCTCGCCGTCGGCGGCATGATGCCCGTCGAATGGTTCAGGCTCGACCGCAAGACCTGGCTGTCGCTGAAGAGCTGGAGGGACGGACGATGAACGCGATCGCAAGAGAACTGCACATTGCGCGCATCTCCTTTGCCCGCCAGCCCGAGATCCGCACGCAGAACCTGATCCTGCGGCAGGTGACGGCAACGGATGTCGAGGCGATTGCGCTTGGCCTGGACGACCATGCCGTGGCGCGCATGCTGCCGCCGGTTCCGCAGCCCTATTACCGCGAGGATGCGGAGGAATGGCTGGGACGCTGGCAGTCCGGTGAAGCCGAAGGCTGGTGCTTTGCCATCACCCGTGACGGCGGCCCTCTGATCGGGGTGATCTCGATCGAGAACCGCGACGGCGAATGGCATCTCGGCTACTGGCTTGCCAGGCCCCATTGGGGCCAGGGGCTGATGAGCGAGGCGGCAAGCGCCGTCGCCGAACGTTTCTTCGGCGCGATGCTGGCCGCAACGCTGCATTCCGGCGCGGTCGCCGACAACGCCGCGTCGCTGGCCATCCAGGACAAGATCGGCTTCGCGGTCACCGGCTGCAGGGAGATCTGGTGCGCCGCTCGCAGCGAAACGGTCACCGTGATCACCACGGAACTGACCTTCGGCAGCTACATGCCGATCTGACATCACGATCGGGCGCCCCTGACCTCAAGCGGCGCCCGATCCTTCATCTGCCGGCGGGGCCCTTGCGGCCCCTCCGGTGACAATTATCTTTGACCTTGAAACCGTCCGGCTATATCGGTAGCCGCGAAAATAAGGGCCTCGGCCAGCGAAAGAACGGCATTGCCATGAAATTTCTCGATGAAGCGAAAATCTATATCAAGTCCGGCGACGGCGGCGCGGGGTCCGTCTCCTTCCGGCGCGAAAAATTCATCGAGTTCGGCGGTCCGGACGGCGGCGACGGCGGCCGCGGCGGCGATGTCTGGGTTGAAGCGGTCAACGGCCTCAACACGCTGATCGATTTCCGTTTCCAGCAGCATTTCAAGGCGAAGGTCGGTATGCACGGCATGGGCCGCAACCGCACAGGCGCCAATGGGGACTCGATCACCCTGAAGGTGCCCGTGGGCACGCAGATCCTGGAAGAGGACGGCGAAACGCTGATCATCGACATCACCGAGGAAGGCCAGCGCTACCGGCTGGCCGCCGGCGGCAACGGCGGTTTCGGCAATGCCTACTTCAAATCCTCGGTCAACCAAGCACCGGACTGGGCCAATCCCGGCCTTCCGGGCGTCGAGAAGACGGTCTGGCTGCGCCTCAAGCTGATCGCCGACGCGGGGCTGGTGGGCCTGCCGAATGCCGGGAAGTCAACCTTCCTCGCCTCCGTCACCCGCGCCCGGCCGAAGATCGCCAACTACCCCTTCACCACGCTGCATCCCAATCTCGGCGTCGCCACCATCGACGATCGCGAGTTCGTGCTGGCCGACATTCCCGGCCTGATCGAAGGCGCCCATGAAGGCGTCGGCATCGGCGACCGCTTCCTCGGCCACGTGGAGCGAACCCGTGTTCTCCTGCATCTGGTCTCGGCCATGGAGGAAGACGTCGCCAAGGCCTACAAGACCGTGAAGCACGAGCTGGAGGCCTATGGCCACGGCATTCACGATAAACCGGAAATCGTCGCCCTGTCGCAGATCGACATTCTCGACAAGGAGACGCTGAAGCAGAAGACCAAGGCGCTTGCCAAGGCCTGCGGCAAGACGCCCTTCCAGCTCTCCGCCGTCACCGGCCTCGGCATGACCGAGGCGCTCAGGGCGGTGCGCGACGTGATCGTCTCCAGCGGCTCCGAGGAAGACCTCGCGATCCCGCGCCAAAAGCGCGACAAGGGCCGCCATTCCGACATCGAGACGCAGGACGAAGAATAGCATGCAGCAGCGCCAGCCGCTTTCCGCTTACAAGCGCATCGTCGTCAAGATCGGCTCGGCCCTGCTCGTCGACCGAAAATCCGGACTTAAGAAAGCCTGGCTCGACAGCGTCTGCGCCGACATTGCAGCGCTGAAGGCTGCGGGTACCGACGTGCTGGTCGTCTCTTCGGGCGCAATCGCGCTCGGTCGGTCGGTGCTGCAGCTTCCCTCCGGCACACTGAAGCTCGAGGAGAGCCAGGCGGCGGCCGCCGTCGGCCAGATCGCGCTGGCACGCGCATGGTCGGAAGCCCTGTCGCGGGACGAGATCATCGCCGGCCAGATCCTGCTGACGCTCGGCGATACCGAGGAGCGCCGCCGGTATCTCAACGGCCGCGCCACAATCAGCCAGCTGATGAAATTCGGCGCCGTGCCGATCATCAACGAGAACGACACGGTGGCCACGACCGAGATCCGTTACGGCGACAATGATCGTCTCGCCGCCCGCGTCGCCACCATGACCGGCGCCGACCTGCTGGTTCTCCTGTCCGACATCGACGGGCTCTACACGGCGCCGCCGCATCTCGACCCGGATGCGAAATTCCTGGAGGCGATTGCCGAAATCACCCCGGAAATCGAGGCCATGGCCGGCGGCGCGGCATCGGAACTGTCGCGCGGCGGCATGCGCACCAAGATCGATGCCGGCAAGATCGCCACGTCGGCAGGCTGCGCCATGATCATCGCCTCCGGCAAGATGGACCATCCGCTCTCGGCAATCGACAAGGGCGCGCGCTCCTCATGGTTTGCGCCGTCCGGAACGCCGGTCACCGCCCGCAAGACCTGGATTGCCGGCAAGCTGCAGCCGGCCGGCGAATTGCATGTCGATGCCGGCGCGGAACGAGCCCTTTCCGCCGGCAAGAGCCTGCTGCCCGCGGGCGTGACACTGGTGAACGGCCAGTTTGAGCGCGGCGACACGATTGCGATATTCGGCCCGTCGGGTCGAGAAATCGCCCGCGGACTTGCCGGCTATGATGCCAGCGAAGCGCGCCAGATCACCGGCCGCAAGTCCAATGAGATTGAAGCGATACTCGGATATGCCGGCCGTTCGGCCATGGTGCACCGGGACGATCTTGTGATGACGACGACAGCGTCGGCACGCAGGAGCGACAGGGAGAAGGACGCAAGCCATGTCTGACGGCATGATCAGCATCGATGCATTGATGAGCGAGATCGGCCGCAATGCGAAAGTGGCATCGCGCAAGATCGCCATCGCCTCGACAGAACGCAAGAACGAGGCGCTGCTGGCCATGGCCGATGCGCTGGCGTCCGCGAGCAAGGACATTCTTGCCGCCAACGCGATCGATCTGCAGAACGCCGCAAGGAACGACCTCGCCGAATCCTTCATCGATCGCCTGACCCTGACAGAAGAGCGGATTGCCGGCATGGCCGAGGGCATCCGCCAGATTGCCGATCTGAAGGATCCGGTGGGCGAAGTGATCGCCGCCTGGGACCGTCCGAACGGCCTCCAGATCGAGCGCGTCCGTACCCCGCTGGGCGTCATCGGCGTGATCTACGAGAGCCGGCCGAATGTGACGGCGGATGCCGGCGCGCTGTGCCTCAAGGCCGGCAATGCCGTTATCCTGCGTGGCGGATCGGATTCGCTCAATTCATCGCGCGCGATCCACGCTTGCCTGGTGGCCGGCCTCAAGGCGGCAGGATTGCCGGAACATGCCATCCAGCTCGTGCCCGTCAGCGACCGCGCGGCCGTTGGCGCGATGCTGACCGGCCTTGACGGCGCGATCGACGTCATCGTTCCCCGCGGCGGCAAGAGCCTTGTCACCCGTGTCCAGAGCGAGGCACGCGTTCCCGTCTTCGCCCATCTGGAAGGCATCTGCCACATCTATGTCGATGCTTCCGCCGACCTGGAAATGGCCAAGAAGATCGTCGTCAACGCCAAGATGCGGCGCACCGGTGTCTGCGGTGCCGCCGAAACGCTGCTGGTCGACGGTGCGGCAATCGGCACGCACCTGATGCCGCTCCTGGAAGCACTGACCGAAGCCGGCTGCGAAATTCGCGCCTCCGCGACCGTGCTGAAGGTCTTCCCGGCCTTCAAGCCGGCAACGGAAGAGGACTGGTCGACCGAATATCTCGACGCGATCATTTCGGTCGCCCTTGTCGATGGCGTTTCCGGAGCGATCAACCACATCAATAAGTATTCGTCGCACCACACCGAAGCGATCATCGCCGAGGACCCGGCAGCCGTCGAACGCTTCTTCAACGAGATCGATTCGGCGATCCTGCTGCACAATGCGTCCACCCAGTTTGCCGATGGCGGCGAGTTCGGCATGGGCGCGGAGATCGGCATTGCAACGGGCAAGATGCACGCCCGCGGCCCTGTCGGGGTCGAACAGCTGACCTCGTTCAAGTATCGTGTCCGCGGCAGCGGCCAGACCCGGCCGTAAGCCGGCTCCAACCGAGGGGAAACTGCCGACGTGGGGACGGAAGCGATAGAACGACGGCACCTGATCATGCCGCACGTGGAACCGGGCATGGCGGTCGGCCTGTTCGGCGGGTCGTTCAATCCGCCGCACGAGGGGCACCTGCTGGTCGCCGAGATCGCGCTGCGTCGCCTTCGCCTGGATCAGGTCTGGTGGCTGGTGACGCCGGGAAATCCACTGAAGAACCATTCCGGCCTCGCACCTCTTGCCGAACGGCTGGAGCAGAGCGAGAAGCTTGCGCACGATCCACGGATCAAGATCACTGCCTTCGAGAAGTCGCTCGGCCAGAGTTACACGGCCAGGACGCTCGCCTTCGTCAAGGCGCGCAACCCCGACGTCCGCTTCGTCTGGATCATGGGGGCGGACAATCTGAAGTCCTTCCATCGCTGGCAGCATTGGCAGGGCATCGCCGAAACCTTTCCCATCGCCGTCATCGACCGGCCGGGTTCGACCCTCTCCTACCTGTCCTCCAAGATGGCAAAGACCTTTGCCCGCGCCAGGATCGACGAGGAGGATGCCGGCACGCTCTCGGCCCGCAAGGCACCGGCATGGACCTTCATTCACGGCCCCCGCTCCGCGCTGAGCTCGACGGCCATACGAAACGGCAGCCAGGCCTCAGCCGAATGAGAGCCCCGACATCGCCCCACGCGACTGGTAAAGCTGCAACAGCATTTTACAAGATATTAACTGCCGGACGGCCCGCGTCTTGAAACATTAACCATTCGGTGCCTATCTTGTTAACGGTTCGGCAAAACATTAGCCGAGTCGAAAGTGCTGTTTTTGATCGAAAGGAACAACCCTGACAACAGTACACGCAAAGGGAAGGACGCCAGTCCATCTCCCGCAGAGCCAGGAACGTGGCGCCGATGCCGCGGCCCGTGCTCTTGAAACTGTCCTCGCCAGCCTCGAGGACTCCAAAGCAGAAGATATCGTCACCATCGACATTGCTGGAAAATCCGCGCTGGGCGACTACATGGTCGTGGTCTCCGGGCGATCCAACCGGCATGTCACCGCGATCGCCGATCGCCTGATTTCCGATCTCAAGGATGACGGCTTTTCTGGCGCCCGCGTCGAAGGTCTGGAAACAGGAGACTGGGTCCTGATCGACACCGGTGACGTCATCATTCACGTGTTCCGCCCGGAAGTACGCGAGTTCTACAGCCTCGAGAAGATGTGGGCCGCGCCGGACATTCAGGACGAAACACTGCATTGATGCAGCACTCAGGCATGATCTGATCGCCTGAGTTGAAAATTGTGGCAACGCATGCCGGACGGCCTCGAAGGGCCGGCAGGGATGCTCGCCGCAAAAAATGGCGGGAGAAGCATGCGAATTGGCCTTTTTGCGGTAGGGCGGCTGAAAGCCGGGCCCGAGAAGGATTTGTCGGCGCGCTACCTCGACCGCTTCTCCAAGGCCGGCCCCGCGATCGGGCTGGAATTCACCCGTGTGACCGAAGTCCAGGAAAGCCGGTCCTCCGACGCCGCGACGCGCAAGCGCGAAGAAGCCGCAATGCTGGAAAAGGCGCTGCCGGCTGGCTCGGCACTCATTCTCCTCGACGAGCGCGGCAAGACGATCGGCAGCGAAGATTTCGCGAAACTTCTCGAGACGCTGAAGGACAACGGCCGCCGCGACCTGATGGTCGCCATTGGCGGTGCCGACGGGCTCGATCCCGATCTGCACCAGAAGGCGGATTACGTGCTCAACCTCGGACGCATGACATGGCCGCACCAGCTCGTGCGCATCCTGATCGCAGAACAGCTGTACCGCGCGGTCACCATTCTCTCCGGACATCCCTATCACCGGGCATGACCGCCTGACCCGTCGCGCACTCCCGCTCCTGACTTTTTTCCGCTAAGGAGGGAGCCGGCCCGCCTCGGGCCATAGTTTCGCGCAATCTTGCCGGCTTACGCTGGGAGGGAATGAAGATCGCAGCCAACAAGAGACATGCCTGGCTTCTGGCGCCGCCACTGCTGGCAGGCGGCCTGTTGCTGTTCGTGTTTTTCGGCGTGCCGGGCTTTGCGGATCCGGTCTACTCCCAGGAACCACCGACCGACTCCATTCCTGCCGGTGGCGCCGGCGCCGATACAGCCTCCCCCGAAGATACCGCCAAGGCGCTGGAAGAAAAGCGGGAGCAGACACGCGCGGAGATGCAGGCGCTTGCCGACAGCATGAAGCTCTCCGACCAGCGTGCCAAGGAGCTCGCGGACAGCATTGCGGAACTGGAAAAAACCAGCGCCTCCATCAAGCAGGCCCTGATCGAATCCGCCGAAAAGCGCCGGCAACTCGAAGACAAGGTCATCGAAAGCGAAAAGAAGCTGTCATCCCTCGGTCTGGAGCAGGACAAGATCCGCGAGTCGCTGCACGAACGCCGCGGCGTTCTGGCCGAAGTTCTGGCCGCATTGCAGCGCATGGGACGCAATCCGCCGCCGGCACTGCTCGTCAGCCCCGAGGATGCACTCGCCTCGGTGCGCAGCGCCATCCTGCTCGGCGCCGTCGTTCCGGGCATCCGCCAGGAAACCGACAAGCTCGTTTCGGCGCTGAAGCAACTGACCTCCGTCGAGACCGCGATGCGCAACGAGAAGGCCAATTACGCCTCCATCATCCAGCAGAACCTGGAAGAGGAAAAGCGCATGGACCTGCTTCTCGCCGAAAACGACCGCGTCAACAACGAAAACACCGCCAAGCTGGAAGCGGAGCGCAAGAAGTCCGAGGAACTCGCCGCCAAGGCGACCAACCTGCAGGATTTGATCGCTTCACTGGAAAGTGAAATCGGCACGCTGCGGGACGCGAAGGAGGCGGCAAGGGCCGCGGAAGTCGAAAGGCTGAAGAACAGCCAGGGCCAGACGGACGACGCAAAGGGCCTGGCCGACGGTGGACTGCCCGATAAAAACCGCATTGCGCCCGCATATCCGTTCAAAGACTTGAAGAATAAACTGCAATTCCCGGTCGCTGGCGATGTGGTGCGCAAATACGGGGATTCGGACGGGACAGGCCATCCTGCAAGGGGTATGACGATCGCGACGAATGCGGGAATGCTCGTGATAGCGCCCGCGGACGCTCAGGTGGTCTATGCCGGCAAGTTCCGCAGCTACGGACAGATGATCATTCTCGACATGGGTGATGGCTACCATATGATCCTATCGGGCATGGACTCGCTGAAGACCAGTCAGGGCAAGTTTGTCTTTGCCGGCGAACCGCTGGCGGTCATGGGCGCGACACGAGTTGCAAGCGCCGCCGCATTGGCGCTGGAAACAAGCCAGCCAACACTTTACATTGAATTCAGACATGACGGGGAGCCGGTTGATTCTGCCCCCTGGTGGACCGGGAAAAGCACTGGAAAGGCACGCAATGATACGTAAGGTCTCTCTCGTTGTCGCAGGGGCTCTCATGGGAGCAACGGCGATGGGTGTTCTCTATTCGGCCGGCATCCCCGCCCAGGCAGCAGGGATTTCGACCTATAAGGAGCTTGCCATCTTCGGTGACGTCTTCGAGCGGATTCGCGCCCAGTACGTGACGCCGCCGGACGAACAGAAGCTGATCGAAGCCGCCATTTCGGGCATGCTGACGTCTCTGGATCCGCATTCGAGCTACATGAACGCCCAGGACGCGGCCGACATGCAGACCCAGACGCGTGGCGAATTTGGCGGTCTCGGCATCGAAGTCACGATGGAGAATGACCTCGTAAAGGTCATCACGCCGATCGACGACACGCCGGCCGCCAAGGCAGGCGTTCTCTCCGGCGACCTCATATCCGCCATCGACGGCGCCGATGTTCGCGGCCTGACGCTGGCACAGGCGGTCGACAAGATGCGCGGCGAGGTCGGTTCGCCGATCAAGCTGACCATCCTGCGCAAGGGCGCCGACAAGCCGATCGATATCGAGGTCAAACGCGCTATCATCGCCGTCCAGGCCGTCAAGTGGCGGGTCGAGAAGGCGGATGACGGCGACGTCGGCTACATGCGGATCATCTCCTTCACCGAGAAGACCTTCCCGGATCTCGAAAAGGCCTTCGACAAGATCAAGGAGCAGGTGCCGGAAGACAAGCTGAAGGGCTACGTGCTCGATCTGCGGCTCAATCCGGGTGGTCTCCTCGACCAGGCGATCAACGTGTCCGACGCCTTCCTGGAACGCGGCGAGATCGTTTCGACCCGCGGTCGCAATCCGGAGGAAACCCGCCGCTTCAACGCCGGTCCGGGTGATCTCGCCGACAACAAGCCGGTCATCGTGCTCGTCAACGGCGGTTCGGCTTCCGCTTCGGAAATCGTCGCCGGCGCCCTGCAGGATCTGCATCGCGCCACCGTTGTCGGCACCCGGTCCTTCGGCAAGGGCTCCGTTCAGACGATCATCCCGCTCGGCGATGCCGGCGCGCTTCGCCTGACCACCGCGCTCTACTACACGCCGTCCGGCAAATCGATCCAGGGTACCGGCATCACGCCGGACATCACGGTCGAACAGCCGTTGCCCGACGACCTGAAGGGCAAGATTCGCACCGAAGGCGAATCCAGCCTGCGCGGCCACATCCAGGGCCAGAGCGAGACCGATGCCGGTTCCGGCTCGATCGCCTACGTGCCGCCGGATGAGAAGGACGACATCCAGCTCAACTATGCGCTGGACCTGTTGCGCGGCAAGAAGACGGATCCGGCCTTCCCGGCCAATCCGGAAAAGGCCGAGCTTCTGAAGAAGTAATGCGAAGGGCGCGGTTCTCATTCGGGAACCGCGCCCTGCCGCTTCCGTAGCCTTCAACCGGGACAGCCGCGTGAAGACGGACCTCCATTCCCCCCTCGGACAGGATCGACCGCCGCGCCGCAAGCGCCTCGGCTGGATGACGCGCACGCATGTTGCGACGGCCATCATCGTCGTGCCGATCCTCGGCCTGTCTGCCTATTCCGCAACTACATCCCGCTTTGTCGGCACAGTTTCGCCCGGCGACATTCCGGCCACCGAGGTCGCCGCCGGCACAGTGCCTCCCTCTGCCGCTGCGACACCGGGCGACGCCGCGAAGACGGTCACGCAGGGGCTGCCGCGTGCCGATGCGCGCTCCGGTGCACGGGTCGAGAGGACCGAGACCGACGATGGCAAGGTCGTCACCAAGTTTTCGCCCGGCTCGCGCGACGACAGCGGACCGGTGATCGTCAGCGCCCAGCAGGTCGGGCAGGACCCGCGCATGGCCGCGGTGCCGAACCCGGACCTGATCGAGGCGAGCCCCTATGGCGACCTGCCGAAGGTCGGCGACGGCGGCCTGCGGCCCGTCGACCAGTATGCGCGCCCATGGTCCGGCGCCTATGGCAACCGGATCGCGATCGTCGTCAGCGGCCTCGGCCTCAGCCAGACAGGCACGAAGCACGCCATCGACCGCCTGCCGCCGGAGGTGACCTTCGCCTTCGCCTCCAGCGGCAACAGCCTTCAGCGATGGATGCAGGAAGCCCGCCGCGGCGGCCATGAGATCCTGATCCAGGTGCCGTTCGAGCCCCTCTCCTATCCCGCCAACGACCTGTCGCGCGACATGCTGACCGTCGGCGAAAGCACCAGCGAAAACATCGAAAAGCTGCATCGCGCCATGGGGCAGATCACCAACTATACCGGCGTGATGAACTACCTCGGATCGCGCTTCCTGGCGGATTCGGACGCATTGGACCCGGTGATGCGGGACATCGCCTCGCGCGGCCTGCTGTTCCTGGACGACGGCTCTTCGGCCCGTTCGCTAACCGGAACATTCGCCAAGACGCTCGACATGCCCTATTCGGTGGGCGACGTTCTGCTCGACGGCGATCTGAACCGTGCCGCCATCATGGGCAAGCTCGACGAACTGGAGCGGATCGCCCAGCGCAAGGGGTCCGCGGTCGGCATCGCCTCGGCCTTCGACGAAAGCATTGCCGCCATTGCCCAATGGAGCAAGGACGCCGAGCGCCGCGGAATCGAGATCGTCGGAGTGTCCGCCCTGGCGACCGCCAATGATCAGTAAGCCATGAACGACATGGAATATGCACGAGGACAGTCAATGAACAAGAAGGCCGGCAAGGTGAAAGCGGAAGATCTTCCCTATCGTCCCTGTGTGGGCGTCATGGTGCTGAACGCCGGCGGCCTCGTCTGGGTCGGCCGACGGATCCCGGACGGTAACTCCGAATATGACGGCTCGCCGCAGCTCTGGCAGATGCCGCAGGGCGGGATCGACAAGGGCGAGGAGCCGCTGAAGGCGGCCTACCGGGAACTCTACGAAGAGACCGGAATGAAATCCGTCTCGCTTCTCGCCGAAAGCGACGGCTGGATCAACTACGACCTGCCGTCAGACCTCATCGGTATCGGTCTGAGAGGTAAGTATCGTGGTCAGACACAGAAATGGTACGCCTTCCGCCACGAAGGCGATGAGAGCGATATCGCCATCAATCCGCCCCCGGGTGGCCATGAGGCCGAATTCGACGCCTGGGACTGGAAGCCGATGAGCGACCTGCCGGGGCTGATCGTGCCGTTCAAGCGCAAGGTCTACGAGCAGGTGGTCGCACAGTTCGCGCATCTCGCCGGCGGCTGAGAAAGGCAGAATCTGTCGCCCAAAAGAAAACCCGGCCTTTCGAGCCGGGTTTCTGATTTTTGCAATCGCTTGTCCGTTTATTCCGCGGCGTCGGCGGAATCGGAATTGAGCTGACCGTATTTTTCTTCGCCGATCTTGCCGAGAAGCTCCAGCTGGGTTTCCAGAAAGTCGATGTGACCTTCCTCGTCCATCAGCAGCTCTTCGAAAAGTTTCATGGAGACATAGTCTCCGGCGTCATGACAGATGTCACGGGATTTCTTGTAGGCCTTGCGGGCGTCATATTCGCCGGCGAGATCGGCTTCAAGCACTTCCTTGACATTCTGGCCGATACGAAGCGGCGCGACTGTCTGCAGGTTCGGGTGGCCTTCGAGGAAGATGATGCGGTCGACCAGTCGGTCGGCGTGCTGCATCTCTTCGATCGATTCGGCGCGTTCCTTCTTGGCAAGCTTGGTGTAGCCCCAATCCTGCAGCAGCCGGTAGTGCAGCCAGTACTGATTGACAGCGCCGAGCTCCAGAAACAGGGCCTCGTTAAGCTGCTCGATGACTTTTTTGTCGCCTTTCAATGTCCGCTCTCCTTTGTTCTTCATGGAATCGTTTCAAGCGCGACATGAAATCGAACATTTCGGCTTCTGTCGAGGGGTGTTCCAGATGGTAACGCTCTGTCGTGCGAATGATGATGTCGACGACATTCGGGAAGCAGCCGCAACAGCGCCCACGCTTCGCCATCGCGTGATAGACTTTCGAAGGCACGATCAATTGCCAGCAATCCTCGTCGAGCAAGGCGACAATGGTGTCTTCGATTTCCTTGTCTGTGATGAAGTTGCAGCTACAAACGAGCATTTCCAAGCGACCCGTCAAACATGACATTTACTATCTGGTTATCTGCTAAACATGGGCTCGTTTGTCAAGAATTTTCTCCCCGCACGCTCTCCTGAAATATCGCCAAGGCGATCAGCATCAAGGCTTTTCCGACGCTGTGCGCTCGTCAGTGGAAGTTGCGCCCCTTCGGCATCAGCCCTTCCAGCGCACGTTGATCCTCGCCTTTGTCCTTGCCCAGAAGACCTGCGTAAGATTGCCGCGGCGTGCCGAATTGCCGGGACATCTGCGGCTTTCGAACCTCGTCGGCGCGGGCCAGGCAGTCGATGCCGGCCCCCTTTTCCTCCAATAGCGAAAGCAGGGGGCTCAGGTTCTCGATGCGGTTTGCCACCACGTGGATCACGCCGTCCGCCTTCTGCAACCGGCCCGTCACCTTGACCAGCCTCGAGCCCATGACCACCGGCCGATAGGTCTCGAAGACCTTCGGCCAGACAATGGTGTTGGCGACACCGGTTTCGTCTTCCAGCGTCATGAAGATGACCCCCTTGGCGGAACCCGGCCGTTGCCGCACGAGAACAAGGCCGGCGACCGACACCATGCGGCCGTTCGCTATCGTCTCAAGGTCCCGGTTGATCGTGATACGATCGGCATTGAAGACGCTGCGCAAGAAGGAGACCGGGTGCGCCTTCAATGACAGCGACAGGTAACGGTAGTCGTTCAGAACCTCTTCGCCGGGCGGCATGGTCGGCAGCCGCATCTCCGCCTCCTTCTGCAGGTCGCCGCCGCCAGCGTTTTCGAACAGCGGCAAGCGTTCGGCGGCACTCTGCCCGTCAAGCGCGCGCACGGCCCAAAGCGCCTCCCGCCGGCCGAGGCCGATGGAGCGGAAGCAATCGGCATCGGCCAGCCGCTCGATCACTGACTTCGACAATCCGGAACGCAGCCAGAGATCGCGGACGGAATCGTAACCCGTGCCGCGATTGGCAGCGAGCGCCGTCATGTCATCCTGCGAAAGCCCCTTGATCTGCCGGAAACCAAGGCGCAGCGCCTTGCGCGTGCGGATCGTCCCGCGCATCTCGGCATGCCGCCGCTCGATCCTCACCGGATCGAAAACGCCGTCTTCAAGGATCGAATCCCAGCAGGACCAGTTAATGTCCACCGGGCGGATATCCACGCCATGCTCGCGCGCATCGCGCACCAGCTGGGCCGGGGCATAGAACCCCATCGGCTGCGAATTCAGCATGGCCGCGCAGAAGACATCCGGATAATGCGCCTTCATCCAGCACGAGGCGTAGACCAGGAGCGCGAAGGAGGCCGCGTGGCTTTCGGGAAAGCCGTATTCGCCGAAGCCTTCGATCTGCTGGAAGCAGCGCTCGGCAAACTCCGCCTCGTAGCCCTTGGCGACCATTCCGTCGATCATCTTCTGGCGGAAGGTGTGAATGGTTCCGACCCGGCGGAACGTCGCCATGGCGCGGCGCAGCTTGTCGGCCTCGCCCGGCGTGAAGCCGGCCGCGACGATCGCGATCTTCATCGCCTGTTCCTGGAAGAGCGGCACGCCGAGCGTGCGGCCGAGGACCTCGCGCAGCTCCTCCTTGGGATAGGTCACCTTCTCCTTCTCTTGCCGGCGCCGAAGGTAGGGGTGCACCATGTTGCCCTGGATGGGACCCGGGCGGACGATCGCCACCTCGATCACCAGATCGTAGAAACAGCGGGGCTTGAGCCGCGGCAGCATGCTCATCTGTGCGCGGCTCTCGATCTGGAAGACGCCGAGCGTATCGGCCCGGCAGATCATGTCGTAAACCTGCTCCTCCTTTTGCGGAATGGTCGCAAGCGTCAGTTTCCGGTCGTAATGGAGTGCCAGCATGTCGAAGGCCTTGGCCATGCAGGTCAGCATGCCGAGCGCCAGGATATCGATCTTCAGGATGCCGAGCGCATCGAGATCGTCCTTGTCCCACTCGACCATGGTCCGCCCCTTCATCGCCGTGTTCATCAGCGGCACGACCTCGTCCAGCCGTGAACGGGTAATGACGAAGCCGCCGACATGCTGGGAAAGATGCCGCGGGAAGCTCATGAGGGCCGTCGCATAGCCGAGAACCCGTTGCGTGACCTTGTCCGCCATCGACAGCCCTGCGGCCTTCGCTTCCCGTTCGGTGAAATCGGACGACGACCAGCCCCATATGCTGCCGGAAAGCGCGGACTGCACATCCTCCGACAGGCCGAAGACCTTGGCGACCTCACGGCCAGCCGAGCGCATGCGGTAGCAGATCACGGTGGCCGCCAGCCCGGCCCGGTCCCGGCCGTATTTCGCGTAGATATACTGGATGACCTCCTCACGACGGGCGTGCTCGAAATCGACGTCGATATCCGGCGGCTCGCCGCGTTCCGGCGAGATGAAACGCTCGAACAGGAGATCCGTCAGGGTCGGATCGACTTCGGTGATCTTCAGGCAGAAGCAGATCGTCGAATTGGCTGCCGAGCCGCGCCCCTGGCAAAGAATGCCCTGGGAGCGGGCATAACGAACGATATCCCAAACCGTCAGGAAATAGGGCTCGTAGCGAAGCTCGCCCACCAGAGCGAGCTCATGCTCGATCTGCCGGTGCACCCGCTCCGGAAGACCATCCGGATAGCGTTCCGCCGCACCCTCATAGGTGAGGCGCCGCAAGGTCTCGGCCGGCGTTTCGCCCGCCACCGACTCATCCGGATATTCGTATTTCAATTCCTCCAGCGAGAATTGCAGCTTGCCGAAGAATTCAAGGCTGTTGGCGACCGCCTCGGGATAGTGCCGGAAAATCCGCGTCATCTCCTGCGGCCGCTTCAGATGCCGCTCGGCATTGGGCGACAGCAGGTGGCCGGCGGCGGCAACCGTCACATGCTCGCGGATTGCCGTCACCACGTCGGCAAGCGGTCGACGCTCGGGCTGGTGATAACAGGCATCATTGGTGGCGAGCAGCTTTAATCCGGCGGACTGGGCCAACCGGGCAAGGCCGGCAAAAATCTCGCGATCACGACCGTCATAATGGGGGACCAGCGCCAGATAGGCATCCATGCCGACCCGCTTGCGAAGCCGCGACAGGAAAGCCGGCAGATCGGAAAAGCCCGCATCGCGGTCCGGCAGAACGGCGAGAAGCAGGTCGTCCGCCCATTCGAAGAGATCGCTTTCATAAAGCGTACAGTCCCCCTTCCTGGAGCGCAGATTGCCCTCCGTCAGAAGACGGCAGAGATGCCCCCAACCCCTGCGGTTCTTCGGATAGGCGAGAATGTCCGGGGTCCCGTCGGAAAACGCCAGCCGAGCCCCCGGCTGGAAGGGAATGTTCTCCTCCTTCGCCATCAGATGCGCTCGAACGACACCGGCCACCGTGTTCTTGTCGGCGAGACCGAAGCCGGAAAGCTTCATTCGCGCCGCCGTCACGGCCAGTTCTTCCGGATGAGACGCGCCCTCCAGAAAGGAGAAATTGCTCTTCAGGCCAAGTTCGGCAAAGCCCTGATCGGCATTCATGCGAAAACTCCGTGCAGGAACCAGCGCGGCACGCCGGCTTCCCGCTCGTAAAGCCCTTCCCTGAAGAGCCAGAAGCGGCGCCCGGCTTCATCCTCGATCCGGAAATAGTCGCGGGTCGGATGCGCCTCGCCATCGATCCACCATTCGGCCGCCAGCCGCTCCGGCCCCTCGGCCCGCAAGACACGATGGAGCGCCCGGCGCCAGCGGAAATGGACGGGCGGCCCCTCGGGCACGTCCGCCATCGCTTCCACCGGTTCGGGGTGGCGGAAAATGCGTAAGGGTCGCTCGGCCCTGAAGGGCGGCGGGCGAGGCTCACAAGCAGCGGAAAGACAATCGGCGGCCTCGCCTGCCGGCATCAGGACGGAGGCGCGCTCCGGCCAATGGCTTTCCCGCGTCATCGGCACCCTCAGGCAATCGGCGCCCAGCCGGGCGCTCACCCGGTCGACGAAGGCGGCAAACGACCGGTCCTCATCCTCCTCGCCGGTAAAATCCGGCTGCTGTTCACGGCAGGGTGCTGCCTGCAGCACGTTGAGCCGCAGCATCTCGAAGCCGTAGCCGGCATCATAGCTTTCATGCAGGGCCGTAAAACGTTCCTTGAAAAGCGCGCCGATGCGCGGCGCCTCGCGGATCGGCAGGGAAGCGCCGGCAAGGATGCGGAACACCTTGCCGTCGACCCGGAAGAGGAGCAGCTCGAACTGCAATCCGCCCTCTCCGCGCGCCTCGAAGCCGGATTTCAGGGAGCCCGCCAGCTGTCCGGCGAGATGGAGAAGATCGTCCTCCTCGCTAACCGGTTCAGAAAGCCGCCGCTCGGCCGACAGGATGGCGACCGGACGGCGCGGCGACACCGATTCCCCCACCGATCCCAATGCCTGGTCGAGCCTGAGGAGCGGTTCGGGACCGAACCGCCGGGCAAGCGGCGCGCGCGGTGCACCGAGAATGTCGCCAACCCGCTTGAGCCCCGACTTCGAAAGCGCCAGAAGCACCTCCGCCGACAGGCGCAGGCAGGCCAGTGGCATCGGGGCAAGGATCCGGGCCTCGTCTCCCAGAAACGAAACGGCCGGCCCGCCGAAACGTGAACAGGCCCAGGCGAGACCCGGCGAAGGCGCGATCGCGCCGCGCACGTCGAGCCCCATGTGGAAAAGCCGTGTGAGAATATCCTCAAGCAGCGCCTGCTCGCCGCCGAAGAGATGGGCGCAGCCGGTGATGTCGAGGAAGAGACCGTCCGGCTGGTCCAGCGCCACCAGCGGCGTATACCGGTCGCACCAGTCGGCAATGGCCTCCAGGAAGCGCAGGTCGGCGGCCTCGTCGGCGGCAATGACATCAAGGTCGGGCGACATGGCGCGCGCCTCCGCCATGCCCTGGCCTCGCTTGAAGCCGATCCCTTCCGCCACCTCGTCGAGCGCCGTCACCCGCATGGCGTTGTTGAGCTTGGCGACGCAGACAAGCGGCGGATGATCAGGACGCCCGGTCGAACGCCAGGAGAGCCCCCAGCGCCTGCGGGCGATGCGATCCGTCGGCAGATGCGGAAACACCAGCGCCAGAATGCGCTGGTCCCGCCGGGACGGAAACGGCGGCTGCATGAGAGGCAGGGCGGAAAAACTGACGGTCATCGGGGTTCCACTCCAGTTCGAACTCGGCAAGGATCGCGTGATGGCTCTTTTCGACGGCAAGACGAAAGGCGGGATGGCCAAGGCTCGCCTCCAGCCGGCTTCCGTCGGAAAGCCCGCGCAGGCCGGACGGCGCCGGGCGGACATTGAGGCGCAGGAGCGCGCTGCTCGCCTCCTCCTCTCCGCCCTGCCGGACGAGAAGCAATGGGACGCACGCCTCCCGCGCCCGCAAATGCAGGCGGCGGCTTTCCGTCAGACCGAAATGCCTGGGATTGCCGCAGACCTCCAGGACGACGGTGGAAAACGAGCCGCTGGCGAGCGCCGTTTCCGTCAGCCAGAGGGTTTCCTCCAGTTGGCGCGACGCCGCATAAAGCAGGCTCTCCGGCCGCAGGCCGAAATCCTTGAGCCCGGCGGCATAGGGCAGGCCCGCCTCTCGTCCGGCCATGGCATCGGCAATCCAGATCAGACGCCCATGGCCGCCCTTCGCCTCCAGCCTCGCCTGCATCAGCGCGCAGACGGCAAGCGCGAAGCCACTGGCGGCCCCCGCCCCGGACAACCGCTCGGAACGCAACTCAACGAGCCCCGAGGACGGCAGGCCGCCCTGGAGTTGCTCATCGACCTCGGTGATGCCCAGAGGCACGACCGGATCCGGCGTCTCCTGGCGCTTCTGCCAGGCGGCATCGCTGCGCGCGGCGGCAACCACGGCGCCACGCCCTTCGATGCGATCGATCTCTGCCTGCAGGGCAGCAACAGTCTGCCGCGCCACGGCCAGCTCTGCCATGACGTTCACTCCTTGGAAATTTCGACGTTTACAGAACCGGCCCGGAGCGTTGCGCACTCTACGGTCCAAATGTTCCTGTTATGTTCTTATGGATTCCAGAGCGCTCGAAAAGAGTCAACCAAAATCTCAGGATTTTGGCCTGCTGCCGGACAGGGTCTCGAAATGATCTGCAGGAAACGCTATATGAGCGCCATGACAAGGAGCATACATGGCCCGCATTGACTTGAGTGAAAACTGGCGGGACAGCCACGCGCCGACGATCAGCGTCTTCGAGTCGCTGGCCATAGAGGCCTATGGCAACCTTCCCGAGGAGTTTCGCCAGCTGACCGGCAACCTCGTGATCGAAGTGACCGATTTCCCGACGGACGAGGTTTTCGAGGACATGGCGCTGGAAACACCGTTCGATCTGCTCGGCCTGTTCGAAGGCCGTGGCATTTCCGAGCGCTTCTCGCTCGAAACCGGTGAGCTGCCGAACCACATAACGCTCTACCGCCGCCCCATTCTCGACTACTGGGCCGAGAATGACGAGACGCTGGGCGACATCGTCACCCATGTGCTGATCCACGAGATCGGCCACCATTTCGGCCTGAGCGACGACGACATGCAGCGCATCGAGGAAACCGCCGATACGATCAGCCGCTGAAGCTTACCGCGCAGCTATTGCTCGGAAAGCTTCATGTCGGGCTGGTAGTCCTTGCCGTGAACATCCTTCACGACCGCCTGCCCGCACTGCATGACGCCGGCCTCTGCATTGAACGCATAGGTCGGGGAACCGGCGAGCGACCAGCCCTGGTTCAGGGCCGCCGTCACCTTGTGGCAGAAGGAAGCATCGTCCGGACCGGTCAGAAAGCGGTAGAGTTTCATCGTCAGGCCTTTTTGCGTTCGGCAATCATGCACGCCTTATGGACGAGGACTTCGGCTTCGGCAAGATGCAGCCGCTCGACCATGCGCCCGTCCATGTTGATGACGCCCATGCCCGCCGCTTCCGGCGCGGCGAACGCGGCAATGATCGCCTCGGCTTCCCGAAGCGCCAGGTCGCTGGGTCCGAACGCCGCATTGGCCGGGCCGATCTGGGCCGGATGAATGAGCATCTTGCCATCAAACCCCATGGCCCGGCCCTGCGCGCATTCGGCGGCAAAGGCGCCGAGATCCTTGAAATCGTTGGAAACGCTGTCGACAACGTCGAGGCCATAGGCCCGCGCCGCCAGCACCGTCTGCATCAGCCAGGGAACGAGATAGGAGCGGGAGGGCTCCGGCGGGACGCCGGTCGACTTGCGCAAGTCGTTGAGCCCGACGACGAGACAATCGAGCCGTGACGCCTGCGTACGGCCGGACGCCGCGAGCGCCGTCAGGTTCAGGATCGCCTTCGGGGTCTCGATCATCGCCCAGATGCGCAGGCTCTCCGGCGCATCGGCCTCGGCCAGGCGGTCGAGCACGGCGAAAATATCCTCCGGCTCCTCGACCTTCGGGATGAGGACGGCATCGGGCCGGCAGGCAAGAACGCAATCCATGTCAGCGGTATGAAACGCGGTCCCCGGCTCGTTGACGCGGATGATCGTTTCCATTGCGCCGGCCGGCCTGTCGGTCAGCGCGTCCGAGAGATTTTGCCGCGCCTCGACCTTCATCTCCGGGGCGACGGAATCCTCGAGGTCGAAGATCACGGCATCGCAGCCGAGCGAGGCGACCTTGGCGATCGCCCGCCGGTTGGCCGCGGGCACGCAAAGCACCGAGCGGCGGATACGGACGGGGTGAATGGGCGCTGAAGGCATCATGACAAAGTCATGCCAAGCTTTGCCCGACGGCGCAAGCTCCGACAAATGGCCGCATCCCTCTTGAAAGCGCCGCAATGAAATCTCACATTGCTCATCATGAAAGGATTTTTCCCGATGCAGAACATTCGCGCCATCCTCCTCACCGTTGCCGGAGCCGCCCTTGTCGGCCTGACGTTCGTTTTCGCGGCGTCGCTGACGGTTGCCTTCACCGGCATTCTCGCCCTCGTGATGATCGGCCGCGCCATCTCCCTTCGCCTGAAGCCGGCCCACGTTCACGCCCGCACCGCCAAAGGTCGCGAGGAAGAACGGATGCGCATCTGGAACGACGGTCGCGGCACCATCATCGACCTTTGAGCGAAGAGAAGTTTTTTCTTCATTTTTGCCCGATTTTGCTCTATTGCCGGGGCAACTGAAATTCCGGACGGCCATAGGGCGCCGTCCGGTTCATGTATGAGAAGGCAGGAAGGGCTTATGGACAAGTTCGTCAAACTCACCGGCGTCGCCGCACCCTACCCGGTCGTCAATATCGACACCGACATGATCATTCCGAAGGATTACCTGAAGACGATCAAGCGCACCGGCCTCGGCACGGGTCTTTTCGCGGAAGCCCGTTACCTTGACGACGGCTCGCTCAACCCCGATTTCGTGCTGAACAAGCCGGCCTACCAGAAAGCCCAGATTCTCGTCGCCGGCGACAATTTCGGCTGCGGCTCCTCGCGCGAGCATGCCCCGTGGGCGCTTCTCGACTTCGGCATCCGCTGCGTCATCTCAACGAGCTTCGCCGACATCTTCTACAACAACTGCTTCAAGAACGGCATCCTGCCGATCAAGGTGACTCCGGAAGAGCTGGAAAAGCTCCTCGACGACGCAAGCCGCGGCGCCAACGCCGTGCTGACGGTCGATCTGGAGAGCCAGGAAATCACCGGCCCGGACGGTGGCAAGATCTCCTTCGAGATCGATGAATTCAAGCGCCACTGCCTGCTGAACGGCCTCGACGATATCGGCCTGACGCTGGAAAAGGTCTCGTCGATCGACACGTTCGAAAAGAAGAACGCCGAAGTTCATCCCTGGGCCTGAAGCCCGGCGGATGTCAGGAACGGACCGGCCCCCGGAAACGGCGGGCCGGTTTTTTATTGGCCGACGCCCCAGTGTTTCAGTCCCTCGATCACGCCGTCGGCCATATGCGCCTTCGCGCGGTAATAGCGGTTGTCTTTCGACGTGAGGGCCACCAGTTCCGGCAGCGCATTGCCGACGACCACGCCGCGCACCTCCGACAGGCGGAACATGCCGGCATCATTGCCGCTGTCGCCGGCGACGACGACCTGGCCGAGGCTGATGCCGAGGCTGTCGCATAGCCAGGTCAGCGCCTCGCCCTTGTCGGCCCGGTCTGGCAGGACATCGAGATCCCGCCCGCTCGAATAGACGAGCCGTGCTGCATAGCCGGCTTCCTGCAGCCGCTGCTCGATGTCGCGGATCTCCGCCTCGTCCGCGTCGCGCAGATACCAGCTGGACTTGTGGCCGTGCTGGTAGCGTTCCGGCTGCCGTTCGATGCCGGGAATGCTCCGCATCACCTCGTCGATCGCCATCACGTCGAAATCCTCACCAAGCATCGATAGAAAACCGGCGCGGTCGACGTCCGGATGGTCGCCGGAGAGCATGGTGCCGACGCCGCCGATATAGATATCCGGAGGCGGCAGGCCTTCCTCCGCCACGACGTCCTCCATGTCGTCGATGAGCCGGCCGCTGTTATAGACCAGCAACGGCCGCGACTCCGGATCAAGGGATTGCCAGAAATCGCGAAACCGCAGGACTGCCAGCGTGTTGCCGAGCAGCGTGCCGTCGAGGTCGGAGGAAAACAGCCGTATCGTCATCAGTCGTCATCGTGCCAGGGTTCGGCCCATTCCTTGTCATGCGCCATGGCCTGGCGCATGGGACGTCCCTCGACCAGCGCGATCAGCTGCTGGGCGATGCCGGTCCAGGTAAACAGGCTGCGGGATTTGTGCGCCCCCATGCGCGAAAGCCGGCCATAGAGCCGCGCATGCTTGAAGGGTTTCATCATGGTGATTCCCAGATCCTCCTTGTCGAAAGGATCGGCAAACAGGCCATGGCGGCCGTAGCTGATCGCCCGGAAGAGCCCGCCATGCACCGTCACCACGGTCGGCGTGCCGCTGGCCATCGCTTCGATCGCGGTCATGCCGAAAGGCTCGTATCGGCTTGAAAGCACGAACATATCGGCCGCGCGATAGTAATCCGGTAGATCTTCGTCGGCGATGAATCCGGCAAACGTTACCCGGCTATCGAGACCAAGCGTGCTGACCTGCGCCTTCAGCTTGTCGAGAATCGAGCGTTCGTGTTCGTCCATGTTCTCGCCGCCGACGGCGAGATGCAGATGCGCGTCCGGGACGCGGTCGGCCAGCACGGAGAAGCCGTCGATCAGCAGGTCGTAGCCCTTGTTGGTCGCCAGCCGGCCGAGCGCCAGCACGGTCTTGCCCTCGAAACCGACCTTCTTGCGCAGCATCTGCCGCGTTGCTTCCGACACCGGGAAGAAACGGTTGTCGTCATAGCCGGGCGGAATCATGTGCACCGCCTCACGGCTGAGACTGTAGTCGTTGATCAGCATGTCGAGCTGCACGGGCGTCGTCGCCACCACCATATCGCAGCTGCGATAGATGATCAGCTCATGGCGAATGCGTTCGGAAAAGTTGAATTCCGTCTCGAACTGGTCTGCCTTGTCCGGATAATCGGTCTCCATCTGGCGCTTCTTCCACATGCCGAGCGAGTGCGGCGTGTGGATGTGCGGAATGGAGAAGGATTCGGAAAGCCGCTGGCCGGCCACGCCCGCATCCCAGTAATGGCTGTTGATGAAGAAGTACTGCAGATTGTTCTGCTTGATGTAGCGGATCGCCTTCTCGCACCACTCCATCAGGTGGCGGTGCAGGTATTCCTTGGGAATGAATTCGCGGCCGCCGCAGGGAATGCGCACGACGCGGACGTTCTTGTCGACCTCGTCGATTTCCGGCTGGTCCTCAAACCGCCGGGTGAAGATGTCGACGGCAAAGCCGAGCTGCGCCAGCTTCTTGGCAAGTTCGATCACGTAAACGACCTGCCCGCCCGTGTCTGCCGCGCCGAGCGGCGGATCGGCGGCGACGTAACCATGTGTTGAAATGAGTAGAATGCGGCTTAGGTAATCTGAATTTTCTGATGTCATGATGATTAAGGCTAGATGCTCCTCTGTTCATCATCAAGGGATAATGGCTATTTTTTAGCCTGGCGCATTTCTGTGACAATTTTAGGCAGAGCACACAGAGCGCGCCAAGACAGCAACGCGCAACCCGCATCGAGGTTCCCGCATTGCCGCGAATAAATTCAGCCGCGCGGGGACCAGCCGGTAATGACCCCTCCGGGATTGCCCCCGAAACGTACCGCGCCGTACGGCGAAGGCCGCTATCCGGCTTGAAAAGCCCCCTGACGCCGTTTATGAACCGCCAACTCCTCATTTTCAGTCAAGAAGGGTGCCCTCATGACCGTCCGCAATCTGTTTCTCCTGCCCGGCGACGGGATCGGTCCGGAAGCCATGGCCGAAGTCCGCAAGGTCATCGCCTATATGAACAGCGAGATGAACGCCGGCTTCGAAACCGACGAAGGCCTGGTCGGCGGTTGCGCCTACGACGCCCATGGCGCGGCGATCTCCGAAGGCGATATGCAGAAGGCGCTTGCCGCTGACGCCGTCCTGTTCGGCGCGGTCGGCGGACCCAAGTGGGACAGCGTGCCCTACGAGGTTCGTCCCGAAGCCGGCCTCCTGCGCCTGCGCAAGGATCTGGAGCTCTTCGCAAACCTGCGCCCAGCCATCTGCTATCCGGCGCTGGCTAATGCCTCCTCCCTGAAGCCGGAACTGGTCGAAGGCCTCGACATCCTGATCGTCCGCGAACTGACGGGCGGCGTCTATTTCGGCGAGCCGAAGACGATCACCGATCTCGGCAACGGCCAGAAGCGCGCCGTCGACACCCAGGTCTACGACACCTATGAAATCGAGCGCATCGCCTCGGTCGCCTTCGAACTGGCGCGCACCCGCAAGAATGCGGTGTGCTCGATGGAAAAGCGCAACGTCATGAAGTCCGGCGTGCTGTGGAACCAGGTGGTCACCGAAACCCACAAGGCGAAGTATTCCGACGTGAAGCTGGACCACATGCTGGCGGATGCCGGCGGCATGCAGCTCGTTCGGGCTCCGAAACAATTCGACGTCATCGTGACGGACAACCTGTTCGGCGACATGCTCTCAGACGTCGCCGCCATGCTGACCGGTTCGCTCGGCATGCTGCCGTCGGCCTCGCTCGGCGCACCGGATGCCAAGACCGGCAAGCGCAAGGCGCTCTACGAACCCGTGCACGGCTCCGCACCGGATATCGCCGGCAAGGGCATTGCCAACCCGATCGCCATGATCGCCTCGTTCGCAATGTGCCTGCGCTATTCGTTCAACATGGTCACCGAAGCCGACAATCTCGAAAAGGCGATCGCCAACGTCCTCGACAGCGGCATTCGCACCGGCGACATCATGGGCGAAGGTTGCCGCCAGGTCGGCACCACGGACATGGGCGACGCCATTCTGGCGGAATTCAAGACACTTTCCGCCTGATCCCTTGTTTTCCATGCGCGCGCTTCCCTATCTGTTGGGGGAGCGCGCCGCGGGAAACAAAAGTTTCACGTGAATCATTGCTACGCGGCCTTGACAGAACTTGATAAAAACAGGTGAGGCGAGAAATCCTTGCAGGCATCTTTCCGTGAATGGCAGAACTGGCTTGAAGGGCGCAAGCGCCGCAATTGCACGCTGTTTCCCAATCTCTATTGGCGCCAGACTCTTGCCGTCACCGCCGGTCTCGTCTTCATCGCCGCACTGACGCTGGATATCCCCCTGGGCATGTCGGCGCGGGAACTTCCCGCCTTCACCCGGGCGCTTGGCAGCGACATCACCGATGTCGGCAAATCCGGCTGGATCCTCTTCCTCAGCGCATTCATACTCATTGCCGGAACGGCGGCGTGGTGGAGAAACCGCACGCGCCAGGGCATCCGCGCCCTGATGCACGCCAATCTCGCCGCCTACCTCTTTCTCTCGGTCGCGCTCTCCGGCCTTTCGGCCAACATCATCAAGCGCATCATCGGCCGGGCTCGCCCGATCTATTTCGACGATCTGGGCCCGTTTCACTTCTCTGCCTTCAGCGGCAGCCGTTTCGAGAGCTTCCCCTCGGGCCATGCGACAACCATCGGCGCACTCTTCATGGCCTTCGCGCTGCTCGCCCCGCGCTACCGCATCGCCTTTTTCCTGATTGCGGTCTTCTTCGGCATGACCCGCGTCATCGTCGGCGCTCATTATCCGAGCGACGTGATCGCCGGCCTCGCTTATGGCGGCTGGTTCTCCTTCATGATGGCCGCCGTCTTCTCCCGCTACGGCTTGGTGTTCCTGATCGACCGACACGGCATACCGGCACCCCGACTGCCGCTCTTCAGCGGCATCCGCGCCTGGAAGGCCAAACGGACCACTTGACTCCTGCAAAAATGCTCGTATTACCTCGGCTTGAAAGGGAACCGTCCTATGCAAGACCGCTTTGACATTGCCGGCCAAGACGCGCTTCAGGCGCATGTCGCCGCATGTTCCCTTTTCGTGACCAAAACCAAGGCCAAAACGAAAACGACGAAAACCGTCTGACGTCCTTCGGCCTGCCGCTCTCTCCCCGGTAAGCCGGGGACGGAACGCCGCAACATGCGGTCGTTCACCTCCAAACCGACCGAGGAGAGGCAGAAAAGAGAGCAGGAAAATGGGTTTCAAAATTGCAGTCGCCGGCGCAACCGGCAATGTTGGACGTGAAATGCTGACGATCCTTGCCGAGCGCGGTTTCCCCGCCGACGAGGTTGTAGCGCTGGCTTCCAGCCGCTCCATCGGCACCGAAGTGTCCTTCGGCGACAAGACGCTCACGGTCAAAAACCTTGAAACCTATGACTTCTCCGACACCGACATCTGCCTCATGTCGGCCGGCGGCGACGTATCGAAGAAGTGGTCCCCGAAGATCGGCGAACAGGGCTGCGTCGTCATCGACAACTCCTCGGCCTGGCGTTACGATTCCGAGGTTCCGTTGATCGTTCCGGAAGTAAACCCGGACGCCATTGTCGGCTTCAAGAAGAAGAACATCATCGCCAACCCGAATTGCTCGACCGCCCAGCTCGTCGTCGCCCTGAAGCCGCTGCACGATGCGGCCAAGATCAAGCGCGTCGTCGTCTCGACCTACCAGTCCGTCTCGGGCGCCGGCAAGGAAGGCATGGACGAACTCTTCAACCAGACCCGCGCCGTCTTCGTCGCCGACCCGATCGAGAACAAGAAGTTCACCAAGCGCATCGCCTTCAACGTCATCCCGCACATCGACGTGTTCATGGAAGACGGCTACACGAAGGAAGAATGGAAGGTGCTTGCCGAGACCAAGAAGATGCTCGACCCGAAGATCAAGGTCACCTGCACGGCCGTGCGCGTACCGGTCTTCATCGGCCATTCGGAATCGGTCAACATCGAGTTCGAAAACGAGATCACCGCCGATCAGGCTCGTGACATCCTGCGCGAAGCGCCGGGTTGCCTCGTGATCGACAAGCATGAAAACGGCGGCTACATCACGCCTTACGAATCCGCCGGCGAAGATGCGACCTACATCTCCCGCATCCGCGAGGATGCAACTGTCGAGAACGGCCTCAACATCTGGGTCGTCTCCGACAACCTGCGCAAGGGCGCGGCACTGAATGCCATCCAGATTGCCGAGCTGCTCGTCAATCGCGGCCTGATCAGCGCCAAGAAGAAGGCCGCCTGATCCTTCGGCGAAGAAAAACGCGTTCCAAAGGCGGCCCCGGAGGCCGCCTTTTCTTTTACGTGTCAATATATCGCAACACAGGCCGGAGAATGCGCCTTTTTTTTACGCTCTCGGAGTAGGGCAGTGGTGACAGAAACCCGGTAAACTGGCATGTTTCCGCCGAATTTCCGAATCCCCCAGGAGAATTTCATGCGAGCAGTAAAAACGATACTTGCGAGCGCCGCACTGGCAGCCGCAACACTTCTGACCACCGTTTCCGGCGCATCGGCGGCAGCAAAATGCGGCAATACCTCGGCCGGATTCGACAACTGGGTTCAGGATTTCAAGCAGCAGGCGCAATCCCGCGGCATCAGCGCATCCACGCTCAACAAGGCCTTTTCGGGCGTCAAGTACAATGTCCCGACGATCCGTGCCGACCGCGGCCAGCACAGCTTCAAGCTCTCCTTCGACCAGTTCATGCGCAAGCGCGGCGGTGCGTCGATCATCTCCCGCGGCAAGCAGGTCAAGCGCGCCAACGCCTCGCTGTTTGCGGCCATCGAAAGCCGCTACGGCGTGCCGGCCGGTCCGCTGATCGCCATCTGGGGCATGGAAACCGGCTTCGGCGGCTTCCAGGGCAACCAGCACACCCTGTCCGCCGTCACGACGCTCGCTTTCGACTGCCGCCGCTCGGCCTTCTTCACCGACCAGCTTTATGCAGCACTGGAACTCGTGCAGAAGGGCTACCTCAGCCCGTCGGCACGCGGCGCCGCCCATGGTGAAATCGGCCAGACGCAGTTCCTGCCGCGCAACGTCATCCGCTACGGTGTCAGCGGCGACGGCAACCGCAGCGTCGACCTGATCGGTTCGCGCGCCGACGCTCTTGCCTCGACGGCCAACTTCCTCGTCGGCCACGGCTGGCGTCGCGGCGCCGGCTATCAGCCCGGCCAGGCCAATTTCGGCGCGATCCAGGGCTGGAACGCCGCCGGCGTCTACCAGCAGGCGATCGCCTATATCGGCCAGCAGATAGACAGCGCCCAGTAAGGGCCGCCGCCATTACAATTGAAACGAGATGATGACCGGCCCCTTGCGGGCCGGTTATGCGTTGGGACGGATGAAATCACCGGTATCGGCGTCCATCACCCAAAGCTCGCCGGTCGAAATGTCGAACCAGGCGCCGTGCAGCTGGATCTTCCCCTTGTCTTCCAGGATCTTGACACAGGGAAAGGTTCGGAGATTCGCAAGCGAGTTGCGGATCGACACCCGCTCAAGCGCGGTCTGCCGTTCGGACGTCGTCATCAGCGTATTGCCGATGATCTGCGCCGCGGTCGGCCTCAGCATTCCCATCCACTTGCCAATGAAGTCACCGGGAGAAAGCGGTTCGCCATCCGGGTTGAGCGCGGCATTGATGCCGCCGCAACGCCCGTGTCCCATCACCAGGATGTCCTTGACCCTCAGCGACTGCACGGCGAATTCCAGCGCCGCGGAGGTGGAATGGTAATTGCCGTCCGGCTCGTAGGGCGGAACCATGTTGGCGACATTCCGGATCACGAACAGTTCGCCTGGCCCGCAATTGAAGATGGTTTCCGGCGCGGCGCGGGAGTCACAACAGGCAATGACCAGCGTCTGAGGCTTTTGGCCCTGTTCGGCCAGGGCTTTGTACCGATCGCGCTCGTCATGATAACGGCCGCCCATGAAGTCGTTGTAGCCATCGAGCAGCCTCTTGGGAAAACGCAGCATGATTTTTGATCCCTGTTCTTGGTCTGTTTGGAATGGTTCTAGCGGCTTTTGGCCGGATGATGAAGCCGGCGCATCTGCACCATCGCCATCGGTGTGGAGAGGCTAGCGATATCCGTCTCCAGCATCAGCTCGTCACTGCCGCGCTTGACGGCGCGAGCGGCCACTTCGAAAACACTGGACGTCGCCATCTGCAGCGCCCGCTCCTCGTCCTCGCCCTTGACGAGGCGCGACAGCATGAGAGCGGCGAGCAGATCACCCAGCCCGTTCGGAGATCCTTCGATGGCCCGGTGCTCGGCCATCAGGGCGTGCCGGCCCGACAGGAAGAGATTGCCGGTGCTGCCCTTCATCATGGCAACCGCGGAGGTCGCCAGCACCTGCGCCGGCCCGAGCGACAGCGCGGCATCGATGACGGCGGCATTGGTTTCCAGCCAAGCGCCGGCCATCCAGCCAAGTTCGAACCGGTTGGGCGTGGCGAGCGAGGCAAGGGGGATCAACTGGTCTCGGACGGCTGCCGCGGTCGCTTCTGGGATGTAAAGGCCACCGAAATCGCCCATCACCGGATCGCAGACATAAAAGAGGTCAGGTCGCCGGGCCCGAAGCGCACGGATCAGGCGGGCGGCGGAGTGAACCTGCTGCTCATTGGCAAAATAGCCCGTCAGGACCGCCTTGATTTCCCCTGCCCGTGGCGAATTCGCCAGATCATCCAGCGCCCGCTCGAAATCGTCCGGTGCGAACGAGAGCCGCGTGGCCGGTCCATGGCCCGGATGCCAGGGCAGCACGACGGTGGGCATGGCCCATACGGGATGGCCGAGCGCCTCCAGAGCAAAGGCCGCAGCCCGGTTTCCAACGGAGCCGCGAACCACATGGCTGGATATGACGAGTACGGCCGGAGAGACGTCTGACATCGGGGGCACCACAAACACGTTAAGGCTCATCAACCCATTAGGCGGCCGATGTCAACACCTTCGTCAGCCTTACGATTATTTGCATAAGTCAAATCGATTCAATCATGGCGGAGGAGAAAAGGCGCTCGACTTTGAGGGAAAATCGACGTTATGACTGGGAAAATGCAGATTCCAGAACGCGACTGAAGCGAATTCAGCCCAAAATTTGCGGATTTTATCCGAAATCGTCACGGGAGGACGTCTAAATGGCTTCGCGGAACAGCTCCAGACACGAACGGCTTATCGAACAGGCCCGCGCCCTCGCCAAGGAAAGCGGTGCGCCGCACATCGACCCCGCCTACCTGTTCGGCCGAGCCAGCAACGACGACCTGGAGCATTACTCCGCTGACATGCTCGCCCGCTCCGCCGTGCACGCCGCCGGCGAAATCTTCAGCTGGGACGGGGAAAACACCCGGATAACGATCTCTCAGGTCGAAGGGGTGGAGCCCGGCGGACAGGCGGCGAGCGTTCTGTGCATCACCGACCGCAACATGCCGTTCCTCTACGATTCAGTGATGACCGAGGTCTCGCAGAACCACCGTGATCTCTTTCTCGCGGTTCACCCGATCCTCGAGGTATCGGCCGACGGAAGCGTCGTCCTCTCCCAGCCCGGCCAGAAGTCGCAATCGGAAACCCGCGTCAGCCATATCCAGCTGCACCTGCCGCTGCTCGCCCGGGAACAGGCCGAACAGCTGGTCACCCGACTCTATCACGTCCTCTCGCAGGTCCATCTGGCAGTCCGCGACTGGCGCCCGATGCTTTCCAAGCTCGACACCGCCATGGAGGAGCTTGCCGCCTACAATGCCAGCCGGAAGAAATCCGATCGCGACGAAGCGCTGGCCTTCCTCACCTGGCTGCGTGACGAGAACTTCACCTTCCTCGGCATGCGCGACTACGTCTATTCCGGCAGCGGTGCGAGCGCGAAGGTGGAGCGCGATCAGGGACAAGGCCTCGGTCTTCTCTCCGATCCCGACGTCCTTGTCCTGCGCCAGGGACCGGAGGCCGTAACCACGACCCCGGAAATCCTCGAATTCCTCGACGGACCGGACTTCCTGATCGTCACCAAGGCAAATGTGAAATCGGTCGTCCACCGGCGCGCATACATGGATTATGTCGGCGTCAAGCGCTTCGACAAGGACGGTAACGTCATCGGCGAGTTACGCATCGTCGGTCTCTTCACCTCCACCGCCTACACCCAGGCGACCTCGGAAATTCCTCTTCTGCGCTCCAAGGTGCAGAAGGTCGTCGATCATTTCGGCTTCGACCCGCAGAGCCATTCCGGCAAGATGCTGATGAACACGCTGGAAACCTATCCGCGCGACGATCTGTTCCAGATCGACGCGCCCTTGCTCGCCCGCTTCTGCGAGCAGATCAACGACCTGAGCGAACGGCCGCGCGTGCGGGTCCTGCCACGCATCGACCATTTCGATCGCTTCGTCTCGCTTCTCGTCTATGTGCCGAGGGACGAATACAATTCGGCCGTCCGCGAGAAGATCGGCAATTACTTCAAGACCGTCTACGACGGCCGCGTTTCCGCTTACTACCCGGCCTTCCCGGAGGGCGGCGTTGCGCGCGTGCACTTCATCATCGGCCGCTCGACCGGCAAGACGCCGCGGGTGCCGCAGGCGAAGCTGGAAGAGGCCGTCAGGGAGATCGCCAGCCGCTGGGATGTCCGCTTCGCCCAGCTCGCCGGCTCCAAGGCGCCGCGCATCGAAACCAACCAGGCCTTTCAGGAAGCCTTCACGCCGGAAGAGGCGGTTGCCGACCTTCCGCATGTGATCGCCTGCCGCAACGGCGCCGAAATCAGCATCGACTTCTACAAGAGCGCCAGTGATCACGGCGACATCCTGTCGCTGAAGATCTTCCATGCCAACTCCCATCTCGCGCTCTCGCGCCGCGTCCCCTTGCTCGAGCATCTGGGCTTCAACGTCATCAGCGAGCGCACGTTCGAACTCCACGTCTCGACCGGCGACGACAGCAACCAGGTGATCGTCCTCCACGACATGGAACTGGAACCGCAGGACGGCCGGAATGTCGACCTGGAGCGCCGGGGGACAGCGCTGAAGGAAGCCTTCATCGCCGCCTTCGCCGGCACGGTCGATGACGACATCTTCAACCGGCTGATCCTCGGCGCCGGACTTCAGGCACGCGAAGCAAATGTCCTGCGCGCCTATGCCCGCTATCTGCGCCAGACCGGGATCACCTATTCGCAGGGCTATCTCGCCGAAACCCTCAACAAATACCCCGATATCGCAGCCGACCTGTTCACCCTCTTCAAGGAGCGGATGGACCCGGCTGCCTCGGACAAGACGCGCGCACGGCGAACGGAAGCCCTGACCGAGAAGATCGAGGAAAGCCTCTCTTCCGTACCGAACCTCGACGAAGACCGCATCCTGCGGCGCTTCATGAATGCGATCATGGCGACGCTGCGCACCAACTACTTCCAGACCGACGCCGACGGAAAGCCAAAGCCCGTACTGGCCTTCAAGCTCGATCCGGCAATATTGGAAGGGCTTCCCAATCCCCGCCCGTTCCGCGAAATCTTCGTCTACGGCGTGGAGGTTGAAGGCGTCCATCTGCGCTTTGGCAAGGTGGCTCGCGGCGGCCTGCGCTGGTCAGATCGCGCGCAGGACTATCGCACGGAAGTGCTCGGCCTCGTCAAGGCACAGCAGGTCAAGAATGCCGTGATCGTCCCCGTCGGCGCCAAGGGCGGCTTCTATCCGAAGCAGCTGCCGGCAGGCGGCAGCCGCGACGAGGTCTTCAACGCCGGCCGCGAAGCCTACAAGACCTTCATCCGCACGATGCTGTCGATCACCGATAACATCGACGGCAATGATGTCGTCGGTCCGGCCGACACGATCCGCCTCGACGGCGACGATCCCTATTTCGTCGTCGCCGCCGACAAGGGAACCGCCACCTTCTCCGACACCGCCAATGCGCTGGCACAGGAAGCCGGCTTCTGGCTGGATGACGCCTTCGCCTCCGGCGGCTCCGCCGGCTACGACCACAAGAAGATGGGCATTACCGCCCGCGGCGCCTGGGAAGCCGTGAAGCGCCATTTCCGCGAAATGGGAACGGATATCCAGACGACGCCGTTTACCGTCGTCGGCGTCGGCGACATGTCGGGCGACGTGTTCGGCAACGGCATGCTTCTGTCGCCGAAGATCCGCCTGCTCGGCGCCTTCGACCATCGCGACATCTTCATCGATCCGGACCCCAATCCGGCGACCTCGCTTGCCGAGCGCAAGCGCCTGTTCAATCTCGGCCGCTCCAGCTGGCAGGACTACAACAAGGACCTGCTTTCCAAGGGCGGAATGATCATTTCCCGCGCCGAGAAATCGGTGAAGCTGACTGCGGAAGCCGCAGCCGCGATCGACCTCAACAAGACCGTCGCGACGCCGTTCGAAATCATGACGGCAATCCTGAAAGCGCCGGCCGATCTCCTCTGGTTCGGCGGCATCGGCACCTATATCAAGGCGCCGGAAGAAACCGACGCCGAAGTCGGCGACCGCGCCAACGATCCGATCCGCATCAATGGCGGCGACGTCCGCGCCCGGGTGATCGGCGAAGGCGCCAATCTCGGCGTCACGCAGAAGGGCCGCATCGTCTACGGGCTGAAGGGCGGCCGCTGCAACTCCGACGCCATCGACAACTCGGCCGGCGTGAACTCCTCCGACGTCGAGGTCAACATCAAGATCGCGCTCGCAAGCGCCATGCGAGACGAACGGCTGACGCGCGAAAAGCGCAATACACTGCTCGCCTCCATGACGCCGGAAGTCGCCGAGCTGGTGCTCAGCAACAACTACCTGCAAACGCTCGCCATTTCGCTGACCGCCGACAAGGGTGCCGCGAACGGCCAGGAACTCGGCCGCCTGATGAATGTGCTGGAAGCCGACGGCCATCTCGACCGCCATGTCGAAACCCTGCCGGACGATGCCGCAATGACCGAGCGCTACGCCAGCGGCAAGACGCTGACGCGCTCGGAAATCGGCGTGCTGCTGTCCTATGCCAAGATCGTCCTCTTCGACGAGCTGGTGGCGAGCGACCTGCCGGACGATCCCTATTTCGCCGATCTTCTTGCCGGCTATTTTCCGCAGAAGATGCAGCGCACCTACGCCCAGGACATCGCCGGGCACCGTCTGCGCCGGGAAATCATCTCCACCCTGCTTGGCAACGAGACGATCAACTGGGGCGGACCGGGCTTCATCGTGCAGATCGGTGATGCCACGGGCGCCACGTCCGCCGATATCGTCAAGGCCGCGGCGGTCGTGCGCGACGGCTTCGACCTGACCCGGCTCTGGGAGGAAACCCACAAGCTCGACGGCGCCATTGACGGCAGCCAGCAAAACGCGATCTACGCGGAAATCTGCGCCGTGCACGCCATGGCGACGCAGATCCTCGCCAAGACCGGCGTGTCGGCGAACAGCATGGCCGAGCACGTCGACGCCATCAAGGCTGCAATGAAGAAGCTCAAGTCGGTGATTCCGACGCTGATTTCCGAGGAGATCGCCACGGGAATCGGGGAGCGTGAAGCGCGCATGATCGATGCCGGTGTTCCGGAAGAACTGGCGAAGGAAATTGCCGCCCTGCGCGGCCTTCTCGTCATCCCCGACATCATCGAGATCGCCACGGATTCGGCGCAAAGCCTGCAGCGGGCGGCCATCGCCTTCTTCGAGGCCGGCAAGGCACTTCATGTCGACCAGTTGATCGTCTCCGGCAACAGGGTGGTCACCGCCGACCATTATGACACCCTCGCGCTGGTGCGCTGCCTCGATCAGATCGCATCGGCGCGCCGCCGCATCGCCGTGGCCGCCATGACCGGCAACCCGAACCACAAATCACCGGTCAGCGCCTGGATTTCCGCCGACAAGGGGGCAATCGAGCGCATGGCTGCGGAACTGCGCATTCTGGGAGACAAGGCCGATCCGACGCTCGCCAAGGTGGCCGTCGCCGCGGGCATCCTGAACGACCTTGCGCAAACCGCCTCCAGGTGAGACTGTCTGACACGCCGTCCGCAGGGAGCGCCGCCAAAGCGGACTTCCGGCAGGCGGCTGAACGTCACCCGGCCGCCAGCCCCGGCGGTCGCTCGTCCGGAGACATGCCTTGAATTCAGCATCCGATGCACTGGCTCACGCTGCGCCGGCCACGCGCAGAGGCGTATTGGGCTGGATGTTCTTCGATTGGGCCGCCCAGCCGTTCTTCACGGTGGTCACCACCTTCATATTCGGCCCCTATTTCGTCTCCCGCCTGACGACCGATCCCGTGTCGGCGCAGACGGTATGGAGCAACATGGGCACGATCGCCTCGATCGTCATTGCCATCCTCTCGCCCATCCTCGGCTCGATTGCCGACCGCAGCGGAGCGCGGAAGCCATGGATCGCCTTCTTCGCGACGATCAAGATCGCCAGCCTGTTCATGCTCTGGTTTGCCGCCCCGGGCTCGCCGCTGATCTATCCGGTCATCTTCATGATCCTGGCGTCGATTTCCGCGGAATTCTCCATCGTCTTCAACGACTCTATGATGCCGCGGCTGGTCTCCACCGAAAATGTCGGCAGGATATCCAACATCGCCTGGGGGCTCGGCTATCTCGGCGGCATGATCGTCCTGATTTTCCTGGTGCTTTTCCTCGCCGGAAGCCCCGAGACGGGGCTGACCATCCTCGGCGCCAAGCCGCTCTTCGGCCTCGACGCGGCAGCCGGCGAAGACGCCCGCGTCACCGGTCCGATTTCGGCTGTCTGGTATTTCATCTTCATCATGCCGATGTTCTTCTTCACCCCCGATGCGAAGAAGGGCGAAGCGCTCGGCGCCGCGGTCCGCCATGGCCTGTCCGATCTGAAATCGACCCTCAAGGAGTTGCGGGGCCGGCCCGCCATCCTGCGTTTTCTGGTCGCGCGGATGATCTACCAGGACGGCGTCAACGGCCTTCTCTTCCTCGGCGGGGCCTTTGCCGCGGGCATGTTCGGCTGGGCAACCATGGAAATCGGCATCTACGGCATCATCCTCAATGTCGTCGCGATCGGCGGCTGCTGGGCGGCAAGCGCCATCGACCGGATCTTCGGCTCAAAGGTGACCGTACTTTCCAGCCTTGTCTGCCTGACGGTCGCCACCGCCGGCATCATATCCACCGGACCGGGCTACACCCTGTTCGGCCTCGTTCATCTGTCGATGATGGACAATGGCGGCATCTTCGCGACGGCGGCGGAGAAGGCCTATATTCTCTACGGCGTGCTGATCGGCCTGGCCTTCGGCCCGGTGCAGGCGTCATCGCGCTCCTATCTCGCCCGCAGCATCTCGCTCGATGAGGCCGGCCGCTATTTCGGCATCTACGCGCTCTCCGGCCGCGCCACGAGCTTCATGGCGACCGCAAGCTTCTCGCTGGTCGCCTACCTGACGGGTTCGGCCCATCTTGGCATGGCGATGCTGCTCGTCTTCCTGTGCGGCGGGCTTGCAATCCTGATCGGAACGCCATATCCGGCCGGTTCGCCCGGCCGGACTGCGGTATGACGGATGTGCCTAGTGGCGAAAGTGGCGAACGCCGGTGAAGACCATCGCCACATTGTGTTCGTCGGCGGCGGCGATGACTTCCTCGTCGCGCATCGAGCCGCCCGGCTGGATGACCGCGGTGGCGCCGGCGGCAATGGCGGCCAGCAGGCCGTCCGCGAACGGATAAAAGGCCTCGGAGGCAACGGCCGCACCGCGGGTCAGGGGCGTTTCCAGGCCCATGGCCTTGGCGGCGTCCTCGGCCTTCATGGCGGCGATACGGGCTGAATCGACACGGCTCATCTGGCCGGCGCCGATACCGGCCGTCTGGCCATCCTTGGCGTAGATCACCGCATTCGACTTCACATGCTTGGCGATCTTGAAGGCGAACTTCATGTCTTCAAGCTCCTGCGCGGTCGGCGCACGCTTCGTCACCACCTTGAGCTCAAGGTCCTCGACCATGACATTGTCGCGAGTCTGCACCAGCAGGCCGCCCGAAACGGTCTTGGCAGTCAGAGCCGGCGAGCGCGGATCGGGAAGCGTTCCCGTCGTCAGCAGGCGAAGGTTCTTTTTCTGGGCAATGATCGCCTTAGCCTCGTCGGTGACTTCCGGCGCGATGATGACTTCCGTGAAGAGCTTGACGATCTCCTCGGCGGTCTCGGCATCGAGCACCTGGTTGAGAGCGATGATACCGCCGAATGCGGACACCGGATCGCAGGCGAGTGCCCGCGTGTAGGCATCCTTCAGCGTCGGCCCGGTGGCAACGCCGCACGGGTTGGCATGCTTGATGATCGCGCAGGCCGGGCCGTTCTCAGCCGGGAATTCCGCCACCAGTTCGAAGGCGGCATCCGTGTCGTTGATATTGTTGTAGGAGAGCTGCTTGCCCTGCAGCAGCGTGGCCGTCGCGACGCCCGGACGGTTCTCGCCGGTGACGTAGAAGGCGGCGCTCTGGTGCGGATTCTCGCCGTAACGCATCTCTTCCTTGAGTGCGCCACCGATTACACGGTGGCGCGGCGCCTTGATATCGAGCGCTTCAGCAAACCAGTTGGAAATCGCCGCGTCGTAGGCCGCAGTGCGGGCAAATGCCTTGGCAGCAAGGGTCTGGCGAAGCCCGTAGCCGGTCTCGAAGCCGTTCGCCTTCAGGGCGTCCGTCACCTCGGCATAATCCGCCGGATCGGTGACGATCGTCACATAGGCATGGTTCTTGGCAGAGGCGCGGATCATCGCCGGTCCGCCGATATCGATGTTCTCGACCGTGGTCGGGTAATCGCCGCCCGCCGCCCGCACACTTTCGAACGGATAGAGGTTGATGACGACGAGATCGATGGCGTCGATGCCGTGCTTGGCCATCGCAGCCTGGTGTTCCTCGTCGTCGCGGATCGCCAGCAGACCACCATGGACCTTCGGATGCAGCGTCTTGACCCGGCCGTCCATGATTTCCGGAAAGCCTGTGACTTCCGAAACGTCGGTCACCGGCAGGCCGGCTTCGGCGATCGCCTTGTGCGTGCCGCCGGTCGACAGCAGCCTCACTCCGCCTTCGCTCAGCGTCCTGGCAAGTTCCACGATGCCGCTCTTGTCGGAGACGGAAAGCAGCGCGGTCTTGATCTTGACCTTGTCGGGCGCGGGGATTTTCTTCGAGATGACGGCCATGGTGTTCGAGCTCCGGTTTGCCCCGGACGGGGGAAATCGCCCGGGAAGGGCGGCGATCAGGGATAAGTCGCAGCCGCGTTACCATAGCTTGGTGAAAGATAAAACCGGCGATCTCTGCCGAATCCTAGCGAATCCGGCTAATTTCCCAGCGGATTTCCGGCGTCTGGCCGAGATCAAAGCCGATTTCGATCTGTTCGGTGCCGCGAATGCCGGTGGTATCGGCGAAATAGATGCTCTCGGCCAGCACGATGTCATTGCCGAAGGAATAGAACCGCCAGGTCTCTCCATTCGGCGCATTCAGCAGCACCGTATCCGCCGACTTCTGCTCGGCCACGATCGCCGGGTGAATGTGGAAGCGCGCAACCGCATAATGGCCTTCCTGCGGATCGATCGGACCACCTTCCGGCGGAAAGAACCGGTCGCGTCCGCCAATGGCCGTTCCCTCGGCATTCATCATCAGCTCGCGGCCGCAGAGCAGCCCGAACGACGGCAGGTAACCGTCATGGACCGCAGCGAGGCTGTCATGGCCGGCCTTGGTCTGCTTGCGCTCGACCTCCACCGACGTGACGCCGTTCAGGAAGATCGGACCGAGATAGTCGGAATGCGAGAATTCCGCATGCGAGCTGTCGTTGAGGGTCACCGCGCTATGCGCTGCCGTCATCCTCGCCGCCTGCTGCAGGTCTTCCTGCGGCAGTTCCGGACGCCCGGCATTGACGATGTAGCGATAGCCGCCCGACGACATTTCAAACGACAGGCAGCCGGCATGCGCCTCCCTGGAAAGGTCGGGAGACTGCGGATGGCCGGTGTCGACGATCACCGTGGTCGCGCCGCCCGCCATACGATGAAACCCCATATGCGGCAGCGCCTTGAACGGCTGTCCGGCCGTTTCATCATAGCGCAGCACCGATACGAGTTCGTTGGCCGGCGTCACCGTGGCACCGTTGAAGAGCGCGAGTTCGCCGTTCTGGTGGCGGAAGAAGCGCAGCGCCGGATAGATGCGGTCGATCGCCGGGATCAGCTTCGACGGCACTTCCAGGCCGAGATTGAGATAGGTCTGGCGAAGCGGCAGGAGATCAATCAGCAGATCGAGCGTCGCCCGCGGATTACGCGAAATATGGCCTCCGTCGGCAAGAATCTGGCGTTCCAGTTCGCGGTCGAGATCCCGGCTCGCCCTTGCCACCACCCGTCCCCGAATTGGAACGCAGATCGACATCATCGCCAGCGCGATCTTTACCAGCAGGCGGTTCTCCCCGTCGGGCACCGTCTTCGATATTGCCTGGAGAAAGGTGATCTGGGCGTTCAGCGCCTTCATGAAGCGCTTGTAGAAGCCCTGCTCCGCGCCCTGAAGAATGACCGGCGAATGCGACAACCACGCCGTCACCCGGCGGGCGACGACCTCGTCGCGCCAGGCGGGGCCGGACTTGTAGCGGCCGTTGGCGGCTATCCAGTCATCGATGATGCGCCGCACGTTGGCACAGGCCTCGTCGCTGCGGTCAGCCCTGACATGCCGCAGCCAGGAAAAGGACTGCAGCTGAACGGCGAATCCTTCGGAAGGCAACGGCTGACGGAACGGCGACTTGCCGCCGGCATCGAAAAGATAGCCTGCCAAGGCGAATCGCCCGTTCAGGACCTCGTTTCCGGCAAAGGAATCGATCGCTCTCAGGTCCGTCGGTGCCACAAGCAGACGGTCGCCGGTCGGCCCGCTGCCGCCCAACATCCGTCCGAGCAAAGCCAACCGCCGACGGGCCCTGCGGAGGGTCTCGCGTCCATACAGTTGAAGCTTGTGACGTCGATCCGACATCCTACCGGTCAATTCCAAAGTCTCCGCATAGTCCTAAGCGATCGCGCCACGGAGGAGTCACGTGGCCTTGGTGGGGCTCAAAACGATTCGCGCCCCATCAATATCAGCAGAGTATTGGAAAAGAAATAACAGGTTATCTCAAGAGCGCCGCTTGAGAATACACGCAAAAAAGCCGTCCAGTCCGAAGGCGTTACCTTCGGCACTGACCTGCATATCGGGAGTAGTTCTGATCTCTCCTTTACCAGAAATCAGATATGCAAAATCGGGCCAATCTTGGGCCTGAATCGGCACGCGCTCCAAGCCGTTTATTTCACTCAATATTTTCTCGATCATCGCCTCTCCCTCGGCCTTGTCGAGCGAGCAGTTGGAAAAAACGATGGTGCCGCCGACCCGAATCAGCCCGGCGGCATGCCGTAGCAGTCGCTGCTGCACACCCGCAAGCTTCTCGATGTCGGCCTCAGTCTTCGTCCAGAAGACATCCGGATGCCGCCTTGCCGTTCCCGTCGAGGAGCAAGGCGCATCGAGGAGCACGGCATCGAAGAGCGCCTCAGGCTGGTAATCGGCTGCGTCTGCCTCGACGAGCTCGGCGCGGAGGCCAAGCCGCTCCAGATTGGAGCGAAGCCGGGCCAGCCGGCTGCGGGATTTTTCGACCGCGGTCACTTCGGCGCCGGCAAGGACCAGCTGTGCGGTCTTGCCGCCCGGCGCCGCGCAGAGATCCGCCACGCGCTGGCCACGGATGTCCCCGAACAGCCGCGCGGGAATGCTGGCCGCAGCATCCTGCACCCACCATTCTCCCTCGGCAAACCCGGGGAGATCGGGAATGAAGCCAGCTGCCGCACCCAGACGCACGCTGCCGGTCACCAGCACCCGGCCGCCAAGCCGCTCCGCCCAGCCGGCAGGGTCCGATTTTACCGTCAGGTCGATCGCAGCCGGCTGATTATGGGATTCGGCGATTTTTTGCGCCGTCTCCTTGCCGTAATCGGCAACCAGCCTGTCCATGAACCATTCCGGAATCACCGAAATGGACGCAGTCTCTCGCAGGATGTCCGGCTTCCTGCGCGACATGTTGCGCAGGACGGCATTGGCAAGCTTCGCGAAACGTCGGCTGCGAGGGTCACGGGTGGCGAGTTCGACGGCGATATCCACCGCCGAATGGTCCGGAATATCGAGATAGAGGATCTGAGCAGCCCCGACGGCCAGCAGGTGGTAGAGCGAACGCGCACCCTCGGGCAGCGGATTATCGATGAGCATGGAAAGTGCCGCGTCGATCCGCGGCAGATGGCGAAGCGCCGTCGTCAGGATAGCCCTGACCAGTGCCTGGTCGGCAGCGCTGAGCGCCTTGTAGGCGGGATTGCCGCCCTCGGCATCCAGCATGCCGTCGAGTGAGGTCTTGCGGTCGACGACCGCGCCGAGCAACTTGGCCGCGGCAGCGCGTGCTTCAAGGCCAGGCTTCTGCTCCCGCTCGATAGCCGCCTTACCGGTCTCGCCACTGGGATTGTTGCGCCTGTTCTGTTTTTTCCTGCTTACGCGTTCATTCAAGACCACGGACCTTTCGGCGGTTGATTGTCACCGCGTCCCCATCCCGCAGCAGGAACCGAGCGCGCCTTGCGGGTCGGCTTAGCAGGGGCGACAGTCTCCGTCGAGTGGTTCATCTCACCGCTCGCTGCCATCTGTTGCAGCGCCGCGATCCGGTTTTCCGTGTTCGGGTGGGTCGAGAAGAGATTGTCCATCCGCTCCCCGGAGAGCGGATTGATGATGAACATGTGCGCGGTTGCCGGGTTGCGCTCCGCGTCCATGTTCGGCGTCGTCTCGGCCGCTCCGGCGATCTTTGCCAGCGCCGAGGCGAGCCAGAGCGGATTGCCGCAGATTTCGGCGCCACGCCGGTCCGCCTCGTATTCACGCGTCCGGCTGATTGCCATCTGCACCAGCATAGCCGCCAGCGGCGCGACGATCATGGCGACGAGCACACCGACAAAACCGAAGGGATTGTTGCTGTCCCGCCGATCACCGAAGAAGAAGGCGAAGTTCCCGAGCATGGATATCGCACCGGCAAGCGTCGCGGTGATTGTCATCGTCAGGGTGTCGCGATGCTGGACGTGCGCCAGTTCATGCGCCATGACGGCCGAAACCTCCTCCGGAGACAGCCTGTTGAGCAAGCCGGTCGATGCGGCGACAGCCGCATTCTCGGGATTGCGGCCGGTGGCAAAGGCGTTCGGTTGCGGGCTTTCGTAGAGATAGACCTTCGGCATCGGAAGCCCGGCATTCTGCGACAGCCGGCGAATGATGGCATGGAACTCAGGCGCATTGGCCTCGTCGATCTCTTGCGCATGGTAGGCGGAGAGCACCATCCGGTCGGAATTCCAGTAGGAGAAGAAATTCATGCCCGCCGCAATCACCAGCGCGATCAGCATGCCGCTCTGGCCGCCGATCAGGTAGCCCACGCCCATGAACAGCGCCGTCATGAACGCCAGCAGCATTGCAGTCCTAACGAGGTTCATTGTCCTGTCTCCTGTCCTTCCATTGGCATGAGAACGCATTGGCCTATAATATGGTTCATCGATGAAGTGGCGATCGCCCCGGGCGATATCAATATGCCAGTCAATTGCGAAGCGGTAAGAAAAGACGATGGAAGAGAAAAATTCGCCAGACCTGGCAAACGACAACAGTGACGCCGGAGATCGGAAGCCTGACCTGCCCCCGGCGGCCTTGAGGGCGCTGAAGGAAGCCGAGGAACGCCGGAAGGCCGCGGAGAAAGCCGCCATGCCGCGAGAGATCGGCGGGCGCGGCGGTCCCGACCCGGCACGTTTCGGTGACTGGGAAATCAAGGGCCGGGCCATCGATTTCTGACAACGGGCCGCTTCGGGCCAGACGTGAAAAAGGCGGCGCCATCAGGCGCCGCCTTTGTTGCGTGCGGTGCTATCCTGGATCAGAATTCTTCCCAGTCGTCCTGGGAGATCGCAGTATTTCCGGAAACCGCCGGCATGCGCCGGACAGGTGCCTTCACTTCGCTGCGCGCTGGCTGGCTGACCGGCGGAGTGTAGCGTGTCGCGGCAGAATGCGCAGCGCTGCCGCCGGTGCGGAAGCGAGCGACCAGCGACTGCAGCACCTTGGCTTCATCGTTCAGCGCAGCGCTAGCCGCAGTCGTTTCTTCCACCATCGCGGCATTCTGTTGCGTGACCTGATCCATCTGGTTGACGGCAGCATTGATCTCCTTCAGGCCGACGGCCTGCTCGGAGGCGGAGCCGGAAATCTGCTGAATCAGGCCGTTGATCTGTAGAACCTGCTGGGCAATGTTTTCCAGTGCGCGGCCGGTCTTGCCGACGAGATCCACGCCTTCGCCGACCTGCGTTTCCGAGGCATTGATCAGTGCCTTGATCTCCTTGGCCGCATTGGCCGAACGCTGGGCGAGCTCGCGCACTTCCTGCGCGACCACGGCGAAGCCCTTGCCCGCCTCGCCGGCACGAGCGGCCTCGACGCCTGCGTTCAACGCCAGAAGGTTGGTCTGGAACGCGATCTCGTCGATCACGCCGATGATGCGGCTGACCTCCTGCGAGGACTGTTCGATGCCGTGCATGGCGGCAATAGCCTTCTGCACGATCTCGCCCGACTTGCCGGCATCGGCATTCGCCTTGTCGACGGAACTTGCCGCATGCCGTGCGTTCTCGGCACTGGAATTGACCTGCGAGGTCAGCTGGTCGAGCGCTGCGGCGGTTTCTTCCAGGCTGGCAGCCTGCTTTTCCGTTCGCTGCGACAGATCGTTGGCGCTTTGCGAGATCTCGTGCGTGCCGTTGCCTATGCTGCTGACAGAACCCGACAGTGTCTGGATGGTTTCCTCGAGGCTTTCGACAGTTGAATTGAAGTCCGCCTTGAGCTTCGCGTAATCCCCGGGGAAATCGCCTTGCAGGCGGTAGGTCAGGTTGCCGGCGGCGAGCTGCGACAGACCGTCAGCGAGACGGGAGACGACGTCCTGCTGGATCGCCGCCGCGGCGTTGCGCTCCTGTTCCGCCTTGGCCTTTTCGGCTTCGGTCAGCTGGCGCTGCTCGTTGGCCACGCCTTCGAGCCGCACGGCATCCGCCAGCTTGTGCCGGAAACCTTCCAGCGCACTGGCGACAGCGCCGGTTTCATCCGCCCGGTCCTGTCCGGACACCGGCGTGGTGTAGTCACCGCGGCTGAGATTGGCAACATCGCTGACCAGGCTCGCCATCGGCTTCTGCACGAAGCGGCGGACAGCGAGATAGAGGCCGCCGAGTGCGGCGAGAAGAACGACGAGACCACCGGCGATCATCAACTTGGTCTGTGCGTCGACCTGCTCGGCGACGACAGCGCTTGGAATATCGACCAGGACGACCCAACGTGCATTCACGCCAGGAAGATCGAAGGGATAGATGAGCCGGCTGTAGCTCTCGCCATCGGCGTCGGCGATGTTGTCGATCTCACCAGGCTTGGCGTCGGAAAGGGCTGCCTTCATCAGTTCCGGATTCTGCCCGTCGAACTCCTTCATCATCGCGTCCGAGGTCGGGCCGACCAGCCATTTCAGATCCTGGGACAGAAGCATGACCCGGCCCGTGCCGAACGGCTTCATGGCGCCGAGCTTCTGCGAAAGGGAGGCGAGCGAAATATCGGCGCCGGAGACGCCGATCAGCTTGCCGCCGGACATCACCGGATAGGCGATCGAGCTCATGATCGTCGGGACGTCGGTTCCTTCGGCCAGGTAGGGCTTGGTGATCGCGCCTTTGAGGCTCTTGGCCGCCGCGGCGTACCATTCCGCATTGTAGTCCACGGCAAAGGTGCCGAACTGTATGTTGCCGTTTCGATCTTTCGACCAGTAAGGCGAGAATGCTCCATCCGCATTGCCGCCGAACTCGGTCTTGCCCTTGAACTCGGCCTGCTGACCGTCAAAAGCGTTCGGCGCCTCCGCCATCCAACTGCCGAAGGCGAACGGGTTCTGCTCCAGGTTGGCTCTGAGAATATTGATCGTTCCCTTGCGGTCGAGAAGTTTGCCGGCATGCGTGTGGCCAATGACACCGGCCATTGAGCGGGCGGCGCTGGAAATCTCGCCGACATCCGCGGCAATGCTCATCGCGATCGCCTTCGCTTCGGCCTGCGCCTGGTCAAGAGCCAGATGCTGCACCCGGTCGCCGGTCTGCGAAATGAGGAAGAAGTTCGAAATGAGAAGAAGGAGAGCAATTGTCGATCCCGTCACAAGGATCAGTTTTGCGGCAATGGACCGCTGGGCAAAATTCCGCATGGAGCCTCTCGCATTGAAATCATGGCCGCGCGTGGGGAACGCGCGCCGGCATATGGCATCATTGATTGAAAGCGCCCCTTCATGGAGCTAGATGGCGGCGCGCAGGCCGGCAGATGACCCAGAGAGATCATCATCGACGCTCAGTCTTACGCATTTTCGATTAATAAAATTTGAAGCGATTCCCGGGCCTGCCGGGTGGTCCGGCATTGCGAGCGGGATTTTGCCCATGGGAAACGGTCGCCGTGTCTGGACATGGAATTAGGCAAGGACCAAATTTATAGCGCCGGCCCATGATTCGCCCCTTTTTCCCTGCCTCGATAGCTGGGCAATGCCCGGGGGCAGTCATTCGTCGGCATGCACAGGCCGAAATCCTTAAGGCAGAACGCCTCATGCCGGATCGCTGTATCCGGCGCGGACAATGAATGTCCGGGATTCCGAACCTGTCTTCGAGCCGGCTTGCCGGTTCTGCCGGACGGTTGTTCCTTGCCAGGCGACCGTCCGGTTTCTGTCCTAGACAGCATTCCTTTCGCAAAGCTGGAATGATGACGGTGGCGGTACCAGTTTCGCCACTTCCCACGAGCCGCGCGGCCATCCACGTCGGTCACAGGCAACGACCAGACAGGCTCCGGCCCTGATCGACAGCCAAAGCTCCGCATATCCGGGCCCCGACCGTCAAAATCCGGCGCTGCCTGCTTTTTTTTATGGGCGACAGAACTATTTGTGCTAGTTCATTGCCGCAAACAGCAGACCAGCTCGCTTAGACATCTTCACCCGGGCGCACCTTCGTCAGTGATGCTCGAAGATCAAACAACGACTTGTCCCAACAGCATCTCGCGCCTGAGAGGAGGGTATCCATGACTTTCAAACCACACGGCAAACACCTTATCGCCGGAGAATGGGTCGCAAGCGACACGACGTTCGACTCCTCGCCTGCCCACGGCCCCAGCCATACATTCTCGGCCGGAACACCGGCTCAGGTCGACAAGGCCGCCAAGGCCGCTGAAGAGGCATTCTGGAGCTTCGGCTATTCAAGCCGTGCCGAACGTGCAGCCTTCCTCAACAAGTTCGCCGACGAGATCGAGGCCCGTGCCGAGGCGATCACCGAGATTGGCAGCCAGGAAACGGGACTCCCCGAGGCACGCCTTCAGGGCGAGCGCGGCCGCACCACCGGCCAGCTGCGCCTGTTCGCCAGCCATATCGAAAAGGGCGACTATCTCGACCGCCGCCACGATGCGGCGCTCCCGGATCGCCAGCCCCTGCCGCGCCCGGAACTGCGGATGATGCAGCGTCCGATCGGCCCGGTCGCCGTCTTCGGCGCGTCCAACTTCCCGCTTGCCTTCTCCGTCGCGGGTGGCGACACGGCAGCGGCACTCGCCGCCGGTTGCCCGGTCGTGGTCAAGGGCCATTCCGCCCATCCCGGCACCGGCGAAATCGTCGCCGAGGCCGGTCTGGCCGCCGTCAAGGCCAGCGGCATCCATCCGGGCGTCTTCTCGGTGATCCAGGGCGGCAGCCGCGAAGTCGGCCAGTCGCTCGTCCAGCATCCCCTGATCAAGGCCGTCGGCTTCACCGGCAGCCTCGGTGGCGGTCGCGCACTCTTCGATCTCTGCGCATCGCGTCCGGAACCGATCCCCTTCTTCGGCGAACTGGGCTCGGTCAACCCGATGTTCATCCTGCCGGAAGCACTTTCGGCGCGCGGCAGCGCGATTGCCAAGGGCTGGGTCGGATCGCTGACCATGGGCGCCGGCCAGTTCTGCACCAATCCCGGCATCGCCGTTCTGGTGAAGGGGCCACAGGCAGATGCCTTCATCGCCGACGCCAAGGAAGGTCTTGCCGCGGTCGCGCCGCAGACCATGCTGACGGACGGCATCGCCGAAGCCTATCGCAGCGGCGCCCGCCGCATCGAAGGCAACACGGCTGTCCAGTCCCTTCTGACCTCCATGTGCAACAACCGCGATGCCGCACCGTATCTTTTCCAGACGGACGCCAAGTCCTGGCTGGAAAACCATGAGCTCGGCGAAGAAGTGTTCGGCCCGCTCGGCCTGATCGTCCTCGCCGACACGGCCGAAGACATGCTGCTGATTGCCCGCAAGCTCGAAGGCCAGCTGACCACGACGCTGCATCTCGACGCCGGTGACAGCGAATTCGCCCGCAAGCTGCTGCCGATCCTGGAACGCAAGGCCGGCCGTGTCCTGGCCAACGGCTTCCCAACCGGTGTCGAAGTCTGCGACTCGATGGTCCATGGCGGTCCGTACCCGGCATCGACGAACTTTGGTGCCACCTCTGTCGGCACGCTGTCGATCCGCCGCTTCCTGCGCCCGGTCTGCTACCAGAACATTCCGGCCGATATCCTGCCGGCAGACTTCGCCTGATCGCAGGTCACTTAGTAAGCCAAATCAGACAAAAGCCCTCCTGCGTTTCCGCGGGAGGGCTTTTTCACTGCGCTTGGCGCTGCAGCGTCAGGCGGCAGCGGCCTTGTTCTGCCGGTTGGCAATCAGATCGTCGACAACGCCGGGATCGGCCAGCGTCGAGGTATCTCCGAGCGCACCGAAATCGTCCTCGGCGATCTTGCGCAGGATGCGGCGCATGATCTTGCCCGAACGGGTCTTCGGCAGCCCCGGCGCGAACTGGATCTTGTCCGGAGAGGCGATCGGTCCGATTTCACTGCGGACATGCTTGATCAGGTCCGCCTTGAGTGCGTCGGACGGGTCTTCGCCGGACATCAGCGTGACATAGCAATAGATGCCCTGCCCCTTGACCGGATGCGGATAGCCGACGACGGCGGCTTCCGACACCTTGTGATGCGAAACCAGCGCCGATTCCACTTCGGCCGTGCCCAGACGGTGGCCTGAAACGTTGAGCACGTCGTCAACGCGGCCGGTGATCCAGTAATAGCCGTCCTCGTCACGGCGGCAGCCATCACCCGTGAAGTACTTGCCCTTGTAAGTCGAGAAATACGTCTGGATGAAGCGATGGTGGTCGCCGTAGACCGAACGGGCCTGTCCCGGCCAGCTGTCGGCAATGCAGAGATTGCCGTCCGTCGCACCTTCGAGCAGGTTGCCTTCATTATCGACCAGCTCCGGCTTGATGCCGAAGAAGGGACGCGTCGCGGAGCCCGGCTTGGTGTCTGTCGCGCCCGGCAGCGGCGTGATCATGATGCCGCCGGTTTCCGTCTGCCACCAGGTGTCGACGATCGGGCAGCGCTCGTCGCCAACGACGCGGTGATACCATTCCCAGGCTTCCGGATTGATCGGCTCGCCGACCGAGCCGAGCAGCCGCAGCGTCGAGCGGTCGGACCGCTTGACGAATTCGTCGCCGGCGCCCATCAGCGAGCGGATGGCAGTCGGCGCCGTGTAGAAGATATTGACCTTGTGCTTGTCGACGATTTCCCAGAAGCGGCCGGCATCCGGGAAGGTCGGCACGCCCTCGAACATCAGCGTCGTCGCACAGTTCGATAGCGGCCCGTAGACGATGTAGGAATGCCCGGTGACCCAGCCGACGTCGGCCGTACACCAGTAGATGTCCCCGTCGTGATAGTCGAAGACATATTCATGCGTCATCGAGGCGTAGACAAGGTAGCCGCCCGTGGTATGCAGCACGCCCTTCGGCTTGCCGGTCGAGCCGGATGTATAGAGAATGAAGAGCGGATCCTCCGCCTTCATCTTGGCCGGCGGGCAGTCAGCCTTAACGGTGTGGATTTCCTCGTGATACCAGATATCACGGCCAGGCGCCCAGCCGACCTTGCCGCCGGTACGGCGAACGACGAGCACCTTGTTGACGATGACATACTGCTTGGCAGCAATGTCGATCGCGGTATCGGTGTTCTCCTTGAGAGCAATCGGCTTGCGGCCACGCAGGCCCTCGTCGCAGGTGATGATAAAGGTCGACTCACAGTCGACCAGACGACCGGCAAGCGCTTCAGGAGAGAAGCCGGCGAAGACCACCGAGTGAATGGCGCCGATGCGGGCACAGGCCAGCATCGCATAGGCCGCTTCCGGAATCATCGGCATGTAGATCGTGACGCGGTCACCCTTCTTCACGCCGTGCTTCTTCAGAACGTTCGCCATGCGGCAGACGTGCTCGTAAAGCTCGTTATAGGTGATCTTCTTGTCGATGTAGGGGTTGTCGCCTTCCCAGATGATGGCGGTCCGGTCGCCATGCGTCTTCAGATGACGGTCGATGCAGTTATAGGAGACATTGGTTATGCCGTCCTCGAACCACTTGATCGGCACCTTGCCCTTGAACGACGTGTTCTTCACCTTTGTATAGGGCTTGAACCAGTCGATCCGGCGCCCGTGCTTGTCCCAGAACTTCTCGGGCTCCTCAATGCTTTCCTGGTACCATTTCTGATAGCGGTCGTTATCGATCAGCGCGCGATCCTTGACCGCCTTCGTAACCGGATAGGTTTTCACCGACATAATCTCCTCCCGTGTGCATGACAGGACGTCCTCCCGTCCCACTTGTTCTGGCAAGATAAGAACTGAAATAAACAAGGCAATCAAGCGTCAGCAATTCGCATTCGAAAGAATTGCATTTATGACACATTGCGTTTATAGAAGGCGCGAAAATCCCGGAAATTGTGGTTTGACCCACGGCCCGCGCCCCCGGAGCGGACGGACAGAAGGACTTTATCTATGGCTCAACAACTGCTGATGCCGAAGGCGACCGCCGTCTGGCTCGTTGACAACACATCCCTGTCATTCGAACAGATTGCCCAGTTCTGCAAACTGCATCCTCTGGAAGTGAAAGCCATTGCCGACGGTGAATCCGCACAGGGCATCAAGGGACTCGATCCGATCTCGACTGGCCAGCTCTCCCGCGACGAAATAGCGCGGGCGGAAAAGGACACCGCCTACAAGCTGAAGCTCGCCGAACCGAAGGTCCGGGTTCCGGAATCGAAGCGCCGCGGCCCCCGTTACACGCCGGTTTCCAAGCGCCAGGATCGCCCGAACGCCATCCTCTGGCTCGTCCGCAACCATCCGGAACTGAAGGACGCGCAGATTTCGCGCCTGGTCGGCACCACCAAGTCGACAATCGAGCAGATCCGTGACCGCTCGCACTGGAATTCCGCCAACCTGACACCGATGGACCCGGTGACGCTTGGCCTCTGCAGCCAGATCGATCTCGACATGGAAGTCGAGAAAGCATCGAAGGGCCGGCCGCTGCCGACCGCCGCCGAAATGGGTGCGACACTCGAATCCGCGCGCGAGACCGAAAACTTCTCTTCGAACTATGCCGAAGAAGAGGAAAAGGAAATCGACGCAGACGCCGTCTTCGCCAAGCTCAAGTCGCTGAAGTCGGACACGGTCGAGGACGACGAAGACGATTTCCGCTGATTTCAGCACGGACGATCATTCAGACGATAAAAGGCCCCTCGCGGGGCCTTTTTTCATTCATGCCGCATGCTGCGCCGAGTGAGACCTGATCGCTTCGGTGATTTCTTCGAGAACCGCCGGGTCCTCGATTGTCGCCGGCATGGTCCACGGCATGCCGTCGGCGATCTTCTGCATGGTGCCTCTCAGGATCTTCCCCGATCGCGTCTTGGGCAACCGCTTGACCTGGATCGCCATCTTGAAGGCGGCAACCGGGCCGATTTCCTCGCGGATGAGGGCAACGATCTCGCGCTCCAGCTCCTTGGGGTCGCGATCGACGCCATTGTTGAGCACCAGGAAGCCGCAAGGCACCTGGCCCTTGATCGGATCGGCAATGCCGATCACCGCGCATTCGGCGACATCCGCATGCATGGCGCAGACTTCCTCCATCGCCCCGGTCGACAGACGGTGCCCGGCGACATTCACGATGTCATCGGTGCGCGACATGATGAAGATGTAGCCGTCCTCGTCGAGATAACCGGCATCCGACGTCTTGTAATAGCCGGGAAACTCGTCGAGGCATGAGCTGTGGAAGCGCTCATCCGCATTCCAGAACGTTGGCAGGCAGCCAGGCGGCAGCGGCAGCTTGACCACGACATTGCCGAGCGTGCCGTTCGGCACCGGATGACCGGCATCGTCGAGCACCTGCAGATCATAGCCCGGCATGGCGACCGCCGGCGATCCGTGCTTGACTGGCAGCAGATCGAGCCCGATCGGGTTGCCGGCGATCGGCCAGCCGGTTTCCGTCTGCCACCAATGGTCGATGACGGGCACCTTGAGCTTCTCTTCCGCCCATTTGAGCGTGTCCGGATCCGCGCGTTCGCCGGCGAGGAAGAGCGCCCGCAGGCCTGGCATCGGGTTTTCGGCGATGAAGTCGCCGTTCGGATCCTCCTTGCGGATGGCCCGGAAGGCCGTCGGCGCCGTGAACAGCACCCTGACATTGTGCTTGTTGATCACCCGCCAGAAGACCCCGGCATCGGGCGTGCCGATCGGCTTGCCCTCGAACAGGATCGTGGCATTGCCGTTCAGGAGCGGCGCATAGACGATGTAGGAATGTCCGACCACCCAGCCGATGTCCGAGGCGGCCCAGTAGGCCTCACCCGGTGAAACACCGTAGATGTTTCGCATCGACCACATCAGCGCCACCATGTGCCCGCCATTGTCACGCACGACACCTTTCGGCTGTCCGGTCGTTCCCGAGGTATAGAGGACGTAAAGGGGATCCGTCGCATCGACCGGCTCGCAATCGACGCGGGCGCCCTTTTCCAGCGCGACCTCGATCAGGGCGCGGAGATCATGGTCACGGCCGTCCAGGAGATCGGCCTTCAACTCCGGTCGCTGGACAATCAGGCAATGATCGGGCTTGACCTTCGAAATTTCGATTGCGTGATCGAGGAGCGGCTTGTAGGGCACCGTCCGGTTCGGCTCCAGCCCGCAGCTCGCCGATATGACGATCCGCGCTCCGCTGTCCTCGATGCGTTTGGCCAGTTCATGGGCCGCGAACCCGCCGAACACGACGGAGTGCACGGCCCCGATCCTCGCACAGGCCAGCATGGCGAAGACGGCCTCGGGGATCATCGGCATGTAGATGATCACCCGGTCGCCCTTTGTGACGCCGAAATCCTTCAGAACGCTGGCGCAGGCGTTCACCGATTCGAACAGCTGTTGGTAAGTATAGACGCGATCCCGCCCGGTGATGGCGCTCTCATAGATCAGCGCCGCCTGCTGGCCGTTGCCGGCAATGACGTGCCTGTCGATGCAATTGTAGCAGGTGTTGGTGATGCCGCCGGGAAACCACCGTCCATAGGTGCCCATCGCCGGATCGAAGATCGTCTGCGGAAAGACCGACCAATCGATGGACTCTGCGGCATTTTTCCAAAAGCCGATCGGATCGGCCTGCCATCCGGCATAGGCCGCCTTGTAGTTGTCTGCCATGCTCTCCTCCCATTACACATGCGTTCGCATGCGCTCCTCATGGGAAAAGATAGGAAAATCCGAATCAATTCGAAAGCGCTAAAACGCAGGAACGCGGGTGCATCCGCGATAAAAATTAAAAGGTTTGACGAAAGTCAGTTTCAACGCTCGCCGAAGATCGCCGACCCCACCCGAACGCTCGTCGCGCCGAACTCGACCGCCGTCTGGTAGTCGCCGGACATGCCCATGGAAAGCTTTGAAAGGCCCGCTTCGCCAGCCAGCTTCTGCAGCAGCGCGAAGTGCGGACCGGGGTTTTCCCCGGCCGGCGGAATACACATCAGGCCCTCGATGGGAAGTTTCAGCTCGTTGCGGCAGAAGTCGACGAAGGCAACCGCGTCATCGGGCGCAATTCCCGCCTTCTGCGGCTCGAGCCCCGTATTGACCTGGACATAGAGGCGAAGCGTCCGGTCCTGGCGCTCGATTTCGGCAGCAAGCGCCCGGGCGATCTTCTCCCGGTCCACCGTCTCGATCACATCGAACAGAGCCACGGCGTCCGCCGCCTTGTTGGACTGCAGCGGCCCGATCAGGTGCAATTCGATGCCACCGGTCTCCTGCTTCAGCTCCGGCCATTTCGACTGTGCTTCCTGGACACGGTTTTCGCCGAAGACCCGCTGGCCGGCGGCAATCGCCAGCCTGATGGTGTCGGCATCAAATGTCTTCGACACCGCGACCAGTGTCACACTGTCCTCGGCCCGCCCCGCGCGCTTTGCGGTTCCGGCGACATTGTTGAGAACTTCAGCGAGACGATCTGCGAGAACCATTGTCATTGCGTCCTTTTGCACCATGTATCGCCAAGTAGCCTTCCAGACCTTCATTGCCAAGCCGACGCCGGCAAATTTTGCCCGCAGCGCGGCGCTTTTGCCTTGCGCCCGCCGCCGCCGAACTTGACGCTCCAGCGGTTTCGTGGTGAAGGTCAGCCCCAATTCTCCCTGATTTCCGGAATTCTGAAAGACCATGGCCAACGAACGATATAATCCGCGTGACGCCGAGCCCCGCTGGCAGAAAAAGTGGACCGAAGACAAGGTCTTCGAGACCGACAACGGCGATCCCCGCGAAAAATATTACGTATTGGAAATGTTCCCCTACCCGTCCGGGCGCATCCACATGGGCCATGTCCGCAACTATGCGATGGGCGACGTGGTGGCACGCTACAAGCGCGCCCGGGGCTACAACGTTCTGCACCCGATGGGCTGGGACGCCTTCGGCATGCCTGCCGAAAATGCCGCCATGAAGAACAAGGTCCATCCCAAGGAATGGACCTACGAAAACATCGCCACCATGCGCGGCCAGCTGAAATCCATGGGCCTGTCCCTCGACTGGTCGCGGGAATTCGCGACCTGCGACGTCGAATACTACCAGCGCCAGCAGCATCTGTTCCTGGACTTCCTCGAGCATGGCCTGGTCTATCGCCGCCAGTCGAAGGTCAACTGGGATCCGGAAGACCAGACGGTGCTTGCCAATGAACAGGTGATCGACGGTCGCGGCTGGCGCTCCGGCGCCCTGGTCGAGCAGCGCGAACTGACGCAGTGGTTCTTCAAGATCACCGACTTTTCGCAGGACCTGCTGGATTCGCTGGACACACTCGACCAGTGGCCGGAAAAAGTGCGCCTGATGCAGAAGAACTGGATCGGCCGCTCCGAGGGCATGACCGTCCGCTGGGAGATCGTCGGCGAGACTGCGCCCGACGGCATGAGCGAAGTGACCGTCTATACGACCAGGCCCGACACCCTGTTCGGCGCGTCCTTCCTGGCGATTGCCGCCGATCATCCGCTGGCCAAGGCCGCGGCTGAGAAAAATGCCGAGATTGCCGCATTCTGCGAGGAATGCCGCCGGGCAGGGACGTCCCTGGCGGCGTTGGAAACGGCAGAGAAGAAGGGCATCGAGACCGGCATTCGCGTCCGGCATCCACTGGACCCGAACTGGGAACTGCCGGTCTACGTGGCCAATTTCGTTTTGATGGAATACGGCACGGGCGCCATTTTCGGCTGCCCCTCCGGCGACCAGCGCGACCTGGATTTCGCCCGCAAGTACGGCCTGCCGGTCGTACCGGTCGTCATGCCGGCGGACGGCGATGCTGCAAGCTTTACGGTCGGTGACACGGCCTATGTCGACGACGGCGTCATGATCAATTCCCGTTTCCTCGACGGCATGACGACTTCGGACGCATTCCAGGCCGTTGCCGAAAAGCTCTCCAGCCAGTCTCTCGGCAACCAGCCGCAAGGCGAGCGCAAGGTCAATTTCCGCCTGCGCGACTGGGGTATCTCCCGCCAGCGCTACTGGGGTTGCCCGATCCCGGTCATCCATTGCGACGATTGCGGTGTGGTTCCGGTGCCGAAGAAGGACCTGCCGGTCAAGCTTCCCGACGATGTGAGCTTCGATTTGCCCGGCAATCCGCTGGATCGCCATCCGACCTGGCGCCATGTGGCCTGCCCGGTTTGTGGCAAGGATGCCCGCCGCGAGACCGACACGATGGATACGTTTGTCGATTCGAGCTGGTATTACACCCGCTTCACCGCCCCGTGGGAAGACGCGCCGACCGATCCGGCTGTCGCCAACCGCTGGCTGCCGGTCGACCAGTACATCGGCGGGATCGAGCACGCGATCCTACATCTTCTCTATTCGCGCTTCTTCACCCGGGCCATGAAGGCGACGGGCCATGTCGACCTGGATGAACCCTTCAAGGGTCTGTTCACGCAGGGCATGGTCGTGCACGAAACCTATAGCCGCGGCGAGGGTGCCGCCCGCGAATGGCTCTCTCCGGCCGATATTCGCATCGAGGAAACCGACGGAAACCGTCGGGCCGTCCTGATGTCCTCCGGCGAGGAGATCAAGATCGGCTCGATCGAGAAGATGTCGAAGTCGAAGAAGAACGTCGTCGATCCGGACGACATCATCGCCTCCTACGGCGCCGATACGGCCCGCTTCTTCGTCTTGTCGGATTCTCCGCCGGACCGCGACGTGATTTGGTCCGAAGCCGGCGTCGAAGGCGCGCATCGGTTTGTGCAACGCGTCTGGCGCATCATCTCGGAAACGGTCGATCTGCTGCGATCTGTTGAGGCGAATCCGGCTAAGGAAGGTGCTTTCCTTTCAGTTTCGCAAGCAGCGCACAAGACGCTTAAGGCGGTGCAGGGCGACTACGACAAGCTCGCGTTCAACAAGGCCGTCGCCCGCATCTACGAACTCGTCAACGCCATGGCAGGACCATTTGCCGCGCTGGCGAAAGGCGAGGGGAGCAACGAGGACAAGGCCGCTGCGCGCGACGCAATCGAGCTTCTCATCCACATGATCGCCCCGATGACACCGCATCTGGCCGAGGAATGCTGGTCGGCTCTCGGCAATGAGACATTGATTTCGGAAACCGGCTGGCCGGCCTATGACGAGGCTCTGGTCGCCGACAACGAAATCGTGCTGCCCATTCAGGTCAACGGCAAGAAGAGAGCGGAATTGACAATCGCGCGCGATGCCGATCAAGATGCCGTCAAGGAAGCCGTTCTGGCCCTCGACCAGGTCCAGCATCACCTGAACGGTCAGCCGCCGAAGAAGATCATCGTGGTGCCGCAAAGGATCGTCAACATTGTCGTATAAGTCGAAATCCAGCATCCTTCGCCGGCTCGTCGTTGCCGCAACGCTTGGCCTCGCTCTGACATCGGCCGGCTGCCAGGTCCAGCCGCTTTATTCCCAGCAAGGCAAGGTGCCGGCGGAACTCGCATCCGTCGGCATATCGCAAGCAGGCGATCGTGTCGGGCTCGAAGTTCGCAACCGATTGATCTTCCTCATGTCCGGTGGCGCCGGCGAGCCGGCGAATCCGGCTTACGAGTTGAATCTCAAGATCAACACGAAGAGCCAGGGCGTTCTCATTGACAGTTCTTCGGATACGGCCAACGCTGGACGCGTTGTCGTGACCGGTGACTACACCTTGACCAGACTCTCCGACGGCGAGGTCCTGCGTGCCGCAAGCCGGAAGGCGACCGCACTCGTCGATTACTCGTCGCAGCAATTTGCCAAGATCCGTGCGGGACGCGACGCCGAGAATCGCGCGGCCAAGGAACTGGCCGAAATGATCCGTGCGGATCTGCTGGTGACGCTCTCGCAGCAGCCCATGTAGCCGATGACGGAAATCAAGGCATTCGAGTTTGATCGTCTCATTCAGAGAAGTCCGCTTGAATCACGGGTCTTTCTGGTCTTTGGCCCGGACGGCGGTTTGGTAAGCGAAAGAGCCGAAGAGATCGCCCGTAGGACCGGGGTGGCCCTCGACGATCCGTTTTCGCTCGTACGCCTTGACGTTAGCGACCTGCAGGGCGACAGCGGCCGTCTTCTGGACGAGGTCAACTCCATCGGCCTGTTCGGCGGCGAGCGGCTGATCTGGATACGCGGCGGCTCCGGCGAGAAGCAATTGTCCGGACCGCTGCAGATCCTCGCCGAAACGCCACCGGAAGCCTGCTTCGTCGTCATCGAGCAGAGCGACCTGAAAAAGACGTCCTCGCTGCGCAAGACCGCGGCCGGTAGCCGGCACATTCTCTCCATTCCCTGCTACAGTGACGATGCGAGGGCCGTCAGCGGGCTCATAGACGAGGTTTTGGGAGCGCATGGACTCCGCATCGCTCCGAACGCCCGATCGCTGCTGACGACGCTCCTCGGCGGCGACAGGCGCGCATCGCGTGGCGAACTCGAGAAACTCTGCCTCTATTGCCGCCAGGACGGCATGATCGAGGAGCATCATATCCGCGAAATCATCGGCGATGCCAGCGCGATCTCCGCCGACGACGCGGTGGACGCTGTTCTTGCCGGCAATACCGAGAGCTTCTTGGCAGCCATTGAGAAGATCGCCACTTCGAAAACGCCGATGTTTCTCGTCCTGCAAAGCTGCCTCAGAACATTCCAGCTCATGGACCTGATGCGGGGAGAGATGGAAGCCGATAATGCGCCACTCGCCAAGGTCATGCAGAACCGCGGCCGTCATCTTCACTTCCGGCGCAAACCGATCATCGAACGCGCGCTTGCGGCCTGGACTTCGGCGGATATCGGCCGGGAAACGAACCGGATCAACGCCGCGATCCTGCAATCGCGCCAGCGACCAGCGCTCGAGGACAGCATCGCCCGGCAAACACTGCTTTCAACAGCCTTGCAGGCCAAACGCCGGCTCAGATAAACGTTAGAGGATACTAACGCTTCTCCAGCAGCCGGCAGATTTCCTCAAGTTGTTCCAGGCTCCTGTACGCAATGCGCACCTGGCCGCTCTCACCCTTGTGGTTGATCGTGACATCAAGGCCAAGCGTGTCGCTAAGCGTGCGTTCGAGCGCGAGCGTGTCGGAATCCTTCGGCGCCTGAACAGACGATGAGGAAGTAAGGCCGGGCCCGCGAATATCCTTCTGGGCGAGCTTTTCGGCGTCACGAACCGACATGCCCTTGGCAACGATCGCTTTCGCCAGCGTCTCAGGATCGGATGTGGAGACCAAGGCGCGGGCATGACCGGCGGAAAGACTGCCCGCGGCAACCATGTCACGCACCGGTTCGGGCAGCTTTAGCAGCCGAAGGCTGTTGGCCACGTGGCTCCGGCTCTTGCCGATGATTTCACCCAGATTGTTCTGCGTGTAGCCGTGATCGGCGATCAACTGCTCGTATCCCAGGGCTTCTTCCAGCGGATTGAGATCGGCGCGCTGGACGTTCTCGACAATAGCGATCTCCAGGGCCGTGCGATCGTCCACATCACGGATGATGACCGGAATTTCGACGAAACCGGCCAGCTGCGCTGCCCGCCAGCGCCGTTCGCCGGCGATGATCTCGTAATTGTTCTCGCCGATCGTGCGAACGACAACCGGCTGTACGATGCCATGCTGACGGATTGAGGAGGCGAGATCCTGCAACTCCTCGTCATCGAAATAGCGCCGCGGATTGCGCGGATTGCGCGCAATGAACTCGATCGGAATCATTCGGTCCGGGTTCACCGTCTTCGCCGGCTGCGCGGCTGTCAGCGGCTGGTCCATCTCTCCGATCAGGGCGGCAAGCCCGCGGCCCAGCCGGCGTTTCGATACGTCATCATTCATGTCAGTGCTCACTTACATAAAACCCTGCGACCTCAGGCGGCCGCCTTCCTTTGCCTCTCCCTCTGGATCACCTCAGACGCCAGCTGCAGATAGGCCTGGCTGCCGGCGCATTTCAGATCATAGAGAATGGCAGGCTTGCCATAGGATGGAGCCTCCGAGACCCGCACATTGCGCGGGATGAGGGTGTGATAGACCTTGTCACCCAGATGGGTTCGAACATCGTTTACCACCTGCTGCGCAAGATTATTGCGCGAATCGAACATCGTAAGCACGATTCCCTGGATATCGAGCAGCGGATTAAGGCTTTGGCGCACTTCATTGACCGTTTCGAGAAGCTGGCTCAATCCTTCCAGTGCGAAGAATTCGCACTGCAGAGGAACCAGGACCGAGTGCGCAGCCGCCATCGCATTGATCGTCAGCAGATTGAACGAGGGCGGGCAATCCACCAGGATATAGGAATATTCCAGCGCTTCCTCACCGGAAATGGCGCGCCGCAGCCGGAAAGCGCGGTCGGACGCCTGCCCGATTTCCATCTCGATGCCGAGCAGGTCCATGGTCGACGGGATGATGTAGAGGTTTGGAACAACCGTCTTCAGAACCGTCTGGGAGACGCTATGCGTGCCCATCAGCAGGTCGAAGGACGAATGCGCGCGATCTTTCCGGCCGATGCCAAGCCCGGTGCTGGCATTGCCCTGCGGGTCCAGATCGATGATCAGGACGCGCTCGCCGATTGCCGCCAGAGCCGTGGCAAGATTGATGGCCGTCGTCGTCTTGCCGACCCCACCCTTCTGGTTAGCCACTGTAATTACGCGATTTTTCTTTGTGCCAATCATGCCGCTGAACCCAATATCTACGCGCTGGTACGCCGTCTAAGGCCGCTGATCTCGAGAACAACCGAATCCGTCTCGATTTTGCTTTGATGTTGTACCAGATCGAAATCCCAGCGACCACGCGCTTTGTCGATTTCGGCCGCATAATCCCGGCCTTTGTGGAAGAACGCCTTCAGCTTGGCATTCCTCAAAGTCCAAGGCTCCGCATAGGCGAACAGAAGGTCGAGCTCCGCCAGCGCCCGGGCCGACAGGGCATCGCACCGATCAATCTCCGCCGGCGCGTCCTCGATCCGGACCGGGTGAACGGACCCCCGTCCTCCCGTCTCCCGCAAGGCGGCCCGCAGAAAAGCGCATTTTTTCTGATTGCTTTCAACCAGATGAACCCAGCCCGAACCTCGCTCAGCAAGTAGGATCGCACTGATGATGCCGGGAAATCCGCCGCCACTACCAAGATCGATCCAGGTATCGGCATCAGGGCACAAGGGCTGAATCTGCAGGCTATCCGCGATATGCCGGCGCCACAGCTCCGCCATCGTCGAAGGCGCAACCAGGTTGATGGACTTTGCCCACTTCTGGAAGAGATCTGCAAAGACGCTTAGCCGCTCATGCGTTTCACGTGAAACTTCCCGGCCGATATCCGGGATCGGAAGCAACGACGTCATGCCACTCTCTCGCTTTCATTACCAGGGCCCAACTTCCGTACCCACGCGATCAAAAGCGACACTGCCGCGGGCGTCATGCCATCCACCTTCGCAGCTTGGGCAATGTTCACAGGCCGAGCAGCCTGCAGCTTTTGCCGCAACTCAATGGAAAGACCGGGAAGCGAGGAATAATCGAAGTCCTCGGGAATCTGGCGGCTTTCCTCCCGCCGCACATCGGCAATATCGGATGCCTGCCGCTGAAGATAAACCGCATAGGCGGCCTCGATTTCGAGGGCCTCCCGCAGCTTGCCCTTAATAGCTTGCAACTCCGGCCAGACCTGGGAAAGGGATTCGACCGACTGCTCCGGATAGGAAAGCAACTCGTAGGCCGACCGCCTATGGCCGTCCTGGTTGAGCTTCAAACCCTTGGCTGCCCCCTCGGACGGAGTCACAGACAGATCCATCAGCTGCGCCCGCGCGGCATCGAGGTCCTTGATATAATTTGAAAATCTCTCGCGCCGCGCGGTGCCTACACAGCCTATATCGATACCCAGCTGCGTCAGCCGAACATCTGCATTGTCCGCACGAAGGGACAGCCGATATTCAGCGCGAGAGGTAAACATGCGATAAGGCTCAGTAATGCCGCGGCTGGTCAGGTCGTCAATCATTACGCCTATGTAACTATTGGTGCGGCTGAAAACATGAGCTTCGGCTCCCGACGCTAGCAGAGCAGCGTTTAGACCGGCCACAAGGCCTTGTGCGCCAGCCTCTTCATAACCCGTGGTACCATTGATCTGCCCCGCAAAGAAGAGACCACTGACCTTACGGACTTCCAGACTGGGCCGCAATTCCCGCGGATCAATGTGATCATATTCAATGGCATAGCCAGGCTGAAGAATTCTCACCTGCTCCAAGCCGGGAATTGAACGAATGAAGGATTCCTGCACATCAAGCGGCAATGACGTCGAGATACCGTTCGGATATACCGTCTGATCGTCGAGACCTTCCGGCTCCAGAAAGATCTGATGACCGTCCCGATCGCCAAAGCGGACGATCTTGTCCTCGATAGAAGGACAATAGCGCGGGCCGACGCCTTCGATCTGCCCGGAATACATGGCGGACCGTCCGATATTGTCGCGGATAATCCGATGAGTTTCCTCAGTCGTACGGGTCACACCACATTCGATTTGCCGATTGCTGATCGAGTCCGTCATGAAAGAAAAAGGCACCGACTCTTCATCCGCAGCCTGGCGACCAACGGACGACCAATCGATCGTATTTCCATCCAGTCTGGCTGGTGTACCGGTCTTGAGGCGTCCGAGCCGCAATCCAAAACTCTTCAACGTATCAGAAATTCCGAGGGAAGGGGCCTCGCCCATCCGCCCCGCAGGCGTCTTGCTGTCGCCGATATGAATCAGACCCCTGAGGAAGGTTCCCGTAGTCAGCACCACTGAACGGCAGCCAAAGGAGCGACCATCGGACGTGACGACGCCGGCAATTCCGGCCTCATCCAATCTCAGGTCGTAAACGTCCCCTTCGATCACTTCGAGTCCGTCGACCGCCCCGATCGCATCCTGCATCGCCAATCGGTAGAGCTTCCTGTCCGCTTGCGTCCTGGGCCCGCGTACGGCCGGTCCTTTCTTCCGGTTCAACATCCGGAACTGAATACCCGCCGCATCGGCAACCCGGCCCATCAAGCCGTCAAGTGCGTCGATTTCGCGAACGAGATGCCCCTTGCCCAGCCCGCCGATTGCCGGATTGCAGGACATCACACCGATCGTATCAAGGCGATGCGTGATCAACGCCGTGCTTGCGCCCATGCGCGCGGCAGCCGCGGCGGCCTCGCAGCCGGCATGACCTCCACCAATCACTATCACGTCGAACCGAGTCTTCATTTCATCGCCCTATCCAGCAGCGCTTCGGTTTGCCTCAGAATGCACAAATGTCAATATGTTTCACGTGAAACATTATCATGATTATAAACTCATGTCGTCTTGTCCGCCGAATGTTTCACGTGAGTCACTTGCCAACGCAGAATTCCCGAAAGATCACGTCAAGCAAGTCCTCAACATCGACACGGCCTGTAATTCGCCCCAGGGAGTTGGATGCCTGGCGCAACAGTTCCGCACGCAGTTCCAAATCCAGAGTTGACGAGCGCACCGCGGCGTCAATCGATCGCTTAGCCTCAGTAAGAAATTCCTTGTGTCTCAATCGGTTGGGTAGCGCGGCATTTAATACCGGAACCGAATCGATCACTGCATTCAGCAACAGGTCCTGTAGATCAGGCAAACCAAAACCGGAACTCGACGAAATGACGACATCAAATCCAGTTGAATCATTGTTCCCGTGGAGATCCGACTTGGTTCCAACGCACAGGAAGGGCACATTCAAGCCTTCTACCGCAGAGAGATCCGCCACTTGGCCACATTCAGAGAGCAGCAGCACCAGGTGTGCCGATTCCATCTCATGTCGGGCACGCCGAATCCCCTCGGCTTCAACTACATCGATGGATTCCCGCAAGCCCGCTGTATCGACAAGATGAACGACATAACCGCCCAGATTGAGATCCACCTTCAGAACGTCCCGCGTGGTGCCGGCCACATCGGTAACTATAGCAACATCACGTTTCGCCAATGCATTCAAAAGACTGGATTTTCCGGCATTTGGCGGTCCCGCGATGACCACCTTGAAACCGTCACGGATGATTTCTCCGCCGATAATTCCTTTCGTATGCGAATCGATATCGTCAACCAACGCCCTCATGTCCGACCAGATCTGATCCGACACCGCCCCGGGAATGTCCTCCTCATCGGAAAAGTCCAGTTCCGCCTCAATCAGTGCCCGCCCACGGGTCAGGCGATCCGCCCAACCGGCATAGACCCTGGACAGACCACCGCGCATCTGCTCGACCGCGAGTCGCCTCTGCATCTCCGTTTCTGCCGAGATAAGATCTCCAAGACCTTCAATCTCCGTCAGATCCAGCTTGCCATTCTCGAACGCCCTTCGCGAGAATTCGCCGGCTTCGGCATGCCGAATACCAGAATAACCACTTGAAATTACATCAAAAAGTCCGTTAACAACCGCACGTCCACCATGCACGTGCACTTCCAGGCAATCTTCTCCCGTAAAGGACGCAGGGCCGGGGAACCAAACCACGATCGCCTGGTCGAGGACATGATCATTCCGGTCACGAATCGCTCGGAGCGTGGCGATCCTCGGTGAAGGTAGATTGCCTGTTAAACGATGGCCAATCTCAGCGGCACGGGGACCACTGATACGCACCACGGCAACACCGGCAGGCAAGTGCCCGCTGGAAAGCGCATAGATTGTATCCAACGAGGATGCCATGTCACTGCCACTTTGTCCGATTGGGAGATCGGCGCCGTCGACGCTGCTAAAGCAGCATAAGCGCGATAGCCGACGGCCCCATGCGTTCCACGCCGCCAACGGCCAATGCTTATGGCCAATGCGACCGATGATTTCAAGTGTCGATATCCACGTCAGCCAAACCGACTGTCCCCCGCCGGTACGCCAACGGGATCAAGAGTGAACCGTTATGCGAAGGTCGGAATAAAAAGTCAGCCCGTCAACCCAATGCAGGGTAACGGGCCGGACAATCGCCATGGAATGACTGGAACGCCGGACCCGTCAGAGAATCCGGCTAATCAAAATTAGGTGTTCATCGAATCGAAGAAATCACCGTTGTTCTTTGTCTGCTTGAGTTTGTCGATGAGGAATTCGATCGCATCCGTCGTGCCCATGGGTGCGAGAATCCGGCGAAGGACAAAGATCTTCTGCAGATCCTGGCGCGGCACCAGAAGGTCTTCCTTACGCGTACCGGACTTTAAGATATCCATGGCCGGGAAGATACGCTTGTCGGCGACCTTGCGGTCCAGCACGATTTCGGAGTTACCAGTACCCTTGAACTCTTCGAAGATGACCTCATCCATGCGGCTGCCGGTGTCGATCAGGGCCGTGGCGATGATCGTCAGCGAGCCGCCTTCCTCGATGTTACGGGCAGCGCCGAAGAACCGCTTCGGCCGCTGGAGCGCATTGGCATCCACACCACCGGTCAGAACCTTGCCAGAGGACGGCACCACCGTGTTGTAGGCGCGACCGAGGCGCGTGATCGAGTCCAGCAGGATCACCACGTCGCGGCCGTGTTCGACGAGACGCTTGGCCTTCTCGATGACCATCTCCGCCACCTGCACGTGACGCACGGCCGGCTCGTCGAAGGTCGAGGACACGACCTCGCCGCGAACCGAACGCTGCATGTCGGTCACTTCTTCCGGCCGTTCGTCGATCAGCAGGACGATCAGATAACATTCCGGATGGTTGGCGGTGATGGAGTGGGCGATGTTCTGAAGAAGAACCGTCTTACCGGTTCTCGGCGGCGCCACGATCAGGCCGCGCTGGCCCTTGCCGAGCGGCGCCACGAGATCGATCACGCGGGGCGAGAGATCCTTGGTGGTCGGATTTTCCAGCTCCATCTTGAAGCGTTCGTTCGGATAGAGCGGCGTCAGATTGTCGAAATGGATCTTGTGACGGATCTTTTCCGGATTGTCGAAGTTGATCGTGTTGACCTTCAGCAGGGCGAAATAGCGCTCGCCTTCCTTCGGCCCGCGGATCGGCCCCTCGACCGTGTCGCCCGTCTTCAGCGAGAAGCGGCGGATCTGGGAGGGTGAGATATAGATATCGTCCGGACCCGGAAGATAGTTCGCATTTGCGGAACGCAGGAAGCCGAAACCGTCCTGAAGCACTTCCACCACGCCCTCGCCGATGATCTCCACATCCTGGCTCGCCAGCACCTTGAGGATCGCAAACATCAGTTCCTGCTTGCGCATCGTGCTGGCGTTTTCGACTTCCAGCGATTCTGCGAAAGCCAGCAGATCCGTCGGCGTCTTGTTCTTGAGTTCTTGAAGCTTCATTTCAGCCATGAAGGGAAACCATATCCAATTTCTGAGGAGATCGGTGCGCTTATTCTTTTTGCGGGCTGCTCCAGCATCATTTGCCGGCAGCTCGATCTTGCACGCACCACGGAGAAGAGATGGCCGGAAAATAGCGATTCACGTGAAACCCCGCAAGGAAAAACCTTTCAGGCCATCGATTTATTCGAACGGGCCGCCGGCTAAAACGGTTTAACCACGACCAGAATGACGATGAAGATCATCAGGACTGTCGGAACTTCATTGGCAAGGCGCCAATAGCGTACCGACTTTCTCGGCCCATCCGATTCGAAATTCCGAACGGCGCGACCGAGATGCTCATGAAATCCGGTCATTATGGCGACAAGAAGGATTTTCGCATGCAGCCAGCCGCCCATGAAGCCATACATGCTCCAGGCGAGATAGAGACCCAGAAGCCAGGTGATCACCATCGCCGGACGCATGATCACCTTAAAAAGCCGGCGTTCCATTACCTTGAAAGTTTCGGACAGCTCCGAGCCGGGCAGGGCATCCGTATGGTAGATGAAAAGCCGGGGCAGATAGAACAGGCCCGCCATCCATGAAATCACCGCAACGATGTGAAAGGCCTTGATCCACAGGAAGAAATTATCCGGCTGCGCCAGATAGATGAGACCCAGAATTCCGAGAAACACCGCGACCGCCAGCCCTGCACGCAGCGCAGCCTTCCGCCCGGCAATCCGGTCCACAGCCTTCCCCGTCATCGCGCGCCTCTCACCCGTTGCCCCGCACGCGATTGACGAGCGCCGTCACATGATCCGGGTTCGCCTGCGGCGTAATGCCATGGCCCAGATTGAAGATCAGCGGGCCATTCCCGAGCGCCTGCAGGATCGCATCAATCCCGTCCTCGAGCGCCTTGCCGCCTGCAACGACACGCATCGGATCGAGATTGCCCTGGACCGCTCCGTCCTTCTGCAGCTCAGCGGCAAAGGAAAGCGGTACCGACCAGTCGAGGCCGATCGCATCTGCATCCGTTCCCTGCCGGTATCCCTTGAGCATGTAGCCGGCTCCCTTGGCGAAGGCGATGATCTTCGCGTTTGGCCGGCTCGATCTCACGCGATCGACCATCCGGCGAACGGGTCCCACCGCAAAGCGCTCGAATTCCTGCTCGCCAAGAACGCCAGCCCACGAATCGAAAATCTGCACCGCATCCGCGCCGGCATCGATCTGGCGGATCAGATATTCGGCTGAGATATCGGCCAGAAGTGCCAACAGATGATCGAAGGCTTCCGGGTGCTGATATGCGAAAAGCCGCGCCGGCGCCTGGTCAGGCGTTCCATGCCCCGCGATCATGTAGGTCGCCACCGTCCAGGGCGCGCCGCAGAAGCCGAGCAGCGTGGTTTCCTGCGGCAGGGCTGAACGAATGCCTGTTACCGTTTCGAAGACCGGCGCCAGGTAATCGAGAACGCCCTCCGGTGTCAGCTTCCGGATCCCATCCTCGGTGATCGGATCCATCGACGGACCGAAGCCTTCCGTAAATTTCACGTTCCGCTTCAAGGCATCCGGAATGACGAGAATGTCCGAAAAGAGAATCGCCGCATCAAAACCGTAACGCCGGATCGGCTGCATCGTCACTTCGATGGCATGTTCCGGCGTGTAACAGAGATCGAGAAAACTGCCTGCCTTGGCCCGTGTCTCACGATATTCCGGAAGATACCGCCCTGCCTGTCTCATCAGCCAGATTGGCGGAGGAGAAACGGTTTGTCCGCTCAACACCCGCATGATCTTACGCTCTTCGCTCAGCAAAGCGCATCCTTCCCAATAAATAAGAAATGATTCTAAATAGGCTTCTATTTCTTAGAGTCGGTGAGTAGCAAGGATTAAAATCAATTCACCGAATGTTCCCCGGTTCGAGGAAATTCAACCGTTGAAGGGATGCAAATTCGCAAGGAATGGAAAATTATCGGGATTGTCTTCGCAAGATGAGGAATTTCAAAGAGATATGGCAGAATGAAATTCGCTGAGCCTTGTGGATCGATTGTTGATAAAGTTTTACAAGCGACGTCGATCCCCATAACTCACAGGCATGGCGGCAGATCATCCCGGAAAGTCGAAATGTGGATATCTGGACCGTTTTCCCACAGGCTCGGGCGCCCGATTCCAGACAGCCCGGATTGTCCCGGCTTATCAACAGGCAAAGGATCTTAGCGTGGAGAACAGAAAAAACTTCTTCCATCTCCATCTGATTTCTGACTCAACAGGCGAGACTCTCATCTCGGCGGGGCGTGCCGCTTCGGCACAGTTCAACGGGAGCCACGCCATTGAACACGTCTATCCTCTAGTGCGAAATCGTAAACAATTGGTTTCCGTCCTGGAAAAGGTCGATGCCGAACCGGGAATCGTTCTCTATACAATCGTCGATCAGGAGCTCGCCACGATCCTCGATCACACCTGCATCGAGATTGGCATTCCGTCGGTCAATGTGCTGGAGCCGGTGATCTCCGTCTTCCAGACCTATCTTGGTGCTCCCTCGCGGCGGCGAGTGGGCGCACAGCACGACATGAACGCCGATTACTTTGCCCGCATCGAGGCACTTAATTTCACGATGGATCATGACGACGGACAGATGCCCGAGGATCTGGACGAGGCGGATGTCATTCTTGTCGGCATCAGCCGAACGTCCAAGACGCCGACCAGCATCTATCTCGCCAACCGTGGCATCAAGACCATCAACATCCCGATCGTCCAGGGCGTGCCGCTGCCCGAGCAGCTCATGAAGGTAACAAGACCATTGATCGTCGGATTGATCGCCACCAGCGACCGCATCTCGCAGGTGCGCGGCAATCGCGATCTTGGTTCCACACCTGGCTTCGACAAGGGAAGTTACATCGACAGGGCAGCGATTGCCGAGGAACTGAAATACGCCAGGGCCATCTTCTCCAGAAACAACTGGCCGGTGATCGACGTGACACGCCGCTCGATCGAGGAGACGGCCGCCGCCATTGTTGCCCTGCGCCCCCGCTTGCGATAATCCGGCGACAGTCACCGAAAGGCCTTCCATGCAGCCGACATTGATTCTCGCCTCGACAAGCCCCTTCCGCCGCATGCTGATGGAGAATGCAGGTCTTCAATTCTCCTGCGTCGCCGCCGACATCAATGAGAGGGCGATCGAAGAGAGCATGACGGCAGCGGAGAGAACGGGGGAGGGCGTGGCCAGCCGTCTCGCTGCGGAAAAGGCTCTGGAGGTCAGCCGCCGGTATCCGAACGCCTATGTGATCGGATCCGACCAGACCATGTCGCTCGACGGGACGCTGTTTCACAAGCCGAAGTCGTCTGAAGAGGCGAGGCGACAGCTGGCAAAGCTTGCCAGAAACACGCATCGCCTGAACAGTGCCGTCGCGATTGCACGCGAAGGCGTTGTGATCGAACAGTTTGTCAGCCACGCGGACCTGACCATGCGGGCCTTCAGCGATCGCTTTCTGGACCGCTATATAGAGACTGTCGGAGACAAGGCATTGCTGAGTGTCGGCGGCTATCAACTCGAAGGCGAGGGGATACAGCTCTTCGAAAAGATCGAAGGCGACTACTTCACCATTCTCGGTCTGCCCCTGCTGCCGCTTCTTCAAATTCTACGTAAACTGGATGTCTTGGATGCATGATTCACGTGAAACAAAATCGCCGGCGGCATTTGTAACCGGCTATCCAGTTCGCCATTCCCGATCGCCCATGATCCACGGATACTGGCTGAAACGCTTCGGTATCGCCGGAAGCTATTCGGCTAAAGAGGTCGCGCCGGAGGCCTTCGCCGATTTCATCGAGACACTGAAGGACGGGCGCTCGGGCTTCGTCGGCGGCAACGTGACGATCCCCCACAAGGAAACGGCCTTCGCACTAGCCGATCGTCCGGATGAACTGGCGGAAGAGCTCGGGGCGGCCAACACGCTGTGGCTCAAGGATGGACGGCTCTGTGCCACCAATACCGACGGTTACGGCTTTACGGCCAATCTTGACGCCCGGGCGCCGGGCTGGGATCGCTTGGGCGGCCGTGCCGTGATCGCCGGCGCCGGCGGGGCGAGCCGTGCGGTCATCCAGTCGGTCCGCGACCGCGGCTTCTCCGAGGTCCATGTCGTCAACCGCACGGTGGCTCGCGCCAAGGAACTGGCGGACCGGTTCGGGTCCCGCATTCACGGACATGCCTGGGAGGCATTGCCGGAAGTCCTTTCCGGCGCCAGCCTGTTCGTGAACACCACATCGCTCGGCATGGACGGCGGCGAAGCCCCCGAGATCAACTTCTCCGGCATGGCGGACGATGGTGTCGTCACGGACATCGTCTATGTGCCGCTCGAGACGCCGCTCCTGAAGCTGGCCCGTCTGCAGGGTCTGAGCACGGTCGATGGGCTCGGCATGCTTCTGCACCAGGCGGTGCCGGGTTTCGAAAAATGGTTCGGCCGTCGACCGGAGGTTTCGGAAGAGCTGCGCAACCAGGTCATTGCTGACATGGAGGCGCATGCGTGATCATCATCGGGCTGACCGGATCGATCGGAATGGGGAAGTCGACAACGGCGGGAATGTTCGCTGACGAGGGCATTCCCGTAAACGATGCGGATCAGGTCGTTCATGACCTCTATGCCGGTGAGGCAGTGCCGCTGATTGCCGAAGATTTCCCGGAGGCGATAGTCGACAGGCGCGTCGATCGTCAGTTGCTTTCAAAGACTCTGGCTAAGAATCCGGATAAATTGAAAGCCGTCGAAGCGATCGTCCATCCATTGGTGCGAAACAAGGAGCGCGAATTCGTCACTGCCATGGAGCGGGAAGGCCGTGATCTGGTGGTCCTCGACATACCGCTTCTATTCGAAGTCGGACGCGCCGAGGATGTCGATGTCATTGTGGTGGCAAGTTGCGATGCCGACCAACAGCGCCAGCGGGTGCTCGCCAGGCCGAACATGTCTGTGGAGAAGTTCGAGTTCATTCTCTCGCGGCAGATGCCCGATGCAGAAAAGCGCCGGCGGGCCGACTATATTGTCGACACCGGCCATGGCATGGATGCCGCCCGAAAACAGGTCCGCGCGATCATTGCGGAGTTGAGGGCCAAACAGGGAAAGCGCTGATGCGGGAAATCATCTTCGATACCGAAACAACGGGCCTTGATAACAAGACCGATCGCGTCATCGAAATTGGCGGCATCGAACTCGAGAATCATTTCCCGACCGGCAGGACGATCCACATCTACATCAATCCGGGTGACAAGACCGTCCATCCGGACGCACTGGCCGTGCACGGTATCACCGACGAATTCCTGAAGGACAAGCCGCCCTTCGCGTCGGTGGTGGATGAAATCCGCGAATTCTTCGATGGCGCTAAGTGGATCGCCCACAACGCGTCCTTCGACATGGGCTTCATCAATGCGGAGTTCGCCCGGCTCGATATCCCGCCGGTACCGCAGGACCAGGTGATCGACACGCTGGCGATGGCCCGCCGCAAGCATCCGATGGGCCCGAACTCGCTGGATGCTCTCTGCCGGCGCTATGGCATCGACAACTCGCACCGCACCAAGCACGGCGCTCTCCTCGACTCCGAGCTTTTGGCGGAAGTCTATATCGAGATGATCGGCGGCCGGCAGACGGCCCTGGGACTGAGCGTCGAAACTGGACGCGACGGCTATTCGGAGGAGGAAGACGGTTCTGACCAGCCGATCGTGCTGGAGGCAAGGCCGCGGCCACTTTCCCCGCGTCTTAGCGAAACCGAGATTGCCGCGCATGAAAAGATGATTGCGGGGATGGGCGACAAGAGCATCTGGAAGAAATACGCCGATTGACGCAAACGGCCTTGGGGATGCCCGAAAAAAGAAGCCCGGCTCTTGGCCGGGCTTTCTGCTTATCAGTTGGTGGTTGCCTGAACCTGCTGGCGGGCCTGTTCTTCGGCCATGCGCTGCTGGAACATCCGGGCGAAATCGATCGGGTCGATCATCAGCGGCGGGAAGCCGCCGTTGCGGGTAGCGTCGGCGACGATCTGGCGGGCGAACGGGAAGAGAAGGCGCGGGCACTCGATGAAGAGGACCGGCAGCAGGTGTTCCTGCGGGAAGCCGGTGATGCGGAAGACGCCGCCATAGACCAGTTCACAGTTGAAGACGACCTTGTCGCCGTCGCGTGCTTCGGCCGTCAGGGACAGGATGACGTCGAAGTCGGAACCGGAAAGCGGGTTCGCATTGACATTGACGTTGATGTTGATTTCCGGAGCCTTGTCACGGGACTGCAGGGACCGCGGCGCGCCAGGATTTTCGAAGGAAAAATCCTTGATGTACTGGGCGAGAATATTGAGGGACGGGCTTTCAGGAGCCTGTGTGCCGTTTTCGTTGGCCATCGAATTTTTCCTCTAGGTCAAAAAGTCGATAGGCGATCTAGCACTTTGGCCATGGGCTTACAACCCGTGCCAGCCCGCGTCAAAGAGGCTGCTCAGTTGTCGATCCGGGGCTTGTCGGACCATGGCGACGAACCGTTGCCGGGCTTGCGCTCGAACTCGTCCTCGTCGAGATCGACGACCGGACTGCGATCGCGGCTTCCGCCAGGCGTCCGGAACGAAGCCGCCGACGAAGTGTAGACCGTGATGTTCTGGCGGAAATGCCGCCAGACGAAGTCGCGGACCGGCGGCAGGAACAGGAGTAGGCCAATCGCGTCGGTGATGAAACCGGGCAGGAGAAGCAGCAGTCCTGCGATGACGACCATGACGCCATGGATCATGTCGCGGGCAGGATCCTTGCCGGATCGCGTCTCGTCATTCAGGCGTCTGAGAATGCCGAAGCCCTGGACGCGAAGCAGGACGATCCCGGCAAGCGATGTCAGCAGAATGAGGGACAGCGTCGCCAGCACACCGATTTCCCTGCCGACGACGATGAATCCGGCGATTTCCAGTATCGGCAGAAGCAATATCGTCGTGGCTATGATGGGCGTACGCATTCCGTCTGTCCTTTTCATCGCGGTTCGGTTCCTGTGACCGTTTACCTTCATGTCTTCTTTGTTTGAATGATCGTCCTATCGAGACTATATGGGTATAGTAACTAGAAAGACGATATCGAAACCGGGACAAGCATGGGCACCAACGATTTTGTAACCCTCTTTTTTCTCGTGGCCGCAGTCCTGATTTTCCTGCAGCTTCGCAGCGTTCTCGGTCGACGCACCGGCAACGAGAAGCCGCCCTATGAACCCTATAACGCCCGCGACATGGCCAAGGGACCGGGAAGCGACCCGGCCGACAAGGTCGTGACCATAGCCCGGCGTGGCGAAGATGGGGCCACGGACGAAAACCGCTACGAAGCGGTCGACAGTTTCGCCAAACCCGACACCGAGATCAACCGGTCGCTGCGCGCATTCGTTGACGCGGATCCCGCCTTCGACCCGAAGGAATTCGTCAAGGGTGCGCGGATGGCTTACGAGATGATCGTGATGGCCTTTGCCGAAGGCGACCGCGCGACCCTCAAGGGTCTTCTTTCAAGAGAGGTCTATGAAGGGTTCGACAAGGCGATTGCCGATCGGGAGAGTCGTGGCGAAACGGTGAAGTCGACCTTTGTCGGTATCGACAAGATCGACATCGTCCAGGCCGAAGTCCGCGAAGCCGAGGCCATGATCAAGTTGAAGATCGTCAGCCAGATGATTTCGGCGACCTATGACAAGAGCGGCGCGATGATCGACGGAAGCGCCGAGGAAGTGGCCGAGATCAGCGATATCTGGACATTCGCTCGCGATGTCCGCTCGCGCGATCCGAACTGGAAGCTGGTCGCGACCGAATCCTGATCCCATGACCGAAGGACAGGATTTCGAACTCAGGCCGGTTTCCTTCGCTGACCTGCCTCGATGGCAGGAGGACGATCCATCGTCTCTGGCAGGCGCCATGCGCGCTTGTCTTACCCACCTGAAGTCTGCCAAACCTTACAAAACGGGATCACTCGGCCTTACCGCCAGTGATCTTGTTTTGCTTCTTGAGCAAGCCGAACGGCTGACCGACAACAACCCGCAGACCTGGCGCGCCTTCTTCGAAGCGACATGCGAACCGTTTCTCATCCGCCGCAGGGACGGCGAGCGCGGTTTCGTGACCGCCTTCTACGAACCGGAGGTAGAGGTATCCGCTGTCGCCGACGAGATGTACCGCTTCCCGTTCTACCGCAGACCCGACGACCTGGTCGATGTGTCGGACGCCAACCGGCCGGCCGACATGGACGCCTATTACGAATTCGGCCTGCTGAGCGATGGTGTCATTTCCTGTTATCCGGACCGCGGGGAAATCGAACGCGGCTATCTGGATGGACGAGGGCTGGAGATCGCCTGGGCGAACTCCAGGGCCGACGTCTTCTTCACACATGTGCAGGGTGCCGCCCGGCTTCGCTATCCCGATGGCAGCCTGAAGCGGATCACCTACGCCGCAAAGGCCGGCCATCGCTTTTCCGGCATCGGCAAGCTCCTGATCGAGAGGGGAGAGATCGCGCGCGAGGCGATTTCGATGCAGTCGATCCGAGCCTGGCTGGAGGCGAACCGGGACCGTGCGGACGAGGTCTACTGGCAGAACCGCTCCTACATATTCTTCCGGGAGGCTGCCGTTGATGACGTCGCCAAGGGGCCGATTGCGGCGGCAAAGGTCCCGCTTGTGGCGGGCCGTTCGCTCGCCGTCGACCGGCGCATCCACACCTTCGGCTTCCCTTTCTATATCGCCAGCGAAGCCATCACCCATATGAATGATGCCGGCCACTTCGCCAGGCTGATGCTGGCGCTGGATACCGGCTCCGCCATCACCGGGCCGGCTCGCGGGGACATATTCACCGGTTCCGGCGATGAGGCGGGCGAAATGGCCGGCGCCGTCGCGTGCCCGGCCGACTTCTACATCCTCGTGCCGAAGGCCGCGGCCGCGAGATACCGCTGATGGCCAGGGATCGGAAACTGAGCCGCGAGGAACGCGTTCTCTGGGGCAAGGTCGCGCGCACGACCAAACCGCTACCGGGCCGGATGGATGCCTTTGCCGAAGAGCCGGAAGAGGTTGATTTCGGGGAAATGCTGGCAGCGCCGGTTTCTCCGCCCGTCGTAAAGGCGAAGCCGGATGACTGGGATGTTCCCTCCTATCAGGCGCCGCCTCAGGAGAAGCCTAAGGGGATCCACCATCCGCTGGAACGCCCGGTCAAACGCAAGCTGCAGAAAGGGCATCTTCCGCTCGAAGGCCGTATCGATCTTCATGGCCTCGTCCAGAGCGAGGCGCACAACATGCTGCTCGATTTCATCATCCGGGCGCATCAGCGCGGGATGCGCCATGTGCTGGTGATCACCGGCAAGGGTCGCTCGATGGGCAGCGACGGCGCATTGAAGCGGGCGGTGCCGATCTGGTTCCGCAAGCCCGAATTCCGCTTCCTGATCTCGTCCTACGAAACCGCCGCTGAGCGGCACGGGGGAGAGGGTGCCATTTATGTCCGCCTGTCGCGGGCAAGGGAAGACAAGACATGACGCCATTCGGTGAAGCCATGCGGGCGCTCAGGCAGGCGAAGGGCGTCTCGCAGAAGGAAATGGCCGCCGCCATCGGCGTCTCGGCCGCCTATCTCTCGGCGCTGGAGCATGGCCGGCGCAGCCCGCCGAGCTTCGATCTTCTGCAGCGGGTGGCGGGCTATTTCAACATCATCTGGGATGAGGCCGAGGAGCTGTTCTTGATCGCCGGCATGTCCCATCCGCGGGTCGTCGTCGACACCTCCGGCCTTCCTCCCGGGCATACCGAATTTGCCAATCGGCTGGCACATGCGATAAGGGATCTGTCACCGGAAACGGTACGAGAACTGACGGCGATCCTGGAAAAGCGGACAGGCGGGAATTGAACGGCCCGTCATCCCCTGTTTTATGCCATAATGCTCCGTCATGGATTTGGAACTTGCGGCAAATTCCCTATAGTCCGACAGGGACAAAACCGGTGATTCGCAAGGGTTGCCGCCTTACTCCGTCAACAGTGAAAGACTTCTTAAATGACCGATACACCTGAGCATGAAACCGGCGCTTCCGGCGAATACGGCGCCGATTCCATCAAGGTTCTGAAAGGCCTGGATGCGGTGCGCAAGCGCCCCGGCATGTACATCGGGGATACCGACGACGGATCCGGCCTCCATCACATGGTTTATGAAGTCGTCGACAATGCGATCGACGAGGCGCTGGCAGGTCATGCCGACATCGTGACGGTGACGCTGAATGCAGATGGCTCGGTGACCGTGACCGATAACGGCCGCGGCATTCCGACGGACATTCATACGGGCGAAGGTGTTTCCGCCGCCGAAGTGATCATGACGCAGCTGCATGCCGGCGGCAAGTTCGACCAGAATTCCTACAAGGTGTCGGGCGGTCTGCACGGCGTTGGCGTGTCGGTGGTCAACGCGCTGTCGGTCACGCTGAAATTGAAGATCCGCCGCAACGGCAACGTCCATGAAATGAGCTTCACGCACGGCGTTCCGGATGCGCCGCTGAAGATCACCGGCAGCTATGAGGGACGGTCCGGGACGGAAGTCACCTTCCTGCCGAGCACGAACACGTTCACGAAGACGGAGTTCGATTTTTCGACGCTCGAGCATCGCCTTCGCGAACTGGCCTTCCTCAACTCCGGCGTCCACATTCTCCTGACCGACAAGCGCCATTCCGACATCAAGGAAGTCGAGCTCGTCTACGAAGGCGGGCTGGAAGCCTTCGTCAGCTATCTCGACAGATCCAAGAAGCCGTTGATCGAAAAGCCGGTCTACATTCGCGGCGAAAAGGACGGCATCGGTGTTGAAGTGGCGCTGTGGTGGAACGACAGCTACCACGAGAACGTCCTCTGCTTCACCAACAACATTCCGCAGCGCGACGGCGGCACGCATATGGCCGGCTTCCGCGGCGCGCTGACCCGCCAGGTCACCTCCTACGCCGATACGTCGGGCATCCTGAAGAAGGAAAAGGTCACGCTGTCGGGCGAAGATTGCCGCGAAGGCCTGACGGCGGTGCTCTCGGTCAAGGTGCCGGACCCGAAGTTCTCGTCCCAGACGAAGGACAAGCTGGTGTCGTCCGAAGTGCGGCCGGTGGTCGAAAACCTCGTCAACGAAGCGCTGTCGACCTGGCTGGAGGAACACCCGAGCGAGGCCAAGACGCTGGTCGGCAAGGTCGTCGAGGCCGCTGCCGCCCGTGAAGCCGCCCGCAAGGCCCGCGAACTGACCCGCCGCAAGGGCGCGCTCGACGTCGCGTCGCTCCCGGGCAAGCTTGCGGATTGTTCCGAAAAGGATCCGGCGAAGTCCGAACTCTTCCTCGTCGAGGGTGACTCGGCAGGTGGCTCGGCCAAGCAGGGCCGCTCGCGCGAAAGCCAGGCGATCCTGCCGCTGCGCGGCAAGATCCTCAACGTGGAACGCGCCCGCTTCGACAAGATGCTGTCGAGCCAGGAAATCGGCACGCTGATCACCGCGCTGGGTACCTCGATCGGCAAGGACGAGTTCAACCCGGACAAGCTGCGCTATCACAAGATCATCATCATGACCGATGCTGACGTCGACGGCGCCCACATCCGCACCCTGCTGCTGACCTTCTTCTTCAGGCAGATGCCTGAACTGATCGAGCGCGGGCACCTCTATATCGCCCAGCCGCCGCTCTACAAGGTGTCGCGCGGCAAGTCGGTCCAGTACCTCAAGAATGAAAAGGCTCTTGAGGATTACCTGATTGACCAGGGTCTGGAAGAGGCGACCCTGACCCTCGGCAATGGCGAAATGCGCGCCGGGCAGGACCTGCGGCTGGTCATCAACGACGCCCTGCGTCTGCGCAGCCTCGTCGAAGGGCTGCATTCCCGTTACAGCCGCGACATCGTCGAGCAGGCCGCGATCTGCGGAATTCTCAATCCCGAACTGACCGACAAGCCGGAACAGGCAAGCGCCACGGCGCAGGAAGTGGCGACCCGCCTCGACCTGATCGCCGAGGAAACCGAGCGCGGCTGGGAAGGCGAGGTGACGCCCGAGGGTGGTCTGCGCTTCCAGCGCGTGGTCCGCGGTGTGCGGGAAGTCGCGGTTCTCGACAGCGCATTGATCGGTTCGTCCGATGCCCGCTACATCGACCAGCTGACGCCACGGCTGCAGGAAGTCTACAAGCAGCAGCCGACGCTCAACCGCAAGGAAGGCAGCCTCCAGGTTTCCGGTCCGCGCATGCTGCTCAACGCGATCTTCGCCAGCGGCCGCAAGGGTCTGTCGATGCAGCGTTACAAGGGTCTCGGTGAGATGAATGCCGAGCAGCTGTGGGAAACGACGCTGGATCCGAATGCCCGTTCGCTGCTGCAGGTGCGCGTCAACGATGCCGTTGATTCTGACGAAATGTTCTCGCGACTCATGGGTGACGAAGTCGAACCCCGTCGTGACTTTATTCAGGAAAACGCGTTGAACGTGGCGAACCTGGACATCTAGTCGAGGTTATTCTGCCGATATGAAAAGACCCGCCGGATGCCGTCCGGCGGGTCTTCTGTTTCAGCTCTCCGGAAAAATCCCTTCGCCGGCGATCTTGTCGAGCGGCAGCCGGTCGCTCGGCACTTCGCGCAACCGAAGTTCTTCCGGCAGGTCTTCCGGTGCGCCGATCTTGCCGATGGCGATGGCGACCTCGGGACGGAAGTCCTTTGGCACGGAGAATATCTCCATCGCCTTGTCATGATGAATCCCGCCCATGGCATGGGCATGATAGCTAAGTTTGGACGCCTGCAAGGCGAGCGACACCCAGGCTGCGCCGGCGTCGAAGGCATGGCTGTAGAGATTTTTCGATTCACCCGTCTTGTCGTCCCGGATCGTCTGTCTGGAGTAGACCAGGATCAGGGCACCGGCATTGCGCGCCCAGCGGAAGTTCGATTCCATCAGGACCGGCCCGATCTTCTCCCAGGCCGGCGTGCCGCGCAGGCCGTAGACGAAACGCCACGGCTGGCGGTTACTGCCGGATGGTGCCCAGCGCGCCGCCTCTAGCATGGTCTTCAGATCGGACTCCGGCAAAGGATCGCTAGTGAATGACCGCGGCGACCAGCGATTTGCGAAGAGCGGATCGATATCGTGGGCAGGCTGTCTTGGATGGATGAATGACATCTGGAATTCCTTTAGAAATAAAGCCATGTCTGAATTCGTTGCGTGATTCACGTGAAACACCGGCACAGTCGAGATCTCAATGGATCACTCCTCCTTCGATCGGTGAAGGGAGAATCTGAAGAATCCGGCTAAAAATGCCGAGTTTCGCAATCCATCCAGGAACTCTCTCTGCAAGTGAGTGTTCGGAACCGCAAGATCGTAGCCGGAAATAGAGCGCGATTGCCAGCGGACAAGGAAGCTGCCCGCCCTGACTTTTGCGTTGCGACAAGCGGCCCTGTTGCGCCGCACCAGAAACCTGCTAGGGTCATGGTTAACCCGGAACCGGTCGTGCGTTGTGCGCAGTCGTCCGAGGTCGGAATGTGACGGATTATCCAGTTGCCGAGGAAGCGTGCGGGGCCAAACCGATATGGTGCCCGCGGTGGTCGCACTGCCTGACAAGCCATGGGCAAGCTGCGTGGGATATCCGGACCAGAAAGGTGGCGTTTCCCATGTTTTATCAACTCTACGAATTGAACCATGCCATGGTCGCGCCCGTCAGGGCGGGAGCCGATTTGTGGCGGATGGCCTATCGCAATCCTCTGAACCCGCTGTCCCACACGATGCTCGGACGATCGCTTGCGGCCTCGCTCGAGGTCTTCGAACGTGCCACGCGCCGTTATGGCAAGCCGGAGTTCGGTCTGAGCGAGACCGAGGTGGCCGGAGAGCGCGTTTCGGTCCACGAAAAGGTGATCTGGTCCAAGCCGTTCTGCAAACTCATTCATTTCGAGCGCGTCCTGCCTGCCAATCACGGCAAGGACCCGCGCATCCTGCTCGTGGCACCCATGTCCGGCCACTATGCGACCTTGCTGCGCGGAACGGTCGAGGCGCTGCTGCCGCATGCCGATGTCTATATCACCGATTGGGTGGATGCCCGAATGGTGCCGGTTGCGGAAGGCCGCTTCGACCTCGACGATTTCATCGATTACCTGGTCGAGATCTTTCAGTTCATGGGACCGGGCGTGAACGCCGTTGGCGTCTGCCAGCCTTCGGTCCCGCTGCTTGCCGCTGTCGGCGTCATGGAAATGGACAGCGATCCCTGCGTACCGGCGTCCATGACCCTGATGGGCGGCCCGATCGACACCCGCGTCAATCCGACGGCGGTTAACAAGCTGGCGCAGAGCAAGCCGCTCGACTGGTTCCGCGACAATGTCATCATGAACGTGCCGTGGCCGCAGCCGGGCTTCCTGCGCCCGGTCTATCCGGGCTTCCTGCAACTCTCCGGCTTCATGTCGATGAACCTCGACCGGCACATGATCGCCCAGAAGGACTTCTTCTTCCACATGGTGAAGAATGACGGTGATTCGGCCGAAAAGCATCGCGACTTCTACGACGAATATCTGGCGGTGATGGACCTGACGGCGGAGTTCTACCTGCAGACGGTCGACGAGGTTTTCATCAAGCACTCGCTTCCCAACGGCCGGTTCAAGCATCGCGGCCGGAAGGTCGATACCAAGGCGATCCATAATGTCGCCCTCCTGACCGTCGAAGGCCAGAACGACGACATCTCGGGCGTCGGCCAGACCGAGGCCGCGCATTTCATATGTCCGGGCATTCCGAACGAGAAGCGCATGCACTACGTGCAGGCTGATGTCGGTCACTACGGTGTCTTCAACGGATCGCGCTTCCGCCGCGATATCGTACCGATGATCGTCGATTTCGCGCGTACCCACAGTTCTGGCCGCAAGGCCTTGACCCCACGGGTCATTGAAGGCGGGAAGGCCTGAGGCGGCACGCAAGGCCGCTTCAACCGCCGGCGCGATCCCGATAAATCGGTTGTAAAACAGACGATTGTCCGAATTCGGGTGACATATGCTTGAACCCGAATTGGCGGGTTACCACATCAAACTCATCGGTTCGGCATCCTGCCGGTCCGAGGAAAGCGAGGTAACTCACAATGAACCAGTCAGCATTGCTTCGTCCCGACTGGACGCCGGCAACGATCGCACTGATGGTGTTGGGCTTCGTCATTTTCTGGCCTCTCGGTCTGGCTATGCTTGCCTACATCCTGTTCGGCGAACGCTTGCAGGAATTCAAGCGGGACATGAACTCGAAAGCAGACGGAATTTTCGCCGGCTGCAGGTCGAGCCGTAGCCGATACGGCCGTCCGCATTTCTCAACCGGCAACGTCGCCTTCGACGACTGGCGCCGGCAGGAACTGGAACGGCTGGAGGAAGAACGCCGCAAGCTCGATGAGATGCGTGCCGACTTCGACGAGTACATGCGCGAACTGCGCAGGGCGCGGGACCAGGAAGAGTTCGACCGTTTCATGCGCGACCGTCCGTCCAGGCGACAGGATGGCGGTAACAACGGTAACCCGGTCCCCGGTTATACCGGATCCTGAGCGCTGATACCGTTGATCTGAAAAGAGGACCGGCATCGAATGGATGCCGGTTTTTGTTTGGCGACAACAGATTCGAATCGGATAGAAGAGGGCATGTTCGGATTGATTGAGCGTGTCAGGAACAAATTGCCGAAGCCACCTGGCGTGGTCAAGACGACCATTGACGTCGATGGCAGGCCGATGCCGCTGGTGATCCGCAGCAACCCTCGCTCCACTCGCATCACGCTGAGGATAGAGCCCGGTGGCAACCTCCTGAAGATGACCGTTCCGCCCGGCGTTCCGCGCCGCGACGTCGACGATTTTTTGCGGCGCCATCAGGAATGGCTGGCCGACAGGTTGTCGCGGTTCGGCGACGACCGGACCCTTCGAGACGGCAGCGAAATCCACCTGCGCGGCGTCAGCCACCAGATCGAGCATACCGGCAAGCTGCGTGGGCTGACCCAGAGCATCGAACGCGAAGGCCGTCACATCCTGACGGTCAGCGGCATGGAAGAACACACCGGCCGCCGCGTCGCCGACTTCCTGAAGAAGGAAGCACGCGGTGATATCGAATCCTACGTGGCGATCCATTCGAAGGCGGCCGGCCGGCCGTACAAGTCGATCACCATGAAGGATACCCGCAGCCGCTGGGGATCGTGCTCGAGCGACGGCAAGCTGTCGTTCTCCTGGCGCATCGTCATGGCGCCGCCGTTCGTCATCGACTATCTCGCCGCCCACGAAGTCGCCCATCTCCGCGAGATGAACCACGGGCCGCGTTTCTGGGCGCTGTGCGAAAAGCTCTGCCCGCGAACGGACGAGGCAAAGGTGTGGCTGAAGAAGAACGGCACGCTGCTGCACGCGATCGACTTCGGACCGTCGGCTGTCTGACGGCCGCGGATGGCGATTTTTCTCGACTCTTTTACCGTTTCATGTCACTTCCGCCCAGATGAAACCGGATATCAAGATCTGCGGCCTCAAGACGCCTGAAGCGGTGTTGCGCGCTGTCGAGCGCGGAGCCACGCATATCGGCTTCATTTTCTTCGAGAAAAGCCCGCGCAACATAGAGCCGGATGTGGCCGGAAAGCTCGCCGATCTGGTCCGTGGCCGGGTCAAGGTCGTCGCCGTGACTGTCGACGCCGATGACGAGACGCTGGAGGAGATCGTTGCGCTCCTGAAGCCTGATATCCTGCAATTGCACGGCAGCGAGAGCCCGGAGCGCATCCTGTACCTGAAGGCGCTGTTCGGCCTGCCGGTCATGAAGGTGTTTTCGGTTCGCGACGCCGACGACCTGAAAAAGGTCGATGCCTATGAAGGCGTTGCCGACAGTTTCCTCTTCGACGCCAAGGCGCCGAAGGGCTCCGAACTGCCCGGCGGGAATGGCGTCAGCTTCGACTGGAGCCTGATGGACAGTCTTGACGATCACATTGATTACATGCTTTCGGGAGGCCTGGACAAGGACAACGTCAGAACGGCGGTTCTGATGACCGGGGCGAGGGGGATCGACGTATCCTCCGGTGTGGAATCCGAGCCGGGCGTCAAGGATCTCGCCTTGCTCGACCAGTTTTTTGATGCGGTGCCCGACAAGCCGATGAAGACGGCCGGCACAGGGAGAATGATGTGAACCAGACGCCTAAGCCCAATTCCTTCCGGTCCGGTCCCGACGAGGACGGACGTTTCGGCATCTATGGTGGGCGCTTCGTCGCCGAGACCCTGATGCCGCTCATCCTCGAGCTTGAGGAACAGTGGAACCGGGCAAAGACGGATGCCGAATTCCAGGCCGAGCTCGCGCATCTCGGAACGCATTACATCGGCCGTCCGAGCCCGCTCTATTTCGCCGAGCGCCTGACGGAAGAACTCGGCGGCGCTAAGATCTACTTCAAGCGCGACGAGCTCAATCACACCGGCAGCCACAAGATCAACAACTGCATCGGTCAGATCCTGCTCGCCAAGCGCATGGGCAAGACCCGCATCATCGCCGAAACCGGCGCCGGCCAGCATGGCGTCGCGTCCGCCACCGTTGCCGCCCGTTTCGGTCTTCCCTGCGTCGTCTACATGGGCGCGACCGACGTCGAGCGTCAGGCCCCGAACGTCTTCCGCATGAAGCTGCTGGGCGCCGAGGTCAGGCCGGTAACCTCCGGTCACGGCACGCTGAAGGACGCGATGAACGAGGCGCTGCGCGACTGGGTCACCAATGTCGACGACACCTATTACATCATCGGCACGGCCGCCGGCCCGCATCCCTATCCGGAAATGGTCCGCGAGTTCCAGTCGGTCATCGGCACGGAGGCCAAGGAGCAGATGATGGCCGCCGAAGGCCGCCTGCCGGACATGCTGGTCGCTGCCGTCGGCGGCGGATCGAATGCCATCGGTCTCTTCCATCCCTTCCTGGATGACGAGTCGGTCCGCATCGTCGGCGTCGAAGCCGGCGGCAAGGGTCTCGACGGCGAAGAGCATTGCGCCTCGCTGACCGCCGGCAGTCCCGGCGTTCTGCACGGCAACCGCACCTATCTGCTGCAGGACAGCGACGGGCAGATCAAGGAAGGCCATTCGATCTCCGCGGGCCTCGACTATCCGGGCATTGGCCCCGAGCATTCCTGGCTGAAGGACAGCGGCCGCGTTGAATATGTGCCGATCATGGATGACGAGGCGCTGGCCGCCTTCCAGCTCCTGACCCGCACGGAAGGCATCATTCCGGCGCTGGAGCCGAGCCATGCGCTGGCCGAGGTGGTCAAGCGCGCACCGAAGATGGGCAAGGACCAGATCATCCTGATGAACCTGTGTGGCCGCGGCGACAAGGACATCTTCACCGTTGGCAAGATTCTCGGAATGGGCCTCTGATCATGACTGCACGTATGGACAAACGCTTCGCCGACCTGAAGGCGGAAAACCGCCCGGCGCTCGTCACGTACTTCATGGCCGGCGACCCCGACTACGAGACCTCGCTCGGCATCATGAAGGCGTTGCCGGAAGCCGGCGCCGACGTCATCGAGCTCGGCATGCCGTTCTCCGACCCGATGGCCGACGGCCCCGCCATTCAGATGGCCGGTCAGCGTGCGCTGAAAGCTGGCCAGACCCTCATCAAGACGCTGCAGCTCGCCCGTGATTTCCGCAAGACGGACAACGACACTCCGATCGTGATGATGGGCTACTACAATCCGATCTACATCCACGGCGTCGAGAAGTTCGTCGACGAGGCCATTGAGGCCGGCATCGACGGCCTCATCGTTGTCGACTTGCCGCCGGAGATGGATGACGAGCTCTGCATTCCGGCCGTGGCCAAGGGCATCAACTTCATCCGCCTGACGACCCCGACCACCGACGACAAGCGCATGCCGAGGGTTCTGCAAAATTCCTCCGGTTTCGTGTATTATGTCTCGATGAACGGCATCACCGGCTCCTCCCTGCCGGATCCGTCGCTGGTCTCCGGCGCGGTGAAGCGGATCAAGAGCCACACCGATCTGCCGGTCTGCGTCGGCTTCGGCGTCAAGACCGCCGAGCATGCCAAGCTGATCGGCGCGTCCGCCGACGGCGTCGTGGTCGGCACGGCGATCGTCAACCAGATCGCGTCGAGCCTGACCAAGGACGGCAAGGCGACGGCGGATACGGTGCAGGCGGTGGCGACGCTGGTCAGCGGACTGGCCTCGGGCGCGCGGTCGGCACGCCTTGTTGCCGCCGAATAGCGGGTGTAATCCGCATTTAGTTTGAAATTTCAGGAGCAAGAGCTTTGAACTGGATAACCAACTACGTCAGGCCGCGGATCAATTCCATGCTCGGCCGCCGCGAAGTGCCGGAAAATCTCTGGATCAAATGTCCAGAAACCGGTGAAATGGTCTTTCACAAGGATCTTGAGGAAAATCTCTGGGTCATTCCGGCGTCCGGCTATCACATGAAGATGCCGGCCAAGGATCGTCTGCGGACGCTCTTCGACAATGGCCAGTACGAATCCCTGCCGCAGCCGAAGGTGGCGCAGGATCCGCTGAAGTTCCGCGATTCCAAGAAGTACTCGGACCGTCTGCGCGACAGCCGCGCCAAGACCGATGCCGAAGACACGATCAATGCCGGCGTCGGCAAGGTGAAGGGGCTGAAGCTCGTCGCCATCGTGCACGACTTCAACTTTATCGGCGGTTCGCTCGGCATTGCCGCCGGCGAGGCGATCATCAAGGCCTTCGAGCGGGCGATTGCCGAGAAATGCCCCGTCGTCATGTTCCCGGCTTCCGGCGGCGCGCGCATGCAGGAAGGCATTCTGTCGCTCATGCAGCTGCCGCGCACGACCGTTGCCGTCAACATGCTGAAGGAAGCGGGTCTGCCCTACATCGTGGTGCTGACCAATCCGACCACCGGCGGCGTCACGGCCTCCTATGCAATGCTCGGCGATATCCACCTGGCCGAACCGGGCGCCGAAATCGGCTTTGCCGGCAAGCGCGTGATCGAGCAGACACTGCGCGAAAAGCTGCCGGAAGGCTTCCAGACTTCCGAATATCTGCTGGAGCACGGCATGGTCGACATGGTCGTCCGCCGGCACGATATCCCCGATACGCTGGCACGGCTCTTGAAGATCCTGATGAAAAAGCCGGTGGATGGCGTGCGCGAGGAAATTGACCGGACGCCTGCAAGCGCAGAACCTGCTCCCAAGGCAGAAGCCGCAGAATAATCGCGCGTTCGCTTCTTTTGCCGCATCATTGGATGAGATTTCATGGACCAATCCGTGCGGAGTGAAGCCGAGAACGAAATCAACAAGCTGATGGCGCTGCATCCCAAGGGATTCGATCTGTCCCTTGATCGGATCACGCGCCTGCTGGATCGGCTCGGCAATCCCCATCTCAAGATGCCGCCGGTGATCCATGTCGCCGGCACCAACGGCAAGGGATCGGTCACGGCATTCGCGAGGGCGCTGCTGGAGGCAGCCGGCCTCAGCGTTCACGTCCATACATCACCGCACCTCGTCCACTGGCATGAGCGCTACCGCATCGGCGTGAAGGGCGGTAGCGGCCGCCTGGTCGAGGATGCGGTCTTTGCGGATGCGATCCGTCGGGTCGGCGAGGCCAATCGCGGCGAGACGATCACGGTATTCGAGATCCTGACCGCGGTGATGTTCGTGCTGTTTTCCGAAGCGCCGGCGGATGTCGCCATCGTTGAAGTCGGCCTCGGTGGGCGGTTCGACGCGACCAACGTCATTCCCGAACCGGCCGTTTCCGTCATCATGCCGATTTCGCTCGATCACCAGGCCTATCTCGGCGATCGCGTCGAACTGATCGCCGCCGAAAAGGCCGGTATCATGAAGCGGCGCTGCCCCGTCGTCATCGGCCAGCAGCAGCACGATGAAGCTCTGGATGTTCTGCTGTCGACGGCGGAGCGGCTGCATTGCCCGACAGCCGCCTATGGCCAGGACTATGTTGCCTATGAGGAATACGGCCGGCTGATCTACCAGGACGAATTCGGGCTCGTCGATCTGCCGTTGCCGCGTCTTCCGGGCCGGCATCAGTATGCCAATGCCGCCGCCGCCATAAGAGCCGTGAAAGCGGCAGGCTTTACGCTGACAGATGGCAACATTGAGCAGGCGATGCAGTCGGTCAGCTGGCCGGGCCGCCTGCAGCACCTGACCAGCGGCGCGCTTTTCGACAAGGCTCCGGCGGGTTCGGAAATCTGGGTCGACGGCGGCCATAATCCGGGCGCCGGCGAAGTTATCGCCGAAGCCGTGGCCAATTTCGAGGAACGCCAGCCGCGGCCCTTGTTCCTGATCGCCGGCATGATCAACACCAAGGATCCGGTCGGCTATTTCCGCGCCTTCGAGGATCTGGCCGAGCACGTCTTCACCGTGCCGATCTTCGGCACCGACGCGCGCATCGATCCGGTCGTGCTGGCGGATGCCGCGGGTGAGGCGGGTCTTCTGTCGAGCCCTACAGCGTCGGTTTCCGAGGCCTTGGAGATGATGAAGCAGCATCTGCGGCCTGATGCGCCGCCGCCGCGGATTCTGATCGGTGGCTCGCTCTATCTCGTCGGCGACGTGCTCGCCGAAAACGGTACTCCTCCGACCTGAACTCGCAAAAAATCGGCAAAGAAAAAGCCCGGCGAAAACCGGGCTTTTCTCATGTTTTAAAATGCGGTCGCCTTACGCGGCGCTGGAAATCCAGCTCGTAAGGGCGGTCTTCGGGGCGGCGCCAACCTTGATGTCGGCCACTTCGCCACCCTTGAACATGGCGAGCGTCGGAATGGAGCGCACGCCGAACTGGGCGGCCAGTTCCGGGTTTTCGTCGATGTTGAGCTTGGCGACCTTCACCTTGCCGGCGAATTCGACCGAAAGCTCTTCAAGGCTCGGAGCGATCATCTTGCACGGGCCGCACCATTCCGCCCAGAAATCGACGATTACGGGCTCTGCCGACTGCAGGACTTCGGCTTCGAAATTGGCGCTGTCAACTTTCACGGTAGCCATGTGGCTCTCCTTATCAAAGGGAATATGTTGGTACACATGTGACCCTGTGGGCCCGAAATTTCAATCCCCGATCTTTCACTTTGTCTTGAGCTCCGCAAGGGCGGAGGCCAGCTTCTCGCTCGGGATCACGTGGATAACTGCCTCTTCCGTGTAGACCAGCGCGCATTCGAAGCGCTTGCCCGGGTAGAGCGGCGCCAGGATTTCACGATAGATGGCGAGCTGGGCGATATAGGCGGGCGAAACCGTGTCGATCGATTCGGGTACGACCCGGTTGGTCTTGTAGTCGATGATGATCACCGTATCGCCATCGACGGCCAGGCGGTCGATGCGCCCGGAGACCGAATATTCACGGCCATTCAGCGACAGCGTGCCCATGATCGAGACTTCTACCTGGGCCGAAGCAGCAAATGCTGCGGCAATGCCGGGATGGTCGATCACGGCGAGAATTTTCTCGACCGTCCTGTCTCGCTCCTCGTCATCCCAGTGTCCGGCCGCGCGCTCGAGATAACGGATGGCCGCCGTCCGCCGTTCCGATGGCTCCAGTCCGGGAAGGACCTGCATCAGCCGGTGCTGGATGCGTCCCTTTTCCAGCGCGTGGTTTTCGGCGGGCCGGTTGCCGAAGAGCGGCGACAGCACCGGGGCGTCGCCCGTTTCGGCGTCGATGACCGAACCTGTCCCTGATGGACTGAGCGGCCGCGGGAGTGCCTTTATCGGCGGCAGGGGGCGGGAAAGCGCTGCCGGAAGGTCGCGGGTGCGTTCCGCCTTCTGCTGCTCGTCCGCCCTGTCGAAGGTCCGCTTGGGCGCGGCCGCGCGCCAGGAGTAGCCGTTCCATGTGGCACCATCCGGTCCGATGAATTCCGTTTCCCGGCATCGGCTGTCATCCGTCGACAATGCATTCGAGATCATTTCATGCCAGATGCCGGGGTTCTGGCGGATGCCGCGATAGCCGCAGACGATCAGCCGGTCGGCCGCCCGGGTCATGCCGACATAGAGCAGCCGCCGGTATTCCTCCTCGGCGGCCGCCTTGGCCCGCTCGCCGTCTTCCTCGGTCAGCGAATTGCCGACATCCTTCGTTGCGGCCCAGACCGGCACGGGTGCGGCGCTGTCCGGCGTATCGATCATCCGGAACTTGGAGAGATGGCTGTGGCTGAAGGCCGCCGAACCGCCGTCGACGAGAAAGACGATCGGTGCCTCCAGGCCCTTGGAGGCGTGCACGGTCATGATCCGCACCTCGTCGCGGCCCTTGTCCTGTTCGCGCTTGACCTCCGGCGCTTCGAGCTCGAGCGTCGACAGAAACGCCTGCAATCCGGGAAGGCCATTCTGTTCCTGGTCGAGCGCGAAGGTCAGGAACTCGTCGAGAATGTCGCTGACTTCGGTGCCGAGACGGGCAAGAAACTTTCGTCGTCCGCCATGCGCGGCGAGCACCTGCGCATAGAAATCGTGCACTGACAGCCGATTTGCGGCCGCGATATGGGTCAAGAGGCTGTCTCGAACAGTCTCCAGCCGTCCGTCACCGTCCGCCGCGCGTCGCTTCAATTCGCTCCAGGCGCTCTGGTTCTCCGCCCGCAGGCCGCAGATGTCGAAGACGTCGGCCTCGCCGAGATTGAAGAGGGGGCTCTTCAACAGGGCGGCAAGCGAAAGATCGTCCTCGGGCAGCAGTGCGAAGCGTCCGAGCGCCATCAGGTCCTGGATGGCAATGTGGCTGGTCAGCCGCAGCCGGTCGGCACCGGCGACAGGAATGTTGTAGGGGGATTTCAGAAGCCGCGTCAGCGCGTTGACGAAGCCGTCGCGCTTGCGCACCAGGATCAGGATATCCCCCGGCCTGATTCCGCGCGCCTTGCCGTCCTCTATGATCGTGCCGTCGGAAACCAGTTGTCCGATATGGTGGGCGATTCGGCGGGCCAGAATGGCGGGTGGCGCGTTCTCGGGCGTCGAATCGAACGGCGCGGTCCAGTCGTCTTCCCTGAGCATCGCCTCGGTGCCGATCATCTCCCACAGATCGACGGCGCCGGGATGGCCACTGCGGTTGGAGCGGTGAATGATGTCGTCGCCGTCGGCGGCAAGACCGCGGGCGTTCTCAGCCAGCGAAAATACCTGGTCGACTGCCGACAGCACATCTTCGGTCGAGCGGAAGGACAGGGGCAGGCGGATGCCGGAAAAGACTCCCCCGCTCGCCGTCACCCGCTTCTGGGTGAAGGTCCGCTCGGCGGCAAAGCGTTCCGGTCTTGCGCCCTGGAAGGAGTAGATCGACTGCTTTTCATCGCCCACCGCAAACAGCGTTCGCGTTCCGGGCCGGGACGTTTCGCCGGAAAAGAAATCGTCGCTCAGCGAGCGGATGACCTGCCACTGGATCGGGCTGGTGTCCTGCGCCTCGTCGACGAGAATATGGTCGATGCCCTGGTCGAGCTTGTAGTGGATCCAGGCGCTGATCTGGCTCTTGGTCAGAAGCGCCGCCGCCCGGTTGATCAGGTCCTCGAAGTCGAGAAGGCTGCGCTCCTTCTTCAGGTCCTCGTAGTCGCCGAGCAGCCGGGTCGCGAGGATGAGCGCCGCGCGCGTTGCCTGGAAAAGCCTGAAGCGTTTCAGCCGGTCGCGGCAGTCGACCAGATGGCCGATGGCCTCGGTGATTGCAGTTTCGAGATGTGGTGCAGCGGCCAGCATCTTCTTGGTGGCAAGCGTGCTCATCGCCTTCGGATCGCCGTCCTTCTTCAGGAGGGCTGCTTCCATGAGGTCTATGCGTTCGGCAGGATCGGTGGTCTTGACGGCGCTCGCCAGCAGATCGGCGATCTCGCCGGCCTTTGCCCCGCCGACTTCACGGGCGATGTCGATGTAGAGGCTGAGGCTTGCGCCCGAAAGGCCGGCAAGCGGCCAGAAACCGGCAAGGAGATCGGCTTCCGTCTCGTTCTCGGCAATTTGGAAGGCCCGGCGCAGCGCGTCCTCGGGCGTCGGTCCGGCGACAGCGACGAAATTGGCGATGGCGATCCGGTTGGCGACGATCTCGCCGAGCAGCGTGTCGAGACCGAATTCGTCACCGACCGAGAGAACATAGGCGAAGGCCTCGGCAAGCTCTGCGTCCTCTTCAGACGAAGCCGCCGTCAGCATCGCGCGCCGCGCATCGGCGAGCAGCACGCTCGCGGCCCGGTCGTCAAGGACGGAGAAATGGCCGGCGACGTTGGCTTCCAGCGGAAACTGGTGCAGCAACGCCTCGCAGAAGGCATGGATGGTCTGGATCTTCAGGCCGCCAGGCGTTTCCAGCGCGCGGGCGAAGAGCTGTCGGGCGAGCGCCAGCTTGATCCGGTCCGGCCGGGCGCCCTCGATCTTTTCGATCCGTGATGCAAGCTCCTCGTCATTCAGCGTCGCCCAGGCGCCCAGCCGCTCGAACACGCGGTTGGACATTTCTGATGCCGCCGCCTTCGTATAGGTCAGGCACAGGATGGAGGAGGGGCGTGCGCCCGCCAGCAGCAGGCGGATCACCCTTTGTGTCAGGACATGCGTCTTGCCGGAGCCCGCATTAGCCGAAACCCAGGCGGAACGGCCCGGATCGGCCGCAGCCGACTGTTGCGCGGTCGTCCAGTCGAGCCAGCCGGCCGGCGTATCGGGATGATCAGGCAGATGCTCACTCATCGCCATCCTCCCCCTGGCCCTCGGCGGTCGACCATTCCGCCACGCGGGCCAGATGGTCGTACTCGCCGCCATAGTCGTTCTGGCTGAAGGGCAGCAGCCGCGACACGAACCCGCGCTCGCCGGATCGCAGCACGGAGACGAAATTGCCGAGCTGGTGCAGGGCCTCGTCGGCCAGCTGTTCGGCGGATTTCGCCTTCGCCGGGTCGCGGGTGCTGAGCTCGTTGTTGACCTGCTGGACATCGAAGCGATCGCCGGGCCGCAGCCGCACATAGAGGAGGTTTTCGGCCGTCAGCGGCTCCACATCCCTGAACGCGCCGGCCCGAAGTGCCGCAGCCTCCAGCGCCAGCTGCGGATCGAGAAGGGCGCGCGCCTGCGAAGGGCTCGGATTGGAGCCAGTCTTGTAATCGATGATGTCGGCGTGGCCGGGGCCCTTGATGTCGATCCGGTCGGCGATGCCGGTAATGGTGATGCCGGCCGGCGCATATTGCATCGCCGCCCCGACTTCGGTGACGGTTCGGGCGATTTCGGTTTGTCGCGTAGCTTCCCATTTCAGGAAGGCGTGGGCGACCTCGCGAAACCGGGGCCGCCAGACGGCATCGATATGCGGCGGGAGTTCTTCCCAGTCGAAATGCTCGGAGATCAGCCTTTCCATCACGCTTTCCGCCTCGGCCGTTCCGGCTTTCGTACCCGATTTGGTGAAGGCGTCGATGATCGCATGGTAGAGCGTGCCGCGTTCGGCCGCACCCGGATCGGCGTTGAAGGGATCGACGGGATCGAGTTTCAGGATGCGGTGGGCATAGATCGAATAGGGATCGCGCCGGAGCCGTGAGACCTCGGAGAAGGAATAGCGCACCGGCTGCATGTCGGCGGGTGGCTTCGGCTCCGGCCGGGGTACGAGCATCTGCTTCTCGCCGGTGTCGATCGCGCCGGCCCAGTCGCGGAACCGGTCGCCGCGCTCACGCATGTCCCGGATCACGTCCGGCCCGAGAAGCGCCTTCAGGCGTTGCAGCCACCGCGACGGCACGGTCGGCGCCGAGCCCTGGCGGGCCGAGCGGGAATAGATCAGCTTGCGGGTGCCGTTCGCCATCTCGAAATCATGGGCGTGCTGGCCGAGCCGCCGTTCGGGCGGCTCCAGGCCCATCCCGGTCTTCATGGTGCGCGACAGGAACGGATTGTTGGCGCTTTCCGCCGGCCAGGACCCTTCGTTCAGACCACCGAGCACAAGCGTGTCGACGCTCTGCAGGCGAGCTTCCAGCGTGCCGAAGATGAAGACGCGCGGATGGCTCATGGCCTGCGGCTTGACAGCCGAACCGGCCGTCAGCGCGTCGGCTATATCGATCCATTGCGGCCCGCTGGCCTCCAGCTGGCCCTGCGCCTCGATCACTTCGCCGAGAAGATTGGCAAGCGCCTGTCCCGCTTCGCCGGTCCAGAGGGCCGCAAGATCGCCTGTCTCGTCGCGGCAGATATTTTCGAGCACCGACCCGGTCCGCTCCGCCCAGGCGGACAGCGTGAAGCGATCGCTCAGCCCGCGCTCCTTCCCGCGCCGCAGGAAAGCGCTCGCCAGCGGTTCGACGGCCTCGGCCAGTTTCTCCGCGGCGATCGCCGCATCTTCGATCGCCTGCCGCGGAATGGAGCGGCGCCATTGCTGACGGTGCCGGTCGGCTTTCTGTTCCTCCAGCCGCTTGGCAAGCAGCGGGCCGAGCAAGGCGATATCGCATTCTCCAAGACCGCCGCGCAGCGCGATCGCCTCGAGCGCCCTGACGGCCAGCGCCAGCCGGGCGGAAGGCATCTGCAGGCGGAGGAGCGGATGCTTGAGCAGGGAGGCGATCGCCACCGGGTCACCGGGGCGAAGCGTGGTTTCGAGGACCAGACGCAGCAATGTCCCTTGCGGGGTCTGCGAAAGCGGCGTTCCGGCCGAATCGTCCGCCGTGATGCCGAAGCGGGCGAGTTCGGAGACGACGCGGCGGGCAAGTGTGCGGTCCGGCGTGATCAGTGCCGCCTGGCTCTCGCCATGGACGCCGGGCTCCTCCAGCGCCAGCCGCAGGGAAATGGCGATTGCGGTTGCCTCCTCGCGCTCGTTCTGTGCTTCGATCAGGCTGACATCGGCAAAGGCTGCAGCCGTCTGTTCTGTTGCAATGTCCTCCTGCCAGCTTGCCCAGCGGTCAGTCGCCGATGCCGGCGTCATTGCTTGCGAGATCAGCCTCTGGCGCAGCGCAAGCGGTTCCTCGGAACCCGCAAGCGCGATGACTTCCGAACGGGCCGTTCCGAGCCGCGAGAGAAGCAGCGCGAGACCATATTGCGGATGTCCGCGCAACGTCGGATCCTGGAAACGCGGATCGTCGGCGGCCGGCGTCAGACCCTGCCAGATGTCCTCGTCCATGGAGGTATCGAGGCCGGGCAGCACGACGGCGCCCTCCGGCAACCTGGCCACCGTGGCGATCAGTTCGGCCGTCGCCGGCAGCGAGCCCGTCGATCCGGCAACGATCACCGGTCCTTCGTGTCTTGCGCTCGCCAGCCGCTCGGCTTCGCCCCGGAGGATCGCGTTGCGGTGGCGGGCAGGGGAGGACAGACTGAGTTCCTGCAGGCGCGCCGGCCAGAACGCCGAGGCGATCTTCAGGAACTCGAGCGTCAGTTGCCACCAATGGGCATAGTCTTCGGCATTGAGCTTCTTGAGGTCGTCCCAGTCCCGCTCTTCCGTTTCGACCGAATCGATCAGTTCGGCGAGATCGCGGGCGAGCCAGATGGCGTCCGCCGGGCTAGCCGGAGCGACGAGCGACGAATCGGAATGGATGTCGCGGATGACTTCCGGCAGCCGGTTGCGCCAGGACAGGATGAGCCGCGCAAGTTCCAGAAGCCGGGCGGTGCCGGGAATCGGCGGATCGAGGTCCAGCCGGTCGGGAACCGTCTCGTCAAAGAAGCCGGTGTCGTCGTCCGTTTCGCCGAGCGGACGGATGACCGGCAGGATGGCGGACTTGCCGCCGAGCAGGTCGACGAATTCGGAGCGCAGCACGCGCGCGGCGCGCCGCGTCGGCAGGAAGATGGTGACGCGCGACAGGGCCAGCGGATCGGCCGGATCGTAGCGGAAACTCTCGACCAGGGAGCCGTCGCACAAGGCTCGGGCGAGGGTTCGGAGAAACGGCAGACCGGGCGGAATCGTAAGTATGTGCTGACGATGTCGTTCGGCCATGTCTTCAGTTTCCGCCGGCGATGCGCCGGATTGCGTCCTCCGCCTCCGCAATGGCTTCGGGCGTTCCGACCGTCAGCCAGTGGCCATCGAGAATGAGGCCGTATAGCCGGCCCTTGGCGATGGCCCTGTCGAAATAGATGTTCAGGTTGAAGGCGTCTTCCGGCGCATCATCCAGCAGCGAGGGCCGCATGGCAATAGCGCCGGCATAGACGACGGGCGTCTCGCCACCCTCGCGGTGACGCGTCAGGCGCCCATCGGCGGCAAGGTCGAAATCGTTCTTGCCGTTGTGGCCGGTCGTGTCCTCGATCTTCACGCAGAGAAGCGCCATGTCCATGCGCTCCGGGTCGAAGAAACCGGCCAGCCGGACAAGATTGCGGTCGTCTGTTCCGGGCGGAACGACCCAGAAGAGGTCGGCATTCATGACGAAGACGGGTGCGGCCTTGTCGAGGAGCTGCAGGCCCTTCTTCAATCCGCCGCCGGAATTCATCAGCCGCTCGCGTTCGTCCGAAATGACGATCTCGACGTCCGTGCGGCCGCGGAGATGGCCTTCCATCTGGCCGGCGTGGTGATGGACGTTGACGACGGCCTTTTCCACGCCGGCTCCGACGAGCCTGTCCAGCACATAGTCGATCATCGGCGTGCCGGCGATCTTCACCAGCGGCTTCGGGATCGTCTCGGTGATCGGTCGCATGCGCGTGCCGAGCCCGGCCGCAAGCACCATGGCATTGCGGATCGGCGCCGCGCTCATGGTTCGAGCTCCATTCCGGCATCCAGGCACCATGCCTTCAGCCGCTGGAGCGCCGGATGCCTGAACACGGAATTGAGGTAGGAGAGCGTTCGCGGCATGTGCTTCATGTAATACGGTTTGCCGTCGCGCTGCAGGAGGCGCACCCAGATGCCGGCGAGCTTGCAGTTGCGTTGCGCCGCCATGATCGCAAAGGCAGTCCGGAAATTCGCCTCGTCGAAGGAGGTGGAGGTGCGAAGCAAGAGATAATGCTTCAGCAGGCGATCGCTCAAGTCCGGCGACATGTCGACGCGCGCGTCCTGCACCAGTGAGGCGACGTCATAGGCGGTCGGGCCGATCATGGCGTCCTGGAAGTCGATGATGCCCACCCGGTCGGTGCCGGCGCGGTCGGCAAGCCAGATGATGTTGGGCGAGTGAAAATCGCGCAAGAGCAGATGTTTTTCCGCGGCCTGCAGGATCTCGATCAGTTCGTCCCAGATGGCGAAATATTCGTCGCGGCGCGCCGCATCCAGCGGATGACCGCTCTTCCACGGCATATGCCAGTCGGGAAGCAGGCTGACCTCGATCTTCATGGCGGTCGGATCGAAATCCGGCACCCGGTAGACGGTGTCGCCCACGGCAATATCCCGCTGAAAGGCCTGGTCATGAAGGCGTGCCAGGCAGGCGGCGCTTTCCATGTAGCGCTCTTCGATAGGCGCGCCCGCCTCGTCGAGAACGCCGTCGCGCCCGAGATCTTCCATGATCAGGATGCCGCTGTTTCTGTCCGCTGCCCTGATCTCCGGCGTCGAGAACCCTGCCGCGTGCAGCGCATTGCCGATGGCGATGAAGGGCAGTGCGTCGGTGGCGAGATGCGCGACTTCGGCGTAGGGCTTGCCGTCGAGAACCGGCGGCCCGAGTGGAGGCTTCGGCCAGTCCATCAGCACCTGCGGCTCGCCATCCTCCGGATGGATGATCTCGTAGGCGCGAAAGATGGAGGCGTCGCCACTCAGGAACCGTCTTCGCGCGCTGCCGTGACCGTGCTGGCAAAGGAATTCGCGGATCTGCATGACACGGCGAATCCGGCTCATCGTCTTGTCGGAACCGGTGATGCTGACGGCGCGGCCGCTTCCCTCGTGCGAAAGCGTCAGGTGAATGGCCGTCTCCGGCAGATTGCCGCCGGCCATTTCCGGCCATTCGACAAGGGCGATGCCGTCTTCGAGCGCCTCTTCTAGGCCGAGTTCGAAGAGTTCGTCAGGATCGCCGATCCGGTAAAGGTCGAAATGGGCGATCGGAATCCGGGTTCGGTAGTTCTGGACCAGCGTGAAGGTGGGGCTCGGCACCTCAAGCGCCGGATCGTCCGCCATGGCACGGATCAGGGCGCGCGACAGTGTCGATTTACCGCTGCCGAGATCGCCGTGTAGCGCCAGGCAGTCGCCGGCCTTCAGCGCAAGCGCCAGATCCTCGCCGAAAAGGATCGTCCGACTTTCGTCGGCGAGGTGAAGTGTGAAGGGGGCCTCACTCGGCTGCAAGTGTTTCTTCCGAACGTTTTCCGGAGGGAATGCGGCAGGTCACCGTCGTTCCCTTGCCGTCCGGGCAGTCGATGGAGACCGAGCCGTGGTGCAGGTTGACGAAGCTCTCGACGATCGACAGGCCAAGTCCCGCGCCGCTGCGCTTGCCGGTGCGGGCACTCGTCTGGAAGCGGTTGAAGACCGCCTTGATCATTTCCGGCGGGATGCCGGGGCCATTGTCCTTGACGGTGAAGACCAGATCGCCGTTGTCGCGCCAGCAATGCAATGCGATCTCCGAGCCATCGGGCGCGAAGTTGGCGGCATTTGCGAGAAGCTTCAGCATGATCTGCTTCAGCCGCTGGCGGTCGGCAACGAGAGTCCCGATACCGGGTTCGGCGCTGACGGCCAGCGTTACGCCGCTCTCCTGCAGGCGCTCTGCGATGTGTTCCGACACCTCGTCCAGAAGCTGGCTGATGTCGATGTCCGCCATATGCAGTTCCATGATGCCGGCATCGACCGTGGCAAGATCGAGAATGTCGTTGACGATGGTAAGGAGCAGCGACGACGAGGTCGAGATATGGTCGATATAGCTTGCCTGCCGCTCGTTGAGGCCGCCGATCTCGGGCGTCTTCAGGAGATCCGTGAAGCCCATGATATTGGTCAGCGGCGTGCGCAGCTCGTAGGAGACGTGCTGGACGAAGTCGTTCTTCAGCTGGTCGGCCTTGCGCAGGGCTTCGTTCTTCTCGGTCAGTGCCCGCTCGGCCCTCACGCTGTCGGTGACGTTGACGAAGGTCAGCATCGTCTGCGCGTTCGGCAGCGGTATGACGGCGTAGTCGAGGACCAGCCCGGAATGCAGTTCCAGCGTGCCCTGCAGCGACGGCCGTTCGTCCTCGAAGCTGGTGATCATGTGGGAGAAGCGGCGCCAGCCGTCGACACCATCATAGGACTGCGCGCAGGCATCCTCGATGGCGCGGATATGGGTCCCGGGCGCGGCCTGCGCCTCGGTGATCGCCCAGAGCGCGCGAAAGGCCGGGTTGGACAGCCGGATCTTGCCGTCCGGCCCGAACACTGCGACGCCTTCGGCCAGATGGTCGATGGTTTCGCCCTGCACCCGGACCAGCGTGTTGTAGCGGGTTTCCAGGTTGACCTGCTCGGTCAGGTTCTCGAACACCCAGGTCGCGCCGCCCTGCGGGTGCGTCGTCGCAATCACGCGCAGCGTCTGGCCGCTCGGCAGATACCAGAGGTGCGACTGTGTATCGAGCGACTGGTAGACGGACAGAGCCGCTTCCTTCCAGGCTTTCCAGCCGAGCTGCTCCGGCAGCTTGTCGGCGGCGCGCAGGCGTTCCAGGAGGTCGCCATGGTCCGGCTTGGATTCGAGGAAGGCGATATCGAGGCCCCAGAGCTGGACGAAGGCCTGGTTGTAGAACTGCAGGCGCCGGTCGCCGTCGAAGATCGCGACCGGGGTCGCCAGCTGGTCGAGCGTCTCGGAATGCGCCTTCAGCGTCCGCTTCAGCTCTTCGCGCGCCGCTTCCTCGCCGGACACGTCTGCGGCGATGCCGGCCGTGCCGCCCTGCACCTTCACGTCGACGACGTCGAAGAAGGTCCGGTTGCCGTTGACGACGGTCGAGACGCGGCCATGGAAGGGCGAATCGATGGTTGTGCTGGAGCGGATCTTTTCGCGTGTGACGGTGCTCAGGACTTCGCGGCTTTCGTCGATCGCCTGCTGTGGCGAAGTGGCGTCGACGGCTTCGGCATAGGCGTGGTTGACCCAGACAAGGCGGCCGTCATTGTCGCGCTGCCAGGCGGGGAAATCGACCGAATCGAGCAGGCTCTGGAACGTGGTGATGGAAGCGACGAGACGTTCGCGCTCGACGGAAAGCTCGGCGAGCTCGGCGCGCAGATTGTTGAGTGCGACGAAGCGGACGAATGCCCGGCCGCCGGACACGCGGCCCTGCGTTTCCAGGACTTCGCCGCGCTGGGTTTCGACCACCAGATCGAAGCTGTGCGCCTTTTCGCGCAGGGCTTCGAGCGCGCGCTCGAACTGCAGCGCCGCGTCCGGCTTCAGCCAGCGGCCAAAGGCCAGAAATTCGCGTTCCTGCTCCGGTGCGCCGGTCTTTGCCGGCAATTGCCCGAGCACTTCCGGGCGCTCGCCGGGACCGTCCCAGATCACGATCCGCCGGTTCTTGTCGGCGATCAGCGCTTCGAAGCGCGACAGCCGCTGCTTGGCATCGGAAAGCGCCGAACGGATTTCCCGGTTCTCGGTCTCCATGTTGCCCTTCTGCCGGACGAACCAGAGCGTGGAGAGCATGGCCGCGGAGATCGCGCCGATGACGAGCGAGAAGACGACGACTTCCGGAGAGGAGAAACGCGCGGCGTGGCCGGTCGCTTCCGTGGCGCCCTGCGCAAACGCAGATCCGCCGGCAGCGAAAAGCGCCGTGCCGGAAAGCAGGGCTTTCCTGAAGAAACGAGCCTTGTGCTGTTTTGCCGGCTGCAACCGCCCTGCGTCCCCGGCGGGTGTGCTGCCGCTGTCGTCAGGCCGTTTGTCCTGGCCTGATAAGATTACGTCCATTCCTGGTCCGTCTCCGTCCTTCGCGCCGCCTGTCGACAAGACATCCCCTCGCCACACCATTTCCCTGTGCCGAAATGGGGCGAATCATTACGAAATCACAATACTGCCTCTCAGAATCGGCGGGAAGCCGAAGGTCAAAAAAAGAAGCCGCGGCCGGAAATCCGGCCGCGGCAACTAAATGTAGTGTATTCTGGTACGGTGATCAGTATCTGTAGTGATCGGACTTGAACGGACCGGCCGTGGTCACTCCGATATAGCTCGCCTGCTCGTCGGAAAGTTCGGTCAGCTTGACGCCAAGCTTGTCGAGATGGAGGCGCGCGACCTTCTCGTCGAGGTGCTTCGGCAGCACATAGACCTGGTTTTCGTAGTTGTCGCTCTTGGCGAAAAGCTCGATCTGGCCCAGCACCTGGTTGGTGAACGAGGCCGACATGACGAAGGACGGATGGCCCGTGGCGTTGCCGAGGTTCAGCAGGCGGCCTTCGGACAGAAGGATCATGCGGTTGCCGGCGGGGAACTCGATCATGTCCACCTGCGGCTTGATGTTGGTCCACTTCAGGTTCCGGAGGCCGGCGACCTGAATCTCGTTGTCGAAGTGACCGATATTGCCGACAATCGCCATGTCCTTCATCGCCCGCATGTGGTCGACGCGGATGACGTCCTTGTTGCCGGTGGTGGTGATGAAGATGTCGGCGCTGGAGACGACGTCTTCCAGCTGAACGACTTCATAACCGTCCATGGCGGCCTGCAGGGCGCAGATCGGGTCGATTTCCGTCACCTTGACGCGGGCGCCGGCACCGCGCAGCGAGGCGGCCGAACCCTTGCCGACGTCGCCGTAGCCGCAGACAACGGCAACCTTGCCGGCCATCATCACGTCGGTGGCGCGGCGGATGCCGTCAACCAGCGATTCCTTGCAGCCGTACTTGTTGTCGAACTTCGACTTGGTGACGCTGTCGTTGACGTTGATCGCCGGGAAGGGCAGGAGGCCCTTCTTCGACAGCTGGTACAGGCGGTTGACGCCGGTGGTGGTTTCTTCGGTCACGCCGCGGATCGCGTCACGCTGCTTGGTGAACCAGCCCGGCGAAGCCTGCATGCGCTTCTTGATCTGGGCGAAGAGAACTTCCTCTTCTTCCGAATGCGGGTTCGACAGCACGTCCTCGCCGGCTTCGGCGCGGGCACCGAGCAGGATGTACATGGTGGCGTCGCCGCCATCGTCGAGGATCATGTTGGAGAGACCGCCATCGGTCCACTGGAAGATCTTGTCGGTGTAGGTCCAGTATTCCTCGAGCGTCTCACCCTTGACGGCGAAGACCGGAATGCCGGTCGCGGCGATTGCGGCGGCGGCATGGTCTTGGGTCGAGAAGATGTTGCACGAGGCCCAGCGCACTTCGGCGCCAAGGGCGACCAGCGTCTCGATCAGGACGGCGGTCTGGATGGTCATGTGCAGCGAACCGGAGATCCGCGCGCCCTTCAGCGGCTTCGATACGCCGAATTCCTCGCGGCAGGCCATCAGGCCGGGCATTTCGGTTTCTGCGATGTCGAGTTCCTTGCGGCCGAAATCGGCAAGCGCGATGTCCGCGACGATATAGTCTTTTTCCGTGCTCATCTAAGTCTCCTGGTCCTGAGGCGGCACGACCGCATATGCGGCAGCGAAAGGCCGGCTCTCCAACTCACGTATCAATACGAATTTGTTCCGCATGCGGTTTACCGCACTTCGGGCATGATAGCAATAAGGATATAAAGAAGTCTTTATATGGTCTGCGGAGGCTTTACATTTCCTCGCCGAAGCGGTTGCCAACGAGCGCCTCAAGCGCCTGCATGGCCTCGTCCGCCTGGTTGCCGTCGGCGGTGACGACGACGCAACAGCCGGGGCTCGCCGCCAGCATCATCAGCCCCATGATCGAGGTGCCGCCGACCGTCATGCCGTCCTTGGAGACGGTGATCGCCGCATCGAAGGCTTCGACGGTCTGGACGAATTTCGCCGACGCTCGCGCGTGCAGACCGCGCTTGTTGATGATCTGCAGTTCCTTGGTGATCGCAGCCATGGATGTTGCGCCAGTTTCCGACTATTTGCCGCTCAAGACACGGCTGGCCACGTTGATGTATTTCCGGCCGGCATCGGACGCTTCGGCCAGAGCCTTTTCCATGTCGTTTTCGCCACGAACGCCGGCGAGCTTGATCAGCATAGGAAGGTTCACCCCGGCGATGACTTCGACGCGGCCGCTGTCCATCACGGAGATTGCCAGATTCGACGGCGTACCCCCGAACATGTCGGTGAGGATGATGACACCATTGCCTTCATTGGCCTGATGGACTGCATCCAGGATATCCTGCCGCCGCTGGTCCATGTCGTCTTCCGGACCGATCGACACTGTCTCGATGAGATTCTGTGGACCCACGACATGCTCGACTGCATGCCGAAATTCTTCTGCCAGCTTGCCATGTGTGACAAGCACAAGTCCGATCATCTACAACTGCTCCTGTGGCACTCTGCATCCGCCGCGGGCCACAAATGGCCCGTTTCCCGCCGGTGGGTGCTCATCTTGTCGATCAAAAGCCGAAGTGCAAGACAAAAAAACAAAATCGGCGTCCGTCTGCAGGTGTTTCACGCGGTCCTGCTACAAATCGCCGGTGAGAGATTGTATTCGCACCAGCGGATGGCTTGCCTGCAACGGGATGCGCAGCAGCGGCAGTGACACGCCGTCGTGCACCGTCATCCTCTCGCCGTCCTCCGGCAGCCGTTCGCAGGCCATAGCGTCGACCGGCATGATCACGAAACGCAGGATGGCGGCATCGATCGTCTCGACAGAAACGATGCCGCTTCCGCGCAATTCCATCCGGCCGGCAATGCTCTCCGGCGCCCGCGCCACGAGCCGGTCGCCAAAGCGGCGGACCATGACCTGGTCGTCGGCAATCAGCGCGGTGTAGAGGCCCAGGCCGCGGCCCTCGGCCAGGCAGGCAGATGCCATGGACGACTTTCCCAACCCGGAAGGACCGACGAAAAGCAGGCCGGTGCGACCGGCGATGATCGCCGTTGCGTGGATGTTGGTCTCAGCGCCGGTCATTCTTCTCGCCGGTCGGCATGGTCAGGATGAAGCGTGCGCCGATGATCCGGCCGCTCTTCTCTTCGGTAACGTTTTCCGCTCTCAGCGAGCCGCCATGCGCCTCGGCGATCTGCCGGCTGATCGACAGACCGAGGCCGGAGTTCTGGCCGAAACCTTCGCTTTCCGGCCTGTCGGTGTAGAAGCGTTCAAAGATCCGGTCGATGTTCTCGGCCTGGATACCGGGTCCGTTGTCCTGCACCTGGATCACGCAATCCGTCTTGCGCCGCATCAGCTTGACCGCGATATGCCCTTCCGTTTCCGGAACGAATGACCGCGCGTTTTCGATGAGGTTCGTGACGATCTGGCCGATTCTGAGGTCATGGCCCTGGATGATGAAGGCATCCTTGCCGGTCGCATGCCGCCGGTCGACCTCGAATGTCAGCCGGACGGCTTTCTTCGAGGCGCGGATCTGCCGGGAAACCTCGACGAGATCGGCGAGCAGCTGCTCGAGGTTGACGTCCTGCGCATCCGTGCGCGCCAGCTCGGCATCCAGCCGCGAGGCGTCGGAAATGTCGCTGATCAGCCGGTCGAGACGGCGAACGTCGTGCTGGATGATCTCCAGCAGGCGTTCCTTTGATTGTTCATTACGGGCGAGCGGCAGCGTCTCGACGGCGCTTCTAAGCGAGGTCAGCGGGTTCTTCAGCTCATGGCTGACATCGGCGGCAAAGCTCTCGATCGCGTCGATCCGGTCATAGAGGGCCGATGTCATTTCCCTGAGTGCGATCGAGAGGTTGCCGATTTCATCCTGGCGATAGGAGAAGTCCGGGATTTCCTCGCGCTCCTTCGCACCGCCCCGGCGCACCCGGATCGCCGCTGCCGAAAGCCGGCGGAGCGGATTGGCGATCGTCGAGGAGAGAAGCAGCGACAGCACCATCGTCACCAGCGTCGTCACGCCGAAGACGCGCAGAATCGCCATGCGCTCGGCCTGCACGATCTTGTCGATGTCGCCGGCTTGCGTGGAGAGCAGCAGCACGCCGAGAACGGCCCGAAAGCGCTGGATCGGCACGGCCACCGAGACGATCAGCTCGCCCTTTTCGGTGACGCGCACCACGGTGCCGCGAACGCCGGTCAACGCGTTCATCACTTCCGGATAGATAGATCCGTCGCCGCCGGGGGTTTCCTTGTAGAGTGGCAGGTTACTCGGCTGCAGCAGGCGGTTCACCCAGTTATAAAGCATCTCCCACCAGTCGACCTGCTCGGCCTCGACCGGCGGTAGGTCGAAGCGCAGCACCTGGCCGCGAGTGTAAAGATGGCGCGAATCGAGGATCAGGCTGGCGTCGGCATCGAAGATGCGGGCGCGGGTGCGGGTCGGCGAGATCAGCCGCCTGAGGACCGGGGCGACCCGTTCGGGATCGATCGGAAACTGCAGGTCCTCGTCGTTCGGCACCGGGGTGATGCTCTCGCCGGCCTGCAGTTCGAGCAGTTTCTTCGGATCGACGGTGATCGAATTGGTGTCGACCGAGGCCGATGCCGAGACCGCCGCGGCGATGATCTCGCCCTGCGTCAGCAGGCTTTCCACGCGGGCATCGATCAGCCCCTCGCGGAACTGGTTGAGGTACATGATGCCGCCGACGAGAACGCCGAGCGCGACGAGGTTGAAGAACAGGATGCGGCGCGTGAGGCTGGAGAAGACCGCGTTGCCGAAAATTCGCCGGGTGAGCACGAAAGGGCGCGACCAGAGGCGACCGCCGCCCCTGCCTGGGCGGCTGTCTCTCTCAAAATCATCGCCATCCGGCGTGGCTGCGGTTGTCAATTCCTCAGGCCGCTCCCGCGGCCTTTCGTCCGTGTTGCTGGCACCGGACAGTACTTCCGACATCAAAGAACCCCTTCGCCGCTCCGGCGGCCTGGTCGGGCTTACGCGGCTTCGCGGAACCGGTAGCCCACACCGTAAAGAGTTTCAATCATATCAAATTCCGTATCGACCATCTTGAATTTCTTGCGCAGCCGCTTGATGTGGCTGTCGATGGTGCGGTCGTCGACATAGACCTGTTCGTCATAGGCGGCGTCCATCAACGCATCGCGGCTTTTGACGACACCGGGGCGTTGTGCCAGCGAATGCAGGATGAGGAATTCGGTGACGGTCAGCGTCACGGCCTCGCCCTTCCAGGTGCAGGTATGGCGCTCCTGGTCCATCACCAGCTGCCCGCGCTCGAGCGACCGGGCAAGCTCGGTCTGGCCGGGTTTCGCCGTTGCCGCGGCAGCGCCGGCCTCACGGCTTGCCGTGCGCCGCAGGATCGCCTTGACGCGTTCGACCAGCAGACGCTGCGAGAAGGGCTTGGTGATGAAATCGTCCGCGCCCATTTTCAGGCCGAAGAGTTCATCGATCTCCTCGTCCTTCGAGGTGAGGAAGATCACCGGAAGGTCCGACTTCTGCCGAAGCCGTCTCAAAAGCTCCATGCCGTCCATGCGCGGCATCTTGATGTCGAAGATGGCCAGCTGCGGCGGGCGCGCCAGAAGGCCGTCCAGCGCCGATGCGCCATCCGTATAGGTTTCGACGCGATAGCCTTCAGCCTCGAGCGCAATGGACACCGAGGTCAGGATATTGCGGTCGTCATCCACGAGCGCGATCGTCTGCATGCCAATTTTCTCCGCCATATGGGTCAATCCTCCGGCTGTTTCGACTAGGACGGAGGGTATGTGGGGATAAAGGTGGAACAAATTGTGGCAAACGGGAAGGGCAGGCGTCGATCCAGGTGTGGAATAAATGTTTTAACAGCCGGAAAGGGTATCTGTTTTAACCGATTAAAATGGAATAGAAAATTTTTAAATCGATTAATATATTGATTACGTTGACTTTTTTGAGGCGTTTGGGTTGCCAGGCGAGAAAACAACGACTAATTGTCCGGAAAATTTTAATTCCGCAACTCGCAGCAAAGGAATGGAGCCATGGAGGAGAAAGGGATTCGCAACCCGGTAAGAAGCATCGCGAACATCGGCCTGGGAGATGCCGCGCATGTTTTTTATAATTATAGCGAACGCCAGCTCGTCGACGAGGCTATCAGCCGCGAGGAGGCCGTTCTGACGGCCGACGGCGCGGTTCGGGCCCTGACCGGCCAGCACACCGGCCGTTCCGCGAAGGACAAGTTCGTCGTCAAGGACGAGCACACCGCCGACAAGATCTGGTGGGACAACAACAAGCCGATGACGCCGGCCCATTTCGACCGCCTGCATCAGGACATGCTGGCCCACGTCCGCAAGAAGACCCTGTTCGTGCAGGATCTCGTTGGCGGCGCCGATCCGGAAAATGCCCTGCCGACGCGGGTCATCACGGAGCTTGCCTGGCATTCGCTGTTCATCCGCAACCTCCTGATCCGTCCGGAAACGGAAGCGCTGGAAGATTTCGTTGCCAAGCTGACGATCATCGACCTGCCGAGCTTCAAGGCCGATCCGGAACGCCACGGCTGCCGCACCGAGACGGTGATCGCCTGCGACCTGTCCAACGGACTGGTTCTGATTGGCGGCACGTCCTATGCCGGCGAGATCAAGAAGTCGGTCTTCACCGTCCTCAACTACCTCCTGCCGGAAAAGGGCGTTATGCCGATGCATTGCTCGGCCAATGAAGGCCCGAACGGCGACAGCGCGGTCTTCTTCGGTCTTTCGGGCACCGGCAAGACGACGCTTTCGGCCGATCCGTCGCGCACCCTGATCGGCGATGACGAGCATGGCTGGGGCAAGGCCGGCATCTTCAACTTCGAAGGTGGCTGCTACGCCAAGACGATCCGCCTCTCGGCCGAGGCCGAGCCGGAAATCTACGCCACGACGAAGCGCTTCGGCACCGTTCTGGAAAATGTGGTGCTCGACGAGAACGGCGTTCCGGATTTCAACGACGGATCGCTGACCGAGAACACCCGCTGCGCTTACCCGTTGCATTACATTCCGAATGCATCGGAAACCGGCCGCGCCAGCCATCCGAAGACGATCATCATGCTGACGGCGGATGCCTTCGGCGTGCTGCCGCCGATCGCCAAGCTGACGCCCGAGCAGGCCATGTACCACTTCCTGTCCGGCTACACCGCCAAGGTCGCCGGCACGGAAAAGGGCGTGACGGAACCGGAAGCGACCTTCTCGACCTGCTTCGGCGCACCCTTCATGCCGCGTCATCCGACCGAATACGGCAACCTGCTCAAGGATCTGATCGCCGAGCACGGCGTCGATTGCTGGCTGGTCAACACTGGCTGGACCGGTGGTGCCTACGGTGTCGGCAGCCGCATGCCGATCAAGGCCACCCGCGCCCTGCTGACCGCAGCCCTGTCGGGTGAACTGAAGTCGGCGGAGTTCCGCACGGATCCGAACTTCGGCTTCGCCGTTCCGGTTGCGGCCAGTGGCGTGGACACGAAGATACTTGATCCACGCTCGACCTGGGCCGACGGTGAGGCCTATGACGCTCAGGCCCGCAAGCTGGTGACGATGTTCATCGAGAACTTCGCCAAGTTCGAGGATCACGTCAGCGGTGAAGTGGCCAGCGCTGCCCCGGTCCTCGCCATCGCGGCGGAATGATCTGAACAAAAAGTCTCGGGAGGACAGGACCCGGCCGCGATCGCTCGCGGCCGGGTTTTCATTTTGCCGTTGCTGTGGAATAGATCGGCCGGAAGGACGACGATCTCATGGCAAGCGCACCGCTCCACATCAACGACCATATCGTCATCGCCGGCTGGGAGCTGAGCGAACAATTCGTGCTGGCCGGTGGGCCGGGCGGTCAGAACGTCAACAAGGTGTCGACCGCCGTCCAGCTTTTCTTTCATCTGCAGGGCTCGCCCTCGCTGCCGGAGCGGGTCAAGGCGAATGCGGTGAAGCTCGCCGGCCGCCGCATGTCCAAGGATGGCGTGCTGATGATCGAGGCCAACCGCTTTCGCAGCCAGGAGCGCAACCGCGAAGACGCGCGCGAGCGATTGAAGGAACTGATCCTCCAGGCCGCCGCGCCACCGCCGCCGCGCCGCAAGAAGACCAAGCCGACGAAGGGATCGATCGAGCGGCGGCTGAAGGCCAAGGCCGGACGGTCAGAGGTGAAGAAGCTGCGCGGCGCACCAGGGACGGATTGAGACCGGAAGGGGCTTGTAATTTGAGGCCTGCTCCATTCAACTGCAATGGCGTAAGAACCAGGGAGTGAAACGATGGGTCTGTTCAGCTTTATCAAGAGCGCCGGCAAGAAGCTTGGCATCGGCGGAGACGACGAGTCGCCTGACGCGGAAGCGGTGAAGAAGGAACTGGAGTCGCACGGCCTGGGCACCGACAAGGTGGACGTGACGGTCGTCGACGACAAGGTCGTGCTGAAGGGCGAGGTCAAGGACCAGTCCATCTTCGAGAAGGCAGTGGTCGCGGTTGGCAACACGCTTGGCATCTCGTCAGTGGAAGCCGCCGATCTCAAGGTCGGAAGCGCAGAGGCGGCAGAGCCTGTTTTCTACACGGTCAAGAAAGGCGACAATCTCTGGAAAATTGCCGAGCATCAGTATGGCAAGGGGAAGGGCGCCAAGAATACGGTCATTTTCGAAGCCAACAAGCCGATGCTGAGCCATCCGGACAAGATCTATCCAGGCCAGGTTCTGCGTATTCCGCCGCTGGACTGAGCCTATACCAGTCCGGATGAGGTCGCCTCATGCTGGTTTTGCCGAAAGGCATCCGACACATACCGAGCTATCTCGATCGGGAACGGCAGGAAGCCGTTCTCGAGGAAATCCGCGCGGTGGTGGCAGAGGCACCTCTGTTCGTGCCGACCATGCCGAAGACCGGAAAGCCGATGTCGGTGCGCATGACCAATTGCGGTCCTCTCGGCTGGGTGACCGACAAGGAGCGGGGATACCGCTACCAGCCGACGCATCCGGCGACCGGAAAGCCGTGGCCGGCCATGCCACAGGTGCTGCTTGATATATGGTCGGAGCTTTCCGGATATGCGCAGGAGCCAGAAGCCTGCCTGGTCAACTATTACACCGACGACGCGAAGATGGGGCTTCACCAGGACCGGGACGAGAAGGATTTGTCGGCGCCCGTCCTGTCGCTGTCGCTTGGCAACGCCTGCCTTTTCCGCGTTGGTGGCAAGAATCGCAACGACAGGACCGTATCCTTTCGGCTGGAAAGCGGCGACGCTGTGATCATCGGCGGCGAGGGCCGTCTGAATTTCCACGGGGTTGACCGCATTTATCCCGACACGTCGGGGCTGCTCAAGAACGGCGGACGCATCAACCTGACCATGCGGCGCGTGAACCCTTGAGGCTCAGAGCTTTCTAAGCGCCACTTTCTCAACCAGATGATCCTTGCCCTTCTGCAGGATGAGATCGGCGCGCGGCCGGGTCGGCAGGATGTTCTGGTGCAGGTTTTTGAGATTCGTGTTGGCCCACAGGCCCTCGGCGATCTTCAGCGCCTCGTCCGCACCGATCGATGCGTAGCGGTGGAAGTAGGACGTCGGATCGCGGAAGGCCGTGTCGCGCAACCGCATGAAGCGCTCCACGTACCAGGTGTGAATGAGTTCCTCGTCGGCATCGATGTAGATCGAGAAATCGAAGAAGTCGGAGACGATCGGGACCATCTTGCCATCTGCGGGCAGGTCGCGCGACTGCAGCACGTTGATGCCCTCGAAGATCAGGATGTCCGGCCTGTCGATGGTGATGAACTGGTCCGGAATGACATCGTAGACCAAGTGCGAATAGCAGGGCGCCTTGACGTTCGGCCGGCCCGCCTTGATGCCGGAGAGGAAGCGCAGGATGGCGCCGATGTCGTAGCTTTCCGGAAAACCCTTGCGATCCATCATGCCGTTGGCCTGCAGGTAGGCGTTCGGATGCAGGAAGCCGTCGGTTGTGATGAGATCCACCTTCGGGCTCGACGGCCAGCGGGCGAGCAATTCCTTCAGGATACGGGCAGTGGTCGATTTTCCGACCGCCACGGAACCGGCAATGCCGATGATGAAGGGCGTTTTGACGTCGGCCTTGAAGTTCAGGAAGCTCGAGCGCTGCTGGAAAAGCAGCTGGGACGATTCGACATGGGCGGAGAGCAGCCGTGACAGCGACAGATAGATGCGCCGCACTTCCGCGAGATCGATCGGGTCGTTGAGCGAACGCAGCCGGTTCACTTCGTCGGCGGACAGCGTCAGCGGCGTGTCGGCCCTGAACTTTGCCCATTCGTCCGAGGTGAAGAAACGGTAGGGAGAGTACTGGCTCTCCTTGAAATGGTCGAGAAACTCAACCGACTCGGCGCTGTCCATGCGCGTCCTTCCCTTATCGGCTAGCCTTTTCCTGCAAGCCCGATTGCGCAGTCCGCCGTTCGAGCTCGGCCAGAACGTCCTCAAGCGGAATGTCTGCAATCTTCAACACGACCAGCAGGTGATAAAGCAAATCAGCACTTTCATCGACCAGATTCTTGCGGTCCTGGCTGATGGCGGCGATGACGGTTTCCACGGCCTCTTCGCCGAGCTTCTTGGCCGCTTTCGTCTGGCCGGCAGCGGCGAGTTTCGCGGTCCAGGACTCGTCGGGAGAGGCGTTCGCTCGCTTGGCGACGATCGCCTCCAGATCGGCTAGCGTGAAGGTGGTCATCGAACTCTCCTAATCGAGCCGCATGGCGATGCCGCTGTCGGACATATAGCGCTTGGCTTCGGCGATGGAATACGTCCCGAAGTGGAAGATCGAGGCGGCGAGAACAGCCGTCGCATGACCGTCCTTCACCCCGGCAACGAGATCGTCGAGCGTGCCGACACCGCCCGACGCGACCACCGGAACGCGAACGCTGTCGGCGATGGTGCGTGTCAGCGCGATATCGTAGCCGCTCTTGGTGCCGTCCCGATCCATCGAGGTCACCAGCAGTTCGCCGGCGCCGCGCTCGACCATCTTGCCGGCGAACTCGACGGCATCGATGCCGGTCGGATTGCGGCCCCCATGGGTGAAGATTTCCCAGCGATCCGTTTCGCCGGTCTTGGAGACCTTCTTGGCGTCGATCGAGACGACGATGCACTGGTTGCCGAACTTGTCGGCGGCTTCGGCCACGAAATCGGGATTGTTGACCGCCGCCGAATTGATCGAGACCTTGTCGGCGCCGCAGAGCAGCAGTTTGCGGATGTCGGCAATCGCACGAACACCGCCGCCGACCGTCAGCGGCATGAAGCAATGCTCGGCGGTGCGCTGGACGACGTCGAAGATCGTATCGCGATTGTCGGAGGAAGCGGTGATGTCGAGGAAGCAGAGTTCGTCGGCGCCGGCGGCATCATAGGCGCGGGCCGATTCGACCGGATCGCCGGCATCGATCAGGTCGACGAAATTGACGCCCTTGACGACACGGCCGTCTTTCACGTCCAGGCAGGGGATCACGCGGGCTTTGAGGGTCATCGGGCCAGTTCCTTCGCGTCACGGATCAGTTTCAGCGCCTCGGCCGGATCGATGCGCCCATCATAGAGCGCCCGGCCGGAAATCGCACCTTCGAGCTTGGCGGCATCGGGCTCGATCATGCGGCGTATGTCGTCGAGCGAGGCGAGGCCGCCGGATGCGATCACCGGAATGGAGACGGCATCGGCCAGCTCCAGCGTCGAGTCCCAGTTGATGCCGGTCAGGATGCCGTCGCGGTCGATGTCGGTGTAGATGATCGCCGCGACGCCTGCGCCCTCGAATTTCTTCGCAAGCTCGATCACGCCGAGTTCGGAGGCTTCCGCCCAGCCCTCGACCGCAACCTTGCCACCCTTGGCGTCGATGCCGACGGCGACCTTGCCGGGAAACTTTTTGCAAGCCTCGATGACCAGCGCCGGATCGCGCACTGCGACGGTGCCGAGAATGACGCGCGACAGGCCGCGCGACAGCCAGTTTTCGATGTGGTTGAGCGTGCGGATGCCGCCGCCAAGCTGGACCGGGTTCTTCGTCGCCTTCAGGATCGCGTCGACCGCGGCGCCATTGACCGTCTCGCCGGCAAACGCGCCGTTGAGGTCGACCACATGCAGCCATTCAAAGCCCTGGTCCTCGAAGGCTTTCGCCTGCTGAGCCGGATCGGGATTGTAGACGGTCGCCTGGTCCATGTCGCCAAGCTTCAGGCGCACGCACTGGCCGTCCTTGAGGTCGATTGCGGGGAAAAGGATCATGGTCGGATATCCGTCTGTCAGGGCGCCCAGCGCAGGAAGTTGGTGATCAGCGCGAGGCCGAGCTTCTGGCTCTTTTCCGGGTGGAACTGAGAGCCGGCCATGTTGTCGCGGCCGACGAAGGCGGTCATCGGCCCGCCGTAGTCGGTCGTGGCGATGACGTCCTCGGCGTTCTCGGCGGCCAGGTGGTAGGAGTGCACGAAATAGGCGTGCAGTCCGTCGGGACCGGTCGGAATACCGTCAAAGAGCGGGTGCGGGCGGTTGAGGTTCAGCGTGTTCCAGCCGATCTGCGGGATCTTCAACGCCGGATCGCCGGGGGTCATCTCCACGACGTCGCCCTTGATCCAGCCGAAACCCGTGGTGATCGTCTTTTCCAGCCCTCGCGACGACATCAGCTGCATGCCGACACAGATGCCGAGGAAGGGGCGGGCCTTGTTTTCGACCACGTCGACGATCGCCTCGTGCATGCCCGGCACGGCGTCGAGCCCGGCGCGGCAGTCGGCATAGGCGCCAACACCAGGCAGCACGATCCGGTCGGCGCTCGCCACGCGATCGGCCTTGTCGGTGAGGTCTATCTCGGCGGGGATGCCGGCTTCGCGGGCGGCGCGCTCGAAGGCCTTGGTGGCCGAACGCAGATTGCCGGAGCCGTAGTCAATGATTGCGACGCGCATGTCAGTTGCGTCCTCCTTCAGGATCATAAAAGCCGAACAGGCCTGGCTCGGATGCTCGCGGGCGTGTGTTCGACGGCGGCATGGCCGGACGGGCCGCGGCCGGGGGCGGATTTCCGCCATCTTGTAAGCCGGCGAAATAGATCGCTTCCGCGTCGCCGAGATTGCGGGCCGTGACGATATCGCTGAGTTTCCAGCCATCGGCCTCAAGCAGCCGGATATAGTGCATCCGGCCCTCAAGGGCCGCGACCAGCGAGACCGTCAGCAGAAGGGCAAGACCCGCCCATCCGAAACCGCTGATGCCGAACAGCTGAAGTGCGACCACCTGCAAAACGAGGGCGATCGAGCCCGCAATCCACAGACGATGCGCGTAAAGCCAGAGTGCCGGCACCAGGAAGGCCGTGAGGCTGAAACTGTCGCGGATCACCTTCGTCAAGGCGTGATCCCTGTCCAGGCCATCCGGCGATGTCAGAACGATATAACTTGCCATTCGCTGTCCCACCCGGATTGCGGCAGGTTCAAACAAGCGTTCCCTTTGTCGAAGGAACGCGGCCCTGTTGGCGGGGGTCGATCTCCGTTGCCGTCCGCAACGTCCGTGCCACCGCCTTGAAGCAGGTCTCGGCGATATGATGGTTGTTGGCGCCGTAATGGTTCAGCACATGCAGCGTGATGCCGGCATTCTGCGCGAAAGCCTGGAAGAATTCGCGCACCAGTTCCGTGTCGAACGTGCCGATCTTCGGCGCCGAGAAGGCGACGTTCCAGACGAGGAAGGGCCGGCCGGACAGGTCGACGCCGGCCTTCGTCATCGTCTCGTCCATCACGAGGTCGAGCGAGGCGTAACGGGCAATGCCGCGTCGGTCGCCGAGCGCCTTCGAAATCGCCTGGCCAAGCGCGATGCCGGTGTCTTCGACGGTGTGGTGATCGTCGATATGCAGGTCGCCCTTGACCTCGATCTCCATGTCGATCAGCGAGTGTCGCGACAGCTGGTCGAGCATGTGGTCGAAGAAGCCGACACCCGTCGAAATCTTCGCGGATCCCGTGCCGTCGATATTGACGGATACGGAAACGGAGGTCTCGTTGGTCGTCCGCTTGACGCTGGCGATGCGGCCGGTTTCTGCCATCTCTCTGCTCCGACAAGGAAAATATCGCCGCTCAATAACAGGCGCACCGGCAAATATCCAGAAGGACCGTCGCAAAAAGCCGCAGGGGACCGCTCCCCGGCCGCATTTGACCGCGCCGCGATTGCAATCGTGGCAAGGCGGCTTACATAGGCTCTCATATTCGGAACAGCAAAACCGGTATCCATAGCGATGAACACCGGTACAAGGGTGTCATATGAGTGAACACAATCCGTTTGGAACAATGCACGCCACAACCATCATCACCGTGCGCAAGGGCGACAAGGTGGTGATGGCCGGCGACGGCCAGGTCTCGCTCGGCCAGACCGTCATGAAGGGCAATGCCCGCAAGGTGCGCCGCATCGGCAAGGGCGGCAACGTCATTGCCGGTTTTGCCGGCGCCACCGCGGATGCCTTCACCCTTCTCGAAAGGCTCGAGAAGAAGCTCGAGCAGTATCCGGGCCAGCTGATGCGCGCCGCGGTCGAGCTCGCCAAGGACTGGCGAACCGACAAGTATCTGCGCAACCTCGAGGCCATGATGCTGGTCGCGGACGAAACCATCACCCTTGCCGTGACCGGCAATGGCGATGTGCTGGAACCCGAACATGGCACGATGGCGATCGGCTCGGGCGGCAATTACGCCTATGCGGCCGCACGCGCGCTGATGGGCACCGACCTTCCGGCCGACGAGATCGCCCGCCGCGCCATGGAGATCGCCGCCGAGATCTGCGTCTACACCAACAACAACATCATCGTAGAAACGCTCGACGCCGCCTGATCGGGGCAGGCGTCAACCTTGGGTGCGGAAGCCCCGCGCCTGTCTGAAAGAGGTTTTCATGACCAATTTTTCCCCCCGCGAGATCGTTTCCGAACTCGACCGTTTCATCATCGGCCAGCACGAGGCCAAGCGGGCCGTGGCGATCGCGCTCAGAAACCGCTGGCGGCGCCAGCAGCTGGAACCCGACCTGCGTGACGAGGTCATGCCGAAGAACATCCTGATGATCGGCCCGACCGGTGTCGGCAAGACCGAGATTTCCAGGCGCCTCGCCAAGCTTGCCGGCGCGCCCTTCATCAAGGTCGAGGCGACGAAGTTCACCGAGGTCGGCTATGTCGGCCGTGACGTCGAACAGATCATCCGCGACCTCGTCGAGGTCGGCATCGGCTTGGTGCGCGAAAAGAAGCGCGCCGAGGTAGAGGCAAAGGCACACCAGAACGCGGAAGAGCGCGTGCTCGACGCGCTGGTCGGCGCGACCGCGTCTCCGGCCACCCGGGAAAGCTTCCGCAAGAAGCTGCGCGCCGGCGAACTGGACGACAAGGAAATCGACATCGAGATCGCCGAGACAGGCACCGGCGGCATGCCGGGCTTCGAGGTTCCGGGCATGCCGGGCGCCAATATCGGTGTGCTGAATCTCTCCGATCTGTTTGGCAAGGCGATGGGCGGCGCGAAGAAAAAGCTCCGCACGACGGTCAAGGCCTCCTATGGTGACCTGATCCGCGACGAATCCGACAAGCTGATCGACAACGAGGTGATCCAGCGTGAAGCGATCCGTGCCGTCGAGGACGACGGCATCGTCTTCCTCGACGAAATCGACAAGATCGCCGCCCGTGACGGCGGCATGGGCGCCGGCGTATCGCGCGAAGGCGTGCAGCGTGACCTGCTGCCGCTCGTCGAAGGCACGACCGTTTCGACCAAGTATGGCCCGGTCAAGACCGACCACGTGCTGTTCATCGCTTCGGGCGCCTTCCACGTATCCAAGCCGTCGGACCTGTTGCCGGAGCTGCAGGGCCGCCTGCCGATCCGCGTCGAGCTGAAGCCGCTGACCAAGGAGGATTTCCGCCGTATCCTGACGGAGACGGAGGCAAGCCTCATCCGCCAGTACAAGGCGCTGATGGATACCGAAGAGGTGGCGCTCGACTTCACCGAGGACGCCATCGATGCGCTGGCCGATGTCGCGGTTCATCTGAACGCGACGGTCGAGAACATCGGCGCGCGCCGCCTGCAGACCGTGATGGAGCGTGTGCTCGACGAGATCTCCTTCAACGCACCGGATCGCTCCGGTTCCGGCGTGACGATCGACCAGGCCTATGTCCGCAAGCATGTCGGCGATCTTGCCGCCGACACCGACCTGTCGCGCTACATCCTGTAGCGACAGGCAAAATAGCCGAATGTGCGCAAGGGCTTGAACCCGCGTCACGGCACTGTGACCGTTTGGCACTCGACAACGGCCTCTCCTTTTCTTTAAGGAGGGGCCGTCCCTTTTCATGCCGGACGTTTGACGGCATAGAATGTTTGCTGTGGCCTTCCGATAACGGAACCCGAGGGACCGACATCTGCTCAACGTTTACAGGACCATTCGATCGTGAAGCTTCTCCGCACGGTACTCGTGATTGCCCTGACCAGCTTTCCGCTTGCATCCCACGCAGCCGACATGGTGCCGCCGGGCAACCGCAACGCCACCCAGCCGCCGATCCCGGGCGCGTCCGTCCGCCGGACGAAGGCCGGCCGGACCAGCTTCGACGACAAGTACGACAAGATCTATGCGCTGCTGTCTTCCGACCACACGCTGATGGGCAAGATCAAGTCGACGGCCGCGGCCTACGGCATCGACCCGATGCACATGATCGGCGCCCTCGTCGGCGAGCATACCTATAATGTCGATGCCTACGACCGGCTGCAGTCCTATTACATCAAGGCGGCTTCCTACGCCGGCGAGAGCTTCCGCTTCGCCTACAACGACGAGAAGGTCGACCATTTCGTCGACCGTCCGCAGTTTGCCGGATGCACGGCGGGCATGAGCTCCTACGACCTGTGGGGCTGCCGGGAAGATGTCTGGAATTCAAAGTTCCGGGGCAAGACCGTCGATGGCGAGAGCTTTCCGAACAACCGCTTCTCCGCCGTCTTCTTCCAGCCTTTCTACGCCGGCCAGACCTTCGGTCTCGGCCAGATCAATCCGCTGACGGCGCTGATGATGAGCGACATGGTCCACCGCGTTTCCGGCTACAAGAAGCTCGACGAGAACGATGCGGCCGACGTCTACAAGGCGATCATGGATCCCGACCAGTCGCTGGCCTACATGGCCGCGACCATCCGCACCGCGATCGACGATTACCGGAAGATCGCCGGCGTCGACATTTCCGACAATCCCGGCATCACCGCCACGCTGTACAATCTCGGGGCCTCCCGCGATCGCGCGCGCCAGCTGGCGGCAAAGCGGAAATCCGGCGGCAAGGCCTGGCCGGAAGAGAATTATTACGGCTGGCTCATCAACGACAAGCTGGATCAGCTGCAGGGTCTTCTGCGTTAAGGCGCCGCCGCCGCGGGTTCCGGGTGCAGCAGGCCGCCCAGGAACAGCGCGACAGACGTGTCGGCAACCGTGTCGATTTCGGCCCGGCTGAGGGGCTCTCTCAGGCCGAGAACGATCTCCAGGTGAAGGTTCGACCGCAACATGCCGATGAATTGTGTGGCCGTGTAAAGCGGGTCGTCGACCTGAATGTCGCCGCGCGCCGCTGCGGCGGACAATATCGCGGCCAGACGCCGAGCCCCTTTTTTCGGCCCGTTTTCGTAGAAGGCTTCGGCCAGATGCGGCAGGCGATGGGCTTCGCCGACGACGCCGCGGTAAACCCCGACCATCACCGGGCTCATGAACAGGTTGAGAAAGCGCAGCGCGAACTGCCGCAGCGCGTCCTCGAGCGGCAGGTGGCTCGCGCCTTCGAATGACATCTCGCTGGACGCCTGTTCGGCACATTGGGAAATCAGGGCGATGAACAGCCCCTCCTTGTTGCCGAAGAGTGTATATATGTTGCGCTTCGAGCCGCCGACCTTCTCGATCACGGCATCGATGCTGGCTGCCGCGTAGCCCTGCTCGAGAAAGACCTCCGCAGCCGCGTTCAATATCGCCGTCCGCCGCTCGTCGCGCACGGCTGGCATTTCCTCTTCCACGTCGCTCAAGATCCTGTTCCCCGAAAACTCACCCCGGATCAGCGTAGGACAAGAGCCTGTTCCGGGTCAAACCGGGGAAGGGGGCCGGCGCTTCGCAGTCTGTGCCGGCTAGCGGAGCGTTGACTTGGCGACCAGCGCCGCAATCCGGCTGCGCGCCTCTTTTTCACTTCGAAAGGTCGAGAATGCCTGCCGTTTCCTTCCGACAGTGTGGATGAGGGCGGGAAACACGCCCGGACGCAACGCAAGAATTTCCTGAGTGTCTCCCCCGCCGCATATCCAGCGGTCGACGCCGACGCGCACCCATTGGCGCGCGAAAGACAGCTGGTCGAGGGCGCGCTTGAACTCGGTCACCGAATCAAAACGGTCGTGCGGATCGAAGCTGACCGCTTTTCTGACGATTCGCCTGATCCGCTCCGGCACGTAGTCGGCAAAACCGATCAGGTCCGCGATGTTCCTGCCCTTGTCCAGCGATTGCCGCGCGTCTGTCAGGATCTTGTGAAAGCTCGCCATGTTGTTGACGCTGCGCAGCAGCATCAGCCCGGCATCGAAAATGTCCCAGGAGGGCGACGAGGCGTCCCCGGCGGCTGTTTCGGGCGGGATATAGGGCTTGTAGACAAGATCGGAAACCATCCGGCCGGTGGGCATGTGGAAGGCGGCACCGAAATCCGTCAGCTTGGCGGTATCGCCGGACAGCATGACATTTTCGGCGCCGACATCGCGATGCACCACCCCTATGTTGTGGACTTTCGACAGTGCCGCCAGGATCTGCCGCGTATAGTCGACCGATTCCGCGACGGGAACGAAACGTCTCGCGAGCGTGTCGGCAAGCGAGCCGTCGTCCATGAATTCCATCTCGATCATGGAGTATTGATCGTGCGGATGGAAGGCCAGCGTATCCACAACATGCTCGTGGCGGCAGGCGGTCTGGGCCTTCATTTCGCGTTGCGCGGCCTCGCGGCCTTGCGTCTCTCCGCGGACGTATTTCATCGCGACGTTGCGACCAGATTGGCAATTGATCATCTGGTAGACCTCGCCGGTCCGGCCGATGCCGAGGCGCTTCACCACTTTATATGTCTCGAGAACCGTCTCTCCCTCTCGCAGAGACCGGGGAAGGCCGATGCTTGGAATTGGGGCAATTGCAGTCACGTCGCGGTCCTGTCGATGAACGATTGCGCAACGTGTCTGCCGGCTCCGTAAAGGAGATTGGCCCTCACGCAATAGCGAGGTCTGCCGGTTTGCGTCGCAAGACGTACGGATTGGTAATAAGAATTACCATCTAATGGTAATCGCCGTTACTAGTCAATCGTTTGATTAGTAATTTCGTTTCGTCAATGCGCGCAGCCCCGACCGGATCCGCATTCGCAATTGCGCCGGGATTGTTCGATTGACTGCGGGGGCACATGCCCTAACCTTGAGGCAAAGAGGAAGACATCCATGGACATGCGTCCCGACCCCTTCGAGCCACCAGCTCCCATTCCCAGGACCTCGCCGCCCGGCCGGCTGGAAATCATCAAGACGGTCTTCCGCAACCCGCTCGAACTCTGGGGCGAGCCGTCGTATACGCTGCCCTATATCGACGCGAAGTTTCCCAACCAGCGGACCCTCATCGTCAACGATCCCGGTCTGATCCGGCATATTCTCGTCGACAACGCCGCCAACTATCGCATGTCCACGGTCCGGCAGTTGATCCTGCGGCCGATCCTCCGGGACGGCCTGCTGACGGCGGAAGGTCCCGTCTGGAAACGCTCGCGCAAGGCAATGGCGCCCGCTTTCACGCCACGCCACGCGTTCGGCTTTGCCAGCCAGATGCTCGGCCAGTCGATCGCCTTCCTCGATCGCTACCGGTCCGAAGACGGCGAGGCAGTTCAGCGTGATGTTGCCGTCGACATGACCGAGCTCACCTTCGCCATCCTGTCCGACACCCTGTTTTCCGGCGAGATCGCCAGCGTCACGGATGACTTTGCCGAGGATGTGAACCAGTTGCTCGCGACGATGGGGCGTGTCGACCCGCTCGATCTGCTGCTGGCGCCGTCATGGTTGCCGCGCGTCAGCCGCTGGCGCGGTCAAAAGGTGCTCGAAAAGTTCAGGGACATCGTTCGGCAGACGATGCAGGCGAGGAGGGCGCGCATGGAGACCGACCGGCAATCCGTGCCGGAAGATTTCCTTACGCTGCTGCTGGAAGCCGGTGGTCCGGACGGCCTCTCGGACGAGGAAATCGCCGACAACATCCTGACCTTCATCGGCGCCGGCCACGAAACCACCGCCCGTGCGCTCGCATGGACGCTTTACTGCATCGGCAATGCGCCCGCCGTTCGCGAGCGGATGGAAAGCGAGATCGACGAGGTTCTCGCAAGTGGTGCCGAGCCGGTGACCTGGCTCGACCGGATGCCGAACGTCCGCGCCTCCTTTGAGGAAGCCCTTCGGCTCTATCCGCCGGCACCGTCGATCAATCGCGCGGCGATCGACGCCGACACATGGGTCGACGGCGACGGCAAGACACTGGAGATACCGGCCGGCATCACCATCCTCATCATGCCCTGGACGCTCCATCGCCATACGCTTTACTGGGAAAAGCCACGCGCCTTCATGCCCGAGCGCTTCCTGCCGGAAAATCGCGACCGCATCGGGCGCTTCCAGTTCCTGCCCTTCGGCGCCGGCCCGCGCATCTGCATCGGCGCGACCTTCGCCATGCAGGAGGCGGTTATCATCCTGGCGACGCTCATGCACCGCTTCCGTTTCGACGTGCTACCTGAGACGAATCCCTGGCCCGTACAGCGGCTGACGACCCAACCGAAGGGCGGAGTACCGATGCGGATTACCGCCCGCTGACAGCGCGAAAATCAAACTTATTCCAAAATGGAAAAAATCCTTGGAACTTTTGCAAAATTGACATCGAGTCTTTCCGGTGCAATTTGGCACTATCGCCAAGAATGCCGAAAATCGGCGCATAGCCGCTGCTGGGAGATTACCGCATGAGCCGGATTGAAAAGAACGGATTGTCGATCGATAAAGCCCTCCATGACTTTCTGGTCGACCAGGCATTGCCTGGGACCGGGGTCGATGCGGAGCATTTCTTCTCCGCCTTTTCGTCGATCGTCCATGATCTTGCGCCGAAGAACCGGGCTCTCCTGAAGAAGCGCGACGATCTGCAGGCCAGGATCGATGACTGGTACCGCCAAAACGGCGCGCCGGTCGACATGGCCGTCTACGAGGGCTTCCTGCGCGAGATCGGCTATCTGCTGCCGGAAGGTCCGGATTTCTCGGTCGAGACGAAGAATGTCGATCCCGAAATCGCCTCGATCGCCGGTCCGCAGCTTGTCGTGCCGGTCATGAACGCCCGCTATGCGCTGAACGCCGCCAATGCGCGCTGGGGTTCGCTCTATGATGCGCTCTATGGCACGGATGCGCTCGGCGACCTGCCGACGGGCAAAGGGTACGATTCGCAGCGCGGCGCGCGTGTCATCGCCTGGGCGAAAAGCCTCCTGGACGAGAGCGTGCCGCTTGCCGCCGGCAAATGGGCCGATGTCACGGGGTTCGAATTCGAGAACGGTGCGCTCATCGTCGACACCGAGGCCGGGCAGACCGGCCTTGCCGACCCGTCGCAATATGTCGGCTTCAAGCGCGAAAGCGACACGGCCTATCGTCTGTATTTCAAGACCAACAACCTGCACACGCTGGTCTTCGTCGACCCGGACAGCATGATCGGCAAGGACGATCCGGCCCATATCGCCGATGTCGGCCTCGAATCGGCGATCACCACGATCATGGATTGCGAGGATTCGGTCGCCGCCGTGGATGCCGAGGACAAGGTCACCGTCTATGCCAACTGGCTCGGCCTGATGCGTGGTGACCTGACCGAAGACGTCTCCAAGGGCGGCAAGACCTTCACCCGCAAGCTCAATGACGATCTCGACTATCTGACGCCCGACCACCAGAAGGCGACGCTGAAAGGTCGTTCACTGATGCTGGTGCGCAATGTTGGTCACCTGATGACCAATCCGGCGATCCTCGACCGGGACGGCAACGAGGTGCCGGAAGGCATCATGGACGCGGTGATCACCGCCCTGATCGCACTCTACGACATCGGGCCGAACGGCCGCCGCGCCAATTCCCGCGAAGGCTCGATGTATGTCGTCAAGCCGAAGATGCACGGGCCGGAAGAGGTTGCCTTTGCCTGCGAGATCTTCAGCCGCGTCGAAGATGCGCTCGGGATGGCCCGCGACACCATCAAGATGGGCATCATGGACGAAGAGCGCCGGACGACGGTCAACCTCAAGGAATGCATCCGCGCCGCTAGGACCCGCGTCGTCTTCATCAACACGGGCTTCCTCGACCGAACCGGCGACGAGATCCACACCTCGATGGAAGCCGGGCCGATGATCCGCAAGGGCGACATGAAGCAGGCGGCCTGGATTTCGGCCTACGAAAACTGGAACGTCGACATCGGCCTCGAATGCGGTCTGTCCGGCCATGCGCAGATCGGCAAGGGCATGTGGGCGATGCCGGATCTGATGGCGGCCATGCTCGAGCAGAAGATCGGCCATCCGAAAGCCGGCGCCAACACCGCCTGGGTGCCGTCGCCGACGGCCGCGACCCTGCACGCCACCCACTACCACAAGATCAACGTCGCCGACGTCCAGAAGAAGCTTGCCGGTCGGGACCGTGCGAAACTGTCCGACATCCTGTCCGTGCCGGTTGCTTCGCGTCCGAACTGGACGCCGGAGGAAATCCAGGCCGAACTCGACAACAATGCGCAGGGCATTCTCGGCTACGTCGTGCGCTGGGTCGACCAGGGCGTCGGTTGCTCCAAGGTGCCGGACATCAACAATGTCGGACTGATGGAAGACCGGGCGACGCTGCGCATCTCCTCCCAGCATATGGCCAACTGGCTGCATCACGGCGTCGTGACACAAGAACAGATCGTCGAGACCATGAAGCGCATGGCGGTCGTCGTCGATGGCCAGAATGCCGGCGACCCGGCCTATGTGCCGATGGCGAAGGACTATGACGCCTCGATCGCCTTCCAGGCCGCTCTCGACCTGGTTCTGAAGGGCCGCGAACAGCCGAACGGCTATACCGAGCCGGTGCTGCACCGCCGCCGCCTGGAGCTGAAGGCCCAGGCCGCCTGACGATCGCAAAAGTTCAAACGAAAAAGCCGCCGGGAGACAATCTCACCGGCGGCTTTTTAGTCTTTGCGGAAGCGGCAATTACTGCTGCACGATGACCTTGGTGTTGCGGCCGGGCGTGACGCGCGAATAGAGGTCGATGATGTCCTGGTTCATCAGGCGGATGCAGCCGGACGAAACGGCCTTGCCGATCGAGTTCCATTCAGGCGTGCCATGAAGGCGGAAGAGCGTGTCCTGGCCCTGGTCGTTGAAGAGGTAGAGCGCGCGTGCACCGAGCGGGTTGCTCAGGCCCGGGCCCATGCCGTCCTCGACATACTTGGCGACTTCCGGCTTGCGCACGGCCATTTCCTTCGGCGGATGCCAGGTCGGCCATTCCTGCTTCCAGGCGACGTAAGCGTTTCCGGACCAGGAGAAGCCCTGCTTGCCGACGCCGATGCCGTAACGAACGGCCTTGCCGCCGGGCAGCACATAGTAGAGGAAACGCGAAGGCGTATCGACAATGATCGTGCCCGGCTTTTCGCTGGTGCGATAGCTGACGATCTGGCGATGGAAGCGTTCCGGCACCTTCGAGATCGGGATCGCCGGCAGGGTGTAGCCGGAATCGGTAACCGAGCCGTAGGAATTGGTGAAGATCTGGGAGGTTTCGGTCGTCGTTCCACCTGTCTCCGAGGTGGTGGAGCACCCGGCTGCGGCAAGGGTGGCAGCCAGGGCGAATGCGGTCAGGGCGGTGCGAAAGCGCATAGGGGTCTCGTCTGGTAAGGAATCTGATTGATACGGCTTCGCCAAAATCGTCGAGTATGGTTTATTTTCTGTTAAACCGAGTTTTTCGAGCGACCGTACGCGCTAGACTTGGTAGCGCCCCCCAAATTGAAAGTGAATTGCATTTTTGCAACAATTTCAAAAGAATCAACATTACGTATATGTGAAGTGAGCGCATGGCGATACTCGACATCCACAACGACAATCCGCTTCTTGACGGTCGCCAGTCCGATCGTGCGATGCTGGTGCGCAGAGGAGTGCAGATCCTGATGCACGAAATGCGGCTGGCTGTGCTTCCGGAGCTTTCGCTCGCCGGCGGCCGGCGCGCCGATCTCATCTGCCTTTCGGACAAGGGCGACATCACCATCGTCGAGATCAAGACCTCGATCGAGGACTTTCGGGTCGACCGCAAATGGCCCGAATATCTCGACCACTGCGACACCTTCTATTTCGCCACGCACAAGGGTGTGCCGCTGGAGATCTTTCCGGAGGCCTGCGGTCTCATCCTTTCGGACGGTTATGGAGCGCACATCGTGCGCGAGGCATCCGAGAGTCGCCTTGCGGCGTCACGGCGCAAGGCGATCACCCTCAACTTCTCCCGCACGGCCGCCGAAAGGCTGATGCGGGCGGAATGGGCGGCGGCAAGGACGCCGACAGGCGAGTAGCGCTATTTCGGCGCGCGCTTGGCCAGAATCCGCTGCAGTGTGCGGCGGTGCATGTTGAGCCGGCGGGCGGTTTCCGAGACGTTGCGTTCGCACATCTCGTAGACGCGCTGGATATGCTCCCAGCGGACACGATCGGCCGACATCGGATTTTCCGGCAGTTCGGCCTTCTCGCCGGGACGTTGGGTCAGGGCGGCGTAGACGTCATCCGCATCGGCCGGCTTTGCGAGATAATCGACGGCGCCGAGCTTCACGGCATTCACCGCCGTGGCGATGTTGCCGTAGCCCGTCAGCACGATGATGCGGGTGTCGTTGCGCTCCTTGCGGATCGCCTCGATCACGTCCAGCCCGTTGCCGTCGCTCAGCCGCAGGTCGATCACCGCATATTTCGGCGCATGGGCGCGGGTCTTGGCAATGCCTTCGGAGACCGTTTCCGCCATTTCGACGGCGAAGCCCCGCGTTTCCATGGCGCGCGCAAGGCGGCGAACGAAAGGACCGTCGTCATCGACGATCAGCAGCGAGGCATCCGGTCCGATGGGATTGTCGTTTATGTCCGGATCGACGTCGGTCCCGGCGGGTAGGCTCATGTCTTTTTCACTCATGTCCTGTGGTCCTGTTCACATCGCGTGCCACAAGTAGGCAATTTCAAACGTCTATATGGTGTCTTTGCCGCACGGGTAAAGTTAAATTGCCGCTTTCGTTTCCATCAGATAGCGCGGCCAGCTGACGATGATGCGGGCGCCCGGGTCGTCTTCCGCCTTGTTTTCGAACCTGAGGCTCGCCCCCGACCGCTCCAGAAGCGTCTTGGCGATGAACAGGCCGAGACCCAGGCCGCCGGCAATGTCATCGCGGTTGCGGCTGGTGACATAGGGCTCCCCGATGCGGGCGAGGATGTCCGGCGGATAGCCTTCCCCGTCGTCTTCTATGGTGATCGAAATGCGCGCCGCATCGTGTTCGACGGTAATCGTCACCTCGGTTTGCGCATAGTCGACGGCATTCTCCACCAGATTGCCGAGCCCGTAGGTAATGGCGTCGTTGCGTATCCCCGTCGGTTCCTTGGCGCGCTCGCTCTTTTCCACGACAATGATGTCGACGCCGGCGTCGCGGTGCGGCGCTATGACCTCCTCGATCATCGACGACAGCGGCAGGTTGCGCATATGCGTGTCGCCTTCGGTCGACAGCGTCGTCAGCCGACGAAGAATGTCCCTGCAGCGCTCGCTCTGGCTTCTGAGCAACATCACGTCCTCGCGCAGCGGATCGTCCTTGGCCAGCCCCCGCTCCATTTCCTTGGCGACGACGCTGATCGTGGCGAGCGGCGTCCCGAGTTCGTGGGCGGCGGCGGCGGCAAGTCCGTCGAGCTGGGACAGGTGCTTCTGCCGCTGCAGCACCAGTTCGGTTGCAGTCAGCGCATCGGAGAGCTCGGTCGCCTCGCGCGAAACACGGTGGGTATAGAAGGCTGCGAAACCCATCATTGTGGCAATGGCGCTCCAGACGGCAAGCTGCATCACCGGATGCAGCGCGATCTCCTCGCCCGGCATCCATGGCAGGGAGAAGGGCGAAAAGGCAAGGATCGTTGTCGCCGCCAGCGCGATCACGATCAACGCCATCGAATGCCGGATCGGCTGCGAGGCGAACGAGATGACCACCGGCACGCAGATCAGCGGCGCGAAGGGGTTGGCCAATCCGCCGGTGATGAAGAGAAGCGCCGAAAGCTGGATCAGGTCGAAGCTGAGGACGATCAGCGTCGCGCGCGGCGTCAGTCGGTGCGCCGCCGGAAACCCGAAGGTCAGGTACATGTTGAGCCCGGCAAGGCTGGCGATCAGGACGGCGGCCATGACCAGCGGGATGTCAAACCCGAGGGCGAGCGACACGAGCGCGACGGTCAGACCCTGGCCGCAGATCGCCAGCCATCTCAGCCGGATGAGCGTCTGCAGGCGAAGGCGCCGGCTCGAATGATCGTCGGATTGCTTCATGCCCTTGTCGGAAAGCTCGTCCACTGTCTCAACTGCTGTCATGGGACCTCATTTAGCACGGGGTTTCGCACGTGTCGTCGGCAAAGCCTCCGCCGGATTGTCCGGCCAGACATGCTTCGGATACCGCCCGCGCATGTCCGCGCGCACGTCCCGCCACGAGCCGGCCCAGAAGCCCGGCAAGTCGCGCGTCGTCTGGATCAGCCGGTGCGCCGGCGACAAGAGCTCCAGCAGAAGAGGTATACGGCCGCCGCCGATCGTCGGATGTGTGGTCAGGCCGAAGAGCTCCTGGACGCGGATCGAAAGCACCGGCTCCTCGCCGTCATAACGGATCGGATGGCTCTGCCCCGTCGGCGCTGTGAAATGCGTTGGTACCAGCCGCTCGAGCTCGCCCTTCCTATCATAGGGCACGAGCGACAGCAGGCCTTTCGCCAGGTTGCCTGATGAAATGCCGTCGAAACTCGTGACCCCGGACTGGAAGGGGATGAACCAGTCCTCAAGCCGCGCCAGCAGTGCCTCGTCGTCCATCGCCGGAAAGCTCTCGTCACCGCTCTTTCTGAGAAAGGCGATCCTGTCCCTGATCTGGATCGCGTCCTTGCTGAAGGGCAGGGCGGTAGTGCCCAATTGCCGAACGCCGTCGGCCAGCCCCCGCGCCGCCGCCTCGCCGGTGGGCCGCGGGAGCGGCGATTCGTCCAGAATGATCGCCCCGAGCCTTGTTACCCGCCGTCCGCGCACCTGCCGGCTCGCGACATCGAAGAAGGACTGGTCCTCGCGCCGGATCAGTTCGGGAAATTCGGCCTCGATCTGCTTTCGGTCCGCCTCGGCGGCGGCCAGAATGCGCGGGCTCTGGGCCCGGCCGGTAAGGTCGGCCACAACCAGCATGGACGCCCCGGCGAGCCGGTCGGTCTCCGGCAATTCGGCGCCGCGGCCGTTGGCCAGCACGAACCGCCCGCGTCCGCCGCGCTGCAGCGCCACCCTGTCGGGGTAGGCATGCAGAAGAAGTGCGCCCGGC